>NZ_NAPS01000001.1:0-35011 GCF_004323185.1 Westiellopsis prolifica IICB1
TCCCCGATCCCCGATCCCCGATCCCTAATCCCCCTGCACATCTCTATCTCTGACTTTCGTTTCCTCTGCGTGTAAAAAGAGATTACCGAGATCAAATAAGAGTTCCATAGTCCCTCGGTAGCCTATTTTGGTAAATTGACCATTACCTAAGCGATCAAAAATGGGCATACCTTGGCGATAGAGGGGAATTCCTAAACGTTTGGCGATCGCCTGAGTATGGGAATTACCAATTAACAAGTCAGAACCAACAGCTAAGTTTTCAAAGTCTTCAAAATCACCGATGGTGACGCTGTCAATCGCAAGTTTTTCTAAAAGTGGCGATCGCGTTGTGGTGACAGCAGCTTGAATTTCCGCACCCATTGATTGCAGAAAATATACTGTTGACCATAGCAAATCTGGTTCCAACGCGAGAGATACCTTTTTTCTACCAAAGTAAAAATGAGTATCCAACATCGCATCTTGCAATTGGCGACGTTGACGGCGATATTTCTCTGGAACTGCTGTTCCACTCAAATTCGCCAAAAACTGCATAAATCTGTCTACCGCTTCTAATCCAGTCAGTTCGGTAAACACTTCGTAAGGTGTGCCAAACTTTTGTTCTAAAATTTTGGCTGCACTCCGCATACTTTCACCTAGTGCTAGAGTATAAACGGAACTACCAATTTTATGTAATTGTACTAAAGTTGTGCCACCCCCGGTAATCGGACTGTAGGAATCATCCAAGTGACCATCCAAAGAAGCTGAAAGGTCAGGAACTACAATTGGCATTAACCCAAAAGTACTGACAATTTCCTTGATTTGTTGCACATCCCCTGGAGTGAAAGCGGAACTCATCAAAATTGTCACCTGTTGCGCTTTTGGTTCTCCCGCTTGGGGAACTTCTTTGACAATACTTTCTACTGCTGCTGCAAATCCATCTTGCAGTGCGCCTTTAAAATCCGGTGAAGAGACAAGTACAATTGGCAATTCATCCAATTCCGGGTGACGTTTGCGGAAATCCTTGAGAATCCCGTCCATGTCATCGCCTCTAGTTTCCGTTAGTCCAGTTGTACACAAACCAATAATTTCTGGCTGAGACTTCTGCACTAAAGTCAAAATTGCTTGTTCCACATTCTCCTCACCACCCAAGATCGTGCTGACTTCCGTCATTGCTGTAGTGGAAAGGGGTATAGCTTCTCGGAAATGGCGCACCAATATCACTTTGGCAAAAGCAGTACAACCTTGGGAACCGTGGAGTAAAGGTATCATCCCTTTCAAACCCAAAAAGGCTAGAGCTGCACCTAAAGTTTGGCTTTGCTTGAGGGGATTAACTATAACTGGCTTTTTAGGAGTGACAACCTTGGCCATTTAGTAGTCCTCCTCTTCAAAAGATACAGAGATAGGTAGGCGTGTTGAGGATGAAAATTTTCCTGTGTCTCCCTGTCCCCGTGTTTCTGAGTCGTCTTCCCAAGGTGCTGGTTTACGGACTTGTTCCCACACAGGACTGTAGAGGGCTTCATCTAATTCCCTAGCCATTTCTACCATGCCGCTGTAACCTGCGTAGGCGTGGTGACGTTCTTGGTTGATATCGAGGAAAGGAATCCGGGCTTTGAGGGCAGTGTATTGGTTACGACCACCTGCAATCAGCATCTCTGCGTTAGTTTCGTTGATCACCCGCAGAATTTCCTGGGGATTGCCTTTTTCTAGAGTAATGCCGTCTTTGCCAAGTAATTGCTTGATGCGGGCTTTATCTTCCTCGGTACTTTTTTTGGTACTGGTAGCAACGACTTCCATTCCTAAGTCTTTAGCTGCGGAGATAATTGACCAGCTTTTCACGCCTCCGGTATAAAGAACAACTCGTTTTCCTTTGAGGCGATCGCGATAGGGAGCGAGTTTGACATTGAGGGCGGCGGTTTCTTCGGCAATTAATTTTTCTGTGTGTGCTTGTAAATCAGGATCGCCCAACTTCACTGCGATATTCCGTAAACATCGATTGATGTCTTCAACACCGTAGAAAGATTCTTCGATGTAGGGAATACCGTAACGTTCCTCCATTTTCCGCCCCATGTTGATCAGAGCTTTGGAGCAAATCATCACGTTGAGTTTGGCACGGTGGGCGCAACAAACTTCTTTGTAGCGGGCATCACCAGTAATTTTTGCTAAAACACGAATACCTAATTTTTTAAATAAAGGTAATACATTCCACATTTCACCAGCGATGTTATATTCACCGATGAGGTTAATGTCGTAGGGTGTGGTGTATTCTGGTTCTTCAGTACCAACGACGTATTCTAGTAAAGCTTCTCCACCGATGCGGTTGCCAAGATTTTTACTACCAACAAATCCAGGTGAATTTACGGGAATGACCGGAATGCCAATTTTATTGGTAGCGGCTTTGCAGACTGCATCCATGTCTTCGCCAATCAGAGCAGTAACACAAGTGGAGTAAACAAAAACTGCTTCGGGATTGTAGCGTTTATGAATGTCGAGGATGGCTTTATAAAGCTTTTTTTCACCACCGAAGATGACATCATTCTCACTCAAATCGGTGGTGAAGCCGAATTTGTAAAGTTGAGGGCCAGAAGAGAAGCTACCACGACTACCCCAGGAATTACCAGCGCAGGCGATCGGTCCGTGAACTAAATGAGCAGCATCAGTAATGGGTACTAGGGCAATCATTGCACCATCAAAGGCACAACCCCCTTGAGCGGCTCCCGGTTGAGCTTGTTGCGTGCAAGATTTATTTTTCTTTTCCCCGTTTTTGTGATGATTATGTTCGCATCCTGGCTCAGAGAGCAGCTCGTTGATTTTGCCTTGGGTGATTATCATCTGTTTCCTCGCGCTGGATGAATTTTGTTCGTTGTTAGTCCATAGTCAATAGTCCATAGTCAATAGTAATAACTATTAAATTTGATTGTTACTCTTAACCCTTGACCCTTGACTATTGACTTTTGACCAATAACTAATTAGTAATGGATAATGAGTATTAATAATGAGTAATTTGTAACGACTAGCAAATATATTTCGAGACATCTTCTCCACATTCATCGCTGAGGTAAGATAATGCCCGAAAACGCAATCCTACAAAATTATCATATAAAGGATTGAGTTTGCATAGCGCGGGAACGTGGAAAATACGCCCAAATACGTGAATATCTCGCTGAAAAGGACAACAGCAAGGAATAATTCGGCAAATTAAATGAGCGAGACGATAATTTTTGATTTGGATGCCATCTACTAATCGACGTAATGGGTATAGAATATCAAAACCGCCAGATTTTTGATTATTAGGCGGATGGTAATTAGGGTGAGAATGAGTGTGATTGATCGATTCCATAATTCTATTTTGAGGAAAAAGTAAAAAGGAAAAAGTAAAAAGTTAAAAGAATGATCTTTAAAGTTTTTACTTTTAACTTTTTACTTCATTGGCACGCCGCGAGTTGATGAGATTCTTAACGAATCAAGTCAAAGGAAATATCGGTTACACCGGTGATGTTGGTGTTGCGATCCATTTCATCGAGAATGGTGTTGACAACCCAGTTGAGGAGGTTGATACCACCTTGATAACCGATGGTTGAATAGCGGTGTAAGTGGTGGCGATCGAAAATTGGATAACCAATCCGTACCATTGGGATCTTAGTGTCACGCCACAGGTACTTACCGTAGGAATTACCAACAAAGAAGTCTACAGGCTCAGTGAACAGCAAGCTACCAATGCGTTCTCTATCAGGTAATATAGTCTAAGACTTTTATGGTACGCTGTATGGACGTTTGGGCTTACGCAAGGGTTTCGACGGATGAGCAGAATGAGGACGAAGGTGCTTTAATAAAACAAATGCGTCGGTTGCGTAGTGCTGGAGCCACACAAATATATTACGATGTTGAAAGTCGTACAAGTGATAAGCGTAAAGGGCTTCTGAAGTTGATTGAGGATATCAACGCATCTACACCAGGCAAAGTGTCCAAGCTGCTATTTATTCGGATTGATCGTTTAACATCCTCATCAATGACTTTTTATCGTTTGATGGATGCGTTGAAAAACAAAGGTATACAACCATGTGCATTAGATGAGCCATTTGATATGTCGAGTATTGGTGGCGAGTTGACAATTGACGTTCGATTGGCAGCAAGTAAATACGAAGTGAAGATGCTGGGGATGCGAGTCAAAAAAGAGCGAGATACGCGCAAAGCTAATAAAAAACCCCATTGGAATGCACCTTTGGGGTATGTGGTTGAGAATGACAAGTACAAACGAGATGATCGTCCATGTGTTTGTTTGATAGCAGGGAAGAGGGAGTTAACGCGATCGCAATTAATGCGATTTGTCTTTGATACTTTTTTCGCAGTCGGTACGGTGTCCCAAACAGCGAGAGTACTGCATGATACTTTGGGTATTCAAGCAAATGCTGTGCCAAAAAGTGCTGATGCTAGGATTAACCTTCTGGAGCCAGAAGAGGAAATTGTCCTAGAAAATATCAACAAATCTCGTAGTGGTGCATTAAATCTGCGTTATCCCCACACTGGCTTAAAGTGGTCAGTTTCTGGCTTGCGATCTATTCTTGTAAATCCTGTCTATGCAGGGGGAACACTGTACAACACTTTAGTTCGTTCCAAAGGACACAGGAAACCCTTCGATGAATGGGAAGTTGCGTGGGGAACTCACGAGGATGAAGCGATTATCACTCGCGAGGAACACGAACGCATCAAATCAATGATTAGGGACAACCGTAAAAACCGATGGGCAAGTGAGCAAAAATATACCAATCCCTTTGCAAACTTAGTCAAGTGCGTCTATTGTGGTGCTGCTTACAGTCGCCAATGTAAGAAATTGGTTAAGAAAAAGAATTTTGTCAGACATCATTACCAATGTAGTTTTTATCGTACTGGGGCTTGTAGTAACGGAAAAATGATTTCTTCTGACGAACTAGAAGCACAAGTGATTAATCATTTAGTTCGTGAGGCTGAACGTTTAGCTGGGTTAGTAGAGAAAGAGGTGGAAAAAACAACAGAATCACCAGAAGTAAAAACACTTCGAGCATCTTTAAATACTCTCGAAGCGCTACCATCAAATCCAGCAATTGAGAAAGCTAAAGAAGATATTAGGATGCAGATTGCTGATGCGATCGCGACGACAAACAATACGTCCAAACAATATTTAATTGCCAAAGAACGGATTGTTGTCGCATTTTCAAACCATAGGTATTGGCAAGGGCTAGAACCACAGGATCAACAAGCTCTACTTCAAGGGTGCGTGAAGAAAATCATGGTAGATGGCAACACAGTCACTGCGGTCGAATTGCTACATTTGCATTAAGCAGCCCTAGATTTGCGGCGTTTAGGTTTGTTCTCCTTTGGCTGTTGCACCTGCAAGGCTTGTTGTAGCTGTGCCTCACGTTTCTCAAACTCCATTATAGTTCGAGCAACTAATTCTGCTAAGGTTTCACGTTTCATAATTGATTGTTATCGCTTCTTTGACAATAGCTGCAAGGTAAAAAACTTCTGTTAGCTGCGAGCTTTTTGCGTTGGCTATCTGGTAAGTCTTTCACAAATCTGATTGTGATTTTCTGCCTTAGCTTCATCTGTCGCAGGAATTCAATAACAGATTTTGAGAAGAAATTTTGATGCGGTTTCCTCCCCATATCTAGAAAACAGAGGGTTTTGTCACTAGTAGTCTATCGCATTGATTTTGCCTGACTACAAAGGAAAAATGCCTGTATCTCATCCCTGGTTAATGTTGGGCTGCAAGTCAATTTCTTCTTCGTCAGGAGTGAGCAAGTCAATTAGTAAAGTTGCGAGTCCCTTGTCACAAAACTTCACTTTCTCATCCAATTTCCAGCTTCATGCTAATTCTTATTATTAAGCCTACTTTCTCTTACTTCTATCTTAGTTACCATGTACTACTCAAGCGACTTTTTGTTGATGTATGACAGTTAGGGTGCGGAATGTGGGTCTCTTTGTACTCCAAGTTGAAGTGCGGAATGTAGGATTGATAGAAGTCGGGTGCAGACAGCAATTGTCAATCCAAAATCCAAAATCCAAAATCCAAAATCTAAAATGGTATTAACAGGGGTAGGGCTACGTACCAAGTTTGATATAAAAAATTTCTACACTGATGCTCTGCATCGAGTGTAGCCTTCTCAAATAATCTGGTTTATTTGAAAACGAGCAATAGCGACGTTTTCATAGCCGTGGGAGCGTCAATTATCGGTCTACTGATCCCATGATGATGTCAATACTACCTAATATTACGACTATATCGGCAACCTTAACACCACGTAGAAGTTTAGGTAAAATCTGCAAGTTGTTAAAATCCGCTGCACGGATTTTCCATCGCCAGGGGAAAACGTTATCATCACCAATTAGATAAATTCCCAGTTCACCTTTACCACTTTCTATACGGCTGTAAATTTCTCCTTTAGGAATCTTGAAAGTGGGTGCAACTTTCTTACTGATATATTGGTAATCGAAGGCATCCCACTCGGATTTTTTACCTGCTAACATGCGTTTAGCTTCTAGATTCTCATAAGGACCACCAGGAAGTTGTTTAAGGGCTTGGCGAATAATCTTGACTGATTCACGCATTTCCCTAATCCGAACCATATAACGGGCAAAACAATCACCACTACTATCCCATTGCACTTCCCAATCGAAGTCGTCATAGCATTCGTAGTGATCGACTTTGCGTAAATCCCATTTTACACCGGAAGCACGCAACATAGGACCAGAAAGTCCCCAGTTGAGAGCTTCTTCCCGCGTAATGGTACCAACACCCTCAACGCGACGACGGAAAATGGGATTATCGGTAATCAAGCGCTCGTACTCATCTATCTTGGGTGTCATATAATTGCAGAAATCTTCGCACTTGTCCACCCATCCGTAAGGCAAATCAACTGCTACACCGCCAATGCGAAAGTAGTTATTGTTGACCATCCGATAACCTGTAGCAGCTTCCCACAGATCGTAAATAAGTTCCCGTTCTCGGAAAATATAGAAGAAAGGAGTTCCAGCGCCAGTGTCAAGTAGGAACGGACCTAACCACAACAAATGGTTAGCAATCCGGTTCAATTCCAACATAATGACACGGATATAACTAGCGCGTTTGGGGACGGGAATACCAGCTAATTTCTCTGGAGCGTTAACTGTAACTGCTTCGTTAAACATTCCCGCTGCATAATCCCATCGACTGACATATGGGACATACTGAATATTAGTGCGGTTTTCGGCGATTTTTTCCATTCCTCGATGCAAATAGCCTATAACTGGCTCGCAATCGATGACATCTTCGCCATCTAGGGTGACAATTATCCTAAAACACCCATGCGTAGAGGGATGGTGAGGACCCATGTTGATGATCATGGGGTCTGTTCTTGTTTCAATCCTTCCTGTATAGGCCATAGCTAAACAAAATATCTTTTTGCAAGTATCTGAATTGTAACTTATATTAAAGGGCTATGAATGCTTAACAAACAGTATTTATAGAATTGTAAATCATAGGGCGTTGTTGCATGAATAGGGAAAATGAGGAGTTATACTCATTGCCTGTTCTTTTTCTAGTGCCAACCCATCAGTTAGAGGTTAATCCCTGTTTTGTCACTTTCAGAAGAGAAGTGGTGGGTTGCTTACACACTGATTAAGAACGAATTGGTTTTCGTGTGAAGCCTGACAAACAACCTTTTCTTTGAGTTAAATTCAAACGCGATCACGCAAATACATAATCAAATTCAAATGTGTTCAAATCTCTAGGTTTGGGATAATTAAACAATTGGTGTATACATTGTAGCCAGCCTTCTTGTACTAGTTAATTCCTCCTCCAAATCGCTGACTAAAGAAGCAACTACCGCCTTTATAGAACCTGTATTTTCAAAAACTTGCCGTTGGCGGATATAACTCGCTCCTTGATCCAATTTTTTTTCCAGTTGGAGTAAATATGAGCTTTCTCTGAGAGTATCAGCAGTTTCTCCTAGTGCATTCAAGATATCCTTAACTATATTTCTCATAGGTCTGCTGTTGCCTTGTTCATCTTCGATGTAGTTGGCATCTAAACCCCAGCGAGATGCTCGAAAGTAGTTTTCTCTCTCAATCAGCCAAGGAAGGGGTTTTAATAGAAATCCTGTTTGTTTTCCTTGATAGTGGTAATGTAGATCCACAACTAAAGAATGGACAAAAGCAGCGAGCATCATAGACTCTTTTACCGTCAGGGCAAACGCACCTTAAAGTGGCATAGACATGATTGACAATTGAATGTATATATGGATAGAAGAGATCAGTACTTGTGACAGGTTACTCGCGAACCGCTAGAGCGTCGAGCCAGTAATATATATTGACAAAAATATAATTATGTAATTGCGGTCAAAACGCCCATTTGTGGCTAAATTTTTAGGTCTGGTTAAGAGCGATCGCATTCAAACTGAGCACCCAAAAGTTCGATCTACGATGCAATGGGTTGCCAGAAAGATATTGTTAACAAGATTGTTGAAAAAGGTGGAGACTACGTTATTTCTTTAAAAAAGAAAAGAATCAAAACTCTTTGTATCAAAAGGTAGAAGAGCTATTTAAACAAGCAATTACAAACAAATATGAGGGATTTTCTTCTAGCACTATTCGTGTTTCAGAACCGGCTCATGGTCGTAATGAAACAAGGTATTGCGTAGTGTTGAGCAATGTTAAAGAACTCATAGCTCCGGAGGGAAAATGGAACAGTTTATGCTCTGTAGGCCTTTCCAAAAAATAAAATGTCCAGCCCTGCGTTTGCCCTGAGCCTCAAACAGAGGAACCAGACAGGCTCAAAGGATGCAATCTCGCCTCTGCGGTAGGCGATCGCGGACGATATCCACTCCTTACCATGCCAGTAGGAGAAGTTAGCCAAGTGGTATCAGACGAACTGTATCGAGTCAAATGGTCAGATGGGCGTGACAACCTCTACGAACTTGGGGAGCTATCCGCGCTGATCGCTGATACAGAAAAATTTTGATTTTTGATTAATGTAAAAATATCGCTTCAGGAGAGAAAAAATGTCTAGGCAAGAATCTAGGGAAGAATTTTTAAAGCGTCTGAGAAAGCTAGCGATTGAGTTTTATGACCTTCACCATCCAAATTCAATCGACGCAACATTACCCGAATTGTCCACAAACACCACCTCAACAAACGACCTGAATACCTGCCGTAAATCGCCATCATCAAGCGAATCCCAGAAAATTGCCTGAGAGTATGACCAGGCTAGTTTGAGTCTGTCAGCGTCGATTCTAGAGGCAGATTTTAGGCGTATTTCCTCAGCTTCAATCTGTCCTTGGATGTCTCGCACAGCCGCAATAATGGCAGGATTATTTGAGTTGAGCGCTTCCAAGCCTGCCAACTGTTGTTTAAGGTCGATGAGTGTTTTTGACTCTTCAGGGCTGCGATCGCTCACATTGGATTGCTCAGTAATTTCTTTTGACTTTTGGGTGATTCGTTCTATCACCTGTTTAGTTAAGACGGTCAACCTCGCGCTGGCTTTGTTTGGGCAAAAATGAACGTTCTGGACATGCTTATTGCATTTTATGTAGTGCGTTTCCCCAGATTTGAATTTGGAGATAACGCGGTACATTCCGCCGCCGCAGAGGCTACACCGCAATAAACCTTTCAACGGGTAATCCTTCTCTCTGCTTCCTGACAGTCGTGGTTTGGTTTTGGCGTCGCGCCTTATTTTGCTGATTTCGGCTTCTGTTGCGATGCGCTCGTGAGTATTGCGGGTAATTTGTGGTGGTCGTGGGTTGCGAGGGTTACGGCGATATTCCATCTCCGTGAAGTATCGAGTGTGTCCTAAAATTGCCGGATTTTTCACCCAATGCCGCAGCCCGGACAGCGAAAATTCAATGCCATATTCCTCAAAAAGTAGCTTCGACACCGCCCCATAGCTGTACCCGTCCAGCAGCAAATCGATTATTTTCCTAGCTATGGGGAAGTTGGTTTCATGCGGTTCCAGCTTGCGATCGCTGTTGAGCTTGTACCCAAAACAAGCCTTTTGCAACTTGCCTTGTGAGCGAAAATAATTCATTCCGTGTCGGGTGCGTTCCGATAATAACCTGCTTTCAAAGTCCGCTAATGCTGCCATCTGGCTTGCAGAAAAACGCCCAAACGACGAACTAACATCAATGGGTGCATCCAGAATCCGCAGTATGATTCCACAGTCATTAAACAGTTGAATAGTCCTGATTACGTCGATATCACTGCGCCCTAATCTGTCAATACGAGTGATAATGACTTCTCTGACCTTCCCCTCTTTAACCAACTTCAAAAGTTTATTGAATTCCTTTCTTTTGGAACTCCGCCCAGACTCCACATCCACTAACACCACTTCAGCGCCAGCGTCCTCCAGTCGCTTTACTTGCTGTTTCAAAGCATCATATTCTAAAGATTGTTCCACTGTGCTAACGCGGGCATAACCGAAAATCATCTCACTTGACCCCTAAAAATAATGGGCAGGCTTAAAACCAATTGATTAATCTGTTGGACTTTGCGACTCTCCAAAGAAGCCTGCCCATTATTTTTCACGTGTTGGTCTCTCATAGCGAACGCATTCAACCACAACCGTTAATCATACCTCGCCGTCGCGGTCTGGTGACGGTACTGTTAACGAACTGGTTAATGGTCTGGCAGCTAAGTTAGTTCTGATCCACTGCTATCGTTCCATGAACTACATCTGCCGTGCTTTGGAAGAAGCTTACGGTATGCCTTGGATGGAGTTTAACTTCTTTGGTCCTACCAAGATTGCTGCATCTCTGCGTGAGATTGCTGCTAAATTTGACTCTAAGATCCAAGAAAACGCAGAGAAGGTGATCGCTAAGTATACCCCAATCATGAATGCGGTAGTCGAGAAGTACCGCCCCCGCCTCGAAGGTAACACTGTTATGCTTTATGTTGGCGGTCTGCGTCCTCGTCACGTTGTACCTGCTTTTGAAGACGTGGGTATCAAAGTTATTGGTACTGGGTACGAGTTTGCTCACAACGATGACTACAAGCGCACCACTCACTACATCGATAACGCCACAATTATTTACGACGACGTTACCGCCTACGAATTCGAGGAATTTGTGAAGGCTAAGAAACCTGACCTGATTGCTTCTGGTATTAAAGAGAAGTATGTATTCCAGAAGATGGGCTTACCTTTCCGCCAAATGCACTCTTGGGATTACTCCGGTCCTTATCACGGTTACGACGGCTTCGCCATCTTTGCTCGCGACATGGACATCGCACTCAATAGCCCAACTTGGGGATTAGTTAATACTCCTTGGAACAAGAAAGAAGCTAAGGCAAAAGTTGCCTAAAAAAAAGTCTGAACTGAGGACTAGGGATTAGGGAGTGGGGATTAGGAATTAGGTTAGAGTTCTTCCCCAATTCCCATTCCTCAATTCCCAATTACCAATCCCTGGTCTGCGTGTAAACACCATTACCCACCCCAGCAAGCAAAAGAGATACAAAAATGCCACAGAATCCTGACAAAATCGTAGACCACGTAGACCTATTTAAACAGCCAGAGTATACCGAACTCTTCAAGAATAAGCACGAACAATTTGAAGGCGCACATTCTGACGCAGAAGTAGAACGGGTTTCTGAGTGGACAAAAGGTTGGGACTACCGTGAAAAGAACTTTGCTCGCGAAGCACTAACAGTTAACCCAGCCAAAGGTTGTCAACCAGTAGGCGCAATGTTTGCAGCCCTCGGCTTTGAAGGAACTCTTCCCTTTGTCCAAGGTTCTCAAGGTTGCGTTGCATACTTCCGTACTCACCTCAGCCGTCACTACAAAGAACCTTGTTCTGCTGTTTCTTCTTCTATGACAGAAGACGCAGCCGTGTTCGGTGGTTTAAACAACATGATTGAAGGTATGAGTGTTGCTTATACACTCTATAAGCCCAAGATGATTGCTGTTTGCACCACCTGTATGGCTGAGGTTATCGGTGATGACTTGGGTGCATTTATCACCAACGCTAAGAATGCTGGTTCTATTCCCCAAGATTTTCCTGTACCCTTTGCTCACACCCCTAGCTTTGTTGGTTCCCACATCACTGGTTACGACAACATGATGAAGGGAATTTTATCTAACCTGAGTGAAGGTAAGAAGAAAGACAAAACTAACGGCAAAATCAACTTCATTCCTGGCTTCGATACCTATGTAGGTAATAACCGCGAACTCAAGCGGATGCTGGGTTTGATGGACATAGACTACACAATTCTTTCTGATACCAGCGATTACTTTGATTCACCTAATAATGGTGAATATGAAATGTACCCAGGTGGTACTAAGTTAGAAGATGCTGCTGAAGCTTGCAACGCCGAAGCTACTATTGCTCTGCAAGCTTACACTACTCCCAAGACTCGTGAGTATATTAAAACCAAGTGGAATCAGGAAACTAAGGTTTCGCGTCCCTTCGGTGTCAAAGGTACAGATGAATTTCTGATGACATTGTCAGAATTGACTGGTAAGCCCATCCCCCAAGAATTAGAAATCGAACGCGGTCGCTTAGTTGACGCCATGACCGATTCCTACGCTTGGATTCATGGCAAGAAGTTTGCAATCTATGGCGAACCAGACCTAATTATTAGCGTTGTTAGTTTCTTGTTGGAATTGGGTGCTGAACCAGTACATATTCTTTGCCACAATGGTGACGAAGTATTCAAGAAAGAACTCCAAGCTATTCTTGATGAGAGTCCCTTCGGTAAGCAAGCGACTATCTGGCTTGGTAAAGATTTGTGGCACTTCCGTAGACTAATGTGTTTGCTATCAAACTAAATTCCCTGCACCGAAACTAGCTAATGGTCTAGCTTGCACTGTTGCTGCCAAACTTTGAGTCCAGGTAGGTACAAACCGCAACATTAACCACCCTATGAGTATTAATGTTAACAATCTCTGGAACTGATGAATGACAACCCCAGCAGGATTGGGTTTACCTGCCAATTCTGGAGCCAATTCTTCTTGAACCACACCACCTTTTACCTGTGCGTTTTGACTAATATTTGCTGTGGTCAGTGATTTGTATGTAAGTTTACCACCAATCTGAGCAGAATCATCCAGGGTAAGACCAATTGGAACTTGTGGGATAGCCACAGGTGTTTGAGACGCGAAAGGTTCTCGCAAAACATTGGGATCGGCGATCGCGGTTACTGTCATGTTCCCGCCAACAGTACCTCGCAAATCCAGAGAATTCATCCCACCAACAACATTCCGTTCAACTTTACCAGCCAATAAGGCCTGAGTGCCACCAAAATATAAATTTCCCCCAACTGTCAAGACCTTCGCCAAATTTATGACCCACTAGAACAAGTAGTGGTAGGGTGAATACGCCCTAAATTGGTAACTGTGTGGAAAATATTCGCGAGTAAAATAGCAGTAAACCAAAAAGTTTTTAAGAGAAGAGCGATCGCCAAATATTTTGTAATCTACGATACTTTTTGATACCCAATCCTCTAACCAGCAGACATAGTATAGATTATGATTACTTATGATTAGCTAGCCGAGAATGCGTCAATATTAACCTGATGAAATATAAATGCTTTCAACTACTTGATATTTCCGCTCAATAGCTTGAGATAAAAAGGCTAACATCTGTTTGAGTACGAAAAGTGTCCGATAAATTAATCGGCTACCTTTCCTCTTTCGACTGATTCTGAGCCAAAGGAGATTCACCCAGATATTAACTAAAAGAAAAGATATGCCAACGAATAATAATCTTAATGCCGGATTTTTGTTATTCGTTCTAATTCGACAAATATTTTTCAGACGATAACTAGTTTCAATCCCAAACCTTTTTCGATAATCTTGATAGATATAATCTAAATTTGTTTTGATCTTGTAAGCCACGTAAACAAAGTATTGAACTCCATGTTTTTTATGCTTTCCCTTTCTATATTTGCAGACAATCCATAAGTCAAAGGTGACTGAATCATCTTTGTTTCTTGTGATGGTATAGGTAGTTTTATAACTTTTTTTACCCTTGAGAAATTGTTTGATTCCTCCTGATTTCCCCGTTTTGATAGCAGGCATCATAAATGGAATATAAGACAGCTTGCAACCATCTGATTACAGGAGTATTATAAAATCCCCTATCTAGATAGAGTTTTTTTACATTTATTTTAAGAGATTCAAGTTCTGCTAATAAATAGGTAATAATGGCTACACTGGTATCAAATCGTCGAATACCTCTTATTGCAAGGGTTACACGCTTATTATTACTAATAACATATAAAGTTGCATAGGCATAAAATGAATTAGTACCAGATTTAGCTTCACTTCGATATATGTAGGATAATTCTTCTGATGTTGGCTTACCATAATAACAAATTAAATTTAAATCAATCGCTATTTTTAAGCACCCCTTTTTTAATCCTAAAGGAATTCGACTTTTTAATGCTTGATTTATTTGCGCCTCTAATTCTTCAAAATTGTTAATTTTATTAAGATGATATCTAATATCATTAGCTGTAGGAATATTTTTTAACAATTTAGCGGTGTTTTCAATACTATCTCCACTGCTGGCTGCTTTGATCAGAATCTCGAATAAAGTTTGTTGGTCACATCTTCCTTGAGTTTCAATGGAAAAGTTTTCTACGAAACACTTAATAACTTCATCAAGGGTTTCTGAATCGGTTAAAGCGAGTTCTTCTGTAGACTCGCTCCGCGTGGCAATTCGATGAGATGAAACAGTCAATTTTAAGAGCCAATATGCTACACACTACTTTCATCATTTCATTTTTTAAAACTTTTCAGAGCAATATAATTATTACTTATGCAATGAGTAGTATATAGCACTTTAGCTTACGTAAATGTGATTAGCGATCGCTCTTCTCTTAAAAACTTTTTGGTTTACTGATAGGGTCTGGTTTTTGGGGAAGTAATTTTATTGTTTGCTCAACATACCGATAACCCCGGAATAGTGCCTTGAGGTCTGTAATGCTAAAATCGGGGTTAAATTGGCGAAAGTGGGAAAGCAAGATATGGGAAACATTAACCATAAAAAAAGCAAGATTAGCAGCATTTGTCACGGCATTTTTGCTAATATTCATAAAATCTTCTAGTCCCCAAAATTGTTTCGCGTCACGAAAATTAAACACGAGAGTGAAATCTCAAGCTGTAATAATCGACAATCTTGTCATAACTTAAATTCAAATCTGTTGAAAATAGCACAGCATGGCTTCGATTAGAAGTTACAAGATTTGTCCGCACAATAATTACAACATTTAAGGGTTGAGAAAATTCTTTATGCAGAAGCTGAACCTGATAAAATTTTGTCTGAATGTTATCAATCGTCTCTGTTTTCTTCAGGTAATTTTCTGGTATATCTAAGTAATTTATTCTATCTCCATACTTACGACGACTCTTACCATTTGGGTCAGGATTTTGATAAGGGACGTACAAAGCTGAATCACAACGTATTTTACAAATTAGCTGTAAACCCAATCTCCGAGCCATCACCACAGCACTATTGTTGCCAAAATGACCATCTAAAACCAAATAAGTCAATGGTAAAAACTTATTTATTTTTTTGAGCAAATCTAAAATTTGCTTTTGAATACGTAGAAGTTCCACGTTATATACCCAGCATTGTAATTCTTCCACTCATCCCTAAAATTGCGTATACGATCGTACTCCAACGCCTTAGAGTTGTTCTTGTCGTATGTCGCTGCAAGCATTCTAATAGTGCTAATATATCTGGCATGGGCTTTCTGTCAGTGTTGAGTTGTAGTTGTGGTAAACAATAACTCTACTACGGAAAGCCCTCTTTATTTTGGCGAAGGTATTGCTAAATTGAGACGATTGTATTCTAAAGTAATTTTTTCGACTAAAAATAGGGCGTTGCATCATTGCGGGATGATATATAATCGAGGATAAATTTTTCTATTAGCGATCGCCAAAAGGGAAAATGGAAATGAATTGTCCAAAATGCGGAGGTAATGATATTATAAAAAATGTAAATAGAAGAGGTAAGCAGAATTACCAATGTAAGAGTTGTGGTCGCCAATTTATTGAATCATATTCGGTTAGAGGTTATCCCAAAAAAATCAAAGAATCCTGCTTAACCATGTATCTAAATGGCAACGGGTTTAGGGCGATTGAAAGAATTACGAGTGTGAATCATAATACAGTTATCCGTTGGGTAAAGGAAGTTGGTCAGCGTTTACCAGATAATACTAATGATAGTATACCAGTGGTTGCTCAATTAGATGAGTTACAAACATTTGTCGGTAAAAAAAAATAAAGTATGGATATGGACGGCTTTAGATAAGGACTATTCGTCCATACTAGAATATGTCATAGGTTCGAGAAGTGCAGAAACATTTGAGAGATTATGGAATAAAATAAGCGATTGGAATTGCTATTTTTGGATAACAGATGGATATAAAGTTTATCCGAAATTTATTCCGGACGGAGACCAGATTGTGAGTAAGATAGGTATGACAAGAGTAGAAGGGGAAAATAGTCGGTTAAGACATTATTTAGCTAGACTGCGCCGCAAAACTTTTTGCTACTCGAAATCGTTAGAGATGTTATCTCTATCACTCAAGCTATTGATTTACTATCTGAAATATCAGGATATTTCCTTGATAGTTTAAATTTTAAATATGATTATTCGCTCTTTTCGCGATCGCCTGAATTTAATTGCTTTCAAAATGTAGGAAAAAACCGCATATCATCCCGCAATGATGCAACGCCCGATAGACTTCTGCGACTACTAGCAACATCTTATATTGGATTTTACTTAAACTTTCAAGAGTTGCCCCTGACAGGATTAGCTGCTCAATATAAGATAAGTTTCTTTTAATATATTGGAGTTGTTTTTTAATCGCTTTTCTTCTTTCTTTTTGTGACACCCGACGTTTCTTCGCTACTTCTAGATAGTCTCTTCTCGCTATTTCCCGATAGGTTCTTGGTTTTTTCTCTAATTGCCCCTTTATCTGTTCATAAAGAGAGTCGATAATTTTTTCTGTCTGCTTTCTGGCTTGATTTAATAGCCCTAGGTCTGTCGGATAGGGATCTCCAAATAATAAAATGCCCAGCCGTCGCTTTCGCCTGAAGGGCGAAAGCGCCTAAATCTTTGGGCGGATGCCAAAATATATTTAATACGGCTGGGCATTTTATTACGAGTAAGTGCCATAGCTGATATCACCAGGTGCACAAGTCGCATCCAATATTAATTTCCCACGATTTTTTGGTTCACTTATTTCTTTTTCTTTTTCTTCTATTTTTTTTTGAGACGGTTGAGAAGATGTTGTTTCTGTCATCTTCTTCACCATTTCTTGATTCACTTTGTTTACCAGACTTACACTTATTCTTTCACGAAAATGTACTAACATTGATGCATCAAATGGAGTTTCATTACTATAGGACGACATCCCTATAAAATACTGTAGATAAGGGTTCTCCTTGATTTGCTCTACTGTCTCCCTATCGCTTATTCCAAGTTTCTCTTTAATTATTAAGGCACCATTAGCCATCCGAAACGATTTAGCTGGTGCACCCATTTCTTCATCAAAAAATGAAGCATATTCCTCTTCAAACTCCGACCAAGGTATTAACGAAGCCATAATTACCCAACGATTCTCTTCTGATAACTTTCCCTCAAAGGGAAGTTCAAAGTTTTCTGGTGGAATTGCAGGTTCTTCTTGTTTTCTGTACATGGTTGCTAATTATACCATTGTACTGACCACGAACGGTTATGCAAGGGTTTTAAGCTATTCTACGCTTTCTTCTTGCACTTAACAAGATTTTTCCGGTTTACAATCCTCACAGTGTTACCTTTTTCTACTTTCTCAGCAGACCCTACTTAGGACAAGCGATTTATCTACTGTCATATTTTTACAGTTTTTATTTGTTATTTCTGGGTTTACCCGGTAGGTGCAAGATATCAGCTGATATTTTGCAACTGATTTGTTCTATAGTATGTCACCCGCACCCTTAGTCAGCGTAACGTTACGTTGACTATGAAAAAGCCGCGTATCAGAGCGCGGCTGACCTATCAGTAGTAAAGGTACTTCCATTATTAGGCGACGGCGGCGGTGCGATCGCCGTAGAGCTTGAGTATTGCCTGCCTTGGCTTTTCCCAACGCTGGCGGATTTCTCTATACTCAGGGAAATACAGCCCAAGCTGTTCGTAGTAGTAGGCGATCGCAAGCTCTATGCAAGCAGTTTGTAACAAAAAATAAAGCCCATAATCAGGTTTTCTGTCTATGGGGTCTTGGATAGTAGCTCCATTTTGGAGCTACTATCGCGTAACTCTTAGGACTAGCCCTTTCAAGGTGACTCATAAAATCTCTTTTTTCCTCTCTGCGCTCTCTGCGTTCTCTGCGGTTTAAAAGTTATTTATTTAACCGCATAGGCACAGAGAACACAGAGATAAGAGCTTACAGAGGAGTTGATTGTTGAGAATTTTGCTCCACCTTTAAAGGGCTAGTCCTAACTCTTTTGTAGCCATTCTAGATGGTAGGCTCAAATTGAGCCGAGCATCCCCAGTTTTCTACCTTCATTGTCGCAACCATCGCCGCACCAATGCGTTCACTTTCCTCTCGGTAGGCTTCTGTGCGAGAGGCATACTCCATTCTTTTTTCAGTTTCCCTAAAAGAACGGTTAAGGCGGTCAAGGTAAAGGTCATACTCGCGGCATCGCTCTACCCAATTGTGTTGGGTAGCCCAGTATTCTAGTGGACGCTTGTATCCTGGTGGCTTACCAAGTGCGATCGCTACCTTAGCAAGCGACCTATCCGCACCCATATCTCGGTAAACCTGAAAAGCTTTCCACCTTTTAGGTGTCTCATTTTCCTGCCTTTCCCATATCGGGCTATCCATTTTGTACCTGCCGATTCACTTCCGATTCTTTACCGATACTACTTTTTCTACTTTGAGTCACTATAACGTTATGGTGACTGGGGAACAGTAAGCTGCGAGCGTCTCGGCTTTTTGTTAGTCATAGCGCGTTTTCACCAGACCACTGAGCAACAACACGCAAGCCCATTTCTTCTAGTAACATACGGCTTGCCCAAGCATCACCACCGATGTTGTAGTCACCAATCAGGGCTACATCGTAGGGACCAGGTTCAATGGTGAGTGTATTTTCCTTTTTCGCTTTGTCAAAGCGAGGGAACATGTGGTCACGGATAGCATCGTTAGCGATGTGGTGTCCTAAAGACTGAGATACACCCCGGAAACCTTCACAACGTACAGGTACAACGGGCTTGTTAATTTCTTTAGCAGCTTTTTTTGCTACAGCTTCGATGTCATCTCCAATCAGACCAATAGGACATTCAGACTGAACACTGATACCACGGTTGAGAGGGAAGAGTTCTTCAATTTCTTGAATCATCTTCGTGAGCTTTTTGTCACCACCAAAAACGATGTCACGTTCTTGGAAATCGGAGGTAAAATGCATGGTGCCAAAGCTATCAACACCAGTTTTACCAACATAGTAGTTACGACGACCAGACCAAGACCAGTAACCGCAACCAACTGGACCGTGGCTGATGTGAACCATGTCCTTAATCGGACCCCAAACCACACCCTTGGAACCTGCATAGGCACAACCACGAGCGGTCATTACACCAGGAACTGATTTGATGTTAGACTTAACACCGCAATCTGATTTGCCTTCTTCGTGGACGTTGAGGTGTTTTTCCCGCTTTTTGCGAGATTTTTCAGGGTAAGCTTGGAGAACGTCTTTAATTAGTTCTTTATGTTCTTCTATGAGGTTCTTGTTTTCTGGAGGTGTCATTGTCTGCCTCGGTTAGACTTATGGGTTAGGGTAATTGCAGGTATAGGAAGGAGGATTAGGGAAGAGGAAGGAGGAAGGATGAAGGTAGAAGGATGAAGGCTGAAAGAAGGGACAATTTCATGCTTCATACTTCGTACTTCATACTTTTCCTATCTCTGATTGAGAGTGTTAGGATTACTTAGCAGAAGCTTCAGCTGGTTTGCCGATGATTTCTGCGTGCTTGGTATCGTCGTCAAGAATACCGTATTCAATCAACAGAGCTTCTAGTTCATCCATTTCCATTGGAGTAGGAATGGTGAGCTTGGTGTTGTTGATGATTTTCTTAGCTAATGCACGATATTCCTGAGATTGGTTACTGTCGGGCGCGTATTCGTTAACGGTCATCCGACGCAACTCAGCGTGTTGAACGATGTTGTCACGAGGTACGAAGTGGATCATCTGGGTGTTGAGTCTTTCAGCCAGGTTTTCGATTAGTTCAGCTTCCCGGTCAACTTTACGGCTGTTACAAATCAAACCACCTAAACGTACACCACCAGAGTGAGCATACTTCAAAATACCGCGAGCGATGTTGTTTGCAGCGTACATCGCCATCATTTCACCAGAGGTAACGATGTAGATTTCTTGTGCTTTACCTTCACGAATAGGCATAGCGAAACCACCACACACAACGTCACCCAATACGTCGTATGATACGAAGTCTAAGTCTTGGTATGCACCGTTTTCTTCCAAGAAGTTAATGGCAGTGATGATACCACGACCAGCACAACCTACACCGGGTTCGGGACCACCAGATTCCACGCACTTAACATCACGGAAACCTTTTAACATTACTTCTTCGAGTTCTAAGTCTTCTACTGCACCTCTTTCTGCTGCTAAGTGCAGCACAGTGGTTTGAGCTTTACTGTGAAGCATCAAACGGGTAGAGTCAGCTTTAGGATCACATCCGACAATCATAATCCGCTGACCCATTTCTGCCATAGCGGCAAGGGTATTTTGAGAAGTTGTAGACTTACCGATACCGCCTTTACCGTAGAAAGCGATCTGTCTAATATTCTCAGTCATGATTAATTATTCTCCTGCAATTGGTTGGTTTGGTGGGTCTAGAGGATTTGTGTTTAGGTTCACTTTAGTTGGGTCAGCAGTGACCGCTTTATAGAACGTCACCGATGGTGGTGCTCGCTCTACAGCAAAAACATTATTGTTGTAGTACATAAAGTTAGTTGGTTAATTTCTGGTTGTCCTTAGTCATTAGTCATTTGTGTTTTACTAATGACCAATGACTAATGACCAATAACTAATAAACATAGAGCTTAGGCACTTTACAAATATGTCGTGATGTGCATCAAGTTAAAAGACTAAGTAGGACTTGACGTAACTATTCGTCAACAATCAATGGTAAGTTCAATCACTTGTTCAAAATAGCGTCCTTCAAAGCTGAGACACGAGCAAGTGCAGCGTTTGTGTCTTCTGCTGATACTCCACGGGTAGCCATTGCTTCACGAAGGTGCTTTGAAATAGCATCGAAGTGTTGTGGCTGTAGGCTCATACCCATGTGTGTTTTCTCCATTGGGCGACCAGTGTATTGGTCTGGACCCTCAAAAATCTTAGAGAAGAAAGAAATTTGCAGACGACGCTGTTTTTGCATATCTGTATGAGCGAAAAAGTGATTGAGGGTGTTGTCAGCCATGACACGTTTGTAGAAATCATCTACTATTTGTCCGATACCTTGCTCTCCACCAAGATTGTTGTACAATGTCATAATCCTTGTCCTTTGAAGCGAATTGGATAATGAAATTTGCACTTTAGGACTTAATACCCTCGCCTATGTGCTTTTTGAAGCATTGAGAAGCAGACTATCATAATTGATCAAATCCTACTTTTTGTTCTTGGCTGATGCACATCTTAGGACATATTTGTAGAGTGCGTAAGTTCAAAAGTAATAACTAAACTGCTTCGACTATAAGATCTTTGCTTACACGATCGCGTAGTCTAGATTCGATCGCAATCTTTAATGTGGCTGTGCTGCTAGAACAAGAACCGCAAGCACCTTTTAGTATCACTTTGACGCGAAGAATGCTTTCACGTCCAGCTTCGCTAATGCCTTCTACATCGAATAGTTCTACATCTCCCCCGTCGGCAATCAAAACGGGTCTAACTTCTTCATCTAACACTCTTTGAATTAGTGCTATTTTTTGCACTGGCGTCAGTGGTTTTACGGCTGACTTTCCATTAGTCTGACTGAGGGAATTACTTACAGCAGTGGCGGATGCTTTTTCTTTTTGCACAGATACAATAATGTCATCAATATTTGCTAGACAAGATCCGCATCCGCCACCAGCTTTGACGTAATTTGTCACTTCTTCGGCGGTGGTAAGGTTATTTTCAACAATTACCCGTCGGATTTTGGCGTCACTAATACCAAAGCAAGTACAAATTAGCGTTCCTTCGTCATCATCTTCATGAGTGTCTAGGGGGATACCTCGGTAATTATAAATAGCTGCTTCTAGCGCTTCTTGTCCCATTACCGAGCAGTGCATTTTTGCTTCTGGTAAACCACCCAAGTAATTAGCAATTTCTTTATTAGTAACCTTAAGGGCTTCATCTAAAGTTTTACCCTTGATTAGTTCTACCAGAGCTTCAGATGAAGCGATCGCACTGGTACAACCAAAAGTTTGAAAACGAGCCTCAAGGATTTTCTCTGTATTTTCCTCAACTTTCAGGTGCAGTCTGAGGGCGTCTCCACAAGCAATGCTACCCACATCACCCACAGCAACTTTAATTCCTGCTTCACCCTTATCTTCTATTGCTCCCTGATGTTGGGGATTGTAGAACAGTTCCAATACTTTATCTGTATAGTCCCACATTATTTTTGTCCTTTGTCATTTGTCATTTGTCATTTGTCCTACCCTGCGGGAAGCCATGTGTCATTTACTAATGACCAATGACTAATGACTAATGACCATTGACCGTTCTTGCAGCCAACTTGCTTCGTCATTCTTGAAGGGTGAGAGGGCGCGTAGGTGTTCAATAATACCAGATATCACTGCTAGCACAGCATCAATTTCGGCGTCTGTGGTATAACGACAAAGACTGAAGCGAATCGAACCGTGCAGAATGGTATAGGGTAATCCCATTGCTCGCAAAACGTGAGAAGGTTCCAAAGAGCCAGAACTGCAAGCAGAACCAGATGATGCACAAATACCGTGTTTGTTGAGATGGAGGAGAATTGCTTCACCTTCAATGTACTTGAAGCCTATGTTCGTGGTGTTGGGCAATCTCTGCGTAGAATCACCGTTGACTTGGCAGTCGGGAATAGTTGCAATAATAGTTTGTTCTAAGCGATCGCGCAGTTTTCTTTCTCTGGCGGTTGCTGTTTCTAAATGTAATAACTCTAATTCGGCAGCTTTACCAAGAGCTACAACTCCTGAAACATTTTCTGTTCCCGCCCTTCTACCGCGTTGTTGTCCGCCACCAATCAGCATCGGCCGAAATCTCACACCACGTCGCACATATAAAGCACCAATTCCTTTGGGTGCATGAATTTTGTGACCGGACATGGTTAACATATCAATGGTGCTAGTCTTCATGTTCATCGGAATTTTACCGACTGCTTGCACCGCGTCCACATGGAAAAGAGCGCCGCTTTCTTTAACTCTCAAACCAATCTGCTCAATGGGAAAAACTACGCCAGTCTCGTTGTTAGCATACATAATGCTGACTAAAGCAGTATTACCAGTAAGCGCAGCTTCTAGTTCATTTAAGTCTAACTGCCCTGCGTGATTTACTGAGAGATAGGTAACATTATAACCTTGCTTTTCCAACTGTTTACAGAGAGTTAGGACTGCTGGGTGTTCTACCTGGGTAGTGATAATGTGTCGCTTATCTGGTTGCGCCAGCAGTGCGGCTCGAATAGCGGCGTTATCTCCTTCTGTACCACCACTAGTGAAGATGATTTCTGATTCGTCAGCACCAAGGAGAGCAGCAACTTGTTCATGAGCTTTGTTAACTGCTTTTTTTACTTGTCCGCCAAAGGTGTGCATACTAGAGGGATTACCATAATAATCCGTCAAGTAAGGTAGCATCGCCTCTACAACTTCAGGATCTACTTTGGTGGTGGCATTATTATCCAAATAAATACAATTTTTCTGCATTGCTTCCAATTTTGTTTAAAATTTTGTTTGTTGGTTGTTGGTTGTTAGTTACAATCAACAACCATCTATCAACAATTAGGCAACTTGGTGTTGATGTTTCTCTAACTGCTCGGAGAATCTTTGGGAATAGAAATTAAACCAAGTTTCCCAATAATCTTGTTTTTTTGTTAATTTTGCGACCAATGGGTAATAAGTGTTAAACCAGCTTTCCCAGTAATCGGTAGAAACTTTTATGCAACCATTGCTTGTCGGACAACCAGCTTTGCACTGAGGTACGGTGTGAATACTACCAACGCAATTTGTACAAAGTTCAGGATCAATCCAGGGACGATCGCCATCTATTTTGATTGCACCAGTTGGACATACAGATTGACAAAGATTGCAGGAAATGCACTCGCTGGTTATTTGGTAAGCCATACTATCCTCCATTGAAGAGAGTAGATTGAGGATTGGGTTTTGGGTAATGAGTGCTGGGTAATGAATTTGTTGGTTAGTAGTTAGTGGATAGTGGTTAGTGATTACCTACCAACTACTAACTAATAACTACTAACTCTTAACTACTAAACTTTTTCCTGGATGTATTGCTGATAAAACTCTAAAGCAGCCTTGTCAATTGTGTCGTAAGTTTCAACGGTTTGGATACCGGCTGTATGCAATTTTTCTTGGGGACAATCACCGATTTTGGCAACAAATACCGCTTTGCAATCTGCGATCGCTTCGATAATATTTTCGAGAGTAGCTGTTTCGCCATAACCACCTTGGCAATAGTGGTCTATTTTACGATGACCGATAAAGCGGACTTCCCTACCATCGACTTCGTACACCTGGAATTCCTTAGCATGACCGAAGTGTTGGTTAACTAAACCACCGCCTTTGGTTGCAACTGCAACTAGAATTTTCGGCGCGTTTTGTATAGACGCGACATGTCGCGTCTCTAGAGATTGTTTAGCAGCTTTGAGTTCTTCTCTAAATTTCTCAATACCTGCGTGAACTTCTTGACGTTGAGCAAGGTCATATTCTGGAGCCATGGCCATGAATTTATCTTTAGTAAATTCTTGGCTGCGGTCTTCTCCCAATAATCCTACCGCATCGGCACGGCATTGACGACAGTGGCGCATCATCTTCATGTTACCAGCACAGCTGTCTTGCACTGCCTTTAATTCTTTGGGAGTGGGACCACGCTGTCCTGTTAAGCCGAAATGAGTGCCGTGTTCTGGCGCCGAAATTAATGGCATGATGTTGTGCAGGAATGCACCGTGGGAGCGAATGACTTTATTAACTTCTGCTAAATGTTGGTCATTAATTCCCGGAATCATCACCGAGTTGACTTTGCAGAGAATATCGGCTTCTTTGAGGGCTTGCAATCCTTCCATTTGTTTTTCGTGGAGGATTTTTACGCCTTCGATACCTCTATAACGTTTGCGCTTGTAGTGAACCCAAGGATAAATCTTAGCACCGATTTCTGGGTCCACCATGTTAATGGTGATTGTAACGTGATCTATATTTAATTGTTTAATGCGATCAATATATTCGGGAAGCATTAAACCGTTGGTTGATAAACAAAGTTTGATATCGGGTGCTTTCTCTGCTATCAACTCAAAGGTGCGAAAAGTCCTTTCTGGATTTGCTAGAGGATCACCAGGGCCTGCAATTCCTAAAACGGTGAGTTGGGGAATTTTGCCAGCAATCACTAAAGCTTTGTGTGCTGCTTCTTCTGGTGTCAACAATTCGCTAACTACGCCGGGACGACTTTCGTTAGCACAATCGTATTTGCGATTACAGTAGTTGCACTGAATATTACAAGCAGGAGCAACTGCAACATGCAACCTAGCATAGTGATGGTGAGCTTCTTCGCTATAGCAGGGATGATTGGCAATGCGCTGTTGAAGTTTTTCATCCATTTCCCCGGTGTCGCTGCTGCTGCATCCGCTACCGCAACCACTGGATTTCGATGCGATTGTAGTTTCCGTAATTGGGGAGGTGACGAGTCCTGTAGACGATAGATTCATTGAATTTCGCAAGGTGTCGATGGACTGGCAAAAGCCACTGTGGGAGATGGAACACTAACCAGTTATCAGTTAGCTAGAGACGCAAGGAACATCGCCTCTGTACAGTTATCAAAAAATTAATCACTGTTCACTGATTTGTAAGGAATGGAAGTCGCGTCTGTTTATAGCGCTGCCCACCGGGGTTCGGGGTAGGCTATTAACCCTATTTTTCTCGGCTGGTGTGTCATGCACAAGATACGGGTGGAATTTGCGCTGACAGCCGCGACTTCTGTTCACAGGGGCATGGTGCTATCTCATCCCTCCACTCACTCATCGCTCCTTGATTGGTGCGTCAAGTGATTGGCGATATATGTTTTATATCAGCCGTTAGAGAGGGAGACTGGATTGCAACTTGGATAAGATTTATTAAAATTATTAAGTTTGTACTCAAATTTTCAAACTTCGATTATGAGGGGATAACGAAAGATCAGAAAAATTTTTTGGGTAGGGGTACTAGTATTTTGGGGTGGAAGTACAAGCATTTATAGAGGAGGGGACAAGTCTTTTTGTACTCACCTTAAACCCAGTCATAATAAGGGTTTTAAATAAAATTAAGTTTTTTTGAGCTTGTTTTTAAGTTGCACTCACTGGCTTGAAAAAGGGTGTAGGGGTATGGGGGTGTGTGGGTTTAGGAGGAGTCTTATTTTCATTGGGACTGCCTTCTTCTCATCGACCCAGAGGCTTACTAATTAATGCGTTTTTGGGGTTTGGAAATCTGGAGCAGATTACGGACAACTACTCCAGAAATATGCGAAATTCAATTCTGTATCCAACATATCACTTTTTTTTTGATAATAAATGCGATTTAAAATTTTTTAATTATTGGGAGAAAATCAAGACGCGAGTATTGCAAAAGGCTGACTGAAAGCGACTTAGAGACACTCTCAAGGCTCAGAGATGAGAATAAATTGCAAAAAATAACAGCTAAAGTTACTGCTGAACTTTAATCGTCATCAAAAGTTGTTTTATCAATTGCTCAAAATTACTAAATAGAGCGGGAAACTGAAATTACTGGTGAGGGTCGTCATTTGTCATTGATTATTGGTCATTTGTAAGGGTTTGAAGGATATTTACGTTTCGTAATTTGCGTTCTGTTTATTTTGGTCGATTTAACTTATTTGTTCGATAGTTGGCAATACCAACCATATACCAACTATTCTACATTACTTTTAAAGCGATCGCATTGCACTAATTTCACAAAAAGTAGGTTGATATCAATTTACTTGAATTTACCTACTTCATTGTTACTTTGCTTTGGTGCTGGGGTACTTTAAACTCAGAATCACAAAACTAAGGATATTTATTGGTATTGATCCATGAAAATAATTAGGATTCCAGTAATTTTAGGAATGATCTTTTTAGGGCTTTGCAGCTGTAATTCTGTCAAATCGACTACGACAACAAATTCGAGTCAACTCACCAGCCAGAATAATTCACAAACTCAATCAACCGTCAAAATAGGTGGTTCTAGCTCCACAGTACCGATTGTGAAATTATTAGCACAAGCTTATCAATCCCAAAATCAAACTACCAAGATTGAATTTATATCTGTGAGCCAATCTGAAGGAGCGATCGCAGCACAGAAAAATAGCATTATTGATATTGCTAGTAGCAGTCATAAACTCAAGCCTGAAGAGGATAACGGTAAAATTCAATATCGTGAATTGGCAAAAGATATGCTCATAGTTGCTACTCACAACAGCGTTGAAGGTGTTACCAATGTAACAACAGATCAGTTGAAATCAATCTACGCCGGAAAAATTACTAACTGGAAAGAGTTAGGCGGACCTAATGCCCAAATTGTGGTATTAGATAGACCTGAAGATGAATCTGCCAAAAAGTTATTGCGAAAATATTATTTGGGTAAAGACAAAACCACAACTAAAGCCGTAATTTTAAGTAAAGAAGGAGAATTAATAGAGGCTTTACAAAGCACTCCTTATTCAATCGGTGCTTTTTCTTTTGCTTATTCTGTGAACAATCAACTACCAATCAACCGCCTGAGTCTCAATGGTGTTGCTCCGAACAAAGAAAACCTTAGTAACGGTAAATATCAGATGGTGCGTCATATTGGACTAATTTGGAATAAAGCACCTTCACCTAGCACTGAAAAATTTATTAATTTTATCTTTAGCGGTGAAGGTACCAAACTACTGCAAAATAAAGGTTTTATTCCTAGTAATTAAACTCTCAGCAACCATCATGCGGACATTTCGCTTTCAACTCAATCTCAGCCAGAAGATTATTCTGCCATTTCTGTGCGTATGTTTGAGTGTATTTATATTGTGTTTATTCATTGTTGGACATTGGTTTACGGATTTTCTTGAGCAGAGTCTTCGTCAGGAAGTCGCAAGTTTTGCGGATCGGGTTCACCAAGATTTGCAGTATGAGCAAGAAAGTCTGGAAACACAAGCCAATTTGCTCGCCGACCGAGATACAATTCGTTTGGCGATCGAACAGCAGGATAAACAAAAACTCCTACAAACTTTATTACCCCTCAGAACTGCTCTGGATTTAGATTGGATTAAGGTGGTCGATACCAAGGGTAATATTTTACTGGATACACGGCAAGCAGAACTGATACAAGCGAAGCTATTCGATCAAGTAATTACTAATAGTGCTAGTGGTGGAGCTAGTTTTAATGATTTAGTAAGTGTGGAAGACAATCAAAAAGTCCTGCAAGTTGTAATTCATCCGGTTAAATCCTCAACAAAATTAATAGGAGGAATTATCATTGGTCATTTACTAAACGATAACTCGTTACAAAAAATGGCTGATGGTTCTTCTAAACAATTGGTTGCTATTAAATCAAATAGCATATTTGCAACAACATTACCAAAAGTTAAACATATCAAATGGCAGCCTCCACCATCAGATTTATCTACCGTCAAAATCATAATTGATAATCAAAGATATTTAGCAAAAAATGTTGTTTTTGTTGGTGCAAGTCAGTCTATTGCTATAACTGTACTTTATCCCACTCTTCAACTAGAAACTGCTCAAAGAATGCTTTGGCTACGGTTGGTATTTTTGTTTTTATTAGGAGGTATACTTGTCACAGTGGTCGGATTTTTTATTGCTAAAACAATTACCCGCCGCTTGAAAGCTGTTACCTTTATTGCTAAACAAGTTACACAAAACTTTAACTTTGATTTGCAAGTTCCAATCATTACTGAAGATGAAGTTGGGATATTAGCTATTTCTTTGAATAAGTTAATTCAACAGGTAAAGCAACTTTTAATAGAACAGCGTGAAGCCAACTTAAAGTTAGAATTGTATAACCAAAATTTAGAACAAAAAGTCGAGGAAAGAACACAAGAGATTCAGCAAAAAAATCTTGATTTAAAACAGACTATCCATGAACTTGAACAAACTCAATTGCAACTAATTCAAAGCGAAAAAATGTCTTCTTTGGGACAGTTAGTAGCTGGAGTTGCTCATGAAATCAATAACCCTGTTTCCTTCATTTACGGTAACATTGAATATGCTGATAAATACATTAAAGACCTACTGCGTTTGATTCAACTTTATCAACAACACTACCCTGATCCAAACCCAGACATTGAAAATGTGCTAGAAGAAATTGAAATTGAATATCTTGTAGAAGATTTACTCAAATTGCTGATTTCAATGAAAGTAGGTGCTGAACGCATTCATCAAATAGTCCTTTCTTTGCGAATCTTCTCTCGCTTAGATGAAGCTGAATTTAAAACTGCGGATTTGCATGAATGCATAGACAGTACTATATTAATTTTGCAACATCGGCTCAAAGCACAAACTCATCGTCCGCCAATTACATTGATCAAAGAATATTGTGAAATAGCTCGCGTCAAATGTTTTGTAGGTCAATTAAATCAGGTATTTATGAACATCTTAGCAAATGCAGTTGATGCTTTAGATGAAGCTTGGGAAAATGGTCTTTGTCCAAATCCTTCAATTCGCATTATTTCTGAATGTAGAAATGACAAGATGATCATTCGTATTGCTGATAACGGAACAGGAATTCCACAAGAAATACAAAATCGCATCTTCGATCCTTTTTTCACTACTAAAACTATTGGAAAGGGAACTGGTATTGGATTATCAATTAGCTATCAGATCATTACTGAAAAACATAGCGGATCATTACGATGTATTTCATTATCAGAAAAGGGTACAGAGTTTGTGATTACAATTCCTATTGGGTAATGAGCGCTATACGCGCAGCGTTTCCGCAGGGTAGCGCTCACTACGAACTGTTACCTTTTAGCCTAAATCAAACAACAAGATTTCTGCACCGACATCAGTGGTAATTTCTAGTCGTTCTTCGCCATTCATTTGCACACCATCACCTCCTCGGAGTTCTTCACCATTGAGTTTGGCGACACCTTTGGCGATTTGCAACCAACCATAACGGTTAGGTAAAAGATGGTAATTCACAACATCACCTGCTTCTAAAACAGATGTGTACAAATCAACATCTTGGAAAATTTTCACAGCACCATCACGTCCATCTTTTGCTGCTATTAAGCGTAATTTCCCTTTTCTTTCTTCAATAGGAAAAGCTTTTTGGTCATATCTCGGTTGTAGTTTTTGCTGATTGGGAATAATCCAAATTTGCAATAAGTGGGTTGGTTCTGTATCAGAAGGATTAAATTCGCTGTGTAAAATTCCAGTTCCAGCACTCATAATTTGTGCTTCTCCTGGACGAATGATTGAACCATTACCTAAACTATCTTTATGCTCAATCGCACCTTCTATGACATAGGTGAGAATTTCCATGTCTTTATGACCATGGGTAGGAAAACCTGCACCAGGAACTATCCGGTCATCGTTAATGACACGCAAAGAACGAAATGCTATGCGATTAGGATCATAAAAGTTACCAAAGGAAAATGTATGGTAACTATCGAGCCATCCTGTTTGAGTACGACCACGTGCATTTCTATCATGAATTAGATGGGTTTTAGTGTTGGAAGCCATAATTTACTCCGTAAATTGATTGAAAGGAAGACAAGGGAGACAAGGAGATTAATTTAACACATAACACATTATTAATCTGTGTGTATCAGTGGTCGATTTTCTCCAATTATTGTGTACAAAAAATTTCTGAGTTTCTAGTTTGATAATGAGCAATATGCGGTGATTTAAATGAATAACTGACAATTTACAGACCGCTATATTGCTAAAAAATCAGTTTTGACATATATTTCACTAGAGGTTAAATTACTATTAATCAAATTTGAATAACATAAGCATGATTTACTGATTGATTTATTTTTACCCTGGTTTTTACCTATTTCAATATTAGAGTATATGTCTTCCAAATGAAAAGTAGACACTTAAAAGTAAGGTAGTTACCAAAAAGTTACTGTTCTTTGTATCCTAATTACATGAAATTACAAGCAACGGAGAAATTATAAAAAATGGTACGTTGCACTGAGCATAACGTACCTAAAAAAAAGTTGATTGTTGAGGGCGTAAATTTTGCGTCCTCGTTAACTATTAGACATAGGCGTGAAAAAGAATGTAGAGACGTAGCAGTGCTACGTCTCTACCAGGATTCTGGATAACGTATATTTAATTTCACCAGATGTCTATTGATTAATATACGGGCGCACAGTTGTGCGCCCCTAATCATTAACTAAACAGTCTTAATTATTTAACAGCAACTTTTTCTTTAGTTTTAGCAGTTGTAGCACCATTTTCTGATTTTACTTCTGCTGCTTGCAGATGAGCTTCTAAGAACCACAGCCGTTTGTCAATTGTGCGAGATACTTCAGTGTAAAGATCGGCTGTATCTGCATCACCTAAGTCATTGGTTGTGTCGATCGCTTGTCTGATATGTTTAGCATAGGGTGCAAAGCGGTCTGCCAAGGCGGTAACATGTTGTATACCATCCAAAATATCAACTGGATATTCTGGCAAAATAGAATTAGCTGCTGCCATCCGGGCTGTACCACAAGCATAACCACCTAAAGCGGTGATTCTTTCTGCAAACATGTCAACGTACTCTTCTAACTCACCTGCAATTTCATCAAACAATTCATGCAGTTGGTAGAAATCGGTTCCTTTGACGTTCCAGTGCGCTTGTTTTGTCTGAGTTTTGAGGTCTGTTGTTGCGGCTAAAGTTTGGTTAAGGAGCTCAACGATTTTGACACGTGCATCAGCAGGAAGGTCAATACGACTGGGATAAAGACGTGATGAAAGCTGATCAGCCATAGTCCTAACTCTCTTTTTTTAGTTCTGTTGTTTTGGATCGACAAGACAAGTGTACAGATTCTACGCTGCTGTAAGAAACTCTCTGACGACAGATGGTATTTTGAGCTTGTCGCTATAAAATAATTGCATTCTAGTAGACGCCCCTACTAACATCAAGAATGGTGATTGTCTATTAAGTTAAATGTGCCACCAAAGAGGCGATCGCGTATCAGATCATTCTGCAAAAACTCATGGGGAAAACCAAGTTCAACTTGGCTAATTTGATTGAGACGTTGCAAATGTTCTGGTGACAGATGAATGTCAACACAAGCTAAATTATCTTGAATCTGCGATAATTTCCGCGCCCCAATAATAGGAATAATTACACCAGATTGAGCGCGTAACCAAGCCAGGGCGACTTGGGAAGGTGTGCGTCCAATTTCTTGGGCGACTTGGGTAACAACTTCGGCGATCGCTAAAGCACGGTCGGAAATATTTCCACCAGCAGTAGTTGCAAGTCGCCCTTGTTCATTACTATTACCCTGACTCTGATTGTATTTACCTGTTAATACGCCACCACCTAAAGGAGACCAAGGTAATACAGCTAAGTCAAAGGCTTTTGCCATTGGTAGTAAATCTCGCTCTGGAGTTCTCTGCAACAAATTATACTCGATTTGGAGAGCGACAAATGGTGTCCAGCCGTGGAACTGCGCCAAAGTATTCGCTTGAGCAACTACCCAAGCAGGTGCATCGGAAATACCGATGTATAATACTTTTCCTTGACGTACAAGGTCATCAAAAGCACGCATGATTTCTTCGATAGGGGTCATAAAATCCCAAGCGTGCAACCAAAATAAATCTATATAATCAGTGTTGAGGCGTTTTAAGCTCCCTTCTAGGGACTCCATCATGCTTTTGCGATGATTCCCACTACCATTAGGGTTGTTTTTGTGGTTATTCATTTGCACAGGAAACGAATACTTAGTTGCAACTACAAAGCGTTCCCGTTCCGAAGCGATGAATTCACCAACAATCTTTTCACTAGATCCATCAGTGTAACCATTAGCGGTATCTATAAAATTACCACCAGCTTCGACAAAAGCATCAAAGACTTTGCGACTTTCATCTTGGGACGCACCCCAACCCCAGTCTTCACCAAAAGTCATGGTTCCTAAGCAGAGTTCAGATACTCGTAACCCGCTTTTACCCAAGAGTTTATATCTCATGACTACCTCTTACTTGCCAAAATAGAGTTTAGCGAATACCCGTATAATTTTCTTGTCTGTTCTTGCTAAAAATGCCAATATCTTACTTTTGGTGGATAGTAGAGACGCGAAATTTTGCGTCTCTACATTCTAACGACTAATAACCAATGACTAATGACTATGAACTACTACATAATCTATGACGGAAATTGCAATCTTTGCGTTACCTGGGTACAACTGCTGGAAAATCTAGATAAAGGTAAGCTATTTCGCTACATTCCGATGCAAGATCAGCAAACACTGCAAGAATGGGGAATTACACCTGAAGATTGTGAGTTGGGTGTGATTTTGATTAATGCTAATGCGCCGGAACAACGTTGGCAAGGTAGCGCTGCGGCGGAAGAAATTGGCCGTATATTACCGTTTGGTAGTGTGTTTGTGGATGCGTATCGGGCTTTACCTGGGGTAAAATGGACAGGCGATCGCATTTACGAACAAGTCCGCGACAATCGTTATAGTCTGTTTGGCAAGCGTTCTAGTACTTATCACTCAGTATATTGTGCGGAAAATAATTGCAAATTTTGAACTGAGTTATTTTTTCGGACAAAATACGCGAACCACACCAACTTTAATACGTTTGTAATGAGGGGAGCATCCCAATTTTTTCAAAATACCGTAAAGCAAAGGGTTTAAACCCTTTGCTAGTAGCACAAGTCGTCTTCAGACGACTTCACAAAATCAAACAGTCTGCTTAAAGCAGACTTTTGCTATAAGACTGCGATTTCAATCGCAGGCGTTTTTTTGAACTTCCTTTTACTTCCTTTTACGTTTTAGAACGCTGTTGTTGATAATAGCCAACAACTTTTTGTACATAAGCAGCAGTAAAACCACTGTTACAGCCTGTATAATTACCAGTCATCCACCAACAAGCAGCCCCACGTACAGCACCGATTTCATTACTTTTGCTCGCTGCATACTGAGTATTCAACTCACGCTGCATAATACATGAAATAACTTGACGTGCCAATTCTGGATTATTTTCAAATTGTGTTGGCGTAACTTCTTTTTTCAAACAATTTCTTGACCAACCCTTAAGGGTTTCTGGCTTGACTTGCCAATCACTATAATAGCCATCATTGGCTTTACCTGTATTCGGTGCAGCTAATCGTAATGCTTCCACCATCGCTGCTACTTGGGTATCAGATACCTGTTTTTGTGCCTGTGCGAGGGCTGGCAATGGTAAAATTCCTAAGCTAGCAATGACTCCCCACAGTAAAAATCGCATGTTTATCCTCACCAATTCATCTGTTTTTGCAATGTAACAAATTATGACTTCTTTATATGACGAGTTCTCTGTTCCCTGTTCCTTCTTAACGACCTTTTAGTTTATTGAGATCATCACCACTGATAAAATAAGCTGCGCCACATCAGTGAGAGGTTAAGGTAATACCAATTTGAAAAAAGAATACGACATAGAACTTACGCACTGTACAAATTGTCTATTCTGTGCATAAGGATATTTGGTTGTCTGGGAGTATTATCGATTTTAACCGAGTAATGATGGCTTTACGAGTGCGATCGCTACGCACTTGTGTTTTCAACGAACAGACTCATGTTTTCAATAAACAGACTCGTGTTTTCAACGAACAGACTCATGTTTTCAACGAACAGACTCGTGTTTTCAACGAACAGACTCGTGTTTTCAACGAACAGACT
>NZ_NAPS01000001.1:35041-39498 GCF_004323185.1 Westiellopsis prolifica IICB1
ATTTGGTTGTCTGGGAGTATTATCGATTTTAACCGAGTAATGATGGCTTTACGAGTGCGATCGCTACGGACTCGTGTTTTCAACAAACAGGCTCGTGTTTTCAATAAACAGACTCGTGTTTTCAATAAACAGACTCGTGTTTTCAATAAACAGACTCGTGTTTTCAACAAACGGACTCGTGTTCTGAACCAATCATTGTTCACATAATAGCCAATTTGTATAGTGCGTAAGTCCTAAAAACATTAAATTAATCGCCCTTATTTTGAGGACTCAAGTCCACCCTACAGCCGCTCTTACGAGCGTCTACACTACGAACTTAATGAGGTTAAGTTAGTTCAGATTTTGCATCTGTGGTATGTTCCGCCAAGAAATAAATTTCTTGGCTAATAGCTTAACTCCACTGAAGTGGACTGGAATTCAATACGGTTTACTAACCCAAGTGTATTGGATTAGAGAATTATGGAGTTGAGCCAGATGCAGGTGCGCGCTGAGGCTGCTCCACACATTGAGTAACACCTTCTGCTAAGGGCGTAGAGTTACCATTCAATAATTTTTGATATTGGGATAATTTGATTGTGTAGACTTTGCCCTCTTCCACTACAGGTTTTCTATCTATAGGAGTTAACGGGTCGGGTGGCTTTGTGGCTGAAGTGATACCCTCTCCAACGGAGCATACCCGCAAAGAGATTGACTCATCTGAATTTTGCTCTTGTGTTGTGGTTGTTTTACGTTTAATAATTTTCAAAACACTACCAGGAGGTGCGATCGCTTGTTGTGGAGATGATATGTTTGTTAACTCGATATTAGTTGTAATTTGAATGACATTCAGGCGATCGCTTGGTGTAGATGGTACAACAGATGGCTCAAATTTCACAGAGGGAGTATTTGGAATTGTGGGAGTCCGTGGCCCGTTGTCTTCCTTACCAAAAATCCCTCCATTGAGCATCCATAAAGTTCCAAATAAACCAGCGCCTAGAACTGATCCTACTAGAATAACAAACTGTAGTGGTACAAATGCACGTCGCTGAAATGCAGGTCGCCGACTTGGCTGTATATCCGGAATTACTTGAGTTTTTTGACCATAACCACTTTTTGACAAATTAACAGTATTATTATCTGAATGTTGAGAATTACTTGAGTGTTGATTTGCTTCTCTTTGTCTAACAACTTTTTCTTCAATTTTTGCTACTTCTTGATTATTTAGTTCTAAGACTTTCTGAAACCGCCTTAATTCTTCGCGAATCTCCTCTTTTAAAGGATACTCATGCTGAATTACTTGAGTCAGCACCTGTTCATACTGCTGTAATTTTTGCCGATACGCTTCAATCTCAGCAATGATTCGGGTTTCAATTGAGGTAATATCTTGGTTATGCAAACCTAAATTTTGCTGTTCCTGTTGTAATTCATTGCGCTTGGCATCACTTAAGGGATATTCCAGTCGTGTTACTCTGGTAAATATCTGCTCATACTGCTTTAATTTTTGTCGATATGCTTCAATTTCAGCAATAATTCGGGCTTCGATTGAGGCAATATTTTCCTGATTCAGACCTAAGATTTGCCGTTGCTGTAGTAATTCGTTGCGCTTGGCGTCCCTTAAGGGATATTCCTGTTGGGTTGCTGTGATAAATGCTTGCTCATACTGCTGTAATTTTTGCCGATATGCTTCAATTTCAGCAATAATTCGACCTTCAATTGAGGCAATATCTTGGTAATGCAAAGCTAAATTTTGCTGTTGCTGCAATAATTCTTTACGCTTGTATTGACTTAAGGGATATTCCTGTCGTGTGACTCTGATAAATGTCTGCTCATACTGCTTTAATTTTTGTCGATACGCTTCAATCTCAGCACTAACACGGCTTTCAATAGCAGCTACATCTGCTTCTAGGAGTTGCCATTCCTGCTGCATTTGCTGAAAGCGCCTACGAGTTATTTGGCTGAGAGGATACTCCTGTCGCATTGCATCAGCTAATGCTTGCTCATACTGTAGCAAGTGTTGTTTGTAGGCTTCAATGCTTGCAGTAATTTGCGCCTCAATCGGTAGGGTATCTTCATTTCTAAGTTCCAAAATTTGCTGAAGATTCTGTCGTAGCGCATTTAGGTCACTTTCACTAATGGCTGGTTGCTGCTGAAGTGCGTCAGTGAAAGCTTTTTCATACTGCTGTAACTTTTCCCTAAATTGCTGACGAGAAATTGCCAAAGTATCATTTTCAATTACAGTTGCTTCTTCATCAGTCAAGCCTAAACGACTTTTTAACACGTCTAAAGTATAGCGACCGACAAAAGAAATCTCGCCACGCTTAATGTATCGTGCTACCTCTTTGCGATATTTCTGCTTAGGATCAACTAAGGGAACTTTTGTGAGGCGAATTTTAAAACCCTCTCGAATTGCATAGATTTCAGGCCTCATTGCTGGCTGTATTTCTGCAACTTTTCTGCTGGCATACTCATGCAACTCGTCAACTGAGATAAAATCATCATCATCCAAATCTGCCACCCCAGTTGTAATACCCTCAATCAAATAATGGGTATAAATTGAGAGGTCTAAACCTTCTTGTTCAAAGGAATATTGGGTTGAACTGGATGAAGTGAGAACAGCCCGTCCTTCTCCTCCTAGTTGTTCGCGAATATTTACAGTCCCGTCATCTTTAGCTGATAAACCCTCAGCAAAAGCACCACTAAAGCAACTGTCTAGAATTACAACTTGTCGTTTAGAACGACTGCGACTCATATTTTCATGTACAAAACTGGCTGCAACTGCGGATGAACGAATCAATTCTCCTTTGGGAGTTTTGCGTGTGGTGCGTGTTGCTAAATAAAGTCTACCAGTATCATCTTTAATACCATGACCTGAGAAGAAAAACAGCACTAGATCATCTTTCTGACGACCTGCAAAAAGATGCTCAATTGCTTCCTCCATCTCCTGCCGTTGGGGATTTGGTAGCATTATAATGTCTGTTTCTGCAAAGCCTCCGATTTCTGGGTGTGCCAGGACTCGCTGCATCGCCTCAATATCTCTGACTGCACTGGGTAGCGGATTTAAACCAGGCTCATACTCATTGACTCCAATCAGCAATGCTACCTTGGCCATGTTATCTCACCTACATTGATAAAAATTTCTGTGCAGCCTCAATTGCAGCTGTTAACTCAGCTTGACTACTGGCTTTCACCTTGAGTTTCTTCTCATTGGCTTCTACTTCCAGTTCGATTACTTTTCCAGAAAGGCGATCGCCTAAAAAGCCCATCAGTTTTTTGAAATTTGCTGGACTTACTTCAGCGCTAAGTATTCCTAGTAAAAATCCACCGAGTGCTTTATTACCTTCTGGTGGATTCGGATCAAGAACGCGATTCACACTTTCAACTTCATCCAAGCTTTTCATCTGATTTAATAGCTTCTGGGCTTCCTCATCACGTTCCTCTACATCTAAGTCTGGATCATTAAAAGTAATTGTTAGCTGAACATTAGAGTTGCTTGTCATCCCAACACCTTAAGAATATTAAAAATTAAATACTGCTAAAAAAATATATATAGTAACTACAACGCCATAATTTTAATTCCGTGTTCTAATTACGCAGTTTGCCCCATAATATCAGGTGAAATACCCAGAAATATATTTAAAATTTGTGAATTTTAATGGCAATTTAGGCAGATTCTAAAGTTTGGAAATAGAGTTTGCTGGTCTTATTAAGCGATCGCATTTCAATAAACCGCCACATGTCTACGCCCTCCCTCAATCAACATCAAGACATTTGTGACAGCACTAATGACTCCTGCAACCTATTCGATATATTCAACAGCATAATAAATATAGAAAAATACGAAAAAATATCTAAAAAAGTATTGCTAATAAGAATTATTCGTATTAATATACAAATAAGAGAGGCGTTCCCACCTCCAAGTAGACAACGCCTCTCTTACCCAACCTTTATTAAAGGTCTTATTAAATATGATGCCACAACCGATTCTTTGTCAAACACCCACAAGAGGTTTATTAAATTTAACTCACGCTCGTCAAATTCGATTTTGTGATCTTTATTTGCAGATGTCGTGGCGATTTGTCTGCTTCATTACCTGGAATAATGGCGATGAGCAAACCTTTGACGGTAAAGACGCCAAAGCCATTGCTCAAACAGTAAACAAAATGACACAAAGTAAATAGCAACAGAGAAAGATCCCCAGCAAGTTCTACAAAGTTGGGGATCTAATGTATTTGAATTTGTAAACCCATGTTTCTCCTCACCAATTCATCTGCTTTTGCAATGTAACAAATTATGATTTATTTATAGTGACGAGTTCCCTGTTCCTCTTAATTGCTCTGTTTTATCTTCGTCCTCGATCAACATCACACTGTCTAAAGAAGATATTAGAACTTACGCACTGTACAAATTGTCTATTCTGTGCATAAGGATATTTGGTTGTCTGGGAGTATTATCGATTTTAACCGAGTAATGATGGCTTT
>NZ_NAPS01000001.1:39692-73808 GCF_004323185.1 Westiellopsis prolifica IICB1
CTCGTGTTTTCAAGGAACAGACTCATGTTTTCAACGAACAGACTTGTGTTTTCAACGAACGGACTCGTGTTTTCAACGAACGGACTTGTGTTTTGAACCAATCATCGTTCACATAATAGCCAATTTGTATAGTGCGTAAGTCCTACTAACGACCTTTTAGTTGATTAAGGTCATCACCACTAATAAAGTAAGCTGCACCAAAACCAATTACAAAGCGTCCCTCTTTGGGAGTCAGCTTGAACATGCGAAAATCTTGTAAGCCGCTCAATACTTCCATGATTTCACCAAAACGAGCGTAAAAACTATTCATGATTTCATGCCAAGTATTAGAGTCACGCTCGATCAAAGTTGCTGTACACTCAAAAGTTAACCGATGACGGGCAAAAATTTGCTCTGTTTTATCTTCGTCCTCAATCAACATTACACTAGCACGGGGATTAACAACTAAGTTTTGGGTGTGAGTTGACAGACCACTAATATATATATAGATGTTCTTGAACTCATCAATTACAAAAGGTGTGTAGCTTGCATTCGGTATTCCTTGCCCATTAGCTGTGGCAATAATAGCACTTTGGAATTTTTGAATAAAAGCTTGGTATTCTATCTGGGCTTGTTCTAGATTGTTCATGAGAATAGATTACTTGGCATCTCTCTCATGTTGCCATTTCATTTGCTTCTATTTCAATTAACTTTTACTGTTAACTGTTAAAAAGATACTTTGACACTACTAGTTACACGTAAAACAGATTCTTGTTGAAATGTCTTTTTATAACTTGCTATGATTTCTTGAACTTTCTGATTTTGAATCTGGCTATTTTCGTAAATTAGAATAACTAGCTTTGTTTTTTCCTTGGTTAGTTTGCCAGAATGGTCTAAATACTGTCCATAAACATCCATCACAGTGAGTCTATCTGGGAGGCGAGGTGTAATCACACGGTTCAAAAATAATTGCCATTCAGCCTCAGATACTGTCTTTCCTCCTGGTTTAGATAAACCAAAATACAACTCATCTTTCGTGAGAATCTTTACACTTGCGTGAGAAGTAGAGATTTGAGAAGATTGAGCGCGAACAAGAGTATTTGTATAGATAGGACTGATAAAAAGTAAACCTGTAATAATTAAACTGTTTAAACTTTTTTGCAAAGTACTCATAATTTAGTATTGAAATCACTAAGTTATAGCTTCACATTTTGATAGTCATGTTCCGATTTCTTTGAAAGATAAAAATCCCCGACTTTTGAGAAAAATCGGGGGTCTGTGTAGTTCACGCTACTGTTTGCGTCCTATGTGGTTTGGTTAGTTAGGTACTACTGAACTACAGCAGTGTCACCAAAATCGTTTGGATATCTGGTGCTTGTAGAAGTACTCGTCTCACCTGCGTAACCATTAACTAAAACAACTGCTTGTTGAAGTGCTTCTTTACGATCCATAAGTAGGTGCTGTGGAGGTAAGAGTTGCATAATCCCTAAGTTTTCTAAGCGTCGCTTAATTTTGCCAGTTGCACCGACGATAAATACATGGCGACCTTTTTCAACTGCTTCTTTGATAGCATTTTCAATTGCAAGTGAAGCTGTCACACCTAATAAAGGTACGTCACTCAAATCCATAATTATGACATCACAGTCTTTGATGGCATTATGTTCACGAGCGATCGCTTTGGAAACTCCAAAAACCATTGGTCCACTCAAGTAGAACAGCAGTACACGTCCATTGGCTTGATCTAACAACTGCTTTTCTTGTTCGTTCAAAACAATCGCATCATCTGCATCAGTAATAGTCTTAACTTTCTCAGATTGCAAACTAGAAAGACGCTCAATAGTCAAGATATTAGCAATGAACACCCCAACGCCAACAGCGACAATCAAATCTACAAACACTGTCAGGAACATCACCCCGTACATAATGATTGTTCCCTTCAGGGATACTTGATGAGCGCGTTTGAGGAAACTCCAATCGAGAATATCAATACCCACTTTGAGTGCAATACCTGCTAACACCGCCATGGGAATAGTTTCGGTCAAATTCGCAGCCCACAAGACCACAACTAGCAAAATAATCGCGCGAGTTAAACCAGATAAAGCTGTTTTTGCTCCTGTTTGAATATTTACCACAGTTCCCATTGTGGCACCTGCACCAGGCAGCCCACCACACAAACCAGAAACCAAGTTACCAATACCTTGACCAATCAATTCTTTGTCAGATTTGTGTTCGGTGCGAGTCAAACTGTCTGCAATTACAGCAGTTAACAAAGTATCAATACATCCCAGCATTCCCAACATTGCCCCATCAATGATCATGATGGTAATTTGGGAGGCGGTAAAGGTGGGCATTTGTAATTCTGGCAGCCCCATTGGAATTTCACCAATGCGTCTGATATCTGCATTACCAAAGAAAATCAGGGAAACTACAGTACCGATAATTAATGCGACTAATTGCGGAGGAGCATAGCGCTTTAGTTTCAATGGCATTAAGAAAATAATTGCCAGTGTCAGCACTCCCAAAATGGTTTCGATGGGATTAATATTTGATAGCAGTTGGGGCAGGTTTTGCACCATCCCCAGTACCCCACCTTTGGGATTAGGCTGTCCGACAAAAGGAGCAATTTGCAAAATAATCAAAATGACTCCAATCCCAGACATAAAGCCTGAAATCACGCTGTAGGGCATGAGGGTGATATATTTCCCTAGCTTGAATATGCCAAATAAGATTTGAAATACTCCTGCTAGCATCACTACAGTAAATGCGATCGCCAAGCCATTTTCTGGGTTACTTGCAGTCATCGTACTGACAATTCCAGTCATGACTACGGTCATCGGCCCAGTTGGTTCAGAAATGAGAGTTGGTGTACCTCCAAACAGAGCTGCAAAAAACCCGACACAAACAGCACCATAAAGACCAGCCACAGGCCCAGCACCAGAGGCGACTCCGAAGGCTAACGCCAATGGTAAAGAAACAATTGCAGCAGTTAAACCACCAAAAAGATCGCCGCGTAAATTTCGGAAATGGATAGTATTAGTCAGTTGCATGGATGGGGATTTTAATCACAATAGAACTTTAAAGTCACAAACTTCCAGCCTTAATTGAGCATTCAACTATGCCAAAATGAATCAACAGCGGATTTACCTATGTAATTGAGATCAAGTATCTGTTTTGTGAGGTAATTAGTAGTGATGATTTTGGACTAGTTTTGACCAGTTTTGACAAAAAGTAAGCTAAGGATTTTCGACACGATTCTGTTGTGTAAAGACAGTAAATTTACAGTCTCTACACAAGTTTTTTGCTCTTATCCAAACCGCAATACTGCTCGGATAAGACAAATGGATTGATATTTAAATCATGTAAAAACATTGGACTGCAATGTCTCTACATGGCCAAATTATGACAAAAAATCATTAACCGAGTAGTATTGCTCCGAACTGTATTGTGATATTTATGGTTTTTGTAAAAACATTTTATTGAAAGATTATGTTGCACAACTTCATGGATGACTCCAATCTCTCAAAGGTGAGTTAAAAGCCGGATATTGTATTGATTGCCAGCAAAACTTAACAAGAAATATAATTTATTTCTTGTTTCAAGATAACTTGCTTCAATAACAAGTGCAAAGTTACGTTGAGTTCAGATTAAAAAAACAGACTTCCGCAGTTTAATTTGTTTTGTAAATTTGCTGACGTTCCCAAAAACCTCTGTTATGCGTAAAACGCAATACGGTTCAGATCTGTAGAGACGCGAAATTTCGCGTCTGGTACAAAGGATTTTGGGCTTATCACCAACCGTATTGGCGTAAAACGTATCTATTTAATTCGATAAAAATAGCATACAACTTTTAGTGCCTTAAAAGTTAATCTTTAGGCAACATTTCTTAAATAAATATTTAGATAGCTTTAATAAATATATAGTCTATGTATCGTCAGGAATTGGGATTCAAAGAGTATAGATATAGTTAATTATCTATGAAATCTATGAGTTAAATTGCAGATATTCAGATCCCCGACTTCTTCTGTGAAGTCGAGGATCTATGGCTATCCTACATCATCGTGGGCATAGCGGTTAAAGAGGAAATCTAGGGCATAGTTACGCAATTTATAATACTGCGGATCTTCCATAATTCGGGATCTGTCACGGGGACGGGGGAAAGGAATTTCCATGACTTCGCCGATTTTAGCGCGGGGACCATTGGTCATCATGACCAACTTATCCGCTAAAAATAGGGCTTCATCGATGTCATGAGTAATCATCAACACCGTGCAGCGGTTTTCATTCCAAATTTTCAGCAATTCTTCCTGTAACTCTTCTTTGGTAATCGCATCCAACGCCCCAAAAGGTTCATCTAAAATCAAGACTTTAGGACGAATTGCCAAAGCACGAGCAATAGAAACCCGTTGTCTCATACCACCTGACATTTGCGGGGGTTTTTTGTCCATGGCGTCACCTAGTCCCACCATGGCTAGGTGTTCTCTGACAATTGCTGATTTTTCTGCTTCCGGTTTGTTAGGATAAACCGCATTCACTGCGATATAAATATTTTCAAAAGCAGTCCGCCAAGGTAATAGGGCATAGTTTTGAAACACCACCATTCTATCTGGCCCGGGTTTAGTAATGGCTTTGCCTTCTAATAGTACCTGTCCATCAGTGGGATGGTTGAAACCCGATACCATATTGAGGAGAGTAGATTTACCACAGCCAGAGTGACCGATAACACAAATAAATTCTCCTTCACCAACGTTGAGATTTACTCCATCCAATACGGTAAAAGGGCCGTTTTTTGTGGGATAAACTTTGCTAACGTCTTTAATTTCTAAGTAAGGTTGACGATTAGAAGTTGCAGTTACTAGGGGTGTTCCCAGGGTATTTGCAGTGGTGTCGGTAATTGTAAAGTTACGGTTTTGCATGGTGGATAGGGGATAGGGGATAGGGGATCGGGGATCGGGAAGAATTTTGGATTTTGGATTTGATTTCAATCTAAAATCCAAAATCTAAAATCTAAAATTTCTTGTCTCCAAAATCAGGCTACTCTCCTAACTGGAGTGTCGAGAATTACTTCAGCAATTGAGAAATCGCGTTTAATTTTGAGGTTATTAAGATAGGTGATGGGGTCATCGGCGTTAAAGTTAGTGCCATCAAACAGCTTGATTGGCTGACGGGTGTAATTGATGTCCATACCCAATTCGCGAGCAGCGGTACTAAACACACCGACTCGACATATACGTTCCACGATTTCTACCCAATTTCTAGGGAAAGGTACTTCACCCCAACGCGCTAGTTGGGTCATAATCCATACTTGTTCTGTGCGACTGGGGCGGTTAATGGCAGACTCTCCGTAAAATTGGTGGTGAGCATATTCCCGCATCGGATGTTCTAAATCACAAGTGGCGTTATTGGGATCTTCGATTTGGATATACTCCATATCGGTGCTGACATATTCCCGTCGCGCTAAGATTTGGCGAATTTCTTCGCTGTTTTCTGGACGCGAACAGTAATAGCAAGCTTCTAGTAATGCTTTTGTGAGGGCAATATTGGTGTTGGGATATGCAGTCGCCCAATCTTCCCGTACGCCCAACACTTTACCTGGGTGTCCTAGCCAAACTTCTAAGTCGGTGGCGATGGTAAAACCACTACCTTCAGAAGCAGCGCGGTAGTTCCAGGGTTCGCCTACACAATAACCGTCAATACTTCCGGCTTGTAAGTCGGCTACCATTTGGGCTGGGGGAATGGTCTTAATATCGACATCTGCGTCGGGGTCAACACCTCCAGCCGCTAGCCAGTAACGTAATAGTAAACTGTGCATTGAGGAAGGATGTACCACTCCCATGATGTGCCGTTGGGTACGGGTACTCTTCAAGTATTGTTTAAATTCGGCAACGGTTTGGATACCTTGGTCGTAAAAGCGTTTTGCTAGGGTGATGGCGTTACCATTGCGTGTCATGGTGAGGGAAGTAACCACTGGGAGGGGTTGGTTATCATATCCTCCCAGGGTTAACCACATCGGCATCCCAGAGGGCATTTGGGCTGCGTCTAAATATCCACCGCTAATGCCATCGACGATACCACGCCAACTGGTTTCGCGGACTAAGTTTACATCATCTAAGCCGTGTTTGGCAAAAAAGCCTTTTTCTTTGGCTATTGCTAAGGGGGCGCAAGCTGTCAGAGGTACAAAGCCGATTTCGAGATTGACTTTTTCTAAACCGTGCTTGGCAACAACTGTGGTTTTGCGCGCCCGAATTTTTTTGATACGTTTTTGTTGGTTGAGGAAGTAAATCATTTCACTGCGTAAACTGTAGTAGCTGGGATGTTCAACTACTTCCATCCGTTTACGGGGTCTGGGGATGTCTACTTCCAGGATGTTACCAATTTTTGATTCTGGCCCATTGGTGAGCATGACTATTCTGTCAGATAGCAGCACTGCTTCGTCTACATCGTGTGTCACCATGACGGCGGTGACTTCGTTTTCTTCGCAGATTTGCATTAATTGTTCTTGCAAGTTACCCCGTGTGAGGGCATCCAAAGCACCAAAGGGTTCATCTAATAATAGTAACTTGGGGCGAATGGCTAAAGCACGAGCGATCGCAACTCGTTGTTTTTGTCCTCCTGATAACATTGTCGGAGGTTTTTCGGCATGGGGACGCAAACCCACCATGTCAATATGTTTTTCTACTATCGCCCGACGCTCCCCCGCAGGTAAATGGGTCATCACAGAATCTACTGCTAAGGCGATATTTTCTCTGACTGTTCGCCAAGGTAATAGAGAATAGTTTTGAAACACCACCATTCTATCTGGCCCTGGTTTGGTGATGCGTTTCCCTTCTAAAGTGACTAAACCTTCTGTTGGCAAATCCAAACCTGCAATCATATTTAATAAGGTGGATTTACCGCAACCAGAGTGACCGATTAAGGAAACAAATTCGCCTTTTTTTATTTGGAGGTCAATACCTTTGAGAGCAATATATTGTCCACCGCCTGTGAGATTAAAAACCTTATCAATTTGGTCAACAGCAACGAATACACTCATTTGTTATTTGTCCTTAGTCATTTGTCATTTGTTATTTGTTCTTGGTCATTTGTCATGTTTTCTTACTAATGACTAATGACCATTGACCATTGATAATTAATTATTTTTGTTCTGCTGGCAAAATTAGTGTTTGAATCCAAGCCATGAGTTTATCTAGCAACAGACCGACGATACCAATGTAAAACAAGGCTAGTATGACTTCGCTGACGTTGTTATTTTGATAAGCATCCCAGATGAAAAAGCCAATTCCCACAATCCCGGACATGACGATTTCCGCAGCAATAATTGCTAACCAAGCAAGACCGATGGCAATTCTCAAACCTGTGAAAATGTAGGGTAAAGCAGCAGGAATGAGAATATTCAAAAAGTAATCTTTCTTATTGAGTTGCAGAACTTTAGCAACGTTGTTGTAGTCTTGGGGAATTTGGGTAACACCTACATAAGTATTAATTAAAATTGGCCAAATAGCGGTGATAAAAATCACGAACAATGCAGCAGGTTCGTTTTGTCTTAAAGCTGCTAAAGAAATGGGAACCCAAGCTAAAGGTGGTACGGTTCTTAATAGCTGAAACAGGGGGTCTAAAGCTTTGTGCATTGTTTTATTAATCCCGATGACAATGCCCACTGCAATACCAACTATTGCGGCTAAGGTGTAGCTAATTGCAACTCGTTGGAGACTTGCCCAAATTTGCCAAAACAGACCCTTATCAATACCACCCTTATCATAAAAGGGATACATAATTAGTATCCAGGTGTCTTGAATCACCTGTATTGGTCCTGGTAGTGTTGCTCCCGGAATTGAACAAAATAATTGCCAAATCGCAAGAAAAACAATAATAGCAATAGCAGGAGGTATCAGTTCAGGAAATTGTTTTTGGAGGCGAGATATTAAGCCATTATCCAAATTTGCATTATTACGGCGTCTGCTAGCTACTGTCATTGATTTTTTCCTTTCTTTGTTGATGCTTGGAGGATAGTAAAAGGTGCTTGTTAGTTGATAGTTGGTGCTGAGTAATAATTTTTTATACTAACAACTAACAACTACAAAGAACAAGTAACAACTAACTTAAACACTGACTTTTTTGATTTTCAAACTTTTCAAATATTCTTCTGGTTTGGCTGGATCAAACTTCACCCCATCAAAGAATTCTTCGACGCCACGTGATGTACTTGTGGGGATATCTGCCGCTGGTATTCCTGCTTCTTTTGCTGCTTCTTTCCAAATATCTTCGCGGTTGACTTTATCAATTAAGGTTTTGGCTTTTGTTAAGTAATCTTTTGGTAAGAAACCCCAGCGAATGTTCTCGACAATAAACCACAAATCATGACTCTTGTAGGGGTAAGAAACGTTTCCTTTTCCATCTTTCCAATAGTATGCTGCCATTGATTTATCATCTATTTTGCGACCGTCTCCCATGTCATATTTACCTTGGAATGGATCCGCAAGGATATCTGCGGAAAGGTTAAAGTAGTTACGTCCAGACAAAATTGCCGCTGCTTCTTTGCGGTTTTCAAACTTATCTAACCACTGCTGTGCTTCCATAATCCCTTTGAGTATTGCTTTAGTTGCCTTGGGATTTTTGTCAACCCAATCTGCACGCATGGCGAAATATTCTTCGGGGTGATTCTTCCAAATTTCTGCTGTCAATGCAGCCATGAAGCCGATTTTATCTCTGACGAGTCGATTGGGCCAGGGGTCGCCTGTACTGAAAGCATCCATTGTACCTGTCTTCATGTTGGCGACGGTTTGGGCTGCTGGTACTGTCAACAGTTTGACATCTGCATCTGGGTCGATACCACCAGCAGCTAACCAATAACGAATCCATAAATCTTGATTGACGTGGGGGAAAGTAAATGCTGCGGTGAAGGGAGTTGATGATTTAAGTTGAGTAAACAGAGATTTAGCACTAGCGAGTTGTAAACTCACACCTTTTCCGATATGCTTGTTGGCGATCGCAATTCCATTTCCGTGTGTAATTAACTGACACAACACATACATGGGAATTTTTTGATTACCTTTGGTGATTAAACCTTCTGTAATTAAATGTGGCATAGGCATTTGCCATTGACCACCATCAATACCACCACCAGCAGAACCAATTTCGACGTTATCTCGTGCTGAACCCCAAGAAGCTTGTTTGGAAAGTTCAACGTCAGTCATGCCATATTTCGCAAAGAAGCCTTTTTCTTTGGCAATAATTAAAGGTGCTGATTCGACAATCGGAATATATCCGAGTTTGACTGCTTTTGTTTCTGGTGCTAACTCCGGACTAATATTAGCGACTGGTTGGGCTGCTGACTGGGTTTGAGCACTTCCCCCACCTGGTTCCGGTGGATTTCCTAAACAACCTTTGAGAAATACAGCACCCGCAGAAGCAGTAGCTGTAACTATAAATTTGCGACGAGAGATTTGATTCAAAAAGTCTGACATATGTATCTCCTTTGAGCGAATTTCTTTTTTTTATTTATGAAAAATTGGTACAGGAAACAGTTGATGTTTCTTATACAAGGAAAACCGATTTAAAACTATGTATGGTGATTTACTTCAGCCCTTATTGTTCAAAGAAAGGCGACGGAAACCCCTTGTAAAAATTTTGTATTCGCAAATACAGCCGTGTGTATCTTACTGAAACAATCATTAAACAATAATTAAGTCTGATGAAAATAGCTTACAGCTTTTGAAGGCAAAATGGTTACTTCTCAAAGCATTTTTCTGAAATAAATATTGGATTATTAAGATAAGTAAAAGTTTATATATGCAGTCGGAACATAGTTTGTGACATGTGGAATATTTGATATTTTATGATATTGATAAATCAAAATCTATGTTTAGTTCAATAAATATTAAGTTAACTCGTTAGGAGCGTCATTAATCATTAGTTATGGGTCATCCGCTTTCTTGTACCCTGCTCGGAATGATTGGTCATTGGGGTACTAATTAAATACGAATAATTTAGGAATGCCATATCATAGATATTTATCAATGGAATGTTTGATTTTTCTCTATGCCTACGTCTAGAAAAATATTACAAAATATTAAATTAATTAGTCATTGTGCAGATTATTTGCATCTTGATTGAGGCGAAACCTTGAGCAGTATTGAGTCGTGAAGAGTTATGGTATTTTCGCAGAGTACAAGTTTAATATAGTGATGGAAACAAAGAAATCGATTTTAACAACTTTAGAAGAGATAACTTTTGCTGATTTTCTGAAAGTAGATATTCGAGTGGGTCAAATTATTGAAGTTACAGATAACCTTAAGGCAAAACAACCAGCTTACTTGCTGAGTATAGATTTTGGCGAGTTCGGACAAAAGATTAGTTCTGCACAAATTACTCAAAACTATACAAAAGAGGAATTAATAGAAAAGCAGATAATCGCTGTTGTCAATTTCCCGGCGAAAAGAGTAGCTGGTATAAAATCCGAAGTATTAGTCTTGGCTGCTGCCTGTAAGACAAATGGCACAATTTTATTAGAACCGAATATTGTTGTAGAAAATGGCACTCGTATAAGCTAGTTTAAATTTTGCACCTGTGCCATTAGACTTCAGCTATGAGCCGCGCAGTTTACTTGCGGACTTGTGGGCGATCGCCTGATTAGCTTGTGATTCACTAATGATTTCGGATTGCTATATGTAAATATATTAAATATTTTTACTGAAGCTTTACTTTAGATTTTGCTCGATTCAATTTTAGGAGAGAATAAAAATATAAGTTTTCGAGAGTTCATTATGAGGACTAAAGTCCTTACTACAAACTCTTCAAAGCTATGAGCAGGAAAGGGGGTAAAACCTATGTATAATATTCCCATACCTGAAAACATCATTTATTTATTTGTCAAAATCGGCTTGCTAATTTTGGTGTTAAGTTTTTGGTTAGCGATGACTGCAACACCTGCGTACTAGTTAGGGACACTTGACCAACTACCAAGATATTAACTAGCATGTGACCAGTCGCTGAGTGCTTCGTATTGCTGATTTTTCTGGCGTTGGCGTACTGGTTTTAAAGGAGTACCAATATCCACATTGCGAAAAGACTGTTTTCTCTTTGTGGATTTGGGTGCTTTTTTGTTTAACTCAGTTTGTGTAGTTGTCATTGTACTCACCTTGTTTTTTTTGAATAGAACAGTAATTTTAACTAAATAAATCTCAAAATCAATAGTAAATACTCTGCTTAAGTTACCGCATCTGTCTTAGCTATGGATATTGAGGCGGATTATGGTACTACTGTGTCTGGCAACAGGATTATACCTACAGATGTGGATGAACTTAAAATCTTCATCCTTAATGTATATCATCCGTTCCTGAAGGTCTGTTTCCGGAAAAACGATGAAATAAAGTTGATTTTGTAAGGATAGTAACGTTTTTATGGTAAGTGAGTAAGTCGGTGAAAATAAATCAGTTAAGTTCGTAGTGAGGACTTTAGTCCTCAAGAAAGGACTAAAGTCCTTACTACAAACCTTAAAATAATAGATTATTGGCGATCGCTCTTGATCTGAGAATTCACAACAGAAAAGCCTCGACGTTTTGGTGTAGTCTTAGCTAACTCCACTTGAAAAGTGATTCTATCAGTCAGTTCACCACTTTTAACTGACAAAGTCCAGCTACCGGGATGTAGATACCAAAACAAAGACTTCGTTGAACTTGTCGTCAGTTTTTCGCCATTCAACCACCACTCTACAGACTCAGATGAACTTCCTGCTAGCTTGAACTCTAATTTTTGTTGTCCTTCTTCACCAGGAAACAGCAAAAATAAATCTTCATTGCGAGGAAACAAGATTTTCAGTTTACCAGAACCAAAGTTAGACTGTGGTTGTTTGGCTAACCAATCATTATATTGACTAGATAAAGTGAAATTATCTTGCTGTTTGTAAGCGCTAATATCTTCTGGATAAAAATATTCCTGAACTACAGATGTACAATCTGGTGTTGGTTTTAACCCAGAAATCGCACAAATTGGTAATTCTACTAACCCTTCTGGAACTGGAAAATTAGCGGGTTGATGGTGTTCATGTAAGTGCAACATAATCCGGTTCCATAGGGGTGCGGCTCCAGTAACGCCGGATACCTGCCGCATCGGCTCACCATTGAAATTACCTACCCAGGTAGCGACTGTGTAATCAGCAGTAAAGCCAACAGTCCAGGTATCGCGAAAATTAGAAGAAGTGCCTGTTTTTACAGCTACTGGGAAGGGTAAATTTAACACCGAGTCTACACCAAAAGCTGTTGCACGGGCATGGTTATCACTGAGCATATCAGTGATTAATTGCCATGTCGTCGGATTTTGGATTACTCTGCGAGAAACCGCAGAAGCGTCTATTGATTTAGGAGCCACTGCGTTGCGGAGGTTTCCGAGCCACTGCGTTGCGGGGGTTCCCCCCGTTGTAGCACGTGGCGTTCCGTTGTAGCACGTGGCGTGATTTTGGATTGAAGAATCGGAAAATGTAGTTAATAATGGCGTACTTTCTCCCATTTTTGCCATTATCAGGTAAGCTTGAGCTAGTTCCCACAAACTTACTTCGCCACTACCCAAAGTTAAACCAAGTCCATAATATTCTGGGGTTTGATTTAAATGTGCAAATCCTAATTCATGTAAACGACTTAAAAAACTCTCTACACCAACCTTTTCTAACACTCTCACTGCTGGGACATTCAGAGAATTCGCCAACGCTATTCGTACCCGCACAGGACCGAGAAAACTTTTGTTGTAATCTGTGGGATTGTAAACTTTTGCACCGGGAATGGCGTAGAATGCAGGAACATCTGCCAAAATAGTATTCGGGCGAATTATACCTTTTTCTAAAGCTAATTCATACAAAAAAGGTTTGAGGGTAGAGCCTGGTTGACGTAGCGCCTGTACTCCATCATTACGCCCCAACTTTGTTTCATCAAAATAATTTGGTGAACCGACATAGGCTAAAACTTCGCCAGTGCGGTTGTCTATAACTAAAGCAGCTGCGTGGTAAACATTATTCGCAGTCAGGGAAGAAAGTACTTGTTGTACCTGTGCTTCGACAAATTGTTGTAAAGACTTATTTATTGTTGTGCGAATAGAGTTTTTGTGATTGGGTGATGGGGTATTTTGCTGACTTGCTAGCCAAAACAAAAAATGTGGTGCAGCAAAAATTCCTTTTTGGCGCGACTGAAAGACAACTTCTTCATTATATACACGTTGGGCGATCGCATTATCTTTAATATACCCATCCTCTACCATCCGATTCAGAACATATTTTTGGCGTTGTTTGAGGCGTTCTTGATGTTGCAGTGGGTCAAAATAAGTGGGATTATTAGGAATAGCAGCTAAAAGACTAGCTTGAGCCAGGTTCAAATCACTTGCCGATATAGAAAAATAGGTACGAGCAGCAGCTTCCACACCATAAACATTACCGCCCATTGGTAAACGATTGATATAACCAGCAAGAATTTCATCTTTACTCATTCCTGCTGCTAATCGCCAAGCTAACCAAACTTCCTGAACTTTACCTGACAGGTTACGGGGAGAGTTATCTAGCATCCGTGCAAGTTGCATGGTAATTGTAGAAGCACCGGAAACAATTCTTTTGGTTTGAATAGCATCCTTGACAGCGCGAGCAATAGCTTTGAGATCAAGCGCGCCGTGATGATAAAATTGGCGATCTTCAGCAGCTAAGATTGCTTGGATAAATTGAGGAGAAACTTGATCAAGTGGTAGTACTGCTGTATGTTCTTGGTCACGGGTGAGGATTGTTCCTAATTGTAATCCATTGCGATCGCTAAATTCTAATGCTAGTTGTGTTTGTAAAATATCATTGGCACGGATTGGGACTAAATAGGGTGTTGAGCGGATCAGAAAACAGATAAATAATAAAGTTAGGATGACTTTGCTGGTTTTGCGGTTGAGTTGATGCAAAATTTTCTGCTTGATGGGGATTAGCAATCTCTTTGCTTTTTTCATCAGCCAATCCTCTACCTGGGACAAATTATATTAATTGTTGCGTGGTGATTACAGTTTGTTCGGGAAATATTTCTAAGTTGTAATAAATATTTTTTTGATTAAACCACAGAGGACGCAGAGGACGCAGAGGAAGAGGAATGGAGACTTATTTGCTAATTGCTCACCTCTGTTACTTTCTTCTCTGTGTTCTCTGTGTCTCTGCGGTTTATTAATTTTTTAAAACTTGTAGGACTTTCCTGGAACAAACAGTTATCTTAGTGTATCAATATAAATCATTATTCTGCACTTTGAAGATGGGTATTATCTATCAATCTTTTGCTTATATATGGGTAGAAAAATTTTTATAAAATTCTTGCTATTCCTCACGTTAATCATCACAATAGCAGGGTGTAATATACTTGGTATTAATTCTGGTAAAGAAAGATTACCGGAGGTTGGGGCTTTACCTTTACCGAAGTTACCAGAATGGATTGAACAAATTAGTCCAATTGGAGAAGCTGCACCTTTGAATCAAGTTCGGATTCGATTTAAGGAAGCTTTAATTCCGGTTGAGAGTTTGGATAGTTCTGAACAGCAGAATTTATTACAAAAGTTTGCAATTGAGCCGCGTTTACCGGGACAGTTTCGTTTTTTAACGCCGCGGATGGTAGGATTTCAAGCTGATAAAGCTTTGCCAAAGGCGACAAGATTTCAAGTTACTCTCAAGGCTGGTTTGGCTGATTTAAAAAATCATCGGTTGGAGAAGGATTTGGTTTGGAGTTTTAATACAGAGCCGATTAAAATCACTAATTTACCTGGGAAAAATCCGGTGGAAAATTCTGAGATTGAACCGATTGATTTACAACCGAGTTTACAAGTTACTTCTAATGTGGAATTGGATTTGGCTTCAGTACAAGAACATGTACATTTAATTCCTGATGGTAAAAATAAAGGTGTGGGTTTAAAAGTTGAATTAGCAAAGAAGGATAAACCAGGAGAAAATCAAGCTCCTCTAGAAAAATTCGACCCTTCGGCACAGAGTTGGATTTATAATCTTGTACCGCAACAAAGTTTAGAAAAGGCTAAAAATTACCGTTTAGAATTTGAGCAGGGTATACGTCCAGTTTATGGTAATTTAGCTAGTGATAAACCGTTTGTGAGTAAGGTGAGTACCTATGCACCTTTGGCGTTTCAGGGAATTAAGTTTTATGGACAACCAGATGCTGCGGGGGCTTATGGTAGATTTGTGAAAGGTAGTCCGCAGTTAGAGTTTAACAATGGCTTGGTTGCAGATACGGCGATTGAAAATATTAAAGTTAATCCAGCACCAAAATCAATTGCGCGTTTGCTTCAAGTTAACGATAAAGACAAGATTATTAGTATCAATCCTTATGCTTTAGAACCAACTACTAGTTATACAATTACGATTGGTGGAAATCTCAAAGACCAATTTGGACAAAGTTTAGGTAAACCAGTTACGGTTAGATATAATAGTGGAGATTTGGCAGGAGATATTTGGGTTCCTGATGGTTTAAATATTTTTCCTGTGGGTAAAGATTTACAACTCAATATTGCGACGGTGAATCTTCCTGAAGCAAAGTACAAAGCTGCTTATCGGGTAGTGGAACCGACGGATTTAGTTTATTTCAATTCTGCTTATCCTAAAGGTGATAATAATGATTTATTACCGAAAGTTTCTAATTGGCAAAGTTTCAAGGTAGCAAGTAAGAAAAATCAGCCGCTTGAGGTCAATGTTCCTTTGCGAGAAAAGCTAAATTCTGCTACTGGGATGTTAGCTTATGGAGTACAGGCGCGGACTAATAAATATCAGGAAAATGGTAAGGATGTGTGGCGAGAACACACTACTTATGGATTGGTACAGTTAACTAATTTGGGTGTATTTAGTCAGTGGTTTCCTGATGCGGGTTTGATCAGAGTACATCATCTTGCTGATGGTTCGCCTGTGCAAGCTGCTGATATTCAAATTTATCCATCAAAGTTAGAGGCGAAATCTCGTCCCCAACCTGTATCTTGTGCTGCGGGTCAAACTGATGAAAATGGAAGTTTGAGGTTAACAAAGGAAAATTTACAGCAATGTTTTGATGGTCAGCAAAGTTTTGTAAGTCCACCACAGTTGTTAGTAATTGCGCGAGAAAATCAAGATTGGGCGTTTGCACGAACTGAAGAATATAGTGGTGCTTATGGTTATGGTATTTATGCAGATTGGAATGATGGGAAACCAGGATCACGGGGAGTGATATTTTCTGATCGACAATTATATCAGCCAGGGGAAAAAGCTTGGTTGACTGGTTTTGCTGATTATTTGCAAAATGGTGTTATCCAACAGGATAAGAATGCTGCTTATCAATTAACTCTGATAAATTCCAATGGACAAAAAACAGATTTAGGTACGAAAACGACGAATGAATTTGGTACTTTTTCTGTTGAATTACCCATCAACAAAACTCAGCCTTTGGGATACTATACAATTCAAGCTCAGGGTAAGAATGGGAAAGAAATTACCGGAGAGTTTCGTGTAGCTGAGTTTAAACCACCAAATTTTAAAGTTGAACTCAATCTAGATCAAGAATTTGCTTTAATTAATCAGAAGGTAGAAGCGAATGCTACGAGTAATTATTTATTTGGTGCGCCCACAGAAGGAGGAAAAGCCAAATATTTTGTGACTCGTCAACAAGCTAATTTTATTCCTAAAGGTTGGGAAGAATTTAGTTTTGGTAAACAATGGTTTTGGCCGGAGGAACCTCCATCAGTACCAAGCGATGTTCTGCAAACTAATACTCAACTTGATGCTAATGGTAAAACCAGTCAAACAATCATGATCGCGAAAGATTTACCTTACCCCATGACTTACCGGGTGGATGTAGAAGTTACAGATGTTTCTAATCTGGCTGTAGCTAATTCTAAAACTTTTACGGCACTGCCGAGCGATCGCCTGATCGGATTAAAAAGTAATTTCGTAGCGGAAGCGTTTAAAGCTTTCCCCATTGAAGTCATTGTAACCGACCCCACAGGCAAACTTTTATCCGGTCAACGGGTGCGTTTGGAACTCCAACAAATGAAATACAACAGTGTTACCCAGGTAGTGGAAGGTAGTCGGACGCCAAAAAACCAAGTTGAATATAAAACAGTCGGACAAACAGAAGTTACATCTACAAACAATCCCCAATCTGTGAGTTTGACACCAACTGAATCTGGTTCCTACCGGATTCGAGCAAGTTTCAGCGATTGTAGAGACGTTACATGTAACGTCTCCACCGATTTGCAAATTTGGGCAACGGGAGAAAACCCGGTATACTGGGGTTCACAAGAACGCGACCATATCGAAGTTAAACTCGACAAACAAGAATTTAAACTTGGTGAAACTGCTAGCGCTTTAATTCAATCTCCCTATTCTGAAGGTGAGTTATACTTTGCTGTCATTAAAGACAAACCCCTTTATCAACAAGTTATCAAAATTAAAGGCGGCGCACCACAAATTCAGTTTCCCGTTACTTCAGATATGTTACCAAATGCAGCCGTCGAAGCTGTGTTGGTCAGACAGGGTAAACCTCTAGACCAAGTCGAACCAGGTAGTATAGATAAATTGGTGAAAATTGGCTTTGCACCTTTTAAAGTCAACTTACAAGACAAATATTTAAAAGTGCAAGTTACTCCACAACTTACAACTGTCGCACCAGGTACAGAACAAACTCTCCAACTCCAACTCCAAAATAATCAAGGAAATCCCACCAAAGGACAATTAACAGTTATGGTGGTGAATGAAGCAGTTCTACAACTTTCTGGTTATCGTCCACCGAATCTTGTAAATACAGTATATGCCGAACAGGCGATCGCAACTCGTTTTAGTGATAATCGTCCCCAAGTAGTTGTAGAACAAGCAAATTTGGCTGAACCTAAAGGTTGGGGATACGGTGGTGGGTTATCTGCTGGTGCTGCAAATACGCGCATCCGTAAAGATTTTCAACCACTTGCTTACTACAATGGTTCTGTTGTTACAGATAATGATGGGAAAGCTCAGATTACATTTAAACTACCAGATGACTTAACTACCTGGCGAGTTATGGTTGTCGCTACCGATGGAAATCTGAAGTTTGGTAATGGCGAAACCACTTTTTTGACGACAAAGCCATTATTAACTAACGCCATCTTACCACAATTTGCCCGTCCCGGCGATAACTTCCAAGCTGGTTTAACCGTGACAAACAACACTGGTAAAACCGGAAGTCTCAATATTAATGGTAAAGTTAGCGGTACAGTCCAGTTTACGAATAAGAACCCCCACACTGCTAACTTGCAAACCAAAGCAGAATCAGCAACTCAAGCTTACCGCTTCCCCATCGTTGCAACTAATGTCGGCGAAAGTAAGATTCGCTTTATCACTAAATTAAATAATATCGCCGCCGATGCCTTTGAAGTACCTTTGGAAATTCAGCCATTAACGATTACAGAACAAGTTGTAGAAACAGGTGTAACCAACAAGCAAGTAAAAATTCCTTTCAATGTCGAGAAAAACACGGTTCCCCAAGAAGGGGGTTTAGATATTCAATTAGCCAGTACCCTCATACCAGAAATTAAAGCACCAGCGCAGGAAGTTTGGCAGAATAACGACTTACCATTTGCGGAACCTGCGGCGAGTCAGTTGCTCATTGCTGCTAATCTGCAAACTCTCTCGGAAAAATATCATCAGACTTTTGCGGAATTTAATTTTACCCAAAACCTCAGCCAAGCTGTTGAAAAATTACAAAAACTCCAACTTAGCGATGGTGGTTTTGCAGCTTTTCCAGGACAAGAAAAATCTGATCCTTGGGTTTCTGCTTACACCGCAGAATCTTTAGCAACAGCAAATCAAGTCTTCCCTAATTATATAGATACCACGATGGTGTCTCGCCTCAAAGGATATTTGCAAAAAATCCTGGCGAACCCCGGAAAATACGAATTTTGCAAACAGCAACCCTGCAAAAGCCAAATGCAACTCAACGCTTTAATCGCCATAGCAGAATTAGGAGACAAACGCAATACCTTCGTTACAGATATTTATCAACAGCGCCAAAGTTTGGATACAGTCACCCAGATTAAACTAGCGCGGTATTTATCCCAGTTGAGCGAATGGCAAGACGAATCTAACTTACTTTTAAAGCAACTACAACAATATATATATGAAACTGGTCGAACTGCAACTGTCAGTTTACCCCGCAGTTGGGGATGGATGAGTTCACCCACCACAGCGCAAGCGCAAGCTTTACGGTTGTTTATTTCCCAACAGGCGAAACCCGAAATCATTGATAGACTATTGCAAAGTCTACTCTCACTGCGACGGGATGGCACATGGCAAACTAGTTATGATAACGCTCAAGCGCTAACCGCTTTGGTAGAATACGCTCAACTAGAACCGACATCGCCGAATTTTGTCGCTACTGTGCAATTAGCTGGGAGGAAACTCGCAGAAGCAAAATTTACACGCGGTAGCAATCCGAGCGCAGAGATCAAAGTCCCCATGGATAAACTACCCCATGGGCGTCATGATTTGCAACTGCAAAAATCCGGTCAAGGAAATTTGCATTATCTCGTCGCCTATCGCTATCGCTTACCAGGAAATCAACCAGGTAGGTATAATGGTTTACGAGTTTCACGCGCGATTCGCGGAATTGATGAGCAAAAAGTCCTGCAAAAAACTAATATTTACGCTCTTGATAAACCATTGGCTTTAAAGACAGGTCAAGTTTTTGACATTGATTTGGAAATTATTGCTGATCATCCTGTAGAGCATGTGGTGATTACAGATCCCCTTCCAGCAGGATTTGAGGCGGTAGACGAGAGTTTTCAAACAGCCAACTCTGCATTACAAACCCCTACCGACAGTTGGGAACTTGGGTATAAAAATATCTATCGCGATCGCATTGTTGCTTATGCAAATCACCTAGAACCCGGAGTTTATAATTTACATTACTTAGTGCGTTCTGTTACTCCTGGTACTTTCAGCTATCCTGGTACGGAAGCACACCTGCAATACGCACCAGAGGAATTTGGACGGGCGGCGGAGTCTACGTTAGTGTTGGAAGAGAAAAATTAGCTTTGTGTCTTAGTGTCTTGGTGGTGAAAAAAGAATATTTTAAACACCAAGACACTAAGACACTAAGAGGAAATACAGCTTTTTAGCTGAGATTATTGGCGATCGCTTGATTTGTGTCAAAGATAATTCATCGGATCTACTGGTGTACCATTTTTGCGGACTTCAAAGTGGAGGTGAGGCCCTGTAGATAAACCCGTGGAACCAACTGCGGCGATCGCTTGTCCGCGTTTGACTGTTTGCCCTTCGGAAATATACAATTCACTACTATGTGCGTAGAGTGTAGTTATACCATTACCGTGGTCAATAATTGCAGCTTTACCATAACCACCATACCAACCAGCAAAAATCACTGTACCTGAGTTTGCTGCTCTAATTGTACTACCGTAGCTGGCAGCAAAATCTTGACCTGCGTGAAAGCGGCGATAACCGAGAATTGGATGTACTCGCCAACCAAAGGAACTACTGGTAGGTGCATCGCTGGGATACGCAAACATCCCTGTACCACGAATAAGCACGCTGTTGCGGCTGTTTGTCTTGACTTTTGCTTCTGCTTGTGCAATCTTTTGTTGAATTAAAGTTGTAATTGCTTGGGAGTCTTTCTCTAACTGGGTTTGCGCTGCTTCTAACGCCAAGCGATCGCTATTAAGACGTCCGATTAATTCTTGCTGTAAGTCTGCTTGAGTTTGATAATCGGCTTTTTGGGCGAGTAATTGTTGTCTCATCAATGCTATTTCGTTTTTTTGCTGTTCTACTGCTATTTTTTGGTTGTTGATTTCGTTGGCTTGGGTTGTAAGTTTAGCTAAAATTTGCTGATCTGCTTGATATACTAACTTTAGATAACGACGATGACTCATAAAGTCGTTGAGATTTGAACTTTGCAGCAAAATAGCCCAGCCTTGAGTAACTGGTGAACGTTGGAGAAAGCGTAATCGAGCTATTGTCGCTGTTTGTTGTTGTTGATAAGCAAGTTCTTTGGTTGCTAAATCTGCTTGTAGTTCCTGCAAACGTTCTGTTGCTAGGTTGAGGCGGAATTCACTATCTTGAATTTGCGTGTCAGTAGTTTTGAGGTTTTGCTGTAAACCATTGAGTCTTTCTTGGGCTGCTTGTTGTATATTGGTTAAGCGATCGCGTTCTTGTTTTACACTTCGATGCTGTTGATTAATTTGCTGCTGCTGTTGTTGCAAATTCTTAATTGCATCAGATGTTGTTGGTACTGCTTTAGCTGGCAATGTTAGCGATATGCATAAAATTACTAAAAATGCAAGATAAATATAATCATAAATTCTCTTTTTTTCTAGAAATATCACTCTCATGTTGTTAAATAGAGACAAGCGATCGCTTAAAACATCATGAGTAGTGTTCCCAAAAATTTGTTAGGTATAACGAGGGATTGGGGAATAGCTACGGCGACAGACGCGATTGAATGAAAGCGTAACCATGGTCAAACCTCGGTATCATCATGCAATTCAAGCTGTTAAGTTGATCAACAATGTCGGGACTGTCAAAATCTTTGGAGTTTCGATTGAGAAAACACCAGTTATAGCATTATACAGCCCTGATTCTATCAGCCATTGTTGCGATGTATCGATATCTTCAGGGGGTTCGGACGCATGAATAATTCTCCCCAGCCAGGATGCCACAATTAGTTCAAGGCTCTGACCACTGATTTTGTCCTCACTTATTCCAGCCTGTTCAAAATAAGGCTGAAGAATAGGGCGAGCATCAATACTATAGTCGGGTTCTCTCTGCTCCAGTTGATCATCAACACCCGTCCATAAATAGAACCGATCTGGAAAGACCATTAGGAAATAAGGGGCTTTTGGAAAAGTGCCGTGGGCGAGAATATTACGCCGGAAGCGATCAGCCCATTCTGGCGACGCATTGCGTTTAGTCTTCACTTCGACAACAAGCATCCGTTGACCACTGCGGTCATCAACGGACAAATCCCAGTTATTATCTTCCTTAGAAAACATGAATAAAATCTACTTTAAGATGACTGATTATCTATCATTCTGACCCAGGATACTCTTAGTGAGCCATTATCTCAACGTTTCAATTGTTCTAACTTTTCTTGTGGTAGTTGGCTAAGATTTAAGCGTTCTAATATGTCTGCCTGCATATGCATAATTAAATACGGCGTTGCTGAATCGCGGTATGAATCTAGTGTAGAGACGCGATATATCGCGTCTAGTACAAAGGTTTTGGAATTACCTAAAATCATTTTCATACATGAAATCAGCAACGCCTTAAATACACTATTCTAAAGAAGCGTTAGATATAGTGTTCCCAAAATCTGTCCCGTTTTAATTACCCCTAGGCAATTTTATATAAGAATTTTGACTCAATGTGTCTATGATAAAGGGCTTGGCACGAGGCAGAGATTTGTTTTAATAAAGTTAAATGAGTAATGTTTAAAGTTTTGAAATCGCCATGCAAGTAAACGTCCGCCTCACAACTACCACTACTACTACCAACTCATACCAAGTTGCCAAAGATAGGATTGTTTGGAATCAAGCTCACTACTGGAGTGGCTTTCGGGCAAATAATACGATCTAAGACAACTTGGTATCAGGAGGGTTGTGAGGCGATCGCGTTGACTTGAAATTCGACTTTTTTAAAAAGTCGGGGATCTGATGTATTTGGAGTTGTCGCAAATTTGTAATTGCATCAGATTTTATTGTGAGGGGAGGTTTCATACGCTACTTTGTTTATGTGCATTCTACTTAACTTATGAATACACGAGTTGGATCTTCAATTACCAATTTCAATCAAAAATTTTGATTTCGTTAGGACACAAGTTGTTGTCGTTAGGACACAAGTTGTTGTCGTTAGAACACAAGTTGTTGTCGTTAGGACACAAGTTGTTGTCGTTAGGACACAAGTTGTTGTCGTTAGGACACAAGTTGTTGTCGTTAGGACACTAAGTTCTGTCGTAACGACACTAAATTCTGTCGTTACTAAATCTTAAGTAGAGTGTGTTATGGCTTTAGCCTAACAGGCATAACTCAAACACTGAAAAAGCAGCAATACCAATCATCGCGTTAGCAATGATCAAAATTTGTTCGCCACACACTGAAGCAAAATTCCAGCTATGCCAGCATTAATTTCAAGATAAGTAACTAGACGCAAATAAACACAACTACTTTGACTGGGTGTATCAGGATGGGGGTAAATTAACAAATCTGCCTCTGTACCTCACACCCAGCCTTCTTCAGTCAGTTTTATTAGAAGCTCTAGTTCTTATATTGTTATCTATTCCTCATCTTCCAAAAGTCAATCACGGGAAAATCCCACAACCTGTGCATGAAAATATGACTTTTCCCACACCTCTACACTGTATTTTCAAGCTATCCCCTCACGGGAAAATCACACGGAGATGAAAATCTATCCCCCGATCCCCTTTCCCTGATCCCCTTTCCCCGATCCCCACAGCCATTTTCAAAACAGAGGATTTCTCAAGTTAATACGAGGTTTCTATGAGTATAGGCAGAGCCATTCTTTTGATTGCTCTGGTTTTTCCAGGCTTGATGATAGTAGCAACATCGATCTACGCGTACAATGCTGATTTTGCAACGATGGAAAGAACCGAAAGGTTTGTCGAACAACTAGCAAGGCAAAGAAGAGCAGATGATAGACAATTACAATTAGCCTATCATCGAAGTATGGTTCATCGCATGAACGCTTTTACTAATGGTACTTGGGGTTTTATCGGCGCCACGATCGCAGCCATTGGTATACATGGGTTAGCAATTACCAAAGAGGAATCGATTCAAGACCAAAAAAGATCAGGTAATTAGTGTTAGTAGTTGGTGGTTGGTAGTTCCCAAGAACAAACAACTAGTACAGACGCGATTCATCGTATGTACAGACGCGATTAATCCCATGTACAGACGCGATGTTCCTCGCGTCTCTACTTATGATCTATAAAACTTTTGAGGTCAGACAAGGCGCGATCGCGATAACGTCCGTATCGCTCTTGTTTATTTTTGATTTTTTCTCCTAGTTCGGGCAAAATGCCAAAGTTGGGTGGCATGGGTTGAAAATGTTTGGGTGAAGCTGAACTGATAAATTCAAACAGCGCCCCCATCATTGTTGTTGGTGGTAGGGTTAATACTTCTTTCCCTAAAGCGACACGGGCGGCGTTTGTACCAGCTAACCATCCATCAGCAGCAGCAGCAGTGTAGCCTTCAGTACCAATTAATTGTCCAGCAGCCAATAAAGTTGGACGATTTTTGAATTGTAAACTAGATAGCATGAGTTGGGGAGCATTAATAAAGGTGTTACGGTGCATCACCCCCAACCGCACAAACTCAGCATTTTCTAAGCCGGGAATCATGCGGAAGACACGTTTTTGTTCACCCCAGCGCAGGTTAGTTTGGAATCCGACCATATTCCAAAGTTGACCGGCTTTGTCTTCTTGTCGTAGCTGCACTACAGCATAGGATCGTTCACCTGTGCGACTATCTGACAATCCTACTGGCTTTAAAGGCCCGTAGCGCATTGTATCTTCTCCTCGGTGTGCGAGTTCTTCAATGGGTAGACAAGCTTCAAAAAATTTCGCTGTTTCTCGCTCAAAGTCCTTTAATTCTGTTTGTTCGGCGTTACGCAGTTCTTGCCAAAACAGGAGATATTGCTCTTTGTTCATCGGACAGTTGAGATAAGCTGCTTCGCCTTTGTCGTAGCGAGAGGCGAGAAAAGCAATGTCATGGTTGATGGTTTCGCCCACAACAATCGGACTAGCAGCATCGAAAAAGCTGAGATATTCCATCCCCGTGAAGCGGCGCAAGTCTTCAGCTAAGTCGGGACTGGTTAAAGGACCTGTTGCCAAAACAACAATCCCTTCCGGGATTGCACGTAGTTCTTCTCGACGCAACTCAATTAAAGGATGTTGAGCAAGAGTTTGTGTCAAGTCTTGACTAAATTGTCCCCGATCAACTGCTAGCGCCCCTCCAGCAGGTACTTGGTGTTCATCAGCTTTGCCAATGACTATCGATTTTAATTGCCGCAGTTCTTCATGTAACAAACCAGTCGCGCGATCGCTTGCCATTGCGCCAAAAGAATTGCTACAAACTAATTCCGCTAAGTGTTCTGTGTGGTGAGCAGGACTAAAGCGTTGGGGACGCATTTCATAGAGAATTACTGGTATTCCCGCTTGGGCGATTTGCCAAGCTGCTTCTGTTCCCGCGAGTCCTCCTCCAATCACATGAATAGGTTGTTTTTCCATAGTCGAATTTTTAAATTTTAGTTCGGTTAAAGATTATTTGCTGAGAGTTTTGTATATCAACAATCATAGATGATTCGCTGTCATCAGGTAGGCGTGATGGCTATCTTGTCTATTAATTAACATAGTGCGTCACCTTGAAAACTTTTTAATATTAGTATAATTTACAACAAAACATACCGTGTCAGTGTATGTCTATCAAATATTTGTGTAAACTAGCAAATACAGTTGATACGAGTGTGATTCATATGAAAATGGAACCTGCATACACTTCTGTGGGGAAAATTTTTGAGTACAGACCAATGTTTTTTATCCCTAAATATCAAAGAGCTTATGCATGGGAAGCTGAATCTGTTGAAGATTTTGTCAAAGATTTGAAAAACTGTTTTGAAAGAAGAAAATCAAATACGCCTGTTAATCATTTTTTTGGAGGGGTTCTCTGCGTTAGATATCCTGTTGCAGGAGCAGTAAATCAATATGAGTATGAAATTATTGATGGGCAACAAAGAATTTCAACCTTTACACTACTGATGTCTTGTTTAATCAAGATATATAAAGAGTTGCTAGAACAAGCTAAGAGTTCAGCAGATAAAAATAATGAATTTATATTGGAAGGACGCATCAAAGCCCTCTCCGAAAGATTTATAGAGTTCAGTCAAGAGGTTCAACGAAAGGTAAACTCTGTTGAAGTTATGAGACTATCGAGAGCAGATCATCTTTTCTATAAAGAATTGATCCGTGAAATGAATCCATCTCCTTCAAGAGATTCTCATCAAAAGATCAATCATGCATACCAAACTCTTCTAAAAGCAGTACTAAATATCATCAGTCAATCAAAATTAGAAGAAAAAATGGATGATCTTGAAATAATACAAAATATTATAGATAATGATTTCACAATACTATATATGGTAACTGACAGTAAAGAAGATGCGTTTAGATTATTTCAAGTTATTAATGATAGAGGAACCAATTTAACAGTTGGTGATTTATTAAAGGCAAAAACTTTAGAGATTTTAGAAGGTTTCAGAGATTATCAAGATAGTTGTGAAGCTTTCTGGGACAATATTCTTGCTGATTCTCCATCAAAAACAGAAAATTATTTAAACTGGATCTATGAATCTTACAAAGGAAAGAGAGCTAAACAAGATGAATTATTTGATATGTTGCTTGATGGCTTCTTTCCAGAACATAAAAAACATAAAATTGAAAACTTTACATATTGTGAATCAAAACAAGTTTATCAAACAGTAAAAAATATACATGAGGATATTTTTAAGTGTAGAAAATTGCTAGAAGGACAGTGGTTACATACACAACAGCAACCAATAACTAATTGGGACAGAACTCGCTTAAATATTCTTTTGAAAGAACTTGATCATACTTTATCTGTACCGCTATTTCTAGCAGCTTCACAACTTGACCATAAGGTTTTTTCAGAAATAGTACAGATTGTGGAAAAAGCTTATTTTAGGTATAAAATAATATGTAATCAGCACGCCACACCATTAAAAAATATTTATTATGAAGAATCACTCGCTATCAGAGAAAAATCAAGCTCTTATGACGTCTCAGGACTAAGAGATAAACTACATAAATTAATTCGCTCGAAAGCATCAGATATCTCCTTTCAAAATGGTCTTGAAATATTAGAATATAAAGAATCGGGAGGAAGTAATAAACCTCTTAAATACTTTTTGATGACACTAGAATATTATTATCAATGGTATCAATCTGGAGCTATAGGAACTCCATTATGTAAAGATAAAAGTAGAGTCTATGACTTTGCAGGTACTTCAATTGAACATATATATCCACAAAATGCAGATGAGAATTTTAGAGACGAAAATTTAGAACCACTGAAAAATACATTGGGAAATCTGATTATTTTAGATCCCAGGCAGAATACTATAGGCGGAAATGACCCTTTTGTCACAAAAAGGTCACTTTATCAAGAATCATCAGTACTATTGACTAGAAATATAGCAACAAACGAAACCTGGAGTGAAAAAGAAATCAAAAATCATAAAAATTTACTTATGGATATTGCGCTCAAAGTTTTTTATCCATGATTTTCAACTACGAAAATTGTACTTTTGTACGTTGTTGGATCAGTGCGATCGCCCTCGTGTATGGTTATGAGTCAGAGCGATCGCACTGAGGAAGTATTCATCTAAAATATAATTAGGATTGAATTTAGTATTGAATTCGGTGCTGAAGCTCCTATGATCAACCTAGAGAATATTCACTCACTCACAGATTTCAAGCGCAATGTCAAACAGTTTCTAGAACGTATCAAAGCAACAAAATCTCCCCTCATCCTGACTGTCAATGGTAAAGCAGAAATTGTTGTCCAGGATGCTAGTGCATTTCAAGAAATGACAGATCGGCTTCAACATGTAGAAGAAGAACTACGAAAGCTAAAGCTAGAAGCGTTGCAGCGTGATATTGCGATTGGAGCCGAGCAACTGAAGAATGATCAGTACACCGAATATGATGATGAGTCGTTACCTAGTTTGCTGGAAACCATCAAAGCGCGAGGACAGCATCACCTGCTTCAGGAACAATCAGAATGAATCGCTACAGACTTTCTCAACAAGCCGAACAAGACTTGGAAGATATTTGGATTTACCTGCTTTCCTAGTCTTTAGTATTTATTATTGACATATTTCTTCCCTACTTTACATGATTTGCACGAGCCATTTCACGCTGTCTTAACTTCACAAGAACTCGCTTAAATTGTTCAAATTCTGCTTGACTCAATTCTGTTTTTTGCCATGCTGGACGTTGCATTAAGCGTTCAAACCAATCATTTAAATTAGGATAATTGCCAAAATTCATTCCTAACTTAGTAAACAAAGATATATCTGTACCAACGACAATATCTGCCAAAGTTAACTGTTCACCACCAAAAAAAGAGTTATTACCTAGAGTTGTCATCAAAAATTTGAATACAGTATCGATATGCTGCTTTGCTTGGATAAATTTGGGTGAATCTTCTGTTTCAAAAATTAAAGCAACCATTTTTGGCAATAGTTCATTTGTAGATACCATTTGCACCATTCTGACAGTTGCTAATGCTTCAGCACTTTTTGGTAATAATCTGGGTTGAGGATATTTTGTTTCTAAGTAATCCAAAATTGCCAGCGATTCTAACACTCTAAAATTATCATCAACGATGACGGGAATGTGATGAAATGGATTTAGTTCTAAATAATCTGGTTGTAATTGATCGCCATCTAATTTCATTAAAATTGGCTCAAAAGCGATTTCTTTTTCTAGCAGAGTCCGCCATACACGACGAGCCATTGGCGATCGCGGATTGTAATAAAACTTGAGCATAGTAATCTCCTCCTCAGAAAACTAAATTAACTGTTTCGCTCACGATAAAGACGCAACACAAAATCACCAGCAGGTGTTTTTCTGAATGCATTAATTTCAGATACAAGTTTGTGTGGTAAATGTTGGTAACTAATACTTCGCATTGGATATTCTGAAGGTTGTACAGCAGGAGCAGCAAGCGTTGCAAAAGTGAGATCAGCAGCAGAAAATTTATCTCCTACTAAATAAGTGCGTCCATCTGCTAACAATTTGTTGACCTGCTCAAAAATGCTTTGAATTTTATCGTAAGCTTGTGCAGCAGACTCTGGATTTATATTTAGTTTACGTTGAGCAAATGAACGAGTAACAGGAAAAAGTATTGGAAATAACGCCCGCTCAAAAAAAGGAACACCATAACACCATCTGCTTTGCATAATTTTGTAGTCATTCATGATATGAAAATAACTCCAAGAGCGTGTAGCAGGGCCTAGTTGGGAGTTAAATAAATTTTCTAGTTCTTCTACTTTTTGGCACTGGTTTAAATCGGTAGGGTAAAGTTTAGCGTCGCTAGGGACTATTGAATCTAAGTATCTTAAAATATCAGTTGAATCGATAAAAATTCCTGTTTCCGTGACCAAAACAGGTGTTGTTTTGCCACCAACACGACCTGTTGCTAATAGATGAAATGGTGGTGTATGTCTTTCTTCCACATATATAACTTTCAATTTGTCCAACGCCCATCTTGCTTTTTCGCAATAATGACTAATCGGAATAGTAATAAGACAGAAAGGTTTTGTTGGATTATCAATAGTTGTTTTCATGGTTTGATCATGCAATTTCATAAATTAAGACCGTTCGGTCTGTAAAATGGCAAAAAAATATATTTGATAAATTCAAGACAGCTTAAGTTTGTAAGTTATTGCTCATGTAATCATTTAAATGTTTGATTGCTCTATCTAAATGAATCTCATCTCCGTATAATTTACTCATCATTACGGCTCCTTCGAGCATAGCAATCATAATAGTTGCAAATTCATCAGCGTTAACAGTTGGACGAATCTCTCCTCTTTCAATTCCTTTTTTGATAATTAAACAAATCAGTTCGCGCCAAGAAGTCATCGCTTGTTGAGCGCGTTCCCGTAACGCTGGATGTGTATCATCACTTTCAATTGCAGTATTCAATAATGGACATCCTCCCTTGATGGGTGAATGGTTTATGTATCTGTGAAATACACCCATGATTGCTTGCAAACGCTCGATCGCATGACGTTTACTTCGCCAAGCATCTCTGTAAAGCTTTTTAATTTGAGCGATCGCATAATCAAAAGCCTGTAGCGCTAATTCATCTTTGCTGCTGAAATGATTATATATACCTCCTTTTTGCAAACCCGTTACCCGCATGATGTCTGATATAGATGAACCAGCATATCCCTGTTGATTAAACAGTTCGGCTGCTTGTTGGAGAATTTTCGCTTTTGTTTCTTCGCCTTTAGACATCAAATATTTTCAGACCGATTAGTCTGATTAAATTTAGCATGATAAATGATTTTCGGTCAACCGATTTTAGATTTGCGATTTTGGATTCACCCAAACCACAACAGACAATTAATTTTAGATTTTGGATTGAATAATCTTCTAATCCAAAATTCTGTGATACCATTTCACAAAAAATCTGATACAAATACAGACCCTGTACCAGACGCGATATATCGCGTCTGGTACAAAATTTATGTGTATCGTGATTAACGTGAAATGGTATGACCGGGGTTTGAACCAAAAAAATAATCTAAAATCCAAAATCCAAAATCTAAAATTGGCACGGTCAAGCATGGTTTCATAGAGGCGTAAATATATACACCTCTACTGAAATTTTGCGTTAAGCGCAGAGAGTGAGAATTTTTTCCACAGTCTGAGGATTTACATCTTGGTGTTCGCCTAAAGCGACATAACCACGTTTTTCCAGACGTTCAAGAATTACAGGTACTGAGTCTAAGCTTAGACCATAATCAGAAAGACGAGTCCGTACACCCACTGATTCAAAAAAGTCACGAGTTTTGGCGATCGCTAACTCAACTCGTTCTTCTTGAGAACCATCGATAATGTTCCAAACTCTTTCAGCATACTGGAGAAGTTTTTGCCACTTGCGATCGCGTTTGATTGAGAGGGTACAAGGTAATACAATTGCTAGAGTCTGAGCATGATCTAAACCGTGGAGTGCGGTTAACTCATGACCAATCATGTGGGTTGTCCAATCTTGGGGTACTCCAACACCAATCAACCCGTTAAGTGCCATCGTCGCACACCACATTACCGAAGCACGTGCATCATAATCTTGAGGATTAGCTAAGGTTTTTGGCCCTTCCTCAATCAGCGTTTTCAGTATTGACTCAGCCATCCGGTCTTGTAGTGGTGCATTGGCTGGATAAGTCAAATACTGCTCCATCACATGAGTATAAGCATCGACTATGCCATTACTTACCTGTCTTTGGGGTAGAGAAAAAGTTGTTTCTGGGTCGAGAACCGAGAAAACAGGAAACACTAAAGGACTACCAAAGTAAAGTTTTTCTTGAGTTTCCCACTTAGTTACAACTGAGTTTATATTCATTTCTGACCCAGTTGCTGGCAGAGTTAATACTATACCAAGGGGTACAGCAGCCGTTATAGATGCTTGCTTGGCCAGGATATCCCAAGGATCGCCAGCAAAAGGAACTGCGGCGGCGATAAACTTAGTACCATCAGCAACAGAACCGCCTCCTACAGCCAGTAGAAAATCTATACCCTCATTTCGCACCAACTCAACTGCTTTCATGAGAGTTTCAAAGTGAGGATTTGGTTCAATTCCGCCAAACTCAATGACATTACGTCCAGCTAATGCAGACTTGACCTGCTCGTAGACACCGTTAGTTTTGATGCTACCACCACCGTAGGTCATGAGAATTTTGGCATCAGCAGGAATTTCAGCAGCAATGTTAGCAATTTGACCTTTGCCAAACAGGATTTTTACTGGATTATAAAATACAAAGTTTTCCATTTGACACCTGAATTTGAGTACGACAACAATTAATCCAAGACTGGTAATTCCAGATTTGAGAGGAATTCGTCAAGCTGTTTCCTATGGTTTAGGCTTCAGTGTTTTGCCTGATTATTTATGTAACATTTGAATAGAAAACCACTGCTTAACACTTGTTATCAAACCTGTGGAACCTGTGACTAACCAAATTTGGCTTGCGTTTCGCAAATCTGACAGACAAGTGCAAAAGACAAAAATATTGTTACAGTTTTTGGAGCAGAAGAGCCGCATAAAGAACAGTTGCAAAGCGACTCTTAAAAAGACGAACGAGCAGTAGCACAAAAATCAACTCAAAAACCGTGGTTCTACGACGGCTTTAAACCCATTATTTTTGGTAAACTTCATCTCTTTATGTCATACAACTCTGACATTTCATTAATCGTCATACGTGAATCAAAAGATTTTAAACTTCTTAAAACATATGGAGGGTTTTAGCTCCGGACAAAGAATCGGCATAAAATTCTCGATTTTTGCGGTATTATCCCGTTTTACAAGAAATTGATTGCTCATAGCTCAAGTACGTTTTAACGTATTGAATCAAAATAGAACCTCACGGACAATCACGCCCACAACGAGAGGATGAAAAATCCACTATTGTGCAAGGCGAGAAACACAGATAGGATAAGGAACAGTTAGATTCCCAATCCCCAATCTCTAATTTTTAATTTTTAATTTTTAATTTTTAATTGTTTTCTCCCCTGTTACCCTGGCAACAGGGGTTTTTGCTAAGTATTTTTTCCTACTTTTAGCAGTGTTTTGAGTGAAACAAATGCTCTTTTTCAAGAACAAATCCTGAAATCCATATAAATTAATGGTTTCATCTATCCACTTCTGGCTTGAACACTTTAGAATGATTCATTGAAAAGTCGAGCCGATGAGAGTTACAGGAGTTTTAAGCAAAAATACTCTCACAGACGGCTTTTGTAAATCTCAAAACAGGGATTTAGGTAGAGATGCGTCAAATGTATCTGTACAAAATCTCAAGTAAACCTCAAGGAGTTTGACATGAATAAAGGTGAATTAGTTGATGCAGTGGCTGAAAAGGCTAGCGTAACCAAAAAACAAGCGGATGCTGTCTTAACTGCTGCTTTGGAAACTATCATTGAAGCAGTTTCCTCTGGTGATAAAGTGACCCTAGTGGGATTTGGTTCTTTTGAATCACGGGAACGCAAAGCCCGTGAAGGACGTAACCCCAAAACCAACGAAAAGATGGAAATTCCTGCAACAAAGGTTCCTGCTTTCTCAGCGGGTAAGCTGTTTAGAGAGAAAGTTGCACCCCCAAAATCTTAGTCAATGTTTTTGTAGGGAAATCTTTTGTAATGCGGCAAATGGCACATGGGGGAAATTTAGCTTGGGCAGCAGCAATAGCTGGCTGTTCCCCCAGTGCTATTGTTGATTTTTCTGCCAGTATCAGTCCTTTGGGACCTCCAAGCAGTGCATTGGTTGCTATTGAGTCTCAACTGCTCAATCTTCGGCACTATCCAGATCCCGATTATTTTGAACTGAGACTGGCTCTAAGTGAGTTTCATCAACTACCGCCAGAGTGGATTCTGCCAGGTAACGGCTCGGCAGAATTATTAACTTTGGCGGGGAAGGAATTGGCAGAATTAACCGCAACAGCTTTGATAACTCCAGCCTTTGGCGATTACTACCGATCGCTAGCAGCATACAATGCTAAAGTGCTGGAATTTCCTCTTTCAAAGGTCATTGGTCAAAAGTCATTTTTTGTGAGTGATTTGTCATCTATTCTTGACAGAGAACAAATCACCCAGGACAAAGGACTTCTTCTCAATAACCCCCATAATCCAACAGGAAAGTTATTCGCAAAACAAGCCATTCTGCCCTATCTAGAGAAATTCGCTTTGGTTGTGGTGGATGAAGCTTTTATGGATTTTCTACCTCCAGAGCAGCAACAAAGCATAATTGGAGAAGTAGAAAAATACCCCAATTTAGTCATTTTGCGATCGCTCACTAAGTTCTATAGTCTCCCAGGACTACGCTTAGGTTATGCGATCGCTCACCCTGATCGTTTGCGACGTTGGCAGTCTTGGCGCGATCCCTGGCCTGTCAACATTCTTGCTCAAGCAGCAGCATTTGCTGTAGTTAATGATCGAAACTTTCAGGAGCAAACTTGGACGTGGCTAGAACCAACACGAAACCAGCTGTTTGAAGATTTAGCCCAAATTCCAGGTTTGCAACCCTTGCCGAGTGCTGCTAACTTTTTACTTGTGAAATCACAGCACTCCTGTCTTGAATTGCAGCAACAACTACTCAAGCATCATCGAATTTTGATTCGCGACTGCTTGAGTTTCCCTGAACTTGGCGATCGCTATTTCCGGATTGCTGTCCGCTTATCCTCAGAAAACCAACGTTTATTAGACGCGATCGCTTTAGTCAATGGTCATTAGTCATTAGTCCATAGTCCATAGTCCATAGTCCAATGTTCAAATTTTATGACCCTTGACCCTTGACGATTGACCCTTGACGATTGAC
>NZ_NAPS01000001.1:73860-185039 GCF_004323185.1 Westiellopsis prolifica IICB1
TGACCCTTGACGATTGACCCTTGACGATTGACCCTTGACGATTGACCCTTGACGATTGACCCTTGACTAATGACTCTTGACTATGATGTTGTAATTATTGGCGGTAGTTTTGCAGGGCGTTCTGCTGCCTTGATGGCTACTCAACTTAAAGCTAAAGTTGCTTTAGTAGAACCTAAAATAGATTATGGATTTATTCATCATCATGTTTTGAGCGAAATTGCCAGATTCCAACACTTAAGTGATGCTGCTCGATTAGGAATCGCTGTTTCCAAGCCTCCAGATATTTTTTATTCTACAGGTGTCTACAACGGCACAATTAATAGTTCAACGGACAAAACAGAGGAATTTACCCAACAAGATCCTTTTTCGACTATATCTTTGGGAAAATCTCAAACATCTGTAGAGTGGTCAGAAGCATTACTCTATGCTCGTGGTGTTAGTTCTAATTTAGAAGAACAAAATTCACCTGCTGTATTAGCAGCTCAAGGTGTGGATATCATTATTGGTAAAGGACAATTTCAAGCTTCACCCGATTTAGTATTTGTTGTTAATAATCGTTCATTACGCGCACGTACCTATTTATTAGCTAGTGGTTCAGTTCCCCTAATTCCAGATATTGAAGGTTTGCAAAAAACTGGTTTTCTGACATTATCGGAAATTTGGCAATCTCTGGCGAGTTCTGTACCACCTAAGAATTGGGTAATTATTGGTGGTATTCCCCAAAGTATCGAGGTAGCACAAACTTTGGCGCGCCTGGGTTGCGGTGTCACATTCGTAACTCATCATCCTTCGATTATCCGTCATGCTGACCCTGAAGTTACTCAAATTCTGCAAGCACAATTAGAAGCAGAAGGTGTGCATGTTCTCACAAATACAACAGTGACTCAGGTGCGATTAATAGAAGATAAAAAATGGCTACAAGCAGGAAACAAAGCTATTGAAACTGATGAGATTTTAGTAGCGATCGCACAGCAACCAAATATTGAATCCCTGAATTTAGCAGCTGTAGGTGTGAAATGGCGTCACCAGCGCTTGGTAGTAAATGAAAAACTACAAACAACTAACCACCAAATTTATGCTTGTGGTGATGTGATTGGTGGTTATGAATTTCCTCACGTTGCTAATTATGAAGCAAGAATTGCTTTAAAAAATGCTTTGTTTTTACCTTTGTCTAAAGTTAATTATCATGGCGTTCCCTGGGGAGTATTTTCTCACCCCAGACTGACACAAGTTGGTTGGACAGAGACACAAGCAAAACGCCAGTATGGTAAAAATGAAATTATCGTCTTACGGCAGTATTTTAAAACTCTAGCAGCAGCTCAAATTCAGGAAGAAATCACCGGTATTTGTAAATTAATTGTTCGACGTCATGGAGAAATTTTAGGAGCTGCGGTTTTGGGAGTAGCAGCAGATGAATTAATTAATATTATTGCATTAGCGATCGCTCAAAAAATTAAAATCAATCAGATAGCAAATTTAGCTGCGATATTTCCCAGTTTTTCCGAAATTTTAGAACAAACCGCTAGACAATGGCATCAGCAAAGATTGCGAAATAATACGAGATTGCAAGATTTATTGGAAAGTTTCTTCCACTTTCGCCGCGATTGGAAAATTTGAAATCAGTTATCAGTTAGCTAGAGACGCGAAAAACATCGCGTCTGTACAGTTATTAACCTATTTTTTGTTTTGTTCGCTTTTGCGATCGCGTCCTTTGTTGCTACTTGTTTATTTCTCTATAGTTCTTGTAACTAGCTTGCGATCGCGGTAACGCCTGCGTTCAGCGGATGCAATTAACATTGAACCAAGCATCAAAGACTTCATTCATTCCGCTGCAACGCACTTGTTAGCCTGCTGCCTCTACATAACATGTTTAAAACTTCCTACATCTATCCATCACCGTCTACCACAGCTTCAGCATCGACTTCTACGAGAAATCTCTCCTCAGCTAGGGCTTGTACGCCAATCAAAGACATTGCTGGAAGTTGACCCACACTGAAGTATTGCTGTAGCACCTCACCAATTATCTCTGCATCTTCAGGCTGATAATTCACCACATAAATATTCATTTTGATAATATTTGCAACTGTCGCCTCAACACTTTCTAATGCTGTTTGAAGATTCCTAAATGTTTGTTCCACTTGATCTCGTAATTTACCGTTGCCAACTAGATTCTTTTGATTGTCAACTCCAACTTGTCCAGCCAGGTAAATCATTTTGATACCATTCTTTTCAACTACAGCCACTTGGGAGAAGTAGGTACTCCAATCTGGCAAAGTTGCAGGGGTAAGATAGTACTTCTTCAAAAAGTGCTCCTTGCGCTACAAATTTTCTAAGATTCCCCTTCAAGGAGGTATACAGATTCCATTTCGGATACTATACTGAATTTTTACGTATAACTACCCTTCACGGGAGGATTATAAAGAATTTTTCTGTATAACATCCTTGAGCGTACACCACACTCATAGTTTAAAGTCTTCTGGCTTCAGCCTCTTTACTTGTTCGTAGGTCATCAATGCTACCAAACTCTAACCTACTTGTCCCACGCATCTAGGACTTTTGCAAGAGGTCTACTAACCACTAACAACACTAATCATTAACCACTAACCACTAACTTTTTTTATTCTGTCCTTCTGGTACTGAAACACTACCAATCCCTTGTAAAATACCACGAACAATTAAACCCAAACCCCGACCGACTATTTTTGTGAGTAAAAATACTACTCCACTTCCTAAGAAAGATAATAATGATTTCAAAGGAGGAGCGATCGCATCACTTAATTCTAGTCCTAATGTGACTACTAAAGGAATTCCCGAAAGTGCTTCTAACTCTTGGCGACGAGGAGCGTAAATAGATGTTTTGGCGATACCACGTGGAGAAAATACAAATAACTCATAGCGACTTTCAAAAATTGCTTTCGGTTCGCCGACTAAGTTTCTGACGCGGTATTTCCAAGATAAACTATTTCTAAAGCTTTCAATATCTCGTGTTGAAATAAACTTACGGTTATAAAAATTATTTTTAATATCTTCGATATCTCCTAAATAATTCAGTAGAGGCTGGATGACAGCATTTCCTACTTGAATTAGCAAGTTTTCTAACAACATTTCTGCATTTTGATTTGCTTCAAAACTTCCGGCAGAAAGATTGGTATTATTAATTGTTAAATCTGTTTGAAATAGTAAGTAAGAAAATAACTCAGAGAATAAGGGGATTTGATTTAAAATTCCTGTTTGTAATGCTCCCGAACCTTGAGAAATCACGCTGGTAATTTCTACTTGATTGTGACCAATTTTTACACGAGAGAATTTACCAAAAAAATCTGTAGCAGATTCTTTCCATAATTCGTATAAAATTGCATTTTTTATTTCAGCTAATTGATTAATTTCTATCTGAGAACTACGTAATTCATCCAGAGTATCAGCAACTTTTTGCAAAATTAAATATAGTAATTCTCGTTTTTTATCTGAAAGTAATATATCTATTTCTAAAGACTCATCTGTAATATTTTGCAGAGGAAATTGCAGTTTATTTATACAAGATGTAAATAAAGTTGCTTGCAATGCTCTGGGGCTAAGTAGAGAAGGAGTACGCGGAATAATGCTGCGATCGCTTGGGAGATTTTCTACAGGTAGTGGTAATTGCTCAAAGGTCTGAGATTCCATTTGATCATTTATTGGCTCAGGTTGCGATGTTGATGTTATCAATAAATGATTAATCAACCAACGAGCTGCTAATAACTCTCGTTGTTGTCCAGCTAGCACTGCTCTTTCTAATACCGACTGTCCAGGAATCTGTAATTTTGTTGTTACTGCTGCTAAATTAGCATTTATTTGGGCATTTCCTGACAAACGCCAGTTTTCTAATAAGCGGCTCAAAAAACGGTGGGGAGTGCTTGGAGTCTGGGGAAATAGGGGTGATTCTTCTGTTTTTGGGTCATTGAATTCATACCAATAAATGTCACCACTTGCGACTGCTTGCATAATAGCAACCAAGTCAGTAACAGGTGTACCTTTAGGACAGTAACCATCTACACCAATCGCCTTGGCTGCTAATAGTAGTCCTTGGTCTTGTAAAGAACTCAATAATAATATAGGTAAATTTGGATACTGATTTTTGATTTGCCGACATAGTTGTAAACCCAGTTGCTGACTATTGAGCGAGCGATTATTACCTAGTTCCAAGACAACTAAATTTATACTCGTCGGGTCTTGTTGGGCAAATTCCGCAAGAATCTGCAAGACAGCAGTATTTGTTTGTGCTTCTGATACTACTTGTACATGGGAAAATTCTTCTAGAGCAACCCGTAATCCTAACCGGAAGATAGGGTCTTGGTCAACTAGCAATAATTTCAGAGGGCGATCGCTCATAATTAAAACTATTAAGTGTAGCGCTGTTTTTTGAAATTACAGGTTTTGATACTTAAATCATTGTCCCTTGTGTCGCCCAAACTATTCTCAATTCAGATCAACAGATTTTTTATCAGGGGGTACGTCAAATCCTATAAACCCTTCCTTTCCAAGCACCACCTCGTCCTTGCCAATAACGCAGTGCTGAGTCTAAAGTCATTAAATTATAGAGCAAGGCAATTATCGGTAAACAAAAAGCTAACCAAACAGGACATTGATAAAAACGAATCATTGGTAAATAAGCCAAACTCATGAGCAACCATGCTGATAAACCTGTGAGTGCAACTAACCAATTTCCTGTCAAAGCAGCGACAATGAAACCCAAAGGTGGAACGATGTAAACCAAAATCATGCCGATGATGGTTCCAATTAACAACAATGGCGAGTAGTTGAGTTGAGTAAAAGCTGTACGAGCAACCATATCCCAAATTGGGGACAATGATAAATAGGGACGTAAGCTGTGAGTTGAAGAACTTAGTCCGAGCCAGATTTTAGAAGAGTGTGGAGAAGAAATTGTATTTTCTTGTGATTTTCTATCCTGAGATTGATTAAAGCCTGATTTGACAGCATGAGCAAGGGCGCAATCGTCAATTAATGCTTGGCGAATCGCTTCCATCCCACCGATGCGTTTGAGTGTTGCTGTGTGTATAAGGATACAACCTCCCGCAGCAGCAGCAGTTGATTTTTTGGGATTATTTACCCAGCGAAAAGGGTAAAGTTTTTGAAAGAAAAACACAAAAGCCGGAATCAGAAGTTTTTCCCAAAAGCTTTCACATCTAAGTCGTACCATCAGGGAAACAAGTTCTAAATCTTCCTGTTCAGCTTTGGTAACTAGTTGATAAAGATTAGCTACATCATGTTCAATATCTGCATCAGTTAGTAGCAAATAATCTGGTTCAAGTGTTGCGATCGCTTTATTAATACCTTGTTCCATTGCCCAAAGTTTACCACTCCAACCAAGGGGTAACGCTTGGGAAGTAATAACGTGTAATTGTTGATTTTTGTTTAAAGTTTGGGCAGTTTGTTGAGCAATTTCAGCAGTTCCATCTGTACTTTGGTCATCTACCAAAAATATCGTAAATGAACCTGGGTAGTTTTGGCAAAAGAGCGATCGCAATGTTTTTGGTAACAAATCAGCTTCGTTACGCGCTGGGATAACAGCACAAACCGATGGTAATTTTCCTACGTGAGTTTCTGTACTCTTTAATTGCTGATCTGTTCGCCAAAATTGTCCCCACAAAGTTATCAGTCCGAGCCAAATCAATAAAGATAGAAGTACTACAGGAAATATAATTTCTGTCATAAATAAGTAATTGGTTATATCAGGGAACAGGGAAATTTTAGCAGCTTGAAGAATGTGTAATTAAACAAAATTATATTGGAGCTAATGAGCATTTAATCCCGATCCCCAATCCCCRATCCCCGATTAATAATGCAAGTGATTTTTATCAAATTCTATTTGACCGTATTCAAGTTTAATGATTCGGTCTGCTAAATGAAAATATCGGTCATCGTGACTAATTGCTAAAACTGTTTTACCTTGTTCTCGAAGCTTTGGTAGCAATTCTGTGTAAAATATTTCTTTAAATGCGGGGTCTTGATCAGCTGCCCATTCATCAAATAAATAAATTGGTCTATTTTCTATATATGCTGTCAGCAAGGCTAATCTTTTACGCTGTCCTTGTGATAGAGAAGTGGTAGAAAGTTTTCCATTTTTAACTTTAACTTTATGCTCTAACTGCAAAAGCTTAAGATAATCTTGGACTTGATAATCTAAATCAGAATTTTCTAATCCCCATAGTTCATCAAATAAATAAAAATCAGCAAACACTACCGAAAAATGCTGGCGATACCATTCGCGATTTTGTTCACTAATTAACTCTTCATCGAGTCTGATTTCTCCACTTTCAGGAATATAAAGTCCAGTAATGAGTTTAGCTAAAGTTGATTTCCCGCTACCGTTTCCCCCCACTATAAATACAAGTTCTTGAGGATAAATTGTCAAATCAATTGGTCCTAAAATAAAGCTATTATCTTCTTCTGCTGTGTGATAAGTGTGAGTTACATGCTTGAGTTGTAAGCTGTGCCAAGAAGTCTTGACAATGGCTGGTGCTGTTGATATTTCAGCTCGACTAGCAAGAGATAACCCTAAAGATTCTATTTTGTGTAATGCAATGCTGGCTTTGCTTAACTCAGGCAATTTGCCAATAATATTGTCCATTGGCAGCATTAAGTAAGTAAGAGTCAAGATGTAGCCAGAAAGAGTTTGAGGGTTAAGAGTAAGTATATTAGGCAGAGCAAAGATCACAAAACCCATCGCAAAAAAGAAGACAAGTTGACCCCAGCTAGTAGTGATGGCAAAAAATGTCAGACCACCAACATTGTGAAGACGGTAGGTAGTAGCAGTGGATTTGAGTTTTTTCTCTAGGAAAACTTGCCGCCGTTTGTAGTGTAATTTTAATTCCTTAATTCCTTCAGTGATAGTACGAAAGTCTTTAAAGAGAGTATCTTGGTCATCACGCGCGAGGGCTAGCAATTTTTCTCCCCTATTTAGTAGCCATTGACAACTAGCAATTGCCACTACTGTAAGTCCCGCAACCATTACAAGTACTATCCAGGATAACCAGGTGATGTATACTACACAACCTAAGATAATCGCCAAATTCATAAATAGGAAAGGCATCTGGTAGACGCCATCAGCGACCGCTTGGACATCTTCGGTCAGAGTTGCTAATAGTCGGGGGCTTCCTAGCCCTTCTAGATGACTCAACTCAGAAGAGAGAATTTGGCGACTCAAGCGCATCCGTAACTGCAAGACTGCATTTTGAGATAGGCGAATCAACATCACTTGAGAGACAATGCTGGTAACAAGTGCAACCATAGCCAGCCCAATAAAAGCCCAGATTATACTGATAAAAGACGAACTAAGGCTACGACTCGCAGTATTACTAATTAAAGCAATCAGACCAGCACTGCTACCACCACTGAGGAATCCAGTCGCGATCGCGATCGCCACCATTCCCCAAGAAGAACGCAGTAGAAAATAAATTAAATTCATGACATTTTTTATACATTTATTCAGTGAGCGCTTCTAGGGGAGTATTTTGATTTTGTTTTTTGATTTTATACCATATAAATATTTAATTATTATCAATAGCATATTGTTGAGCAAAGTCTCGATGAATTTGATATTGTATAATTTTTTGTTGAGCTATCGCATAATTAGAACTGGTGTATGGTACAGTCTTCAAAAGTGCGATCGCTTCATCCCAGTTTTCAACAACGATATTCCATTCATCTTCAGATTGTGCTAATTTTGCCAGCTTTGCAGTACGTTTAGCTTGGTTAATTGCTTTGAGATAATTATCTTTTGGTTGAGCTTTATTAGTAGTGAGTGTTGATGGATTTTGACCAGATATATTTGTTGCGGATATACTTTGTTGAAATTCTGGTAATTTAGCAAATGAATATATCCATAAAGCAACTAAAGGTATCAAAACAAATGTAAATATTTGTCTGGATGTTTTACTATATTTATTATTAAAGCTGAAGAAACCCGATTTCTTTTTAACAACTTGTTCAGTTTTTGGGATTTCAGTTACATTAACTTGTGGTTCCTGACTATTACTTGGAACTGTATCCGCAACCGGGACATTTAAATTTTTGGTTTCCACACTCACACTCTTACCAAAAACCAAACGACACTTAAATAAATACTCAATCTGAAAAAAAGCAGCAGCAATAATTATCCAAACACTCGCGAAAATCGCTTTGATTTTGCTGTAATGCTGACCAGATTCAGCAATAACTTGACTATAGTTCAACTGAAATAAAGGTAAAAGAGGAGTACAAATCACAATAGCTGTCAGTGTAGATAAAATAAGTACCAACCAGCTATATAAACTTTCTCTCCAACTGACTAATCCAGGGAAAAATCCTTGAATTATATTGATTTTTTCTCCTGGGATGCTGGGAATAAAGCGACTGAAAAGAAAGTGATGTAGAAAAGCGATCGCTGGTATAGGTAATATCAGCGTAAATATCGTCAACAGTGTGGCTGATTCTGGTCTTTGTGACCATTTAGCTAAGTTGAACCATAAGTCCTGATCACGCTTGATCATGGTAATAAATCCAGCCATCACTACCGATAAAATCAAAGCGTTCAGCCATGCATTCGGGTGAGGGAACCATTTGAGTGATTTAAATTTTTTCATATTTGGAACAAGGGTTTAGGGATGATTTTTCGGAGCGGTATAAACTATATAGACGTTATATAGGGTGTTACTTTAGCATCTTTCTTGCCAAAATGTTTACCTGTATGGTACTTAGTACCGTCAGTTTACCTGTTTTTGGCTTTTATCGAACCGTCTTGCTCGTTAGCCAAAACTCAAATAAGCAGTCTATTGTTTATGGTGAGGAAAGTGTCAACCTGAACAGAAATAGTGTCATGACAATAGAATCTGCTGTCGGTGGAGTCGGGATAGAACACAATTTAAAGCAATTTCTCTTAGTACTGTCGGTTTCTTTAACTGTGGCGACTTTACCGCAAGTTTTTAGCTGGTTTCGCCATATTCCCTACACATTACTTTTGGTAATTGCTGGCTTGGGATTAGCACTGGTGGATGTGAGATTAGTCAATCTTTCTCCAGACTTAATTTTGGCAATTTTTCTGCCACCTTTATTATTTGAAGCCGCTTGGAACTTGAAATGGTCTAACTTAAAGCGAGATTTTATTCCTATCTGTCTCTATGCAGTTGTAGGAGTCCTGATTTCTATTGCAGGTGTAACGCTAGGTTTGAATCTCTTAGCAGGAATACCGTTAACAACAGCACTGTTAGTGGGAGCAAGTTTATCTGCTACCGATCCTGTTTCGGTCACAGCTTTGTTTAGAGAACTAGGAGTAGATAAACGCCTGACGACCTTGATGGAAGGCGAAAGCTTATTTAATGATGGCATGGCAGTTGTTGCCTTTAGCTTTTTAGTTGCATTACCTTTGGGAACAGCACAACTGGGAATTCAGCCTTTGGTGGTGCAGCTATTTACTGTTGTTGGAATTGGTTTAGCTGTGGGTGGTTTGATTGGTTTTGGTATTTCCTATCTCACCCAAAGATTTGATTTACCACTCGTAGAACAATCTTTAACTCTTGTCTCTGCTTACGGAACTTACATTATTGCCGAAGAATTAGGTGGATCGGGTGTAATTGCAGTTGTCACCACTGGCTTAATTTTGGGTAACTTTGGTTCCCGAATTGGTATGAACCCACGAACACGGGTGATTGTTAGTGAATTTTGGGAATTTTTAGCTTTTTTTGTGAATTCGATTGTATTTCTGTTGATTGGAGATCAAGTTAGATTTGCTGACTTAGCAGAAAACCTGACAATCATTGCTGTGACGATCGCCGGAATGGTTTTAGCAAGAGCGATCGCAGTCTACGGTTTAGGCTTTGTTAGTAATCGCCTTGCTCATTCCAATATTCCCTTACCAGAACAAACTGTACTCTGGTGGGGAGGTTTACGCGGTTCTGTTTCTATTGCTTTGGCGTTGAGTGTACCGAATATTTTGGCAGAACGGGAAGACTTGATTAACACCGTATTTGGAGTAGTTTTATTTACTTTGTTAGTCCAAGGATTAACTACTAAACCTTTGCTAGAAAAACTCAAACTTTTGGGTGATCAGCCTTTACGACAGCAATATTTAGAATTCATTGCTCGTCAGAGTGCTATCAAACGTGTATTAGAATACTTGAGACAAATAGAAGAACGCCCAGGACTTGAGCCGGAATTTTACCGCTATCAGGAAACTTTAATCAAAGGCGAACTTCAGCGCTTGGAGGAAAAAATTGATAAATTACACAATGAGTATCCGAATCTGCGAGACTTCACTGCTGAACAATTGCGAATGGAATTACTAGCTGTAGAAGCAGATACCTACGCGGAGTTTGTGCGATCGGGTCGATTAAATCAAGAACTTGCACCTTTGCTTGAGGATGTTTTAGAAGAAGGAAATTAGAAGCAGTGGTGAAAGGGGAAGTTCAGTATAAAAATACTTCCCGTAGGTGGATAAAAGTTTCACTACTTTTATTTACGGTAGTTAAATTATGATTAACGCCGATAATTACCTTGTTCGCATCTACAACTAATAAATATGCCAGAATTTGCCGGAGAATTACCCATCCGTGAACCAGTATGGAATGCGATCGCATCTGTTGAAAATATCCAACGTCAACAGCAAAGTATAGTTTTTAACTGTGGTGTTGGTTGCCTGTCTCTCTATATAGTTGCTCCTAACCTTATCCGTGTACGCTTTTCACCCACGGGAGAATTTAGACCCAGGCGTGATTGGGCTGTAATACCCAAAGATGAAGACTGGGCTGTTGTATCTTTTGATATCCAAGAAACAGCCGATGAGGTAATTATAGAAACCGCAAAAATTCGAGTATGTGTCCAGCGTCATCCTTGTCGAATCCAGTTTTTTGACAAAGCCGATCGTCCTTTTGCCCAAGATACAGGTTTAGGGGTCGGTTGGCGACAAATGGGAACAGGTAAGTCTCAAGTTGCTTGTTGGAAAAAGATTGAGGCAGAAGAAAATTATTATGGTTTTGGGGAACGTGCAGGATTACTAAATCAAAAGGGTAAGCGTCTCACCAATTGGACAACCGATAGCTTAGATTACAATGTCCAAACTGACGCCATGTACCAAGCGATTCCATTTTTTATGGCGTTGCGTCCGGGGATAGGTTATGGTTTGTTTTTTAACACGACTTTTTGGAGTCGCTTTGATGTCGGTGCTGATCAACCAGATATTCTGTGCTTGGAAACTCTGGGTGGAGAACTAGACTATTACATTATTTACAGTCCCGAACCCGCAGAAATACTTCATACTTACACCCAATTAACAGGGCGAATGCAACTACCGCCACAATGGGCGCTGGGTTATCATCAATGTCGTTGGAGTTACGACTCAGAAACAGAAGTTCGCCAATTAGTACAGCAATTGCGTCAGCGTCGGATTCCTTGCGATGTGATTCATTTAGATATTGACTATATGTTTGGCTACCGAGTGTTTACGTGGAATCCACGTCGGTTTCCAGACCCAGAGAAATTGCTGAGTGATTTAGCAGAGGATGGTATCAAAGTAGTTACTATCGTCGATCCGGGAGTGAAATTTGAACCACAAGCAGATTACGCTGTCTATGATCAAGGGTTAGAAAAGGATTGCTTTATTCGTAGGGCTGACGGTAAAGTTTTTCATGGTTACGTTTGGCCTGGTCGGGCTGTTTTTCCAGAATTTTTGCGCCCGGAGGTGCGTCAATGGTGGGGAGATTTGCACCGTAACTTAACTGATGTTGGCGTGGCTGGGATTTGGAATGATATGAATGAACCAGCCATGAACGATCGCCCCTTTGGAGATGAGGGGGGACAAAAAATATTTTTCCCGATGGATGCACCAAGTGGTTCACCGGGCGAACGCACCAGTTACAGTGAAACTCATAATTTGTACGGCTTAATGATGGCTCGTGCGTGTCGAGAAGCAGTAGAAAAATTGCGAGAGCGATCGCGTACTTTTGTTTTAACCCGTTCTGGTTACGCAGGTGTACAGAAATGGTCGGCGGTATGGACAGGAGATAATCACTCACTTTGGGAATACCTGGAAATGTCCCTACCTATGCTCTGCAATTTGGGCTTATCTGGTGTAGCTTTTGTTGGTGCAGATATTGGGGGATTTGCGGGTGATGCTACGCCAGAACTGTTTGCGCGGTGGATGCAGGCGGGAATGTTGTATCCGTTTATGCGCGCTCACTCGATGATTAACACCAAGCGCCATGAACCTTGGGAATTTGGTTTGCAAGTAGAAGAAATCTGTCGTCAATATATTGAACTGCGTTACCGATTACTACCTTATATATACACTTTGTTCTGGGAAGCAGCGACCACAGGCGCACCTGTTCTGCGACCTCTGCTTTATCATTATTTTGGCGACCCCAAAACCTACGAATTATACGACCAAGTACTTTTAGGTTCATCCCTGATGGCAGCACCCGTCTACCGACCAGGGGTAGAAAAACGCCTAGTGTACCTACCCGCAGGAACTTGGTACGACTGGTGGACAGGAAAAGCCTACACAGGTTCAACCTATATTCTTGCCGATGCACCAATTGATAAAATGCCTATGTACATCCGTGCTGGCTCAATAATTCCCCTTGGCCCGGTAATGCAATATGTAGGCGAGTCGCCTTTAAATCAACTCCGGTTGCGAGTTACTCCAGGTACAGGCGAGTGGACACTGTATGAAGACGACGGACATTCCTTCGCATATCGTGATGGTGCTTGGTCAACTACAACCTACCGAGTGTATACGGAAGACACACAAACAATAGTAGAAATTCAAGCCAGACAAGGACAATGGACTCCTCACCCGCGTCAGGTCATTGTTGAGGTGGTGGGTAAAGGAGAGCAAGAATTTGCAGATGATGGTTCTGCACGTCGTTTAGTTTTTCTTTAATTTGTTTGTAGGGGAGCATCGTAAATGTTCAAAAAACTGCGATTGAAATCGCAGTCTCATAGTAAAAGTCTGCTTAAGCAGACTGTTTGATTTTCAAGGCAGAGAGAGAGAGAGGTCTATTCTTGTGTCGGAGTGTTAGCCTCTTTGATAGAAGCTGGTTGTAATTGTTCTATCTTTTGTACAGGCGATCGCCCCAGTGTGAAATAATGACTCAGCCACACTAAACTACCTAAAAACACAGCAATTAACCCAATTAAAGTCCGGGTTAACAATTTCACCTGAGAACGTAAAAATCTAACTTCTCGACTCTGATTATCCCATTCTGAAACAGAACTAGCCGGAGGAAGTTTTTGTTCAATAATTACTGCCGTATTTTGTACAAATTGATTTCTAAAAGTAACCTGTTGGTGTAGCCAATCAGTAATTAATTGCGGACAATTTTTTTTCACCCAATGCCAAGCAAATATTCTAAATGCCGGCTTGGACATCCTAGCTATAAATTTTAATATTTTTTTAACAGGGCGAGAGCGAAACTTTTTATTGATTAGGTGAAAAGAACCTACGTCATAAAGACGATCAAAGATGAGCTTCACAGTCGCTTCTTCTTTAGTAGTTAAATATTCAATAATCAGAAAAACTTCTTGCATAAGTTCTTCTTCTTTGGAACTCTCTGCCAAAACATTTGTTAAATCATTAGATATTTTTACTTGATTAGTCATAACCTTTGCTTTGGCAGAACATCTTATAATCTTTAAGTAAAACGATATTTTAATTATTCAAAAAAACCAATATATCAACAAGCATATTTAGAAAAAAATTAATATTCACATCGCCATCTATCTCATAGGTTATGTGGCAATTTGGATACTGCAATAATAAAACTGTACGCAATCAATGGAAATAAAAAAAGTTACAAAATTAACAAAAAACAGACAAGCTGTTTTTTAAGTGATTATACAGGTTGTAAAAATTGTAAAGACAAAATCATCTTAAAGGTTATCGTTTGCAAAAAGAATTATCTCTAGAGAGATTTAATAGATTGGTCAATAGTCAATAGTCAATAGTCAATAGTCAATAGTCAATAGTCAATAGTCGCTTGTAAATTGTCAGTTAACAGTTTAATTTGATAACTGATAACTCTCCCTTGTCCCCTGTGTCCCCGATCCCCGATCCCCGATCCCCGATCCCCGATCCCCGATCTCACCAGGGTAGACGACTACCATCCCACGAAAAGAACTGGCCGCTATCCTCAGTTTGTAGCTTTTCCATCACAGCAAGCAATTGGTTAACAGTACGTTCTACCGAAAATAGTTTTTCTGGCGGTACATTCTTTTGAAAAGGTTTAGAAAGACGGGTATCAGTTGTACCGGGGTGCAATGTGACAACTATGGTTTTTGGGCTAGTTCTGCCATATTCTATTGCGACGTTTCGCATTAACATATTCAACGCAGCTTTAGAAGCACGATAACCATACCAGCCACCGAGTTGATTATCACCAATACTTCCAACTTTGGCAGAAATACTAGCAAAAATACTGCTATCGCTATGACGAAACAATGGTAACAAATGCTTGGCAAGCAACACCGCACCAATACTGTTTACTTGAAAATAGTGCAGCAAATTTTCCGAGTTAATTTGCTTCAAACTTTTTTCTGGTTGCAGTGTTCCTTGATGGAGAACCCCAACACAGTGAACAACCAAATGTAGTTTATCTATTTCCCCACGCAGGAATTGTACACCTTCAGCAATTTGCGCTTCATCTGTAATATCCATAGCCAGACAAGTTAGTCTCTCAGGATATACATCTGATAACGTAATTAATTCAGCCGCTGACTCTTTGTGATGATAAGTTGCATAAACCTTATTAATACCCTGCAATTGCAGTAATTTTTTCACAAATCCTAAACCGATACCTTGACCAGCACCTACAATCAACGCCTTACATGAGTCGGTATAAGTAAACATAAGTTTTAGCTTAATCCTTCATAAAATCAAGTAGTCTGCTTTAAGCAGACTTTAACTATGAGACTGCGATTTCAATCGTAGGCGGTTTTTTGAAGAATATTTGGGATGCTCCCAGCTTTTCATCTTCGTGTCTTAGTGCCTTGGTGGTTCAATAATTATTTTTAAACCACTTAGACACATAGACGCGCTAGCGGCTACTTGCAGAAGTCGCTTACGCGCCTACCCGTAAGGGTAGACACTAAGAAAAATACATTACTAACTAATATCTATGATTCGGGCAATTTATACCGTCCCACGATGCGCTTGGCAAACTCTGGAACGTGTGCTGCTAATTTCTCTGGGTGATTTCGTTTCACATAAAGATAATTGCGGGTGAAGTGGGAATCGATGGAAAAACGAGCATATTCTAAACCTTTGGGACCAATTTTTTCAATTACTACTCCCATAAGTTTTGCTGCCCACATTGGTAGAGTCACAGCTTTATCGTAAGCTGGTATACTTTGTTGCACCGCCGCTGTGCGATCGCCTTGGGACATGACGGGCTGAGTTTCGAGTTGGTCTTTGACCAATTCCAGCATTTCCTTACCGCGTTCATTTCTAACTACAATCCATTGCCAACCGAAGGGTGCGCCCATATACCCAACTACTAAGTCAGCTAGGGAATTTACGTAGTCAAAGCAACTCATACAGGAAGGAGCGAACACATCCTTGAGTTGGTTTGTTTTTAAGCCAAAGAAGGGAACTGTTTCCGTTGAGCCATCTTCGTGTTTAAAATGAACTCGGAAATCTTGCATAAACTCGTAATGTACCACTGTATCAGGCGATCTACTGGTGGTTTCTAAGAATTTTTGCAGTCCAGCACGTGTGACATTATCTACACATGGTGTACCTAATACGTACAATTTTTCTAGACCCAATTTCTTTTCAACTGCCCGCAAAGCTTGGATTTGGCAACCCACACCAATTACTAGCAGCCGCTTCATTCCTGATTTTTCTACTTGTTCCAACACCGAGAGATTTGGTGAAAGTGTTGGTTTATTTACCCGTGCTGCTAGTATTTCTTCTGGGGTACGGGCAATTACAGGCATAGGGCCAAAGCGGTCTTCTTTGGTATTTTGTACACAGACCACGCCTTCGACCATGCCCCGATTTAGCATTTCAATGGCGATCGCACTTACAATTCCTGTCCATTGCGCGCCGGGAATCGGCTGTTGTTTCCGTGCTGCCATCATGTCTTGATGAACACCAAAATAGAGTTCATCAGAGTTGTCTAAATTACGAGAACGGGTGTGTGTCTGTGCTTCGAGTTCGTCTATTTGCTGATTAATAAAAGCACAGGCTTCCTTGACATAGTGAACATAGTATGTATCGCACAGCCCACATTCACTGCACAGTTCCTTGGCAGGGCGACGGCTACCAGGTTTGAGGGCTTTGGCTTTTTTGTGTTTGGGAAAATCTACTGACGTCATTAAAATTTCGTCTTTAAAAACTCAGATCATTTATTTCACACTATCTCAGAGATTAGTACCAAACGAGTCCATCGAAACATCAAAATCAATAATGGATTGTGAAGACTCTTAACTCTTAACGGAGAACGGGGAAAGGTATTTTTCTTACCTTTTCCCCTTTTCATATGCATCGCGATTTTTGCAAAAAGTCTATTCGCACAGCCAAATCTTGATAGTTCTGTCAGCACTAGCGCTTGCAAGAATTTGCCCATCTCGGCTAAAGGCTAGAGAATAAACTTCATTTCCATGTCCAGTAAGAGTAGAAATTTCTTGTTTTGTTTTGAGATCCCACAGTTTAATAGTTTTGTCAGCACTACCGCTTGCCAGAATCTGTCCATCTTGACTAAAGGCTAGAGAATAAACTTCATCTCTATGTCCAGTAAGAGTAGAAATTTCTTGTTTTGTTTTGAGATCCCACAGTTTAATAGTTTTGTCAGCACTAGCGCTTGCCAGAATTTGTCCATCTTGACTAAAGGCTACCGCGTAAACCAGGGATAAATGCCCTTTGAGAGTAGCAATTACTTCTTTGGTTTTGAGACTCCACAGTTTGATAGTTTTGTCGTGACTACCACTGGCTAAAATTCCTTCTAATTCCTCTTGGAAAGGGAAAAGGGGGCTGATAGTTACACAATTAACCCAATCTCCATGTTCCATGACTGGGAAATGTCCAGAGGAAGTGCGAATTGCTTTTCCTGTTGTGAGATCCCATAGTTGAACAGATCTAGCGCGATCGCCACTGGCAAGAATCTGTCCGTCTGGACTAAAGCTGATAGAATTAACACCGTAGGATTTTCCAGTCAATTGGTAAATTATCTTTCCTGTTTCAAGATCCCACAATTCGATAGTCTGACTCAGACCACAACTGGCAAGTGTTTTGCAATCAGGGCTGAAAGCAATAGACTTGAGAATACCTGTATTTCCCTTTAAGGTGCAAACTATTCGTCCTGTTTCCAGATTCCACACTTGAATAAACGAACTACCGCTTGCAAGGAGTTTTCCATCTGGGCTAAGGGCTATAGTTTGTGAATTACCTGCAAGAGTATGTATACACCTCAACTCTTTAGATTTTAGCAATGAGGCATTTTGGAATACAGCGCTAGCATCTGTCAGTGTTGATGGTTCCACATGATGAGGATTTTTTTGCAGAGGTGGCAATAAAGTAGAACCATAAGAACCCCCAGCAACCTTTTCAAGTTCATATCCCAAGCTAGATCCAGCTGTTTTGGGTAAGGCAGAAAATACATTTGATAGATGCGAGAGTGATAACATGGTTCTTTTTTTTAGGAGATGTGAAAAAAGTATGTTTAAAGACTAATTTCCAAGTCAAAGCAAATACTCGATCTGGAATATCAATTATTAAGATATTAAGAGATAATACATAGTTAATTTAATTTGGTAAAGAAAAATGTAATATTTTGACACTTTTATCGTAGATTTTTCAGAAAAAAGCTCTCTTTTGGTAACACACAAAGGAGTATTATTTCTCAGTTTTATCCTGCAAATAGTAACACTGTCATTGGTGATATTACGTGTGTGGATGCAAAGACATGAAATTATACCAATTTCCTTTAAAAGTCAATACCTTCGCCAAAATAAAGAGGGCTTTCCGTATTAGAGTTATTGTTTACCAGCTATTTTAAATAAATCAACAAATTCAATCCTGGAATGGTGCGAGATAATGTCCACAACAGGAGGGTGATGTAAAGTATTCCCAGGCTCCACTGATACCAAGCTAATGTGGAGATGATACCGGGGAGGTGTTTGTCTCGTAAGCGAACGTCGTTAAAACCTAATCTGAGCAGATTGTTGAGACTAAAGTCGTAGTAGTTCAGCCAATTCCAATGACGATCCCATAATAATGGCATGTAGCGATCGCGAAATACTTCATACCTGGGAATCACGGGTAAGCGTCCAATTAATAATCTTAACTGTCGCATACTTCCGTCTTCTGTGAAGTAGGAAGTGTCCATTAAGTCGTGATAGCGTCCTTGTTGATATAATCGCAATAATAAAATTACTGGTACGGGAACAATAATGATTACAAGACACGCGAGTGTCAACCAGGGTTGTTCAGCGCTGCGAAGAATCGCTAATAGTCCCAACAATGTTAAAACACTAAAACTTGTCAACATCCATATACTTTCGTCAATTGTGGGAATAATCACGTTAGGATACAGACGACGCAGCCGATCTATCAACCAGAATAATAAACCAAAATAGGCGATCGCAATTGTTCCGACGCCAAAGACTAAACGAAAATCTGTACCATAACCAGAAAGTAGTAGTAGTAAACTTAATGTCAGCCAATTCCAAGCTAATAGTAACCACCCACCCAAAAACAATGGTTCCCCAACTACTATTTGTGAACTGAGTTTGGAGTAGGTTTCTAAATCAATATCAGCAAGGGTAAGTAATTCACTGATATTACGAAACGGTTTAGTTAATCGACGATGGGCGATCGCTTCTGCTTGAGTTGGAGAGAAACCTATTTTAATTAAACTAGTTTGCGAAGCATCATTAATATTGATCGTAAGCAAACGACGAGTTAATTCTGCTAGTCTAAGTTGCTGTTTTGTATATTCGATTTGATTCGCATCAGCAATTTGCTGTAACTGGCGGAAATTTTGTCCTAAATTCCGCAAAACGTTTTGATTTCCTTGCAGTGTATTGACAAATAACTTCTCACCAATTTGACCAGAATTACCTAATATTTTGGCTTGATTTGAGTTAAAAGTTAGTCCAGATACATTTAAAAAAGCAGTTTTCGTAAAGCCAGAATCACTAAAGTCAGCTTGGTTGAGAATGCTAGCACCCCGCAGATTCACAGGTTGATTAAACTGTGCTTCTCGAAAAGTTACGGCTTGTTCAAAAGTCACTTCTGTTAAGAATAGAAACTGGTTGAAAATAGCTTTGGTAAACTGTGCCGAATTAATAAAACGTACCCCAGAAAAATCTATATTATTTTGCCATTGAACACGATTAAATTTAGCCAATTGTTTAAAATTGGCTTGATTAAAATTGGCGGTATCCTCAAAAAAGCTTTCTTGAAAAAATGCGTTTTCCTGAAACTGCGTTTGCTTAAAATTAGCTTTCTCAAAGAATATACTATTTTGCCATTGACTTTCCCGTCGAAAAGTCGCATTGTTAAAGCTAGTAGAACGACTGAAACGTGTTTCTTGCCAATTGGCTAATTGGTTAAAAATAGCACCTTGAGCATTGACAGATTGCAGAAAAAATGTATTATTAAACTGGACTGTACCAGTAAAATGGGTTTTTTCTAAAACCAGCGAACCACGAAAAACACTGATTTCGCTGGATGCTGTAGCTGGAGTTGCTAAAAGCGATCGACAATCTTTAGAACTTGGTAAAGCAACAGTCAGTGATTGTAAGCAAACCTCTCGTAGACGTTCGAGTTGTTCTTGTTCAGCAGCAGTGAAAATTGGTGCGATCGCCTGCGCGTAAAGAGGAGTTCTTAAACCCAAATCACTACCAACAAAATCTCCTTGAATCAAAGAATTACTCAAGTCTAATCCCAAGGGTTTAGAACCAGTTTTTTGTAATTCTTTTCGCAGCAATTGGTAAAAAGCATCCCGAAAAGCTGCGTTCTCTGATCGCAAATCAATCACCATCTGTCGTAAATCTATTGAAAAATTACCTTCACGGACAATTGGTGTACGCAATCTTTCCTGTAACAGTTCCAAAGTTAAAGATGTGCGTTCTGTTTGTGCAAAAGCGGTTTGGGGAAATGAAAACAGCAACAGCGTCAACAAACTAATTAAAGCAATGCAAAATTTAGGTAAAGGGAACGGGGAACAGGTAATGGGGAACAGTAATCCATGCTTAAAAGTGTAGGATGGAAACAGAGATCCCTTGCTTTTCAGGTGATAACTTCTAAAAACAAATTTTCCTTTCTGACTGGACTTTAAACTCAGAACTGAAGTGTTTTTTTGCTGTTCTCTGTTCCCCATTCCCTGTTCCCTGTTCCCTCGATTTTTTTATTCACCACAACTTCACTTGCTGTCTCAATTCTTCCATATTTAAATGATCACTTGCAAAAGCTTTTCGTAAAAGTGGATGGGGAATAAACTTGTCATACTTTTGAATTTCTGGTGCTTCCGCATCACTCAATAAATTCTCAGTCGTAATTCTTTGCTCACATAAAGAAATAATTTCTGGGTATAGAGAATTAACCTTTGTTTTGTCTAATTTAACAATCAGATAATACGGATTCACACCACCAATACTTTTAATTCCCAGAGATTCACGACAAAACATATTCAGCAATCTTTCCAAAGTTCGGTAAGCGAGCGTACCCATCCAAGGAAAAATGCAACACTTATCTTTAGCCAAAAGTAAAATATTTTTTTGATCTAAACCAGAACTACGTGTGAGTTTGCGAACCAATCGTAAACGTTGAATCGCATTAGTTTGTAAATAAGGATATTCAATATCTTCAACTAAAACTTGTCGCATTCTTTGGAGAATCCGTGTATGAATCATACCACCGCCACCCCGCCAAAAAATACTTGCTTGACCTTCAACCTGTTTGACTAAAATAATCTTCTTTTTAAAATCAACTTCTACAACTTCCCAACTTCTCCCAGCCAAAGCAAACTGATTACCTACAGGTGGCGGCATAGATATACTACCAATTTCTGTAGATCCTTGCTTCACAGCAAATTCTTCATTATCTGGGAAGACAGCATAAAATTGAAACTTACCCACCACCCTTTCACCAGTCAAACCTAAAATCAGTTTACCTTGCTCAGTCAATTGCAGATGATCAATATCAATTAAATAGCGCAATAACAACTTAAAATCATCTTTATAAACAGCAGCAAACACAGGTAAACCCAAAACTTTTTGAGCAAGAACCGCTGGCGAAATTTCCCCAACTGCCATTAAAATACTCATAGTTTGGTGATACAACAAACTGAATGGATATCTCAAAGGCTTAATCGGTTCAATCCATTTTTCCTCCAAATAAAGTTGAATAATCGCAATACACTGCAACAATTGCCAAGGAATTTGTTCCGGTAGAAGTGCCTCTAATAATACCTCCTCTTCAGCACAAACAAAGCGCATATCAGCAGCTTCACCTCTTCTACCTGTACGTCCCAAACGTTGTAAAAAACTCGCTACAGAAAGCGGTGCTTCCAACTGAATCACCCGCTCAAGATAACCAATATCAATACCTAATTCTAAAGTCAAAGTTGCAGCAGTCACCGCAGGTCGATTAGCTTCCCGCATCGCACTTTCTGCAACTTGGCGCAAACTAGCAGATATACTACCATGATGTACATAATATATATCCACTTCCCCTTCCTGAGCCGCAATCTTTCGCAAACTTCCAATCACCGCTTCAGTGTGTGATTTATTATTAGCAAAAATCAAACACTTACGATTCTTACTCAAATTAAAAATATACCTCTCATAACCACTAACACCCCAATCATATTTTCTCCCTTCTCTCCTCTCTGCGTCCTCTGCGTCTCTGCGGTTCTTTTCTCTCAAAAACTCCTGATCATCACCAACCCAAAAATGCTCCAAAGCCAACCTAACCTGCCTACTTACACCCTCAATCTTCGGCGTAATAACTAACTTCTTACTCCCAGAAGATAACCACTCCTCAGCCAACCCATAATCACCAAGAGTCGCCGACAAACCAATTCTTCGGGGTTGCTTGTGCGTCAAATCTTCCAACCGAGCCAATTGACAAAGAATCTGACAACCCCTTTCCGTACCCATAAAAGCATGAATTTCATCAATCACAACAAATCGCAAATCACCAAACAAACGCATCAGATCATCATATTTATTAATTAATAAACTTTCCAAAGATTCCGGTGTAATTTGTAAAATCCCTAAAGGCTTTTTAAGCAGTTGCTTTTTATGACTTTGAGAAACATCACCGTGCCAATACCAAACCGGAATATCTGCTTCTTTGAGTAAGCCATTCAAACGTTCAAATTGATCATTAATTAAAGCTTTAATTGGTCCAATATATAATACACCAATCGTACTCGCAGGGTTTTCATGTAATAAAGTTAAAACTGGTAAAAACGCAGCTTCTGTTTTTCCAGCAGCTGTAGCAGCAGCAATTAATAAATGAGCATCCGTATCAAAAATCGCTTGACATGCTGCGATTTGAACCGGACGTAATTCCGTCCAGTTGTGATTGTAAATATATTCTTGAATAAAAGGTGCAAGCCGGGAAAAGATGCGTAGATTTTGCTCATCTACGTGTATTTGCTTTGACATTGATAAAAATTTTCAGACTCAAAATTTCTACCAATAATAATGGGCGGACGAAACATCCGCCCCACTCATTAATAAAGCTTATTTAGCTTTAGACACTTACTAAGGACAATTAATACTAGAATCTAGCTGTGCTTTTGCAGTTTTAACTTTTGCAGATGCTTGCTGAATAGAAGTTGCAGCAGAAGCAAGAGTTTGTCTGTTAGAAAGACTATTAACCGTCTTGTCAAGGTTATTGTAGGCTTGATTAAGATTGTCTATTCTGGCTTCCTTTACCCTCTTAGCTGATTCCCTAACATTTGCGATCGCCTGATCAACTGCTCTATCAGCTGCTCTGAGATCTCCAACTGTGGAAGCAGGAGTTAAATTTGACATTTGATTAACAGCCTGTTCCAATTTAGCTAAATTTCCACAAAATTCAGCAGTTGCATTCTGAGTAGAAGTTGGCTGACAAGCTACCAAGGTCAAAAAAGGAAAAGCCACCAAGACAGTAATTGCTTTTTTCATGTTTAATATCTCATCACTTTTTGATTACCTAAATTATTCGTTTAGGTAGTTTTGATAGACATGGAATTCTGCAATTTAAAAGCGAAATAACATGATGTTACAAGGGTATTTAATTTACCCTATGTGGAAGAAGCAATTTACCTCAATCTGGTTTGATTATCTTCAAACAATATCCTAAAAAAAATTAAATTCCTATTATGAACAATCAATCATCTTCTTTGCTAGTTAAAGATATCGGCGAACAAGGACTTTTACAAATTTTGCAGCGTTTCTGTCCCGCAGAAATTATTGGAGACGATGCAGCAGTTATTGCTACTGAACCAGAGCAATCTGTAGTAGTTACTACCGATGTTTTAGTTGATAAAATTCACTTTAGTGAGATTACGACTTCCGCAGAAGATGTTGGTTGGCGCGCTGCTGCTGCTAATTTATCAGATCTTGCAGCAATGGGTGCTTCGACCTTGGGAATTACTGTGGGATTAGGACTACCCGGTGATGTTGCTGTCAGTTGGGTAGAACAAATGTATGGAGGTATGACACAATGCTTACAACAATACAATACTCCGATTGTGGGTGGTGATGTTGTGCGATCGCCAGTAATTACCGTAGCCATTACCGCTTTTGGTCAAGCTTACCCCCAACGAATTATCCGTCGCAACCAAGCTCAAATAGGAGATGCAATTGTTGTCACTGGTGTTCACGGTGCATCCCAGGCTGGCTTAGAACTGCTCTTACATCCCGAAAAGGCAAAAAACCTCAGCCAAGAGAAAACAGAGGCTCTAATCCGCGCTCACCAACGTCCAAAACCCCGATTAGATGTCTTACCCATCCTTTGGCAAATTCTTGACTCTTCCCAATTTGCGATCGCCGGAATGGATAGCAGCGATGGTTTAGCAGATGCAATAGTACAAATTTGCCGTGCTAGTAAAGTTGGTGCTGTTATAGAACGTACACAAATACCTATTCCACAAGTATTTGATCACTGGTTGACCAAAGAACAAGCTCTACAGTATAGCCTCTACGGTGGGGAAGATTTTGAATTAGTCTTGTGTTTACCCAAACAGCCAGCATATAAATTAGTACACATACTTGGTCAAGGTGCTGCTGTTGTCGGAGAAATTACAGATACTTCAACCGTAATCCTACAAGACCAAAAAAAAGAATTCCCCGACCAAGTTTTGACTCTCAGTCAGGGGTTTCAGCATTTTAGTCAATAGTCAATAGTCAATAGTCATTGGTACAGATGCGATATTCCTCGCGTCTGTACAATAGTCAATACTCCAGAGTCGAGAGTCCATAGTTGACAGTTTTGACCATTGACCATTGACCATTGATTATTACTTCCACTTCACAGCTACTAATTCTGCCAGGTCGAGAACGCGCTGGCTGTAACCCCATTCGTTGTCGTACCACGCCATAACTTTCACCATGTCACCGCCCATAACCAGTGTTAAGCTGGCATCAATAATGGAAGAAGCATCAGTACCTTGATAGTCAGAGGATACCAATTGTAGTTCACTGTAGTCTAAAATGCCTTTTAGCTCATTTTCAGAGGCACTCTTGAGAGCTGCGTTGACTTCTTCCGCAATTGTTGGCTTTTCAACTTGTATGACAAAATCCACCATTGAAACATTGGGGGTAGGTACACGCAATGCTACACCATTCAGCTTGCCTTTGAGATCTGGCAGTACCAACGCTACAGCTTTTGCTGCACCGGTGGAAGTAGGCACAATGTTAATAGCCGCAGCACGCGCACGGCGGACATCACGGTGAGAAGCGTCTAGCAAGCGCTGATCACCTGTGTAGCTGTGGGTGGTGGTCATTGTACCTTTGATGATGCCGAATCTCTCATGTAACACTTTGGCAATCGGAGCCAAGCAGTTGGTGGTACAGCTAGCGTTACTGATTATGTGGTGTTTGTCGTGATCGTAATCGTGATGATTTACGCCAATTACGAAAGTACCATCTTCGTTTTTGCCAGGAGCAGTGATTAGAACCTTCTTGGCTCCAGCATTCACATGCTTCATAGCCCCTTCTTTAGCGGTGAATACCCCTGTAGCCTCGATAATTAGGTCAATTTCCCACTCTTTCCAGGGCAAGTTTTCTGGGTTGCGATCAGATACACATTTTACGGTCTTGCCGTTGGCGATAATCGAGTTATCATCAGCAGTAATATCAGCATTTTTTAACTTCCCTAGCATCGAGTCATATTTGAGCAAGTGAGCGTTGGTTCTAGGGTCTGAGGTGTCATTGATAGCAACCAAGTCAATATTGCTATTCTCTCTACCCAACCAACAGCGCATAAAATTACGACCGATGCGCCCGAAACCGTTGATAGCAACTCTAATCACAGCGTCTTGCCCTCTGTTATATATGCCTAATTAAATCTTATGGTTGACCCCGATCATATCGCAAAGGGGGGAGTATATATAACTATAAAATGTGAGATCCCAAAAAAAATTTTAAATTTTTTTTAATTATAGGGAACAGGGATCGGGGATTGGGGATCCCCAATCCCCTACTTCAAGCATAGAGATTGTGATCAGCTATGTAACTTCGGACTGATTCCGGGACTAGGTAACGAATTGATTGGCGATCGCGACGCAAGTTACGAATCATGCTTGAAGAAATTCCAACTATAGGGGTATGCAACAAGCGCCAATTTATGCTATAAATCTGCTTTGCTAGTTTTTGCTCCACCTCTTTGCAGATTAAATCAGTTTGAGTTACACATTCACTACCAACAAATCGAGGTGCAATTAACCAATCGCATAATTGTGCTAATTCCTGTGCGCGATACCACTGAGGTAACTTTTGAAAGGTATCTAGGCCAACAATCCAATACCAATGAGTCTTGGGATAAGCAGTGGCTAAATCAATCAGGGTATTGATGGCATAAGAAGTACCAGATTGCAATTGCTCAATCGGTGAAACGGCAAAGGCTGAATTGTCTGTTGTCGCTGCTTGCAGCATTGCTAAACGATGTTGGAATGAAGCCGCTTTTTTATGAGGAGGATCTGCTGATGGCACCCAAATAACTTTTTCTAGGGGTACTTGATTGAGAGCGGTTTCGGCTACGATGAGATGTCCCCAATGAACAGGATCAAATGTGCCACCAAAAATTGCGATTTTTGCATCCACTCTCTTTAATTTTGCTTAAGTCGATATTAAAGTGATTAACCATCAGCCCACTATTATAGCCAATTCCAGCAATGAAACAAAAATTATGTGTTTGAAAATACAGTTGTATATTTCCCGAAAGTGCAGAAATTTGCAGAATAAACATAATATTAGTTCATGAAGAGAAAAACTACTAACGAGGTTAAAATCATTCTGAAGTAATGTCATCTGAGCATCAAAATCAACCAATCATGAGTATGAGATTTATATAGAGGTAGTATCTTTAAAAAACAAAATCCTGTTATGATACGCGTGTTATTTGTGATGATGGTGTGGTGTGGTGTTAGAGGAGTAATAGATGAATAATTGTGTAGACTTTAGCGGTAGACCATTTCATTTTATTGGGATTGGTGGCATAGGTATGTCTGCTCTGGCATATGTGCTAGCCAAACGACAATTGCCAGTTTCTGGTTCGGATCTTCGCCCAAATCACATAACTTGTAAATTGGAATCTCTCGGCGCTCATATTTTTGCCAAGCAAGAAGCAAGCAATTTGGAATTCTTTCGTCCAAAAGAGAATGAAAATCAAGTAGTCTTAAATACTAAAAATCATGTGTCAACTGATAAAGTGGCACAATTACCACAAGTAATTTGTTCAACAGCAATAAATACTAATAATCTGGAATATAAAGCAGCATTAGAATTAGGCTGCCCAATTTTCCATCGTTCAGATGTATTGGCAAATTTAATTTCTGAATATGACAGCATTGCAGTTGCTGGAACTCATGGCAAAACCACCACTAGTAGCATGATTGGATATATGTTACTGGAAGCGGGTCTTGACCCCACAATCTTAATTGGTGGTGAAGTTAATGCTTGGGAAGGTAACGCTAGATTAGGGCAAAGTCGCTATTTGGTAGCAGAAGCAGATGAATCAGATGGTTCATTAGTCAAACATGCCCCAAAAATCGGTGTAATCACGAATATTGAACTAGACCATCCTGACCACTATGACAATTTAGAAGAAGTAGTGGAGATTTTCCATACCTTTGCTAAAAGTTGTCAGACTCTAGTGGCTAGCATTGATTGTGCAACAGTGCGCGATCGCTTTCAACCAACAATAAGTTATAGCTTATATTCAGACACAGGTGCAGATTATACCGTTACAAATATAGATTATCGTGCTGATGGCACTACCGCTTTAGTTTGGGAGCGGGGCAAAGCCTTGGGTGTGTTAAAGTTACGTTTACTCGGTCGCCACAACCTCAGCAATGCTCTGGCAGCAGTGGCCGTTGGTCGCGTTTTGGGATTAGAATTTGGTGAAATCGGCAAGGGTCTTGCAACTTTTGAAGGTGCAAGACGCCGCTTTGAATTTCGGGGTGAAGCTCATGGTATCACATTTATTGATGACTATGCTCATCATCCCAGCGAAATTCGTGCAACTTTAGCAGCTGCACGTCTACAAGCAAGACCAGGACAAAGGGTCGTCGCCATCTTCCAACCCCATCGCTACAGCCGTACACTGGCATTTTTAGAAGAATTTGCCGAATCTTTTACCCATGCTGATGTAGTTATACTGACTGACATTTACAGCGCCGGAGAAGTCAACTTAGGACAGGTAAGTGGAGAACAACTAGCACAGGAAGTTGCAAAGCATCATCCACAAGTTAAGTATCAAGCAAACCTCAGTTCTATGTGTGATTTCTTACAGCAAACACTACGTTCTGGAGACTTAGCGTTGTTTTTAGGAGCTGGAAATTTAAATCAGGTAATTCCGGAGGTAATTGCTACACTTCGTCAGCCAGCTACAGCAACATCCTAAAAGTTTCACTAACTAGTTTCCCTATCTGGCATAGTGTCAGTTTTGTAAATTTCTTTAAATTGCATCAACAAATAACCGTGTTCCTACGGTGGATAAACATCAAAATAAAACAGATTCTGGTAAATATGGTAATTTCCCAGGCAGCTGTAGATGTCTGCACAAATTCTGGTGTGACTGTAAATAAACAACAAACGACAAATTCCGATATTAAGGAAATTCCTTTACTTGGTACTGACTGCGCGATCAAACCACAAGTTCCTCTGTCAGCATATACCTCTTACAGAGTAGGAGGGCCAGCAGAATGGTATGTTGCTCCACGTAACATTGAAGCAATGTATGCTAGTTTAAGGTATGCAAAAGAGGAAGGTTTGCGAGTAACAGTACTGGGAGCAGGTTCTAACTTGCTAGTAAGCGATCGCGGAATTCCAGGTTTAGTCATCGCTACTCGTCGCCTTCGTCAAACTCATTTTGATCTAGAAACCGGTCTATTAACTGTAGCTGCTGGCGAACCCATTCCCGGTTTGGCCATGGCAGTCGCAGAGCAAGGATGGCAGGGCTTAGAATGGTCTGTAGGTATCCCTGGAACCGTCGGTGGTGCTGTGGTGATGAATGCAGGAGCGCATAATAGCTGTATTGCAGATATCTTAGTTAGCGCTCAAGTACTTTCACCTGATGGCACTATTGAAACCGTGACTAGCGAGCAATTGGGTTATAGTTATCGTACTTCGATTTTACAAGGAAGCGATCGCATTGTTACCCAAGCCACATTCCGAATGCAACCCGGTGCTGATCCCGCCTTGGTAATTGCAACAACCAAGCAACACAAACAACACCGACTGACAACCCAACCCTACGACAAACCTAGTTGCGGTAGCGTCTTCCGCAACCCCAAACCCTATTCCGCAGGCTGGTTAATTGAACAAACGGGTTTAAAAGGCTTCCAAATTGGTAACGCACAAGTAGCACAACGCCACGCTAATTTTATCGTCAACTGCGGTGGTGCGAGTGCGTGGGATATTTTCAATCTCATTCGTCATGTGCAGTATCAAGTACAGGATCGCTGGTCAATTTTATTAGAACCAGAAGTTAAGATGTTGGGAGAATTCCCAGCAGTTTGTTGATTTGATAATTGTGATTTATATTCATGACTGTGAGCGTCAGCTTCTAGCTGGCGCTTTTGGTTGGTAGATAGTTTGTACAATCAGAGCAAAGCCAGTGGTTGAGATTAGACCAATCCAGCAACATCAAATCGAACAAGCCAAGCAAATAGTTATGGGAGTTTCCCTAGAAATTTGGCAAGGTGTACTGACCGAAGCAGATTTGAGGCGAATTGATTCCATGTCTGATATCGAGAATGTGCAGTCACACTATTTTGACAATGGCGGTACGTTCTTGGTTTTGGTTGATGATGAACAAGTTGTAGGGACTGGGGCGATTCGACGACTCGATGATGAAATCTGTGAACTCAAGCGAATGTGGTTTCTCAAAGAGTATCGAGGACAGGGTTTCGGCTGGAAAATGGCTCAAACGCTCTTCGATTTTGCACGGCAAGCAGGGTATCACAAAGCCAGACTTGACCTAGCTAACGAAGAGCGACAATCACAAGCACTCAAACTTTACAGCAAACTTGGTTTTTACTCGATTGAACGGTATAATGATAGTCCATGTACTGTGTTCATGGAGAAAGTTTTATAAGCACTTAAGTGCTTACTACGAAATATTTCCCTATCTATCCGCATGAACATAGTCCACAAAGTAAAATTTAGGACTAAGCCAGAATTTTAACCAAGCATAAGCTGCAAGTCCAAGTAGGGCTGTGATTACCAGAGGTAAGCCAAGTTGAACTCGAAGTGCATCGGGAAGAACAGCAACTCCAGCAACAGTAATCGCAAAGTATGCTAAAAGTGCTATTTGTAAGCGTTGCACAACTTTCAGCGCACCCCGACAGCTACTACAATGCTGCGTGTGTTGTTTGTAACGATCCAAAACTTGTTCGCGATTTTCATTGATATTCCTGATTTCTGGAACACTTATTCCCACTTCACTCCAGGGTAACTGTCCATGACAATACTTATCAAACCACCCCCTATACTCAATCACTAAACGGTCAGCACTGGTAGGTAGTTTATAGGCAGTTTTCCAGCTTTGTGACGATTCTGTCTGTTGGAGAAAATACTCTTGCTGTTGTAGAAGCACCATATCTCCATCAAGAACTTCATTACGTTCGCTAATGTGATTCCACCAACGGGGTATGAAACGACGAGCTGTATTGGCAAAGTTACGAGGAAACTGAGCCACAATCCGAGATTTACCAGGAGATACTGGTACACAATAAGTTACAAGTCCAATCTGCTTTCCAGCGTCGCCAAACTTGATTGCATATTCCAACCGACAAGGTGGTTCAAAAGTAATTGTTGTTTGGTATCGTCCGATAGTACCTGCTTCAATCAAATTTGCTGTTGATTGCAGAATTTCAATTGGTATAGGTTTTGCTTGTGCGCGATCGCCTTGTACCCCATGATGAGCAAAAGGAACATGACTAGGATCTGCGACGTTTTCTACTAGGATTTCCCAGTCATATTCTAAGTCACGTACAAAAGAAGACCAAACAAAACCTTTGGTTGCATCGACTTGCGGTGACACAGGTAAAGCTGTAGTCGCCGCGAGATCCGCTGATTTAACATCAGGCCACACCCAAAGTAGATCCTGTGCTTGGCGAACTGGTAAGGTAATTGCACACAGATTTTCTTTATTCTTACTCACAAGTTCTGGATTTTCTGCTTGGGGAATGTGAGTACAAATTCCTTGCTGATCAAATTGCCATCCATGATAACTACACATCAAATTACCTGTTTTCTCGTCAATCCGTCCCTCACTTAAGGGTGCAAGGCGATGGGGACATTTATCCAAAAATACGCGATAGTTCTGATCTGACTTAGGTTTCCAAATGACTAAGCGCAGTCCCAAAAGTGTAACTGGTGTTGGTCTTTTGGGGTCTAGGTCTTCAACGGGTGAAATGGGATACCAGTGCTGAAAAAAGTTGAATTCTGATTGCATTATGTAGTTACAGTGATGGGTATTTCAAGAGTCTCCTTTTTGTATTTTGACCATAAATTGGAAGATACAGCAAATAATAGCCTAGCTGATCTTGGAAGGTAAGTGTAACTTTTGAGCTAGTAGCGTGCTTTAGCAACAGCGTAACGAACGTACAACTTTGGTTATAGCTAAATATTAAACTGCTGCCGTTGATACAGCGACCAATACAAACCTTTTTGCTGCAATAGATCTGTATGTGTCCCGCGTTCGATCAAAACTCCTTTTTCTAACACCAAAATTAAATCAGCACGTTTTAAAGGTGCAAAGCGGTGAGCAATTAAAAATACAGTCCGTCCTTGGGAAACTGTTTGCAAGTTTTGCAGTACCTGTTGTTCGGTTTCACTATCTAGGGCGCTGGTAGCTTCGTCTAATATCAAAATAGGCGCTTGGGAAAGAAACAACCGCGCTAGGGCTATACGTTGGCGTTGTCCCCCAGATAAAGCTGTACCCCGTTCGCCAACATTGGTTTCGTAACCATGGGGTAACTCACTAATAAAGTCATGGGCAACAGCAAGTCTAGCAGCTTCTACTACTTGTTCTGCGGTAATTTCTGGATTCCCCAGGGTGATGTTATCTAAAATCGAACCGTTGAATAAAAAGTCTTCTTGCAAAACAACGCTAATCTGTTGACGCAAGGAAGTTAAGTCAGCGCTTTTAATATCAAAACCGTCAATGAGAATGCGTCCTGATTCGATTTGATAGAGACGTTGCAAAAGTTTAGAAAGGGTACTCTTACCAGAACCACTGCGTCCGACAATACCAACAAATTGCCCTGGCTGCACGTTAAAAGAAATACCCCGTAGCACAGGTTCAGTATTTTGGCGGTAGCGGAAAAATACTTGATCAAAAGCGACTTGGCCTTTCAGGGGTGGTAAAACTAAACCTGTACCTGGTTCTGCTTCTGGGGCGACGTTGAGAATATCGCCAATTCTGTCTACGGAAAGCAGAACTTGTTGCAGATTTTGCCACAGTTGTACTAATCTTAACAATGGGCCAGTCACTCTACCAGAAAGCATTTGAAAAGCGACAAGTTGACCAACTGTAAGTTTGTTTTCAATGACTAACTTAGCACCAAACCAGAGAATGAGTAGGCTAGAGAAATTAGTCAGGAAGTCACCGATATTGCTGCTGATATTAGAAGTGGTGGAAGCTTTAAAACCTGTGCGGATAAAACGAGCAAATAAACCTTCCCAACGATCGCGTGCTACTGCTTCGGCTGCATGGGCTTTCACTGAATGAATTCCTGTGACTGTCTCTACCAAAAATGACTGGCTATCAGCACTGCGGTTAAAGGTTTCGTTGAGCCAGTTACGAAGAATTGGTGTAGCTACTAGTGTCAGAATCGCAAATAAAGGTAGTACCGCCAACGCCGTGAAGGTGAGGGGAATGCTGTAGTAGAACATCAATACCAGATATACCACAGCAAAAACGCTGTCTAACACCACAGTCAAAGCTGTACCAGTGAGAAACTGACGAATTTGTTCCAGTTCCTGCACCCGTGCAACTGTGTCTCCTACCCGGCGTGATTCAAAGTAAGCTAAAGGTAAGCGCATCAAGTGGCGAAATAGCTGGGCGGACAAACTTAAATCTAAGCGTCGGGCGGTGTGAGTAAAGACAAATAGCCGTAGAATACCAAGTGTAGCCTCAAAAATTGCCACTAATAACAATGCGATCGCCATGACATCAAGAGTAGCCAAACTCTCTTGTACCATGACTTTATCGATTACAACTTGGGTAATCAGTGGCGTTGCTAACCCCAGCATTTGTAACGTCAACGACGCCAGCAACACTTCCCCTAATAGTCCCCGATATTGCCAGACAGCCGGTAAAAACCAATTAAGGTTAAATTTTTCCTGCTTTTGAATTAACTCTACTTGCCACAGTTGCCCATTCCAATACTCTTCTACCAATGACTGTGACAAAATTTCACAAGTGCGATCGCCATTGAGAGGATTGGCTATGAGTAAGCGATCGCCCCTCACAGCATAAACTACCACCCAGTTACCTTCAGCTTCCGGTGATTCACCCCACTGCAATAAAGCCGGAAATGACAACTGTTGCAAATCCATCCAACTCACTTGCAATCTTCGCAGTACAAAGCCTAACTTTTCTCCTGCTTCTACAACATGTTTTGGCTGCTGTCCTCTGACTTGGCGTTGTACCCATTCCAACTTCACAGGTTGATCTAACTGTTGCGCCACCATTGTTAAACAAGCAGCAGCCGTATTCCGACTAGCAACAAACGGGTAAGTTTGCTGGGAGGTGTGGGGAGTAATGTAGAGACGCGATTCATCGCGTCTGGGGGTCTGGGGAGTGTGGGGGGAGTAAGAGAAGTCCCCCTTGTCCCCCCTGTCCCCCTCGTCCCCCCTATCTCCTTCCCAAAATTCCTCAATTTGTGGTGTGGAAATTTCTGCCCATACTTTTACAGGCCAACGTACAACTACTACATCTTTGCTAGCAGCTACAGCTTTGCATTCGAGCGGTAATTTCTGCAAGCTACCAAACCAATCACCTGTCGTTAAAGTTGCTAGTGGTTTACCAACTCCTTCCTCCCGCAGGCGGACTTTACCACTGACAATCAAAAACTGATAACCTACTCCATCTTTTGGCCAGATTCTTTTTCCTAAACCGAAGCGTAGAGTTTCTGACTTTTGTTGCAATAGGGTTTGCTGTTGTGAACTTAACCAACATAGCGGTGCTTGTGTCCAAGGTAGAGAGGCTAGCACCCTTGTATGTGAAGACTCATCATCTATCAGGTTTAATTCACTTGCAGTTTTACCGTTAGCTTCTGAATTTTCTCTGCTAGCCATTTCTCAAACAACTCATTCTGTAGTGCTTGCTTTAGTTGAGTATCTTCCAACGAAGCTGGCAAAATTTGTTCTAGACGAAACAAACCATAACGTTCTTCCAGCTCAATTGGCCCTACTATTTCCATTGGGCTTGCCACGTCTATTGCTGCTCTGAGTGTATCAGGCAATGTTCCTCGACTGACTGGACCCATCATGCCGTTGACGATTCGATCATCTGTAAGCGAATATTCTCTAGCTAATGCTTCAAAGCTAGCTCCTTCCTCTATTTGGGCTTGTAATTCCTCGGCTAATTCCCGGTTGTCTATAATAATTCGCGAAATTACCACCCGATCCAGGAAAATTTTCCTTTCGATGAAATATTCTGGCAGTTTGGGTTCTGTGATCACTGCTTTGAGTTTTTCTAACTTGAAGCCCAGAGCAACACTAGAGTGGAAAGAATCATAATCTTTACCATTATTTTGTAGCCATTCTTGAAAACTTTTTGGATCTGTTAGTTGATTTTTCAATCGAAAATCAATAATTGCCTGTTCAGTGAGAGCCGGACTAATAGCTATATCTTCACGAGTTTCTAATTCTTTTTCTATTACATATTGACGTAGAATATCCCCAATAAATTGTCCTAGTTTTCCAGAGTTTTGCAAATATTTTACTACTTGTCCAAACGAAATTTGTTGCTCATTAACAGTTAAAAAGGAAGAAGATTCCATAGGATAAATACGTAGATCTACGAAGAAGAGTAATTATACATTTTCCCCTCAGAGGAAATTCGTAATTGAATTGACATTCTTATGCCAACTTTATATTGCCATGGTAAGACTTACAAGACAGAGTGGCAACTCTATCTTGTAAATTATTCGTAAAAATATCTACCTAGTATCGGAAAATAATTAGGACAGTATCGCACAAACAACTAGAGTGTTTTAGGAAAAATAACTACGCATTCAAAATTTCCGGAAAATGCCACGTGATTATAATTACAATTTCCTTGGTTTTGTGGATCGACATTATGCAATTGTAATTGCCCAAAACCAAGCCAAAAAAATCGCTGCGATCGCACCGATCAATGTATTTAAAATATTCACTAATTCATTAGTTAACCAAGTGTATTTTGATTGCAATGTTGCTCCAATGACGCTTTCTATATTTGTGGCAATAAATGCAGCTACTACACACCAAACTACACTCAAAGGTTGAACTAAACCAATAACCCAACCCACAAAGGCGATCGCCACTGAGGCCACCACACCAGCCAAAGTTCCTTCTAAACTGACTGCTCCTTCAGTTCCACGGGGAACTGGTTGTAAAGTAGTAATCAAGAAAGTACTCTTGCCATAAGCTTTCCCCACTTCACTTGCACAGGTATCAGATAGCTTTGTACTAAAACTTGCGACATAACCCAGAAGTAGTAGGGAGCGAGGATCAGGGATCAGGGATTGGGTAACGCCAAAGACTTCCAAGTCTAGCATCCCTACTCCCAAAGCGCACAGTGTTCCAATTAAAGCTGAACCCCAGACATTTTCTGGGCCTCTTGCACCAGAACGCTTTTCCGCAATACCTTCAGCTTCCTTCTGGGCCATCCCAATACGCGTGACAAAAGAACCAACTAAAAAATAGAACATCACAATTGTGTATCCTTGCCAACCTAATGTTCCCCAAGTCAGGACACCAAGTAACCCAGCATGGAAGTAACCAGCAGGAGTAAGCAGCTTTTTAGGAGCAATCCAAGCTACAACCAACAGCATAGAATTTAATGCTGCTCCCACAACCCAGGGATTTACAGAGTTAATTAAAGAAAACATTGTTTCTGCGTTTGGGTATTTTATTCAAATCACCAACAGAATATCGAATTTCCGCTACACTCCCAAACCCCCATAAACTTGTAACCCAGTGAAATCACGCAGCTATTTTTTGAAGTTTTGGTAAATTTTTGATGCTTATTCATTAAAGTAATGCATATCAGCATTATTTTTTCCTGAGAGAAGCAGATGATGGATGGTAAGAAAATTATCTTGTAGTTTGAAATACTAAGTTAAAAATGTCATCAGACCTTGCGGGCAATTCTCTAGATCAAGCTAGAAGTTTTACATTTACAAACAATTCTCACACGTTTAGTGATAAAGTCTCTCTGAAAGACCCTATCGATTGTTATAAATTCACACTTGACGGTAGGAGTAGTTTTCAACTTGACTTAACTAACTTAAGTGCCAATGCTGATGTGCAGTTGATTCAAGATGCAAATGGCAATGGTGTAGTAGACCAGGGAGAAGTGATTGCTGCTTCTAACCGTACTGGCAAAAAAGCTGAGTCAATCAACACGACCTTAGAAGCTGGTACTTATTACATTCAAGTCCATTCTGCGGGCAAAGCCAAAACCAAATATGAATTGAGCGTTTCGGCAATACCGATTGACAATGCAGGTAACACTCTAGATACTGCTTTGGATATCGGTGAAATCTCTGCTAATCCTCAAACTATTAGTTATACGGATTGGGTAGGTAAATCTGACAATTATGACTATTATAAGTTCAACATCAATAGTACTAGTGATGTTAATTTATCACTCAAAGATTTGGGTGCTGATGCAGATATGCGACTGTTAAATTGGCAGGGTGATATACTCGCTGGTTCTGCCAATATTGGGAATACTGATGAATTTATTACTAGTAGTTTGACAGCAGGAACATATTATATAGAAATTTATTCGTATAACGGTAATCAAACTTTTTACAATCTACATTTATCATTAACATCACCAGATTCTACAGCAGTAATTCAAACTTCAGATCAACTAAACTCGGTAGATGGTGGCAATACTACAGCTACAATACCGACAAATGCTAATAATCATCAAGGTACACTTAGGGCAGATACATTTATATATACACCGAATTCTACACAAACAGTCTTTTCTGGCAAAGGTAATGTTGACTTTGGTAGTGGAGGGCGAGACACACTAGATCTGTCTGCTTTTGTGTCTACACAAGTTTTATCATTTAATTATGCTAATAGTGTGAATGGTGGCGTGATTTACGATCCTGGTGATTCACCAGCCCGTGTGTTTGATGCGATCGCTTTCTCTGATGGTAGGCAAATTTTATTTGAGGGTATCGACACTATTAAGTTTGCAGATACTGTCATCAATTTATCAGTAACACCAAATGATCCGCTATTTAACCAACAATGGAACTTGCACATGATGGATGTGCAGAAAGCTTGGCGGTTCACCACAGGTTCAAATCAGGTATTAGTGGGAATTGAAGATACAGGACTAGCACTTGACGTTAATGGTAATCTTCACCCAGATTTACGATTCACCAATAGTATTAGTTCTAACTCTTTTGATGAGTATTCATCATCTTCTTCTCACGGAACTTTAGTCCAGGGAACGATCGCAGCGACTAGTAACAATAATCTTGGTATAGCTGGTATCAACTGGAATTCTCCCGTTATGCAGCTCGATGTTATTGGTGGTAATCCTGGCGACTATAGTTTAGCTGAGGCTACACAGACATTGATCAATTGGGCAGATAGTCAGAATAAGCCTTTAATAATTAACCTCAGCCTTTCTGGTGGTTACTCAGCAGCATTTGAAGAACTAATTGCTAACAACCAAAATGATGTCTTGTTCGTCATCGCTTCTGGTAACGGTAATCAAAATACCATTTCTAGTCCTGCGGATTTAGCTAAGAAATACCAAAATGTGATTGCGGTAGGCGCTTCTTGGGGAACTCAAGACTACTACGGTAATGCGAAAACACCAGGAACAAGAGTTGATTATCCTAGTCAAGGTATACAGTGGTGGGGTTCTAATTATGGAGATGGTTTAACTTTAGTAGCACCAACAGAGTTTACCTCTACCAATGCTAGCCGCAACACATCCGAACTCTTCTACAATAAATTAGACTACACAACCAATTTCAACGGCACTTCTGCCGCAACAGCAAATGTTACAGGAGTAGCATCATTAGTGTGGAGTGCTAATCCAAACTTAACAGCAACACAGATACGCTCAATTCTTTCAACCACTGCTTACGATCTTGGTACTCCCGGTTATGATACAGTCTACGGCTACGGCGTTGTCAACACTGACGCAGCTGTACGACGCGCACTGGCCATTTCTAGGGTTCAGACTACTACGGTTTAGTCGAGAGAAGGGACTTCCAAATAAAAAAATAATCAATCGGTTTAAGGAGAAGAAAGAGGATAACCTTAATTACCTAATGCGAGACGACTGAGGTAGAAGACTGAAACAGATAAACAAGATAAGCACCTACGTTCCGAACGTAGCAGCATGAAAATTTACAAGTTATTCCCTATGTTCAACTGCGCCTAAAGCTTTCAAAGTGGCTTTTTCAGGAGTAGTTAAACCTTGAATACCTGTAATATTCATACCTTCATACGGACGAGGTGGCCTCAAGGTTTTCAAGCACTCACCTGTTTTGACATTCCAGAAGTTTATTGTTTCATCGTAACTGCTACTAACAAGTATTTGACTGTCTGGACTAAAAGCAACAGACTTGACCGGAGCGGTGTGTTTTCGTAAATCGTGAAGACATTCACCACTAGAGATTTTCCAAATTTTCAAATTTAAAGTTTTGTCTTCACTTCCACTTATTCCAGTTCCATTGGCAATCAGATGTCCGTCTGGACTTACAGCAACCGATAATACTCCTCCTGTATGACCTTGTAAACTTTGGAGACATTCACCGGTACTAACGTCCCAGATTTTTATTGTGCGATCGTTACTACCACTAATTACAGTTTCACCATTCGGGGAAAAAATCGTTGACCAAACTCTATCTGTATGTCCTTTTAAAGTCTTAAGACACTGACCAGTAGAAACATCCCATATCCTCACAGTCAAATCATTACTACCACTAACTAAACTTTGACCATCAGGACTGAAGGCTACTGTCCATACTCTATCCTCATGACCTTCCAAAGTCTTCAGGCACTGACCGTTAGAAACATCCCATATCTTAATGGTTTTGTCTCCACTACCACTAGCAATCATTTTATTATTAGGACTAAAAGCTACTGCTCTTACCCACATATTATGACCATATAAAGAGCTACATTCACCAGTATCAATAGTCCATAACTTAATAGTGTTATCGTCACTTCCACTAACAATAGTTTTACCATCAGGACTGAAGGCTACCGACCATACCATTCGCTCATGACCCGAAAAAGTTTGGAGACATTGACCAGTTTGTACATCCCAAATTCGCACTTTTTGGTCTTCACTAGCACTAGCAAAACGTTGTCCATCGCTACTAAAAGCAACTGACAAAACCCAATTGCTGTAACCATACAGAGTACTCAAGCATTTACCAACTTTAACGTCCCATGTCTTTAACACTCGATCTTGAGCACTGCTAGCAAGAGTTTGACCATCCGGATGAAAAGCTACTGAGCAGACTCCAGCAGTATGTCCCTGTAAAGTTTTAAGGCAATCACCGGTATGAAAGTTCCAGACTCTAATTGTTTTATCAAAGCTACCACTAGCAAGAGTTTCTCCATCTGCATGAAAGGCAATTGAACTTACCGATCCTCCTTGAGGAATGCTCAGGCTCTTAATACATTCGCCAGTATTAACGTTCCATAACTTCACAGTTTTGTCATCACTACCACTAGCAAGAATTTGTCCATCTGGACTAAAGGCAACTGCCCGTAGCAAAGAACTGTGAGATGATAAGGTTTTAAGACATTGGCCTGTATTGACGTTCCATAACTTCACAGTTTTGTCTTCACTGCCACTAGCAATAATCTGTCCATCTGGACTAAAAGCAACTGACTGAACTCTACTACTATGCTTATGTAGGATTTTAAGGCATTCACGTGTGTTAACATCCCACAGTCTTACAGTGTTATCATCGTTGCCACTAGCGAAAAACCTGCCATCTGGGCTAAAGGCAACAGACCTAATTCTATGAGCATTTCCAGGTAACATTTGAATACATTGACCTGTATTAAAATTCCATATTCCTAAACGTTTATCTTCACTTCCACTAACAAGAACTTGTCCATTAGGACTAAAGGCAATTGATCTGACCCAGTCATCATGTCCACGACAAACAGATATTTGTTGACCATCTACTGTTCGATATACACGAATTTCACCTTTAGCATCACTTATAGCTAACAACTTTCCATCAGGACTATATGCTACTGAATAAATAGTTCCTAAAGTTTGAGTAAAAACATACTTATATAGTTCAGAATTTGTAAAATTGCTGTCATGAATTTCTATGTCTTGCAAGTAGGCTTGCCAAATAACAAGATTAGAAAACACTGACTCAAAATTATCAAGTATGATTAAGCAACGTTTTTGACACAAATATTTTAGTAACTGTTGTGTAATTTGCTTTTCTACCGTATCCAATAAATTAATTTCTTCCTGATCTGATAAGAATTTGATAATGTCTTTTAGAATTTCTGTAAAAGGTGGGCTATTACGTAGACTTCGCCAAATTATATAGTCAAAATAGTTTTTAATCTCGTTTACGAGTTTGAGCAACAGATCTGTTTTACCAATACCACCACGCAACGTTACAGTTAAACTAGTTTTGCCAGTTCCAGCTATACCTACAATAGCTACCATTCGACAGAGATTTTCATCACTTTCAGTATTCTTAGCAACAATCCACTGTTTCAGAATGTCAATTTCTTTTGTGCGTCCAAAGAAATTTGATAAACCAGGTGCATCTCCCCAGTCTTCTTTTGTATTAATATCAATACTGCCTTGCCTTTCCTCTTCCACAGGCTGAGTGCTAGGATATAGCTCTAATATCTTTTTTTTATAACCTGCTTTTTCAAGTAAGTAAGCTACATCTTCCCACTTCTCAATCTTTTTAATCTCTACATTTTGCTGTCCTTCTGAATTTAACAAGTACTCGACGTATCTATAAACTGTCTTAGATAAAGCATCACTTACTGTACCTAACGACACACCACGCTTGTCGGCAATTTCTTGAGGACTATTTCTGCAAAGCAAACCTCTCAGATGACACTTTTCTACTGATGTCAGTATTTTTCTCCGTCTCACATCTTTTGCTGGAAGTAAATCTTCATACAAGCGTTCTAGATCCCAATCCTTAGACTTTTCTATAAAAAGGGTGTCGTCTTTCTTTGAGGTCATTGCTGTATTAATTAAATTCCTTATCTAAATCCTAATTATTTTTCTAGAATACTTTAATTTCCTTGAAAAACCATAAGGATTTCGATGTGGAGACTAATTTTTTGCATTTCCTTACGCTAGAGGCATCTCATGTTTCAACATTATACTTACTAAGTAACAAAGGAGTTGTATGCGTCAGAATGCCCCTAATAATTTTTTTCACATGGATTTAAGTGGTCACGATATGAGTAATTGTGATCTGAGCGGATCTAATCTCATAGGTGCTCAACTCAATGGCAGTAATTTGAGGAATACAAAGCTGAACGGTTCTAAATTGCAGGATTCTCAACTACGTGGAGCTGATTTGAAAGATGCCAAATTGTGTGGCGCGCAATTATCTGACGCAGATCTAAGTGGTTCTGATTTACGTCGAGCAGATTTAACTGGAGCTGACTTAAGACGAGCTAATTTGGCAAACGCAAAACTAGATGATGTTAATTTGAATGGCGCAAACGTTCAAGGTGCTATTTTTCAAGCTAGTACTGGACTAACTGAAGATATAAAACATGCCCTAAAAAATCGAGGTGCAGATTTTAAGAATTCTTCTGTGGTTAAGTTCGATTCTGTGGATGCCAAGTGGTGGATACAGTATGTAGTTGTCCCACTCATTGTTACTTTTATAGGAGGTGGTGGCATTATAGTAACTATGATTAATGCCTCAAAAACTGAACAACCACCCAAACCTACACATACTATTCAAGCTACAACTCAAGAGACTCCATCACCAAAGTCAATGTCTAGCATCAAACATAAAAGATAATTTTCTAATGTGCAATCACCCTCTTAACCCTGTTTTGTCACTTTCGGAAGAGAATAATCTAGGATGCTTACAGCATAAGACTTTTACCAAAAAGCTTGATTTTAGCCATTCTAGAACGAAAATAAACGCTCAAATGCTCGCTCTATCTACAGTTGAAAATTTGGCTCTTATTTTTATTTTCCCAGAGTGACAAAACAGGGTTATTGCGCGATCATTTAACTTAACACCAGTGTTACCAGGTCTCGTTGGGGTGCAGGGCTATTGCATTCTCATCCAGCCCGCCTCAGAATTAAGAACTTTTCAAACATCCTCTCACGAATATTCCCCGTTTCATTAATCGATAAAAATATATACAAATCGTTGAAAAGAATAAATAAGCTTGATGGTTGGTGATTTAATTAAAATTTAGTTATTAATCTTGATAGCAACATCTCTTTTAGAGCTTGAGTTATATTTCATTCATTTCTAGAATTAGTAAACTGGCATACAATTTAAAATTGCACTTTGCTGTATCTGCTATCTTCAGGGGGAATAAACCATGAGCCGTCCAATTATTCTTGGTATTGTTGGTGACAGTGCTGCTGGTAAAACTACGCTGACAAGAGGGATTGCTCAGGTACTTGGCCCAGAAAATGTCACGATCATCTGTACAGATGATTACCACAAGTACGATCGCAAACAACGTGCAGAAATTGGGATTACGGCTCTCCATCCTGATTGCAACCATCTGGATATTATGCAGCAGCATCTCTCGTTGTTGCGGACTGGTCAACCTATTCTCAAGCCAGTTTACAGCCACAAAACTGGTACTTTTGAGGCTCCAGTGTATATCAAACCCAACAAATTTGTGATTATAGAAGGATTGCTTGGCTATTCTACCCGTGGCGCTCGTGATTGCTATGATGTGAGAGTTTACCTTGCACCTCCCGAATCTATACGCGCTAGTTGGAAAGTCAAGCGAGATACGCAAAAGCGCGGATATACAGAAGAACAAGTACTAGCAGAGTTAGAAAAGCGAGAACCAGACTCAGAACAGTTTATCAGACCGCAACGGCAATGGTCAGATATCGTGGTGAGTTTCTATCCACCCAACGATGATACTAATAACACCAACGGACACCTAAACGTGCGTTTGGTATTACGTCCTACAATTCCCCATCCAGATTTTACTCAAATTCTCGATATTGGTGATAGTACCATGTCTGCCATCCGTCTAGGATTAGATCGGGATATGGGTAAACCAGTTGATGTCCTGGAAGTAGATGGTCATGCAACTCTAGAACAAGTCAACAAATTAGAACACTTGATTTGCTCTGATATGCCATATTTAAAGAACGTATGCGATCGCGAAAGTAATCCAGAGATAGGTAAAGTCGCTGGTACAACTGGCGAAACAATCCAGAGTTATCCCCTCGCTATCACTCAGCTTCTGACAACTTATCATATGCTCAAAGCAACACAGATGCATCAATAGTGGTTAATTATTCCAATTAACAAACAATAAACAACAAAATTTGGAAAAATTTAGCAAAAAGACATAGATTTTGAGAGCTAACAAGGGATTACTAGAGTATACATACTCTTTATGATATTATTCCCTTGATTTATGACTTATAGCCTCAGAATTGCTGATATGCCAGAGACAGAGCGTCCACGGGAACGCTTGATGGCTCATGGCGCCAAAATATTATCTACTGCTGAATTATTAGCAATTTTGCTCGGCACTGGTCAAGGTGCGGGAAAACTTTCGGCTGTGGGTTTGGGACAATATATTTTACATGAATTGAGCAAATGCGATCGCGAACCCTTAGCAGTACTGCGAGACATCAGTGTTGCTGAACTCATGCGAATACCTGGTATCGGCCCAGCCAAAGCAACAACTATTCTAGCCGCTATTGAATTGGGCAAACGTGCCTTTCAATCGCGCCCTGCGGATCGTACAGTGATAGATAGCCCAGCTGCTGCTGCTGCTGCTTTGAGTCAAGATTTAATGTGGCAAAATCAAGAACGTTTAGCAGTTGTCCTCTTAGATATCAAAAATCGTTTGTTAGGGACACAGGTAATTACTATTGGGACTGCTACCGAAACCCTCGCACCCCCCGGTGAGATTTTTCGAGAAGTGATTCGCCAAGGTGCAACGCGGTTGATAGTAGCACACAACCATCCTTCCGGTAATCTTGAACCCAGTAATGAAGATATTGAACTCACTCGTCAATTGTTAGCAGGAGCGAAATTTTTAGCTATTCCCTTACTTGATCATCTGATTTTAGGAAATGGCAATTATCAGAGTATACGGGAAATTACAACTTTGTGGAATGAGTGTCCCCAAGGAGATTGAGCAGAAATTTTAGGACTAATCCTTTCAAGGTGTAATGTACTTTTCTTGGTGTCTTGGTGTCTTTGTGGTGAAAAAATCCATTTTTGAAACACCAAGACACTAAGACACAAAGGTGAAAAGCCCTATATTTCCGAGAATAAAACATCTTCGTAAACCTCGGCAAGAGAACAAGAAAAATTCACGCTGGTTAACTCTAAATCTTGATTTCCTCTATAGCTGTAAAGCACCCATCTGCCTTCATTATTGCGTCGAAAACAATCAATCCGCTGGCGGGTTTGACTGATTAAAACATATTCTTGTAATGTTTCCAATTCCTGATAATCATTAAATTTATCACCCCGATCAAAAGCCTCTGTCGATGGTGATAAAACTTCTATAATTAAGCTGGGATAGCATTTGAAATATTCAAATTTTGTATCTCGTTGGTCGCAAGTGACCATAATATCAGGATAGTAGAAAATATTCAGTGTTTCGATCCGTGTTTTCATGTCAGCAACGTAAACACGACACCCGGTTCCTCGGATGTGATTTCTGAGGAGAGTAACTAAGTTAGCTGTAATTGTGACATGAGCATCACTTGCACCGGACATTGCATAAATCTGCCCTTGGATATACTCATGTTTAATCGGGCTAGATTTTTCCGTTTCGAGGTACTCTTCTGGGGAAAGATAGGAATGAGATGGACTAAGAGTCATTCGATAACTCCAGTACTTCAGTTGTATAGGCTGTAGTTTAATATGTAACCTGAGTTCGGGATAAGGAAAAGGACAGATAAGTAAGTCGGCGGGAAAAATTCAATGTATATGAAGAAATATAAATTAGCTGTAGTGGCGTGTCTAGACTAAAATGATGCAATAGAAAAGGTTGGTAGTAAGCGCTTTAACGCTAAAAAAACTAAAAATCTAATGCACTATTTTAGCCTTGCCACGCCACTACATTTAAATTTCTTAACATAGCTGTAAATATTAGCGCCAACTTACTTAGTAAGCTGAAAATAACAACAAATCCAGCAACCTGTCCTATGTTTAGTTTAAATGCTTTGTTCTGTCATGTATGTATTGTTATAGCCTCTACTGCTTGTACTTCCTCAGTTTCCGATTCATCCCTAATTTTGAAGTAGTAATAGAGATTTGCAACAGTTAAGTCGGAAGCTTGCTGTAAATTTTTTGGAACTAATGTTCTGTAACCAGCAACACCAGCTTGTTGATTTACGTAGGCTTCATAGTCTTTACGTAATCCTGGCTTAAACATAAATATTAGCTGGTCACGCAAGGAGTAAAAGTGAGATTTTTCGCTTAAATTTTCGTACGTAAATTGTTCTGGTGGTGCTAAAGCGGTTGTGTCTTGCTTGGTGTCCGGGGTGCTGTTAGATTCTTCAGTGTTGAAATCAGCGATATTTAAGAGTTTAAGTTCTGATGAGGGGAGCGATCGCATCCAGTCAACTTGATTGTGCCATGTTTCGACAACTACTAAATCGTGGTTACGAATACGGCTGATTTCAGGGAAAAGAAAATCGAGTTCATCGTATGAGTCACATGAATCAATTACCATGCAAGCGTTTTCACTGATGGTATTTTGGAGATGGTAAAGCCTATCGCTAACGGCTGACATTTCGTTTTGGGCTTGATATGTAGCAACAATCCCCTGTTCAATTGTCCAAGCACATTCCAGTCTGCGGAGTTGTCCAGCTGCACAAGTTTCTGACAATAAATGGGGATTAGTGTAATCTGCTAAAGCCTCAAAAAACATTCCCCTTACACCATCAATCTCAGCGTTTTTCCGGCTAATGTCCTGTAATTGCATCGCTGAACGAAAGCGGTTCATAGCCTGAATAAACAGCCCATACGCCCGAATTAAAACAGTGCGATGTTGTTCAAATTTGATATCTTGGGCTACTTGCTCAATTAATTGCCTAATTTCTGCTCCTTGGTCTTTTAAAGCTTGTTTCAGGTCAATAAAGCCATTGTTGACCTCCAGCCGCATTTGCTCTACTTCTTTTCTCAGCTTGAGTGTTTGATGTAGATTTACTGCCGTTAGTGCTACACCTGCGACTGTTCCCACACCAATCAAAGCCGTTGTGGCTTGCAGCACTCCCAAGCTAGTTTGTAAAGTTTGCAGACTATTCAGTACAGATGTAAAACCTTTATGGGTTTGATACATTTGCACTCCACTCATCAGCAAATTAGAAGTAACTACCAGTGGTGATAGAGGACTGTTGTTGACTGTCGCACCAATCGCATGAGCCACAAACTGTCCCGTAACTGCATCTCTAGCCATAGCTATTGGTATTTCATTGCTAAAGACTTGTAGATATTTACCAGTCTCAATACCAGCTTGAATTGCAGGAGCAAATTGGAACAGCATATTTCTGCATTGTTAAAAGCTAATTTTTTTGAGCCTAACTGGTTTCTAGTCAGGAAAATAACCGTATTTATTCGGTAAATAGTTGAACTTTGGCTAAACCTGGGCATACTAAACCCAGAAAACTCTATCGGCTCACAATCTTTATGGATAATTCACGGATTGGCGCTCAGACTGTTGATTTATTGTCTCGCATTACAGGACAAAAGCTGAGTCAACGAGATATCACGCCGCTTGTGATATTTTTAGCCAATTTAGTAACACTACTGCTGGGAGTAATATTTGTAGATGGCACAGTAGCAGAGTCAGAAAAGCAAAGGTCAGTAGATCACAAACTTTTCCCGAAAGGGCGATCGCTGCGGATTTTTGTAAGATAGGATACTTTTTGTTGTCATATTTATAAAAACAGTGCAGTAATTAATAAGTTACATTTATAAATGGTTGACAGTTTTGTTTTCAGCATATTAACTAGACGGAAGATAAACAGCTTGAATAACTTGATATTTTCGTTCAACAGCTTGACGCAAGAATGCTAACATCTGCTTCAGACCAAATAATTGATGATAAACGAGCCTTCCACCTCTTCTATTCAGGCTAATTTTTAACCAGAGAAGATAAACCCAAATATTAACTAAAAGGAAAGAAATGCCAACGAATAATAATCGAAGCGCTGGTTTTTTATTAGTGGTTCTAATTCGACATAAATTTTTTAACCGATAACTGCTTTCAATTCCAAATCTTTTTCGATAGTGTTGATGTATGTAAGATAAACTAGTTTTTACTTGATAAATAACATAAGCGAAATACTCAACTCCATGTTTACCTCGCTTACCTTTTCTATATTTACAGACTATCCATAAGTTAAAAGTTACTGAATCATCTTTACCCTTGGTCATCGTATAATGGGTTTTATAACTTTTTTTACCTTTAAGAAATTGTTTGATGCCTTTTTGCTTACCCCTGCGTATTGCTGGCATAATAAAAGGTATATTTAGAGCTTGCAACCAACGAATAACCGAAAGGCTGAAAAAGCCTCTATCAAGCAATAATTTCTTGATTTGAATTTTTAGAGGTTCTAGTTCGGCGAGTAAATATGTAATAATTGCTACATTAGTATCAAAGCAGCGTACGCCTCTTACTGCCAAAGTGATGCGCTTGTTTTTGGTAATTACATATAAAGTTGCATATGCATAAAATGAACAAGTACCAGACTTTGCTTGGCTTCTATATATATAAGGTAATTCTTCAGGACTAGGCTTTCCATAATAAGGAATTAGGTTTAAATCTATAGCAATAGAATGACTTCCATTTTTGATTCTTGCAGGAATACGACTTAACAGAGCCTGATTAATTTGTAATTCTAATTCTTCAAAATTATTGATTTTGTCCAAATGATATCTAACATCATTCCCAGAGGGAATATTATCTAATATTTTCGATGTGTTCTCAATACTATCTCCACTACTAGCTGCTTTAATTAAAATCTCAAATAATGTTTTTTCGTCACAGGCACCTTGGGTATCAATCGATATATTTTATACTAAACAATTAAGAACTTCGTCAAGCGTCTCTGAGTCTGTAAGAGATGGATTATCTCGTAAAACAGTCAATTTTTTTCACCACATTTTGATTCACAACTCTAAATCATTTCATTTTTTAGCTCGTAGTCAACTATAACTTTTTATTATGTATTTTCCCTGAAAGTGTGCTGCATCTCACCAGCGATCATCCTTTCGGGAAAAGTTTGTGATCTACTGAAAATAGGAGAAGCAAGTGGACGGGATGTAAGAATACGTATATTGGCATCTAATCTGGTAGAGCAACTTTATGAGGAAGCTGCTAAATCTTGGGATGAGTGGCGTGAAGGATTAGGTGAAAGAATGGTTGAAAAAAGTCAATTTTGGTATTCGGAGCATAACCCAGTTTTTAGCCAAGATAAACTGGTTAAAGATTATACTAATCAATTTATCAGAGATTTATCAAAAGAAATAGATGAGTGGGGTAATCAAATACTAAAAGATATTATTCTCAAAGAAGGTATTGATTATTTAGATGCAAATATCGCTTATGAAATAGAAGCAATACAAGGAGATTTTAAACGCTTAGATCAGCAAGTTAGCACAAATTTTAGTCAACAAATGAATCTTTCTATTACAGGTATCAATGATGAGTTTATGGGCTTAGGAGGGATAGGTGGAGGGCTGGGAATAGGTAGCGCTTTAGCGGCTGGCTTAATAGTGTTCACAGGACTTGGATTCATAGCAGTTGTTGTTGCTAGTGTTGCTGCTACAATTGCTAGTTCGTTTGGGTTGGGAATACTAGACCTAGATGGGTTAAAAGACCAAATAAAAGTCAAAGTTTTTGAAGTTGGTTTTGAAAAATTGGATGAATCAATAGATAAACTTTCTGAGAAGTTAGAAGAAATAATTAGTACAGTTTTTGAGAGCCGCATTGAATCAGCAAGTCGAGTGATTGAGCAAGCGATCGCACTTTATGAAAATCTTCTAGAACAGCAAGAAAAAGCTCATCAAGAAACTCTGGAACAACGCGAAGCTGAAAAAGAATTGATTTATCAAAAGCGTCAAGAACTTGAGCAGGTACAAAATGACCTGGAAGTTCTACTCAGTCAATCTACTGTTCAGTAAATGCTCATAAGGATAGCATCACCTAAATTGACCTTTGAGTTTGTTCTAATTTGACAGAGCAAAGACGTTGGATTCTCAACTTTTTTGCTGCCCCTTGTCAAAAATATTATCTTCTTTACTAACCAACCTGCGGAATATGGGTTACTACTGCGTAAGTCCTGTTGGTGTCTTGGTGCCTTGGTGTTTGAAAAATCCATTTTTGAAACACCAAGACACTAAGACACGAAGGTAAAAACACCACCTTCTACAGAGACTATTTTCAAAGCGGGCGGCGGGAATCGAACCCGCATCAATAGCTTGGAAGGCTATGGTTTTACCACTAAACTACGCCCGCAAATTGCCAACTTTAATAATATAACACAGCCTTTGATAAAAATCAAGCTAGCGACGCTCTATTTTTACACGTACAACTAAGTTGCTTTGTGGCGGTTTGCTGCCATCTTGGTTTCTACCAGGGCTAAATGGGATATTTTGGAAAAGATCGATTAAGAGTTGTTGGTATTTACTTTTCTTCGCTGCTAGTTCTTCGGGAGTCATATCTATAATATCGATTGCTGGGTTGCCATTGGCATCACGAGCAATTAACTTGCCATTTTGATCAATTGCCAAGGAAATGAGCAAATCTACATTATCTAAATCCGGTTCACTGCTGATAAAATCTACAGGCAATTCTTTTGTATTCTCTCCCAGAGGTTGAGCTAAAAAATCTGGTGGTACATCTTGTATCAAGACTCCTTTTTGGAGCAAATCAATCATTTCATCTCTAGAATAAACATTCCAAGTTGCGACTAGTCCTCCATTACTTTGAGTCTCATTGGCGGATAATGAGGGTGGTGGCTGGATGGATGGATTTAATGTTGGTAGTGAAGTTGATTCTCCTAGCGAGATATTAGTATCTGGTTGTTTGGGGAGTTGAGAGTTGATTGGCGAATTTGTAGAAGCTGAAGTATCTGTGGGGGGAGTTGTAGCGTTTATGTCTGGTGATAAAGCTTGATTTTGCTCATCTGGGATGAGATTTTCTGATTCTGAGGTTGGGATGTCTGTCTGATCAAGAGGCGGTATAGGAGATGTAGTATCAGATTGTTGATCTTGGGTTGGCGGTGTAGCAGGTGTAATATCAGGCTTTGGAACTGCTGATGACTCTGGTTGAGGTGTGGGGGAAATGCTAGGTGTAGATTTTGGTTGTGTCGTTAATTGAGGTTTTGCTGTTGCAGTTTGTTGCTGATTAACAGTTGGTTTGGCAGATGAATTAGGATTAGAAGCGATCGCTGTTTGTTTGTCTAGTATAGCGATCGCATCTTCATCAGTTACAGGAACGGATTTTTGAGTATTTGATGATGACTGGGGTGAACCAGGTTTGGCTTTAGTTTGTGGTTGAACTTTGGAACGTTCTGTTGGGGAAAGTTCGATAATTTCAATCGGTATAGCACTATTTGAGTTTTGCTGTCGTATGAGGCTCAACTGATATGAATATGAGCGCAAGAGCCAAAATGCAACCAAATGTAGCACAGCTGAACCCGTAAACACAGCGATCCACAAACCAGGGGGATCGCGATGTCGGCGATCAATCTGTGATGAAATTGGTTTTTGGTCAGTGACCGATTTTGTCATAATTTTGCTAATTACTAATTTTTTGTCCTTTGTCATTAGTTATTTGTTATTTACCTATAACTAATGACCATTGACCAATGACAATTTTAGCGATTAGCTGCCAATTCTAATCTAAGATGAGGGAAAAAGTCAGAACTGTTTCGTCTATTCCTTTGAGTTCTAGCGGACTACCTTTTATAATTTCTTCGTCTTGTAAATAATCTGCAACCGCCGCAGAAACTAAGACACTTCCGGGATTCGCTGCTTGCTGTAATCTCGCAGCAATATTGACACTGGGACCAATGGCTGTATAGTCGGCGCGTTCTGAGCTACCAAACATACCGACAACGGCTGTACCTTGGTGGATACCACTGCGAAATTGTACACTTTCACTTTTAGTCGAATCAAAAATACCCTGTCTTCGCCAGTGTTCGTTTAACTTTGCGAGCGATCGCACCATCGCTGTGGCTGTATTCACCGCCCGTCGCACTTGTTCGTTAGGTGTTAGCTCTTCTGGCGCTCCAAATAAAGCTAAAATACCATCTCCCATAAATTTATCTACTGTACCACCGTTATCAAATACCGCTTTTGTCATCACTTCTAGATATTCATTGAGCAATTCAGCCACTCGGCGTGATCTGAGGGTATTTGCTAACTGGGTAAAACCGACAATATCACTAAATAAAACTGTGATTAAGCGCGGTTCTGGTTGCAAATCCAGAACCAAGTCTCCTGCTGCGGCTTTTTTAACCAAAGCAGGTGGCAAAAAGCGTTTTAATACGGATTCTGTCAAATAAGCATTTAATTCTATCACTTTGCGTTCATTTGCTTTCAATGCTAAAAGATTACGCACCTCTGCTAAAAGTTCACGGTCGTTAAATGGTTTAGCTAAATAAGCATCTGCACCCCGTTCTGTACCTGTAATGCGAGTTTCTTCATCAGCTTTTGCTGTCAGTAAAATGATTGGTGTTCCTTTTAATTTCTCGTCGTTGCGGATCATCCGAATCATCTCCAGCCCTGATACTATGGGCATCATTAAGTCACTTACAATCAAGCTGGGTGAAATTTCCTGAGCAAGTCGAAACCCTTGTGAACCATTGTGCGCTGTCCGTACTTGGTAGCCATCAGCGCGGAGTATACCAGATACATAAGCTCGTAAATCTGGGTTGTCGTCTACAACTAGGATAGAAGCACTAGAGTGAGTAAAAGATTCTTCCTCAACTTCTGCTGCTTCTGTGGAGCCTAATTCCCAGTCTGTGGTACCTTCTGCGAGGAATTCCAAATCAGCCAGTTCCACAGCTGCACGGTTGGTATTGACTTCCACGGCTGTTTCTAATAATTGATCTGCGCTGAAGTGACTACTACCAGGAATCAGCCAGACGCTAAAAGTAGTACCTTGACCATAAACTGATTTTACCGTTACTTTGCCTCCGTGGAGTTCTACTAATTCTTTAACTAAAGCCAAACCTAAACCTGTTCCTTCATAGGAACGGTTTTCTGAACCTTCAGCTTGGCGAAAACGTTCAAATAGGAAGGGGATTTGTTCTGGTAAAATACCAATACCAGTATCTTCTACTATCAAAATGCAATGCCCATTTTGAGATTGCATAGCAACAGTAATCATGCCACCTTCAGGAGTAAACTTCATGGCGTTAGACAAGAGGTTGTAAACTACCTTGTCAAATTTTTCTATGTCTAAGTATACTTTCGGACATTCAGCTATTTTGGTGACCAGACGCAGTCCTTTTTTTTCGCAGTAGGGACGAAACGACTCGATAATTTGGCTGACAAATTCGACTAAATCACAAGGACGAAAAGTCGGTTGCATCCGACCTGCATCTAAGCGTTGCAGATCCAGCAGTTGGTTAACAAGTCTTAACAAACGACGAGAGTTACGTAGGGCGATCGCACTTTGTTCGTAAGACAAACCCTCTTGGGAAGATACTGCTGTTTCCAGTGGTCCTTGAATTAAGGTAATGGGAGTACGAAACTCGTGGGAAATATTTTGGAAAAATTCGGTTTTTTGTTTATCTAATTCCAGTAAGCGTTCGGCTTGTTCGCGGGTTTTTTGGTACAAGTGAGACTGTTGGACTGCGATCGCTGCTTGTGCTGCTACTGCTTTCGCTAACTCAATTTCTGAAGTTAGCCACTTACGATATTTTACACTTTGCGTCAAAGTAATACTACCGATGATTTTTCCATCAGCTAACAGCGGAACTACCATCAGTGATTGGGCTGGCGATCGCAAAGGTAAGTCAAAGCCCTTGGTTTCTGGCGAACACTGGCTCGTATCGGAAATGATCACCGATTCTTGTGTCCGTAATATTTGTTGCAGAATCGGATTGTCTTTAATTGGCGCTTGAGATTCAGGTAAATTGTGAGTGTTGACATTCTCAATCTTTTGGGAATCATGAGTCCCTAAGTCTTCCGAACGATCATACAAACCGACGCAGCAAGCAAACTCATCATCTTGTGTCCACAAAGACAGCATACAGCCATCCACTTGTAAAGCTTGTCCTAATTTTTGGGTAATAGCAGCAAAAATATCTTGTGGATCTAAACTAGAGCGAATCGCACTGGTAATTGTATTAATCAAAGCTTCTCTTTGAGCAAGCGCGTGTACTTGCTCGTAAGCATAGGCTTGAGACAAAGCCAAAGCAGCTTGATCTGCTACCATCATTACTAACTGGACTTCGTCATCACTCCAGATACGAGGTGTATGACATTGGTGGAGTGCTAACACAGCCATTAGTTCTTGTTGGCAAATCAGTGGTACAACTAAGCTAGAGCAAATGTTGGCTTCAGTGAAAGCAGCAGCACGCGATCGCAACTCCAAAATATCCCCTTGAATACGTTCATCACTAGCTACATCATGAATTATTTGTACTTTACGAGTTTCCCAAATAGTCTGAGATAGTAGAGGTGATAAAGCTTCAGAAGACGCAGTCACACCAAAACGTGGTGACACCGAGAGTATCTCCCTCTCGTCCACGCCAGGTGCTACAACGGAGGGAACCTCCGCAACGCACTGGCTCCCCTTGTCCCCGTGTCCCCCTGTCTCCATGTCTTTCTCTACTGGCTTGTGATAAATAAATCCTTCATCAACTAATTGATTTTCTTGGAAAGGACGCAAGAGGCAAACATCTACCTCTAACATATGTCCTACCGTATCAACAATTGTTTGCAAAATTTGCCGATAATCTAAAGCGCTACGAATCGTATTGGTGACAGTGTTCAGTAGGGATTCCTGGCGAAGTGTGCGGGTTAGTTCACGAGTCCGGGCCTTGAGGACATTGTGGGTATCCAAGGCTTGGCGCACTACTGCTTTGAGTTCCTCTGCTTCCCAAGGTTTGGTAACATACTTGAATACTTTACCAGAGTTAATCGCATCTACCAGGTCTTCGACATCGGTGTAGCCAGTCAATATTATCCGGATGATATCTGGATACTGAGTTGCTGTCAGGCTTAAAAATTCAGTACCACTCATCATTGGCATTCGCTGATCAGAGATAATGACTGACACATCACCTTCCTGCGCCAACAGCTCCAATGCAGCTGGTCCAGAACTTGCTTTCAACACCTTGTAATCGCGATAAAAGGTGCGATAAAGCAAATCTAAGTTGTCGGATTCGTCATCGACAACCAAAATTTTAGGCTTACTGTTTGCTTGGGATTTCATGCACCGCTTTCCTGCTGCAAAGGCACTCGGATAAACAATAATCTGATCAGATAAGGATAAAACTGACTCAGGTAAGAGCCAGAGCATTTCGACTCCATATGCCGTTTGCCCATATGACTGTCACTCGTGAGAGTATTTATTTACAGCCATTTGTCTCTATAGAATTATGCCGATTACTGTTTGGTTTGGTACACCCCAATTAATTTGATCTTGAGTATTAGTCTGACAGAATTTGTGTTTGCTAGCCAAATTTCTGCTCACCTCCGACGAGAACTGTTCCATACCACATACAGCAATCCAGGCTGATTGAACAATCCGACTGAAACTGCATATTAATTTTTCCCGCCTTAGCACTGACACTAACATTTTCGGGTGAATTTCATTTATGACAGTCATTTTATAGTCAGCAATCTCGCAATAACTAAGATTAAAGAGCAAAGTATACTATTAGACAAATAGTTATTTACATTTAGCCATTAAAATTATGTGCTAGACAAGTGGTAGTTAGGGGATCGGGGATTGGGGATCGGGGAAAGGGGACAAGGGAGAGTGTGGGAAGTGTGGGAAGACAAGGGAGAATCATTTAACTGGTTTCTTCTTAATGACCAATCCCCAATCCCCAATCCCCAATCCTCAATCCCCAATCCCCAATCCCCAATCCCCAATCCCCAATCCCCAATCCCCAATCCCCAATCCCCAATCCCAAACACCAGTTATTTTAAGTTTTCACATAGTCTAAATGGTGTTTTAGGATATTTGAAAAGATTTTTATTCAATCAATTCACCACATAATTAGCCTTGACACCCTGGTTTTTCCAACAATCTTATCAACCACCTGTCACAGCAGCATCTGCTGAACAAGCTTCCTGTCGGTTCCAAGTCCGTGCAGCTACACCTGCTGATTTGACTAGTGTTGCTCAAATTATTGCTGAAAGCTTTCACTCCCAAAATGGTTTTTGGGCATGGGCTTTTCCTTTGTTACGCTTAGGTATATATGAAGATTTAAGACATCGGCTTGTATCATCTACATCCCACCATGTCTGTTTGGTTGCTGTTGACACCGCAGCCAATACAGCTGATAACTTAGTGGGTACTTTGGAGGTAGGTGTGCGCTACAGTGATTCTTGGACAGAGGTTGGCAAAAGTTTGCCTTACCTGTCTAATTTGGCAGTTTCTTCAAAGTACCGTAGACTGGGCGCAGCTTCTCAATTACTTCAAGCTAGTGAAAAATTTGTTCGAGAATGGGGATTTGAAGATTTATATCTCCATGTTCTAGAAAATAATCACCAGGCACGACAACTCTATCTCAAGTTTGGATATCGAGTGTATAAAGTGGAGTCTAATTGGAATATATTATTTTTAAGAAACTCACGGCAGATATTATTGCATAAGCATCTTATGCTCAACTCCAATAGCTAATTTTGAAGTTGTGATCGCTCCACAAAGGGGAAGTAAAACTATTTTGGATTTTGGATGTTAAATTTTTAATCAATTCCACAGATAAATCTAGGGGTTTGGAATCAGGGCTATTTTATTCTAGACATAAACCGCCCTGAACTAATGTTCAGCGGCTCATATAGGACTCATATTTGATTTCTGAAATACACGTAGGGGAGGCAAAAAGGGGTGTAGATTTTCTTCCCCCTTTGTTGCCGTTGTGTTACGCCAAAGGCTAGGGAACAGCTCCGCCATGTTAAGGCGGAACAAATCTAAAATCGTCAATTTAAAATCTTCAAGCCCTGCACCCAAGGAGTGGTCGGGGTCAATCTAAAATCGCAAATATAAAATTCCTGACGGGGCGACAAAAGAGCTAGGATGGAGCTAGAATAAGTTCCATCGCCCTAAGACCTCGTTGGTAAAAGGGGCGCTTATTGCGATTTAATAGCATTAAATTGGTGACTAAATCTTTACATTGCTCCATAAAATTAACCCAAGTTTCACCATATAATCCAATATAAAAGCTGCTATGACGCCTTTCAATACGACCAGCTTCTTTAAGACGACCAACGTACTTTTGTACACCTTTGTGTTTAATTTGCTGTCCATGAATTGTGGCGGAAGTATAAGCGATAGCCATCAATAAAATTAGAGTAATTAACCGCTCGCCAGAGACATTAGTATCCTCTAAGTTATAGCCACCTTTTTTGAAATCTCGAAACATTTCTTCTATATCAAATCTTCTTTTGTACGCTGCGTTAGCGAAGCTCCTCTGAAGGAGGCTCGCGAACTCAAGAGTCTCTAGGTTTGTTAAAATGAACCATCCTTCTTTTGGAACAACGCCTAAGATTTTACGTTTCCATTTACAGGCAACATTAAAGCTGAAAAAACCTTGAGTTTTAGTGACTTTTACCCCGGAAAAAAATAATGAGACTCCTGGTGATAATCCTACCTGTTTTAGTTAAGCGCCAAATGTCTTCTTTTATCTCGACAAAATGATTTTTTTTGAGTCGTAAACAAAAGTATACATCTCTTTCTCTGAGCGAATTTGCCAGCTTGACAGAACAAAACTCTCTATCTCCCAATACACAGATTTTATAAGTTCTAAAAAGTGGCAATACCTGTGAGAGAATCTTTGTCTGTTCATCCAAATTACTATTACCTAACTTTGGTAGTAAGGAAAAATATACTGGAAATGCTCTCTTGTCCCAAACGACACTAACCATGAAGAGATTTATTTGACCGAAGAAAGGCACTTATGCTGAGGGCAGAAGGCAGAAGGTTTAAGAAAAAATTTATACCAAAAAATTCAGTCCTCTTCATTCTGCCATTTGGTTTCAAGCCCCCGAATTTATTCGTGGAAAAGATAATAAGATTTGTATCAAGATGCGTAGCACAAGATACAAGGCGTCCTTGTTAGAAACCCCTATATTTATTTATGGGGTTCCCTTCAGCATAAGTGCCTTCTTCCTTCTGCCTTCTCATTCCAATTTGTCCTATCGATCACCACATAAATGATTTTTTCTTTCTCAAAATATGTTGATAACCAACTCGCAACTATCGGAAACCAAATTTTTTCAATGGAGAGGTTTGGCAATGATAAAAATCTTTGTATTCTCTTTCTTCTACTTTCAAATAAAACAGGAATGGGCAAAGAACTAGCCAGCGCTTCTAAACTAACTTTTTTAATGGATTGTAGAAGATTAATTAGAATTTGGAGCAACAAATATTCCGCAGAACTCAGATTAACTTGCAGGTGTGTTTGGTAGAATAATGGTAACATTTTCAATAAATAGGTCTTCTTGACAAAGTTAGACCTACTTTTTTTACCATAAATTGCTGCACTCTTTACCTCACAAGGTTTTCAGGGTGCTTTGTCGCCCCGTCAGATAAAATTCAAAATCGATTGACCTAAACGCGTAAACGCAACAGCGGCTACTTCTGTGAAGTTGCTACGCGCCCACCGAAGGTAGCAGCTTCAAGGTGGAGTAATCTAAAATTTAAAATTGTTTGACATGTTTAAATGAAGAAAAAATTTGGAGTGCTATACAAAACAGATTATTGTTTAAATATAATCAGTAAAAATCAGTAAAAATACTATCATTAATCTGTCAATCCCTCATAATAACTTTGTATTAAAAATGTTCATCTTTATAGAAACTTTAAAAAAAGATACCAGTAATAGCAGACAAATCAATGTTAAATCTCATAAAATATGAATAATCAATTACACAATAACCTCTGTTAATGTTCATCGTAAGTTAGATTGATCAAAGGCATCTTGTTAACAGCAAAATAAAAACTCTGATTTAATAGCAATTTATCTATAATTTAGGTATAAACTAGTCCCCAATTCATCCTCGTTTTGAAAGAAGATGGATAGCGCAAAAAACCAACGCTATCAGACTCCTATGGTATCCACTTATTACCCGGACACAAGTTTTCTTGACTATATTGTCATGCAAGATGGAACTGAGCAATCCTGTGGCTCGGATATCCTTACACAATTGTTGAGTAGGAAAGTTTTCATTGTTAACAGTCGAAGACGAAATGGTTTGATATTGTTTAAACGCTACCATACAGAATTTGCTGGTCCAGGAGCAGCTGTAGGTGGCGATTATGATTGTGATTGTCAAAAAGTATTACCAATAGGAAATTTATCTTTATTAACTCCTGAAACAAATGAAGAGCGACAGAAGGCTTATTTAATTAGGCGACAGTGGATTCGGCTCATCAAACAGATTACAGAAAATCCTATTCCTAGTCAGCGAGTTCAAAAGATTCTTGATCAATTTGAACAGTATTTTCCACTTGAGATGGTGGAAAATTTGCCAGATGAAGCATTTGCATTATTAGTGGGTGTTTTACCACAAACGGTTTCCATAGTACGCCGCTTAGGCAATGATGTAGATACTAGACTGATTTATTGAGCTTGTTCAGATTTGAAGTCCGGAAAACAGTTTGCCATTGATTCACACATAGCTATTTGACTAATAAATTTATAAAGTTATTTTTAATCCTGACCAAATTTTTATGACAAGATTGCTGTTAGCCTTGAATTGTTCATTGAGTTTTGGATCTGCGTTTTGTGGGTGAGAGTGAGTTGGGTCAGATACAAGTAAATTACGAAGACTAATCGTATAGGGGATTTTGAGTTTGTTTTATAACCAATTGTGCAGCTTCATAATACTACAATTTCAAAATTTTATTTATTTTTTACTCAAGATCTACTACAGATAAACTGGAAATAGTTGCCAATATGGCATACATTAGCAAACTTACTTTAGCTGATATCTTGCACCAGTTGCAATCAGCCATCAAATAAATTTTTGGCTCAAAGCTTAAACCCATTTAAATGGGTTAAAATATTAGCCCGTCGGTTTTGAACCGACTTTAGTTTTCAGCCCAAATTTTAATTTCGGGCTAGGTGTAAGATATAAGTTAGGATATGTTGCAAAATCGCCGAATTGACTGCCAAATTTCTGCTAAGACGTTAGCTAAAGCATGATCACTGTCTAATTCCACTAACTCTACCCAAGGACGTGATTTGGCAAAATCACGACTGGCTTGAATTGGGATAACCTCATCATTTTTTCCATGCAGAATGAGAGTAGGAATAGGACGCTGTAATACATTTTCTTGATATTGAGTCGCATCTGTAATGAAATCATAACTTAAAGGTAGCGATCGCTCTTCGCCATAGTGATAAACCATTAAATACTTTTGTTGTTGCCAAAGTTGAACTTGTGTATCTCCTAACTGAGTTAGCCAGTGATATAAAAAGCCAAAGGCGGGTGCTAATAAAACGAGTCGCTGCACCTGGGGGTATTGCTGTGCTATGTGAGCAGCTGTTAAACCACCTAAACTGGAACCAATGAGAATTACTGGTGCAGCTTGAGACAAAGATGGTTCTATATCCTGTTTGCCATCTGCTAAGATTATTGAGGCTACTTGATGAATTTGGCGAGTAATTGTCAAGTGAGAAAAATCGCCAAAATTCAAATCAGGAATATTCAAGTTGATTTTGCATTCAGCAAAGCGATCGCGTATGTAGCGAGCTTTGGCAGAATGAGGACTAGAAGCAAAACCATGAAGATAGATAAACTGGTTCACCATCAAGCTTTTGTGGGAAGTGTGGGAAGTGTGGGAAGTGTGAGGGGTGTGAGGAGCTCTTAGCAAGGAGCAGGGAGCAAGGAGATCTTAGCAGGGAGTGTGGGGAGACAAGGAGGACAAGGAAGAATTTATTCCAATGCCCGATGCCCGATGCCCAATGCCCGATGCCCGATGCCCAATGCCCAATGCCCAGCAAACTAAACAATTACCGCATTGTGACAAATTCTTCCGCTGCTGTCGGATGAATTCCAACAGTGGCGTCAAAATCTTTTTTGGTTGCGCCCATGTTCACAGCGATCGCCACACCTTGAATAATCTCACCTGCATTTTCTCCTACCATTTGGGCGCCTAAAACTTTGTCGGTTTTAGCATCTATTACCAATTTCATCATAGTTCTTTCTTGAGCGCCGGTTAAACTGTGAAATAAAGGACGGAAACGAGTGCGGTATATTTTAACTCCTTCGTCTCCCAGCTTTTCCCAGGCTTGAGCTTCTGTGAGACCAACTGTTGCTGCTTCAGGTGTAGAAAACACAGCAGTCGGGACATTTTCGTGACTAAATACGCGGCGATGACCACCAAATTCACTATCTGCAAAGGCTCGCCCTTCACCAATGGCGACGGGAGTTAAATTCATCCGATCAGTAACATCACCGACGGCAAAAATATTTTCTTGCGAAGTTTGACTGTATTCGTTGACAGCGATCGCATCTGTTGTGGTATATCCGGGACCTTCGACGGTACTGCAACATGTTGCGACTCCAGCTTTTTCTAAACCTAGTTCTTCGATATTGGGGGTGCGGCCAGTTGCTACCAAAAACACATCAGCAATTATAGATTCTGCCTGATTTCCAGATAAATTGATTTTGTAACCCTCTGGGACTTTTTCCACTGTTTCCACTACATGATTCTGGATGATTTTAATCCCGTGGTTGGTCATCCCTTCTTGAATATTGGTACGAATGTCTTCATCAAAACCATTGAGGATGAGGTCTTTACGGAGAATCTGAGTGACTTCGCATCCCAAACCACGCATAATGCAAGCAAACTCCGTACCAATATAACCAGCACCAATAATTACTATGTGCTTAGGTTTTTCTTGCAGATGAAACATTTCGTTGGAGGTGATACCATATTCCATCCCCGGTAAATCAGGTTTGATCGGGCGACCACCAACAGCGATTAAAATTTTATCGGCGGTGACTTTACGTCCATCAACTTCGATAGTATGGGGATCTAAGAGAGTAGCACGACTGGGAATCAGTTCTACCCCAGCTTTTTCTAAGAAACCAATGTGTAGTTGGGAAAGTCGATTGACTTCCTTATCGATCGCTGTAATAAAATATTTCCAGTCTAATTCTGCTTCGCCTACCTTCCAGCCGTAGCCTGCTGCATTATGAAATAATGCTGGAAAATGGGAACTATAGACCATTAATTTTTTGGGAATGCAGCCACGAATCACACAAGTACCGCCGACTAAACTTTCTTCGGCGATCGCCACTTTTGCACCGTAGCTAGCAGCACGCTTAGAAGCTGCTAATCCTCCAGAACCGGCACCAATGACAAACAGGTCGTAATCGTAGGTCATAAATTTAGATATCTTTTACAAAAAATAAAATTTGATACCAATTTACCAATTAAAAATCGAGAAATTTCACCAAGGTAAAGTGGTATCTAGGACAAGAACGCTTGACAAAACACGTTCCAAATTACCTCAACCATTATCTCGATCCTAGCTTGCTCATTCAAATCATAAAAGCTGACAGCAATCCCATTCTGTAGTTGGGGTGGGAGGGACAAGGGGGACAAAGGGGACAAGGAAGCTATGACACTTGACCAATGACACTTGACCAATGAATGTAAATATCTAAGTTGTCATCGATAATCTTGTGGTTGTAGTCTGTACAAGCTAAACCAGTGACGAACCGCTAACCAAACTGCGGAAAGAAAGCCAGCTAAACTCAGTGTTAATCCACTGTACGATACTAATAATCCAAATACGGGTAGCACAGCGCCAGCAATCGTACAAATCACCGCAGCCAAGGAAGCTCGAACATTTGTACCCAATCCCCAAGTTAATACTAGTAAAACTAGAGAAATCAAAGTCCAAGCAAATTGGGGACTCATGACGCGACTAGTGTAGGTTAAAGCTAACAGACAGGCAAAAAATATACCCGCAGCAACAGCGATATTTTTTAAGTTTATAGGAATAGACAAATATAGCAATAATATCCACCATAAAAATATGGCTGGCGCTAACAATAATAACCGGGGAAGCACACCTGTATTACGAACAGGGTTAGTATTTGTAAACACGCCAAATGGGTTTCTCACAGAAACATTATCGTCAAATACCCAAGTAAAGCGGGTACTTTGTCCTTCGCCTGCAATTTCCGTTGGTACAATACCACTTGCAAAATCAGCACTTGGAAAGTTAGCAGTGGCTACGAGGCGAAAATTTTGGAGTAACTGTCCATTAGCACTATAAACCCAGCGTGACCCCCCTTGAGTTTTATAGGTAACTCGAAAGCTGGTTTCTTCCCCTGGTTGAAGACGGAAGGGAAAACCATAGTCACCTGGATTGGTTTGTTGCAGTCTATTACCGTCACGCTCTACTTTATAGTTAGAAAGCAGCGAATAACCGTTAGGTGGTGGTGTTTCAAAGAAAAAACTATCAATATCTTTGAGTTGATTAACTACTTTATAGTCTGCTGTATAGTCTACGCGATATGTAGCACGGCGATTCTGCACATCAGGAGTTTGATCAATTTTTACTTGAATTTGCGAACCAGCTAGCGTCAGGTAGCGATTTTCTTCTCGCGTTTCATTGACCTTAACAATTTTGCCGTTAACTTGCGTGGTGTAACTGTAGGGTACTTGCACTACATAACGTATTTGCGGCGCGATTTGTTCTAGTCTGTCACCAGCAACACTTTCTGCTACTTGTGCGACTTTTGCTTGTTCCCAGTGGTGATATCTGTTACTCAAAGTTGAGCAAAGAAAAAATCCTCCGATTAATAAAATTAAAATTAGAGTTAAGTGTGGTAATCCTGATAGAATTTGCGAATAGCGAATTGCCCATTCATCAATGAAATTTGCCTGTTCTGCTTGATTACGACGCAGGGAGAAGTTGAGCAGAGCGATCGCAATTCCCAAAGCAATAACTATAAGTACTAATAACAGCGAACCTTTGAGAATATGATTTCCAAACTGGATCAGTTCGGTAGGATGCGTAAGATCAGGTATTCCGGGAATACCTTGAGCTTGTTCTGGCATAAGAGAATTTTCGGAGAATGTGAATCATCAGACTGATAACATCTCTCGGAAGTTTCTTACTTTTGATAAATCTATTTCTATAGATAGATGTTGGAAATATTGCTTCTCTCACTCTTCTAACAATTTCTGCATGAGTGTATAAATATCACCTTTATAACCCTCTTTTCGTAGTCCTACACCAACTACCAAAACCACTACTTTTTCAAATTCAACTTTATAAATGATTCTGTAACGTTGACCTACAGCCCTAACACTACGATATCCCTTTAGTTTATCAACTAAAGGTTTACCCTGTTTTTCTGGATCTGTTTTTAACTTATCTATGCGATCGCTTAAAGCTTGCTGTTGACGTTTATCTTTAACACCACCTAAGTAGGTGGGCGCTAAAAAACACAACCAGATTAAGAAATGTAAATCGCTTAAAAGCTTATATTCAAAGCGTTTCTGATGCTTTACATAAGTTTACATAGTTCGGTTTAATTGTGCCTACCTACTTAGCATCTATAAAGCTAGTGGTGTTAATTCAATAGCATACTCTGTGTTAGAACTTTGTGGAGTCTCAGAGTCCAAGCTTTGCTTTCGCTTCCTCCCAGCTGATAGTTTCTCCCTGTTCTGCTTGAGCGATACTTTCCTCTAAACGTTCAGCAAATTGTTGATCTGCAAAAATACACAATGTCTCTAGTATTGATTCATACTGTTCAAAACTAAGTGCAGCAATTACTGGTTTACCGTGTTTGGTGATGATTACTGGTTCATCTTCCAATTGATCTGGCAAATCTAATAAATTTTGCCTAGCTTCCGTAATTGTTAGATATTTTGTCATTATAGTCAATTAAATATACAGTAAAATGTACACTTTTATTCTACACATAATAAATTGTTCTGTTTTGCTCTTTCCTCTGTTGTCCTGTGCAGTTTAAATTCAAAATTAGCGATCGCTCTACCTGTTTGCGCTACATTGACAAATGCAAGCACACGGAGGAATAAGTCATGAAAGCAGTATTAATGACAGCACCCGGAAATCCTGAAGTTCTGCAACTACAAGACGTCACAAATCCTGGTGTTCCTGTTGGTGAAACTGAACTTTTGATACACTTAAGAGCAGCTGGTGTTAACCCCATTGATACCAAACTTCGCAAACGTGGCACTTTCTACCCCGATCAAATGCCTGCTATTTTAGGATGTGATGGTGCGGGTGTAGTTGAAGCAGTTGGTGCTGCTGTCAAGAATTTTAACGTTGGCGATGAAGTATATTTTTGCAATGGTGGGTTAGGCGCACACCAAGGTAATTATGCTGAATATACTACAATAGATGAGCGTTTTGCAGCCCACAAACCCAAATCTGTCTCGTTTGCAGTTGCCGCCGCCGCACCTTTAGTGTTAATTACTGCTTGGGAAGCTTTATATGAACGGGGAAGATTAGAACCAGGCGATCGCGTCTTAATTCATGCTGGTGCTGGTGGTGTTGGACATGTAGCTATTCAGCTAGCTAAACTCAAAGGCGCGGATGTCTGCACAACAGTAGGTTCTCAAGAAAAAGCCAATTTTGTCAAACAACTCGGTGCAGATTATCCTATTTTGTATAAACAAACAGATTTTGTCCAAGCAGCTTTAGATTGGACTGGTGGCGAAGGTGTAGACTTGGCTTTTGATACTGTAGGTGGAGAAACTTTTCACCAAACCTTCCCAGCAGTGCGGATGTATGGCGATATCGTGACGATTTTAGAACCAAATGCTAATACTGTTTGGAGAACTGCGAGAAACCGGAATCTCCGCATAGGTTTAGAATTAATGCTCATACCGATGGCCCAAGGGATGGTAGAAGCACAGCAGCACCAAGCAGAAATCTTAACAGAGTGTGCTAAATATATTGATGCCGGTAAGTTGAAGATTCATGTCAGTCACGAGTTACCGTTAGCAGAAGCAGTAAAAGCACACCAGTTAATTGAATCTGGTTCGACAACGGGTAAGATTGTTCTGGTGTTTTGAGCTTCGACGCCTAATACCATTTCACAAAAAATCTGATACAAATACAGACCCTGTACCAGACGCGATATATCGCGTCTCTACAAAAGATTGTGGGCATAACTCAATAATTAATCAAGGTGTACTATCTTGTTCGCGCTTGTCTTCATCTAGTGCCTTTTGGATGGCTTGACGGCAAAATTCACCTGGGTTATCTTTGCTTTTTACTTCTTGGTAGGTTGATTCAGATACCCTGATTGACAGTGTTTTGGTAAGTGGTTTTTCTCCAGCAGACTCAAAACCATGATTTTTGATGTTTGGATTACCGCCTTTTCTAGCCATTCAAAAATTAATACAAAATTGCTCTAATAATTCGTGTACTATTATATAAACGCAATTATGGTGGCTGTGCTTCCGGGAAGTTGCTGTAGCCACCATATCCAATTGACAACCAATGGACATTTATATGATGACACGAGAACAGCTGGAATCACTATCTTTAGAAGATTTGAAAGCGATCGCCAAGCATTATCGAATACAGCCACTTGGTAATCATGATAAAGCAGAAAGCTGGATGAATGTCCTGCTGAGATTTCCGTATCGGGCGATTGATCAAATGCGTGAAGGAGTGGGATTGCGATCGCCTGGTAATCATGCTGTACTTTATTTGGAGTACATGCTTAATCTCATTGGTGAACCAACAGACAGCCAGTTTGCTTTAATTCGGGCTACTCAAAATGATGAATGGCTACAAGATGAGGATTGGCAATTTTATCAGCAAAAGCTTTTTGAGATATATCGAGTTAAGTTACTGCTGAAGGAAGCATTGAAAATTCTGGTTGACTAATTAGCTTGATTTACTCTAAATCGTCAGATAATTTTGTCTGACGATGTTGTTATACCAAACATTTATTTAGAAGAGAATGAATTTCATTGCTATCCAAATTTCTACCAATGAAAACTAGCTGATTTTTTGGTGTAGTCAACCATTCATCACCATCTAATTCATAACGAGGGCCACTCAGTTGAAAGATATGGCGTAAATTACTATCACTAAACCACAGAATACCTTTTGCTCGAAAGACATATTGTGGCATTTCTTCATTTAAAAAATTCTCAAATTTATGAACATCAAAAGGTCTTTCACTTTGGAAAGAAACAGAAATAAATCCATCATTTTCTAAATGATGGGAGTGATGCTCATGATGATGATGTTCATGTTCATGGCTATGACTATGAACATGAACATCATCATCATGAGCATCCTCGGTAAAAGATGAATATTCATCTTTTGGAGTCAACTCCACACCTAAAATTAATGGTAACGGCACTTGCCCATATCTGGTGTGCAAAATTTTTGCACCTGCTTTCACTTCCCGAATATAATCTTCTAGTTTCTCCAGTTTTTCTTGTGTAACCAGATCAGTTTTATTTAAGAGAACAATATCTCCATAGATAATCTGTTTTAAAGCTGCTTCACTTTGAAAATGTTCATGATTAAATGCTTCCGAATCTACCAATGTGAGAATAGAATCTAAGTTAGTTAAATCTCTCAATTCTGTTCCCAAAAATGTCAAAATTATCGGCAAAGGGTCAGCAATACCTGTAGTTTCGATAACCAGATAATCAATGCGTTCCTCTCTTTCTAAAACTCGATAAACAGCATCAACTAAACCATCATTTATCGTACAACAAATACAGCCATTGCTCAGTTCTACCATATTTTCATCCATTGAAACCAGCAATTGGCTATCAATATTGATATCACCAAATTCATTAACTAGGACAGCGACTTTTAAATCTTGTTTATTTTTAAGAATCTGGTTGAGCAGAGTCGTTTTTCCACTACCTAAAAATCCTGTAATGATAGTAACAGGCATTCCCCGTTTGGGAATATCAGGAATTTGGTTGGAATTTGGTGCAGTGAAAGTAGTCATAGTTCATCCTATTTTTTAGTACTCTAAAAATCCAAAATCGTTTGACTCGGTTACATCAACATCAGTGCGACTTCCTTAGCAAAGTAAGTCAAAATCAAGTCAGCACCTGCTCGTTTCATGCTAGTCAATGTTTCTAAAATTACTCGCTTCTCATCTATCCAGCCATTTTGGGCAGCGGCTTTAATCATGGCATACTCACCACTGACGTTGTATGCAGCTACGGGTAAATGCGTATAATCTTTGACTTGGCGAATAATATCCAAATAAGCTAGTGCAGGTTTTACCATGACAATATCTGCACCTTCAGCAATATCCAGTGCCACTTCCTTAATCGCTTCTCTAGAATTTGCTGCATCCATTTGATAAGTCTGCTTATCCCCAAATTTTGGTGCAGAATCCAAAGCATCGCGAAATGGGCCATAGTATGCAGAGGCATATTTTGCAGAGTACGCCAAAATTCTTACATCTACGTATCCTCCTGCATCTAGAGCTTTACGAATTGCTCCCACTCTACCGTCCATCATGTCAGAAGGTGCAACCATATCTGCCCCAGCTGCGGCTTGTGTCACCGCCATTTTTACCAAAACTTCTACTGTTGGATCATTGAGAATCACACCTTTCTCATCAACAATACCGTCATGACCATGAGTAGTAAAAGGGTCAAGTGCAACATCGGTAATTACTAGTATTTCTGGCACAGCTTCTTTGATTGCTCTCACGGTTCGCTGTACCAATCCATCTGGATTGTAGCTTTCTGTAGCAGTATCGTCTTTCTTTGGTTCGGGAATCACTGGGAACAAAGCAATCGCACCAATCCCCAATTGATGCACTTGTGCTATTTCTTGGAGTAATAGATCTAAAGTATAGCGATGACACCCAGGCATGGAGGCAATTTCAACTTTTTGTTCTTCACCTTCCATCACAAACATTGGATAAATTAGGTCATCTACACTCAGGGTAGTTTCTCTCACCATACGTCGCAGGGTTGCAGTGCGACGCAGGCGACGGGGACGAATAATTGGATTTGTAGAAACCTGATTAGTGTTATTGGTAGTAAGATTTTCTGAGGTCATGATTTTTTTGGAGATGAAACTGTTTTCATTGGTTGAATTTGAAATCCTTTAGCCAAGCCATAACGGATTGTTTTAAATTCCACTTGATTGTGGCTGGGATTATATAAGGTATAAGTTGCTTCACCTGGTTTACGTCCGACATTACCAACACAAATCACTTGATGTGATGTGAGACTGACACTTTGTGAATCAGCTTGACTATCAAGAGTTGTGGTTTCTGTGGTGATAGAACCTGCACTCAATTGATATTGAAAAGCTAATCCCGAACGACCACAAAACAAATTATTGGCTTGCATCCGCATGAGTCTATCTAACATTTGAATAGGCGGGGTTTCTGGGGTGAGTTCCTCGTCAACAGATACTGTCGTACCGTGAATTAACAAACAATCCAGTTCAAAAAACCCAAAATCCAGGCTTCTTATCCATTGCACCGTCTGACGAGAAACCGAGTCCCACAACTGCTTTACTGTTTCTGCACCATATTTCGCCATTAACTCTTTCGGTTCGCCAATCGTCCCCAGTCCATGCAGAATCAAACACTGTTCTTCCCACCATCCTTTACAGACAAGGGGTTTTAACTCTCCGCGATGGGGTTGACGTACCCGTTCTACTAGCTGCTCGGATTCTTGGTGTGGACCTACTACATCACCAAGGATATACAAGGCCTCTATTGAAGCAGCTTGACGTTTAATATCTGCCATAACTGCTTCATAAGCTGCTAAATTACCTTCAATTCCACTTAAAATTGCCCATTTAGTCATTGGTTCGTTTTTTACGTTTGATGTGAATTGTTTGAGGTATCGACCACCGATAATTTTTTTGTTGTGTCATCTTGTACAAACATGAGTTGGGTCATCAGCTCGTTCTGCATATTCGAGTCCATGGGCCAAACGCCAAGCAAAAATTGCAGGTAAACCTTTTTCGATAATTGCTGCACAAGTTTTTTCAACTTCGTAGGCCACTTCTCTGAGTGTGACTTTTTGAATATTCGTGTCATAAATTACATATGTCGCATTTGGTCGCCCATGTCGGGGTTCGCCAACGGAACCGACATTCACAATTCGCTTGGCAAGGGTGTTAAAGTTGATTTGCTGTTGTTTTTGACTCTCACTTTTGACGCAAGCTTGCAAGCTAGCTGCATCTAAATTTCGTACGTAAGGTACATGAGTATGTCCGCAAAATAGCACGTCTGCTTGTGTGGAAAGTACTCGCTCTAGGGCGACAAAAGCATTGAGTTCTGGTAATAAGTACTCATGATTACTATGGGGGCTACCATGAACAAAAGCAAGATTTCCATAGCCTAAGCTGGGGGGTAATTGTGCTAGAAATTCACGGTTCTCTGGTTTGATTTCTTGATTTGTCCATTCGTGAGCTTGTTTGCCTCTTTTTTCTGCTAATAATGAAGGATAACTACACTCACAAGCATTTAATCCTTCGACAATATCTTCATCCCAACAACCAACACAGGTGGGAATATTTAAAGAGCGAATTCTTTCTACAACTTCATTTGGGTAAGGACCATAGCCAACTAAATCACCAACACAAAAGATTTTTTCGGCTTTTTGTGTATCGATATCTAGCAAAACAGCATCTAAGGCTGCTATATTGCCATGAATACAGGACATAACTGCTATTTTCACGCTTCTTGTATCTCCTGAAGTAGAGTTTCTTTTACTTGTTGTTGGTAATGCAAAATTGCGGCTTCAGATAAACAACAATCTTGCAAAGTTTCTTGTAAAGAAACCTCATCTAAGTTATTTCCCAGGATTTCTAAACCACTAAAACGCTGGGGTATACCATCTAGGTGACGATAAAATGGCGATAATTGTATTGTGAATTAGTAATCCTAAGCACTTTGAAGATGAGAAAGCGCCATACTTGGCTTGACAATTGCTGGAACAATCTTTTCACTTGCCATTCTTGCACCAGATAAATTCCGTGCTGTTGGGCCTACTTGTAAAGCTGCTAACCCACCCATGAGGAATAATTCACAACCAGGAACACGCAAATATTGATCCAAAACAGGTAAACCGTTAACTATTTTGATTGGGTACACTTTGAATACTTCTTGTAATAACGTCTCAGCTGTCGCATCAAATTTAGTACCAGTGGAAAGCCAAATCCGACTGTACTCATGTTGACTACCATCACTACATTGCACTTGCCAATTTTTACCCGTCCACTGGGCTAAAATCACTTGACAGTTTTCAGTCATCCTGAGATTACCCCTACGTACTTCTCGTCGCAGGTGCATTCCCATAGCTGGTGTTATGGAACCACCGTTACGGGCTTGTAAAATTGTCGCAAAGCGTTTTTGGTAATCTGGTTCTGCAAAAAATCCTTTCAAATACTTTGGTCCTAACCAACCGGGTTCAGCATCGAATAATTTTTCTTGCAGTTGTCGCCGTATCATCAAGTGGACTTTTACGCCACGAGAAATTGCACCCACCGCTAAATGTCCACTTGTTAAGCCGCCACCCACAAGCAATACTCTTTCATCTGTTAAATATAATTTACGTAAATCTACTGTTTGTGAGTGACAAAGCTTATCCTGGGGATACCCTGATTCTATCTGGTTTACCCAGTTTGGTAGTTGTATTTGACTACTACCTGTTGCCAATACTACCCGCCGCGCAATAATTGATTGTCCATCTTGCAACCATAGGCGCAGGCGAGAACGAAAAACATGAGGTAAAGGTTCAATACGTGTCACACCAAGAGGAATTACTTGCTGTTGTAACGAATAGCGGTGAATTACATGCTGACAAAAATCTTCAAATAGCTGAGTTCCTGGTAAATCGTAGGGAGTAAAAAATTCATGAGGACGAGATTCGGCAAATTTCCGTAAAGCAAAGGGATTAGGGTCGGGATGATGGACAGCAGGAGAGCGTAAATGCGGAATTTCCAAAGCAGCAAATTGGTTTTTCCAGCGACTCATCCACATACCACTAGGATCAAATACCAGAAATTTCCCCCACATAGTTTGCCGTTTTTGCAGCAAGTGAGTTACCAAAGTTAAAGCGTGGGGACCAGCACCGATAATTGCCAGGTCAGTTTTAGTGGGTAAGGATGGTGGAGTGGCTTCCATCTTTGTAAGGCATGAATATGATAATTATTATCATATTCATATTGAGGGTAAAATTGTAAAGTCAATTCGCTTAAACTTTCACGTGACTTAGCAGTTTTTATACAGATGAAACAGATGAAACAGAGGTTATGTTACGCTATGTGCATTTGAAGTGTAGAGGTATCTTCAAATGACAAAGTTACGGGTAGGGTTGCTCTTTGGTGGTTGTTCCGGAGAACATGAGGTGTCAATCAGTTCAGCACGAGCGATCGCCAAAGCTTTGAGTACAGGAGAAAATACTAATAAGTACGAAATCTTGCCTTTTTATATTCAAAAAGATGGACGTTGGTTAGCAGGAGATACACCGCAACAAGTTTTAGCATCAGCAAAGCCACTGTCATTACCAAACTCTGAAACTGATAATCAATTAGCTAGTGCTAGTTCCCAATCTCTGAGTCGTTGGCAATTTCACGAGCTTGTTGGGGAAGTAGATGTCTGGTTTCCCATTCTCCATGGTCCCAACGGCGAAGATGGTACAATACAAGGTCTGCTGACTTTGATGCAAGCGCCTTTTGTGGGTTCTGGGGTGTTAGGTTCAGCACTGGGAATGGATAAAATAGCCATGAAAATGGTTTTTGCCCAAGCTGGATTACCGCAAGTCAAATACAAAGCAGTCAACCGTTCTCAAATTTGGTCAAATCCTTGTGTTTTTCCCAAAATATGTGATGAAATCGAGTTGAGTTTGGGTTATCCCTGTTTTATTAAACCTGCGAATTTAGGTTCATCGGTGGGAATTGCCAAAGTGCGATCGCGTCAAGAATTAGAAGCAGCCTTGGATAATGCTGCTAGTTATGATCGTCGAATTATTGTAGAAGCAGGAGTCGTCGCCAGAGAATTAGAATGTGCTGTTTTAGGAAATGAGCAACCAAAAGCTTCAGTAGTGGGTGAAATTACTTATAACAGCGATTTTTATGACTATGAAACTAAATATACAGAAGGCAGAGCAGATCTGGTTATTCCCGCAGCAGTACCAAATGCTGTTACCCAGCAAATTCAGGAAATGGCTTTACAAGCTTTCGCTGCTGTTGATGCTGCGGGGTTGGCAAGAGTAGACTTTTTCTACGTGGAAGCAACAGGCGAAGTATTAATTAATGAAATTAATACCCTACCTGGCTTTACGGCTACAAGCATGTATCCTCTACTTTGGCAACACAGTGGTGTTTCTTTTCCTGAACTGGTTGATCAACTAATTCAATTAGCTGTTGAAAGATACTCTCCTGTAGAAGTAGCAGAATCTGAGTAGTGATTTTACTACTAGGGTAAACAGTAGCAAAAAATACTGACATCTTGTCACAAATTCGGTTTAAGTAGTCTTATTCTTTATAAAAAGGCTACTAAAATCCGAACTTTTGCCACGGATACGTAATGGCTGACTCCTCCAGTACAATTATTGACAAGAGGGGTACACATTTGAAAGTAGTCATGGAAAATACTCAAAATGTACAGCAGCCATTGGAGGCAAAAGCACCCACGAATGAAGCTGTAAAAACTAGATCTGAACTACAAACAAGCAAAAACTCTCTGATACATTTGTTAGTTCAACACCCTTGGTTAATAGTTGCAGGAGTGTTGCTATCTTTGATCAGTGCTGCTGCTGTAGCTGTGTATAGTCTAGGTTACGTGGGACGTGTAGAACGTGAAGAACCAGAATTTCTACAGTATGAAACAGAATTAGCCACAACTACAACCCCTCAAATCACAAAAGTATCCTATAGTCCTGTTTCTTTGCAGATGATAGCAGCGATCGCCATCAGTTGCGCTGGCGGATGCTTTATCGTTTTTCTTTTGCTTAACCGTCTGACACAGCAGAAACTTCCAGAAAATCCTCATAAGGTTCAACCACGGTTGAAACAACGTCGTCAAAAGCGGTTAGAACCATCCCCCAGTAATAATTTACCAATGTTTGTACCACCAGGAACCCAAGCTTCTCATACATCTTCAGAAGCAGCAAATGTTGTAGTTACTGTTTTACCACCAGAAGCAGATTTTAACGAAGATGGCAAAGACTCTTTAGCAAGCATGATGGATCTTCGTAAACAAACTTCTTTGTCTTCACTTCTGCGCGAGTGAAAAATTAACGTTGGTCACACAATTTTAGATTTTAGATTATCCTGCGCTTCGACACGTAGACGGACGAAGTCCAGCTTCTGGTGGAGTAGTGGCTTTTCACATCCCACCAAAGGTTCCCGTTCCCTCGCTGCGTTAGCTTCCCGCACTTTAGAGAGTTCCCGTCCCAATACGGTTCGCTTAAGAATTTTTCGTCATAATTTTGGGCATGTAGAGACGCGATATATCGCGTCTCTGGTGGATTGAAATTTAAGAAGGCAGAAGTACGAAGGCAGAGGGCAGAAGGAATCCCTATAAATAAATTTAAGGGATTTAGCAAGGACGTAGTATTTCTTGCGCTTTGCGTCTCGAAATACATATTTTCTTACTTTTCATAAATGAATTTAGGGGCTTGCATCCCTCATGGCAGAGGTTGTTTTCTTTTCCCTTCTGCCTCCTGCCCTCTGCCCTCTGCCTTTCTTCGGTCAATCGATTTGTCTAATCCGAACCGTATTGAAGCGGATCCCTATAGTTATATAAAAAATATAAATTATGATTTAAAGTTTAAATTTAAATCATAATTTATCTAGCAAAATACATGTCTTTGACACAAGATACTATCGAATTGAATTACATAATTGCCATTCTGCCAAAATACTATCTTGAGCAAAATCTGTTCGTAATTACATAATTTAAATACGAAAAAAACAGATGAGGGCTATAGGTCATGAAGGGTCATACCACTCACCCTAATATTAGCTAAAACTTTAAATAGTCAGATAATTATCTAAAAAATATAAAATTAATAAATATCTGTTGGAATCTTTTTATATATAAATATAAATAATGTTTGGCAGGCTACATATTTCTGGTTAAATTGGCAATTTACTGCTATGATTCAACGTTTTTTCAGATTTTTTATAAGGAGAAAAACTTGCCAATCTGGCAACCAAGCTCTGATTTATTCAGTTAAATTGAATTCAAGATAAACGACTTCAAGGGTGTTGTTATCAGGGTGTACCACAATAAAATATTTTTTATGTGGTATACCTCTACCGAATAAATTACAGGCAAAAATACGATATATTTACATATGATATATAAAATTATTGCCTGATAAAATTAAAATTAGTTAGTTATGTATAAAGGTGATGATAGAGTTGATTTTCTGGATTTATTAGTTGGTTAAAAATAAATTTTTCCTAACTAACAACTAAGAATATTCATCAGATTTGGCATTTACTGCACCAGGAAATTAAATATGTATTGGCGTTGTTGTTCCACACTTAGCCCCCTAAACAAATAACAACGCTGGTGCATATTCCTGTTCTCTTCAGTGGTAAATGTCTGGGTGGGAGTCAAAAGCGACTGGTATGCTGACTCCCACTCTTTTTTTATGGGTTTTATCTGTTCCCCGTTCTTTTATTTTTCCAAAGTCCAAAAATGCGTATCTTGCAAAAATTCTAGGATTGCTGCATTTAATACTTTGGAAGCACCTGTGGAAGCATCATGACAGCAGTTAGCCAGAATTTGTAACCTAGAATTAGGAAGGCGTTGATGCAATTTTTCTCCGTGAGTAGCGGGAAACCAACTGTCTTGTTCTCCCCACAAAACTAATGTCGGACAGTGGATATAACTAAGATGACTTTGCACTTTGCTCAACAAATTGGGTTTGTTTGCTTTCAGGTTCTCAATTTCCCTGATCGCTATCTTTACTTCTTCAGCTACTTTAGTGAGAGTACCCCTGAGTTCAGTGTATGGATAAGTTATCCAGTAAACATCTTCATCTGTTAAGATAGACGGATCAAACAGAACTCGACGCCGTTCTATGCCCATTACTTCTCTTACCAGGGGAGCTATAAAATTTGCCAAGCCTAATGTATCTATGGTTTGTATGACTTCTAATGGAGTTTGGGCGAGCAATGACATCCCCCAATGGGGAAGACTTTCGGCAAAAATTGGTACATTTACTACTACTAACCGTGCTACTAGCTGCGGATTTTCTTGAGCCAAAGCCAGAGCAACTAATCCACCTAAAGATTCTGCCACAATTGTCACAGGCTCATCACTTAGTGATTGGATTATTCGCTCTAATTCGATTACTTGATGACCACTGTGTTCTCTTCGCAGCAATGGTTTTTCGGAAAATCCATAGCCTTTAGCATCAAAACAAATTACCCGAAAGTATTTTGATAAAGGCTCTATACTGTGACGCCAATTATAACTCCAGCTACCCAGACCATGTAAAAAAACTATCGGTCTGCCAGTACCTATTTCTCCATAAGCAATTTGTACAGGGTAGCCATTAGCATCAGAAATTGTAATACTTTGCTGCCCTTTTGGAAAAGTAACTTGCCACCAATCTTTCATTCTTTTTGTGAAAACTCATTTAACTACCGGTTAAAGCTCCCCACAGCAGTCTCATTAGTATCACAGGCAAGGCTACTAATACAATGGCAACTAATAATAATCCAATCAAAACCGCGAATACAAACCACTTATCGGCGCTTTGGTTTTGACTAGGAAACCTTAAATGTTCTTCTAGAAGCTTGACATTATGCTCGTTTGCTGTCCAAGTAAAATCAAACAAATCTCCCAGTACCGGGACAGCACCGATCAAGCTATCAATAATGATATTAAACACCATTTTGCCTAAAGTCCTTGTTGGCACACCTAAGCGTGCTGATTCTAGGACAATGTAAGCAGAAAGCATGACACCCAAAAAATCACCACCAATGGGTATTAGTCCCAAAATCGGATCTAAACCAATACCAACACGTGTTCCGGGAATCACAATGGCTTTATCTAGCAAGCGACTAAGCTGACGTAGACGCTTGAGGGTAGGTGCTTTGGCTTCAGGTTCAATAGTAGAAAAACGACGACGAGGTGGCTGAGACATGGAAGCGATCGCGCCTGTTGTGATCAAATCTTCAATATTTTACTCTTATGCTGGGAATTTGCAAGATTTTTTTGATATTGGTGTCTAGATCACCACCTTATAAGCTCTATTGTGTCAGAGCATCAAGTTTAGGTATTGTGTACTGCTAATTCCTGCGATCGCCTGAAATTTATCGAACTCAAATACTTAACGAGGAAGAATATCATCTAAGCGAAGTTGAAGACGGGGTAAAAGCGGTGAGTTAATAAATTGATTTAATCGATATTGTTGTTGAGTATAAGTCTCTTCAACTAGTTGACAGACGGTGAAGGTCGGTTGTTTCGGTTTACCAATAAATGCGACTCCACCTAATCCTCGATAATCCACAATCCAATATTCAGGAATGCCTAAAAGTGCATACTCTTCAACTTTGCGAGCATAATCAGTTTCCCAGTTTGTACTAACAACTTCAACCACTAGTTTAATTGATCGTCCCAGTGTAATTACGGGTTCTCGCTCCCAAAGGGGTTCGCGAGCAAGAACGGTTTCATCAAGAACCACAACGTCAGGACGACGAACTGTAGCTGCATCCGCGAAGGGGTAAATTAAACAAGTGCGAGGAATAAACCAGGGGAGTTTTTCCGCAACAAGATGTATACCAATTTGGGTTGCAACTTTCCCACTCACGGTTTCGTGGGGGCCAGTGGGTTCCATGTCAATTAGTTCTCCGTCTGCTAATTCATAGTGGGGATTATCTCGGTATTGAGAGAGAAAATCTTCTTTGGTGAGGGTTTTTTGGGAGATATATGTCATTGAGCTAATCTCCTGAAGGTATTGTAGTTTTAATCTTAAAGTATCAACTAATGGAAGATCGCACTCTGAGCAACTGTGTCAAATAAGCGACAGCCTGAGAGAATTATGGCAAATCTATAATAACTTTTGCTATCAGCGATAGTTGTAATTACTAGACCTCTTGCAAAAATATTTTTACCCCACCCTAACCCTAAGCGTAAACGGGGAGGGAACTAAATTTTCCCCCTGTTTACGGGGAGATTGAGGGGGGTTAATTCGACTTTTGAAAGAGGTCTACTGAAATGAGAAAGCATTTAAGCTTTAGGAGAAAACAAACTGCGGTTTGCTTGAGGAAATCACCTTTAGGAGAAAGCAAACTGCGGTTTGCTTGCGGAAAACACTTTAGGAGAAAGCAAACTGCGGTTTGCTTGCGGAAAACACTTTAGGAGAAAGCATTTAAACCAAATGAGAAAACAAACTGTGGTTTGCTTACTCAATTTGCTGAAATGAGAAAGTAATTAGGCATTTTGAGAAAAATTCTTGATGGATGTAAATTACCCGAACGAGACGCTTCGCAGCCGCATTTATTAATAGCTTAAAATAGTGGACATTGCTGAGACATCTTGCTTATTTTTGCTTTGATTACAGCCTCAGCTTTTGTTGTATCTTTTTTAATCCATCGAACTCACATGAGTCAAGAATTAACACAGCAGTGGTTAACTGAAGTCCAAGCGCTGAAACAGCAGATAGCAAATTTGCAACAAGAACGGGATGCTGCTTGGGAAAGTTCTGAAAAATGGCGAAAACTCTATAACACTGAAGCAGAACAACGCCGTACAGATGCTCAACTCTCAAAACAGGCGATCGCATCATTGCAAGCACAAATTCAACGCTTACAAGGTATTGAAGCAGCACAACTCAATGATGGTGCAGCGATAGCAGCTATTCAGCAAGAAATAGCCCCTATTAAATCAATAGAGGAATTAAAAGCGAAATTAGTAGCTGCGATCAAAGAACGCGATCGCTTACAACAAGCGTTGAAAAATGAACAAGACGAACACGCCCAAACTCGTAAAAGCCTGACTACCGCTTTGGGTGATGCGATTGATAGCCTAACGCGTCAGCGTGCAGCAACAGGAGAATAATTCAATGAGGAATTTTGACAGTAAATGTTGTGCCAACTCCTACTTTACTTTCTACAAAAATTTCTCCTTGATGGAGTTCCACACATTTTTTGACAACTGCTAATCCTAAACCAGTACCAACGATGTCTTCAACATTTTGCCCTCGATAAAATGGCTCATAAATTTTCTGCTGTTCGGGTTGTGGAATTCCTATTCCTTCATCTTTAACTTGGAAAATCGTAGCTTCTAATTCACATTTTAATAATAAATAGATATTGCCTCCTTGAGGTGAATATTTAATTGCATTCAAAAGCAAATTGCTGAGAATAGAATATAGTAGCTTCTCATCCATATTGGCGCTATAATAGCGACCGTGTTTAATAAAATTAACTATGGGCTGCTTTGTGTCAAAAATCTGAAAATCTTCAAGTAAATTTAAGCAAAAATTTTCTAAATTAATCAATTGCGGATTGAAATCTAATTTACCTGCTTCTGCTCTTGTTAAAGTCAACAAATCAGTGATTAGCCGATTCATTAATTTAGCAGAAGCTTGAATTCGGTATATATTTTTTAATTTATTTTCATCAACAAATTCCTGAAGAATTTCTTTTAATAATTGAGAGGAAAGCAAAATCACACTTAAAGGCGTACGAAATTCATGAGAAATCATGGAAAAGAGGCGCAGTTTTAATTCGTTTAATTCTTTTTCTTGAGCTAAGGATCTTTCAAGAGCTTCAACTTCATCATGTTTTATCCATTGACGATAAAGTATAAAACACAAACTAAAAACTATAAAAAAGCTTAAAATCGTACCAATTATTTCAATTGTTGTTCTATATTGAATACTGTATTGCGATTCCTTGAGTGAGTTTCTTAAATAAGTTTGTTCTTCTGCCTTGAGTTCTTTTAGGACTTTGAGAATATTCTCTCGAATATTAACACTCTTTTTTGTAATCAAAGATTGAGTTTTAAATGCTGATTTATTTTTTGTATAAAGTTCTATTGATTGCTGCAATAAATCTAATCTCTGAGCGACTAAAGAGTGAAGAAGATTTAACCGCTGTTGCTGACTAAAATCAGGGTGTATTTGATGCTGGAGTGCATGAATTTCAGTCTGCATATTTTGAACAGCAGTTTGGTAGCGTTCCAACTCTTGTGTACTTCCCAAAAAAATGTATCCTCGCCTTCCTGACTCAGCAACTGACATCGCTGCATAAAAATTTGTCAGCGTATTGAGAGTTTCATAGGTATGCTGCACTCTATCAGCACTTTCTCTAATTTCGATAGTATTTTTATAGGAAGCGAAACCAACTAATCCCATCAGCAAGAGGGTTATGCAAAATCCTCCTGCTATCCATTTGCCTTGAGAAGACCAATTCGTAAATTTTTGAGTCATGATAAAGTCAAATTACCTCCTTTGTACTTCTCTGGGTTGAACAAGAGTATGGTGGTAAGTTTATGCGTATTTTGGTAGTTGAAGATGATACCCAATTGGCAGAGGTACTGTCAGAGGTATTAACTAGGCGTCAATATGTAGTAGACATTGCCAAAGATGGAGAAGCAGCCTGGAACTCGGTTGAGTCAATCAAATATGATTTGCTGGTATTGGACGTGACGTTGCCCAAATTAGATGGTATTCGTTTTTGCCAGCGTTTACGCACTATTCAAGCCAGCAACCCAGCACATCGTAATTCTGCTGCACCAGTACTGATGCTAACGGCTCGTGACACAGTAGCAGACAAAATTACTGGATTGGATGCGGGAGCGGACGATTATGTAGCGAAGCCATTTGACTTAGAAGAGTTAATGGCTCGTATACGTGCTTTGCTCAGACGCGGTAATTGTACAACCACATTAAGCTTATGTTGGGGAAACCTGCTTCTTAATCCCAGTACTTATGAGGTTACTTATGATAATAAACCTTTGAGCTTAACGCCGAAAGAATATGCCATTTTGGAATTATTGGTTGCCAATGGCAGACGTGTTTTAAGCTGCTCTAGTATTATAGAGCAGGTTTGGTCTATGGACGACTCGCCTGTTGAAGAAACTGTTAGATCTCACATCAAATCTCTTAGGCAAAAACTTAGAGTTTCAGGTGCTTGTGAAGATTTTATCGAAACTGTGCATGGACTGGGCTATCGTCTCAAGTAGAGATGTTAGTCGGTTGGCACAAATGTACCAGATGTGCTATGGCTCGTTTGGAACTCGTTAGGATCGTCATTTGTCATTAGTAAGCGTTTCAGCGATTTTATATTTTTTTCTGTCTACTTACTTAGAACTTACTGTTTGTCAGGAAAACTCCACAATTTCTGCACAAATTCTACACGGAAATTGCATATCTAGGTTTTATATTCTTCAGGTATTAGAAGCTGCGAGTCTGGCACTAATACCAATTCTCCAAAATTCAGCAACACATCCAAACTTGGAAAACCAATAAAATTCTTTGTTCCAATCTACAAGTTTATGGCTGATTTTACATGCCTTTGTCATGAGTTATACCAATGGCGCGATCGCATACCGCGTCTAAATATACGAAACACCTGCCAGCCAAAGATTTTATCAGGCGATCGCGGTTCTGGTAGGACTATACATTTATAGTAATAATAAGCACTAAAACCATAAATCAAATCTGCCTAAATCCTGGGCGCGACAAAAACCAGTTTACGGCATTTTGGAGAGCTACCCTCAAAGGAGACTGAGGTAAACCCAATTCTCGCACAGCTTTAGAAGCATCATAGAACATAGTTTGCGTTGCCATACGCACACCATCTAGGGGAACAGATGGTGTTTTTCCTAAAGAAGCTAGAATTTTTTCATCAAACCAGGCTACACCCAGGGGTATACAAGCAGGTATAGCTGTTTGCGGGGATTGCAAACCTGTAATCTCAGCAAGTTGATCGAGTAGTTGTTTGAGCGTCAGGTTTTGGTGTCCTAAAATATAGCGATCGCCTGATTTACCTTTTTGTAAAGCGAGCAAATGTCCTTTCGCCACATCTTGCACATCAATAAAATTTAGCCCTGTGTGCATATAAAAAGGCATTTGTCGGCGCAAAAACCGTACAATAATATCTCCTGTGGGCGTTGGCTTGATATCCCAAGCTCCAATTGGGCTACTAGGATTGACTATAACTACATCCTGACCATTTTGAGCTGCTTGCATCGCTTCTTGTTCTGCCCAAAACTTAGACTTTTTGTAGTCACCAACCAGTTTTTCTACAGGACTTTGGTAAGTTTCATCTACAACTTTACCATTAAGTCCCGCTCCAATAGCCGCTACAGAACTGGTATAAACTGTTCTAGCAATATCGGCTTTCTTGGCAGCCGCGAGAACATTGCGCGTACCCAAAACATTGTGATTATACAATGCTTCTCGGTCTTTTTGCCAAAGAGAATAGTGAGCAGCGACATGAAAAAGGTACTGACAACCACGCATTTGTTGCCATAATTTCGGGTGATTTAAATCACCCTTAACAAGTTCTACATCGAGATTTTGCAGATTATCGAGTTGGCTATGAGGACGGACTAACGCCTTGACAGTATATCCTTCAGCTAAAAGTAACCGTACTAAGTTCGCGCCAACAAAACCAGTACCACCTGTAACAAATACACGCATTATTCAGTTATCAGTTATCAGTTATCAGTTATCAGTCTATCTCTTATGAAAGCGGGGAAAAAAATCATCAAGGACGGCGTATACCACTGGTACAACAATTAAACTCAAGATTGTAGAACTCACCAACCCACCTGCGATCGCAACAGCCATGGGCGATCGTAATTCTGAACCAGCACCTAAACCCAAAGCGATGGGTAGCATACCTAAAATTGTCGATGCAGTGGTCATCATAATTGGGCGCAAACGCACTGGTCCAGCTTGGAGAATCGCCTCTGTACGGTTTAAGCCGGAGTCTCGTAACTGGTTAATACAGTCTACAATCAGGATGGCATTTTTGTTAGCTAAACCCAGCAAAAAGACAAAGCCAATCAACGAGATCATCCCAAAGTCACTTTTAGTGATTACTAGCGCCACCATCGCCCCTACTAAGGCTAAAGGTAGAGAAATCCCAATGACTACCGGATCTACCCAACTCCGAAATAGAGCAATCAGTACAACGATAATACACAATGCTGACAACGCCAGAGTAGTGCCGAAACTCCCGAAAACTTCGCCACTCCGCTCAGAGTCGCCTCCTAAATTCAAAGTCACACCAGCAGGAATCACAGTCTGAGCTTCAGCTACCAACTGATCAGTAGCATCACCAAGGGGTAAATCCTTGCCAAGATTAGCACTAATATAAGCAACCCGTTGACTATTCAAACGTTCGATGTGAGAAACTTTTTCTGGTGTATTTGTTGTACCTATAACTGTAACATCAGCAAATCCTGGTAATTTTTGCATCCGTTCTTGGATGGTTTGGGCAGTTTTACTTAAGCTGTTGAGGTCGTTACCCTTTAATGCTACTTCTAAAGGTTTTTGAGTACCAGAATCCACAAATTGGATATCTTCAACGCTAATCGTCACACCCTCTAATTTCGGCAAATCAGAACGAAATTGATCTTGTAATTCTGAAGTTTTGATCCTGTGGTCATTTTTGAGTTTGACGTAAAGCCTACCTTTATTCGGTTCTCCTTCACGGGTACCCGCAACAGTAAATACTGTTTCTACTTCTGGTGATTTTCTCACTACTTCCTCTAGTTTCTTGCCTACCTCAAGAGAGTTATTCAAAATAGTTGCGATCGGAGATTCTGAGGGGAGAAGAGATGAGACTGATTCGGAGACACTCAAACGGGGTGAGGTAGAAAATTCAGAAACAAAATCCCCCCCGTCTGAACTTCCCAGTGTCCCAGTGTCTTGTGCTTCTTGTCCCAACTCTGAGAAATTCGGTAATGTTGTGGTATAAACTATATTGAATTCGCCCCGGTCTAGTTTGGGAATAAACCCTTTGGGAACTAGGGGAATCAAGGCTATACCTGCAACAAAACTCAGCACAGCTAAACCTATGACTATGGCACGATGATTCAGTGACCAACTCAGCAAATTTCGGTAAGCTTGGGAAAAATTCAACCATCTTCTGACTTCGCGACGTCTAGAATTTGAAGGCTTAGGTTTGAGCCAGTAACTAGCTAAAACGGGTGATAAAGTCCGAGCAATTAACAAAGAAGCTAGCATAGCTGCGGAAACAGTGATCCCAAAAGGCTTGAAAAATTGACCAATGACTCCACCCATTAACCCTATAGGTAGAAACACGGCAATCGCTGTAAAAGTTGCTGCTGTCACTGTCAAGCCAATCTCATTCGTAGCTAAAGAAGCAGCTTGTCGGGGATGTTCTCCGGACTCGATGTGCCGCATAATATTTTCGACATCAACGATCGCATCATCAACAATACTCCCAATCACCAAAGCTAGAGCCAAGAGTGTAATTGTCTCTAGGTTGAAGCCAAACATGGCCATGACAATAAAAGTTGCTAACAAAGATATGGGAATCGCCAATGCAGAAATGAGAGTCGCTCGCCAATTCCACAAAAACGGAAAAATGACGATGACTGCCAAAACTATAGCTTCAATTAAAGCATCAATGGTGGCTTTGGTGGCTTTGCGGATATACTCTGCTTGGGTAGCAGCCAGGGTAAGTTTAACATCGCTGAACTTGGAGCGTAGATTTTGCACCTCGTTCTCCACCTGGGAAACCACTTCCAAGGTGTTAGCATCACCACGTTTGATCACCTGTATAGCTAGAGCATCTTTACCATTGAATCTGACTAAAGTTGCTCCTTGTTGAGTGACAGCAGTGGTGTTTGAATCAGATGTTGCAGAAGAAGATGCAATAGGAGCGCCCAAAAGCGCTACTTTTAATACTCCTGATTGTTTAGCTAGCGTCGGGATAATTTGCTCGTTAGTTAACTTAGTCAGTTCTGTTAAACTTCGCGATGGACTTTCAATGGCGTAACTAACAGCAGCTGACTCATTTAGTCTAATGGGAATAATATTAAAAGATGAACCCTCAGGTAGAGATACTTGTTTAAGTTCTGTTTCTACCCTTTCGCTAGACTTTTCCAGGTTAGTACCAACAGCAAAAGACAAACTGACCACTGTTTGACCAGGATATGTAGAAGAACGAATTTCATCAAGTCCTTCTAAAGAATTGAGGTGCTGTTCTATGGGTTGGGTGAGCTTTGCTTCCGTATCCAAAGCAGTCGAAAGTGGAGTTGTAGCATTTACCACGACTACGGGAAAAGTAATATCTGGAAACAAAGCATACTTGAGGGAACTAAAAGCTAGTATTCCCGCAATCATCACAGCTAACCAAAAACTCACCGTCAGTCGGGGATGTTGCATCGCTAATTTAGAGATATTGAAGCGCTCACGGAGAGAATGAGAGCGATTAGGCTTTACCATCATGACTGAGATTATTGAGACTATTGCTTGTTTTTGATTTTAGTTGTAATGACATATATTTAGCCTAGCACCGGACAAACGAAGCAACTTCACGCAGGATGTCTTTGCTACAGTCTAGGGGTTAAAAAATTACGCCCCTCCTGAAAATCCAAGAGGGGCTGTTTTGATGAGGTTATTATATTTCATACCATTTCACGTTAATAGCGATACATATTAATCTTGTAGAGACGTAGCATTGCTACGTCTCTACACACCTGTATTTGTATCAAGATTTTTGTGAAATGGTATCAGTCGTTTTCAGAATCGTTAGAAGAATTTCCGACGGTAGTAAAATAGTAGCCTGTCACAGCAGTGGCTGGTGGTCCGAGAAATGTGTAAAGGGTTTTAGCTGCTTCGTTAACACTTGATATTGCACCTTTAATTCTTTCGCTATATTGTTCTTTATCATCAGCCGAGGGTTTTTTGGTTAACTGCCAAGAAAAAACGATAGTCGATACCATGTGGCAAGTTACTACCCCTCCCAACAAATACCACAAAAATTTTGCTAGTTGTCCTGAAACGCGAGTTCTGTATGTTTTGCGTGCTTCTGCTAAAGATTGGACGCTTCCAGGAGAAGGTGCAATACTATGGAGTTCCTCTGATGCTTGTTCAATGGTAATTTCTTCTTTCTTCTCTTGTTTTTGACTAGCAAAGCCATCACTTATAGTCTGTGATGGCTCTACCTCAATTTCGAGATGATTTTCTTCTTTGTCTGACATGGAGATTCACTAGGCAAGTATTAATTCCCTGGTTTTGTCTCCTTCCTTCAGTAAAATAGCTGTTGATTCACCATCTTTTCTTTCCTTTTCTTTGAGTTTTGCGTACAATCCCATCACAGCTAGACCTTTTCGCAAAACTTCAGACTCTGATATTCCTAGTTCTGTTGCTATTTCTTTCAAATCTTCTGATGCTTTTTCGTTGAGACTGACTTTTACTGAGCGTTTTAAACCGGGCATTTTGCCTCCTGTGTTTACTTTTGTGTCTGACCAAGGATAGTTTTGGGGTAAAACATACCCCTAATCTACCCTTAAATTACACCTTTTACACCAAAATGTAATCCGTGTGATTTCCATAATGCCTGTTACTAATTTCAATAACCGTCAGAGTTTGAGGGTAGCTTTGGGTAGGAATTATATAACGGAAAAGTATCAATGAATCAAACATCCATCCAAGCAATCCTAGTTTGTCAAGGCGCAGAGTACCAAGCTGTGTGCCGAGGCTTAAGCCGTGTCAGTGGCTATAAACCCCTGGTGATTCCTATACCTGTAGGCAGCAAACATGTATACACATACTTACAAAAAAGTCAAGAAATAAAAGATATTCTGAATCATCCACAATCCAAAATATTAGTGATGGGTTTGTGTGGCAGTCTCCAACCCCGCTATCAATTAGGGGATATTGTACTCTACACAGATTGTATTTATCAGCAAAACACTGGTGAGATTTTGGTGTCTGAGTGTGATTCAACTTTGACAGCATCTTTACAGCATAGTCTGCAAGAAAAAGCTGCTGTTGTCAAAGCATTCACAAGCGATCGCATAATTTGTTTGAGTAGTGAAAAACGCCATCTCGGTCAAATTTTAGCAGCCAATGTTGTGGACATGGAAGGCTTTGCTGTTCTGGAATTTTTCAAGTCAACTGGAGTGCGAGTGGGAATGGTGCGGGTAGTAAGTGACGGATGCGATCATAATTTACCAAATCTGAATTCGACCCTGAATTCTGATGGTTCACTTCAGCCTTTGTCTTTAACTATAGCTATGCTGAAACAACCCATTGGTGCAATGAGGTTGGTTCGAGGTGCTTTGCAGGGACTGCAAGTATTAGAGAAAGTGACAACTTGTTTGTTTCAATAGCTAATAGCTAATAGACATCTCCAGATTAACTATGGGTTGCCCAAAATCCTTGTAGAGACGTGAAATTACCCTGCGGGAACGCTAAAAGCGAACACGTCTCTACATTCTTTTTCACGCCTATGTCTATGAGCCTTTATTTGATTCTTCTGGGACGATATCTACTAACAGCTTGCGATTATTACGCAAAATAGTCAGTTGCGATCGCACTCCCACACGTTCTGGTGTTAAAAACTTCTGCAAGTCTTCGATTCCGCGCAGTGGGGAATTATTCAAACCAACTATGACATCTCCTTGCAGCAAACCAGCTTTTTTCGCCGGACTGTTTGGTTCAACGTGCATCACAAAAATACCAGTATCCACAGCTAATTCATTAAATAGCATGATGCGCCGGGAAATTTGGACATTTTGTCCACCAATACCAATATAACCACGCCGGACTTGACCATATCTCATCAAAGTCGGGATAACCATTTTGGCTGTGTTAATCGGTACTGCAAAACAAATTCCTTGCGCCGCCATAACAATAGCAGTATTTACACCAATAACTTCACCGTGGGAAGTAACTAAAGGGCCACCAGAATTACCCGGATTCAAAGCAGCATCAGTTTGGATAATATTTTCAATCACCTTACCAGAACGAGATTGAAAAGAACGTCCCAATGCACTGATCACTCCAGTCGTCACTGTTGTTTGAAAACCATAAGGATGACCGATCGCGATCGCTAACTGACCAACTCGTAAAGCTTGGGAATCACCAAAACGTGCAGCGATTAAATTTGGTGCATGAATTCTAATGACTGCCAAATCTGTATCAGGATCATCACCAATCATTTCGGCATCGTAACTGCGACCATCAGACAGTGTAATCTGAATTTTTGATGCGCCGTGTATAACATGACTATTAGTAAGAATGTAGCCATCCTGAGTGAAGATCAATCCAGAACCATTACCACGTACTTCTTGAGTTAAAGGTTGATAATTGCGTCCGCGTCCTGTCATCCATTTTTGCACATCAATATTAACAACCGTAGGACTAACTTTTTCCACTACATTGATAACAGCTTGCGAATAAGCATCAAGAAGTTGTTCATCAGTTTTTGGGTTGTTTTGTGGCGATCGCGAATTATCAGGAGCAAAATTATCGTTTGATACCCATCCCAAATTTCTGAACATAATTTGTCAATCCTATCATTTTACAGGCAGAGATCAAGTGAGGAGGTGGGAGTGTGGAGAGTGAAGACAGACAAGGGAGAAAACCGAAAACCAACCACTAACCAACAACCAACCATCAACTATGTCCTTACTTCCTGATTCTGACAAAAATTTTTTAGTTTTGACAAAAGAAACGTTTTGTGATGTTGTTTTGCGATCGCAATCAACCTTAGTGTCTTCGTGTCTTGGTGTTTCAAAAATCATTTATTCACCACTAAGTCACAAAGACACCAAAAAATTAGGTTGAGTTAAACGCAAAAACTCAACCTACTCTTAATATTGTCCCCTTTCCCCAATCCCCAATCCCCGATCCCCGATCAAAACCTCAAACCGACACCACCCTGCAAAGAGAAAGTTGTACCACCACCCCGCAAAGCATCAAAGCCAATAATGGCATTACCAAAAAGCACAGTATTGCTATTAGGTACAACATAATCAATACCCGGCTGTAAAGCAAAGCTAATTTTATTACCAACCGGTGAAGGCGTATCACCACCAGCAAAAATTAGCCCAGCTCCTAAATAAGCATCAGTTTGCCAATTTAGGGGAAAATCATAGGAAACTGTTGGTACGAGCGCTATGTTATTAGCCAAAAAAGCTTGACCGCGAAAGGAAACAGGTGTTTCCAAAAGTTTGTAACGAAAGGCTACAACCCCACCAATTTGAGTACCATCTGCAAAACCAACCGCAGGTCCCACACCGACGTAACTACCATAGGCTGCTTGAGCATGTGCTGGTTGGGTAAATTGGCTCAAACTCAAAATTGAACTAGCCACACCCACAAACACAGATATTAAATACTTAAGACGCTTCATTTGCCGACTCTCCTCACTTTTGTTGGTAGTTGCTGGTTACTGATTGTTGGTAGTTCAACGCCCAATCCCCCATGCCCAATTCCCCATGCCCCATGCCCAATTCCCCATGCCCAATCCCCAATCCCCAATCCCCAATGCCCAATCCCCAATGCTCAATCCTACGGACACCGGGGATGAATACCACCTTGAGTACAAATGTAAGCTAATTGCTTGGGATCTAAATTTTTGACTTGGCTAAAATCGACTCCTTTAACTACAGCAGATTGTGAACCGGTGGATGGAGTTTGGACAAATTGATCGGCTGGATCTTGTTTTGCTGGTAAGAGAACAGCGCCTTGAAAATCAGCTTCTGTGAGATTTGCTCCCCGTAAATCAGCAAGACTTAAATCGGCATTTCGGAAGTTGACACCGGTCAGGTTAGCAGAACGGAAATTAGTGTTGGTTAAGCGAGTTGCACTAAGATTAGCATTGCTGAGATCTGCACGTTGCAAATTTGCTCCTGATAAGTCTGCTGCTTGCCAATCAGTTTTGCTCAAGTTGGCAAAGGGTAATTGTGTACCAATAGCAATGACACGACCCAAGCGAGCAGCATATAAATCAGCATCGTTAAATATAGCTTCGCTCAAATCTGCTCCGGTAAGGCTGACATTTTCTAAAACTGCACCACTGACATCGGCTCCCATTAATTGAGCGCTGCTCAAGTTGGCACCAACCAGACGTGCATTAGATAATTTCGCTCCCTTTAAGTTAGCGCGGCTAAAATCTGTACCTACCATCAAGACACGGCTGAGATTAGCTTCGCTGAGATTGGCTTGTTTGAGTTGAGCGCCATTTAAATTTGCAATCCAATCATCGAAGGTATCCCAGCGTTGATCGTCACCTACTCCCCGGAAGGTAGCGCCTTTGAGACTAGCAAAGGAAAGATTTGCTCCTTTGAAATTGACTCCTGATAGATCAGCTTTATCTAGTGCCAAGTTAAATATAGGACGATCTGCGGCACCGTATTGAAATAATTGAATACGGCTGAGGTCGAGGTCGTTAACTTTAGCGCTATTAACTGCAATGATTTTGTTAATTGCCTGCTGATTATTCTGCAAGTGCTTCTGTCGCAATTCCCGTTCTGGAGATGGATTGCTGGTTGATTCTAAGTCTTCAGCCAAAGACTGATTCATGCGTTTTAAATCAGGGATGGCTGAGAGACCGATATTTGCCAAGGCCCGCTCTATTGTCTCGATTTGGCTAGGGTCAGTTTCTTTAGCCAACAGTTCTACAAGGTATTTGGTGGCTTGGGGATCATTGAGAGTACCCATTGCCAAAATAGCATTACGCCGATCTGCATTGCTGATGCCAGAGTTAGGACTCAATTGCTTAATCAGGGCAAGGAATTGTTGACTATTACGCTGCTCGGAGACTCGTCGATTTTGCTGAGTCTGGATGTATACTTGAGTACCGACCAGAGTTGTTAGTACACCAGCCATACTCAACAGTGCGATCGCCAGTAGGGTCATACTAGGATTACGTTGCAACCATTCCCAAGGATTAGCAGGCGGTTGCGTTTTGTCTGTGATCACAACTGAAGCGATCGCAGCGTCTTCATCTCCTGTTTCTGTCCATTGAGTTTGCTTTTGTTCCTCTAACTGTTCCGTGAGCGGTTGATTTGCGTCTATGACGTAAGTACCTGCAATCACGTCATGAAGTGCGCGCCTTTTTCCCAATGGCAAGCCTCTGGCTTCTAAGAGCATCATCAAACCAGCGACTACAGTGAAAACACCTAAGTTAGGAAAAGTTGGGCTATTGCGCCAGAGCATATAAGCTACAGATAGACTCAGAGTCCACCGCCCAATACCTTCTCGCACTAGAACAGCCCCTACACCAGGCGGTTTGCCTTGAGAATTGACAACCCGCACACCAAACCAGCGTTTGGGAATAGTGCTACCTGTTTTTGCTAATAGAAGCAATTGCCAAGCAGAAAGTGTTAGGGGCGCTAGTATTGCTACTGTCCACAAAAAATTTGTCGGCCATGCAATATTGCGAGTGCCGTAGCTTACAGGCAGAGCTAGGGGACGAGCGATTTCTCTTTCTGTTACAATCAATACAGGGTTCAGTGGCACTCGGTTAAGGTCAGTTCTAGTGTTCAGATATGCACCAAGGCTGAAAGGAACTAACCCACTGATCACCACTAGCGTCATTTCCGTTACCCAAGCGGCTACACGTCTAGTATCCAGAGGCAGTATTTTTGGTTTACCTGGTTCATTTGACTGACTAGAACTAGATTTATCATTACTTCTCCTCACAATTGGGGTTGCCATTGCAATATTTCCCTTGAACTTTTATATATATGCCGCTCTAGGCGTGTCAAAATATACTATTTGTTGCGTTGCGAACTACTAGACACAATAAATTTGTATCCGAAATAAACTAGTCCTGCCAAGAGTGCCAAACTAATTGCAGAAGCAACAAATTTAAACACTGCTTGCACCACCGCCAAACCTAATAAAACACCAACACTCCCAACGACTATTTTTCCTGTTCCAGATAGGGTATTAAACCAATTTGACAATTGCCGTAATTGCGAATTTACATTGGAAAAACTAGGCACAGAGGATTGATCAACTTGTTGTGACTTGGTTTTTTTCTTAGAAGACGAATCAATTTCTGCCTCCAGTTTGCGGAGACGTTGTTGTAAGTCTTCTTCAGATTGAGGATTCATAAGATCTCCTGGAATGTGTGGAAACGAGCGTGTCTTTAGACCTGAGAGGAAACACGACTCAAGCGAACGCCACTTGCTCCACTTGGGGAAACCCCAAGACCGCAGTGGCTCCTTTAGTCGCAGTGGATGTTCTCCATGATCCGTAAGCCTTGAAAATGCAATCTTTAGGGGTCGCATTTTGTGTTAATCGCTTACCAGTTGCAAAGCTATGCAAACTAATTGTTTTTCTGTTTGGATCTTTTTTAGTGGGTGATTCTTGCCAACCACCGACATAACAAAATCCAAATTTAGGATGTCTTACTACTGAACCGCGTTTAAATCCTGCGCTAATTGTTCCGCCATATCTAGAGCGAGTATGCCCAGCAGAGTGCTGCAATCGGTGAAGTTGACGACGATGAAATTCTAATGGAACAATCTCAATCAATTGAGTGTTTTCTGGCTTTTGGTGTCCACCTACAAACCAATTAGCTAACACCCAGGAATCGACACAGTGAGCATCAAACTTATTAGATAGTTTGTTTTTAGACTTTTTCAAACCTAAGTTTTGACGGTTTTCGTAAGTGTCATTGCCTGTTCGGGTTTCCAAGTTGGCAATTGTTTCTAGTTCTGAGTAGAACCATTTTTTACCAACTTCCAACGGACTAAACATTACGTTCCACTTTTTTGCACCAATAAGCGTTTTTGCTTTGATATCTTCAATCACAAAGGTGGAAACTGGAAATATCAAAGTTAGCAACTTGCAAATACGTAATTTCCATTGCCACCTAGCTTTTGTTGATGGAGGTAATTTCTGCTTATTTACAAGCCTGTTTTTACGATTTTGCCGGCATGGAGTATTGCGGAATCTTCTAGCACGCCGCATATTACGACGTACCTCTACATGGTCTTTAACCCAATCAACAGCATGGGTTTGAATGTTTAGATAAGTGTGAGATTGTGATTTAACCGTAAATCCTTCTCGTTTTGAACCTGGATCAACCCCAACCGCTATTGGTTGAGTGCTTCTATTAGATGGCTCTTGGTTTAGTCGAACACAAAATACTCCTTTTTTAAAGAATGGTGTAGCCTTACCTGATTTAACCCAACGTCTTGCCCTACTTGGGGTTGTTGGCATTAGAGTCCGACTGCTTTGAGCAACTACTGGAACGAACATTTACGATAAGTCCTATTGCTAGGTGTATATATCCCTTCGCTACTGACTGCCACAGAGGTTAAAAACTAGGGAGGCATTCTTAACGTGTTTTGAACTACCACGCTCAGGCAATTCAGTTTAATTAGCTAGACACAAGTTTTAACTTGATTCAGGAAGTGGTAATTTCCCCTCTTGCAAGCCCAGTGGCTTTAGCCCTGGGTTAGTGACCTAAAACCCAAATATATCTGATCGTTAACTGTTGTCTTAGTGATTTTAGCGAATGTTATTGTCTGGATCAGAATGCGATCGCTAGTAGCAGTAAACAAAAGTTAAAAAGCTTATATTATTTAACTTTTGTACTTAATTGGTGATTATTTAATTATTTTGGCTGTCATTGTATGTCTTTTTCAGCTACTTGTATTTAAGTATTTAATGAAATTTTATACCAAAAATTTTGGGGAACAAAAGTGAATTTGCGGTCGTCCATAAATTCAGAATATTATGTATGAATATCGCTCTTGATTAATCAGGAGCAAATCACATCATAAATTATGAAGACGTATAAATTATTGAATTTTTTTTCATCAGTTATAGCATTAACAGCAAGTTTGCTACTCAGTAATCCTAAGTCTGCGATCGCAGATATGGTGACTATCAATCCTGATTTCCAGCCAGATCCAATGGTTTTAAATGGTAAATCTGGTGGTTCAAAACCTAGTGATTGCGGTAACATCGCTGCTACACCCAATCAAGTTATTGAAGTTACAAAGCCCATACCTTACTTAAAGCTTGCAGTCACAAGCGATGGTAAACCAACTTTGTTAGTTGAAGGGCCTGGTGGACGTTTCTGTGTTTTACCAGATAATTATTCTGGAGACAAACCAGAAATTTCCGGTTTTTGGCAAGCTGGTAAATACCTTTTGTACGTTGGGGAATTAGTCGATGGAGAACATGCATATACCCTTTCAATTTCCCAACAGAAAAATTAATAATAGTCAATGGTCATTTGTCAATGGTCATTTGTCATTTGTCATTGGTCATGAATCAGTTAACTGTTTAATTTGATAACTGATAACTGATAACTGATAACTGACAAGTCTCCCTCACCTTTTGGGTGTGAGATCACCAAATTTAATTAGCAGTGCGATCGCAATACTTACAGCTAAAATTAACACCATACTCAACGCTGAACCAAATCCCCAATTTTGGGTAGCACCAAGGAATTGATTATAAACTAACCGTGCTGCTGTGCTACTCGAAGCACCACCTAGTAATTCTGGATTAATAAAATCTCCTAAAGCAGTAATAAATACTAAAAAAGAAGCTGCTGCTATACCAGTGAGAGTTTGGGGTACGGTTACTTTCCAAAAAGTTTGTACAGGATTTGCACCCAAGTCAGCTGCTGCTTCTAACAAACGTTTGTCTAATTTTTCCAGAGATGCGTATAAAATTAATACCATGTAGGGTAACAAACCATAACTCATACCAATTAAGACAGCAGGACTGCGGTTAAGCAAATCTAGAGTTGGTAATCCCACACTATTTAAAACTGTGTTTAGTAAACCAGTGGGACGTAAAATTGCAATCCAAGCGTAGGTACGAAGTAACGAGGAAGTCCACAACGGTAAAACAAAACCGATTAAAAGCAAATTTCGCCAGCGCTGTGGTACAGTCTGCGCGATCCAATAAGCGATAGGAAAACCCAAGATTAAACATATAATTGTACTCTTAACAGCAAAAGATAGCGATCGCCTAATCACTCGCAGATACAAAGGATCAAACAGTCGAATATAGTTATCAAAACCACTAGGAATGACTAAATCACCTGGTCGAATTCCAGGTACTAAACTTAATTCTAAAATGAGCAGTGTTGGCAATACTAGCAGCAACAACAACCAAATTCCAGAGGGTGCGAGTAATGCGAAAGGTTGTAACCAGTTTACATTTCGACGCAATTTTGGAACTGGGTTAAATTCGCTTGTGGAATCAATTTGAGAAGAGGGAATTTGAGTAGACACGGTTATAAATTATCAAATATTTTCGGTCTTTATGCACTAGTTAATGCAGTCCAATAGCGATCATATACTTCTTCAATTTTTCCCAAAGGTGTGATACGTTCACACTTTTCTAGTATCGATTCTGGGGGAAATATATTAGGATCATTTTTGATTCTTTTTGGTAATAATTCAAAAGCAGCTTGACTCGATGTCGTCACCCAAAGACGCTGGCTAAGTTGTGCTGCTACTTCGGGTTGAAAAATAAAATTTATCCAAGCATAAGCTGCATCAATATTGGGAGCGGTGGTTGGAATTACAATTGTATCTGTCCAGAGTGAAGAACCACTTTTAGGAACAATATATTTGAATTTAGGATTTTCTTGAGTAATTTTCACCGCATCTGATGAATAACACATTGATAATAATAAATCTCCCGCCAATATTTGATTGCGCCAAGCATCTGTATCAAAAGCTGCGATCGCAGGTTTGAGAACTTGCAATTTTTCATAAGCTTGTTTAATTTCACTTTCTTTTTTAGAATTATAGGAATAACCCAGCATCTTTAATACAGCCCCCATCACTTCTCTGACATCGTTTAACAAAGTGATTTTTTTGTTGAGTTGCTGTTGATTTTGCCAAAGATAGTCCCAATCTTCCGGTGGATTTTTGAGAATCTCAGAATTATAAATTAAACCTGTTGTACCCCAATTGAAGGGAATGCTGTAGCGATTATTGGGGTCATAAGCAGGATTTTTAAAGCGGGTAAATAAATTGTTTAAGCCTATCAAACGTTGGTGATTTAGTTCTATTAATAAACCCTTATCCGCCATTTTTTGCACCATATAATCAGAAGGGTAAATTACACTATAAGTTCCGCCACCACCAGCTTGTAGTTTATTGAGCATGACTTCGTTAGAATCATACACGTCTGTAAATACTTTGATACCAGTTTCAGCATTGAAAGTTTTAAATAATTCTTGATCTACATATTGCGCCCAAGTATAAATATCTAGTTGATCGCGAGAAGTTTTATTATTAGAATTCGCCCGCACCTCAGCTAGTCTCCAACCACAACTAGTTAAAGATAAGCTAGAAAGTAATACTAAGTGTTTTAAAAATAGTCGTCTTGTAGTCATTTGCTATTAGTCAATGGTCAATGGTCAATGGTCAATGGTCAATGACTATTGACCAATAACTAAACAATCATTTTCTGTCCACCAAGCATAGATGGGGATATCAGGATTTGGTAAGCTGCCAAAGGTGTTAGGTTGCATGACGGTGATACACACGTCTTTTTTTAATTCAACTACATAATTAACGTGAGTTCCTAAATACATAACGTTCACTAATCGCCCTTCAAAACAGTTAGCTTGGACACTGGGTTGATAAAGTGAAAGCTGAATTTTTTCTGGACGCACGCTCACTACTACTGGTTGTAATAATTCAGCAGGTGTATCAACAAAACGAGAAACTGTTATTTTTAATCCTGTTTTTGTTACCACTTCTACAGTGGATGTATTTACTTCTGTAATTTCGCCTACAAATAAATTTGTATCACCAATAAAATCTGCAACAAATGCTGTTTGGGGATTTTCGTAAATTTCGTTGGGTGTACCAATCTGGTCTATTTTGCCATGATTCATTACGGCAATGCGATCGCTCAAGGATAGGGCTTCTTCTTGATCATGTGTAACCATAATAAAAGTCAAGCCCAGTTCTTTGTGTAAATTTGACAGTTCCACCTGCATTTGTTTACGCAGTTTTAAATCTAACGCTCCTAATGGTTCATCCAATAACAACACAGCTGGACGGTTGACTAATGCTCGTGCTAATGCTACACGTTGTTGTTGACCACCAGAAAGTTGACTAGGAAAGCGCGATCGCAAGCCTTCCATTTTTACTAGTATTAAAGCTTCGTTGACTCTAGTTTCAATTTCAGTTTTACGTATTTTTTTTAACCGCAATCCAAAGGCGATATTATCCCACACATTTAAGTGGTTAAACAAAGCATAACTTTGAAATACAGTATTAACTGGTCGGCGATAGGGAGGAACATTAGTCATAGATTCTCCCTGGATCACAACTTTACCAGCATCAGCTCTTTCAAATCCTGCTATCAAACGTAGCGTCGTTGTCTTACCACAACCAGATGGACCGAGAATACTAAAGAATTCCCCCTGTCTAACACCCAAGTCTATTCCATGCACTGCTGGCTCTTGGTTAAAAAACTTGAAAACATTACGCAGTTCAATATCAAGGGACTCAAAAGCCATAAGAGATATTCTTTTTAGATTATTTGCTACCAAACCCCGGTTAAATAGTAAGTATTATTATATACAATTAATTATAATCTTGGAATTGAATTTTGTTTTGTCTACTTGACTATTGATGTGAAGTACCCCACCCTAGTGGAGTGTCAAGGCTAAAATAGTGCGATAAATCTCTGATTCTATCTCTGTGTTCTCTGCGCCTGGGGCGGTTTATTAATGCAACATTTTAGTCTAGACACGCTACTAGAGAGCGATGGGGAATTAAGTAAGTTGACCAATGACCAATGACCAATGACTTACTTAGAGGTTAACCTTGTTTAGCTCAAGATTTTCCCAACACAACCTTTGAGTCGTCGGAGGAAGCGTCACTAACCATCCCTGAATATTCTCCGTTATAGTTGGTAAATTCAGACGGTGATCGGCGAATATTAGATAGACGAATTTGCCAATCGGAAACCTGCTCGTAGGTAAGGTGATTAGTATTGGAAGTAGTTGTCCATACCCCCCAAAGACAGGTGTCTTCAAACTGTAGCATTCCTGTCTTGCGTAAGTTATAGGCTTGCGGAGTTCCGGGCAAGGGGATAATGCTGTAGCACGAAGTTTGAAATTCTAATTGAGGGTTAATCTCTACCAGTTCATCTACAAGATCTGAAATCGCTTCCTCAAGACGTAACAAATCATCATGGTCATCATCGGGTAGCCCGATAATGATGCCATAAGCAATGACGGGTACACCTGTTCTGACTACAGATTTCATCAACGTACAATGCTCTTGCCAAGGTAGCAGTTTCTTGTATGCTTCTCGCCCAAAAACGGGACGTTCGGCAGGGATATAAGCTAAAGGACAACCAACTTTGCCATCCCAGCCAAACAGGGCTTCAATCAGTTCTTCGTCAGGTCTGAGGTCGGTGGTTTCGTAGTTACGCCCAGCTCCGAGAGTTGTTTTCCTCAGTTCTAAACCATTGGGCCACATGAGAGTTATTCCCATCTCCCGCGCACCATTGGTAATTGCGAGGATCTCTTCTCGCCCTTCAGGAAAGAGTCCACGGGCGAGGAATTGATCGGAACCGATATTGATCGAAACAGCCCCCGCTTCTTTCTGGATAGCCAACCATTTGAAGGCTGTTTCTGGGGACATTCTCCGAAAACCAGTGCCATAGGTGGGTGTCATGCAAAAATCGCAGGTGCGATCGCAACCAATGTCAGCTACCAGTGAACCGACTGGTACACATCCCTGGACATTGGGGAGTGTCCCTAAACAGTCTCGCGCCACTTCCACCGAGGGTAATGCCCACTCATCTGGGGTTTTTGCTTTATTCTTTCTGGCATACTGTTTACCATCTGCCAAAATAACACCCGTGAGGTCTTCCCGTGGGGTTTTGCCGAGTACATAGTCAAAAATAGCCCAATTCGCTGCCCCAGATTTATCCTGAACGACTGCTGCTGCGCCCGCTTTCAAGTAGTGATGCGGTTCAGCGAAAGCATCCGATCCGCCAACGACAATGGGACGACCGCCTTTAGCCAGATGCTTAATCACCATACAACTGACTTGACGGTCTTGAGAGAAATTAACTGTAACTCCCCACGCATCATAGGCGTGAGGATCGAGGGCGGAAATTTTGCCCCCAACGTAAGTTTTTCGCAGGGTCATCCCTTTCCAGAAAACCTGCCCAAATTCTTCACTATAATTATCATCTCTGAGGTTGACCAATTGAGCATCAAATCCTCCTGCTTGCAAGTCAGGGATCAAAACTTGCTTGCTGATTAAGGAACGATGTCTATATAAAGAAGTCCAATTTTTGCCTTCTGCATCGTATAATCCCGTTGCTGGAACTTCAATAAGTCCAATTGTTGGAGACTTTTTAGCTACCATATTTTAGGGTGCGTAATATGGGATAACAGTAGGAGCTTTTCGATCTGTCCCAATCGCAATTCCTTGCCCTTAGGACAAGTCGGTTAGCCAATTTTCTATCAAATCAGATAATAGCAGAAAAATCCAATAAATATCAACCAAGAAGTTTTTTTTACAAAAGGAGGATAATCGAAAATCTTGTGTTTTTTATGATTTTTTGTCCCAAATTTTCAGCAGCAGACGTAATATATATTAAATAATTCGTATTTATCTAGGTGATAAATTATTAATATTAAGCAATGGAGTGTAAATACCTTCAACAAGTTTATGTTTACATTTAATAGTGTGACATAAAAACGCCAACATCTGCTTTCATCCGAAAATTTTACGATAAATTAATCGAGTTTAAATCGATTGCTATTTTAAATAATCTCTCTGAATTATCCCAGGAATTTTACTTTACAAATCTTGATTATGTGTGCTTCTAGTAACTCAAAATTATTAATTTTATCAAGATGATATCTAAATACTTTTAGCGGTTGAAATAATAAGTATTGCTAACACTAATATTTTGAGTGTTCTGAAGCACTTGACCCTACGTAATTATTTCTTGGCGATCGCCCTGAGGAAAAACTTTTTGGTTGACCAAACCTAATTCAGCTCACACCACTGTTGTCATTGATGATGTTAAAGCTAAAGGGGCTAGTTATCTGTTCTTGGTCAATTTGTTTGTACCAATTGCCAAGAACTCAAGTACAACCTCTTCTCACCATCGCCAGATCTCGAATTAGCGGTAGCCTAGAGCTAATATAGGCACGGATGACTTGCATTTCTTCACTGCTGAGTAGTTTTTGGTTTTCCACTCGCCTTAGCAACTGTTGAATTAATTCCGCGTCGTTGACTTCTAAAAGAATATTGGTCTGAGTGTCTTCAATCAAAGACCAAACTTGACGTAATGTTGATGCGTTCACAGCACTTACCCCATTGCGACAGCTTACAGCAAAACTTCAAATAGCTGACATTGACAAAAGCCCCGGTTTAAAACCGGGGTTTCATTTGTGTCGGTTATCGTGAACAATCTAAAGAAAATATTAAATTCAAAATCTTAAGAAAATATTAAATATTACAAAATTTAACTAATTTGATGGGAATCTAAATAGCAGTTTACTTTTTGTAATAAAATGGGGTCAGCTTATATAAAGACCCTGAATATAAAATCTTACCGTGTTCTTTGTGTGAAAATTCAGTGGTGAGTAAGAATTATTGTCTACGTGTTGAAGTATCCTAATACGGAGAAATCCCGGCTCCTGTAAAGCAACGGTTAGATTTTCTAACGGCAGTATGACAAATAAAGAGCGAATAATAGCAGGTTGACGCTCGCGTACCCCAACTCGTAAGCTGATGTGCGCTTAGATTAAATATTCTTGCGTTAGGACTGTCCAGGGTCAACAGTCCAAAGTCCAAGCTAGTCTTTGACTCTGGACTGTTGACTTTTGACAACCTGATCGCAAAATATACAATTTAAATGGATAGCAGCTTACCAGACGAGCCATGGCGCGTCTGGTACATTTGTGCCGAGTTACTTCCCTGCAAGCTCTTGCAGCTTTTTTAGCGCCTCTTGAACATGACCTTCAAAGTTAAACATTGAATCAAAAACATATTGCACAACTCCGTGTTGGTCAATTACATAAGTAACACGTCCAGGTAATAAACCAAAAGCCGCTTTTGCACCGTATAGCTTTCGCACTTGGTCGCCTTTGTCACTCAACAAAATAAACGGTAGATTGTACTTCGCAGCAAATTTTTGATGTGACTCACTAGAGTCACCACTCACACCAATTACTTCAGCGCCAGCGGTTTTAAACACTTCATACTGATCGCGAAAGGCGCAGGATTCAGCAGTACATCCCGGTGTGTCATCCTTCGGGTAAAAGTACAGGACTACAGCGTTTTTGCCACGAAAATCTTTCAGGCTCACCGTTGATCGGTTTTGAGAAGGTAGGCTGAAATCAGGAGCAGTGTCTCCAACTTTAACAGGCATAGTTAAATTTAATCAAAACTAAGTTTCTTAGACAATGTTTAATAAAATATTACACAATATTAAAGCAGACTGCTCTTCAAAACTCTACCTTCAATATGCATTACCGTCTGTAGGTCGGAGTTCGGCTTTATTTAATGTGCATATGGAGTTAAGCGGATTCGAACCGCTGACCCCCTCAATGCCATTGAGGTGCTCTACCAACTGAGCTATAACCCCAGAATCCTTAATTAGCAAGCTTGTTAAGCTTTTTTAGTTTAGTTCCTGAGTTGTCTTTGTTTTTATAGTATGCAAGTTTATGCAATTTAAGTCAACACAAGTTTATTAAGATAGGTAAATTTCAAGTTCAGAAGGCAGCTATGCTGGAGGCAGAAGGCAGAAGGCAACCCACCCTTAAAAGAGTGGGATTGAAACAAGAACGTTTTATACCTCACTGCAAGCAGTTTCGGTATAATTATCATTCTGAACTGGGCTTTAGACCCAGAACTAAAGTATCAATTAACACTCCCCAGCATAAGTGCCTTCTGCCCACCTACGGAAGCCGCTTTGCGTCTACGACCCTCTGCCTTTCTTTGTAATGTATCAATTGACACATTAAAAATATAATAGGATATCCCTCTCAGATTGACCTAGAAAGGGCTTCTAATTTGATCAAATTAAAATAGTTAAAAAATATATTTGCTAATTACTCAAAGGCTTCAAATAAGCGATCGCCTGCTTCCAAATGATCACTTGTTGAGTGGTATCATTCACAAGACACACACTATATTGATCTTGCCACATCACTCTTCCCGTCAATATATCACCCGTCAGCAATTTAATCTCAATCGGTACTGTTTCCTTAATCAGGTTTTGTAATTGGCGAGTGCTAGGTAAAGAAGTGTCAAATTCGGTAATCATAATTTAATAGTCAATGGTCAATGGTCAATGGTCAAAACTGTCAACGATGGACTCTGGACTATTGACCAATGACAAAACATAAATATAGTTCATGGATCTTGGGAATGGCAATAGAATTTACTAAGTATCACGGTTTAGGTAACGATTTCATTTTGATTGACAATCGCTCTAACTCAGAGCCTGTAATCACTCCAGAACAAGCAGTGCAGTTATGCGATCGCCATTTTGGGATTGGTGCTGATGGTGTAATTTTTGCACTACCAGGTGAAAACAATACTGATTACACCATGCGGATTTTTAATTCCGATGGTTCCGAACCCGAAATGTGTGGTAATGGTATTCGTTGTTTAGCTGCATTTTTGGCTGAATTGGAAGGTGACTCACGCAAAAGTAATCAATATCGGATTCATACCCTGGCTGGTGTAATTACACCCGAACTGATGTCCGATGGACAAGTAAAAGTTGATATGGGTATCCCCAGATTACTTGCTGGCGAGATTCCTACTACATTATGTCCTGCTGATGAGAAAGTTATTAACCAACCCTTAGAAGTAGCAGGAAAAACTTGGGATGTCACCTGTGTCAGCATGGGTAATCCCCATTGCATAACCTTTGTTGAAGACGTCGCAGCAATTCCCCTAGATCAAATTGGTCCACAATTTGAACATCACCCAGTTTTTCCCCAACGAACCAATACTGAATTTATTCAAATTGTCCGCCCAGATTACTTGAAAATGCGAGTTTGGGAACGTGGCGCTGGAATTACTTTAGCTTGTGGTACTGGTGCTTGTGCTTCCTTAGTAGCTGGAGTGCTAACACAAAGATGCGATCGCACTGCAATTGTAGAATTACCTGGAGGTTGTTTGCAAATTGCTTGGTCAGAAATTGACCAAAGAATTTATATGACAGGCCCAGCAGAACAAGTCTTTCAAGGAAAGTTAAAAATTTAGTCAGATGAGTTTTTCTTAGTGTCTTTGTGCCTTTGTGTTTCAAAAATAATTATTTCACCACAAAGACACAAAGGCACAAAGAGAAATAGTTTAATCTGGGAAAGCTAAACCAGTTCTTGGATCGCGGATATACAACCCTAGTGTGAGACTACGCATCACTTCATCCCAAACCGATATTAGCTGTTCTGCTTGATCTGCCCAATAATCGAATGTAATTAAGCATTGCACATTCGACCCCAAGCCAATGCAAGTCCGCGAAAAGGCTTCTCGTGGTTCTTCTTGGGTGTCGATAAATTTAATTTCTGCCCACATAATTTTGGCAGTTTGGCGCTTGACGGTAACAATTTCTCCCTTCTCGATGACGTTGCGTTCGTCGTTGTCTATGATTTTCTTTAAAGTGGGTTTGAGTGGAAACAGACTCCAATCATTGGGTGGGAGGCGATTAAAAGATACTTCTAAGCAGCAATCATCGTTAGGTGGTTTTTGATCGAGGAACTTGAAGGATTTTTCTTGTGGCTCCAAAACCCAATTTTCGGGAACATTGAAGCGAACAGCTCCCCGACCTGCAACAAAAATTTTGTAGCCAGATGGAGATTCCCAGCGATGATCAGGTTTTAGTTCAAGCGTTTCTTTGATCCATTGAAGATTGCTTTTTTTTGGCTTTGCCATGGTGTGTTTGCAAAATCTGCTCTAGAAGTGCGATGGTGCGATCGCCCCCTTTGTTAATAGTATCAAATCGCTAGGGTGCGTTGTCGCTGACGTCATACACACTTCTTAACTTATATCTTGCATCTAACCCTAAATTAAAATTTGGGCTTAAAGCTAAAGTCGGTTTTAAACCGACTAGTTAAAGTTTTAAGCCATTTTAATGGGTTTAAGCTTTGAGCCGAAAATTTATTTTACGGCTGATTGCAACTGGTGCAAGATGTCAGTTAAGCAACACCGTAATCTGTGTACTGTCTTTTATACGGAGGTTGTAAGCCCAAAACAATGTCGTCTTTGGGAACGCCCATTTTAACCAGTTCTTCAGCAGGATTCTGATCTGTTAAGTTCTGCTGAAGCCATATTTTTCCGTTTTTAATATCAAAATGGATCACACATCGATAGATGCGATCAAATTCTTGCCAACCCACATTTATCCATTGATAATGATCTCGTTGTGTATCGAAGATCAGTTGAGTCTCCACTTCATCATCTGAAATATCATCACTGGCATAACAAGTCAGCAAGGTCTGAATGTATTCTCGATACTGAGCTATTTTATCCATTGCACAATCACCTCATGCACAGGGTCGTAGACAACTAACAAAACTTGATATATTTGTACTGCTGTCTGCGTGAACTCAAGTTGAAAAAAAGTTCGATAAGCATCTATTGGAACTGCCAAATATAATACTCGCTCCGGCTCAGTTGCTTTTAGCGCTAGCCGATAACTGAGAAATTGACCTAAAGCACCGTAAAAATCTGTAATGGCAGAAGGATTTAGAAAGCTTTTAATCTCAACAGCTATTTTCTCACCTGCTCTCTCGGCTGCAACTAGTTTTTCTGCACCTAAATCAACCTGAAAGTTGACGTTACCAAATTTAAATTTGAGTGGATCATCTGTAATTATCCACTGCTCTTTTTTTAGAGCTTGCTTGACTGCTTCGTGAAAGATGTCCTTTGCTGACACAGATAAAAATTGCTTAGGTTAGTTTGTGGGCGATCGCCCACTTTGTTAATAGTATCAAATCGCTAGGGTGATTTGTCGCTGACATGGTACACCAAATCTCGTACTGTGTTGATGTGTAGTTAAGTAAGTTTGATCACCTCACAGGAATTAAATCTTTATGGATATTAATAAGCAATAGTCCTGAATTTAATTAGTTAAACTTGTAATATTTTTAACTAAGATATATACTATCTTGCAGTATTTTTTATCAACAGTGAGTTAAAAGGAGCCTCTAAAATGAGTGGATTATTTTTAAAACAAGAAGAATTTGAAAATATTTTTACATCCCATCTTAAGATTGAAACATACTCAAAATCGATAGAAGCTCTTTTTAGTCTGAGACAACTAAACAAAATAAATTACCAACCTTATTATCAAAGAAATTATGTTTGGGATAATCATAAAGCTTCTTATTTTATAGAAAGTATTCTTCTTGGAACTGAAATACCGCCGTTAATCTTTTTTAATAAGACCCAATTTCTAAATATTTTAAAAATACGTTAAAAAAAGACAAAATTTTTATCGAGTTAGTATACAATCTATTTTTTAAGAAAAAAACGGATAACAATATTGAACCTGATATCGGAAAAATATTGCAATTTATCCGACGCTATTTAGTCCTGAAAAATTTTCCAATTAAATATTATGCTAGAGGTCACTCTAGAACTGAAATTTTAGTTAAACTTTATGAATTTTTATCAGATACTACAGATGAGATAGAATCTTTGTGTTTATCATTTATTGAAAAAATTTATATAATTGATGATATTAATAAGTATTTATCAAAACTTGGATTTTCGCATAACCACTTAGTTTATGAGTGTTTATTATGGAGCTTATTAATTTTAGAAAATGAAAAGTTTGATTTACAGCAAATCACTAAAGATGACTTTATTAAACATTTAAGTAAAGTCATTATGGAGAACACTGAAAAATACACAGAAATTCAAGCCCATTACTATAGTCAAATTATTAATAGATATACTTTCACGGCCAATATCTTTGAGAAATGGTTTAATATCAGTTTACAAATTTATATAGAAAATACACAGATAAGAGATGAATTTAAAAATATTAAATCAGATTATGATGAAGATACTAAAACCAAACTTGGTGAACTTGAATCGCTAAGAATAACAAAGCCAGACCCCTCCAGAACTTCAATAGATGATATTACTAGAATGATGGAGCGTAATAAATTTTTAGTACGACCTTCCTACCAAAGATCAGAAGTTATTAACTTATCTAAGGCATCTGCTATTATTGAAAGTATATTATTAGGTATTAATTTACCTCCTATATTTATTTTTAAACGTTTAGACGGTGTATCAGAAGTTATTGATGGACAACAGCGCCTTCTAACAATTCTTGGATTTATAGGAAAAGAATATATTGATGAGGATAACAAAAGACGTACAACAAAAAATCCAAACTTTGCCCTAAAAGATTTGAGAATTCTTAAGCAATTAGATAATAAAATGTTTTCAGAATTAGAATCTACACTACAAGACAAAATATATGATTTTGAGCTTTTTGTCGTTGAAATTCAACAAGCTCTTAATCCTCATTTTAATCCGATAGATCTATTTGTAAGACTAAACGATAAACCATATCCAATTTTAGAAAACTCTTTCGAGATGTGGAATTCTTGGGTTGATCGTGACTTGATTACTAAAATTCGGGACAATGTTGGTAAACATCGTGACTGGTTCCACCTCAGATTACCAAAAAATTCAAACGATAGGGATAGAATGGAAAACGAAGAACTATACACATCCCTAGCATATTTAGAGTTTCGTAATTCAAAAGAAGAGGATATTAAAAAATATCTTTATATTTATCAGCAGAATAATAGAATTAATGCCAGAATCGGCTCTGCTAAAGATATTACAAGTGTATTGACTGAAGCATCTGAGAATCAGATTTCAAAGAAAAACTTCCTGGACAGTATTAAGAATATCGAAAAATTTATTTCCAAATTGAAATTGGTTTTGCTTGACAAAGATATCTCTGACAAAAACGAACTAAAAAAATATTTTGCTACAGAGTTAGATACCCTCTTTAAAGGCAAAAAGGAAACTAGAGGTTTTAGGCGTACTAAGCAGGATTTTTATATTCTTTGGTATGCACTTAATAAAATTAATATCCAAATGGTGAAATTCCATAGAGTGGAAATTAAGAAGCATATTCAAAATATCTTCTTTTATATGAAGAGCTTAGATGATATGAATTATGATAACTCAGGTCAAGAAAAATTCATTGAATTAATACACGAATTTCACCAGAAATATAAGAAAGAGGAAAGAAATATTAAACTTTCAGACGCAGAAAAAGAAGAGTTAATTAAGCAGCAAGATAATCGCTGTCCTATTTCTGGCTCACTTATCTTTATGGGAGATGAAATTGAGGTAGATCATGATAAGCCATTAGCTATTGGAGGAACAGACTCTATAGAAAACCTGCAAATTACCCATAAAATAGATAATCGTAGCAAAGGAGTAAATTATCCGAATAAAAGAACAGAGTAAAAATGACCATAATTTAAAAGGTGCTGGAAACACCGGGAGTATTGCTACGCTCAATAAAGGGAAGTTGATTTAGTAAGCAAAAAGCCATTTCACCTTCTCGAAAAGCCATTCCACCTTCTCATTTCAGTAAAACACGCAAGTAAAAAGCCATTCCACCTTCTCAAAAAGCCATTCCACCTTCTCATTTTGGTGGATCACGCAAGTCAAAAGCCATTTTACCTTCTCATTTCAGTAAAACACGCACTCATTTCAGTAAAACACGCAAGTAGAATGCCATTTTACCTTCTGATTTCGGTAAAAAACGCACTTACTACAACTATACTCTGTGTAGCAAAAGTTATCGCAGATTTAGTGGAATACTCTCAGGCTGATCAATACGGAAATTTTTTAAGGTAAATAATGTTAACCGTACTGTGTTACAGGATGTATATGGCTCGTCAAAAAAGAAGTTCTAAGGTGTTACTAAAAGCAGCGCGTCGCGCAGCTGCTATCAACTCAATTGATCCAAATTTAGATTTAGGCAATGGACTTACCCTATCAGCCTTCTCAAGTCTAATAGAAAAGATGCAAATAAAAGAAAAGGTATACAACAGCGCTCTTTCCAACTTGGATGGATTATATCGTGAAATGTTAGAAACAGAGCGCGAGTTGGGAGATATGGCCGAGCATATGCTAATGGCAGTTGGGACTCGATATGGCAAAAGCAGTGTAGAGTACGGTATGGCAGGAGGAGTTCCTAAAAACCAGCGTCGCAAGGGACTACGGGGCGAGTCGTCAGTTCCCGTTCCTGCGGAATAGATTGGAGATGAAAAAAAATGGTGTCTATTGACACCACAAAAACGTTTCCAAGCTGAGTCTTGAAATTCAGCATTCGCGTTTTACAAGTTGTTTTGAAACAGTTCTAGAACATGTTCCCAAGCATCAGGAGCAGCTTTAGGGTTATAACTTGGGTGCTGCTGTATAAATGGGTGCTGGTCTTTGAAAAATCCGTGGAAAAATCCGTGTCCGGCGTCGTATCGAAATACACGATGATTGATATTATGTTTCTTTAATTCTGCTTCGATTTTCTCGGTTTCTTCCTGGGAAATTAATGCATCTCTTGTACCAAAAAATACATAAATAGTACCTTGAATTTCCGAGGTGCGATTAACAGTCGAAGTTTGTTCACCATAACTAGAAGTAGTAATCCCAGCGCCATAGAACGAAGCTGTGGCTTTGATATCGCTTAATGTTGCAGCCATGTAAGCAACATGACCACCAAAACAGAAACCAATGACACCAATTGCATTATCTTTGACATTGGGTAAAGTTTTGAGGTAGGCGATCGCAGCTTGAATATCGCTGAGTATTTCTTGATACTTAACTTGTTGATAGTATTGCAAACCAAGTTGATAACCTTCTGGGCTATAGCCAAAATCTTCTGGGCTATAATTAACCTCAAAACCAGGAGCAATACGTTGATATAGCGCGGGTGCGATCGCTACATAACCTTGTTGAGCAATAAGTTCGGTGATCTCTCGAATGTTACTGTTGATTCCAAAAATTTCTGGAAAAACTATAACTGCGCCAAAGGTTCCTGGACTAGTCGGTTGAGCTAAATAAGCATCAATTTCCAAGTCATTGTTGGGTACTTTGACTTTTGCTGTGTTAATTTCGATGTTTGTTTTTTGTACCATTTTTGCGTTCTGATATGAGTGCTTAAACAGCTAGTAGATTGATCTATTTTGACTGTTTTTTAGCACAAGTCATAATTGTTAATCCTGATCACAACGCACCGTAGATAAATTCAGGACTTACGCAAAACATAACGCGCATTTGCGGTAATTCATGAATTACCGCTACGCAAGAATAAGGTTTTCGGTCACATCTTGCGTAATACCATTTCACGTTAATCACGATACACATAAATTTTGTCCCAGACGCGATATATCGCGTCTCTACACCATTTGTATTTGTATCAGGGTTTTAGTGAAATGGTATAAGTCCTGAAATTACTCAACCCACTCTTCCGCTTCCTCGTTCTTCTGGATAATAACTATCACAAACTGTCTCGAAAAGTAGTCCTTTACAGCAACTATCCTGAGTTGGTGATGGAGACTGTAGTCCCAGGGAAAACGCAAGAGTGCGAACTACCATCCTGACAATGTTGCTTTGCTGTAGCTCCTCTGAGTGTGGACAAAGACTAATCCTATCGAGTTTGAGCAATAAACTACCCAAATTTTCAGCAACATCAATGAGAGTATGTCTTTTCCAAATTACGTATCTAAGTATTTTCACGGTAGATGCCCTATCTGATACTAAAGACATTTTATAGCGGTTATTGACGACAAACTATCTAGGTTTTTCCTAGAACAAGAAAAAAATATTACATTCAATTTTCTTGATACACTATATTAACGCTAATCAGAACAGTAATAATAAAGACTTTATTAAACAATAGATTGCTTTCAAATAGCCATGTTTGAAGCCAAGCTACTAAAAGGTTTGCGACAAAATCTCCAAAACTTAATTCATTATCTTAACAACAAAGAAAAACTAAGTGTATTCACTTAGATAAGCTTCGTTGAATCATGAATAAATCTAAATAAGACTGCATCAAAGAACCAATATAAGTAGCAGTCTTTACATTCAATAGGTGAGATTTTTTCATTAGAACTGCATTGAAGCGACGTTGATCTGGCTGGAATTATGTTCACACAAGTGATTCACCCTTTTGGGTGAATACGATCGCACTCAGAAAAATCTACTCTGAAAGCAGAAGAGTGGCTAGAAAATGGGTGTAGGGATGTGGGAGCTTATATAAATACAGAATTTAGCAATTTTTATTTTTAATTTCTGACTTTGAATTCTTTACCTGGGATGGATTGCAGATGAAGACTAGAAACCGCAAGCTAAGGGAGGAGGAATTACATCAGGTTGAGGCGCGTTATCAGGCGATATTAAATGCTATCCCCGATACAATGTTCTGTATCAGCCGTGATGGAGAGTATTTAGATTTCAACAGTGAGTGTATCACACAAGAGATTATTGGTAAAAACTTGTGGGATATTTTGCCTGAAAATGTAGCTGTGATCAAGCAAGAAGCGATCGCTAAAACTTTGGCCGCGAACACTTTACAAGTTTGTGAATATCAACTGTCAACCCCTTTGGGAATGCGAGATTATCAAGCACGGTTAGTCAAAAGCGGTGAAAACGAAGTCTTAGCAATCGTTCGAGATATTAGCGAACCTAAACAAACAGAAATTGCTTTGCAGAGTTTGGCTGAAAAATTTTCTAAAGCTTTTCGTTGCAGTCCTGATCCAATCACAATTAGCACACTTAAAGAAGGACGCTACATAGAAGTTAACGATAGTTTTGTTCAATTGAGTGGTTATCAACCTTCAGAAGTTCTTGGACATACAGCTTTTGAGTTGGATCTTTGGGTAAACCCAAGCGATCGCACAAATTTACTACAACAATTGCAAAATCAAGGATCTATTCGCAATCAAGAAATTAGATTTCGGAAAAAATCTGGCGAAGTAATTTTAGTACAAGTTGCGGCAGAAGTGATTGAATTAGATGGTATCCCTTGCTTACTTGCAATCAGTCGTGACATTACTGAACATAAACAAACTGAGGAATTATTGCGACTATCTTCTCAACGCGATCGCTTGTTAGCAAAAACATTAATGCGAATTCGCCAATCCCTCAACCTAGATGAAATTTTGCAAAATACTGTTACTGAAGTTCGGCAATTTTTGCAAGCAGACAGGGTATTTATTGCCCTTAATCATAGTCGTGATCTATTTAAAATGATAGCCGAGTCGGTCGAGCCGCCATATCCATCTGTTCTGAATTGGAAGAAAAAAGATCAAACTCTTTTACAAGAATTAAGAACCAAATTCTTAACCGATCAAGTGCGTGTGATTGAAGACATCACCAAAATCACAGTATCTCCCCAACTAGCAGCACTTTATGAACAATTTCAAACTAAAGCTAGTTTGGCTGTACCTATTATGCTGGGTAAAGAATTGTTTGGCGCCTTAATTGCTAACTCTTGTGCGAAACCACGACATTGGCAAAAAATAGAAATAGATTTACTTCAACAACTCTCACAACAACTAGCTATTGCTATCCAGCAAGCACAACTTTATCAAAAACTCGAACAACTCAATAATAATTTAGAACGGCAAGTAGAAGAACGCACTGCTCAATTACAGCAGAAAATGCAAGAACTGCAAGAAATTAACCGAGTCAAAGACGTACTTCTGCACGCAGTTTCCCATGATTTGCGAACTACGGTAATGGGTAATTTAATGGTGCTGAAAAATTTGCTGAAAAGTCCGGGAGTGAAGGGACATGGGGGAGATGAGGGAGATGGGGGACATGGCTCCAATGCCCAATGCCCAATGCCCAATGCCCAATGCCCAATTACGAACTACGCCCAAATCACAATTATAGACACAGGTATGGGTATTTCTTCGG
>NZ_NAPS01000001.1:185075-200023 GCF_004323185.1 Westiellopsis prolifica IICB1
CTAGTTTTATTCAAAAAATTCAATATATTTAGCTAATCCCCAATTTCAAATCCCCAATCCCTAATCCCCAATTCCCAATCCCCAATCCCCAATCCCCAATTCCCAATCCCCAATCCCCAATTCCCAATCCCCAATCCCCGTTCCTCGTTCAATTATCGATCGCATGATTCAAGGTAATGATCGCCAACTACGAATGATTGATTCATTACTGGAAATACATTCAACTGAAGTAGAAGGAATTACTCTCAATCAGGAAATCATCGAATTTAATACATTTATTCGAGAAGTAATTAAAAATGTCGAGCCAATGTTAAAGCAAAATCAGTCACAATTAAAAACATTGGTGCCTAGAGATTTACCGTTAGTATCTGCTGATTCTGTAAAATTACATAAAATATTTGTCAATTTATTTACTTATATTTTCCAAAGTAATCCACCGGGTCTAGACCTGCAACTTAGTGCGAAAGTAGAAGCAGATATGATGCGTTGTAGCATTAAATTTAACGGTACTCAAATGAGTAAGTTGGAGTGCGATCGCCTTTTCGAGTTATACGTTCACGATCCACAAGCACGTTTTTCTATAGGTATTGGCTTAAAGATGTACCTGTCTCGACAAATTATTAAGGCGCACGGAGGCGAAATTGGCGTTGAGAGTCATCATCAGCATGGAGTAATTTTTTGGTTTACACTACCATTAGCAATAAAACAAAAAATTTAATACCTTATACCATTTCACGAAAAGCCTGATACAAATACAGACCCTGTACCAGACGCGATATATCGCGTCTGGTACAAAATTTATATGGATCGTGATTAACGTGAAATGGTATTATCCTTACCAATGACAAATGACCAATGACGATTGTACAGACGCGAGGAACATCGCGTCTATACTAATAATTAATTAACTTTATTTGTGCCAACCTACTTATAAGCGATTTGGTCACAACTAATGAAGACCATAGGAAAAATATTGCAAAAATGGCGAAAAAAAGTTGTTTCTCAACAAAAGAAAACGCCAATAGCAGATTATATTGCCAATGAATACCAAAATTGGCGAAATAACTTTTTATGGCAGAAATTAAATTTATTGTTATGGCTGGCTTTCATCTGCATTTTAACGTTTACATTGCGAGACATTTATAACTTTTTCTTCCCTCTCAAAGAATTACAAAAACTACCAGAAGTACTCAGAACTCAAGCGCTATTCATGGATATTGCTATGTTTCTGAGTCTGGGTTTATGCATGGCTTTGCGTCGAACAAAATTTGGGCGTCAGCATCCAGGAATAGTATTTTTAAGTTCATCTTGGTCAATAAATCTTATCCCTCAAATTTTTGCAACTCTCAAAGGTTTTGCATTACCTGACACCTTAGGTTGGTCGCTTGTGTTCCTCAGTCAAGCAACGTTCCTACCAGTGCGCTGGACTCTGCATTTAACATCTCAACTAGGATTATTTATTTACTATTTTGGTATAAATAAAATATTTGAGCTAAAATTACCGCTCCCAGAACATCCGGAATTATACAATGTCACCTTTATTTTATATTTGTTCTGGTTCTGTGCTATTTGTAATCTCGGTGTTTATTTATATGATCGCCTACAACGCTCGGAATTTTACGCCCGTAAAGAACTAGAATTTGCCTATCAGAAATTAAGAGTTACAGAAGCGAAATATCGCAGTATATTTGAAAATGCTGTTGAAGGTATTTTCCAAAGTACTCCCGATGGACGCTACATTACTGCGAATCCAGCATTAGCACGTATTTATGGATACTCATCTGCAACAGAAGTAACAACTAATTTCACCGATATAGAACATCAGCTTTATGTTAATCCCAAAAGGCGTACAGAGTTTGTACGCTTAATTGAAGAATACGGAAAAGTATCTGAGTTTGAGTCACAAATTTATCGTCAAGATGGTAGTATCGTCTGGATTTCGGAAAAAGCATACGCAGTTCGTGACGAAAACGGGAAGCTACTTTACTACGAAGGACTAATAGAAGATATTACTAAACGTAAGCAAGTTGAGACAGCTTTACAAGAACAATTAGATTTTTTACAAGTTTTAATTGATACTATTCCAACGCCAGTTTTTTATAAAAATGCTGAAGGTTTTTATCTAGGTTGTAACAAAGCTTTTGAAGAAGGTTTGGGACTGAAGAAAGAGCAAATTATTGGCAAAACAGAGTATGAATTATCGCCCAAAGAACTAGCAGCAAAATATCAACAAGCAGATACAAATTTATTTGTACAACGAGGTGTGCAAAGTTACGAAGATTCAGTAGTGTACAAAGATGGCAAAAAACACGATGTGATTGTTTACAAAGCAACTTTTTGCAAAGCAGATGGATCTCTTGGTGGTTTAGTCGGAGTAATTTTAGATATTAGCGATCGCAAACGTACAGAAGAAGCATTACGAGTATTTGTCCATGCAGTCTCCCACGATTTACGCAACCCGGTTTTGGGTACACTGATGGTTTTGAATAATTTACTCGCACGGGGACAGGGGGGACAAGGGGGACAAGGGGGACAGGGGGGACAAAGGGGACAAGGGGACAGGAGGAATTTAGATATCTCCGCGTCAGAGCGTCTTTCACTCCCCGCGTCTTCTTCTGTTTCCTCTATTCCCGTTCCTCGGTCGATATTAGAACGGATGCAACAAAGCAGTGAGCGACAGCTAAATTTAATTAACTCACTGATGGAAGCTCATATGAGCGAAGTGCAAGGTATTGTTTTGCAACGTCAACCTGTAAGATTGCACAAAATTGTTGAAGATGCGATCGCAGATCTACAACCAATGTTGACAGAAAACCAAGTCACTTTGACCAACCTAGTCAAAGATGAACTACCCTTAGTGAGTGGCGATCCAACGCAACTATGGCGAGTATTTTCTAACTTAATTGTCAATGCAGTTAAACATAATCCTCCAGGATTGAGTATAACCATCAATGCGATCGCCCAGGAAGATAAGATTTACTGCACAGTTACCGATAATGGTGTGGGTTTAAGTCAAAAACAGTCCGAAAGACTATTTGATTTATACTTCCGGGGTAGCAATAACCGCAATTCTTTAAGCTTGGGATTAGGGTTATATCTGTGCAAACGCATTATCAAGGCTCACGGTGGAGAAATTGGTGTTGATAGCACACCAAATACAGGCGCAACTTTTTGGTTTACCTTACCTATTAATCAAGAATTTTAATGCGAATCGGATGGTTGGAGTGAACAATGCATTCCGATTATCCTTCCAAATGGTAAAGTGGGAGCGCGCTGCAAATCAGGTGGCAAATCTCCGTTTTGCTAGACTATAAACACATCTGGTCACGCAGGATTTTTGGAGTCATGAGCATCATCATTTCTCAACCCTTGCTCCTCCAAGGAAAAGATTCTTTACCCGTATTACCAGAAATTGAGCTTGCACTAACTGTTGATCAAGTTTTTGATTGGTTAAAAATGGGGTTATCTTAAGGCGGTGAACATAACGATCCACTACTCCTTATTGCCTGTTTTGTGTTCTCTCTTACCAAAGCCAGCAGTCGGATTTGAACCGACGACCTTCCGATTACAAGTCGGATGCACTACCACTGTGCTATGCTGGCGTAGCTTTGCTGATATTTAACATCAAGCGTCGCACTAATTTTTGATTATACCATAAGGCAGTTTAGTGTCAACTATCAATATCATGTGTGAGGTATGGGGCATAGTTAACCATTAACCAACTTTTTCTACCAAAAGGATGATGAAATTTTTGAGGAAATCGTGGTTTGTATAGTGGTTTGTAACACTGATATCATCGATAAAGTAATATAAACATCAAAGTTGCCTCAACTTATAGATGAGATACAGAAATATTTGGTAGAGTTTTAGAGCGCTACTTCTTGCACGACAGTGTGCAGAACAGAGAAGATATAATTTTTCTTTACAAACAAGAAGCATGGCATTGTTGAGCGGACGAGATTTATTAAGTCTGGCAGACCTCACTTCCCCAGAGGTCAAAGAACTCCTGCAAATGGCAATCCATTTGAAATCTCAACAGTTAAGTTTACGATGTAATAAAGTTTTGGGACTGTTGTTTTCCAAAGCTTCTACTCGCACACGCGTGAGTTTTTCCGTGGCGATGTATCAACTGGGTGGACAGGTAATAGATTTAAATCCAAATGTCACGCAAGTGAGTCGCGGTGAACCTGTGCAAGATACTGCTAGGGTTTTGGATAGATATTTGGATATTTTAGCAATTCGGACTTTTGCCCAACAGGAATTAGATACTTTTGCAAATTATGCCAAGATTCCTGTTATTAATGCTTTAACTGATTTAGAACATCCATGTCAGGTTTTAGCAGATTTATTGACAATTCAAGAGTGTTTTGGCGATTTATCTGGGCTAACCTTGACTTATGTTGGTGACGGTAATAATGTCGCCAATTCTTTGTTGTTGGGTTGTGCTTTGGTGGGGATGAATGTCAGAGTAGCCACACCAAATGGATTTGAACCAAATGCAACAATTATTGAAAAAGCACGAGCGATCGCCAATAATAAAACCCAAGTCATTCTCACAAATGATCCTGAAACTGCAACCAAAGGCGCCCACGTACTTTACACTGATGTTTGGGCAAGTATGGGTCAAGAATCAGAAGCAGACGATCGCCTCCCCATTTTTCAACCCTACCAAATTAACGAGCAACTATTGAGCATTGCTGACCCACAAGCGATCGTTTTACACTGTTTACCAGCCCATCGTGGCGAAGAAATTACTGACGCAGTGATTGAAGGTTCACAATCAAGAGTTTGGGATCAAGCCGAAAATCGTATGCATGTGCAGAAAGCTTTGCTTGCTAGTATTTTAGGAGCAGAGTAAACAAGTTATAAAGTTAGCGCAGACGCGAGAACATCGCGTCTGTACAAACTCAAAAGTCAAAATTTCTGACTTTTACTTTTAACTTTTTATTTTTACCTTTCCATCGGGGGGTTTTTTGTAGTACTAATGTTCTAAGGAACTATTTATTTTTACCTCCCTACAAATTTATGGAAAGATTAACTGAAGCGCAACGCGAACTTTACGATTGGTTAGCAGAATTTATCCGAGAACACCAGCATTCTCCTTCAATTCGGCAGATGATGGAAGCGATGAATTTAAAATCGCCAGCACCAATTCAAAGTCGCTTAGAACATCTCCGCACGAAAGGATACATTGAATGGAGTGAAGGAAAAGCACGAACAATTAGAATTTTACATCCATTAAAGCAAGGTGTACCGATTTTAGGAACAATTGCTGCTGGTGGATTAATAGAACCCTTCACCGATGCTGTCGAACATCTTGACTTTTCAAACATCTCCTTACCACCCCAAACCTATGCTTTGCGGGTAGCAGGCGACAGTATGATCGAAGATTCAATCGTTGATGGAGATTTGGTATTTTTGCGTCCCGTACCGGAACCAGACCAACTTAAAAATGGCACAATTGTCGCTGCGAGAGTAGATGGATACGGTACGACATTAAAACGATTGTACAAAGACGGCGATCGCATTATTCTCAAACCAGCCAATCCTAAATATAACCCCATCGAAGTAGCAGCCATGCAGGTACAGGTACAGGGTTCCCTGGTCGGTATCTGGCGTACTTATAGTTAAGGGGATCAGGGATCGCTTAAGGTGGGGCCCCCTCTGCGGAACTCGGGGCCCCCACTCCCCCAAGGGAGTGGGGATTAGGGGCGAAGGGGTAACGGGGATCGGGAATGTAGGAATTGATAGGACATTGGTGTTTTGTTTATCTCCTCCCTTATCCCCCTTGTCCCCCTTCCTTTATCCTCCTTGTCCCCCTTGTCCTCCTTGTCCCCTTTCCCCTTTCCCCTTTCCCCTTTCCCCAATCCCCAATCCCCTTTCCCCAATGTATCTGACACAGCAAAAAGTCCCGTCACTAAATACTTTCGCAACCACAGTTAATAAACCTTCGCAAAAGTATCGCCTGAAATTACCGTTTGCGGGTGAAAGTAAGGGTAATTATCAAACTCAGCAACCATTACCAGGATGTCCGCAAATGGCAGTATATCTGCAATTGCGACCCTATCAGCGTCAAGCTGTGAATAATTGGTTTGCCAACAACGGTAGAGGTACACTCAAAATGGCAACGGGTAGTGGTAAAACAATTACTGCACTTGCTGTTGTTTGCGAGTTATATAAACAAATTAACTTACAAGCATTGCTAGTAGTGTGTCCTTATCGTCATCTTGTCACCCAATGGGCGCGAGAATGTGAAAAATTTAATTTACAACCCATCTTAGCTTTTGAGAACTTACGCAATTGGCAAAGTCAACTTTCTAGTCAACTTTATAATGTCCATTCTGGTTCACAATCATTCATCACAATAATTACTACTAACTCCACTTTAATTGGTGATGGATTTCAATCTCAACTCAAGTATTTTCCCGAAAAAACTTTAATTATTGGTGATGAAGCTCATAATTTAGGCGCACCCAAATTAGAAGAAAGTTTACCCCGACGTGTCGGTTTGCGCCTAGCTTTATCTGCAACACCAGAAAGATATTTTGATGAAACTGGAACCCAATCTATCTTTAATTATTTTGGTTCGGTTCTCCAACCAGAGTTTACTTTAAAAGATGCTATTAATCAAGGTGCTTTAGTCCGTTATCTTTATTATCCAATTTTAGTAGAACTAACTGAAACCGAAAGCCGTACTTATGCAAAAATTACCCAGAAAATAGGCAAGGCTTTATTATATAGAGAAAAAGAAACCGGATATGCAAATTATTTTGAAGATAATGAAGATTTAAAACCATTGTTAATGCAAAGAGCTAGATTAATTGGTGCAGCAACGAATAAACTCAAAGCTTTGCGCGAATTAATGGCTACTCGTCGCGAAACAACTCATACTCTGTTCTATTGTAGCGATGGTTCTCAAGAAACAGGACAGCGCTCTAATTTACAGCAACTTAAAGAAGTTGCCAAGATTTTAGGAGTAGAATTAGGTTACAAAATCAACACCTACACCGCTCAAACTTCTTTAGAAGAAAGAGAAATTTTACGCCGTCAATTTGAAAGTGGAGAATTACAAGGTTTAGTTGCAATTCGCTGTTTAGATGAAGGTGTAGATATCCCAGCAATTCAAACTGCTGTAATCTTGGCAAGTTCTGGAAACCCTCGTCAATTTATCCAACGACGCGGACGAGTTTTACGTCCTCATACTGGGAAAGAACGAGCCACAATTTTTGACATGATTGTTTTACCACCCGATTTAGACAGAAAAACTTTAGAAGTAGAACGTAATTTGTTAAGAAAAGAATTGCGACGCTTTGTCGAATTTGCTGATTTAGCAGATAATGCTGGTGAAGCCAGAATTAAGTTACTTGATTTGCAAAAAAGGTATGAATTATTGGATCTTTGAAGGGAGCGGGGATTGGAAGGGGGACAAGGGAGACAAGGGAGACAAGGGAGACAAGGGAGAATTATTTAGCAAGTCTCTTCCCAATGACAAATGACCAATGACAAATGACCAATGACCAATGACCAATGACAAATGATAAATGACAAATGACAAATGACAAATAATATAGATGATGTTCAAGAACCAATAATAACTGCTCCTCCAGAGGTACGGCAAATTATTGAACAAGTATGGCAATTAGAAAAAAGCAGGTTGGATAAAAAAAGTAATAGCCATATCAATGATGATATTTTAAGGATAGTGAAGGATGCTGTGCGATGAAGTTAATTTCTATTAAATTATGCAACTTTCGCTCCTTTTATGGTAAAACTCCAGAAGTCATCCTTGCTCATGGAGATGCTAGCAACACAACAGTAATTCATGGGAATAATGGCGCAGGTAAAACTAGTTTTTTAAACGCATTTACTTGGGTGCTTTATGAAAAATTTAGTGCGGCTTTTTCCTCAGCAGAACAATTAGTAAATAAGCGTGCGATCGCAGAAGCAAAAATTGGACAACCTATCGAATGTTGGGTAGAAATTGTCTGGGAACATGATAATAAACGCTACCGCATCAAACGTGCTTGTCGGGTTTACAAAAATGAAACTGATTTTGAACCCGGTAAAACAGAATTGAGTATGTGGGTGGGTAAAGATGATGGTTCCTGGTATTTTGTTCCACCGAATCAAAATTTAGAAGATATCATCAATCAAATTTTACCCAGCAGCTTACATCAATATTTCTTTTTTGATGGAGAACGTATAGAACATATTGTGCGTTCTGATAAAAAAGCTGAAATTGCTGAAGCTACAAAAATTTTATTAGGAGTTGAGGTAATTAATCGCTCCATTAGACATTTAAGCGAAGCCAAGAAAACCCTCGAAAACGAATTAAAAGTTATTGGTGATTCGGAAACAAAACAGTTGCTCAAACAACAAAGTAAAATCGAGCAAGAAGTTGAACGTATTAACACTCGCCAAACAGAGCTTAAGCAAGAACTAGAATATCAGCAAACTATCAAAAAAGAAACTAGTAACCGTTTACGAGAACTCAGCGCTGCTAAGGAATTACAAGAAAGACGACAGAGTTTAGTATCACAAAAAACTCTCAATCAAGAAGAATTGAAAAAAAAGTGGGAAACACTGAAAAAAACAATTTCCACACGTGGATATACTGTTTTACTTTCCGAGACTACAGTACAATTTCGAGAGATAATTTCCAATTTAAAACAACGTGGTGAATTGACTCCTGGAATTTCGCGAGAATTCTTAGATAATTTACTCGATTCTCAACGTTGTATTTGTGGAACTCCATTGCACGAAGGAACTCACCCCCACACAAATGTTAAAATCTTGCTAGAACAAGCAGGTTCATCGGTAGTCGAAGAAACTGCGATTCGCATGAATGAACGAGTTGATGAAATTGATAAACAAGCGATCGCATTTTGGGAAGAAGTTGATCGAGAACAAGTAGGAATTAATCAGCTAAGACAAACTATCTCTCAAATCGAAGCAGATTTAGATAGTATCCAAGAACGATTGCGAAAAGATCCCAGTGAAGAAATTCGCAACTTACAAAAACGCTTGGATGAAATCGAAGAAAAAATTACTGATTTAACCTTAGAACAAGGGGCTAATCAACAGCAAATCGCTAACAATAAAACTGAAATTGAAAGCTTAAATAAGCAAATTACGAGACAAAAATTTAACGAAGAGCGCCAAGCACTCGCACAACGCCGAATTGCTGCAACCCAAGACGCAATTGATAGATTAAATTTAGTCAAAACACGCCAAGAACAACAATTTCGCTTGCAATTGGAAAAGCGAGTCCAAGAAATATTTAGCGAAATTTCATTTACACCTTACATTCCCAAAATCAGCGATAAATACGAACTGGCGCTAGTAGAAAATACCATTGGTATAGAATCACCAGTAGCAGCTTCCACTGGTGAAAATCAAATTCTCAGTTTATCTTTTATCGGCGGAATTATCGACAGGGTAAGAGAATGGAGTCAAAAAAGAATGTTGATGGTTCCAGATACTAGTACCTTACCAATTGTCATGGATTCACCCTTTGGTAGTTTGGATGTGATTAATCGTCGTCAGATTGCGAGAGTTATTCCTAAATTAGCAAATCAATTAGTGGTGTTAGTAACTAAAACCCAATGGCGAGGTGAAGTAGAAGCAGAAATAGCCGAGAGAATTGGTAGAGAATATATATTGGTTTATTATTCTTCTAAGCCTGATTGCGAACAAGATTATATAGAATTGGGAGGAGAAAGATATCCTCTTGTCAGACAAAGTCCCAATGAATTTGAGTATACAGAAATTATTGAAGTGAATCGTAACAATCTGGCATCATTATAAATAACAAAAATTAAACAAAGACATGATTTCAGATCCCCAACTTCTTTGAGGATACAGCTGGCGAATCAGGGGTGACACCCCTCACCGACGATTTTTCGTCATTCCACCAGATGTAGAGACGCGCCATGGCGCGTCTCTACAACCAATTTGTGGGCGAACGAGGGGTTTGACCCCCTATTCGCCAGCTGCATCCTTTGAGAAGTCGGGGATCTTGTTGTTCAGTCTACTTAGGTGAACTTTGTTTGTGTAGTAGTGTTAAGACTCGCGCTTTGTCATTTGCTGAAAAAATAGTTGAATCGCCAAAGCAACTAAACCGATCGCCACAAGTGCAAATACTCCAGAACCCAAAGCAGCTATACCCAAAACTAAAGTACGCACAGCTGAAGAAATTCTCAGCGCAAATACATTATCAGAATGAATTGGCTTGGCTGCAAAAGTTGTAGCGATGGAAACCATGAGAGAATAAGCAGCAAAAGCCAAAGACCCTGAAATCACAGCGCCAATTAAACTACGTAAAGGAGTAGCTTTAGCTTGCGTTTGAGTCTCTTCTGGATCATTCATAAAAATTACTTTTGGGAAAGGGGAACGGGGAACGGGGAAAGGGGAACGGGGAACAGTTATCAAAAAGAGCAAATGATAACTGATACCTGATAACTGATAACTGATAACTGATAACTGATAACTGTTACGATGCTATCTTAATACCGTGGCTCACAAACTCAGTCACAAATAATTCTAAATCTTCGTCGGGTATTGCTTCCCTGACACGTTGCTGAACTTGTTCTGCTTGCTGCTTTGAATCACACAGTGCAAATACACTCGGCCCAGAACCGGACATCATGGTTCCTAAAACCCCTTCTTGAGTTGCAAAGATTTCACGCAGTTGCAAAACTTGTGAATAAGCTGGTAATACTATTTTTTCTAAATCATTGTGCAGCTTGTCAGCGATTTCTTGGACATCTTGATGCAAAATCGCTTTCACCATTCCTCCAGAATGCACAGCCTCAGCCCGCGCTGTCAAACTTTCTTTATCTTTGATATACGAACTACCAAATGAAGTACGGTAGGTTTTATATGCCCAAGCAGTCGATACTTCTAAACTCCGATATTTTGCCAATACTATATATATATTGTTTAAACCAGCTAGAGCAGAAAGTTGCTCACCTCTACCTGTGGCGATCGCAGTACCACCAGCTACACAAAACGGTACATCGGAACCTAAAATCGCTCCTAGTTCTTCTAATTCCGACTGGGTAAGTCCCAAATTCCACAACAAGTCTATACCAACTAACACCGCTGCTGCATTTGTCGAACCACCAGCTAACCCAGCAGCAACAGGAATCCGTTTAGTAATTGTAATATCTACACCACCATACTTAGCATAAGCATCAGGAAATTCCGTTGCCATCAATTCCGCAGCCCGGTATGCTAAATTACTTTTATCTGTCGGTACTTGCGGATGGTCACAGTGAACACGAATCGCTTCTGTACTGGCTGTACGCAGATCAATTTGGTCAGCGAGGCTAATACTTTGCAGTATCATTGCTAACTCATGATAACCATCAGGGCGATCGCCAATGATTTCCAGATATAAATTAATTTTGGCAGGAGCGATGAGAGTATAGCTACGCATTTTTGGGGATAGGGGATTAGGGGGACAAGGAGAACACGGGGGACACGGGGGACACGGGGGACAAGGAAGTTACGACAATTGACTAATGACAATTGACCAATGACAATTGACCATTAATTGTACAGACGCGATGTTCCTCGCGTCTCTATCCACTAACCATTAACCCCTAACTGATTGCTTAAAGCAACCCATTGCTCTACGCTGAGTTCTTCAGCACGAACTTGAGGATTTATTTGTAATTTTTCCAGTAATTCGGTCAAGCGATCGCGTTCTACAATTGATTGCAAATTATTGCGTAGCATTTTGCGCTTGGCTCCAAAGCCTAATTTTACCAAAGTATCTAGTTGGCGCGGGTCATTGGCTGCGGGTTCGATGTTGCGGGGAATCAATCGCACTACCGCAGAGTCTACTTTCGGCGGTGGATAAAATGCTTTGGCTGGCACAATACTAATTAACTCACACTCGGCTAAATATTGTACCCGCACTGTTAACGCTCCACATGCTTTGGAACCTGGTTTAGCTACAACTCTGTCTGCGACTTCTTTTTGAATCAGCAAAACGATCGCATCATAAGGTTTTGGATTAGGATTAGCAATTGTCCCCAAAAGCTTTTCGATAATCGGCCCGGTGATATTGTAGGGAATATTTGCCACAACTTTATTCGGGTTTTGAAAAGCTGGAAATCCTTCTAGTAAAGATGAGACATCCAACTCTAAAAAATCCCCTTGTAAAAGCAAAAAATTTTCGCGCTTACCCAATCCTTTAGCTAAATTTTCACACAAATCGCGGTCAATTTCCACTGCAACTAAAGATTCGACTAAGGGTAATAAACGACGAGTTAAAATGCCAGTACCAGGGCCAATTTCCAGAATGCGAGCCTCCTTCAGAGGAGCTTCGCTAACGCTCGGTTTTAATTTTGCAGCTTGAACAATTTCTGCGAGTGCTTTTTCACTGTTGAGCCAATGTTGACCAAAAATTTTGCGCGGTCGGATCATTAATTTTACTCTTTATTATAAACAAAGGCAGTCGCGGGTCTTCAGATCCCCGACTTTTTAAAAAAGTCGGGGATCTATCGCTACGCCAACAAAAATCAAATAGGAGTCTTATACAATAATTACAGATAATTATTGGTTAAGTTTGCTTAGTTATTTTTATGCGCGATCGCATATAGCAATCCTAATTGAGTTGTGAGAAAATACGGAATTCCAGATCCCCGACTTCTCAAAGAAGTCGGGGATCTTGCCTCTCACGAATGATTTAGGATTGCTATAGTATTTAAAACTATATCTGTAAATCTGCCTTTTGGCATTGGTTCAATATCCGGGAAAGAAATATACTTGGCATCGAGGAGTGAGTAGTGGAGCAGTTTGAGTTTGATGTTTTTCTAGCTCACAATAGCAAAGACAAGCCTCAAGTCAGAGCGATCGCTCAAGAATTGACTCGCTACAATCTGAAACCGTGGTTTGATGAAGAGCAAATTTTCCCAGGAGACAATATTCAGCAAGTCGTTTCTCAAGGGATTTCCCAGTCTAAAGTTGGTGCTTTCTTTATTAGTCAAAATGGCTTGGGGACTTTTCAGGAGAATCTGGAACTTGGCGCCATCATTCAATTTTTTCTGAGAAAACACAAAAACCAAGGTTTTCGTGTGATTCCCATCCTACTTGGAATCAACGATATTCCAGACAGTTTATTTTATTTGAGTCAATGGGCGTGGATTACATTTACCAGTTCCAATGATGAAGCAGCATTAAAAAGTTTAATACGCGGGATTAGAGGTCGAGGTGCAGAATTACCAGCACCACCAGTAATTCAAATCCCGGATACACCTCTGATAATTGAGCCAAAACAACCTCCTCTACAAACCTTCCAATTTGAAACTGTCACCGTCAATGCACAAGGAAACATCACCAACCGTCGTAACTGCGAAGCAAAATACTTTGTTGAAGACTTGGGAAATGGTGTCACCTTGGAAATGGTACAGATACCAGGTGGTAGATTTCTCATGGGTTCACCACCAGGGGAAGCAGGAAGATATGAAGATGAAAGTCCACAGCATGAGGTTACAGTTCCTAGCTTTTTCATGGGTAAGTATGTAGTTACCCAAGCACAATATCAGGCAATTATGGGTAGTAACCCTTCTAGGTTCAAAGGGGAAAGACGACCTGTAGAAACAGTATCTTGGCATGATGCTGTAGAATTCTGCAAACGCCTAAGTGAAAAGACGGAGCGCACTTATAGACTACCCAGCGAAGCGGAATGGGAATATGCAGCTCGTGCAGGTACAACTACGCCCTTTTATTTTGGCGAAACAATTACCACTGATTTAGCAAACTACGACGGAAATTATACTTACGGCTCTGCACCAAAAGGTGAATATCGTCAACAAACAACAGATGTAGGAAAATTTCCTCCTAACTCTTTCGGTTTGTACGATATGTGTGGTAATCTATTCGAGTGGTGTCTAGATAAATATCATAATAATTACGACGGAGCGCCGACAGACGGTAGTGCGTGGTTAGAAGGTAGCGATGATAACAAGCTGCTGCGTGGCGGTTCTTGGAACTCCTATCCAGGGGTTTGTCGCTCTCCTGATCGCAATAGGTACGTCCCTGTCAATCGCTTCGACCTTGTTGGTTTTCGACCTTGTTGGTTTTCGGTTGGTGGTGTTGGTTGCGTGAGGACTCCTTTCACTTTCCCCTCTCGCACTCTTGCCCTTTACACTTCTTATTCTTTTCTCTTCTTCCCGCGCGAAGCGCGATCAAATATTTTTTTCAAAAATCGGGTGTCTTTGCCTACAGATTATCATACACTATTTTTAATCAGTTTTCTCACTTGTTTGAGAAATTGCAGGTGGGGCAGGAAATCAGTTATCAGTTATCAGTTATCAGTTATCAGTTATACTAAAAACTGCTTGTAGTATATCAGTCAATCATGAATAGTTTAGTTTATGAGAAAGCATATAAATTTGCCATTCGGATTGTAAACGCCTACAAATATATTTCCGAAGAGAAGAAAGAATATATTTTATCGAAGCAATTAATCAGAAGCGGAACATCAATCGGAGCCAATATTGCTGAAGCTAATGGAGCAATATCTCAAGCAGATTTTTCCGCCAAAATTTCTATTGCTTATAAAGAATGCTTGGAAACGAAATATTGGCTTTCTTTGTTAAAAGATACAGAATACATTGAGCAAAAAGCGTTTGATAGCATTTATCAGGATGCAGATGAAATAGGAAAAATTCTGTTCTCAATCCTCAAAAAAACAAAAATTAACCACCAATCAATAGACTGATAACTGAGAACTGAGAACTGATAACTGATAGGCTTGGTAGGTTGCAAAACCGAACAGTTGTCCGACTCAATCATTTTTTGACAATAAAATATGCAATATCCAAAATATTGTGTAGAGACGCGATATATCGCGTCTCTACATACCAAAATAATGACGAAAAATTATTCACTGAGAAGTATTGCAATGCGATCGCCACAACTAATTATTGCATTAG
>NZ_NAPS01000001.1:200563-223846 GCF_004323185.1 Westiellopsis prolifica IICB1
ATAATGACGAAAAATTATTCACTGAGAAGTATTGCAATGCGATCGCCACAACTAATTATTGCATTAGCAAAATTGATCCAGCATAACTGTAGGTTTTGTTGAGGAACGAAACCCAACATTTTCAAGCATTTGTTGGGTTTCGCAAAGCCTCAACCCAACCTACTGAACTAATCACATCAAATTTAGTAAGCAAAATCCCATTTTACCTTCTCAGAATGGCATTTTGCTTACTCAGAATGCCATTCTACCTTCTCATTTCGGTAAATCACGCACTCAGAATGCCATTCTACCTTCTCATTTCGGTAAATCACGCACTCAGAATGCCATTCTACCTTCTCATTTCGGTAAATCACGCACTTATAATCCACAAACAGCAATTACAGAGTTAAAAGGGAGAAAATCAAAAAGTTGGATATTGCCAAAATATTATGACCTTAATTCTCACTAATGATGATGGTATTGACGCTCCAGGTATTCAAGCACTCCGCAAAGCTGTAAACAAACTTGGTATTAGCAGTTTGGAACTGTTGAATGGCAAATACCCAGCACCCAGTACTCCCTTATCAGTAATCATAGCTGCTCCTAGAGATCATCTCTCTGGCTGTGGTCATCAAGTCACCACAACTAAACCAATACACGTTCACCATCGCTCAGATCATGAGTATGCGATCGCCGGAACTCCAGCTGATTGTGTGAGAATAGCAGTATCACATATCTGTGAGCATGTCAAATATGTCATCTCTGGGATCAACGCTGGTGGTAATTTAGGAGTAGATGCTTATATTTCTGGTACTGTTGCAGCGGTACGGGAAGCAGCAATGCATGGTATTCCTGGGATTGCAGTCTCTCAATATCGTAAACGTAAGCTCAGTGTTGATTGGGAGCTAGCAGCACATTGGACAGCGAACGTTTTAGCTGATTTACTCAACCGTCCTTTGGAACCAGGAAGTTTTTGGAACGTGAATTTACCCCATCTCTTACCAGGAGAACCCGACCCAGAAGTTGTATTTTGTCAACCTTGTACTAAACCATTACCAATTCACTACCGCATAGAAGGTGATGAGTTTCATTATGCTGGCGTCTATCAACAGCGATCGCGCATTCCTGGGAGTGATGTTGATGTTTGCTTTTCAGGCAAAATAGCAGTTACCCAATTGAAAGTGTAAATCAGAAACATATTTTTTTGTAGAGACGCGATATATCGCGTCTCTACATGAATTTATGTGTATCGCGGTTAACGTGAAATGGTCTTACCAGTGAACAGTGATCAGTTACCAATTTAATAACTGTCAACTAATCATAGTTCACTGATCACTCTTCATGAATCTTCTGGTGCTTCAATGAGTTGCATCAGACGGTCGAGATTGTTTGTCAACTTTGATATTCTTTGTAATGAATCATCCTGTGTTTCAGCCAGAGTTTGTACTGCATCACATAAAGCTAAAATTTGATAACCCTGCTGCTGCAACTGTTTTCCTTGTTTTTCAACTTGGGTGCTGAGATTATCCACTCTTTGAGCTAAACGCTCTATAGTTTCTGTAGTAACGAGTACAGCTTCCCCAATTTGCTCAACAATTGATTCTAAGCGACCTACTTTTATTTCCGCCCCTGCTATAATCATTTATCCCGCTCCTCAATCTTGAGATCGCATTACAGTAAATTTCTTGTTGCTTAATTTTTGAATAAGTTGAATGCAAGCAGCTATTGCCACTTTCATATTAATCTGGGATTTTTCCAGACTTCAATTAAGATAAGTTACGCCCCAGAAGTACAAATTTTCAACTCGACACTCCAAAAAAGTAAAGTGTCATTTTTATCCACCACGGAGTCTGATTTTTGATTGTAATAGAGAAAACCAACGTCAGATTTACTGCACGTTTTTAGTATTTAATTTGCCTTTTATACAAAGCAAAATCCTCTTTCTCTAACCTTGAGACTAATATTTCAGTGGAAGATTCTAACCTGATATTTTATGTAACAGGTAATAACTCAATGTGTCAATAATTACAATCATTTGATAGCAAATTCTAACACAACTACTTGTAACATCCACACCCAAAATGATTTTTCATCGCCCATAAGATATATTAAACGTGCTTTATGTGAAATTTATAAAAAATGATGATCCCGATCAACTAAATGAAGATTCAGTGAATATACGGTTGTGGTTGAATAATTAGAAGAAAGCTGAGTCTATAGTCGAAATATAAGATACATAAAAACACGTTTTTCACTCAACACTCGGCTTGACAATGTACGAAATACCATTTAAAACCGTTGTTGAAGGTGCAACCTCTAACACATGGGACTTATCATTTTATCCTCATCTCTCAGTAAAGTCTAAATTTAAGCGTTGCTTAGATATTCTGGGTAGCATAATAGGTTTATTTATACTAGCTATCGTATTTATACCGATTGCGATCGCCATTAAAATAGACAGTCCTGGCCCCATTTTTTTCACACAAAAACGTTACGGATTACACGGACGTACCTTTTACATTCGTAAATTCCGCTCAATGCTTTCTGAAGCTGAACAGTTAAAGTACTTAGTTAAAAACGAAGCTAACGGACTTATATTTAAAAACAAGAATGACTTCCGAGTCACCAAAGTTGGACAATTTTTGCGAAGCACCAGCTTAGACGAACTACCACAATTCTGGAATGTCCTAGTCGGTGAAATGAGTTTAGTCGGAACACGCCCACCCACAAATGACGAAGTAGTACACTACAATCAACGTCACTGGCAACGTTTAAATGTTAAACCCGGTTTAACCGGTGAATGGCAAACTAGTGGCCGTTCCCATGTCAAAGACTTTGAGCAAATAGTTGATCTAGACTTGCAATACCAAAAAAAATGGCATCCCTTATATGACTTGTTTTTAATCGCCAAAACTTTCTATATTCTTATTGGTAGAGTAGGAGCTTTCTAGCTAATACCATTTATACTTACTTAGTTTTATAAAATACTAGACCTTGTGTGATTACTAGATGGAGACAGAGCCTCCATCTAATTTTTTATTTGACTATATATAAAATTAGGACTTACGCACACTCTACGAATTCTTGGCGTTCTTGGCCTCTTGGCGGTTCCATAAATTAAGGATTTGGGATATTTTTGCGTAAGTCCTGAAAATTTGTTGACATCTATTCTTCAATAGTTTGACACATCTGTGAAACATTAAAGTTTTAAGTTAAACGTACTCACGTCAAGTAAGTCATGAATAAGAAATTAGCATTAGCTTTGCTTGCCAGTCCTACCATTTTCACTTCTTTATTATCTGTAATCGGAATAGTAAATCCTGCTCATGCGGCCTCACCAGTAATTCGTCTTCAAGATGGAGAAGCGTGCATCAAGCATCCTCACGTTAGTTATGATCGCTTTGTGTGTATACGGACTTCCAAAAAAGATCTAGATCCCCGTTACTCTAGTGCATCTAAATTCAATGCAGTCAATTTTTCAAACGATAAGGTAGCAATGCTAAACTTTACTGAAGAGGAAAGCGATACTGCACTCGCTACATTTGGTTGCGATTGTCCTTATTGTATGAATGCTCTACGTGCTTTGCGTGGTCAAGCACCTGTCGTTTATTAAAATTTTTATGTATTTGTAAATGCGATCGCATAATTAGGCAAGCCATACGTAAATCAACAGAGATGTTGCAATGCAGCATCTCTAATTTATTACAAATATCTATATATTAGACCAATTGAGAGGCCAGATCCCCGACAACTTTTGCGAAGTCGGGGATCTTGTTGATCACGAATCATTTAGCAATTTTCGTTCCTTAGCTCGTTACAAAAGCCTGGTAGCAAGCTCTGCGCTACCATTGCGCGAAATTAATGAAAAACTAAGTAAATTTTTGTTACTTTGTGTAAATTTTTGTGATATTTTAATGATCGAGAGATAAGTTATATCGCCCAAACGTTGTCCTTCTTATCTTTTTGCCAGTTGCAAACTTAAGTAAGGTAAATTTTTTTATGCCGTTTACTATTGACTCAGCCCGTGGTATTTTCCCAAAAACTCTATCTGCTGATGCAGTACCAGCCACGATCGCTAGATTCAATCAGCTTAGTGCTGAAGACCAACTAGCATGGACTTGGTTTGCTTATCTTGAAATGGGTAAAACAATTACGATTGCTGCTCCAGGGGCAGCTAGTATGCAGTTTGCAGAAGGAACCTTGAATCAGATTCGGCAAATGGCTTTCTCTGAGCAAACGCAGGTTATGTGTGACCTAGCAAACCACGCTGATACACCGATTTGCCGTACTTACGCTACCTGGTCTGCAAACATTAAGCTAGGATTTTGGTTTCAGCTTGGACAATGGATGGATCAGGGTATCGTCGCTCCAATCCCAGCAGGCTATCAGCTTTCTGCTAATGCTTCAGCAGTGCTGCAAGCAGTTAGAGAACTGGATCAGGGTCAACAAATTACAGTCTTACGTAGTGCTGTGGTAGATATGGGGTTTGATCCAAACAAGTTGGGTGACTATACCAAAGTTACTGAACCTGTTGTTGCTCCCAAAGAAGTTTCACAGCGAACTCAGGTCACTATTGAAGGCATTGACAATCCAACAGTGCTGAGTTACATGGACAATTTGAATGCCAATGACTTTGGAGCTTTGATTGATCTGTTTGCGCCTGATGCTGCTTTGCAACCTCCTTTCCAAAAACCAATTGTTGGCAGAGATGCGATTCTTCGATTTTTTAATGAGGAATGTCAAAACCTCAAATTAATGCCCGAACGAGGCGTTGCAGAACCCGTAGAAGATGGCTACACCCAGGTTAAAGTCACTGGTAAAGTACAAACTCCTTGGTTTGGTGCTGCTGTGGGAATGAATATGGCTTGGCGATTCTTGCTCAATCCTAAAGGCAAGATTTTCTTCGTAGCAATTGATTTGCTGGCTTCTCCCAAAGAACTTTTGAATTTAGTTCGCTAGAGAAAGCTCAGTGTAAGTAAGCCTGACTAATTACGTGAGCGCTCTTAACAGGGCGCTCCGTTATTTGAGGTAGATGATACAAGTTGGTATTAAACAAATGACCGTATAGATTTTAGGGTTAATGAAGCAAGTGAGTGACGTTGAATGGTCTAATACTGAGAAACAAGTAGCTCAACAAGCCTTCGAGAGAGCTTATGAGCGAGAAATTGATACTTTGATCAAGGAAGTTCGCGAAAAAGCAAGTGCGATCGCAGATCTTGATCATATATGGCAGTTACACAATTTCTTAAGTGCAAGGAGACACGAGATAGACGGCAAGTACGACTACAGATATTCAGTTCTCATCTTTGTATTCGCGAGGTTAGTCAAAGAAGGTTGGCTACATCTTGATGAACTAAAGGGATTGAATACAGATAAGCTGACTAAAATAACAGCTCTTACCCGTATATGATTGATATTAGTTATTGGTGACAATTTGCTCAGTTCACAATACCTAATATCAATTAAATGCTTTTTCTTAACAAATGAGTATTTGAGTTTGAAATTGATATCATAGGTTAATCCCGGATTTCTCACAAGCGGTGTGAGCGCTATTACCCAAACCTTTATCTAGCTTAGATTTTGAGCGTTTTAGACACTACACCAATCATAAAAGTATGTGATAAATCCGGGTAATCTTCCCCTAATTGTGGGATGTGTTTTGAATAGCGATCGCTCTCAAGTTTTCCAGGCTCAACGAGCGATCGCTTTTGATGTATTTAAAAATTCTAAATCAAAAACACAGGAATTCCTCTACACAGAGGAATTCCTTACAGTGTTGTCTATTGTGAATATTGAATTAATGCTCTAAGCCAAGTCGGGAACGATAATCTACTACTAAGTAGGCAGGGCGATCGCTAAAAACAAAAGTAATAGTGGCGCAAACGCTAGAATTTGACTCAGCGTTGCTGCTGCACCCAGCAATCAATCCAATCAGACATTGAGTAATCCAAGCCTTTGCGACGGGGGATATTAAAACAATCCAGCACCTAAAGTTGGATTAATCATTATGCTAAAGCTAGTCGTGTATCATTCAACTCTCCCACCACTCGCCCTAAGAAAGCATCTAGTGCTACTAACATTCCTATGGCAATACAAAACTTAACTGGGATATTGCGATCGCAGCGACGGTAATAACTCCAAATTAAACCTAATATCGATAACGGTACTGCCCAAAAACTAAACCAAGTTTCAGCAGCAATATTCGTCGCCACAACACCCACAATTACAAACGCTAGCACCCGCACCCGCAAGGCAATTAATTTACTACTTCTGCTGTTACAGGTGACTGGAGCATTTTTGGCCGCCAGTCATCACCTAAAGGTAGACGCTAAAGCCAATTCATCCTGGAAAAGTTAAACATTTAAAGTTAAAAAGCAGCAGACGGGTATATTAAGTAAAGGGATAATAGTAGACGCTACTGACGCAAAACGAGCGAAGTCAACAATAACCTATCTCGTATTCCAAGTCTCCTCACTGTAGCTGCCTGTAGACGCCCTAATAACCACTTTTTCAAAAATGCGAACGTTTTCAAAACCAGGATGATATTAATTTCATAACAAAGGGCTTTTATCAAGTTTCAGTGCTAGCGATAGCTAACTATTTAGTTATTTTGTGGGAATAATCACAAACAACAAAGGCTGCTGCTCTATTTCTTTCAACTCAACCATTAAGGTATAAGCCTCATTTAGCTGAGTGCAGCATAATTCAACACTCAAGCATCCAGGACTAGAAGACTCTGCTTTTGCTTGGGAACCATGACCTTGAAGTTTGACTACTCCTTTCGAGGGTAAATCTCCTCGAATTAGTAATTTCGGCACTGGCCCATGAGATTGATATTCTACTTTTAAATTGAGAACACCTACACTGGTCAGCCATTGCCTTTCCAAGATTGGGTTTGTAATTGAAATTGGCAAAGTCAAACTTTCTAACACTTGTTGAGCTGCCAGCAACGACACCAGCATCTGTTGCTGTGGTTGCAAATCTGAATAATCCCTATCCAGATTAGGCATCTGATTGAGGGTATCTCCATATCGGAGGTTGGCTCTGAGCTGGATTGTCCCCGCTAAGTCGTTCAATACTTGAGATTCGTTAGGGAAGAAGCTCTCTACTGCTTGGACTAATTTTGCTCCCAATGGCAGAGAGGATGTTATGAGTGCTTGACATCTATCAAGCAATTGCCGGAAAATGGTCTCCGGCAGAAGCGTCGGTAAATTCAGTTTAGACTGGTGGGCCACCCAACCCCAAGAAGGAACCAGTTGCATTACTGGTTCATCTATATACTCTGGATAATCCAGTATTTGTGTTTCCCAAGGAAATAGCGGAGGGTGGTCTTCAACTTCAACTTTTAACCGACGTTTAAGTACGGCTTGGAAACGTTCTTGCACAGTTGGAATTTCTCCCAATAAAGATGTATGGGGCTTCCATCCCTCTTGTTTTCCACTGGTAAATTCGGTGGTTGTTGGCAGAGGGTTTTCTGCCCCGTTGGTGTCCTTACATATGATTTTTGTATACTCTCTGGAATTAACAGGATATGTCAATAACCGAGAGAGTAAATATTTTTGTAAGGTTTCTGAGTCACTATTCATGAGTAGAAGCACTTGATCCGGACACTAAGGAGTTACGAATCTCCCAAGCTTGTTCAAGAATTTTAAACCAGCGCTTCTGAAGTTGTGCCATGGATAAACCCAAAGTTTTAGCTATTTTCTCATCACTTTGTCCCTGTTGCTTCAGTTCTAATAAAGAACGCTGCTTTTCGTCAAGTTTTTCAGTATAAGCTTGCCATTGTTGAGGAGTTAGACCTAAGTTAGTTTGCAAATCAGCTTCTAACCACTCGTGAACCAACTCCCAACGATGCAACAAAGCGAACCGAATTAAATGATACTTGAAACGTTGCTGTAAGTAATCCCTCTGACGGGGGGTTAAGCCCAAAATTGACTCGATTTCTTGAGCGGATAAATCTTGCAGACGCAGAGCAAAGTAATCAGCGCAATCAGTTTGTTGGCGTTCTTCTAAATAATTCATTAATTCCGTAACCACAACCGTTCGCAAAGTATCTTCTTGGGGTTCTGGTTCGGTTTGTGTAGCCATTGCACTTCGCAGTTGTTGTACTGCTGGATCTTCCCAAGAACCATCGGCTTCACCACTACCTTCTGCCGCTTGTTCTATATCCACACAAGTTTCTGGAGGCTGTTGCTGCGAGAAAGTTTGCGCCCGTAGGATAATCAACTGTTGCTGACGTCCTGGTAAGGGAATCCGTCGTTTGCCATAGCGCTCGGTAAATGCCATGTACTCTGCTAATTCCAGCAGTGTGCGCGGTCGGTAGGTCGCCTCTAATTGATTTTCCCGTCGGAAAGCGTTTAAAGCCTCTAAGTAAAAACTTTGCAGAAAATCTTCAATGACAGTTAGTCGCCCTTGATAACTCAATTGCCTTTGTGGCGGATTGATATAGCGGTAGATGATCGCACTCAAGGTACTGTGTAATTCAACCCTGCCGCGATTTGAACCCAACTGGTAATATCTTAAACACTGTTGCAGGCGATGCTTGGCTAGGGTCATTGCCGAATTTTCTACGGAACCGGATGCTTGGATACGTTTACTTTCGCTGCATATTCGGTAGACCTCGGCAGCAATTCGCATTGCTACGTCACGGCAATTCTGGTCGCAAGCTTTAGTTGACTGCTGAAGTTCTTGGAAAAGGAATGGAAATATCGCCTCCACGCCGATAGAAAATTCTCCCTGAATAGTTGTGGTTGCGGCTAATTTCATAAGTTTCGTGTCTAAATTGACCCTAACATACTTGTTGACAACCTGTGTGACTGCGGGTATTGGGAGGGTTTTTACGTATAAGCTAAACGCAAGGCAGTCTTGCCTTGAGGATGCGGCTGATTTTATGATTCCCAATTTTTGTTTGATTGTTTGCACAGCCGTTGAAGTTATAGCCAATACCGATAAGCCGTTTACAGGTAATTATGGACTTAAAAGCACAAATCCAATCGCTGATTGATAATGCACCCCAAGATGGTATTACACCCAAATTGGTTGCAGCAATTGCCCCCGCCCTGAGTGCGATCGCTCAGAAGTTACCCCATCCCCAATACCACATTCTTCAGAACCTGGACGAGCAATGGGTCTTAACTACATTAAGCAACCGTGGAAATCCACAAGAAGAAAAGCAGGTAATTTATGCTTTTCCTACCTTACAGGATATTCCCACATCTTATAGTGCTGGGCTTGACCCTCAAGTAATAGCTGCCCCCATACCTGTCACCCATATATTGTTTCAGCTACTGGCGCTAGAACCCGTAGATAGTATAGTATTTTTTGACACGGCTCAGAGCAATACAAATGGAATTGAGGTCAGGCGAAGCGATTTGCAGCATTTAGTCCAACAACAACTACAAAAAAATCGCCCCCCTTCCAAGGGCGAAGTACCACCAGATATTGCTTGAGGAACCAGGGAGCGGGGAAGAGTGGAAAGACAAGGGAGACAAGGGGGACACGGGAGACAAGGGGGACACGGGAGACAAGGGAGACAAGGGGGACAAGGGAGACAAGGGAGAACTATTTAACAAGTCTCTTCCTAATTCCCGCTCCCCGCTCCCCGATCCCTAATAGAGCCGACTCAACACGTAATCAGCTATTTGGATCAATGTCTGACGTGATTCTGAGGGCAGAAGCACACCCATTTGTTCCGCTGCCAATTTAGCATGGTGAGCAGCTAAATCCCTTGCTCGTTGGATACCTTGGCTATCATAAATCAGTGCCAGTGCTTGCTCTAAATCACCTTCTTGAGCAAACTCTCGTTCAATCAGTACTTCCAAGTAAGGTTTTTCTTCTAGGGCAAATAAGACTGGTGCAGTTAAATTACCACTTTTAAGATCAGAGCCAGCTGGCTTACCTAAAGTATCTCCCGAACTAGTGAAGTCTAAAATATCATCGACAATCTGAAACGCTAGACCTAGATTACTACCATACTCGTACAAGCATTCGGCAGTTTCTTTGGATACTTCGCTAATGACGCCTGCGGCTTTGGAACTGTTGGCAATGATTGAAGCACTTTTGTAATAACTCTTTTTCAGGTAAGTCTCTATCGAAATACTTGTATCAAAATGGTTTAGTGCCTGCTGTGTCTCCCCAACGGCGTAATCCATAATCACCTCTGACAACAGTTTGACGACCTCCAAATTGTCCAAATTGGCTAAATACCAGGAAGCTTGAGCAAAGAAAAAATCACCTGCTAATACGGCAACTTTGTTACCAAACAAACTATGAACTGTGGATACCCCACGTCGCATTTCCGATTCGTCTATCACATCGTCGTGTACCAAACTAGCTGTGTGAATTAATTCTGTGATTTCTGCTAGCCGACGGTGACGTGGTGTAATGTCTTGATCAAGCATCGTTGCCCGCGATACGAGTAGAACAATCGCTGGTCTGATACGTTTTCCCCCAGCTCCGAATAGGTGTTCGGCTGCTGCACAGAGGATGGGATGACGATTCCCAACTAGTTGCTTGAGGTTATCTGCTAGTATTTGCAGGTCTGCTTCCACAGGAGAAAATAGGGAGGTAGCTGGGGTCATGGATTGGCGGACTTTGGCTTAGGTTACGAAAGTTTACATATCCTATACTCATTTTAAGATAACCCAGAATCAGCGCAAAGTTTTCCTGACAAAGTTCCTTATTTTGTGGACAATAAAATAAAGTATACTTTTATTGTTTTCAGCAAAATCAACAAAACGTTGATGCAGTTGATACAAACAATTTTGCGTATAATTAGAATAAATGTAGCAAATACGAGATATTTACATCAAAAATTAATCTTTTTTTGATGTAAACTTTGAGTAAATGTCGCAACAACCACAAAATACTTCTGGATTTTTACAGATAAACTATTACACAAATATTTTTTCTCAGGAAAATAAAATATCTGAAGCTTGTTGTTAGATAGTTCAGAAAAATTTTGATTTAGCACAAAACTCGCCTGAAAAATCAGGGCTATTGTGTTACGCTAAAATCTAGGGATTTTAAATTTTTCCATATGTTCACAGCAGAAGCGTAAATACCCGCTAGGTAATTTTACATAGCTGTTGTGAACACGGGTGAATAATCGCAGGTCAAGCCAAAAATGTGATTTTTGCGTTGTATCCTGTGGTGTGCTAACCTCCAAGTTGGGAGCTGTGGATTTCCTTTAGAGGAAACGGAGTGTTTACACATCCTCGACGCTGTTTGTGTGTCGGCGTCGCTCCTAGCAATTGAAAGGTAAGCGTTAAATATAGCAGACTGGGTAGACTGCTGAAGCAGCAGCTAATTTTCGATTAGATTATTTTGCTGGTGTCGTAGGCGTGGTCTGCAAGAAAATCGTGTATAACCAACCAACTAGCTCGGAAGGACGAAAGTTCTCCCGCTAGTTCTGTATGTGAGATTAAAGCCATCAAGAATTTGCTTGGCTGAATTTCTGCTAATTTTACTCAACTTATATTTCTTTGGCAAAGGCACTGGTAGAAAAATGATTTACGGGAAGATGCCTATGATGATCTTTATATTAGCTTCTGGATACTTGTTCACCATTTACCTCTTATTAGCCCTGGCAAAGCGAACAGGAAATAAAACAACCTCTAATGGTGTTTCTTCAGGTAACAAAGGAAATCATACACAAGAAGTATCGGTAACACCAAATGTTACCGAGGTCAGTAGTGTACGTTAGTCAAGGGTCAACAGTCAAGAGTCAAAAGTGATTAGGAAAATATTTTGAACTATAGACAAATGACTTTTGACTATTGACCAATGACTAATTACTAGATACCGCGCTTTCAGAGAAAAATACAACCTCAGCCATCGGAGTAAAACCTAACCACGGCGCGGAGGATTCTGCAAATTGTTGTGGACAACCACTGACAACGAAGCGGGTTGGTAAAGCTGGATGGGTATTTTTAAGACCTAGCAGGTCTAACTCTTTGGCACAAGCAGCAACTACATGCACAGCTGGATCAATAAACTGCACAGAAGTTGAAAGGAGCGATCGCAATACTGGTGCAAGGTGGGGATAATGGGTACAGCCATAAACAAGACTATCTATTTGCTGCTGTACTAAAGGCTCCAAATAAGAACGTGCCACTTCAACTGTGTAGGGGTCGTTGATGCGATTTTGCTCAATTAACGGCACAAATTCCGGGCAGCCAACCTGCCAAACCTCGACATTGGGATTTATTTCGATAATAGCACGCTTGTAGGCATTGCTCTTAGCCGTTGCAGGAGTAGCAATTACACCTATGCGCTTCCCTTGTTGTACCGCAGCCTTTGCTCCTGGTAGAATCAGCCCCAGAATTGGCATGGAAAATTCCTCGCGTACCATCTCTAGCGCTAAAGCAGAACTGGTATTGCAGGCCATAATCACCATTTTCACCTGTTGCTGCTGCATCCAGGTAAGTATTTCACGGACAAACTGGATAATTTCTACTTGGGAGCGAATCCCATAGGGAAGCCTAGCTGTATCGCCAAAATAAATGATTGATTCATTTGGGAGTTGGCGATAGAGTTGTCGCAGTACCGTCAGTCCACCCACACCACTATCAAAGATACCAATGGGCGCGCGTTGAGGTTCTTGGGAGAAGTCGTATAAGTTGCCTTGAAACTGAAAAGATGAAATCACAGGCAGATTTTGATATCAATATTGCGTTGCGATATAAAGATACAGGATTTATGGGGGCTAATGGTTAGTGTTCAAACTATTTTGGGTTTTAAACCTTATCCATCTTGAAAACAGGAGTTTTATGAGAAAACATCTATCTTGATTTTAAGTATATAAGTATACCATTAGCTATTGCTTCTGCCATACGATTTTGGTATTCAGGGTTTCCTAGTCTGGGGTTGTCTTCCCGACCACTCATATAACCAGTTTCCACCAAAATTGAAGGCATAGAGCTTTTTCGGAGGACATAAAATCTGGCTTTGCGCGTTCCTCGGTCATTCAGAGTAGAAATATTTTGCAGAATGGTTTTGCGGACAACTTCAGCTAGATTGTATCCACTGTCGTAATAATAAACTTCTAGCCCGTTCACATCTGGACGCTTATCGACGGAATTAGCATGAATGCTGACAAACAAGGTAGCATTAGCACGCTTTGCAATATCTACTCTTCCCTGTAACTCTACAAAGAAGTCCGCATCCCGCGTTAGCACTGCTTGAATGCCATTTTGCTCTAAAATAGCTGCTATTCTCTTAGCAATAGGTAGAACAACATCTTTTTCTAATAATCCACCTAGTCCAGGCGCACCGGAGTCTTTACCACCATGTCCAGGGTCTATTACTACTATTAGTTTGCCTCTTGGGATTGGACGTGGTGCAGGTGATTGTACAACAGTATCAGGATTTTTGGGATTGGGTACTGGTAATGGTTGTGGATTTGCTTGTGGTAGAGGAGGTAAGACAACAGAGGTACGATTTCGTTGTAGCTCCACAGAGACAAATCGGTCACCAATTTGATTAACTGGCCCAATTTGCACTCCTGAAGCAGGTTGGACGTAAACCACAACAGTATTAGAATCTTGCTGTTGTTGCAAGCGTACCCTCAGGATAGGACCATTTGCATCCATTACCGGGCCTTTGACAGGTGTAGACAGCTTCGCATTGGGAATAATAATGCGGAACAATCCAGAGGATCGATCCCAACCACCACTTGCAGTTAAATTGCGATCGCCTTTTATAATTAATTGTCTACCAGTCGCACTTAGTTCCACAGCTTGAATTGTTGCGACATCAATGCTGGGAATGGCGGAAGAACTAGAATTGTTAGCTAAACTATCAGAAGGTAATTTAGATACATTAGCATTAGGTAATATAACTAAGCCACCAATAGCACTACTGCTAGCCCGCCAATCAGGACTGCTTTGATTCACCAGCATTGTTATGCGGACTGTGGGTGTTGTTGTTTCCAGTTGAGTGAATTGGATGTTGCTAACACCGTATCTATTTACACTGGCATTTCGCTGTAAGAAATTTGGTGATAAAGTGGCGCCAGCAATATCAATATCAATAGTGCTTTTGTCTGGACTACGATTTACTTTGACCTGGGGACGACTACCGCTAGTGCGAACAAAAAATCCATCTCCTGTCATTCTCCAACTTTCTATTTGGGTTGTGCCAGTATTTGCACTGAGAAGGGGTCTTTTATTGATAGGAGTATTAGAAATATTTGGAGTATTAGAAATATTTGGAGTTACCACACTATAAATATTTCTGGGAGTCGTAGCAATTTCCTGTCGTTGAGGCTGTGGTAATTGTACCTGCCAGCGACTAGCCGTAACTCCTTCAAACTTTACCTGTTGGGGGTCAAGAGTATAACCTGGACTCAATTCGACTACCAACCGTGTCGTTTGGGGGTCAAGCTGACCGATACGGACGGCACGAATTGCACCACCAACCGACTGGACAAGCTGTGGACGCCCAAATTTCACACCAGGTAAATCAATCACCAACCGTGTAGGATTAAAGACTAGTTGGGCGGTGGGTTGTACAGCACCATCAGTATTAATTTCTAATCGATTTTGATTAGCGTCAAAACGCCAAGATTGTAAGTTCGCTGCTTTTACAGGCGACGATAACAGGCAGATACTTAAAAAAGTAGTAGGTATCAACCAGTGGTGTAGTTTCACAATTTTTTCTCCTGATTGGCTGTTTATGGGAGACGTAATTTGTCAAGTATTAACTAATCCTCAAATCCTCACACCGTTATCGCCCAAGTATTAGCTTATACATTAAATGTATTGATTTGTACTTTATAGACAAAGATACTTTACTTTATAAAGTTACAGCTAATGGCGTCAAATTCTAGCAATTTATACATTGATTGTGTAAGTAAGACTGGCAAATACCATAGTTTAATTGCTGAAAAAATGTTGTAGCTTCAGGATAAATACGGTAATCATAAAAGTCATCATTAAAGAAGATTTTGATGAGTTACTTGCGCTGAAGATACTGGAGAATACCACGAGCGATCGCCTCTGCCATCTGATTGCGGTAAGATGCACTTCTTAACTTAGCCATATCTTGGCGACCAGTCATATAACCTGTTTCTACTAAAATTGAGGGCATAGAACTTTTCCGCAGAACATAAAATCTAGCCTTTCGTACTCCTCTGTCTCTGACGTTTACACTTTGCAAAATGCTCCTGTGGACAATTCGTGCCAGACCTAAACCAGTATCGTAATAATACGTCTCCAAGCCGCTGACATCCGGACGACCTGCACCTGCTGAATTAGCGTGAATACTGACAAATACATCCGCATCAACATTTTCAGCCATTTTTACTCGACCTGGAAGAGTGACAAAGTAGTCAGAACTCCGCGTTAATACAACTTGCACGCCATTTTGTTGCAAAACCTCTGCTATTTTTTTGCTAATAGGTAGAATAATATCCTTTTCTCTTGCTCCACCAATACCAACTGCTCCGGAATCTTTACCACCATGTCCTGGATCTATAAGCACTACCACTCTTCCCTTGATGCGACGTGACGGCGTGGGTTGGGGTAGATTTGTAATTGGAATTTCTGATAAAGGTTGTGGGTTTGGTCGTGGTAAAGGAGGTAAAGCAACGCTTGGTGTAAGTCGAGTTGATGAGCGTCGTAAATCTAGAGCTAAAAGTCGGCGACTTGGTTTGTTGAGTTCGCCAATTTGTACTCCTGCTGCGGGCTGAATAAAGATTACAACAGTACCAGGGTCTTGCTGTTGTAGGCGTACTCGTAAAATTGGGCTAGTAGAATTTAATTCTGGTCCTTTGACCCTAGAACTCAAGCGAGCATTGGGAATAGTGATGCGGAAAAGTGAAGAGGATCTATCCCACCCAGCATTACCAGATAAAGACTGATCAGCTTTTATAATTAATCGGGTGTTATTATCAGCCAATTCTACGGATTCAATTCTAGTTGGCTCATTATCATCATTATTATCAGAATTACGAGACTCAGAATTATTGGAGTCAGAATTACGAGACTCAAAGTTAAGGGATAGTGGTGGTTTTTTTTGATTGCCAAAAGAAATACTAGTATTATTACCCCTGGGCAGTTTACTGATTATAGCATTGGGTAAAATTACCACGCCGTTGGCGCCACTCACAGTTGCTCGCCAATCGGGACTATTTCTGTTCACCCGCATTGTCAAGCGGACTGTGGGTGGTGTGGTTTCTAGTTCAGAAAGTTGGATATTGCTGACACCATAGCGATTAATTGGTAAATTGCGCTGTTCCAGATTCCGTGAGATAGTAGCGCCAGAGATATCCATGTAAATGTTAGTGCGATCGCGACTACGTTTGACCTTCACCTCTGGATTTCCACCACTGGTGCGAACAAAAAAGCCATCTCCTGTGATGCGTAAATTTTCAATTTGAGTTGCACCTGCTGTGGTTTTAGCTACCGTCTCCCTATTATTGGATGAGGTACGAGGTTCTGTTTTGACCACACTGTAAATATTTCTGTTGGGCGAGGTAGCAATTTCTTCCCGTTTTGGCTTGGGTAATTGTACCCGCCAACGATTGGCGCTAATTCCTTCAAATTTCACCTTCTGGGGGTCGAGGGTGTAACCAGGGGTCAGTTCGATTACTACCCTTGTGGTTTGGGGGTCAAACTGACCGATGCGGACAGAACGAATCGCTCCACCTACTGACTGAACAAGCTGTGGACGTCCGAATTTAATCCCAGGTAAATCAATTACTAATCGTGTGGGATTGAAAACAAGTTGGGCTGTAGGTTGTACAGCACCATCAGTGTTGATTTCTAAGCGATTTTGATCACTATCAAAACGCCAAGATTCTAGATTCGCTGCATCAGCAGGCGACAACAATAAAACAGAGGAGATACTTAAGACGGTACTAGGTATCAACCAGTGTAGTTTCACAGTGCTTTCTCCTGAGTTGCATTTATGAGAGACAATTAGGGATTACCAAATAAGAAATTAGCCAATTGCAGGGAACAAGAGGTATAGGGGAGACAAGGAGGACTAGGGGGAATAAATGTTATTGGGTGCAGGAGTTGGATAATTTATTTTTGGAGTTCACTTACTGAATAATCTTTAGCTTTGATGAGTAAGTTAAACAGCAAACTGCTGGATATATGTTTTGATTAATTGGTAAAACAGAGAAATCCCTTTTCCCTGATGTTTCAATAGTTGGCATTTCATGTATAATTTTGCTCACTCACTTCATTTGATTTGTCATAGTTGGTATTACTGCTAAAATATGTTGCTCCTCAAATGATTTTGGACTGAGATTAAAGTGGCAAACAAGTGGGGTAACATCTTAGCATGTTACCTAATTTTGCAGTGCCTTTATGGCAGTAAATTTTCATCTACAAAGCACCAAATTAAATCAGCACAATAAAGGGATAAGTTTAACAATAGCAGTCAATCCCAACTATATACACTTGTGTTGCACAAAGATTTTTTGAAATTTTTGGTTGTTGGTAATTGCTCCAAATTCTTTAATAAGACAGGCAAATGCACAGACGCGATTTATAACGTCTACACAAAAACCAAAAGTCCTATATATTATGAGCATTCCTTATTGTGTAACTTGAGAGGTTGATTTTTTTTGCTCATTACCAGCAACCAAAAATCAGCCTTTCTAAATTGATAGCTCAAGACTATTAAGTAATGGTTTTTCCTTTGTACGACACCAAATGCCTCAAATTAATTATTGATAAATGATAATCTCAGAATTCATGTAACTTAAATGTATGGCTATTTAGTAATTAATAAAAGCTCCTAAAAATCATAACCAGAAGTGACGCATAGTACTGCATAGAAGTTTCCTATCTTCATGAAAACTTCTCAATATTTACAGCAGTTATCAGTTATCAGTTATCAGTTATTAATACTGTTCACTGATAACTGTTCACTGATTTAGGTTTATTCAGCTAAACCCGCAAAGCTGACTTCATTGCACAAGCGTGTCAGGACTTACGCAAGATGTGACCGAAAACCTTATTCTTGCGTAGCGGTAATTCATGAATTACCGCAAATGCGCGTTATGTTTTGCGTAAGTCCTGGAGAGATGGGGAAGGCTGCGATTAGCTGCAACGCATTCATCCACACGGCTAGAAGCCGTGGGCTTTCTGCTCTCATCACTGTAAGGTAATTGAGTATTTATTTGGCATCTTGAGAATTTGAATTGGCTTCTAGATTTTCACGATTAGAAGAATTTATTGCTAAGGAAGTTCCAGAGGAAGAATCTAGAAGTAATTCATTGGAGTCTGATGATACCACCGTTGGTTCTGGGAAAACGAACCGCAACAAAGGAGGGGCTAAAAAGGTTGTGATGATCACCATCATGATAATTGCTGCTTCTAGTGGTTTCGAGAGAATATTAATACTCGAACCAATACCAAGAAACACCAATCCGACTTCACCACGGGGAATCATTCCCACACCAATAGCCAAGCGATTGATTTGAGGTTGACCAAATACGCTCAAGCCTGTAACAACTTTACCAAGAATGGCTACTATGATCAGGAAACTAGCCATCGTTAAACCTTCTCGGTTCGTAGGAATTGCTGGATTTAAAACACTCAAGTCAGTTTTTGCGCCTACAGTCACAAAGAAGATTGGCACCAGCATATCAGCAATTGGAATGATTTGTTTTTGGAGTTCTTTACGTTTATCTGTTTCTTCCAAAACCAAACCAGCTGCAAAAGCTCCTAAAATAGCTTCTAACTGGATGACATCAGCGATATAGGCCATGACAAAAGCGAAAATAAACGCTGGTATGACCAGTTCACCACGTGTTTTGAGTTTATCAACGATCGCCACAAAAGTTTTGTTGAAAAAGTTACCGAGAGCGATCGCACCCAAAAGAAAACCACTCGCACTGATAATTAAATAAACAACCTTGCTAACATCAACAGCACCATCTTTTGCAAGACTTGCTACCACCGCCAGAACAATAATTCCTAGTACGTCATCTATTACAGCTGCACCAAGAATAATCTGTCCTTCCTTGGAATTGAGACGCCCCAATTCTGACAATACTTTGGAAGTAATACCAATACTAGTAGCAGTCAGCGCAGCCCCAGCAAAAATTGCTGGAACTGCGGGGATACCAAACAAAATCATCAAACCTGCTGTACCAGCAGCAAAAGGTACGACTACTCCTACTACTGCGACAATGGTAGCTTGAATACCCACTGCCATTAAGTCTTTTAAATTTGACTCCAGACCGATTTCAAACAGTAGGATAATTACACCCAGTTCTGCTAAAACAGAAATTACTTCCGACTGAGTAACAAATACACTTTCAGCTGCATCAGGAGTCAAACTAGTAGTGGTTTTCAGAAACGAGATAATTAAAGAACCTGAACTGTCTGCTCCTGTTTCCGGAAATACCAACAGATGCAAAACAGATACACCTACTACTACCCCACCGACAAGTTCGCCCAAAACAGGTGGTAAACCAAAGCGGTTAGATAATTCTCCACCAAGTTTACTAGCAAAGTATACTACTACCAAACTCAGTAGTACTGCTGCCACTACCAGCGAACTATCAGCTGCTTCGCCTGTAGTTGCGAGTAAGGGTAACGAGAAGTTGATTGAGTTTATAAACTGCATTGATTCTGTGCAAATCATTCTTTACTAATGTATATGTTGTTAGTCCTTATAAAGAAATCAACCACCAACAAATAACCAACAAATAACCATTACCCCTTTGACAATTGTAGAAGACGCTGCCAGTGCAACTCTGACACTGGGACTACAGATAGTCTAGGAAGACGCACCAAATCAAAATCTGCAAAGCTACTATCTTGTTTAATTTGACCTAGAGTAACGCTTTGAGGCACTCTTTGAACAGCCCGCAAATCTACAACTATTCGTTTAACATCATTTAATTTTGGATCGGGGTAAGGTTGACTAGTAACTTCTGCTACACCGATAATTTGTCGCTCCTTGCCAGTGTGATAAATTAACGCCAAATCACCTATGTTCATTGTCCGTAGATGTTTTAGGGCTAAGGCATTTTTCACTCCATTCCAAACTGTACTGCCATTGTGTTCTAAATCTGAGTAGGAATATTCTTCCGGCTCAGTTTTGAGTAACCAATATGCCATGAAAGCATCTCCACAAGTTCATCTACTAGTAATTTATTAGGGGACACGACAAAGTGAGAGTATAGCATCTACCTCCGCAGCTTTTTCCTGCAAGTCTAAATCTCGGTAGATTTCCAAACTTTCAGTTAAAAATAGAGTAGCTACCGCCTCTGCACCTGGCTGATTTTGTTGGGTACGTTTCAGGTAAATTTCGCCCAACAACTTACATGCTGCGGCTTCTAGTTTTCGACGGTGATACTCTTGAAATATTTGCAGACATTCTTGAGCAATTTCTTCGCTACGGTTAATGTTTTTGAGAGCTTCTATTTCTAGGTAAGCACGAGCTATATCAAGAGATTCCTTAGCTTTATCTATTGTTTTTCCTAATTCATAAAGATAGGTTAAACCTATGTGACAAAGTTCTTCAAATAGAGCAATTTTTTCTTGAATTGATGTATCTTCGTTAGTTAATAGGCGTAGATTTTGCGAGTAGAATAATCCGAGAAGAATGTAGTCATAAGCAAGATTTTCTTTATATTCTCCTGCGGTATTTATTTCTATAGCTAGGCGGATATTTTTTTCAGTTTGTATAATCAGATCAGATATTTCTATTGAATTTGCGGTATTTTTTGCTAGTAAATATTGACAGAAAGCAAGTTGTCGATAACGTCTAGCTACGCTCTCATCCTGACCTAGCTGTTTGTGCAAATTAAGGCTTTGTTGGTAATACTCAATCGCTTTAGTATAGTCTTTAGAATCTCGATAGCAATTAGCTAGCCAACACGACTGATTAGCTATATTTTTATCTTTACCTAATTGTTGGTAAAGTTCGTGACTTTGTTGATAGTAATTAATTGCCTGTTCGTATTTACCCCAATCTTGATAAATTCTTCCTAGTTGATAGTATGCTAGTGCAATATTAACTTGGTCATCCAACTGCTGACGAATGGCTAAATCTTGATTTTCACACTCAATAGCTTGTTTGTATTTATCCCATTCTCGATAGCAGTTAGCCAGATTATACCAATGATTGGCAACATACTTATCTTTACCTAATTGTTGATGATTTCCCCGGTTTTGTTGATAGTAATTAATAGCTAATTTGTATTGACCCCAAGTTTTATAAATCCTTCCTAATTGATAGTATGCTAGTGCAATATTAACTTGGTCATCCAACTGCTGACGAATGGCTAAATCTTGGTTTTCACATTCAATAGCTAGCTCGTATTTACCCCATTCTCGATAGCAATCACCCAGCCAGTACCACTGATTGGCTACATCTTTATCTTTACCCAATCGTTGATATATTTCTCGGCTTTGTTGATAGTAATTTATTGCTTGTTCGTATTTGCCCCAATCTTGATAAATCCTTCCTAATTGAAAGTATGCAAGTGCAATATTAACTTTGTCATCCAACTGATGACGAATTGCTAAACATTGACTTTGATAATCAACAGCTAGCTCGTATTTACTCAATTCACGATAGCAATCACCTAGCCAGTATAACAGACTAGCTACATTATTATTTTGAGCTAATTTTTGATAAAGTTCTCGGCTTTGTTGATGGTAATTAATAGCTAACTCGTATTTACCCCAGTCTTTATAAATCCTTCCTAATCGCCAGTAAGCTAGTGCAATATTAACCTGCTCATTCAACTGCCGACGCATGACTAAATCTTGATTTTCACACGCAACAGCTAGTTCGTATTTACTCCATTCACGATAGCAATCACCTAGCCAGCACCACTGATTGGCTACATTATTATCTTTACCTAATTTTTGATAAAGTTCGCGACTTTGTTCATAGTAATCAACAGCTTGTTCATATTTATCAGCATTTTGATAAATCTTTCCTAATTGCCAGTAAGCTCGTGCAATATTAACTTGGTCATCTAACTGCTGACGAATGGTGAAGTCTTGATTTTCACACTCAACAGCTAGCTCGTATTTACCCCATTCTCTATAGCAATTAGCCATGTTGTACCACTGATCGGCTACATTATTATCTTGAGCTAATTGTTGATAAAGTTCTCGGCTTTGTTGATAGTAATTTATTGCTTGTTCGTATTTGCCCCAATCTTTATAAATCCATCCTAACTGAAAGTAAACTTGTGCAGTTCTAACTTGGTCATCTAACTGCTGACGAATGGCTAAGTCTTGATTTTCACACTCAACAGCTAGCTCGTATTTACCCCATTCTCTATAGCAATTAGCTAGGCTGTACCACCGATTAGCAACATCCTTATCTTTACCTAACTGTTGATAAAGTTCGCGGCTTTGTTGATAGTAACTAACAGCCTCTTCGTATTTTCCCCAATCTTTATAGATCCATCCTAATCGCCAGTAAGCTCGTGCAAGATTAACTTCGTCATTCAACTGCTGAAGAATGACTAATTCTTGACTTTCACACTCAATAGCCAGTTCATATTTATTCCATTCTCGATAACAATCACCCAGCCAGTACCACTGATTTGCTACATCTCTATCTCGACCCAATTGTTGATAAAGGTCACAGCTTTTTTGATAGTAATTAATAGCCTGTTCGTATTTACCCCAGTCTTTATAAATCTTTCCTAATCGCCAGTAAGCTAGTGCAATTCTAATTTGATTATCCGATTGTTGATGAATGGCTAAGTCTTGATTTTCACACTCAACAGCTAGCTCGTATTTACCCCATGCTCGATAACAATCACCCAGCCAGTACCATTGATTAGCTACATTTTTATCTTGACCTAATTTTTGATAAAGTTCTCGACTTTTTTGATGGTAATTTATCGCCTGTTCGTATTTACCCCAACTTTGATAAATTCTTCCTAATTGATAGTACACATTAACAATATGAACCTGATTACGCAATCTTTGAAGAATTGCTAAACATTGACTTTGACACTCAATAGCTAGCTCGTATTTGCCCCATTCTCGATAGCAATTGCCTACCCAGTGCCACTGATTAGATACATTAATCTCTTTACCTAATTGTTGATAATTTTCACGACTTTGTTGATAATATTTTATAGCTAACTCATATTTATTCCAATTTTGATAAATCCATCCTAACCTCCAGTAAGCTAGTGCAATTCTAAATTGATCATTCAACTGTTGATGAATAACTAAATCTTGATTTTCACACTCAATAGCTAGCCCGTATTTACCCCATTCTCGATAGCAATCACCCAGCCAGTACCACTGATTAGCTACATTATTATCTTTACCTAATTTTTGATATAGTTCGCGGCTT
>NZ_NAPS01000001.1:223946-263910 GCF_004323185.1 Westiellopsis prolifica IICB1
TTCTCGATAGCAATCACCCAGCCAGTACCACTGATTAGCTACATTATTATCTTTACCTAATTTTTGATATAGTTCGCGGCTTTGTTGATAGTAATTAATTGCTAACTCATATTTTCCCCAATTTTGATAAGTTCTACCTATATGAAACAAAGCCAATGATTCATCTTGAAATTTCTTTATCTCTCTGGTAATAGTCAGCATTTGCTGAAAACAATCTAAAGCCTGCTCATACTTGCCATGTAACCTATGACAAACACCTCGATTTTGCCAAAAAATGAGAAAAGCCGATGGTTCAATATATCGAGCTAGTTTTTCAAAACATTCTTGATAAGAATCAATCGCTTTATCAAATGCTTCTTTTTCTTGATAAGAGGTAGCCAAAGACCAAGCAATATAAGGACTGATATGGCTATCTAACTTATCTTTTATCAATTCAAAAATCTCAATAGCTTTATCATATTTATCTTTCCGTACATAAGACATTGCCGTGATAAAGTTTAATGCTTTTTGACAACTTTCATCAGTGTTATAATTCTGACGACTATTTTCAAGAGCAGGTGTCATTTCGTCACCTAGTTCTTGAACCAAATCTCTCATACTGCAAAACAGTGAAGGCTCTAATTGGTTAACAATCTCTGTCACACAATCAACTAATCCTGCTGATTCACCACAAGCAACATAAAGAATAGCAGTTCTTGCCTTGACTCGAATTTCTTCAGACAGTGTTGAGTCGTTAGCTGCTTGTTTCAATAAATCTATAACTTCACCTTTTTGATAAAACAATTCAATTTTACGTAGCAATCTTAGTAATTGCTTAGTTGTATCATCCTCAAAATCGGCTTCTATTCCAAGATAGGTAATAACTAACTTGTGGATTGGTTTTTTGCGAATCACAATACTATTAATTTCAACTTCTGCAATCACCTGTCCTGCAAACAGTAAATCTCTCAGCTTGAATTCTACTTCTTTCAAGCTGCTTGCTGATTCATCCTCCTTCAAATAGAGGATAACAGCATCATCAGATGTAGGATTTTTAATTTTTATCTCACCATGTTGCAGCACAGGTTGATAATTTTCCAAATTAACAAACAACTTCTCCGCTAACTTCTTAAATTGCGTAGAAAAATGACTTCCGTAATATCCCAAAGCTAGTAAAAGCGGCTCATTCCAACGTGGCTCGTAAAGATGTTTCTGAATTAGTTCCAATATCTCACTTTGGTCATTATCCGCAATATAACGTGCAGCAAAATACTCTTCAAATGTTAGATGCATAAAGCCGTAAACCCCAGGTGTTCTTTCTACAAATAAACCTGTGGTTTCCCGCACTTTCCGTAAAAACTCCCCTACTGCTTGACCTACCGAGTCTGATTCGGGTTCTGTATCGTTTAATTCTGCCAGCTTGACTGCTAATTTCTCCTCCACTTCCGCCTGCGTTACCAAACCGGAAGGCTTCTCCTCATGCATCCAATACGCTAGAGGTGCTAAAAGTTCTACAACCTCGGTTTCTTTTAACACCACCCTTGGCGCATCGGGTAATTTCTTACTGAGTTGCCAATCTTCCGTCAAAGTTTGCACAGCCAACTCGTACAGTTTCACGCGACGGTTAGGTAGGCGTTCTCCGTTACGGTGAATCAGCGCCAAAATAGTTAAAAGCAGAGGGTTTGCCGTTAACCGTTTCACACCCTCGTTGTCTTCAATTGCTTGTAAAATGTGCCGCGCCTGCTCATCTCCTCTCTTTTGCCATTGCTCCTCGCTAGCATCTGGCTGCTGTCCTTTTTCAACTGTTCGACACCAGCGATACAGGAACCGTTCTACCTGTTCGCTGTCCATATCTTCAATAGTAAACTCCGCAAACCGACTACTGAGTTGCACATCGCGGTAGCCAGCAATACGGCTGGTAATAACGAATTTGTTAGTGGGGAACATATCAACAAACTTGTTAATTCGTTCTACAATCTGTTTGCGGCTTTCTTGGTCAAATACCTCATCTAATCCATCCAATAGCATCAAGCACTGTCCTTGATGCATTGCATCCAAGAGCAACGCCACCACCTCGGTTCCTATTTCTACCTCTGCTTGAAAATAAGCTTCCCACTGGCGGTAAAATTGACACAGATATTCAACTAAAGTTAACTCAGGTTGTTGTTTTAATTTTTCTGCATAATCAGCAATGCGGAAGAAAACAGGTAACAAGGTTTTACCTAACTCTTTCTTCTTTTGATTCCCATTTACAAAATTATTTGCACTATTATCGTTGTTTTTATTCCCGGCTACATTATTATCAATATCATCGTCATCAACAATAATTGTTTCCAAATGGTCTCTTTTTGCCGTTGCAAAATGCAGTGCTAAATAACGCAGGAGAGTAGTTTTTCCTGCACCAGGAGCGCCTAAAATCACGCTATAGCAATTCTCTCGCACTGCCTCGGATAAATCTACCTTTTGCGTAACCTTTTTACTACTGGAAACTGATACTGATATTGATTCTTCAAACAGTGGTTCATAATAGCAGGGTTCATCCCAATCATCGTGACTAGAACCCATTCCCTTCAATTTACTACTGCTCTGAACTTGACGTACAGTCGCCACTTCAAGTTCGCTTTGGCTGCGTTCGTTCATATCTGTAACTTGTTGTCGCCATTGTGCTTGCAGGGAAACATAAATCTGGTCGAGAAAAATATCAACTTGGCGATTTACCTGCATCACACCGCTCATTTTTAGATAAGAATTCTCAGCAATTAACCAATCTAAATAGGGATAAAGTAAAGGATTGCGTGTTTCAAATTCCACAACCTTTTCTCGCCAATCCCAAAAATCTGGCGCACGCTGACGAAATTCATCTAAAAAATCTGCTTTATTCAGCCAAAAAATCAGTACTAAATTTATCCCAAATAACTCTTCTCTTCCCAAATTCAACTTTTTCATTTCTGTTACTAAGCGCGATTTCGGTAATAGATCAATTCCAAATGCCATTACCAATTTGCGCCCAGTTTGCGTATTTTGCTGCTTATGATCATCTAAGCTATACAGAAAATTATGGAAGGAGTTTTGACTATAAAAAAAGTTATCAATTTCAAAATTTTGTTCGCTGATTGCTAAAGATTCTTTTAGCTGTTTCACAACTGGATGTTGGGGACTACTTTCAGGTGCAATGGCAAAAATAATTGTCGTGCCGCTAGAAATTTCCAATACACTGACTAATTTCTTTAATTCTGCTTTGTCAGCTTCTCTTAAAGAGTAATTGGAGTCGGGAGAAAGCATATGCAATACCAGCTTCTAATTGATAATTGTTGATAGGAAGTCAGGCTTTAGTGTTATTAGCTGCTTGCCAGCGTTCTAAATCCTCTATCAAAATAGGATTAATATCAAACCAAGACTCTTGCTTTGAGTTGTAATAACCTAAGACTAATTTATTTTGTAAAAGTTCATCACAAATAATAAACTCACCTCTACCAGGTAAGCTGTGTGTCTTCGTCGTTAGTTTGCCAGTACAGTGAATTAAATCAAGTTCGAGATAGTGGTAATCGTTTAAATTATATTCTTTACGAACATCTCTAACTGCCTCTTTTGCTATTTCTAAATCTACTAAATTTAATCTATTTCGCAACCCAATTTCACAAGCAGTACGTGCTAATCTCATTAAATCTCGCATCACACCACCGCTTTTTTCACAAATTAGATCCAACGCATCAGGATTAAATAAACCCTTGTGGCTATCACCTAAACAATTAAGACGTTTGTTAATTACATTAATGAGAATTTTTCTACCATTGAAATTAGATTTACTTGTTGGGCATAAATTTTCATCACATTCAAAAACCGGAGGATTATTTAAATCTAGGCATTTTTGAAAGCTTTCCATTGGCTGACGAAAGTTCGGAGAATATCGCAAGGCAATGGGAATAGAATAGATAATATGACAGTTTAACTCTGTTAGTAGCGAACTAGAAAACATCTCCAAAGCCGTGCCAAATTCATGCCGATCCAAACCATCAACAATAATCAGTAACTTTTGTCGTGTTTCTTTTTCTGCTGCGTCTATAATGTTATTAACTCGGTTAATGATCTCACTTAATAAAGGTCGAATATTAAGAGCTTTTGTGACTTCTCTGGTTAAACCACGTTTGAGAATTATACCTGCTTTCTCGATAAAATCAGGCATTTTTAAGCCTTCGGAATGGCTACCTTTATCCTGATAAACTACAGTTTCCAGACTACTTTGCAAAGCTTCTAGTAACTTATCTTTTTTAAATAACCAATTAGACTTAATAGCTTGACGTGCAATTTCTAACCCTATTAATACTACTACTTCTGCATAGCCAATATTGTAACGATCCAACGCCATTTGTGTATCTATCCAGATAACCTTATGACTATCATCTAACCTTTGTTGCAGTCGCCGCAGTTCTGTAGTTTTCCCCCCACCCCGATGACCTGCTAGTAAAAATTTTGCTGGATCATCTTCCATTACCAATAAGCTAACAAGCTTATCTACAGGACTATTCTCTCTCTGAACATAAAAATTTTGCAGTTTTTCAGGTGTAGCAAGAGGTTCTTCTGGCTTGAATAACTGGTAGGCAGTTGTCCAAAAATTGGTATTGCTCATGCTAAAAGTAAGGCTATGTTCTAAATAATACTTTTTAGTATTAGTATATATAATAGATAGGCTGCAAGCATTACTACACAGGATTATCTTAAAGTTTTGATATCAAAGTGTTACTTCCAAACAAATAACAACTAACAATTAGCAAAAAATAATTTCGAGGAGTGAAATCTGATGCATAAACCCGCTTGGTTGGGTTCTCAGTTATTAACTGGGAACTTATGGAAGACTTTATTTTTAGGTGTACTTGTGTGTGTCACCTTTTCCCAGCCTGTGCTAGCACAAGAGAAACAAAGGATGTTACGCACTCTCACAGTTACTGGTCGTGGGGTAGAAGCAATTCCTGCTACTCTAGCTCAAGTGATATTAGGTGTAGAGATACAGGCTAAAACAGCCCAGGAAGCACAACAAGAGGCTGCTCGCAGGTCATCCGCTGTGGTAGCATTGCTCAAGAGCCGTAATGTGGATAAATTACAAACTACTGGCATTACTCTTAATGCAGTATATAGTTATAAAGATAACATTCAGCGTTTGACTGGTTATAGTGCTAGTAATACTGTGAGTTTCCGTATAGGTACTGACAAAGCTGGTTCGTTGTTAGATGAAGCCGTCAAAGCTGGTGCAACGCAGATTAATGGTATTAGTTTTGTAGCTACTGATGAGGCGATCGCACAAGCCCAAAAGCAAGCACTCAAAGAAGCTACCCAAGAGGCTCAACAGCAAGCTGATGCTGTTTTTAGTGCTTTAGATTTCCAGCGTAAAGAAGTAGTGAACATTCAAGTTAACGGTGCAAGCACTACACCACCACCGCCACGTCCTATGATGAGTGCAGAAGTAGCAAAGGTAGGAGGTGCTTCCACCCCTGTTGAAGGTGGTGAACAGCAGGTAGAAGCATCGGTGACGTTGGAAATTAGTTATTAGTCAAGGGTCAAGGGTCAAGGGTCAAGGGTCAATTTGGAATTTTCTAGACTCTGAACTCTGAACAATGGACTCTTGACGATGGACTCTTGACCAATATTAAAAATTATCAGGATTATGATCCATCATCTCTGCTTCATCCCGCTTGGAACCTAGTAAATCTAGTTGATCTACTCTAATTACTGGGGAAGAACGCAAAGCGCCGGTGGTGCGATCGTTCCAAGTGTCAAACTTTAGGGAACCTTTGACTCCGATCAAACTTCCTTTACGCACAAACCGACCGGCGATTTCCGCAGTATTTCCCCATAGTTCCAAGTTAAACCAATCAGGTTCATCACTACTGCGCGATCGCCGCCTCACTGCCAGTGTTAATTTACATTTGACACTACCACTATCTTCAAAATACTTCATATCTGGGTCGCCGCCTACACGACCAACTAGGGTGACGATATTAATACTCATGGTTATTGCCTTTCAGTACAAAAGTACTCATCACACAATGATTTTTATGATAACTAAAATTATCAAGCCATAAAAACTATGTTAAATAATTAACAATTATAATTACTGACTATAATGATAAAAATTACTCTTTTTTCATTACAAAAGCGTACGGATATGCGCCTACGATCAGAGAATATAAAACAGTAGTAGCAACTAATAAACAAAAGATTCCCAAAACTTATACAAAATATAGTCTGCTTTACTAGACTGCGGTCAAAAAAAGTAATAGAATCCTGCACAATTCTCTCTCACGTTAGTAGTCAAAAGTATCGAAATAGGGGGCAAAAAACGCGTGGGCCTTTTCAGTAAGTTTTCCTTATCGCGAGATATGGGTATCGACCTCGGTACCGCCAATACCCTAGTGTATGTATCTGGTAAAGGTATTGTTCTTCAAGAACCATCAGTAGTTGCCATCGATCAAAACGAAAAGGTAGCACTGGCGGTAGGAGAAGATGCCAAAAAAATGCTTGGTCGAACACCTGGAAATGTGATTGCTCTGCGCCCCTTGCGCGATGGCGTAATTGCTGATTTCGATACAGCCGAACTCATGCTCAAAAGTTTTATACAGCGTGTCAATGAGGGTAAATCACTAGTACTACCCCGAATTGTCATCGGTATACCCAGTGGTGTCACAGGTGTAGAAAGACGAGCTGTCATGGATGCAGCTACACAAGCAGGTGCCAGAGAAGTTTACTTAATAGACGAACCTGTTGCAGCAGCGATTGGAGCGGGATTACCCGTAGCCGAACCAACTGGCAACATGATCATTGATATTGGTGGTGGTACTACAGAAGTAGCAGTACTGAGTCTTCAGGGTACAGTACTGAGTGAATCAGTCCGTATTGCCGGAGATGAACTGACAGAATCAATTATGCAGTATATGAAGAAAGTTCATAACCTGGTCATCGGGGAACGTACTGCTGAGGATATTAAGATTCGTATTGGTTCGGCCTATCCGATTCACGATGAAGATGATTTGATGATGGAAGTCCGAGGTTTACACTTACTTTCTGGTTTACCACGTACTGTAACCATCAAAGGAGCCGAAATTCGTGAAAGTATGTCAGAACCGCTATCAGTAATCATTGAAGCTGTGAAGCGGACTCTGGAACGTACACCTCCAGAACTAGCAGCAGACATCATTGACCGAGGCATTATGCTAGCAGGAGGCGGCGCTTTGCTAAAAGGACTAGATACCTTAATTAGCCATGAAACCGGGATTGTAACCCACGTTGCTGCCGATCCCCTATGCTGTGTTGTATTGGGTACAGGTCGTGTTTTAGAAAATTTCAAACAGCTAGAACGAGTTTTTAGTGGACGTTCCCGGAACATGTAATCAAAATAAACAATCCAAGAATTGGGTTGGTAAATAATTCAATGTTGTTAATATTATACGGCTAGATAAAGGTATATATGTTTACAGCGCGTCGCTGGTGGGAGCATAAAGGATTCCACATTGGGCTACTGTCTCTAATAGTTGGTGGAGCTTGGGTACTTAGACAAACTCAAGGAGCTTTGTTACTGGAAATTTATCAGGGCGTTACCAGCCAGTTCCAGATTTTGCAGCCAGGATCAACTCCAGAAGAACGGTTGAAAGATTCTCGTGTATTAGAATTAGAAGCCCAAATTACAGAATTAGAAAACCAGAATAAAAAGCTACAACAGTTGTTGGGTTACGTTGAAAAAGAGCAACTGTCATCGCGTCCAATCCCAGCACGAGTGGTCGGACGGAGTGCGGACAATTGGTGGCAACAAGTAATTATCAACCGGGGTAGTCAGGCGGGAATTCAAGAAGGTTTTGTAGTCAAGGCTGAAGGTGGCTTAGTCGGTCTAGTAGAAAATGTCACTCCTAATACTAGCCGCGTGTTATTAATCAGTGACATGAAAAGTAAGGTGGGTATAAGTATTAGCCGTACTGGAGCGAAGGGAGTTTTGCGGGGTGATGCTTCCGCAGAAGCAGTACTGGAGTTTTATGAAAAAGTTCCCAACGTTAAACCTGGTGATGTAATTGTTACATCGACTTATAGCCAAAAGTTTCCCTCTGGTTTGGCAATCGGAAGAATTAAATCTTTAGATTTAAAGAAACTGCCAGCATCCGTGGCGAAAGTAGAACTATTTCCACCAATTCGTTCTTTGGATTGGGTAACTGTATATCCCAAACCAGAAAATCCACAACTAGAAAATCCACAATCACAAAAATAAGGGTGTAGACGCCCTTTAAACGGATTACATTAGGGGTGAATTTTATATGTATTTTTGTGTAGTTTGCACATGAGTGTTTAATAAAAAATGAAAATTCCTGGATTTCGGGGTGGCAGGCAAAATAAGCCAAGATCGCGATCGCGAAAATCTATAATTAAAATCAACCCGATTTCACGTTGGCATCCCCGCCTGCGACTACTGGTAAATTGGGCTGTGATTTTTGGATCTGTGCTTTTCTGCTTGCTGATGCTGCTGACTCGTCTTCCTGGCATGGAACTATTAGGTATTGGTCCTAATTGGTTATTAATTTGGGTGGTAGCTTGGAGTGTGAAACGTACAGCTTTCCAAGGCGTATTCGCGGGCATAATCTTGGGTTTACTTCAAGATGCGATGACATCACCCGACCCCACTCATGCACTCAGTCTGGCAGTAGTAGGAGGTATCACAGCTTTGCTGCAAAAACAACGTTTTATTCAAGAAGATTTTATTTCAATCGCTTTAATTGTCTTTGGAATGGCAGTTTTGGTGGAAACAATCTTTGCTGTACAGTTGGTTTTAATGCGCGATCGCAATGCAGTAGACATCTGGAGTTATTACCAAAAGGTCGCCCTTGCCTCTGCTATAGTCAGTAGTCTCTGGGCGCCAGTGGTTTATTTTCCTCTGAATCGTTGGTGGCAACAACTCAAATTAGCCGAGCAACAATCTTAAAATAGTTAAAATCAAGTTGCTTCATTTACCACCTCTGGCAAGATAGATTAAAGCTAGAGTTGAAATATTAGGGCTTAAGAAAATTAAAAATTTGTGATTAAATCAGATTCACATCCCCAACAACAAGTATGTACTGAGTTTGACCGAACAATGATGCGACGCTGTTTGGAACTTGCCCAGCGCGCTTTGGGATGCACTTCCCCAAATCCAATGGTGGGGGCAGTGATTGTTAAAGATGGTGAAATTATTGGGGAAGGCTTTCATCCTCGTGCCGGTGAACCGCACGCAGAAGTTTTCGCACTCAAAGCAGCTGGTGCAAATGCTCATGGGGCAACTATCTATGTTAGTCTTGAACCTTGCAATCACTACGGACGCACTCCTCCTTGTTCAGAAGCATTAATTGCTGCTGGAGTGGCAAAGGTAGTAGTAGGTATGGTTGATCCCAACCCACTAGTCGGCGGTGGTGGTATTGCTAAGTTACGTGCGGCGGGTATAGAAGTAATAGTTGGAGTGGAAGAAGAAGCCTGTCGTCGGCTCAATGAAGGCTTTATTCATCGCATTCTCTACAAACGACCTTTGGGAATACTGAAATACGCTATGACATTAGATGGCAAAATAGCTACAAGCACTGGTCATAGCGCCTGGGTAACTAATCAGGAAGCTCGTAGCTTAGTACATCAATTTCGCGCTGCCTGCGATGCTGTGATCGTCGGTGGAAATACGGTCAGATTAGATAATCCCCGTTTAACTAGTCACCGACAGGGAGCGCATAATCCTTTACGGATAGTAATGAGTCGCACTCTCAATTTACCTGCACAAGCTCATCTCTGGCAAACTGAAGAAGCTCCTACCTTGGTACTAACAGATGTAGGAGCCAATGCTGTTTCTAAGGAAATGTTGCTCAAACAGGGAGTAGAAGTAATAGAAATATCACCACTGACACCAGAACAAGTGATGTCTTACCTCTACGAACGGGGTTTTTGTAGCGTGCTGTGGGAATGTGGTGGAACTCTGGCAGCTAATGCGATCGTTCAAGGAGCAGTACAGAAAATTTTAGCATTCATTGCTCCAAAAATAATTGGTGGTAGCGATGCTCCGACACCTGTTGGTGATTTGGGTTTCACCACTATGACTGAAGCATTGTCTTTGGAACGTGTTGAGGTGCGTGTGGTGGGAGCAGATTGTTTAATAGAAGGATATTTACCTCAAAAAGTCATTAGTCATTAGTCATTAGTCATTTGTTATTAGTTATTAGTTATTAGTCATTTGTTCTTGGTTTTTACTGGAAAGAAAGTATAGGGTGTAGGAAAGAAACCTTGAGTATTGATACACTTAGCTTATATCCAATGAACAATGACTATTGTACAGACGCGATAAATCGCGTCTACCAATGACCGATGACACTTGACCAATAGCTATTTTCATGAATATTGACGTTCATTAGCAAGATCACGAATGAGGGGTAGCCGAGATTGAATGTAGTCACACAGAAAGTCTGTTTCTTGGCAATCTAGCAAAGCTTGGGTTTTGGTTTGCTTAACCAACCACTGGACTAAGCTAGCATCATCTAATTGCAATAGCGTCTTTGTTTGGGTCGTTTCAATTACAGACCAGACCTGACGCATAATTTTCGGAGTCATTAGACCTCCATTTTGTCATAATGTCAGTTGTCTTCAGGATACACAATTTAGATTGCAACTTCCGGTATTAGCCAACAACCTGAAATAAGTGTTATTACAAACTTAATAATTTGATTCATAACTTGATGAAGATTAAGAATAAAGATATTGCAGTGCTTGTTTAACAGAAATTAACCTAATTCATATTTGAATGTATTTTCAATCATTCATGTTGCTCATAAGTCATAGAGACTCTGAAATTTTTGTTTTAAATTCTATAGACACATAATGACTTTTAGTTAAAGTGGTCTTCACTACAGAATAACAAAAATTTAAAATATTTAACTAGTAATTTTCTACTTCTAATCCCATCCCTGCATTTCTACTAATTTTATACACAATGCGTTAATTTGATCTATGTCAGGTTTGTTAGGTAATGTTGATTCTTCATATACCTTTTGCATCTCAGTCATTAAATCTTCTGCCATTTTCATTACTTGTTCATAAGAATAATCTCCTTCGCGAATTGCTTTTAACTCATCAATATCCCCAGCTATTCTTCTATCTACTATTAGTTCTCCTGTTCGTAAGATTTCTAGCCCACTACGTAATAATCTAATACAGTGCATTCCGTGTTTCAAATCAAAACCTGACTTTCGTTCCATTTCTGCTCGTACAGGATTCCTATTTTCTTGCCATGATAAATATGCTTTCCACTCTCTTAAAGCAATTTGATAGCCTTGGCTTTTCTGAAGTAGGCGAATAAAATCTTTGCGACTATTCGTTAAATTTTGAGTGTATTCTAAAGTTTCACTAGGCAATGTATATTGTTTCAATATAGCTTTAAAATCAATATCTGCTGTAAGCAAATCATATAATTCTTCTGCTTCTTCTAAATATTCAATTTTACCTTTAATCAAGTGATATAGATATTCTAAAAAAGCATTTAACTCTTCTTTGCTGAGTGGTGTTTCATCTTCTATACCAAAATCAAGTGGTAATGGTTTATTCGTTGGTGGATTTAATAACCACTTACGATGGGTTTCCATTTTTTTGATTTGAGCAAAAGCATATCCAGAATAAGTATGCTTAATCTTCTTAGTTAAGAAAATTTTTCTATGATTAATTAAATACTGTCCTACAGATGTTAAAACTGGATACTCATTCAGCCATAGCAATTCTAAGACATTGGGATTGGCTCCAGCTAATAACTGAATAATTTTTCTTAATTCATAGATGACTGTATCTTTATTTCCATCTAAAAATGAAAATATTCCTACTTCATCCCAACCACCATCTTTTTGTTCAATTCTGTCAAATCCTAAGTAATATCTTTTAGGAGCAATAAATACTCCTCGATAATCATAGTCTGAATCTGGACGATTTAAACCATATCCATGACTACCTGCTAAACCTATTAAAATACTTCTTTTTTCGACTTCTATTCTTTGCATATGTCTTTTTCGTGATAAATTTTATGGCTAATTACTATTTTTAAGTATTAATACTGATTTTATTCCGCCAGGAATTTATCGTATTTTTAAATATTTTTCCTTGAACATGTGTAAGTATAAACTACTATTGTATTTACTTTATGTATTTTTATTTAGTAATGCGAATTTATTATATTAAATTATACAAATATTAGACTGTTTGTAAGAAATCATTGCCATACTTGATGAGGAAAATTTCTCTTTGGTGAGAAGCTTTTTTATCACAAAAAATTTATTATGGCAACTTTAAAATCTTGTGTTTCTGCTTGTCGCTACTGTCGCCATTACACACCTTTAGGACAGCGTGGGGGTATGTGTAATCTGTTAAATGTGGGGGTAAAGTCTGGCTGGAAAGCTTGCTCTCTATCAATTCCATCATTCGCTCCCTGTTGGGAAAATATAGATACTGTTCATAACTGAAATTCAAAAAAACGACAAATAATATTTAAGTAAGTCGGCACAAATAAATCTAATTAATTGGGGTCATCATTTGTCATTTATCATTGGTAACGGTTGGATGCATTTTTACTTTTCGTAACTCGCGCTATATTTATTTGTGCCGACTTACTACTATCATTAGTAATTTTTATTTGTCGTTTGTTGTTGATGTTTAATACCAATTGTTTTTGAACGTGCATTTAAGTGACATCTTGCACCAATTGTAATCAGCCGAAAAATAAATTTTTGGCTCAAAGCTTAAACCCATTTTAATGGGTTCAAATCTTAGCCCGTCAGTTTTTAACCGACTTTAGCTTTTAGCCCGAATTTTAAGAAAAAGTTGATCAAATAGGCTTTGTGAAGTACACTGATAGATTGTCTGTCTAATTCCTGCTCGGATCAGGTAGACGCATTGCAAAGGCTGGCAACGATAGTTCAAAGAATGCGATCGCTCGCGTTGATTGTATACAAAAGTCAGCTACCTGTACGGCAACCCCTAAGGACAATTACATGACTTACGCAATTATTGAAACTGGCGGTAAGCAACTAAAAGTTGAACCAGGCCGCTTTTACGACATTGAACTGCTTTCTGTTCAACCCGATGAGCAAGTTAGCATAGACTCAGTTTTGCTAATACAACACAACGGTGAAGTTACTATTGGTCAGCCGTTAGTCGCAGGAGCAAAAGTAGAAGGGACTGTGATGCGACACTTGCGGGGTCGTAAAGTCCTGGTTTACAAGATGAAACCGAAAAAGAAAACCCGCAAAAAGCGCGGACATCGCCAAGAAATCACTAGGTTGATGATCAATTCCATTAGCCTTAATGGTTCTGTACTTGCTTTTGAAGCAGAAGCTACTGTAAATAGTGAAGTAGATAGCGAAGCAACAACTGATGTTGCACAAGAATCTGCTGAATAATTTGTGATTGGTTGGTTGTTGGTTGTTATTTCAAGGAGAAAATCATGGCTCATAAGAAAGGAACAGGTAGTACACGAAACGGTCGTGACTCAAATGCTCAACGACTGGGTGTCAAACGCTATGGTGGTGAAGCTGTTCGCGCTGGTAATATTCTGGTGCGTCAGCGTGGTACTAAATTTCACCCTGGTAATAATGTCGGAATTGGTAGCGACGACACTCTGTTCGCTCTCGTTGATGGTGTCGTAACATTTGAACGCAAGGGTAAAACTCGTAAAAAAGTTAGCGTTTATCCTGCTGTGACTGAAGCGGTTGCTGCATCTTAGATTTAATAATTTTAGGGTGGGTGTTGCTACTCGCCCTAATTTGAAAGAATCAAACCATATTGCGACATCAACTTTTCTACTAATGCACCAAGTGCTAAACCTGTGAAAGAAAAAGTAGTTGTGATCAAAAAGATTTGAGCTTGGTTAAAACCTGCGACGAGAAAATCTATTCTCACCAATATAGCCGCAGCAATCATAACTAAAATATCAAGAAAGAGTCGAAAACGCGCAAGAATGAGAAAGAATAAAAAAGCCCCTAATACGGTGACTCCGAAGGACTTGATATTTGATCTAAACAAACTTACAGAATAGTCACTCACTTTTGAGAAAGGAATAGTCAAGCTGGAAATAAAAAGTACAGTAGCGATCGCAAATACCAGCCATAATATAGGCTGAGTTTTTGATCGTGCAAGTAACCAGCCAAAAATGATATAGGTAAGCAACAGCAGTGTTAAAGAAAGCCAGGGTAGTCTTTTCAAAAATGGCATGAGGTAAGTTGTGATTGCCAGAGTAGCCAGCGAAGCTTCATACTCAGCAGAGTCAAAATTCTAATATAACCAGATTTTCTTACTTGTTTTGTTTGTAATCAATAGGCGATAATGCTCTGCCTCAAAACTATTCAGTAATTTAATAGAATATTTACATCAAAATTAAGTTATATATATCCTTAAAGATTTGTAAACTGTTAGCAGTTATGTAGCCACGTGTCACATCTTGATTCAGGAAATATCATGAAACAACTTGTTATCGCTGAACGCGTGTGCCTCATTGGTCATATTGTATCAATGGTGTTTGGACTAGTAGGAATATTACTGGTCGTTCCTCACGCTGAAATAATTTTGAATTTAGCCGAGTTTGGACAAACCGCCATGCAATGGAGTATGGCTGGAGGCGGCGTAGTTTATATGATTTTGGGAGCAGCAGCAGTTTCTTTGTATGCTTATAGAACACTAGGGTTAGGTTTGTGGCTCTCGTTTCTGCTGCCATCAGTGTTAATTTCTTTAAGCAGTGAATTACTAGGAACTAGTACTGGCTTTCCTTTTGGTCATTACAGCTACTTAAGTGGCTTGGGTTATAAAATTGGCGGTTTAGTACCTTTTACTATTCCTTTGTCTTGGTTTTACGTAGGATTTGTATCTTACCTCCTGGGGCGTGCTGGTTTAGAGGTTGACAAAAAACCTAGTTTATGGCGTCATTTGGGTGCGATCGCTTTGGGTGCTTTGTTGCTCACTTCCTGGGACTTTGTACTAGATCCAGCCATGAGCCAAACATCTCTACCTTTTTGGTATTGGCAGAAACCAGGAGCCTTTTTTGGTATGCCTTATCAAAACTTTGCTGGATGGATTGGTACTGGTTCAGTATTTATGACGGTGGCTGCATTATTGTGGCGAAATACACCGATAAAATTAGAGCGATCGCAACTTAATCTACCTTTAATTGTTTATCTCAGCAACTTTGGCTTTGCTACAGTCATGAGTTTAGCGGCTGGTTTTTCCATACCAGTCTTACTAGGCTTATTCTTGGGTGCAGCGCCGGCTGTAGTTTTATGGTGGAAGACTCAAAGTACATCTACAGAGAATGTAGTAGAATCTGTTACCAATCAAGGGCAAATAGCTCCGGTAGAAGTTGCTCTTAAGTAAATCATCCACCGCCAGCCGAGAAAATCACGGTATGGCGGAGGAAGAATTAGCCCAAAATATTGAGTTTAAAGAATCATGATTATTTATGGGCGTTTTTCTGTTCCCTTTTAACCCTGCAATTACATTAATTCAATATTTTTACAGTGATAGACTGGTTTAGCATCATCAGTACCTTTTCGCTTTTAGTACTACTTATACAAGTCCCAGCAATAGCAATTTTACTGTCGCGCCTGCTCAAAGGACCTCTACGTCATCCCCCAGTGACACCACAAAACCCAACACCAGATATTTTAGGTAGCGTTAGTGTAGTAGTTCCCACTTTAAATGAAGCTCTTCGGATCAGTCCGCTGTTAAATGGCTTAAGTCGCCAAAGTTACGAAGTTCGGGAAATAATAGTTGTAGATAGTAATTCTCAGGATGGTACCCCTGATTTAGTCAAAGCTGCACAACAACAAGACCCCCGGTTTCGGCTGATTACTGATGATCCTTTACCTCCTACTTGGGTAGGACGTCCTTGGGCTTTACATAATGGTTTTTTACACTCTTGTGAAGCAAGTGAATGGTTTTTGGGTATGGATGCTGATACTCAACCATCACCAGGTTTAGTTGCGGGTTTGGTAAAAACGGCGATCGCACAAGGATATGATTTAATTTCTCTTTCGCCTCAATTCATCCTCAAGTACCCTGGAGAGTGCTGGCTACAACCAGCGTTGTTAATGACGTTGCTTTACAGATTCGATCCTGCTGGTATAAATACACAACAACCAGAACGAGTCATGGCTAACGGTCAATGCTTTTTATGCCGCCGTTCTGTGTTAGCTGCGGTCAGTGGTTATACGAGTGCCAAAAGTTCTTTTTGTGATGATGTCACCTTAGCTCGACACATAGCTACTTCTGGCTTTAAAGTAGGCTTTTTAGATGGATCAAAAGTCTTAAAGGTACGGATGTATGAAGGAGCAATGGAAACTTGGAAAGAATGGGGTCGCAGTCTCGATTTAAAAGATGCTTCTTCCCGCACTCAGCTATGGGCTGATTTATGGGTACTAACTTCAACTCAGGCTTTACCTATTTTGCTCATCCTCAGTTACCTATTGTTTTCCCCCCACCTCCCCTTTTCTCCTAATCCTCCTTTGGTATTACTCGGACTAAATTTATTTCTGCTGGTAGTTCGGTTTGGTATGCTGTTGGCGATCGCACCCTGTTATGATCGCACTCAATCTATGGGTGGTTGGTTGTTTTGGCTTTCCCCACTGGCTGACCCCTTAGCCGTAGTCCGAATCTTTTTATCAGCAATCAGCACTCCACGACAGTGGCGGGGAAGAAATTATCATTAATAGCTTGTGGTTGATTGTTGGTAGTGATTCCCAACAATCAACAACAAACAACACTATCAATCATCATTTTCATTGTTTAGGCGATCGCCACGTTCCAACTCCCAAAGAATTTGATTACCTTCTCGTCGGACTCGTGAAACAATCCAGTTACGCCAACGCCATTGATCACCACGACTAGTAACAGCACTAGGGTGGACATCCATTAAATCTGCTAATTCAGAACTAGTAACTAAGTAACCTTTTTCAGCAATTTCGTCAGCAATTCTTAGGGTTTCCACCAAGTTGCGGAGTTGTACTACCCTCATTTCACGAGGTAATTCTTCATGGGAGAAGGGCGTTGAATGATTCGATGTATCTGTCATATTTATTTCTGATGCAAGGGTACTGATCTCTCGTATGTTTTTGTTAATTATCATCGATTCGGGATCAGAATCAGATATGCTTGCTACCGTAATATCAGTTGATGTCTGTAAAAAATCATCAAACAAATTGATCTGAGAAATTTGTTGCAGCGATGGATTTTTTCCACTAGCAAAAGCACGAGCGATCGCATCACAGCGTTCGTTACCTTCGTTACCAGTATGACCCCGGACGTGTTGCCATTTTACCTGACGACTGTTGAGTTGCTCAAGTTGTTCCAGCAAATCTTGGTTCAGAACAGGATTACCATCTGCTTTTTTCCAGCCTTTTCTTTTCCAGGTTTTGATCCATTTAGTCACACAGTTAATCAGATACTCGCTATCTGTGTAGAGAGTAATCGGTTCAGTGTGTCCTGATGCTTTTAGGAAAGATAAAGCTGCGATCGCGGCTTGCATTTCCATTTTGTTGTTAGTGGTTTTAGCAGCAGCATCGCCTATTTCATGAACAGAACCGTCACTGAAATAGACAACAACACCCCAACCACCGGGACCTGGGTTGCCGATGCAAGCGCCATCAGTATATATACTTTGAATTGTACGTTGAGAAGACATATTGAAAATATTTTAGGCTTCCCGCAGAGTAGGAGTAATTAGCAGAGATTTTAATTAAATTCTTTAAAGTGTATCAAAACTTTGTTAATGATCAAGAGTTTTCAGCAGAATACTTCGCTTTCATTTAGCCCTAACGAATTTTATGTGGCAAAATTCCATGATTCTCTGCGCTTGACTGCGCGATCCTCTGTGTTTAATTAATCTCAATGTCAGAGTTTTCTTGAACTTCCCAACGAAAAAGCCTTGGTAATTGAGTTACATCTAACATATAGTTTCCAACCCACACAAGAATTTCTATCACTAATGTAGTTCTTACCCAAATTAATTCTTGTTCTGGGCTGATGAGTGTCCAGCCTTGATATAACTGCCAAAAACGGTAGGGCAAGTATAAATAAGGAACCATTACCCACACAACAGAATGGAACTGTCTTAAGGTCACAAATTCCGATAGTATTTGCAAGCCCAGGATCAGAAAGTAGGAAGCAAACACCATTAAAACGTCATAATAACCCCACACCACACCCCACAACAGCATTACTATTAACGGCAAAACTATACCCAGTAATTGCACTGTACCAAACCAGATTTTATACCAACCTGGAAGGACTTCAGGTAAGATCATGGGTTTTGAATGTCTCCAAGCCCAACCCACAACTACAGTGAAAGATGTCGCAACCAAGAAAAAAAGGATATTTTCTAACAATAAGTAGAGGTTCATTTTTTGTGCGATCGCCTTAGCTGTTCTTCCACAATTATGCTGGTTTTTCGAGGTTTTATAAATCGTGCTTTCCCCGTTCCCCAATCACTTACCGCTTAGACATTCAGAAGGCACTTATGCTGAGGGCAGAGGGCAGAAGGAACCCACGTTTAAAAACGTGGGATTGAAGCAAGGACGCCGTTTTTCCTCGCGCTATGCGTCTCGAAAAACATCTTTTTTTAAATGGGCTTTAAACCCATAACTAAAGTTTTTTTTCAGAGGGCAGGAGACAGAATGCCTTCAGCATAAGTGCCTCCTGCCCTCTGCCTTTCTTTGTAACATTTTCATGCCGTATTTAGAACGCAGTGTAAAAGCAGGGCAAGGTATAATTTCCTGATTTGGTACTATACATATTCTAGTTGTTAAAAAAGCTGTTATTTGCTGAAGAGTTAAGACAAAATGAAATTCAAGTTAAAGTACTAGGTTATTCACGTTACGTTTAATTAATTATCCTGAAAAAATAGTGTAAGCATTTTAGAATACTCTGTCTGAAGAAACTAAACTGCATATCTGCGAGGAAAAAAAGCAATGGCAGAGTTTCGCATCATCACTCCACACCTGACTGTTCGCGATGCTAAGGCAGCAATTGAATTTTATAAAGCAGCCTTTGGCGCTGTGGAGAAATACAGTATGCCTTCTTTGACAGGTGATGGAATTATGTTTGCCGAATTAGAAATTGGGAACTCAGTAATATTTTTAAATGATGAATTTCCTGAATATGGGCTAGAATCACCTGCAACTCTCAATGGTTCTCCTGTGACGATTCACTTGCAAGTCGATGATGCAGACGCTTGGTTTAATCGTGCCATCAGTGCAGGTGCAATAGAAACAATGCCTTTGGATGATATGTTTTGGGGCGATCGCTATGGTAGATTAGTTGATCCTTTTGGTCACTATTGGTCGATCGCTAGTCAAATAGGAGATGTATCACGAGAAGAAATGATGCGACAAGCAGCAGCAGAATTGGCTGGTTAGTCATTGGTCATTGGTCATTGGTCATTGGTCATTGGTCATTGGTCAATGCTTGGTTTTATATTTTCTCCCGTGTCCTCCTTGTCCCCGATCCCCGATCCCCATCACCTTCTAGTTGCAATGCATCTGGGAATAAAAATGGCAATCCCATTGGTTTACCATTGAGGATCGCTAATGGTGTGCGATCGCTAAACAATGTCACCGCATAACCCGCATCAACAAGACCAATACCCAAGTGCAGTCCTGCTTGTCATGCTCCAATAATTGCAATTCGTCGCATATTTTTATTTGTGTTGTTAGTTGATTGTTGTTTGGTTTCTTAAACACTTAGAATCAACTACCAAGAAATAACTTGGGATTTCGGATAAAAGGATAGGGGTTTGAACTATCAAAAGAAAGGACTTCAAAAACTGCTCAAGCGCATTATGCAAGGCGATGTTACCAGACTTGTACTGACTCACAAGGACAGATTGTTGAGATTTGGCGCTGAGTTGGTGTTTGCTATGTGTGAGGAGTTTGAAACCGAAGTGGTCATTATCAATAAGACCAATGAAGAAATCACATTTGAACAAGAATTAGTGCAGGACATGATTGAACTGATTACAGTGTTTTCAGCACGTCTATACGGTTCTAGAAGCAAGAAAAATAAAAAATTGATTGATGGTATGACTCAAGTAGTCAAGGAGGTTGGATAGATGCTGTTAGGTTTCAAAACGGAACTGAAATTGAATAACCTAAAGCGTACAGCATTTGCAAAGCATTGTGGTGTGGCTCGTCATGCTTGGAATTGGGGACTCAGTTTGACCAAACAAATCCTTGACCACAATCAAGCAAATCCCGATTCTAAGATTAAATTCCCCAGCGCTATTGACTTACATAAATGGTTAGTAGCATTGGTGAAATCTGAAAATGAATGGTATTACGAATGTTCTAAAAGTACTCCACAGCAAGCATTGATGGCGTTGCGAGAATCTTGGAAGCGCTGCTTTAATAAAACTGCTGGAGTTCCTAAGTTTAAAAAGAAAGGTAAGCATGACTCTTTCACACTTGAAGGTACAGTTAAAATCTTAGGCAACAATAAAATTCAAGTACCTGTAATTGGTGTTCTTAAAACTTATGAGCGATTACCGCAAGTATTAACCAAGTCTTGTACAATATCTCGTCAAGCTAATAGATGGTTTATCAGTTTCAGGTTTGATGTAGAACCGCAAGATTTAGGCAATACGAGTGTTGTAGGTGTCGATTTGGGTGTGAAGTCTTTGGCTACTTTTAGTACTGGCGAAGTCATTCAAGGTGCAAAGTCGTACAATAAATATAAATCAAAACTATCCAGAATGCAGTGGTTGAATCGTCATAAAATCATTGGTTCATCTAACTGGAAAAAAGCGCAATTACTAATAGCTAGATTGCATAGAAAAATCGCTAACATCCGTAAGGATACGTTGCACAAGCTCACAACATTACTAGCCAAGAACCACGGCGTAATAGTCATTGAGAATTTAAATGTGTCAGGTATGTTAGCTAATCATAAACTGGCTAAGTCTATACAAGATATGGGATTTTTCGAGTTCCGTAGACAGTTAACTTACAAATGCCAATTGTATGGTTCTAACTTGGTTGTGGTTGATAGATGGTTTCCATCCTCTAAAACTTGTTCAAGCTGTGGAACTAAAAAGGAAACACTCACCTTGAACGAGCGAGTGTTTGAATGCAATCATTGCGGTTTCGTCATTGACCGTGATTTGAACGCAGCAATCAATTTGAAGAAAATCGCCAGTTAGGCGAGGTTAGCCTGTGGACTGGTTGATGCCGACATCTCCAGGTTGAAGCAGGAAGTAAGCATCAAACTACACATGAGTAGATTGGTCTAATTGTGAGTAGTTATGAGTAGGTCTTATGTAACGGTAACGGAAAAGCTTTCTTTTTCAAAGTACGGTGTGGGATGAATGACGGTTCAAGCTAAACTCATCAAACTTAATTACCTCTGAATCTGGCTCGCGGGTATCAAAACGATAGCTGCTAACCGTACCCGTAGCTGTATCAAAGATGCTAAAAACTGTTATTTCGTTACTGCTAATATAGGGCATCGGTTGACCATTTTCAGCTAATATCGGCGCAATTGTAGGTGTGACTGGTTCTAATCCCCAGGGATCACCACTTGGCACATAATCCTGACTTTCCCAGGGTGGTAAATTTTTGCGTGTAATCTCACCGTATGCAGCACCGTAAGAATTACCGACATTGGAAGTTTCTAAAAAATGCATCCCCGATGGACTGCAAAACCGATTCCATAAATGGGAATGACCAAAAAATACTAACTGCACTTCGGCTAGTTCTAATAATGGCAGGACATCGCGAATAATATAGTCTGCTTGTTTGGGATACTCATAACGCACTGCTTGAATGTTACCAGCTTCATCCCGTTCAATGATCTGTACAGGGTCAGTATAGGCAGGGACAATATTATCACCCAAAGTATGAGGCGGATGATGCAGCATCACGACTTTATATTTGGCTTGTTTAAACTCAGGGTTGTTGAGTTCTTGTACTAACCAGTTGTATTGTTCGCTTCCTTTGGCTATTGGTTCGTAGATGTGTTGTCCGTAACCCCAATTTTCCGGATTGTTTAATTCTAGTTCTGGTTCACCGTATTTTCCTTTATAGTTACCTTCATTAGTAATGTAGCGCCACATATTGGTAGCATAAAGTACTACTAAACGCACATCACCCAAGCTGGTTGCGTAGTAAGTTTTTCTGTCAGGTAAAGTAAAAATTTCTTCGTAGGTATCGGTATTAAAAGAATTTTCTTTGAGGGATTTCTCCCCATATAATTTGAGGGCTGCTGTACGGGGAATAGTATCGTTAAATTCTTCGTTTAAGTTACCTGTTTTCCCATACCTTCCCATGATTTCGTGATTACCAATGCAAGTAAACATGGGTGCATGTTGAATAATTTCCCCGCCTGTGTAGCTTGTTTTTATACCATTATGTTCTAGTTGATAATTTGCACAGCCTTGTAAACAGGGAAAAAATGCACCACCGCGATGATCATCAAACCATTCACTGGCGCGGTCAGGAATATTCGCCAAATCACCAGCAAACCAAACTGCATCTGGTTGTCCAATTGTTTCTACAACTTTTTGTAAGTTTGCAGCTACCATCGGCTTGATTTGGTGATCAGAGGTGAGGAGAATTTTAAGTGGTGTATTGGGTACAGGAGTAGGCGCGAGGCTAAACACATCACTACTGACACTTTGATTATCTTCCCGTACACTCGTAACTTGGTAAGCAATTTTGGTGTTGGGAATTAAACCTGTTACCTCAGCTTCGTGTCTCCAGATGTGACGTAGAACAGGATGTTGATAAATTTGTCCATCTTGGGTTTGATTTGCGACTCTTGATAGTTGATCTTCACGAGTGCGGCTAAGTTTAGTTGTTGTGGCTAAAACTTTTGTCGCTAAATTTTCACCATAGAAAACTAGATGTTTGTTACCAGCAAATTCGGTAAACCACACAACTCTTACTGAATTTGGAGTTGGAAGTTGTAGAAATGGATCAGTTAATAACTGGGGTGGTGAAGCCATAGATTTTAAATTTAATATTTTCGCGAAGGGTCACGATGCTTGAATCCGCTAATTATTTCGTAATAGGTGATGATGCTGTTAAAGTTTTTAATAACCATAGGATATCATTTGTCATTTGTAGCGATCGCTGTTATGAGTACTTGAATTACTGAAATGAGAAAGCATTTTGGCATTTTGAGTGAGCAAACTGCGGTTTGCTTACTCATTTTACCGAAATGAGAAAACAAACTCCGGTTTGAGAAAACAAACTGCGGTTTGAGAAAGCATTTTGGCATTTTGAGAAAACAAACTGCGGTTTGAGAAAGCAATCTGCCATTTTGCTTGGGTATTGATTTATAAAGTAAAAATAAAATCACTAGAAGCAAAACCCTAATCTCTATGGTACTCCGTAGTTTAGGGTAGTTTATAGGAATACCCGGTATGCGTAAAACTCAGTGGCTTTAGCCCTGAGATATAAGCGACACGAGCGACTTTAGTCGCTTTCAATCTTTTTAGGTTCTGGTAGTGTGTCAATCCAATCTTCTATCAATCTTGTCATTGATTGTTCTTTTTGCTCTGCCAATAGCTTTAGCTTATTGAATCTCTTTGGAGTTGTCCTAATTCTGATATACTCGCTCTTCATATTGTTTCCTATTTGTTTCCTATCTATGAAACTATATTAATAGGTCGAAAACAAGTAGTAGTTTAGAAGGAAGAGAAAATTGTGATAGTTCTAGAGTACAAAGTTAAAGCCAAGCAATTTCAATACGACGCGATAGACGATGCTATTCGTACTACCCAGTTTATTCGCAACAAATCGATTAGATACTGGATGGATGCATCAAGAGAGCAAAAAGTTGATAGGTTCGCACTTAACAAGTATTCCACTGAACTACGCAAAGAATTTCCCTTTGTTTGTGAACTAAATTCGATGGCGGTACAATCTGCTGCTGAACGTGGATGGTTTGCTATATCTAGATTTTACGATAATTGTAAATCTAAAAAATCTGGTAAAAAAGGCTACCCCCGTTTTCAGAAAGACTGTCGTTCTGTTGAATATAAAACTTCAGGATGGAAATTACATGCAACTAAAAGACAGATTACTTTTACTGATAAAAAAGGTATTGGCAAACTAAAGCTTTTAGGAAAATGGGATATTCAATCCTATGATGTCAAAGACATTAAAAGAATACGTTTAATCCGTCGTGCTGATGGATATTACGCTCAATTCTGTGTTGGGATTGATGTTGTAGATATCCAACCTAAAACAGGGCAGAAAGTAGGATTAGATGTTGGGATTGAAAGTTTCTATTCTGATAGCAACGGGCATCATGAACCAAACCCAAAGTTTTTGAGAAAAGCTGAATCATCAATCAAGAAATCTCAAAGACGTATTTACAAAAAGATAAAAGGTTCATCGGGTAGACGTAAAGCAAGAAAAGTCTACGCCAAAAAACACTTAAAAGTAAGTAGGCAGCGTATAGAACATGCAAAGAGAGTTGCACGTTGCGTAGTCAAGTCTAACGACTTAGTAGCCTATGAAGATTTAAGAGTTTCCAATATGATTAAAAATCATTGCTTGGCAAAATCAATTAGTGATGCTAGCTGGTATTTGTTTCGGCAATGGATAGAATATTTTGCTGTTAAGTTTGACAAGATAGCCGTAGCTGTACCACCTCAATACACCAGTCAAAAGTGCAGCAGTTGCGGTATAAATGTCAAAAAATCTCTATCAACTCGTAGCCATGTTTGTAGTTGCGGTTGCGAGTTGCATAGAGATACAAATGCGGCAATAAATATTCTGAATCTTGCAAAAGCTAGGGAAGGGCATTCCCAAAGTAACGCTAATGGACTAGTAACCTCTACTTTGCTTGGTGAAAACCTGGTAGAGCAAGTAACTAGGGTGAAATTAGAATCTCAGTGTCTTTAGACCTGAGAGTGTCAATCCCAATATCTTCATTCCATAGTTCTGGATTTTGTTGAATAAATTCACTCATCATTTTTTCGCATTCTTTTAAGTCTAAATCAATGACTTCGACGCCACGGGATACCATAAATTCTTTGGCGCCAGGAAAAGTTTTCGATTCTGCGGCTATAACTTTTTTGATCCCAAATTGTACTACTGCACCAGCACACAAATAGCACGGCATTAAGGTTGAATAGAGTGTTGTACCTCTATAGCTGCCAATTCTACCAGCGTTGCGAAGACAATCAATTTCGGCGTGGGTGACAGGATCATTATCTTGGACGCGCTTGTTATGTCCTCTACCGACAATTTTGCCATCTTTGACAAGCACCGAACCAATGGGAATCCCACCTTCTTGTCTACCTTGTTTTGCTTCGTCAATAGCAGCTTTCATAAACTCATCCATTTTTTTTAGTTCTCCTGTTATGTCTAAACAACTTGTATTAATGGATCACGATGGTGGTGTAGATGACTACTTAGCAACTATGCTACTGATGACTATGGATCATATCCAACTTCTGGGTGTGGTTGTCACTCCTGCTGATTGCTATGTCCAACCTGCTGTTAGTGCTACACGTAAAATCCTGGATTTGATGGGGGGTTCTCATATTAGAGTTGCAGAAAGCACTGTCCGTGGGATAAATCCTTTTCCTTATCTTTATCGTCGTGATTCTTTTGTAGTAGACCATTTCCCAATTCTCAATCAAAGCGATCGCATTATTACACCTCTAGTCTCAGAACCTGGTCAGGATTTTATGGTGAAAGTGTTGCAATCAGCACCAGAACCTGTAACGCTAATGGTAACTGGCCCCCTGACAACGATCGCCACAGCATTAGACAAAGCACCAGATATTGAAGCCAAAATTCAAAAAATCGTCTGGATGGGAGGAGCGCTCAATGTCCCTGGTAATGTGGAAAAAAATTGGGAACCAGGACAAGATGGTTCCGCAGAATGGAATGTCTATTGGGACGCAGTTTCCGCAGCGCGAGTATGGGAAACCCAAATTGAAATTATTATGTGTCCTTTAGATTTGACTAACAATGTACCTGTGACATCGGAAATTGTCCGAAAAATGGGACAACAACGTCACTATCCGATTTCAGATTTAGCTGGACAATGTTATGCACTCGTTATTCCCCAGGATTATTATTTTTGGGACGTACTAGCAACAGCTTATTTAGCCCACCCCGAATTATACCAACTCCGGGAATGGGAAACCGAAATTGTTACTTCTGGTCTCAGCCAAGGACGTACAAAAATAGTTTCTGGAGGTCGGAAAATTTACGCTATGGATAAAGTTGATAAAGAAGCTTTTTACGCTTATATTTTGCAACAATGGGCTAGATAATTAGTACATTGCTCCCTGCTAAGAGCTCCCTGCTCCCTTCCCTTGTCTTCCCACACTCCCAGACGCGATGAATCGCGTCTCTACATTACTCCCCACACTCCCTTGTCCCCAATCCCCAATCCCCGATCCCCGATCCCTATTATTGTGTTTGGTTTCCTCAATCTCAACAAACCATTTGGTTGGACTTCTCACGACTGCGTGGCGAAGACGCGAAAATATTTGCGTCTCAAGCGAGTCGGACATGCTGGTACTCTCGACCCAGCCGCGACAGGTGTGTTACCAATTGCACTGGGTAAAGCCACACGCTTATTACAATATCTTCCTGGTGAAAAAGCTTATATAGCCACAATTAGGCTGGGTGTGCGTACCACAACCGATGATTTGCAGGGAGAAATTATTACAGAGAATTCAGTTACAAATTTAACTTTTAAGACAGTAGAAACTGCACTCCAACAATTTCAAGGCAAAATTGAGCAAATTCCACCGAGTTACAGCGCTATACAAGTGGAGGGAAAACGTTTGTACGACTTAGCGCGCAAGGGTGAAACGGTGGAAGCACCAGTGCGAACAGTAGAAGTTTTCAAAATAGAGATTTTGGACTGGCGAGAAGGAGAGTTTCCAGAAATAGATGTGGCGATCGCCTGTGGTACAGGAACATATATCAGAGCGATCGCTCGTGATTTGGGTACAGTATTAGAAACTGGTGGTACTCTCGCAGCTTTGCAACGCACCGCTAGCAGTGGTTTTATACTAGAAAATAGCCTGACATTTACCGATTTAGAAACACAACTACAAGCTGGAACTTTTCAACCCCTTTCCCCCGACGTAGCTTTGCAGCATTTACCATCTGTCAGCTTAAGCACACCAGCAGATCAAAAATGGTGTCAAGGTCAGAAGATTCCTTTTGCTGATTATTCTTCACAAATATTGCGAGTTTATTCAGAAGATGGACGCTTTTTGGGGATTGGACAAACAAAAGATGATTTATTGCTTCCTCTGGTTGTTTTAGTTTGATCGTTCATATCCGCGATCGCAGATTTACTTTGAAATGGATGTTGGAGTGATTTATTAAGTAACCAGACAGAATTAATTACACAATGTCATTGCGAATGGCGCGTCTACGCTTCGCTCGCAATGACTGTAAATATTTTTGTCTGACTACTTACACGCCAGACTACTGTTAATTGTAACCCTAACACCTAATTAAATAAGTAGCTGGATACAATTTAAATTCTATGGCTTGAAGGTGACAGATCAAAGAGCAAAATTTTAATAATAGACCAAGGAAACTCATAGCTATGGATCAATTGATTAATCTAGTTTTACGCGATCGCTATCGCATTCAATCTCTGCTTGGTCGTCAGACTGGTCGGAGAACTTTTCTCGCAAACGATTTACAAACAGGATCGTCTGTTGTAATTAAGTTGCTGTTGTTTAGTCCTGACTTTAACTGGGATGATCTGAAACTTTTTGAACGTGAGGTAGAAGTCCTGCAATCTTTAGATCATCCAGCGATTCCTAAATATATTGATCGCTTCGATGTTGAGACTGAATTAGGCAGAGGCTTTGCTTTAGTTCAAACTTATATAGAAGCCAGATCATTACAAAATTGGATAGAGTCTGGTCGTACCTTTAGCGAATCAGAAATAAAAGCGATCGCCAAACAATTACTAGGAATTTTAGATTACCTCCATAGTCGCCAACCTCCAGTCGTGCATCGAGATATTAAACCAAGTAACATTTTGTTGGGCGATCGCACTGGTAATAATCCTGGACAGATTTACCTGATTGATTTTGGTTGTGTACAAACTGTGGTAAATAGTGGTACTAGGACAGTTGTTGGTACTTATGGCTACATGCCTCCTGAACAATTTGGTGGACGTACTGTACCCGCTTCAGATCTTTATGCTTTAGGGACAACGCTAATTTATTTGGTGACAGGACAGCACCCCGATGAATTCCCACAACGGGAGATGCGAATACTTTTTGAAGATAGAGTTAATCTCAGTCCGAATCTCGTTGATTGGCTGAAATGGCTTACAGAACCCAGTCTAGATTTACGCTTAAAATCAGCAAAACAGGCTTTAGAAGCTCTAGAAACATCAAATTTGCGAGAAAATTCCTTAGCAATTACTCAAAAACCTGTTGGTAGCAAAGTTAAACTTACCAACACCACACAGATGTTAGAGATTCTAATTCCACCACGGGGTTTCCACCTGGGATTAATTCCGATAATTGGATTTGCGATCGCCTGGAACTCTTTTCTTGTAATGTGGTATGGTATCGCTTTCAGTACGTGGAGTACTGGCGGATTGTTCGCAGCTCTATTTGCAATCTTTCACCTGGGTGTTGGTTTTTACTTGATTTGGAATATTCTCTTTACTTTATTTGGACAAATCAGACTTCGGATCACTCAACAGCAAATCTCTTTGACTCGTGAACTCTTGGGAGTCAAATGTCCACCAGTTCTGACCGCACCTCGACAAAATATTGCGAAAATTGAACTCACTCGTCTTTCGTACAGGAGAGATTCCGAAGGAGGTAGTGTTGCAATTCCTCCTCAAATTGATATTTGGGTAGGAATAAAGAAATTTGAACTTGGTGGTAAAGGTTATCTGACGAACCCAGAACTTGACTGGTTAGCAGAGAATTTGAGCAGTTGGCTAAATTTACCGATCAATAAAAATTAATTATTTTTCATTCCCAAGTGGAAACATCTCGTAACACTGCTGGAATTTCCTCACCTGCGGGAAACTCTAACACCGTTTCTCGAAAACCTAAATAACCAGACTCAGTAAACGACAACAGCATTCGTGTAAGTGCAAACCAAACCTCTGGTTCATATTCCCAATCACCATATCTAGAAGCTTTACCTGCAATTGAACGCAGCGCCCAAAAAAAGCTATTCCTTACCACAGAACCACCTTTTTTATACTCTGGTACATCTTCGTGATGAAGGAAAAGTACATCGTTTTCAATTTTGGCTCTCATGAGGTAAGTCGATCCCTCTGCATACAACTTCATACAATAACCGCGATCGCAACTAAAGACCTCTTGCAAAAGTTGAAAATCTGTAATTTTTATTAGACAATAATGACTTTAAATGGTATATGTCGTCGTACAGTTTTGATTAAAGATAATGTCTTTTCGTATGCGATTTTCTCTCCCTGATAGCCAAAGTAATCAGCAGCTTTCAGCAAATCCGCGATCGCAGCTTGTTCATAACCTAGTCGATGAAAAGCTATTCCCCTACTAATGTAAGCACTACCATCACTAGGGTTAAGTCGGATGACTTTGGTAAAATTATCTATAGCCCCAGCGTAATCTTCGCGTCTAGCACAAGCACAACCCCGATTAAAGTAAGCTCGATAGTCAGCACCATTGAGACGAATCGCCAAATTAAAGTCGAGCATCGCATTTTGTAGATCTGCTAGCTCTAAACGTGCTAATCCTCGATCATTATAGATGTCCGCAAGTAGAGAACCGTCTATCTGGGAAATTTGACTTAAGGCGAGATTGTAGTCTGTGACTGCCTGTTGATATTTTTCCAAAGAAGCATTGGCAATTCCCCGGTTATAATAAGCTCGGAAATCACTTGGCTTGAGAGCGATCGCTTGTTGATCATCAGCAATAGCCGCTTCATAGTCGCCGAGTCTATACTCAGCAATTCCTCTATTTAAATAAGCCTCAGCATTTTTAGGCAACAAATTTATTGCTTGTGTACAGTCTGCGATCGCATTATGATAATCTTGAATATTGATATAAGCAAGACAACGATTACTATAAGCAGCGTCAAAATCTTTTTTCTGTTTAATTGCTTGTTGAAATTCTGCGATCGCTCCTTGGTAGTTACCATACAACATCTTTTCTACCCCCAGCTTGAAAAAAACCTCTGGTGTAGTTGGGATAACAGAATTAGTTGTAGTTAAAGAATAGGCAGGCGACAATACAAATAAACAACTAAGTACAACAATAGTAATTAATCTAAAGACGAAGCGATAATAGCAATTCATAAACTATCACTTTTTGTGTGAATATCAAGTACCTAACAATCAATCAAAAAAAATAGGTAATTCAGGCACACTTACTCACCAAATTCCTCGCCCCGTGGAAGCACCTGCATTTATGCATGGGGGTAAGGGGCAGGCGATATGAACATCGCCGTCAGAATAGTTTCTTTTAGGAGTATGAGTAACCATCTTTTTTGTGAATTGGTGAACAATATTTGTAGCTAATGCCTGCGATTCTCCCTATTTTGGTAGCGATATCAAAACTACCTGTGGCACGACACAAAACACGCCCTAAATATTCGCCAACTTTCTTGCCATTGGTTACAACAGCTTTAACAATATCCCCAGTACTAAAACCATAATGAATCTGTTTATTTGAACGATGACGAATAGGGAACCCGAATTTATCAGTACCAGCCATCTGTCTAGTGCCATGACCATTAGCAGTAATTAACAATAGTTTGATTCCTTTAACTTTTAAAATTGGTGTTGACTTACCAACACAGGCTGCATCTAGCCAATGATTTTTAGGTAGATTTTGTTGACTGCGATTAAACTTTGTTAATCCACCAGAACCTGTTTCTACAGGTAAGCCAGTTTCTTTTAATGTGTTCAACAATGCATATCTAGTAGTATTAACTGCTGCTGCATCAGCCAATGGTATGAGTGCTTGTGCCAAGATTTTATGCAACTTAGTAGGGTCTTTTTTGAGAAATTCTTTGATCTCCTTAGTCCCTTTTTTTGTATTGCACTTTTCGCAACTTAGAGTAAGATTTGTAATCGAGTTACTACCTCCTTTGGCTCTAGGGTGAATGTGTTCTATCTGTAGTGGCACATCTTTGACACCACAGTAAGCGCATTGTCTCCCCCATTTTTCTAATAGATATTCTCTGGTTTCGTAGCCAGCTAAAGTACCTTGTTGATATTCTTTTCCTTGAATTTCTGGATTCCGCATCAACTGCATATCAAAGCGTACCAATTCCTGACTTATAGCCTGTATTGGTGCAAGTTTACGTAATCTTTCAATCCAAGTTTTGATATGATCAACACGACTTTTAAGACAAGGTGCTAACCATCCTTTTGGACGGGTTCTATTTAAAAACCTTGGTTTGCGATATCTAGTTTTACGATTTCTTCTACTTCTGCGAAGTTGTCTTCTTGAAATTAAAGCGTCTCTAATCGCAAAACCTCTATGTTTTAGTTCGGCTGCAAATACAACCTCCCCAGTAGTATCGTTAACTAATGCAATCCCTGTTACTTTTGCACCAGGGTCAAGCTTTAATCGCAGTGGTTGTACTGGCGATGATTGTGATTCTTTGACGGAGCCAGACCTTGAAAAATGAGGCGGGCTTGTTTCTGGCTTATCCGATTGGCCCAACGAATTATCTTTATTGAAGCCCGCCTCATTTTTTTGCGGCAAATTCGAGAGAATGATTGTGAACGGAAAACGCTTAAAAACTGCTGCTTTTTTGTTTCTTAATAATTGTCTTGCTTGTGCGCTATGTATTGGATTTAGTGGTCTTTTTTCTGAGTCAATTACGAATACTTTGGACATAAGTCCCTCCTTTGCAGGGTAAAGTTAGCTTCGACAATGTTTAAGGTCGGTACTATATTAAGAACACTGGTTTAACCCTTTTAAGCCTGTTTAATCCTCAATTTCTAGAGCAAGGGACTAGCTACGCATCCCTTGGTAGGTCTTTAACGCTTGCCTTAAACGTAGTACTTCTTCGTACTTAGTCTGGTCAGATTAGGACTTTTTCAAGCCCCCGCCTTTAGGCGTGGGGTTTCTGACCCACTCTCAATACGGTTCGGATCAGACAAATCGATTGACATCTAAACCTTGTACCAGACGTGCCATGGCACGTCTGGTAAATGTCCAAAATTATGAGCAAAAATTTTTAATCGATCCGTATTGCACCCACTCTAGCCCAATTCCCCATTTTTAAGTGATTTAACAGTCAGAAATTTGATTTAACAGTCAGAAATTTGATTTAACAGTCAGAAACCTGATTTAACAGTCAGAAACCTGATTTNCTGATTTAACAGTCAGAAATTTGATTTAACAGTCAGAAACCTGATTTAACAGTCAGAAACCTGATTTAACAGTCAGAAACCTAATTTACAGCTATTTTTAAAACCAGCTAGGATCAAATACAACTACTGGTCTGTCGCATAAGTTCTGAGGGGTTACGAGGAGACAGATCCCCGACTTTTGAAAAAAGTCGGGGATCTTGCAGCCCAGCAAAATTAATGGGACAGACCACTAGCTATTAGCACAAAACTACAGATAAACACAAACAGACACTGATTTTAGCCATGTCTATATGTGTACATCTGTAGTTTCAAATACTCATTTGTGGTCTAGTTCCCAATAGTCTGTCAATTTAGTTTTGAGAAATTATTTTTCTTTGCGTCACTGCGTCACCGCATCAACAAACATCCCTCAATTCAATCTCGACAGAATACTAACTCTTAGTCTCTAGCCCTGATTTTTCTACTTCCAATCTTTATCAGCTTCTTCTAACACATAAGCAGCAACATTTTCAATCTGCTCAGGTTTTAAACGAGCTTTAAAAGCCGGCATAGCATTTTTACCATTTGTCACTTGGGCAATGATAGCCTCTGCTGAGTTCATGCCATATTTTTCCAAATCGCTTTTTTTCAAGCTTTTATTGGCTTGCACCAAGTTCTTACCACCTGCATGACAAGAAGCACAATTAGCACTAAAGACTTTAGCACCGTTAGCTGCATCTGCGGCTAAAGCAGGGCGATTAAAAGCGAAGGTGAAGATTGTGATGCCAAGCAGCAACACTGACAAAATCTTTTTCATTCTGTGTTTCCTCTGCAAAAAGGACTTAAAATTCGTCCATAATCCTTACTAATTCTCAGCTTCACAGCTTTTCCTAGTCAAAAGACAGGTTGTCATAGTTTGGGGATCGGGGATAAGGGATCGGGGATAAGGGATCGGGGATAAGGGATCGGGGATAAGGGATCGGGACAAGGGGGACAAGGAGGTAATTTTTCTCCCAATTCCCAATCCCCAATCCCCGTTACCCCTTATCCCCAGAGGGGGCCCCACCTTAAGCGATCCCCGATCCCCGATCCCCTATCCCCGATCCCCTTTCCCCAATTCCTTCAACGGCTCACCCGTCACACGACAAATTCGCCATTCGTCTAAAATTGATGCTCCCATGTGGCGGTAAAATGCTTGAGCGGGTTCATTCCAATCTAAAACACTCCACTCTAAGCGTCCGCAATCTCTTTCTACAGCGATTTGAGCAACATTAATTAAGAGTGCTTTGCCAATTCCTTGATTTCGATATTCTGGTAAAACAAATATATCTTCTAGATATATTCCTGGCTTGGTGAGGAATGTTGAATAATTATGAAAAAACAGGGCAAACCCCACAGCTTGCCCTGTATATTCTGCTAATATTGCCTCAGCATATTTCCGGGAGCCAAACAAATGCTCCTTTAGTTCAGCAGCACTGCCAGTGACGGCATGAGATAATTTTTCGTATTCTGCAAGTGCTTTTACTAAGTCAAATATCACACCACAGTCAGCAGGTTCAGCAAAACGCACTACTAAATTACTTTGAGAAGTCATTGGTCATTCGTCATTAGTCCTTAGTAGACGCGATTAATCGCGTCTGTACAATAGTCATTAGTCCATAATCAAAGCTGATAGTCAAGAGTTCAAAGCCTTTAACTCTTAACCAATGCCCAATGCCCAATGCCCAATGCCCAATGTCCAATGCCCAATGCCCAATGCCCAATGCCCAATGAGAATTATATGAGCCACCCCTTCAAGCGCTTGGCGATGTGGGGACGCCGCAATTTCCGCATGGCTTTACTTTGGATTTGTCGTACTCGTTCACGAGACAGATTGAACATGTTACCAACTTCTTCCAGGGTACAGGGTTCGCTGGTGGTTAATCCATAGCGTAAAGAAATTACGTCTTTTTCTCGTGGTGTCAGTACATCACCTAACACTTCCCAAATCTCCTGACGCATCATGCTTTCATTCATTTTTGCTTCTGGAGATTGGTTGTCTTCATCTTCTAATAAATCCATTAATTCCGTGTCTTCTTCTTTCCCGACACGGTGATTTAAAGATAATGCTTGACGTCGTAATTGTTGAAGTTGGCGTAATTGTTGGGGCGGAATTTCTAATGCTTCCGCCATTTCAATTTCGTTGGGATTACGCCCTAGTTTTTGTTTAAGTTCTCGCTGGGCTTTCTTGAGTTTATTTAATTTTTCAACTATATGAATTGGTAAACGGATAGTACGAGCATCGTTAGCTATAGCTCGTGTAATTGCTTGTCTAATCCACCAATAAGCATATGTAGAAAATTTATATCCTTTATCTGGATCAAATTTTTCTGTCGCCCGGTTTAAACCCATGGCGCCTTCTTGAATTAAATCCAAAAAAGGTACGCCACGATTTAAATATCGTTTAGCAATTGATACAACAAGACGTAGGTTAGAGCGAATCATTTTGCGTTTCGCTACCCTACCTTGATACAAACGATTTTCTAACTGCTTTTCTGTTATTTGTAGATGTGCTGCTATATTTGATTTATTCGGTTGATGCCCTAGCTGTTCTTCTAATACAGCTTGGATTTCGTTAAATTCTTCTAAAAACCGCACTCGCCGCGCCAATTCAACCTCTTCATCGGGTTTTAGTAATGGATAACGCGCCATTTCTTTAAAAAACGCGCCCACAGCATCATCGTACTCGGTTTTATTGTATCCAGAAGGACGCGCTGCTGCCATTTCATCTACATTGCGTCCATCTATTTCTATTTCCAGATTTTCTGCAATTGGGGATTCTTGATCTGCCACTGCGTTTAAAACTTCTAGAATTTGTTCTTCATTAACGGCAGCATTTTCTATCATTTCCATTGTTCCCAATTCAGCAATATTCATAGCTTCTGTTAGGGATTGTTGCTTGGTTTGATACATAACTTAGTGACAGCTGCTTTAAGATGCTTCATTAATTTTTATAAGTGACAAATGCACCTGCTTGATAGCAAAAAAGTTCTCGCTAATTTGAGACCATAAATAATAATAGTCTTTGCCCATGATTACCTATATTTACTAAGGATAGCAAGAGGGAAAGACCACTATTTATTTTTGCTATTGGTTACAATAAGATACATTCTTACATATATTTTTGTTCTTCGCATTGACGCGTGCTTTGCTATTTCGACTATTCATGGGTTCCTCATTTTTTTCTTATCTACAAACTATGTCAAAGACTCTCAATCAAAATTGCTCAAACTTAACAAATATAAAAATTACTTTAGAAGATTAGTTAATTATGAAATCTTCATGTATTTTTCCAAGATATCTAAATTTTTATGCCTTGTTATTCTTTAAACATCCTTCAATCTCATCAATGGGTCTTTTGAATTTCTGGTAATTTTGCCCAGCAAAAGGTATGGCAACCCATAGCCTAGTTAGAAGCATCTCATATACTTAGAGTATTTAATATCTATCAATAGGGAGAAAAGCACTCTTGCCTATTCACCATAAAGAGAAAAATCAACTTGAAAAGATGCAAGAGATTAATTTTGTCTGGTCTGTTTTCAAAAAGTGTTACTGCATATAGATAAAATTAATTGCTTGGCTGCAATTACATAAGAGGAAACTTATCAAGTATTATGTCTGATGACAGTATTGCAAATTACATTTTCAATGACATTTAGATAGACGCTTGCTCATCAGAGGAAGGACTATTTCAGCAACTAGTAGAGATAAATATATATCTATAAATTGAGGAACTATGTATATAAATGATGTCAGTTTACCTCCTTTAGTCGTAGCCCAATCAGAGCAGTCTTATGATGTGGGAATAAATAAAAATCAATGGGTTGAAGTGCTAGTAGACTATCCAGGTATTACTAAAGAAGATGGAACAGCACAACAAGAGGAAGAAAAAGAAGAAAAACTCTATACCTATCGATTACCACTAGGGTTAGAAGTCAAACCAGGAGATATTTTAAGTGTGCCATTTGGTAGACAGCAGGTAGGAGGAATAGCAATTCGTTTGTTAGCACAACCTCCAACTAACCTTGCGGTTGAAAATATCAGAGATGTGGAAGATGTAATTCACTCAAAATTTTTTCAACAAAGCTATTGGTATTTGTTAGAAAGAGTTGCAGATTATTATTACACTCCTTTTATTCAAGTGATTCGCACAGCCCTACCACCAGGTTTGTTAGGGCGATCGCATTCTCGTCTGCGTCTCAAAAGAGAAAATATTCCCCAGGGTGCAGATGAATTTCTCAGTTTACCAGCCCGTGAACTCCTCAAAATTTTGCAATCTCAGCCTGAAGGCGACTATAGCTTTAAATTCTTAAGACGCCAAATCAAAGGTTTTGACAGGGCAAAAAAGCAATTAATCCAACGCAGTTGGGTAGAAACCTACATGGAACTGCCTAGATATTCTAAACCTCAGACCAAACCTATCGTAACACTGACCGTCAGCGTCCCACCTATAGATATTAGCAAGCGCCAACGAGAAATATTAGAAGTCTTAAGGCGTCATGGTGGAGAATTATGGCTCAATGAATTTTTACAAATTTGTAATACAACTACCCCGACTTTAAAAAAATTAGAAGAGCAAGGTTGTATTGTCATTCAGCAAAGGGAAATATTACGCAGCGAAAACGGCCCCACAGTCGCAGCAGATCAACCAAAATCTTTAAACCCAGCTCAATTTCAAGCATTGTCTACCATCAAACAAATAAAAGGATATGCAATACTTCTCTTGCATGGAGTGACTGGTTCCGGAAAAACTGAAGTTTATTTACAAGCGATCGCCCCTTTACTCGCCCAAGGTAAATCCGCCCTCGTCTTAGTACCGGAAATTGGGCTAACACCCCAATTAACTGATCGTTTCCGCGCCCGGTTTGGTAACAAAATTAACGTCTATCACAGCGCCCTCTCTGCTGGCGAACGTTACGACACCTGGCGACAAATGCTCACAGGCGAACCACAAGTAGTAATTGGCACACGCAGCGCCGTTTTTGCTCCCTTACCTAACTTGGGTTTAATCATATTAGATGAAGAACACGACAACAGTTTTAAACAAGATTCTCCCATCCCCACCTATCACGCCCGCACCGTCGCCCAGTGGCGAGCAGAATTAGAAAATTGTCCCCTAGTTTTAGGTTCCGCAACGCCATCTTTAGAAAGTTGGGTGAGAGTTCGGGATCGGGGATCGGGGATTCTCCAGAGGAGACGCTACGCGATCCCCGATCACTACCTCTCTCTCCCAGAACGTATCCACTCGCGTCCTTTACCAAGTGTGGAAATTGTGGATATGCGACAAGAGTTGCAGCAGGGAAATCGTTCGATCTTTAGTAGATCCTTGCAAGATGCTTTGCAACAATTAAAACAACGAAACCAACAAGGAATTTTATTTATCCATCGTCGGGGACATAGTACTTTTGTGTCTTGTCGCAATTGTGGATATGTATTGGAATGTCCTCATTGTGATGTGTCGCTGTCGTATCACCAAACTGAGGTAGAAGGGCCACAAATTTTACGGTGTCATTACTGTAATTATGGGCGATCGCATCCCAAAAATTGCCCCGAATGCAGTTCACCTTACTTAAAATTCTTTGGTAGTGGAACACAACGAGTCGCCCAGGAATTAACAAAGCAATTTCCACAGTTGCGTTTTATCCGTTTTGATAGCGACACCACCCGTACTAAAGGCGCTCATCGTACCTTAATTACCCAATTTGCAAACGGCGAAGCTGATTTATTAATCGGTACGCAAATGCTCACCAAAGGATTAGATTTACCCCAAGTGACGCTTGTAGGAGTTGTCGCCGCCGATGGATTACTATATTTATCTGACTATCGCGCTAGCGAACGAGCATTTCAAACCTTGGCTCAGGTGGCTGGGCGAGCTGGTAGAGGCGAGGAACCGGGTAGGGTAATTGTGCAAACTTATACACCAGATCATCCAGTGATCGAAACAGTGCGAAATCACGATTATGAGTCTTTCAGCAACACAGAATTAGAACAACGGCAAGCACTGAATTATCCGCCTTATGGTAGGTTAATTTTATTACGCCTAAGCAGCCTCGATCCGATTCAAGTCCAAAATACTGCCCAGGTAATAGCAGCTGCATTACCACAACAAGAAGGTTTAGATATATTGGGGCCAGCACCAGCTAATATTTTACGAGTAGCAAATCGTTATCGCTGGCAAATATTGCTCAAGTTTGCCCCTGATGCATTGCCACAGTTACCAGATTGGGAACAAGTGCGTCAACTTTGTCCGGTGTCTGTGAGTTTAACAATAGATATAGACCCAATAAATATGATGTAAATTATTGCAATTCGCAATTCGCAATACTCGCGCTGCGGCGCGAGAAGCCAGGACTTACACAAGTGTCATAGAAATCTCAAATATTTGTTTGTAGTGAGGACTTTAGTCCTTATTTTGAGGACTAAAGTCCTCACTACGAACTTCTTCCAATGTACTTGCTGCAATTACATTCCGTAGAATCGCTTTTAAACTTGACAAATCCGAAATTTGTTCAATTTGTGGCATCAGTTGTAAGCCATCGCTACCAAATTTCATCTCCAGAGTCATTTCAATACTAGAAATGATACCTTGCCGTTCGCCACGTCTTTCTCCTTCGTGCAGAATTTCTTGATACCAAGGCGACTCGCGCAATACTGTCATATCCCACCTCATAATTTGTTGGACTAATGCGCTATCTAATACAAACGTAGCAAAAAATGCTAAGACCGTTTCTAGCTGATTTAATTGTTTGTCCGCTTGCAATAAGCGCAATGCTTCTCGAATTGTAGACTCGTCTTCGCCGCCTTTGAGTATTGGCACAAACGGAAGTAACGATGGTAAGGGTTGAGAAAAGGCGATGCTGACATCAACTTCCCACAAATTAATGACACGGTAATCTTGACGTACCTCCAATCCAGCGATGCTGGAGAAGTATTGCGTGGGTATTTCTACATCACCTGTTTTGAGAATGTTAATTAGTACAGGATAGGTTGGTAAATTATATTTTTCTTCTGCGAGTCCTGCATAGGCACGCATCCGTCGTGGCATTTCGGGTTTATATCGTAGTTGTAGTTCGTTGAGAACAAGAAATTTTCCGTATTGTGGACTTTCGGCGCGGATGAGTACATCACTTTCCCGACTGATCCATTGGAACTCTGAGTTGAGGATTTCGCCTGCAACGACATCTGTTATTTGTGTCACCCATTTTACCCAATTGTCGGGTGCCAGGCTAATTAAGCGTTTGGTGCTGACATCGGCAGGTTTCGGCATAGTGGGAGGTGGATGTACTCGCGGAGTACAACTCATGATACTTGAAGTAATGCTCAAAACATCAAAGCATTAATTTTGTCACAGGGCAAGTTTTAAGGTGGGTGCAAGGCGAAAATAAAGCAGAAACTTAAAAGCCCTCGATTTGCGCTGTTAGTTCAAACACTCGTTTATCTATTTCAAAGACTCGGCGACGAGGTTCAAAGACTCGTTTATCTATATTAAAGACTCGGCGACGAGGTTCAAAGACTCGTTTATCTATATTAAAGACTCGGCGACGAGGTTCAAAGACTCGTTTATCTATATTAGACCTCTTGCATGAATACAATACTTACCCTCATCCCCCAGCCCCTTCTCCCA
>NZ_NAPS01000001.1:263974-269687 GCF_004323185.1 Westiellopsis prolifica IICB1
GATTTGCGCTGTTAGTTCAAACACTCGTTTATCTATATCAAAGACTCGGCGACGAGGTTCAAAGACTCGTTTATCTATATCAAAGACTCGGCGACGAGGTTCAAAGACTCGTTTATCTATATTAGACCTCTTGCATGAATACAATACTTACCCTCATCCCCCAGCCCCTTCTCCCAAAATTGGGAGAAGGGGAGCCAATTTCAAAGTCCCTCTCCCATGTTTGGGAGAGGGATTTAGGGAGAGGGCAAAGATTCATGGAATAAGTCTATCAAAGACTCGGCGATGGGATTCAAACACTCATTCATCTATTTCAAAGACTCGCCAAGGTCGATTATATTTTTCGACTTGCGTATATACCATAGCATGGGAAAAGCCCACAACGAGAGTATGAAAACCTCTGAAGTGATCCCCAATCCCCGATCACTGGATTTTAGAGATTTGGTTTTGTTTTAGAAACTTCTGGGCTGCGAATCAAGATGTGTCCTTTATCACCTTGTTGCACAGCCAGCACTAATGGACGTTGATTCGCTTCTGCATTTGGGGGTAAGGCTTGAAACAAATAAATCCAGCCACCACGTTCTAGGAGGATGCGCCAAACTCTCGGTTGGTTGGGGTTGGTGGTATCATTATCTTCTCTACCACGCAAATCATCGAATAAACCTCTATCTCCTATAATCCGGTAGCCTTTTAATGCTGGATTGGCAAACACATCATCAAGTTTGCGTCCTAATGCAAATTTCTCTTCCGGTGTAATTAGCGCTACCACAGGCAAAGTAGAGTTTTGACCAGCGTCTCGGCGAGCATCTGCAATCCCTTGCCAGCGAGCTAACCAAAAGATGAAAATTAATACCCAGGATACTAAGCAACCAATGCTTATGGAAAGGGAATAGTAGGTGTTGCTTATATATTTGAGCGTGCTGGTGCAAAAGCAGTGATGGCAAGTTTATGGACGGTTGAGGATCAAGCTACGCGAAATCTGATGATTGAGTTTTATAAAAATATTAAGCTGGGTATGAGCAAAACAGAAGCACTGCAAAAAGCCAAGCTAGAGCAAATTGACCGCCATCCTTATTATTGGTCACCGTTTGTCCTGATTGGTGATCCGCGTTAAATTCAGTGAACAGGGAACAGGGAACAGGGAAGGGGAAGGGGAAGGGGAAGGGGAAGAATGTATAATTAATTTTGTTTAAGTACTTATGACTAAGAAACTGAAAGAGAAAGTAGCATTGGTCACTGGCGGCTCACGTGGAATAGGAGCAGCGATCGCCAGACGTCTGGCGGATGATGGCGCTGCTGTCGCCCTTACGTACACCAGCTCACCACAAAAAGCTGACGAGGTCGTGCGTGTTATCGAAGCAGCAGGTGGTCGAGCCTTGGCTATACAAGCTGACAGTGCTGATGTTGAAGCAGTGAAAAACGCCGTTGCTGAGACAGTCAAAACTTTTGGTCGTCTTGATATCCTTGTTAACAACGCGGGGACGGCTATTATGGCTCCAATCGACCAGTTCTCCCTAGATGATTTTGATCGGCTTGTTGCAGTTAACATCAAGGGCGTTTTTGTCGCAACTCAAGAGGCTATTCGTCACATGGGCGAGGGTGGACGGATTATTATGATTGGCAGCGTCAACAGTGATATCGTCCCGATTGCTGGTGTTTCGGTCTACGCTTTGACTAAAGGTGCGATCGCTAGTTTTACACGCGGTCTGGCTCGCGACCTTGGCCCTCGTGGGATCACAGTTAACAACGTCCAACCCGGCCCTGTGGACACCGACTTGAACCCAGCAGACGGTTCCTTTGCTGAAGGAGCAAAAGGGATAATCGCCTTGGGACGTTACGGTAACAGTGACGAGGTCGCCAGCTTTGTTTCCTATCTCGCCAGTCCCGAAGCTAGCTTTATTACTGGTGCAAACCTGAAGATTGATGGCGGTTTCGCAGCCTAATGCAAAATCCTGTAGAGACGCGAAATTTCGCGTCTCTACATCCCTAAATGATGACGAAAAATTATTAACCGAACCGTATCAATCAATTTGAAATATTTTGCTTTTTATAGCAATTCAATTAATGATTGCAACATATCCTTGGTAAAGACGCGATTTATCGCGTCTCTACAGATGATTTATTTGTCCCATTGCTTTTTCAAATTGGTATTACTTTCAGAATCAGAATGAACTGGAGAAGATTTTGGTGCTAAAGTCATCAGGGAAATTAAGGTTAAATTCATCAATTCTATATAAGCTTCAATGTCAACTTGATCTGACAACAACATATCTCGATATTGTTGCTTAAGTTGCTTCAGCTTTTGTAATGCTGCTTCTGGATCGGTTTGTAAACTTGCTTGCCATTCATCTAATAATAACAGCGTATCCATAACAAACTTTTTGCGCTGATTTTCTATCAGGGTACGACACTGATCGGCAAAAGTTTGGGTTTTATGACGCAGTTGTTCGTAGACTTCTGTTGACACTAGACCCTCAATAAATGTGAGCCGATTTTCTTGGCTTAAGTCTTCGATACTTTCCAATGCTTGCTGAGGATGATCTGGTAACAGTGACTTAAGTTCAATAATTCGGTTATTGGTTGTCGTCATAATCTTCTTGGATTTTTGTCTGTGCCACTGTCGTAACAATAACCCTAGTACGCTAGTTGTTCCCAAAATGAAAAATCCAGCCTGCAAGTCGTTGTTGTTTTCCCAGTAACGAATGATCACTGTTCGAGGATCACCCTGATCAAAGACAGCTTCTGCTGCTGGATGAATATAGAAAAGCTCTTTTCGCATTAATTCTTCTGCTTTTGAGCTTTGTAGTTGTGGATAGAATTGGGAATAAGTACGAGCGGTGGAAAGAATCGACCAAGTAACTAGCCCGACTGTTTGTCGATTCATGTTGGGGCGAGTAATTAAAACAGTTGCAGTTGAAAGAGTTGGTAATTTTCGATTGGGGATTGGTGGACGCGACGCATAAGTGCCAATAGGTAGAATTGCACTTTCGTAGGAACTGGGATCTAATACTGTTAAGTTGTTTACTAATGCAGTGCGTATAGGAAGTAAAGTCATATCTGAGTTTGTCACAAATATTTGCCTCAGCTTTTCATTTGCACCCAAACTTCCCACATAAATAATTGCATCTAGTTGTCGAGATTTAAGTTTTTTGAATGCTTCGTCAAAATTAGAATAATCTTCTTGAATTTTCAGCTTGTCTGCTTGGATGATTTGTCTAGATGTAAAGAGAATTCCACTACCGGGATTACCAACAGCAACTCGCTTTCCTTCCAGGTCGTCGAATGTTTGAATTCCAGAATTTTTCCGAATAATAATGTGAACATATTCTTTTGCTAAAATCGCCACTGCTTTGACTTTTCCTGCTCGCATAGCTTCGTTGGCGACATCTAACTGGGCGATCGCAAAATCGACTTGATGATTTAGCAATCGTTTGATGTTTTCCTGGGAACCTTGAGAAGCAAAATTCTCAACAGAGACTCCTACTGTTGTGTTGGTAGAGTAGTTAATTTGTTCACCTAAGCGATGGTAGTAACTACCGACAGTACCGGTGGAGAGAGTCACGCTATCTGGCTTTTGACTACAACCGCCCAAAACTGATAATAGAACTCCTGCTGCAAAACCACTCAATAGGAGGAAAATATTTTGCGGTTGATAGATTAAGCTAAAACACTTATGTGGAAGTTTCACTAATTTTATCTGTCTAGTTTCGCCCGTCGGATGGTGCGATCGCTTGACTTTTAAGCCAATCGCCACAAATCTAAGATTTTCACTCTCTAATTATTGTTACATAGGTGGCGATCGCTATTTTTGTGGGTATGTGCTTGAAAATTAGGAATTGGGGAATCCGACTTCAACGACCCCTCCCAAAGAAGTGTGGGGATTGTAAAATGTAAGTCTTCAAGACTTAGAAGTGATCAAGTGTTATTAATAATTAGCTTTCTATTAGTAAAGCCAGACCAACTATAATCCAGCATTAAATACATGACACAGGGTTTTTTGCAGATAGGGTTAACGCTTTGTATTTTAATTGTGATCACTCCGTTTTTCGGAAGATACATAGCTCGTGTCTTCCTGGGTGAAACAACTGTGTTTGACTCCGTTTTGAACCCGGTTGAGCGGATTATTTATATACTGGGGGGTGTACGTAGCAAACAAAACATGACAGGTGGGCAGTACATCCGCGCGGTGCTGTTCAGTAATCTGATTATGGGTGTTGCTGTATACTTGATTTTAAATTTTCAGGAAACTTTGCCGTTGAATCCCATGAACTTGAAAGCACTGCGCTGGGATTTAGCACTACATACAACAATTTCATTTTTGACGAATACTGACCAGCAACACTACATTCCGGAGACAACTTTAAGTTACTTTAGTCAAACAGCAGCTAATGGTTTTTTGATGTTTACTTCGGCTGCAACTGGGTTGGCTGTAGGTATTGCTTTTATTCGGGGGTTGACAGGTAGACCACTGGGGAATTTTTACGTAGATCTAGTTCGTGGTATTACACGAATATTGTTACCAATATCTTTGATTGGTGCGATCGCTTTAATTATCTCAGGTACACCACAAACATTACTGCCAACTCAGGCTGTTACTACTCTAGAAGGCTTTAGTCAGTATATAGCTAGAGGACCAGTAGCTTCTTTTGAAATGATTAAATTATTGGGTGAAAATGGCGGTGGTTTTTTTGCTGCTAACTCTGCTCATCCATTTGAAAATCCCAACGGTGCTTCTAATTTAATAGAGATGCTGGCCATGCTATCTATCCCGATGGCGTTAATTTACACCTATGGATTGTTTGCGAATAACATCAAACAAGCTTGGTTGTTGTATTGGATGGTGTTTGCAATTTTTTTAGTTTTGGTATGTGTCACAGCTACTAGCGAGTATCAAGGTAACACTTTGATCAACGGAACTTTGGGATATGAAATATCAAATCTTGAAGGAAAAGAAGTCCGCTTTGGTTCAATACTAACCGCATTTTGGGCGATCGCTACCACAAGTACGATGACTGGTGCTGTCAATGGGATGCATGATTCTCTCATGCCTACAGGAGGTTTTGCCACTCTATTAAATATGTTCTTACAAATTATTTGGGGTGGTCAAGGAACAGGAACCGCTTATCTATTTATTTATTTAATTTTGACTGTCTTCTTAACAGGGTTGATGGTGGGACGCACACCAGAGTTTTTGGGGCGAAAAATTGAGAAGCGAGAAATTGTCCTCGCCAGTGTAGTTTTATTAATCCACCCAATCGCAGTTTTAATTCCAAGTGCAATTACTTTATACTTTCCAGAAACATTAGCTGGAATTAGCAATCCTAGTTTTCATGGTGTCTCCCAAGTTGTTTATGAATACACCTCAGCCAGCGCCAATAATGGATCTGGTTTTGAAGGTTTAGCAGATAATACCCTGTGGTGGAATCTAAGTACTATTTTCAGCTTAGTGTTGGGGCGCTATGTTCCCATTATTGCTATTGTGCTGTTAGCCGATAGCATGACTCGCAAACAAGCAGTACCAACAACACCAGGTACTTTAAGAACCGACACTCTACTATTTACCAGTGTCACCGCCGGAGTAATTTTAATTTTAGGAGTACTGACTTTCTTCCCAGTTCTAGCATTAGGCCCCATCGCCGAAGGATTTAAAATTGCCTCTGGTAGTTAGGGGATCGGGGAAAGGGGATCGGGGAAAGGGGATCGGGGAAAGGGGAAT
>NZ_NAPS01000001.1:269877-334168 GCF_004323185.1 Westiellopsis prolifica IICB1
CCCGATCCCCAATCCCCGTTCCCCGTTCCCCGTTCTCTGACTTTATAAAGAAAAGCTAAAGTTCATGATTGAATCTATCTAAAGTAAGAAGTGGTTGCTTCATAAATTTTAGAAATTATATACAAAGCTTAAAAATCTTAGTTACTAAATTTCAAAATGTACTCTAAGGACAAAGAAGAGTTTTTTCATACAGAACTCGTTAAGTATGGTGTCGATTATCAAAGAGCCGCTAAAGTTGCCCAGATTTTAGCCTCTGGAACACCAGATGAACTTTTGAGTGAAAAAGAAATACAACTCGCCGAGGAGGTTTGTAAACAATGGTTAAGAGAACACCAACGTTACAAGCGTTTGATCTCAAATTTCAGAGGATCTAAGGGCTTTTAATGCTTGAATTTCACTTGCCTGTTATACCTAAATTCTGTTCCAATTCCTGTCGCAAACGATACAAAATTGTATTTGACTCCACCTCAGCTAAAATTTCTGTGATCACGGTGCTAGCGCCTAATTGTCCCCAGGTACAGCCTTGTTCGAGGTACACTTGGGCTGCTTTACCGACTGCGTAGGCTCCATAACCTGCGATTCCAGCTTGAGCGATCGCACTCCCGGCAAAGGCTGTAATATTACTAGGGTTGTCACCACTAGCAATTGCTGCCGTACTTTTATTTAACCCTAAAATAAAACTGCTACCTAATTCTCCTAATAACAAACCACCAGAACTGAATAAAATTGTTTTTAATAGTCTCCCGGCTTCATAGCCTGTCATCGGTAAACCATACAATCGTGCCAAAGAACGAATCAAGGCTAAGTCGGCGACAGTTCCACCTAAAATATCTAGAAAGGCGATAGGATTTAACCCGACAGCCACGGCTTTATATTTGGTAAATTGCCAAATTAAGTTTTCTGCTTCTTGTTGACGTACATCTACAGTTTTGGATGCGATCGCTTCTTCTGCATCCCGTGCTTGGATGAGTGCGTTTAAAGCAATGAGCGATCGCCCTTCCCGGTTAAGAATTTTCAGAAGAGTTTGTTTGAGTTCGTCTATTTGTGGGGGTGGTGTCTCCCATTCGTAAGTTACATTACCATCTGGCCATTCAACCCGTACTTCTAAGGGTGTTGGTTCCGCTGCAATCATGACAATTTCATCGGGTTGTAAAGGTTTGGTTTGGGTATTTCCTGCGCCCAATTGTTGCAAATTTTTGTAAATTGTTTCTCGGTCTGTATCTGGATATAAATCTATTTTATTGAACACGAGAATCAAGGGCTTTTGTGACTGTCGCAATTCGCACAAAGCTTGGTATTCAGTCCGGGTAATATCACCAGCAACCACAAACAAAATTAAATCTGCTTGACGTGCCACATCTTTTGCCATTTGCGATCGCGTTTCTCCCGCAATTTCATCTAGTCCTGGCGTATCAATTAATTCTATTTGGGCTTTATCACCAAGATTCCAACGTACAGAACGGGGATACTGAGTTACACCATGTAAAGGGCCAGTTTGGAGAATTTTCTGTCCTAACAAAGCATTTAACACCGCCGACTTACCACGACTTACCAAACCAAAAGCGGCAATTACAATCACATTATGGTCTAGTTTGTTGAGAGTAGCGGTTAAAACCTCTAATTCTGTTTTTACCAAACCAGCTAATTTTGGATTTGCTGATACTTGTCCGGGTTTGCGGAAATTGCTATACCAAGACAGCGCTTGTCTGAGACTCGCACGAGCGCGGTTGAGATGAGTTTCTTGTGTATTTTTTGGCACTTGCTGGGGTTGGATATCGGGGACAAAGGGAACAAAGAGGACAAGGGAAGGGAGACAAGTGCAGGTTTTTAATAAAGCAATGAGTGATGAGTGTAAAACTAATGGAGTAATCATCATTTCATAAATTCCTACACCCTTACACCCTTATATAGCAATCCTATATGATTTGTGAAAATCGCAAAGTCCAGATCCCCAACTTGTTTAAGAAGTCGGGGATCTTGTCTGGAGCGAATGATTTAGGAATGCTCTGAAATCATTGCTTATTTTAAAAAAACTTTCACGAATTGCCAATAAACAAAAAATCATCAAATCAATAAGTTTAGATTTGTCTCAAGATTAATTTGAATCACGAATATGGGAACAATAACTTCAGTCGAATGTTTGGGTGATGTTACTCAATTCATATAAATATGAAATTTTCTGATTCCAAGGGTTTTGTAAAAGTTCCTTTACAGCTATTATTAATAGTTCCCTTCGTAGTTCAAATTTCTACCTCTGTTGGTTTAGTCGGATATTTATCCTTTAAAAATGGGCAAAAAGCAGTCAACGAACTTGCTGATCAGGTAATGAACAAAACCAACAGCTTAGTAAATCAGCATCTGAATAGCTATTTAGCAATTCCTCATCAGATTAATCAAATGAATGTGGATGCTGTAGAGACGGGATTACTGGATTTACGAGATTTTGAACGTGTGGGAAAATATTTTTGGAAACAGATGCAGGTCTATAAAAATTTAGGCTACAACAGCTACAGTCTAGCCACAGGTCAAGGAGCTGGATCTGCTAATTATCCGGGGAGTAAATATACCGCAATAGAATTATATCCTACTGCTATCAACGGAATAGCTAAGGTTTATTCCTACGCTACAGATGCTCAAGGAAACCGGACAAAGCTAATAAATACATATGATTACAATACTTTTGCAGAACCTTGGGGTATTAAGACGGGAAAAGCTGGTAAACCGATTTGGACTGGTGTCAATGCTTGGGATGGCGATGTTAGTTACATAGCTGCTACTGCTGGCTATCCTATTTATGATAAAAATGGTAAATTATTTGCTGTTTTTGGGGTAGATTTATTGCTATCGAATATTAGTGATTTTCTCCGCCAAATTCATGTTAGTCAAAATGGCAGTGTTTTTATTATTGAGCGTAATGGGTTATTAGTTGCTAATTCTAGTAAGTAGGTGGGCATGAAAAAACCAAACTATGTTAAGGTATGTAAATACGGAAAATGCATCTACCGAGGTGACTAAGTTATGGGCGCTCGTTTAAGAGTATTTTTAACTCGTGAGCAAGATAACACCTTGTTAAAACTGAGAACTGCGGATGTACCGCAGAAAGTTAAAGACCGAGCAGAGGTAATCAGACTAAACGCTCACGGCTGGTATGTAGAAAAAATAAGTAGGTGGGCGTGAAAATTTATAAGTATGTAACGAAAAATTAACCATTCCTATTGGAAAATTTAATACGTGTGGTACTGTAGTTGCCCTTTTCCCCCCTTGCTTCGACTCCATTGATGACAGCATAGGCAAGGTCTAATTCATCATCAAACATTTGTCCTGATATTTCGTCTTTTTTGAGGTGTTGCCACTCTAATTCAATTGGATTCATCTCGGAACAATACTTGGGTAAAAAGAAGATATACAAACCAAGGTTTTCCCACTTTGACCATAACTGCTGGACTTTCTGGGATCTATGTATAGGACTGTTATCTTGCACTATGACTCGGATACGCCCACTTTTTGATGCTTCTTGGGCTTCTTGCTCCATCATTTGGATGTAAACTTTGCTATCAACGCCTCCAATAATCAGRCCGTAAACAAAACTGATTAAGGGTTGAAAGAACCCGATAATGCTTAACCTTCGACCACGACGCTTACTTTGCTCTAAGCGTTTTTGCTTACCTCGAAAGTAATATGTATAACTAGGTTCGCTCCACGTACAAAATCCAGATTCATCAAGGTATTTCAGGTCTATTTCTCCCGTAGCAGCAGCCAGTTCTAACATCTCTAAGTCTGCTTGTTTACAAACTCGCGCTATTGGGTCTTGTTTTCCTTTGTGACTTTTCCTAGTTCGTTTCCAGTTGACCCCCTTTTTTTGAGTACCCGTCTTAATCTGTCAGGACTCAGTTTGATTTTGCGATCGCTTGACAATTTTTCAGCAAGTTGACGACTGTTATATGTACGTGGTTCTTTTTTAAGGCACTCTTCCAAAAAGATTATGTCTTCTTCGGACCACTTCAGTTTTCCCCCTCGACCTGCTAATTCCCAAAGCCCTTCCAGACCTAGTTTTTGCCATTTATGCAAAACTTCTCTCACGGTCTGTGAAGTCCAGTTAAAGTGAGCAGCTATTTTTTCTACATACCAGCCGTGAGCGTTTAGTCTGATTACCTCTGCTCGGTCTTTAACTTTCTGCGGTACATCCGCAGTTCTCAGTTTTAACAAGGTGTTATCTTGCTCACGAGTTAAAAATACTCTTAAACGAGCGCCCATAACTTAGTCACCTCGGTAGATGCATTTTCCGTATTTACATACCTTAACATAGTTTGGTTTTTTCATGCCCACCTACTTACTCAAAAACCCTATGCGATAATTAATGGTAAAACTAAACGATTGGCTGCATCTGATAGTAGTGATCCTCTGATTCAAGCTACTGCTAAGTATTTACAGCCAAAGCTGGGATACTTGCAACAAATTAAAGAAAAGCAGCAGTTAATGTTTGATTTCAAAGGCGATCGCCAATATGTTAAAGTTACTCCCTGGCGCGATCAGTTTGGTTTAGACTGGCTTGTGGTCGTCACTGTCCCCGAAGCTGATTTTATGGGGCAAATCAACGCCAACACTCGCACTACAATAGCTCTGTGCTTACTGACTTTGATAGCAGCTTCGGTAATTGGGATTTATACATCTCGTTGGATTACCCGACCCATTTTACAGCTGAGTCAGGCAAGTCAGGCAATTGCTGATCAAAAATTAGATCGCCCGGTTGAAGTCAAAGGAATTTATGAGTTGGAGATTCTGGCGCAATCTTTCAATCATATGGCTAGACAGTTACAAGAATCTTTTACAGCTTTAGAAAAAACAAACACTGAACTAGAACAACGAGTAGAAACACGCACGACTGAGTTGCAAAAAACCATTGCGGAACTGCATTATACACAAGCACAGATGGTGCAGAGTGAAAAAATGTCAGCCCTTGGTGAAATGGTGGCAGGAGTCGCCCACGAAATCAACAATCCAGTTAACTTTATTCACGGTAATCTCACTTATGTTGAGGATTACACTCAGGATTTATTGCGTTTGGTGCAACTTTATCAAAAATATTTACCTGAACCACCTCTCGAAATTCAAGAAGAACTTGTTGAAATTGATTTTGATTTCTTGGATAAGGATTTAATCAAGGTAATCGAATCAATGCAAATAGGAACAAACCGCATTCGTGAAATTGTGCTGTCATTGCGAAATTTTTCGCGCTTAGATGAAGCAGAGGTGAAAAAAGTTGATATTCATGAAGGTATCGATAGCACATTGGTAATTTTGAATCACCGTCTCAAGGCTAAATCAGATCGTCCTGAAATCCAAGTTATTAAAGAGTATGGAAATTTACCTTTAGTAGAGTGTTATGCAGGTCAGTTAAATCAAGTGTTTATGAATATTCTCAGTAATGCAATTGATGCATTGGAAGAACGCGATCGTACACTAGAGGAAATTAAAGCTCAACCAAGCACAATTTATATATCGACGTCTGCTGAAAATCAGACTGTAACTATTAGTATTAAAGATAACGGGATGGGTATTAATGAAACAGTACGTTCCAAGTTATTTAATCCATTTTTTACTACTAAACCTGTAGGTAAAGGAACAGGTTTAGGTTTAGCCATTAGCTACCAAGTTATTACCGAAAAACATGGTGGTAAGCTTTTGTGTAATTCTCAACCAGGACAGGGAGCAGAATTTTTGATTGAACTTCCCACACTGCAACTATCTGCTCATTCACCAAATTGCACAAGTTTAGTTTAAGTAAGTCGGCACAAATATAGAGACTGTTATTTGTCATTTGTCATTTGTCATTTGTAATATAGTTATATTTATGAGCGCCGATTTACTTAAATATATAATTCAATTTGCTTAGTAATTTTTGTATTTTTGTCAATCTGCTTGCGAAACTTGCTCTGCGGGTAGTAGTTTATAGTGCTTTTCTTATATTACTCTAACTTCACCTTCTTCTAGTGTCAGTTCATATATTGCTATTAAATCATTGTTCATTTTTTCTTTATTAATTTGTCTAATTCTGGGTTCTATTACACATGGATCAACATTATAATGTTTGGATGCTTCAGACATATCATACATTAGCAATTGAATATTCCCCAATTCATGTTTAATCAGAGGTTTAGTTAAATGTACATTAAGCAATTTGATAATTTCTGATGCTACTGCTTTAGCCAATAACGGAGGGACCGAATTTCCTATTTGTCTAAATCCATGCCATTTAGTAACATGAAATCTAAACCAATCAGGATAAGAATGTAAACGTGCTGCTTCACGTACAGTAATACATCTTGGCGTAAATGGGTGAATTGGTCTAGGAGAAGTAAAAGCTCCTCTATTACTAGGAGTTCCGGCTCTAAGTGTATTAGATATACCTTCAGGATCAAGTTTATGAAAGCGACTTATGGGTTCTATTTTACCATGTTGAGTAGACTCAAATCTTTTAATAGATTCTGAATTGTGTTTTGTTCTTAAACTAGAGGTAAGAATTCTAGAGTCATATTTACGTTCGTATGAATAGTTATTATCTGGAGAGTAAAGGCTGCGAAGTTGTCTACCATAATCACTAGGCTTACCAAAATCCGCAACTATCCAATCTCTTGTGTATAATTCTTGATATTTTTCCACTTCTGGTAGGTCTTTTAGTGCATCCCAAACTGTAGGAACTTGTGGAAGTTGATTCTCAAAACTTGATTTATTTTGTCTTCTATGTTTAGTAATTGGAAGTGGGTACTTTGGCAAATTTAAATCATCACGACAACCTAATAAAAATAATCTTTCTCTGTTTTGAGGTACTCCATAGTTAGCAGCATTCAATACTTGATATTTTTGATTGATTTTGTAATTTTTTATCTCAAATTCTCTGATGATTTTGAAGATAAAATCTTTGTGTTTTCCTATAGTCATTCCTTTAACATTTTCCAAAACAAAATATTTGGGCTGTAGCTCCAAAACTAATCTAATGAAATGAAATACCAGAGAATTGCGAGGATCGTCAATAAAACGTTTGCCTATCAATGAAAATCCTTGACATGGTGGTCCCCCAAAAATAACATCAATTTCTCTATTGCCAATGGGTGAATTTTTTCTAATTTCTTCTCCTGTAATATCGACTACATTTTTACAAAAAATACTCCAAAAAGGAAAATTAAATTCGTGCGTAGCACAATGAATTGGATCAATTTCCACAGACGCAAGCACATCAAAACCTGCTTGTTCAAATCCTAATGACATTCCACCAACACCAGCAAATAAATCGATAGCAATAGGTCTACAATTTATCATTTTGCTTCATGATTTAGTTAATTATTTTTCAATCATTAAATTATACTAGATGAATTATAAACTACTGATTGTTCATATGAATTAAACATGAAAAAATCGATTATTGAATTTTTAGAAATCTATTTTTCTGTGTAAGTTGAGTAAGGTAAAATTATTGAATTAAGTTCGTAGTAAGGACTTTAGTCCTCAAGAAAGGACTAAAGTCCTTACTACGAACCTTTGGTCTTACTTATCAGCGGAAAATGGCGTATACTTGCCTCCCAATGCTTCTACAATAGTCCGTGTATTTGCTGCCATCATTTTGCTATAGGTATCACCCTCACTTCCAGCTGCACCTATAGAATCAGAATACAGTTGACGCGGCGCTAATTTGACTCCTGCTTCTTGTGCTACTGTTTGTATTAAATTTGGGTTAATTGTCGTTTCCGCAAAAATTGCCGATACACCAATTTTTTTGATTGATTCTACTAGTTGTTTAACAGTTTGGGCGCTTGGCTGTTCTTCGGTGCTAATACCGATCAGTGTACCGACAATCGGTATTTGATAAGCACGCCCGTAATACTGAAAAGCATCGTGAGTGGTTACAAGTTTGCGTTTATTTGGGGGGATAGTTTGAATTTGTTGGGTAATCCAGCGATCTAACTGTTGTAATTCTGTAGTTAGTTGCTGTGCATTCTCGGTAAATTCAGCTTTGTCTGCGGGTGATAACTCAATTAAGCTATCTCGAATTATATTCACCATTGCGATCGCATTTTTTACATTACCCCAAACATGCGGATCTGGTACTACTTCACCCTTACCTTTATCTAACTGTAAGGGTTTCGCGACTTCTCCCACCGCTAACTTCCGCGCTTTTGTTCCAGCAGCATTCATTAACTTAATCAATCCAGGTTCTAAATTATACCCGTTATACAAAATCAAGTCTGCTTCTTCTAAAAATTTACTATCTTGTGGTCTAGGTTCGTATACATGCGGATCTGTACCCGGTTGAAGAATTCCCGTTAATTGAATTTCATCTCCTCCAACCTCCTCAGCCAAATCAGCAATAATTGTGCTAGTTGCGACAACTTGCGGTTTGTCATCCGTCTGTGAGTTGGAATTTGATGGCGCACAGGCGAATAAAGCAAGCGGTAAAAGTATTGCTAAACAAGCATTTTGGTAGATACGTCTCCAGGGTGAAAAAGCAGAGACTAGGAAAACCAAAGGATAAAAATAGCTTCCGTATCTCCCGTGTATCCCATATCCTCCTTCTACTTCTAATCCTCTGTCCGAAGTATTAAGTTTACTTATATTAAACATTATTCCTAGCTATAGATGTTTTCATTTTCTTCTCATTTTTATAGTAAGCTGAAGCAAGAACTATAAAAACACAATTATGGAAATGCTATTTTTGCACCCAAGCCAATCCCAAAGGAAAACGGTGGAAATGTCTAGCGCAGAGATACAAACTATTGAAAATAATCCTAGTGATGCCATTACTATTGCTGATTTAAGCGTGTATTATCGAGCAGTGGAAGCTCTCACAGATATAAATTGCACTATCAAACCGGGACAACTCACAGGTATTTTTGGCCCCAATGGTGCTGGTAAAAGTACGCTGATGAAGGCGATGTTGGGGTTGGTTCCTAGTAACGGCAAAATACTGTATAAAGGTAAACCTTTAATGCAGCAACTAGATCAAGTAGCCTACGTACCCCAGCGTAGTCAAATTGATTGGACTTATCCCGCTACTGTTTGGGATGTGGTGATGATGGGAAGGGTGAAAAAAACAGGCTGGTTACGTGGTTTTAGTACGGTAAGTCGTCAAGTAGCAAAAGCTGCGTTAGAGCGAGTTGGTATGAGTGAATACCGTTATCGACCCATCGGACAGCTTTCTGGTGGACAACAACAACGAGTATTTTTAGCACGGGCCTTAACACAGGAAGCAGAAATTTTTTGTTTTGACGAACCTTTTGTAGGGATAGATCAAAAAACTCAGTCAGTAATTTTTGAAGTCTTCAGCGAACTTACCAAAGCTGGAAAAATAGTTGTTGTTGTCAATCATGATTTGGGTGAGTCAATCTCTCATTTTGATGAATTGATTTTATTAAACCGTGAATTAATTGCTACAGGTTCTCGACAACAGGTATTAACAGAAGAAAACTTATCCCGCGCCTACAGTGGTAATGTAATCTTTTGGAAAGAGGCAGCATAATTAATCATTGGTCACTAGTCATTGGTCATTGGGATGACAAAGGACAAATGACAAAAAACAAAGGACAAGTATGTTAGAAGCGTTGATTGAGCCTTTACAATATGGCTTTATGCAGCGATCGCTTGTAATAGCCATTTTGGTAGGGATGTTGTGTGCGGTTGTCGGTAGCTACTTGATGGTGCAACGATTAGCTTTGCTGGGTGATGCAATTAGTCACTCGGTTTTACCAGGACTGGCGATCGCTTTTTTGTTGGGCGCTAACATTTTTATTGGAGCGTTCATTGCTGGTGTTGTGAGTACAATGTGCATCGCTTTGATCAGGACGCGATCGCCAATCAAAGAAGACGCTGCAATGGGGATAGTATTTTCGGCTTTTTTTGCGCTTGGTGTGACGTTAATTACTGTGATTCAAAAAGAAAATAAAATTGACCTCAATCATTTTCTTTTTGGTAATATTCTGGGCGTGACTACGCAGGATGTCAGAGATACTGCGCTCATAGCCGCTATAGTGTTTATAGTCGTTTTTTTACTGTACAAAGAACTGTTATTTTATACTTTTGATCCTTTAGGCGCACAAGCAGCAGGTTTACCAGTCAATCGTCTCAACTTTGGACTGATGCTGTTGATTGCGTTAACAATAGTCGCTAGTATGAAAGCCGTTGGTGTCATCTTAGTTTTATCATTATTAATTACACCAGGCGCTACTGCCTATTTATTAGTTCAACGTCTCCACGAAGTCATGATTTTAGGGGCAGTAATTGGGGTAATTTCTAGTATTAGTGGTATGTATTTAAGTTACTTTTATAACTTGCCTTCTGGCCCTGCGATTGTTTTAGTAGTGTCAGGATTATTTGTATTGGCGTTGCTATTGAGTCCTAATCATGGTGTTTTTAGTCAGAGACAGAAGCTGAAAAATTAAGAATGAGAATTGAGAAAGCAAAAAAATCCCACACTTTTAAGTGTGGGATTGAAAAACTTTTCTAGTACATTTGCACGGGATAACTTCAGATTAATCCCAAATGTTGTATAGATTTAGGATTAGTAGCGGTTACGGAAGTTGTTTCCTCTGTTACCACCATAGGAACCCCTGTTTTCTTTGGGTTTGGCTTTATTCACTTTGAGGTCGCGTCCCATCCACTCAGCACCATCAAGAGCTTCAATGGCGGCGGATTCTTCAGCTTCTGTACCCATTTCTACGAAACCAAAGCCACGCAAGCGGCCTGTGTCACGGTCGGTTGGTAGCTGAACTCGCTTAACAGTACCATATTCTGCAAAGACAGCGTTGAGACTATCTTCAGTAACATCGTAGGAAAGATTGCCTACATAAATTGACATAAATTTTCTCCAAAACCAGACATAAATGTGTAGAGATGAGCGATTTCGGAGAAAAGTCTGTCAATACCAAAAGGAAAAAACCCATCAATACTAAGAACAAACACGGTCGCCGAATGAACTCTCACCCTACCAGCATGACATAGCAACCTAAATATCGGCAGCGAAGTTTGAAAAACTGTTATAAAAAGTTATGTTAGCAATTGATAACTAAGCATAAGTTTAATTTTTATTTTTTAACTAAATTAAATTTAAGATAACATAATATTATAATTCATAACATGTTAATTAAGTCAGCAAAACCATAAAAACTAACTACTAGTAATAGTAATGCTGTCAATTGGGTAACTCGCGTTTGAGGAGAGGGAGCGATCGCTTCTCGGACTAAAATAGAAATTGATGCACCAACCACAAAACTTAAACCCAATACCATATAAGGTACTTCTCTTGGTACAACACTAGAAATAGCCAACATCGTAATTGCTAACATCAACATTAACAATTCCACAAACCGCGGTGGATTGTATTGGCTAGATAAAATTAAAGTGTTTAACCAAAAGCGCCAGCTTCTCATCACAAATCAACCATCATTGACATTTTTGCTGTTTGTTGTTGGTTGGTCTTTATTTGTGACAACCAACAACAAACAACCAGTAACAATAAACTAACGAACACCTGTTTTCAATTGACTAGTGCCATTTGTTTGTGCGATGTCTTCTGATAGTTCTACACCAAAGACACGTGCAAAGGCTTTTTCCACCTTGTAACCAGAATCAATTGACTCTAGAGGATCTTTTCTAAGTCTGTGACGTAAACACAGGACAATCACACGACGGATATCATCAACAGTCACTTCGGTACGCCCTTCAAAAGCTGTTAAAGCTTTGGCGGCGCGGTTGGTAACAATATCACCTCGTAAACCATCGACATCAAGCTCAGAACATACTTCGGAAATTTTCACCCGCAGATCATAGTCAAGATTAACTGAGGGTAAAAGCTCTTGGGCATTAATAATGCGTTGTTGCAGTTCCTGTTGCTGAGATTGATACTTTTCCACAAAAACAGGAGGATTTTGGTCAAATTCTGACCTTTGCTCCACAATTTGCACCCGCAAAGCTGGCTCTTTGACAGTGTGAATTTCAGCGTGCATTCCGAAGCGGTCGAGTAACTGGGGACGTAGTTCACCTTCTTCTGGATTCCCAGAACCAACCAGAACAAAACGGGCTGGGTGACGGATAGAAATACCTTCCCGTTCTACTGTATTCCAACCACTCGCAGCAGAGTCCAGCAGTACATCTACCAGGTGATCATCCAGCAAGTTTACCTCATCCACATAGAGAATACCCCGGTTGGCTTTTGCCAAAAGTCCTGGTTCAAAGGCTTTTACACCTTCTGAGAGGGCTTTCTCAATATCGATAGTGCCGCAAACACGATCTTCCGTAGCGCCCAGTGGTAAATCAACCATTTGGACTTTTTTATGATCAACGGGAATCTCACCGCCAGTTTCCAGTTTTTGGCGGATTTCATCGCTCATCAAATCAGGATCGCTGGGGTGACTATTGAAGGGATCATTCGCAACTACGGGAATTTCTGGCAGTAAGTCAGCCAGCGCCCGAATAGTTGTGGATTTGCCTGTACCGCGATCGCCCATAATCATCACACCACCAATTTTCGGGTCAATCACGTTCAATATCAGAGCCAGTTTCATTTCTTCCTGGCCTACAATTGCCGTAAACGGAAATACCACACGACGCGCAACAGCTGTTGGACTCACTAAACTACCTTTATCAATATTTTATATTTATTACCGCTTTTTATTGTGCCATAGATGGAGAGTCGGGAGACAAGGGAAGGGAGACAAGGGAGACAAGGGAGACAAGGGAAGGGAGAATTATTTAACAAGTCTCTTTCCGATCCCCAATCCCCAATCCCCGATCCCCAATCCCCGATCCCCGATCCCCGATCCCCAACAATCAACAACTTAGTTTGATGTTAGGATCTTTTTGTTACTGCTGTGAATCCTCGCTGTTGATGAATAAATTACTGGATGAAGCGCTGTCTATTGATATTGCTGCTCGCATCAAAAGTAAAGCTAAGAAACCGTTTGATAATGCTTACAAAGCTGCCTTAGCGACTGAAGGATCTGTTTATGTGCAAGGATTTTTAGCTACCAAGGGTAAACCTTACCAACCTATGGAATATGCTTGGATTGAGTTGAGCGATCGCATTATTGATCCCACCTTACCCCATCTCCATAAAAATGTAGAAGAACTTTGGTATTTTCCGGCACAGTCATTAACACTAAAAAAACTCAAAGCAATTCTTGAAGAATCTCAAGAAGATTATCCAGAAGACGACCCATTACCAGTGTATGGCGATGCACCATATGAGTATTACGGCGATGTGATGTTGGGTGGCAAAAATTACTTACAAGCTTTTCAAGCCGCAGAAGCGAAATGTAGAGAAGTAAATAAGTCAATTGTTGAGAATAACTAGCTAACCGATAACTGTACAGACGCGATGTTCCTCGCGTCTCTAACTGATAATTTAATTTGACTTACCATCACTACCAAAATACTCCCGGTAGCTACAAATTTTGTCGCCACGTATATCAAAGGAAACGGCTACCCGATTTTTGTATGGTTCTCCCAATAACATCCCCTCATCTCGAAATTCAAACACAACCGTTGTTTCACTGCTAGTAACGCGGTCTAATGAAGTTAGTTTGAGTCCAGGATGAAAAGCCTGTGTGACGTATTGAAAAAACTCTTGCGCTCGTTCTTTACCCACATTCAACCCGTGAAATTTTCCCATTGGGAACCAAAAAGTAAAGTCTTCAGTGAGCATATCTAAAAACTGGTTCCAATCACCAGTTTCTAAACCATGTTGAAAGTATACAAATGCTTGACGACCAACTTTTAGAGTATTTTCTGACTCTTGTGTCATAATCATCACCAATCAAATTTAATTATTTGCGATCGCCAAGCAAAAAGAAAATATTAATCACCTGATTAATTTCTACCACAAAAACCCTGCGTTTCTTTGCGTTTCATCTGCGCCCCTCTGCGTTGAACGTAAAGCTACTCTAATTGAGGTTTATGTTATGACTCAATGATACAAGTGTAATTTAAAACATACCCAGCCTCTTTATATGAGATTGTTAGTTACAGAGCGATCGCTGTTGAGTTAGTATTTGACAACATGATATTAGAAGTTGCAATTGTTGATATTAAACCTGGTTTGGCTACTGAATTTGAAACTACTTTCAAAATAGCTTCAACCATAATTGCTTCTATGTCAGGATATATTTCTCATGAACTGCAACGTTGCATAGAAAGTCCCAACCGCTATATTCTACTGGTACGCTGGCAAAAATTGGAAGATCACACCGTTGGCTTTCGACAATCACCAGAGTACCAACAGTGGCGTTCTTTACTGCATCACTTTTATCAGCCGTTTCCCACAGTCGAACATTATGAAGTTGTTTTGCACAACTTCAGTACTACACCACACTAATTTTGATAAGTAAGTCGGCGGGAAAAATTCAATGTATATGAAGAAATATAAATTAGCTGTAGGGTGCGTTGTCGCACAGCGCAACGCACCTTGAATTCTTGACCGTGCGTTATGCCGTAGGCTAACGCACCCTACATTTAAACTTCTTAACATAGCTAAGTAAGTCGGTAGGAATAAACCTAACCATGTTACGAAAAGTAAACAGCACTAAAATCCTTACTAATAGCCAATGACAAGTGACTAATTAATGACGACCCCAACGAGTAGAGACGAGCCATGGCACGTCTCTACATTTGTGCCGACTTACTTATAAATATTAGCGCCAACTTACTTAGGTTCGTAGTGAGGACTAAAGTCCTCACTACGAACTCCTTTAGTCTGTCGAAATCTTTGTGGCGGAGATCATCAAAATCAGAGAATAACCAAATATTTTTCTGGAATTTATAAAAAGTACTGTGTAGTAACTTTTTGTTCACTCCCACTAAATTTGAGGAAGAAAAACTTAAATGTCGAGTAAACGTTTTTTACGTAAGCTTTTGGTAGTTATACGTAAGTTTTTAGTAGTTAAAGAGAAACCAGAAAAATCTTCAAAACCAAAAAATAATAAATCAGGCAACCCACCTCCAGTAGGACAAAAAGATAAAGTTCAAATCATAAAACTATTATTCACTGTATTACCATTTATTTCATTAATACTAGGCTTTATTTTAATTATAAATTTTGATCAATCCAAAACTCAGAGAAAATGTGTATTTCTGTGTCCTAATAACACTAATCAAACTCCGTAGTTCATTGTTTATATTTCATAATTAAAAGGAAAAACATAATGTACGGTTTTCAACTATACTTTGTAACATTTATATTAGCTATCCTCGTTGTTGTCGATGGAATATTATCAGCTACAGGATTAGTTAATATATTGCAAGCAAATAATTTATTTACATATATTTTAGCTGTAGGAATGGGAATATTTATAACTGGCATGTCATTAATGCATAAAATGTTAGATTATAAACCAATTGGTTTAAAAATGTTAATTTATTTAGGAATAATGTTAGATGCATTGACAACAATTATAGCAACACATAATTTAGTAGGTAGTTCAACAAATTCTGAATTAAGTAATTTAATAAGTGGTGTAGTTGGAATCACAGGCGGGATAGTTCTTACCTCAACTACTATATATACAGGTGATTTTATTGATGACTATTGGAACTAAAATTGAATTAGAAAAGGTGCGGTTTCATCTGTTGTACTGACGTATGCTTCATGTACATGAAATGAACTCGGCACCCTTCATACCATGAGATTTTATCAAGCGATCGCAACCCTTCACAACCTAACGATTATCAGCTATTTTCCTTTCTAAAACAGAAATGCGTTCCCGTGGGTTTGGGTGAGTACTTAAAAACGCTGGTGCAGAAGAACGATTCACCAATTTCTTTAAGAAAGCAGGCATAGCATTCGGATCATAACCAGCCCGTTGCAAATACTGTAATCCCTTAGCATCAGCATTAAACTCAGCCTCACGACTATTAGGCAAGTCTACAGCCAGCTGATAAGCCGCAGCAGTCAATTTACTTCCATTTAAACCAGCAAGTGAAGCTGCACCTTGAGCTAGTTGTGTTTGCCTGAGTTTGTTAATCAAGTCATCATTACAAATGTGAGCAATTTCGTGTGCTATCACCGACGCCAATTGGTCTTCATTATCCGCAGCATTAATCAAGCCACTATGGACATAAACATAGCCGCCTGTGGTAGCAAAAGCATTAATACTTGGATCTTGAACTACATAAAATTTAAAAGGAGTTTGAGAACAGTTACTGGAACGCACTAATTTTTGACCAATTCTGGTAATATTTGCATTCGTACCAACTCTGTAATTACTGCGTACCTGCTGATGTATATTGCTGCCTAATTTAACCTTGTCCTTAGTTGATAAATTAGAAAGTTGAAAATATTGAATTCCTGGAACAATTAAATCTTGAAATGGAAGCGCTTCCGCAGGTTTAGGAGCAGATAAACCTACACTCGCAGCAGTTCCCAATCCCAAGATTAAAGAAAGGCCTTTATTTAACTTCTTAGGCAAACGAGAAAGATCTTCCTTCCTTTGTGTTCTTTGCGTACTTCGTGGTAGCCTGTGGCAAGCCGCTTGCGCGTCTACTTTAAAAAAAATCATTTCTCCAACTCAAATGAATAAAATGACTGCTATGTCATTCTTCTACTATTTATATAATAACTAATTAAAATCGTTGAAAATCCTCTACCTTGGGGTTGAAATTTTTGTATGTGCTATTATTGATGACTTATTAAAAGCGATCGCTCATAAAGAAGATATTCGTCGATAAATGAGTGATGCAAAAATTATTACAGCAGCTTTGACAGCAGCGATATTCTTTAGTGGTAATCATACCAAGGCTTGTGAATATATAACAGACCATAAGCTAGTGACAAAGATGCTATAAAATTCACACTTTAACCGACGATTACATAATATTTCAACGTTAATAAATGATTTATTTCATCAAATAGGAGCGATCGCATTCAATAGTAATTTTATATTTAATAATCCGCAAATTGGATTACTACTGGCTAGTGTTAAAGCATCCAGTAACGTAAAGTGACATAAAATTGTCTCCAAAATCAAATTGTGCAGAGATTTAAATTTTGGAGACAAGTCTGTCAATCACAAAAAGCAAAAACCTGTTAATACTAAAAAAAATTGTGTCTGATTTTATTATCATCTTCAACCTTAACACGAAATTCAGTCTCTCTACAGAATATTTTTCTAAAGGCTTATTTGCAGTGTTAAGCAATCTTTCGCCCATTTTATCTGAATCTCGGCTGAATGCCTATCTTAATTCAACGTCTTGCTCAAAAACTAAAATAAAATCATTTACGGTTTTTTTGTATTGAAAACCATAATCCAATAAAGCTTGCTTTAAAGTTTGCAAGTCAGATTGTTGTAATTGAATTTTATTGGTTGCTATCTCAATAGCTTTTTGATTGACAGTAAAACTGAAACAATCTTTAAATTGCTTATAATCCCAGTTTAATTTTCTAGCTGCATTTAACTCTATGGCAGCTAATGTATCATCAAATTTGCTTGCATTCATAAATTATTCTCTCCAATCATCTTACCTATATTTTAACAGTCATAATATCCAACAAACCAAATATAAATATTAATTAAGAGTCAATAAACAAGAAAAATATTTTATATTTTTCCAAAGATAAATCTTTCGGTAAATGTTGAACAAAGAGTCATATAGTAGTAATTTATAGTTAATAAATCGATGCAGTTGCTTTAACAGGGGTGGGAGTAACTTAGAACTGCTGGGCTGGGTGTTGTTTTTTAGTCTCATGCAATGCAATTATATATACAACCAAAACAATATTAATATAAAATATTTAGGGAAATATAACTGCTATAATAACAATAAAATAACTGCGATAACGCTACACATTAGTAAGGCAGCTAATATGGCTGCTAATGAAGTCTTGAGATTATATGCAAATAGAGAAATAAATTTTAGTTAGGCAGATTTGCTCAGAATCAGCCTAACTAAAATAAATCGAAGGAATGATGTAAAAAATCTGTAGCATAACTAACCAATGAATTCTTTTTTATACTCGTTAGTCTCAAAGAATTACAGAAACTTAAAGTTTAATTAGTACATTTAAGTAGGTTGGCACAAATGTACCAGACGTGCCATGGCACGTCTGGTACTCGTTAGGATCGTCATTGTGTTTTACTCTTACGGGTAGGCGCGTAAGCGACTTCTGCAAGTAGCCGCTTGCGCGTCTATGTCATTAGTAAGCGTTTGGGCGATTTTATATTTCTTAACATAGTTATGTTTATTTCCGCTTACTTACTTATTTCATTCCACTAGTTAAGCAACCCCTGTAATTCCGATAGAACAAACATAATTTCATTTTTTTGAAGGAGTCTGTTAATGAGTCTGATCATAAAGTCGATTCTGAATGCGGACAGCGAAGCTCGCTATCTCAGCCCTGGTGAGCTAGAGCCAATTAAAAGCTTTGTCAAAAGTAGTGAGCGTCGTCTGCGCCTTGTTCAAGTTTTAAACGAAAACCGAGAGCGCATTGTTAAGCAATCTGGAAACCAGCTGTTTCAAAAACGCCCAGATGTTGTTTCCCCTGGTGGTAATGCTTATGGACAAGAAATGACTGCAACTTGTCTACGAGACATAGATTACTATTTACGTTTGATCACTTACAGTATAGTAGTTGGTGATTCCACTCCAATTCAAGAAATTGGGGTCATTGGTGCTCGCGAAATGTACAAGTCTCTTGGCACTCCGATTGAAGCCGTTGCTGAAAGTATTCGTGCGATGAAGAATATCAGCGTCTCAATGATGTCAGGAGAAGACGCTAGTGAAATTGGTACTTACTTCGACTACTTAATAGCTGGACTCCTGTAGAGCATTGTAGCTACTTTACTGACTACTAATATTGGAGAGTAATAATGTCGAAGAAAAAAAATGGCAATAGAGAAGTCAAAAAACCAAAAAAAGATCCTCATAAAAAAAAGGAGAAAAAAGACCCGAACAGACATGACACTATAGGTCAATAACTGGGAGAATATTAGAGCGAAAAAAGTACGTTTACCTCTAGGCAAAGTATAGCCTGGAGGACAAACAGAATCCTGAAAAACGTAAGGCGTTTAAAGAAAAGTTATCAGAATATTTAAGAATAACTAAAAACTGCTAGCTAAAAACAGCACAGTTTGACACTCCCTTGCCTAAAGGCGAAGGGATTCTTGGTACTCTTCGAGAAGGCTTCGCCTACAACGAGTCCACTTAGATTAGATCCCTTGCGGTATCGTTCCCCAGAGGTGGTTCTCTCCCCAAGCTTTAACTTTCGGTCTGCCCGACCGTAGTTGAATATTCCAAAATTTGTTTGATTTAAATTCTGTTCGCGTTAGCGTCTCGTTAGAGAATCGTCTAGTCCCCATGAAGATTTTACCTATTCCTGGGAAGGAACTAGAACTATGGAATAGAACGCCATATCTTCAATTGTCAAGGTGCAGATTGCCGTTAGGCAGCTAGGTTTTTATACAGGTTGATTACCGTTCCTGTTAAGCTTAACTGTACTACAAATTGACTCAGGCGTAAAACGCCTTGCGGCAGCTTTCAACACGCAGCCTGAAGTACGAAATACGGCGCTGTGCGCCTGTTCGGGGCGGGTTTTCAGCTAGCCTTTCTTATAAAAAATAAATTATTAATCAATAGAAAGCTTCTATGTTGTGTCGAAAAGCGATTAAGGCGTGCTTCCCCTGTTCCTGTTTTAGCGCACAAAGGATCGCATCAGATGCTTCTAATGATACTATTGTTTTAATTTCGATATTAGTGTTGTAGCCTGCTAAGTCTGCCAAGCGTCTTCCGTGACCGCCTTCACCCTGCACTTGGCTAATGGTGTAGCCGCTTACATTATGGCTTTTTAGGAGCTTAACAATACGGTCTTTAAGCACCGTTTCACCAATGATGGTGATTAAAACAGCAGGTTCTAGGGGAGTGAGTGAGTCTGACATAGAGAACTCCAGAGATTAGGTTTTGGTTCAGAAAGCTTAAATTTTCGTTGCCCAGTCCAGATTCTGTATTAAAAAGGCTCAAGCATTTGTGCTTAAGCCAGTAGTGAATAGAATTAATGTGCTATATTAATCAGCTATGTTTACAGCTAAATCAATAAAGCTTAGTAGCGGTTACGTCCGCCGTAGCTTCGCTGACCACCAAATGAACCTCTATCTTCTTTAGGTTTAGCCTTATTCACTTTAAGGTCACGTCCCATCCACTCAGCACCATCAAGTGCTTCAATTGCAGCTGTTTCTTCTGCATCTGTACCCATTTCCACAAAGCCAAAACCGCGTACACGACCTGTTTCACGGTCAGTAGGTAGCTGAACCCGCTTTACAGAACCATATTCTGCAAAAACTGCATTCAAACTATCCTCTGTAACATCATAGGAAAGATTGCCTACATAAACTGACATAAATTGTCTCCGAAATCATAAGGGTGTGGAGATTTAAGTTTCGGAGAAAAGTCTGTAAATACCAAAAGGAAAAAGCCCGTCAATACTAAAAACAAACGCGGTCGCCGAATTAACTTCTCGCTTATTTAAGATAACATAGCAAGCCAATTATTACGGGATAGTTGCAACAACTGTTATATAAAGTTATGTAAACTATTTATAGCTAAGTATGAATGATAACGAAAATCCAAAGTGCGATTCGTTGATGACCACCCACATTCCGCGCTTCGTTTTGTAATATAATTGTATTGCACGATTTGGGCTAATAATGTAGTTAAATAGCGATCGCCAAAAATCTAAAAAAACAGTACTAATACTTAATGCTAATAAGCGTTTCTGTAAAATTTATTGAAGTATTTATGTATGACATTTTGAAGTGCGGAATGTGGGTTCTTTTAATTAAATCAGAAATAAAATTTTAGGCTGTAGTCTTATTACTTTAGATAGAGAGAATTAAAGTTTTCTTAGTTTTAATATTTAAATGTGTTTGCTAATGCGGTTAATGAAGATATGACAAATCTTCAGAGAGATGTGTTGCAATTATAACAGCCCAACTATAAAAAATTAATGATTTTTGTGTCTGTATCATTGCTATATATCCAACTTGTAGTGCAGATATTAATGGGCGTTAATTTTTTTTGAGCAGCATTTGAATTCCCGAACTGAGCGCGTTGGCTATTGATGGGTGTTCGAGATACCAGAAATTTTGCAACAAGGATTTTATGAAAGCATTATTGCTCTACCCTCAGTTTCCGCAGTCTTTTTGGTCTTATGATCGCTTCATGGAAATCGCCGGACTCAAAGCCGTCTTGCCGCCACTAGGAATTATTACAGTTGCAGCACTGCTACCCAAGGACTGGCAAATTAAATTTTGTGATCGCAACGTCAATCTGGAAACAGAAGCTGATTGGGAGTGGTGTGACCTTGTAATCCTTTCCGCAATGCTAGTGCAGAAACCAGATTTTCATGCCCTAATTAAAAAAGCGGTGCGCTTAGGCAAAAAAGTGGCAGTCGGCGGCCCTTACCCAACATCAATCCCACAAGATGTCTTGAACTCTGGAGCGCATTATTTAATTTTGGATGAGGGGGAGTTGACAGTTCCTCAGTTTCTGGAAGCCCTCAACCAAGGTAAGGAACAAGGAATCTTTCGCTCCCTAGAAAAACCTGATGTTACCCAAAGCCCGATGCCCCGTTTTGACTTGCTGCAACGGGATGCTTACTTGATGATGGCTATTCAGTTTTCTCGCGGTTGCCCCTTCAACTGCGAGTTTTGCGATATTATTACACTCTACGGCCGCAAACCACGTACAAAAGAGCCTCAGCAAACTATAGCTGAGTTACAAACTCTTTATGATTTAGGCTGGCGAGGGTCACTGTTCATAGTTGACGACAACTTTATTGGCAATCAGCGTAATGTCAAACGCCTCCTAAGAGAGTTAATTCCTTGGATGAAGCAGCACGACTATCCTTTCAGCTTCATCACTGAAGCTTCTGTGAATTTGGCCGAAGATAAAGAACTGTTGCAATTAATGAATGAAGCAGGTTTTTATGCAGTTTTTCTCGGCATAGAAACTCCTGATCAAGACAGCCTACAAGTAACACAAAAACTGCAAAATACTCGTAATCCTCTCGTGGAAGCCTGTCGCAAGATTAATGAAGCAGGAATGCTCATCTATGCAGGGTTTATCCTTGGTTTTGATGGAGAACGTCCAGGAGCAGGAGAACGAATCCAAGCTTTTGTAGCACAAACCAGTATTCCTCAACCGATGTTGGGCATCCTTCAAGCTTTGCCTAATACTGCTTTATGGAGCCGTCTGCAAAAAGAGCAGCGTTTATTAGAAAGTAAGGGTATTGGTGGCACTGAAGTGGGAGACCAGAATACCTTAATGAATTTCATCCCCACCCGCTCCATTCATGAAATCGCTAGAGAGTATGTAGAAGGTTTGTGGATGTTATATGAACCGAGTAACTATCTCAAGCGCTGTTTTCAGCAATGTCTGAGTATTGGTTCGCTAGAGCAGCGAAAGCAAACCATGCAATTTTCTCCAGGTAAGGGCTTGCGGCTCGTTGCTCAATTAATCTGGCATCAGGGCTTACGGCGACCTGAAATTCGCTGGCAGTTTTGGCGACAACTATGGGCAATTCTGTTGACAAAACCTCAAGTTCTCAATATGTATTTAGGGCTATGTGCTGCGGGGGAACATTTTTGGGAGTACCGCGCTTTAGCTAGAGAACGGATTACTCAACAATTAGGCTATGACTCACTAACAGAGCCTGTGCTGTTGACAGAAGAAGCTCTTTGAGCTTCCTAAGTTGTTTTCTCGCAGGATATATACTTCTTGATTTTGATGAATTGTTTTTAATCCCCAATCCCCGTTCCCTATTCCCGTTCAAAAAAATAATGGAAGAGGTAATCAAACCCCTTCCATATTTTGGAATATTTTCCCTGTTCTCGGTAAATATTAACTATTAAGGCGATCGCAAGGTTATTATTTATCAATTCCTGAAACCAACGCTATATTAGATTGTGTGGATTTAGGAAATAACAAGTCCTTGGCAAATATTTGAGGATTGGTTTGAGAGATTTGGACGTAAGATTGGCGTACCTGGGCATTGACTGCGACAGTCTTTACATCATACATTTCAGTAGCCAGTTTTGGATAAACACCAATACCGATGGTTAGCAGCAAAAAGCAAACAGCGATAAATATTTCCCGTGGTTTAGCATCGCTAAATTTTGCTTCAGTAGGTAGGACGCAGTTGGTTCCAAAACAAACTGCTTCATCATTGTCTTGGTTTTGCAAGCTTGCATCCGTAATTTCACAGGTAGGAGCGGCATCAGAACCGTAGAATACTTCTCGTAGCATTGAGAGGAGGTATATTGGTGTGAGGATGATTCCGACTGCTGCTAAGAAAACCATGACGGTACAGAAAGTCGAACTGTAAATGTCGCTAGTGGTTACGCCAACAAAAACTGCAAGTTCACCAACAAAACCACTCATCCCAGGAAGAGCTAAAGAAGCCATTGCAGCAGCTGTAAACAACGCAAATACTTTTGGCATCGCTCGACCAATACCACCCATATCTGACATAATTAATGTGTGAGTGCGATCGTAGGTTACGCCTGCAAGGAAGAATAAGGCTGCTGCAATCAAACCGTGGGAAATCATCTGTAGCATTGCCCCACTAATTCCCAAATCTGTAAAGGATGCAATACCCAGCAGTACAAAACCCATGTGAGACACCGATGAATACGCAAGGCGACGCTTCATATTGGGCTGGGCGAAGGAATTTAACGCACCATAGATAATATTGACAACACCCAGACAAGCTAGGATCGGCGCAAAATAAACGTGAGCATCAGATAACAGTTCTAAATTGAGGCGAATCAAACCATATCCCCCCATTTTCAGGAGTACACCTGCCAAAATCATCGACACAGGTGCAGAAGCCTCACCATGAGCATCAGGTAGCCAGGTATGCATGGGGAAAACAGCTAGCTTGACGCCAAAAGCAATCAATAATCCTGCATAAAGTAACAGTTCAAGTCCCAATGGGTAATCCTTCATACCCAATTCGACCATATCAAAGGTCATGTTATCGCCGTAGAGAGCCATTGCCAGCCCTGCAACTAGAATAAAAATCGAAGCTGCTGCGGTATACAACAAGAACTTTGTAGCTGCGTAGCGACGCTTTTGTCCACCCCAAATAGAAACAAGCAGGTAAACGGGAACCAGTTCTAGTTCCCACATAATAAACAACAGCAGCATGTCCTGGGCAACAAACACGCCTATCTGTGCAGAATACAGCACCAACATCAGGAAATAGAAAAGGCGAGGTTTGCGATCGACCTGCCAGGCTGCAAAAATTGCGAGCGTTGTTACAAATCCTGCTAAAAGCACTAGTGGAACAGACAACCCATCCACTGAAACTGCCCAGTTTAAACCCAATTGGGGTATCCAGGTGTACTTCTCCACAAGTTGAAGGGATGCGGTGGTGGGATCATAATTTTGCCAAAAGCCACAGCACATCAAGAAAAAGTCCACGATACCCACACCCAAGGTATACCATCGCAGACGTTTACCGTCTTTGTCAGGTACGAAAGGAATCGCTAGGGAAGCCACTAGTGGAAATAGGATAATCGTAGTGAGCCAGGGAAATTGATCGCCTATCATGTTTATGAGCAAAAATACTTATGAAGGGATATTACTATCTTATTAAACTTTGTAAATTTTTCTTATAAGTATTTACCGCAGATAAGTATTGACAAAACTCTAGTTTGGTAAAACACAATAAGAAATCTCTATGATGAAGCTTAAAAGATTTTACAATTGAGTTTTCTTGCGAACATCCCAAATATTCAAAAAACCCGCCTGCGATTGAAATCGCAGTCTTATAGTAAAAGTCTGCTTCAGCAGACTACTTGATTTTATGAAGTTAAAATTGATCAGAATCTCAAAGCCTAGTGTTTTCTAATTATGACCATGCACAATTCTATAGATTTCCAAGACGCTTTTGATGTTATCGTCGTCGGTGCTGGTCACTCTGGTTGTGAAGCAGCACTTGCAACTGCACGCCTTGGTTGCCGTACCATGCTGTTGACACTCAACTTAGATAAAATTGCTTGGCAACCTTGTAACCCAGCAGTGGGTGGCCCTGCCAAATCTCAGTTGACCCATGAGGTAGATGCACTCGGCGGAGAAATAGGCAAGATAGCAGACCGTACCTATTTGCAAAAGCGGATTCTCAATTCTTCGCGGGGGCCTGCGGTGTGGGCATTACGCGCCCAAACTGATAAGCGGGAATACGCGGCGGTGATGAAGGGAATTGTTGAGAATCAAGAAAATTTAACTGTTCGTGAGGGGATGGTTACAGATTTAGTACTGGGTGCTAATGATGAAGTTATTGGTGTTCAGACTTATTTTGGTGTGGGGTTCGAGTGCAAAGCAGTCATTCTCACAACTGGTACATTCTTGGGCGGCAAAATTTGGGTTGGTAACAAGTCGATGTCAGCCGGAAGGGCTGGGGAATTTGCTGCTGTTGAGTTAACGGAAACTCTACAACGTTTGGGCTTTGAGACTGGTCGGTTGAAGACGGGTACTCCTGCACGAGTTGATAAACGGTCTGTAGACTATGGCAAATTGGAACCCCAACCAGGAGATACAGATGTCCGTTGGTTTAGCTTTGACCCCCAGGTGTGGATAGAAAGGGAACAAATGCCTTGTCATATGACACGGACAACAGCCGAAACCCATCGTCTAATTCGGGAAAATCTCCACTTGTCGCCAGTGTATGGCGGTTGGGTAGAAGCAAAAGGGCCGCGTTACTGTCCTAGTATTGAAGATAAGATTGTGCGCTTTGCTGATAAGGAAAGCCACCAAATATTTATTGAACCTGAAGGTAGAGATATACCAGAACTTTATATTCAAGGGTTTTCGACAGGATTACCAGAAAACTTGCAATTGCAAATGTTGCGGAGTCTGCCTGGTTTAGAAAACTGTATCATGTTACGTCCAGCTTATGCTGTTGAGTATGATTATTTGCCTGCAACTCAGTGTTTTCCCACACTGATGACCAAGAAAATAGCAGGACTGTTTTGTGCAGGACAAATTAACGGTACAACTGGCTACGAGGAAGCCGCAGCCCAAGGTATTGTGGCGGGAATTAATGCGGCGCGATTTGTGCGTCAAGAAGCGATGATAGTGTTTCCGCGTGAAGAAAGTTACATCGGTACATTGATTGATGACTTGTGTACAAAAGACTTGCGGGAGCCTTACCGGGTGTTAACTAGTCGGTCAGAGTATCGTTTAATTTTACGTTCTGATAATGCTGACCAACGCCTGACACCATTGGGAAGAGAAATTGGTCTAATTGACGATCGCCGTTGGGAATTATTTACCCGCAAGCAAGCAAATATCACCGCCGAAAAAGAACGTTTGCACAGCATCCGGGTAAAAGAACATGATGAAATAGGCAAAGCGATCGCCCAAGCAACTGGACAAGCAATCAAAGGTTCGATAACCCTTGCTGACTTATTACGGCGTCCAGGCTTTCATTATTTAGACCTCAACACCTACGGACTGGCAAATCCCAATCTTAATCGTGCTGAAACCGAAGGTGCAGAAATTGATATCAAGTACTCTGGTTATCTGGCTAGGCAGCAAAATCAAATTGAGCAGATTGCTCGTCAAGCCAATCGTCACTTACCAGCTAACTTAGATTACGGAGCAATTGATACCCTTTCTAAAGAAGCACGGGAAAAGCTCACCAAGGTAAAACCGTTGACAATTGGTCAAGCCGCACGTATCGGTGGTGTGAATCCAGCAGATATTAATGCTTTGTTAATTTATTTAGAATTGCGTAAAACAAAGACATATACTGACTTTTCAGCTTTAGCTTCTCAAAAAACTTTATGAAGCGGGAGTATAGTAGTAGGGTAGATCAGGGTATAGTTTAGTATGATTGACAACACTAGTATATACTGAACACAATCATACACTATCCTGACTACAAGTCGAATTTAATACTCAATTCCTGATCAACTCGTCTCACTAAGACGGGTAATTGGTGTTTGCTCCCAGATCAGCACATAGGGCTAGGAAGTAATTGGTTCCCCGACGAAGCTAAAACTGAAAATCGTTATGTCTCAACAAGCCAGCACAAATCTTATTATTCCAGAACCATCAGATGAATTAATCGCCAGTGAACCTTGGACGATAGAAACCTACGCCGATGGGTTTATGGATGATCTATTTGCCGAGATAGACTCGATTTTGGATGGTAGCCCCAATCTACCTTCGGACACGGTGCAGCAAACACACACGCATCTCCAAACAGTAAAGATACCGCCAATGGTCTTGCCAAATAAACCATGGCGAAGCCTACAAACAGTGTCGCACTACAAAAACAATCCCAATGCAGTAGTAGTAAATACTGCTCCTGTCAGCAAAGTTGTCAAGAGAGTACGCCCAAAATCACGACACTCATTAAGTAAAATACTGAAGGTGGGAACAAGCTTAGGATTAGCGATCGCCACCATTGTCTGGTTAATAAACTCTGGTTTATTCAACCACACCAAATTAACCTCTTTTCAGCAAGCTTTAGAAGCACCCCAACCAAAATTACCCACAAAAGCAGAAATAGAAGCAGATTTTGTGAATTATATGTTGGGTTCGCTTGCAGCCATAGACAGACAAGAAGCCAAAACTGATATTAAGCCTGTCAATGTTGCACTCACACCCGCAGTCACAACAAACCGCACAGCCTTGGCTTATGTCAGGAATGATCAATCTCCTGCTGCTAACCTACCACCAGTTTTGACCGCTAACAACACATCTCCAACTTCGAGTCGTTCCCCAAACGTTGTTGAACGCATCTATATCCCTGTTTATCAAGCGCCATTACCAATGCGCTACGTACCTCCAAAAGTTTCTGGTAGTACTAGCACAACTTTGCCACCAATTCCATCTGCTATTCATCAAAAGACAACAAATACACCTAAAAAACCTACATCTGTCGTCAAACCTTCTCCGAAAACTGATATAAAACCAACTAAACCTGCGAACGTCTTAGCAGTAGTGCAACCAACCCTGAAACCCATAGACGTAAAAACTGCACCAATTACAGTCACACAAGCAACCAAACCAACCACCAATCAACAGCCAACACCAGTACCAGTAAAAACAGAACTGACAGCTGTTGCATCTGCTCCTCCTCCTACCCATATCCTTGAGGGATTGCTAGAGTCAGAGAATAAATCCAAATCTGCTGCTTTATTTCAAGTTAATGGTGTGACTCAGCGCATTGATATCGGTGAAAGCATTGGTTCTAGTGGTTGGACACTAGTAGATGTTGCGAACAAAGAAGCAATCATTCGTCGCAATGGCGAAGTGCGATCAATTTTTACTGGACAAAGATTTTAAATTGGTTAGTAGTTGGTGGTTAGTAGGGAAAAACAACTTCTAATTTATTTATTCACTAACTATATTTCGCCTTTTGTGCAGGCCAGACTTTAGGGTACATCATTTCCAATTTTTCGGGTTTAAGTTTTATGCCAATCTTGCACTTGTTGCCGAATATCTGATAATTCTTCCTCAGACATCTTATCCAAATTCTTCAATATAAAACTCATCCGCCCCTGATTTTGTAACTTCTCTCGGTGCTTCTCAAGAAAATTCCAATAAAAGAAATTGAACGGACAAGCATTTTTCCCAGTGCGTTCTTTGGGATTGTAAACACAGCTTTTACAATATATCCAAATTCCTGTAGTCATTTTTATGTTTTCAAAAATTTTAAATAAACGCGTCGGCTCAAATTGGAGTTTCATAACTAAAGTCTGCTTAAGCAGACTGTTTGAATGAATTTGAGTCGTATAAATTGATTATTCTATTTTTAACGGGACTCTAATTGAGTAACTCGCTGTTCCAACTTTTGGACTTGCCGTTTGACTTCAACTACTAATGTAGCCAGTCTATCAAACATAGGATCTTTTTGTTGGGAGAGATTACGCCGAGAAGGTGGTGATAGAGTGATGGTTGTTCTTCGTGATGAAGAAGGACGGTTTAATAGCTGAGATTGAAGTTGATTTACTTGTGACTCCAAGCGATTAAAATCTGCTTCTAGATTATTCAGACGAGATTCTATTTGTTGCGATGCAGCAGGATGAGAAAACAAACCACCCCAGAACAGAATAAATACCAATGTTCCCAGGCACATCAATACCCAGATTCTTTTCATTACTTTGTGATAGTGATAGTGATACCACTAAGTTAACGCACCTCATCGCATAATTGGGCTGGCGTGATGGTGTATTAAGTACCATTTTCCACCAAGAAATTCAAATATATTCGTAGCAAGCGATCGCGCTTCAATTTTCCTACCGTTAATCACTTGCATGACATTTTCTACTAACACAATATAAGCAAGATGATCGCGGATTTCAACAGTCATTATTTCGGTATTTATTTCAATATAAAGCGTATTTTTAAAAATCTTCTCCCAAGAGGTAGAAATTGCTTTCCAACCCCGGAGTATATTCCAACCCGGATGAACACAAAGACTACCCGTCCCTTGAGACCAAACTGCACTCATAGCCTCAATATCTTTTTTTTCAAACGCACGATAAAATGCGTCATTTACAGCTAAAATTTCAGAGTTATTAGTCATTAGTCATTAGTCATTAGTCATTAGTTATTCACTCCCCACACTCCCTTTTCCCCGATCCCCAATCCCCGATCCCCGTACTCTATGAGAAGCCGCTGACGCGTCTACAAAGTAGCGTCTCCTCTGGAGAATCCCCGATCCCCTTCCCCCAACTATTTTCCACTTTTGACTACGCCAATGGTTTGCAATAATTGCTTGGCGGTGTAGGGTTTGGATAAAAATGCTTTGACACCTATGTCTGTGGCGGCGTTCACCTTTTCGGTGGATGCTAGTCCACTGACGGCGATAATTTTGACTTGGGGATTTATTTTTTTCAAGGTGCGAATGGTTGTCAGTCCATCCATAGAGGGCATGAGCATATCTGTTAATACTACAGATATTTTGTCGCGATATTCTGCATAAAGAGCGATCGCTTCAATGCCATCGCAGGCTGTGATTGCTTTATAATTATGAGTCTCCAAGGATGTTTTGGTGATGTCGCGAATTGAATCTTCATCGTCAACGACCAAAATTAATTCACCATTACCACTGGGTAACTCTTTTTCTGGTTCTTCTGTAGTTTCGGGTATCTGTTGTGCTGGTAAAAACACTTTAAATTGACTACCCTTGCCAATTTCACTGTAGACATTGATAAAACCGCCATGACTTTTGACAATTCCCAGCACTGTAGAAAGACCAAGACCAGTTCCTTTACCAAATTCTTTTGTTGTATAAAATGGTTCAAATATTCGATCCAATATTTCAGGAGTAATACCGACTCCCGTATCACAAACGGTAATAGCTACATAAGCACCAATTCGCGCGTCAAAATGCATTCTGGCATAATTTTCGTCTACTAAAAAATTTTCGCCAGAGATACCTAAACTACCACCCATAGGCATAGCATCACGGGCATTGACACACAAATTCATCAGTACTTGATGGAGTTGCGTAGGATCACCATATATAGTCCAGAGGTTTGCTGGGATGGAGGTAGAAACTTCTATAGATTTCGGGAATGTTTCTTTCATCACTTGCTGAATTTCTCTGACTATGTGCTTGAATTGCAGCAAGGTGCGATCGCCTTCCATCCCACGAGTAAAAGATAATACTTGCTTGACTAAATTTGCTCCTCGTTTGGCATTAGTAATTAAAATGGGTAAAAGTCTTTTACTGCGCTCATCATTCAGTTGTGATTCTAATAGTTGTGCTGTCATTAATATTGGTGCTAGGACATTATTAAGGTCATGGGCAATACCGCTAGCCAGAGTACCTATACTTTCTAATCTTTGGGCGCGTAAAAATTGAGATTCTAATAGTTTTTTTTGGGTAATATCAGTATTTACAACTAAAAAACATTGAGTTCTATGGTCAAAATCTTTGACGAGTGTCCAACGGCTTTCAACTGTTATTTCTTGACCTGTCTTTGTGATTTGCTGTAATTCTCCTTCCCAGGCAAAATTTTTCATCAAAATGGGGAAGGCTGTTTGTAATTTTGATAAGTCTTTTTCTTGCCAAAGTTCCAAGGCTTTTTTCCCAATAGCCTCTTCTTTTTTCCATTGATAAAGAAGTTCGGCGGCTTTATTCCAAAATAATATTTTGTGATCTAAATCCTGTACAAAAATAGCATCAGTAGCCACATCTAACAGGGCGGCTTGTTCCCGGATTTTTTTCTCATTTTGTTTACGTTCTAAAGCATAGCGAATAGAACGCTCAAGTAAAGGGGCTGCTAATTGGCTTTTTTCTAGATAATCTGCGGCTCCAGCTTTCATGGCCTCAATATCTATTTCTCTGTCTCCTTGACCTGTGAGAAAAATAATTGGGGCTGCACAGCCATTATTAATAGCTTCACGTAATAGTTCTAATCCGTTACCTTCGCCTAAACGATAATCTACAAGATAAACATCATATTGCCCCGTGAGCATCCCATCCTTGCCAGCTTGATAGCTATTTACCCATTCCAAAGCACAAGAAGCTACTTGAAATTCTCTAAACCAATCACGAGTTAATATATAGTCATCTTCATCATCATCAATCAGCAGAACTTTGATCAGGTTGTTTTTCATTGCTCCCTCCCACGCTCATAGCGGTAGTTCTACAATTTCAAACCAATATTTTCCTATAGCCTTCATTACCTCCACTAAGGCTGCGAATGTCACGGGTTTAATAATAAATGAATTCGCTCCCAAATTATAGGTACGATAAATATCTTCCTCAGCTTTTGAGGTAGTTAGTACTACAACGGGAATTGACCTTAGCTCTGGATCATTTTTAATTTCTCTAAGTGCCTCACGACCATCTTTTTTAGGCATATTTAAATCTAACAGAATCAGACCGGGATGAGGTGAAATATTAGGATCAGCATACCGACCTTGTCGATACAGATAATCCATTAACTCCTCTCCATCGCGAACGATGCGTAGATCAATAGCCAAGCGGCTTTCTGCCAATGCTTCACGAACTAACATGTAGTCGTCCTCATCATCATCAGCCATTAAGATCGTGACGGTTGTTTGCCGACCCTTCACTCTGCATTTTCTCCTTTGTGATGTTGATTAGGATTAATTCATTATTAAATTGAAACAAATCAATTGCTAGAAATTGAATGTCAATCGCCCCACCCAAAAAGAGATGGGGATTTAAGCACGTTTAATAAAAAACTTTTATATGGAGATATAATAAACCGATGAGGAACAGAAAAATTAGGAATGGGGATGAATTGGCAAAGTGACAATAAATTTTGCTCCTTGCCCTGGCTCACTTTTAGCGGTAATGCTTCCGTGATGACGCTCGACTATTTTTCGGCAGATTGCTAACCCTATACCAGTGCCATCATACTCACTACGACCATGTAGGCGCTGAAAGACATTGAAAATACGGTCTAAGTATTTCTCATTAAACCCTATACCGTTATCTTCGACAATAATTTCGCATTTTTCGGTATTACTATGTTCTGATGGTTCTGATAAGACTTGGCTATAAATTTTTACAATTGGCGTTATTTCTGGGCGGTGAAACTTCAGAGCGTTAACAATTAAATTTTGTAACAATTGTCGTATTTGCAACGGGTCGGCGTTGATAGTGGATAATTTACCTATTTCTATCTTTGCTCCGGTTTGCTGAACACTAATTTCTAAATCAGACAAGACTTCTTGTGTTAACAGCAAAAGATCCACTGAGACAAAAGGCTGCGCCCTAGTGGTGACTCGTGAAAGGCTTAATAGATCTTCTATTAAAATCTGCATCCGGCGAGCTGCATTTTGTATCCGCTCAAGATAGTCATGTCCTTGTTCCGAGAGGACATCACCACAGCTAGCTTTGAGGCGATCGCCAAAGGTTTTGATTTTTCGTAGTGGTTCTTGTAAATCATGAGAAGCCACAAAGGCGAATTCTTGTAGCTCGTTGTTAGAACGGCTAAGTTCTTCCCGTTGACGCCTTTCTTGTTCTAAGAGTTTAGCTTGACCAAGAGCAATACCCATTTGGTCTGCTAGTTGTCGCAATAGTTCTGTTTCCCATTCATTCCAATCACGGGGATGGGCGCACTGATGAGCAATCAATAGCCCCCATAGTTTATTATGTTGGAGAATGGGGACAACAAGGTTAGCTTTGATTGCATATCTTTGCAACATTTCTAGGTAGCAAGGCTCAAGATTACCTTCTTCGACATTGGTAATGATCCCAACTCGCCCAGTTTTGTATTTATCAATGTATGCTTCGTGAAAGCAAGGGTCAATGATGTTTTCTCCGATAATTACAGGGAAACCAGGAACGACTGCTTCTTTAACTACACTTCCATTACCTTCAGACAGCAACTTAAAAATGACAACTCGGTCGGCGTTTAGGAGTTTTTGTACCTCTGTAACACTAGTTTGAAGAATTTCATCGATTTGTAATGACTGGCGAATTCTGAGAGTGATATCAGCAAACAAACGCGATCGCATGTTTTGACGCTGTAATTCTTCTTGTACGCGTTTGCGACCGCTAATATCCATCATGGCTCCGATCATGCGTACAGGATTACCCGTGCGATCGCGGACAATGTAACTGCGGTCAAAGATGTATGCATAAGAACCATCACTACGGCAAAAGCGGTATTCATTAGCCCAAACTTGTTGTTGACTTTCTATGACAGCATGAATATCAGTAAAGATTCTCTGTCTATCATCTGGGTGTATGCATTCATACCACCAATTAGCGTTATTGCCGATTTGCTCTGGTAAATAACCAAACAGTGTTTGGACATTGTTATTCCACCAGACGTAGTCTTTGAGTATATCCCAGTCCCAAACTACATCTGTGGTCGCACGAGCTAGGAATTGAAAGCGTTCCTCACTCTGACGCAAATTTTCTTCTGCTAGCTTACGTTCGGTAATATCGCTATGGGAACCTGCCATCCGTACAACGTCACCTTGATCATTCCACAGCGCTTGACCGCGATCCAAAATCCATTTGTAAGTGCCGTCTTTACAAAGAATACGATATTCACTGATGTAAAAAGGAGTTTTTTGCTCAAAGTGATCTTGGACAAGTTGTCTCACCCAGCCTATATCATTAGGGTGTACTCGATTTGACCATTCATCCAAATGGTTGGAAATTTCCTGTTCTTCGTAACCAAGCATTTCTTTCCAGCGTGTGGAATAGAAAACCTCGTTGGTTTTGACATTCCAATCCCAAATACCATCATTATTACCCCGTAAAGCTAAATGCCAACGTTGTTCACTTTCTTTCAGTGCGTCTTCAACCCTTTGGCGTTCGATCGCCGTAGCTAAAACGTTAGCAGTTGCTTGCAAAAAGTAAATGTCATCATTGCTGAAAATGCGATGTTTAGTTGTGTGTGCGCCCAAAACACCAAAAGGACGATCTTTACCATGAATAATCACCGAAAAACCGCTAATTACTTGATGGTCTATTAGCAGTTGTGGTCCTGTGAAACGGGTTTCTGTGCGGAGGTCTTCTACAATAACTGGGTCGTTAGAAACTAGAGTGTAACCCGCTTGAGAATTTATACCTGCACTAACAATTGCCTGTTCTACCAGACCTGGTTGCCAACCTACTCCCGCCCGTAGCAGCAAGTTATTTCCATCTGGTAGCAGTTCCAAGACTTTACAATACTCTACCTCTAGACATTCGGCAACAAAGGTAACGGCTTGCTGCATCAGCAAGATTAAATCTACACCAGCTAGTGCTTGTTGACTGAGTTCTGCTACTAGAATCTGCTGTTTAGTTTGTTGCTGTAGTGTTTGCATTGCACTACTAGCTTCTAAAAGACGCTGTACTCGTTGATGCAAAATTGGCCATTTAATGGGTTTGGTAATCAAATCTGCTGCACCTACCGCAAAAGCCTTTTCGATAGATTCTTGGTCAGCAAGACCTGTAACCATTAATATGGGTGTGCGATCGCCACCAGGAAGTGCTTTTAATTGGGCGCAGCAGCTAAACCCATCCATACCTGACATCAAAGCATCTAGCAGCACTAATTTTGGTTGCTGTTGAGTATAAACAGCTAAGGCTTCCTCACCACTACTCGCTTCTATCACCTCATAGTCTGCTGTTGCTAGCAATTGATGTAATTGCCTGCGTATCAAATCGTCATCATCGACAACCAAAATTATATTTGTCATTTGTCAATAGTCATTTGTCAATAGTCATTTGTCATTGGTCATTGGTCATTAGTTTATAGTTAGAGATTGGTTAATTTGTGAGTTGATATTTAAATTTTGTCAATATTATCTATATAAATATTAACTATTAAGTAAGTAGCCCTGACCAATTATTCCTTGATGTTACACTTCTACACCCTACACCCCATTTTCAAGCTAGGTGGAATAAACATAACTATCTTAAGAAACATCAAATCGCTGCAACTCTTACAAATGACCAATAACCACTGACAAATGACTATTGACAAATGACCATATGTAATGTTTTTAATAATTCCTGTGCAGTATAAGGTTTGGGCAAGAAAACTGTATGCGTTGTCTTGTGATTGAGTAAAACTTGTTCACCTGTAGCTAATCCACTGACAGCAATAATACGTAAAAGCGGATTCATTTTCAGCAATGTGTTAATAGTGGTTGTGCCATCCATATTTGGCATCATCATATCTATAATTGCTGCACTGATTTTGTCTTTGTATTGGGCATAAAGTGCCACAGCTTCAATACCATCACTTGCAGTGATAACTTTGTAGTTGTGATTTTCTAAAGAAGTTGCTGTAATTTCTCTGACAGCCACTTCGTCATCTACAACCAAGATCCATTGTCCCTCGCCTCTTGGCATTTGCAAATCATCTGACGGTAGTTCTATGTGTGTTTGAATTGCTGGTAAATACACTTTAAATTTTGTACCTTTACCAATAGTACTAGAAACACTGATAAAACCACCATGACCTTTGACAATACCCATGACTGTGGATAGACCTAGTCCTGTACCTTTCCCAAATTCTTTAGTTGTAAAAAATGGCTCAAAAATTCTGTCTAATAGTTCATTAGAAATACCGACTCCTGTATCAGTAACTTTGATCACGATATAGGAACCTATTTGTGCATCAAGATGCATTCTGGCATAATTTTCATCAATAACAATATTATCAGCAGAAATGGTTAAAGTTCCACTTGTGGACATTGCATCACGAGCATTAAGACACAAGTTCATTAGTACTTGATGCAGTTGGGTACTATCTCCACAAACATTCCACAAATCTGGTTGAATTTCGGTGTTGACAGTAATTGATTTCGGAAATGTTTGTTCAACAATTTGTTTCATTTCCAAAATCAGGTGTTTGACTTGTAAAACAGTGCGATCGCCTTCTATTCCTCTGGCAAATGACAGTACTTGTTTGACTAGACTTGCACCACGTTTGGCATTATTTTCTACTATTGATAAGATTTGGCGATCGCGTCGGTCTTCACATTTCATTTGCAGCAATTGTACCGACATCAAAATTGGCGATAGGACATTATTTAAATCGTGAGCTATACCACTAGCAAGAGTACCAATACTCTCCATGCGTTGAGCGCGTAAAAATTGTTTTTCTAATTGTTTCTTTTGAGTAATATCTGTGTCAACAACAAGGATCGATTTTGGTTGATTATGCTCATCTTTTACCAGCGTCCAACGACTTTCAACAATGATTTGTTTACCAGATTTACTAATTTTTTGTAATTCACCCTGCCAAAAACCAGATTCTAGAACTGTGTTATGAATTTCTCGTAGTAATAATGGTTCGTTAAATAAAAGTTCATCAGCATACTTACCTATAGCCTCTTGCGATCGCCAGCCGTAAAGATTTTCTGCACTTCTATTCCACAGTAAAATCTGATGAGATAAATCTTTGAGCATTATGGCATCAGTGGCGATATCCAGTAATGCAGCTTGTTCGCGCAGTTGTTGTTCTGCTTGTTTGCGAGCAGTGATATCCTCAAAAATATATAAACGTCCAAAATATCGATCATTGGCATCACGAACTTGAGTTGAGAACCGTCGCACGATCCGCCCATCTGTAAACAAAATTTCGTCTTCAACAACACATTGGTTGTCTTCGCTTTGCAAAGGTTTACACGACTCGGCAAAAGCAGGAATGTCTAATATTAATTGTAAGCAATCGGGAATGATATCTTGATTTTTTAATTGACCACGTTCCATGAATGTTTTGAGGTGTTGAATACCCCAAATTTCACAAAAGCGATCGTTAAAATATAAAATATTGTCTGTACGATTATCTACAACATAAAATGCTAGTGGTGAAACGCTTGTCATAGAACGTAATAAGGCTTCTTGGCAACGGAGATGTTCTTCGGCTAGTTTCCGCTCAGTAATGTCTTCTACTACGTAAGCAAATTGTGAAGTACAACCACAACATGCGCCAATTGATGAAACTGTACTTCTCAGCCATTTTTTACCTTGAGGGTGGTCGTGAACATATTCAAAGCTGACAGGTAATTTAGTATATTCAGCTTCACGGTAATAATTAATCCACTCATTCACATATTCTTGCGGAACACCTAACTCAGTAGCAAAACGCTTTTGCATCGCCTCTGGAGTTCTTCCAAAAAATTTGGCACTAGTGGCGTTATCAGAAATATGTACAATGTCATTACCTTGAAGTTCCACAATTCCCATCATCATGGGCGCACTGTCAAAGAAACTACGGATGGTACATTCACTTTGTTGTAGTGCTATTTGCGAGTCTTTGTATTCAGTTTTTATACTGCTTAATTCGGAGAGATTTCGCCGTAATTCTAATTGTCTAATGACCAAGCGACCAATAGCTTGTAATGCTTCTATTTGGTTTAAGTTAATTTCTTTTGGAACGTGATCTGCTATACACAGTGCGCCTATTGGCATTCCTTCTGGTGTTATCAAAGGTACACCACTATAAAATCTTATATACGGGTAAGACGTGACTACAGGATTATTCGCAAAACGTTCATCAGCCAAGGTGTCAGGAATAATCAAAACATCGCCTAAGTTCATACAAATGGAACCAAAGCCGATATCTCTGGGCATTTCCGTTACATCTATTCCCACCTTAGCCTTGAACCACTGACGCTTGGCATCAATCAAATTAATTAGAGCGATCGGTGTTTGACAAACTTGAGCCGCTAAAAACGCTAAATCGTCAAACACTTGTTCTGGTAGAGTGTCTAAAATTTGATACTCATGAAGAGCTTCAAGCCTCTTCACTTCATTATTAGGCACTAAAGTTATCATGAGACGTTTTCCCACTATTGCTGATTTACGGCTTGCCTTTGTGTAACTTGCTCTTGTTAAGATGACTAAAGTAGGGCGGTAAGAAATTAAAGGGGGAGATCAGTCATGAGTGTCTTTTGCAAGCCCAACGGAAATTCGCTTGCTGATTTACCAAGTGATTAATTTAGCTGGTATTGAGGTCAAGTACTATCCAGTCATCTAAAATCAAGGATAATTAGCCAACTTTGTCACTTAACCTATAGTAATATGCCTTAGGGAAGATGACAAAATAAGATAAAAAATTGAGTAAAATTACTTAAAATATTGCAAAATTGTGCATTGTGTCAGCATTTTTTGATAGATGATTTTTGTTCCAAGCTGACATAAGATCGCAAAAATGGCGCTTTAGATGAAAATTAAGCTTGTATCAATAAATTTTCAGGGATCGGGGATGAATCAGTTATCAGTTATCAGTTATCAGTTATCAGTTATCAAATTAAACTGTTCACTGTTCACTGTTCACTGTTCACTGATTAGTTGTCCCCCCTGTCCTCCTTGTCCTCCTTGTCCCCCTTCCCTTGTCCCCGCTCCCCAATCCCCGATCCCACTGCTATGACAACAACATTTACCTTTCCTATCAAACCTAAATCTGAAGATAGCTTTGCCATTACCTTTGCACCATTGCTAGTTGAAGAAATCTACCAATTAGCTGGATCGCCAGCAAATGGAGCAGTAGTGGTAATGAGTGGTACTGTTCGCAATCAAACTGATGGTAAACCTGTGATTGCCCTGGAATACCAAGCTTATGAACCAATGGCTTTGCGAGTTTTCTATCAAATTGCTGCCGAGATTCGGCAAAAATGGACTGATGTAAATTGTGTAGTCATTCACCATCGCATTGGACATCTGCGAATTGGCGAAATTAGTGTTTTAGTGGCAGTGGGCTGTCCTCATCGGTCGGAAGCCTTTGAAGCTTGTCGCGATGTTATCGACACTCTCAAACACAATGCCCCTATTTGGAAAAAAGAGCATTGGCAAGATGGTTCTAGTAGTTGGGTAAGTATTGGTGCTTGCGAACAAAACTGTTAAGGCAAAACATAACGCGCATTTGCGGTAATTCATGAATTACCGCTACGCAAGAATAAGGTTTTCGGCCACATCTTGCGTAAGTCCTGAGTCAGATAAATCTGACTAGGACGATGTTTGAGTCCGTTTTAACGGACTTATGCTATTAGCCTCAGAATTAATTCTGAGGCGGGATTGAAAGGGCTAGAATTTTGGTTTTTTGTTTTCAGATAAAATTCTTATAATTTTCTTATTATTATTTACTAAGTTTATCAAATACATAATTATTTTCAGTCAAGGTTGTTCCCCCCTGTGGCAACAGGGAGGATATTTTTTTTATAGTAATTAACTTAGACTATAAAATCCTTAGAATTTCCTTACTCTCATTTCGTAAGCTAATTGAGATTAGGTCTGATGTTACTTGTTGCTTGACCTGTCACATCTTCAACATTGCAAACTTGTTCCCTCCTGTACTGTTATGGGAGGGAATTTATTCTTTCTAGCATGAAATAGCTTCCTTCTGTGTTCGGTTTTCCTTTGAAGTTTTTACTGTTACTGAATTTCTTTAGCTGTGAGTTGAATTTCTTGGGTAATAATCTTTTCCTCATTGAGGGGTTAGAGGTATGAGGGGGTTGCCACTGCAATCATTAATGGCATTAAATATATACAATCATTATTATTGATAACTCCTATCTAGGAGTCATTAAAGCGATCGCGTATACGGAACTCACTACGATCGCTTTTTTTTTGCAATCTTTGTCAAAATTAATAAAAAACCTCATGATCTAAATTGTGATCTGAAAGTCGGGAACTATACGAGAAGGGCTGCGCCCTACGGTGCAGGGTAATCCAAAATCTAAAATGGTAGCACTCATCTATCGATTGTTAATCACAATATTAATTAATCGCGTAGCTACTGATACAAAATTATTTTCAAAAAATGTACATAATCGCGTTAATAAAAAATAATGTCGTGATTACAAAACCACGACATATGAGGAATAATGCCTTCTAATCTAAGTTAAGGGATGTTTTCGATAAACAAGTTTATCTATCCATGAAATATTATCTAAACTTTGAAAAAATTAGACATCTACCAATTGGTTAGTAAAATATTAAAAAATCGTGTATCAACGTACACAAACTAATTAAAATTGAATCAAATCGTAAAACTTCTAATAAATCAATGTTTATGAACAGAGATTGCGGAAAACAAATGTTCTATTTAATCCCGTCACAAATAATTGCTTAATGCATGAAAAATACCGCCGCGATCGCAAAATCACGACGGTAGAAACAACAATGCCTTTGTTAGGGTCATAGACCTCAAGTATTATCATTGTTTTCAAAATAGAATGTATCTATCTGTTGGCTAATAAGATTATTAAATAATAATGTAGTGAGAAATACTAAATGGTTTTAAAATGCAGAAAAAAGCTTTATTTTAGCTTGTAAACTGATGATTTTTAAAAATTTCATAAACAAAATGTATCCCGATTTTTCAAAAATACCTAACACGAGCAGTTGCAGCTACACAAACCAAGGCTGCTTAACCTCCAGGAACGCAGACTTAGTTTATAAGTCATTGACTATTTAGACATCTCCGACAAAGAATGTAGAGACGTAGCATTGCTACGTCTCTATTTTTCACCATATGTCTATATGATCAATCTAAAATCCAAAATTGTTTGACCTTTAACATTATGACAATACTGCTAAACTAAAAAAGACCCAAAGAACCAGTAAATATGCTAAAGCGTTCTAAGTTCGAGACAACCCCAACCCAAATTATGCATCGTGCGGAAGATTTGATTAGCGCAGCTTCAAATCGTTACCGCATTACGGTTCAGGTGGCAAATCGCGCCAAACGTCGGCGTTATGAAGACTTCGAGAGTAACGATGATATGATGATGAAGCCAGTGTTAAGGGCAATTATTGAAATGTCAGACGAACTGACTCAACCAGAAATCATCGGAGAAGTATAGGTAAATTATTTTCAAGAAGGTGTTAAGGTGTGGTGTACTATGCTTAAGCATTGGCAAGCATTATTTACTCCCCACTATTTTAGAGGTGTGGGGTTAATTTTAGTGTTAGGTATGTTTTGGTTGAGCTTAGATCAAAATCAATCTATCTATGCTAATTTACTCTCCACTTCGCCTGCTTATGCTCAAAATATTAGGTCAGGTGATATTTGGCAGCGAGTGTATGAACAAGTACCTGATTTACCAAAAGAAAACCAGTACATCAGCACAGAAACAGGGAAGGTTGCAGAAAACAGTACCCTAGTGACTCGTCTGATTCAGTATCATGTCTATCTTAAAGGGCGTGCGCCAAATTATCGCCTAGACTGGAAATTAACTTTGGCTGATTACTTAAATGCCAACGAACTCATGTACGATTCATCCTATCCAGGTCATGATACTTTACGGAAGAATCCTTTGGAAGGCGATCGCGCTGCTATTCGTCGCCTCACCCGCAACCAACGAAACGCCTTAGTGCAAGCATTAGTCAATGCTTACAGTGGAAATTAAGTTAGTGTTTAAGGGAAAGGGCTAATTGCTTACCAGCCTATGCGACACTATAAGTATTCAAGCGAACATGATAGAACTCATGTATGGAACGTGTCATCAAAAGTGGATCTGGTTGGCGTATCGGTTGGAATCCATCAGCGCCAGAGTTTAAGGGTTTAGTGGGTACGGATGATTGGGCGATAGAATTAACGGAAGCAGAGTTAAATGATTTTTGTCGGCTACTGTTGCAGTTAGCAGATACAATGCAGCAGCTGACATCAGAATTAATGGATGAAGAAAAAATTGCCTGCGAAGCCGAAAGTGATTTGTTGTGGATGGAAGTAGAAGGTTATCCCCACGCTTACAGTTTGCGCTTTATTCTCAATACAAATCGTTGTGCAGAGGGGAAATGGAATGCTGCGGCTGTTCCGGGTTTATTGCAAGCTGCGGGAATGGTGAAAGTTTTTTGAGTAGACTAGTTGATTATTTCAGCGCTTATTGTTAATATTATTGGGTTGAATAAAACAATTCAATTTTGATGAATTGTTGTGTCCGGGGCGTAGCGCAGCTTGGTAGCGCGCCACTTTGGGGTAGTGGAGGTCGTGGGTTCAAATCCCGCCGCTCCGATTAACTAACGAATAACCTGTACCTACTTAATATAAGTGTTGACTGTGTGTAGACTAGAAAGTCATTTAGCCATAAAAGTTTACACTACGGTATCACCTGGTAAGCTATGTAAAATTTTCCTTATTGTGCTGTGTGTCCACGGTTTACCACTCCTAGTGATCATCCCCTCATTATCCAAATATTCAGCGATCGCCTGGTAGCTCTTGCCAGCTAATCTTAAATCTTTCATAGCACTTAAAACCACTTGCTCTTCAGGTTTCTCTTTAAGTTTTTTGTCCAGCAACATATAGCCGTCCGTAGGGTACTTTACCGAGGTGCTTACCTTTTTCTTTAGCGTTCTGTAGAGCCACTTTTGTATGCTCACTGATAACTTCAGCCTCCCACTGAGATCACTTCCTAAGATATTAATCACAAGTCGTCCAGATGATGTTCTGGTGTCTAGTTGGTCACAAACACAAATTTTTAGAACTTACGCACTATACAAATTGTCTATTATGTGCATAAAGATATTTGGTTGTCTGGGAGTATTATCGATTTTAAGCGAGTAATGATGGCTTTACGAGTGCGATCGCTACGGACTTGTGTTGTGAACCAACAGACTTGTGTTGTGAACCAACGGACTTGTGTTGTGAACCAACGGACTTGTTTTTGAACCAACAGACTTGTGTTGTGAACCAACGGACTTGTTTTTGAACCAATTATTGTCCACATAATAGCCAATTTGTATAGTGCGTAAGTCCTAATTTTTTCTCACTACCCCTTGACTCTCCAGCGAGATGGAGATTTCAAAATGTGATTAGTTGATTAAAAAGCAGTTCAGGACATTGCTAGGAGGTTTGACAATGGAAAACACAAATCTGAAACTGCGGGGTATGAGTTGTGCCTCTTGCGCTAAAACAATTGAAGATGCTATTCGCTCCGTCAGGGGTGTGAATGAGTGTAGCGTCAACTTTGGGGCAGAGCAAGCCACTGTCACCTATGACAAGAGAAAAACTGACCCAGAAGCAATTTGCGATGCGGTAGATGCGGTGGGATACTCTGCAATACCCGTACAAGACGATGATTTATTTACCACAGATGATGCAGAACAGCAGGTACGCCAAGCAGAAAATCGAGCGTTAGTTATAAAAGTTTGGGTTAGCAGCATTATCAGCGCCATTCTAGTCATTGGTTCGCTACCAATGATGACAGGGTTGTCCATTCCCTTTATTCCCATGTGGATGCACAATCCTTGGTTACAGTTGGTACTGTCAACTCCAGTGCTGTTTTGGTGTGGTGCATCTTTCTTTATCAATGCTTGGAAAGCTTTGAAACGTCACACGGCAACAATGGATACTTTAGTAGCAATTGGTACAGGCGCCGCTTATCTGTATTCTCTCTTCCCCACCTTCTTGCCTGGGTTCTTCACTAAGCAAGGATTGCCGCCTGATGTTTACTATGAAGCAGCTGTAGTTATTATCACTTTAATTTTGCTGGGACGACTGCTGGAAAATCGTGCTAAAGGACAAACTTCCCAAGCAATTCGTAAACTTGTAGGCTTGCAAGCTAAAACTGCTCGTGTGATTCGCGATCGCCAAGAGGTAGACATCCCACTCGCTGAAGTAATTGAAGGCGATATTGTTTTAGTGCGTCCGGGTGAAAAGATTCCGGTGGATGGGGAAATTATTGATGGCTCCTCGACTATTGATGAGGCCATGGTAACAGGTGAAAGTGTACCTGTGAAAAAGCAACAGGGTGATGAAGTGATTGGAGCCACCATCAACAAAACTGGTAGCTTCAAATTTCGAGCAACACGAGTGGGTAAAGATACATTCTTGGCGCAGATTGTCAAGCTAGTGCAGCAAGCGCAAGGTTCAAAAGCACCGATTCAGCGATTAGCTGACCAAGTTACTGGATGGTTTGTACCTGCTGTAATTGCGATCGCGATCGCCACTTTCATCATTTGGTATAACATTATGGGCAATGTGACGATGGCACTAATTACCACTGTAGGTGTATTAATCATTGCTTGTCCGTGTGCGCTTGGCTTGGCAACGCCGACTTCAATCATGGTGGGAACAGGCAAGGGTGCAGAAAATGGTATTCTCATTAAAGGGGCAGAAAGTCTGGAACTCGCGCACAAGCTTAAGACTGTTGTTCTCGACAAAACGGGTACAATTACGCAAGGTAAGCCGACTGTCACCGATTTTGTAACCGTTAATGGTACCGCCAATGGCAATGAGCTAAATCTTCTGCGCCTTGCAGCATCTGTCGAACGCAATTCAGAACATCCTTTGGCTGAAGCAGTTGTCAATTATGCTCAATCTCAAGGTGTAGAGTTAACTGATACACAGGATTTTGAAGCGATGGCCGGTAGTGGTGTGCAAGGGTACGTGTCAAATCAATGGGTACAAATTGGCACCCACCGTTGGATGAATGAGTTAGGTATTGATACAGGTGCATTGCAGGAACATTGGGATCGCTTGGAGTATCTTGGTAAGACGGTGATATGGATTGCAGTAAATAGCAAAATCCAAGGAATTATGGGCATTGCTGATGCGGTGAAACCATCTTCCGTGAACGCGATTCGAGTATTGCAAAAAATGGGATTGGAAGTAGTGATGTTGACTGGAGACAATCGCCGCACTGCCGAAGTTATTGCGCGTGAAGTGGGCATCAAGCGAGTTTTTGCTGAAGTGCGCCCGGATCAGAAAGCCGAGACTGTTGAGCAGCTTCAGTTGGAAGGCAAAATTGTAGCAATGGTTGGAGATGGCATTAATGATGCACCGGCCCTGGCTCAAGCTGATGTCGGGATGGCAATTGGTACAGGAACAGATGTGGCGATCGCGGCTAGTGACATCACCCTCATCTCCGGGGATTTACACGGGATTGTCACCGCCATTCAACTCTCTCGTGCTACGATTCGCAACATTCGTCAGAATCTCTTTTTTGCCTTTATTTATAACATCGCTGGTATTCCAATTGCAGCAGGAATTCTTTTCCCCTTCTTCGGTTGGCTGCTCAGTCCGATTATTGCAGGTGCAGCAATGGCGTTTAGCTCCGTGTCGGTAGTCACGAATGCACTACGTTTGCGTAATTTTCGAACCAAAACAATTGGTTGAATAAATCACAGAGATTAGTAACAATGCTTAAAAAAGTAACATTTTTTGCAACCTTAGCAGGATTTGGATTTTTACTTGGAGCTATTTGGGGCGCATTAGCATAACTTGCAGTGTAGTTACCTGAGCCAACGGAGACGTTTAAATAATGAACAAAATAGCAATCATTAGCAGTGTTGCGAGTTTGGGATTGGTGTTTGGAATTACTTCTCACAAAGCAGTTGCACAGATGTCCCACGAACAGATGCAACCATCTCAAACACAGCAAACAAGTCAGTTCCGTCGCATGGAACAACCCATATGGGCAAAAGCAGCCGTTACTGCTGGTGGATTAGGATTGATAGGACTGGAGTTATGGTGGTTTCTGCTGAGTAAGCCAAAATCGCAAAAAGCACAATCAAAGCAGGGTATTCAGGAGATAACAATTACCGTTGATGGTGGTTATGAACCAAGCCAAGTTGTAGTTAATACAGGTCAAAGAGTCCGGCTCAACTTCTACCGCCTAGACCCCAGTAGTTGCCTTGAAGAAATCCGATTTCCTGATTTCCACATTGCCCAAGAGTTACCCCTAAACCAGGTTACTACGATTGAGTTCACTCCCAACCAACCAGGAACTTACACTTTTACCTGCGGGATGAATATGTTTCGCGGTGTGATTGAAGTAGAGCCATCCAATGCTCTTGGTACACAGCAGTTTTCTACACAGATTTCAGCATGACTAAGCGGGAGCATCTGCGCCCAGCGTGAGCTTGATAACTAGCCAGCAACGCCTTTGTTTACAAACCTTCCCCAACGCTGGGCAAACTTTCTTGTACAAATTTCTAATACAAATGAGAGAGATACAGAGTAAACTATACGGTTTTTTTTGTTGTACATCTTACTAAATAAGTAGGAGTTAAAACCATTCGCTACTACGAAGAACTTACTATTCTTTATTGGTGTAAGATTAAAAACAAACTTCTGCACCATGCCTACTCGCAATTACCTATTTTATGCTTTAACAAATAGCGTTTGTTCAAAGTGTCTCGTTAAGGTAGAAGCAAAAATCATTTTCCAAGACGATCGCGTTTACTTAATTAAACATTGTCCCACCCACGGACGAGAAGAAGTTTTAATTGCTGATGATGTTGAATATTACAAAAAGTCCCTGGAATTTATCAAGCCAGGAGATATGCCACTCAAGTTTAATACACCAATCAAATATGGTTGTCCTTATGATTGTGGGCTATGTCCAGATCATGAACAGCATAGTTGTTTAACTTTAATAGAAGTCACAGATAAATGCAATCTTTCTTGCCCAATTTGCTATGCTGATTCCGGTGCGGAAGAATTTTCTGAGATTTCTCATCAACCTAGACGTCATCGCAGTTTAGCAGAAATTGAAACCATGATTGATGCGGTGGTGGCGAATGAGGGAGAACCGCAAATTGTGCAGTTGAGTGGTGGAGAACCGACGCTTCATCCAGAGTTTTTTGAAATTATGGAGCTTGCGAAAAGCAGGCCGATTAAACATTTAATGATTAATACCAATGGTGTGCGAATTGCTAAAGATAAAACTTTTTGCCGTCGCCTGAGTCAATACATGCCTGGTATAGAAGTATATCTGCAATTTGATAGCTTTGAGGCAGAAGCCCTAAAAGATTTGCGGGGTGTAGATTTGCGTAGTGTCAGAGAAATGGCGATCGCTCACCTCAACCAATATAATATTTCTACTACTCTCGTTGTCACCCTGAAAAAAGGGTTGAATGACCACGAAATCGGCAAAATAATTGAGTATGCTTTGCAACAGCCTTGTGTACGTGGAGTGACGTTTCAACCAATGCAAGCGGCTGGACGCTTGCAAGGCTTTGATCCCAAGCGAGACAGGTACACGCTCACCGAAGTCCGCAAGTCAATTTTACAACAAAGTCCTTATTTTAAACCAGAAGATATTTTACCTGTTCCTTGTCATCCCGATTGTTTGGCAATGGCTTATGCACTCAAAGTTAATAGTAAAGTCATACCCCTAACTGGGTTAATTAATCCTGAAAAGTTTGTGGAAATTATGCCCAATAGCGTACTTTATGAACAAAACCCAGAACTCAAACGCCACATTTTTGAGTTATTTTCCACTAGTCATTCACCCAGTTCTGCGGCTACATCATTAAAACAGCTTTTGTGTTGTTTGCCAATGCTGCCTGTTCCAGAAGGAATTACCTACGCCAATATTTTTCGGGTGATGATTGTTCAGTTTCTTGATCCCTATAATTTTGATGTGCGTTCTGTGAAGCGATCATGTATTCATATTGTACATCCAGATGGAAAAATCATTCCTTTTGATACTTTTAATATGTTTTATCGTGAAGGTAGTGCAGGGTATGATTTGGTTAATAATAAAAGATTTAATTTTGACAATTAAGGAAACTGCATGTCGAGAAGAAACGAATTTTCTTATGTAGTCGGCGGAATTTTTCTAGTCCTGGGAATGCATATCATCGCAATTTTGATTTTGGGCATTCTTGCTTATATAGAGTTAATGCTCGCTTCTCAATATAATATCAGATTTTTTCAGCCAATTTTTGGAATCTATTTTTTGGGGATTGGTATAACTCAACTTGTATATATAATTCCTGTGATTTCTCGATTGAAAAGGCAAGAAAAATTTGCCTTGATGAAAGGGGTTATTATTGGTGCGATTCTCACAGCTTTACTTAATAGTGCTTGTTGGATTTGGTTTCAAAGTTTAACTTTATAAGTTGATAATTTAATGGGAATTTTTGAAATAACCAGATCTTCGATATATTATAGGATGCAGCACACAAATTATACCATTTCACAAAAATTTTGATACAAATACGGGTGTGTAGAGACGTAGCATTGCTACGTCTCTACATTTGGTGGAATGACGAAAAATTGTTTGACATTTCAACCACACAGCGGCAAAAAATGCAGAAATAAAAAATAGTTAATTTGATAAATCTGTTAACTGTTCACTGATAACTGTAAACGCACCCTGGTAAATGATTAGTTATTCGTCAATTTGACCAATGCGACGAATATTAAGAATATCACTCATTTTTTTTATTTGAGTAAATATCTGTTCTAATTGAGGCCGATCGCAAATTTCGATCCCCAAATCAATCAACGCTGGTTGACCAAATGCTGTTTTCACATTTGCATGGCGGACGTTGATTCCTTGGTCGCTTAGGCGTGACAAAATATCTTTTAAGACTCCGACTCGGTCTAGAGCTTCTATTTGCAAGTTCACCGCGTAAGTCTGGGGACGGCCAGTGTGTTCTAATGCTTGGTTCCAACTTACTGGTACTAAGCGATCGCACTCTGCTTTTTCTAAATTATGACAGCCTTGGCGGTGGATAGAAATTCCTCTACCCCGTGTCACTACACCGATAATTGCTTCGCCGGGAATGGGTGTACAACACCCAGCTAAGTGATATAATAATCCCTCAACGCCGACAATCGGGGAATCAGTAGCGCGGGAAGTTGTGTTCGGAGTCGCTTCTCTTAATAACGCGGCTGCTTTGGCTGTGGTGGGTAGATTTGTGGTATGATCTGGCTCGCTAGCAACCGGCTGTTGTGCTTTAATAATTTCTCGCCAACGGTTAAGTACTAAGTTGAGTGTGATTTCCCCATAACCCAAACCTGCGAGTAAATCTTCTGTGGAGTGGTAATTACATTTTTCTGCTACCGCTTGCATCGGTTCAGACTTCAGCACATTTTCAAAACCTGTTCTCCCAAGTTCTTTTTCTAACAATTCTCGACCGCGAGCAACATTTTCTTCCCGGCGCGATCGCTTGTACCATTGTTTAATCCGGTTTTTGGCTGCACTCGTCCGAACAAAGTTCAACCAATCTAAACTAGGATGACCATTTTTTTGAGTGATAATTTCGACAATATCGCCATTTTGCAAGCGTGTCGAAAGTGGTACCATTCTACCATTGACTCGCACTCCTGTACAGCGATTTCCGACTTCTGTGTGGATGCGATAGGCAAAATCTACTGTTGTAGAACCTGGTTTTAAAGCTATTAAATCTCCCTTGGGAGTAAATACATAAATATCTTCTTCAAATAGATTATCTTTGATGCTTTCTAAATATTCTTGAGCATCTTTTAAATCACTTTGCCATTCTAATAACTGCCGTAACCAAGTAAATTTTTCATCGGATGCAGTTAGACTAGCACTAGAACCACCAGTTTCTTTATATTTCCAGTGAGCAGCAATACCATACTCTGCTACACGGTGCATTTCTAATGTGCGAATTTGCACTTCTAAGGGTCGCCCCCAAGGGCCTATAACGCCAGTATGCAATGATTGATAACGGTTGGGCTTGGGCAATCCAATATAATCTTTAAATCTACCAGGAATTGGACGAAAAACATCATGAACTACTGCTAAAGCACGATAGCATTCATCATTTGTCTGGACAATAATTCGCAGTGCTGCTAAATCGTAAATTTCGTTAAATTCTTTATTTTGCCGTTGCATCTTTTGATAGATACTATAAAGATGCTTGGGACGTCCACTAATATCAAGACAGCGAATTCCTGCTTCTGCAAGTCGAGTTCTCAATGTTTCGGCTATATTTGTTAATCTCTCTTCTCTATCCGTGCGTTTTTCCGAAACCAACTGTTGAATCTGTCGAAAAGCTTCCGGTTCCAAATACTTAAATGTTAAATCTTCTAATTCCCATTTAAAACGCCAAATCCCCAAGCGATTTGCTAAGGGAGCAAAAATTTCTCGCGTTTCTGTAGCGGTGCGACGGCGCTTTTCTTCTGGCATGTATTCTAATGTTCGCATGTTGTGTAAGCGATCTGCCAATTTCACCACAATCACGCGGATATCTTGCGCCATTGCCAAAAACATCCGCCGAAAGTTTTCAGCTTGACTTTCAGTTTTGCTTTTGAAATTGATTTTAGATAACTTTGTGACGCCTTCAACTAAGCATCTAACTTCTGAGCCAAAACGCTGTTCTATATCTTCAATTGTAACATCTGTATCTTCCACTACATCATGGAGAAATCCAGCTGCTATCATAGCTGCACTACCACCTAAATCACGCAGCATTCCAGCTACAGCAATTGGATGACAGATATATGGTTCTCCTGATTTGCGGTACTGACCGTGATGCAGCTGATAAGCAAACTCAAAGGCTCGACAAATCAGACTTGTATCATAATATTTTCGGTCTTCTTCCGTTGGGGTACTGTCTGTCGGCGGTGTACGCAAACAAGTTTCTAGCCATTCTGGAAGAGTTATATCAATAGGGTGGTTGACAATTGTGCTGCTCATCATAAAATATAGCGGGGCTGGAGATAATTCGGTGGTTTATAAGGAAGGAGTGAACACAGTTGACGATAATGTCATCGAAAAACTATATTGCTATTGACACGGCAAACTAAAAAGCGATCGCAGGATCATTGCTCAAACAAACAGCTTGTTGCAGATCATCCTGTGCTAGGTGTCAAGCATAATAGTCATCAAAGTCCAATGATGCCAAATCAGACTCCAAATTTAATATTTTGGAGTTCATAACCTTAACAAAAGGTTAGAGAAGAATATTGTATAGGAAAAATTACTTGACATTAATAGTATCTCAATTAGCACTGAATGTCCGTCAATCAAGAGAGATATCACACCTTCGTAGTACTATTAGAGCAACTCCGCTCACAAACAGTAACTCACCAAATAGATGCACAGCAACTGCGACAGCATCTTTTGTCTTTACAACAACTTTTTCAGCAGAATATTTTACCTTTAGCAGAGGAAAAAACACGAGAACTATCCTATAGGACAGAGATCAGTAAGCAACTGCGACTATTGGAAATTGACATCATGTTTTTTCAAGGTGCGCGACAAGCTGCTACTGCTGTTGATCGACTCAAAACGATTAGCGATCGCCTCACAATTATCATCGAATACTGTCAAGCTATTCTGCAATCAGCAGACTAATCAATTGTCAGTCATCAGTTACCAGTGAACAAACAAATTTGCTCACAAGCAAATAGTAGCTGTCTCTACGGTAGAATTTCCGGTTCAGATTCTCTGACAGGAATGCTGACGGAACTAAGCTTCTTCCCAGATGCTTCTACAACCTGCTGCTGTGTGGTAGTTGCGGGTTCTGACACAGTGAGATCATCGTTCCTAGCAGCTAAAACATCGCGTTGATTAATCAGGTAAATACTAACTAAAGTCAAACCCACTCCTACCCACTGTAAGGGACTAAGGACTTCTTGCAGTAATAAATTACCGAATAATAGAGCAAATACAGGTGTGAGAAAAGTCAGGGAACTGAGACTAGTAAGATTACCGCTAGAAGCAAAATAGAAAAACAATGCGTAGGCGATCGCACTACCAAATACCGTAGCATACCCTAAAGCTACCAAATCTGATGGTACAAGATTGTGCCATTGTTGGGATTCTGCAACCGATGAAATCCCCCATAAGGGTAAACCACCTATAATCATATGCCATCCTGTAGCAGTGACGGGATCAGCATGACGGCTGACAAAGCGGATCATCACCGTACCCACCGCCATACTCAACGCTGCTAACAGCATTAACCATTCACCACTAGCAAACAGAGAATTGAAAAGTGGGAGAGTCGGAGAAAGGAAAATTTCGGGAGTTTTGTGAGACAAAAGACTTAAAATCAGTTCATCAGGTAAGCCAATTAGACTGATCCCCGTCACACCTAATAAAAGTCCTAACCATCCCCACAAACCAATTCTTTCCTGAAATAACCATGAAGACATCAAAGCAACTGCTAATGGTTGCGAGTCGATCATCACTGATCCCAACCCAGCACCAGTTCTAACTAATCCCTCAGCCAAAAAGCCTTGAAATAAAGTCCCATCTACCAAAGCGAATAAAGCAATCCACAGCCAAGCAGTCCAGGTTTTGGGTTGGGGTCTGGCCATAAAAGCGCCTGCAATTAAAATCAGTACCCCTGCTGGGACTATCCGCACCCCCGCCATAAACAGTGGTGTTGTGTGGGAAATTACTCCTTTCATCGCCACCATCGCCGTTCCCCATAAAAAGAAGGGTGCGATTAATACTAGGGGAGTTAAGGAAAGCCGAGATGCACTGAATTTCAGCTGCATGAGATTGCTGACGCCTTTGTTTTACAACTGCATAAATTGCTTTACCTAATTTTACCTAATTATGTCTTTTTGTGAAGGAAAGAATACCTAGTTTGTAAGCTGATGTGCGCTTAGATTAAATATTCTTGGGTTCGGACTGTCCAGGGTCAACAGTCCAAAGTCCAAGCTAGTCTTTGACTCTGGACTGTTGACTTTTGACAATCTGATCGCAAAATATACAATTTAAATGCATAACAGCTTAACATAAGTCTTATGCTTATACTTCAAGAATTACTTAAGTGCAAAAAGAATGAATACTTCTACTAAAAAGATTTCGCCTGCACTCTTTTCTTTAACATTAATTTGCTTTTTTTTACCTTTTATTACTATTTCTTGTCGTCAAGAACCACTAGTCACTTTAAATGGAGTTGAAGTAGCAACTGGCAAAGAAATTCAATCGCCAAGCATTTTTGGAGAACCCGCAAGAAAAGAAAAAATTCCTGGTGAACCTTTAGCTGCACTGGCTTTTCTTTCTGGGGCTATTGGTTTAGGTACCAGCTTTTTGAAAGCTAAAAAAAGTGCTGTTATCCCAGCAGGATGTGGAGCCGCAGGATTTATTTTATTACTAATCGTTAAATCTAAAATTGATAATGAAATTATCAAACAGGGACAAGGTTTAATTCTTGTTAATTACGGCTTTGGATTTTGGTTAGCCTTTTTTCTTTTCATTTGTGCCACCTTGATCAATATTTACATCGTTGTTCAAGAGCAAGATGAAAATAAGCTGGATTCCACAGATGTTAATTGATTTATTAGGAATCGGTGTATGAGTTGGGAAAATTGAAAGGCAATAAACCTAATTTATCCAAAAAGTCGCGGTTATTTTTAGCTATTAACTTCAGAATGATTTTAGAGAAAGCTGTTACGAACGCAGTTTCCACAGCTTTCTCTGAAAAATTACTTATTTTTGTCGAAAAAATATAAATTTAAAATTAATTATATGCTCAAATAAATATTCAATTCCGTAAAGTCAACATTTGGTTTTAGTTAACGCATTTGTTAGCATTTTAATGTACAGTAGTTATGTATATCCGAATTAAGTTCTCGTCGAATTTACTTTATTTTATCCTGATATTTTCCAAAATTTAATCATCACGATTTTGACTACAAATGCTAAATTCACAAATAAAAGAAAACTTAGATTTTCCGCAACAAATAAATACACCAATTAATCATGTATTCGTCTTTTTGGAAATTTTTTCCTGTGAAGGTGGAATTCAATCTTATGTGAAAGATATTTTTCAAGCCTATTTGGAATTAGCTAAACCAATACATACAGATATATTTATATTACGTGATGCCTCTAATTGCATCAATCCTTTTATATCTGAACGCTGCCAATTTCATTATTTTAAAACTTCGTCACCCCGGTTTGGACGAGTGAAAATGGCGATCGCATTATTCACTCATCTGATCCATCAACGACCCCAGCGTGTTTTTTGTGGTCATATCAAGCTAGCGCCTTTGGTGGGGATGTTATGCCAATTTTTGGGAATTCCTTATACTGTCATCACCTATGGTAAAGAAGTTTGGGAACCATTACCAAAGTCCATGCAATCCAGTCTGCAAAAAGCAGCCCAAATTTGGACAATTAGCCGCTACACTCGTGAAGTTGCCTGTATAGTCAATTATCTTAATCCTGATCGCGTCAAAATTTTACCTTGTGCTGTGGATGGCGATCGCCTGACTCCTGGAGACAAACCAGTTAATTTAATCGAGCGCTATGGTTTACAAAAAGCTAAAGTATTAATGACTGTAGCGCGGTTGTGGTCTGGTGATATTTACAAAGGCGTGGATATTACAATTCAAGCTTTACCACAAATAGCTCAAGTTTTCCCAGAAGTGAAATATTTAGTTATAGGTCGTGGTGATGATCAACCCCGTCTCGCCAAGCTAGCACAAGATTTGGGAGTTAGCGATCGCGTTGTATTTGCTGGGTTTGTACCCACGGAAGAACTAGTAGAACACTACCGTCTAGCTGATGCTTACATTATGCCTTCTCAAGAAGGGTTTGGGATTGTCTATTTAGAAGCAATGGCTTGTGGTGTCCCCGTACTATCTGGTGATGCCGATGGTTCCGCCGAGCCACTACAAGATGGTAAACTCGGATGGCGAGTTCCACACCGCGATCCTGATGCTGTAGCTACAGCTTGTATTGAAATCCTCAAAGGTGAAGATCAACGATGTGATGGTGAGTGGTTGCGAGAAATGGCGATCGCAAATTTTGGTATGGAAGCCTTTCACAAACGATTACAACAGGAATTATCTTATACCAATTCTATATGAAGACGCATACAAAGACCCCACCCCGGCTTCGCCACCCCTCCCCGTAAGCGGGGAGGGGTAAAATTCGGGAGCAGCTTCACGAAGAATTGGTATTAATTTGTTTGTAGTTAACTACAAACAACTAAACCCATTCCGAAAAATCTTGCCCAAACTGAGACAATGATAATAACTGAATGCGTGGATCATTTTGGGCTGTAGTTTTTTCTAAAGCAGTATTGTAACCCCAATCTGCGAGGAAGAGTTTTACATCTTTCAGGTCTATTTGCTGGTCTACTAGCTGTAATGTTTTTAATCGATCTTCCACAAACCAGACTGTTTCTTGTGGTGTTTTGTGTAATTGAATCAATTCTCGTAAAATTTCATATTTGGGACGTTTCACTTCTTTACCGAAAATCTCTTCTGAACCTAAATTTACTCCTTCTTGGTGTAATAATTGCTGGACAAAACGTCCTTCTTTTGTAGAGATAATATATAGTTTGCTTGTGCTAGCAATTGTCCATTTGAGTTTATCAATTATACCTGGATAAAATCGATGCAAGCTCAACCAACTTTCTAAATCATTAGCAATCCATTCATCGCGCAATTTATCTAATTTGGTGCTAACTTCTTTCGCATTTAGATTGTCTTGAAGCAAAATTTTCTGGTGAATATGATGCCAATTTTGGAGGATTTCTACTTCTGCAATTCCTTCTAACAAAGCTTTGACTAAAACAGGCATTTCCCAACCTGTTTCAATTACGGGTCTAAGTCGATAAAATTGAGAAGCCAAACCAGCTGGTGGTGTTTCGTTTGCAGGGAACCAAACTTGGCAATAAGTACGCCATGCTACCTCAAAATATTCAATAAGTCCGTCGCAAATTACACCATCAAAGTCTAATGCGAGAATTGAGGGAATATTTGCCATTGTTTTTGTAGATGAAAGCTGCTTTCGTCGGCTTAACGTAATTTATCATGGTGCTGAACCATGTACAGTGTCAAGTTTATTGTGACGGACTGTTTTTCACTGTTCAGGATTTTACTTTTTCCTTTTCCCGTCATCCTCTAACAGGATTTTGGATTACCCTGCGCTTCGACACGAAGTGTAGCCGCCCATAGACGCCTTGCGACTTCCCGTGAGGGTAGAGCGTCTATGGAAAATGGGATTGACTCTCAGGATTTATCTGCTTTCTTGTATCCTGCTCGGAATTATTGGTCAATTAAAAATTGATAGAGTACTAGCGATCGCAATTTTTGATGATAAAATAGCTTGCTCATACTTAACGTTGTGTTACCTTAGTATTACTGGCAAAACTAAACTCTTGAAAAACTGAGAGGAAATTATTATCGTAGTCCAAAAGCAACTCATTAACTCCCAAATCAAGTCACCTCAAGTCTTATTGATTGACCATGAAAATAACAATCGTGGTCTGATAGACACCCGTGAAGCTCTAGAAATAGCCCAGAGCGTAGATCTTGACCTGGTTGTAGTCTCCCAAGATAAAGATACTCCAGTGGCGAAGATTCTCAACTATGGTAAGCTTCAGTATCAAAAGAAAAAACGTCAAACGCAAAGTGCTAGACCCACGGTCAAGGAAGTACGATTCCGTCCAAATGTGGGTGCAGCTGATTACAATTTACGTATTAGCCAAGCAACTCAGTGGTTAAGTAAAGGCGATTCAGTAAAGTTTGCTATTCGTTTACGAGGTCGAGAACATCAATATCGTGATCAAGCTGGAAAATTGCTAGACCGGATTGTCGATGATCTCATTTCAGTGGGTAAAGTTCAGTCGCTTGATAAGCGCTCACTGATTCTTCAAGTCATTCCTGCTTAAATTAATTTTTTACCAATCTCCTAAAAAATTCCTCAATGAAGAAATTGAACTAGATGAGGGTTTAATACATTGAACGGGTAAGAACCCACTTCACCAATCAAAAATTGTTCTGGTGGAATGCGGTTCTAGCCCGTTATTTAGTGCGGTTAAGAGAGTTGTAAATTCAATCCAGAGTTCTCAGTTTCTGGGTTTGAAATATTCCATAGAGCAAACATATACTGTGTTCGCTGTTCAGTTAATAGCATACACCAAGCCATTATTAACTCAGAACCACTAGCAAATACTGTACCAACCATATCTGTGGGTATAGCATTACCAACAAGAGAAACGAAAGCACCAACAAATAACCAAGACCATTGCAATCTCCGCCAAATACCAATACCAATAATCATCACAAACAGGTTAACTAAAATAGTGATCATTGGTGGTTTGTTAGGTGTGGCGATAACATAACGCAACATACCAGCAAAGGTTTCAGGAACTAATTGTATACCTATAAATTGAGTAGTGATATCGTATATTCCTAATGCGATCGCTAATATCCAACCAAAAATTCGTATAAACTGACTACCAGCCCAATTTACTCCAGCACGATGAGCAAGTTCAACCACGACAACAATGAATAAGGGAACAACTATATAATGGGAGAGGAAACGCAGCATATTTAATGATTTGAGTAATTCACCCTCACCAATTAAGCTTCCCGTCAGCAGAACCAAATTGTCATAGGTGCTAAATAATAACAGCATAGGTAGGACAATCATTGCTATACTATTTGAGTTCCGCCAGGTATGAATTGACTGATTTAGCAATAGCAATTGGGCAATAATGTAGCCAAGATGACAAAGTGGATAAATCACTAGTAAAATATTCATCATTATTTTTTATCTCCAAATATATTTAAATAATTTGTCTGATAACTGTAATAATTATTGACTTGTCAATTAGGTATCGGCTTTTTCAGATTGTTGAACTGGTTGAGATTGACGTCGGGGATTAATGTATACTAGATAGGTAAAAATAATAATTCCCATCTCTGTACCCGCTAAATCATGCAAAATGTGGAAAAGTGGATTGAGAACAGGATTAGATTGATGTTGAGCTAAAAGAAATACAAAAAATAAGTTGACACCTACAGAAAAGATAGGTACAAAGATAATTCGCCAATCTTGCAGAACTTTGTAAGCTCGATATGTCAAGAATCCAAAGACAATTGTCAGAGCAATATAGATGGGAATCTTCAAAGCAGAAATATCCAAACTTGCTCCTATAGGATACAAAATTGAGATGGCAATTAAACTGCCTACAAATAATAAGTCAACCAAATGATTGCGAGCAAAAGCATCTGCCCATAATGCAAAAGATGAAATTAAAAAGGCGTAAAATAGAAAGTTTAAGAAGGTAAAATCATTTTGGTAAAACCAATTTTGTTGAATATGCCAACCAATTTCAAAGGCAATAGCAACCATTTGAAATGGCAATCCTAAGTAAAGAGCAAAAGGAGAGTTTAACCCTTTAGATACTAAATAATCAGTTCGTTCATAAAAAACTTTCATACTGATTGGAACAATGACAAAGGGAAGCAAATGAGTAATAATGAGCGCTATTTTCCAGCCCCAAGAAATACCTCCCATTTCGGAAGATTGCCAAAATGTATAGCCAAAACCAGATGAAGTCACTAAAAAATAAAGAGCAGCAATAATAAAACCTGAACCAAAAATTGTCTTTTTAATAGTTTTATTATTTAGTTTATTAATTTGGTTAGATTGTGGTATCTGCATTGATAAATTACCCTGAAATTCAATCTTCAATATTTGTTATCTTCTTGCAGAAATCAAGGAAATAATTAAACAATTTAACAATCCTTTAACTTTTTCCCAACTTCTGCACTAATGTAATTTTGCAAGTAGTCTAAGCAATAAACTTAGATACCGACAGAATGAAGTTGATTCCAGATTCTGTCCTCAGTTTTTTGATTAAATTTATTTATTGACTTTTCCTACACTTTTACATCCCCACACCCATTTTCAACCCAAGCTAATGAACTTTTTCAGCTACGTTGATACCTCATTCCTGGTTGTTGTGAAATTAAACCCATCAATTCCAACTGCAACAATGCACTAGCAACAGCACTTGTAGCCATACCTGTTTGTTGGATAATCATATCGAAGGGTAAAGATTCTGAGGAAATAACATTCATTACTTGTTGCAGTTCTGGTGGCAAATCAGGCAAGATTGGTTGTTGTGGTTCTGGGGAAACTAGATAAGCATCTATTTTTGGTATTGCTCCCAGCATTTTTAATAATTCATCTAATTCTTTTAAAATAAGAGCAGCACCTTGACTGAGTAATTTTAAGCATCCTTGAGATGGGTAATCATCGACTCTACCCGGTAAGACATAAACATCTCTACCAAATTCATTCGCATAGTTAGCAGTAATTAAAGCACCAGATTTTAAAGGCGCTTCCATCACCAAGACAGCGCGACTCAATCCAGCAATAATCCGATTGCGACGGGGAAATTGAGTGCGATCAGGTGGGGTTTTGGCTGGGTACTCACTCAAAACTAACCCCGCACTTAAAATTTGTTTGTACAATTGCTGATTTTTCGCTGGATAGATAACATCTACACCTGTACCTAAAACTGCTATGGTGCGTCCTCCAGCTTTCAAAGCAGCGGTATGAGTTTCTGTATCAATTCCTTCTGCTAAACCAGAAACGACTGTAAAACCATTTTTAGCTAAAGCTGTGCTAATTTGACGAGTCCAACGAATACCATATTCTGAGGGTTGGCGCGTACCAACGATCGCAACCAATGGAGTTTCGCCTAAATTTTCTGCAAGTTCGACTTCACCACGAAAATATAATAATGGCGGTGGAGTGGCAATTTCTATTAGCAAGCGGGGATATTCTGGATCTGCTGGTGTCCAAAAATTTGGGTTTTGTTCTTGGTGTTGGATGAGTAATTGTTCAGGATCAAGATGCGATCGCTGTCTCACCACTTTTTGTAATGTCTGAAAACCAAAACCTTCCACCACTTGTAACTGTGCTGGACTAGCTTCCCAAGCTGCCTGGAGCGTGCCAAAATGCTGTTGTAATCGTTGGAGTAATACCGGGCCAATCCCTGATATTTGTGACCAAGCTAGCCAATACGCACTTTCAACTGCCAATTCTCAACCCTCATTGAGTATCAAGTCAAGGTTACTCGCGTTGATTGTCATTTGTCATTGGTCATTGGTCATTGGTCATTGGTACAGACGCGATAAATCGCGTCTGTACAATAGTCGGATGTATTTGAAAAAAAATCAAACTCGCAATTACACTAAAAAAAGTTATGATAATTCCTCATCCAAAAGTAGTTGGTATCCACAAATACTGACGTTTAAATAAACGTATGATGGGGATTTTTTTGGATTTATATTTCAATACAGTTCAGTTAAGCATTTCTTTCTTCTCTCTGCGTCCTTGGCGTTCTTGGCGGTAGCCTGCGGCAAGCCGCTGCGCGTCTACGTTATAAAAATTGATTTTGACAAAGAGTTTTAGCCTTAACTGAACCGTATTGATTTATATTTTACATTTTTCTGCATTAAACTTTTGCAGAACGTTTTGATTCTAAATAGGCAAACACTGATTTATCTCCAATATCTGCTGGAATTGCTTGTACTGTCTTCCGTATAGCAAAAACTACAAATAAAATTGCCCAAATTCCTAACAAAAGCTGTTCTAACTGTATTGGCAATATACCAACCAAATGTCCAAGTAATAATAAAGGTACGATGGGAGTTAATAATTTTGTTTCCAGACGATTGAAACAAAATGCTTCTTTAAAATAAATACCAGTCAAAGCCACGAATGTAAAACCAACACCCAATAATGTTAATGGTTGAGTGTAAATAGTAAGAGCTAAAGGCTCACTATTTGTAATTGCTAAGAGCATTACAGATATACTACCAATTAGCCAAAAAACTTGTAAAGCTCGGTGCAACTCTACCATGTAAATATGAATGGTAAGTAAACTAATACCAAGTCCTAAACTGAAACAGGCGTATAAAGGTGTGAGTAATTTTAAATTAGTGGGATTAGGATTCAATAATACTAAAGCACTGCCCACAGCAAAGCAAATTGCAGCTAGCATCAACCCACTACGGTAAATAATTACGCCTTTGCGATCGCTCTGAGTAATCGTAAATTCGCCAAATTGACCTTGATAAACTTCTGGTGCTGATATTGTTTGAGTAGTCATATGTCAAATTAGTTAGTGGTCAATGGTAGAGACGCGATTCATCGCGTCTGTACAATAGTCATTGGTCATTTATGAGAAGGCAGAAGGAAGAAGGCACTTATGCTGAAGGGAACCCCATAAATAAATTTAGGGGTTTCTAACAAGGACGCCTTGTATCTTGTGCTACGCACCTTGATACAAATCTTATTATCTTTTCCACGAATAAATTCGGGGGCTTGAAACCAAATGGCAGAATGAAGAGGACTGAATTTTTTGGTATAAATTTTTTATTAAACCTTCTGCCTTCTGCCCTCAGCATAAGTGCCTTTCTTCGGTCATTTGTCATTAATTATTTTCTCGCTCACTACTTGTATGGTATCTCCCAAATTCATCTGCAACTGCGATCGCGCATTACCAGTATTGATCGCCAATTCTACCCAACCGTGACTACCAACGAAGGCGATCGCATCGCCAATTTCCCCATCTCCATAAGTTTGACGTCCTGGTATGATTTTGTCACCCACAAGTACACCCCAACTTTTGCTTTCTAGGTAAGTTCCAGGAATATTGCTGACTAAGTTACCAAAATGATCAATATATTGAATACAACCTGTGATCATATTCTCGCTTTGAGTGCATTCAGCTATCTCTAGCTTGACTAAGCTTTCTGGATTGATTTGTGTTCCTAGCTGTCCTAGAGGAACACCACAAGCTAGATGCGCTCCTATTGGAGCGAATATATCTCGACCATGAAATGTGCTGCTAGGATTTGGAGTGCGCCAATAATTAGGATTTGTTAGTTCTACCGCAGCGATAGCAGGACTGTGACTCAACACTCCACTAAATAAGCCATTGTCTGGCCCGATCAAAAATCCATGAGCAAATTCTACAGCAATCGCCCTTCTTTTTCCTCCCACACCCGGATCTACTACTGCTACATGTACGGTTCCTACAGGAAAGTAAAGATAAGCATCCATCAGACAAAACCTAGCAGCAGCAATATTTTGCGGCGGAATCTGGTGTGTTAAGTCTACCACCTTTAGCTGAGGATTAATTTGGGCGATCGCTCCCTTCATCACACCTACATATACATCGCGATCGCCGAAATCAGTAAGTAAAGTCAGCAGTGATTGTAGTTTTTCTTGCTTTTCTAACATGTGATCTCATTTGCTTTATATGACCAAGCTTATTTTTTCTGTAACATATAGAACTAAATTTTGGATATGTTATGATCACAAGACATAAGTAAATAATGATTCAGAGCAAAGAAATTCTTATGATCACAAGCAGAACAGAAGTTATTAAAAAAGCACGAGAAGCTCACAGAGAAAGCATTAGAAGAAGTTTGCAGCATCGCTTAGAAGTAGCTAGAACTAAGGGCGATGAAAACCTCATTCGTCAGCTAGAAGCAGAAATGAAATATTTCGGTTAAACCATAAAGTCTACTGCACATAGGTTGTTCATAGTTCTGTTGTGTTTCTGCCTGCTGTTTTAGCAGGCTTTCTTATCTTAAGTTTGTAGTCAGGGCTTTAGTCCTCAGAATAAGCGCTATAACTGCTTACTACAAACAAACAATGAGAATTGTATGCCACAACTGCGTAACTCCTAAAAGATATGTGCAATATATTAATTTTTGTAAAAGATAAAAGTAAACATACGCCAAACCCTTACCAATGACAAATGACAAATGACTATTGTACAGACGCGATTTATCGCGTCTCTACCAATGACGATCCCTAATTTATTTGTGCCAACTTACTTAAGTATTCTTGCTCAGTTAAGAAATTTTTAATAAAAATTGGGTCAATCCTAGTAGCTGCAAATATTGTGGATATTAATACGCTGTATATTAGTTTCTGATGACTGCTGTGTGCTGATAAAGCAAATAGCTATCAGTTAAGGGAACAAGTAAATGTCTAATGGGTAGATCTTTCCTTGTAGTAGGATAAAGTCAAAGCGGACAAACACACATAAGCCCCTGGGCTAAGTTAGCGAGCTTTGTTACAAAACTTTATCTATTCCACAGGAAACTACTCAAAAGATCTTTACAACCTTTTACTAAGCGCTACTAGCTGAAAACTTTTTATTTCGGTTTGATGGAAAGAGGTGGAAAAATCGTGAAAAAATTGGTGCGTTTATTAACAGTCTTTAGTTTTTTGTTGGTAGGATGCTTGGCATGGTTAGGTACGCCTCAGATAGCCCAGGCTAGCAATTTTAACAGTTTTGCTTTGCCATCGGTTTCTGTTCTAGCCTTGCAGAATCCAGCAGATGCAAAGCTTGCAGATGTATATGGTGACAGAATTGATTTAAATAACACTAATGTGCGAGCTTTTCAAAAATATGCCGGATTGTATCCTACCCTAGCAGGCAAAATTATCAAATATGCTCCTTACAATGAGGTAGAGGATGTACTAAAGATTGAAGGATTGAGCGAACGTCAAAAACAAATCCTGCAAGCTAACTTAGATCACTTCAAAGTTACAGAAGTAGAACCAGTCTACACTGAAGGATTTGACCGTTACAACAACGGAATTTACAGATAAGATACGACTGTAAATACGATTACTTGCTATAAAACAGCATCCCACTCTTTTTTCTAGGGAGTGGGATTTTTATCGAGGGACACGGAAAGAGAAACTGCGATTTCAATTGCAGGCGGTTTTTTGAACAATTGGAATGCTCCCGTGCAAAATAATCCTTCAGACATACAGAAATTTCAGGGAAACCAGATTTTGGAAAGATGAATCTGTACCCTTATTTTTTTTAGACTGTTTCCAGAACAAAATGATCAGGAGTTAAAATTCATGTCTGCTGAAGGAAACGAAAAAGAAACTACACCATCTAATTCTGGTGCTGCTTCTGGTGGTTATCAAACCCCCATTGAAGAAGATATCCGTAAAACTGGTAACGCTGCTCAATCTGATGCTAAACAATCAGCTACACCAGAAGCACCAGGGGAAGATACTGTAGCGGGTAGTCCCAATCAAGGTACAGAGTCTCGTTAATTGCTTGACGCAAGCTTCAGAACTCTACTCGTGGAATCATCATCTAGATGAGTGCGCTAGCAAAATTTATGGAGTGGAGTTGTGTTTATCAAATACATAACTTCACTCAGTTTTTATTTTTGTCGATATTTTCTACAGATTATAGCATTTTTAGGGATCTGGGTCTCTCAATATAAAAATGTTCTTAAATAAACCGTACAGACGCCTGCATTCACAATGCAGATTGATAAATTCACAATGCAGGTTGATAAATTCGCAATGCAAGTTGATACATTCGCAATGCAGGTCGATA
>NZ_NAPS01000001.1:334201-374959 GCF_004323185.1 Westiellopsis prolifica IICB1
ATTCACAATGCAGGTCGATACATTCACAATGCAGGTCGATACATTCGCAATGCAGGTCGATAAGCTAGGTAATTAAAAATTTTTTGATACACAAAAAGTGTTAATTATTTATCTGAAAAAAAGAGGTTGCTTATATATGAATAAATATCATTCTATACTACAAAAATTATGCAACCGAGAGTTTGGGCTTGTAGCATTGGATTGGCTTTGTCTTGGCTGATATCACCAGTTATGGGTGTAGAAGCACTCAAGCTTCCCAGTAGACAAGCACAAAATTCTACAATTGCGAAACCAATTATTGTCAGTAAAGCAGAATTTGGGGTTCTCAGGGTTGAAAAAGGTGGGGAGACTACCCTCATCCCCACAAAAAAAGTGCCATTTCAAGAGGGAGTTGCATATGGTTGGCGGATTCAACTTAAGGACTACAAAGGTGAGGTAACATGGCGAGAAGTTCTTCAGTTGCCAAAACCTCCTGAAAGTTGGGCTACAAGTAACACTGAAAATTTCTCATTGTCACCTGATGGTAGAGCAGCAAATATTCAACGCACAGATAAAATCAAAGATGGTCTGATCAAGAACTCTTGGACGATCGCCAACGGTGATCCTATGGGTAAGCATAAAATAGAAGTCTATATTGGCGATCGCAGTATTGCTACTTTTGAGTTTGAGATAGTTCCTCCCATCAGACCACAAAAGCCAACTCCAAAATCCAAAATCGAGTGACCGGAATTTGAAAAATGATTGCGACAGATAGATTTATTCTCATATTAGTTGTCGCATTACTTGGAGCAACGGCGATCGCCAAACTTTTTTTGATCAAGACGCGCAAGCCATAAACCAAACACTGGGAAAAAGTTTTTTCCTCTCTGATCGAGCTAATTAAGACTTAGAATCTAAGCTGTAGTTTTAGTAGTTAGTAGTTGTCCGTTGTTTGTTGGTAGTTATTTGTCCTAACCATCAGCAAACAACCATCAACAAAGAACTAACCACCAACCATTTAAAACTCTATACTTTAAATTCCAAGTTTTTTAGGTACTTCTGCATGGCATTGGATATTTCCGCTTTGCCCTTGGCGTTTCTATTTACATCTCCTGGCCCGATATTTGTCAAACTAGGGCCAATCACTATTCGTTGGTATGGTTTGTTAATTGCTTCAGCAGTCTTACTTGGCGTGACTCTTTCGCAGTACTTAGCAAAACGCCGTAATGTGAATCCAGAGTTATTGAGCGATTTGTCAATTTGGCTAGTTATTGGGGCGATTCCAGCAGCCAGACTGTATTACGTTTTGTTTGAATGGCCAGAATACGCTCAACATCCGGAGCGGATTATCGCCATTTGGCAAGGGGGTATTGCTATTCATGGGGCGATTCTGGGAGGTCTGTTAGCAGCTTTAATCTTTGCCAAAATCAAGGGGATATCTTTTTGGCTATTGGCAGACTTAGTGTCTCCTTCGCTAATTTTAGGGCAAGCGATCGGACGTTGGGGAAATTTCTTTAATTCAGAAGCGTTTGGCGCGCCCACCAATTTACCCTGGAAACTTTATATTCCGCCAGAACGCCGTCCACCAGAATTAGCTAATTTTGAATATTTTCATCCCACCTTTCTGTATGAATCAGTGTGGAATTTAATGGTATTTGCCTTACTGATGATATTGTTTTTTAGAGCTTTGCGAGGTAAACCACGTTCAAAAACAGGTACGCTATTTATGGTTTACTTGGTAACTTACAGTTTGGGGCGCTTGTGGATTGAAGGTTTGCGAACAGATAGCTTAATGCTTGGACCTTTGCGAATAGCACAAGTGGTTAGTTTAATCGGCATTATTTTGGGGTTGAGTGGTTTAGCTTGGCTATATATTACTAAACGTCCATTACCAGATGTAGTTTCGACTTCTCAAGAGTGAGGGGATCGGGGATTGGGGATTGGGGATCGGGGATCGGGGATCGGGGACAAGGGGAGGTGGGGACAGGTCGAATATTTTTCATAGATTCACCGCGTCTACCGCTCTTCCTTGTCACCGCGTCTGTTCCCGATGCTCAACGACTCATGACTATTGTACAGACGCGAGGAATATCGCGTTTCTAATAATGACCAATGACCAATGACTATTGTACAGACGCGAGGAACATCGCGTCTCTACCAATGACCAATGACACTTGACCAATGATTAAAAATAAAAAATGCCCCAGAGTTTTCTCTAGGGCTTAACCAGGGTGCATCTACCATTCATATCTACTAGATAGGGAGAGTCGATCCGGAAAGATACTGAGAAAATCTCAAAAAAAATTTTTTTTATGATTTATCTGATTATTTTATGCATAATTTACCTATGAATTTAAGTAATAAAAATAACTTGTTAAAATTAAATTCATGTGTGTATATTGTCGGAGCAGGTCCTGGAGATCCTGAACTTTTAACCATTAAAGCGCAAAAAATCTTGATGGCTGCTGATGTAATTTTATTTGCTGATTCTTTAGTGCCTCAACAAATTTTGCAATTCTGTCGCCAAGATGCAGAGATTATTCCAACTGCGAACAAGACTTTAGAAGAGATTTTGCCACTGATGATAGAACGAGTGCGATCGCACCAGTCTGTTGTCCGTCTTCATTCTGGTGATCCTAGTCTCTATAGTGCGATTCAGGAACAAATGCAGTTTTTAGCTGAAGCAGAAATCCCTTTTGAAGTTATACCTGGTATTAGTGCTTTTCAGGTTGCTGCTGCGAAACTGAAAGTAGAACTCACGGTTCCTGGTTTAGTCCAAACAATTATCCTGACACGAATTAGCGGACGCACAGAGGTTCCCACAAAAGAAGAATTAAGTTCTTTAGCTGCACATCAAGCTAGTTTGTGCCTTTACCTGAGTGCGCGTCACATCGAAGCAGCCCAAGCTAAATTATTAGAACATTACCCACCTGACACACCTGTGGCTATTTGCTATCGTCTGGGCTGGCCTGATGAAAAAATTTTGGTGATTTCTCTTGACAAAATGGCTGATTGTACTCATCAAGAGAATTTAACCCGTACCACACTCTATGTGATTAGCTCTGCACTCAAACAAGGTATTGGGCGATCGCGCCTATATCATCCTGAACATACTCATCTATTTCGTCCTCAAGAATAATAAAACTTCTGGTTGAAACTTGAGGGATATGTGAATGGGGAAGAGTAAGGGGAATTGAAAAATCTTTTCCCCTTTACCCTAAAGATGCACCCCAATTCACATCAATTATACCTTTGGCAAGAGGTTTATTCTCTTCATAAAAATATACCTGTACTACAGTTGCTTCTGTTCGTTAGACTTAGCAGTGTAGAAAAAATATTAGGTAGATTAACCGATGCTTGACGAACAGGCAAAAAAAACCATGCTGTTGAAAATACCCCACGGACTCTATATCTGTGGTGTTAAAGATGGGGAACAAATCAATGGTTTCACAGCTAGCTGGTTAATGCAGTCCTCATTTAAACCCCCATTAGTTGTAAATTGTGTCAACCAAAAGTCTATTTCTCATCAGATGATTAAAAACAGTGGGGTATTTACAATTAGCTTCTTGGAAGAAGGACAAAAAGACTTAGCACAAAAGTTCTTCAAACAAATGCGTCGTGTGGGCAATAAATTTGAGGATGTAGAATTTTATCTAAGCGAAACAGGTTGTCCGATTATTTCCGATTCTTTGGGGTATATTGAATGTCAAGTTGTTGATGCAGTGATGAAAGGCGATCATACTGTATTTATAGGTGAAGTGATAGCTGCTGGTGTACATCGTGAAGGTAAACAGATACTACTGGAAACAACAGGTTGGCAGTATGGTGGTTAGTGGTTAGTAGTTTATAGAAAAATCATCAACAATCAACAATCAACAAAATCCCAAATTTGTGTTATGCCTTTGATTTAAATCCCCGACTTCGCAGGAGAAGTCGGGGATCTTCTATCTCAGGAATAATTTAAGAAAGCTATAACAACTAATTAGAAAGTGAAGGTGGTACGAAGTGTACCAACATAAACTGTCTCGTTGTTGTCATTATGCTCAGGATTTAAGATGACCAGCAAACCAGGAGTGAAAGCGATATTGTCGTTCAACTGGTAACGATAGAGTGCTTCTATGTGGTAAGAATTGTCATCATCTTCACGCGCATCGATATCATTATCGGTAACTTTAGGTGGTTGACCAAACTGAAAACCAAGTAAGTTACCTTCTTTACCGAAGTCTTTGAAAGCTACGTTCGCCATCCAATAGAAAGCATCCGCATTGTCACCTTCATTAGGACCACTCTTAGCTTCCGCGTTGGTGAAACCAGCCCAACCACCAACAGTCAACTTAGAACTGGGCTTGAAGTTAAGTTCTGCACCGTAGTGGTTTGCAGCAGTAGCAACATTACCAAAAGGTTGGTTGGCATTTCCACTACCTGTAGCTCCAAACAGGCTAACACCGCCAACACTATTTTGATAACTACGGGCGTAAGTCAAACCAACATTGAATGCTCCATTTGGTTGGAAACCAAGTTGAGCAAGGGCTGCATAATTACCATCAAATAGACCTGCTCCATCAAGAGGACTACTAGCTACGTTATTATTTCCACCAGCTAGATAACCCACAGACGCACTGAAAGCAGATCCTTCAGGTTTAAAATTAACGGTTATACCTGCACCACCGGAACCTTGGCGGTAAATGGGGCTGAAGCGACCATAGCGGGAAATCGCACCTTTTCCTGAACTAGCAAATTCAGAGAAGTTAGGAACGTTTTCAAAGAATTCACCGTTATTGGCGTCTACTTTGATACGAATAGAATCACTGAGGTTGAAAGCGTAGTTGATTTTATCGATTTGAACTTCATTGCTAGTGTTATTGTCATAGGCGAGGCGCGCCATGTTAGTACCGGTTGCTGTTCCAAAGTTAGGTACATTGCCAGCCTGTAAACGAATTTGCAATTGGTCTGTGCCGATGAAGCTACTGTTCAAACTTAGGCGAACCCGGTTTGAGAAAGTAAAATTGTCATCTACATCATCACCAGTACCGTCAGCTTTCTCATCTCCAAAACCTGCACCGAAGTTGAAGATAGCTTCCCCAACTAACTTTGTAGTAGTGGAAAACTGATTTGCTTCCAACTCAGCAGTGCGAGCTTCCAAAGCGTCTACACGACCGCGCAAAGTAGCTAGTTCCGCAGAAAATTCTTCTTGCAAACGCTGTAGGGTAGCCAAGTCTTCCTTTGTTACCAATTCAGCTGTTGCTGTAGCAATCAGTTCATTAACCCGATCCAAACAAGCATTCAAACCTGCGGCAAATTCATAACGGGTCATGGGACGGTTCCCACGGTAAGTACCGTTGGGATAACCTGCAATACAACCGTAGCGCTCTACTAAAGACTGCAATGCTTGAAATGCCCAGTCTGTAGGCTGTACGTCAGAAAACTGAGAAACAGATGTTACTTGGCTCATGCCCTCAGTTGATCCTTGGGATAACCGAGATACAGAAGTCACATCTTGACTAATTTCTTGGTTTACTTCTGCTGCAAAGGCGTTATTGGCTGCAAATAATGTGGCCGCAAAAACAAGCGGACCCAGCTTTAGGGCATTCCAGAATGGTTTTGTCATTTTGTTAGTCTCACTCACACCTACTGGTTCAATCATGGTATATTTGCTCAAAGAAATTCTTAATTAAATTTACTTGAGTTTTGAACCATGATTTTCAGTAACAATTGTACCAAAAAAAGCGGTGATTAACGCAAGTACCGACCGCTATTTTTAATAGTTATTTCATTACTTTATTTGGTAAACATAAAATAATTCTGCGTTTATGACGTAACAGATTACCTTCTTCCTCAAATTGTTGCAGAAGGCGAGTTACTGTGACTCTTGTTGTATTTAATACTTCTGCCATTTCTTGATGAGTCACGTTGAGTTCAATCAGCTTACCTTGTTCTACATCCCGGCCAAATTTTTCACTTAACCAAACCAAAAATTGCCACAAACGTAGAGAAATTGGTTTTCTATGTACAATGCTTAAAAGTTCCTCTGCTTGTTGAATATGAGTGATGAGAGCATTAACATCTTGATTCCAATGATGCGGTGGCACTACACTGACTTCCACACTGGTTAAACATTCTATTTGGTAAGGCTTGACTCTAGAAAGAGGATAACCAATTAAATCCCCTGGTCCCCAATAACCCAAAGTAATGAATGTTCCATCTTCACTCCATGTCAAGGTACGCACTGCTCCACGCTCGACTCGCCATAACACATCATTACGAACTGGTATCACTTCTCTGCGAGTAAAGATTCTTTGGGGTAAATTTGATGATAAGCTAGACTTATGTGATGCAATTGGGTTTTGTGTGCGACTGCTAGAATAAACCATTGGTGTTGTTGGGTTAGGATTATGATCAAGTTAAAGAAATTAGATAGGTAACTAAAAGTTAGTGGCTGTGTCATATGTTATTTGCCACAGACGTAAACTCTTAGCAAAAGTCATGAAAAATTGGCAAGCCAAACTAGTTAGTATTAAAAATCATAAATTTAGACCAAAAGATAGGTGTCAGAGGTGATAAATTTTTGTAACCTCAAAAATGCTTGCTAGATTTTGAAACAAAATACATATAAATTACTCCGAAAATAATTTTTGTAATATGGCTTATAACCATGCAGTTGATTGATTCTCCATCGCTTAGTGATGATTTTAGGGTTGTATGTCATACAAATTTGCTTGCGTATATAAAGTTAATAAAAAACGTTGTTTGGTAAACTTTGTACTTTTGTAACTAATCTGTTAAGTTAATTTGAAGGCGTGAATTAAGTGCTTACTACAAAGTTTACTTGTAAAGACGCAGCAAAATTAATCAAATGTGCTGTTAATTGCTTAATTCTTGATTAATTATTATTGCATTCTATATTAATTGAGAATTATTATCAAATAATTTTGCTTATAGCAATGATAACAACCGCAAAATCGGGAGACGTATCACTCGTCTTTGTAAACTAATCCCAGTAAGTTGAAACTTCACGAGTTTGCAAGAATACTTCACAGGAATTAACTAATCAGGGGTTCAGGGAGCTATCAGTCCCGCGCTGTATGCGAAGCAGCATCAGCGTCGGGATACATTAACTCCCCGCGCTTGTCGATGGGGTACCTTGCGGTAAGCAAGCTACGCTACGATGCCCCTGAGACAAGCATTTACCATCAGCTAGAGCTTGTGGTAAACCATACCTACGCTGACAATGAACTACACAAGCCACTGTTTAGATGACAAATACGATTATGTGGTACTTGGTTAATGTAATATTCAAAGTTTAAGAACAGGTAAGCTTTACATAAAATGTAAGTTAGATTACAAATCATCTACTGTTCTTGAAAAGTTGGTTTAGGCTAACGTTATGGTTATCGTTAACTTTGGAAGTAATAAGAACTCAAATTCCTGCTTTGTCATCCATTTTTGACAATACGCCACTTCCTCAGATAATGAAACTTTTGTTTTTTTTTATGCCTATTCCCGCACCAGTCCATATGAATTCCCCTTCCACTGAACCTATAGATACTGAAGAACCGACTTTTTCTCATATTCCTGTCTTACCTCAAGCAGTGATTGAGGGTTTAGCGGTATGTCCTAGTGGACATTATTTAGATGCAACAGTGGGAGGTGGAGGTCACACTCGTCTAATTTTAGAAGCTGCAACCGATGTGCGAGTCACTGCTGTTGACCAAGATGAGGATGCTTTGGCGGCGGCACAGAAGGAATTAGCTGAGTTTGGAGAACGTGTGACATTCATCCACAGTAATTTTGCTGCTTACGAATTTCCATCTAGTAGTTTCGCTGGTATTCTCGCTGATTTGGGAGTGAGTTCTTACCATCTGGACACAGCAAACAGGGGTTTTAGCTTTCGCCATGAAGCTAATTTGGATATGCGAATGAATAAACAACAATCTCTGACAGCAGCAGATGTGATTAATGATTGGGATGAAGCTGAATTAGCAGATATTTTTTTTAAATACGGAGAAGAAAGACTCTCACGGCGCATTGCTAAACGCATTGTCGAACAGCGTCCGTTTGAGACGACTACACAGTTAGCACAGGCTATAGCCTACAGTGTTCCGCCTAAATACCGTTATGGCAGAATTAATCCTGCGACTCGTGTTTTCCAAGCGCTGCGAATTGTGGTCAACGACGAGTTAAAGTCTTTAGAAACCTTAATAGCCAAAGCACCACAGGCACTTGTACCTGGTGGCAGAATTGCGATTATCAGTTTTCATAGCTTGGAAGACCGTTTGGTTAAACATGGTCTGAGGAACTCACCTTTTTTGCAAGTTTTGACAAAAAAGCCAATTACTGCACAAGAAGAAGAAATAGTCAATAATCCTCGTTCTCGTTCTGCGAAATTAAGGATAGCTCACAAGGTGAATAAGTAAACAAATTATCAATAGTATTTGAGATTGTTCAAAATTTGCTCAAATATGTATTCATTGATAGTTTTTGCTACTTTTTTTCACAATCTTGTAGCGGTAATTACTTAAAAAATTAACATGGGATTTATACTTTAGACATATGTAAATCAAGCCTTCAAAACAGTAATTTCTTAAAAAGAACAACATCATAGAAGCCTTTATTGGTTCCGATAACACAAACCAGCCTGCATTTTTGGGGTGCAACTAGTGGATGAGAGAATTCAATAATTTCTTTTTGGCTTAGCGACGCCTTTATAGGGTATCCCTTAAAAGAGGCTGGTCTTCCATTTCTTTATTTACTCAGTATATGGACATAATTCAACGTGAAAGATATGATATTTTTAGTTTGTAGTAAGTGCAAATTTTACTCATTACTAGAAACTTTTGTTTGTTTATGTTCATCTACTTATTTCTGAACCCAACAAAAAAATTTAGGTAAATACTCAGTAATGATGAACAAAAAATGGGCAACCAAGCGAATCACACTGAACCTAGCTTCAGGTGAAGCCGAAAAGCTGGAACGATACTGTCAACAAACTGGAAGACCAGCAACAGATGTGATTCGGGAACTTATTCGAGGATTACCAATACAATTGCAAACTGATTTAAACCCCATTGAACAGAATTACTCAACTACAATCGGGCAACTGCGAATATAATTTATAATTCATAATTCATAATCAAAAATTATGAATTATGAATTACTTCTCATGGATGATTGTTCTGAATGACCCTTGGTAACTCAACACGAAAAGTGGAACCTTCGGCGATTTTACTTTCCACAGTAACACTACCTTTCATCAAGCGAACTAATTGGTCTACAATTGCTAGTCCCAAACCAGTACCACCGTGTTTGCGTGTGAGACATTGGTTCACTTGCCGAAATTCTTGGAAAATATTCTTTAAATCAATTTCACTAATGCCTATACCTGTATCTTTGATGATTAGCATTACTCTGTCTTGAATTTCTAAGACTTCAACATTTACATTACCTACATCCGTGAATTTAATCGCATTGGAAAGCAAATTAACTAGAATTTGGCGAACGCGATCGCTATCATTAATAATTTGAGTATCTGTGAGGTTAATATAAACATCTATAGTAATATTTTTCTGCTGGGCTAAACAATGTAATTCTTGAACTGTTGTTGTTACCAATTCAACCAAATTAAATTCTTCCAGATTCAACTCCAGCCGTCCAGCTTCCAGCTTAGAGAAATCTAGTATATCCTCAATCAGCACTAGCAGGCGTCTAGCACTGGATAAAATACGTTCTACCATACTTCTTGCCTGCGGTGGAAACTGATTGTACGGGTGACGTAGCAGTAGTTGGGAAAAGCCCAAAATCGCATTCATTGGGGTACGCAGTTCATGAGACATTACCGCCAAAAACTGTGATTTGAGCCTTGTAGTTTCTTGTAATTGCAAATTTTCATTTCTAATCGCCTGTAACTGTTCTTCTGCTTGCTTACGGGCGGTAATATCCCTAATTAACCAACGCCAACCTTGAGGATTACCCTCGCGATCGCATACCATAGTTACACTAATAGCAGCATGAAATTCATTTCCCTCACGTGTTTGCATATGAATTTCCCAATCTTGAATTTGTTTGAACTGCTGCAAACGAATTAGCTGGAAACGAAACGCACGACGCTGATTTTCGGGAACAAAATTGATTAGTAATTTGCCTTTGATGTATTTTTGTGATATTTTAAATAAACTAGTAGCAGTGCGATTTGCTTCTAATACTTTCCCTTCAGTATTAGTTAATAAATAGGCATCTGGGGCAAAATCAAATAGTTCTTTGTAGCGTTGACGTTCTACTTCCAAGGCATATCGAGTATTTTTTAATTCTTCATTCTGTTGGCGTATTTCTTCTTCTGCTACTCTGAGTTCTTCTAATGCTGTGTTAAGCTCCTCAAGAGAATCATGCAGAATTTCTGATGGCAGTAATTCTGAAGTTTTGGCATTATTTTTTAGCACATCAGCACGTTGACGCACAGCCTTTATTTGTTGTGTAAATTCGGAGGCATTCACAACTGAAACTCCTAGTGGTTCTTGCTGGTTTCCTATTTTTTAATTAAACTATGTAAAATTATCAGATTAATTAGCATTATAAATGCTAAATAAAAGACTCTGAGGTATTAAATTTTTCTGGTGAAACTGATTTATTAATGAAATTCGGGGAGAAAGAGGTAAGTAATGTTGGCATATTCAAGTAAATTGAGTTAAAAAAATTTGTTAAAGTTTTTTGATGGAATCAGGACTTACGCAAGATGTGACCGAAAACTTTATTCTTGCGTAGAGGTAATTCATGAATTACCTCTACTTTCGTTATGTTTTGCGTAAGTCCTGGGAATTTTCGATGGCAGATCTTGCAATAAGAGAATCATAGCTTCTAAGATTAATTATTTAACAAAATTTGCCCCTGTATTAAATCTGGTTTGAGTGTGTAAAGAAGATTTAAGCTTTTTTTAACTTCATGCTTGCAAAATTTTAATTACAAACCGAAAGCTCTAATTTTTGTCACTTTATTTAACATACTAATTGGGTTTTGGCAGCTTCTCACCCCCCGCCCGTTATAAATTATGGCAAAATTTGATCCTCCAAAAGTTTAAATATTGCTCATCAATTTTAATTTGGAAATCAATGCAATTTTTACAAGCAACCTCATCTTTAAAAGATATGTACGCCTTTCAATTGATCAACAGTGACATATATATAATTGCTTTTATATCTTCTTAGCGAATGATAAAAAACAGTTTCTAAAGTATGAGATTGAGACTCTACCAAGACCAATGACAAATGACCAATAGACCTCTTGCAAAAATATTTTTACCCCACCCTAACCCTCCCCGTTTACGGGGAGGGAACTAAATCTTCCCCCCGTTCGCGGGGGGATTGAGGGGGGTTCATTCGACTTTTGCAAGAGGTCTAATGACCAATGACCAATGACCAATGACGACCCCAACTAATAAACTTTTGTTGGGCCGACTTACTTATTCGTTTTTGTCAATTTCCTCCATTAACAAGATTACCCCTTGAATATCTCGTGTGGTCGAAGCACGTAGAGGTGTACAGGAAATTTTGCACAAAATTGCTTTACCACGTCGATTTGTGGCTTCTAGTGTCAGTTCTATCTCTGGCGACTCTCCTAATAAACAGGCGCGGATGGGCTGACGGAGTTGTTGAACTGGTAAACCAATGTCCAGATTCAGGAAGTGTTTATCTTTCACTTCATCAGCGCGGACACCCCAGAAGTCTTCGGCGCGATAGTTCCAAATTTGGATGTGTAGGTCTTGATTGAGAACGGCCACACCGCTGTGCAAACCAGCCAAAATCGATTCTAAAAAAGTGTTGACTTGAACGAGTTCATCACTACGCTGACGCATTTCGTCGTTGAGCGCGTGGAGTTCTTCGTTGGTGGATTGGAGTTCTTCGTTCATTGTCTCCAATTCTTCATTGGTGGATTGGAGTTCTTCGTTGGTGGTTTCGAGTTCTTCGACTGTAGATTGGAGTTCTTCGTTGGTGGTTTCTAGTTCTTCGTTAGTAGATTGGAGTTCTTCGTAAGCTGTTTCTAGTTCTTGGTTCGCGTGTACTAGATCGTTTTGTAATTGTTTGAAGCGGGTAACGTCGGTAAAGACGATTTTTACACCCAAGAATTCATCGCCTTTATTGTCTAGCAGAGGTATGACTTGAACGTCGAAATATCTAGTTTCTAGTTCGGTAATTGACCACTCGATATCTTTCAAAACTACAGCACGACGGTTGGTGCTAACTTGCTCAATGCGCGATCGCAATTCCACTGGTCGGTAAGAAATTTCTAAGTCTTGCAGGGGACGACCAAGATCTCTAGGATTGAGATTAAATAAACTACGCGCTTGTTCGTTAGCTAGCACCAAATGATTGTGAGTATTCACTATCACTTGAGCGATCAGATCGATCTCGAAAGCGGCTTGATGAATACGGCTCATAGGGTCAACAATCTCCGATGTGGATTGCTGAGTATTCAAATGTGTGATGTTCAACAATAGGTCGCGGCGGTTTCCGTTTGGTACCTTTGTAAATACACGGCGTCGCAAATCCAAAGGTGTAAAAGAGTGATTACGGGAAAATAGCATTTCTGCTTTACCCAAAAACAGAAAACCGTGATCGTGCAGAGCAAAATGAAAGCGATCCAGAATTTTTGCTTGGGTTTCAGAATTGAAATACATCAGAGTATTACGACACACTAACATGTCAATTCTGGAGATTGGTGCATCTTGAACTAAATCATGACGACCAAAAATTACACCGCGACGCAATTCTTTCTGCACGACATAGCGACCGCCTACACGCTCAAAATACTTTTCTACTAACTCTGGAGAAATAGGTTGGATTTCCTTGGGGCTATAGTTTGCATGACGAGCGTATTCAAGGGCTTCAGAATCCACATCAGTTGCAAAGACTTTCACTCGTGCTGTGTACTGTTCCATACCAACAGCTTCAGCCAGCAACATAGCTAAGGTATAAGTTTCTTCCCCTGAAGCACATCCCGCACTCCATACTCTAATAGGTTGACTGAGGTGTTTATTACTAATAATCTGAGGAATGATTTCACTTGCTATATATTCCCATGCTTCTGCATCTCGAAAGAAACCTGTGACATTAATTAATATGGTGTTGAACAAATCAACAAACTCGTCTGGATGTACCTCCAGATAGTCAAGATATTCATCGTAATCTTCAACACCAATTGTTTGCATACGTCTTTTTATCCGACGGCTGAGACTGGTGCGTTTGTAGCCCCTAAAGTCAAAACCACGGTTGCGTTTGATGTATTCTAAAAGGTTTTCTAGTTCTGGATTAGTATCCGTGGTACTCATAAGTAATGGGCGTATTAGAGCATTTTGATAAAAACAAATTTTTACAAGTTAATTGGCAAATTTTTATCTATAAAAATATAAAATATAGTTTTAGTTTTCTAATTAAAATAATTCTATTTTAGAAGTTACAAAATATTTATAAAGTTACTTTTTAATTAGATCAACTAAAGTACTAGCGATCGCTTCCAAAGGCAAAATAAAATCAACTACCCCAGTTTTGATAGCAGCTTGAGGCATACTAAAGTACTCGGAAGTGGCTTCATCTTGGGCAATTACTGTACCACTCATCTTTTTAATTGCCTGTACTCCAGCTGCGCCATCGCTATCCATCCCAGTCAAGACAACAGCGATCGCCCATTGTTGGAAACTAGTTGCTGCTGACTGAAACAGTACATCGCCTGCGGGGCGGACATGACGGACTTTTTTCTCTTGCGAAAGCGACAAAGTTGCATCAATATTGACTAATATATGATGGTCGGGAGGAGCAATATACACCGTACCTGGTTGTAATTGATCACCCGCTTCAGCTTCTTTAACTGTGAGAAAACAGTGTCGATTGAGAATTTTGGCTATTTGACTGGGATAGTAGGGGTCTAAATGTTGAACAACAGCAATGGGAGCAGGAAAATCTGGGGGTAAGCTGGATAAAATTTTCCTCAAAGCTTTAAGTCCGCCTGCTGAAGCTACCATTACCACTATGTAGCTATTGGTCATTGATCGTTTATTGCTCCTCTGGACTTGGAACTTCGTTGAATTGTGCTAATTCCTGGCGATTGCTTTTGAGTAGGGCTTCTCGAATCACAGCAGCACGGTTATCGCAATCTTGAGCCTCTTTTCGCAATCGCTCGGCTGATAAAATGTGATTGCGATCGCTCATGCGATCAGCCATACGACGCGCCAGAGAAGATTTTTCCTTCAATGCTCTTATGGCGATCCATAATGCATCCTCTAAAGCATCAGATTGTTCTGCTAAGAGAGTTTCCGCCGAGAAAGCATGACCAGTGCGACACCGGAACCGCAACAAATCTCCCTCTTGCAATTCCCACAAACCACCACCACATTCTGGGCAGACGAAACCTGATGGTTTTCCGGGTCTGCTGTCGTTATTTATTGCTTCCATATCTACTTCTGCGATGTCCGATTCATATTTCATCTGTTCAGAAACGAAATTTTCTTCCTCTTCCACAGCCGTGTTAGCTAGCTCTACCAGGACGCCTGGAATTTCCGCCAATGACAGAATGTAGTCAATGTCATATACGTTTTCAATCGCACTACGTGGCATTCCTGGATACATGGCATTATTGGGGTCTTGAACAACCGCTACACCACCTCGCATTTTTATTGCCTTTAATCCCGCAGTACCATCATCAAGCACACCTGTTAAGATGACACCAACAACTCGCCTTCCGTAGGCTCGCGCTGCGGTACGAAATAGCGGATCTATCGCTGGGCGATGGCTATTTTCTCTCGCTCCACGAGATAAGTGAACGTGTCCTTTTTTTACGAATAGGTGATAATCTGGCGGAGCAACATAGATTTTTCCTAGTAAGATTGCTTCGCTATCTTTAACATGTGATACTGGCAAACTTCCAGCCCGCTTCAAGATGCGGGGCAATACACTTGTACCGTGAGAGGGAACGTGAAGAACGATGAGAATAGCAGCTTTGATGTCTGGAGGTAAATTTTTGACCAGATGAGTAAGTGCTTCAACTCCGCCTGCTGATGTCCCGACTACGATTATATCGTGTCCAGGCATTGATTCCTCCTATTAGCAGCGCAGATGAAATTACCTAACATACACTGCCTTATTTCACCTTACTAGCATCGAACTATTTGCTCACCTAGCTAAGAGTGGATTTATTGGTTAGGTTAATGTAATTGGCGTTGTTGAACTCGTTCGCGACTACCAGTAGGAATTGAAGCAATTAATTTTTGTGTATATTCTTGTTTGGGTTCGCGATAAATTTTTTCTGCGATACCTTGCTCGACAATTTCACCGTTATTCATGACTAAAATGCGATCGCTCATAAATTTCACCACGCTTAAATCGTGGGAAATGAAAATGTAAGTTAACCCAAATTCACTTTGCAATTCTTTGAGCAAATTTAGCACTTGCGCCTGTACTGATACATCCAACGCTGAAACCGATTCATCACAAATAATAAACTTAGGATTCAAAGCCAAAGAACGAGCAATACAAATTCTTTGGCGTTGACCACCAGAAAACTGATGAGGATAGCGGTTAATTGCATCTGCACTCAAACCGACTCGTTCTAATAAATAAGCAGCGCGTTTTTGTCTTTCTTGCTTTTTATTACCAATCGAGTGAATCTGCAACGGTTCCATGATCGCATCCCCTATCTTCATCCGGGGATCAAGAGAACTAAACGGGTTTTGAAAAACTATTTGCATTTCCCGTCGTAGTTTTTGCAATGCTTCTCCTTTGAGGGTTGTAATATCTCGTCCCTCAAAGAGAATTTGACCACTCATCGGTTCGATTAAGCGTAGCAAAGTTCTGCCTAAAGTAGTTTTGCCACAACCAGATTCTCCCACCAATCCTAGAGTTTCGCCTTTTTTAACATCGAAAGAAACTCCATTTACGGCCATATAGTAACGTTTTGTACCACCAAACATACCTTTGATGGGAAAACCAACCTTGAGATCTTTGACTTGCAGTAGAGGTTGTTCGTTTTCTAAATCTGCTAATCTTTGCGCTATTTCTTCAGGTGTGATGTCTGGCGGTTCGGTGGGTTCTTTTCCCTGAATCACCAGTTCTCCCGTTGTTGGTATTTCCTCGACGTGCATGTAGTCGGAAACAGTCAATAGTTTGTGGGGATGACGGTTGAGTGTTGGGCGACAAGCTACTAAACCTTTAGTATAGGGATGTTGAGGATTCGCAAAAATTGTGGCAGCATCGTCGAATTCAACTATTTTACCTCTGTACATCACCGCAACTGTATCAGCAACTTCGGCAATTAAGCCTAAGTCATGGCTGATAAAAATCAAGGCCATGTCGCGACTAACTTGTAATTCTCGCAGCAAATCAATAATAGTTGCTTGCACCGTTACATCTAAAGCGGTGGTTGGTTCATCAGCAATTAATACCAACGGGTTGCAGGAAATAGCCATTGCAATCATTACCCGTTGCAACTGACCACCTGAAAGTTCATGAGGATAACGTTCGAGAATGGTTTCTTTGTGTTGCTGGACTAACTTGAGTAGCTTTTGTTCGTCTAAGCTGGATGAACCAAAAGCTGAATTTTGCCAAGTGTCAATATACTGCTGTCGGATCTTTTCATCGCTGGGAAGCAATTTTACTTCTTGCAGACCTGCGATCGCTAATTGTTTTGCTTCTGCTTCGGAAATATGCTGATGTCGTAAAATTGCTTCTGTCAGTTGAAACCCAATGGTATACACAGGATTGAGTGAACTCATCGGTTCTTGAAAAATCATGGCGATATCGCCACCCCGATGTAGTTGTATTTCTTTAGGAGACAAATCTACCAAATTAATGGGTTGACTATTTTCAGTAACACGAAACCAAATTTCTCCACCTGCTATTCTTCCCGGAGACTGCAACAAACCCATCACTGCTAAAGCTGTGACTGATTTTCCACTCCCCGACTCTCCTACGATTCCTAGAGTCTCACCTCGATGCAATTGAAAAGAAATTCCATCTACAGCTTTCATGACTTTGCGATCGCCAGCAAATTCCACCTGTAAGTTGCGAACATCTAGGACTGTTTCTTTCATAGGAAGTCGGGGTTAAACGGGAATTGAAAATAAACAGGATCTTAACACTCACTAGGGAAAGTAGGGGATCGGGGAAAGGGGATCGGGAATGAATCAGTTATCAGTTATCAGTTATCAGTTATCAGTTATCAGTTATCAAATTAAACTGTTCACTGTTCACTGTTCACTGATTAGTTGTCCTCCTTGTCCCCCTCTTGTGTTTCCCTTTCCCCTTTCCCCAATTCCCTTTCCCCGATCCCCAATCCCCGATCCCCAATTCCCTTTCCCCTTTCCCCTTTCCCCGATCCCTCCTAAAACGGAATGTCGTCAACATCTGGTTCTGGGTTTGGGGCTGTGGGAGGATAGGAAGTACGTTCCGGTTTTGAAGTTTGGGGAACAGGTTGGGAGTAATTATTTTGGGAAGCGACACCAGCATGACTGGTTGCTGGAGTTGCTGTTGGAAGTGGTGGTTCGTAACTAGAAACTGATTTTTGAGGAGTTGAAACTGGTGCTGGGGGTGATGCTGTGGTTACAGGAGACTCACCCATGTTGAAATTTGCAACTAAAGGATAAATTTTTTGTACTGTCAATTCCGCACGTTTTTCTTTAAAACCTTCTGGACGGTCAATGGTATGCATACCTAAACGTCCTTCTACAAGGATGCGATCGCCAATGTGGTAGTTCTGCTGGATGTCTTTAGCCATATTGCCCCAGCCTACCACTTTTAAGTTTGCTGCTGGTTCACCTTCTCGCAACCCAGAAAATTGCACCAGCATTTCTGTTATTTCCAATCCATCTGGTGTAAAACGCAGTTCTGGTTCTTTAACAATTTCTACCATTAAAATACAGCTGTTCATTAAAATTCTCCTTGAAAGTAGGTATTGGGGGTTGGGGAAAGAGGGACAAAACAATTAAAAATTAAAAGTTAAAAATTAAAAACGGGTAGAAGGGACACTCTGGACACGGGAGTGTGGGGAATGTGGAAAGACAAGTCTTCCCAATAACCAATGACCAATGACCAATGACTACCCTGACTTAATCTTGGCTTAGAGACTGTTTTAACATAAAAGCCAAGGCTATTCCAGGACGCGATCGCACCATAAATGTTGTCTCGAAAAACCTATAAAATCGTTGGGGTGAGGGATTAGACTCATTGGTCAGCTACATCCGCAGAAGTTGTCGGGGATCTGGGTCTGTCAATATTAGCACTTACGCACACTCTACCGATTCTTGGCTTCCTACCTTACGGTAGACACGTAGTGACTTCAAGGTAGAGTAGGGCGGTTTAATAAGTAAAGCTTTTTGGCAATTTTTGCGTAAGTCCTGAATATAAAGATGTTCTTAAATAAACCGTACAGACGGCTACATTAACAATGTAAGCCAATACATTAACAATGTAAGCCGATACATTAACAATGTAAGCCGATACATTAACAATGTAAGTCAATACATTAACAATGTAAGTCAATACATTAACAATGTAAGCCGATACATTAACAATGCAAGCCGATACATTAACAATGTAAGTCAATAAGTTATCCCAATTAAAAAAATGCAACAAATAGACCACTTGTAGAGACGCGATTTATCGCGTCTTTACTTTACCCAAGAATGTGTTGCTACAATATTTTAGTACAAAAGTACCACATATGTTTTTAAATTTTGACATGGGCAGGGAAAAGACCGTAGGCGACTAACTTTGCTGGTAGCTCTCGTAACCAAGGTAAACGTAACCAAACGGGTAGTTGTAATAACTGGTTTGAGTTGAGAACACGGGCAAATATGCGCTGTTGGATAAAAGACTGAAATGCTTGGATGACGCGGGTTGGTAATTCTCTTTGACGTTGTACTTTCGCCAGTTGCTGTAATTCCACATGTCCTTGCTTCAGTGGTTGACTCAAGACGTTAGCAGTCACAACAGCATCTTGAATCGCATAATTGATACCAACTCCACCAACAGGAGACATAATATGGGCAGCATCACCAATCAACAGTAATCCAGGACGATACCAACGGACTAAGCGGCTGGATTCGACTGAAAGGAAAGCAATCTGTGACCAATCTTGGAGATTTTGAACGCGGTCTTGTAATTCCGGTACTATCTCAACAATAGACTTTCTCAAAGCTTCTATCCCAGCTGCACGAATTTCTTGATATCCCCCCTTGGAAATCACATAGGCCATTTGCCATTGATCGCCGCGATCGAGCATAGCAATAATATGACCACGACCAATACGCCCCATTCCCCCTTCAAAATCTTCTGGTTGTTTGGGTAAACGGAACCACAATACATCCATTGGTGGTGAAGTTTGGATAGATTCAAAACCACCCAACTGACGTAAACGTGAGTGGCGTCCATCTGCACCCACCGTCAAAATCGCTCTAACTTCGTGCCAACCACCATGTCCACGATAGCGCACACCCCGAACTACTCCATCTTCTTCTATCAATTCTTGGACATTTGCACCCATAATTAACTGAAAATTTGGGTAATTTTGGGCTTCGGCGGTAATAAACTCCAAAAATCTCACTTGCGGAAGCATCGTGATGTAGGGATAACGAGTTTTGAGGTGACTAAAATCAGCTAAAGTAACACTAGTTTCTGGAGTCCGAATACTAATTTGGCGCATCTTAGCATGAGGAAGTTGTAACAACTTTTCAGCCAAGCCCAATTCCTCCATAATTTCCATCACCGATGGGTGAATGGTGTCTCCCCGAAAGTCCCGGTCAAAATCTTTGTGTGCTTCCAATAACATGACGTCAATACTTTGACGCGCTAACAGTAAGGCAAGAACAGCACCTGCTGGACCACCACCAACAATGCAACAATTTGTAGTTTGTACGTCTAAAATGTCATGGGTAGGAGTCGGCGTCTCTTGAGGAGAAGAATTTGAGGTAAGATGAGAAGCCATAACAAAATTCCCCAATATGCTTTCTTCCAAGGTAGTGTGGCTGCAATCGTAAAAGCTATTTTTTTAACTTTTCGTAGCCACTACAAGCGTGTATCATGAGCGCTAAAGCCTTTTAGTCCAAAGTCAAGAGTCCATAGTCAAAAGTTTTTGACCATTGACCATTGACCATTGACCATTGACCATTGACCATTGCTGAAATACTGTGACGCAAGTAAATTTAGAAAACGTTTATAAAAGTTTTCCTCCTCGTCGGGGAGAAAATGTTACTTCTCAAACCCAACTAGTATTGAATGGGGATAAAAAGGAAACAATCACCTCAAAAGCTGGAGAGAGTGTAAATGTTTTGCGACGAATTAACCTCAGTGTGGCAGATGGTGAATTTATGGTGCTGGTGGGGCCTTCTGGTTGTGGTAAAAGCACATTGCTGCGGTTAATTGCTGGTTTGGAAGCAATGACAGGAGGCAATATTTGGGTAGGCGATCGCTTAGTTAATGATCTCCCCCCCAAGGAACGAGATATTGCTATGGTGTTTCAAAACTACGCCCTCTACCCCCATATGTCGGTGTATGACAATATTGCTTTTGGACTAAGACGGCGACAATTGACGAATGGGGACAATTCCAAATTTGGTGAAAATCTCCTTGTAGGTGTGACAAGAAATTTACCCAAGGGGCTACGTTATATTTCTGAGAAAGAACGGGCAGTAAATGAACAGGTAAAATACGTTGCCCAGTTATTACAAATTGAAGGGTTGTTAAATCGTTTACCCAAACAATTATCTGGGGGACAAAGACAACGGGTAGCTTTAGGAAGGGCGATCGCACGTAATCCACAAGTTTTTCTTATGGATGAACCCCTTTCTAACCTAGATGCGAAACTGCGCGCCGAAACCCGCGCCCAAATCGTCAAATTGCAACGCCAGCTAGGAACGACGACAATTTACGTTACCCACGATCAAACAGAAGCGATGACAATGGGCGATCGCATTACAATTTTGAATCAAGGTCAAATTCAGCAAGTTGCCCACCCCTTAGAACTGTACAATCATCCCGCGAATCTGTTTGTCGCTGAATTCATTGGTTCACCGCCAATGAATTTTATTCCAATTCAATTTCACGCGCCTTTATTAATTACTAACGGCGATTTTCGCCTCACTTTACCCGGATTTTGGGGTAATACCTTACAAAAATACGACGGACGCACTTTGATTTTAGGCATCCGTCCAGAACATTTAATTTTGAGTGTTCCAGCTACCAAAAATCTTCCAGTACAAGTCGAATTAGTAGAAAACCTTGGTAATGATAGTTATCTATCTACAAAAATTATCGGTTCTAATTTCCAACAACCTGTGACTTCTTCTGGTAATTCTTTGCAAGTGCGAGTCCCACCAGAAAGGATAGTAAATGTGGGCGAACAATTATGGTTATCCTTAACACCAGAAAAACTTCACTTTTTCGATCCAGAAACAGAATTGGCAATTTTTCCTTAAATCCAGAAACATTTTTGAACTCGTCACAGATACAAATAATGCCTACATTGATCTCATTAATTGGCTATTTCTTGTAAACGTCTTTACGATGCCCAACTTTAACAACTTTGACTATTAGTAAATCATCTTTTATCTCGTACAAAATGCGATATTTGCCGACACGAACACGGTAAGCATTATCACTGTCTTCTAACTTTACAACTCCATCAGGACGTGGATTTTCTGCTAACTCTTGAATCTTCTCTTCAATTCGTAGCTTGTAGGACTAGCCCTTTCAAGGTGGAGCAAAATTCTCAACAATCAACTCCTCTGTAAGCTCTTATCTCTGTGTTCTCTGTGCCTCTGCGGTTAAATAAATAACTTTTAAACCGCAGAGAACGCAGAGAGCGCAGAGAGGAAAAAAGAGATTTTATGAGTCACCTTGAAAGGGCTAGTCCTAGCTTGATATCTTCAGGCAGCTTTTTTAATTGTTTAGCTGCCCTACTTGTAATTTCTACTTGATAAATCACGCGGTTTCTCGTTTGTATTGTTCCCAAGAAATAGTAGTATCATTTTTTGCCGCATGAATATCTTGAATATCTTGAATATCTTCGCTTTTGCAAATTTTTAATAACTCTAAAACATCTTCTAAAGTATCTTCATAAGCCTGTTCTAATTCCTCGTAAATTGCTTTGAGTAGTGCTTGTCTGGTTTTTGCATTTTCCATTTGTCACCTCATAAATTTTTTTACATTAATTATCCCCTATGCCAGCGTGTACCCTCACGGCTATCGATTAAAGTAATACCTTGGGCTTGCAATTCATCACGGATGCGATCGGCTTCGGCAAAATTCTTTGCTTTTCTGGCTTCTTGCCGTTTTTGAATTAACTCCTCAATTTCAGCTTCTGTAATACCAGATACTTCGGTTGTTTCTTCTGTCAGTTTGGCTTCTAAACCCAAAACCCCAGCTAAGGTAACAAGAGTCTGCCATTGTTTCGCTAATTCTTGGGGTGGTGTTTCAGTTTTACCTTCATGCACCAATAAATTACCTTCCCGCCGTAATTCTTTGGCGAGTTCAAATAATACTGCTAGGCTACCAGAGAAGTTAAAGTCATCATCTCCTGATTCTGCAAACCTTTTGATGATTTCCTTATCTAAATGATTGCCGTTATTATGAAAATCAAGTTTTTTACCGTGTTCGTAGCCAAAGAGTAAACCTTCTTTGAGGGTTTTCCAACTACTTTCAGCAGTGGCGATCGCTTCATCGGTAAAATCTAGTGGTTTGCGATAGTGGGCTTGCAAGACAAAGTAGCGCACCGCCATTGGATCGACTGGACGATCTAATAATTCTCGAATGGTAGTAAAGTTACCCAGAGACTTGGACATTTTTTTCCCATCTACCATCACCATCCCGTTATGCATCCAGTAGTGTGCCAGGGGTTTATTAATAGCACCTTCTGATTGGGCTATTTCATTTTCATGATGAGGGAAAATTAAATCGCCACCACCGCCATGAATATCGATTGTTTCACCCAGTTGCGATCGAATCATCGCTGAACATTCAATGTGCCATCCTGGACGACCTTTACCCCAAGGTGAGTCCCAAGCAGGTTCTCCGGGTTTAGCAGATTTCCACAAAGCAAAATCAAAGGGGTGCTGTTTTTTACTTTCTTGGTCTTCGGCATCTACTCTGCCACTAGCACCAGCTTGCATCTGTTCTAGTTCTCGTCCTGAGAGTTTGCCATAAGTAGGAAAACGCTCAACTCTGTAGTAAACGTCACCAATAGCTGCGTAAGCGTAATCTTTTGCTATTAGGGCTTTAATCATTTCATGGATTTCTGAAATATGTTCCGTTGCACGGGGATATTCATCAGCATCCATGACGTTTAAACGACGGATATCTTCAAAATAAGCATCAATAAAACGATGTGAAACCGCTTCCATCGTTGTACCTTGCTCTCTGGCACGGTTGAGAATCTTATCGTCTATATCGGTAAAATTCTGGATGTAACGCACTTGATAACCGCGCCATTGCAGATAACGACGTATAGTATCCCAAACTATGTAGGAACGAGCATGACCCAAATGGCAATAGTCATACACCGTCACGCCGCAGCAATACATCTTAACTTTTCCAGGCTCAATTGTTTCCAAAGGTTCTTGGCGACGAGTGAGGGTATTGTAAACAGTTAGGGTCATAACACAGTAATACTGAATTGAGATACGCAATAATAGGTTAAAGCAACTGGGACGTTGATCCAGCATCCCTATGCTAATGTTTTATGGACTCTCTACGCTACATTCTCTAGTTTGACTCATTTGATGGCAGTGTTATGCAAGCAGCTACTTCTGAATCCCATGCAATGGAAGCCTCAAAACAAGGATTGCCAGTCACAATTATTACTGGTTTTCTTGGCAGTGGCAAAACAACTTTACTCAATCATATCTTGAGCAATCAGCAGGGTTTAAAAACTGCTGTTTTAGTCAATGAATTTGGTGAAATTGGCATCGACAACGAGTTAATTATCTCTACCGACGATGATAATAATATGGTGGAGTTAAGTAACGGTTGTATATGTTGCACCATTAACAATGATTTGGTTGATGCCGTTTACAAAGTTTTAGAACGTCAAGAAAACATCGATTATCTAGTTGTAGAAACAACTGGACTTGCAGATCCGCTACCAGTTGCTTTAACATTTCTTGGCACAGAATTACGGGATTTAACTCGTCTTGATTCGATTATCACGGTTGTGGATGCGGCAAATTATAGCCTAGATTTATTTAATTCTCAGGCAGCTTATAGTCAAATTGCTTATGGTGATGTGATTCTGTTGAATAAGACAGATTTAGTTTCTCAAACAGAATTAGAAACACTAGAAACTAAAATTCGTGAGGTCAAAGAAGGTGCGAGAATTATTCGTACCAACAAAGCACAAGTACCATTACCTTTAATTCTCAGTGTTGGTCTGTTTGAGACAGACAAGTATTTTGACACCGTCGAAGCACATAATCACGACCATCACCACCACGACCATCACCATCACGACCATTCAGAATGTGGTCATGACCATCACGACCATGACCATGATCATTCAGAGTGTGGTCACGACCACCATGATCACTCTCATGATCATCACCACCATTCCAATCATTTGGAAAACGATGGCTTTACCTCACTATCTTTTGAGAGTGAAAAACCTTTTGCAATCAGGAAATTCCAGTATTTCTTAGATAACCAACTTCCTGAGAATATTTTTCGCGCCAAGGGAATTATGTGGTTTGAGGAAAGTCCCAAGCGACATATTTTTCACCTTTGCGGTAAACGCTTTACTCTAGATGACGAAGAATGGAAAGGTGAAAAGAAAAATCAGTTAGTACTGATTGGTCAAAATCTCGATCATGAAAAGTTGCGAGAACAATTAGAAAACTGTTTATGTATTCCTTCTACAACTCGCGGTAAAGGGTTTGGGAATTAGTCATTTGTTATTGGTCATTGGTCATTGGTCATTTTTGATGAGAATGACTAAGGACTAATGGCCAAGTCCCTTTGGTGTGAGGGAATTCTTAATTAGTTTTTCTGATCTCCACTTTCATCTCTTGATAATTGATAGGACTCTAAAATACCACTGCGAATTATTAATGAGGGCCAGATTATTAAGAAAAAACCCATCCATGTGAGTACAGGAATCGCTATCAACACTGTTAGCCAGACAATTTTAAATATTATCCAACTACCACTAATTAAGGTTAGACCTGTGAGCAGTATTGACCAAGGCTGACACCACCAAGGCTTGAATTTCCAAGGACTAATAGGTTTTGCTTGAGACATTTACTTCAGTTATTCAGTTATCAGTGATTATGCTTTCCTGCTAAGAGTTAAGAGTTCCCTGAATTAATTTTGTTTCCATGCTTCTAAAGATACATAGTCATTCTGGATGATATCTAGAACTTGGATATCACCACTCGGATTCAAAACGCGAAACCAATAAATCGTGTCGATGTAATCTATATGATTTTCATAGATTTGCACTGTGTAGTAAGGTGCTTCTGGAGTTGGAGAACTATCAATCTTCGCTGCAACACGTATTTTTCCCTGTGAAAGTTTTTCGATTTCTCTGGCTTTACGTTGTATTTGTGGTAGTTTCCAAACTAAGTTAAGGGCTGTTTTTTCATCTAGTGTTTGGGTATCCTGAGTAAGCTTGACAGTTTTAGAGATTTTTTGCTCGATCTGAACATGTTTAGTCTGAAAATATTTACTGTGACTTTGAGCAATAGTTGAGTGACATGTTAACCCGATAAGTAAGGAAGCTGTGACAGGATAACATAGCGATCGCTTGATAAAGCTACCCATAAGCACAATTGTTTGCTCTTGTTAAAATTTGGTTTTAATTCGTAACATAAATATTTTCCTCTATTTTTCCACCATTTCCCGAACTAAGTGCGCTAATTTCTCAGCACTATCAGCAGGTGCAATAGTTTTCGCTTTTTCCCCCATTTGTTGTAACTGTTGTGGTGACTGTAACAACTGTAAAACTTCTGTTTGCAATTTCTCAAGAGTCAATTCTGTTTGCTGAAACATCAATGCTGCACCAACTGAGGTAAATACTTTGGCGTTATAGGTTTGATGGTCTTCTGCTGCAAAGGGATAAGGAATTAAAATTGCAGGCGTACCACACACTGCTAATTCTGTGAGACTACCTGCACCAGAACGACTGATGGCTAAATTTGCGCGTTGCAGTAAGGCTGCCATGTTGTTATAAAAAGGCAGAGATATATACTGTGGATGTTTTAAACTTTCCGCTTCCGGATCTTTATCGCCTGTCAAATGTACAACCCAAGCACCAGAATCAAACCAAGCTGTTGCACACTCACGTACCAACTTGTTAATGGCGACTGCACCTTGACTACCACCAAAGATGACGATCACAGGTACATTTTCAGGAATATCTAAATCTAGTGATGCGGCGATCCCCGGTTTTAAAAATTCTGCACGTACAGGAGTACTAGTGTAAATCGTTTTGGCACGGGGTAAATACTTGGCAGCAACTTCAAATCCTAATGCGACTGCATTACACCAAGGGCCGAAAAATCGTGTGACTTTTCCAGGGTAAGCGTTTGATTCGTGGAGTACTACGGGTATACCTAGCGATCGCGCTGCAATTACTGCTGGCCCAGCAATATATCCTCCTGTGGTAAATACTCCCTGAAATTGACCATTTTGTAAAATTTTCCTAACTTTAAGAATGGAACTGATCAGTTTACTTACAGTCACTAGCGATGAGATGCCAAAACCTTTTTGAAATCCTTCAACAGAAATAGTATTCAATCTATACTGTTGGGGGACAAGTTGAGTTTCTAGCCGATTGGGTACACCCAACCATTCAATTTGATAATCTGGCAATTCTTGCGCTAATGCGATCGCTGGAAATAAGTGTCCGCCAGTTCCACTTGCTGCTATCAATAATTTTATTGGTGCGTCTGCCATCTACTCACTACCATGTCAACGCTTAGTTTCACTAAGATAAAACAATTTTCCTACCTTGTTGTAAACTGTTTCGGAACTTAATCTACAACAGCTTTACTCTATGGGTTTAATTTGAAGACGGGAATCTCTTTTGTAGTCAAACTACCAATTTCATACCAATGCGTAGACTGATTATCCTACTATTTCAACGCCAATCACGCTTCCCATCCAGCCGTTGGATACTTTTGTTCCTACTCACTGTTAGTTTTACTGCTGGTTGGAAATGCGCTCAAGCTAGCACGTCACCGAACGCACCCCCTGAACTCAATAACCTATTGACGCAAATTGATACAGCAGCAAACCAGCGTAATGTCAAAGGAGTAATGCAGTTTTACAGTCCTAACTTCAGGCATGGGGATGGATTAAACTATCAAAGCATGGAACAAGCTTTGAATACATTGTGGAAACAATATCCCCAACTCAAATACAGTACACAGCTGCAATCTTGGAAACCTCAAGGTAATGTAATCGTCGCTGATACGGTGACGAAAATAACTGGCTTACCTTCCCCGAACAATAATAATATGGCTTTATCAGCCACAATTACATCACGTCAGCAAATTTCTGGGGGAAAAGTCATTCGTCAAGATATTTTGTCAGAACGTACTCAAGTTACTGCTGGTAGTCAACCACCACAAATTGATTTTAAATTGCCACAACAGGTTAAAGTCGGTCAGCAATACAGTTTTGATGCGATCGTCCAAGAACCTCTAGGCGAAGATTATATTTTGGGAACAGCTTTGGAAGAACCAATCAAAGCAAACAAATATCTCAGTCCTACACCCGTAGACTTGGAATTACTTTCATCTGGTGGTATTTTCAAAGTTGGTAAAGCACCCTTGACTCCTGGTAGTCAATGGGTTTCGGCGGTGATCATGCGCGGAGATGGTATGACAATGATCACTCAACGAATGCGAGTAGTGACAAAATAATTAGTCATTTGTCCACAGTTAAGGGTCAATTGTCCAGAGAATTTTATCTTGACCCTTGACCATTGACCATTGACCNCTTTTGCCAAATGTTTTGGTTATTGCATAGAAATGTGCCTATAGTCCAGTGTCCATAGTCAAGAGTTATTTACTAATGACCATTGATCATTGACCATTGACCATTGACCATTGACCCTTGACCATTGACCATTGACCATTGACCATTGACCCTTGACCATTGACCATTGACCAAAAATGCTTTCTCTACAAAATCAAATTGTTCTAATTACTGGTGCGAGTAGTGGTATTGGTGCTGCTTGTGCCAAAGTGTTTGCTAGTGCTGGTGCAAAATTAATTTTAGCGGCGCGACGTCAAGAACGTTTGCAGGAATTAGCAGATAGTCTTGTAGAGACTTACCATGGCACGTCTGGTCAGATACATTTGTTACAGTTAGATGTGCGCGATCGCTCTGCTGTTGAATCTGCTATATATAGTCTTCCTAGCCCTTGGTCAGAAATTGATATTCTGATTAATAATGCCGGTTTAAGTCGCGGTTTAGACAAACTCCACGAGGGTAAATTTGAGGATTGGGAAGAAATGATTGATACTAATATCAAAGGTTTACTCTATCTCAGTCGCTATGTTGTCCCTGGAATGGTGAGTCGCGATCGCGGTCATGTGATCAATATCGGTTCGATCGCTGGCTATCAAACTTACCCCGGTGGTAACGTTTACTGTGGTACAAAAGCAGCAGTCAGAGCAATTTCTGAAGGCTTAAAACAAGATTTGTTGGGAACTTCGGTAAAAGTCACTTCTGTTGACCCCGGTATGGTAGAAACAGAATTTAGCGAAGTGCGGTTTCACGGTGACACACAACGCGCTGAGAAGGTTTACCAAGGAGTCACCCCTCTCACAGGTGAAGATGTCGCTGATGTGGTCTTTTTTTGCGCTACCCGACCAGCTCATGTCAATATTAATCAAGTCATCTTGATGCCTGTTGATCAAGCTAGCACCACACTCGTAAATCGACGTAGTTAAAATAAATAATTGTTAAGCTCTACTAACAGTCGTTTGAGCGCTTGACCTCAGTTTTTCCATTGTTTTGGCGCACCTCAATACGCGAACACTGCTGCTGTCCTTCGCTAGAACTTGACTGCTCAACCTGTGTTTGCTGTACTTGCTCACTTTGTTGAGTTGCACAGCCTACTAAGGTAGCGATCAGCACGTAAGCCAAAAGTTTGTTCAATAATGTATGCATGGACTAATACTTCTACGAATCAGATAGGCATCATTCTTCTGTTTCTAGACCAAATAAAATTCACAAATGTTTTTTTGTTCACTCCTCACAGCGATTGGATTGGTCTACATAAAGATCTACAGCGTGAGTCCTTGTCTTTCCAGAAACAAATTATTTTCTTGCTTCGCAGCTATTCTCAAAAGCTTTTCGCAAACGAAGTAAGTCGGTGGGAATAAACCTAACCATGTTACGAAAAGTAAACAGCACTAATACCATTTAACAAAAAATCTGATACAAATACAGACCCTGTACCAGACGCGATATATCGCGTCTCTACATTTGTACCGACTTACTTAGCTGAGTCTTTGATAAACGGGGAGCAGGCGATGATCTCCCTCAATTTCAACGTAGCTACCAGGATAGTTGTGAATTGCTCCTAGCTGTGAACTTATATTTTTTTGTCAAAGTTAATCAGACATTCCCCTCTCTAGTTCAAGATTGAAGTATGAAACTTTAGTTAGCAGCAATCTTAAGTGGATTTGGTGAAACCGCAGGAGTTCACATAACTACATTTAAATTTGATATTTCAAATAGGAGAGACTGACATGACACAGAATAATGCAGCTCAACTTTTCAAAGCAGTTAAACAAGATCAAGCATTAAAAGAAAGACTCAAAGCAGCAGCTAACCCAGAAGCCTTTATTCAGATTGCTCAAGAACGTGGGTATGACTTCACAGTTGAAGAACTAGAGACTGAACTGAGTAAATTGTCTTCTGAAGAGTTAGCGGCGATCGTCAATCCAGGGGTGAGGCCTAGACTCCATATTTATCCTAGATAATTCCTGATATGGAACAGTGACATGTTCCCACACTTACACTCATTTGTAAGTGTGGGCTTCAAAAGCCAATCCCTCAAACTATTGACTGAGGTTTTCAGCGTTGTTAGGAGGATTGTCTTTTGTACTGAGATAATTGCTCTACTATGTAGTCTGCTAGTTCTTGCTTGAGGGTGCTACTTGCAGTTCTTTGATAAGTTCTTCCTGTTTCTTGCATAAACTTACGCTTCTCGCGTTCAGAAGATTTGAGTTTATTTCCTGGTTGTTTCAGCCCTTTTTGTAATTCCTCCCACGTCTTTTCACCCACAGCTTCACCTAGCTTTATAAGTGCATTCGGTAGTAATTTTTTTGCCTCTGCTTGAAAATCCTCTTCTGTCTCCAGAGAAGAAAAATCAACATTACTAAAGTCGATATCGATTTGAAAGTTACTCATTGAATCGCCAAAGCTACATTAACGACCATACAAGAATGCAGATACACCCCTACAGTTCAGTTAAAGTTTTGAGTTCTTGGAACAAAGGGTGTAAACGCTTCGCTCAATTAAAAATGAAAAATGAAAAATATAAAATTAAAAATCTTTACGTTGTCACGTATACTCCAAAAAAACCTCGGTGAAACCAACCGAGGCGAAACAGAAGTACGAATAACAATTAGAGATATTGATACAAGAAGCAAAGAAATAAAAACCAGAGTCTTGGTTTTTATTCGACACTAGAGATAAAAAGTGTTGATATTACAGCATAACCAGCCAAAAAAATAACAGCACTAAGCATATGAAACTCCTATGTTTTTATCTAGAAATTCAGTAATGATTAATGCTTTTAATATATGGCTAATATTCAGTACAAACATCTACTTAAAAGACTATTTTGCTGAATATCTCTTGGATGAACTAGTATAAAAAAGTTGATTATTAGGGAAAATAAAATATGTCTAGAGAATTAGAACTAACTACTTGATGTTAATATTGTTACTTGCTTACATAAATCATTTAAATAATTTGCAAGCCCTACAAGGTGATCCAATACGGTTCGGTTAAGAATTTTTCGTCATAATTTCGGACATGTAGAGACTAGCAGGTGCAACGTCTCTGGTGGGTTTAAACGTCAACCTCTAACAGGATTTTGGATTTTGGATTGACCCCATAGATAAATTTGGGGGCTTGTACCATTAAGGAATTATCGGTCAATTGATTTGTTTTATCCGAATCGTATTGCAAGGTGATTAGAGTCACGGTAAAAAATATACAGCAGATTGTAATTTGGTTAAGTACACATTTATCGTAGCGGATAAGGCTGTACTTTAGGAGAAGTAGCTGTTGCGTCTACGCCCTTACACGTATACTTCATTTACCTAAAAAACGCTGTATTTACTATATTGTTTGTATTTTAAATAACAGATCTTGAATCTCTGATTCAATCTTGAGAACTACTCACATAGCCTTCCGCTAGCTAGAGGTAAGGAAACATTTATAAGCTTAGGATAGCGATTGTCAATTTAGTGTGTCATACGGTTTCACTTTTTTAATCATAGCAAATACATGAATAGAGGCATACGGCTGTACATCCTTCCTAATGACATATGAAAAAATCTATTTTCCTGATATTCCCTATTACGTTTATTTTCTTCTCCAACCTTGACGCCCAAGCCCAACAAGTAGAGTCTTTAATTGATCGCCCATACTTAGCTCTGGTTAAAGGAGATACTCCTAACAGTTGTAGCTTTATTTCTGCTGATCTCCTACAAAGGACAGCGGATATTGTTCAAGCTTTAGTTTTCGTCCGCCCTGGTGATTCCCTAGAGGAAGTCAGGTATAAAATGCGGTTTGTTCCCGATCAGCCTAATGCGACTAATACATTGCAATGGACAGCAGTTGCTAATGGAAACTACACAGAGGCGATTGTAAATCTCCGCAACAACAGCGCTCAATCCCGCAGTTTTACCATGGCAATTAATTACAACCAACCAAACGAAAGAAGATGTCAGTGGGTGGTACAAGATCCACAACAGGAAGTTCCATTAAATTCCCCAACTTCACCTACCGAGCAGTAATTTTAGTAGAGCTACCGGGAAATGTCGAACGGTAGCTTACTTTAAGATATTTTCCTATTTTTCGGTTATGCCTGGGTGTATTTATCGATTACCTTGGCTAAGTCTGGTACTGCATCTTCTACGTGTTGTTTGGCTGAACCCCGAAGCTTTTCATAAGTCCCTCGCACAATTGGGCGGTTGACGTTCTTGGCCTTTTCATCGGTGACGCTCAATAGTGCATCTGCTGTGCGATCGCGGCTCGCAACCAAATATTCGACTGGATCACCTTTGTTTACGCCTTCGCTCCAGATAGGATCAAGTGCTTCAAAGCATTGTGGCAAAATCATTTCAACAACATGAGGAATATATCCTGGTTTGACTCCCTTAAGGGCGGCGAAGGCTGTTTTCAAAGCCATACCACTTATACCTGACTTGGAAGCAAGTTGTGCTTCTATCATGTTGCAGCAATCTTCTACAACCATAGCTTTCTTATCTGAGTTTAACAGTCCGTCGCTAAGTTTCATTTCACTCCTCATTTAGTGTTAAATTAAACTACCTGATTTCCATTCCACTCATTTGCCTAACTACCAGGAAATTATAAAAAATGATATGCGAAATGGAAAATTTCCATAGCTTTTAGTTATATCCTGGCAGAAAGAGAGATAAAGCCTTTCAATGGAGGAATTTTGCAATGAGTTCTCAGACAAAGAGAGCGCGAAGAAATTGCTTTCTTGTTCTCCTTGTCTTTGCACTATCAACATCATTTGTTGAGTGCATCTCAAAAATATCTCATGCTAAAGATACCTACTAGCCTGGTCTAAGCGATCGCACACCACAAATACCCGGACTTGTACCAAATCCTATTGATTAACAGAAATTATCTATTCTAATATCGCGCCAAATATCAGAAACTTGCCATCCTGAATTTCCAACCGATTGGATTACAGGATAATCGCCTAGCGAAATATAATTAGTTTCTTGATAACTGCTCTCAATATTTTCTTCTTCAATATCAACAGCAGCGTTGGAAAAGTTTTGCTCTTCTGGTTCCTCTGTTTTCTCTATCTCTTTGAGAATAGGCTTTTCAATGACTTTTATTAGTTGTATATCCATCGGTTTTTTTGAAGTTTTCAGATTGATAAAAGAACAAGGGACTATTAATTCATAGCCAGATTCATGCAATCTTTTTGTGAATTTTCAGAATAAATTACAAAAAGTTTTTATAAAGTCTGGCATGAAAAATTTGATTAGCCAAACTAGAATACAATAAATTCTCTAATAATACGAGTATTTATCCCGAATCGTGTGAGTGTAATAATTACAAAGGATTTTGACTGATGTTTGACTCAATCAACTGGAAACATAAGTTGACTAAGGAGTATGGGCAATCCTCACCACGTCAAAGCATCTGTAATGACTGTGCTTTTCACATTAAGGTAGAAGGAGCAATAGAGTGCATTCACCCAGAAGAATTAGAAATTAATTGTTCTACGGTCATGTTTTGCAATTCATTCCAAAGCGCACAGGAAATTGAAAGTCCCTGTGTGTCTTTCGACGATGATGAAGAATAGCAGCTATGCTCCTAAATTCAACAGAGCGCTTAAGCGTAGCTTAGCCTGCGGGATAGCCGCTACCGCAGTTTGCATGATTACTGATTAATTCCCATTTTACCGAACTTAATATAAATAATGCAGGTATCTGCGAAGTTGTCAGATGTTATATAAAATACAGTACATATACGGTTATTACCGTAATAAATTATTGAATAAGATAAACAATTATTCAAAAATAAAATTTGTTTGCCCACAAGATTGAGTGATTCAGCAAAGTTTAGTTATCAGCTATTTTAAACAATGATATTTAACTCATGGATAAAAATATAACGAGTTTCGCAGAAACAAGTACTTTGTCACAACTAATTGATGAATTCAATACTTGTATACAATTACAATACAATGGTGAATTAAAAATAAAAAATATTAATGGTAAAGTATATACTTTTTTCTATCGTTTAGGTAGGATTGTGTGGGCAACGGGTGGAGAGCATCCTTTCCGGCGTTGGCATCGACAAATGGAACAATATTGTCCACAAATTGATATTGCCCAAATGCGAACGCAATTCATGGATTTGTCAATAGATTATTGGGATTATCAGATTTTAGAAACTTTGTATTCCCAACAAAAAATAAACAGAGAAAAAGTCAACGCTATTACCGAAAATACTATTAACGAATTACTGTTTGACGTCATACAAGAAGCAAAACATAGTGAAATTCATTATGAACGACAACAGCAAGTAATTTTAAATTCGCCAATGAGTTTCACAAATGTGCTGATGGCTCTGCAAGAAATGCAAGAATTATGGCAAGCTTGGTCAGCAGCAGGTTTAGCAAAATTTTCTCCTAACTTAGCACCTGTGGTGTGTCAGCCAGAGCAACTACAACAACAAGTCAATCTGCAAATCTATCAGACATTTACATCTGTTATGACCGGTAAGGATACCTTGCGTGATTTAGCAATCAAACTCAAGCAAAATGTCTTACCAGTAACACGTTCTTTACTACCCTTCATCCTCAAAGGTGTAATCAAACTGATAGAAGTTCCAGACCTACCTATGTTGCAAGTAGTTCATAGTAAACTTAATTCATCATCTGTACCAAAAAGTCCACTCATAGCTTGCATAGATGATAGTCCACAGGTTTGTCAAATGCTAGAGCAAATTTTAGTGAAAAATGGGTTTAGGTGTCTGATCATTCAAGACTCTATTCAAGCATTACCTAACTTGATTCAAAATAAGCCTGAGATCATATTTTTAGATTTGATGATGCCAGTAATTAACGGTTATGAAATGTGTACACAAATACGTCGCATTTCTGCTTTTACAAATACACCAATTATTATTCTTACCAGCCATGATGGTCTTTTGGACAGAATTCGTACTAAAGTAATTGGTGCAACAGAATTCATGCCCAAACCTATTACTGTTGATAAAATTATGGGTGTCATACGCAAATATGTACACTCTGCAAGTTAATAATCTGTCTTAGTAATTAGACAAAAATTTATTGTTATTATTTTTTTAGATAGCTTTTCAAAAATATTGATTAAAAATCAGAATTTGCACGGATACATATTTGATTTTTCAATTGCAATAATTACATTTATAAAACTAATATATTAAATCACAAAAATTTTAGATTTAATATATTATATCAGGTATATCTTTACATAATTTCAACCACAAGCAAATATTCAATTTTGTATTGACAAAAATATTATGATAGATAAACAAAAATAAAATATATGTGTACCTTATTCAATTTATCTTATGGATTTTTAGTCATAATTTTGGGGTTGTAGAGACGCGATATATCACGTCTCTACAGGATTTAAATGTCAATTTATTTGTCTTACCGAGCAGTATTGAAACCACTCTGTTTCCTGTTCCCTGTTCCCTTTTAATGAAAATTCATCGCATTCCTAAATAATTCCTGAACAACAATATCCTCGACTTCTAAGAAAATTCGAGGTTTTGGAATCAGATAGGATTGCTATCTATATATGCTTAGGAGAAAATATAAATGGGCGATTCTAAACAGATGAGTTTGAAGAATTTAATATTAGAAATTCTACACCTTCATCAAACGCAATATACTGGTGCATTAGATATTACGAATAGTTCTAATCATAAATATCGAATTTACTTTCATCAAGGAAGTATTGTTTGGGGAAGCGGCGGTATTCACCCCCATCGGCGCTTACGCAGACATAAAATTCAACATTTTTCTCAAGTAGATTTACAAAGTATCCAATGGCGTTGGCAAAATCTATCAATTAATAACTGGGATTATCAGTTACTGAGAACATTGCATCAAAAGCAGAAAATACAATTGTTACAAGTAAATACAATTGTGGAGAACACAGTCTCAGAAATATTATTTGATATTATCCAGCTAGCACATTGCACGGATGCATTGTGCGATCGCCGTTCAGATGTTGTTTTAGAGGCGCCGATTAGTTTTACAAATACAGAAATTACTTTACGACAAGTATATCAGTTATGGCAGAATTGGGCAAAAGCTGGTTTAGCAACAATTTATCCTGATTTAGCACCCAACTTACATCAACCAGAACAGCTACAACACCAAGTTAATCAAAGTATTTATCAAAAGTTTATATCTTTGCTGAATGGTAAGTATACTTTGCGTGATATTGCCACAAAAATAAACCAAGATATTTTACCTGTTACTAATTATTTATTACCATATATAAATCAAAGACAAATTCAACTACAAGAAGTAACAGACTGGTATTTAAATTTACATCGAGACACCCTCATAGCTTACGTAGATGATAGCCCACAGCTCGGTTATATTCTGGGAAAAATTGTTATTGATCATGATTTGAGATTTATTCATATTCAAGATTCGACACAGGCTTTACTAACTTTGATTGATAAACAGCCAGATTTAATTTTTTTAGATTTAATGATGCCACACACTAGTGGGTATGAAATTTGTGCTCAATTAAGAAGAATTTCTACTTTTGCTAATACACCGATAATTATTTTAACGGGTAGTGATGGTGTTTTTGACAGAGCTCGTGCAAAAGTTGTAGGTTCTACAGATTTTCTGAATAAACCAATTGTAGCGGCTCAAGTAATGGGTATGATAAATAAGTATTTACCAGGAAATTCTCTGGTACAGAATAGCAATGATCAACAATTAATAAGTTGAATCTAAATGTTTAAGACTTAAATAAATATTAATTTTAAATTAATAGAAAATAATTTCTATTTTTGTTAAAAATTGTAATTATTTTAGATTTTACGTATTGATACTGAACCTATTCAACAATAAATATTTCAGAATAAAAAACAAGTATAAATTCGGTGACAATATTTTAATGATACTTGTATTCTGCTAAATTTTTGCCAGAATATAGTGATTTTAATTTATCTCCGAGTTCTACTAACTTGTGTAATTGATAACTTGGTGAAAAAATATTTTGCTATGAATACTGTTTTAGTTGTAGAAGATGGATTAACTGATTTAGAACTGATTAGTTCTTGTTTACAACAAGCTGGATACCGCGTTTTTAGAGCAAAAAATAGTGAAGAAGCGGAAGAAAAGCTGATGCAAATTCAGCCTGATTTAATTTTTCTTGATGTTATATTACCTGGGAAAAGTGGTTTTGAAATTTGTCGAGAAATCAAAAATAATCCTGCAACTAATAAAATTCCTATAATTTTTTGCTCTACAAAGAATAGTGATGTTGATAAATTATGGGGCAATATGTTAGGTGGCGATGCTTATCTGAGTAAACCAATAAATACAGATGAATTGGTTGTGACTGTCAAGCAATTAATTAAGTGATTCAGATAGATGAAAACAGAAAGCAAACAAAAATTATTAAGCTTCTCTTTAAGAGAAAAATATGTTGGAGTCATCACCTTAGAACATGTCCAAGAAATCTTCACAATTGACTTAGCAAATATTTGTCGAGTACCACAAATGCCTAGTTGCGTTGTTGGTGTATACAATTGGCGTGGTGAGATGCTATGGCTTGTTGATTTAGATCTAATGTTTGGTTATTCTCCTTTAGAATCGCAAACAGATTTATGCGCTAAATCAATGGTGATAAAACTTAGTTATGAAAGTAAGCATTTGGGAATTTTGGTAAATGAGATTCGAGATATTGAAGATCTGGATACCAAGTTGATCAAGTCCCCAGATGAACATTTGTTTTCCCCAGAAATGTCAGATTTTGTACAAGGATACTTTATCGATTCCAATGAGGAAATATTAATTAGCTTGGATACAAAATCATTATTCCAAGCTCCGATTTGGATGGGAAGTTAGAAAGAAAGAGAAACTTTGAGAAGTGTAGGTTTTTAATAAAGCATCAAATATAAAGATAAAAATCAAGGATTAAATTATGACAATTACCTATGACAATCATCAAGAAAACGGCTTTATTGTCAACCCAGAAGAAATATTAGAAACAAGAGATATATCTCAGGAATTTAAAAATTGGCGACAAAAATGGCAAGCGATCGCCAAGCAAATGCGCCAAACTACAGATGCAGATACACTGTTTCAAGCCACGACTAAAGCAGTACGCGAAATCATCGCAGGCGATCGCGTCTTAATTTATCGTTGGCACAGTTTAGATACAGGTGTGGTGTTGGCTGAGTCTAAAACAATTGGTTGGACACCTGCATTTGGCGAAAACTTATCCAGCATTGTATTTGGTGTTGATATAACTCCAGATTACTTAGAACCGATCAGAATTACAGACATAAACCAGGTAGAACCGACTCCCTATCAACGCCAGTTGTGGGAAAAATTTCAAGTCAAAGCTAGTGTGTCAGTACCGATTCTTGTAGAAGATGAATTATGGGGTTTATTAACAGTTCATCAATGTGGAATGACGCGTCAATGGCAAGAAGCAGAAATTAATTTACTGACACAAGTGGCGACAGAATTGACATACGCCTTGCAGAGGTTTCAGTTTCAAAAAGAACAGCAACAGCAAGCACAGGCAAAAAAAGCTGTTGGTAAGGTAATTGATAAAATTGTCCGCGTTGCTAACGTCGATCAGTTTTTTCAAACTTCTACTCAAGAAGTGCGTAACTTGCTGCGTTGCGATCGCGTTGCCCTTTATCAATTTAACTCTGACTGGAGTGGTGAATTTATTGCTGAATCAGTAGGTAATGGCTGGGTGCGTTTAGTCGGGCCTGATATCAGAACAGTTTGGGCAGATACCCATCTCCAGGATACTAAAGGTGGACGTTATGCTCGTAGCGAAAGCTTGACAGTTGATGATGTTTACAAGGCAGGATTATCCCAGTGTCATGTTGATATTTTAGAACAATTTGAAGCTAAAGCATATATGATCGCTCCTGTATTTTCGGGAGAAAAATTATGGGGATTGCTGGCAGCTTATCAAAACTCTGGTGTACGGAAATGGCAAGAATGGGAAATCAGCTTTTTAGCTCAGATCGGTATGGGATTTGGTGTCGCCATCATTCAGACTGAGTATTTGGAAAAATTTCAAGAAAAATCAGATCAATTAACCCAAATTGCCGAACAAGAAAAAGCTTTTAGTAAAATTACCAATCGCCTACGGCAATCACCAGATGTAGATACAATTTTCAAAACCACAACTCAAGAACTCCGTCAACAGTTGCGTTGCGATCGCGTAGCTATTTACCGTTTCCGTGATGATTGGAGTGGCGAATTTATTGCCGAATCTGTCGCTAGTGCTTGGGGACGCTTGGTAGGTAAAGAGATGAAACGTTTTTGGGAAGATACCTACTTACAAGAAACCCAAGGCGGACGATTAGCTAAGGGTGAAAGCTTGGCGGTCAGTGATATCCATCAACAAGGATTGTCAGCCTGCTACGTAGAATTGCTAGAACAATTTGAAGCCAAAGCCTATGTAGTTTCACCAATCTTTTTTGGCGAAAAATTGTGGGGTATTCTCGCCGCCTATCAAAATTCCCAACCGCGCCATTGGCAAGAATGGGAAATTAATTTACTCGCCAGAGTTGGTGATCAATTAGGGCTTGCTTTACAACAGGTTGAATATTTGCAACAACTCCAAACACAGTCAACCCAACTTGCACAAGTAGCCGCCAAAGAAAAAGCAGCAAAAGAGTTATTCCAACAGCGTTGTGTTCAAACACTCACAGCGCTTCGCCCAGCCCTGAAAGGAGATTTGACTGTCCGCGCCCCCATCACAGAAGATGAGCTGGGGACAATTGCCGATGTTTACAACAATACCTTGCAAGCCCTGCGACAAATAGTCATTCAGGTACAAAAAGCTGCTCAACAAGTTGCCCAGATTTCCCAAAATAGTGATGCATCCTTAATAGATGTGATCAATTTGGCACAGCAACAATCACAGGAAATCTCTGTAGCCTTAACTGAAATTCAACTGATGGAAGATTCCACCCAAGCAGTTACCACCAGTGCTGATTTAGTCCAAGTCGCTGTAGATCAGGCTAATCAGACTTTAACATCAGGCGATCGCGCCATGAACCAAACTGTTGAAGCTATTCAAGCAATTCGCGAAACCGTCGCCCAAACAGGTAGAAAAATTCAGCGGTTAAGCGAATCTTCTCACAATATTTCTAAAGTAGTCAGCCTGATTAGTAACTTTGCTACTCAAACTAACGTTTTAGCATTGAACGCAGCCATAGAAGCCACTCGCGCCGGCGAATACGGCAAAGGTTTTGCAGTCGTTGCTGATGAAGTACGTTCTCTGTCTCGTCAATCTGCTGCGGCGACTACCGAAATTGAAAAACTCGTGCAAGAAATTCAAACAGAAACCACCGAGGTAGCAATGGCGATGCAAACAGGTATTCAACAAGTACTAGAAGGAACCAACCTAGTTAACAATACCCGCCAAAACCTCAACGAGATAGTAGCAGCCACAACCAATATCACTCAATTAATTGCACAGATTACCGCAGCGACCCAAACCCAAAAAACACGTTCGGTTTCGGTCACCACCTCCATGGAACAAGTTGCTGAAATTTCTCACAACACCGTCGCCCAAGCCCAAGTCTTAGCCACCGTATTCCAACAACTTCTAGCCACAGCCCAAGAATTACTCACAACAGCCAGTCAATTTAAAGTTAGTTGATTGTTGATTAATTGGTAATGGGTGATTGGTGGTTGGTTATTAACCATCCTCAATCCCCAATCCCCGTACTCTATGAGAAGCAGCTGACGCGTCTACGCGAAGCGTCTCCTCTGGAGAATCCCCTTTCCCCAATCCCCAAT
>NZ_NAPS01000001.1:375004-400291 GCF_004323185.1 Westiellopsis prolifica IICB1
TCCCCTTTCCCCGATCCCCGATCCCCGATCCCCGCTCCCCAATCCCCATGATCACAGACTCTGAAATCCGCGAACAAGGTTATATCTATTTCCTTGCAGAAGCACCAGAATTACTACATCAAGTTGAACAAGAACTGTTTAGCTTATCAACAGATTTTAGTATTGCCAAAGTACATAATTTGATGCGGGCAACCCATACAATCAAAGGTGGAGCTGCTAATGTTGGATTAGAAGTTATTAGTAAAGTCGCGCATTACCTGGAAGATGTTGTCAAATCTCTTTATAATCCTGATGTAGTTTTAGATACTCAACTGCAAACACTGCTAGTGGAGGGTTATGAGTGTCTGCGTTTGCCACTGACAGCAGAACTGACGGGAACTAAAATTGATGAACAAGATGTTTTACAACGTTCAGCGAATGTGTTTGCTAAGTTACAAGAAAAACTAGGAGATGCATTTACAGATAGTAATCATATCCCTACATCCGCAGAATTGGGATTTGACATTATTCAATCAATTTTTGAAACTGGTGTCAAACAAAGGTTAGAGACAATCGCCACAGCATTACAATCCACTACAGATCCCCAGATACTGGCTGAATTATTACGTTCTCAAGCAGAGGTATTTACTGGCTTAAGTGAGTCATTAAATTTACCAGGATTGCGTGATATTGCTGAAGCTATACTCCAAGCTTTAGAGACACATCCCCAGGAAGTTTTTAGAATTGCAGAAGCAGCATTAGCTAATTTACAACAAGCCCACAATGATGTGTTGGCAGGCGATCGCTCTCACGGTGGTACACTTTCTCAGGCTTTGCAACAATTCACGACAACAACACAGCCAATAACTAAAATTAATTTAAATTTAGAAATTCAAGAATTCTATCACTTTTTAACTCAAGATTTTCAAGTTAAAGGTAAGTGTTTAAAACCTGAAACAGCAAATTTATATCTACAAATTACTTACTTAATTTTAGCCTGGATAGAACAGGAATTAAAAGTACATAAGCATGAGATAAAAATATCATTAATTCTTGATGATTTTTCTAATATTAATAATCCTGATAATTTTCCAGATTGGCTACCAGAATTCTGGCAATTTATTTCAGAAAAAGAAGATAGTTATAGCTTGATTCTTCATCGTCAAGGTGTAATTATAACTGTAATTTTAGCAGTGGCACGATTCCAAGCACAAAAAGGTCATAATCAGACTGCTACACTAGAATTAATCACCAACAGAATTAAAGCTATAGCCAATGAATATAAGCAATATCCACCTGTAACCTCACAAGAAAAAAAATGGTTTACCAGTGATAAATTCAAAACTTTGATTCAAAAATACCAAACAATAATAAATCTAGAAATACCTGAAATAGAGGAAAAAAGCATCACAGATATTTGGCAAGATAATCAAATATATAAAATCAAAGACGATCAGGAAATAGAAGAATATTTGACTACAGAAAATTTTGCTATTCAACTACCAGAAATACCGAAAAATATTCAGCCTAATTCTATAATCACAACAGAGTCTCAAGTTATCTCCCACAATCAAGTTAAACCAAATTTGCTGTCTCAATTACCAGCAAGTTCCCGTCAGAGAACCTTCGTGAGGATAGATGTTGAAGATTTGCAGCGCCTTGATTATTTAGTTGGAGAATTACTGATTTCCGAACAACGCTACTATTTGCAAAATGAAAAACTAAAAGACGTCGTTAAAACACTGTTGCAGCAATTAAATCAATATCAAAATGTATTCAAACTAGAACCCCAGGGGCGATTCCATCCACAACGAGGGGATGAAAATATTACTCTTTCCACACCCATTTTCAAGACAGATTCGCTGACATGCGAAGAAACACTGCAATTACAAAAAACAACAGATGTTTTAAATGCAGTGCTACAACAGTCCCAGCAAATGCAGTACAAGCAGCAGTCTTTAGTACTCAATGTTATTGATCAGCTGGTATCAGCACGGATGTTACCTCTGGGATATATTGTGGAGCGTTTTCCCCAGATGTTGCAACATCTCAGTCAAGTCTATGGTAAGCAAGTACAGTTGCAGTTAACTGGAACACAAGTTTTAGTGGATAAGGCGATCGCGGAAAAATTATATGATCCTCTGCTGCACTTATTGCGTAATGCTTTTGACCACGGCCTTGAACCTCCAGAAATTCGGCGTCAACAAGGTAAACCAGAACAAGGTGTGATTGAAATTTGTGCTTATCATCGTGGTAGTCAAACAGTGATTGAAGTCCGAGATGACGGACGGGGATTAAATCTTCAAAAGATTCACACCAAAGCTGTACAACTTGGTTTGTTGAGTGCAGACAATACTTCGATCACAACAAATCAACTGCTCGAATTCCTGTTTCAACCAGGATTTTCTACCACTGATCAAGTCAGCGAAATATCTGGACGGGGAATAGGTTTAGATATTGTGCGATCGCAATTACAAGCAATGAATGGTTTCGTAACAGTCCAATCTTTACCTGGACAGGGAACAACATTTATCCTGAAAATTCCTTTTTCTATGACCACAGAAAAACTGATGCTTGTGCAAGCTGGGGGTGTGACTTATGCACTCATATTAGACAGTGTCGAGAAAATCCTCATACCAACTCCTGAACAAATCAAAATATTTGATGGTAAGCATGTTCTGTACTTGCAAGAACAAGATGAATGCATGGTAACATTACAGCAAATGGCACAGTTGATGCCTTACAATCAATGCAATTTAGAATTTTCTAGTCCGAATTCGCTTCCCTCACCAGTCTTGTTACTACGTTGTCAACAAGAAATTATGGCTTTAGTTGTTGACCAAATTATTGGTGAACAAGAATTAGTGATTAGACCTTTGGGAAGTGCGATCGCACCACCAAAGTATGTTTATGGTTGTACAAACTTGGCAGATGGTAGGCTGGTTTTAGTTGTTGATGGCACTTTGTTAACACAAACACAGCAACAGCACATGCAAGCGCGGTTAGAATACATGCAGTTACCAGTAGCAGATATTCTCCACCAAAACAGCTGGTTACAGCCTTCAACGGACACTCAACCATCTTTGCCTTTGTTAAATCCAGCAGCAGTATCATCAGTCAAATTTATACTGGTTGTGGATGACACCATGAGTTTCCGAAAAACTCTCTCCCTGACTTTGCAAAAATTCGGTTATCAAGTCTTGGAAGCCCAAGATGGCTTAGAAGCAATAGAAAAATTACAACAACATCCAGAAATTCAGTTGGTGATTTCTGACTTAGAAATGCCACGCATGAATGGACTTGAATTCCTCAGTCGTCTGCAACAACATCCCTTGGCTGGGCGCAAACCCGTAATAATTTTAACATCAAGAAGTGTGCAAATTTACGGTAAAATGGCGCAACATCTGGGAGCATCTGCGTATCTTACCAAACCCTATGTAGAACAGGAACTTGTTGCTACAGTCGGACGTTTTTTGAATGCTGGTGAATCAACACATAGGTCTCATTTGATGTCTGTGTGAAAGATAATATTTCTCCAATTGTAGGGTTGCAATCTGTCACAACAATCTGAGAAAATGAGAAGAATATGAAAAACAATTAGTTCAAATATACTGCCTGTGAAACTTGATTCCGCACCTGTAAGTGCTGCTACTAGCACATCTGTATATTCTAAAAGTCACTACAAAAGCGCAGAAAACACGACTTCACCGTCACCTGCTGTTGCTGATTCTGCTCAAAAACAACCACCCATAACTATTTTCGCCACTACTTTCTTAACTATTTTTTTAGCGGAAATCGGTGATAAGACACAGCTAGCGACTTTGCTCATGAGTGCTGAATCACATTCACCATGGATAGTTTTTGTCGGTTCCGCAGCAGCACTGATTACTACTAGCTTGTTAGGTGTACTTTTAGGTAGTTGGATTGCTAGTCGCCTTTCTCCAAAAACCGTAGAAAAAGCAGCCGGAGTCATGCTGTTGTTGATTTCTGTAATGCTGTTTTGGGATGTGATTCACTAGCCCTCTTGTGTCACTTGCGGAAAACAATAATCGGAGCGAAACTCTGAAACTTTGATTTGATAAAGTTTTGAGCTTTTATTTTCTAACATAAACTAAAATTTATAGCCAAAAACTGAAAAGTAAAGCTCTCAAAGGCTTTCAGGCATTGGCTTTTCCCAAAGTGACAGAACAGGGCTAGGTAAGTAGGTCGAGGCACTGAATTGACTGGTGAGGGTCGTCATTTGTCATTTGTCATTGGTCAGCTTACTGGAAAACAAATTGAATTACTCACCAATTAACAATTAACTACTTAATAATCAACAAAATTTATGAATTGGCACCTTTTAGGATTAAGCTTTATTACTGTTTTTCTCTCTGAGTTAGGGGATAAAAGTCAGTTAGCTGCGATCGCTCTTTCTGGTCGTAGCCAATCTCCTCGTGCTGTTTTCTTCGGAACTGCTGGTGCGTTACTTTTGACTAGTTTGTTAGGAGCATTAGCAGGTGGAGCTGTGGCAGAATTTTTACCTACAAAATTGTTAAAAGCGATCGCTGCTGTGGGATTTGCTGTACTTGCTGTACGCTTGCTGTGGTTTAACAATGAAGCTTCTCAAGATTAGTTGTAGAGACGCACTATACATATGATGTACGTGGTGCGTTTCTACAAATTTTACTGCCGCCAGCACCAACTTAAAAGCGTACCACCAGCTACTAATTTGATCACTTCCAATAGCCAATAACTACCATGCAATAAATTCATATTGGCTGGTACTTCTGCTGTTGTCTGAAACAGGTTTAGCTGTATTCCGACAGCAGACATTTCTGGTGTTAAGCAATATGTAGTAGTTAGTGATATTGCTAACAACAATACTGATAAAATTAGGCTACCAGAACGCCACTTAGATTGGGTTTGATTGAGAGCTAACACACCAGTTAATACCAAGCCAGCAGACAATAATTCTACACGATTAAAATTCCAGAAAATAACATAACCTGCTGTAGCAAAACTGGGTTGTGTAATCATACCAGAGACATAAAGACTAGGCATAATCACCCAGTCTAAAAGCAAACTAGCACTGAGCCAGAAGCCTAAAGTCAGCATTACAATAGATTGCCAAATCGGACGTTTAAACCCGAAGCTAGAAACGGTATTCATAGTTAATGAATGATTGCTTGTATTTATAGTTCTAGTTTCTAACTGAACAAGCTAATTTGACAACTAATTTCAATTATCTTTTACATTTATTTTTGAAATAGTATATATACTTACGTAATCAGTCTGAAGAAGATGTTTGAAAAGTCTTAATTTGTTACTTGAATTGGCGACTATAAATGACTGCTACAGAGGCAAAACCTACCTCAGCAGGTTGAAAATTTTTGATTTTCTGTTAGCCTGTACAGCCGAACAACCAATAACCACTGTAGGGATAATACACACGTTTGTCTCTACTAAATTAAGATTGTTTGCAAAGATATTAAGTCATAAAAATATAAATTAATCTTGCGTGATAAAATTGAATAAATAAATAATAAAAATCAAGCTGTAACGTAGTTTGATTACCCGACTTAATTACAGTCATATCAAGCAATGCGCTTTCCATTTTTATTAAGTACAGCACTAACTTTAGTCATAGCGATCGCACCAGGTGTTGTCTTCAAAACTCAAGCAGTGCAGCTAAGAGACGGTACAGTATATTTTGTCCAACCTCCTTCGCTTGAAGGAGCAACTACTACTTACAAAACAACCTATGCTTGGGGTGCAACCTATTATTTCACAATTAATTTGCCTCAAAAGGCTGGAGAACCACTACAAAAAATTACAATTAACCAGCACGAAGGAGTAGACCGGGTTCGTTTTGACTTAGAAGATACTGTAGTATTTGTCGGTACACCTGACGATAAAGGGGAAAAACTGCAAATCAAAGATGCAACAAGCGATCGCAAAACGAGAACAGTCTCACTAACATTTGACCCACCAATATCACCAGGTAAAACTATTACTATTGCTCTTAAACCTGTGCAGAACCCTGGAGTTAGCGGGGTTTATCTGTTTGGCGTCAAGGCTTTTCCTGCGGGTGAAAAAAGTTACGGACAATTTCTTGGTTACGGACGGTTGCAATTTTATAGCCCCAATTTTCTTTAAATCGTTTCAGCCGTGGGGGCATAACTTTTATAACTGCCACTATGATAAATATGCTGAAACAACTTCCCACCCTCGAAACCGAACGTTTGATACTGCGAAAACTTTGTATGCAAGACGCAGTGGATATGTATGAATATGCTTCAGATCCTGAAATCGCTACTTTGGGTCTTTGGCTTCCATTTCATTCAATCGAAGACAGTCTGAAAGATTTAACTAAAGTAATAGAAGCATATGACAAAGGAGAAATTTTTGCTTGGGCAATTGAATTAAAAAATGAGAATAAGATGATTGGGGATCTCCAAATAATAAAATGCCCAGCCGTCGCTTTCGCCTCTTAGGCGAAAGCGCGCTCTACTTTGGGCTTGGCCAAAATATATTTAATACGGCTGGGCATTTTATTACTTGGAAGTGCCTTGGTAGAATTGGCTTGGGTGATTATAATCTTAAAAATGCTCGTGCAGAATTAGGTTATGCGAGCAACAGAAGATACTGGGGTAAGGGTTTGATGACTGAGGCTGTAAAGCAGATTATTGACTTTAGTTTTATCAACTTAGGAATGAATCGTATTGAAGCAGTTTGTTTACCTGAAAACGTTGCTTCTATCAGGGTTTTGCAAAAAGTTGGTATGCAGTTTGAAGGCGTAAAACGAGAATATACATTTGTTAGAGGAAAATTTGATGACTTGAACTCATATTCTCTTCTTAAACGAGAATGGCAGAAAGCGAATACTAAATTCACAAATAAAACCACACCGTCTTAGCAGTGTGGTGAGATTGAGTATAGAGTTTTGGAATTAGGAGATTTACACTAAATAACAGCGAGGGTGTCGTGTTATTAGAAGCTACAAGGTAAATATCCTGTATTTCGGAATGTAGAGGATTTTATTTTAATGGCAGCACAGATACTACTATGCTGCTTGCGATTAATAATGTGTTCCATTCAAATTTCGTTTTATCTGAGTAACCTGGTTACTCTAACATCATATTCAGTACCTTTTGGATGGTCAGTCTTAGCCTGCTTAAATGCCATACCATCCGCTTTTTCTCTTGACTCTGCATCAATTTCGTAACGTTCTGTTCCGTGTTGAAAACTAGTGCTTATCTGGTCGTTATATTCCTTAATATCAACAAAGACCTCATATGTGTGAACCATTGTGGGCCTCCTAGTGCAACATGCACAACATACAAACGATGGTGAATAAAACCAGTATATGAACTGAGAGAGGTAGTAGTTTGGAACAAATACAAATCTTATGAAAATTAAATTTTAATACCTAATTAATTTTAAATTTTGTTTAGCTAATAGTTCATATTTCAATTTCTACAAGTCATCCATAGTTTTTTTATAAAAAACGAATACAAATCTTTCTTATTTTTCATAAAAGCTAAAGTAATTACTCCAAAAGATTTATATGACTAATTAAACACCTCTTCTCCTCTTTATCCGGTGTGTCGCTCCTCTCTCTTCATAAAGTCGCAAAACCGCACCAACAAGGACGGACACCACTACAGTCAAGAAGATTAAAATCACTTAATGTTTCGTTACGATATAAGCATCAAGAGGGATAAAAACCTCTGATGGCTGAAATCAAAGGTAAACCGCATGAATAATACAATTCGCGTTGGCAACCTCTTTGGGATTCCCTTTTACATCCATCCATCCTGGTTTTTAGTGTTGGGTTTAGTAACTTGGAGCTATAGCGGTGGACTAGCAGCACAATTTCCCCAGTTAGGCGGGGGGTTAGCTTTGCTACTAGGATTGATGACAGCGCTACTATTATTTAGCTCTGTGGTTGCTCATGAATTGGGACATAGCTTTGTTGCCATTCGTCAAGGAATTGATGTCAAATCAATCACATTATTTATATTTGGTGGGTTAGCAAGCTTAGAAAAAGAATCGAAAACTCCAGCTGAAGCTTTTTGGGTAGCGATCGCTGGTCCTTTAGTTAGCTTAATTCTATTCGGTATCTTTACAGCTATTGGTTTTGGAACTGCGGTATCTGGACCACTAGCAGCGATTCTGGCTGTAGTTGCTACTGTAAATTTGGCATTAGCGCTATTTAACCTCATTCCTGGCTTGCCTTTAGATGGGGGCAATATACTGAAAGCTATTGTATGGAAAATTACGGGTAATCCTTACAAAGGTGTGGTTTTTGCCAGTCGAGTTGGACAAATCTTTGGTTGGATTGCGATCGCCTCTGGTTTACTACCACTAATATTATTTGGTAGTTTTGCTAACTTCTGGAACTTGTTAATCGGTTTCTTTTTACTGCAAAATGCTGGTAATGCTGCTCAATTTGCTAGAGTGCAAGAACAACTAACAGGATTAACAGCCGCAGATGCAGTCACTTTCGATAGTCCAATTGTATCTGCTCATCTTACTCTCAGAGAATTTGTCGATGAACGGTTCTTGAAATGGCAAAACTGGCGTCGCTTCTTAGTTACAGATGACAACGGACAATTACTAGGAACAATCAACGTTGATAATTTGCGATCAGTTCCTGTGGGATTGTGGTCAGTAACTCAAGTCAGAGAAATCATGCAACCAATCGAGGCCTCTAGCACTGTACAATCCGACCAACCTCTATTAGAAGTAATACAGCGACTTGAACAACAAAGATTATCTACACTAGCTGTGATTCGTGAAAATGGCGTACTAGTCGGAATCTTAGAGAAAGCTGCAATCATCAACTTGCTACAAAACAGAATGCAAACAAACCCTGCTTGATATCAGGTTCGGTTGATTACTTATAATTCCCTTTGAACCCCACCCCGGCTTCGCCACCCCTAAGCGCGTGCGCTTAGGGGTTGGGGGTGGGGTACAATGACTGTGGGAAGTATAACTAATTATCCGAACCTGATATGACATACTCTGTTAGCAAAAAACCCAGTCATCGTGACTGGGTTTTTTGCTGAGAAAGAGTCGGGCTATATTGCCCATTAGTTTAGTTATAAGGAGTTAGTTATAGATCATTAAGCGCTGTATATAACTACCAAACCTGTTTTGTGAATTTCGGAAAATCAAAAACTGATATTTTTACATGCACTCTACAACTAGCCTTAACTCATTTGGCAACGTTTCTCAGATTTGCACTCAATCCGTTGGTTGCGTTCAGCAATAATAGTTGCTAAATCAGGTCTTCCAGTTAAAGCAAGCCGCCAATCAGCCCAAATTCCATATAATTTATCAACTATGGGGCCAATGATGGGCCATTTTGTTGCAGCATAAACCCAACCCATCCCTAGAGTTTCGTAGACTCGCCGAAAAACCTCCACATTTTTGATCACAGTACCGTCAGGAAGGACAGCATGAATTCGTCCCATCGCTGTTTCAAAGTCAATACCGCCATGTGCGCTGGGGTTGTAATCATCATCTGCAATATCCACAAATGCTACTAAACCTCGACCTGCATCTCGTTTTTGCAAAAAGTTGACTTCTCGCAAGCATAGGGGACATTTACCGTCGTACAGTAACTTGATTTGCCATGAGGGTGTAGCTTCAGGAGATTTGTGAGGCTGAGTGTTTGGCGATCGCATAGTCATCTTTTAATTAATTCAGATACCTGAAAATATTTTAAGAAAAATTAAGAATATATTGCAAAATATTTCAAGTATTAAAAAATCTTCGCTGTATCAACTATTTCACTTCCACCTTTATAAAAATCTTATAACTTTCTTATTTTGATCCACTAAGTTAATTGAGGACAATCAAATCATGCTATCAACATGACATCCTAACTTGTTGCTTGATTACATTTTACTTATTCCTTAACCTAGTTTTGCTTACTACAAGCAAGACTAAACAGTATCCCTTCTATCGGTTTAGGAGGGATATTTTTTATTTAGAGAAAATACTTATAGTTTCTTTACTTGCATCCGCTATGTTTTATCAAGGTATCTAATGCCTATCCTGATATTCTTAGCGTGAGATTGCTCCCTCCTGTACTAACAGGAGGATTTTTTATATGCTAAATTTTACAAGTTTCGATGCGAGAAAATAAGCCTCGACTCCAGTCTGAAGAAAACCAGGAAAAAGGAAGGTGTCGAGGGAGATGTCCCTTTGGTGCTGAGGTGTTAAAAGTGATTTGTGAGTAGGATATCCAGTTTCCTTTCACTCTCCATCCTATGCGATCGCCAAATTTTTTCCAGGCTTCTTCGTAATAGTTATCGTCGGGAATACCATCGACTTCCAAGTAAATTCTCTTCTGAACGCTAAAGCCAAAATGTCCATTGCTATATTTTAGCCAGAGTTGGTCAATTGTACGCAGGTCTGTGCAGGAAAAATTCAACAATTCATCAGCTAGAAACCAATCATTTTCCTTCTTCCCTACAGCCTGAATCATTACCAGATAGGTTTCATAGTCAGCTTCTTTCCACTTTTTTACTTTGAGTAAGTCGCGTAGTTTGGTGTAGTCTATACCTTTTTCTGAACTAAGATCATCTTCGGCAGGAGAGTAGCTATGATGAACTGAATTCTTCTCTTGGTGAACATTTAAACTAATTGGCGACTGACAAGAATCAATGCAAGAAAACAGACCAATACTTCCACCGCCACCTAAACCTAATCCCCATGCCCAACCATTCACGAAAACCGATATACTCAGTGGGAGGTATCCTTTATGTGCTGAAATATCAAAAGTAACGTATGAGTAGGATATCCACTTTCCTTTGATTCTCCATCCAACGCGATCGCCAAATTTTTCCCAAGTTTCTTTATAATATTTTCCATCAAGTTTACCACCGACTTCCACGTAAATTTGCTTTTGAACGCTGAAGCCAAAGCGCCCATCGCTGTATTTTACCCACAGTTGATCAATGGTGCGGAGGTCTGTGCAAGGAAAGTTCAACAGTTCATCCGGTTCAAACCATTCATTTTCCTTCTTTCCTACAGCTTGAATCATTAGCAAGTAGGTTTCATAGTCAGCTTCTTTCCACTTTTTTACTTTGAGTAAGTCGCGCAGTTTGGTGTAGTCTATACCTTTTTCTGAACTAAGATCATCTTCATCGGGTAATGTTTGTTTAACATCTAAACGTTGATGTATCGCTGTAATATCCTCATCTCGCAATTTGAGAATTTGCTGTAACCGTCTCAACTCTTCACGAGTCTCATCACTTAAAACAGGTTCATCCTGTAATACCTCAACCAAAACCTGCTCATATTCCTGCAAACTTTGCTGAAATTCACGAAACGGTTTGAGAACTTCTTCTTTGATTACAGTTGCTTCTTCTAGTGTTAACTTTAATTCTTTTTGCCTACGATCTAGAATCCTACGTCCCACTACCGAGAAAGTACCATCCTTCCTGACACATTTCTCAACTTCCTTGCGGTATTCTAATTTCGGATCACCTACTGGTGCTTTAGCTAAATGAATTGTATAACCTTCGCGAACTGCATAGATTTCTGGTTTCATCGCCGGTTTGGCTTCCTGCACTTTGCGTTTAGCATACTCATGTAATTCTGCAACTGTAATCACACCATCGTCATCAGTGTCAGCTGCTCCTTTTTCCATTCCCTCGATTAAATATTGAGTGTAAACCCCACCTCCTTGATCTTCAAAAGAAACTTGTGTAGCTGTTGAAGAAGTTAACACCGCTCTACCTTCACCACCCAATTGAGCAGCAATATCAATATTAATGATTCGCACCGCATTTTTTGCACTCATCCCCTCAGCAAATGCACCACTAAAGCAGCAATCCAAAATCACTACCTGGCGCTGGGATTGACTGCGGTTCATACACTGTTCTTGAATAAATCTAGCAGCTACCGCAGTACCAGTAAATACATATTTGTGTTCGTTGACTTTGGTGTTATGGCTCACATAGTATAAAAATCCGTTTTCATCTCGAAACCCATGTCCAGATAAATACAGTAATACTAAGTCATCTTTTTGACAATTTTCGGTAAAGACTCGTTCAATTTCATACTGTATCGTCGAAGCATCTTTGTTAATCAGTTGCGTGACTTGATCAAACTTGCCTATTTCTGGATGTTGCAAAACACGCTGCATTGCTTCGATGTCTTTCACAACACCAGGTAATGGAGGTAATACATTTGATTCGTATTCGCTAACCCCTATTAGCAACGCTAATTTTGCCATTTTGCCATCCTATTTATTGCGCTTCCTGTATGGTGAAATCAAACTATTATTTATACTTAACTTATACGTTAATTTCCGAATGTTTGTAGTCAGGACTTCAGTCCTCTTCCTGTTAAACTAGGACTAAAGTCCTGACTACGAACCTGTCTCATTGACAGCGTTGCAATTGTGCTAATGACACAACTATTTCATCCATGGCTTTGCGTACAATACTGGCAGGTTGTTCTGTTTGATTGACGATAATACTAAAAACTAAAGGGCCGTACTTTGGTGGATTTATGTAACCAGAAAGGGAAATAGCACCAGTGAGAGTTCCTGTTTTCGCTTGGACAATTCCTGCTGCTGGTGTATTCTGAAAACGATTTTTTAAAGTTCCACTCACACTTGCTACAGGTAAGGAAGCACGAAAAACAGATGCTTGCGGCGATTTTGCCATTACTTGCAAAGTTTGTACCAATGCTTCTGGACTAATTAAGTTTTTGCGAGATAAACCGGAACCATCTACTAACGCATAACCAGTAGAATTGACTCCCATTTGGGTTAAAGTTTTTTTCAAAACCTCTAATGCTGCATCTGCTGTGGTTTGATTGGGAAGCACAGTTTTTTTACTGGCTAATGCTCTTAATAATGCTTCAGCATAAAGATTATTACTATTCTGATTCGTCTCTATTAACAATTGAGATAAAGGTGGGGACTGTATAGCTGCTACTTCCTGTTGAGTACTAGCATTAATTCCTACTGATGTTTTTCCCAAGGTAATTTTCTCTGCTGCTAATGCACTGCGAAAGCGGCGTAAAAAGTAATAGTTGGGGTCAACTACTGGTAAGGTTACTAAATAAGGTTGAGAATTAGCTGCAAGTTGTCCTTGAATTCGCAATACATTTCCCGATAATTCGCGGGTAACATTAATGGAGGTTGGTTGATTTTGTGCAGTTGTCACAGATTGATTAATTACCCGCCACTGTCTAGCTTCGTTTGCATCCGTCCATGAGATGAGTGCAGGTTTACCTAAGGTTTGTGGTAGCAGCTTGAAGTTAAAAGTGTTTTGATTCAGAATAAAACTGCCGACTGGTGCGCCATAATCTGAGTATATGTCTTCCCATTGCCAGCTTGAAGGAACAAGATCACCGCGAATATAGCGATCGTCTACAACTAACTGCTGAATTTGGGTAATACCTTTTTGTTTTAACTGTTTTGCCAGTATTGTTAATTGGGTATCAGTGAGGCTCGGATCTCCTCTACCCACAACATACAAAAAATTATTGCTACCTCTATATATAGATGTGCGAAAGCGATAATTTTCACCCAGTTGTTGTAATACTGCTGCGGTGGTTAGGAGTTTGGTGTTAGAAGCAGGCGTAAAATATTTCTCGGCATCTTGATTGTAGAGTGTTTGGTTTGAGCCAAGATTTTGAATTAAAATTCCCCAGCGTACTCGACTGAAGAGGGGACGGTTGGTGACACTATTGATAGTAGTTTTCAGTTGGGCTGGACAAATGGTTTGAGGAGGGGTTGTTGGTATTGTTGGTGTTGATGTCGGTGTTTGTGCTTTTGCTAGTTGCTGGTTGATACTGATGTGGATACCAAAAAACAACAGTAGAAAAACACCAGAGGATTTTTTAGACATTATCTGAAGTTGGGCAATTTTAATTTCTTAAAAAACTATACTGGATGCAAAAGTCTGTTTCGCAATGGCACAACTACAAAGAATCACGATCGCCTCTTCTCAATTCCATAATCAACACATCACTCTGACTGCTGAACAACAGCATTATCTTTGTCGCGTGCTGCGTCTTCAATCGGGCGATCGCTTTATCGCTATGGATGGGATGGGTAAATGGTGGTTGGCACAGCTAGGAGCTACGGAAGCAAATATTTTACAATTGCTCACCGTAGAAACCGAGCTACCTGTAGCTGTAACCCTGATCATTGCTTTGCCGAAAGGAAATGGATTTGATGAAGTTGTCCGGTGTTGTACTGAGTTGGGTGTAACTTGTATTGCTCCAGTAGTGAGCGATCGCACTTTGCTAAATCCCAGTCCCCAAAAATTAGAACGCTGGCGACGGATAGCGAAAGAAGCTGCTGAACAATCAGAGCGTACCACAGTACCTACAATTCTAGAGCCAGTATCTTTTACTAAGAGTTTGTCTTTTGTCACCAACCAGAAATATATCTGCGAAGCGCGTGGTGATTATCCGCATTTGCTCACTTGCTTGCAAAACCAAGAAGATGGGATAAGTAATTTAAGTAATTTGAGTTCCCAAAAGACAATTGTAATTGCAACTGGTGCCGAAGGAGGATGGACGCAAACAGAAGTTGAGAGTGCTATTCAGGCTGGTTTCCAACCTGTTTCTCTAGGAAAGCGTATTCTCAGGGCCGTAACTGCGCCAATTGTAGCTTTATCTTTAGTTGCGGCTGCTTGTGAATTATAAACCAAGGTGAAATTAATTATGCATTACCCAAAATAGTTGTAGAGACGTGAAATTTCGCGTCTCTACATTTTTTTTCACCAGATGACCAATCACCAATGACCAATCACCAATGACAACCTACTTATTTTGATTTGCTAGGAGGGGTTTTTACCTGGCGCGCCATCTCTAGGAAGGAATTCATGTTCGCTCCGGGACGACGACGACCATTTGTATTAGTAGGTATCAAGTACTTAGGTGCAAAAGTAGTTTCTGCGGGCTGTGCTTTCACTGCGGGTGCTTTGTCTTCTTTTGGCTCGACTGTCACACCCTCAGCGGTTTGTACTAGCTCAATCTTAGCAGGCTCAGGCTTAGCTTCTGCTTTAGCTTTTTTCGCTGATTTAACTGAGGTTTTACGAGAAGGTTTCTTAACTTCTTTTGCTCCGTTAGATGCTCCGTTAGATGTTTCCAGAGCAGCTGCAACTGGTGCTGGTGATTGTTTTGCACCATTAGTTTCAGCAACAGCTTTATCTGCTTCACTCTCAGTCATCTCAGCGACTTTATCGACTGCACTCTTAGCAGCAGCAGCAACTTTGTCAGCAGCAGCTTTAGCCGCTGCGACTGGTGGTGTATTTTCAGCTTCTTCCTTCAATTCGAGATAATAACCATTACCTTTTTTCTTGCCAGGAAAAAGCCCAGTGATGAATTTCATAATTCCACTAATTAAATTTTTGATAAAACTGAACATTACAATTACTCCTGTCTTTTATACCTGAAATTTGAGTACTTTTATTAAAAATTAGAGAAAATTATTACATTTCTTAGAGTTGTTACTAGCTTTACCTCGTTCTTTGTAATCAATAGCTTGAGTTAGCTGTTCTGATAGCGAAAAACCAAGAACAGCACCGCTTTTGATTTGTTTTTACAAATCCTCAACAACAAGCAACGGTACTCTAGTGAACCCTATAAAGTTTTTATCTCAAGTGTTTGCAATGGTTGCTCCTCAAGTCCAATTATTAAATTTTTGTGGATATGAGAGCAACATTCTGAAAGTAAGTTTAATAAAACTTAACATGCACTTTTATTATACGCAAATATGAGTACTTAAATTCAAATTGCTCATAGAAAATTCCAAAAAATAAATTATGCAACTCTACAGCGGATACGATTTGTCCTCCATATCCTCCTTCCCATGTCTTCCTTTTTATTTAGAAGTCTGTTTAAACCAATCGAGGGAGTGTCATAGCTAGCATGGGGATAGTAATCATGCTCAGTTAGATTTTTTCTAGATTCTGTGTACAACAATCTGAAAAAAGAATGCGACACATAGACTAACAGAACTCTTCCCTAGAAAGAGTTTTCTAATCCAAAATGGTATAACCCTGATTTTGCAAATGGACAAATTAACTCACAGACGAAATCCCGTAGTCTTAGTGCATGGCATTTTTGACACAGGTCGAGTGTTTGACAAAATGATTTTTTACCTCAGACAAAGGGGTTGGAATGTATATGATCTAGATTTGCTTCCTAATACTGGTCATGGTAGTATTGACCGTTTGGCACAGCAAGTTGCTGACTTTGTTGATGCTACCTTTGCGCCAGAGCAACCTATAGATCTAGTAGGCTTTAGTATGGGTGGAATTGTGAGTCGTTACTATGTCCAACGACTAGGGGGAATTAATAGAGTACAGAGATTTGTGACTATTTCCTCACCACATAATGGTACTTGGGTTGCCTACTGTAATCCAGGTTTAGGCTGTGTACAGATGCGTCCCGATAGTGCTTTGTTACAAGATTTGAATCAGGACGTTGATATGCTTTCACAGCTCAATTTTACCTCAATTTGGACGCCTTATGATCTGATGATTATCCCAAGCAATAGTTCACAAATACCAGTGGGTCGAGAGGTGATTGTACCAGTAATGAGCCATGCGTGGATGCTCACCGACGTCAGAAGTTTGTCCGCAGTGACAGAAGCGTTAACACAACCAGTGGCGGCGATCGCTACACAGCAATTACAATCAAGTTAGTTGCACACTATGTCACCAGCAAATCAGGAAAATAAAAAACTTTACTTTTAGTGAGTAAATATTTCCATTGGTGAAATCGAACTTAATAGATAGATATTGCTATCTCTCAAAGATATATCAATAGATAAACAAAGATTTTGCCTGATTTGAGTCCGAAAAATTAGTTACAGAATTTGATTAATAAATATATATTTACCTGTACTTGTTTACTGATTGTATAAATTGGTATTATTTTTCTCTTTTGAGACTTTTTTGGAGTAAAAAAGTACGAAAATCTCTCTATGGGCAGATGAAAAGGGGAACGCGATTTTTCAGTTGCACGTCATTTTCTGGAGTTTAGTTTTTAGAATAGTCTAGACGTTGGGGAAAACTGAAGAACTGATTTGAGCATGTCAACTTGGGATTTTAGGTTGAGGTCAATCCAAAATCCGTCTTGAAAACCTTTGAGCGGAGGTTTATTTCGATCAAACTTTTCGCAAAATCCAAAGTTGTTAAATCCCCAGTATTGTCACAATTTTATTGCATTCCAACCAACACAAAACTCTAAATTTAGGCTTTATTTGTCATGCTAGACTTGACCATTGAAAATTCCCAAGTAAATCAGCAACTAATTGACTCTAGCGATTGGAATGTTGTTGAGACAGAGTTTAACACCACTCAACTACATCATCAAGAAACAGTCTTCACTCTCAGCAACGGATATTTAGGAACGCGGGGTACATTTGAGGAAGGCTATCCCCAAGATTGTCCAGCAACCATGATTCATGGGTTGTATGATGACGTGGCGATCGCCTCCACAGAGTTGGTAAACTGTCCTAGCTGGCTACCCTTAACGATTAAAGTAGCTGGAGAAAGATTCCGCATGGACTGTGGTGAAATTCTCAGCTACGAACGTCGTCTTGATCTACGTTTGGGTATAGTAAGTCGGGATGTACGTTGGCGCAGTCCGGGGGGACATACTTTAGAATTTCATTTTGAAAGGTTTGCGAGTCTAGCAAGTCAACACTTTTTAGCAATCAGATGTCAGATTACATCTGTAGACTTTGAAGGTGAAGTTGAAGTAGAGGTTGGATTTCACCCGGAACCCCACACCCAAGGTGTTAAACACTGGCAAACCTTGAAACAAGGCGGTCTAGATAATATGATCTGGCTACACAGTCGGACTTTACATTCCGCTATTGAACTAGGGATGGCAGCAAAACTTGTGGTAGAAGGTGAAGAAACTGCTACGGTAAGTGTGCATCAGCTTGATCAGCATAACCCCACACTTGTAACGAAATTAGCAATAGCACCAGATAAAACCGTCACCCTCGAAAAAATTATCACCGTTTACACCTCACGGGAAATAACAACTCCGGCGGAAGCTGCAATCATTCGGCTAGTTGCTGCACCCAGCTATTCAACTTTGCTAGCAGCTCACATTACTGCTTGGGAGCAAGTATGGCAAGATAGTGATGTGATCATTGAAGGCGATCGCCTAGCTCAGTTGAGTGTTCGTTACAATCTGTTTCAGTTACTCGCCGTCGCACCTCGTCATGACGACAGAGTTAGTATTCCTCCCAAAACCCTTTCTGGCTTCGCTTATAGTGGACATATCTTTTGGGATACAGAAATCTTTATTCTCCCCTTACTAATTCACACCCAACCAGACCTGGCGCGGAACTTGCTCAACTACCGCTACCATACCTTACGTGGGGCGCGACGCAAAGCCCAAGAAATGGGATACAGGGGGGCTTTTTATGCTTGGGAAAGTGCTAGCACAGGCGATGAAGTCACCCCACGTTGGGTTCCAGACCCCAATGGTAAGCAAGTCCGGATCTGGTGTGGCGATATTGAAGTCCATATCAATACCGATGTCGCTTACGGTGCTTGGCAATACTGGCAAACTACGGGTGATGATCAATGGATGCGTGATTATGGCGTAGAAATGATTTTAGATACAGCAGTTTTTTGGGAAAGCCGAGTAGAGTGGAATCAAGAACGTCATAGTTACGATCTTCGTGATGTTATAGGCCCAGATGAGAATCACGATCGCATCGATAATAATGCTTTTACTAATTTATTAGTACAGTGGCACTTGCAAACAGCCTTGCAACTGTGGGATTGGTTGCTGAAATCTGATCCTGACACCGCAACACAACTGGCAGAAAAACTTGACTTGCAGCCAGAACAAAGACAACTTTGGGCGAAAATTGCCAAACATATCTACATTAACCAGGATTTGGAAACTGGCTTGATCGAACAATTTGAGGGCTTCTATAATTTAGAGTCTGTCAACTTGGCTGACTACGAACCACGTACCAAATCTATGCAAGGATTGTTGGGTGTAGAAGCGACGAGCCAAAAGCAGATTCTCAAGCAGCCAGATGTGTTAATGCTAATGTATCTGCTACGCGATCGCTTTGATCGCCAAACATTACAAACCAACTGGGACTACTACAACCCCCGTACCGATCATACCTACGGTTCTTCTCTTGGTCCAGCGATTCATGCTATTTTAGCTTGCGACCTCAATCAAAGTGCAGAAGCCTACACTCACTTTACACGAGCAGCAATGGTAGATTTAGCAGACGTGCGGCGTAACGCCCATGAAGGTATTCACGCAGCTAGTGCAGGAGGAGTTTGGCAAGCAGTCGTCTTTGGGTTTGCAGGCGTGCGGATGACTGAATTTGGCCCTATCGCTTGTCCGAATCTTCCTGCTAATTGGACACGTTTGCAGTTTAAGCTGAAGTGGCGTAATCAGACCTATGAGTTTGATCTTTAATTTTTAGGGAATGGGGAAAGGGGAAAGGGGACAAGAGAGAGGATAAATACCGATGCTTGATGCCTAATTCCCAGTCTTTATTATCGTTTTTTCATCATTAGCAGTGTCTGAAGTTTAGAGGGACACTGCTTTTTTGATCATGTTATACGAACCAGCGCTGCGACAATGTAGTCATTGTAACTAAATTATTTCTACTACTTGATAGAGGGTTTGTGAGACTAAGTTGTGTTATCTTGATAACCTAATTTTAAGCGATCGCCAATCAGACCAAATATAGGATTATATTTAATTTTTGTTGGTGTAGTCTGCGCTCTGCGCTTACATAACTTCAGTCTGTTCCCTGTTCCCTAACTCAAATAATCAGTTCATTAACCAAACTAGATTCCTCTATTTAACACTAGCAATTGATTTTTTTGCTGTTTTGAAATTAAAAATTTGCTAATTTCAATTTCAGTAGCAAAAACAGCAAAAATTATGAAATAAAAGTATCCTAAGTCTATGAAATCAGCAAAAAACAAATATTAAATTTAAATAAAAAAGTATTTTTTTCATAGTTGCCAAACTGGCAACATAAAGTCTATAGATTTGTTATTCATTAATTGACCAGGCTTTTTATTTATGTCGAAGTATCAGCAAAAATGTCTGATAAATACAAATATGAAGACGAATTACTCGCATCTGGCTTGGCAATTTTCGATTTTGATTTGAGATAATTTATAAAAAAGAGTGGGAGGAAAAACTTAAATATTTCACATAGTGAAGCAACTTTAGATTAAATTTTTCATCATCTTTACAATATGATTGGTCAGTTACTCGCAGGACATTATCAAGTCCTTAAAGTATTAGGTGAGGGGGGCTTTGGTCAAACTTATATTGTTGAAGACATACACCTCCCTGGAAAACCTAAGTGTGTCCTCAAACATCTTAAAACTACTAGTACAGACTCAGAATCTTTAGAAATTGCCAGAAGGTTATTTCTCAAAGAAGCCGAAACCCTGCAACAGTTAGGTAATCATGACCAAATACCAAGGCTTTTAGCATACTTTGAACAAGACCAACAATTTTACCTAGTCCAAGAATTTATTGATGGTCATACTCTGAGTAAAGAATATTTTGTTGGACAAAAATGGACACAAAAACAAACTATTAAAATGCTCATTGAAGTACTGAGTATTTTAGAATTTGTCCATGGTCAAGGAGTAATTCATCGCGACATTAAACCAGACAATCTTATTAGGCGTGCTTGTGATCATCAATTAGTTTTAATTGATTTTGGGGCAATTAAACAATTGCGAAACCAAACGATGATTGGATCAGGTAAGCAAAATATGACAATGATTGTTGGTACACGCGGTTATATGCCATCTGAACAAATTCGGCGTGTACCTCGTCCCAGCAGTGACATTTATGCTTTGGGAATGATGGGTATTCAAGCATTAACAGGAGTACATCCGCACACACTCCAAGACGATCCGGATACAGGAGAAATTCTTTGGCAAGAACTCGCTTCTGTGACTCCTGAATTTGCTGATGTCCTCACCAAAATGACTCGCTATCATTTTAAAGACCGCTACCAAAGTGCGACTGAGGCGTTGCAAGCACTGCGAGAATTATTAGCGAATTTCAATGAGACAGAAACAACAGAAGTTGAGAGTCAACCTGAAACTAAACCAGAAATTGATAGTACTAAACTACATCAATTAACAATAGAGTGGATAGAAGACGGGCAAATTAAATATCGCACTATTGTAGAAAATCAAGCCAGTAAAAATATAGGTAAAATTCGCATAGGTCGCAATCCTCATGAATGCGATATTATCTTACCAGATCCGACAATATCTGGACTACATGCAGAAATATTTTTTCATACCGAAAAGCAGAAATTTTATTTAAGAAATTTGCGTCAACAAAACCCTCCAATTGTTGATGGGCAGTTACTTTTAGCTGGAGAAATATCTCTTGATGTTGGTAGTCATATACGTTTGGGAAAACAAGATTTTCGGGTGAAAGATATTACCTGTAAAGAGTATGGTGAGGGTTACACACCGATAGAATATGCTAAACGTTTTGCAATTACCTTAGCATCACCACAACCTGTACTCAAGACAATCAGAGTATCTCAATTCAAAAAATCTGAAGAAGTTGTAAAACCTGTCTCCCAACCTTACGCTAGTAGCATTTCACTAGTACCCAAAAAAGTACAACGGCCACCATTTAAAACAGGTACAGCAGTTTTCATGAGTGCGATCGCAGGTGTAATCGTATTGAATACTGTCAACCTAAGTAGAGGTAATTCCCAACAAAATTTCATCTCACAAGAACCACAAATGTGTCGCCTTGTATCTCCCTCTGGTGGCAAATTATTGGCAAATTTACGCCCCGAACCACAAACAGAAATTGGTGCATTGAAACAACTCAATCTTGGTGAAAAAGTTTTATTTCTCCAAGCAAGGGGAGATTTTGTCAAAGTCCAACTAGCTGATGGTACAAAAGGTTGGGTATTTGGAGATGAAATTCAGCCTTGTGAAAAAACTGCACAAAATTACCGTGCTTGGTAGTTACAAAATCAAGATTCCGCTTTCGGAATTGATCCTTCAATTCCCTCCACATACCAATCCATCGCTAATTGTTCTTTGTCTGGCAAAAGTTGACCTTTCTGCACTCGTATCTTACCCTTTTGATCTTTTACCGGACCATCAAAAGGATGGGCAATTCCTTTAATAAATTCATCTCGCTTCGCCATTACCAATTGTTGTACATCTTGAGGAACTGTTGAATTCAAGGGTGAAATATCTACCATACCCTGATTAATGCCAAACCAAACATCTTCAGACTTCCAAGTACCATTTATAACAGCCAAAGCTTTATCTGTGTAAAATTTACCCCATTTATTAATAGCTGATGTTAAATGTGCTTTCGCACCAAACCGACTCATATCGGTGTTATAGCCAAATGCAAAAATACCTTTTTCTTCTGCTAATTGCACAGCAGCAGCAGAATCAGTATGCTGTGTCAAGACATCTGCACCTAAACTAATTAAAGCTTGTGCTGCTTCTCTTTCTTTCGCTGGGTCGTACCAACTTTGTACCCACACCACTCTCACTTTTGCTTTCGGGTTTACCACCCGTAGTCCTTGGGTAAAAGCACCGATACCACGAATTACTTCTGGAATTGGGTATGCTCCGATAAAACCAATGACATTAGATTTGGTCATTTTACCTGCAATCATCCCAGTCAAATAACGCGGTTCCTCAAAGCGTCCCAAATAAGTACCGACATTAGCAGCACGTTTATAGCCAGTACAGTGTTCAAAATAAACACCAGGAAAATCTTTGGCAACTTTAATAGTTGGATTCATGTAACCAAAAGAGGTTGTAAAAATCAACTTGTTACCATCTAACGCCAGTTGACGAATTACCCTCTCAGCATCAGCACCTTCATTGACATTTTCCACAAAAGTAGACCTGACTTTACCTTGCAGACTTGCTTCCATTTCTCTACGACCAAGGTCATGGGCATAAGTCCATCCGAAATCACCTACAGGCCCGACATACACAAATCCTACCTTCAAAGGTTCATTCGCTGCTACAGGTGATGTTCCAGAGGGCGAAGTCTCTTCTGGATTATTAGATTTGTCTCCAGAACAAGCAGCAAAGGTAAAACTAGCTCCCGCCAGAGAAGTGTACTTGATAAATTGACGACGATCCATATTTATCACTAATCCGCACTGTGTTAAAAATATTTCTCTTTGTAGTACTCAATGAGTAGTAGATGCAAGTTAAATTTTTATTTTCCAATTTTATAAATAAACTTTCTTTTGTCACTGTAGGCAGAGTAAAAATAGAAAAAAGCTTACCCAAGTGATCTATCAATTTATCTAAATATTTACACTTGTATGATTTTGACTCAACGGATAGTTTATTGTCCCAATCCTATCTGTATTCGCCCAATCAACCCTGTTGACAACCGTGTTTGTGCAAATTGTCACACTCCTCTGATTCGCCGCTATCTTTGGGTAATTGGCTCATCAGCAGCTACAATCACTCCAGGAGAAAAAGTAGCTGATAGATATGAAATAATTGCACCCCGGATTTGGCTGGATACTCAACCGGGAAAGTTACCGGATATACCGAGCAAAATACCAAAAGAAATTATTCCTTACCTGCGTTTATATCAACAACGGCTACACTTACCTGTTGTTTATGGATTGGTTCGTTATCAAACAGAAGTAGCAAATAATATTCTCTTACTGGAAAATGTACCCATAGATGAAGCGGGAAATCTTTACCCAGCATTGACAAAAGCATGGCAGCAAGCAACCGCACTCAGGCAAGTTTACTGGTTATGGCAAATTCTACAACTGTGGCAGCCTTTATCAGAATTGGGAGTAGCTACTAGTTTGTTGATACCAAATAATTTAAGAGTGCAAGGTTGGTGTGTGCGACTGTTGCAACTTCAGCAATCGGGACAACCAACTCTTAAGGATTTGGGAGAATGTTGGCAACCTTTGGTAGTTAATGGCAAAACCTCAGTAGCAAATGAGTTGCAAAAAATAGTCCAAAACATGTGTAGTGGTGAGATAGAGTTCCAAGATATTGCAACTCAACTCAATACTTTGTTGCTAACATCTGCGGCAGAATTACCTTTAAGTATCAAAGTCGCAGGTGCAAGTGATAAAGGACCAGAAGGACTAATACAAAACGAAGACAGTTGCTATCCTCATGGTAACGATGCGATCGCCAATTCATTATCACCACAGATGGCGATCGTTTGTGATGGTATTGGTGGACATGAAGGTGGTGAAGTTGCTAGCCGATTGGCAGTACAATCTGTGAAACTCCAAATTCGCGCTTTATTACAAGAAGTTGGAGAACAAGCCGAAATTGTACCACCGGATTTATTGCAACAACAGTTAGAAGCTAGTTTGCGGGTGATCAACAACGTCATTTGCAATTGTAATGACGAACAAAAACGTACAGGTACTCAACGCATGGCTACAACTATGGTTATGGCTGTCCAAGTACCGCAATCCATTCAAACCGCTGCTAGTTGGCACTCAGAAAATGCCCACGAATTATATTTAGTTAATGTAGGTGATAGTCGCGCTTACTGGATTACCCGCGACTACTGTCAGCTATTGACAATTGATGATGATGTGGCGACACGGGAAGTTCGCCAAGCCCGCAGTCTGTATCGCCAAGCATTGCAACGCCCAGATGCTACCGCCCTTACTCAAGCTTTAGGAACAAAAGAAGGGGAATTGCTACGTCCTTTGATTCAACGCTTGATTGTCGAAGAAGAAGGTATATTACTTTTGTGTTCTGATGGTTTAAGTGACAATTATTTAGTAGAAGAATCTTGGCGAGATTATGCTGTACCAGTATTAACAGGAGAACTAACTTTAGAAGCAGCTGTCGATGCTTGGATTCAACTGGCGAATCAAAAAAATGGTCATGATAATGTGTCGGTAGTGCTTACCCATTGTCGGGTTTCTCCAGATTATTTGGTTCCAGTCACTCAAAAGAAATTACAAATAGAAGTTGTCGAAGAAAAACAAGTAGAAATTGTTCTAGAACAAGTGCCACAATCAGAAGAATCTGAGTTTACATCAAGTTCGCAAGTATTACTAGACTTAGATATTTCGGCAACAACTCAAACTGCTGATAACACTCAACCTCGGCGTCAACCTGGGGTGTTATTGCTGAGATTATTAGGTTTGCTCCTGGGAAGTGCAACTGTAGGATTATTTGCTTGGCAACAATTGCAGCCACAAACATTCCAGCAGATGTGTAAACAACTTCCCCAAGGAGTGCAGCAGATTTGTCCACCATGGGAAGAATAGGGATCGGGGAAAGGGGAAAGGGGATCGGG
>NZ_NAPS01000001.1:400711-420281 GCF_004323185.1 Westiellopsis prolifica IICB1
AAAGACTCGTCATCGAGTATCAAAGACTCGTCATCGAGTATCAAAGACTCGTCATCGAGTATCAAAGACTCGTCATCGAGTATCAAAGACTCGTCGTCAAGTATCAAACACTCGTCAGCGAAATACAAATACTTGTTTACAGAAAGACGACTCTTAAAGCCCAATCCCCTTTCCCCAATCCCCGATCCCCGATCCCCGATCCCCAATCCCCGATCCCCGATCCCCAACAACTACTCATCTATTTGCCAAGAATCTTTTGTCAATTCCTCATCCAAAATTTTCTTTGCTCGTACAATTACGAGAATTCGCCCTAGTGGTGTGACTTCGGGTGCAGTTTCAAACCATTGAAAATCTAATTCCCCAGAGTTATCTACTAAAAAGTAGTTACTTGAGTTCCATTCCCTTTGGGCGCGATCAATAACTACCATCACTGGTTCTGGATGATTTTGTGTTTGGGTTGGTAAGCGATCGCTATTGCATAAAATTACTACTGGATCTTCAGCACTCAATATGGTTTGCCAACCTGGTAAGGGAACCCAAGCTTGTTCCCCAGCAAACTTAACGATTCGGAAAGGCCCTATTTCTTCTACCAAAGGAACTGCTTGTAAGTCTTGTGGTGTTAATGGTAACTCACCTACCACTGGCACGAGACGGGGTACTTCTTCGGCTGATTGTGGTCTGTAAAAGGGTAGGGTTGGTGCTGGCTTTTTGGGTACGACTGTAAAATCTGTGAGTAATTGTTCTATTTGCTGCCTAGCAGTTTGCGTATGGGCAAATTTTAAGCCTTTAGCAATCAGACGCGATCGCGTTTGAAAATCTGAATTCTGGCGGGCGAGTTTCCAAGATTGATAAGCAACTGCATCCCCCGGATGATTGGAAAAGCCTTCTGGAGGATTGCGAAAACGAGAGAAATCTTTGATCGCTCTGGCAATTTCCCGTGCTTCGTCAGCATCAACTTTGTGTTGAAAGGTAACTGTGGCGGCGGCGGCTCGTTCTTCTTGAGTTAGCAAGCGCAACTCATATAAGATATCACTACCGCGCTGTTGATAGTGGGAAAGCACATCTTGTGACGCTCCTATTTTTTCTATTGAGTTGTAGACTTGGGCGCCGACAATCACCTGATTCTGTTGTATCGGTTCAAAACCTGTAGCTTCAAAAATCGCTTGTTGACTGTAACCTGCTTTTTGTAGATAAGCACAAGCTTGTCCCCATTCCACCCAATAGCCTTGTTTTTGTCGCAGCTTTCGTAGTAATTCTTCAGCTATATCATTTTGATCGTTATCGTTAAGATTTTGAGCGTTGGGTGGTGTGTCAGTCATAGGTGATGGTTTAGATATCTCAGCAGTTTCACTGCAAGTTTATCAATAATAATTTTAAAATTTTTATGCTGAGTATGTATTTTAAGACTGATGTCGTAGTTTTTCCATAGAAGAAAGATGTTGTTAACAGACTTCAGTAATCTATTCCCTCTAAGATATAGGGTAATTGTAGTTTGTAACACAAGCTTTCCAGCGTTTGTAGTAAGCACTTTAGTGCTTAAATCGAGTGCTGTCTTAACTCACTACAAATACTGCAAACTTAGTGTCACATAACACTAAGTTTTCTGGTTCCTTTCTAGACTTCTAGCAGGAGGCAAAACTATAATTTATGAATCAAAAACATTATTGTTGAGAAAAAATTACGCAATAATACCTAAAGACTTAAAATCGGAATTTCTAATTTTTCTACTTTCACCTAATGAAAGCTGCTTCACGATTACTTTAATCAAATAGTAGCTACAAACGCTTCTCTTATATTCTCAATCGCTGTTTGTATGGAATATAACAAAGTGATTAACAGTAAAAGGAATGATCCATGAATAACCCCATTCCCGAATTTGATAAAATACGTCGTCAATTGATGACTTTGGAAAAGCCGAAAAAACAGAAAATATTAGTAGTTGATGATGAGCCAGATAATTTGGATCTGTTGTATCGTACTTTCCGCAGAGATTTTCAGGTCTTGAAAGCAGACAGTGGAATGAACGCTTTGCAAGTTTTGGCAACAGAAGGTGAGGTAGCAGTGATTATCTCAGATCAGCGAATGCCTGAAATGAAAGGAACTGAATTTTTGAGTAAAACAGTACCTCAGTTTCCCAACACGGTTAGAATTATCCTTACTGGATTTACTGATATTGAAGACTTAGTAGAAGCGATCAACGCTGGGCAGGTATACAAATATATCACAAAGCCTTGGGACCCAACAGAATTAAAAGCTGTGGTACAAAGAGCAGCAGAAACCTATGATTTACTCAAACAACGCACAGAAGAATTACGCCGTGCGAATGCTCAAATGGCATTGTTAACTGTTTTGGTGGAGATTGCTCAACAAGGCCTTAGTTTAGAAGCTATTTTAAATTCCATTGCCACAGCTTTTGGTGAAAGTTTCAGCGCCGATGGGTGTATTTTGCAATTAATTGAAAATGGTAGTTTAATTGCTACTCAAGGTAGTTACAGCAGTGCGGATTCTGTGGAAAACTGGTTAGCTATTGACCCCTTGACTAGTGAAGCGATCGCCACTGGTCAAATGCAAGTTTCAGTAAATGTACCCAATGACGAAAAACTTATTGGTGTCGCACACTATACAGAATCTGGTGTAGAAGCCCATTTAATTATCCCAATTACCTATATAAGTAATGTTTTGGCAGTTTTGTCTCTCCAGTGGAAAAAACCCTGCACTTTGCGAGAAGATGAACTCAAGGTAATTCATTTATCAGCGCAATTGGTAGCAACTGTACTCAGTTGTACTCGCTACCATCAGTTAGCTAATGCTTGACCAATGACCCTTGACCCTTGACCAATGACACTTGACCCTTGACCAATGACCCTTAACCCTAGACCCTAGACCCTTGACCCTTAACCCTTAACCCTAGACCCTAGACCCTAGACCCTAGACCCTTGACCCTTGACCCTAGACCCTTGACCCTTGACAATTGACCAATGACCAACAACCAATGACCAATGACCAATGTCTGATGAAATTCGCAATATCTTTGACCGTATCGCTCCCATTTATGACCAATTAAATGATTGGTTGAGCTTGGGACAACATCGGGTGTGGAAAGAAATGGCGGTAAAATGGAGTGAAGCCAAAGCCGGAGATACTTGTCTGGACTTGTGTTGCGGTAGTGGTGACTTAGCCTTTCGGTTAGCACGACATGTGGGTAAAACTGGACAGGTGTACGGAGTGGATTTTTCATCTGCACAATTGGAAATTGCCAAACAACGCTCTCAAAGCCAGTACCCAATTCCTTCTATAACCTGGATAGAAGCAGACGTACTCAATTTACCCTTTGAAGACAACAAATTTGACGCTGCTACCATGGGGTATGGTTTACGAAATGTCATAGATATTCAGCGTAGCCTCAAAGAATTACACCGTGTCCTCAAAAAAGGTGCCAAAGCAGCAATTCTAGATTTTCATCGTCCCAAAAACTCGACTGCTCGAACTTTTCAGCAATGGTATTTGGATCATCTTGTTGTGCCAATCGCCGAGCAAATGGGTTTAAAAGAAGAATATGCTTATATTAGTCCCAGCTTAGACCGTTTTCCTTCAGGAGAGAAGCAGGTAGAAACAGCTCTTACAGTTGGCTTTGCAACTGCCACACACTACCCCATCGCGAACGATATGATGGGAGTACTGGTGGTAACTAAAGCTTAGTAGTTGTTAGTTATTAGTTGTTAGGTAACAACCAATGACTAATGACAATTGTACAGACGCGATGTTCCTCGCGTTTCTAGAGACGCGATGTTCCTCACGTCTGTACTAATGACTCTTGACAACTCACTGTTGACGAAATGAGTTTTGATTGGTCTCATCTTTGGCTGTACATCTCTCCCCCGATCTTGGGTGGGATAATTGGCTATTTCACTAACGATATAGCCATCAAAATGTTATTTCGTCCTTACCGAACAATTTACATCGCCGGACGAAAGATTCCGTTTACTCCTGGATTGATTCCCCGCAACCAGGAACGTCTTGCCAAAAATATTTCTGATACGATTATGGGATCGCTGTTAACACCAGAAGAATTACAAAATCTGGCGCGGCGACTCCTGCAAACAGAACGTGTGCAATCAGCTATTCTCTGGTTGCTACAAATGGCAATTGATCAGATCAAAGCTGATCGTGAGCAAAAAACTGCCAAGATTGTAGCAAATATTTTGCGGGATTTGTTAGGTGAATCACTACCTCGTCTGTTAAAAGTTTTGGCACGAAAGGAAGATTTTTTAGAAGCGCAGATAAATCAAATTTTTGATCAAATATTATTAGAATTTCAATTGAGTGAAGAACAAGCCTCTCGGCTTGCTGATTGGTTATTAGAAACTGTTTTACCACCTGATGTAATCCGACAGGGTATCATCAATTTTTTAACCGATCGCACAATTCAAACAATAGATGAAAGTTTTCGAGAAAAAACAAGTGGTACTTATTGGGTAGTGGCTAATTTATTTGGTTTACGTAATAGCTTAACCCGTTTGCGGACTTACTGTTTAGATGAAAAAGAAGATACAAACCAACGTTTAGAGGAGTTAATTCAAGAATTACAAGTACGCGATCGCATCAAAGGTTTCCTGCAAGATATAGTTTTACAAAACTTACCTGTAAGTACAGTCCGACAGCTACGAAAAACTACCCGCGAAAGTGTTCGTCAATACCTACAAATACGTGGTGGAGAATTATTACAAGGCTTCAGTGACTCGGTTAACTGGGAAAATATAGCTGTCTTGTTAGTTAATCGCCTCAGTAATTCTGCTGTCGTTAATACTTCTTTAGAAGTCGTGAGTTTAGAATTGGCATTAATCTTAGAACGGTATTTGGAAAGAGATTTAGAAGTAATAGTTGCTCAAGCAATACCAATTTTGTCAATTGATCAAGTAATTATTGACCGTGTTAAGTCAACTTCACCTGCTGATTTAGAAGCTGCTATTGAAGGAATTGTTAAAAATGAATTACAAGCAATAGTAAGTTTAGGTGGAATACTAGGTTTTATTGTAGGCTTATTTCAAACAGCATTTATTTATTTCAGTCAATTATAAGTATGAGTCTGTAAAATTTGAATCAAGAGTTTTTCGTAAGTACTTTAGTGCTTCAAAAATAAGGACTTAAGTCCATACTACGAACTTTTTTATCCATAATTCACATCAAACGTAATGGAAAATTCTATAGGTCAAAGGCTAGAAAAATACACTATCAAACGTCCCCAAGAAGTTCTGTTAGTAACGCTAGAAATCACTGGAGAAGAAGACCAAATAGCTATATTTAAAGGTTTTTCCAGTTCATTGATGCGTCCTACTGCTTTCGATCCAGATGTACCTGTTTTACCAGAGGAAGCAGATATTCTCAAAATTGATATAGTTGCGAGTCCTTATAACCCGGAAGCACCACGCTACATTCAACAAGGACTGAGTTGGAAAGATATGGAAACTCTGTTGTCTCAACTTCGTATATAAGGGATCGGGGATCGGGGATCGGGGATTGGGCGTAATTAAGAAATTTTTGAATGTGTGAATGGGTGACTTCTTTCACAAGATCCCTGTCCCCTATCCCCTATCCCCTATCCCCATACTCAATAAAAAGCAAAACAGCTAGTTCACAAATCACAAAATTATGTTAATTTATTATGAATAATCATAACAATTCCCCATAAATACCTTTTTCAGTAACCACTCTAGGGTAATTTTTTCTTTTTAATACCATTAACAAATAATTAGGCAAGGCAAACGTGATTTCAAACACGTTTGTTTAAGGTTGGTTTAACCTTAAAAGCCTGGTAACGTGAGGAGTAGATGGTGTTAGCAAGACCGTAAAGCCACAATTTTATTTTTACATTCACACACACTCTCTCTTGATCATGAGTACAGCGGTGACCCTACCAACAGAAGAAGCGTCTCAAGCAGTAGAAGATTTGGGACAAATCAATCGTCAAATGATTGTTATTCTCGATTTTGGCTCTCAGTATTCTGAACTGATTGCTCGTAGAATTCGAGAAACTCAAGTTTATTCCGAAGTTCTTTCCTATCGCACCACTATTGAACAACTGCGAAAGCTGAATCCTAAAGGTATTATCCTCTCTGGCGGTCCCAGTTCAGTTTATGATCAAGGCGCTCCTAAATGTAATCCAGAAATTTGGCATTTGGGAATTCCCATTCTGGGCGTTTGCTATGGTATGCAGCTGATGGTACAGCAGTTGGGCGGGGAAGTAGCCAGAGCTGATCGGGCTGAGTATGGTAAGGCCTCATTATATATAGATGATCCCACAGATTTACTGACAAACGTTGAAGATGGCACAACCATGTGGATGAGTCATGGCGACTCAGTAATAAACATGCCATCAGGGTTTGAATTATTAGCACATACAGATAATACTCCTTGTGCTGCGATCGCTGATCACAATCGCAAACTCTATGGTGTGCAGTTCCATCCAGAGGTAGTACATTCTATCGGTGGTCTGCCATTAATTCGCAATTTTGTTTACCATATTTGCGAGTGTGAACCGACTTGGACAACCGCCGCTTTTGTCGAAGAATCAATTCGTGAAATTCGCGCCAAAGTTGGTGAAAAGCGGGTGCTGTTGGCTTTATCTGGTGGTGTTGATTCCTCAACCCTCGCCTTTTTGATGTATAAAGCAATTGGCGAGCAATTAACATGTGTATTTATTGACCAAGGCTTCATGCGGAAGTATGAACCAGAGCGGTTATTGAAATTATTCCAAGAGCAGTTCCATATTCCTGTAGAGTACGTGAATGCTCGCGATCGCTTCTTGAATTCTCTCAGTGGTATTACTGATCCTGAGGAGAAACGTCGTAAAATTGGACACGAATTTATTAGAGTATTTGAAGAAGAATCTAGGCGCCTTGGACCTTTCGATTATTTGGCACAAGGTACGCTGTATCCAGACGTGATTGAATCTGCTGACACCAACGTAGATCCCCAGACGGGCGAACGGGTAGCAGTGAAAATCAAGAGCCATCACAATGTTGGTGGTTTGCCTAAAGACCTACGATTTAAACTGGTGGAACCACTGCGGAAACTATTTAAAGATGAAGTCCGTAAAGTCGGGCGTTCTATCGGTTTACCAGAAGAAATCGTGCAGCGTCACCCCTTCCCTGGTCCCGGATTGGCGATTCGGATTTTAGGTGAAATCACCGCCGAACGTTTAAAGATTTTGCGGGATGCTGATTTAATTGTGCGGCAAGAAATTAATCAGCGAGGCTTGTACCATGACTACTGGCAAGCTTTTGCTGTATTGTTGCCAATTAAAAGTGTAGGCGTCATGGGCGATCAACGTACCTACGCCTATCCCATAGTCTTACGCATAGTCACCAGTGAAGATGGGATGACAGCAGACTGGGCGCGTGTACCCTACGACGTACTAGAAGTGATTTCCAACCGGATTGTCAACGAAGTCAAAGGAGTAAATCGGGTAGTTTACGATATTACCTCCAAGCCACCTGGAACTATTGAGTGGGAATAGGGATCCGGGATCGGGGATCGGGGAAAGGGGATCGGGGACAAGGGAGTATGGGGTGTGTGGGGTGTGCTTGGAGTGGGGGAAGTGCTTGGAGTGGGGGAAGTGCTTGGAGTGGGGGAAGTGCTTGGAGTGGGGGAAGTGCTTGGAGTGGGGGAAGTGCAGGAAGTGTGGGGAGCTCTTAGCAGGGAGACAAAGGAGAATAACCAATCCCCAATCCCCAATCCCCAATCCCCTTTCCCCTTTCCCCTTTCCCCGATCCCCTATCCCCTAAACGGCAATAAAATGGTGAAAGTCGTGCCTTTATGCTCACCATCACTAGTTGCTTCGATAGTTCCGCCATGTAACTCTACTAAATGACGAGCGATCGCTAAACCTAATCCTAAACCACCATGCTCATAGGAACCTGCTTGACGATAACGTTCAAAAATGTGGGGTAAAAAGTCAGGACTGATACCAATACCTGTGTCAGTAACTGTGATTCGAGCATAGAAGTTAGACGCTCCTAAGCGATGACGCACTGACGCGGAGAGTGAAGAAGACGCGGACAGATGCAGACGCGGTAAAGCAGAGAGTCTTTGATTCAAGTCCCCCTTGTCCCCTTTGTCCCCCGTGTCCACCCGTTCCCTGATTCCCGCGTCCCATATCCGCTCCAATCGTACTTCCACTCTCCCACCTTCAGGAGTGAACTTAATCGCATTAGAAAGTACATTTCCTAAAATTTGTTGCAAACGATTTGGATCGCCGACAATTGGCGGAATTGCATCATCTAGGCTAGATTCTAGGTGAATATTTTTGGCGTTGGCGCTAGGGTAGGCTGTTTCTAATGCTGTTTGGATAATTGTGACAAGATTGACTTGACATAGCTGAAGTTCTAGTTTTCCCTGGATGATGCGGGACATATTCAGCAAATCATCTATGAGTTTTGCTTGAGATAAAGCGTTACGTTCGATAGTTTGCAAAGCGCGGATGGTAGTTGCTTCGTCTTGTTTGCGGCTTTGTAGCAATTTTGCCCAACCCAAAATAGCATTTAGAGGAGAACGTAAATCATGGGATACCATAGCGACAAACTCATCTTTAGCAAGGTTTGCTGCTTCTGCTTCTGCACGTGCTGCTTGCTCAAGTTGAAAAAGACGGTTACGTTCTGCTTCTAATTGTTTGCGATCATTAATATCTGTACTAGTACCAAACCATTTTACGATCTGTCCTTGCTCGTCTTTTTTGGACAAAGCTCTAGCTAAAAACCAATGATAGGTTTGATCATGACAGCGATAACGCAATTCTACTTCATAGGGTTTTCCTGTATTTAAAGACTGTGTAAATGCTTCCATGGCTAGTTGGATATCTTCTGGATGTACAACTTCCATCCAACCACTTCCCATTCCTTGATCAATGGTTTGTCCAGTAAATTCGTACCATCGTTGATTGAGATATTCACATTTACCATTCGCATCACAAATCCACACTATTTGTGGTATGGCTTCAGATAAAAAGCGGTAGCGTTCTTCGCTTTCTCGTAATGCTTGTTCTATCTGCTTTTTTTTAGTGACATCCCGCCAAGATGCGACAAACCCATCTCCCAACTTAGCTACACGGATATCAAAAGCTCTAGTAAATTGTTGTTTACCAAATATATCTGTGTAGATTAATGATTCTTTGACAAAGGGTTTACCAGTATTTACAACCTGACAATACTGGTCAAATAAGCCATATTTTCTATGTCCAGGTAAAATTTCGCATAAATTTTTACCTAGTTGCTCTTCTTTGATGACCAGGTTAGATTCACAAGCTGCTGCGTTTAAATAATCAATTCTAAAGTCTAATATTTCCCCTGCTTCGTTGCGAATTGCTGAGTAAATACCTAAGCAGTCCAGCATATTTTCCACAGAGGTACGGAAACGTTCTTCACTATGTTGTAGTTTCTGGCGTAGTTGGACATTTTCAATCGTAGATTTAATAGTAAAGCGTAGATTATCAGCTGTGATATCTCCTTTTACCAAGTAGTCTTGAATACCACTTTTCATTGCCTGCACAGCAACAGCTTCGTTACCATGTCCTGTTAACATAATTACAGCTGGCATACTTCCTTGAAGTTGCTGTTTGAGTTCTCCTATAAACTCCAACCCATCCATATCTGGCAACAAGAAGTCTAATAATATAATATCTGGCTGGATTTGCTGACACAGTTGTAGTGCGGTTTCCCCGGTTTCCTCTTCCAAAATTTTGTATTCATGTTGTGGATTTTGCAAAAGATAACGGCGGTAGACTGCACGGTCTTCCGGACAATCATCAATAATTAAAATGATTAACTGTTGTTGCACCATGACTACCTGCCGATAGTATCGGGAAGAACCACAATATCCAACCAATAAGTCAGGAAACTTTGGAGAGTTTGTTTTAATTTGTTGATATCAATTGGTTTAAGAATATAACTAGCAACACTATTGCGATAACATATTTCTATATCTCTGGGATTAGAAGATGTGGTAAATACTATAACAGGAATATCTTTGAGATTTTGATCTTGCTTAATTTGTTCTAGTAATTGTCGCCCATCCGTTCCTGGTAAGTTCAAGTCAAGTAAAATCAGTGAAGGACGAGGAGCATTTTTAGGCTCACTGTAGTCTCCTGTGTGGTAAAGGTAGTCTAGCGCTTCGTCACCATCAGTACAACGAATAATCGGATTTTGTACTTTTTGACGATACATCACTCGCCGCAAAGCTTCAAAATCTTCGTCACTGTCTTCAATTACAAGTATTAATTGAGTGCTATTGCCAATCATATGAAGTATGAAGGATGTAGACACCCTTTGGGCGTCTTCCCGAAGGGTAGGATCAAGGCTAAATCAGAATTAATGCTAAATGATACAATAATGAATTATTGAATACTTCATCCTTCATCGTTCATAACTCATAATTAATTTGATTTTTGTAAAGTGAAATAAAACGTACTACCTTCACCGTAAGTTGATTCTACCCAGATTTGACCCTCGTGTCTTTCTACTATTTTTTTGGCGATGGTTAGTCCTGCACCTGTACCACCACCATATTTACTGGGGCCATGTAAACGTTTGAAGATACGGAAAATAATTTCCAAGTGCTTTTCTCGAATGCCAATGCCATTATCTCGGATGTAAAATTTGAGTGGTTCAGAGTTTTCAATATAACCAATTTCCACCCATTTATCGTCTTTATCGTTATATTTAATGGCGTTAGTAATCAAATTACTAAAAACTTCGCCGATTTGAACGCGATCGCAATATACTGTTGGCAATGGCTTGGGTATATAAATTTTTACTCCTGTCTCTTCAATCCGAGCGCGTAATAAATCTAAAATCCGATGTACAACAGCATTCAAATCAGTCTGTTGCATCGACATATCAGCCCTTCCTAAGCGGGAAAACTGTAATAATGAATCAATCAGATCCTCCATTCTTATAGTCAGACGAATCAGAGTCCGGAGTTTATTTTTGCCTTCTTCGTCTAATATCTCACTGTAGTCTTCAATTAAAAAATTGGAATAATTATGAATACCGCGCAATGGTTCTTTTAAATCATGGGAAGCAATATAAGCAAAAGCGTCTAACTCTTTATTACTGCGTTCTAATTCTATATTTAGCTTTGCTAATTCATCAGCCTTTTGTACTACTATACTAATAATGGCATTTCGTAACTCTAGCGCCGCATGAATTTCATAAGATTTCCAAGGTAGACATGTCAGCCTGACTATTTCTTTCCATAATTCAAATGACTTACGAGGAGATAGGCGCAAACTACCATTTTGGGTGACTTCTACCGCTTTATGAGGATTTCCACCCCAATTAACTGTTTGTATTACCTCTGGACGAAACCACAGAATATATTTATTCTGAGTTTTAGAAATAGAAATAACTATTAAACCACTGGCTACATTTTTATATTTTTCTGCTTCTGGATAAAACTTGGAAATTGAATCAGTATAAAAAATATCTTCATTTATGTTTTTATGAATCCAATTTAATAACTCTTGAATATCTGGTTGAGTTGGAGTATTGCCAATTAAATATAGCTCATTATTAAAACAAATTGTAGCACCTTGAGCATTAACTAGGTGAAGCAGATTTGGTTGTTTATTAATTAATCCATCAATAAAATTTTTCTCCACTGACATATATTCGATTAATTTTGCCAGATCGGATTTAACTTGGATTTTTGATTCGGAATCCTCGTTGTCTTCTTTGGTTGCTATTTCTAAAGAAGTTACTTGACCTAAAAATTCACAAGCATTGCGGATCTCATAAGGAACATATTTGGGTGTTTGGTGGTGACAAGCTATGAGTCCCCAGAGTTGATTGTTTTTAATGAGTGAAATCGACATTGATGCTTTAATACCCATGTTGTGCATATATTCAACATGTATGGGTGAGACACTGCGTAACACCGAATTACTCAAATCTAAAGGCTCATTTGTTAAAGGATTAAGGGTAGGAACAATGGCAATAGGTTGATAGTCAGCATTCGGTATAATACGTAACCAATTTTGTCGGTAAAGTTCTCTGGCTTGTTTGGGAATATCTGAAGCAGGGTAATGTAAATTTAGATAGGAAGGTAAGTACTCTTGCTTATCTTCTGCAATTACTATACCGTTCCAATCCTCATCAAACCTATAAACCATTACTCTGTCAAATCCGGTAATTCTTCTGACTTCCTGAGAGATTATCTGACTAACTTCAGTCACAAATTTTGCTGACTGTAGTTTGCCAACAGCTAATTTGACCAAATAATAAAATCTAAAATAGACATGATTTTTTTCAAAGTTATGTGGTTCTAATTCTACAATGACTATTTTATTTAAACGATGAACGATCGCATCAAAAATATTATTAACCTGAGAAATATTTATAGTAATTTCAATCGGATTAACTATTTGTATATCTTCCTGGTTTAAACAATCAAGCAAAAATCCAACTTGTTCTGGTTCTAGCAGTATACTTAATGGTTGATTTAGCAATTCTTCAGGATGTAAACCAAAAAATTGGATTGTATTATCACTGACTTGCAAAATAGTTAAATCAGACTCTTGTAATGCTAAAATCACTCCATGGGTCTGAATACAACTAGGAATGTGTATTGGCTCTCTATCACAGTTTGTTAAATCAACTGGAAATGGAAATGCCATGTCCTCTTTGCTTATATTCACGTTTGTAAAAATCCCACTAAATATACAAGGTTGCTATTGAAATTACGTATAATAAACATAGGTAAAATTTTGTCTTTATTATTCTAAACATTTTTACAAACTGATAAAATACAAAAGCTGAGATTCATTAATATTATTTAACAAACCTAACAATTTATTGAAAGAAACATCCAGTAATTAGAAACTATAAAATGCCACGGTAACGAGTACAACACGCCGTAATTCTAACATGTGGTTGATCCTAGCTATGTTGAGGATGAATTTACACGTAGCAATCGACTATTTTGTCAAGAATGGCTGGATAGATGAATAAAGGACGCTAACAGAGTAAAATTACTCAAAGAATATCTAAAATTCTGAGGAAAAATGAGGGACTAAAGTAATGAGAAATAATTCTCTTTTTTCCAATGTCGTAGGAGACGCAACATCATCTTCTCTCCCTCTAGCTAAATTGAAAATCCTCGTGGTAGATGACGATGAAGATAGCCGCTTTTATATTTCTACCGTATTGGAAACAGATGGAGCTAGTGTAACTACAGTTGCGTCAGCAGCAGAAGCTTTAGAAGTGTTACCCCAGTTACAACCAGATGTTTTAGTTTGTGATATTGGTATGCCAGAGGAAGATGGCTATACTCTAATTCGCAAAATTCGTGGCTTAAATGCAGAAAAAGAAGCAAATGTACCAGCGATCGCCTTAACAGCATACACTGATAGTGAAGATCGTGTCCGCGCCCTAGAAGCTGGCTTTCAAACTCATGTAGCTAAACCTGTAGACCCAGATAGTTTAGTTGCAGCCGTCGCAAATGTGCTAGTTACTCAATAGACGATGGTGTTTGAGTATCAAAATATTCTCGCCAGCGGCTGATTTTACCATCTCGAAAGTCTACTACGATCGCATCATCAGTGGTTTTGCGATTCTGAGTAGCTTTTTCCGTTTCTTGGTAACGCCATTCAATCACAGCTTGTTCACCACAAATCATTATCCGCTCAATATCAATTTGAATATCTTGCGACTGTTGAGCAACCGAGGAAACTGCTTCACTGATTTGTGCTTGTCCCTGCCACCTATAACCAGGTACGATCAGTTCACCATCTGGTGTAAACAATTTCGCTAAAGCATTGCCATCAAGATTAACCCAAGCATCTTTTGCTTGCTGAATTATAGTCGGAATGTCTGTCTTCATAGATGATTGTGCTGATGCATTCATATTCATCCAAAAGCTTAAAACAATAAGTCCTATTCCTAACCATCGGAATGTCATTTGATTTAATTCTCAAAACGGTTAATAAGTACACGTGGCGATATCGATAGTAAAAGTTCGAGATCAGCACGAGTACTCATTGACCTTTGGTAAATAGACTAGATATCCACGACCTACCACCGTTCTGTACGGAGAGTTTAATCTTCCCGTTGGTCGCAGTTAAGTGGAGGAAGCGACAAAAACTCCACAACTATCTAGACCTCTTGATTATCAGCACTGTCTACTTTTGTGACGTCGCTCTCCTTCCAAAAGTAGCAAAGAACCACAACGGTAAAACGTTCTGCCAGTGCGTTTTGCTATGTTATTAAGATATCAAGAATCCTACGGATATAGCCCCTATCTGGAGTCAGAGAACAGGTCTAACACAAGAATGATTTGCTAGTTTGAGTTGGAGCCAAAGCTAATCTGCTCTGAGCGATACTCTGGTGGTTCGACATGAATTACAATCCGTACTGGGCTAAACCGTTCTTCCAGTCGTCTTTCCACTTCTTCAGTGATGCGATGCGCTGTTTGAACATCCTGAGCATTAACTATTAAATGCATTTCAATAAAAGCTTGGCGACCAACAACACCACGAGAGGCTATATCGTGGCAGTTTATCACTCCAGGGACAGAAAGAGCGATCGCATGAATCAGTTCTGGTGCAATTGCAATTTGATCTACAAGCCAAGGTAAATTTTCTTTTAAAATTGTCCAGCCACTCCAAAAGACTAACAAAGCTACAGGAAAAGCTAACGCCACATCTAACCACTGATAACCCAACAATACACCAATCAAACCGCCAATCACGGAAATAGTTACCCAAACATCACTCATGGTATGTTTAGCATCAGCGATCAAAATCGGACTACCGACTTTTACACCTACGTGACGTTCGTAAAAGGCGACGAAAATATTCACACCTAATACAACTAGTAATAGCCACAATTCTGATGGTGATATGCTTACGGGTTCACCACCATTGAGAATGCGTTCGACAGCACCTTGGAGAATTTCAAAACAGGCTATACCTAAAAAAGCCGAAATTCCCAAAGCACCCACTGCTTCAAATTTTAGGTGTCCATAGGGATGTTCGCGATCGGGTCGCGGTGAAGAATATCGGCTAGCAATCAATCCCAATATATTATTGGCGCTATCGGTGACGCTATGCAAGGCATCAGCTAATAAACTTAAAGAACCTGTTAATTTACCAACAATTGCCTTTAATAGCATCACAAAGATATTTAGCAACAGAGTGATGATTAAAACCTTTCTAACTGTGCCACGGTTATCTAAAGACATAGAGGAATTTTAAATTTTAACTATGATGTTCTATAAGTTCTAAGTGTAGAACTAAATACATCAATGAAATGTAGAAAACTTTCACGCAGTCAGGATTTTATCTTGCTATAACGTCAATTTATCACCGTACTTTATTGAAATATTTTGTAATTAATATTGAATAAAAACCTGATTATAATTGGGCTATGCCATTACTCAAGCAACTATATTTATTAGCATTTATCAGAGGATTTTTTCATTAGTTTTATCGCTCTTTTCCTCTGTTTGCTGGGGTTGATAGAGATTGAGTTCAGTCGATCTCTACAATAATGATTTTCAATTCCATCACCAACCAACAGATAACACATTCTTAAGATTTTGCGAATCATTACCATTGACAAACAAACGGATCTTGATGTTACCTGTACCAGGAAAATGGTATCTGTACTAAAAATCTAAATAATAGCTCATGTCTGGAAATCACCTGACACTTAACTTGGTTGAGGGTTCTGTCTGTTTTAATTTTTCTGTCCAAGCAGCACAGGAACTAAAAGCAGCGCTGGAACAGTTGATGACTAGTCTCAAAGCGGTTGCTACTAAAGCTGTTCCGGGTGCTGGAAAAGCCAGTCCCCAACGCCCAATGGAATATCGTTATACAGGAGAAGTCTTTTTGGAGATTTTCTGTAACCCCAATATTTGGCCTACCCCCTTTGCTGCGAAGGTTCTACTTACCATCCGTGACATCAACATTCGCTTGACTACGGAAGCAGAACTCACCCGTGTTATAGAAGATGTGAATTTGTATTTGGAGGAAGTTGGGTAGATTTGAGTTTTAGTTGTTGGTGGTTGATTGGAACTCACCACTGACCACTAACTAAAGCAAAAAAATACCGGAGTAGTTGCCAAAATGAGACTACTCCGGTACAGTCAGCAATTTAAATTAAATCAACTTCAGCCTCTGCGTATTGACGCCTTAAAATATGGCGTATACATTGCTTAACCAAAAAACGGTAAGAACAGATAACAGATAAGTCATTACAAAAGTCTAGACCGGGAAAGATGAATCATAACCAGAGACTACCTTGGGATTGGGCGTCGAATCTTTTTTGAGAAAATTCACACATCCAGAATAAATATATTCCCAATCTAATATCAATCATTTTCTGTTGATTAGTCGTTTTCCCATTCTTCTCGACCAATCAGATCGCCGATGCGATCGCGTAAGAGGAAGTCGCACTTTTCTAATTCACATTCAATACACACCCACTCACGAGCTGGTATGTATTGGCAGAGAGTATATATTGGTTGCTGTCTGCTAACCACTCCCTTCTGCACAAGTTGTCGCGCTTCGTCTTGAATCACGTCTAAAGAGTAGTAGCTGATAGAGGGCACCGTATTAACACTCATGATCTTTACTCAGAATTTTACACGTAAGTAGTGTTCCCAAAAATGTTTTAGGAACAAACATAGCAATGAGTAGCTGTATAACTGGGATTTTGTAATTTGGTATACGGAACTATTTTCATTTTGACGCTACACATCATAAAATTATGTAAATAAATGTTAATTTTGTCAAATACTCATGACATCTTGATTTTCACTCCTGAAATTAAATCATGCAAATTGTTGTCAAAGTCAGTCTTTGCTTGCTTTTGAACACGGCAGTTATTAAATATTAGTATCCATAGACAAAAACCAGATATTGGGCAACTAAATGCATAACATACTCAAGTCTCTATACAATTGACGATCTTAGACGCAGGCATTTTCTATGGAAAAACAATCAGAAAATATTTGGTTAAAGTATATGTATAAACTGCTGCAAGCGATAAGGGCTACAATACACCACTCAAGCCTATATAGGTTTGTTTGTTAATAATTTCTTAAATAAACTTTTAACCTATAGATGAAGTTTAACACTACTACCAAATAAGTTTCCTCATAGGAAGATCTGTAGCAATATTGATGGCAAATTTTAGATGATGTTCATATACCTCTAACCTAGCTGTTTTAGGGATTTGTGATTCACATAATTGAATGATTTATACCATCTTAAGTTAACAGTAAAATTGCTGAAATGGCATGTCTAAATAAACAACATTGTGTTTATTGATGCACCAATATTAAGCAACGTAAACAATTCTGTCATTGATTGTTAACTTTGGTTGATGTTATAAATTCTTCTCATAGCTAAGAAAAATGATTACGAAGTTTCTAATGCATGGGAAAATGTATGGTATCGGTTAGTTGCTGGTTATTGAATGTTGGGTTTTCAATGGCTATCAATAGAAACTAAAATTCAACTATTAATCCAGAACTGTGAAGTTTTCCCGGAATACAACCTTTGCAAACCAACATCGGAATCAATCATCAGATTTACACAGCAGATAGATTAGTCGCCCACAAAGAACTATCTAGGAAAACTCAAAATTTCCTGTTGGGATGAGGTTTTGGAAGGGAAAGCTCTTTTCTGTTTAACCTTTCCCTACGATTCGGTAAATACTAGACCCCTCGCAAAAGCCAAATTAACCCTCCTTACTCCCCTCGAAACGGAGAAATATGTCTCCATTTCAAAGAGGATTTGGGAGGGGTTCTTTATTATCTTTGCAAGAGGTCTACTATGTGAATAAATGTAAAGTCTTTTCTAGCGGTGTTAAAGCAACATGAGTTCGACTTTCTTTGTCTGACTTCCTCTCTGTGTTACCAGGTAAGCGAAGAGAAACGAAAAAATAGCTTTCTAAACTTCTACCCGCATCTGGAAGAGTCTTACCACAAAGGTTAAAGCAAATTTATCGAACTCGCGTCACAGCACTACTAAAACCTTATTAAGCATATTGAAACAGACACGAACAGGTCGTGTCTGTAAAATCGATAGCTAATTTTGGCGAATAAATTGTTGTTTAAGTTACAGAACTTGCAGATTCTCCATCTTCTATACCATTTTCAGTATCATCTGTCAAATTTTCTGGCTTACGTTGAAGTTCGAGTTGGTTCAATAGCGATAACACTTTTGTACCACGTTCTATGGAACGGTCTTCGATAAACACTACCTCTGGTGTGCGGCGCAGGCGCACCCGTGCGCCGAGTTCGCTACGAACGTACCCTGTAGCTGACTTCAAGCCAGCCATTGTTTCTGCTTTGGCTTCTTCTGTGCCATATATGGACACATAGATTTTAGCGTGTTGCAAATCGCCAGAAACGTCAACATCGGTAACACTTACCATTCCCGTACCCACACGGTCATCCTTTATGCCATTGAGTAGCATTTGGCTAACTTCCCGTTTAATTAATTCAGCAACGCGGGAAACGCGGCGATCTGTAGCCATAATAATCATGCCTCCTCACAGAGGTTGTACTACGTTATTTTTCTGTTTTTGTCAGTTTACCTGATCCAGTTTTGAGAATACATCCTCTGTATAGTTTAGACTCAAATTGTACTCAAACCCAGCATGGCGCGCAGGGTCAGAGTTACAAATACTAGTCCACCAGTCAAAAAGCCCAACAGAGCAATTAATGTTACTGGGCGTTTTAACAAAGGTGCTAATGGCGCGAACGTGTTCAACAAAATGCCTAACAGGGTAGTGATGAAGTAGCGCTGGTAGCGAAAGACGTTATCCCAAAATCCATCAAACATTTGATTTTAAACTGCCTTGCTCTTGACTGTAGGTTTTTTGTGATCTGCGCGATTTATATATATTCTGACACTCCCACACCAAAAATGTGATGGGATTGTTGATTTGGGTTTTTTTAAAAAAACTTGCATGGATTCGGATTTTAGCATATTTCCTAGGAAAAATCGCACTTTTATAGCTTTAATTTTTTTGGTTTTGATCCAGTTAGCATCAGATCCCCGACTTCACAGATAGAAGAAGTCGGGAGCATCCCAAATGTTCAAAAAAACGCCTGCGATTGAAATCGCACTCTTATAGTGAAAGTCTGCTTTAAGCAGACTGTTTGATTTTATGAAGTCGTATAAAGACGACTTGTGCTATTAACTAAGGGTTTATACCAATTCTCTATGAAGATGCATAGAATAAAGCTTCATGAAAGAGAGCTTCGAGGATGAAATCATAACTTGTCAAAGAGGAGATTAACTCAGAAGATATTTGAGCTAATTCGTGTTGAATTCGTTGGCGCAGTTGTTGTAAATTAGAAAAGTTTTCCCCCTTGAACTGGCGTTTAATAAACTGCCATAATCGCTCAATTGGGTTGAGTTGAGGGCTATGAGCAGGTTGAAAGATAGGGATGAGATTTTCTGGCCAAGACAGTGCCAAGGCTTGATGTGCTGATGGTTGATCCATTTGCATCAGTGCCATATCATCACCCAGTTCTTGGGATAGGATATCCAAGAATTTCTGAA
>NZ_NAPS01000001.1:420356-480874 GCF_004323185.1 Westiellopsis prolifica IICB1
CACTGTACGCTAGCTATGGGTTTGGTACCACGAGCAGTGATCACTCGCCCAGTTTCCGTTTTCAACCCTAGCCTGGTCTCATCCTGACACAGATAACGCAGTCGCTTTCCTTGACCTAAAAGCTTTTGCAAGGTGACAAAGGCGTGGGGAATGTTTTTTTAAACAGGCTCACAGCCTGTTCATCCTGTTGTTTACTCACAGGCCGAGGTATTTTCAGTTTCGCCTGGAGTTGATAGCGTACCAGACGATAGACTGTCTTATATTTGACTTCTACATGAAATTCCTGCTTTAACCACTCTACGATTTCCCCATAGCTGCCGAACCCCTCAGGACATTTCAGTTTCTCCTCCAGCCGCGATCGCATTTCTGGTGTGATCTTGGGAGTTGCCCCAGGTGATGTTTTCACCTCTAATAATTTCCCTAGCCCCCCTTGCCGATACTTTTGTAACCATCGTGTTACTGTTGAGCCATCTCTACCTAGTCTCTGGCTCAATTGTTGATGCTGTGKCACTTGTCCTGTTTTGATCCACCACAGAAGAAGCAATCGTTCTTTTTCCACAGATGTCCGAGCCTTGCTGAGACTTTTGGACAAATACTCAGCACTCTCTGATATTTCTAGATTGAAACCGCGTGCCATTGTTTACTTCTGGTCTTGAATCTTTGGCACTCTCTATTCTACTATTCTATGCAGCCTCACATAGAATTGGTATTAAACCCTTTGCTTTGCGGTATTTTGAAAAAATTGGGATTTTCCCAAGAAGTCGGGGATCTTGTTATTCAACATTATTTGTTTTTGATAAAATTGTTCCCCCATACATGGGGGAAAAATAGGAAATATATAAGCAATTTATTTAGAATAGGCATCTACAACCAAGATATTTAGAGAAATTAGTCAATATTAACTAATAAGAAATAAAACTAATCAAGGCTTCAGCCAGTCTGAACTTCTGTATTTGCATTGCGGATAGCCCATGCTTGTTCTAACAACTGAGTCCAGCGCTTTTGCAGTTGTTTGGGAGTGCATTTGAGAGTTTTTGCGATCGCTTGATCTGTGTGTTTCGCAGCTTTGAGTTGCAATATCTGCCGTTGTTGTTCAGAAAGTTCATTCAAAAAGCGTTCCCACTGTTGAGAAGACAAGCCTAGCTTTTGTTCTAAACCAACACCCAACCATTGATGGACTAATTGCCAATGATGGGTACGAGCAAACTTTTCCACATGGTATTTAAAACGTTGTTGGAGATAATCTCGCTGGCGACTAGTTAAACCAAGAATTTGGTCAATTTCTGGTGCTGATAAATCTTGAAGTTTTAATGTGAGATAATCTATACAATCGTGTTGACCTTGAGATTCAAAATATTTGGTCAATTCTGAAATGACGCGATCGCGTTCACTATCTTCAGCTAGATCAATACTTGGTTGAGAAATCATTTGCGATCGCAATTGTTGCACTGCGGAATTGCGCTGATAGGATTCTGCATCTTCAGTCCTCGCAGCTTCTGTAGCCATTTCAAAATCTACATTTGTTTCTTGAGGTAGACGGCGAGCAAAAGTTTGAGCGCGCAGGATAATCAACTGCTGATTAGCGCCGCCAGCTAGATTAATGCGACGTTTCGCATATTGTTCTGTAAAAGCCATGTATTCTGCTAGTTGTAGCAGAGTGTGGGGGGTGTAATCTTCGGGTAATTGATTTTCCCGGCGGAAAGCTTTGATAGCCTCAATATAAAATGCTTGGAGGAAATCTTCAATTAAATTGTAGCGAGCTTGAAATCCTAACTCACCTCCAGCAATCCCTATATGGCGATATACCATCGCACCTAAGCAGCTATGTAATTCGACCCGTCCCTGCTTGGAACCCAATTTATAATAATGCAAGCATTTTTGTAGACGATGGCGTCCTAGAGTCAATAACCAAGTCTTGACCTGCCCTGATTTTTGGATACGATGGCTTTTATCACAGATACGCTCTACTTCTTTGGCTATACGCATTGCTACAGCTTGCATACAACCAGGTGCTGCTTTCGAGTATGCTTGTATTTCTTTATATAAAAATTGGATTAAAGCATCGCTGTAGCTATGAGAAATTGGTTTAACGGTTGGTAGATTAGCAGAATTAGCTTTCATGATCTTGTTTGGGAGTGGTACTGCACCGTAACGACATGACAACAAACGCCACAGTAATTATTCATTAAGCTTTCATTGCTTAATAATCACCGCAAGCGCTGCCTACATTTAAGAATGTAAGAAATATCCGCAAGTTCCAGGTAAGGCAATGTGTCGGTTTTTTGATAAGCAACTTAACAATAGCTAATACACGAGTTTTATTGACCACTCCAAAATAGCTGAAACCCTTAATTTGCAAAGATTTATCCCTGTAATGCTCCTAAGAGCGCTTTGCTTTATCCGTATGACAATCATGAAAGTGGTGTTTGTTTATTTACAATTTCCGAAATTAAATTCCTACTCAGTGAAGTTAATTTACTATACCCATGCTGTGGCTCTTTCCCAACCTAAACCTTGCCTGATCATCATTGGTTCTTCTCCCGTTAAATCCAAAATTGTAGACACTTCGTAGCTTGGTTCCTCACCAGTGTCTACAATAACATCAACCAATCCTTCCAAACGGTCAAATAATTCTACTCGCGATAATATTTGTTCTTCTTCCACTCCCAAAGTCCCATTATTTGTCTCATCTGGTGGTAAATGTGCTGAAGTCGAAATTATCGGATTTCCTAAGGCTGACAGCAGTTCCAAGCACATTTTATGATCTGGCACTCTAATTCCAGTAGTCTTCCGTTTCGGATTTTGCACCAAACGCGGAACTAATTTTGTCGCAGGTAGCAAAAATGTATACGGTCCCGGAATCAGGTGCTTCATAATTCGGTAGGCAGTGTCGCTGACATTTGCATAAGTCGCTACATTAGAAAGTGATGGAGACAAAAACGTCAATGGTTTATCGTTTGCTAGTTGTTTGATTTTCCGTACTCGTTCTACCGCCGACTTAGCATTTAAATCACAACCGATCGCATAAACTGTATCAGTAGGATAAAGCATCACTGCACCATCAGACAGTGCCGTCTTTATCTCCTCTATTCGGCGGATCTGGGGATTATCAGGATGAACTGAGAAAATTTTTGCCATAGATTGGGTAATGGATAGTGGTTAGTGGTTAGTGGATAGTGGTAAAAGATGAACAAACAACTAACTACTAACTACTAACTACTAACAAAATACATATGACTAAACTTGCTTATCTTCAATGTCCATCGGGAATTTCCGGTGATATGTGTCTGGGAGCATTGGTAAGTCTGGGTGTTCCCTTAGAATACTTAATAGACAAACTTAATCATTTAGGTATTGTACAGGAATATAAATTATGGGCTGAACTTGTCCAGCGCCATGGTCAGCAAGCGACGAAAGTTCATGTTGATTTATTATCCGACCATGATGATCACCATGATCATCGCCATTTACCAGAAATAGAACAAATCATTATCAACGCTAGCTTACCTGCAAGGGTAGAAGCTTGGAGTTTAGCAGTATTTCGACAGTTAGCAGTTGCAGAAGGTGCAGTGCATGGTATTGCTCCTCAAAAAGTTCACTTTCACGAAGTCGGTGCAGTTGATGCGATTGTAGATATTGTTGGTACTTGCTTGGGATTAGATTGGTTAGGCGTTGAGAGTGACGAAACAGGATTACCCCTGCTTTACTGTTCAGCATTTCCGACTGGCGGGGGAACGGTGCGTGCTGCTCATGGAGAAATGGCAGTACCAGTACCAGCAGTGTTAAAGTTATGGGAAATGCGGGGTTGTCTGGTTTACAGCAACGGGATTGAACGGGAACTGGTGACACCCACAGGTGCGGCGATCGCCACGACACTTGCGAAAGAATTTGGTGCGCCACCTGCGATGAAGATTCAACAAGTCGGACTAGGAGCAGGTAATCTTAACTTGTCAATTCCTAATATATTACGCCTATGGCTAGGGGAAGCTACAGATGTTGGAATGAGCGATCGCTCATCTGTTGCCAATACTAGTCCAACTTTAGAAATTATATCAGTATTAGAAACCCAAATAGATGATTTAAATCCTCAAGCGATCGGTTATTTGTTTGAGGCTTTATTTGCAGCAGGTGCAGTGGATGTTTTTACTCAATCTATAGGGATGAAAAAGTCTCGTCCAGGGATCTTGCTGACAGTAATTTGTCTACCAGAAAATCTACTAAATTGTGAAACAGTTTTATTTCGTGAAACCACAACTTTAGGTATTCGTCGTTATGAGCAACAACGCGCTATTTTGCAGCGAGAATTTCAACAAGTAGAAACAAAATATGGTCTAGTGCGTGTCAAAGTTGCATGGACAGGAAACACAAATAATAGAGTTATCAATAACGTCCAGCCAGAATACGAAGATTGTGCAGAATTAGCCCGGAAATACAATATTCCTTTGCGCGAAATTCAAAGATTAGCGCTACAAAATTGGCATTTAAAATTTATGTCTTCGGTTGTGTCTTAGCTTTTGAACCAATTATCTATTCTTTTGCCACATATTCTTCGCTGCAAAGTTTATAGAGTTTGGTAGTTTACTAAAAAAGCCTGCCTACGCAGGCTTTTTTGATGTCATCTCACTCTAAGAATAGTGAGATAAATTTTAATTTACTTCAACTAAGCAATCTAGTCTCTGAGGGTGTCTCTAACTGTGTGCTTAGTTACGTCTTTGGCATAATCACCAGCATCCTGAGTGTTGTCCTTGATATTTTCAAGTCCTTGCTTGGCTCCTCTGGCAAAATCTTCAGCAGTATTTTGAGTTTTGTTTCCTACATCTCCAGCTTTTTGCTGAATATTTTTACCCAAGTTTCCTGCGTCTGAACCTACACGACGGATGGCTTCGAGGGGATTATTGGTAGATTTTTCAGCTTGATTTTGAGCAGCGTTTTCTTTTAAGTATTCACCTCTAGCTTTTGCATCAGTTTTTGCTCTTGGATCTCTATCGCTAAAGTTATTCATTCCACCTTCGTAAGGGTTGATGACATTATCACCCTTGGGAACATATACTTCAGCATTACCTTTGGGAGATTGTGTTGGTTGAGCAGCTGTAGAAGGGGAACAAGCCTGAGTGAAGAATACTAAAACACCTACTACAAAAAGTGTGAAAATTTGATGTAACCTAACTTTTTTTACCCAAGAAATTACTTGATTCATTCTGAACTCCTGATCATGTTTAAGTTAACGAAAAACTCAGCAATTCTCAATCTAAAATCGTGATTATTGAGAATTTGTAATTAACCTTTATTTATTAACTGCTGGATTAGGTTGCAGTTCTGGTCTTTTGGTAGCTTCATTTCCTTTATCTTTCAAAAAGCCTGAAGCTTCTTCTACTGCTTCTTTAACAGTTTCAATTCTGTCCTTTGCTCTTTGAGTTACACTTGGTTCGTTCTGAATCAAATTACCAGCATTTGGACGGAAATCTTTTTCAGATTTAATTGGTAATTCTCCCTCTTTATAGGCTCTACCTACTGGGGTTTCCGCACCAGGATAAAGCAATTCAGATTGTTGACCTGCATCAGCCAAAAATACTTGTGATTTCAGTTGTGCTGCTTGAGCATACCCACTAGTATAAATACTACCTGTTAGAAACAATAATCCTGCCAAAAATACAGTTAAAACTTGCCGCAGACGTAGTTTTTTTACAAATGCAATTAAAGTGTTCACTAATTCCTCCTTCCAACACCAAACAAATATAATCACATTGTCTGAGTAATCATGAAACTCAGTTAGCTATATTGCTGGAGTTGATTTTTGTTTAATACAACAATCAACTTCTTAGAATACGGATTTAAAACGAGGTTTTTCCTCTAGCGTAGGTCACATTTTTGTTATTAATTTATTGTTAATTTTATCTAACTTAAGATGGATATAAGTAGAAGAAATCATCAGTCATGAAAACTTTAATCAACAAAGAGATAAGATATTAAGTTTAATTATTTGCACCAGTTTCAATAATTGTTACCCAAAGACTCTGCCTCTACTGTATGATTTGAGGTGTTTAATCAAAGGCTAGCCGAACAGTTAAATCTCTGCAATGATTAAAAAATTTTTACGCTGGTTAATTTTGGGTGGAACGCTGTTCTTTTTAGCGAAAGCTTTAAAAGATAACTGGCAAGGAATTACTGCTATTCGCATTGATGCAGTAGGATGGGCAATAATAGCGATCGCAACTGGTGTAACTTTATTAGGACATACTTGGGCTGGCTGGGTTTGGACTTGGATTCTCAAAAATTTAAATCAACCTGTATCATCTGTGCAGTTTATCCAAGTTTATCTGCAAACCAACCTTGCTAAATATTTGCCGGGTAATGTTTTGCATTATTATGGGCGAATTATGGCGGCAAAAAACGCCAATGTTTCTACTGCTGTAGCCACTCTTAGTGTATTACTAGAACCTTTACTTATGGCCGCAGCAGCTTTAATTGTTGTCTTATCAACCAGTTTATTTGTTCAAACAAATACTAATTTAACTGTACATATAGGGCAAATACTAGGTTTAGTTATAGTGCTTTGTGTGCTTCATCCCCGGTTTTTAAATCTATTAATTCGCTTGATGCATCGCTTGAAGGTAAAGAAGTCTGATCCCACAAATACTTCAGATGCTAGTTTTACTATGCAAAACTACCCTTTATTACCTTTATTAGGAGAAATCGGATTTTTGGGATTGCGCGGTACCGGATTTATTTTAACTTTTTATGCTTTAAGTTCTTTAAATTTAAGTCAAATTCCCTTATTGTTCACAGCTTTTAGTTTTGCTTGGTTGCTTGGGCTTGTTGTTCCGGGTGCGCCTGGTGGATTAGGTGTGTTTGAAGCAACTGCGATCGCCCTTCTACAAAACTATTTTCCTGCTGCAATAGTCATCAGTGCAATAGCTCTCTATCGTGTGGTCAGCATTCTTGCAGAAATCACAGGTGCTAGCTTGGCTTGGCTTGACGAATACCTGTTTAAATAAATTATCGGGCATTGGGCATCGGAAATAACCAACCATTAACCTTTTAATTGAGAAAATACATGATAAGCATTTGGGTAAAATTCGACTTCATAAAAATTCTCATTGTCTTCTATCTTTATCAAATTATATTCGACATTCTCAGCATAAATTGCAAATGTAATATTAAAAATTTCGACAAAGTTGATAAAGCTTTGGCATTCTGCTTCTGAATACTGTTCGTAATAGCGAATTAAATTAGCGATCCGAGATTCTAAATGACTATGAGAGTATTTGCTAATCAGAATTATTTTCAATAGTACAATTACCAGCGTCAGAGGATGGCCATGAGAGAGTAATAAAACAAATAGAGGTGAAGGTAAAGCACCATTTTCTGTTGTTAAAAGATCAATTACACGATTACATGTTCTCAGCAATAAAGCCTTATTGATAATGATATCATCATATTCTGGTTTCCAAACAGCAAGTTTTCCTGATAGCTGTTGCTGCAATGTGTCTACAAATGTCGGTTGCTGTACAGAGAAAATCAGATATTTTACCAGACTTGCTTGAAAATTTTTAAAAGATTGATCTTGAGTTTGCTGGATAAAAATATTCGCAATATTGCTATAGCTAAATACACCCTTTTTAACAAGAATTGCTTTGATTAAACGTAAGACCTCATCTCCTAAAACACTAGGATTTTTATAACGTGTTCTACTAGAAGTGTGAGACTGAGAACGAGCAATATACATTGCGAGTTCAAATTTAAACTTATCTTTTAGTTGTTTATAAGCTTTGATTGCTGCTTGTTTTTGTTCTGCTGGATTATTCTCATCAATAGCTTGGGCAGCTAAAAGATAGGAAGTATAGCGATTTACCCAATGACCATCGACTCTATTTTCATTTTTATATGCAAATAACTTAAGCTCTTGAAAGTCTTGACTATTAATAAAGTTATCTAACCAGGTTTGGGAAGTATTTATGAGTTTATATTTTTGATAAATTGAACTTGATTTATAAGTGGCGATTAGCTCAACTAATGCTTGGATATATTTGTATTTTCTATTAATTTCCCAGTTATTGACTAGAATATAACAGCAACGTTTAAAAGTATTATGTAAATATTGTTCATTTTTAATTAGAACTTCATATATTCCTGGCATAGAATCTAAATTTGGCAAACATAGACAGTCTATAAATAAACTCTTAAATTCTATTAAAATATCTTCTGGGTCAGACTTTTTGACTATTTCTACAAAAAAGCTGTAAATAATTTCCTGTACATCTTCTATATCTGAGTGTTGAACATGAACTTTAAAAATAGATGAATTAGTATGAATATCTCGTAAACTATGAGTAGTCATTTATAGTTCTCAAAACAAAAGAATACCTTATTTATATTCTGATATGCTTCACTCTTTGAGACAAGAGTATAAATCTACTCTTTAATATTTAAAATTTTTCCTTTATAGAAAATTTATAAATTCACTGAAAGTAAAATTATCGACTTCTCTAAGCTCGACTTTATCCAAAATTAAGAACTCAGCTTTCTTTATTCGGCAAAAACCCTAGCTTGTTGGCAAATACTTTTTCCATGTCACTGATTCTCAATAAATTCCAAAAGCTAAAACTACCTTTCCACAATGGTTTTAGGTTTCGTAAACATGGATAAAATCGAGCTAAGAAGATGTTTGAAAATTTTGTGGGCAAGTAGAATAGACCTCTTGCAAAAGTCGAATGAACTCCCCTCAATCCCCTCGTGAATAAGGGGAAGATTTTGTTTCTTCCCCGTTTATACCATTTCACTAAAACCCTGATACAAATACAAATGGTGTAGAGACGCGATATATCGCGTCTGGGACAAAATTTATGTGTATCGTGATTAACGTGAAATGGTATTAGGGGGAGGGTTAGGGTGGAGTAAAAATATTTTTGCAAGAGGTCTAATGTCTTGAAAATAGACGCGCTTATTTGACACTTCCTACGCTAAAAGCCAGCCTTTATATAAAGACTGGCTCAATTCTAGTTTGTTAGTGGGGGTGGAGGGACTTGAACCCTCACGACCTTTTACGGTCAACGGATTTTCATTCTCCCGCAGTTTTCACTACTGCCTAGTAGACTAGCTACTTGTGGCTTTGAGAATTGGACTCTCCCTTTACCCTCGACTTAACGTTAGGGTAGCTCCCGTCGGGTCTCTGCACCTTCCGAATAAGTTCTTTGTTATTTATCACTTGTCTTTTGTTATTCAACAATTGACCAATGACAAATGACAAATGACTGATTTGGCTTGGCTCAGGATTGCCTTGTCTGTTGCCAGATTTAGGTTTCCCTGAATTTGAGAGCATTCACTTAAAGAGTTTCTTCTTTAAGGCTCAATTACTTAAGTCCGTAGCGTCTACCATTCCGCCACACCCCCAAGTAAGTTTGGGATTTGCTTTTGTTGATTATACAGTATTAAATTGTTACTCGATCTATTTGAGCATTAAATTCGTAATTTGCCAACTAGTAAGCGTAAAAAATTTTGTAATTGCTCTACAGGGCTTTATATTTAGAACAAGAGAATTTTAATCCTGGGGTGAAATTAAGGGTAGTGGAGTGCTTGCGATCGCCACAGAATCAGCAAACCATGTATCTGGCAAACACGCCTTGGGTGAGGATAGCCAAAAAAAGGAGGGATTATCCCCAGCTATAGCTTACCAAGGCTGCGGTACAATGCAAAGAAATGTGTAAATTATGAGTGTTCGTTCCTATGATCTCCCCAGAAGTAAACACAAAATCCAGCGATAAAAACTTAGAAGCAATGCGCCATTTTTCTGAACAATACGCCAAGCGCACTGGAACTTACTTCTGTTCTGAACCTTCTGTAACCGCAGTGGTAATTGAAGGACTTGCTAAACATAAAGATGAACTTGGAGCACCCCTATGTCCCTGTCGCCACTACGAAGACAAACAAGCCGAGGTCAGCGCTACTTTTTGGAACTGTCCTTGTGTACCAATGCGAGAACGTAAAGAGTGCCACTGTATGCTGTTTCTTACCCCAGATAATGAGTTTGCTGGCGACAAGCAAGAAATCTCTTTGGAAACAATCAAACAAGTACGCGACGGTATGGGCTAACCAAATCACTATGACAGATACAACAGAAACAGATACATCCCGACTTGCCGCAAGCTACATTTACCACTAAAAAAGTGACAACTGATGAGCGATAATTCCAAGCAAGGTACAAGAAAGCGGATAAATCCTGGGAATCAATCCCAAATCCACGCATCCAAAATCCTGTTAGCGGATGACTAATGACCAGCCCCAGCAATTTTGGCAAGGCATAGAACAATTTAATGCTGGGGAATTCTATGCCTGTCATGATACTTTAGAGGCTTTGTGGATGGAAGCAACAGAGCCAGAAAAAACTTTTTATCAGGGAATTTTACAAATAGCTGTAGCCCTGTATCATTTGGGTAATAGTAATTGGCGAGGTGCGGCGATTTTGTTAGGAGAAGGTAGCAACCGCCTGCGACGTTATCCATCAGTTTATGGTGGCATAGATGTAGATGAGTTATTAGAACATAGCGCTGCGTTATTGAGAACATTACAACATACAGAACCAGAGAAACTAGCCACAATGAAATTGGGTGATGAGTCAGCATTGCCTTTACCCAAGATAGTACTAGGGACTGAAGATTAACTTAGGTTTGATGGATTTGATTAGCCCAAGATGTCGCCCTCAAATAAATAGCTGGCTCATAGCCAAAACCCGCTGAAAGTCGGGTCAACTACCTACACTGACGTGTAGGCTTGAAAGAACCAGATTTCAACGCAAGAGATGACTAGCCCATGAGACTTGTTTTGCTACGGACTTCCGAATGTTTCCCTAGTTCGGATTATTTCCAAGCCTACTGGTTGTAGGCGCTTGTAGAAAGGACATGCTGAACAAATTGGGCTAAGGGACTTATTACTTTTTCTCGTGAGGATTATCTCCATGCAACGAGTACCAGTATTAGACAAGAACGGCACACCACTCATGCCAACCAAACCTAGTCGGGCTAGGCGTTGGCTAAAAGAAGGTAAAGCCAAAGTTGTACACAACGACCTTAATGTTTTTTGTATTCAGCTATTAGTGGAACCATCTGAAAGATTATGGTGTGGGACTCCTTGCGGATCTAGTTGAACCAGTTAAGCCCCTTTGGGGCAGAACAAATATTGCGTAGTGCAGCTTTAGCTCACGTAGCAATATCAGTTCGCAATCCTGGTTTTTTCAAAGCCAGGAGAGTTCAACGAATAAACTTGACCCCTAATCAAAGCTGGAGGTGGAAAAGGCTAAAGTGACGAAACCTTGAGTTTGTGGCGAACGTCAATATATTACAGCTAGTAGTGATCCTGACATACTCTAGTAGTAGAGATAATTGGAATACAAGCTGAAATCTCAAATCCTAAATTGCTATGATCTCTTGGTATCAATTACTTCTATTGCCAATGCGCCGCTTTGGATTAGCCTTCATGCTGCCAGCTGCACTTTTTGGTGCGATCGCATTTCCCAGTCAACTACAAACAGCCACCGCCCAAACAGCAGGAGGAAATCGCCCCCTGACTATCAACTCTGATGTACAAGAATACGACGCCAAAACACAAGTAGCAACTGCTCGCGGTAACGTACAAATGGTGTATGAAGCCAGAGGAATTCAGGCTACAGCAGCACAAGCCCAGTATTTTAGCAAAGAACGTCGCATAGTTCTAAGTGGTAATGTTTACGTTTTGCAACAGGGCGGCAACAGTATTCGAGGTGAGACAGTAACATACCTGATTGATGAAGGGCGATTTGTTGCCCAACCAAAAACAGGTCGTCAAGTAGAATCTATCTACATAGTCAACGATAGTCAAGTAAATCAAGCAACCACACCCGCCCCCAACACACCTCCTCTTCAACGTTCTAAGTAAATTAGAATTTAGTGGTTAGTAGGGGCGTAAAATCATGCGCCCATACAGTTAATTTATGTAGTTAGTTTTAACAAACACTACTTATCAATTATTAACAAGCAACAAAGCACACAGAGCGTGAAAATTGTCCTAGAAAATATTCGCAAATCTTATGGCAAGCGAGTTGTTGTCAATCGCGTCAACGTTTCTGTTGCCCAAGGCGAAGTAGTTGGGTTACTAGGTCCAAATGGTGCTGGTAAAACCACGACATTCTACATTGCCACAGGTTTAGAAAAACCAGACCAAGGAACTGTATGGTTGGATCATCAGGACATCACTGCATTACCTATGCACAAAAGGGCGCGATTGGGTATTGGTTATCTAGCACAGGAAGCGAGCGTTTTTCGCCAATTGTCAGTACGAGATAACATACTGTTGGTTCTGGAGCAAACAAATGTACCTCGCTGGCAATGGCAACGGCGATTAGAAACATTATTACAAGAGTTTCGTTTAGAAAAAGTAGTTAACAACAAAGGAATTCAACTTTCTGGAGGCGAACGACGGCGGACAGAATTAGCAAGAGCATTAGCAGCGGGTACGGAAGGACCAAAATTTTTACTTTTAGATGAACCTTTTGCAGGAGTTGACCCAATAGCAGTTTCAGAAATTCAATATCTCATTTCACAGCTGCGGGAGCGGGATATGGGAATCTTAATTACAGATCACAACGTTCGTGAGACTTTGGCCATTACAGATCGTGCCTACATCATGCGCGAAGGTCAAATTCTTGCTTCTGGCAACGCCGACGAACTCTACAATAATTCTTTAGTACGCCAATATTACTTAGGTGATAATTTTCAGGTTTAGTCAATAGTTGGTTATTAGTGGTTAGTACTTAGTAGTTAGTGGTTATGAACTAGGCTGTTGACTCTGTGCCTTTTTTGGGGGATGCTTCATGCAGTTTTTGTGTTGGTCTCCACTATGCCTGAAACCTTGTACTGGCTGGGCTTTTAACCAAAACAAAGAGTCATAGTACATTTTTACTAAAAACCAACAAAGTCAACAGCCTAGTTATGAACCATTCTTAATGACCAATGACAAACGACAAATGACAAATGACAAATGACTAATAACCAATGACTCATGGCTAGATCTAAATCTTTCCAAAAACTCAATTCACTGTTGTCCATTTCCATAATGGATCGCTACCTTGCTAGTGAATTGATACCACCGTTTTTATTTAGTTTTGGTATTTTTGCTTCCCTTGTGTTTACGGCGGATAGTTTATATGAATTGTTACGAAAAGTAGTTCAAGCAGGATTACCACTAGAAATAGGCTTAAAGGTTTTTTTGTTAAAGTTGCCACGTGTAATTGTTTATGTTTTTCCGATGTCAACACTGCTCGCAACTTTGATGACCTATAGTCGGATGTCCGGCGAAAGTGAATTGATAGCCCTACGTAGTTGTGGCGTGAGTGTGTATCGCATGGTGCTAACTGCCGTAGTGATGAGTTTTTTAGTCGCAGGAATCACATTTGTTGTCAGTGAACAAATTGCACCAGCAGCGAACTACGAAGCTACTGTTACTTTAGATCGAGCTCTCAAATCTGACAAGCCTACATTTAAGCAAGAAAATATTTTCTATCCCGAATATCAAAATGTGAAACAAGCAGATGGCAGTAAAGAAAGAATACTGACACGTCTGTTTTATGCTGACAAATTTGATGGCAAGCGCATGAAAGGTTTGACACTCATAGACCGTTCTCAAGAAGGTCTCAATCAAATTGTTGTCGCAGAATTTGGTGAATGGAATGGTTCACAAAGCGTTTGGGATTTTTATAACGGTACCATCTATTTAGTTGCACCCGATCGCTCTTATCGCAACATCGCCCGGTTCAAACATCAACAATTACAACTTCCCCGCACACCATTAGATGTAGCAAACAGAAGCCGTGACTTTGAAGAGATGAACATTGCTCAATCACTAGAACAACTAGAAATAGAAAACATTAGTGGTAATGAGCAAAAAGTTCGTCAATTGCGAGTCCGAATTCAACAAAAAATCGCCTTTCCTTTTGCCTGTGTTGTCTGTGGTCTAGTCGGTGCTACTGTGGGAACAATACCCCAACGTACAGGTCGAGCAGCTAGTTTTGGGGTTAGTCTAGCTGTTATCTTTACTTACTACACAACATTACAGGTTGCTCGTACATTAGGAGACACAGGTTTTCTTTCTCCCTTTGTCGCAGCTTGGCTACCCAATTTTTTGGGTTTGGGACTAGGTTTATTCTTATTAGTACGGACAGCACGGCGATGAGATTGGGGATCGGGGATCGGGGATCGGGGATCGGGGATCGGGGATCGGGGACAAGGGATCTCTTAGCAGGGAGTGTGGGAAGTGTGGGGTGTGTGGGGAGACAAGGAGGACAAGGAAGAATTTATTCCAATGCCCAATGCCCAATGCCCCATGCCCAAGATTCAATCTTCATAATAAATCCGGCATTCTGGTGCATCTGGGTTGGCTGCACAATATTGCTCAAATGATGTTTTAGTAAATGCTATGTGTCCAGCTTTTTGATGGGCTGCTTCTGCTTGAATTTCTTCCACTGTCACCCAGGCTGCGGCACATTCTGAAGATAATGTACCGTATAGAGAGCAAATCGCACGAGCATCTGCGATCGCTTGTTGAATTTTGTCTTCTAACAAAACTGATTGTGGCTTTTCTACAAAATCACTTTTGGTGAGAATATCAGTGACAGAAATTATTCCCAACAGCTTACCTTTAATTACAGGCGCTCTGCGGATACCTGTGTTGGCAAATAACCGCGCGACATATTCTACAGCCAATTCGGGATTGACGATAATGCAAGGCTTACTCATAATTTCGTAGATACGTACTTGTTTGGGATCTTTGGCATAGGCCGTTACTTTATAAACAATATCAGTCTCCGTAACAATACCATAAGCATCATTCTCATGATTGCGCTCCACAACCAAAGCTCGCAATCGTTTTTCCTTCATCAGACCTACTGCTTCAGCAACTGTTGCTGAACTGCGGATACTAACAACCTCTTTGGTCATGATATCTTCTGCTTTCATGCTTTCTGCTCCTGTTGAAGTAGAGTCCAACTTTTGCCCAGCCACAAGCACTAAGTTAGAGCAGATTTAATTTTGAGATGATATCAAAACTGACAGAAGAAGGGAAAGGAAGAAAAACTCATCTGATGCAATTAAATGTAAATTTAATACTAAGAGTTGTCTTTCAATAATGACTAAATAACTATTGAGAGTCTAAGATGATATTCCTACTTTTTTTTCCTTAATTTCATCAGATTTATCATGTCAGGTCGTCGCTACCCTATCACCTACTTACGCTATCTCAAAGCCAGTTTATGGAATTTGGCTCGACCGAGTTTTTGGGGAACAGCAATTTTTTTAGCCGTGGTGGGATTGGCGGTTAAAGAATACTGGAAACAGCCAGATTTGTTTATATTTAAGCAAGTTGAACAACCTAAAGCAAAAAAAGCTGTAAATTCTTCTCTTTCGGAAGAAGATAAAGCCATTGCAGCCGATATTGATAACTTACCAGTTCTATTTTATGACTTTGCTCATGGAACCCTACCTTTCACACCAACTAATGTAGAGCAAAATACTAAGCTAGACAATAACAATACTATTTTAGAAAGCTTAAGCAAACAAAAGACAACAGCCACCGATGCTAACTTAAACTCTGGGTTGAAGCAAGTAAATTCTGCATCTACGTCAAAGCTAGAAAATCCATTTGTATCACAAACAGAAAATTTATTGCAATTCAAAACTTCTCAGAATAATACTCAGTCTTTAGGACTAAACAGTTTAACGGCGTCGTCTATTCAAACAGATACAACACAAACTTCTACTAACGTGCAGATGGGATTAGCCAATTCTATCAACTATAAACCAAATAATGCTGTAGTTAGTCCCTTACAAATTGCTCTCAATCAATCAACCTATCAAAGTTTGTTCTTGGGAAATCGTGCAACTTCAAATCAGACAAATTCATTATTGTTACCCAATGAAAATTTAGCATCAACGACGATTCTAAATAGTAATGCGATCGCTCCCGTCAATCACACTACAAACTACCCTAGTCAAAATTTCGCTCTCTCTGGTGCTAACATTCCCAACCAATATCCAAACCCTTCTACACCCATTATCCAAACATCTACATCTGCGGTAACATCTATTACACCTATAACATCCTCTAATGTAACGCCATACTATACGCAAACATCAAGTCAAAGCATTGTTAATTCCAGCAACTCTAGTAATGTTTCTAGTTTGCAGCAGCCCAGTCAATTATCGCAGTATAATTATTCATCATCTTCTCAATTTTCTGGGCTGTATACAGGTGATCGTCAGATTAATGGTATTTCTTATCCGAGATAGCACCAGCTTAACTCAATAATTTTTGAAAGCTTACCTTCAAGCCATCTTGAGGATGCGGAGTTGGAATCATGATCATTTCTAAAATAAACACAGATGCTTATCTGTGTGCATCCGTGTTTATCTCTAATTTATTCTAAAACAAATCCAAATCTGTCACCGCACCAAGACTGCTAGAAGATACTAACTTGGCATACTTGGCGAGTACACCCTGAGTATAACGGGGTGGACGAGGTTGCCAATTTTCACGACGACGAGCTAATTCTTCATCAGATAGGTGCAGTTGTAATGAACGGGCATGAGCATCAATAGTAATACTATCGCCTTCTTCTACCAGTGCGATCGCACCACCTACAGCTGCTTCTGGTGCAACGTGTCCGACTACCATCCCGTAAGTACCACCAGAGAATCTACCATCAGTAATTAATCCGACAGAATCGCCCAAACCAGCCCCGATAATTGCTGAGGTGGGAGCAAGCATTTCCCGCATTCCAGGGCCGCCTTTGGGGCCTTCGTAGCGAATCACAATCACATCCCCAGCATTGATTTTTTTGGCGAGAATAGCATCTAAGCAAGATTCTTCAGATTCAAAAACTCGTGCTGGACCAGTAATTTTCGGAACTTTGACACCAGTAATTTTTGCTACTGCTCCTTCTGTAGCTAAATTACCTTTCAGAACAGATAAGTGTCCTTGATTATACATAGGTTTATCCCAAGGACGAATCACATCTTGGTTTGGTGAAGGTTCATTTGGTACTTCTGCTAAGACTTCTGCAATAGTTTGACCACTAATTGTTAAGCAATCACCGTGGAGTAAATCATGCACAAGTAGCATTTTCATGACCTGGGGAATACCACCAGCTTTGTGTAAATCCGTAGCTACATATCTACCGCTGGGTTTCAAATCACACAAAACCGGAACACGAGCGCGGATAGTTTCAAAATCATCAAGACAAAGTTCAACGCCAGCAGCACGAGCGATCGCCAAAAAATGCAGCACGGCATTTGTAGAACCACCTACTGCCATAATCACAGAAATCGCATTCTCAATTGATTTACGAGTGATCACCTGACGGGGTAAAATTTGCTTACGAATCGCTTCTACTAGGACAAATGCCGATTTTTCCGTACTGTCGGCTTTTTCTTCGTCTTCAGCTGCCATTGTGGAAGAGTACGGCAAACTCATCCCCATTGCTTCAAAGGCAGAGGACATGGTGTTAGCTGTGTACATTCCCCCGCAGGAACCAGCACCAGGACAAGCACTGCGTTCAACTGCTAAAAGCTCATCTTCGCTTATTTTCCCAGCGCTATATTCACCTACCGCCTCAAAAGAACTGACGACGGTTAAGTCGCGTCCGTTGTAGTGTCCAGGTTTAATTGTACCGCCATAAACGAAAATCGCAGGAATATTCATGCGAGCGATCGCGATCATTGCTCCTGGCATATTTTTATCACAACCGCCAATCGCCAGCACTCCATCCATTGTTTGCCCATTACAGGCAGTTTCGATCGAATCAGCAATTACTTCTCGCGATACCAAGGAGTATTTCATCCCCTCGGTTCCCATGGAGATACCATCGCTAATGGTAATTGTGCCAAACATTTGTGGCATTGCTGCGGCATTCTTAATACCAATTTCTGCCCTTTGCGCCAGTTTGTTAATCCCCATATTGCAAGGGGTAATGGTACTATATCCATTTGCAATGCCAACAATGGCTTTCGTAAAATCCTGATCTTGAAAACCCACAGCCCGCAGCATAGCACGGTTAGGCGATCGCTGTACTCCTTGGGTGACAACTTTGCTTCTCAAATTTTCTGACATTTTGATATTTCCTTAGGACTCCTGAATTATTAGATAGCAGAAATCGGGAAAGGTATAAAAATTTTCCTTTCCCTTTACCTATCTCTTATGGGAGTATCCTACGCAGATATTTTTCAGATGTCCAATATATATTTGTTGATTATTGAAACTTTTAGAATATTAAAACCATGGAATGGGACACCTGTACCATTTTATCATCCAGGCGGGAAGACCCCATAGGGAACGAAGTACAGCAGGGTGGTTTCATACAGATAAAGAAAAATTAATTAGTCCCTCCCCACCCACTAATATTTATGTTAACGTAGGCGCTCTAGCGACTTGCCGCAGGCTACCACGTAGATGCGTCAGCGGTTCAAGATAGAGTAGGACACATAGACGCCTTAGCGACTTCTGCAAGTAGCCACTCGGTGTATACCCGTAAGGGTAGGACGCAAAGATTTTAAGAAGTTGGTAGGGATTGCTGATTTTTATTCTGTCGTATAAAACCACCCTGCATAGGGAACGAAGTGCAGGGGGATGAGAGCTATTAACGAATTGACACATTTGTGGTGGTAATTAGATAATTAATTCCATGCCCCAAGATTCCATCAGTGGAACCAATCCAAAATCCTGTTAGAGGATGAGTCACTGATAAATTGTGCCATCTGGCATGATTGCACCCTGCAACAAAGTTCCAGTTAAATATGCACCATACAAATTAGCTTTTTCTAGATTGGCAGCAGTAAAGTCTGCATCTATCAAGTCTGCCATTTTCAGATGTGCTTCCTGCAAGGTAGCTCCTGTGAGCTTGGCTTCAAACAGATTTGCTCCATTGAGATTGGCTTGTGTCAGGTTGGCTCCTGTGAGGTTTGCTCTGACTAGAGATGCTTCTCTGAGGTTTACTCCTGTGAGGTTTGCTTCACTCAAATCAACTTCACTCAAAGATGCTCCTTGGAGGTTTGCTCCACTCAGATTTACACCATACAAGTAACCACCAATCAGGTTTGCACCTTTGAAATTTCTTTCTCCCGACTGATAACGTCTGAGAAGTTCGTCTATATGCATTGCGATCGCTTTCAAACTCCTTTACATCTTTAATATATAGTGTGGCTCGCATCACAAAATGTATCAGTTATTTGTGTTACTTAATATTTTTATTAAACAAAATATGATCATTTATCATCTCACCTCAGAAAACTTCTCAATCTTATATCGGCTGGATAGGTGATTATACCAACACCGACAAGACTAAAAATGTTTCAGTTTATGGCCATAATTGGCATAGGATGGGGCAGTTCAGCCCTCAGTCATACTTGGTCTGTTAGATATCGCTGGTGTTTTCGTCACACAACAGAAGCTAAAAAAAGCACAATCATAGTCAAAGCTGCTGCTCTAATAATACAGACAGACAACAGAATTAGTTAGCTCCTTTTTTTGTTGCTAACCTGACTCACAGAAAGCTTTAGCCGATTAGATTCTTATCTTCTTCAACCTCTACTGCCATTTGTAATTTTATAGAGTATGCTAGTTGAATCTGCTTAGTAATAGAGTGTAAAAACATTTAGTTCTCAAATTTTTAGACGCTGATAATCTTAACTATTCTCATTCTCATGGCTTATTCCTGTGATGATGATGAATTTTAAAAGAAACGATATTTTACAACATACTTCTAAAAAAATTATTAATTTTTTTTAATTCAAACTTAAATTTATGTTTTGAGTTAATATTTTAGTAACCATCAAATAGCTATGCACCAAAAGATAATTTGTTGAGTATCTGTAACTTATTTTTAATTAGTAAATTTTTAAGCACATATTGTACTTCAATATAAAAAACTTTGTAACTACGGTAAATTTTATCTACTTTTCATCTACCATCACTAGATAAAAATGGCATCTCAATTACTTACTTTTAAACAAAAGTTCCCATCCTATAGACTAAAAAAAAGAATATTACTTATAGAAGACAATGACATTAACAGAATGCTACTAAGTGACTATCTTAATTATTGTAGATATGAAGTCAAAAGTTTTTCAGAAGGTTATAATTTTTTCGAGACAATAGAATATTTTAAACCGGACTTAATCTTATTAGATCTTAAACTACCAGATATTGATGGTTATGAACTGTTAGAGGAAAAACAAAAAAGAGCAGATTTAAAATCGATACCTATATTTGTAGTTTCAGCATTTGCTTTTAAAGCAGATCAGGAAAAAGCTATGAAATTAGGAGCGCGGCGCTACTTCGTCAAACCGATAAAATTAACTGAATTAATTATGGCAATCGAAGAAGAATTGGCTTACCAATGTCTATAGAATTTTATTTAAATTTGTTCTTGATAATTTTTTGCGCTCGGCTAGAAACTCTTCAAGATTAGAACTAAGTCACCGAAATTGAAAATCGAACTTCTATGAGCAGGAAAGCATGAGAATCACAGCTAAAAACAGTGAGATTACTTAAAATAGATATAGGTAAAATGTAAAGTTACCAAGCTCTGGTTGTGACAACATCTGCTCAAACACTACCGCTACTTAAAGATCCGCAACGCCTAGAAAGTCGTCTAGCCGAAATTCCGCCAGAACCGGGAGTTTATTTGATGCGAGACGGTAGCGATCGCATTATATATATAGGTAAATCACGAAAGCTGCGATCGCGTGTTCGTTCATATTTTCGGGAATCACAGAAACTGACTGAACGTATTGCCACAATGGTAAGGCAAGTGACAGAAATTGAATTTATTGTCACTGATACTGAAGCTGAAGCCTTGGCACTAGAAGCAAATCTGATCAAGCAACACCTACCATACTTCAACGTACTACTCAAAGATGATAAGAAGTATCCTTACCTTTGCATTACTTGGTCAGAAGACTACCCACGGATTTATATCACCCGCAAACGTCTGCTGAGTAACCAAAAAGATAAATATTATGGGCCTTATACAGATTCTCACACACTGCGGGAGATTTTGCGCCTATGTAAACGAATATTTCCTCTACGTCAACGTCCCCAACCATTATTTAAGGATCGTCCTTGCTTAAATTTTGATTTAGGACGCTGTCCGGGTGTGTGTCAGTCCTTGATTTCTCCTGAAGAATACCGAAAAATTGTGCAAAAAGTGGCGATGGTGTTCCAAGGAAGAAGCAGTGAACTGATCGATATCCTCACAGAACAAATGCACAAGCAAGCAGAATTGTTGAATTTTGAAGCTGCGGCGAGATTTCGCGATCAAATTAACGGTTTAAGGTCTCTGACTGCCGATCAAAAAGTATCCTTACCAGATGATACAGTTTCCCGCGATGCGATCGCACTAGCAGCCGACGCTCAACACGCTTGCATTCAATTATTCCAAATTCGGGCTGGAAAATTAGTCGGACGTTTGGCGTTTGTTGCAGAAGTACCCCCCCTTTCGTCTCCCGCACAAGCGGGGGGAAACGAGGGAGGGTTCATGGGAGCAATTTTACAACGTGTTTTGGAAGAACACTACCAAACTGCCGAAGCGGTGGAAATTCCCACAGAAATTTTAGTGCAACACGAATTGCCAGAACCCGATATTTTGGCAGATGTGCTAACACAGCGCAAGGGTAGAAAAGTCACGATTGTAGCTCCCCAACGCCAAACGAAGGCAGAATTAATTGAGATGGTAGAGCGAAATGCTCAGTACGAATTGCAAAGAATGCAAAAATTGAGCGATCGCAATCAACAAGCAATGGAAGATTTAGCTGCTATCCTCGACTTACCCGAATTACCCCACCGCATCGAAGGTTATGATATTTCTCATATCCAAGGTTCTAACGCAGTAGCTTCTCAAGTTGTATTTATTGACGGTTTACCTGCAAAACAGTACTATCGTCATTACAAAATTAAAAATCCCACAGTTACAGTCGGACACTCAGATGATTTTGCAAGTTTAGCCGAAGTGATCGGGCGCCGCTTTCGCAAGTATGCTGAAGATCCACAACTACAACGCCTGGGGAATCCAGACTGGCCGGATTTAGTTATGATCGATGGTGGTAAAGGTCAACTATCGTCGGTTGTCGCAGTCTTACAAGAAATGAATTTATTGGAAGACTTGCGCGTGATTAGTTTGGCGAAAAAGCGAGAAGAAATCTTTCTACCGGGAGAATCTGAACCACTTTTTACCGACGCAGAACAGTCAGGAGTTCAACTATTGCGACGCTTACGAGACGAAGCGCATCGTTTTGCAGTGAGTTTTCATCGTCAACAACGTAGTGATAAATTGAAGCGATCGCGTTTAGATGAAATTCCTGGTTTAGGACATCATCGCCAAAAGCAACTTTTAGGACATTTTCGTTCTGTTGATTATATTCGACAGGCTACACCTGCACAACTGGCTGAAGTTTCTGGGATTGGTCCACGCTTGGCTCAAGAAATTTATGATTATTTTCATCCTTCTTGAAGTGGACACATAAAATAATAAGAAATTATGGGTAATTGATAACTGGGAAAACCCATTATCCATTACCCATTACCCATTACCCATTACTAATTATTAGATTAGCAAATGCTGCTAATGGTATTCATCTATTAATCGAAATATTTCCTTAAATTTTCTCACAAGAGTTTAATCATAACTCCCATAGCAACAAAAAATTGAGATCACCTCAAAATTAACACTTTGTTACTGGAAATAATAAAAGTGTTAATTTTTTATCTATTTGTGACTCACGCTACTGTTTGTCAAAGCATTTCATGGTGAATCTATAATCTATAGGCTATTTTTTGTTCCAGTATAAAAGTCTAAATAAACTTCACATATCTGAGATATCACGACTACTATCATTTAACACTAGGGTTGACAAGTAATAATCAGCCTGAGGGTACATTGCTTCTCAAAGGTTTTATTTTTTGGCAAAACATCCAAATTTTCACTGAGAAACAAGAATGAAAACGGCTGTAAAGCTATAATTATCAAAGCATTATATTCAGGGATCAGTATTTTTATAAGAGTCATGCAAATAAAAAATAAATTTTATATCTCAAGTAGGATGGTGATAGACTATAAATATTAAGATAATAAAAAATATATCGACTATTAATCTTTTATAGATTAGCTTGATATTAAGCAAGAAAATAAAAAAATGATTTTTGTTCAAAATGTAAAACTAAAAATTTAGTGACGTTGATATATTCACAGATTTTACAAACAACCAAATTATCATGATGGCCAGAGGTTATCAAATGCAGACAGTACAAAAAATTCACTGTCCGAACTGTGGTAGTGAAGGTGAAAGATATTATATTTCGGATAGACAATTAACTCGGACGCAATGCCAAAACTGTGATTACTTAATGGTTTGTTGCACGCTTACAGGGAAAGTAATCGAAGCTTATGCCCCTGGAATTTATGCACGGCGATAATTAAGTTAAGCCATAAAATAAATTTTCAGCTTAAAGCTTAAACCCATTAAAATGGCTTAAAACCGCAGTTGGCTAAAAACCGACTTTAGCTTTAAGGGCAAATTTTAATTTTGGGCTAGGTGCAAGTTAAAAAATTAGGACTTACGCACACTCTACGAATTCTTGGCTTCTTGGCGTCTTGGCGGTTAGATAAATGAACCTTTTTGGCAATTTTTGCGTAAGTCCTGAAAATCACAAATCTACTGCTGGTTCGCCCGTAATTGTCCACAAGCAGCATCTGCTTCTAAACCACGAGAGTAGCGTACGCTGACGGCAATGTGATACTGTTTGAGGAGTTTGACAAAAGCTTGAACTTGGTCACGGTTGGGGCGTTTGTAGTCAACTTCGGAAATGGGATTGTAAGGAATTAAGTTAACATGACTTTGAAATCCCCGCAGTCTTTTTGCTAGTTCAATGGCGTGTTCTGGCAAATCGTTAACACCAGCCAGGAGAATATACTCAAAAGATACTCGCCGACCTGTGATTTCAACATATTCCCGACATTCGGTGAGTAAATGTTCTATTTTGTAGGGACGGGCGCTGGGAATAAGTTTTTCCCGCAGTGCTTGATTAGATGCATGTAAACTCACCGCAAGGGTAACTTGTAATTTATGTTGAGCAAACTGACGAATGCGATCGCGTATTCCTACAGTAGAAACAGTCATGTTACGCTGTCCAATCCCCACATCTTGATTTAGAGATTGGATCGCAGCTAGGACATTATCTGTATTGAGTAAGGGTTCGCCCATACCCATAAATACAATATGGCTCACCCGTTGCTGAAAATCTTCTTGGACTGTCAGTACTTGATCAACAATTTCATGACGTGCCAAATTACGCTTGTAACCACCTTTACCAGTAGCGCAGAAATCACACGCCATCGGACAACCGACTTGTGTAGAAACGCAAACCGTCAGACGCTTTTCTGTAGGAATACCGACAGCTTCAATAATAAATCCATCTGACAGTTTTAAAAGATACTTGACAGTACCATCAGGAGCAACTGAGCGGTAATGTATAGTAGAACGCCCAATCGCAATTTTTGCAACTTCTGCACGCCATTGTTTAGGAAAAACAGAGATATCAGCAAGCGATCGCACTCCCTTATTATAAATCCAATCATGCAGCTGCTTACCTCGATAACCTGGTTGTCCGTGCTGTTGCACCCAAGCAGTTAACTCTGTCACAGAAGCACCTAGTAACGGAGGAATTGTTATTTTTTGATTGGGTGAATCAACCTCAGACAAAACAGACGTAACAGACATAATTAATCACAATTTGATGCTGGCATATCTATGTTATCTCAAGGTCATTCGATGGAAAAAGAGGAAGGGTTTTCAGCCAGCTATCCTTAGAAAATATCTCGTAAAAATAAAAATTACCTCTGTTGCTCATAATTTGTGATTAGATATAATCACCTAAACAACTGTGAGGCATCGTTAAATTGTGATTGCCATCTATCCAGGAAGTTTCGACCCCATTACCTTGGGACACCTAGATATCATTCAGCGTGGTAGTCGGCTATTTACGAAGGTGATTGTTGCTGTACTGCGAAATCCTAATAAAACGCCACTATTTAGCGTACAAAAAAGGCTGGAACTGATTCGTGATTCTGTCAAGCATTTACCCAATGTGGAAGCTGATGCTTTTGATGGTTTGACAGTCAATTATGCTCACATGCGGGAAGCTGCTGTTTTACTGCGGGGGCTAAGAGCAATTTCAGACTTTGAAATTGAGTTACAGATGGCTCATATCAATAAAACTATTTCCATAGATATAGAAACCGTTTTTTTGGCAACCTCAAATGAATATAGTTTTTTAAGTAGTAGTGTGGTAAAAGAGATTGCAAGATTTGGTGGCTCTGTTGATCATCTTGTTCCCCCGCACGTTGCTCTGGATATTTACCAATGCTACGCCCAAAACCATCCCGTATCGAACCAAGTCAAGACGGAAGCAATTTAGCCCGGACAGAATTCAGCGATGGAGTACCTGAAGAAGCTATGCGAACGGGAAGCATAGATATTCAAATGGAACTCAATCGTCTGGAAGAAATGATTCTCGCTAGCTTTCACATTCCACTGACGCGACGGACGTTAGTGGATGAGGAAAAGCTGCTTGACCAGCTTGATTTTATCCGAGTGTGCTTGCCAACTGCTTTTTCGGAAGCAACAGATATGTTGCAACACAAAGAAGAAATTTTGTTGCAAGCAGAAGAGTACGGACAGCAAATAGTAGAAGCTGCACAAGCAAAAAGAGCGCAAATATTAGATGACAGCGATATTCTCAGACAAGCAGAACGGGAAGCCGCAGAACTACGGCAAAAAGTGCAACAACAATGTGATGCGATGTTACAGGATACTCTCGAAGAAATTGACCGTAAACGCCGCCAATGTCAGCAAGAATTGGAGGAAATGCGACGAGCTGCCATTGCAGAAGCTGAAGCCATCGAACAGGGAGCAGATGACTATGCTGATAGCGTTTTAGAGAATATCGAAGATCAACTTCACGAAATGTTACAAATTGTTCACAAAGGCAGAAAACAATTGCAACCAAACTTACCACCAGCACGAAATCCTCAATTTCCGAAGAATGGATGATAAATAAATAACATTCTTCACAATGGGTATAGGGGTGTAAGAGGAACTAACAAGTGTAGGTTTTTAATCAAGCAATGAGTGATGACTGTAAAACTAACGGAATAATCATCGTTTTATAAACTCTTACGCCCTTACCCCTGAAACTGTCTTAGAATATTCGATGTTGCAAACTGGGCATTTGGCGGCGGACTTGTTCTAGCCGTGATGGTCTAATTTCGGCGATCGCAACTCCTGGTTTTTCTCCTGCATCAGCTAAAATCACTCCCCATGGGTCGATAATCATTGCATGACCATGGGTTTGACGGCGATCGTAGTTGAGTCCAGTTTGCGCTGGGGCGATAATATAACTGGTATTTTCAATAGCACGGGCTTGCAATAGCACCTGCCAATGATCCTTACCTGTAAAAGCAGTAAAAGCCGCAGGCACAAATATTACATCTACTCCCTTGGATGACATGTGGCGATAAAGTTCCGGAAAACGAACGTCATAACAAACAGAAAGTCCGATATTACCTAGTACTTCATCAGAATAAACCGAAGGTAGTTCTGTACCAGCCATGACCGTGCTGGATTCTCTATAGGTATTACCATCAGGAACATTGACATCGAATAGATGCACCTTTTGGTAACGTAATAACTCGTGGGCGTTGCGGTCAACAAGTAAAGCTGTGTTGTAAACTTTGCCTGTGCCTTCCACAGGAATGGGAAAGCCACCACCTAAAATGGTAATTTGATAGCGCTGCGCCATCGTTTTGAGAAATGCTTCTGTTTTTTGTGCGATCGCCAGAGCTTGAGCGAGTTTATCTTTCTCCTCTCCCATATAGGGAAAATTTTCAGGTAAACCAACTAATTCAGCACCCTGACGCACTGCTAAATCAATTAATTCCTCTGCTTGTGCCAAGTTTTTTTCTAGATCAGACACACTGGTCATTTGAATAGCAGCAGCTAAATAAGATTTCATAGATTTAATAAAAACTAATAGTCAAGGATCAAGGGTCAAACAATTTTGGATTTTAGATTTTGGAGCCACTGCGCCCTTTGGGGTTCCCCCCGTTGTAGCACGTGGGGTGATTTTGGATTGATCCCAGCCGCTAACCCCGAATTTGGGGGAATGGGTGCTGGGGGAGGGGCTTGTACCCTACTCGGAATTATTGGTCAATGATCAAGGGGACTGATAAATAAATATCCCCATGTTCTTGATTTATAAACATGGGGAATAAAAAATTATAAACTTAAAAGCCTAAACAAACCTAGAGAATAGGTGTGAATTGAGGTTTTTCGGGGACAACAGTGTACTCAGCTACAATCCGACGGAATTGTTCGCCGTCGATGGTTTCTTTCTCGATCAGCAAATCGACTAAACGATCCATGAGAGTGCGATTTTCACGCATAATCCCCTTGGCGTTGTCATAACACTCTTCGACAATGGTGCGGACTTGAGAATCGATGCGAGATGCGATCGCTTCCGAATATTCAGAACGAGTCATCCAGTCTCGACCCAAGAATACTTCTCCTGTCTGGCTTTCTAAGGAAAGGGGACCTAAATCAGACATTCCGAAACGAGTTACCATTTGCCGTGCCATGTTGCTCACTTGTTGCAGGTCATTTCCGGCACCAGTGGTAATTTCATCTCGACCAAAAATCACATCTTCGGCAGCACGACCACCCAAAGCACCCGTAATTCTGGCTTTGATTTGAGAGCGAGTAATCAAACCCATTTCCTCAGAGGGAGTAAACCAGGTCAAACCCTGTGCTTGTCCTCGTGGAACCAAAGTAACTTTTTGTACTGGGTCATGATCTTTGAGGACAGTACCCACCAAGGCGTGACCAATTTCATGGTAGGCAATTAAACGCTTGCTCTTGCTATCTACCAGCGGTGTACCTTCCATACCAGCAACCACCCGATCCACGGCGTCATCAATCTCTGTGAGGGTGATACCTTCTTTACGACGTCTGGCGGTGAGAATAGCAGCCTCGTTGAGGAGGTTGGCTAAATCGGCTCCGGTGAATCCAGGAGTACGACGAGCGATCGCATCTAAAGAGACACTGGGGTCTAGTTTCTTGTTGCGGGCGTGAACTTTTAAAATTTCCAAACGCCCTTTGATATCCGGTGCATCGACAGTGACTTGTCTGTCAAAACGTCCAGGACGTAACAACGCCGCGTCTAATACATCAGGACGGTTGGTTGCAGCAATAATAATGATCCCAGTATTACCTTCAAAACCGTCCATTTCGGTCAGTAGTTGGTTGAGGGTTTGTTCCCGTTCGTCGTTACCACCGCCAATACCAGCACCCCGTTGTCTACCTACTGCATCAATTTCATCGATAAATATGATACATGGGGCATTGTCTTTAGCTTTTTTGAACAGGTCACGGACACGAGACGCACCCACACCTACAAACATCTCGACAAATTCTGAACCAGAGATACTAAAGAAGGGAACCCCTGCTTCTCCAGCAATGGCTTTTGCCAATAAAGTCTTACCAGTTCCTGGAGGGCCGACCAGCAGCACTCCTTTAGGGATGCGAGCGCCAACAGCTGTAAACTTTTCTGGCTGTTTGAGGAAAGTAACTACTTCTTGGAGTTCTTCTTTTGCTTCTTCAATTCCTGCAACATCGTCGAATTTGACTCCTGTTTTGGCCTCCATTTGAAAACGAGCTTTAGATTTGCCAAAGCTCATTGCTTGACCGGGACCACCAGGCAAGTTGCTGGAGCGACGGAACAAAAAGAACAATCCAGTAATCAACAATATAGGAAAAATCAGATTTCCTAAAAGTCCCCAGATAGCACCGTCATTACGCATCGGGTGGGCATCAAAACTCACTCCTTTATCTTTGAGCTTGGTAATTAGCTCAGGAGCGTTAATAGGCAGGTCAACCCGTACCCGTTGAACACGGTTATCGAGATCCGGATCTACAGCTTCCACAATTGCTGTTCTGCCGCCTTCATAAAAATCTACATTAGTGACGCGATTGGCGTCTAAATATTCTAGAAAGCGACCGTAGGTCATACGTGTACTGGCTGTATTTCTACCCATATCCGCAGGAGCACCAGCAAATGCACCCTGCCAGAAGAAAAAGCCAATTACCAAAGCTGGCAATGTCCAGAGAACTAGGACTCTCCAGGAGAATTTCATCTTGTTTTGCCTCTAGATGCCGATATACAACTAAATTAGCGATGTGATTTCCACAATCTCGCGATGAAACGGATATTTATAAATCCATTTTGTTTTATCAGTTAGCAGTTAGTCAGTGAGCAGTTACCAATTATCGACTTTCTGAGTTTGGGTTCTGTGTACCCATCAAGGAATTGGATAATTGTTTACTGTCCACAGTGGACTGATTCAAGCGCGATGGTACAGCCATGACGCCAAAAAGAATCTTAATTAAATTTAACTTAATTTTAATACAAAGCATTAAAAAAGGAAGTCACAAAACACCAAACAAGGTACTGAAAATCAGGAATTGACATTGCTACCCATGCTTTGTATCCTTTTATTCATGACTTCAGTCATCATGAAAATTCTCACTCCAATCAGGTTAGAGTAGTTACCTTTGTCACTATTGCATGGTGATTTTATTTTTTATGATTCTCAGAGATGAGAGATAAAACTTGTATCAAGTTTTGATCGACTCAATCGAGAATAGTTTGCTCAACGTGTTTTGAACTACCACGCTCAGGCAATTCAGTTTAATTAGCTAGACACAAGTTTTAACTTGATTTGGAGAGCGGTAATTTCCCCTCTTGCAAGCCCAGTGGCTTGAGCCGCTGGGTTAGTGACTAGTGACTATAAATACATATAGCAATGCTTAGAACCGTAAACTGGACTATAGTTTCAGGATTTATAGCACCTTGTTTTTTATTTTGCTTCCGTAATTTTCAGAGTGTAAGGAAAATACTCATCTCTTTTATAGGAACCAACCCAAATTTGATAGGTTCCAGGTAGCCATTCACCAACGATACCAGGATTTTTCCCATCAAAATCGTCATTACACCAAGTACCACCTGGACCACTGACAATCAAGGTTGTGTCTTCCGGACTATCCACTTGCAGCTTTAGGTAATCAAATTTTTTTCCTAACTCAAGCTGATGGTCTGGTTTTTGATCAATAAATCCTGTACATGCTCCTGTAGACGTTTCTTTTTTAGTGACAACCTGATTTCCTGGTAATGAACCCCCACTCATTCCACGCACTTCAAAAGGATCTGGGAAAAATTTCGGGCTAATACTAACATCACCAAATATAGGTGGTGGTGTTTCGTCAGCAAATGCTACAGTTTTTACTACCGATGCGATCGCAATACTGGCAATGATAAATGACATTTTTATTCCCAATTTTATTAATATCCTTGGCATTTTCATTAGATGATTGTCTAAAATTTTCTCAGTGTTATTAATGACACTAATTTTACATACCAAGTTCCTAAAATGAGGGAAATTGCTCAGAAATCCAAAATATAGACGACGAATAGCATCTTGATGTTCTGGTTTGTCATAAAAAGTTTTTTGACAAAATAAGCGTAGAGACGTACAACTGTGCGCCCCTAATACATATATTCCCTTACTAATAAATATTATTCACCCCCAAAAAATAGCCTTTTTGGGCAGTCAAAAGTCGATCCTGTGCAGGATTTGGGATTGTAGATTCCGAATTCTGAATTCCCAATTTCTTATAGACTCTTAACTTTGGGCTCCAATGACTACCGTTTTACCCGAAAGTGTGCTGCAACAAAACTTTCACCAAAAAAGGTATTGTTTAATTATTAGTCAGGAGCCACAAAATGGTTGCCCAAATTCAAGAATTAGAAGCCTCGCATTGGGTGAAAACTCGTTCGTCCCTTGATCCTGCCGAATCAAGCTTTTTAAGCTGGACAGGTAAAATATACGCTTTTGTTCCAGGTGAAAAACGGACACTCTTATTTAAAATGGTCGGTATGAGTGTGAGCCGATGCATTCCAACAGAAGCAGGTTGCTGGGATTTTACCTCTAGAGAATTGACTTATTATCTCAACCCTGAAACAGAAGAGATTTTGCATAAATGGGATAATCCTTGGACGGAGAAAACAGTCCCAGTTATGCACGTTGCTAATAACCCAGTACAAGGTCATTTTAAAGGCAAGTTTCCAGCGCAGGTAGATGGTGAAAGCACAACTTTTGTATTCGATATATTTCCTACTTATCCCAACCCCTTAATAGAAGATCCTAAATTAGCTGAATATACCCCTCAACCCATTTATCAAGCAGCAGAGTTATTTAAAATTACAGTTCCCAGCACAGATTTATTCAATTTGGAACTAACTTCAGTTTCTCAACTGAGATTAAGCTGGGATAGGATTGGTCAATGGCTACCCTGGATGAACATGGGCGATTGCTCCGGTTATCTGATCTACAGTGCTTATGGGAGCAAAGTCCAAGGCTTGGATGCATTACCCCAATTGCTCAAAGATGAAATTAATACCCGCGTCCCTTTATACAAAAATGCTCCGAAATCCTTTTTGGATGTCGAAGACATGACTTCTTGGCTTTACTTTCAACAAAATTTTGCTGCTTACATAGCTGGTGAAAGATTTCCCCTACCAGCTCCAGAAGAAAACTAACAACAATTTACACAATGTAGTAAGGGCGCACAGTCATGCGCCCCTACTTTAAGCAGTAATTTCTAGATTACTGTCTTTTTCCATTGGTGAGAACATTAATGGCTCCACCCGCAGCTGCACCATCAACTGCATCACCAAGAACATGTCTGGTATTACCACGTAGGATTGTACCAGTTACAGCGCCTGCCGCTGCACCGACTCCCACATCTTGAACCACGTTACGCTTCTGACGGTTTTGGTACTGCCGTCGTGTACCATGAACAGCGTTGACAGCTGCACCAGCGGCGGCACCCTTGACAGCGTTGTTGACTACAGAACCACGTCCTCTAGCAGCACCAGTAACTACACCAGCACCGGCTCCAATACCGAGATCTTGCAGTATGTATTCATCAGCAGAAGCAGGTTTAGCGGAAACAAAGCTAGCACCAACTAAACTTGTAGCTAGTAAGCCGGGTAAAAATGCGCGTTTAAAAATCTTGTTCATCGACTTTCCTTCTCAACTAAACATCAGTGATTAAAAAACAGTCAAAGTTGAGATAGTTGTTTTTGACCATACTTTTAGTGTAAGCAATTGCCAGTTTTTTTGCATGAGAAATCTTTCATGATAACCGTACAAGAAAGTGAGGAAATGAAAGATATTAAAATATTACTCCCTCTCTAATACTTGTAACTTCTGTCATTTGCATGAAATTTAAAATGCCTGAATCCACTCTTTGATAGAATATTCAGTCCAAACTCCGTTTTGCCAGTAGGGATCATTTTCTACTAGTTGGCGCACAGTATCTTCGTTCTCAGCTTCGTAAATAGCAAAAACCTTTGTTAAATCTTTGGTAGGACCAATGGTAATTAGGACACCAGATTCTTTTTGTTTTGCTAATCCATCTAAATGGGCTTGACGGTAAGGAGCGCGTTTTTCGAGGACATTTTCACAGTAAGTCCCCCACATGATGTATTTTGTCATGTTTTGTCTATTTCTAAATATTGTTTAATAGCTAGTGCTTAGTGGAAAGTGGGGACGAACAGCTGTTTGTCCCTACTAACCAATTATTAACTTCTCAAAGCAACACCAAATTTTTCGACCAATGCATCACGAACTTTTTGATGCACGGGTTCAACTTCACCATCAGTGAGGGTGCGATCGCTTGCTCGATAAATTAAGCGAAATGCCAAACTCCGTTGTCCTGGTGGTACGTGTTCACCACGATACTGGTCAAACAGTTCTACTGATTCGAGTAAATCTTTACCTGCTTTGGTAATTGCTTTTTCAATTTCGGCAACTGTCACCTTTACAGGTGCAAAGAAGGCAATATCTCTGTCTGTCGCTGGATAGGTAGAATAAGGTTTAAATGTGGGTATGGCAATCTCATCTTGGTCTAATGCATCCAATAGCACATCTAAATCTAGTTGAAACACGTAAATTGCTTCTGGTAAGCTTCTTTCGTGTCGCAGTTGGGGATGTAACTGCCCAAAGATACCAAGTCTATTACCTCTAGTCCATAAAGAGGCAGTTCTACCTGGGTGTAAACGCTGATCACGACAATCTGGTTGATATTCCACCTCCAAACTCAGACGCTGAAAAACACTATCTAAGATACCTTTGGCTTCATACCAAGTCATAGGTTGCTCGCGTCCACTGCTTGTCCACTTGCTAGATCTGCGATCGCCTCCTAAAATCCCTGCTATGGCGTCTGCTTCTTGCAATCCGCTTTCTTCTTGCCAGAAAATACGTCCAATTTCAAAACCGTTCAGCGTCCCATTGCCTTGTTCCAAGTTATACACAAAAGCATCTATTAACCCAGCTATTAAATCTGTGCGTAGGGCTGAATACTCTACAAATAAAGGATTTGCCAGCGCTATTTGTCTATCTTCTCCTGACTTGACTAAGGAGTAATGCATTAATTCTGTCAAGCCTTCTGCTCGCAAACATGCGCGTAATTGACGCAGAATTTCCACATCAAAAGGCAGATAACCAGCTTCTGACTTTTCTGGTAAGGTATCACAGAAACGATCATAGCCGTAGAGACGGGCAATTTCTTCAACTAAATCTATTTCCCGTTCTAAGTCGCGGTAACGGTAGGGCGGTACTGTCACTGTCCATTTGCGTTCACCAACAGGAGTCAATTGACATCCTAATGCAGTCAGGGTGCGTTCTATATCTTCAGGTTGTAATTCTGTTGGTTGCTTACCAGAATCAACAGGCCCCAATACTTGATTCACCCGCTCTAATCGTAGTTCTATCGAACGTGTCCAAGTCGATGGATCGGGGCGAGTATCGGAAATTTCCTGAGTCACAAGATTTCCTTGAGCAAGTTCGGTGATCAGACTCAGGGCGCGGCGTGTAGCTATTTCCAAGCCAGCACTATTTATACCCCGTTCGTACCGAGTTGAAGATTCACTTCTTAAACCGACGCTCCGAGAAGAGCGACGAATCGCTACGGAATCAAATAAGGCTGCTTCTAATACTAGGTTTTGTGTAGCTGCGTGGACTTCGCTGTCTTCACCACCCATGACACCAGCCAAAGCAACGGGTTTATCGTTGGCGGTAATTAGTAAATTTTGGGTGGTGAGGGTACGATTTTGTCCGTCTAGGGTTTTGAGGGTTTCTCCAGCGTTAGCAAAGCGAACACCAACGGCTAACTTTTCAGTTCCGGCGATGGAAATCAGGCGATCGCGATCAAATGCGTGCAGTGGCTGTCCCCATTCTAACAATACATAGTTAGTAATATCTACTACATTATTAATTGGTCTGACTCCCGCAGCCCGTAAACGCTGTTGTAACCAATCAGGAGAGTAATCTATTTTTACCTGTTCAATTACTGTACCAATATAGGCGGGGCAAGCTTGCGTATCAGCTACTTTAATAGCCAAATTTCCTGCACCTTGAGAAACTGAAACTTCACCAGGCTCAGGAATAGTTATTTTTGCACCTGTCAGAGCTGCAACTTCCCGCGCTATACCCACCATACTTAAGGCGTCAGCACGGTTAGCAGTAGCAGTCACATCGAGAATGACATCATCTAAACCCAACAAAGGACGCACATCGCTACCCAATTGCAGATTCTCTTGGGTAAAAATATGAATTCCGTCTACATCACTTGGTAAACCTAGTTCCTTTAAAGAACAAATCATACCATTAGATGGGACACCACGCAGTTTTGCAGGTTTAATTTTTAAATCGATATTTGGTAGATAAGTACCTACTGTTGCAATTGGTACATAAATCTCTGCCCGGACATTAGGAGCGCCGCAGACAATATTGAGAGTTTCTCCTGTACCGATATCAACTTGACAGACACTTAATTTATCAGCGTTGGGATGGGGTTGGCGCTCAAGCACTTTCCCAATCACAACACCATTTGCCCAACTGCGGCGATCTTCAATATCTTCTACCTCAAACCCTGCCATTGTCAGAGTTTGAGCTAATTCTTCCGGGTTAAGTTTTATCTCGACTAGTTCCCGTAGCCATTTAAGAGAAATACGCATGGAATGTGTGCTTGTGCGAAATCAGATCTGAAATTCAGAATGCAAAGACTATTTTAGAGTCAATTGTCTAAGTTCCTCATCCATATTATATTTTTAATCGTATAAAATAAAATTAAATCAATTAAGTATGCGAATTCACAACTATAAAATTTTGGACTTTGGGTTCTTGATAAATTATTATGTTAAATGCATAAACACTATTTTGAGCAAATCTGCACGGGTAAATGGTTTTGTTAAATATCCCGATGCTCCGACAAATTTGGCTCTAACTTTATCTATAATTCCCTTGCTACCAGTAACCATCACAATAGGAATGTCTTTAAACATTGAATTATTCCGAATTATCCGACATAATTCATAACCATCAATTCCTTCCATATTGATATCCAATAAAATCAAGTCTGGTTTATGTCTAATTACTGCCATGACGGCTTTCAGTGGGTCACTTATTGTGACTACATAAAAATTTTCTTCTTCTAAAAAACGGCTAATTTCTCTTAGAAATGTTGGGCTATCATCTATAGAAACGATTTTATATTTTTTGCGGATGCTGTTAGGAGCAGGATGAGATTGTTGCAGATTTGGGTTGATATTAATGGGATTTGTAAATTCTTGTAGTTTTTTTCTTCGCTCCTGAGTAACCTGCGAAACTTCTTCAGAATTTATTTGAGTTTGTTGATTACTATTTTCTACAGAATATTTATCTACAAATTCTTGATTTTTTAATAAATTTATCTGATTGTTTTCTATTACTTGTTCAAATGTTTTAGGTAATTTATCAAAAGGTGGATCTGGTTCATGCAATAAAATTGCACCATTTAATATGTATGGATACAGCGTTTTCAGTACATGGATTTCATCTTGATTCATAATCACTGCTAGATGACGCAGGCTAAAACCTTTCATCCATTCACTGATATTTTGCTGTATTTCTGGTAAATCTGTTTGTGAACTTAAGGTTTTTACACGCAAATATGGACGCTGATATGGAGATGAAATATGCGGTGCGAAAGATTTCCAATCTTGTAACCTACCTTGACAACGTTCTAGGAGTTTTCCAACATCAAGTCTACAAATAATTGGCATCCGCTCTGAATTTTCTTTTAATTCATAATTACCTTGTTTGATTAATATAAACGATTCAATTACTTCTTTTGCCAATTCTTGAATTAGTACGGCTGCTTGGGTAGGGTTGAGATGTTTTTGACTTACTAACCAGCAAATAGCCTGGTATTCAGAAGGTTGTTGATCACTAATAGATTCTTCGGCGGAAATCGAACTATGCAGTTCTGTTGACTGAGTAGAAGAATCTGGTTCAAACAGTAGGCGTAATTGAATACGAATTTCACTACTAAGGGTGGGAATTCGATGACTAAGGCGACGCAAATGACGTTCTAGTCTATCGAAGGGTTCGATGGAATGGGTAGCAAATGTAATTTTGCCTTGATCAAGAAAAATAGACCAGGTAACTGAGTTACTCAGCCCTTGTAAATGAGTACTATCACAACAGTTGGATAATTGCCTTAACAAACTTAGGGGGCGTAGATTTGTGAATGTGCCGTAATTATTCATTTCCTTGGAGAATTTACGGAAAAATAGCAGTTTTTTTCGACATTTGCATTCTGCGGCAAGTTTTGCATTTTGTTATTTCTAATTTCTTTGCAAAAATCTTTTTCGACTTGTCATGTATATCTTACAAGCTAGAAAACCTACTCTCAGGATATTTGTTAAATTTTGTATAGGTATTGCAACAAATTTTTGAAGTTTTTGCTTAGATTTGTTCTGTCTTTTGATCAAGTTTCCATCAACAATGATGAGAATGCTAATAATGTTTAATTACTTTTACGCAAAAAACGAATCTTCTACATGAAATCTTTAAAATATCCTACCGGCTTCAGTTACGCAGTTATTGTATTCTATAAATTATATGTATAAGTTATTTTAAATAAGCTTCTACAATCAATGCAAAGCCTTAGTAACTTCTCTTTTACAGCACTAACTCTTAAGGAATACTTTTGACAACTTTTATGTAATTTGGGTATTGCTAATTGTTTAATAACTAGTAAACTATCTAGAATCCAAAAGTATCTAGGTAGTCTTGCAAACCTAGAAACTATATACTTTTGAAGGCAAGGAAAATAGTAGTTTTAAGTTTAGTATAACACAAAAAGTTATGACCGATACATTAAGACTTGATGAAGTCGTTGAGTTTGCTGAGAATCCAGAACCACGTTGTCCTTGCGTGTTACTACTTGATACATCTGGCTCAATGCAAGGAATGGCAATTAATGCATTAAATGAAGGATTACTGAGTTTCAGAGATGAATTAATCAAAAATTCCTTGGCTTCTAGAAGAGTAGAGGTAGCAATAGTTACTTTTGATAGTCATATCAACATTGTACAAGACTTCGTGACTGCTGATCAGTTCAATCCGCCCATACTCACAGCGCAGGGACTAACGAATATGGGTTCTGGTATCCATAAAGCTTTGGACTTAATTCAAGAACGCAAAGCTCAGTATCGCGCCAATGGAATTGCTTATTATCGTCCTTGGGTATTCATGATTACTGATGGAGAACCACAAGGTGAAGCAGATAATCTGGTAGATCAAGCCGCAAAACGACTGCAAGCAGATGAAGTTAATAAACGTGTTGCTTTTTTTACGGTAGGTGTGGAAAATGCTAATATGGCACGCTTAAGTCAAATAGCTGTACGTACCCCCTTAAAGCTAACGGGATTAAATTTTGTCGAGCTGTTTGTCTGGTTATCTGCCAGTATGTCAGCGGTTTCTCATTCTAAAGTGGATGAGCAGGTGGCACTACCTCCGATTGGTTGGGGTTCTGTTTGATGTAAGATTGCATATTTTGTACTTACACAGCTGTTGGAATATTTAGAGTTTATGAAAACTTCAACAAAGACACCTCAATGGCGGGTAGTAGCTGCATCAGTATGTGGCACAAGCCATGTTAAAAATAAGCAGCTGTGTCAGGACGCTCACCACTTTGTAATCTTGCCTGAGAATGTCTTGGTGGTGTCAGCAGCTGATGGCGCAGGTTCAGCGATTTTAGGGAAAGTTGGAGCAATGGTTGCAGCAGAAACAGCAGTAGCTACTATTTCTGCTCATCAGGAAGTTTCCCGGCGTACTTTAATTGATGATAGTTTTGTGCGATCGCTCCTAACTGACGCCATACTAGCCGCAAAAAAAGCAGTAGAAGCAGAAGCTGCTGCTTGTAATAAACAACCACAAGATTTAGCAAGCACCTTAATCGTTTTAGTCGCCACACCCGAAAATGTAGCAGTAGCTCAGATCGGCGATGGTGTAGCAGTTGCCAAAGATAGTCTGGGAAACCTGATTGCTTTAACTATGCCTGACAATGGTGAATACATGAATGAAACCACTTTTTTGGTTTCTCCCACTGCAATGGAAAAAGTACAGGTAAAACTGTGGCGTCAGTCGGTTGTCAACATTGGTGTTCTCACTGATGGATTGCAACTGCTGGCTATGAATATGGCTGTAAGCGCACCTCACAAACCTTTCTTTCTTCCCTTATTCGATTTTGTCGCGAGTGCTGAGGACAAAATCATCGCCAAAGAGCAGCTAGTAAAGTTTTTACGTTCAGACAGGATTACCCAACGTACAGATGATGACTTAACGCTGGTTATAGCAGCATTAAGTAACTAACAAAATTAGCGATATTATTGCTATTTAAAATTACATACACCTTCCCTAACATTAAATATATCATGCAGGTACTACGTTGTCTTCCCAACCAACAAATTTCTCACCTTAACCTCACTGTCAGTTTAGGACGTGGCGGTGAAGCTTGTATTTACACAGTGCCAACTGATGCAAGTGCAGTCGCCAAGGTTTATCACAAACCATCTGAGGTCCAGGCACGAAAGCTGGAAGTGATGCTCACTCACCCACCAGAAAACCCAACAGCCAGTCTGGGACACATTTCCATTGCTTGGCCAACAGAACTTTTGCGAGCAGCGGATGGTAGCGATCGCGTCGTTGGTTTTTTAATGCCTCGGATTCGGGGAATGCGTCCGATTATCGACTTTTACAACCCCAGAACCCGACGACAACACTGTCCGTTATTTAGCTATCAATATCTCCTCCGCACCGCTCGCAACTTAGCAGCAGCCTTTGCAGCTTTACACGCTAGTGGCTATTGTGTGGGTGACGTGAATGAGTCCAATATTCTGGTGAGCGACACCGCCTTAGTTACAGTCGTAGACACCGACTCATTCCAAGTACGTGATCCAGACAATAATTTTGTTTATCGTTGTCCGGTTGGAAAACCAGAATTTACCCCACCAGAACTACAGAACAAAACCTTTGCTAAGTGCGATCGCGCTGTACCTCACGACTTATTCGGTTTAGCAGTACTCATCTTCCAACTTTTGATGGAAGGGACTCACCCCTTTTCTGGTATCTTCCAAGGTGCAGGTGAACCACCACCTTACGAAGCACGGATTGCAGCTGGTCATTTTACATATAGCCAAAACCGCAGTGTACCTTATGTTCCTACTCCAATCGCTCCTCCTTGGAAAATTCTTCACCCCAGCTTGCAGGAACTATTTTTACGTTGTTTTGAAGATGGTCATAGCAACCCTCTGTTGCGTCCTAGCGCTCAAAGTTGGGTATTAGCCTTAGCAGAAGCTGAAGATGCTTTAGTAAGTTGTAGCACTAACCCACAACACCGTTACAGTAGCCATTTAGAAACTTGTCCCTGGTGCGAACGTAGTCTTCGATTAGGAGGACGCGATCCTTTCCCATCTCCACAGGTAATCGCGACTAGAGAACACCTCAAACCTCGTATCTCTACAAAAAGGCGTTCTACCCAAACTCGCCGTTTTCCACAACCCGCAACTGTTTCGTTCCAGCAAAATGGTTATTACACTCCCATATCCCCACGCAAGGTAAGTACTTATAGACGTTCTAATCGAACTGGATTGTATTCTGTGATTTTTGCCTTGTTTGGTGTTGGTACATTCTTCTATTTAGACTTAACTAAAGACCTAACCAGTGGCTATTTACGCAAAGATTCTTTAGCTCAACAAAGTTTAATTGAATCTCGTGACCATAATCTGAAACTGAGTTTTGCAGATTACTACAAACAAGGTCATGCTGCTTACAAAGTCAAAAATTATGATCAAGCAATTGAGAACTTTACCTTTGCAATTAAGCAACAACCTGAAAACGCTAAAGCCTATGTAAATAGAGGCAATTCTCACTATAATCTCAAAGATTACGACGCTGCGATCGCTGACTATAATCAAGCAATAAAAATCAATCCCAAAGAAGTAAAAGCATTTGTCAATCGTGGCAACGTCTATTACATGCAAGCTGAATATAGCACTGACCAAGATAAAAACTATAATTTAGCTCTTGCTGATTTCAATAACGCCCTGCGTTTAAACCCCAACGAAGTAGAAGCTTATATCAGAAGGGGTATTGTCCGTACTCAAATGGCTAAATATAGCGGAGATTCTCAGGTAGATTACCAACACGCGATCGCCGATTTCAATCAAGCCATCAATCTTAGTCCATCCAGAGCAGAAGCTCACTACCAATTAGGTCTAGTCCGCTATCAAATTGCCCAATATAGCAGCAATTTTGACCAAGAATATACCAAAGCAATTGGTGATTTTAGCAGAGCATTGAACATTAATCCACGATTGTCAAAAGTCTACCTGAAGCGAGGAATTGTTTATCATGAACTTGCTCAGTATGGTGGTAACCAATCTCGCACCAATCAGAGTAAAGCAGTCAAAGATTTGCAAATGGCTGCTAAAATTTCTCTTGAGCAAGATGACGAGGAAAGTTATCAACAAGCACTCAGCAGTATTTGCATAGTTGTGGAAAATAAATGTGACACTATGTTCCAAAATGCTAGCTTTTCGCAACAATCTCATTAAGAACAACTTAAAATTTACGATCAAATAGCTGCCGATTTAATTTGGAAAGAGCAAACACTTTTCAACACAAACGGCAGCTATGATGTAAGCTAATAAGCTAATAAACTGTTCCACATATAACAGAGCATTTTCAACTACAAAAAACGCAACAGAGCGCAGAGTAAGACTCAAAAGAGTTTGATAGTTTTTATTAAAATTTTAAAATATGCAGGTTAGATGTGTCTTAGCTTATTAGTTAATACCCTAATTACCCATTACCGACTTTTATTGATCAGGACTTACCCATGGGTAACGGAAAAACAAACCACAGAGAACGCACCAGGACACAGAGAAATAAGAGTTTGGGCGGTTTTTTTGCGTAAGTCCTATTGATAATAATAGATATTTATTTTCACCGTTTTATGCTATGTATTTTTTGCTTTGATTGTTATTTGATTTAAAAAATTTATTCCTCTGATTGTTGCACTCTTTTCCATTTTTTTACACATATAAGCAGTTAATTTACCTGGTCTTTACACTGTTATAGAAAAATACGGTTAGATTGTATACTGAGAAAAATAGCAATAAACAGTGTTTTATCATAGTGTCAAACGTTTGAATCTGCGTATCTATATAAATTCATCTACCTAAAACTTTTAGAGGCTATTGCATGAAAGCAGTGATTTTGGCTGGAGGACTAGGTACACGTATTAGCGAAGAAACCAGTGTCAAACCAAAGCCCATGGTGGAGATTGGTGGTAAGCCAATATTGTGGCACATTATGAAAACTTATTCCGCCCATGGAATTGATGATTTTATTATTTGTTGTGGTTATAAGGGATACGTAATCAAAGAATATTTTGCTAATTATTTTCTGCACATGTCAGACGTGACATTTGATATGCGCTTTAACCAAATGAATGTACATTTAGGTAATGCTGAACCTTGGCGCGTCACTCTGGTTAACACAGGTGACAACACCATGACTGGTGGTAGATTAAAGCGAGTCAGAGAACATATCGGAAATGAAACTTTTTGCTTCACCTACGGTGATGGTGTCAGTAACGTAAATATCACCGAACTCATTAAATTTCACAAAGAGCAAAAGACTTTAGGTACACTCACTGCTGTGCAACCACCCGGACGATTTGGTGCAATTATTTTGGGAGGTGAACAAACCAAAATCAGCAGTTTTCATGAAAAACCTGAAGGAGATGGTGCTTGGATTAATGGCGGGTTTTTTGTCCTAGAACCAGAAGTCATCAACTTTATTACTGATGATTCTACTGTCTGGGAAAAAGAACCATTAGAAAAACTGGCTGGGATGGAACAGCTATCTGCTTTTAAACATGACGGTTTTTGGCAACCAATGGATACTCTCAGAGATAAAAATTATTTAGAAGATTTATGGAATAAGAACAAAGCGCCTTGGAAAGTATGGTAGGGAATCTCAAAACTACATTTATGAGAACCAATTCATAATTACTTAACTGGTGACAGGGGCAATAAAACCGATGTACGATTTTGCAATTATAGGTGGAGGTATTGTTGGTCTTTCCACCGGTATGGCCTTAGGTAAAACCTATCCCAATGCGAAGATTTTAGTTTTGGAGAAGGAAAGTCAATGGGCTTTTCATCAAACTGGCAATAATAGTGGTGTGATTCACTCTGGTATCTACTATAAGCCAGGGAGTTTCAAAGCTAAATTCTGCCGTGATGGTTGCCAATCAATGGTAGAATTTTGCCAAGAGCATGGGATTGATTACGAAGTTTGTGGTAAAGTAATAGTCGCTACCGATGAAAGTGAATTACCACGCTTAGAAAGTCTGTATCAGCGTGGTTTGGACAACGGGATCAAAGTCAAGAGAATTACTTCAGAGGAAGTCAAAGAATTTGAACCTCACGTTGCCAGTGTAGGTGGAATTTATGTATACTCGACAGGTATAGCTAATTATAAGCAAGTTTGTCTCAAGTATGCGGAGATAATTACCCAACAAGGCGGAGAATTACGACTCAACACAAAAGTTGAAAATATAGTTCCCAGTGGTAATCGTCAGGTATTAGAGACAAATAACGGGACTTTTGAAACTCGGTATGTAATTAACTGTGCTGGTTTACATAGCGATCGCATTGCCAAATTAGGTAAAGTAGATCCCAAAGCAAAAATTGTACCTTTCCGGGGAGAGTATTACGAGCTAGTTCCAGAAAAACGTTCCCTCGTCAAAGGTCTGATTTATCCTGTTCCCAATCCCGATTTTCCTTTCTTAGGCGTTCATTTCACCCGGATGATTGATGGTAGTGTCCACGCTGGACCGAACGCTGTTTTAAGTCTGAAACGGGAAGGTTATAAAAAGACAGACTTTGACTTACGTGATTTTGCTGAAGTCATGACCTATCCTGGTTTTTGGAAGCTAGCAGCTAAACACGCAGACGAAGGAATCAAAGAAATAATTCGTTCCTTTAGTAAAGCAGCTTTTACCAAAAGCTTGCAAAAACTAATTCCAGAAGTACAATCAGAAGATTTAATTCCTACCCATGCTGGGGTTCGCGCTCAAGCATTGATGAATGACGGTAAATTGGTGGATGACTTTTTAATTATTCATGGTCAAAATACCGCTCATGTATGCAATGCACCTTCTCCAGCAGCAACTTCTTCGATTGAAATTGGTAAAGCAATAGTTGCTCAAATTCCCCAACCACAGCATTTGCAAACCACAGTCGCCTAATCACAAAATGATTGTTGGACTGAGTCGGGAATCAGAGTTCTAGATGTTCTGTTGCTTGAAATGTCAAGCTAGTTTTGAAAGTTTGTAGTCAGCACCAACTGTGCTGAGATTTACTACAAACTTTCTTGACAAGCTGTGAACGAACATATTCGCTACTTCCAAAGCAGCGGTAATAGTGTAATTTCTTCAATTTATTTGTAAACGAAATCAGAATTAATCTATCAACACAAAGGACTTTTAAAAATGAAGATTCTGATCACAGGAACAGAAGGTTATCTTGGCTCGCTACTACCTCCTTTGTTGATTCAAAGAGGTCATGAAGTGATTGGTGTCGATACTGGGTTTTATAAAGTAGGTTGGTTATATAACGGTACCGAATTCACAGCTAAAACCCTTAACAAAGACATTCGTCACATTACCCCAGAAGACTTGCAAGGTGTTGAAGCAGTAGTCCATATGGCGGAACTCTCTAACGATCCTACTGGACAACTAGCACCTAATATTACATATGATATTAACCATAAAGGTTCAGTCCGTCTTGCCAAGCTAGCAAAAGAAGCAGGTGTACGTCGATTTGTCTACATGTCTTCCTGTAGCGTTTACGGTATAGCAACTGAAGGAGACGTCACCGAAGAATCTCCTGTTAATCCTCAGACAGCTTACGCAGAATGTAAAACATTAGTAGAGCGAGATGTCAAACCACTTGCTGATGATGACTTCTCTCCTACCTTTATGCGAAATGCTACTGCTTTTGGCGCTTCTCCAAGAATGCGCTTTGATATTGTTTTAAATAACTTAGCAGGTTTAGCATGGACTACCAAAGAAATCAAAATGACTAGCGACGGTACACCTTGGCGTCCGTTAGTTCATGCATTAGATATTTGTAAAGCAATTGTCTGCACTCTTGAAGCTCCTCGCGATATTGTACACAATCAAATTTTTAATGTCGGTGACACCGCCAATAATTATCGCGTGAAAGAAATTGCTGAAATCATTGCGGATACCTTCCCTGGGTGTCAATTAAGTTTTGGTCAACAAGGAGCAGATAACCGTAGTTATCGAGTCTCTTTTGAGAAAATTAATAGCATCTTACCCGGTTTTAAGTGTGATTGGAATGCACAACTAGGTGCTAAACAATTGTTTGATTTGTTTACCAAAATTGATATGACTGAGGAAGTCTTCTTATCTAGAGGTTTTACTCGCTTGAAGCAATTAGAATATTTGCTTCATACACATCAAATTGACAAAGACTTCTTCTGGGCTAAATATTAACTACATAATTTGGTTGGTAAAATAAACTTATTGCAGATTCAGAATTAATCAGCTTTCATGAATCTGCAATTTTGCCAATCCTTTTTTTGTAAAAATTTCCAACTCGGTGTGTCTCTCAAGCATTAGATGGTAAATTATAAACTCATCGAAACAACAAGAAAATATGGATACACTACTGACAATTGCAATTCCTACTTATAATCGTGGACATTTACTTGATAAACAACTGGCTTGGTTAGCCAAAGCAATTAATGGTTTTGAATCTGAATGTGAAATCATTGTTTCAGATAACTGTTCCACAGACAATACCCAAGAAATTATTCAGAAATGGTTGCCGAGTTTTCCAAAAACTAAGTTTCATGCTAATCGAAATCATGAAAATCTTGGTGTGATGAGGAACATTGCTTATTGTATCAACACAGCAACAAGTAAATATATCTGGACAATAGGAGATGACGATCCTATACAGGAAAGAACACTAGGTTACGTAGTCCAAAACATTAAAGAACATCCAGAATTATCATTATTAATTCTTAATTTTTCTTGTCGTCATGAACCGACTGGTAATTTAATTTATCCACGTTGCTATCAAGTTGAAAATGAACAAGTCTGTTCTAACGGTAAGACTGTGTTTGAGCGCTGTATCCAAGAAAATCACTCTGGTGTTGGGTTTATGACTGCACAAGTCTATAAAACAGATTTGGTACAGCACGCTGTTAAAAAATGGTCAACGGGTGTGAAAAATATGGAGGCTCAAGTATTTTGGACTGCATACTGTGCTGCTAATGGAAGTGTAAAAATTACCAAAGATACCTATGTTGAAAGTGCTTTTGGTAGTAGTTACTGGATGCGCGAACCAAAAACTCTTCTGAAAATGCAATATATTGATTTACCTTTGCTTTATGTAAAATTAATGGAAGCAGGATACTCGAATTTGTTCTGTCGAAAATTGGTTTTAAAGCATTTTATCAAAAATAATTGGAGAGTTTTTTTAGGAGCTTTAAGAAGATGGCCTGTTCTAGCAATGACTACAATTATTCCCTATTTAAGTTTAGTTAGCATCTCTGTTATAGAAGTTGTTATACCTGGTAGAGAAAAAGAAGTAGCGGTCATTAATGGCAATGAAGTTGAATCCTAAATCAAATGTATTACTCTTCCAATTAGCATATATAAGCTGAATCTAGTTATGTATTAACAATAAGTACGTGTATCTCACGCTATTAAAGAATTTCATATTTTGCTAATTTGCAAATTTATTTTCTTAAGCCTGATATTTCTAACTAAAAATATCAGGTATCCACAAGAGATTATTTTAACTGAAAAGAACGAACAAGACTTTTAAAATATCATGACGGAAAAAAAATTAAATTTTAGAATCAAATCAGTATTTGAGTATGGAGTAATATGATTTAGACTAATTATGCTCAACAATTAACAAATTTATATAATCAGGTGCTGGAAACAGATATGATTATTTTTGAAAAACAAAATTGTATGTCAGTTAATAATAACTAATTTCCTGACGCCAAAAATTATTTCTCGCCCTAAAATATTGATTTCACGAGGTTAATCATGATTTTCACAAAAACAGAACTAAAAGACGCATACATTATTGATTTAGAAGAAAAGCACGATCATCGTGGTTTTTTTGCTCGTACTTTCTGCGCTAAAGAATTTGAAGCACATGGTTTAAAGCCAACTGTTGCTCAATGCAATCTTTCTTTTAATCATAAAAAAGGAACTTTGCGAGGAATGCATTATCAAGTTCCCCCAGCCGCAGAAACAAAATTAATTCGTTGTACTCAAGGCGCTATCTATGACGTCATCATTGATATGCGTCCTGAATCTCCCACATTTTTACAACATTTTGGTGTAGAACTAAGCGCCGAAAATCATCGGGCTTTATATGTACCAGAAATGTTTGCTCATGGATATCAAGCACTCACTGATGGAGCAGAAGTTACATATCAAGTTGGTGAATTCTATACACCAGGTTATGAAAGAGGTCTGCGCTATGACGATCCTTTCTTTAACATCAAATGGCCTTTAGAAGTGACAGAAATTTCGGAAAAAGATTTGAATTGGCCTTTAATGTCAATGATGAGTGTTGGTGGTTCTAAATAACGAAAATTTAGATTTTGGTGTGGATTAAAGGTGGGAGAAAAATAAATTTTTATCTATCGACCACCGATACACACAGCATAGAATTCCCGTATGTATTTATAAAGATAAAAAACAGGAGTTGTAGGTAAATGATTATTGTCGATCGCGCTTTAGCTGCTCGTGCAGAAGCAGGGAACCCGGTAAAAGTCGGTATGATTGGTGCAGGCTTTATGGGTCGGGGAATTGCCAATCAAATTGCTAACTCTGTTCCTGGTATGGAATTAGTAGCGATCTCTAACCGCAATGTTGATGCAGCAAAACGAGCTTATTCTGAAGCAGGTATTGAAAATTTTCAAGTCGCTAACAGTGTGGGTGAATTGGAAGCTGCGATCGCCACTGGGGGTTATGCTGTCACCGAAGATGCGATGTTACTTTGCCGTACGGAAGGAATTGATGCCTTAATAGAAGTTACCGGTGCTGTGGAGTTTGGCGCTCATGTGATTATGGAAGCGATCGCTCATCGTAAGCACGTGATTATGATGAATGCTGAACTTGATGGTACTATCGGTTCTATTTTGAAAGTTTACGCTGACAAAGCTGGTGTGATTCTCTCTGCTTGCGATGGTGATCAGCCAGGAGTACAAATGAATCTTTACCGCTTTGTGAAAAGTATTGGTTTAACTCCTCTATTATGTGGTAATATCAAGGGTTTACAAGACCCGTATCGCAACCCCACTACCCAAGAAGCATTTGCCAAGCGTTGGGGACAAAAAGCGCATATGGTGACTAGCTTTGCTGATGGTACAAAAATTTCCTTCGAGCAAGCGATCGTTGCCAATGGTACAGGTATGAAGGTTGCCAAGCGGGGAATGCTGGGATATGACTTTAATGGTCACGTTGATGAAATGACCAAAATGTATGACGTTGACCAACTTAAAGAACTCGGTGGTATTGTTGATTATGTAGTTGGTGCCAAACCAGGACCAGGAGTATTTGTTTTTGGTACTCACGATGATCCCAAGCAACAGCATTACCTCAACTTGTACAAATTAGGTGAAGGTCCACTGTATAGCTTCTACACCCCTTATCACCTTTGCCATTTTGAAGTACCGTTGTCAGTTGCTCGTGCTGTTCTCTTCCAAGATTATGTGTTGAGTCCCTTGGGCGCTCCTATTGTTGATGTTGTCACCACCGCCAAAATTGACTTGAAAGCAGGAGAAACTTTGGATGGCATTGGCTACTATATGACCTACGGACAATGTGAAAACTCTAACATAGTCCAAGAGCAAAATCTCTTGCCAATGGGTTTAGCTGAAGGATGTCGTCTGAAACGGGATATTTCCAAGGATCAAGTTCTTACCTACGATGATGTTGAACTACCAGAGGGTAGACTTTGTGATCAACTTAGAGCAGAACAAAACGCCTATTTCGCTTCTTCTAAAATCTTGACAGCTGTTGGGTAAGTAGGTTAAAGCCCGATAGAGGTAGCAGCAATACTTCTTAATTCAGGGGGAAAGGGAAAATGATGGATGTTTATCCTTTTCCCCTTTGTTTTTTGCATTTTCAAAAAATTAATTGGCGTTGCTGATTTCATGTATAAAATGATTTTAGGTAATGCCAAAACCTTTGTACTAGACGCGATATATCGCGTCTCTACACTAGATTCATCCCGCGATTCAGCAACGCCAGTTAATTTCATACGACAGAATTGGTCAGAATCGCGATAACTAGTTTTTTTATATACTCGTATTTCCAATTAAAAAAGTAATATACTGAAACTCCTTACACAGTTCGTAGTTAAGCATAAATTAGACACTGCTGGACTAAAAACACTATCTAAATTATAGATACTAAAACCACTGAATTAGCCAATTTCGCCCATTGTGGCTATTTTTACTCAAAATAATGGATATGTCTCAATAAATGCAGCGGTTCGGTTCAAAAGAAAAAACTGATGTGATGAATCGGTTTGCGATCGCAGCATTTATACTCGGTTACGAATTTTACCAGTTCTTAAATACCCGATGAGATTAATTAAATTTACAGTTTAATGAAATATCTGCAAAAATAATAAAAATTTATCATAAACGCATGTATCCTTAGTGAATACGCTATTCAAGATAGTGTAAATTGGGGTATCTCGTAATTACTTACTTGCAAAAATTAAAATTTCCGTAAACGAGATCATATACTACTAAACATTTTCTCTAATTTCAAGGAAAATTTTGATATGACGGCTTTAAAAAGGCTAAAAGCGTTAATTACTTTATCACGTATGTCAAGTTTTCACAAATTACCACTCTGGTCACTTGACAAATTAGCAATAGACTTATCGCAAAATTTCTCTAATTGCTCAATAGGTAACAATACAGGTAAAAACCATCATATATCTTTATCTAGTAAACAAGTACGATGGATAGATTTTTGAGATTCAGTGATTAAGCCATACAAAGCCATTAACAAACCCATAGCCTCTTGTTTGTTAATTCTGCAACACTTCATCATAATTTTACAAAAACTGGAATTTACAGAGAAGTTTTTTAAAAATTAAAAAATATTTCAGGATTTTCCTGTCTACAGATTGTATTTACGACGTGTCTATAAATAATAAAGCGTGAGTATGGTGTTAATAATTAATTTTTTGATTACTGCCGTTGTATAGAGTTAATTTACAAAAAATATGAAAGTAGCTTTAGTACATGATTACTTAACCCAGCGAGGCGGCGCCGAAAGAGTCTTTGAATTGCTTTGTAAACGCTACCCCCAAGCAGATATATACACCTCTTTGTATGATCCTCAGCAAACCATCGACTTGGGTGAACGGATTGTCAACACAACTTTTTTGCAAAATGTTCCTGGCGCTGCAAAATATTTTCGCCTTATGGCCCCTTTTTATTTTCCAGCCTTTCGCGCTTTAGATTTACAGGAATATGATTTGATTATCAGCAGTAGCACCAGCTTCGCTAAAGCAGTACGTAAAAACCCTTCAGCCAAGCATATTTGCTTTTGTCATAACATTACTCGTTTTTTATGGGATACAGAAACATACTTACGGGAGTACGGAGATTATAGATATTTTGCTCCTTTAATCGAGCAAGTTTTTCAAGTAATGAGAAAGGTAGATCTTGCATATGCACAAGAACCAGACCTTTACATAGCAAATTCGAGCGTTGTAGCTCGCCGTATTCAAACAACTTACGGGAAAAAAGCTATTGTTATTAATTATCCTATTGATACTAGTAAGTTTGTTTTCGCAAAATCTAAAGAAGATTATTATCTAGCTTCGGCTCGGATGATTAGCTACAAACGTCTTGATATAATAGTGGAAGCTTTTAATTGGCTGGGATGGCGGTTATTAATATCAGGGAATGGTCCAGAGCGAGAACGATTACAATCAAAAGCTCTTAGCAATATAGAGTTTTTAGGACACGTCACAGATAGCCAACGTACGCAATTATTCGCTAAAGCTAAGTCTATCATAGTAGCCGCTCTAGAAGACTATGGATTAGTTCCAGTAGAGGCTAATGCTAGTGGAACACCAGTCATCGCCTATGGAGCAGGTGGAGTCTTGGATACTCAAATACCCGGTAAAACAGGAGTATTTTTTAAGAGGCAAACACCTGAATCACTTCAAACCGCTCTACTAGAAGCCAAGGAAATTCATTGGGATTACGAAGATATTCGTAATCATGCAGTGGCAAACTTTTCAGAGGAAGCTTTCTTTAGTAAAGTTGAGCAAGTTGTTGATCAAGCTTGTAATTTAAACAGTTCACTAGTTTGACTTGTTAGCTGAGGAATAGTAAACGTGATTCAATCCAGTCTGAGTCCCCATGTAAATCCAGTTAATGAAACAGAACCGGGTTATGGGCAAATTTTTGCGGTTCTTATCCGCAGACTTCCTTGGTTTTTAGTAGTATTTGTTACTTGTATTGCTGGTGCAGCTTTGATCACGAAAAGAACACCACCAACATACAAAAGCTCAATGCAGCTGTTAGTAGAACCTAACTACAAACAAAATACGCAAGGAGCAACAACTAGTAGTAATTTTACTGATTCTAATGTCGTTGTTGATACTGCTACTCAGCTTAATATTATGCAGAGTTCGGCGCTGATTCAAAAAGCAGTCGATAAACTCAAGCCTGAGTATCCAGATATAACAACTGATCAGATTCAGGGAGCTTTGGTATTAAATCAATTAAGAACAAGAGAAGACAATCTTGCTACCAATATTTTTCAAGCCGATTATACCGATATAGATCCAGATAAAACAGAAAGAGTTCTAAATGCAATTAGACAAGTATATTTGGAATATAACAGACAACAACAAGCCGAGCGTTTAAGAAAAGGTCTAAGAGTTGTTCAGCAACAGTTAAGAGATACAGTAGAAGAAGTAAATAAAGCAGAAGCAAACTTGCAGCGCTTCCGCAGAAATCAAAATTTAATTGACCCAGAAGCACAAGCAGAATCTCTGGAAGAAAATTTAAACGCTATTCTTCAAGACCGACGCACAACTCGCGCTCAGTATGAAGAGGCTAGAGCTCGTTACGCATCTTTGCAACAACAGTTGCAGAGTACTCCACAGAATGCTCTTGTAGAAGCGCGTTTGAGTCAGTCTACACGTTACCAAGCACTACTCAACGAAATTCAAAGAACGCAATTGGCTTTAGCGCAGGAACGCTTGCGCTTCACCGATCAAGCCCCCAGTGTGATTAAGTTAGTAGAACAACTCCAAAAACAGAAAGAGTTATTACAACAAGAAGCAGGAAACACTCTGGGAGGACAACAGGGTAACACCAACGCATCAGGAGGTAATCTCCTCAACCAAGGACAGAAAAGCGAAATAGATTTAACTCTTGCTGGTCAGTTAGTAGAGACACAAACAAATTTACTAGCTTTGGCAGCTCGTGACCAAAGTTTAGCTAAGAAGGAACAACAAGTACGCGATGAGCTTAAAAGCTTCCCTGCTAAGTTAGCAGAGTATAGTCGTCTACAACCGCAAATCCTACTTGGTCGTGAAAGATTGCAAGAACTGTTAAAAGCACAACAACAGTTACAGCAGGAACTTGACAAAGGAGGATTTAACTGGGAAGTTGTGGAACCACCTCGTAAGGGTATTTTTATGGGTCCCAACCTCAATCAAAATTTGATGCTGGGTGCAGTTGTTGGGCTGATGTTAGGAGGTGTAGCTGCTTTTATTCGTGACGCGTCTGATGATTCTGTTCATACGACTGCTGAACTAGAAAGACAGACTTCTTTACCTGTATTGGGAAGTACTCCCAAGTTACCACCTGCTAAAACTAGAGAATCAGTCTTCAAATTACCCTTTGGTAAGCCTGAGGTGCTTGCACCTTGGACAATTCAAGTTCTGCAATCTCCTCCACGTTGGGAATCACTGGATCTGATTTATAAGAATATTGAACTTTTAAATTCAGTTTCCACCTTCAAATCTTTGATGGTCACTTCAGCATTACCTGATGAAGGTAAATCAGGTTTAGCTTTAGGTCTAGCGATGAGTGCTGCTCGTTTACATAAACGAGTGTTACTCATTGATGCTAACTTACGCTCTCCCAACCTGCACAAACAACTCAATCTTCCCAACGAACAAGGACTTTCTACTTTATTGGTGAGTGAGTCTACTCTACCAAATCAGATTAGTATTCCTTCGGCAGGCTCATCCTACATAGATATTTTGACTGCGGGTCCCGCACCAGCTGATCCAGCTAATTTGTTGAGTTCTCCTCGTATGGAAGAATTGATGGCTGCCTTTGAAGAGAATTATGATTTGGTAATAGTAGATGCTCCTCCAGTTCTTGGTTTAGTTGATGCTCTACTCACAGCTTCAGCTTGTCGCAGTGTGATCATGGTAGCTAGCATTGGTAGAGTCACCAGGACTCAACTGGCACAAGCTACAGCTATGCTCAGTAGATTAAATCTCATTGGTGTTGTGGCAAATGGAGTCTCAGATTCTGGCAGTACTTATGTACCTTATGCAAAACAACACTCACTAGCATTGCAAAGAGCAATGGAAGAATAAGCCAGCTAGATCAAAAATGGAAAATTCAGCGCTACTCCCATGGGGGTAGCGCTAGCTTTTTGTTTATTAGCGTGGTTTTCCGTGTGTACAGACTAGCAGGTGCTAGTCTGTACAAATTTTTTCGCTAGATCAATTATCTGATCTGAACTGTATTGTACTTTAAGTAGACTTGGATTATTAGTCCAGACTTTACTAGCGGGCGAATAAATTTTTTACCTACACCCCTATACCCCTTTTCCGAAGTCAAAAATTTAAACGAGTTTTTGGTTCATGCTAAATAAATCCTACTTTCTTTGGCTGAAATTAGAGTTACTCGTAATAATTAAATTTTTGTAAATTTCCCAATATATGTAAACCAAAAATGATTTTTAGGTGTGACAGCAGAGGAAATTCATAGGAACTTAATATTTTTTTGCGTAAAACCCAAGCTCCTTAAAGACTGAATAAAGAATTTGCTTTGACGACCGCTATTTTTACTGAGTCTTATATCCTAGATATTGAAGCACATTAACTCAAAAACTCAAAGTACAAAATGGAAAAAATACTAAAATAAAAATCTAAATTTTTAGATCCGCTCTAAAAAATAACAAATATCTCGAAGTTATTATAAATATCATTCTCCTCAATCGGGAATTTAGGAAACAAGATGTGTAGATACTTAATACGATAATTTATCAATTTATCTTGTTGACTAAAATCACCTTCAGACTTGGTTCCAAACAAATAAAGTAAATAAGATTCAGATTCTTTGGTGTAAAAGCCTTTGATATCAGACTAGGAATCTACCATAATTATAAGTATAAAACATATGACTACTTCAATAATCTCACCACTAGATAACAGCTACACTGCAACTCAACAACACAAAGGCGATCGCCACCCATACTGTACACTTGTATGGCGACGGGATCAGTTGTTAGTCAAGCCTCTAGGAAAAGTAAAGCAACCTTATCTGCCTGTATTAGATAATGAACAATCATTAGCAGATTGCTTGAAACGTTCTTCAGTGAAGTTAGTTCGTATAGATCCACAATTAGGTGAAGCGAAGTTAAATTTTTGGGCTAATGCCTGTGAACAAGCATCAAAGCCTATATACTTACGTGTAGATTCCAGCAAAAAGTACCGTACATCAGAAAGTGCTTTATTGAAAGTCTTAAGAGGAATGATTGATTGGATTGTAGCCTTACTGTTGTTGGTAGTCACAAGTCCACTTGCATTTATATTAGCATTCTCAATGCACTTATCTTCCTCTGAACCTGTTTTACAAAGGGAATGGCATGTTGGCGAACGGGGTAAGTTATTTCGGGGATTTAAGTTCCGTGCCACGCCAGTGAGTAGAAAAACAGGATTGCACAATCTGCCATTGTTACTAAATGTAGTGCGGGGTGAAATGAGTTTATCAGGACCCCGTTGCTGGACATTGGCAGAAGCACTGGAGTTAAGTGCTAAAGAACAACAACAGCTAAATCAGCTACCTGGAGTTGTGGGTTCATGGCAGGTAGAAGGAGCAGAGTCTAATCAGTTGATTCTGGATTCGGCAAATAGCTTCGAGATGTAACATTTACATATTTGCTGGTCTATGTAGAGTAGGATGTTTACATCCTACTCATTACTCACATCTAAAGCAGGGTCAAAGACTCAGGACTATAGTCACTGATGTTCTCTAGCCTAATGTTTTATGAAAACTATCATATGGCCAGTAATTTCTTGATGGTACAAGAAAGCGGATAAATTCTGGGACTCAATCCGCAATCTAAAATCCAAAATCCAAAATTGTTTGACTCTGCTTTGTATTTTTGACTTGCTTGATACTTGCTTTATGATATTTTGCTCATACTCCAGAAGTTGTATAGAAAATAACTATGCCCCGAAAAATATCTCTACTTACCCGTAGATTACTGCAAGCTACTAGTTTTTGGAAAAACAACAGCTTCGTTTTAAGAGAGTTTAAAAACTTTCGACGGCTAATAATTGCTGCTTTGGTGTTCTCGTTTTTGGCGGCAACTTTTGAGGGTTTCGGTTTAGGTTTTTTACTTGCTTTTTTACAAAGCTTAACAACTCCCAATGCCGAGCCTGTAAGAACAGGGATTCAATGGTTTGATGTGTCTATTTTAGGGGTTAACACCCTTCGTAATGAACGATTATACAGAATATCTGCTCTTATTATCTTTACTACTTTTCTACGTATATCTCTGGGCTATACCGCTCAAATTTTCAATCAGTTTTGTGAAGTTCATTTAGCAGATAGTCTGTCTAAACGTATTTTTGAGCAGTTACAAGCTCAAAGTTTAGTCTATTTTGCCAAAAAGCGATCTGGTGAATTAATTGATGTTCTCACTACTGAAATTTTAAGAGTAAGACAGATATTTGGAGGTTTAGCTTTTCTAACCACCAGAGCTTTAACTTTATTTATTTATTCTATATCACTGTTTGTCTTATCATGGCAGCTCACAGTTTTTTCATTTCTATTATTTAGTCTTGTAGCTGTTGGTATTTCCACACTAAATAAACGAATTAGAGAAATTAGTTTTGGCATTTCTATCGCTAACGGGAAATTTACTTCCATAGCTTTAGAATTTCTCAACGGTATCCGCACAGTCCAGGCATCTTCTACTCAAGACTTTGAGCGGAAAAGATTTTATAATGCCAGCGAAAATGTCGTCCAAGCATGGAAAAAGAACTTTTTAATTTCTAATATTCCTAAACCTGCTGCGGAAGCTTCCTTGACAATGATCATGATTGGCATGATTATTTTTGTCACCACTAGTAATTTCATGGAGATCGGCGAATTATTGACTTTCTTCTTTGTGCTGCTTCGGATTATGCCAATGATTCAAGATCTCAATGGCACAACAGCATTTATTAGTAGTCAAGGAGGAGCAATAGATAATATTCAAAATTTACTGAAGCCTGATGATAAAGTTTACTTTCAAAATGGCAAAATTGAATTTCGGGAGTTACAAAGAGCAATTGATGTAGTCTCTGTAGATTTTGGCTACGATCGCGAAAGTTTAGTTTTGCATAACGTCACCCTTTCTATAGAGAAAGGCAAAATGACAGCACTGGTTGGATCTACGGGTGCTGGAAAATCAACCCTAGCTGATTTGATCCCTCGCTTCCACGATCCCACAGAAGGAAAGGTTTTGGTAGACGGAGTCGATGTCCGAGAATTTGAGATTGATTCTTGGCGGCGAAAAATGGCTGTAGTCAGTCAAGATACATTTATTTTTAACACCTCTATTCGTAACAATATTGCCTACGGAACAACGGGGGTAACTCAAGCAGAAATTCGAGAAGCTGCACGTTTAGCAAATGCACTTGAATTTATTGAAGAAATGCCCGAAGGTTTTGATACAGTATTAGGCGATCGCGGTGTACGCTTATCTGGTGGACAAAGACAGCGAATTGCCATTGCTAGAGCCTTATTACGCAATCCCCAAATTCTCATTTTAGATGAAGCCACAAGTGCTTTAGATTCCGTCACAGAAAAGTTAATTCAGGAATCTCTGGAAAAACTTGCTGTTGGTCGAACCGTGATTGCGATCGCTCACCGTCTTTCTACGATCGCCAAAGCAGATAAAGTCGTTGTACTAGAACACGGTCGTGTTGTAGAACAAGGCAATTACCAAGATTTGCTAGAACAACGTGGCAAACTCTGGAAATATCATCAGGCGCAATACGAATCTAATCAGGGTACTTCCACCACTTAGCTATTGACCTGCCTCATTATATATGAGGCTTGAAATTTAAACTAAGTGTTTATTCTGTAAAATCAGCCTCAATCTTCCTCAAAAGGTTGCGGAAAATTTGCTCAATTTATCAACCTTCTAATCTCAAGTTAATAAAACTCAAATGCTAGTTTCCGTGATTATTTCTAACTATAACTATGCTCGCTATCTACCTGCGGCAATAGAATCAGTTTTGGCACAGACTTATAAAAACTTTGAAATTATTGTTGTCGATGACGGCTCTAAAGACAACAGTCGTGATGTAATCAACCAATACCAAGAGCGATCGCCAGATCGAGTCAAAGGTATTTTTCAAGTCAACCAAGGACAAGGTGCTGCATTTAACACTGGATTTGCCGCAGCCAGTGGTGACATTATAGCCTTTTTGGATGCTGATGATGTTTGGAAACCCAATAAATTACAACGCCTTGTTGAGGTATTTCAAGACTCAAATATAGTCGGTGTCATGCATTTATTAGAAAGTATTGATGCCGAAGATAAATTATTAGATAAAAATTATACACGTGGGCGAGTTCCCAACATAGAATTAGCCAAATTAATTCTCGATACAGGAAATTCCTGGTGTTATCCTCCCACTTCTGCTTTAGCTTACCGCCGCAGTGCCTTAACAAAAGTTCTGCCAATTGATACAAAAACTTGGCGGTTATGGGCTGATGGCTGTTTGATCTACTGCACTGCCTTTTTAGGTAATATTAAATACCTGAAAGAGGTATTAGGTAGTTATCGCTTACATGGTAAAAACTATCACGCTAGTCAGCAAGGTCAGACATTCACCAACGAAGATCACGCAAGTTGGCAAGCTGCTATGGAGACAACTAACCAAGGAGTAAATGCTTTTTTAGAGCGTATAAATTATCCTGCTAGAGTAAATTTGATGCGAAACCTTGACTACCGACGTACTATTTATTACTGGCAAGGTAAATGGAATGCATCAGAAATGTTCGCCATATGTGGTATAATTTTACGCTATCCTTTTTACAGCATTCAAGAGCGGATGTACTTTCTGTTTAGATTAATAGTCAAGAGCATAAGCTTTCTAATTCGTCCAAAGTCACCGCTAGAAAAAGCTTCAGTTTAGTATTAAAAAATACATCTTTAGGACACAGGTGTAACTACTATCTCAATTATTCACTAAGACATACTTGAATCTCAGACTTATCAGGGACACTCAAAGTTCGTAGTTGGCTCGCACACAAAATCCTTCATTAAATTCTCATAATTTTATGACCAACGAACCAAATCCCCATCTTCCCGTAGTTCCACCTGTTTCCAAAGATATACCACGTCCTCTGTGGTCAGTAATGATCCCAACATATAATAGTGGGAACTATCTGCGGGAAACACTAGCTAGCGTACTAGCAGAAGACCCAGGTAGAGAAGTCATGCAGATCACTGTTGTTGATAATTGCTCTACTAAAGATGATCCAGGAAAAATAATTGGCGAATTAGGAAGCGATCGCATTGAACTTCATCGCCAGCCCACAAATGTGGGTATGGTGAAAAACTTTCAGACATGTATAGAATTATCTCGCGGTCATTTAGTTCACATTCTCCATGCTGATGATCTTGTCAGAACTGGATTTTACGAACGCCTTGGACGTGCTTTCCACAAACACCCAGAAATTGGTGCAGCTTTCTGTCGTACCATTTTCATGAATGAGTATGGTCATTGGATTAAAATTACTGACCTCGAACAACCTGAAAGTGGAATTTTACCAAGTGAGTGGTTAGAGCAGATTGCTGATGTTTGTCGAATTTCACCACCATCCATAGCAGTACGTCGGGAAGTCTACGAAAAACTAGGCGCCTTTGATAGTCGCTGTGGTTTGTGTATTGACTGGGAGATGTGGGTGAGAATCTTTGCTAATTACCCAGTTTGGTTTGAAGCTGAACCTTTGGCGACATGGCGAATGCACTTAGCTTCTAGCACCTCTACCAATCTTGCGGATGGTCATTATGCTCAATCTTTGTATCAGGTGATCAAAAGTTTTGAATCATATCTAGGTGATAGAGTACCCAAAAAAGTTTATCAAAACGCTAAACAAAACTGTGCATTCTTTGCCCTGGAAACCGCCACGGATTTACTAAAAATAGGTGATACATCCAGAGCATTCGCTCAAATTCAAGCCGCCCTTACCTACAGTCAATCTTTTCGAGTTGTGCGATCGGCTTCTCGCTTATTCTTATTGAATAGCGCATTATTTTTATTACGAAAAAGCACAACTACTAGTTAATTTATATACATATTTTCAAGCCATGAATATAAATTCTCAATCAGAAACACCATTAGTCAGCATTATTACGCCCACTTACAATCGTCCAGATTACTTAAAACAAGCTTTAACAAGTGCTACTCGCCAAACCTATCAAAATATAGAAATTATTGTTTCTGACAATTGCAGTCCGGAAAACCCCCAAGCGATTGTGGAATCTTTTAATGACCCACGTATTCGTTTCTCACGCAACGAAACCAACTTAGGTATGCTCCCTAACACCATCAAAGCTTTTAAAATGGCACAGGGAAAGTACGTTGCGGCTTTGCTTGATGATGATTTATGGGAAGAAAACTTTTTAGAAAAGCTTATTCCCCCATTAGAAGCAAATCCGAATTTAGTACTTGCTTTTTGTGATCATTCCGTCATTAATGCTGATGGCACAATTGACGATTATCTAACAGAATACTGTTCTCAATTATTTAAACGGGCAGATTTACCTGAAGGTATTTATCAACCTTTCTACAAAATTGGCTTGGTAGATCAAGCTATAGCTTCTGCAATGGCTGCTGTGATTCGTAATGATGCCATAGATTGGGATAGTATTCCTCCAGAAGTTGGTGGTTCATGGGATGTTTATTTAACTTATTTGTGTTGTCGCACTGGGATGGGAGCCTATTATTGTCCTGAAAAATTAACTCGATATCGTAGGCATGACCAAACAGAAACAGTACAAAGTGGTAGGCTTAATTATCAAGCAAAAATTCGTAAATCTCAAGCAGATATGTTTTGCTTAGAGAGATTTATGGAAGATGAAAATCTCCAAGAATTTAAAACCTATTTTCGACAGCAATGGGTAAAAGTCAGCACAAGTTTAGGAATTGGCTTAATGCGAGCTGAACAAACTAAACAAGCACGCCCCTATCTTTGGCGTTCCTTACGTCAACAGTTTAATTTACGGACTATAGCTGCATTAATGGTGAGTTTTACTCCTCCAAAAATAGCCGCTAAATTTTAAAAGACTATAAAAATATTTAAAGTTATACCCCACGGGCTTTTTGCCCACAACGATGGAATGAAATATCAACCACAAATGAACGCAGATAAACACAGATAAACACAGATAGGTCAGGACTTACGGAAAACATAACGCGCATTTGCGGTAATTCATGAATTACCGCTACGCAAGAATAAGGTTTTCGATCACATCTTGCGTAAGTCCTGTAGGTTATAAATTTGTTGCCAAGTTTATCCCCGATCCCCAATCCTCGATCCCCTTCCCCCGATCCCCGATCCCCGATCCCCGATCCCC
>NZ_NAPS01000001.1:480934-539998 GCF_004323185.1 Westiellopsis prolifica IICB1
CCGATCCCCTTCCCCCGTTCCCTATTCTCAAGTTATAGGTAAAAATAAATGCGAATTTCCGCTTGCATCACAACTAGAAATCGTACAGAATCCTTAGATATTTGCCTCAAAGCACTTTGGAATTCTCAAGTAAAACCCCACAGGGTTGTTGTTTCTGATGACTCTAGTGATCCACAAGTACAAGAAGCAAACTACCAAGTTGTTCAGAAATATCCAGGTACAAATTATATCCAGGGACCTCGTCGTGGTGTTTGCGCTAACCGCAACAATGCAGTAAATGCAATTCCAGAATCGGAAACTGATTTTGTTGCTTTTGTTGATGATGATATTTGTGTGCAGCCAGAATTTTTTAGTGTGGCTATAGAAAGATATTCGCAGATGTCAACCCAGGAAAGAAATCAGACTATCCTGACAGGTACTAGCAAAAACGAATATGCCCACTTTGTACCAGCTAGACTCACTTTTCAAGGACATTTTTCACCCACTGATGATACTCCTCAAACTGTTGTTATTCACGCTACTGTGTTTCCCAGACATTTTTTGACCCAAGAACAATGGGATGAAAATATCTTTTTTGGTTATGAAGATGCTGAACTTGCTCTGAGGGCAATTAAGCGTGGTTACAAGATTTTATATTGCCCAGAATTAAAAGCTGATATTTATCCAGTAAACAGTGTCTTGGCAACTGGTACATCTGATCTGGATATTGGTGGCTTGAATTATTATGACTTAAATATTGAAGCGGCTCGTCTTTACATTGGTATTAAACGCTATAAAGATTTGTTCCCTAACCCTTTAAAATTGATAGCTTTTCTGCTTATATACTTTTTACAAATGTCAAGATATTTATTTAAAAACAAAGCTATCCAAGCTTGGCCGGAAATTATTCGACGTTCTCGGATTCAAAGATTATTACTGCCATCTGGAATTTAAGAGTTAAGCAGAAAATTGATTTTAGAGGATAGTGAACGTGAAACTTTGCATTGTTACCCACAATGTTGTCAAAGGTAATGGTCAGGGTCGAGTTAACTATGAAGTTACCTGGGAAGCAATTCGTCGGGGTTATGATGTTATCTTGTTAGCCAGCCAAGTGGCTCCAGAGTTACAGCAGCATAGCCAAGTCAGATGGATTAATATTCCTGTTAAAGGCTGGCCGACAGAAATTTTTCGCAATATGATTTTCTCCTGGCGGAGTGGTCATTGGCTACGTCAACACCGAGGTGAATTTGATGTAGTCAAAGCTAATGGTGCAATTACAACAGCACCTGCTGATGTGAATGCAGTGCATTTTGTTCACAGCTCTTGGTTGAAATTCTCTGCTATTGGGGCTAAACCAAAGTCACTGAAGAATTTACTAAATACACGGGGAGTTTTATACGATTTTTACCAATGGCTGTATACATCGATGAATGCACGTTGGGAAAAATCAGCTTTTGAGCAAGCACAGGTAGTTATAGCTGTATCTGATAAAGTCGGAAAGGATTTATTGGAAATAGGTGTGCCACCAGAACGGTTGCAAGTAATTTTTAATGGTGTTGACCTGCAAGAGTTTTCACCCGGAGTGAGCGATCGCTCACGATGGAATCTCCCCCAAAATGTACCCCTGGCGCTGTTTGCGGGAGACATTAGAATTCCACGCAAAAATTTGGATACGGTTTTACATGCCTTAGTGAAAGTGCCAGATTTACATTTAGCAGTTGCGGGAATTACGGAAGGTAGCCCCTATTTACAACTAGCTGCATCCTTGGGGTTAAATGAGCGAGTATATTTTCTGGGACTTTGTGATGATGTCCCGGAGTTAATGAAAGCGGTAGACTTTTTGGTCTTTCCTTCCCGCTATGACCCTTTTGGATTAGTGGTGATTGAGGCTATGGCTTGTGGTTTACCTGTAATTACTGCGGTAACTACCGGTGCAGCAGAACTGGTAAAACCAGAAGCAGGGATTGTACTGTCAGATCCTAATGATACAGAAGCTTTAGCACAAGCACTATCATTTTTGGCGAGCGATCGCACCTTACGTAGTCAAATGGGTCAGGCTGCTCGAACTCTTGCTGAACAACATAGTTGGCAATTAATGGCAAAGAGTTATGTGGATGTATTTGAAGAGTTAGTTAAATCATCTTAAAGATCAAAAGAAGTAGCAGGAAATAGGACTAATCAACAGGAAGATTAACTTGATTTATTCCTAACAAAAAGATATCTATATTGAATAAACCACAAAAAGTACAAAATTCAGGGATTAATAAGTATTTTTTGAAATGGTGAGAGGCAAATTAAGTTATTTTCACCCTCTCTAGTTTTAACTTCCACATTCCTATTTTTATAATATTCTCTTATGCAAGAATTACCATCAGTTGCTATTTGTATCCCTACTTATAACCAAGGGCAGTATTTACTAGAATCTGTAGGTACAGCCTGCGCTCAAACTTATCCGAATGTAGAAGTTTGGGTTGCTGATAATGCCAGTACTGACAATACACCAGAAGTGATGGCGCAATTATGTCAGCAATTTCCCCAAATTCGTTATCACCGCCATCCAGAAAATTTGGGCATGACTCCTAATTGTAATTGGGTTTTGAGTCAGCCAAAAACCGATTATGTCATCCGTCTTGATTCCGATGATGCGATCGCACCTCGTTATGTCGAGACTTTAATTGCTCTGATGCAAAAATATCCAGAAGCTGGTTGGGGTCATGTTGCTACTCAGGAAATTGATGAACGGGGACAAAAACACAGCATCCGCAGAGTAGTGAGAAAGCATGAGTTTCAAAGTGCAGATGAAGCCCTACAAGCGTCAGTATCCGGTTTACGGACGGCTTCTAGCATTTTTATGTTTAAAAGTCAAGCTTTGCGAGAAGTTGGGTTTTATGGCGATGGTCGCCTCAAGTACAGTGAAGACTATGATTTAGCAGTGAGAATGTCTGATGCTGGTTATGGCAATGTTTATTCAGATCAAATATTAGCCGATTACCGCGTTTGGACTGACACCAACAAAATACGTCCCAAGCGTAAAGGCGATCAACTGCAAGCTTACATTTGGATTTATAACAAAAGCTTTATCCCTGCTTTTCAAAGAAGAGGTTGGGATACCAAAATAATTGACAAATTTCGGCAAAAGATGGCGTTGATTCATGCTGCTGCTTGTTTTTCTCCAATTTTCACCGCAGATGAACGAGCAGAACTGATTAGTTTATTAAAAGAATTAGGTGATTCGCCAGCATTACGGTTACGTCTTTTAGCTTGCTCCTGTGGTCTTGCTCCCATATTTGATTGGCAACTCCACATGACATTAAAGTTAAAAGGTGTAGTTAAAGGCTGGTTAAGTCGGCTCAAGAATACTTCTAAGCTCAGTGCAGGTGTTAGCTCGTGATCACAATCAGCGTCATGATTCCTACCTACCGTCGTCCCCAGGATTTGGCGCGGTGTCTGAGAGCATTAGAACAACAAACTCGTAAACCAGAGCAAGTTGTAATTGTAGTGCGTGATACAGATAATGATACCTGGGCATTTCTCAAAGATTATCATCCCACAGGCTTCAAATTAGAAGCAGCAACAGTTACAGTCTCTGGTGTCGTGGCGGCGATGAATGTAGGTTTAGATACAACCACTGGAGATATCATCGCCATCACTGATGATGATGCTGCACCCCACCAAGATTGGTTAGCGCGGATGGAAAGCCACTTTTTGTCTGACGATCGCATTGGTGGTGTTGGTGGACGAGATCTGGTGTATGTGGGTAATGAACTCATCTACCAAGGCGTGTCGGAAGTAGTAGGGAAATTACAGTGGTATGGACGTGTAATTGGTAATCACCATACTGGTAAGGGTACAGCGCGAGAAGTAGACGTACTCAAAGGCGTGAATATGGCCTATCGTCGTAGTGCGATCGCAGGATTGCGCTTTGATGAACGTATGCTTGGTACAGGCGCTCAAGTACACTTTGAACTAGCATTTAGCTTGACAGTTCGGAGTCGGGATTGGAAACTCATCTATGATCCCCTGATCAATGTGGATCATTACCCAGCCCAACGCTTTGATGAAGATCAGCGCAATAACTTTAACCACCTTGCCTGGAAAAACGCTGTACATAATGAAACTCTAGCTCTACTGGAATATTTACCACCTCTGAGGATAGTAGCATTCATGGTTTGGGCTACACTTATTGGTACACGCAAAGCTTTTGGTTTGCTACAACTACTGCGATTTTTGCCAAAAGAAAAAACTTTAGCATGGCAGAAATGGTTGGCATCTATGCAAGGACGCGCCCAGGCTTGGCAGACTTTGTTGTCCCACCAAAGCTTCATCTCATCAGAGAAAGCCCAGTAAATTTAAAAATCCAAAATCGAATGACTTATAGGCAGGGTAATTTGACTAGTTACGCAACAACAAGCTCAGAGCAACCACAACAGTCACTACTAGGTTGGTTAGCAATTGTGGGGCTAGTGCTGGTTGTAGTGGTATCTATTTTCGCTGCTGGTGCAGCCGCTCGCCCAATTTATCTAGTAGGTACTTTTGGTGTAGGGGTTTTTCTCTATCTACGGTATCCCCTCCTTTACATCAGCTTGACTTGGTGGATGTGGTTTATTACACCCTTTGTCAGTCGTCTCATAGATTTCCGTAGTGGTTTTGATCCTAGCCGTTTTTTATTAATATCACAGTATTTAATCACCCTTCTCACCTTACATACCGCCTTAAAAAACCTTCCCCAATCTGCTCGCAAAGGTGGAATGCCTTTTGTACTAGCCTTTTTGGGTGTATTTTATGGCTTCTTGATTGGATTTGTGAAAACTACACCTTTCACCGCAGCTAGGGGTATGTTGGATTGGTTAACCCCGATTAGTTTTGCTTTCTATATATTTTTCAATTGGCGAGAATATCCTCAGTATCGTCAAGCCATTATCCGTACCTTTGTTTGGGGGGTTTTGGTGACAGGTATTTATGGTGTATTCCAATTTATGATTGCTCCAGAGTGGGATAGATTCTGGCTAGAAAGTACAAGACTCACAAGCTTTGGAGATCCTGAACCTTTTAGATTAAGGATTTGGAGTACGATGGCGTCACCTGGCCCTTTTGCCAGCATGATGATGACGGGCTTGCTGTTGTTATTCACCAGTAGTGAATTTGTACGTATTCCAGCCGCAGCAGCTGGTTACTTGGCGTTTCTGCTGACGATGGTGCGGACTCTGTGGGGATGCTGGGTAATAGGAACCGTAACCTTGCTGTCTTCCCTCAAACCACAAATCCAAATGCGACTGATGATAACTGTTGTGATCATGGCTATTTGTGTTGTACCATTAACCACAATGGAACCATTCGCTGAAGTTATTGCTACCCGCTTAGAAACTTTTGCCAATCTTGAAGATGATAACAGCGCTCAGGTTAGGCAAGGGATTTATCGAGATGGTTTGGGTAAGGCGATGACTAATATTTTAGGTAACGGCATCGGCAATACATTCATTGTGAATGAAAAGGGCGTTTTAGAACCAATTGTGATCGATAGTGGGATTTTGGATATGTTTTTCACCCTCGGTTGGTTTGGCGCTATCTTTTATTTGGGTGGATTGATTCTGCTGTTGTTTCAAATCTTTCAATTCTCAGAGCCTCGCTTCGATCCTTTTATGGCTGCGGCGCGTGCGATCGGTCTTGCCAATTTTGCTACCTTACCCCTTGGTAGCGGTATGCTAGGAATTTCCGGTATGATTCTTTGGGGATTTATGGGTATTGTCTTGGCAGGACATAAGTATTACGTGGGTCAGCGAAATTCTGGCAGAAGTTAACTGTTATATTATGTTCGCGTAGATAGATTCAGGTTTGTTTGCAAGCGATCGCCTTAGATAAGTCAGAACACTCAAACTACTGGTGAGGGTCTTATTTGTCATTTGTGATTACTGAATCTTGAAATTTTTCACAGTTGCTGCCAATTGTTGAGAAATTCCCACGGTTTGCTGCAATGATTGAGAAATGGAACGTGATGATTGACTAGTTTTTTCTGAGACTTGGGAAATTTCTGTGATTAATTTGGTCACTGCTTGCGATGTTTTGACTTGAGAAACTGTCGCTTGAGAAATTGATTGTACTAAATCATCAATTTGATGAGAAACTGTAAGAATTTGGTTAAGGGAGACTTTAGCATCTTCGACGATGCGAGAGCTTTCCACTACCTGGGTAGTTCCCTGTTCCATTGCTTTGACAACTTCGTTGGTTTCCCGTTGAATATTTTCGACAATCTGTTTAATTTCTTGGGTAGCGTCAGAACAGCGTGCTGCTAATTCACCAACTTCTGTTGCAACTACCATAAAACCTCGGCTCCCTTCACCTGCTCTAGCAGCCTCTAACCCAGCGTTGACTGCTAATAAGTTGGTTTGCACAGCAATCTCGTTAATTAAGGAAACTATTCGAGAAATTTGTTCTGAAGAATCGCCAAGACGTTTGACTTTTTTGGCTGTGTCGTCAATAGTCGATCGCAAGTTAAAGATTTTTTGTACCGTCAAATCCATTGCTGTTTCACTTTTTTGAGCAGTATAAGAAGCTGTATGGGCAATTTCGGCAGCTTTTTGAGCATTAACTGCAACATCTGCAATGGAAAGTGTCATGCGTTCGACACTATCGAGGGTACGGTTAATTTCCAGCGCCTGTTTGATGGCTTCGTTAGCAAGTTGGTAGATTGCACCTTCGTTTTCACCAATAGCTGTATTCACATGAATTGCACAGGTTTTGACTTTGTTGACTATTTCTCTAAGATTCTCAACTATGCTGTTGAAAAAGTCTGCTATTGTCCCAATTTCTCCTTCGGTAACTTCTGCATACACCGTCAAATCACCTTTGGATGCTCCTTCGATATCTCGTAGCAGTTTGACAATTTGTCGTTGTAATGATTCTTTTTGTTGACTCTGCTCGATCGCAATCAATTCTGCACGAGAACAGGCTTTTTCGGACTGTTCCAACACATATGCTTGTTCGAGGGCGTAACCAATGGGAATTGCAACCTGCTTAAACAAATCAATTTCTGATGCTTGCCATTGACGAGGACTAGAACATTGATGAGCAATCAGTAAACCATATAACTTATTATTGAGCAAAATTGGTGCGACTAAATTCGCTTGCACTTCAAAAGCTGCAAGTTGACGAATGTGACATTGGGTTAAACCTGCTTCGTAAATATTTTCTATAGCTTGGACACGGCCTTTTTGATACTTGTGTATATAATCTTGGGCAAAACAAGGATCTGCAATCTCTGCACCCAAGGCACTTGTCCATTGGTCGTTAACAGACTCAGCTACAATTGTTCCTACCCAGTTTTGAGCAAAGCGGTAAACAACGACTCGATCTACTTGAATTGCTGATCGCATGGTTGTTACTGCTACGTTTAAAATTTGTGCAGTGTTGAGCGATCCACGAATGCGAAGGGTAATGCTATTGATTTGTTTGGCAATTATGGCTTCATTTTCTTGCTGTTCTGCTTTTTGGGCAATTTTTTCTGCCATTTGATTAAAAGCCACAACTAATTCTCCGATTTCGTCGTTAGCGCGAATCTTGACTCTGACAGAGCGATCGCCATTTGTCAATTTTTGCATGGCGTCTTTGATCTGTGTGATTGATTGAACGGTATTGCGCTTCGATATATATGTTCCAATTCCAATCACAATTGAGCCAAAAACTCCTGTCAGGCTGTATTGCAGCCAATTTGAACTGAGTAAACTTTGCAGTTTAACTGGTTTAGTTACCTGCATCAAAACAGCTACTGACTGATTTTCCCTGCTTACAGGGACATTTCTTTTATTTGTGACAAAAGTGATAGTATGAACTTCTGATTTTGCCTGTTTAAGTGATTGAGTCTGAAAACTGCGATTAATGATTACAGTCGAGCTAATACCTAACCCAACAATCAAACCTAATTGATACAAAATTAAAACTGTCAGATTATTGCTGCTGATTGGAAAAGTGATAAATCTCTGCCATCGAGATTTTTGTAATTTTGAAGTCGTCGCTTTGGTTTGTGTCGGTCTAAAAATATTTTGGTAATGACTGCGATGAAATTTAAACATTAATCCTGTGTTCCAATGAAACTAAAATATCTCATGCAATTTAAAATAATTTCCATACATCACTAAGTCCATCTGTGATGTTTTTTAATTTTAAAAAGCAAAGATTGATAAGTAAGTCGGTGGGAATAAATCGAACTATGTTAATGAATGTAAAAAATTGGGAATTAATTTCGTAGTAAGGACTTCAGTCCTTATTTGAGGACTTTAGTCCTCACTACAAACCTTGAATTATTTCCGCCGTTCTACTTAATATCTATGAGGTTTTCTATTCAAGTAATACCAATTTAATGTGAAGCCACACTAAATGAATAAACTTCCACTCTTGGCGATCCACCTTACGGTAGACACGTAGACGCTTCTGCGGCTTCCGTAGGTAGTGGCTTCTGAAAGTAGCCGCTTGCGCGTCTAAGGCTTCTACCGTTCCGGTAGGCGCGTAGCGGCTTCTGCATTAATTGAGGGGAACACACTATAAATCAAAAAATAGAAGCACCCAATGTTGGTATTTTTAGCTTGTTAAGCTTTGAACTTCAGCCTAATAATTAATATCATTTTACATGAATACTGATTTTAAAGTATTTTGGAAATTTTTTACAACTATTTTTCCGCATTATCGAATAAAGATAATTCTAGTTGAAGTTTTTACCTTAGAGGATGTTTGAAAACTTTAGGGCGAATATAATTCGCTACTACACAAGCACGATACGTAGCAGCTTCCTGAAAGGAAGTCCACGGAGGTGGACTAATGAAAAATTCAGGATGTTAACCCGCGCAGGTGGGTTTTGCTTCTCGTCGCCAGGGCTAGTATCTGTGTACCACGATATCTTGAAATTTTATGTGACACAGAACACTAACTTCTGATGCAGAAACAAATAATTGCTTATAATGAGTGTTTTGTCAATATTTTTTTGTAGCTTTTTTATATACGTAAGTATATTTAATATTCACAACATATGGATAGATGCCAGAACTCAAATAGAATGGTTATGAGAAAGTAGCTTACATGAGCTGTGTACACCAAAATAAATCAAATACTTCACTGCTTCTCCTTGGTAAGGACACAGGTGAAGTTAGTTTAAAATCAGGTTAAAGCCCTAAAGACAAACTTAAATTGAGCAAGTTTGAACTCAACGAAAGTCACAGACTATCGCTTCTCAAAACAAACCGAGTTACTAAATCGGGGGTTAGCAGTGCAACAGGAAAACATCCAAGAATCTAATTCTCATCATCAATCTAGTGTGAAATTGAGTTGGGTTCACCAAGATTTAGCGCATTTGCGACCTTTTATTCGCAGTACCATCAAATTATTCAAATTAGGTGAAAAAGCTAGTAACCCAGAAATATTAGTACAAGAAGTGCTGGCTTGGACAAGCGCTCAACCTTTACTTACCCAAAAAGTTTGTCAGTTGCTGTCTGATTATAAAACTTTTATTACTGCTGGTGAAGAAGCCGCAGTCGTTGAGCAGTTAATACAAAATCACTTGATAGCAAATTGGGAAACTCAAATCGCTGCTGAACATTTACAGACAATTCACGACGGTTTAGTTGCTAATCAAAAATATAATTCGATATGGTTGCTGCGATTGTATCAGCAAATTTTGCAACAAGGAGAATTACTAGTTCACGATAGTCCAGTTCAAACAGAGTTGTTGAACTTAGGGTTAGTAGTTAAACAAGAAAATAAATTAAGAATATCAAACCGCATTTACCTATCTATTTTTAATTTGAATTGGGTCGAGCAAGAATTAGGACGTTTGCGACCCATGATTCACAACACTACTAAATTATTTAAACTAGATAAAAAAGCAACTCATCCAGATGTTGTACTCGAACAAGTATTTTTTTGGACAGGCGCTCAATCTTTTTTAACCCAAAAAGTTTGTCAATTGCTCTGTGAGCATGAAAATTTTATTCCTGCTGGGAAAGAAGCAACAATAGTTGAGCAGTTAGTACAAAATCACTTGATTACAAATTGGGAAAGTCAGATAGCTGCTGAACATTTGCAAGTAATTCAACAAAGTTTAGTCCAAAATCAATTCTGCAATCCTACACAACTACTAAGGCTATATCAGCAAATTTTACAACAAGGACAATTATCGGCTCAAGACAATCCCATCGAAACAGAGTTATTGAATATAGGAATAGTAGTTAAACAAGACAATAAATTAAAAGTAGCTAACCGAATTTACCAATCTATTTTTAATTTGGATTGGATCAATCAACAATTAGAGCAATTACAACCTTTGATCCAAAATACCATTAAAATTTTTAATTTAAATGAGAAAGCTAGTAACCCAGAAACATTAGTACAAGAAGTGCTGAGGTGGACTGGTTATCAGCTTTTTTTGACTAAAAAGGTTTGTCAATTGCTGTTTGAATATACAAATTTTATTGCTGTTGGAGAAGAAGCATCCACAGTCGAAAATTTGGTGCAAAATCGCTTGATTAAAAATTGGGAAAGTCAGGTAGCTGCTGAACATTTGCAAAAAATTTACGACGATTTAGTTGGGAATCAAAAATGTAATCCAATATGGTTGTTGAGAACATATCAGCAAATATTACAACAGGGAAAATATTCACTTGAAGATGACTTAGTCGAAACAGAGTTATTGAATATAGGAATAGTAGTTAAACAAGATCATAAATTAAAAGTAGCTAATCGGATTTATCAATCTGTTTTTAATTTAAACTGGGTTGAGCAACAGTTAGCAAATATAGCTGAGGTTTCACCTGCAATCAATTCTAGAATTAATACTAAAAAATCATTGATAGCAATTGCTATGCTTGAAGCCAGAAATTGGATTTCCAATCCCAGAAGCTTCATGTTGAGAGTGATTTGGTTGTTGCTAGCAATAGCTGGATTTAGCGCACTTTGCTTCAATATTTATAAAAATATAGAGGTAAGTATTATTTTTCAAGAAGGTAATGAACTGTTTAATCAAGGAGAATATAAAAAAGCGATCGCCAAATATGACAAACTTTTAAACATCGATAGCAACTACTATCAAGCTTGGACTAACCGAGGTTATGCACTCGCTGGCTTACAAGAATATAGCAAAATGTTAGAGTCTTGCTCTACAGCTACAATTATAGAACCAAAAGCCGTCTATGCTTGGAATTGTCAAGGAGAAGCACTATATAACCTCCAACAATATTATGAGGCGATCTCAGCTTTTGATTCAGCCTTGACTCTTGACACCAAAGACCCTGTATTTTGGATTAATAAAACTGAATCGTTATTAGCATTAAAACAATTTGATACAGCACTGGTGACTATTGATGAAGCAATTGGTCTGCTCCAAGAAAAGCAAAAACTGAATCCCCCAGAAAACATGACCAGAGAATTAGCAATTGCTTTTAGTCATAAAGGTAAGGTCTTATGGCACAAAAAACAATATAAAGAAGCACTTACTGCTTTTGATCAGGCTTTAGTCAACGATCCAAAATATTTTACTGCTTTGCGGGGGCGGGGTTTAGCATTCCAAAGTTTAAAGCAGCACAAACAAGCGATCGCTCAATTTCAACAAATATTGACTCAATCTCGTCTGACAGATACTCAAAAAGCAGAAACTCTATACTACATAGGAATAACTTATTGTCAGTCTTCCCAAGTTGATGAAGGACTCGCTGCTCTCGAAGCAGCTGTCAAACTTAAACCAGACTACCAAGCAGCAGAGCAAGCAAAAGGTAATTGTACTCGATCAGGTTCAAAATCTTAACCACCGAGGTTTGATATCAGTGTAAATTTTACCAACAGTCCTAGAATCAGGGGGTTGTGATTGCTTAAAATCACTACCAAGCATTTGGTATAAAGCTTGAGAAGAATTTACCTTTTCATTCAGGGTGAATAATACCTGAGCGCTGTAATGATTGCAACCAACACCCCTGCGTTCTACAGCACAAATTACAGGTTGAGCGTTGGATTTGTCGTTAGTGAGGTATTTGGCACGACCTGTTTGATATAGTGCTTGCAAAGTCTGAGCTGTTTTCTCACAGTTTTGCACCGCAGCTTGGGATGAAAAATATTCAGGTGGGAAACTCAAAATATTTAAATCTTTGACGCTTTTTTGCTCGGAAAAGCTAGCAACCACTGTAGGTATAGCAGTATTTGTCTTACACGTCACCTTCATGGTATATGCAACTTTGCTGGGTTGAGCAACCACTGCTACAGCGGGAGATGCAAGTATGGAACTTACTCCTAGTATAGTGAGCCAAGATAAGCGTTTGTTCATTTTAAAGTTGCTTCCTTAAATATTGACTAAAAATTTAGTCTTACTATACTATTTTTTAGTTAATTTTACTTAAGTAATACACAAAAAGAGAACTAAAATAAGTTTCAATTATCTTCATCTGTATAATTTTATTTTTAAAGATGGAACAGGTAAATAGATGTCTTTTATTACTCTTTAAAACCGCTATCAGCTATCTATTTGCTGGTAATTTAGTTCAAGCCCAAATTTCTCCAGACGGAACTGTACCAACTAGTGTCAATCAAATTAATAATATCTTTGAAATTACTGGAGGGACACAAGCTGGGAGCAACCTATTCCATAGTTTTCGAGAGTTTTCCGTGCCTACTGGCAGCGAAGCTTTTTTTAGAAATACTGCTAATACTAATAGTAATAGTATTGTCAACATTATCAATCGAGTCACAGGTGGCTCAATTTCTAATATTGATGGATTAATAAGAGAAAATTATGGAGCAAATTTAATTTTGATTAATCCTAGTGGGATTAATTTTGGTCCTAATGCCCAACTAAATATAGGCGGTTCTTTTTTAGGAAGTACAGCTAATAGTATTAAATTTGCTGATGGCACAGAATTTAGTGCTACAAATCTTCAAAATTCACCATTATTAACAATTAGTGTGCCAGTTGGTTTACAATTTGGTCAAAATCCAGCAGCAATCAACGTTCAAGGTCAGGGTCACAATTTATCAGTTGAAAGTCAAATTTTCTCACCTTTTACGAGGGGCGATACTACCGGGCTAAAGGTACAACCTGGTCAAACTTTAGGTTTAGTAGGCGGAGATATCACCTTAGATGGGGGTGTGATCACAGCAGCAGGAGGACGAATTGAATTAGGTAGCGTCGGTGGAAATTCTTTCGTTAATCTTGCTGCTAACCCTGGTCAAGTTTGGAGTTTGGACTATACAGGAGTGTCTAGCTTTAAAGATATTGACATGCGATCGCGCGCGATTACAGATACTAGTGGAGTTGGTAGCAGTTCTATCCAGTTACAAGGTAGAAATATTACACTTCAAGATGGATCAGCCGTATTAATTCAAACCCAAGGTACACAATCAGCAGGAAACATCAACGTCAATGCATCTGAATCTTTGCGATTAATTGGTACCACACCAGATGGGCGAATTTCCACCAACATATTTGCTGAAACCATTGGAGGTGGCAAAAGCGGAGACATCAATATTATAACTGGGCGCTTAGTAGTTCAAGATGGAGCAGTTATATCTGCTGCTACTTATACTCCTGCTCCTGGTGGTAATATCAGTATAAATGCTGCTGAGTCTTTAGAAGTACTTGGATATTCATCAGTAAATCCCAATCGTTTTAGTACAATTTCTGCTGCAACCTACGGCGCTGGAAATGCGGGAACACTTACAGTCTCAACCAAACGTGTCACAGCAACAAATGGAGGTAACATTGCATCGATCACAGCTGGAACTGGCTCAGGTGGAAACGTCATTGTAAATGCATCTGAGTTAGTCGAACTGATTGGATTTACCCCATTTGTCTTTGCACCTAGCCAGATTACCGCCGGTACAGGAGGCCCCGGTTCAGCAGGTAATGTGACGATTGATACTCAGCGTTTGGTTGTTAAAGATGGAGGTAGAGTAGATGCTTCCACCTTGGCGAGTGGTCCAGCCGGAAGTATTACAATCAACGCTAAAGAAGCAGTAGAAGTCAGTGGTACAGTCCCAGGATCTGTCAATCCCAGTCTGATTGTCTCCTCTGCTAATACCGTTGATCCCGCCTTGCAGCAATTATTAAGACTGCCTCCCTATCCTTCTGGAGCCTCTGGAGATGTGACAATTAACACAGGTAAATTACTTGTTACAGACGGCGCTCTCATTACAGCAAGCAATAATGGGTTTGGAGCCTCTGGAAACATCAGAATCAATGCTCGTTCGGTTTTTCTGGATCAGGGAGGAAGTATCACATCGGAATTGGGTTCAGCAAATGCCATAGGACAGCCTGATGTTTTTTCTCCGATAACTTTACCAGTTCCCAAGGGTGGGGATATTGCAATTTCAACCCAACAATTAGATATCCGGGGTGGGGCTAAAATATCTACTAGCACTTTTAGGGATGCAATAGGCGGCAATATTAATGTGGATGCTCCCGAATCAGTGCAAGTGTTTGGAGTTTCACCGATAAATCCTGCATTGCAGAGTTTGATTAGTGCTTCAACTTTCGGTTCCACCAATTCGGGAAATGTGACTATTTCAACGGGGCGATTGAGCGTTGTTAACGGGGGATTAATCACCGCCGGTACCTTTGGAACTGGTTCTGGGGGAGATGTAACCGTTAATGCAACTGAATTAGTAGAAGTTACTGGAGTAGAACCATCCCGATTCTTACCAAGCATCGTCGCAGTTTCAACATTCAATGCTGGGAATGCTGGCAACTTGAGTATCACCTCACCTAAAGTTGTAGTTCGGGGTGGTGGTAAAATAGATGCTTCCACTTTTGCAAGTGGTTCAGCAGGAAATGTTACCATCAACGCTCCCCAATCAGTAGAGGTGACTGGCACAGTCCCAGGGAGTCGCAATCCTAGTTTGATTGGTTCCGCAGCCATTATTGAGAACGAAACCATTCGACAGATTCTTGGAGTACCTCCTGTCCCAAGTGGAGCGTCTGGAGATTTGATCATTAACACAGGGAAGTTGAGTGTTACTGATGGAGGGTTGGTGACAACGAGTAATCAAGGTTCAGGAATATCCGGCGACATCAAAATTAATGCTCAGTCTATTTTTCTTAATAGTGGTGGTGGTATTAGATCAGAATTAGGAGGAACCTTCGGAGGAGGACAACCTACTTTCTTTTCTCCTTTCACTGTTGGAGGTGACATAGGCGGAGATATTAATATTTCAGCCCAAGAGTTAATAGTTAAGAATGGTGCTGGTATTTCAACTGCTACCTTTACGAATGCAGCAGGTGGTAATATCAATGTGGATGTTTCAGGCTTAGTGCAAGTAGACGGGTTTGCACCTTTCAATCCTAACGCGCTTAGTTTGATTGCTAGTTCTACGTTTGGTTCTGGACGCTCAGGAAATGTCAATCTTTCCACTGGGAAATTGCAGGTTCTCAATGGAGCGAGGGTAGGCGCTGGTACTTTTGGAAGTGGCTCTAGTGGAGATATTACCGTTAATGCCACAGAATCAATACAAGTTATTGGTAAAGAACCAAGTCAATCAGTAGGTAGTTTAATTGGTGTTTCGACGCTGAATATCGGTAATGGTGGTGACTTGACTATCAATACACCAAAACTGATCGTCCAAGATGGCGGTAGAGTTGATTCTTCGACTGCTGCTAGTGGTTCAGCAGGAAATGTTACTATTAATGCTTCTAAATATGTTGAGGTTGATGGTAAATCCAGTCTGATCAGTGCTGGTGCAAATATTGAGAGTGAAATTGCCCGACAACTTTTTAGATTACCGCCTGTTCCGAGTGGTTCATCTGGTGACGTGACAATCAACACACCAAAATTGAGGATTACAAATGAAGGTCAAGTGAACGCGAGAAACCAGGGAACAGGTAATGCGGGCAGTGTCAGAATTAATACTAACTCTACTTTTTTGGATAACAGAGGTAGCATCACAGCGGCAACCACATCTGGTGAAGGTGGTAACATTTTCTTGCAAACGAATTCCCTAGAAATGCGCCATGGTAGCCAGATATCTGCGGAAGCAGGCGGCAGTGGTAACGGTGGTAACATCACGATTACTGGCTTTAGTCCGGCTGACTTTGTGGTGCTATTAGAAAGTAGCAAAATCACTGCTAATGCATTTCAGGGTAGGGGAGGAAATATCAATATTAATACACAAGGTCTATTTGTGTGTCCAGAATGTCAGATTAGTGCTAGTTCTCAGTTAGGGGTAGATGGGCAAGTAGAAATTTTGACACCAAATACTAGTACAAATCAAGAAGTTCTTGACTTGCCGCAGGAGATTAATAAACCTGAAGAAGTGGTAGCACAAGTCTGTCCGGCGGACAGAAAACAGGGACAGAGTCAGTTTATTATCACTGGGCGGGGAGGATTGCCACCTCGACCAAGCGAACCACTCAGTAGTGAAGCATTACTGAGTTTTGAATCTTACCCGAGTCAAGCAGAAAAGATTTCTGGTAGAGCGATCGCCACCAAAACCAACCAAACTCAACAATTACCACCAATCGCCAGAGGTTGGTATATTAACTCCAAAGGTGCAGTCATCCTCACAGCAGCTACACCTACATCTTCCCCCTACAATTCTGGATTAAGTTCATCGTCATGTCATGCTAATTAGAAAGAACTTACTGAGACGTAAAGAGGCCAGAATCCGGGGACACAAATTCTCTTCATCTACCACCCTCTCCCTACTCTCTCTACTCTTCACTACATCCTCTGCTTGGGGACAGCCCATAAATCCGGTGACGCCAACACCAGAACCACCCCAACCCCAGCCTCTACCACCTTTAGAAAAACCACTCCAGGTTCCACCGACACCACCACAAACCCCTGACGAAATCCAGAGTGTACCAGGCACAATTGTTGTGCAGAAATTTGAGTTTATTGGCAGTACAGTTTTTAGTCAACAACAGTTACAGCAGGCGACGGCTGATTTTGTTGGTAAATCGATTACCTTTGCAGAACTGCTGCAAGCTGCAAATCAAATCACTCAACTTTATCTGCAACAGGGGTATATTACATCTGGAGCCTACATACCTAGTCAAGAAATCCAATCGGGGATCGTTAAAATTCAGGTATTAGAAGGTAGCTTAGAAGACATCAAAGTTAACATAGTCAAAGGGCGGTTAAGTTCAAATTATGTGCGATCGCGCATTGCGATGGCTGGTTATAAACCTTTGAACATTAATCGCCTACAGGAATCACTACAATTATTACAACTCAATCCTCGGATTGAAAGATTAAATGCCGAACTCACAGCTGGTACCAAACCCGGTACTAATTTATTAGAAGTAACAGTTTTTGGGGCAGATACTTTTAATACCCGCCTGATGTTAAATAACCACCGTAACCCCAGCATCGGTACTTTTGAACGTGGTATCGACATCTCAGAAACTAGTTTGTTGGGATTAGGAGATGAATTTACTTTTGGTTATCGCAATACTGATGGTAGCAACAGGTTTGAGGGTAGTTATAATTTTCCAGTCAATCCCCGCAATGGCACTATTGGTTTTACCTACCGGATCACCAACAACAAAATTATCGAAGCACCTTTTGATGATTTAGATATTAAAGTAGATTCTCGCGAGTATGAATTTACCTTTCGTCAACCAGTTATTCAAAAAGCAACCCCTCAACTTAGTCAAGAACTTGCTCTTAGTTTTGGGTTTGCAAGACGAGAAACCAACTCCTCTATTCTGGGAGTAGACTTTCCCGTTTTCTCTGGTGCAGATAACAACGGAGAAACCCGAATCTCAGAATTAAACTTTACTCAAGAATGGTTACAACGTGGTAGCCAAGCCGTCTTAGCTGTAAATTCTGAAATTAGCTTGGGTGTTAATGCTTTTAATGCCAGTGTTAGTGATGATGAGCCGGATAGCCAGTTTTTAGTTTGGCGGGGACAAATGCTGTATTTGCGCCGCTTGACACAAGCAACATCAAAATCAACAATCAGTCCTAGCCTACTGTTGCGTTCCAGCGTCCAGCTAGCCAGCGATTCTCTAGTTCCCATCGAGCAATTTAGTATCGGCGGTCCCACAACCGTACGCGGTTACCGTCAAGATGCCTTAGTTACAGATAACGGCATGATTGCCTCCGTAGAAGCACGACTACCGATATTCCAGACACGACAAAATAAGGGAGTTTTACAGATTGCACCATTTATTGATTTTGGTATCGGTTGGAACACAGGTAGAGACAGTCCAGATCCGAATACCTTGGTAGGGTTGGGATGTGGTTTACTTTGGCAGATGGGAGAAAATTTTTCCGCCCGCTTAGACTGGGGTATTCCTTTAATCGATATTTCCAATTCAGAGGGTAGAACATGGCAAGAAAACGGCGTGTATTTTCAATTGGAATACAAACCTTTTTAATGTTGGTGACTTGTTATTTGCGATCGCGTAGCAGCTGCTTTGTAGGATCGCTTTCACGTTTGTGGTGAAAATCGTCTCATTCATAAGCAACGTCGCGATGTTAGTGGCAAACGTCACGATGTTCTTTATGAACAAGACGATGTTGACCACAAACGTCGCGATGTTGACCACAAACGTCACGATGTTGACCACAAACGTCGCGATGTTGACCACAAACGTCACGATGTTGACCACAAACGTCGCGATTTTTTGCTTGTAGTAAGGGCTTTAGCCCTTATTTTGAGGACTAAAGTCCTCACTACGAACTTAAAGCATGTGCATCTATGGTCGATTTATATAACCCGATTGAGGTAAAAAGCTTATGATAATTAAAAAATACCGTCGTCTAATTATCTTATTGATTTCAGTCCTATTTGGATTATTTTCTACTTTAAGTCTTCCAGCTTGGTCGAATTCCAAATCAAATCAGGCGCTACAATTGGCACAGCAAGGACAACAAAGCTATAACATCGGTAACTTTGATCAAGCAATTGAGCTTTGGCAAGCAGCAGCTCAAGCTTATCAGCAAATGGGTGACAAAGAAGGTGTGACAAAGAGTTTGATTAATCAATCCCAAGCTTTGCAAGAATTAGGATTGTATCCCAAGGCTTGTAAAACTCTACTCCAAGCCTTTGCTGTTGCTAATCCCACATGTAACCCTGACCAGATAGACAAGTTTCTCACAAAAATTGCCCAACAGCAAAATTCTCTTTCACTTATCCAGGCTACTGGTTTACGTAGTTTAGGTGAAGTTTTCCGCAGACAAGGGTTGTTAGAACAGTCTCAGAAAGTTTTGCAATTGAGTTTGACAGCGCTAGAGAAATCACCCCAGTCAAGTGCGGTGTTGTTAAGTTTGGGTAACACCGAACGGACTTTAGGAAACCAAATTCGCGATCGCTGGGATTATGAACAAATCACAGCTATCATTGATCAAAAATCTGAAGATGCAGCTTTAGCACCTTACCAAAAAGCTTTCCAATACTATACACAAGCAGCAGCGGTAACTTCAGCACCAGCAATTGTCAAAACTCAAGCACAACTGAATCACTACAAACTGTTACTAGAAAATCAAAGTTGGTGGCGAGAACAAACAAATCGCCGTATTGTTTCTTGGTTGAGATTTGGTGAGTCTAAGTTAATCGCCCGTGCTAAAGATTTTTTGTCTGAGTTGGAATCAAAATTGAGTCGGGATGGACAAACTTTGCAAAGTCAAATTGAGTCTTCCTTGGCTACTATTCCTCCATCTCGTGCAACTATTTATGCTCAGATTTACTTTGCTGATACTTTGATTAATACAGAACAAGCAAACAAAGCCAAATCTATTTTGGATACAGCACTTCAGCAAGCACGGACTTTAAAAGATCAACGTGCAGAAGCTTATGTTGTAGGCTATTTGGGGAAATTTTATCAGCAACAAAAAAACTTCAGTGAAGCGATCGCTCTCACTCAGCAAGCCTTAATGTTATCTCAATCACAAAATAACACAGATGATACACGAGAAATTACGTATCTTTGGCAATCACAGTTAGGTAATTTGCTCAAACAAAAGGGAGAAAACAAAAGAGCGATCGCAGCTTACACAGCAGCATACAATACTCTCCAATCTCTGCGTACTGATTTAAATGCTAATAATCGCGATGTGCAGTTTAATTTTGTCCAAGAGGTCAAACCAGTTTATACAGAACTAGCGAATTTACTCTTAAAATCAGAACTGAGTGAAAGTGAATTGAGTTCTTTAGTAATTGCAAATCCTAATATTAACCAATCAAAATATGAGCAAAATCAACCCAAAAATCGTTTAGAATTTGCTCGTCGGGTCATCGAATCTTGGCAATTAGCAGAACTTGATAATTTCTTTCAAGACCCCTGTTCTCAAGAAACAGATGTTGCAGTTCAGATAGACGATATTGATTCTCAAGCAGCTGTTATCTACCCTATTAGTTTTCCAGACCGCTTAGAAATTATCCTTTCTTTACCAGGAAAAACCCTACAACAAGTAACCATTCCTGTTAATGAAGATAAACTTAATAACACTCTGGATAAACTTTATGACTACTTAGATAACGTCACTATCAATAACTCTGCTCGTAACATTCTATCTACTTCTAACCCAGACCCACAAGAATTGAAAGAAAATATTCAAGCAATTTTACCAATATTCGGACAGCTATATAATTGGTTAATTCAACCTTTAGAACCACAGTTAAACGCCAAACAAATCAACAAATTAGTTTTTGTACTCAATGGAAGATTGCAAAGAGTACCACTGGCAGCTTTATATAATGGTCAACAATATTTGATTGAGAAATACGGCATTGCTCTAGTGCCAAGTTTACAACTAATTGATACCAAATTCCTCAAGCGCCAAAACATCAAAGTCTTAGCTGCTGGTGTCAGTAAACAAATTCAAATCCAAGGAGAAATCTTTCCAGCATTAGTAAATGTGCCAAAAGAATTAGACGAAATCAAGCAAGCTTTTCCTACTTCTCAAAAACTTCTCAATCAAGAATTTACTACTAAAACAATTAAAAAGGAACTCAAATCCAATTTTCCTGTTGTTCACCTCGCAACTCACGGATTATTTAGTTCTAATCCTCAAAGAAATTTTATTATTACAGGAGATGGGAAAAGTATCAGTATTAATGAATTGAGTACTTTGTTAAAAGAGCAAGAAAATAATTTAGAATTATTGGTGTTAAGTGCTTGTGAAACTGCCACTGGTGATGAAAGAGCGATGTTAGGTTTAGCAGGAACAGCAGTTCGTTCTGGCGCACGCAGTACTCTTGCAACTCTCTGGCCTGTCAGTGATGCTTCCACAGCTCAACTCATGGGTGAATTTTATCAAGAATTGAAAAAACCAGGAGTACAAAAATTAACTGCTTTGAGAACAGCACAATTATCACAGTTGGAATCTATTCGCAGTCAACCTTTATTTAAGCAATTGAAATCTCTACCACCTCATCCGTATTTTTGGGCTTCTTACGTTTTAGTTGGAAATTGGCAATAAAACTTTATGAACTAACATTTAAAGTTTGTAGTAAGCACTTTAGTGCTTCAAAAAATAGGACTAAAGTCCTTACTACGAACCAAGCATTATTAATTAAAAATGTTGGTGTTGCATAATAGAGAAGTTAAATATACTGAAATATTCAATTCGTATTTATGCAAAACCAGATAACCCAGTTTTTGAATCAATACCTTTCAGAAATTCTCCTCCGCAGTGGGGAACACCTAGTACTAGTAGCGATCGCCATGACGATTGCGATCGCTATTGGTATTCCTTTAGGTATTTTCATCACCCGCGAACCTAAATTCACTCAACCCATTCTCAATATAGCGAATGCTATTCAAACTATTCCCAGTTTAGCCATCTTTGGCTTCCTCATTTCTGTGCCATTTATAGGAGGAATTGGTTCAACTCCTGCGATCGTTGCTTTGACTCTTTACGCTTTGCTTCCCTTGATTCGCAATACCTATATTGGTATTACCAACGTTGATCCAGCAATTCGTGAAGCGGGAAAGGGAATGGGAATGACTGATAGACAATTGTTGTTTCAGGTAGAAATTCCCCTCGCTTTAGGTGTAATTTTAGCAGGAGTCAGGGTAGCCACAGTGATTTCTGTGGGAATTGCTACCATTGCTGCGGCCATTGGTGGTGGTGGTTTGGGAGTATTTATTTTCCGAGGGATTTCCACAGTTAATAATCAGCTAATTTTAGCAGGAGCCATACCCGCTGCTTTGATTGCTTTAGGAGCAGATTTCATCTTAGGATGGTTAGAAAACCAACTGACACAGCAAAGAGGAAAAACGCTAAAAGTTAATCGCCAATTTGCCATTACATTAAGCACATTAGCATTACTAATTGCAGGACTAATTAGCTGGAACTATTCGCAAACAACACCAAAAATTGTGATTGGAGCTAAAAATTTCACTGAACAGTTTATCTTAGGAGAATTACTAGCTCAACAAATTGAATCTCATACAAATTTAAAGGTGGATAGACGCTTCAATTTAGGCGGAGTTTTGATTAGTCATGAAGCTGTGAGAACAGGACAGATTGCTGGTTATGTAGAATATACAGGAACGATTTTTACAAATGTATTAAAACATAAACCTATTAGTAATCCTCAAGTTGTTTATGATAAAGTTAAACAAGAATATGATCAAAAATTTAAATTAGAAGTTATGCCTTCTTTAGGATTTAATAGCACTTTTGCTATGATCATCCGGGGTGAAGACGCTAAAAAATGGCAGATTAAAACCCTTTCCGAAGCTGCTAAATATACACCTCAAATGCAAGCAGGATTCGGATATGAATTTCTGGAACGCGAAGATGGTTATTCTGGTTTAGTTAAGACTTATGGCTTAAAATTTACCAAAACTCCTAAACAAATGGATTTAGGTTTGATGTATCAAGCTTTGAAAGAAAAGAAAGTAGATTTAATAGCTGGTGGTTCAACAGATGGCTTGATTCCTGTCTTGAATTTAGTCATTTTAGAAGATGATAAAAAATATTTTCCGCCCTATGAAGCTATCCCTATATTCAACCAGGAAACTCTGAAAAAATATCCAGATATACGAAAGGTGATTAATCAACTAGCTGGGTTAATTTCCAATGAAGAGATGCAAAAAATGAATTATCAAGTGGAGAATCAATCTCGTCCTGTTGAACAAGTTGTCCGTGATTTTATTAAATCTAAACCTGAATTATTATAATCAGAAATCCTGTAGAGACGAGATATATCGCGTCTCTACAAATTTATGTGTATTGTGATTAGCGTGAAATGGTATAAGTCCTGACAATGTCGAAAAATCTTATTTATTGCAGTATTGAGTCCAATTCAGGTTAATTTTGGTATCAAAAACCTTACTCTATTTCATCTTTTATGTCCTCAATAACTTTCAAAATAGATTGACGAATTAAGCCTTCCAAGACATCAATAAATGAACCTTCAGCTGTTTCGGTTTTCCAGGGATCCTGGACTACAGTACGGATGACAGTAATCGGTTGATCTGGTTCTCCAGTAACCCCTAAACGGTTCTTGTAGTGTTCAATGAAATAAGAACCATAAGATTCTGCATTGAAATCTGTGGTACTGACAATCATGGGGTAATTATTAATATCATCCCCCTCGTCAATACTCAAGTTTTCATAATACCGTTTATTGAGAAGGTTTGCATTCTTTAAACTGGTATTGAGCTTACCATCAATCTTGAAGTTGAAAGCGTAGATCAATATATTTAAATCAGGCCCAAGTTCTTCAAGTGCGGCCATTGCTTCTTCATCTTGCTCAATCTCTTCATTCGTTTTACCATCAACTCTTTCCCGAATGAATTGAATTTTTTCGGCTTCTGTATTTCCGGGAATAGAATCTGGAATTAAGGTCAGAGGAACAATAATAAATGGATCTTCCTCTTTGGCCATACACAACAGTCGAGCATAGAGTTTATCACCACTAAACAGAGCCTGACCCAAAATCCTACCATAGCCATCTTTGGTGGGTCGAATGATGCGATGACTCAAATATACCGCCGCTGGAGCTGCACCTGGTTTAGATCCCTCAATTCCATAAATACCAATGGTTGGCTCGGCTTCTCCATGAAAAACATAGGGAGCAACAAAGGTAACTAAATTCCGCATCGCTGAGTTGCGATAGCATAACGCTCCAGCTGGATAGGGGATGTAACCTGATTTATGGGGATCAACAGTGATGGAGTCAGTTTGAGGAAGAGCGGCGAATTGCTCTTCTACGTAAGCACTCAAGGGAGAAATCGGGGGTGCTGAATCTTTAAAAGAGGGTAAATAAAAGTCTGCGTCGGTACGTAATAGGGTGGCGAAATATCCCCCCCAAGCAGCATCCGCATGAACGGTAAATTGTAATCCTTTTTGGCTGAATTCTTCTCGTAGTTCCAGAATTTGCTTGAGGGGATCAACGGCGCTTTCTTCGGTGGTTCCAATAACTGCAACGACGGTATAGACAGGAATGTGATTATCTAGGCAATATTGTAAATCTTCTCTGAGATTATAACCCTTGAGTCCATCTTGACCAGGTTGAGGTTTAAGAGGCTCAATTCTCATTCTGCCATGTTCGTCAACTTCCACATCAATCATGTGGGAAGCTCCCATTCCTAAAACAGCTGCTGCTTTCGGGAATGAGTAATGTTTGGTTCCGGGTACGAAAAAGACAGGAGATTCAATTTCTTGTAGATAACGTTTGGAAAATTCTTGTATTCCTAAATCTTGTACAGAATACTTGGATAAGGCAGCCGATAAAATAGTAGAGGCTTCACTTTCGTTAACACCTTGGTTCACTAATTTCTCAGTGATTTGCGTGGATAAGGCTAGGATATCATCAACCTTGAGGTTTAAGAGTTGCCAAGTGTTGAGATTGACTAACTGTTGCTCTGTCCAAGTTCCAGAATCTGATGAGTAGGCATTAATCTTGATCTGTTCTGCTACCTTGACCAAGTTTTGATCATGTAACAAAGCTTCTTTGATAGAAATGGGATAAAACTTGAGATTTCTTGCTGACCAAATAGCCTCTATGTTAGCAACAGTTCCCCCACAAGTGATATGTCCCCAGGCGCGCAGTTCATCATTTTCATTATCATCTGGCGGAACGTAGTATCCTAGCATTCGGCAAAGATCATCACCTACTTGGATTTCCAACTCTGTGGTGACAGTAGACGCTTCAAAAGCCACATTATTAGCGTTGTACAGCATTCCCGCAAAGTAGCCGATTACCGAAGGAATCGTGGAGTCCCAGCCCATGTGTCCTTGATAGCGCAAACTGAAAAAGGGAACGGATTGCTTTAGTCTTTCTAATAAGTCGTTATAACCATCTTTGATCAGAGCGATCGCTTTCTGGTAGTCTGGCGATTGCTTGATTTCTTCGGTAATATGACCAGGATCATCTGGAAAATAATTTCTTCTCCACTCAGCTTGAGAGTCGATAGCGTGTGATATTAATCCCTTCAGCAGTTCAGCATTTTCGGCTCTTGGCCCTAAAAACCAAGCTTCTACGGATCTTGAGCCAGTTGTGTTGAGGTTGAGGGTGTTTGCTTTTTTAAAAGACTTTTGGATACGGCGCGCTGCTTTTTCAAAAGCTTTACTGGAAGCCTCTCTGGGAGTTCTCATCAGAACTTTCTCCTTGTAAAGTAATATCGATTTAGTCTTGAAGGCTGTCTGTAAATGTAAACAGGGCTAACTCAGGCATTACGTTTTTACGTGGCTGATATGATGTTAAAATACATCGTGACACCTTGATTCAGACTGTCATAATCGTTTACAAACAGTCGATTTTCGTATTGCAAATTACCATCAATATTGGTAATTTAAGAATTTATTTATAGAATTAATCTTTGATTTTTGAAAGAAAATCAATACATGATATATGTGAAAGTTCCCTTCGGAAATATTTGGATAATTTATTTTTTGATGTTCTCCTAAATCCTATAGAGACGTTGCACTACAACGTCTCTACATGCCCAAAAATATGAGGATAATCCTTCAAGTTTTTCAAAAATTCATTGAAAAATGCTGCTTAGAGACTTGATAAAATTTGCTTTATGAGTAGTGTTTTCTCTTCAAAACACTATGAAGAAATTTTATCTGATGAAGCTTGTAGTAGAGATTTTTGAGCATGGGCGATCGCTTCCAAATTTCTTGACCTGCAAAGACACTGAATACCGAAGGAATTTTATTACTTTCTGTCGTCTTTAATAGAACGTTTTGAGAAATTTCTTTAAGACCAGGTTCATGAGCATCAATATCTAAAGCAACCAAGTTGGTAACGGGTTCACTGCTGTGTAAATCGGAATCCGCCTTACTTGCTTGAGGAATTTGACTTAGGATCAGTGCTGCTAAAACAAGAACAGCGCCAATTATACCTGTTACTCCCAGCTGCTCCCCAAGTAGCCAGAATGCAAAGATTGCTGAGAATACTGGCTCTAGCGTGTAGATCAAAGCAGTCTCGTTTGCTGAAACCCATCGCTGGGCTATGGTCTGAAGCCAAGTGACAATAGTAGTTGCGATTATTGCTAGATATAAAATTACTATCCAGTGTTGATTTATTGCTTCAAACTGGTTCAGAATTTGCGAGTTACCCCAAACTGCACCCAGTCCCCCAATAAATACCAGTTGGATACCAGTAAGTGGAAAGCTAGAGTGACGTGAAGCAATTCGCTCTAGAAACAATATATAGAATGCATAGATCAATGCATCAGCAAACATCAACAAATCACCAATTCCTAGCCTTCCCTCTTCCCAAAACATCGTACCAATACCAATTACAGCCAATCCTGCTGCTAGGAAAGTTCTCAGCATTACACGCTTACCACTCAGCCATTCTAACAGAGGTACAATCAGCGCATTCAGGCTGACAATAAACGCTGCGCGATTTGATGGTATGGTTTGAAGTGCGATCGTTTCAAAAGCTAAGTACAGAAAGAACAAAAACCCCAGAATAATACCATCACGAACCAAATTTAAATTTAGATTGCGTAAATGAAATACAAAAAAAACTGATGCTATTATAAAGCGTATGCCGATCAACGTGCTTGGTGAAAGGCTACTAACGATGTCTTTAGTCAACGGAAAAGTTGTGGCACTAATGATATCAACAAGGATAAGCAGAGCTATTCCTTTGAAATGCAAGGTATTTGCAGTTTGCATCAGATTAATTGATTAAATAATGTTTCTTTACATTCATCAAGAATGCGATCGCTGACTCTGTTTGCTTACAAGTTTTTACAGAGTTACCGATTTAGGGCGCATCCACCCAGCCAGTCCTTGTTTTAGCTTAGTTAGTCTTTATAGTTTTTCCCAGGTTAAAAAATATTTCACCACCAGCATCTATTGCTACTCGACCCCCTTATACTAATTTTCTATTGTACTGGCTATTTGACAAATTAATTGCCAAGCCTGCTGTACATGAATTTTCTGTGTTGTTGCTTGTCCAATTGATATTCGTAAAGTTAGTTTTTGGTCAAGCTTAGTAGAAGTCAGATAGAGTTTTCCTGAAGAATTAAGGCGACTAAGTATTGTCTCATTAATTTTGTCGTTACCTTTGTGACGAAAGCACACCAAGTTTAAGGGAGGATTCACAACTAGCTCAAAACTGGGATGAGCTTTTACCCATTCGCTAAATTCTTGTGCCATAGCAATATGCTTGCGAATGTGATATTGCAATCCTTCTACACCATAGTATCGAATTACAAACCACAGTTTGAGACTTCTAAATCTACGTCCTAAAGAAATCTGCCAGTCTCTATAATCAAGAACTTTACCAGACGTGCTGGCTTGATTTTTGAGATATTCAGGCATGATAGATAGTGCTTGAATTAACTTAGCTCGCTCTTTGACATAAAAACAGGTACAATCAAAATTAGTGAGCATCCATTTATGGGGATTAAAACAATAGCTATCTGCTAGTTCTAACCCTTGGTGAATCCATCGATATTCAGGACATAGAGCTGCTGTACCACTCATTGCGCCATCAACATGAAGCCAAATGTTATATGCTTGAGCGATCGCACCGATTTCTGTTAATGGATCTACTGCATTAGATGAAGTTGTCCCCACAGTAGCAGCAATATAAAAAGGAATTAATCCAGATTTAATATCTGTAATAATTTGCTGTTTAAGTAATTCTGGACACATTCTATAGTCAGCATCAACCTCAATTAAGTGGAAGTTTTCTTGCTTAATTCCCGCTACCTTGGCTGCTTTCTCAATAGAAGAGTGTGCTTGAGTAGAAGTGTAGACAACCAGTTGATTAATATCTGCTTTTGACTGTTCTCTAGCTGCGATCAAAGCTACTAAAGAAGCAGTACTGGCTGAGTCTTGGATTACTCCTCCTCCTGCGGTCGAAGATTTAAACTGCGAAGGAAGATCCAACATATCTATTAACCAGTCTAGAACATGAGTTTCTAATTCAGTACAAGCAGGAGAAGTTGCCCACAACATTCCCTGAACTCCAAGTCCCGCACTGACTAATTCTCCTAAAATTGACGGTGCAGAAATACCTGTAGGAAAGAAAGCGAAAAAGTTTGGAGACTGCCAATGAGTCAATCCTGGTACGATAATTTCATCTAAATCTTGTAAAATATCTGAAAAAGACTCTCCTTTGATCGGGGCTGTTTCTGGTAATTTTGCTCTAATGTCTCCAGGTTCTGCTTGAGATAGAACAGGTAGTTCCTCTACTGTTTCTAAATAATTTGCTATCCAATCAATAGTTTTATATCCCCAATGGCGAAATTCATCTGAGGACATATGGTATTGTTTATTATTTTCCATATTGTTCTACGATTGAAAACTAATGATTTGACACTATATTGAATTTTATTTGGAAGATTTTGAAATTACAATTAAAAGCTAAAGCTGGTTTGCATCAATCCAATCCAAACTGTATCATTATCTGCGTTATGTTCGGGACTTGTAATCACTAAAAATCCTGGAGTAATAGAAATTCTGTCAGTCACTGGGTAGCGATAAGATAATTCAAAATGTAAGGAAGTATCTTGATCCCGGCGTTCGATAACGTCATTATCTGTGACTTTTGGAGGCATTCCAAACACAAAACTTAGTTGACTACCTAATTTGCCCAAATCAGCTAGTGATGTGGTAATTGCCCAACTCCAGATATCTGCCTGATCACCTTTAGAGCCATTGAAATTACTGAGACTAGGTGAACCCTCCGCACGTGCATTAAAGTAGCTAGCCCAACCGCCTAGTATCAGTTTTTCACTTAATTTGTAAGTAAATTGTAAACCAAAAGCATTCGAGGAAGTCGGTGTATTGGCACCAAATGGTAATTGAGCAAATTGACTACCCTTACTTCCCGTAACATTAATACTTGCACCAGGTTCTGGAGCATAATAACGACCGTAAGTAAAAGCAATCCCGATTTTGTCTGATGGAGTGTAGGTGATTTGAGTCAAAGCAGTATATTGACCACCAAATAATCCTTCATTGGGGTTGTCACCAGAACTAGTTAAATAAGTGATACCTGCGGCTAATGTATCGGTGAATTGATAGTAAGCTACAGCTCCACTACCAAAAGCAAAAGAGTAAATTGGACTTTCCGCGCCAAAATTGGAGATGGAACTGACAGGATTAAGAGCCGGAAAAATGCGAGTGGGAAAGTCTGCTGCTGGAGCAATGGCTACTATTCCGCGATCGCCTATGGGAAATTCATAAAATAGCGTACCGAGTACCACATCATTACCAGTGTTTGTTGCGCCTATCAACAGAGTCATATCTGTGCCGGTGACACTACTCCCAACATTATTAACATTCCCTGCAACCAGTTGAGTTCGCAATCGATCTTTACCTGTAAAACTGGTATCAAGAGTCAAAATACTTCGTGATGATAGAGTGGTATTTGTATCTATTTTTTCAGTTGAGTTATTACCAGGAGAAACTGATCTTTTATCACCAAAGGCACTAATTAAGTTAAAACTCGCTGTACCCTTTAAAATTGTAGTAGTACTAAACTGGCGATCTGCAATTGAAGCTGTTTTATATTCTAATGTATCTATTTTTGCAGTAATTGCTTGCAGTTCTTGTGTAAATTCTGTTTGTAATCTTTGTAAAATTGCCAAGTCTTCTTGGGTAGCAAATTTATTACTTAAACTGTTAATTGAACGCCCAAGTTTTAGCAAACAATTATCTAGTGCAGCGGCAAATTCATAACGGGTCATAGCCCGATTACCATTAAAATTACCCTCGGTATCACCACTAATACATTGGTATTTTTCTACTAAGTTCCGCAGCGCTTCATAAGCCCAATGATCAGGAGTAACATCTTGTAATTGATTAACGTTAATAATTTCATCTAATTCAGGAGGAGCGCTAATATATAGTTGCTTACTTTGTGTTTGTAGTGTTTCTGCAACTTTAGATTCGGAATCAGAACTTACTAAGGTTAACTGATTTTGATTCTCTGATGAAATTTGTAAATTCTCTGTATTACTTAAATCTTTTTCTTTAACAGAATTAGAATTTAAATATGTCTGTGCTAATACTGGCAATGCAGTTAACAAATTACCACTCAAAATTATGGAGGTAAGAGTAATGGGTATATCAATTTTTTTCATTATTTTTAGTAAGCGTTTCAGCGCTGAAGCAGATTGAGATATTAAAGGGATATAGTAAAAGAATTATACCCAGCAATAAAACTGAGCATTGACAACTCTTAAAAAGGACGAAGCTTTACTTCATTATTCACAACTTCAATTACTTTTGTATTCACATCATCAGGGATTTTTGTATATCCTAAATCTTCGTTAATTTGTTGTCCCTTAGTCAAAATCCATATCATCAATTTTTTAATTTTTTCCAGCGTATCTTGGTTGGCATAGTTTTTATGGACTAGTAACCAAACTAAACTTACTAAGGGATAGCCATTTTCTGGATCTTGGATATCTTCTGTAGAAAAGTCATCCTGAAATGTGATATTTGCTAGGGCTTTATTAGTTTCTTCAAGAGTAGGTTTAACATAATTACCACTTTGATTTTCAATACTCGCTACTGACAAATTATTAGACAGAGCAACGTTGGCTTGAACATAGCCAATAGCACCGTCAATGCGTTTTACTTCTCCAGCAATTTCACTATCCTGACTAAGAGCAGAAAATACCCGAAATCCCCAATCGGGGTTTCTGCTGGCTACTATTTTACCACCAGTAATTTTCCGCAAGTATTTAGTGAGAATAAAGTTAGTACCGCAATTGTCAGAGCAAACTACTACTTGAATTTTTTTATTAGGAAAACGGGAATTAACTTGTTGCCAATTTGTGATTTTACCAGTGAATATTTGTGACAATTGGTCACGGGATAATTTCACATTACTACTAACTTCTTTGAGATGATAAACAATAGCTAATGCACCTCCTCCTGTTGGCACCATTAACAATCCATTTTCCATCTGATTGATTTCAATAGGAGTGGGAATTAAAGTCGTCGCCCCAAAGTCTACGGAGTTATTCGTAAATAACCGAATACCACCACCACTACCAATCGAGCTATATTTAAATTTTCCACCTGTTTCTTTTTTGTATTCTTGGCTATAACGTTCTATCAACGGTTGAGCAAAAGAATCACCAGATCCTCTTAATAATTGGGCAAAAGCTGCATGAGTGGTGGAAGTAATTGTTGTCGCAGCGACTAATGTAAAAATTAAAATTTGCTGGTAGTTACTAATTTTCAATTTGTTCACAAATATATTCAAAGTAAATAAAGCAACTAATTTTGAGAAAAAGTTCATCCAATTTTAGAACTTACAATTTGGAAATTTTCCTATCGAAATTATCAAACAACAAATTGGATAACTGTCTAGATATCCGTTAATATAGGAGTCCGATTTGATTTATGAAAAAATCTAATACCAATTCTTCGTGAAGCTGCTCCCGAATTTTACCCCTCCCCAACCCTCCCCTTGCGAAGGGGAGGGTGCGCTTTTAGGGTATTGAAAAATGCTAATACTTACCACTAAACTGTACTAGCTCACATTAATTTTTTTCCGATAAATCATAACTTTATTGCCATCAGGGGCAACTTCTAACCAAAAATCTGGAATGACAAATTGATAGTACAATTCTCCCAGACGGGTACTCCGCCAAACGCTTATTGTTTGGTCATTGGGCGCCCATCGTTTGAAAGCTTTGACAGCAACTTCAGGAACTGCACTGGAATCTATTTGTTCATCTACTTGAGTCACAGTACCATTGGGACTAACTTGGGCTTCCACTTGATAGCCTTGTTGGTTTTTTCCTCTCATAATATACATTAAGGAACCATCTGACTTCAGTTCAATTCGAGCTTGATTAAATTCAGCATTGGTCACAGTTTTTGCAGCTGACATTGCTGTAAGTGGTACTTCTTCTAAGGAAATTTTTCGTACTATTCCCCCTAAATTTTGAGCTATTAATATATTGTTTTGTTCAGACAAACTTTCAGCCTGAGCATTACAAGGATAAATGGAGGAGATGCAAACCATCATTCCTGTAAGTATTGATATTCTCCATCTATGAATTACGTTAAACATGATTACCCTGCTAATATTTAATATCTTGAACAATTCTAAAACCAGCGTGTTGATAGAAATTTGGACGGAACCAATTGCGGTAATATTTCAAAGCCTCTGTACCATTGGTTATCCAGCATCCTCCTAACATCATGTGATGTTTGGTATCAAAAAAGATGGCAGAATTATCTTCATACAAAAAATGAGGTTGATATCCTGAGAGAGGGTTTAAATTATCACTCAACCATTCCCAGACATTACCGCGCAAATCATACAATCCAGAGTGACTTTTTGCAGTTTCTAACATCCCGACTGGACTAGGTGAGCCAAATTTAAAATTGAGATTGTAATTGTCTACATCTTTTACTAAACCATCACCATAAGTTGCTAGATTATACTCAGCTTCAGTCATTAAGCGAGTACCTTTACCTTGCCAACGACAGTAAGCTATTGCTTCATAGTGATTGACTTCCACTGGCCAATCCAAGGGTAAGTCTATCTCATCAAAGATGGCTCGATATTGATAATTACCATTTTGAAGCAGCCAAAATTTGGGATGTTGGATGTTATTTTCAGTTTTCCAATTCCAGGATTCTTCATCCCAATAATCTTGATTTTTGTAGCCATCGGACTTGACAAAATTGACAAATTCGCAGTTGGTAATCAGATATTTACTGGCTAAAAAAGGTGCAACTTCAACAGTGCGATCGCCATAATCAATATCCCATCCATAGGTAGTATCATTAAAGGCTTTACCTATTTTTACTACCCCACCAGCCACTTCTATCATTTCATTCTGAGGAGCGTCAGCACCAGAAGGAGCATATTTCCAGTTTGAAGGGCGTTTGACTCTCTCAATTGGCAGTTGGCGAATTAACATCGAAGAGGTTTCAATGTGAATGCGTTGGTGTTCCATCCCCATCATTAACGCCCAAAGGGGATGATCAGGATGAATTGGTAGAGTAATTGGGGTTCTCTTAATTAATTCTGAAATAACTGAGTATGCTTGTTTTCGATACTCCCAAGTCTCTGCAACTTGTGGCCATTCCAGATGGGCGATCGCTTGATCTAATTCCTCTGGCTTTTCTGGATCAACTCCAATTTCAAATAATATCTCATAATCTGGATTAATACGTTTCTTTAATAATCCAACACGAATCAATTTGTTGATGTAGAAAACAGCCGAATGTCCCAGATAAAAAATCAGAGGATTTCTTAAAGGATCGGGATTAATATAAAATGTGTCTTCACCAACTAAACTTCTAAACAACATGTCTTCGAGTTGCCAAGCATTCTCAAAGTAATCGAGGATGGCTTGGTTATTGCAACTATCAAGTTTTGGAGGAACAGTTAATTGGATTGTTTTCATGGTTTTTTGTGGTTGTGATGAACTTTTGAAAACACAATTTAATCCAGATAATTCGCTTCTGTTTCTAGAGTAATAGATTTATAGGTAGATTCCCATGCAAGGGTTAATAAAGTCAAAAAAGATGCAAAAATCTTACTGAGTGACATATTCTCGCTTATCAAGTTCAATCAGGTAAGGAGCGACAAAACCTTGATACTCTTTTTTCCTAGTCGCTGATAAATCTTTCCAACCAGTAACTTTTCCCCGACATTCTTTCGAGCCGCATATGCACTTGGGTGGAAAATGATCAATATAATAGTTTCCCATCGCATAATCATAAGTGATTTCTTCACCCACACCGATATTTTTCATTGCGACAATATCATGACCACCTGTTTCATTGACTCTGATGCCACAATTAGGATCGCAAGAATGGTTTACCTTAGCCATCAATCCAGCATGGAGAACATATTTATTTTGGGCTATTTGTGAAGCGTGACGAGTATTTTTATCCAAGATTTTTTCAATTATTCCAACCACAACTATCTCACCAGCTTTAAATGTTCGCGTGGCAAACACTCCTTCTCCTTTAATATCAATATTTCTTAACTCAATGCCATCTTTCATTTTTTTTCCTTTTTTGTATGATGGTTAAGGTTTTGACAACTAGAAATGGCATATTGACAAATCTATTTTAAATATCAATGATCAATAGGCAGTAATTCATAGGACTTACGCACACTCTACGAATTCTTGGCTTCTACCTTACGGTAGACACGAAGTGGCTTCTGAAAGTAGCCGCTAGCGCGTCTAAGGCGTCTTGGCGGTTAGATAAATTAACCTTTTTGGCAATTTTTGCGTAAGTCCTGATTCATATCGAAATGGGGAGGTAGCAGACCAGCTTCACCAGAAAACTTTTCCATAGACAGAATCAATCTCCCAATCAAGGTTTCTATGTTCGTCTGCGTTAACGAAATTCTATCAAAGAAGGCTTGCTTGTAGATTTTCTAATAATTGATACCAAAGTCCAGTTTTTTGCGAACAATAAAACCGTGTTGCTACACTCTCCCATTTTTCAGACCTTGCTCTAGATGGTCACAATCCCACTCCTGGTTAGCAAAACCTTCTTCAATTGTTGATTGCTTCCCTAGTCTGTTTATATGTTTCCATATCTACTTCTAGGTTTATAGATAGGAAATCTATTCCTTCTTTCTCTAGTAGTTCTAATATGGCTAAATTTAAGTTTCTCTCAGCATCAAAGTAGAGATTGTCATCATTGACAAATGCCATAATCTCAATCACACGGGCATTTCCTTCAATCTTGCTAAACCGCACTATACATGATGGAGAAAAACCTGGAATAGATTTTGGTATTTCCTGAATAGCATTACAAATTCTGGCAGTTTGCTTTGCTGAAATACCATCAATATTGAGAGTTAAAGCTATACCCCACTTTAACTCTTTTCCAGGATTTTGTGACCAATTTTCCACAATTCCAGTAATCATTCTTGAATTGGGCATTTTGATGATCGAACCCCACTTGGTTATATGCAAAGTTGTGGTTCTAAATCCAATTTTTAGTACCTGCACAAAACCATTTATTCCATCTACTCCTATCCAATCACCTTCTCGATAAATATTATCAGAGTAGATAATTAATGTACAAAACCAGTCATAGACAATATCCTTTAATAGCAAACCTAGAGTGATACCAGCACCACCTAATAACCCAACCAATGCAGCAGCTGATTGTCCTAAAAATATTTCACTAACCTTAATTGTCAGTATAATAATTGCTGCTGATTGGAAAACCTTTGGCATTAAAGGCCTGAGCAAGTCGTCAAGGTCAGTTTCAGTTCGTAGCACTACGTTGGCAAGTATCTGACCCATGATAGAAGAGCCTCGATAAACAACGTATGCAACTATAAAAATGACTATAAAGTTGAGTGTTCTACCTATTGCTTCGCTCAGTGCAGGTCCTAATTCTTCTGCCAGAATTGTCTTGACTAGCCAAAATCCACCAATCTGAATTATCCAACTTAAAGAAGGCTTGATGACAGCTACCAATTCATCATCAAGTGTACTTTTAGTTTTGCGAGTAAAGCGCTCAAGAGCTTTAATAATGACTCCAACAAAAAACCGTCTCAACAGCTGTGTTAGTGTCAATATCAAAATAACAGTAGCAATTTTGGCGATCGGTATGCCAGAGTAGTTAATGTTTTTCAGCGTGTTCCAAAGTGTTTCCATAAGTTAACTAAAAAGTATTTGAATTTTTGGTAGATGAAAATTCCTCTATACCTCAACTGTTTGAAATCAGAAGATCAGGCACAGAAAAGAAACACGATGAATTTTATCATTTTCATCCGTAATTTATTTCATAAAAATTATGAAATAAATTACGTTTTATTTCCCGGAATATGTGTATTGGAATTCTTCAAGTAGATATTTATTCTATCAACATAAAAAATGCTCTATAAATTAAGGATTTTCAAATAAAAAAATATCTAATTTGTAAGGTGCGTTAGGAGTACAAAATCTTTGAATACACAGCACCAACTATGCTGACGCACCCTACAATTCAGAAAAATTTGGATAATTGATTTTTTGGTGTTCTCTGATTCACCTTAGTGTAGACACTTCATGATGCCTAGCTCGTTATCCTACAATGGAAGAGAAAACAATCTTTTAAGCTTGGCAAAGAATTAATCCAAACCACTGCTTGGGATCTGTCCAGATTTTCAGGGTTTTAAGTCCTTTGTTCTCTAGTTCTTTTTGCATAATTGCTAAATCAAACTTACGAGAAATTTCGGTGAGAATTTTTTCCCCTCTTTCCAAGAAAACCTTTAAATCTAAGATTTCTAAGGATACCCAATGATTCTGGTGACAATGAAGATACATTTCAATTTGAGCATCGGTTTGATTATATATTGCTTGATGTGTAAATAAGCTAGGATCAAAATTACCTTGAAATCGCCAATTTAAATGGGAGAGCATATTCAAATTAAAAGCAGCCGTTACTCCCTGACTGTCATTATAGGCTGATGATAAAATTTCTTCTGGTTTTTGTAAATCAATACCAAGTAGAAAATAATCACCAGGGTTTAAAGTGTGAGAAATGTGGTGCAAGAAATTCTCGGAATCTTGGGGAGCAAAATTTCCTATAGAACTTCCCAAGAAAAAAATCATCCGTGATGGCGACGAGATCGATTCCAATTTTGCTAATGCTTGCTCGTAAGTTCCTACTAAACCCTCTATCGAGAAAGAAGGATATTTTTCTTGTAGTTTCAGTACACTAGCTTTGAGGATTCCTCCACTTACATCAATTGGTATATATTTACATGAATTAGCAATTTTTTGGTATGCATCTAATAGAAACAAAGTTTTAGTAGAACTGCCACTACCTAATTCTATTAATTCACAAACGCCTGTGATCTTGGCAATTTCATCAGCATATTGGCTCAAAATCCAAGATTCTGTTCGTGTTGGATAATATTCTGGTAAATCACAGATTTGTTCAAATAGTTCTGAACCGCGATCATCATAAAAATACTTTGGAGGTAATTTTTTCGGAGTTTGAGTTAATCCTTGAATGACATCTTTACCATCGTTGGTAACAGATTTATAGAGAACCGTGAGAGATTTCAACGAATTTATAATCATTCTGGTGTTGTTTTTTATTTTCTTAATCTCACAAATAATTGCATATTTAAATATATAGATCAACTCTGATTGCTAGCAATAAATATTTAAATTTTATTTATAAATTACAAACAATCATTATTGTTTAATTATGAAAACCTAACCCATAATTTTTCAGACTTTTTTAACAATAATGAATACTTTTCAAAAGTCTAAATACTATGGATTATCTATTTGATTAAAAAATTGAATTATTTAGTAATGATTTTTGAATTCTTTACTCATAAACTTCCTCAGTGCAAGTTAAAGCTATGGATATGTTGATTGGGTATCTGAGCAGATACATATGAATTATGAAGCGATGCGATCGCTCAAGGCGGGAGCATTGCCACTTCCTCACTCTTGCCTGAATCAAAGTGTTCAAAAGGTTTAAGCACCAGAATTAACGGTGAGCCTAGTGCTATTTTTGGCAGAACATACGGGAACTCACTAGGTAGAATTTAGCGTGCTATGGCAATCAGCATCACTAAAAGCAATTTTCTTAACTTGATATTACACTATTTTGAATCAACTAACTGCATTCTTTTTTAAGGTTATTTAGCTGTTAATAAGAGTACGTTTATAAGAAATTGAGAATTTAGTCAAGTAAAAAATGTTGTCTGGTCACTCAAAAATAAACTACATTTTGTTCTTTGCGAACATCAAAAATAAACCAAAACTTGATGTATTATTTTGCACTACATTAATAAAAAAACTATTGATATCAAGTTACAGCAACTGTTTCAGATATTGCTAAAATTGTCAAGGACTTTTTTGTGGACAATAAACACCTTTGAAGATAACTTCTAAGATCCACATTTTATAATCCTGATACAGCAAGAGTTTTAGAACTATACAGAAAGTAGATTTCGGTTATCGGCCACGCAGTTTACTTGCAGGCGATTCAATATAAGTAAGTTGGCGCTAATATTTATAGCTATGTTAAGAAATTTAAATGTAGGGTGCGTTATGCCGTAGGCTAACGCACGGTCAAGAATTCAAGGTGCGTTGCGTTGCGTTGCGCTGCGCGACAACGCACCCTACAGCTAATTTATATTTCTTCATATACATTGAATTTTTCCCGCCGACTTACTTAGAGTCTGATAATATTTATCAAACTCACGGTATTTTACGGCTGATTGCAACTGGTGCAAGATGTCAGATAAGGGGTAGCGGAAATTCTCTGTTGTCTTCCTTGTCTCCCTTCTTTACCTTAATTGACCTTCAAACGAACTAGTGTTTCCTGTAACTGTTGGGAAATCTTCACCGTTTTTTGTAGAGACTCAGAAACTTGCACAGATGACTCACTAGTAGATTTTGAAGTCGTAGCAAGTTGCTTCATTAACTCGCTAACTGTTTGTGATGTTTGGACTCCATAAATTGTAGCAGTAGAAATTGACTGCACTAAAGCATCTATTTGCCGTGAAACATCTAAGATTTGACTAAGACTATGTTTTGCATGTTCAACAATTTGTGTTCCCTGGGTAACTTGATTAACTCCTTCTTGCATCGCTTTGATTACTTCTTTGGTTTCCTGTTGAATGTTTTCAACAATTTCTCCTACTTCTTTGGTTGCTTGTGCTGATCGCACTGCTAGTTCGCTAACTTCTTCAACTACAACAACAAAACCTTGACTTTCTTCACCCATTCGCGCTGCTTCAATACCTGCGTTGATCGCTAACAAGTTAGTTTGCATGGAGATTTCGTTAATTAGTGACACTACACGCGAAATTTCTTGTGTAGATTGTCCCAAATGTTTAACTTTCTTGGCAGTTTTACCGACGATTTCACGCAAACTTAAGATATTTTCCACTGTTGTATCCATCGCTTTTCCTGTTTCGATGGTGGTATGGGCGACGGTATTAGCAACATGTGCAGCTTGCTGAGTGCTAGATGCTACTGTTTGCATTGCAGTAGTCATTTGCTCAACAGCATCCAAAATACGACTAATTTCGGTAGTTTGTTCTAGTGCTTGTTGTGTGAGATGGCTGATTGTTGTTTCGTTGCTACCAATCGCGTCGTCTAATTGCACAATAGATACTTTTACTTTGATGATAATATCCCGTAGACTTTCAACAATAGAGTTGAAAAAGTCTGCAACGGTTCCAATTTCGCCTTCATTGACATCAGCACGTACCGTCAAATCACCTCTAACTACACCTTCAACGTCATCAAGTAATTCTAAAACTTGATTTTGCAAAGTTTGTTTATGTTGCTGTTCCTCGCAAGAAGATGTGTTTGCAGTTTGGCGACGTTGTTCTATTTGTTGAATAAGTTCTGCTTGTTCTAGAGCATAACCAATTTGAATAGCAATTTGTTTAAATAAATAAATTTCTATATCTCGCCAATAACGTTCATGAGAACATTGATGAGCCACCAATAAACCATATAGTTTTCTATTAATAAAAACAGGTGTTAACAAATATGCTTTGACTGCTTGGCTTTCTAGTTGATGTAAGTATGAATGACTAAAGTCATAGTCGTAAATATCATAGACTGTTTTCACTGTACCTGTTGCTAAATTATCAGAATACTCTTCTCCAAAATAGGTGTTAGAAAGATTTTCTTCTGAATCAGTTAACCAAGAATAATCAACTGATTTAGCAATGATTTTACCTTGCCAATGATCATCTAAACTATAAAAAAGTACGCGATCGCAAGCAAGAGCATCTCGTATATTTGATATTGCGGTTTTGATAATTTTTTCACTGCTGAGTATTTCTCGTAAGTTTATAGTGATTTGATTGAGTTGTTCTATAAGTTTTGCATCGTTTTCTTGACGACGAAGCTCTTTTGTTATCGAGTCTACCATCTTATTGAAACTGACAGCCAGTTGACCAATTTCATCATTTGCGAAAACTTGAGCGCGGACATTGCGATCGCCTGCGGCAAATTTTTCGGTAGCTTGCTGCAAATTAGAAACTGGTTTGATGATTGAGCGTCTTAAGATGAATATCCAAATAGCAATTGACAAGAAAGGTAACAAAACTAATCCAGTTTGGAATAACCAGTTTTGTGTTAATGCGTTATTTGTAGATTTATCTGGATCTCTTTGCACTAAAATAGCTAAGGGTGGTGTGTCATCAGAAACCAAAGTTGCATACTCTACTTTGAAATTCTGAGTTTTGTCTTTGAGAATTTTTTTAGTAATTGGCTGCGATTTTTGCTCTAAGATTTTACCAGAGTTATGCAAATTAACTGCTGCTAATAGATAATTATGCTCTGATTGACTCGGCAACCCAATACTCATTTTATTAAATCTAACCTGAACATTAACATCATTTACTGTTAGTTCTGATTTAGTTTGTTCCGGGAATTGAGTTGCTAAACTTTGATTAATAAATACTTTTGTTCCAATAGCTATACCCAAAACATAAACTAATTCACAGCTAATTAAGGCAATTAAATGTTTATGATTGATAGCCAGGTTATAAAACGATCTAAATAAAGATTTATGGATTTTCAGAGAAGTTGTAAGATTAAATTTACGTGGTTCTGAAACTCTAGAATTATCAATCATTAGCTGAGAAGGTAATAGGGGATATGCCAAATTGGAGTTTTTAGTTTTATTAGCACTATCAAATCGATAACTCATAGGTAAATTCCCTGAATTAATAACTCAAGTCAAAAATTTAGTGGACACAACCAATATAAAACTTTCAGGTGTATTCCCCTTTTTGCTTGCAGCATAACTGTCTCTTATGTTGTTTGCTTAATAACTTCAGAGAAGAATTCAGGCTAAAAATCGTCTGATTTGATATCGGTACTATAAAGTAATAAGTATAATTTATATGATTTTGTTGAATTTCGACCACTGACAAAGACCTAATAAATTCCTCTACTTACAAAAAATTACTGAGGTAATTACTGGTAGTAAAGCAGACATAACATTATAACAATATGTTGTAAATTTTAATAAGAGGTATCTTATACAAATTCTATTATTTTGCTTTCATTGGTCATTAGTCAAAGGTTATTAAAAGTAACCAAGAATACCATTTCACGTTAATCACGATACACATAAATTGTGTAGAGACGCGATATATCGCGTCTGGTACATGGTCTGTATTTGTATCAGATTTTTTGTGAAATGGTATAACAACCAACAGGCAACAACCAAGAATCAACAGATTTAAAAGGCTGCATGGAGAGGTAAAATTCACTATCCTCATGCAGCCTAATGTAAAGATGGAGATGTTAAAGTTTTTTTACTTACCGATCAATTCAGTTGTCTTGCGTAATTATACTCAATTTGCACTAATTGAATTTAGTTTCTATTTGCTCCTGCTAAGGGAAAAATCAGTTCTTCCAGTGTTCTCAATAATTCTTGTTCATTGTAAGGTTTTGAGAAATAAGCTTTTGCACCTAATTGCATTGCTAGTTGTCGATGCTTGTCACTGCTACGAGAGGTAAGCATGGCAATTGGTATATTTTTAAATTCATTGTTGGATTTCACCCGACCTAAAAAGCCATAACCATCAACCCGTGGCATTTCAATATCACAAATTACTGCCTGAACTTTTAAGCCACTTTGTAACTTTTCTAAAGCATCTTGACCATCTTTGGCTTGTTCTACTAAAAATCCTCCTTTTTCCAAAGTTAAAGCCAAAAAGCGCCGGACATTAATCGAATCATCAACAATTAAGATAGTTCCTTTCTGGTCTTTTAATGAGTCTGGGTTTTTTTCCTCAGATGGAGTCAGGAATATAGTCTTCAACCTTGCTGATGGTAGTTGATTGTTTCTAGGTGTACGGTCATTAGCAGCAATCCAATACAGCAACTCACTAACATTGACTAAAGCCACGACTCTACCATCACCAAGAATTGTACAGTTGCTAAAGCCAGCAGGTAGAGGGATATTTCCTTCCACACGGCGAATAGCAACTTCTTGTTCACCCCAGCAACGGTCGATTTGCAGTGCAATTGGTTGATTGTTGCTTTCAATGATTAATATGCTAGCAGCATTAATTGCTGGAGGTGTTTCCAGGTTTGGATTATCATAGCGGTAACAATTAAATTCTAAGTAGCGGCTGAGGCGAATCAACGGTAGCATGGTTCCTTGCCAGTTGATCACTTCGCTATTTGCCATTGGGAAAACATGCTCATTTTGCAGCAGGAAAATTTCTGAGACTGCATCTGTGGGGAATGCCAATAGCATACGGTTACTTTCTACTAGCAGTACACGAGCTACAGAAAGAGTAAATGGTACGGATAAAGTAAAGGTAGTTCCCACTCCTGGCATAGTATCTACTTTGACATCACCACGTACGTGTTTCAGGTTGTTACGAACTACATCCATACCTACGCCACGACCGGATAGGGTTGTGACTTCGTCTTTGGTACTAAACCCTGGCTCAAAAATCAAGGATAATAGTTCTTCATCGCTGGCTTGAGCTAACAGAGTCGCATCTAAGCCCATTGCTAAAGCACGGGTGCGAATTCCCTCTAGGGAAATGCCACGACCATCATCTCTCATGGTGATCATGGTACGATTACCTTGATGAGTGGCTTTAATTTCAATTGTTCCTTGTTCTGGTTTGCCACAAGCGCGGCGTGTAGCAGGATCTTCAATACCGTGGTCAAATGCATTTCGCATTAGGTGCATTAAAGGCTCATTCAAAGCCTCTAAGATGCTGCGTTCAATTAAGGTATTAGCACCTTCTATTTTTAACTGGACATTTTTGCCAAACTCCACAGATAAGTCACGCAAAGCTCTGGGGAAGCGATCAACTATATCAGATAGAGGTCGCATCCTGACTTGTGTGAGTTTTCGCTGTAACTGCTTGGAAGTTTTGTTGAGCTTTCTGGAGATTTGGTCGGTATCGTCTACACTCAGTTGAATGTCAGCGGTGACTTCTTGCACCTGGACGATTGTTTCCATGACTTCTTGTGAGAGCAGGTTTAATTCGTTGTAACGATCCATTTCTAAAGCATCAAACCTGCTTTCTATGTCTTGTGTCGGGTAGGTGTAGTCAAATGCAAAGCGATCGCCACCATTTCCCATCAATGGCAATGATGACACTTCTGCTGAAATCACAGCTTGGGTAGCGATTCGATCATAGGCTGTCCGTAGTTCTTGATTTTCTCTTTCCAGACTTTGGACGCGCTGACTAAGATTGCGAATTAATTTACGTAGTCTTTCTAGCTGTAAGTTTAGCCCATTGCGTTGGATAATTAATTCTCCAAACAAGTCATTAATTTGTTCGAGTTGTTTACTAGGTACTCGGACGGTATTTTCTTGAGTTTCGCGGTCTTTATTTACACTGACTGGCTCTCGTTTAGGTTCAACAAATTTATAATCTGTAACGGGAATTTCTCTAGCAGTTACTGAAGTCGGCTCACTGAGTTCATCAGCAAAAGAGTTACTATCGTCAGCAAAGGCTGCTTCTAAAGCTTCAAAGTCTGCGGCTATGATTTCGTCATCCAGCCAATTTTCTACAGTAACTTCTGCTTGCAGAATTTCATCTTCTAGGGTACTTGCGATTGTTTCCAACTCTGGAGTTATTTCTTGTGTTGGCGATTGCTGGGGTGAGAGTTGGATGAAGGTTTGTTCTAAATCAAGTTCTGTAGGTAAGCTATCGAGTTGATTTGTAAGTACTAATGCTTGCGATCGCCGCCATGCTGTCAAGGAAGCACGAGCAATTTCTTCCATTTCGTCTGGTTGAGCATTATCGACATGGTGAGCGATTGATTCGCACAACTGGGTGAATCCTTCTAACTGGAGCATTTCACCCAAGCCGCCTAACTCTGCTGCCATAATAGCAACTTCTTCTTTGAGACAGGATTGTTGATTTTCTTCCAACACAGACTCTAAACGTTGTAAGCATCCCTCTACCTCGCTTTCAAAGAGTAAAGGTATAATATTTTGCCCATCATCTTCCGCTGAGAGAATAGTTGTAGCGTCTTCTGGGGTCGGATCGCCTAAAAGTTGATGTAGTTCTTCAAAAACAGGGTAACAAAAAGTACTTAACCACTGTTCATCAATAGTATTTCCTTCTGAGTGCAATTCGACTATCTGACGCAACCAATCAACTCCAGATAGTAATAAACTTTGTAATTCTGTATCAATTTCTAAAGAATTTTTCCGAGTTTTTAATACTTTAAAAGAATCTTCTAAACGGTGGGCTAAATCTGAAAGGGAGCGAAACCCCATCATCCCTGCACCGCCTTTGATGGAATGGGCAGATCGCAAAGCGGCATTGATTTTGTCTGGAGCTATGCGGTGATTAGTCTCTATTTCGAGTAAAATTCCTTCTAGCGTATTCAGATAATCTGTTGCTTCCTCCAGAAACTGCATCTGAATTTCTAATTCTTTGTCCTGTGACATAGTTTTTGTCCTTGGTCATCCGATTTTAGATTTTGGATTACTCTTTGAGAAGCCGCTATCGCGTCTATGGATTTTGGATTGACCCCACGGATAAATCCGCTTTCTTGTAATCTGCTCGGAATTATCGGTCAATAGTCAAGAGTCATCTATCATTTATCATTAGTCATTAGTCATAGGCAAATAATCAAGGACAAATGACTAATGACCAATAATTAATTGACCTTGAACGTACCCACACTTTCTTGTAACTTTTGAGAAATCTTCACAGTCTGTTGCAGAGATTCTGAGACTTGCAACGAAGAATCGCTGGTACGTTTGGAAATAATCGCGATTTGTTTCATTAATTCGCTGACTACTTGTGATGTTTCCACTCCAGAAGCTGTGGTGGTAGAAATTGATTGTACTAAGTCATCAATTTGTTGAGAAACTTCCAAAATTTGGCTGAGACTACCTTTTGCTTCTTCAACAATGCGTGTACCTTCTACTACCTGAGTGGTTCCCACTTCCATCGCCTGTACTACTTCACTGGTTTCTCGTTGGATGTTCTCAACGATTTGTTCAATTTCTTTAGTTGCGGCGGCTGATCGGGCGGCGAGTTCTCCGACTTCTTCGGCAACAACAGCAAATCCTTGTCCTTCTTCACCTGCTCGTGCTGCTTCAATTCCAGCGTTGATCGCTAGCAAGTTGGTTTGCATGGAAATCTGGTTAATCAATGCGACGACGCGGGAAATTTGTTGTGTCGATTCTCCTAAACGTTTGACTTTTTTGGCTGTTTCGCCGACAGTTTCTCGTAGGTGGAGAATATTCTGGACTGTCATATCCATTGCTTGACCACTTTTGGCAGCAGTAGTTGAAGCATTTTGAGCAACCATAGCGGCTTGCTGGGCGCTGTCTGCTACTGCTCGAATAGATGCAGTCATTTGATCAACTGCACTTAGGGTGTTGTCAATTTCGGCGGCTTGTGCTAGCGCTTCTTCTGCCAGTTGATGAATTGCGCCGGAGTTTGTGTCAATTGCCTGATTTACTTGGTTAGCAGCGATTTTGACCTGGCTAACGATATCTCGTAAGCTTTCGACAATAGAGTTGAAAAAGTCAGCAACAGTACCTATTTCGCCAGCAGTCACATCAGCACGTACTGTCAAGTCACCACTAGCTGCACCTTCTACGTTGCTGAGTAGTTCCAACAGCTGCATTTGCAAAGCTTCTTTTTGTTGCCGTTCATCAACAGTAGATTTTTCGGCGATTATCTTAGCGCTTTCTAGCTCTTGTAGCAACTTGGCTTGTTCAATAGCGTAGCCGACTTGAGTGGCTAGCTGTTTAAATAAATCTATTTCCGCTTGTTGCCAAATCCGGGGGCTTTCACAATGATGGGCAATCAATAAGGCTACTAGTTCTTCTTGATGCACAATTGGTGCGATCAAATTTGCTTTGACTGCAAATTTTTCCAGCATTCTGGTATAACATTCAGCATTACTCAGATGGGGGTCTTGATAAATATTTGCGATCGCCCGCACCCGACCATCTTTGTAAGCGTTGACATGGCGTTCCCGAAAACAAGGATCATCTATTTGTGCTCCTAACATTTTCGGAAAACTAGTACTGACTGCTTCGGCGACGACATCGCCATCCCATGTTTGGGAATTAAATTTATAGACAATTACTCTGTCTGTTTTCAGTGCTTGCCGAACTTCTCGGACTGTTGTTTTGTAAATGTCTTCTTCTTGGAGACTTCTGCGTAATCTTAAGGTAATGTCTGCAAGTAGTTTAGATCTTTCTGCATCTTGTTCTTGCTCTTTGATTGAAGCTTCTAGTTGTGATGCCATTTGGTTAATGTTCGCAACCAATACTCCCAGTTCATCTTCTCCTTGGACATACAAACGAGTGTTGAGTTCGCCGCGACCGAGTTTTTCTACTGTTGCTGTTGCTTGCAAAATTGGTTCTGTAGCACGTTTAGCTATCCAGGCTGCGATCGCCGCTACAATTATTGCTGTTAGCCCTGTACCAATGGCGAAAGTCAATAATAATTCTTGTTGAGCGGCAAATGCTGTTGATGTATTACTTGCTAGCAGTATTTCCCATTTCAAATCTGGCAAACCTTTGAGTGGTTTAATGGGTACGTAGCTGATCAACTGCTGGCGATCGCCATGTACCGGATCTAATCCTACTACAGTTTTTTCTTTAGATTTTTGTAGCGATTTGTATGCGTCTGGGTAATCTGTTTTGATATTACTATTTACGTGGTCTGTTTCTGATGCTATGAAAATTTTGCCAGAGCTATCAAGAAAGAGATATTCGTTCACTGTTTTTGTATAACTTTTTGCCAATTCTCCCAGCGGTTTTACAGGCATACGTACTCTAGCTATAGCAATTGTATTGCCTGTGCCATTTTCTTTAACAGGTGCAGCAATATAAATACTTACTTTATTTGTAGTTGGTGATAGTTCTGGTTGACTGATATAAGGCTGATTACTTTGCACTACATTCTTAAAAAATGTACGCTCTTTGACATTAGGAATAGATTTTGCTTGTGATTGGAGAATCAAATTACCGTTTAAATCATAGACGGCAATGCTTTCATAAATTGTGCTTCCATCGATTGTTCTGGACTCTATGATTTTGTCAAGTATTGCTTGTTTTTCTTGAGGGGAAGTATTTACCCTCATTTGGGAATTAATCAGTATTGGCAGATTAGATATAAGCTGAATATCTCCATACCGCTCAACCATAAAACGGTTTACTTTGTCTGCTAAGTCTTCTGTTTGAGATTGTTGTAATTGGGAAACTTTACGTTCGATTGATTGCTTAGAAATTTGATATGCCAGTACCCCAATCCCCAAAACTGGTAGTGTACCAATGGCGATCGCAAGTACTGTGGCTTTTGTACCCAAACTCAGCCGCTTAAAATTAGCAAATATCCGACCCAAGTGAGAATTTGTGCCTGTTTGCTCATGATTAGTTAATGTCGGTAGTTGCACTACACTATCTGTAAGTTTATGAGAAGTAATCGTTGAATTTCGATTTTCAACTTCACTACTCTTAGTCGTGTCCGTTTTATTAAACATAAAATACTTTTCCAGAATAGGTTGAGAATAACCCTAAAAATACCGTAGTTATAGTAGTACACCCTAGTTACCATGCAAAATAGAAGATTGGACAATTGCTTGTGCATCTAACACCAGCAACACTTCCTTCTGTTGCACAACGCATCCACGCAAATACGGAACTAAACTAGAAGCGACTTGTCCAACAGGAGAGCGAATTTCATCTGGCATGAATTTAGTTGTACCTTTGATTTCTTGTACAACTAGTCCTAGAAGCAGTGATTCCACCCGAATCATTACGATATTGAACTGACGAAATCTATAGTCTAAGGATTCTAAATTGAACATCCTTGGCAGATCAACTACCCAAACTATATGACTGCGCCAATTCATCAAGCCGAGTATACAGGAGGGCATGTTTGGCATGGAGGTTACAGCCTCCACAGGTACAACAATTGCCTCTTGCGTATACTTCATTGGCAAAACTGCATGGGCTTGTTTATTGAGTTGAAACCGCAGATAGCCATCTCCCAAGTTAGAATCAATTGATTTTGCAGCGAGTGTCATTTTTGAATTATTCATGATTATTCAAATCGCCACTGATTTAATTGCCCGCAATAGTTGTTCACGGGTATAAGGTTTAGTTAAATAGGCATCAGCACCTTGCCTCATTGCCCATAATCTATCAATTTCTTGATTTTTAGAACTACAAATTACTATTGGTACTTTTTGAGTAACTGGATTTTTTTTGAGAGAACGGCACAATTCAAAACCACTCATTCCTGGCATCACAACATCTGTGACAATCACATCTGGTTGTTGTGAAATAGCTTGTTCTAATCCTTCTTTTGCATTGCTTGTTTTAATAACGTTGTAACCACTTTCTCTAAGATAGTGGCTCATTAATTCCAATTCACTGGGAGAATCTTCCACAATTAAAATAGTCCCAAGCAAAGTTAGACTCACTCCTGTATCTCCTAAACAACCAAACTTTTACTAAATAGAGTTGTCAGTTTCATTGTGATCAAACACAATTAATCAAGATGTTTAAATACCATCTTTAACAGATCAGATTGTGTAAATGGCTTAGTTAAATAGCCTGATGACCTTACCATTTTTGCCTTGGCTCGATCTATAAATCCTGTTCTGCCTGTCACCATGATTATAGGCGTATTTCTAAAAGCTGAATGCCTACGCAGCAAGGAACATAGTTCGTAGCCGTCCAGATTCGGCATTTCCACATCTAGTAAAATTAGATCGGGTTTGCTGCGAAGAATTTGCATCAAAGCTTTGACTGGGTCGTTGATCATTACGACTGAAAAAGTATTTTCATCTAAGAAATTCCTGATAGAATTTAAAACTGTTGGACTATCATCAATACAAGCTACCGTGTATAAGCTCCGATTCGCTGGTTGCAAGGGAATCTGGCTATGTAGAATATTATCTGAATTCTCAAAATTCTGAGTGTTTGTTGTTATTTTTTGCTCAGGTTGAGCTTGAGGTTGTACTCTCCTTTGAGATGGTGTTTTCAACAAAGTTTGAGAATTTTCTTCAGTATTAACTGTCGAATACTGCTCTTGCTTATTGCGTAACTGCTTTTGACAGTGTTCTACTAATAATCGTAAATCTAATCGGCAAAACTTTGGCAGATCATCCAAAGGAGTTTCACGGTAAAACTCATAGCTACCTTGTTTTAAGGTTAAGAATGACTCCAGCACTTCTTTGGCTAATTCGTCTATTAAAATAGCTGCTTGTGGAGGAGTAATATAGTCTTGATTTACCAGCCAGCAAATCGCTTGATAATCTGCATGTGGCATTGATTGATTGTCGTTCTTAGTATCAAACATCAACCGCATTTGCACACGATTTGCACCTAACAAATTCGGAATTTGTTGGCTCAAACGTCGCAATTGATGGTCTAACCGCTCAAACAATTTATCTGAAGAGGAGGCATAAGTAAGTTTTCCTTCTTCTAAATAAATTGTCCAAGAGTTTTTATCAGTAAATACTCGTAAACATCCTGTGGCACGCCTACTAGTTAATTGTGCTAATAAAGACAGAGGATGTAGTTTTTGAAAAAATCTGTAGCTACTTAGAGGACTTGTACTCATTTTGATTTTACTTGTTGCTCAATTAGATGGGTCTAAGCTATATTTATCAGAGGGTTTAAACAATAGAATTGCATAAAGTGTATTTTTTGGTATTTAAATATACAAGTTTTGTGATTCTGTTTATAGCCAAATTTTAATTGATTAGCTTTATTTATTTGATAAGAAAATAACCATTAAATTGGTAAGTAAGAGTTATTTTACTTACTAATACTGAGATTAACAAACATTCTCCGGCAAAAAGCAAAAAAAATGTAAAGACTGGATTAAACCAGTTACCCTTAAGTGAACATTGTGTAACTGTATGTGCAATGTGTGGTGGCTGAAATTAGAAACTCAGACCTACTAGACCTCTTGCATAAATTCTCAAAACCCCGTTCTAGGTTAATTTTGCTTTGTGTCTTGGTGTCTTGGTGTCTTGGTGTTAAATAAGTTTCATTGAAACACCAAGACACTAAGAAGACTTGTTTTTTTGGGTAACACCTTAAATGGAGGTGTTTCAAATATTCATGGAAGAGGTCTACTGTTTTTAGTGATACCACTTAAGCATCATCTCTAAATATATTTTCTAGAAATTGTATACTCCTTTTAAGTATATATACTTACAAAACTCTAAATGCTAATAATACTTTATTCTGCACTAACTCGAAAATATTTGTGATTTTGCCAGATATTGAGCTAGTTTACTTTATATATTAGTATTATCATTTACACTATTTAAAGTATTATTTAATACATTTTTCTAAAAAAATTAATCTGCTAATTGACTGCGATCGCATAATTGTTTTAGCAACAATGAAATCATTCGTCAGTATTAGCATTAGCAATAGTTATATCCTACGGGCAATGGTATCCAGAAAAACTGTATAAAAAATCAACCACCGCGCAAGGAAGGCGATGACACCCATAATAGATGAGTTTGCAGCCAATCTCCAATCCCTATTTTTTCAACGCAGCTGCTTCTTCTGGCGCCTGAACAACTAATCGGTTTTTCCGAGATAAAAAGTAGAGAGTTGCTAAGAACAGAAAAATTACAACGCCCCAAATACCAAGTTGGTAAGCAGGTACAGATAAACAGGCTATGAGAGCAAAAATAGCTAGGATTGTCCCAACCGTAGCTCCTGTAATACCTAATGGACTTTTGTAGGGTCTCGGTAAATCAGGGCGACTGAATTTGAGCTTGATGTAACTGAGCATGACCAGGATATAGGATATTAAGGCTGCAAGAACAGCCATATTCAAAATCAATGCATCCACTTGATTACTACCTATATCAACAAGCATTACACATATCAGTCCAACTGCTGTACCTAGAAATAATGCCCGGTAAGGTGTCTTATTTTTGCTAGTCACAGAAATCTGGCGCGGTAAATATCCAGCACGAGAAAGAGAAAAAATTATACGCCCATATCCGTATATTTGAGTTGGTAAGCTAGCTCCCAAGCCAAGAGTGAGTGCGATCGCAGTGATAAAATTACTAGTAGCACCCTTACCAAAGTAAGCTTCTAAGCCTTCTGACAACGGTACATTAGATTGACCAATTGCAAAAGCACCACCCCCTACACCTGAGTTCAGTACCAAAGTTAAAACTGAAAGAATAATCAGGGTAAACATTGCTGATATTAACCCTCTGGGCATATTTTTAGGTATGTCCGAGGTTTCTTCGCTCGCTAGTGGTAGTATTTCTATTGCCAGATAGAACCAAATTGCATAGGGTATTGCCGCAAAAATACCTTGCCAACCTTTAGGTAGCCACATTGCAGATTGTCCGTAATCAGCAGGAACATTGAAGAGCAATTCCAGCTGAAAAAAATTAGCTGCCAGCATACTCACATAAAATATGCCCAATACCATAATTGCTATCAGAGTGAGCCAAAAACTCATATACAGGTTCAGTTCCATACTCTGAATGCAAATTGCCACGAAAACAGCATACAGAATTAGCCAAATCAAATAACTTGGTAGGGGAAATAAGTTATTAATCAAAGGCTTGAGGTAATTACTCATGCTGTAGACAAGCGCAGCAGTCGCAAACACATATTCAATAGCGACGGAAACACCGCAAATATAGCCCCAAAATGGACCAAAAGCATTGCGAGTGAAAGAGTAAAAACCACCTGCATGGGGTAGTGCTACTGATAATTCTGCCAGACAATAAACCATGCATATATACATGATTGCCATTAAAAAAGTCGCAATACTTAAACCCCAAAAACCACCTGCAATTAAACCATAGTTCCAACCATAGAAATCACCTGAAATAACTGCGCCTACACCTAAACCCCATAACATGAAAGAACCAGCATCTGGTTGTAACTTTCTCCGCCTTAAATAATTTTCAGAAACAATTTCGTAAGAAATAATATTGGCTTTCTTGTACATCTAAATACCTTAACTAGTAATAGCTTTGTATTCATTTTTCATACTTAATGCATGTGGTTAGATACACGACTAATTTTTAGTTGAACTTTAGTGATGTTATTAACATGCAAATTGATATTTAATACCGTTATGCTTCGCTCAGAATCACAAACTACACTTGTTATATATTTATTTAGTCATTCTGATATTTATTAACAGCAAGCTGGTATAAATAAAATTGCAAATGTATCTTATTGTTTCACAAAGTAGCTTTTTACTCAACCTCAGTATTGAACTTATAAAAAAATAATTTTTTAGTAATTTAATATCAGGTCATTAAGCGTCTATAAACTTAATAATATTAATTTTGTATGAACAATTAATGTTATCTTAATCTAGTTGGAAATAGGCTTGACTTTGCGGAACTTCTAACCGCAAATATTCTACCTTTGGCAGCCGTATTTTCCAAAACAGTGGAATAGAGAAAGTCTCCAGTCAAAGGATCTGTAGTCGCTCCTATCGTTCCAGTCAGAGATGTAGGTGAGTGATAACTAATTCCTGTGATGAAATTTTGACGACTAGAGGGGATAGGATTTCCTTTAGTATCTAATTGATAAGCAGAAACATTATTAGTATCAAATTCTGCTATGAGCAGACTATCTTTAACAAACCCAGGCTTTCCTGCTTTGACAAAAATCATGGCATCAAGACCACCACTCAGTTTGATGCTTCTAGAAGGTGAAACAATACTATAGGTTCCTGAGCCATCTGGAGTTATGGTTGTGTCGTATAGTGTATTATTTGTATAAGAAGTAATTTTGAGTCGATCTACTCCAACAAATCCTTTAGGAACAAAGGCTAATGCTCCTGTGGTAGAAGCAACGCCTAAACCAGTAAGATTAATTTGTTTATTTGGACTACGACTACCGAGTTTAATTTGACCTATAGAGTTGTCATCATATGAAGTATAAAATAAGACATCTCCTTTAGGACTATAAGCTAAAGTCGCATCAATTCCTCCCTTGCCTTTTCCAGGAGCTTTTGCCAAAGGAGATGCACTATTAAAACCGATAATGTGATTATCTGAACCGCGTTTGACTCTGACTTCATAGATTTGTGCTTTTTGAGTACCAGCTAACCCACCAATCAATAATCTCTTGGCATTTTTTGGGTCAAAGGTCAATCCTCCATAAGCTGGTGGAAGTTTTGGAATTGTCCCCAGATCATTAACTGAGTAGAAACTTGAGAAAGAGGGTGCTAGTTTTGGTGTTGGTATTTTTGCTTGCCCTTTCATCAGGGTGAGTAAAGTAACTAATACAACTCCGGCAATCACTAAAAATAACTTTTTGCGGACAATTACAGTAGTCATATTCACTTGTTTTTTCACAAATTTTCTACTTAAATACAGGATTTCATAAAATTTGTGTCTTTTTATCAAACCCCAAACTTATTTAATATTTATCTGTAGATTAAGTAAGAAAAGTAGGTCTGGATCAATTTGGAATCAACATCTGGACAGACTATATTAGTTCCAGATAATCCAGCTAATGTATTTTGGCAGTCAAATGCCTGGGATACCAAAGCAGCTGTTTTTAAGTAGCTTGCTTGATTGTCAGAATCTCCATCCGTAAACAAAAACAATACAGAACTCAAAGGATGTTCTTGCTTGGTGGCAAGATTCAGTAGCTGTGCTTGCCAATGCTGATAGTTTGTCCACTCAATAGAGTAACCAAATCCTTGGATTTGATTGACAAACTCATAGAAAGGTAAGGCCTCAGGGCTAACTAAGTGAAACGCTTTGCCCCAAGATGCTTCTTGTTGAGATAGATGGACAATGGCTTGGCTGACGTAATCTACAGGAGTAAGGCTCATCTGTACATCTAATTCAGGTGCATAGCCTAGCTGAATTAAACCTTTGACAAGTCTGGCTACTAAATCATTGGTTTGAGAAGCACCAGTCTGACTATGTCCTATAATCGTGCCTAGTCTATAGATGCAGGCTGGAATACCTCTAGCAATAGCTGTCTTCACCAATTTCTCAGCAACCCATTTACTTTGGGCATAACCATCAGAAAGTCCTTTGGGATCAACAAGCTCATCTGTTTCTAAAATCTCTTGCATCCCAGCATATTGAGGGGATTGGAAGACATCAAGAGTAGAGATGAAATGAACGGGTTTAACTTTGATCTGACTTGCTAATTTGAGGATTTCTTGGGTTCCATGTACATTTGCTGCTCGTAAAGCAGGATAAGGATAAATTAAATTAACAAAAGCTCCATTGTGATAAATCAGGTCAATCGAGTTGGCTAACTCATGGAATTCCTGCTGGGAAAGTCCTAACAAGGGTTGAGATAAATCTCCAACTACTGGAATAACTCTCTTGTCTAGATTTTCATCTGCAAGCAAATAGTGTTTGAGGTTTCTGTGGAGTTTTTGCTTTGCTTGTTCAAGGCTAGTAGCTCGCACTAGACAATAAATACTAGCTTGAGTTTTTTGGAGAAGTTCGTGTAGTAAAAAAGCACCCACAAAACCAGTGGCTCCAGTGATAAATATACGCTGGGGTTCCTTGTGAGACTTAATCAAAGGAACTGCGGGTGTAATCGTGGGGTCTAAAACTGCATCTACCTGTAAATCTGCAATACTCACAGTGTTAGGCGTGGAAGTCGAATTGATATTCCCAGCATTTGCGATCGCCACAGCAATTCCAGCTATTGTTGGTACTTCAAATAAAGACAGTAAAGGCAATTTTAGTTGTAATTCTGTGCGAATTTGAGACAACAACTGAGTGCAAAGGAGAGAATTTCCTCCCAGTTCAAAAAAGTCATCATGCACACCCACTTGCTCAATGCCCAAAATTTCTATCCACATCTGAGCTAATTTTTCTTCTAGTGGGGTGCGAGGAGCAACAAACTCTGTTTCTATCTCAGGTCTTGTTTGTTTAAAAATAGCTGGTAGCGCCTGACGATCTACCTTACCATTCGGTGTCAAAGGTAGATTTGTAATTGCTACAAAAGCAGCAGGAACCATATACTCAGGTAGCTGCTTGCTTAAAAAAGTGCGTAGTTGCAAAATATCTGTGTTTTGTTCCAGGAATTTTTGCATTCCAGATTCTGGAACTATGTAAGCGACTAAGCGTTTGTGTCCGGGAACATCTTCTGGCACAGTGACTACAACTTCTCTGACAAGAGGATGTTGGGATAGAACAGCCTCAATTTCTCCTAGTTCGATGCGATAGCCACGAACTTTGACTTGATGGTCTATTCGTCCAATGTACTCAATGTTGCCATCACTGCGATAACGTGCTAAGTCTCCAGTGCGATACAAACGAGCTTCTGGATTTTGGCTCAAAGGATCAGGAATAAATTTTGTTTGCGTGAGTTCCGGGCGATTCAGATACCCTCGTGCTAAACCTGCTCCACCGATGAGTAACTCTCCTGGTTCACCTGTTGGAACCAACTTGATAGAGTCGTTGTGAAAATTCTGATGTGGTTCTGCTAGATATATTTGCGTATTAGCGATCGCTTGACCAATAGGAACAGGAGCGTCTCCAGACTCTACCTGATACACTGCTGACCAGACTGTAGTCTCGGTGGGACCATACATATTCCATACAGAGGTACTTCTTTGAAGCAGCTGATTAGCTAGATCACGAGACATAGCTTCACCACCACAGAGGATTTTTAATTTTGGATTACCTTCCCAACCTGCGGCTAAGAGCATTCGCCAAGTAGCTGGTGTTGCTTGCATAACTGTGGCGTTAGATAGTCGCAAAACCTGTAATAACAGTTCTGCATTTGAGGTCACTTCTTTACTTACCAGTACGACGCAAGCACCAACGATTAATGGTAAATAGAGTTCCAACACAGCAATGTCAAAGGAGATCGTTGTGACAGCAACCAAGGTATCTTCATGGCTGAGTCCAGGAACTTCTCTCATAGATTTGAGGAAATTCACAACTCCTCGATGAAGAATTTGTACTCCTTTTGGTTTCCCTGTGGAACCAGATGTATAAATGGTGTAGGCTAAATTGTCGGGAATAACTTGGCTAGTTGGGTTATCTTCGCAGTACTGAGCAATTTTCTCCCAATCAGTATCCAGACACACTACTTGAGCCTGATGAGGTGGTAGATATTCTAGCTGACTTTCTTCAGTCAGTAGTATTGGCAATTGGGAATCTTCTAGCATCAAAGCCAAGCGCTCTTGGGGATAAGCAGGATCGAGAGGTACATATGATCCACCAGCTTTGAGGATAGCTAGCAGTCCAATGATCAATAAGGGCGATCGCTTCATGCAAATTCCAACCAATATCTCAGGTTTCACATGCAAGCTTTGCAAGTAGTGAGCTAGTTGATTCGCTCGATTATTTAGCTCCTGATAGGTGATTTTTTGCTCGACTCTACAAGAAGTTGTATTTTGCGCGTCTGCAAAAATAACAGCAATGCGATCTGGTGAGCTTTCTGCTTGCAACTCGATTAATTGATGGATACATTGATTGTTTAGATTGTTTGCCTGAGCATGATCGCACTTTCCACGCAACTGCCGTAATTGTGTTGACATTGGAAGTAACATAATATATTTACTGTTTTCGATAAAAGCTTGTTGCTTCAGTTAGAAAATAGAAAAAGCTTAAGAGATTTCCAAAAAATAAATTACCAAGCAATCATAAAATCATCGTAAAACCGCAAAGCCTTACGCCCCCCTTTACTGGTATAAATTATTTGAATAATTATCTTAATACAAGCAATTTTCGTAAATTTATTTAAGTATTCAAGTATTACTAAGTACCTATTTTTGTGGCGGATATAGGCAGGTAAATCCTTAAATTTAGAGCATGAATATTAACAATAGTTCTTTCTAAACAGAACACAAACATCACAAATTAACCCTGATTTCACTGCTGCAAAAATAGTAGAGTAGTAATATATGTGATCAAAAGGGTAATTTTACTTAAAATAAATGTAACTTTTATTGTATATTTTGGGTATATTATTAATACCAATTTAAAAATAATTTTGATCTATAAATTGGCTATAAAGCTTATATCGTAACTTTTCTTACAATCAAGAATCTATAATTTTAAATAGTATAAAAACTGCTTATTTTACTTTTATAAAAGTAAGTTAGCTGTAATTGATAAGTAATCTTTTTTACTATATTCGTGCCAATTATATTTAACTTATGAAAATTTCGCATGATTGTATTGCTGACCTTACAACAATTACAAGATTATTTCTTTTGATCACTAAATTTAGATTTTTTATTATCATAATATGGTTATATAGCAATAATTTAGTTTAAAAAGTTAAACTAACTTCATAGTTTAACTATAACCACAGTAGTAATCAAATTCAGCTAATCTCAAAGAATTAGGTTTCTTAAAAATAGGTATGCCTTCAATCGTAACTGTTGCATTTATTTACACCTATAGCTACATTAGCGAGTAATTCATCTGCGAGATCCAAAAGCTGTGCTATGCGTTCATCACTGAGTCGATAGTATACAAAACGTCCTTGCTGTTGACGGACAACCAAATCACAACAGCGCAAACACCCAAGATGATTGGATACATTAGACTGACTGAGTCCGGTAATCTCAACAATTTCGTTAACAGTCAGCGAACCAGAACGCAATGCATTCAAAATAGACATACGCGAGTGATCAGAAAACCCCCGAAACAGTTTGACTTTGAGATCAGTTGCTTGAGTTTTGGTAATTTTTGTTTTAGCTATCATTAAATGTCTCAAAAAGAATTATTATGTTTACATATCACTACAGACTGATATATAGTTTTGGTTGAGCAAAGATAGCGATCGCCATCTTTGCCAATTATCAATGATTTTATGAAAAAAAGGAGAAGATAAAGCTATGGCAACCGTAAGCCAAGTAAAATGTGCCTGTGGTTCTTGCCTGTGTGTTGTTTCTATTGAGGATGCCATTATGAAAGATGGTAAACCTTACTGTTGTGAAGCTTGTGCAAACAGTCATCAAAGTGGTGAAGTCTGCACCCAATGTCAATCTGTTTGTGGCTGTGCATCATAAAATAGACTTCTTACACGAATAGTAAAAAAATTTCCCTTAGTCCTAATACTGTTCAGATAAAACCCAATATCCTTGGTAGAGATCGTAAATTTACGGTCTCTACAGACCAGTTTATTGATTTTGTCATTTTGGTCTTAAAATAGCACAACCGTAAATTTTAAAGTTTGACATACTTCTAATTTCCAATATTAGCGCTTCTTTTTTTTCTTAGTTTTTGCTTTATCTTGTGAAATTGCAAAACCACCAAAACCTTTACTTGATGATTGTTCGACAGATTCATTAACTACGGTATTATCGAGTTCAGAGTTGAACTGATTTGCTTCTGTTTCACAATTATTTGTATCTTTGTTTTGCTTCTGTTCATCAACTTGATGTTCTACTTTTTGTAGTTCTTCCACATCAGTCCTAACATCTTCTATTAATTGGATATCATCTGAAGTTATAGCTATTTGTTTTTTTACTTCCTCAGTAGTATTTTCAGATAGTTTTTCATCAACAGCAGTATCCTCAATTAGTAATTCTTCTTTAGCAACAATATCTTGGGTTTGAGAAATATTTTCTGTTTGTGTGACATCATCAACAGAAGTATCCTCAATTAGTAATTCTTCCCTAGCAACAATATCTTGGGTTTGAGAAATATTTTCTGTTTGCGTGACATCATCAACAGAAGTATCATCAATTTGTAATACTTCATCTAAATTGATATCTGGAAATAGAACTATTTCATCCGAATTGATACCTACTTCCTCAGTAGTATTTTCAGATAGTTTTTCA
>NZ_NAPS01000001.1:540161-557841 GCF_004323185.1 Westiellopsis prolifica IICB1
AGTATCCTCAATTAGTAATTCTTCTTTAGCAACAATATCTTGGGTTTGAGAAATATTTTCTGTTTGTGTGACATCATCAACAGAAGTGTCCTCAATTAGTAATTCTTCCCTAGCAACAATATCTTGGGTTTGAGAAATATTTTCTGTTTGCGTGACATCATCAACAGAAGTATTATCTATTTGGGATACTTCATCTAAATTGATATCTGGAAATAGAACTATTTCATCCGAATTGATACCTAAAATTTTACAAACATCTTCCCAAGTACCTGTTATCTCATCAGGTACACTTTTTCCTAAAAAAGCACTTTTAATTACTGTTGCTGATTCTGTTGCTTTTAATTCCATTAACGAAGCAACAAGAAAACCATTAAGTTCTTGAGGATTTTGAGCAAATAATTTCAATTGTTGAGTCAGTACACCAACACATTTTTGATATGCATGGTGATGCTGCTTGCAGATTTCTTCTAAACTATGGATAGCAGTAACGCGCGGAAAAATTCCGTGGGATTCATCAGCTAAATAAGCTTGTAATGTGGGAATAGCAACTTCACCAAACATACCATACACTTTAGGCATTTCTTCATTGACCCAGTCGCTATCTTCTAGTTCATGAAACAGTTGTATCAATGGTTCTATTGCTAATTCTGCGCCTAATTGTCCTAACGCACGCCATGCGTGGATTGGTCCCCAAAACTCTAAACTTCCAGAATCTGCACTATTCAATCTTTGATCAACTGCCATCCTGATTAAGTCAGGGATATGTTCTGTATCTAAACCTAATTCTGCGGTATAGTTATACTCATTTGTAATTTTATGGCAATCACCCAAAGTTAGTAGTTTTTCTACAGGTGGCTGATAAATAGTGCGATTCTTCATCTGGAAAAGTTTTACTCAACAATCAAATAACAGACTATACCAGAAATTTACCTTGATACTAAATTAAATTTACAAAGTATTAGATTAGAGCTTAGTAAGTCGGTCGGTATAAATAAAGTTGGAGCGAATGGCCGTTCGCTCGTACTTGTTACGGGTGTCATTATAAGTTTACGAAGCATCCTGCTTGGACTTAATTTGAGATGTAATCAAAGGAACTTTCGGAGCAAAAAAGAAGCCGATTAAACTTGCAAATAGAATTGGTGTTAAAGGAGCAAAATTAGTCAGTTTTGACAGTAATAAAGTTGTGCTGATTGGTGTACGTGTGACTGCGGCGTTAATAGCAGCCATTACACAAATCATTGATAAAGAAGGATTAATTCCAGGAACAAAAACTGCTATTGCTTTACCAAGACAAGCACCAATAAAAAACAGAGGAATAATAAATCCACCAGGCCATCCACCTGTAACTGTCATGCCAATAGCAGCCATTTTACCCAAGGCTAAACCCAACAGCAAAACGCCAGAAAAGCTAGTAGTGGCGATGACTGCTAACTGATCATGTCCAAAATAACGAGTTAGCGGTAATGAGTATGCTAAAATTCCCAATCCCAGTCCCGTTAAGGTTGTGCGAAGATAAATCGGACCGGGAATACGGGCAAATAAGCGATCGCATCCGTGAAAAATTCCTATAAATATCCATCCTGCTAAAGCTCCGATCATTCCTAAGAGGATAGCAAACAAAACATCACTAATGCTTTCTAAACTGTATTGGGGTAAATACCAAATCGGTGCAATTCCTAAACGCGTAATTAGCGCAAACACTAGGTAACTAGCACAACTAGAAACAATAGCTGGCATTAGTGCTTGATAGTACTCCACTACATACTGATGATGCAGTATCTCTAAAGCAAACACCGCACCACCAAGAGGTGCGCCAAATAAAGCTGTAAAACCTGCTGCCATTCCCGCTAGACTCATATTGCGTACATCTTCACCTTGAAGTTGAAGGCGATCGCTAACCCAAGTCCCAAAGGAACCTGTCACCTGTACTAGTGGTGCTTCTGGACCAGCACTACCACCTGCTGAGATTCCAACTAAAGAAGCAAGAATCATCGCAGGATTTTTGGCAGCATCCAAACGTCCACTGCGAAAATGAATGTTGTCGATAATAACACCGATTTCTCCAGGCTTACCAAGACAATGAATTACTAAACCGACTATTAAACCTGCTAATGGCATTACTAGCAACACACCCCAACCAGGTAATTTTTGTAGTGCGTGAGTTAATAGTTCTAGGATATTCCAATACAAAGCAGCAAATAAGCCACCAGCAATCCCTACCAATACCCAACGCAAAACCCAACGGGAAATCATGAAAGGATTACGCCTTGTTAGTCCGAATAGTTGCGAAAATGTCCAACGTTGAGTTTGATCTAATCTTTGACGCTGCTTTGGTTGCACTGTATTAGTTACCGTAGTGAAAAACGAGATAGGAAATTCTGACGCTTTTTGTGAAAATTGTCATCTACTTAGTGAAGAAAATTTAACTATCTTTACTCTATTTTCTCTGTTGGTAAAATAGTGTCATAAATTACTTGTAACCCATAGAAGTACAGAGGAAACAGAGAGAAAAAAGCAGCTTTCACGATTTAACTCTATCGATAAAAGTAATTTAAGACTCAAGATAGTGTAGATATCATCTCAGTAGAGATTAAGATGCTTGGGATATAAAGTTTGGGCAAAATATTGATGGATGATAAAAAACTTAATTCTACGAGTAAAGCAGATATTCCTGGACAAGCGAAAACATCAAGTCCTGCTGGAGACGAAACACAACTAAGTCCAGAGGTGCGCGACAAAATCAAACATCCCCCCAAAATGGATGATGTTTTGCGGGAGTTACCTCCGGATGAACTCAAGAATAACCAAGCAGTAGTACCAGAAATGCTTGATGAACCAAGTGATGAAATAATTGGTTTCACAAAAGACTAGGAAGGATACAATTTTTATCAGTATCCATGATGCCTATTTTGCTTGGACTATGTTGCCAATTATCTATTCGGACGAATTTCTGGACCACAAAACCGGATATCTCCATCCTGAAAAACCAGAACGCTTAAGTGCTATTACTAGCGCTTTAAAAGCTGCAACCTTTGCTTCTCAAATTGAATGGCGATCGCCTACACCAGCAGTAGATCGTTCTTTAATCTCGCTCATCGAGGAGGCACACAGCCAAAGTTATATTAAAACAGTCCAAGAAATAGCCTCTAATGGCGGTGGTTACTTGGATACAGATACAGCAGTGTCTCCCCGTAGTTATGATGTGGCATTATTAGCAGTGAGTGCTTGGCTGGATGGAGTAGATATCGTCCGAGAAACTGGTGAACCCGTTTTTGTGTTGGCACGTCCACCAGGACACCATGCTGAAAGAGAATATGGTATGGGGTTTTGTTTATTTGCTAATGCTGCGATCGCTGCTTTCTATGCTTTGAAAAAACCAGATATTAACCGCGTCGCCATTTTAGATTGGGATGTGCATCATGGTAATGGCACCCAAGCAATTGTGGAAACTAACCCCCAAATCGCTTATTGTTCACTCCATCAATACCCTTGTTATCCAGGAACTGGTAAAGCCACAGAAAAAGGTTTTCATAGCAATGTTCTCAATTTACCGATACCACCTGGTAACGATATTGGAGTATATCAACCTGTTTTTGAAAAAAAAGTTATACCCTTTCTGTCAGACTTTAAACCAGATTTATTAATAGTTAGTGCTGGTTATGATGCTAATGCTGCCGATCCACTAGCAATGATTAATCTCCAACCCCAAGACTACGGTGTGTTTACCAATTATTGTTTGGGGATCACTCGCAGAATTTTATTTGGGTTAGAAGGTGGCTACGATTTGTCAGCACTCTCCCAATCTGTAGTAGCCACTATTAGTCAATGTTTAGAAACTTCCAAATTTTAAAGTTTAACCTTACCAATGACAAAGGACAAAGGACAAATGACAAATAACTAATTCCTCAATTTCCGATATCTTTCCTGAATATCTTCAATCGTAAACACTGCCTGAAAATTTAAACCAACTGACTGATAAAACTCTGCTCCACCCTGCTGGCGATCTATAAGTGAAATTACTTTATCAACAGTATAATCTGCTGCTCTAAGACGTTCAACTGCTTTCATCGCAGATTGTCCAGTGGTGACAACATCTTCTAAAACGACTACATTTGCACCTGTCGGCAAATTAGGCCCTTCTATGTACGCCTTTGTTCCGTGACCTTTAGCTTCTTTGCGAATAATTAGCGCTGGTATGGGACGATGCTCATAGGCAGAAACCACACTCACCGCACTCACAATCGGATCTGCACCTAATGTCAACCCAGCTACCGCTTGAGTATTTTGTGGTAGTTGGGATAACAGAATACGACCAATCGCTAAAGCACCTTGGGGATCGAGTGTAACTTGTTTACCGTTGATGTAATAAGAACTACGTTGTCCAGAAGATAGAACAAAATCGCCTTCTTGATATGCGAGCTGGCAAAATAAATCTAGTAATTTGTCACGTAGGCTTGGCAAATCACTATTAACTGCCCAGATGTCAGACGGGATAGGGGTTTGAGCTTGATAAGTCATTACAAAAGAATAAAATTTGTGCTAAACCAATGGTTGAGCTTCTCAGTAAATCAAGGTAAAAAATACAACCATTAAATTTGTGAGTGATTGGTTGTTGTTTGTTGACCATTAACAACTGTACAGGCTAATGGTCACTAACAGTCGCTACTAGAAGTTCTCAACTAAGGATAAATGAAGATTTGCACAAAGATAGAGGAAAAATCTAAATGGCTTTAAAATTCAGAGTTCTGGGTGGATTGTTGGTAGTTTTGACTACTGCGATCGCAATTCCAACTTTAGCTCAAGATCAAGCACAAACCTTGAGTAATGACTATGTAACACCAAATGAAGCTTTTGAACAAGCTTACTTTAAAAATTCTCCTGATTTCTTTGGTAGTATCACTAGTCAAAGCGACGTAAACGATATTTTTGGTCTTGGTTCATTTTCCCGAAAAACTTTTTCCCGTAATACTTTTCCGGAAAATCAAATAGCTAGAGATAGTGAGTTAGTTCATATTCTTTATCAAGACATTCTCCACCAACAGGTTAGTAATGATCCTTATCTTCGTAGTCCCGATTTACCCAATCCTTACAACACTTCGCTGTTAATGTCTCCAGGTTTGAATGCTAACAAGCTTAAGGTTGGCACAGAGTTTCGATTTGAACAAATGCCCCGTCGTTAAGATTTTGGACTTTGGACAAAAAGTCTAGTTCGCGTATAACATACGCGAACTAGATTAACTATCCATCCTACTTATATTTTTCGGCTTCTTCGATTAAATCTGCTGAACCTTGAAGTAAAGTATCTATCGCTCGTTGCAGTCCTTCAATCTTAGCTCTGGTAACTACTTGTTCAACTGCCATTAAGTAGGCTTTACTACCAGCTTTTCCAAGATGCTTGTATTTAGTGTACTTCCCCTTAGTTTTAGTAGGGAAAATCGCTTCAGAAGCTTGTAATTTATAGTACCAGTAGGCACTGTTTTTCCCTTTGGCTAACTTAGTGGCATTGGTTTACCAATAAGTGTACTGACATTAAATGCAGTTACTCCTTCAATTTTGCCTGATATTTCACCAGAGGTGGTCGGAAGAATTTCTGACGCAGACCTAAACCAGAAGTAGTGTCCTTGAACAGGATGGGGGAAATTGGCACCAAACTTTCCCTCGACACTAATGGGTACTTTAAAGTGCAACGTCTCTTTTTTTATAGTTGCTATCATGTTTACTTGCATCAGTGATTTTGGTGGAACTTTTACAGTAACACTGGCTGATGAAGATTTTGAAACAGATGATGAACCGGATTTTCCCGTCGTAGCAGATATGGAAAATGATATTCCTATTTTGAATACTCCTTGAATGTTAAATTCTTGAGAGAAAGACATACCAGTTGTGATTGATGATGACCACGCTGTTTCCTCAGTCCATGTTCCGTTCACAGTCAAGTTTATCTGTGACCATGAGTTACTGTTGTTTCTGGCAGTATTGCTCCCAATAATTACCTGTTTTTCAGGATCAGAAGTCCTTTGGGTGAATTTATGTTGTCCAAGCCTTTTATAGCAATAGTGAGAATATTGTTGCGTAATTGGGGGTTTAACTGCGTTATAGTAAATTTGATCATTGAGTGCAATACCATCTGGTCTCGTACCATAAATTTCTTTAAATTTCGACCTTACACTATCTGGGCTTGAGTTAAGTCCAGATAGGTCAGAAAATGTGAGATATTCTTGAACCATGATTGTTTCCTGCCAATATTTATGTTCTTTGAAAGGGTGGAACTATTAAAAACGCTAAAAGCCTTATTTAACAACCTTTTCCAGACCATTTTGCTCAAAATTACACATATCTTGGCTCAACCCCCATTGGACATCTTATATTAGCTATTAAAAACTTTTTTGATAATGATAATCAAATAGAGGGGGGAAGGAGGATGGTTTCTTAAGCTTTTGTTTGCGAATCATCTCTTAGGGAATGGTGAAATTCTGCAAGCTTTTGACTACGAGAAACCTCCAATTTAGTTATTAAGTCGTTAGTTAATGTTTTGAGTTCCCTTAAGTTGTTGTTGTCAAAACTTATGTCTTTAGGAATGTTAAATCTTTGCTCAAAGAAGTCCTCCGCAGACTGTAATTTTTCGATTACTTCTTCGCCTCTTTTTAAGGAAATTTTTAAAGCCGCTGCCAATTGAGTATACTTGCTGATCACCTTAGTTAATCGCTCAATTGCTATACTTAAAAGATCTACATTCTTTTGCTGTTCATTCTTTTTTGACCAATTTTTTTCAAGTTTTTGCCACAAATGATCAAGCGAATCTGAGCGAGACGAAACTTGTTTTAAAGAAGTCTGCAACGCTTTACGCTCACGAGTAAGCTTGTTCTTTTCGCTATTTGCTAAACCTGAACCAATTATCTCCATTGCTGATAAGACATTTTGGCATTTTATTTCTGCATCGTTTAGCACGCTTTCTAAACTTTCAACTTCTTTCAATAGCATCTCTTCCTGTTTTGGCGTAAGCGCTTTCTTCACGGTCATAACTGCACCGAGACCGACAACGATTAGAGTACCCAGAAGTTTTGCACGTGACATAAATAAAACCTTTGTTCTATGAATTTACGTTGGGTAGCCAAGAGGGGGTAAATATAGCGTACTGTACATTCGCTCGTTTTAAAAGGGAGAGAGGAATTAATGCCTGACAGGGTAAGGTTTCAATGCGATTGTGGATCGACTAAAACAGAATCCGTGTAATACTTGGGGAAAGAAGCCGAGGGTTACCGTGTATTATATGGAATAAGGGAAATCAGGTATTTGTGTGTAATACATGGTAGGTATTGGTCGTAAACGTGGTTTTAGTGTAATACACAAGTTACATTCTACCCTTCACCAATTTAGGGTTAAACTTACGGTGTAATACACGGAAGCACACCAATGTTGAAGCGGGACATTCAAGGGATTGGACTTTGGACAAAACTGAAGTCCAGGGTGCAGGAGTTGAACCTGCCTAAGGCGAATTATGAGTTCGCTGCCTCAACCGCTCGGCCAACCCTGGTCGTGTCTGATAGATTATAGCATAGTTTTATTAATTGCGTGCGATCGCAACTTACTTTTTAGGTTTTAACCCCAGATAATTTGATCTTGCTATAGTGCAGACTAATATTAATTAAGTCCCTGAAAAACATAGTTTAAAACAATCCAATATTTTTCTGCCATAGCTTGCTAGCAATGAAACTAAATTCAACTGTAGTTCTAACTTTAACTTTATTAGCTCTGATGTTGGGAGCTGGCTCTGTAAGTGCTTTTTTAGGATTTGATATTGGTAGTAAAGCACTCAAAGGTATAACCGCACCAGATTCTCGCCCCACTACGAAGTTTGCCAGTGCTAAAACCGGTAACTCCCAGCATGGGGGACTGGTGCTTTTAAAAGAAGAAGAAATTCTTAAAACTGTAAAAGCAAGAATAGAGGGTAAAGCCAAGACCCCTAAATCAGAACAAGAAGAAGAAGAGGAGACTGTTACTAACAAACAGAATCCACAGGACAAACCCCAGCCAGAAGTTGAAGAAAAACCCCAGCCAGGATTTCCAGTTTCTGCTGAAAGTGAAGGCGTCAATCTTTCGGTACAATCAGCTCGTTATTCTGGCGGTGCATTACAACTGCGCGTTAAAATGCAGAACAAAAGTAAAGATTCTGTACGCTTCCTCTACAGTTTTTTAGATGTCTCAGATGATAAAGGACGAACCCTGAGTGCTAGTACAGATGGTTTACCCTCAGAATTACCGAACAACAGCCCGACATATACTGGTACTGTTAGCATTCCCACAGCTTTACTTGATGATGTCAAAAGCATTTCACTTTCTCTAACAGATTATCCAGCTCAACAATTGAAGTTGGAAGTGTCAGATATTCCTGTAGGAAGGTAGTAGGAGATCGGGAATCGGGGATCAGGGATTGGGGATTGGGGATCAGGGATCGGGGACAAGGGAGACAAGGGAGACAAGGGAGAATTATTTAACAAATCTCTTGCCAATCCCCGTTACCCCTTCGCCCCTAATCCCCACTCTCTTGGGGGATCGCTTAAGGTGAGTTCCCCAGAGGGGACCCCACCTTAAGCGATCCCCGATCCCCAATCCCTGATCCCCAATCCCCAACCCCAAACTTGGGTGTGCATTTTACACGGGCTTTGCAGTGATAGGTTTTCCTAGCTTGAATTGGACTGATGTATGGCTGCGAGTGTTGTCAGTGCTGCTGCTGATTGCCATCAACGCTTTTTTTGTAACAGCAGAATTCTCAATGGTAACAGTACGGCGATCGCGTATTCATCAGTTAGTACAAGCTGGTGATATACAAGCATTATCCGTGGAAGTTCTACAGCGCAGTATAGATCTATTGCTGTCTACAACTCAGCTAGGGATCACTCTCTCAAGTTTGGCGCTGGGGTGGATTGGAGAAAGCACGATTGTTGTTATAGTCAAATCATGGCTACAATCATGGCCTCTTCCTGGAGGAATGAATATTGCGATCGCTCATTCATTATCAATCCCGATCGCCTTTTTTTTTATTGCCTATTTGCAAATAGTTTTGGGCGAACTGTGTCCCAAATCAGTAGCTATGCTGTACTCAGAAGAGCTAGCACGATTTTTAGGGCCTTCTGTGAAAGCTATCGTGCGGTTTTTTAATCCGTTTATTTGGATTCTCAACCAATCAACTCGCTGTTTGTTGCGATTATTTGGCATCCAATATACTGGTCAAAGTTGGAGACCCCCTGTTACTCCTGAAGAATTACAGTTAATTATCTCTACAGAACGTGAATCTTCTGGATTAGAAGCGGGAGAACGAGAACTCCTCAAAAATGTTTTTGAGTTTGGAGAAGTAACAGCACAAGCAGTTATGGTTCCTCGTAACAATATAGTAGCTTTACCTCAGAATGCGACTTTGCAGACTTTTCTTGAACAAATGGCAGCTACAGGTTACTCTTATTTCCCAATCATTGGAGAATCTCTAGAAGATATTATTGGTGTTGTTTATTTCCAAGACTTAGCAAAACCCTTAGTTGTAAGCAAATTAGTTTTAGAAACACAAATTCAATCTTTGATACGTCCGGTGAGATTTGTACCAGAAAACACTCCATTAGGTGAATTATTACCGATGATGCAGCAAGAAAAGCTGGGAATGGTAATAGTAGTGGATGAATTTGGCGGAACCGTTGGACTTGTCACTATTGAAGATGTAATTGCCCAAATTATTGGTGATATCGGTATTGTAGAAAATCACGATGAATTGCTAATTGAATTTGTTGATGACCAGACATTCTTAGTACAAGCGCAAATTAATTTAGAAGAGTTGAACGACGTGTTACATCTCAATTTACCTTTGCGAAGAGAATACCAAACACTTGCAGGCCTTATGCTATACCAATTGCAAAAAATTCCTGCGTTGGGTGAAACTCTCCGTTACCAAAATTTGGAATTAACTGTCATATCAGTTGATGGACCACGCTTGCATCAAATTCAAGTAAGACGCTTTGAAGAGGGCGCACAAACATGAGAATAATTGAAGGGAAACAAGGGGGAAATTTTTGATCAATTCTCCCTGTCTTCCAAAACTGTATCAACAAAGCGAAGCATAATTCAACGGATCTGTTAGTCCTAATTTAGCAAAAGCAGCAAGACGCAAACGGCAAGAATCGCAGACACCACATGCTACTTCACCACCAGCGTAGCAAGACCAAGTAAGTTCCCAAGGAACTCCCAATTTATTCCCTAATTCGATAATATCAGTTTTTTTTAGCTCAAGCAGAGGTGCAACAATGGTGATCGGCTTACCTTCGCGTCCTTGTTTTGTCCCTAAACGAAAGACTTCCTGCATTGCTTGGATATAATCAGGACGACAATCAGGATATCCAGAGTAATCTAAGGCATTGACGCCAATGTAGACACGTTCGGCGGCGATAGTTTCAGCGTAGGCAAGAGCAAAGCTCAAAAAAATTGTATTCCGTGCAGGTACGTAGGTAACAGGAATATTTTGCGACATTTCTTCCAAAGAACGCTTTTTGGGTAAATCAATAGTGTCGTCTGTAAGTGCCGAACCACCCCATTGCCGTAAGTCAAAAGTTACAATTTGATTTTGGACGACACCTGCTTTTTGTGCGATCGCTAATGCTGAGTCCAATTCTCTTCGATGCCGTTGTTGGTAGTCAAAGGAAATAGTGTAACACTCATAACCATCAGCCAGTGCTTGATAGAGAACAGTTGAAGAGTCTAATCCACCAGACAATAAAATTACAGCTTTCATATTCACGCTTGAGTGTTGGGGCATAAAGGCTAGGAGTGTAAGATAATCAGGATATTGAGGTGTAGGGGTATAGATAAATTGGTTTATCTTACACCCTTGAACCCTTACACCCTAAAAGCAGCATTTTCTGGCCAAAGCTCAAAAAACCTAAACTTATGACACGCTCTTACCTTCTTAAATCCATCTCTAGTTAACAGACAAGAATAATTGCTGATTTTAACGCAGATAAATGCTATTACAATAAAGCCTTTCTAAATCAAAATCTCTCTATAGTTAGTAACTTACCTGACAAAAAATTATTTATTTTTAGTTGGAATAATTAGATAATTATACCGCAAATTGATTTTTGAGTCTCAATAACAAACATATGCTATTACCATACTTGTTTTTTAAGGTCAAAAAGAGTACTAGTTTATTTATTTGTAAAGTTTAGAAATAAATATCAAACTCTACTGAGTATAAAAAACATACCCAGATGGTGGGAACTCATAACAAACTTTGAAATTCTTCATAAATAGAACCTCTATGTTACCATCTGGATGGTTTTAGACGACTAATCAGTGGCAGTTTAAGTATCAAAGCCGACGATTATCATAGCGTCTCTAAATTGGTGGTTGAGGAGAGAATGAGAGTGCAAGATAGCAGTATGTCAGCAGGAGAACAAAACGGACACGGACACCGTACCCAACCTCACCCGATTCGCATAGGCGTAATTGGAGTGGGTAATATGGGACAACATCATGCCCGTGTCCTAAGTTCCATGAAAGACGTTGAACTGGTTGGAGTTGCAGATATAAATGTCGAGCGAGGATTAGAAACCGCCAGTAGATACAAGGTGCGTTTTTTTGAAGATTACTGTGATCTGCTCCCCCATGTGGAAGCGGTTTGCATTGCTGTTCCCACGCGCCTACATTACGCTGTAGGAATTTCTTGTCTTTTGGCAGGAATCCACGTCCTGGTAGAAAAACCGATTGCAGCCAGTATTTCTGAAGCAGAATCGCTAGTTAATGCCGCAGCTGAATCTGGTTGTATTCTCCAAGTAGGCCACATTGAGCGCTTCAGTCCAGCCTTTCAAGAATTAAGCAAAGTATTAAAAACTGAAGAAGTGCTGGCGTTAGAAGCTCATCGTATGAGTCCATACTCAAATCGTGCCAATGACGTCTCAGTTGTTTTGGACTTAATGATCCATGATATTGACTTACTATTAGAATTAGCCGCCTCACCAGTGGTGAAGTTAACGGCTAGTGGGAATCATACCTTAGACTCTGGTTATTTGGATTATGTGACTGCGACCTTGGGATTTGCCAATGGCATTGTTGCCACCTTAACTGCTAGCAAAGTCACTCACCGCAAAATCCGCAGTATTGTCGCTCATTGTAAAAATTCATACACAGAGGCAGATTTTCTCAAGAATGAAATTTTGATTCATCGTCATACTACACCTAACTCTGTAACAGACTATCGGACAGTCCTTTACAAGCAAGATGGTGTAATTGAAAAAGTTTATACTAGCAACACTGATAAATTGGGAGCAGAATTGGAACATTTTGTCAACTGTGTGCGCGGTGGAAATCAACCTTCCGTTGGTGGTGAACAAGCACTCAAAGCTTTAAGATTAGCAAGTCTAATTGAGCAGATGGCTATGGAAGAAAGGGTTTGGAACCCATTGGATTGGGAATCTGAATCAAGAGTGCAATCTTTAACACCCACCGTTTAACAAGAGTAGGAGAGTAAAACAGTAAGCTGTTATGCATTTAAATTGTATATTTTGCGAGCAGGTTGTCAAAAGTCAACAGTCCAGAGTCAAAGACTAGCTTGGACTTTGGACTGTTGACCCTGGACAGTCCTAACGCAAGAATATTTAATCTAAGCGCACATCAGCTTAACAGAGGGAGAGAAGTAAGAAATTACTCTTTCCCTCTCTTTTAATGTGAGTTGTTGGTGGTTGGTTGTTCCAAACAACAAACAACACACAAAATTTAGCAAAGAGAATTCAATAGCAATTTTAGGAATTAGCTCAATGACTGATTGGATCAAAACTACTATCGAATCTATGGGTTATGTGGGAATTGCCCTATTAATGTTTCTTGAAAATCTTTTTCCCCCGATCCCCTCGGAATTGATTATGCCTCTAGCAGGATATACAGCAAACCTACCAAATGCCAAGCTCAACATTATTGGTGTATTTTTTGCCGGACTAGTAGGTTCTGTGTTAGGCGCGCTCATTTGGTACTATCCTGGTAAGTTTCTTGGTGAAAACCGCTTAAAAGTCTGGGCTGATAGATATGGTAAATGGCTAACCATAAGTAGTAAAGAAATCAGTAAATCCAAGCATTGGTTTGATCAGCAGGGTAACAAAGCAGTTCTGATGGGTCGTCTAGTACCAGGGATTCGTACCTTGATTTCTGTACCCGCAGGACTCAGCAATATGCCTTTACCATCTTTTATACTTTATACAACTGTGGGTAGCGCTGCTTGGGTAGGTTTGCTAACATACTCAGGATACATATTGGGTAGTAAATATGAACTTGTAGACAAGTACCTTGCTCCTGTATCAAAAATTGTGCTTGCGGTTATACTTTTAGCATTTCTTGTTTTGGTATTGAAGCGGAAGCACAAACATAGGAGAAGATAAAAACCTTAATTTGCTATTTGATTTTGCTTCCGCATAGCCTTAGCAAACTAACTCACATTCATTAATTCAGTATTTTTTGGCAGGTTTCCAGCTAAATGTTGAAGCTATCAAAAATTTCTGATACACGCATTTTTGTAAGATGAGCATGGTAACTTTTTTAAGCATAAGTAAGTACTAGGAGCTTTCATGACAGACCAACCTTCCGCAGCCACCCCGATGAATGCTGCTGCTATACCAATGAATAGAGTATCGGCATCTACTCCGATCAATGCTACTCCTACCCCAAATGTTGGCGGCGCCACAAGTAAAAAGATTCTCAGTGTTGACTTAGGTAGAACTTCTACAAAAGCTTGTGTCAGCCGCGAACCAGGAAATGTCATATTTGTCTCTGCTAACGTTAAAGAAATGTCAATGGAACAAGTGCGGGGAGGCGTCTTTGAAGCTCGCGCAACAGATCCCTTAATGGATTTGTGGTTGGAGTATCAAGGTAGTGGATATGCTGTAGGTCAACTAGCTGCCGACTTCGGTGCTAATTTAGGTGTGGGCCAATCCAAGGTAGAAGATGCACTTGTCAAAACCTTGGCTTGTGCTGGTTATTTCAAGCTGAAAGATGATATTTCTGTTGTGTTGGGTTTGCCTTATCTTTCTCAAGAACAGTTTGAAAAGGAAAAAGCTCAATTGATCAGTCAATTGAGCGGTCCTCACACAATGAAGTTTCGTGGCGAAGATGTGTCGCTAAATATCGGTAAGGTTTGGGTAATGCCAGAAGGTTATGGCAGTTTACTATGGTGTGAAGCCCAACCGAAAAAAACCGCCGCCATGCCAGATTTTACTAAGGTGTCAGTGGCGATCGTAGATATTGGACATCAAACCATCGATTGCTTGATGGTAGACAACTTCCGCTTTGCTAGAGGTGCTTCTAAGAGTGAAGACTTTGGTATGAGCAAGTTTTATGAACTAGTAGCCGCAGAAATTGATGGAGCCGATAGCCAATCTCTAGCTTTAATTGCTGCTGTCAACCGTCCCAAAGGCGATCGCTACTATCGTCCTAGAGGTGCAGGTAAACCCGCCAACTTAGATGACTTTCTCCCCAATTTAATAGAAATGTTTTCGCGTGAAATTTGCAGTCGTGTGTTAGCATGGCTACCAGAGCGCGTCACTGATGTGATTCTCACTGGTGGCGGTGGGGAGTTCTTCTGGGAGGACGTTCAACGTCTATTAAAAGAAGCAAAAATTAATGCCCACTTAGCATCACCATCTCGACAAGCTAATGCTCTAGGTCAGTTTATTTATTCAGAGGCACAACTATCCGCCAATCGCTCTTCTAGGGCTTAAAAATAATGTTCCAATGGTCAAAAAAGGTGGTTAAATCGGTTACGTTCAACCCAGGGGTGGCTGACGAAAGCTTGTTAGCGCTTATTGAAAGCCAATTGGAGAAAGATCCTAACAAGACTTTCAGTGACCTCTGTAAAGAGGCCCTGTGGCAAGCTTTATGCGTGCCAGAATCAGTAAGACCAAGCCCACCGCCTACTCCGCACACACTATCCACAAAAGGAGTAGAACCGCAAATAGCTGAACTACAAAGGCAATTGGCTGACCTTGAGGAACGTTTTTTTGCCAAAGAATCTCATCGATTAGAGATGATGGAACGCCACCTGACACAACTCAGTCAACAGGTAGCACAACTGGCAATTATGGTGAATCAAACACAAGCCATACAGTCGCCATTACCATCAACATCAGTACCAGAAGTAGTAAATCATGCTATTGCCACTTCTTATAATGTTCCGCCTCCTCAAGATGTTGATCCTGTAATTAGCCGTCTGAGTCAGTATTTGGATGATTTTTAGGAACCCCAGGGTGTGATATCATTATACCTCTTTTGACCTCCTTAGTAGAATCTCTATTAAGGAGGTTTAATATTTTAGGTAGTTTTATTGATTTGTTGCTCCATTCACAATCACTACCAACTACTAACAATTGATACTGATCAAATTTGATAAGCTGGGTTTTATATTAGCTATGAAAGTTCGATATTAATTAAGGTGTATGTTATGCTTTTGCGATCGCTCACCGTTATTTTCTTTTCCTGCCTGCTTGGAGTATTCTCGTGGGTGTTTACTGCTCCTGCGATCGCGCTTACCCAAATTAGGCTGTTTGATATTACTTACGAAGACTGTCCACTAGAAATAGCTAAAGGAGCAGTTACAAGTGGTACTACTATGGCGGCTAACTGTTTTCTGGTTACAGGTAAAGCTGAAAATTCAACCTATAAAACAGTTTATGATGCAGATATTTTTGGACGCATCTATGACGCCAATAATAACCCAGTAATGCAAAATCGTACCCGTCTTGGTTCAATCCCTGAAGTCCCACCAGGGATCAGTGATTTTGAATTAAGAATTTCTGTAGCAGCAAATCAACCCACTCCTCTCAAGCTGAAACAATTTAAAGGCGCAGGGTTTGGCGCCCAAGTCCGTAAATAATAACTAGACTTAATCTGAAAATTAGGGTTTGAATTTTGTTGTATGAGGCTTTGGGCTTATTTGCAGATATGTATACTGCTGAATTGACTCATCCCACAGCTTTTAATGAAAAGCTAATACAGATATGTACGTCTAACACTTCACTTAGATTACATATCTGAGTGCTTGTCACCTTATTATAGATTGATTATTTTACTCCTAACATATGACTTTAGGAGCGATCAACCCCAAGCATTATGGTAGTTGTTACATTTGCAATCATGGTGATACAGCTGATTTAGGCATAGATTTTCTCCCAACAGTAAGGAGAGAATGGCATTTTGCCAAAAAAAGAAAATAAAGTAAAAGCAAAAAAGAAAAAAGCTGCTATAGTAGTCAAGTACGAAAACCAAAAGGCAATAGGCAAGCAAAGAAGTCAAAAAACAGAAAAAAGATTTCTGAATTAGTTGACAAAGACAAAAAAGCTTGCTAACCTAGATAAAGTGTCGAGCAAAAGCAAGACCCTACGAACCTTGAAAACTCAATAGTTTGAAAGCAAAAAACTAAATCCTCGTCAAAAAAATGACTATTGGGTTAACAAACCCAGAAGTATAAGAAAAACAAAACAAGAATTACGGAAATTAATTTTTGGGCCAAAAAGCAACTCTAAAACGGAGAGTTTGATCCTGGCTCAGGATGAACGCTGGCGGTATGCTTAACACATGCAAGTCGAACGAGTCCTTTCGGGGGCAAGTGGCGGACGGGTGAGTAACGCGTGAGAATCTGGCTCTAGGTTCGGGACAACCACTGGAAACGGTGGCTAATACCGGATGTGCCGAGAGGTGAAAGGTTAACTGCCTGGAGATGAGCTCGCGTCTGATTAGCTAGTTGGTGGTGTAAGGGACTACCAAGGCGACGATCAGTAGCTGGTCTGAGAGGATGATCAGCCACACTGGAACTGAGACACGGTCCAGACTCCTACGGGAGGCAGCAGTGGGGAATTTTCCGCAATGGGCGAAAGCCTGACGGAGCAATACCGCGTGAGGGAGGAAGGCTCTTGGGTTGTAAACCTCTTTTCTCAGGGAATAAGCAAGTGAAGGTACCTGAGGAATCAGCATCGGCTAACTCCGTGCCAGCAGCCGCGGTAATACGGAGGATGCAAGCGTTATCCGGAATGATTGGGCGTAAAGCGTCCGTAGGTAGCAGTGTGTGTCTATTGTTAAAGAGTTTGGCTTAACCAAATAAAGGCGGTAGAAACTACACAGCTAGAGTGCGTTCGGGGCAGAGGGAATTCCTGGTGTAGCGGTGAAATGCGTAGAGATCAGGAAGAACACCGGTGGCGAAAGCGCTCTGCTAGGCCGCAACTGACACTGAGGGACGAAAGCTAGGGGAGCGAATGGGATTAGATACCCCAGTAGTCCTAGCCGTAAACGATGGATACTAGGCGTTGAGAGTATCGACCCTCTCAGTGCCGTAGCTAACGCGTTAAGTATCCCGCCTGGGGAGTACGCACGCAAGTGTGAAACTCAAAGGAATTGACGGGGGCCCGCACAAGCGGTGGAGTATGTGGTTTAATTCGATGCAACGCGAAGAACCTTACCAGGGCTTGACATGTCTGGAATCTTGGGGAAACTCAAGAGTGCCTTCGGGAGCCAGAACACAGGTGGTGCATGGCTGTCGTCAGCTCGTGTCGTGAGATGTTGGGTTAAGTCCCGCAACGAGCGCAACCCTCGTACTTAGTTGCCAGCACTTCGGGTGGGCACTCTAAGGAGACTGCCGGTGACAATCCGGAGGAAGGTGGGGATG
>NZ_NAPS01000001.1:560716-584116 GCF_004323185.1 Westiellopsis prolifica IICB1
TCCGGTGCAGGCGTAAGAGTATTGAGAGGAGCCTTCCTTAGTACGAGAGGACCGGGAAGGACGCACCGCTGGTGTACCAGTTATTGTGCCAACAGAAGACGCTGGGTAGCCAAGTGCGGAGCGGATAACCGCTGAAAGCATCTAAGTGGGAAGCCCACCTCAAGATGAGTACTCTCACAGCTAAAGCTGGTAAGGTCACAGGTAGAACACCTGTTCATAGGCTCTAAGTGGAAGTGCAGTAATGTATGAAGCTGAGGAGTACTAATAGACCGAGGGCTTGACCTCTACTACTACATTTTTTTCGCTTCAACATTCTATGCAGTCTTCAGGGTTTTGTGATTTTAAGATTTGAGATTTGAGATTGTCAACTTCAATCCAAAATCCCAAATCCAAAATCCACAGGTTTTCCTGGTGTCTATGGCGCGGTGGAACCACTCTGAACCCTTCCCGAACTCAGTTGTGAAACGCTGCTGCGGCGACGATAGTTGTCGGGTTGCCGACCGTCAAAATAGCTCGATGCCAGGATTTTATTATACAAAACCAAAGCCTCCTACAACTTTAGGGGGCTTTGCTTTTGGGAGCATCCCAATTTTTGAACTGAAGTTACCCCGTGCAAACGTATTAATATAGCCTGTAAGGTTGATTGAGCTTTTATAGGCGAAGCCTTCCCGTAGGGTACGAAGGGTTGATCGCAGAGTGAAGAATCTCTCGAAATACTACCCTTCGGGAAAGCCAAGAGCGAACGTTACACGAAGTATGACAAGATTACAGTTCTGAATGCAGATTAAAATTAACTAAAGCGCGACGACTTTGAGCAGCCCAAACAAGACAGATATTTACTTGAGTTGAGCTTGTTCATACAAACAATCAATCCTAAATAACAAATCACTATTCCTCAACTTGGCGAACTGCAAACTTATGTAGAGGTAGACTAACAATACAAGAAAATGTTAAGAAATACGACAAAGCTGTTGTAATCCTCAAAGTCATATGTATTGCTTCCCAGTGAGGAAATACTAATTTTTCAATTCCAAAAGCAATACAGTAAACTAACCAGTAACAAAAGGTCATTCTAAATAAAATTACCTCTGTTGCATCCACATCATTTTTTTGCTGTTTGTTATCCCACAGTAAAAACAGACCAATAATACAAGCTACAAAAGAAACAGCAACAAAAAAATTATGACAAATCAAGTTTCCCGAAGCCATTTTTCTTTATCCTGAAAAATTTTCACTGTTTTAGATCAGTCTAAAGGAATAGATATAAAGATATAGGCAAATAGTTACAAACTGAAATAGATTCTAAGGAATATGTAAATAAATGCTAAAAGTTAATAAATTAGTTTATGGGTAAAGAATTGGGAGTTACGTTTTGATGGGAACAGGACTTACGCAAAACATAACGCGCATTTGCGGTAATTCATGAATTACCGCTACGCAAGAATAAGGTTTTCGGTCACATCTTGCGTAAGTCCTGGGAAGTAAAAAGCCAAAAGTCCTGCTTTTTTATCGATACCTCACCTTAACTCGACTTTATCCATTTTTACGAAACCCAAAACCTGACCCTGAAACCATTGTGGGACGGTAGTTTTAGTTTTTGGAATTTATTGAGAATTAGTGAGATGGAAAAAGTATTTGCCAAAAAGCTAGGGTTTTTGCCGAATAAAGAAAGCTGAGTTCTTAATTTTGGATAAAGTCGAGCTTAACAGTTAAGCAAAAAGTTTTTCCCTGCATAGCGATCACTAATCACAGTTGCGTAAGTTAAGGTAATACGGCTCAAGTAGTTAAGATTTTCCTTTGCCTAAACCAAACCACCCTTGGGTAGAAATTTTCTTTCCACAGTTTGGGCAAAAAGTATGTGAAGCTAAAAGTTCAAAATCACAATGACGACATCTCTGCTGTGTTAGTGGTTGAGCTTCTTCTAATGTAGTTTGCGATAGTTGAGCTTCTTCTGATGTAGTCTGTGGTAATTGGACTTTTGCTTTCCGCTCCAAAACCTCCTGAAATCCTCCAGAATCAACCCATTTTAGAAGTTCATGGGCACGTGCAATCATAAAAGCCTGATCTCTTTGTACTGTACTAATTACTTTGAGGACTTTATTGTATAGATTATCTCCAATTCCTTCAAAGTCTCTTGCTTGATTCATAAATTCACGAATATTAAAAGAGTCAAAATATTTTTGTGGTAATCCTGCCATTTTTGCCAATGCGGTCATTGCAACCTCCAAGTCCTGGCACGCGAGTAAGCCAGCTCGATCTGCGGTATAGTCTGCCATCCTAAGCCATTGGTTTAATGCGATATGTAATCCGCCGGTAATAGAACCAGTTAACCCACCTAATCCAAAAGCTACTGTTGAAATTACATCGCCCAGTACTGGAAGTAAGCGAGCAATATCTTCATAAAGAACCTGCTTGCTCTTGACACGACCAACCTCACAGCCAATCACAAATAATAACTCTGCTTCAGAGAAGTTTTCGATAGCCTCAGTACTAATAGCAATAATTGGCTTACTTACCCCTACTGTAATTCCTTGCAAGTTATTGGTTGGAAAATCTAATATGCGGAAATAGTCGTTCCATCGAAAATAAAATTGTGGTTCTATGTTATGGTCTAAATCTAAATTCTCGCAAGCATATTCAAAAATTTGATAAATTTCAGGAAAAGCCTTATCGGTCACTAAAAGATTACTGCCAATAAACTCAATTCTCAACAAGGTTTCAAACCCAAATTCATAAAATTTCTTCACCAAAAAATCTAATCCTGGTGTTTTTTCTAGTGCTAGTAAAGCTTTACGATCTGCGGGATGTTGGTACTCAAGAGGATCAAGTCCTTCAATTTTTTTAGTGATTATCATAGTTTAGAATCTCCATTTACAACTAAAAGATATCAATTTTTCATCCGAAAAATAGCAAAATAATTATTTTACTGTTTAATATATAAAACAGATCATAATAATGTTTAAAAAAATCTATGGATCTCTGTCTGATTTTTGAAGATGATTTCAGACATAACTCTCATCAAGCGATATTTTCAGTTTCTTGAAATGCTCAAAAATAAAATAATAGTTTTATAAATGGCAAATATGTTCTGTAATAAATAATATACTATAATATACTATAAACTTAATCCTGATATTTTTGCTGCATCATTATTGGCAGGAAAAAAGATGCGAACTTCACCAGGTAGTCCACCTAAATTATCATTACGGTCAATCAAATAAATTATTTCTTTCCCATCTTCCTTACTTGCTCGCGATCCAAGTTTTGTTCGTCCAGTTTTACTCGAATTGATTTGCGCGGGACGTTTGTAGCGATTGGCTGCTGCAAATGATGAACTAAAGTTATTTTTAATAAATCTTTGATCTATTTCTCCATTTTCTCCATTTAAAAATAAAGATTTATGAGCAATAACTTTAAATTTCTGAATTCCTATATCAATTTTATGACTATATAAAGCATCAAATAATTTATCGATGAGGTCAGAGACAATTTTATCCTTTTCCATGACTGATCCTTGAGTAATATGCGGATCTTCAATTTGAGTCAAGGCTTTATCATTACTTACATTGGATGGTGTAGAAACTTTAAATGATCTTCCTTCTGAGGTTGTAGTTTTTTTAATAATCTGAACTAATTCATTTAATGGTTCAGTTTCATTAATTGAATGATGGAACTGTAAATACCGTCTTGATGCTAAGAATACTTGCTCTTCAGATAGTTTTTTAACACCTGGCAGTAAAACTGGAATAATACGCAAGTTATTATTTGAGCAAAACATGATTAATGCATCTAGTTCCCAAATCTCCTGGAATTTTCCAAAACCATGTAACCCAATAAAGAATGCAAAATTCAGTGATTTAACAAGTCCATCCTGTACTTTTGTTGCAATAGGATCTCCTGGATAAATTTGATCTTCATCAATCCAAGGTTTCAAACCTTGCCGTTTGAGTTCTTGAGCAATGGCTCTAACTTCGAGTTTATCCTTGCTATTATGAGCTAAGAAGACATCGAATAGTTGGGTATTTGTCATCGTGAAACACTCCTGTTTATTCTGTCATCTGCACATATATACAAACATACATAAGCAGATTCCAGAAAAATTCTGTCTAATAATTCTGTGGATTATCTTAAAATTAAGCTGCTAGTTCCAAATAGCATTCAATGAGATATTCCTAATGTTTAACTCTTAGCTTTTTCCCCAAATCCTCCTCCTCCAGGGGTTTCGATAATAAAAACATCCCCAGGTTGCATTTGCACTGTCGCTGTGCTGTCTAAATTCTCTTGGGTTCCATCTTGGCGTTGTATCCAGTTGCGTCCAATTTGTCCTGCTTCCCCACCATTTAACCCAAAAGGAGGAATCACCCGATGTCCAGAGAGAATATTGGCTGTCATCGATTCTAAAAACTTGATGCGACGGATGACGCCATTTCCACCTGAGTGTTTTCCTTTACCGCCACTATTAGGACGCAAACTAAAGCTTTCTACTAAAACAGGATAGCGAGTTTCTAAAACTTCAGGATCAGTCAAGCGGGAGTTAGTCATGTGGGTATGGACTGCATCAGTACCGTCAAAGTTAGCCCCTGCGCCAGCACCACCGCAGATCGTTTCATAATATTGATAATGCTCATTACCAAAGGTGAAATTGTTCATTGTTCCTTGAGAAGCAGCCATGACACCCAAAGCACCATATAAAGCATCGACAATGACTTGGGATGTTTCTACATTTCCAGCTACCACTGCTGCTGGATAGGTTGGGTTTAGCATACAGCCAGAAGGAATAATTATTTCTAGTGGTTTCAGACAGCCAGCATTAAGAGGTATGCTGTCATCAACCAGAGTCCGAAAGACGTATAAAACTGCTGCTTGGGTGACAGCTTTAGGAGCATTAAAGTTAGTATTTAATTGTCTAGATGTGCCTGTAAAATCAATCGTAGCGCTGCGGTTTTCTTGGTTGATTGTGACTTGAACTTGAATGCGTGCGCCGTCATCCATTTCATAAATAAATGAGCCGTCTTTGAGAACATCAATAGCTCTTTTCACTGATTCCTCTGCATTATCTTGGACAAATTTCATGTAAGCTTGGACTGTTTCGAGTCCATATTGATAAACCATTTTCCGCAGTTCTTGTACTCCTCTATTATTGGCGGCTATTTGTGCTTTAAAATCAGCAATGTTTTGGTTAGGGTTACGAGCAGGATAAAGATGATTCAAGAGCATTTCTCGAACTTGATTTTCTCGAAACTTGCCTTGTTCAACTAAGAGAAAATTATCAAATATAATTCCTTCTTCTGCGACTGTAGTACTATGAGGAGGCATGGAACCGGGAGTAATTCCTCCGATATCGGCTTGGTGTCCGCGAGAAGCTACATAGAAAATAATTTGTTTTTCGTCTTCATCAAAAACGGGAGTAATTGCTGTCACATCAGGGAGATGGGTTCCACCATTATAGGGATTATTGGATAAATACACATTTCCTGGTTTAAGAGTATCGCTTTGATCATTAATTAAACTACGAACGCTTTCACTCATGGAGCCTAAATGTACAGGAATATGAGGAGCATTAGCAACCAATAATCCTGAAGCATCAAAAATGGCGCAGGAGAAATCTAGACGTTCTTTAATATTTACTGATGCTGCTGTGTTTTGCAGAACAATTCCCATTTGTTCAGCAATAAATTGATAGAGGTTTTTGAAGATTTCGAGGCGAACGGGATCGCTTTGAGATGTTGTGTACATAATTAATTTATATCGGCACAAATAAAGTTAATTCGTTAGAGTCTTTATCAGTTATTGGTAATTGGTTATGTTTATTTTCATTCACCTAAGTATTTTTTATAAATAACTATAGAAGTGCACAGAAGTAGAGGAAATTATTAGGTATTTTTGGTTTACTGAGTTAGATAAAATTTTTAACCTATAGTTAGTTGCATGTCAAAATTTGGGAACTTCTATATGTAAAGATAATTTTAGTATTTATCTAACCATTGTTTTGGATCGCGTTTTGCATGGAAGCAAGCAAGTACAAAAACAGTATCTTGGTCAAAAACGTAGAGAATTATGTATGGGAATCGACGGATTAATGCTCTTCTTACCTGTTTGTGAATGACTTGGTAAGCAAGGGGGTTTCGTCCAATCCCTGATAGACAAGCATCGACTGCACGGACAAATTCAGAACCCAAGCCTGGATTTTGAGATTCGTACCACTCAAAAGCATCCTGAATATCGTATTCTGCTTCTGGCCGGATAATCAGGTTATAGTTCATCGGGAGGAGCCTAACCGTTTTTTAACCTCTTCCCAACTAGAGCCATTTGTGGGGTTTTTCTTGTAACTTTCTAACCGTCGATCTAACTCTTGTTGTTGCGCTTCACTCAAGCTAAGTTCCTCTTGCTGTTCTACGATACTGTCCCATAAATCTTCAGCAAGTTGGATACGTTCCGCAACGCTGAGTTGAGAAATGTCAACTTTCAAGAGGGGATGGGAACTCATGAGTATAGAGTTAGAGTTTAGTTTTTTACTATTGTACAACATTGCGGTTTTAGGCAGTACATTTTGTTCCACTTAACCTAAAAGTCGTCATTTGTGATTTGTCATTTGTCATATATTGAACATTAAATTAGTCTTAACACTGCTCAGTGAAGTGCCGTGAAATAAATTTCCGGCTTAAAGCTTAAACCCATTGAAATGGGTTAAAAGGTTATCTCATAAGCTTTGAGCCACTAATTTATTTTAGGGCAAGATTTTAGACAAAACGCCGAACAGTATTGAAACTACACCTAATCAATACGTTGCAAAACTAAATGATTGCGTTCACTTAAGCTTGCTTTCCATTCAGGTTCAACTACGATTGTGCTAATTTTTTCGACAATAATTGCAGGTCCATTAATATGATCTTCTGGTTGTAAATCTTCTCGTCGATAAATTGGAGTATCATGCCATTGATCAGCAGTAAACATTTGTACTATCTCGACAGATGTCGGAGGTTGATTCAGAGGACGACTACGAGTGATTAATGGTTCTTCAGGAGTATCGATTTTCTGAATAACTTCTACTGAAGCGGATTCAACAATTAAGGTTTTTTCGATTTGAATAAAACCGTAGCGAGATTTATGTTCGACCTCAAATTCTTGTCGCATAATTACTACATCTAAAGCAAAATTAATAGTCAAAATCGAGTTCGTTCCTTCATATTTCAAATTAACTTTTCTGACTACTTCCTCTTCGGTGCTTGCTTCAATTACACCTGCGCTATTAGTGGAGAAGGGTAATTCTTGTCTAGCTTGGGTTTCTAAAACTTGCATTAATTGTTGTAATTGCGGGACTAATTCTTGGGTGAGAGGTTGTTCCACTCCACTTTCTCTGATTGCTCTTACATCAGCTAATCCCATACCATAAGCTGAAAGTACTCCTGCATAAGGATGCAAAAATATCTTTTTCATTCCTAAAGTATCGGCGATTAAGCAAGCAACTTGACCGCCTGCACCACCAAAACAACAAAGCACGTATTGAGTAACATCATAACCTCGTTGGAGACTGATTTTTTTGATCGCGTTTGCCATATTCTCGACAGCGATCGCAATAAATCCAGCTGCTACTTGTTCAGGAGTACGAGTGTCATTTGTAGTATTTTTGATATCTTGAGCTAATTGAGTAAATTTATGAACGACAATATCCTTATCTAAGGGCAAATTACCATCCACCCCAAATACAGAGGGAAAATATTGAGGATGAATTTTGCCTAACATGACATTAGCATCGGTGACAGCTAACGGCCCGCCACGACGGTAACAAGCAGGGCCAGGATTTGATCCCGCCGATTCTGGTCCAACACGATAACTAGAACCATCAAAAAACAAAATTGAACCACCACCAGCAGCAATAGTATTAATTGCTAACACGGGAACCCGCATCCGGGCGCCAGCTATTTCTGATTCTAGTTGACGTTCATATTCTCCTTTAAAGTGGGCAACATCTGTACTTGTCCCGCCCATATCAAAGGTGATAACTAAATCAAAACCTGCTCTTTTGCTAGTTTGAACTGCGCCAACAATACCCCCAGCTGGGCCACTCAAAATACTATCTTTGCCTTGAAATTGTTGTGCATCGGTTAATCCACCATCCGATTTCATAAACATTAATCTCACACCGGGTAACTGATTAGCTACTTGGTTGACATAGCGCCGCAAAATCGGAGTTAAATATGCATCTACGACTGTTGTATCTCCGCGACTAACCAGTTTCATTAAAGGACTAACTTGGTGGGATACAGATATCTGCGTTAAACCAATTTCCTGGGCAATGTTTGCGACTTGTTGTTCATGATTGGGATAGCGATCGCCATGCATAAATACAATGGCACAACTACGAATCCCTGTATTATAAACTTTTTGTAAGTCTGTTTTGACCTGTTCAATATTGACGGGAGTTAATTCGTTACCCTTAGCATCATTGCGTTCGTCTACTTCAATCACCTGTTCATAAAGCATGGTGGGTAAAATAATATGTCTTGCGAAGATATTAGGGCGATTTTGGTAGCCAATTCGCAATGCATCTTTAAACCCTTTGGTAATCAGCAGCACAACGCGATCGCCATGTCTTTCTAACAGTGCATTTGTGGCTACTGTGGTTCCCATTTTTACTACTTCAATGGCTTCTGGTGGTATGGGTTGATGACGCTCAAGTCCAATTATATCGCGAATCCCTTGGATAACAGCATCTTGATATTGTTCGGGATTTTCTGAGAGTAGTTTGTAAACTATAATCCATTCCTGATTGGGAAGAGGAACAATTAAAAAACGTTTTTGGTGTTGGGAAAGTCTATTTATAATTGCTTGATTATCAGTAACAGCAACAATATCTGTAAATGTACCACCGCGATCAGCAAAGACTTTTAGCATATTAGTCATTTGTTAATGGTTTAGAAGTAGGATAGCAGTTGAATTGAGAGTGTTTCTACTTGAAATTGTTATTTAAATAACTAGTAGTCTGGCAACCCAACTTTGAGGGGTAAGGGAACGAACCGCGTTCGACAAAGTCGTTCCCGGAGGGTAGACGCGAAGTACGCGAAGGAAGAGGAAAAGAAGGTGAGTCTAAAATTGGTTTACCGAGCAAAGTTGACTTGTCAGACCACTAGTTATGGGCATTATAAGTTCAGCCAACTTACTTAACTACATGTCTGTTGATAGAGGTTGACAGCTATTTACCCACTCTATAAGTAACTTATTGAACAACCTCAACGAAGTAAAAACCTCATGGCTGATATTGTAGAGACTGCTGTTAACACAGGTGATTTTAATACCCTAATCAAAGCTGTTGAAGCTAGTGGATTATTAGAAACTTTTAAAAGTGAAGGCCCTTATACACTCTTTGCACCCACTGATGAAGCTTTTGCTAATCTACCAGAAGGAACATTAGATGCTTTGCTAGAAAATATTCCAAAGTTGAAGAGAATTGTTGCTTATCATGTGGCTTTTGGAGATGTCAGATCTGATGATTTGGCACAAATTGATGAAGCACAAACAGTTGAAGGATCGGTGGTGGCGATCGCATCGGTTGATGGGAAATTCCAGGTAAATAACGCCAATGTTCTCAAAACAGATATCTTAGCTGACAATGGCGTCATCCATATTATTGATCAAGTTTTGATGCCTGCACTAGTTGTTGCAGAATACTAAGTTGATATAAAATTGCCTGCGATTTAAATCGCAGGCTGATAGCAAAAATCATTAGACTAACTAAGCTTTTAGTCTACTAAAGTAGTGGTTCACTATATTGATTTTGACAAGTTGGCCAGATCCCCGACTTTTTTAAAAAGTCGGGGATCTAACCCATACCCAAAATACAACCACTGCGGGGAGGAATATTTAAAGTTAATTGGTTCGTTTCTCGCTGATTGTGCCATTTGAACTCAGCATTACCATATAAAAGCTTCTTGGGTTGGCTATGCAAGTTAATATGTATATTTGCTTTTGCCGATGCAGTACCAGCATTAACTGCTACTATGATTTCCTGCTGATTTAAACTACGGGCAAACACGTACAACTCACCATAGGCATGTAAAACTTGATAAGTACCTGTACGCAAGCAGGGATAAGCGTGGCGCAGAGCTATTAATTGGCGGTGGGTATCGAGAATTTCTCGGTTCCAGTTTGCTTCCAGAGGAAAACCACGCCGGGAATCGGGATCAAGACGACCTGGTAAACCTACTTCATCGCCATAATAGATACTACTCGCACCAGGAAAAGTCAGTAATAGTAGAGTTGCTAGTTCCACGCTGGGAATATCGCCTCCCGCAATGGAAATCAACCTAGCGGTATCGTGACTTGCTAGCAAGTTTAATTGGGTAAGTTGAATTTCCCAAGGGTAAAGTTGTAGCAGTTCCTGGATTTTGGTAGCATATTCGGCTGCAAATAACGGTGGATATGGATGATAAGAGCGATCTTGTACTTGTTCCATATCGACGCGATCGCCTGCGGTAAATGCAATCGTTGGTGCAGCAAATAAATAATTCATGACACCATCGAACTGCGTACCATCCAACCATTGGCGGGAATCTCCCCAAACTTCACCCACTATATAAGCTTCCGGATTAATTGCTTTGACGCGATCGCGAAACTCTTGCCAAAAACCAGGAGTTTTGATTTCAAATGGTACATCTAATCGCCAACCATCAATGCCAAATTTAATCCAATATTCGGCAATTTCCATAATGTACTCGCGTACTTCTGGGTTGTCGTGGTTAAATACTGGTAAGGCTCGATTGTCAGCCCAACCTACATAGTTAGCGGGAAATTCACCGTTGTAAGGAGATAAAGGCCAGCTTTCTATCTTGAACCAATCCACCCAAGGCGAATAGGGGCCATTTTCCAAAATATCGTGGAAAAAGAAAAAACCACGACTGGAATGATTAAATACTCCATCCAAAACTATTTTGATATTGCGGGCGTGGGCTGCGTCTAGCAATTCCTTAAAAGCCGGATTACCGCCCAACATCGGATCAACTTGATAATAATCATGGGTATGATAACGGTGATTACTTGCAGATTGGAAAATCGGCGTAAAGTAAATCGCATTAATTCCCAAATCCTGAATGTAATCTAACTGTTCCAGCACACCCCACAGATCTCCTCCTTTATAACCTTGGAGTGTAGGCATTGCATCCCAATCTTCCCAACTCGCATTATGTAACAGGCGCTTGCGTGGTTGTTTACTTCTGGCAAAGCGATCAGGAAAAATTTGATAGAAAACAGCATGTTTAACCCAGTCTGGTGTACTAATCTCCATGTGTTACCCTCTTTGTTACCCATCGCGATCGTTGCAGATACTGGGTTAATTGTCTCTCACACCTGTGGTAGAAAAATTTGAACAGGATACAGAATGCGATCGCTATTACCCAACAAGTTGTCGTTAGGTCACAACTTAGTGTCGTTAGATCACAACTTAGTGTCGTTACGACACAACTTAGTGTCGTTAGATCACAACTTAGTGTCGTTACGACACAACTTAGTGTCGTTAGATCACAACATAGTGTCGTTACGACACGATAATTTAACGCATCTACTTACAATCTTTCCCACAAAAAGCGATCGCACTTCTATATTTATAAGCTTTATTTTTTGCAGAACTATAGATCCCCGACTTTTCTAAAAAGTCGGGGATCTGAGGTAAATGTATACGTTTGATCTGAAAATCTAAGGAAATAGTTAAGAGATTTAGGCAGATACTTATTATACAGGTAAATAAAATGAATATATAAGTAATATTTATGACTAAAGATTAGACAAAGTTACTTATAGATGATTAACTAAGTATATGTTAATCAACTCGTATGTATAAGGAATACTAGGGGTAAAATTATCTTAATGAAGTTAAACATACAAATATGAATTTAAGTCAATTTTTATACTTTTCTTTAAAAAAAGTATATTTTTTAGCACACTCATTTAGGTCTGAAAGTATTAAATTTAAACAGTTAATAAATGCCTATCACAGTTACAATAAACTGGTATTAACTAGTTTTCTTCAAAAAGAGAAAAGAAATGAAAATCTTAAATTTTGAACAAACTCATTTCTTGTGCGATCGCATAGAATATTCAGCAGCTATATCTATTCCTAGCATTGTAAATCAACTTGCTGCTTTTTTGATCACTGTCATATGCATGATAATACTGAATAAAAATTTATACTATTGTTCGTCTACATAGACTGTGCGAGCATAACCGCGAGTGTAAGATAATTTTGTGTTTGTTATTAAAATTCCCTTGTTGACAAAAGGCTCAGAGTAAAGGCTAGAGATTTTTTGATATCAAAAATTAACAAGTATAGGGTTGTCTAGTTAGCACATGGAAAGATCTAAAGCTACACGCAGACGGGGAGTTATGCTGACCTCCGCAGGAATGAAGCGGTTGCAAGCAGCGATTTTAAGAGTAGAAATAGCAGAAAATAATGGTAATCGCTTCAGTTTGGAACAGTTAAGCGATCGCATTAAAATTTCTACTAAAACGTTAACTCGGTTGTGGTCGTCGAATGCAAGTGTGGATCGAAAAACCCTCAAACTCTGCTTCAATGCCTTTAACTTGGAATTACGTCGGGAAGACTATAATATCTTGAGTGAACCGAATTATACAGAAACTTTTTCAGGATTACTAACAAGTTTAGACAAAAAAGACATATATGCGTTTGAATTGCCATCCATTCAAGAAATATATGAACATTCTGAATACATTTGGTCATATCCAGATGGCCCAGTTCCCCTAGATTCGCCACTCTATATCGAACGTCCACCAATTGAGAAACTAGCCTATCAGGAAATTACGCAACCAGGGTGTGTAATCAGGATTCGCTCTCCAAGAGATATGGGTAAAAGCTCTTTGGTACTGCGGTTGCTTGCTTTCGCACAAAAGCAGCGATATCACACAGTCAAATTGGATTGTCATCAAATCGATTCGCTGTGCATGATTGACTTAAACCACTTTTTCCGTTTTTTTTGCTGGCGTGTAGCAAAAGAATTAGGTATTGCTCCAAATATAGATGCCTACTGGGATGAAGAAATGGGTAGGAAAATGAGTTGTAGTTTATACTTTAAGAACTACTTGCTCAAACAAATCAAACGTCCTGTACTTCTAGTATTAGAGCAAGCAGATCGCTTTTTTGGACATGCAGAACTAGCCCAAGAGTTTTTCACTTTGTTGCGTTCATGGCAAGAGGAAGGACGAAGAGATCCGATCTGGCAAAAACTGAGACTAGTAGTAGTTTACTCTACCGAAGTGTATGTTTCTTTGGATATTAACCGCTCCCCATTCAATATTGGATTACCCTTACGTTTACCAGAATTTACTGAAGAACAGGTAAAAGAATTAGCTAGAAGGCACGGACTAGACTGGAGTTATGGTAGCGAAGTGAACCGACTAATGTCACTTATAGGGGGACATCCAGCCCTAGTTCGGATTTCTCTGTATAATATTTGCTCTCAAAAAATTACTCTAGAACAGCTGATACAGGAGGCGATCGCCAACGGTGGTATCTACCGCCATCATTTATGGCGACATTGGGCGATTCTACAAGAGCAATCCAGTCTGATGGATACGTATACTAAAATTTTGGCGGGTAGGCAAAGTACTTTTATTGATCCTGTTGAGATTCACAAGCTTGATAACTTGGGAGTGATTAACTACGAGGGCGATCGCATCAAACCACGTTGCGAACTCTATCGCGCCTACTTTGAAAAGCAACTCTCTGCAATTCGTTAATTAATTTTTTTGGTCATTGGTAGAGACGCGATGAATCGCGTCTGTACAATGGTCATTGCTAAAAGCTAAGAGTTCCTTGTCCCCCTTCCCGATCCCTGATTAACCTATCTCATTTAAAATATTTATTTCGTTTTGAATACACGCAATATTCCATGAGATACCAGGTTGGTGGTAGTCTGCGAGGTAACGATCCCACCTATGTGATTCGTCAAGCGGACAAACAACTTTATGCGGGGCTAAAAGCAGGTGATTTTTGTTACGTATTAAACTCTCGCCAAATGGGCAAGTCATCTCTACTACAGCGAACCAGCTACCGCCTGGAACAAGAAGACTATGCGTGTGTTTATCTGGATCTCTCCCGATTGGGCAGCGAGGAAACAACATCTGTACAATGGTACAAGAGCATTATTATCAGCTTGTTTTACGAGTTAAATTTAGCACAGCAGATTAACTTTCAAGATTGGTGGAAACAACAAACAGAATTTTCCTTAATACAACGACTGCATCAATTTGTGGAAGAGGTGTTGTTGCCAAATGTGCCAAAAAAAGGTATTTTCATTTTCATCGATGAGATTGATAGTCTGTTGAGTTTAAGTTTCCCAATCAACGACTTTTTTGTGTGGATACGTCATTGTTATAACCTGCGATCGCACAATTCACAATTTGAGCGTCTGGGATTTGCGATTTTTGGTGTTGCTAGTCCATCCGATTTGATCGCTGACAAAAGTCGAACACCTTTTAATATTGGTAAGGCAATAGAATTATACGGCTTTCAATTAGAGGAAGCCAAACCATTGCTCAAGGGGTTAGAAGGATTAGTTAGTCAGCGAGAAACAGTGCTGAGGGAGATCATCTACTGGACAAAGGGACAACCGTTTTTGACTCAAAAACTTTGTCAGTTAATCTTACAGCAAGCTTGTGAAAATGCAACAGGAATGATCAACCTGGCTCCAGGTACAGAAGCATCTTGGGTGGAACAATTAGTGCGATCGCACATCATCTACAATTGGGAATCACAGGATGAGCCGGAACATTTGCGTACCATTCGCGATCGCTTATTATTCAAAGAAGAACGAGCAGGACGGTTGCTAGGACTCTATCAACTAGTATTGCAAGCACCTGTAGCAACTGATGACAGCCAAGAACAGACAGAACTATTATTATCTGGATTGCTCGAAAAGCGTGATGGTTATTTAAAAATCAAAAATCCCATCTACCGCAGTGTCTTCAATACGCAATGGGTAGCAAAGCAGTTAAATTCTCTGCGTCCCTACTCACAAGCATTGAATGCATGGGTAGCATCAAACTACGAAGACCAATCGCGTCTATTGCGGGGACGGGCGTTACATGATGCTCAACAATGGAGCCAAGGCAAAAGTTTAAGCGATGTTGATTATCAATTTTTAGCCGCCAGTCAGGAAGTTGAACAGCAAGAAATCCAAATTTTATGGGAAGTCGCACGAGCAAGAGAAGTTGAAGTACGACTGCTACAAGAGAAAAAAACCGCTAGATTACAAAGATTTGTACTGGTGACAGTGGCTATAGCGTTGCTCATCTCTAGCGGATTGGGAGTAGGAACTTTTATTTTGTACCGCCAAGCAGTTAACAGCGAACATCAAGCAAGGATGAGCGAAATTGCCGCCCTAGTATCTTCTTCTGAGGGATTGTTTGCTTCCAATCGGAAATTGGATGCACTTGTAGAAGCAATCAAAGCTACACACAAATTCCAAAAGCTGAAAGAAACTAATACAAATATAGAGCCTCAAGTCAAACATGTATTACGGCAAGCAGTTTATGGAGCAGACGAATACAATCGTTTTTCTGGACATACAGCAGCAATTCTTACAGTAGCTATTAGTCCTGATAGTTCCTTAATTGCGTCCGCAGGTATAGATAAAACAATTAAGTTATGGCGTCGTGATGGAACGGAAGTCGCTACACTCAAAGAGCATCAAGCACCGATAAGAGTAGTAGATTTTAGCTTTGATGGTCGAATGCTTATCTCAGCTAGTGATGATGGAGTCATTAAACTTTGGCAGCGAGATCCCAAAAACGGCGCATATCATCTATTTAATAGTTTCGTTGCTCATAATGCTGCGGTCTGGGGACTTGCTTTGAGCCGGGATGGTCAAACTATTGCATCGGCTAGTCTTGACAAAACGGTGAAACTGTGGAAGCGTAACGGTTCTTTGCTCAACACTTTTACAGGTGATAATGTCGGTTTTCGGGGTGTAGCATTTAGTCCTGATGGTCGGGTTTTAGCTGCTGCGACTCTGAACAAAGCAATAAAGTTGTGGAGACAAGATAGCACAAGTTGGGAGCAAGCCAAGCCCCTACAAACCCTCGAAGGTAACGCAGGTTGGGTTTCCGCAGTTGCTTTTAGCCCCGATGGTCAAACTATAGCTTCATCAAGTGAAGACACAACCGTTAAACTTTGGCGAACAGACAGCACAAATGGTAACTATCGCTTGTGGAAAACTCTTCCAGGTCATAGTGCAGCGACTTGGCAAGTTGCTTTTAGTCCGGATGGTCAAACTATAGCCTCCGCCAGCCTCGACAAAACAATTAAACTTTGGGATATTAATGGCACAGAACTGAGAACGCTAAAAGGACACAGCGCATCGGTATGGGGAGTGAGGTTTAGCCCTGACGGTAGTTTTATCGCCTCAGCGGGTGCAGAAAACATTGTTAGATTGTGGCAGACTGACAACAAATTTCAAAAGAGAATTGTTGCTCATGATGCTGGGATTTGGTCAATTGCAATTAGTCCCGACAGTGGAGCGATCGCCACAGCAAGCCACGACAACACAGCAAAATTTTGGAGTCCCCAAGGTAAATTACTCAAAACTTTTTCTGAATCTAACCGTCCCATCTCTACGGTTTCATTCAGTCGCGATGGCAAATTTGTTGTTCTTGGCTTGGAAGATGATACAGTAAGAGTTTGGCAACCAACAAATAGTTCTTTAGTTGCTACTTACAAAAATCCCAACGGTAAACTTTTTGCCACAACCTTGAGTCCTAACGATCAAGCGATCGCCATGGCAAATACTGATAAAACTATTAGACTATGGTTACGCGATCGCCAAGCATCTTGGCAAAACTTTCAGCTTTCACCCAATATCCTCAAAGGACATCAAGCAGAAATTTGGCAACTTAGATTTAGTCCAGACAGTCAACTTTTAGCTTCCGCCAGTAGTGATGAAACCGTAAAGTTGTGGACACTTGATGGTAAATTGCACAGAACTCTCAAAGGTCATACCGCACCTGTATGGAGACTTGCTATTAGCCCTGATGGAAAGATGGTAGCCTCTGGAAGTGGAGACAATACCGTAAAATTGTGGACACTCGATGGTCAATTACTCAGAACTCTTAAAGGTCACACAGCTGCGATTTGGGGAATTGCCTTTAGTCCCGACAGTCAAATAGTAGCATCTGGAAGTGTGGATACTACTATCAAACTTTGGCGAATTGACGGTACAGAAATCGCAACTTTGACAGGACATACTGCTGCAATTCGAGGACTAGCTATCAGTCGTGACGGGAAAATATTGGCTTCAACTGGTGATGACAATACACTTATGCTGTGGAACTTACAGCAAATTCTCAATCAAGATGTACTAGCGTATGGCTGTGCCTTGGTGCAGAATTATTTGCAGACTAATACAACAGTAACAAAGAGCGATCGCTACCTTTGTGAGCGAAACTGAAAACTGTAGAGGTGTTTGTCTTAAAGAGGGAACTCTTAACAGGGAACTCTTAACAGGGGGGAACACAAAGGGGGATTTACACCCCACCTGAAACATACCACTTATAGAAGTGGGGGTCTCTTACTCCCAGATAAGGAACAGGAAATAGGAAAAACTGTTAAGAGTTCCCTATTAACAGTTCCCTTCTTCGATGGATTTTTAAGCACTAAAGTGCTTACTACAAACACTCAAAACTAGTTTGATAGAGTGGAATTCATAACCTATGCATTATCCCAAAAAGTATAATTTTATTGTTTCAATACTGGTTGTTTCAGTAATAATTTGTGCTTACTTAATTTACCCAATCAACACAACAATTGCAGCTACAACCTCTTCTCCCGTTTACGAACAACGAAAAACTCATAACCCAGATGGTATCGGTAAATACTACATGGGTAGAGAAATAGCTAAAGTCATGGGACATACTGGTGCAGGTTGGCTAGAACGTCCCAGTCGTGAAACAGAAGAAAAGCCAAGTAAAATCGTAGACGCCCTTAACCTCAAACCTACAGACGTAGTAGCAGATATTGGTGCGGGTACTGGTTACTTGAGTTTTCGTATCGCTCCCCAAGTACCACAGGGAAAAGTCCTAGCTGTAGATATTCAGCCAGAAATGCTGGATATTATTAGCTTTTTCCAGCAAGAGCTAAATGTGACCAACGTTGAGCCAATATTGGCAACTCTCACCAATCCCAACTTACCAAATACAAGTATTGACTTAGCCTTGATGGTAGATGCATATCACGAATTTGCCTATCCCCAAGAAGTGATGCAAGCAATTGTCAAAGCATTGAAACCAGGCGGTAGGGTGGTGTTAGTTGAATATCGGGGTGAAAATCCTTTTATTATGATTAAACGCTTACATAAAATGACTCAAAAGCAGGTGAAAAAAGAAATGCAAGCTGTTGGTTTAACGTGGCGCGAAACTAAAAACTTATTACCGCAGCAGCATCTAATGATATTTGAAAAGCAACCATTAAAACTTTGAAAAATTACTTACCACACACCAAACCCTCACCAATGACCTATGACAAATGACCATTGTACAGACGGGATGAATCCCGTCTCTACCAATAACCAATAACCTAACCTGCATTAAAAGCCATTTGCCAAAAATTATGTTCAAATTTTGCCACTTTGACAAAAGCTTCTTCGGCTTGCTGTTGAATATCATTAGTGGCAGTTTGTAACACTTCATCAGCTTGTTGTTCCAAAATTTTTACATATTCTGTAAAATCAGAATTTCCCCATCTGTTGGCAAATTCATTGTAGGGTACCGGCATCCTACCAGGCAATTGCCAACCTTGATTGTAAGCTAATTCCATTGCCCAAAATGCAGTTGCTTGTATCGGATAAGGTTTATTTCCAAGACTATGCATATATTCACAGTATTCTTGACATATTGGTTGTTTTTTTATGTCTAGATTCAGTTGTCTTTGTGCGGCTTTTTGTTTAAACCAACTCAATTCGTCTTGAAGTGCTGCTAATTCACCAAGTATCACATCAAAATGATGTAGAGGCGCGCTGGCTAATACTCTTCCTACCATCCGCGTAAACTCAATAACAAACAAATAATCTTGTACTAACCACGTATTAAATTGCTCAGGTTTGATTGTACCTAAATGACATTGTTGTAGGAAAGGATGTATAGTAGCAGCGTGCCAAATTTGAGAATGAGTTAGTAATAGTTTTGTGCAGGTAAATGGCATTTTATATTTTGTTGAATCGGTACACAATTAATATTAATTTAAAGATTGTGTCTGATGTAAAAAGTATAAAATTGCTATGGCAATCGAGAGGTGAGGTTCCCGAATTCTTAGAGAAAGCGCAGGGTGGTTTCATACAAGCACCAGAAAAATTAAAATCTTCTTTTAAAGCCTCTCCCCTTATATCGCCCAATGGTCAAAATCTATTAGTTCCATACAGGAAATTTGGACGTGATTGGCTGCGCTTAATTAAGGAGAATAATGAGTGGAAACTTTGTCATAATTTAAATAGCTAAAAATAACTATAGCGGAATGGCACTTAACCCGCTCCACTCCCATTTGATAAGTGATAGCGCCATCTGCTGACGTAAAGTAGAACGAGGCTGCTGCATAAGAGGATAAGCTTTAGGACGGCGCTTTCTAACTATCGCTTCACTCCGTCCCGGACGCTCTGAAATGAGTTTGTCATTGTTAATGCATCACGTTACATTGCGATTGTATCGCCTTACATTGTTAATGCATCGCGTTACATTGCGATTGTATCGGCTTACATTGTTAATGTATCGCGTTACATTACGATTGTATCGCCTTACATTGTTAATGCATCGCGTTGCATTGCGATTGTATCAACTTCCAAAAATTAACCCAATCTTCTGTGAAAAAATTCTGCGTCCCTCCGCGTTGACTTTGCGTTCCTCTGCGTTTAAAACATTACAATTTTACGCAAAGCTCTACTAAGACTCAATTTCCGCCAATTCTAACCACCGTTCTGTCGCTTGATCAATTGCTTTTTTGAGTGCTTCCACCTGTTCATACAACTTTTGTACCTGCGTATAATTTCCTGTGGAAACATTCGCCATGGCTTTTTCTGCTTCTGCTTTCTCAGTTTCTAATTGAGCAATTTTATCTTCCAACTGCTCAAACTCCCGTCTTTCCCAAGTTGATAAACGCTTTTTCTTGGCTGTTTCTTTGGGTTGAGTTTCTGTTGATTGTGTCTGTTGATTTTTTGGCTTTTCCTTTGTATTAACAATTGCTTGTTGCTTTTCTTCTTCGGCTTTTTTGTAATCGAGATAAACTGAGTAATTTCCAGGATACTGGCGGATGTTACCCCCTGCTTCCAAAGCAAAGATAGTATCTACAGTCCGATCCAGAAAATAGCGATCATGAGAAACTACAATTACACAACCGTTAAAATCCTCTAAATATTCTTCCAGTACCGCCAAAGTTTGCACATCTAAATCATTTGTCGGTTCATCTAAAATCAAAACATTTGGCGCACTCATCAGCACACGCAACAAGAATAACCGCCGTTTCTCTCCACCAGAAAGTTTATAAATCGGTGCATACTGCTGGTTCCCTGGAAATAAAAATCGCTCTAACATCTGGGAAGCAGTGATTTTTGTACCATCTGCTATTTTGACGTGTTCCCCTTCTTCTTTGATGTAATCAATGACGCGCTGATTTTCATCTAGAGCAGTGAGTAATTCTTCAGAATGCTGATCAAAATAGCCAATGTGAATCGTCGTCCCAATCTCTACACTACCTGTATCTGGCTCTACCCGTCCGGTAATTATATCCATTAAAGTAGATTTACCAGCACCATTACCGCCAATAATCCCAATTCGGTCTTCAGGACTAAACTCGTAGGTAAAATCTTTAATTAAAGTTCTGACACCGAAAGCATCGCCATAACTTTTCGAGATATTATTGAGTTCAATAACTTTTTTGCCAATTCGACGACTAGCTGTAGCAATATCAACTTTACCTTGAGCTTGTTTAAACTCGGTCGCTTGCATGTCGCCAATCCGGTCTATTCTGGCTTTTTGCTTGGTACTTCTGGCTTTTGGCCCTCTCTTCAACCATTCCAACTCTCGACGCAACACTCCTTGAAACTTACGCTGACTACTAACAGCACTTTCTTCAGCATCAGCTTTCTTTTCCAGGTAGTATGAATAGTTACCAGAATAGGTGTAAATATCACCTCTGTCTATCTCTATAATTCGATTAGTGACACGATCTAAAAAATAGCGATCGTGAGTAATTAATAAAAGTGCGCCACGATAACGATTCAAATAACTTTGTAACCACTCCACCGAATTTGCATCCAGATGGTTTGTCGGTTCATCCATCAGTAACAAATCTGGTTCTGATAGCAAAGCTGTAGCTAAAGCAATACGCTTACGATACCCTCCAGATAAAGTTCCAACAATAGCATCAAAATCTGTAATTCCTAATTTAGAAAGAATAATCTTCGCATTAGTTTCTAACTCCCAAGCACCAGTTGCATCCATACGTTGCATCACCACCGAAAGCCGGGACATTAATTGACTATCTTCCGGATAATGAGCAAGTTTATCAGATATTTCTTCATACTCACGCACCAAAGCCATATTTTCGCCACTGTCAGCAAAAACTTGCTCTAAAACAGTATGCTCATCATCTAAATCTGGCTGTTGGGGTAAATAAATAATCTTCGCACCAGAATTAACTAAAATTTGACCTTCATCAATTGGTTCTAAACCAGCTATCATTTTTAAAAGAGTTGATTTACCAGAACCATTTGTACCAATTAAACCGACCTTATCATTAGCATCTAAACTAAAATTGGCATCTTTGAGAATCTCTTTAATGCCAAAATCTTTTTTTACGGATTGTAGTGTGATTAAACTCATAAATTTTTGTGTAACTAATTTGGTGTCTTGGTGTCTTTGTGAGTCCACTTGCCGTCTTGGCGGTTCCCGTTACGATGGCAAGGTGGCGAACCCGAAGGGTGGTTAATAAAATGTTTACTTAAACCACCAAGACACTGAGACACAAAGAAAACTTTTGTCGCTAACAATCTATTTATTTAAACAAATAAATCTAAGGGTAAATGACCGTACATCTCATTAATTCCCTCTGAAGAGTAACATTGACAAGATACCAACACCCCGCGATGATGTCCAAAATAAGTATCTATGTGACACACGCCATTTTTCCCATTTAATTTGATGTATACAGGCCCATCAATTTTAGGTAAATTACTTGGTGGCTCATACCCCAAAGCGAGGGAATAAGTTTTCATTGCGAGCATTCCTTCCTCTTCAGTATCAGCACAAATCCCTAAAATTTGATAATCAGATAATTTTGCTAGAAAAAGTAAAGCTTCTCTGATTACAGGCTTTTCTGATGGTTTAATTTTTGGTGCTATGTCTACACAGTTGAATTTATTCAGAACTTTTTTAGCTTCAGCAATTGTGAGATTGGTTTGATTTGTGCTTGACATATCTCGGTTTATTATCTGTGTTGATGTGCGCTTGTGTTCAAGAACAATTGAGGTTTAATCCTGTGTGGTACTCACATTGAAAAGAAAGGGAACACTACTTTGTGAGTCTTTACCCATGACGAGAACTTTTGGCATTTGAGCGCCGCCATTTTTCCATGCTTCAATTGCTTCTTTTTGCAGAACTAGTTGTCCTCCTGGAGCTTTTAAGGTTTCCGCCAAAAGTTTTTGAGCTTCTGATTTCCCTTTGGCGCGATTAATTTCTGCTTGTGCTTCTTGTTCGGCTTCTTGTGCTATGTAAACTGCTCTTTGTGCTCTTTGTTCAGCAATTTGTTTTTCCTCTACGGCTTTAGCAAACTCTGGAGAAAAAGTCAAGTCGATAACGCTGGTATCCAGAACTATTATTCCATATTTTTCTAGGCGTTGACCTAATGCTGTGTCAAAATCATCCTTAAGTTCATTTCTTTTGGTGATCGACTCTTCTACTGTCCTCCTTGCGGCTGCGATTTTGAATGATTCCTGAGTTTGAGGAGCAATGATTTTAGCGACAATATTTTCTAAGCTTCCCTGTTTTCTTCTAATTTCAACTACTTGTTGGGGATCTATACGGAAATTAATCGCAAATTTTGCTGTTAGTTCTTGTAAATCTTTGGTAGCACTTTGAGCTGGTATTTCATATTTTTGCACCGTCACATCGTATACATCTACTTTGGATATAAATGGCGGTTTGAAATGAAAACCTTCTATTAAAGCTCCATCTCTGGCTTTACCCAATATACTCAAAACTCCCGCCTCTCCTGGATTAATAATGATAAAAGAGTTAAGACTCAAGATCACAAGTATTGCGATTGCAACTCCTGCTACTATGTTTTGCCAACTACCTAATTGCTGGTTTTTCATTTTCCGTCTCCTTTGTGTCTAAGGAATAGGCATCGGGCAT
>NZ_NAPS01000001.1:584236-673253 GCF_004323185.1 Westiellopsis prolifica IICB1
GGCATTGGGCATCGGGCATCGGGCATTGGGCATCGGGCATTGGGCATGAATCAGTTAACAGTTTAATTTGATAACTGATAACTGATAACTGATAACTGACAAGTCTCCCCACACCCAGACGCGATGAATCGCGTCTCTACATTACTCCCCACACTCTCTTGTCTCCTTTATACCTGAATGCTGACGCCTGAATCCTGGCAAACGTGGTAATATCGGTTTCCTTAGACAATTGCACAGGGTTGTGACTACAGTAATTAAATCTCGTCGGGTGGATAGAAAACACCGGGGTTCTGTTCATCCCCTCAAACGCCTGCTGAACTACGGACACAAGTATCGCAAACAAATTTGGTGGGCTACTATTTGTTCTATCCTGAATAAACTTTTTGACTTAGCACCACCAGCGTTAATTGGTATTGCGGTGGATGTGGTAGTCAAGCAGCAAGATTCTATCATTGCACGGTTGGGAGTCAGAGATATCTTTGGACAATTTTTAATTCTTTCTGCCCTCACTGTGATTATTTGGATTTTAGAATCGGCTTTGGAGTACGCTTATGAGAGATTTTGGCGAAATTTAGCACAAAACATTCAGCATGATTTACGTCTTGATGCTTATGAGCATTTACAAGATTTAGAATTAGCATATTTTGAGGAACGCAGCACTGGTGGTTTGATGTCTATTCTGAGTGATGATATCAACCAACTCGAACGCTTTTTAGATGTCGGCGCCAATGACATTATTCAGGTTGTGGTGACGGTGTTAATTATTGGCGGTGCTTTCTTTATTTTGGCTCCGAATGTTGCATGGATGGCAATGTTGCCTATTCCTTTTATTCTTTGGGGAACATTCACTTATCAGAATGTATTAGCACCCCGCTATGCTGATGTGCGAGAAAAGGTAGGTTTATTAAATTCTCGCTTGGCTAATAATTTAACTGGCATTACTACGATTAAAAGTTTCACGGCTGAAGATTATGAAATATCCCGTTTAGGTTTAGAAAGCGAAGCTTATCGTCGCAGTAATTCCAAAGCTATTCAACTTTCTGCTGCTTATATTCCTTTAATTCGGATGTTGATTTTGGCAGGATTTACCGCATTACTGTTTTATGGTGGATTAGCAGCAGTTAATGGGACAATTTCTGTCGGTACATATAGTGTTTTAGTATTTTTAATTCAACGATTGTTGTGGCCTTTAACTCGATTAGGCGATACTTTTGACCAATATCAACGAGCAATGGCTTCTACAAATCGTGTGATGAATTTGTTAGACACGCCGATCGCAATCCATCCGGGAGATATATCTTTACCTGTTGAAAATGTGCGTGGGGAAGTAACATTTCAAAATGTCACTTTTAATTATCAAGATCGCCAAGCGGTAATTAAAAATTTATCATTAGATATTCCTGCTGGTAAAACGATCGCCATTGTTGGTTCGACTGGTTCTGGTAAAAGTACTCTCGTAAAATTATTACTCCGCTTCTATGAGGTGCAATCTGGAACAATCACCCTTGATGGAATTGATATCCAAAACCTGCAATTACGAGACTTACGCCGTTGTATGGGTTTGGTAAGTCAAGATGTATTTTTATTTCATGGTACTGTTGCCGAAAATATCGCCTACGGAACTTTTGACGCTACAGAACAAGAAATTATTACGGCGGCGAAGATCGCAGAAGCACACGATTTTATAATGCTATTGCCCCAAGGTTATGAGACAATTGTCGGGGAACGAGGGCAAAAGTTATCTGGTGGACAACGCCAAAGGATTGCTATAGCCCGTGCTGTATTGAAAAATCCACCGATCCTTATATTAGATGAAGCGACATCAGCAGTAGATAATGAAACAGAAGCAGCAATTCAAAAATCGCTAGAACGAATTACTGTTAATCGAACAACGATTGCGATCGCTCACCGTCTCTCTACGATCCGTAATGCTGATCGCATCTACGTTATGGAATACGGAAAATTTGTTGAATCTGGAACCCATGAACAACTGCTAGAACAAAACGGAGTCTATGCAAGTCTCTGGCGTGTGCAGTCGGGTTTAAGATAGGGGATCGGGGATTGGGGATTGGGGATCGGGGATTGGGGACACGGGAGACACGAAAGACACGGGAGACACCGGAAAATTATTTAATAAGTCTCTTTGTGATCCCCGTTACCCCTTCGCCCCTAATCCCCACTCCCTTGGGGGGAGTGGGGGCCGGTGAGTTCCCCAGAGGGGACCCCACCTTAAGCGATCGCTATTACTTTAATACAAATAAGTTGGGTTTCAACTGGCGATCGCATCTTGAGTTTTGCCTAGAAGTCCCAAATCTCTGGATAAACTAAATAGAGTCAGACCGAAATACCATAGATGCGATCGCTACTTCAAGGGAGAGTAATTTCAAATCCAAAATTGTCTGACTTGTGCAATAAGTCAAAATACTTTGCACTTTTGCGCCTATGGGTGAGATTATATTTTCTGATAATCCAAAATCCAGAATTAATATGATCTTCGGTACTACCCAACCAGAGTCACCAGATAACACATGGCGTCGCCAATTAGATCAATTTGTGAAAGCACATCAGCAAGAATTAGGGGCGCTGGCTTGGGGTCTATGGCTAGAAAATGGTAACACTCAGGGTACTATCGGTATTGATTTGCAACCTCAGCCGCATTTTGTTTATTGTCCCAAAGAAGCCATAGAAAAATTAAATGATAATGTTGAAAATAGGCTTCAGGAAATTATTGGAATCATAGAACATTATCAACCAGAAGTTGAAGTTGTGATGGTTGGTATTGGTAAAGATCAAATCAAGCTGATTCATTTTGAACCACAACCAGCACCACCAGATTGTTTTCAACAAATTGGTCAGGATGTTAATAGTTTATTGGATGTTTTGGAAAAACTTTTAACAAAACAATTGCAAGAGTATAGGTAAGGCGCAACCGTGAGCGAATAAGCAGGTGTGTTAGAGAGCGGCCAGGATTTTCACCCTAGCCTCTATTCCCTGTCTAATCCTCATGATCCTCAAAGGGATCGCTCAACTGCTTAGAGGGAGGCCCGAAAGCAGTATAAATAGATAGCGCTGTGATGACGATCACAACTGTACCAACGGAAATGCTAAGAACTGTTGCGGGTTCCATAATTTAAAGATGGATTATGAGTGCTATTCTTATAGAATATTACAGAAGATTAAAAAATGCTTTGGCAACTATCTTAAGGTGAGATATGGCACAACGGACGCGGTTAGGAGATATCCTCAGACCTTTAAACTCTGAATATGGTAAAGTTGCCCCAGGTTGGGGTACTACTCCTGTGATGGCTGTTTTTATGGGTCTGTTTTTCGTGTTTCTGCTGATTATTCTGCAACTTTATAACAAGTCAATTATTATCCAAGATGTCAGAGTCGGTTGGTAGAGCTTGGTCTATTAACTGAACACATAAGCTTTACAGCAATAAAAGCAGAAAGCCCAGCTTCCGTACCCGGTTAGTCCGGGTTTTTTTGTCACTTGACCATTGACACTTGACTCTTGAATTAAACTAAATCTGTAGGACTTTGGGTTCTTCAACTTACAGGAGAAAGCACAAATGAACGTATTTGGTATTGGTCTACCGGAAATGGCTGTGATTATGGTTGTGGCGCTATTAATATTTGGGCCAAAGAAATTGCCAGAAATTGGTCGGAGTATGGGAAAGGCGATTCGCGGTTTCCAAGATGCTTCTAAGGAATTTCAAAATGAGTTTCAAAAAGAAGCAGCTCAGATAGAAGCAGCTGTCAAAACTACTGCTGAACTCGAACCAAAGCAATTAGAAGCGCCTAAAAAAGAAGAAGCGTAAAGCTAGTTATCAGTTATCAGTTATCATTTACCAGTTATTAGTTAATAACTGTTTACTGTTTGCTCATTTTACACTTCATACTTGATATTCCCAATGACAGAAGCTACTGCCAAAACAACTTTGGTGATTCCCCAATTAATTGTTGGGTTGGGGAATCCAGAACCAAAGTATGATCAAACACGTCATAATATTGGTTTTGCTGCTTTAGATGTTCTATCTCGTTCTTGGCAGATTCCTCTGGCTGAAAATCGCAAGTTTCAAGGTGAGTACGGTGAAGGTATCGCACCAACAAAAGACAAAATCCGTTTGCTGAAACCACTCACTTATATGAATCGTTCTGGACAGGCTATACAAGCTGTTACCAGTTGGTATAAGTTACCGCCTGAGTCTGTGTTAGTTATTTATGATGAGATGGATTTACCCCTTGGGAAAACTCGTCTGCGGTTGTCTGGTTCTGCTGGTGGACACAACGGAATGAAAAGCGCGATCGCACACTTGGGAACACAAAATTTTCCTCGCCTGCGTATCGGTATTGGTAGACCTAAGAATGGTACTAATGGCGACGAAGAAAATACTGTGTCTTATGTATTGGGAAAGTTTTCAAGCACTGAAACTAAGTTTGTTTCTGAGGTATTAAACTTTGTCTGTGAATGCGTAGAATTATGCCTCGAACAAGGAGTAGAAAAAGCGATGAACCGTTGTAACAGCAATGGTCTTGTCTATCCTGAGCCTAATAATGTTAAGTAACGTCGGTTTGTAAGCAGTGATCAGTAAAGCTATACTTTACTCATAGCTCCTGAAGTTCTTTATTTATAATAATACCTGAGTCTGCTAGACACAGTCTTTTTTGTCTTATTTCAATGATTGGGTTGATGGGCAGCAATTCAGCTTGCTCCATCCAACCGCTATCGGACACTCGGCGCGCTCCGTAACTTGGCAAGTATATTATTTTACACCTCTATTTGAGGAGGTGGTTCTTCTTGCTTATTTTTTTTCAAAATGATAACGGAGGCTCTGTAGCTGTTTTAACATTAATCTTGTCAAGCAACGTCAGTGCCGATTTCTTATTTAAAACGCCGCTTACGTCTAGCAGCCACTGCTTTGCGTTTGCGTTTTTCTAAAGGTGTTTCAAAATGCCGATGATACTTCACATCAGCTAAAATGCCAGCTTTGGAAACCTGGCGCTTAAAGCGCCGCAGAGCTGACTCTATTCCTTCATTCTCTCCTAAAACCACCTGGGTCATTCTTTGTCCTCATTCTCATGATCAATATTTATCCCATTGTAATAGCTATTGGGAATTGGGAATTGGGGCATTGGGCATGGGGTATCAAGAATTGTCTTTCGTAAACAAGTATTTCTATTTCGCTGACGACTGTTTGATATTCGGCGGCGACTGTTTGATATTCGGCGGCGAGTCTTTTATACTCGGCGACGACTGTTTGATACTCGACGGCGAGTCTTTTATACTCGACGGCGACTGTTTGATATTCGGCGGCGAGTCTTTTATACTCGGCGACGACTGTTTGATACTCGACGGCGAGTCTTTTATACTCGACGGCGAGTCTTTTATACTCGGCGACGACTCTTTTATACTCGACGACGACTCTTTTATACTTCTATTGCAAGAGCTAGTTGATAAAGTTGACGGCGGGGTAGGGAAGTTGCTTTTGCTAACTCTCGGCTAGCTTGCGATCGCGACATTCCCTGTACAATGAGTTTTGTTAATTCAGCTTTTAATTCTACATCCGATAACACTAATTGGGTGGGTGGGCTTCCTGCTAAAACTAAAGTGTATTCTCCTTGGGGTTCCTTTTGACCACAGTAAGAAAGCGCCTGGGCTAGGGTTCCCCGCCAGAATTCCTCATACAATTTAGTTAACTCCCGTGCTAAAACAATTTGGCGATCGCTGCCAAAAATCTCTGCTAAATCTTGTAAAGTATCTCGCAAACGATGAGGAGATTCATAGAAAATTAAAGTGCGGAATTCTGTCTTCAAAAATTCTAAATGTTCTCGTCGCCCTTGGGCTTTTGCTGGTAAAAATCCTTCAAACACAAACTTATCAGTTGGTAATCCTGCTGCACTCAACGCCGTAATTGCAGCATTTGCACCGGGAATCGGTACTACAGAGATTTGAGCGTCAATACAGGCTTTAACTAATTCAAACCCAGGATCAGAAATGCTTGGCATACCCGCATCTGTCACCAAAGCGATCGCTTTACCTTCACTCAACTGCTGTACTAATTCTGGAATACGGCTATTACGATTATGTTCGTGGTAACTAATTTGTGGGGTCTTAATTTGAAAATGCTGTAGCAATTTCCCCGTATGGCGTGTATCTTCAGCCGCAATCAGATCCACCATTTGTAAAATTCGCACTCCCCGGAAAGTCATATCTTCCAAATTGCCAATGGGTGTAGCGACGATGTAGAGTATTCCTGGTTTTGGATCAGTTTGCATGAAAAAACTTTGTTGATAGCTGATGGTTGGTTAGAACAAACAACAAATGACTAATTTCTTGTACAGACGCGATGTTCCTCGCGTCTAATAACAAATGACCAATTATGCCTTATTTGTAGGTTTAGTAACCCTCGATCTAATTTACCTTGCTCAATCTCCCCCTCAAAACAATCAAAAAATAGTTGCTGTTGATTATACTGTTGCCGCAGGTGGTCCTGCTACCAATGCTGCTGTTGCTTTTAGCCATTTGGGTAATCAAGCTAAAGTGTTGGGTATAGTAGGTTCTCACCCGATGACACAGTTAATTCGTGGAGACTTACACAAATATCAAGTAGAAATCACTGATCTTGATCCCACTACAACCAATCCACCGCCAGTTTCTTCTATTATTGTGACTCAAGCCAGTGGCGAACGGGCGGTAGTTTCGATCAATGCTGTCAAAACTCAAGCCAATAGCCAAGCTATCCCAGCAGATATTTTACAAAATGTTGATATTGTTCTCATCGACGGACATCAAATGACGGTAGGAATAGAAATAGCTCAAACAGCAAAAGCTAACAATATTCCTGTTGTCGTAGATGGTGGTAGTTGGAAACCTGGTTTTGACAAACTTTTACCTTTTGTAGATTACGCTATTTGTTCTGCTAATTTTCATCCCCCCAATTGTCAAACTGAGGAAGAAGTCTTTAATTATCTGCGTCAACTTGGAATTCCTCACATCGCCATTACCCACGGTGAAAAACCAATTGAGTATTTCATACAGGAAACGGGTATAAGTGGCTTGATAGACGTGCCAAAAACTACTGCTGTTGATACACTGGGGGCTGGAGATATTTTCCACGGAGCTTTTTGTCATTACGTATTGCGAGAAAATTTTCCTGATGCACTAGCATCAGCAGCAAAAATAGCTGCTTTTTCCTGTCAATTTTTTGGCACACGTCACTGGATGGAATCTTTTCAATAAGATGGTTTAGGGGAGAATGTTAAACCCCCAAAAAATATAGGAACAAATTAATGCCAGACTTAAAAGAAATACTTGAACTCACTCGTTCTGTTGGTTGGGGTGCAGCAGAGATACTGCGGACTTACTACCATGGAACTCACAAAAATTTAGACGTACAGTATAAAGATAGTGATCCTGTGACTGCTGCTGATTTAGCTGTTAATCACTTCATTTTGTCAAAGTTGCAAGCAGCTTTGGGGAATGAAGATTTTGCCTACATTAGTGAAGAAACTTATAAAGAAGAACAAACTAAGCAGTCAGCTTCTGAGTGGTCATGGATTATTGATCCTCTAGATGGTACACGAGATTTTATCGAAAAAACTGGTGAGTATGCCATTCACCTTGCCCTAGTGCAGGAACATCGTCCCGTGTTAACAGTCGTAGTAGTTCCAGAGCAAGAAAAATTATACTATGCGACTAAAGGAGGCGGGGCATTTGTAGAAACTCGCGATCGCCAAACTACCCCTTTAAAAGTATCATCAAGAGAACGCATCGAAGATTTAACCCTAGTTGTCAGTCGTTCCCATCGCAACGACAGACTCGAATATTTACTACAAAATTTACCTTGCCAAAATCAAAAAGCTGTCGGTAGTGTCGGCTGTAAAATTTCAACTATTGTAGAACAACAAGCAGATATTTATATTTCTCTTTCTGGTAAATCTGCACCCAAAGATTGGGACATGGCCGCACCCGAATTAATCTTAACAGAAGCAGGTGGTCAATTTACTCACTTCGATCGCAGACCATTGCAATACAACACCGGAGATATTAATCAGTGGGGTGGATTATTAGCCAGTAACGGTCAATTTCATGAAATACTTTGTCGCGAAGGAGAAAGGATATTAGCAGAGTGGGAAAAAATCAAAAGTTAAGGTAAGGGATCGGGGATCGGGGATCGGGGATTGGGGATTGGGGATCGGGAAGCTATGACAAATGACAATTGGCACATGACAATTGACTAACTACTAAGAATTCATTAATTGAGTCACAACTTTCATAATCTGGGCATGATATTCAAAAGGTAAATTATCAACAGACAGGCTTGGTACTCCTTTAATACCGTCTATTGCTGGCCCATGCTTAACAATTGATTCCAAAATATCAAATTCTGTTTCGGAATTTAACCCAGAAATAATTGCTAATTTCCAATCAGGACGAAGTAAAGATAAAGCAGTTAATAAACCAGTTGCTCCCCAATTAGATACACCACAAACTATTAAATAATCACAATTAACAATACAAGCTATTTTTTCGCCATGCTGAATATGTTGACGAATTATATCTTTAGGAATATTGCCCATTCCTAATTCATTTCCACCATCACCAATACCTACTGTAATGATATTTTTTGATGCAAATAAAAGATGTAAAGGTGCTGTATAAGCGGTGATATCTTGTCCTCGCATATTGCGGACAATGCCATCATAACTAGGGCCTGGTCTTTCTATAGAAATAAGATGAGAAACCGGTGTTTCTAAAGATTCCCACAAGTTCAGCAGTGAAGAAACCGCTTGCGGGTTTTTTGTCGTCTCTATTGGCACAATATCAAAGGGAATTTCACCAGTAATTCCAGCGGCTTGCACTGCGATTTTAACAGTACGGAAGCAAAGAGAGTCAGTGACGATTCTTACAGATACACCCGCTCTAATCAAACCTGCTGCTAACAATGCACAGCCAATCGGCCCATCAGTTTCGGGTGCGGGAGGATGACCATAGGGAAGAAAAAAACCTGTAATAATAGCTATATTTGGCTTTGGATGTTCTGCGATCGAACGAGCGGTTTTTAGTAGTCCTCCCCTAGTTGCTTCCACTAGAGGCTGAATTCCTCTACCAACATCTTGCCCACAAATAGATTCTAGTTGAGCAATTTTGTTGATGATTTCTTCTTTTTTCCCTTTAAATTTTAGCCCGTCACCCATTAGACATCTCCAGAAATTAAATATGGGTTATCCAGAACACTGCTACGTCTCTACATTCTTTTTCACCAGGTGTTTATTTTAAAAAAAGATTGATTCATCTTTGAGATCCGTGATCAACATATGTCCAGGAGCATGAGTGATTGCTATTTCTGGTTTTGCTTGAACTATTGCTGTGTGTGTCGTCACACCACAAGCCCAGAATACAGGAATTTCGCCTTCTCGAATGGTAACAGGATCACCAAAATCAGGAGAGTTGATATCTGCGATCGCGATCGCACTGGGATCACCTAAATGTACTGGCGCACCGTGTGATTTTGGAAAACGACTGGTAATTTGTACCGCCCGAATAGCATCAGCAGGAGAAAAAGGACGCATGGAAACTACTAAAGGACTAGAAAATACCCCAGCCGATATACAATTCAGACTTGTTTTATACATCGGTATATTTTTATTTTCCTCAATATGTCTCATCGGTATACCCGCACTCAACAGCGCAGCTTCAAAGGAAAATGAACAACCAATCAAAAAACCAACAAAATCATCACGCCACAATTGTTTGATATCTGTAACTTCTTCTACTAGTTCACCATTACGAAACACATGATAACGAGGTAAATCTGATCTGATATCAGCACCAGGCGCAATCATCCGGGGTTCAGGATTTCCAACTTCCGTGACATCTAATAAGGGACAAGGTTTGGGGTTGCGATGACAGAACAACATAAAGTCAAAAGCAACAGACTTAGGTAAGATGACTAAATTAGCTTGTACGTATCCAGATGCAAGTCCAGGAGTTGGGGCTTGATATTTTCCATGACGACAAAGTTGGCGAACTTCGTTTGCTGTTAATAATTGATTCATAACTTTAGAATATACGCAGGGTCATATCTAATTCTCATTTTAAGTTTGTAATGAGGACTTTAGTCCTCATTACAAACTTAATAGATAAAGTATTTTTTGTTGTTTTAATGTTTCTCTTTTATCGGTATAGTTGGAATTTGGTTTGATTGACAAAGTAAACAAGACATGAAAAAGAACAAATTATTTCTAATTCCAATAACAGTAGTGCTTTTAGTAATTTTTAGCTGTAACATCAATTTTAATGGTAATATATCCAATCAACCACAGCAAGAAATTAAAATCTCTGGTTATAGTAGTGTTTATCCAGCGTTAAAGGTGTTAGCTGGTGCTTACGAGGCGAAAAATCCTACTACCACAGTTTCCATGCTTACACCTACTAAATTAGAAGTAAGTATTGCAGCAGTGAAAGACGGGTTGTTAGACATTGGAACTCTAAGCCGGGAATTGAAGCCAGAAGAAAAAGAAGACAAAGTAGAATATTATTTACTAGCAAAAGATGCTCTTTTAGTTGCCACTCATCCCAGTGTCACAAATATCATCAATGTGAGTACAGAGCAACTGAAGGGAATATATAGTGGTAAGATTAAAAATTGGAAAGAGTTAGGCGGTTCTGATGTTAATATTGTTATTTTAGATCGAGCAGAAAACGAACCCGCTAAGTATTTATTGCGTAAAAATTATCTTGGTCAAGACCTTAAAATATCCTCAGAAGCAATTGTTCTGCATAATGAAAGCGAAGTAATTGCAGCTATCCAAAATATACCTTATAGTATTGGTGCTTTTTCTTTAGCTTATGCAATTTCCAACAACTTACCAGTGAACCGCCTCAGCTTGAATGGTGTGGAACCTAGCATTGAAAATATCAAAATAAATAAATATCAAATGGTCAGATCGATTGGAATTACGATCAAAAAATCACCTGCAAAGCCAGTGCAAGAGTTTGTTAATTTTGCCATGAGTAAAGCTGGAAAAGAAGAATTAGCAAAGTATAACTTTGTTGCATATACAGAGGAAAAATAGAGATAGTCATTTGTCATTTGTCATTAGTAGAGACGCGAGGAAGATCGCGTCTGTAATGATTTAAATAATGTCTTTAAGCTGACGATATGATATCAAAGCTAAGGTTGGACAGTCCCTATAAATTTACCGCAAGGAGGTTGCAAATTTCCTTTTTTCTCCCCCAGGGATTTTCTCTAGTTGCAGATACCGGGAAAAACCACGTATTTATCAGAATTAGAAGAACCATCATTTTTCATAACCAAGCTCTGACTTTCGTTAGAGGGATAATTATTTTTTGAAAGTTAGTCTTATATTTGTGTTCAAAAAACTCTCTTGGTTCGGAAGTAGGTTATGGGTTGGTTTTTATGAGAATTCAACGCTAACCTATAGCTCCAATTTATTAGCTAATTACACTTAGAAGCTAAGTTCAGTTTCTCACAGTATTAGCTGAAATTGGAGTGAGCTAATTGTAGCTATCTCAAAATTATGAAAAATTAACTCACGGAGTATAATCATGACCAATTTGATTTCTAATGCGATCGCTCGTGTCAGTTCTTTGTTGAAGGGACTCCAAGTTAAGCGTTTTTTGGCTGTTGTGATGCTTGGTGTTCTCTTGCTGACAACCAATACCTACATCACTCCTGGTGATAATAAAGCTTTAGGAAAAGAAGTTCGCGATCGCGCCCATCTGAATGATACTCAAAGACCAAGAACAACAGGCGAATGGCAAAAAGAAGCTAAGGAAGTAAAAGGTAATCCTGGTGAAAGACTGAAGAGAATTGGAGAAGATTCAGCCGAAGCTTTTAGAGATTTTGGCTCAGGTTATGTAGAAGGTGCTAAGAGAACCGCTAATCAAGTAAAAGACAACGCAGTAGACGCAGGTAAAGATATTTCTAACCAAGTTCGACGTTAAGTGTCTGCTGAGATCACATAGTTTCAACTAGCTATTGAATCTGCACTGTGTAAACTCAGTGCAGATTTTGGTGTATAATGCACAAACTTATTACCATCCATTGTCACCATGATCATACAAGTTCTCGCAGTCATCAAAGCTACTGCAACTGGGTTGTAAGTTATCAATAGCACGAGACTGAATGACTTTTCCATTCTTAATTGTGACATGAATCTCTTGTTCATACACGGAACCAAAGCCCATGTGAACATAACGAAGCAGTTTCCCTTGAGGAATTTTGATCACCCCAGTAAACCAATTGGCAGGAATTGGAGCTTTGCCAAGCATTTTATAAAAGCCAAATACATCTACAAGATATAATTGACCATTTTTAATTTCCCAAGTTCCGATCTGGAAGCGCCAGCAAGTAGTTGAGAATGTTAAGGGGCTATCATTATCTATGTTTATATTTTGATCATTTAACTTCATCACTCTGGGCTTTTGCTCAAGCAATTGCTGACGAAATGCCATTGGGATTATTTCGCCGTTAAAGATTAGTCTCTCACAAACCTGAGCTGTCATAATCAATCTCCTCTTAATTATCTCTGCGTGCTTGTAGTAAAGCTACAAGTCCATCTACAAGATTTCCTGATTTCGATGGAAATTTCCTCAAAAATTTTTCAGAATGCCATTATAGTTATAGTACGAACATACTGGAGATAGAACTACGGTTTACGCACGTCCTCTAGCACGCCTAATAGAACAGTTGCAACGCTTACCTGGAGTGGGGCCAAAAACTGCCCAAAGACTCGCGTTGCACATTTTGAAACGTTCAGAAGCAGAAGTAGAAGCTTTAGCACAAGCTTTGATTGAAGCCAAAAAGCAAATTGGTTTGTGTAAAGAGTGTTTTCACCTTTCTGCTGAACCTGTTTGTGAAATCTGCCGTAATCCTAATCGGGACAACACTACTATTTGTATAGTAGCAGACTCTCGTGATGTGATTGCTTTAGAAAAAACTAGAGAGTACAAAGGTAAATATCATGTTTTGGGTGGAGTAATTTCGCCGATTGATGGTATCGGCCCAGAACAATTAACAGTTCAACCTTTGGTACGGCGAGTCAGTCAACTAAAACCCAAAGAAGTCATTCTAGCAATTAGTCCGAGTGTAGAAGGAGAGACAACAACACTATACGTCGGTCAGTTACTCAAACCATTTACCAAGGTGACACGGATTGCCTTTGGTTTACCAGTAGGTGGTGATTTAGAGTATGCTGACGAGGTGACGCTAGCGCGAGCTTTGGAAGGACGACGAGAGTTGGATTAGCTTATCCAGTACGCTTGGAAGGCTCAAAGGGGTATGAAAATTTATTCCCTAATCCCCTTTCCCCTTTCCCCTTTCCCCTTTCCCTTTAAGCTCCTCGACTTAGTTGGAGACTTTGTTGTTGAACGACTTCTTCATATAACAGCTCTAACTGAGCAATATTACCGTTAAGGGTGTAGCGTTCTAAGGCTCGTTTTCTGGCTTTCTGCCCCAGCAAAGTTGTGAGTTCAGGGTGATCTTGGAATAATGGTAGTAGGGTTCTCAGTTGGTGCCGTACTGATTTCGGGTTAATAATTACACCTGCTCCTTTTTCTAAGACTTCTCCATCAGCTCCAACATCAGTAGCTAAACAAGCTACTCCACAAGCCATTGCTTCTAATAAAGATAAAGATAAACCTTCGACTAATGAAGGCAAAATATATACATCTGCGCTCCGTAGAATTTCGATTCGTCGTTCTTCGTCAGCGACAAATCCTAACCAGTGAATACCATTCTCGGAGTTATAAAAAGGTTCTAAAGAAGACTTGAGGGGACCATCCCCAACTATTAGCAACTTGCTTGTTGGTGCCATTTCTGATTGCTTCCAAGCACGCAGTAGAGCTTCAACGTTTTTTTCTGGAGCTAACCGTCCTTGATAAACAAACAGGCGATCGGCATCAAATTCTGCTTTAACTTGAGAAATACCAGGAGAATATTTATTAACATCCACGCCATTGGGTATGACAGCAATATTTTTTGACGGTACACCCATGCGTGCTAATAATTCACGCTGAATTTGGGAAAATACAATTACGCGATTGTAATTGCCTAGAAAAGGCGCGTAGAGTTGATAAGCCAATAGTTGGGTTCCTGAGACTAGCTTTGCTCCTTTACCTGCAAAGGGTGTGTGGAAAGTCGCAACTAATGGTAGGTTTAGCTCCTCACAAATTTCTGGCAAAACAAAATCTAGGGGAGATAAGGTGAGAGAAGCATGAACAATGTCAGGTTTAATCCGCCGCAGCGATTGAGTTAAAACTTTAGTCGCTTTGAAAGTGGGAATAGTGTAAACCTGAGATTTATAAATGAAGGGCAAAGGGACTTCTGGACAATTTGGCCAGTTGTCGGGCTTGGACTCTTCTTGAGCGAAATGCAGGAAGCTAACTTCGTGTCCCTGCTCTAGTAAAGCATTCGTAATCTCTCGACTGTAGGTAACATTGCCACAAAAGGGCGATTTTTTTCCAATCCAAGCTATACGCATTCTTTATTGATTAATTTATGGGAAAAGCGGGTTTAATTGATCAGTTTTTTACCACTATTCTGCTGCTGTTTGTGATTTTACTTTTTTTTTGGCTTGTTGATTTATCATAAATCACAGCCAGCACCCACCTAACACACAAAATTTTATGTTTTTATGAAAAAATCCTGGAATTTATTTATTTTGTTTATGATTCGGTTTTGAGATATGAAGTGACTACAAATTAACTAGACGCGAAAACTGCGCCTAGCTGATGTAGACATGATCTCTCTGGTAGTATCCAAGATTTTATTATGCATTTCAGCTTAACACAAAAGCATTAATCCCCACTAGAGAACGAAATATACCAGTTTAATAAACCACCTAAGAAAACGATCGCAGCTAATCCTAAAAATACAGCTTGCAAACCAACAAAAGTTTCTGCTACACCTGCTAATCCTAAAGGCAAAGTTAGGGCTATATTGATGACATTATTTTGTAAACCAAAAACCTTACCACGCATTTCTGTGGGCGTTTCTGTTTGAATAGCGGTTTGCATGGGTATACCTAATAAGGCCCCGAAAATACCCAAAGTCATTACTAAAGGCAATACAGCCCATAATTGTTGTGTAAATATCGATAAACCAATTAGGGATGCAACCATACCAACACAGCCAATTAGACTTAATTGAGTATAGGAGAAGCGTTGCCCAAACTGACCTAAAATTAATGCTCCTAAGCCAATTCCCACACCACCAGATGCTAGTAAAAAGCCAAATTGTTGTGGTTTTAAGTTCGGAATTATTTCTGCCATCCGGACAGCTAGGACTGTTAAGGCTGCAAATACAGAAAATAAGATAATTAATTGGATCAGAGCGTTGCGGAGGCGATGATTTTTTCCTAGATAACGCAAACCATCCCGCAGATCGTCAAAAATGTGAGGAGATTCCTGTGTGGGTGCGTGGGGTTTTTCATTGGTTACGAGTAGTAGTAAAATTAGTCCTGCGATCGCATAACTACCACCGACAACTATTTCTTTTCCAAATCCGTCACTACCACCAAGAAGTAACCATAAGCTATCGGCTGCTGCTAATAGTGGTTCACCAATAGCAAAACCAACAATCACCGATGCCATCATTGTTGTGGTGTAAAGAGAATTAGCTGAAAGTAAATCCTTCTCTTTTACCACTAAAGGAATTGCTGCTTGTTCAGCTGGTGCAAAAAACTGTGTGAGTGTGGAGACTAAAAAAGTAATCCCTAGAATAATCACAAAACCTACAGGTAACATGGCGATCGGTTGCCAATCCTGAGTTAACCACAGTAGTGAGGGAATAACCAAAACTAGGATACCGCGCCAAATATTTGTTCCTACCAGTACCATCTTTTTTGACCAACGGTCTACAAACGCACCAGCTAGGGAACCAAACAACACAGCAGGTACTGTAAAAGTCATCATCAGCGCTGACACCCAAGCGCTAATAGTTTGAGCGCCTGTCTGAAAATGAGTGTTGATCAAGGCGATCATCAACACTAGATATACTTTATCTGCCAATTGACAAAAGACTTGACCACCCCAAAGAGCCAAAAAATTAGGGTTTTTCAATACTGGCCAAAATCCATATTCTTGGGTATCAACTGAAGTTGATTCTGTGTCTACAGGTTTATCCCCATCTGGTTTTTGAGACACCGCTGCATTTGGTTCATGAAAGTTGGCTTCCCCTGGTACATCGTTTTTAGCTGCTGGCGATGTAAAATTTTGATTTTGATCTTCTTGAGAAACGTCTTTTGCAGACATTTCTTGCCGATGAACTTGACTGGGTGTGGTATCGCGAACTACACTCAGATAATTTTGTGATCTAAAGCTTGATGTTTTATTGTGTTTTTTAACATGGCTTGGTGATAGTGGTAGGATTTTTTTATCCAAATCAGACGATTGCATCATAGTTAGCAGCAAAGTAAGAGTCAATCAAGGCAGCAGAGCGAATAGGACGACCAAAATGATACTGAGCATACTGACGCAGAATTTGCTCAACAGATAACCAGCTATTTTTTTCGGCTGCATTTAGCATTATCTCTGATTGCGACAGTTGCTGGAGTATTGTCAATTCTTCCGCATCCAAGCGCTTAGAAAGCGCTGGTATTTCTTGGCGATGGGTGATAGTTTCGTAGGCTTGGGGTTTAGGGGTATAAGAGTGTAAGGGTATAGGGGTATGAGAAGAAATACTATATTTCACCCTCTCGCCTTCTGCTACTTTCTTAGTGTCTCCTTCCTTCTTCAGGCGTTCCCAAGCTGCAAGACAAACCGTTCCACCAGCACTGACACTAAATCCGACTCGTGAGTGGGGGTCTTGAAAATCTGGTTTCAAAGTGCGTCCAGTTAAACAACAAATTTGTACTTGTGGCGTCAATCCTGCCAAAGCTAAAAGCTGAAATACACCATGTGTCAGATGGGCTACAACACCGGGTGTATCTGTGTTAGGTAAATTCTCTATACGTTGGAGATGTTCATTTAGTAACTCATACAATTCTATTTGGGGTTGTTCACTTAAAGCCTGACATAGGACAATTTCGGCTAAGTATTGGCTGGATACTAATTTTACCAAGTCCTGAGCTAGACGGGGGTAAGATTTTATAGTTTGTGCTTGTGTAATTTTATCGAGCGATCGCCCTTTAGCAATCAATAATTCATTAACTACAAACATTGCACTCCTACCGCTCAAGCTAGAATTGTGTTTACGAGAACCAGGAGCGATCGCACGAATCAGCCCAAATTCCTGTGTCAAAACTGTCACAAGTCGATCCGATTCACCAAAAGCCTGAGTTTTAAGATTAATACCAGTTGCTTTATATGTTTTACTCATTTGTTATTTGTCATTTGTCATTTGTCATTTGTCCTTTGTTATTTGTCATTTGTCATTTGTTATTTGTAATAAGTAGTGAGTATTAATCAATGCCCAATGCCCCATGCCCAATGCCCCATGCCCAATGCCTAATGACTACTCTTTTCCAGCGTATCGCGCTGTTTTAGTAAATCGACACTATAAGATGTTCCTAATCTCGTAGCACCCGCTAAAATTAAGTCTAGGGCTTGGTCAACAGTACGAATACCACCCGAAGCTTTGATTCCAACTCTTTCCCGTGCCACCTCTTTAATCAAACCCACATCAGCCACTGTTGCACCTCCATTCCAACCTGTACAGGTTTTGATGAAAGCTGCTCCTGCATCCATACATATTTCCGTAGCAAGCCTTTTCTCGCCATCCGTCAGTAGGTTGGTTTCTATTATTACCTTGACTACTTGCCCCGTTTCTTCGCAAATCTCAGCAATTTCTCGATGCACTTCATCAGTTTTACCAGCTTTTAACCAACTTAAATTGATGACTACATCTAATTCAGTAGCACCGTTTTCCACCGCTTCTTGAGCTTCATACAATTTCACTGCTGAAGTCGTCGCTCCAGTAGGAAAGCCTATTACGGTACAGATTTTCGGTGTTTTATTATGGAGTAATTCAGCCGCTAGGCGTACATAGCAGGGGTAGACACAAACTGCTGCAAAGTTAAACCGTTGTGCTTCTTCACACCATTGTTCAATATGCTCAGTCGTAGCTGTGGGTATCAGCAGAGTGTGATCTATATATGGCGCAATATCAATATCATGATCTGGATATTCTGCTGCCATTGCTTTATTACCAGTAATTAGTTCTAAAAGATTTATAAAACTTTAAGACTATTTTAATAAAAAAATCTACAATTCTTAGCATTTTGCGGAAAAACCAGTACTACTTTGCTGAGAATATAGTAGAGACACAACTAATTACATTTCTACTGTTGACAATTGTAATGGTCTTGTGAAAGTCCTAAAACTTCCAGAATAGTTTGAGCTAAGGCTTTCGATGCTAAATAAGGTACACCATTACCAATAGTTTTAAACATATTAGTTAATGACATACTTTCTGGAAGTACAAAATTTGCAGGTAAAGATTGTATTGCTAAAGCTTCAGCCACAGATATTCGCCGTATTTTATAAGGATGTAAATGTACTTCATTATTGCCATAGCAAGCAGTGGGAGAATAACGCCATCTGTGCAGACGTTTATATGATTTTTTGGAATTATCCCCTTCATCAATCGTAGCAATTTTTTTCATGCCTGCCCTGGGTTGAAAATAATGTTTAGCATTGGGGTGATGAAGAACATTGTTTTTCTCAAACCAATATTCGACTGTTAATTCTTTGGGAATATTATTAGGACAATGGGATATGGAATTTTCTCTGAATGGTTCACTTTTTATCCAAGGATAGGTAAAAACTATTTCTTGAGAAAATACAGAATATTTGTTCCAGGGGAAAGTAAATTTAGAGATAGATATTCCCATATCAATTATAAGCTTGTTCTGTAAACCAATCAAAATGATTCTATCTCTATCTTGAGGTACACCGTATTCCACAGAATTAATCAAACGCTCTGTTAATATATATCCAAATTTTTTGAATTTCTGCTTCAAGGATTCATAGAATGAACGATGTTTTTTAGTCTTCAACAAACCTTTGACATTTTCAAATAAAAAAAAATCTGGTTGTTGTTGGCAAATTAAGTCAACATAAGAAGCTGAAAGTTTACCGCGTTCTCCTAAATAGCCTCTATTTTTACCACCAATAGAAAAATCTGGACAGGGAGGACCACCAATAAAGCCAATGATATTATTAGATTTGCGACAGTCTTTTACTAATTCCTGTAAGCGTAGAGATTGTAAATTTTCAGTGAGTTTAGCAACATCTGCTTCTTCACCGCAATGATAACCATATTCTGCTAATGGGAGATTCAAACAAGAGCGTGCATAACGGTATGCTTCCATGAATGAAGCAGAAATTTCATTCACATAAACAATATTAAAACCGCTATTCTCAAAACCTAAATCTAGAAAACCAGACCCCGCAAAAAAGGAGAAAATACAAGGGCGATCGCTCATTTTCTTTCTTTAGCCAAATGCGATAACGATTTTGCTCCTAAGAACCTTCCCAAAAGGGAGTAAAGTTAGCCTCAACAATAACTAGAAAAATGAACCAGGAAGACCCGCGCCCTACACGAAGCATGAGCGCTGGGTAATTCAATTATTTCCTGTATGTACAGTTTTCACCCATTTCAAACGCTTAGGACGCACAGACATGCGAGCAGTGGTGCTACTGATTACTATTAACCAGTGAAGCATATAGAAAGTACCACGCAAAGTCTGAAGCAGCAGCACAAAATAACTAGATAAATTTAGCCCCTTTTGTTTTCTGATCCTTGCTAGACCAGCAAACATACCTGCCATAGACATTGTAATGGTCAAACTTGTCATGGGGCTAAGTATTGGTGGACGATGCCGAGCGATCGCCATCAATAAATCTGGTACTGCTGCTGAGGGCAAAATATACTGACTGAGCAGGAAGACCAGCATATCCCAAGTTTTGCGGCTACCCATGCGGTTTTTGAGAATTAAATCCCAATAATCCAGGTAGCGTTGATAACCACCCTCCGCCCAACGGTTACGCTGATGCCAAAGAGCGATCGCATTTGTTACACCCTCTTCTTCAACTGCGGTACTGAAGACATTTTCTATATCCCACTTATCTAGGTGCAGGCGGAATGTTAGATCCAAATCATCGGTGATTGTCTCTTCATTCCAGCCACCGCAACGTTTCAAGGCTGCTCGCCGGACAAATTGACCGTTACCCCGTAGTTCGCCCAAACCACCAATGACAGTCCGTCCCTGTTGTAAATAGGCATCTATTGCCATTTCTGCCATTTGTCCCTTTGTCCAAAAGTTTTCTTTGGCGTTGGCGATCGCTTTTCGCACTTGCACCGCCCCCACTTTTTGACGTTCAAACAAAGGTACGACTTGTAGCAGGATGTCTGGTGATACTTGAGCATCAGCATCAAACACCGCCAAAATATCACCTTTAGTGAGTGGCAAAACCTGATTCAAGGCTCCAGATTTGCCACCACCAGATCCTGGCGAGCGTTGCAGAATTTTTAATTGCTCGTATTCATGAGCAAGTTCTGCTAAAAATTGCGGCGTGCGATCGCTGCTATCATCATCAATAATCCAAACTTCGTACTTTCCTTCTGGATATTCCAGATTGCAAAGGTTTTTCACGAGTTTGCCAATCACAGCTTCCTCGTTTTTTGCAGCTACTAACACCGAAACATAAGGATAATCACCTTCTATTGCTTCATGACTATGACTGGGTCTAGCAAACACCAGCACAAATACATGAAGCCCGATGATAGTAGTTAGTCCTAGTACGAACAAATAACCCCAAGAAACAAGATGCAAAGCGATCGTGCCACTCCAGACCATTGTCAGAACTAGAGCAGCTTTGCGTCTGCGACCTTGAAACCGGGATGGAACAGACACACAAGGCGATGTCTCTTCTTCTAACTCCTCTTCCATTGATAAATCAGAAAGCAAAGAGTCGAGCGGATCAAGCTCTTTGTAAGAATCGTTTTCGGGCCAGGAATTCGCTGGCATAGGTCACTTGATTCAACCACCAGTATTTGTCAACACCCATAAAGAAGCTGGGTATCAGGTAACACCAAACTGTACAACCTTCACACACTTTTAACTTACCTTGAGATTGGCGGTAACTTTCTACCTCCTCTGACTCACGATAAAGTTCGTAAAGTCTTCCCTGGATGGGAACTCCGGTTTGGGCAAAGTGGTAACAAGGTAGCAACAGCTCGTCGTTAGGAGAAATTGCAATGACTGCATCTACCGCTTTACAGCGAGGATTCTTAGTGTCATTACCTCCAGCTTCAATAAAAGCCAATGCAGCCCTATTGTACCCGACATTCTTGTATTTCTTGGCAGTAGCTTCGATCGCTGCCACCATTTGAGGCGTAGGATTTTTATTTGAGTTGTAGTGTTCATGGGCTGTGAAAGCAGGATTCAGCCAGACGCGCACACCCAAATTTTTCCCCAATTCACCCACTTCATCAATACGTTCGTAGTTTTGGGCAGTAACGGTATGATTCAGGACTGGGAATTCTCCCAAAGACTTAGCAATTTTTACCGACTCGACCAAGTTGTCAAAAATTTTTACTCCACGTGAGTGATCGTGAGTTTCTGCATCCGCCCCATCCAAAGAGAAATTCAAAAAGTCCACTAACCCCTGAATTTCTTTTGCTTTCTGCGGATACAAAATTGTATTTGTGGTCATGCTAGTATAAAAACTTTGGCGCTTTGCCTCAGTATAAATCTGACCCACATCTTGCCGCAGCAACGGTTCACCACCTGTAAAGTCCACATATTTGACTCCCAGACGGCGTAAATCATTCAAATTATGTTTGATTGTCTCAAAATCAGCTTCTTTCCCAGGTTCTAATGCCCAGATGTTACAAAAATGACATCTAGCATTACAGCGATAAGTCAAGTAATAGTTTGCAACCAGTGGAGCCATAAAATCTTATAGTGTTACACCACTAAAGTTTTCCTTAAGACATCTTTAAACGTAGTTTACACACAGTCAATAATTATTTAGTTATTTGTCATTGGAGATCGGGGAAAGGGGATCGGGGATCAGGGATCGGGGAAAGGGGATCGGGAAGAGACTTGTGAAATAATTATCCCCCCACTCCCCCTCGTCTTCCGACTCCCCCTCGTCTCCCCACTCCCCCTCGTCTCCTTTCCCCAATCCCCGATCCCCGATCCCCGATCCCCTGTGTATCAAAATACTTTTTTGGGAATACTATGTAAAATCACCAATATGCTTGTTTTTCAAGCAACGTAAGGAATACTTAGTATGTCTTTTGATCAACTTCAACCTGCTACGGCGCAACAGGCTAATGTCTACTTGCCATACATTCAAAGCAGCAAGCGTAATTTTTTACCCTATGCCATCAGTCTCTATCACAAAGGTGTTTTAGAAGGACAGCGCAAAATAGAAGGCAGTGAGAATATTCCTTTTGTGGCGACTTGGAATATTGCGACTCTACCCTCAGACCTGACCCGTTGTCGAGTCCAGTTTGAAGGCAACGCAGACCTAAGCTATGAAGTGATGATGGCTAGCTTCGAGTTTATAAATTTTTTAATTGAAATGATGGAATATTACAAACGCTATCGCCTCACTGATTTTTCTCAGGCTTTTTACCGTAAACTCTTACGAATAGATGAATGATATTGGTTGGTGATTGGTGATTGGGCATTGGGCATTGGGCATTGGGCATTGGGCATTGGGCATTGAGCATTGNTTTTGTACTAGCTTTTCGCGGTGGCGACCTCTAATATAAAACTCAACTAATTTTAATTTTCTTTGCTCTGGCCCGCGCTAAGTGCGGGCTTTGCTGGGCATTGGGCATTGGGCATTGGGTATTGGGCATTGGGCATTGGGCATTGGGCATCGGGCATTGGAATAAATTCTCCCTTGTCCTCCCTTGTCTCCCTTGTCTTCCTTGTCCTCCCTCCCCACACTTCCCACACTTCCCACACTTCCCACACTCCCTTTTGATCCCGAATCCTTCAATCTCTTCTCTTGCAACAACGCGATCGCATTGGTTAGTCCTAAAATGAGGAAACACCAAGCAAAGGTTGTGCCGACTTTTGAATTTAGGAGTACGTGTGTGCCAAAATCTGCTAAACATTTGCTAATTGGTTCGACGGAGGCTTACTGTGGCAAATCTGCAACTATTATCGGTTTGTCTCATCTGCTACAGCAAAAAGGATTAGATATTGCCTATGGCAAACCAATAGGCACCTGTTTGAGTGAGTCTGCTGGTAGCATGGTTGAGGATGATGTCCAATTTATTGCGGCTAGTCTCAATCTCCCTGAAAACCGCATCGTACCATCCATACTGGCTTTAAATGAAGCCACAATTCAAAAACGTCTACGCGGGGAAGACAAAACCGATTATCGTCAATCTTTAGCACAACAATATCTACCAATGTCAGCTGGTAATTTGGTTTTGCTAGAAGGACCAGGTAATTTGGAAGAAGGTAGTTTATTTAACTTGTCTTTACCACAAGTAGCTGAAATTATTGATGCTGCTGTGGTGTTAGTTAGCCGCTATCAATCGCTGCTTTCAGTTGAGTCTTTATTGTCTGCTAAAAAGCGATTAGGAAAACGCCTAATTGGTGTCTTGATTAACGATGTTCCTGCACAACAAATACCAGCGCTGGATAGTACTATCCGTCCATTTTTGGAACAGCAGGATGTAGCTGTGTTGGGAATTTTGCCTAAAAACGATTTGTTACGTAGTGTCAGTGTCCGGGAACTAGTACATCAATTAAATGCAGAAGTTCTTTGCCGCAGCGATCGCTTAGATTTAATGGTGGAAAGTTTAGCGATTGGGGCTATGAATGTAAACGCCGCCGTTAAGTATTTCCGCAAACGTCGGAATATGGCGGTTGTTACAGGAGGCGATCGCGTTGAAATTCAGCAAGCAGCATTGGAAACTTCTACCCAATGTTTGATTCTGACTGGACAACTACCACCACCTCATTTTATTCTCACCCGCGCCGAAGAATTAGAAATCCCCATTCTATCAGTAGATTTGGATACCCTAACTACTGTGGAAATTATTGATCGAACTTTTGGTCAAGTACGTGTCCACGAACCGATTAAAGTTCACTGTATTCGTAATCTTATGGCTGAACATTTCGATATTGCTCGTTTGCTCAGTCTCCTGGATTTAAGTCCAGCAGCAGCCTTACCATAAACTATACTCTTTCTCTGGAAGATTATAGTGTTTTTAAATCATTCGTGAGACACAAGATCCCCGACTTCTCAACAGAAGTCGGGGATCTGCGCTTTGCGATGCTTACAAAGCATATAGGATTGCTATATCTATATTGATAGGTGTTTCATTTCCACCGACTTACTTATCTCAGACGTGAATAATGAATTATTTAGAAACCCTAAGTGAGGATAATTTTACTCACGCATTAAATCTACTCGCCGCAAATGATCCAGACCTTGACTACATTCTCAATACTTTTGGTTTACCGCCACTTTGGTTACGAGAACCAGGTTTTGCAACTCTAATTCAAATCATTCTCGAACAACAAGTTTCTCTAGCTTCAGCCAAAGCAGTTTTTGAAAGATTGCAAGCAAAAATTTCACCAATTACTCCTGAAAAGTTTTTTCAACTTGATCATACAGAATTAAAAACTATTGGATTTAGTCGCCAGAAAGCTATCTATGGACGCTTATTGGCAGAATCAATTCTTACTGGACAACTTGATTTAGATATTCTCAACACAATGAGTGATGAGGATGTTCGTAGTGTCCTCAAACAACTTAAAGGAATTGGAGATTGGACAGTAGATATATATTTATTAATGGCACTACGGCGACCAGATGCTTTACCAAAGGGAGATTTAGGGTTAATACTAGCAATCCAAAAAGTGAAGAAATTAGCACAACGACCCACACCACAAGAAATCGAAATTATTGCTGAAAATTGGCGTCCTTGGAGAGCAGTAGCGACGCGGTTGTTGTGGCATTATTATCTTAATCGCAAAGTTTGACCGCAAGATTCAGATAGATTCAACTTGTTTGCTTTGTTTATGATTGGGAGCGTGGGTGAGTTATACCAATTCTCCATTTGAAATTGCAATAAATCCATGAGTGAAGCAGACTTTTGGCAAGCTGTATTAAACAGAGATATTCGCTTTGATAATATATTTGTGTATGCAGTGCGCTCTACTGGTATATATTGCCGTCCATCGTGTGCTGCACGCAAGCCACGAAGAGAGCAAGTTGTTTTCTTTGCTTCGTCCCAAATAGCTGAAGATGAGGGTTTTCGTCCGTGTCGGCGCTGTGAACCGCAAAACCCAATAGACCCGCAAACAGAAATAGTGCGGCGTGTGTGCGCTATTATCGAAGCCAAACCGACAGATTCACTAACTTTAGCAACACTCAGCGCCCAGGTTAATGTTAGTCCTTTTCACTTGCAGCGAATGTTTAAGCGAGTCATGGGTGTGACACCTAAGCAGTATATACAAGCACAACGAATGCAAATTTTAAAAACAGAACTTAAAACTACAAGCAGTGTCACTGATAGCATTTACAATGCAGGCTATGGCTCAAGTAGTTGTCTTTATGAGTGTGCAAAAACACAATTTGGTATGACTCCTGCTACGTACAAACGTGGCGGAGATGGTATGGTAATCAACTACATAATTCTAGATTCTGCTTTGGGCTACTTGCTAGTAGCTGGTACTGAATATGGAATTTGCATGGTGAGTCTGGGTGATTCTGATAGAGAATTAGAAACTGCTTTGCTCAAAGAATTTCCGGCGGCTAATATTTATCGTTGTGAACTAAATGAAGATAACTTGAGCAAATGGGCGATGTCTGACGACAAGAAGCAGAGCTTCTACGCTCTGTTACAATACCTCAATGGTGAACAACCGAGTTCCCATCTCTCAGAATTACCCCTTGATATTCAAGCTACAGCTTTTCAAGCTAAAGTTTGGCAAGCTTTACGTCAAATTCCCAGTGGTAGCACACAAACATATAGTGAAGTTGCTCAATCTATTGGTCAACCAAGTGCTGTTAGGGCTGTGGCGCGTGCTTGTGCGACAAATCCCGTATCTTTAATTATCCCTTGTCATCGCGTTATCCGTTCTGATGGTAGCTTGGGTGGTTATCGCTGGGGTATTGAACGCAAACAATTTTTGTTAGCACAAGAAGCAGGGACTACAAGGAAGAGGGAAGGGGGAACAGGGAACGGGGAGTAGAATACTGAGTTTTTTAAACGCAGGCTACGCTAACAAAAATCTAATAGGAATTTTGTATCAGCTTGCATTATTAATGTATTGGCTTGCATTATTAATGTATTGGCTTGCATTGTTAATGTATCAGCTTGCATTGTTAATGTATGGGCTTGCATTGTTAATGTATGGGCTTGCATTGTTAATGTATGGGCTTGCATTGTTAATCTATTTAACCCAAAAGAGTTTAAGTTACGAGTCTTCATAACTATACTCAACCCCGTATCGTAGAAATCTAACCCTAAAATCAAGCAATTNACGCTAACAAAAATCTAATAGGAATTTTGTATCAGCTTGCATTATTAATGTATTGGCTTGCATTATTAATGTATTGGCTTGCATTGTTAATGTATGGGCTTGCATTGTTAATGTATGGGCTTGCATTGTTAATGTATCAGCTTGCATTGTTAATGTATGGGCTTACATTGCGATTTGTTGGGCGATCGCATAAGCTTTAGCTTTACCCATAATCAAGCAATTTAACCCAAAAGAGTTTAAGTTACGAGTCTTCATAACAATACTCAACTAGGAGTCGTCAATGCCAACCAGTCACGACCTCTCAGTAGTTATAGATGATCTTGTAAAATCAGCTTTCACTCAAGATGAACCTGGAGTAGCAGTCATTGTTACTCAAGCTGGCGAAGTTATCTATCGCAAAGGCTATGGAATGGCAAACCTGGAACTTGGTGTGCAGATTCAGCCAGACATGGTTTTCCGCCTCGGCTCAATCACCAAACAGTTCACAGCAGTGGCTATTTTAATTCTACTAGAGCAAGGTAAGCTCGCCCTTGACGACTCAATTACTAAGTTTTTGCCCGATTATCCTACTCACGACCACTTAATTACAATAGAACATTTATTGACTCACACTTCTGGGATCAAGAGCTATACCACTATACCTGAGTGGTGGTCTTTACAAACAAAAGATTTCACCGTCAGTGAATTAATTGATTTTTTCAAATATCAGCCCATGCAGTTTGCACCGGGAAAGCAATGGATTTATAACAATTCAGGATATATTTTACTGGGCGCGATTATCGAAAAAATATCGGGGCTGACTTATGGGGAATTTATTCAGCAGCATATATTTGATGTGCTGGGAATGAAGCATTCCTACTATGATGTGGCACAACGTATTATTCCTCAGCGTGTTTGCGGTTATCAAACTGGAGCAAATGGTTATCTCAATGCCAACTATCTGAGTATGACACAACCCTATGCTGCGGGTTCCTTAGCTGCAAATGTGGATGACTTAGCAATCTGGGATGCAGCACTTTACACAAATAAATTAGTCCCACAGAAAACACTCCAGCAAGCATTTACAACCTATAAATTAATAGATGGTTCATTGACTAATTACGGTTATGGTTGGTTTATTTCTGATTATGAAGGACATCGATTGGTAGAACATAGTGGTTCAATTAACGGTTTCTCCACCCACGCTATCCGCGTACCAGATGACCAAATTTTTGTAGCTGTACTCTCAAATAGTGAAAGTAAAGGTTCAGTTATCCAACAACTCATAGTGAAAATAGTCGCCCTCACCATTGGAAAACCATATCAAGAACCACAAGCAGTTCAGGTAAATTCAGAAATTCTTGCGACGTATACTGGTGTCTACCAACTGAACGAAGCTTTAGAAATCATTATTACCTGCCAGCAAAATACCCTTTTCTGCCAAGGAAAAAGTTCTACTCCCCAAGAACTTATAGCAATTTCCCCAATCGAATTTATTTTCAAATCAAATAGTTTTTCCAAGCTTCAATTTATAAAAAATACAGAAGGAACAGTTGCAGGAGTTGAGCTACATATTCGTTTAAAACCACCAGAAGTGGCAAAGAAAACAGCTAAACCCTTACCGGAGAGTAGTTCCACAAAAGAGAAAACTAGTAGTGGTTTGTAGTGAGGACTTTAGTCCTCAAATGAGCGCGGTAGCGTACCCTACCCTACGGGAACGCCTTACAGCGTATTAGAAGCCGCTACCCCGTCTACACTACGAACCCATCAAAATTAATATGGTGAACCAATAGTACGCTTTGCTCTCCCGAAAAACCGTATTCAAGCACAGTCCATCCCAGTCTAAAATAGTAGCCTGAACAAGCATTAACCATAATTTGTGTTTTTATGACTGCTGCTACGACTGTAAAAACAGAGTATGAAGCGATTATTGGCCTAGAAACCCATTGTCAGCTGAGTACCAAAACTAAAATTTTCTCTTCTAGTTCCACGGAATTCGGAGCTGATCCTAATACTAATATTGACCCCGTTTGTATGGGTTTGCCTGGTGTATTGCCTGTACTCAACGAAAAGGTTCTAGAATACGCTGTCAAAGCGGGTTTGGCGCTGAATTGTCAAATTGCTGAATATAGCAAGTTCGATCGCAAACAATATTTTTATCCTGATCTTCCTAAAAATTATCAAATTTCTCAATACGATCTACCCATTGCCGAACACGGTTGGTTAGAAATTGAATTGGTAGATGCAGATGGTAATCCTGTGCGTAAAAAAATTGGGATTACTCGTCTGCACATGGAAGAAGATGCAGGAAAATTAGTACATGCAGGTAGCGATCGCCTGTCTGGTTCGTCCTATTCTTTGGTAGACTACAACCGGGCTGGTGTGCCGTTGGTAGAAATTGTCTCGGAACCAGATTTACGTTCTGGACAAGAAGCTGCGGAATACGCTCAAGAGTTACGCCGGATCATGCGTTATCTCGGTGTCAGTGATGGCAATATGCAAGAAGGTTCACTGCGCTGTGATGTAAATATTTCTGTGCGTCCCGTCGGTCAAGAAAAATTTGGCACGAAAGTAGAAATTAAAAATATGAACTCGTTCAACGCCATTCAAAAGGCGATTGAATACGAAATCGAACGCCAAATTGCAGCCGTAGAAGCGGGTGAACGCATTATCCAAGAAACCCGTTTGTGGGAAGAAGGCGCTCAACGCACAATTAGTATGCGGACTAAAGAAGGTTCTAGCGATTATCGCTATTTCCCAGAACCAGATTTAGCACCAATTGAAGTATCAGACGAACAATTACTCACATGGCGGTCTGAATTACCAGAACTCCCCGCCCAAAAACGCCATCGCTACGAAGATGAGTTGGGTCTTTCAACCTACGATGCGCGAGTTTTGACTGAGGAACGCGCTACTGCTGAGTATTTTGAAAGTGCGATCGCTCTCGGTGCTAACCCCAAAGCTGCTGCTAACTGGATTACTCAAGATATCGCTGCTTACCTCAACAAAAATAAACTTAGCATCACCGAAATTGCCCTCACTCCCCCCAATCTCGCCGACGTCATCAGTCGAATTGAAAAGGGTAAAATTAGCAACGCCCAAGCTAAAGAAAAATTGCCCGATTTGCTCAGTGGTGTTTCTCCAGAAAAAGCCTTTGCAGGTCAAGAATTAATCAGTGACCCCAGCGTCTTAGAACCCATCATTGATGAAGTGATTGCTGCAAATCCCAAAGAATTAGAGAAGTACCGCAATGGTAACGTCAATCTCAAAGGCTTCTTCGTCGGACAAGTCCTGAAAAAAACCAACAAACGCGCCGACCCCAAGCTCACTAACCAATTGGTAGAGAAGAAGTTGAATGGGTAATATCGGGGATTCTCCAGAGGAGACGCTACGCGAACGGGGAAAGGGGATCAGGGATTGGGGATCGGGGAAAGGGGATCAGGGATTGGGGAGAGGGGAGAGACAAAAAAACAAATTTCTCCTTCTCCTCCCTGCCTTGTCTGCCTTGCCTTATCATCCTATTTCCCTTTCCCCAATCCCCGATCCCCGATCCCCTTTCCCCAATCCCAAAATTTTTCCAAAAAGGGGTGTTGCCCCTCATGCCAATAATGCTATACTATGCTAGTTAGATGCACCCTGATGATCTGGAGAGCTACCCAAGTGGCTCTCTCTTTTTTTGTTTAATTTTTCTTTGATGAATTTTTACTCTGGTTATTTACTGCGTATCTTTGAAGAATTAAAATGGCAAAACTAACTGTTGTTCTCCCCAATAGTGCATTCACGGAGATTTTTCAGGAAACCTTGATAAAAAACTAGATAAGGGGTATTGCCCCACACCCCAAAAATGATATACTCTGATATGTAGATGCACCCTGATGATCTGGAGAGCTGCCCAAAAGGCTCTCTTTTTTTTTATCTGTTGCGATCGCAGTATGATTAAGCAACTAGCAACAAAAAATATTTTTCCTAGTTTTTTCTTATCACCTTTGCTACATACAGTTATCTAACCAAAAACAAAAGAAGTTAATTAAGGTGTATTGCCCCACACCCTGGAAATGGTATATTGTGTTATATAGATGCACCCTGATGATCTGGAGAGCTGCCCAAGTGGCTCTCTATTTTTTTTGTCATTGCTTTAGAGACGCGATAAATCGCGTCTGTACAATAGAGATTTGATAAATCGCGTCTGTACAATAGAGACCTGATGAATCGCGTCTGTCATTGGTCATGATTTATTGATTTTGGACGAAGGACAAATGACAAAGGACAAATAACAGAGGACTAATACTTGGTATAATCGCCAGTCAGCCGAGTAATAGTTGCAAGGGGGAAATCATGGCAGAGTGGCATGAGATTACTGGTGGTGTGACTGCACCGAGAGGATTTCGGGCATCTGGAATTAAGGCGGGATTGAAACCTTCAGGATTGCCAGATTTGGCGTTGATAGTATCAGACGTAGAAGCGATCGCAGCTGGGGTATTTACAACCTCTCAAGTCAGAGCAGCATGTGTAGATTATTGCCGCCAACATTTGCAAGCCAAGCATAACGCCCGTGCTATTCTCTGCAACGCCGGACAGGCAAATGCTGCTACAGGTGAGCAAGGTTGGTTGGATGCGCTAGAATCGGCGATGGCGATCGCTCAAGGCTTAAATCTCCGCAGTGATTCAATTCTACTGGCTTCGACTGGGGTAATTGGACAGCGTATACCGATGGATAAACTCAAAGCTGGAATTCCCCAATTAGTAGCAGCACTATCTGAAACTGGTTCCGATGCTGCCGCAGGTGCGATCATTACTACAGACTTAGTACCAAAATCCATTGCTCTAGAAACAACAATAAGCGATCGCCCAGTCAGAATTGGTGGTATTGCCAAAGGTTCCGGGATGATTCATCCGAATATGGCTACTCTGCTAGCATTCGTCACCTGTGATGCAGCCGTTTCCCCTCATCTTTGGCAGCAAATGTTAAGTAGGGCAGCAGATAGAAGTTTTAATTCGATTACCGTTGATGGTGATACTAGTACTAACGATAGCTTAATCGCCCTTGCTAATGGTGAATCCCGCACCCCAGCCATTACCGAAATGGGACAGGAAGCTGAAAAATTAGAAGCGATGTTAACAGCAGTATGTCAGCATTTAGCCAAAGCGATCGCTCGTGATGGCGAAGGTGCAACTTGTTTGGTGGAAGTGCAAGTCAGTGGCGCACAAGATGAACAAACTGCACGTCAAATTGCCAAAACTATTGCTGGTTCTTCTTTAGTAAAATCTGCAATTTTTGGACGCGATCCTAACTGGGGACGGATTGCGGCGGCTGCGGGACGTGCCGGCGTACCTTTTGAACAAGAAAATCTCAGAATTCAGTTAGGGAATTTTTTAATGATGGAAAATGGTCAACCCCTAGCTTTTGACAGAAAAGCAGCAAGTGAATATCTACAAAAAGCTGCTGCGGGTGCTTATCTCAAAGAAGATACCGTATTAATTTCTGTAAGTATAGGCAATGGTCATGGTTCCAGTAAAGCTTGGGGTTGTGATTTAAGTTATGACTACGTGAAGATAAACGCCGAATATACGACTTGAGAGGAGAATTTTGCCATGTAGAGACGTTGCAGTGCAACGTCTCTATAGATTTTAAATGTCAATCGATTTATATTCTCTAAGCAGTATTGGAAGGCATTCTAGCGAAATTTGATGATAATAAGAGATTTGCAAGACTTAGGCTAGATTTTTGCCTTAAAAATCAGTTTTATAACTTCTGAAGCTAATTTAAGACTAAGAAACTTGATTCAGGACTCAAAAACTTGATTCAGGACTCAAAAATTTGATTCAGGACTCAGAAACTTGATTCAGGACTCAGAAACTTGATTCAGGACTCAAAAACTTGAATAGCAATTTGTGTCAATACTGCAAGGGATAGGATTTTTCGTCATATTTTTGGGGTTGTAGAGACGCGATATATCGCGTCTCTACAGGATTTAAATGTCAATTGATTTGTCTTATCTGAGCAGTGTAGGGATTTGTGTGAGTTGCAACCATGAATAATTCCGAAGCGATCGCCGTCGGGAGTCACGTTTCAATCCCTAATAGGGATTTGTGTGAGTTGCAACGAACGCGCACTAAATTGATAGACGTGATTGACGATGCGTTTCAATCCCTAATAGGGATTTGTGTGAGTTGCAACATGAAATTAGAAATCTGGGTAAATGTCGTAGAAGTTTCAATCCCTAATAGGGATTTGTGTGAGTTGCAACTTCAGCAGTATGTAATAGAATCCACAATGGATTTCGTTTCAATCCCTAATAGGGATTTGTGTGAGTTGCAACTTTGGTGACATCTCCCGCATCTGGTGCGATCGCTATGTTTCAATCCCTAATAGGGATTTGTGTGAGTTGCAACTGCTCAATTTGGAAGCCTTGCTGTATTTGGTTTTCAAGGTTCAGTGGTGCAGACCTGGAGTAAATATAGCGTTTGAGCGATCGCACTGTCAACAGTGGTTCGGAAAAAATCGCTTCAAAAGCTTTCTTAGCAGGAGTTTCAGACATTGCGCGAACCTCTTTTTTGTTTTGAGTGGCTCAAATCTAGAACAGGCAAAGCTTTCAGGCGTAAAGTTCGAGTCTTGGTTTCAAACACCTACAGGTTGGCGCAATCATAGGCTAAAAGAGTTCATGGTCAGGGGAAAATCTCTATACCCCCACACTGATTTTCAATCAATTAAATAAGGGCTAAAACCCCTACTACAAACCTATCAAAATTAGTGTATTGGGATAATAGTTAATATATCGCTAAAAAAAGCCTATAAGTTTGTTTTCTGCCAAAATGCCAAATGCTAGCGAACTGATCCTGTTATTCACGCTATTTTTGGTAGATGGAATTAGATAGATTATTAGGGAGCATCTTATGAAATTTCAAGCTTTTGGGCAGCATATTACTAACACCGATAGTGATGGGCGTGGCAGTGGCAGGTAAGGAAAAAACTATCAATGTTGGGATAAAATTAAAATATTTTCTGTGATTAAAAAACAGATTACAATAACCAATATTAGTTAGTTGAAGACTACAGTCTTGACTACCTACCAAAAGTTTTAGTGAATCAAATGCATAATTTTATGAGGTTATAAATCCTCGTAAAATTATGCATCAAGGCTAAAGTCGCTGACTACGAAAAAACTTTGCGCGTTTCAATTATTACTATGCCGCGTCTCTTAATTGTGCCTTTTCGTTGACATCGGTAACATTCAAAGATAATTGTTCGGCGTAAGGTACAGCTGCTTGTTCTAAAATTTTGACTTCGATATTCACACTTACCAAATAGCTACCGGTGTCAGCACCAACAGCTTCAGTCACTAGTTTGGCAAGATCAGGACGTTTGGCTGTGAGTGGATCGCGTAGAATACACCGATCCCAGTCATGTTTAGCAGTTGGATTGAGGCTGAGGATATAGTGCTTAATCATAGTGGCAAACCTTGATCCATCTCCAAAAGTCTGTCTAGTCTGAGAAAACGTGAAAGGGAAAAGGTAAAGAGATAATGTCCTTCCTCCTTTGTCCTTTCCACATTTCACATCGTGAATCCTCTTTTATTATAGTATATTTGTACTAAAAGAGGAAGGTAAATGAAAATTTCTTGGTGTCTTAGTGTCTTGGTGTTTCAATAATTCTTTTTTCACCACAAAGACACAAAGAGGAAATATTAGACCTTTTGCATTCGTGCAAAAGGTCTAATGACCATTGACTGTTGAGTGTTGCTCCTTGATCCTGGACTCTGAACTAACTAACATTTGACCATCATTTACCCAGATGGCTTGTTGGGGGACGGGAATAGAGATTCCAGCATGATCGAAGGCTATTTTGAGACGACGGCGAAATTCTCGCGCGACATCCCATTGTTTGAGTGGTTGAGTTTTGATCCAGACACGAATTAATAAACCGCGATCGCCAAAGTTATCGATTCCCAAAACTTGGGGTGTTTCGACTATTTTGTGTTGCCATTCTGGATCGTTATCCATGTCTAAAGCAACTTTTTTGATTAAATTCAAGGCTTTGTCAATGTCAGTTTGGTAGTCAACTGGAATTGTTAAATCAGCGCGTGACCAACGACTAGAAAGATTGGCGACAATTTTAATTTCACTGTTGGGAATAGTAATTAAGCGCCCTTCTGCATCTCGAACTTGGGTCATCCGCAGATTGAGATTTTCTACTAAACCTCCCACAGTTCCCACAGAAATCACATCGCCTAAAGCGTACTGGTCTTCTAGGATGATCAAAAAGCCGTTAATTGCATCTTTGATCAAGTTTTGGGAAGCCAGAGATACGGCCACACCAACTAAACCTGCACCTGCTAGCAAAGGAACGACATCTATACCTAAGGACACCAGGGCAAATAGAATACCTACACCTAACCAAACAATGGTGACGATACTTTTTGTGACACCAGAAATCGTAGAAACTCGTAGTTGGAGACGTTCAGAAGTTTCTGGAGTTAGTAAAGCGCTGCTACTGACAAGGGCAGAAGTGAAACGATCTATGAGGACATAGCTCAGACGCACTGCTACATAAGTGCCAATTGCTACAGCACCTAGTTTGACAGGAATTTGCAAACCCAAAAAAATTCCTAACTGGAGCGATCGCGTGTAGGGAAATAAGCCCAGGACAAACAAACCTCCACCTCCCCAAATCCCTACTTGGGCGATCTGATGCAGTCGTTTCTGGACTTCTTGGATATGAGTTTGCTGCTGTTTATTTAATTGCAGTGTAATCGGTTTAGCTGTTGGTGAAGCGGTAGCAGAAGCTAGCTGTTGTTGGATTGAAAGCCTTTGTGAGCGGTTTTTCCACTGAGTCAGTCCCCAACTAATGGCAAGGATAGTAAGTCCACATCCAACAGCAATTGCACCCTGACGGACTAAAAACTCTGGTTCTCGCTCTTGTCTTGCTTGTTCTAATTGTTCTTGTAAACTTTCCGAGATTTGCCTTGCTAGTGTTAAAGCATCTACCTGTCGCAGTCTGGCATCTTGGTCAGTAATGGTCAATAACTGTCGGTTGTTGACATAAATTACTGGCAATCCGTTTTCGGTCTTAACCTGCACATCCAAATTGGCGTCAGGATTTTGAAAGTAGTTTTGGCTAATTTGATCGAGATTTTGCTGGATATTCTCTAGACGCTCCGTAATATTCGCCCTTGGTGCGGTGATCTGAAATAAACGCCTACCATCCAAATAAACCCAACCTGTAACTGTTCTGTTGTCGGAGTCACTACTCCGCAGATTCGGCGGTTGCAGGTTCGGTATAAAAGGAATCTGCGCTGTAGCTTGTGGCATTACTCCAACAGTGACGACTATTGAAGAGAAAGCGATCGCTACAAATCGAGAGCGCAATGGATACCTCCTTTTTCAGTGAACAGTTATCAGTGAACAGTTATCAGTAAGTAATTTAATTTGATAACTGATTACTGATTTTATCCATACTGGCACATCACTTTCAGTAATTATACCTGTCTACGGGTTGAGTATTTACCCCTATTTACTTTATGAGAATTTTATTATTTTTTCAAATTTATTTTTGTTCTACCTAAACTCAACACTGTTAGGCAATTTTGGATTTTGGATTTTAGATTTTGGATTGATTCCCCAATCCCCGATCCCCGATCCCCAATCCCCAACCCCCATTTTCACAAAAATACTGGTTGAATTTGCCTTTCTTGGAATACTCTAGTAGAGTACGTAAGAATTTACGTCACCTTATTAGTTTGTATAGAGGAACTATTTGATGACCGCAACATCTCCCCGATTAAAGCACGAGGTTAAGGACCTCGGCCTCGCTCCCTTGGGAAGACAGCGCATTGAATGGGCAGGACGTGAAATGCCAGTTTTACGGCAGATTCGCGATCGCTTTGCTCAAGAAAAACCTTTTGCAGGTATTCGCCTTGTAGCTTGCTGCCATGTCACAACTGAAACAGCAAATCTGGCTATTGCTCTCAAAGCTGGTGGTGCAGATGCTGTATTAATTGCCAGCAATCCCCTCTCCACCCAAGATGACGTAGCTGCTTGTCTCGTCACCGATTACGAAATTCCTGTCTTCGCGATTAAGGGCGAAGATAACGAAACTTATAACCGCCACGTCCAAATTGCTTTAGACCACCGTCCGAATATTATTATTGATGATGGTTGTGATGTGGTTGCCACCTTGGTACAAGAACGCCAAGAACAACTGGCAGACATTATTGGTACTACAGAAGAAACCACTACCGGAATTGTGCGGTTGCGTGCCATGTTTAGAGATGGCGTTCTCAGTTTCCCTGCTGTGAATGTCAACGACGCCGACACCAAGCACTTCTTTGACAACCGCTATGGTACTGGACAATCAACCCTAGATGGGATCATCCGCGCTACAAACGTCCTACTAGCTGGTAAAACCATTGTTGTTGTTGGTTATGGCTGGTGTGGTAAAGGTACAGCCCTGCGCGCCCGTGGACTTGGTGCGAACGTAATTGTTACTGAAATTGATCCGATTAGAGCGATCGAAGCCATCATGGATGGTTTCCGCGTTCTGCCAATGGCAGAAGCTGCACCCCAAGGCGACTTGTTTATTACCGTGACTGGTAACAAGCACGTGATTCGCGGCGAACATTTTGACGTGATGAAAGATGGTGCGATCGTTTGTAATTCTGGTCACTTTGATATTGAAATTGACCTGAAAGCCTTGGGCGCAAAAGCTAAAGAAGTCAAGACAGTCCGCCCTTTCACCGAAGAATATCGTTTACAAAACGGCAAGTCAGTTGTAGTTTTGGGTCAAGGACGCTTGATTAACCTCGCCGCTGCTGAAGGACACCCCAGCGCGGTTATGGATATGAGTTTTGCTAACCAAGCTCTAGGTTGCGAATACCTCGTGAAGAATCAAGGCAACCTAGAACCCGGTATCCACTCCATTCCTACCGAAGTAGACCAAGAAATTGCCCGGTTAAAATTACAGGCCATGGGAATAAAAATAGATACCCTCACACCTGAACAAATCGAGTACATCAATTCTTGGACTTCTGGAACCTAATCTTTACCGAGAATTTACCAAAAGCCACTAAAGAAAGGCTTAAGCTATAGCTAGGTTTTCTAAGGCTATTGCCTTGGGGTAGGCGCTCCGCCTATCCCTTTTTTTTATTTGTTGGTTGTTGGTCAATACGATTTGGATAAGACAAATCGATTAACATTTAAACCCACCAGAGACGTGCCATGGCACGTCTCTACATACCCAAATTGTGACGAGAATATTCTTAACTGAACCGTATTGGGTGGTTGGTGGTTGATTCTGGCTTGATCAACCAATATTTCGCCAGATAACTTTATGGATTTTCGGCAATATTTGAATAATTAGAACGTACCATTAAATACAATCATAAGTCTTCTAGGTTACCAACAATTATTTCATTTTATTTCACCAATCTTAATATTTTCTCAAAAAATTCGATCCGCCTGACGGCGGAAAAGAGAAAAAAACAAGTGTAAAGGGCAAGAGAAATAAAGCATAAAGGGCTACTGAAGAGACTTCCCGACAGCACAGACAACACGAAAACCAATATTGTAGAAGATGTAGTCGCGCTCCGCCCTAAGGTCGTAGTAGCGGGACGCGGAACGGCAGTACTTAGGAAGGTCGATCCAAGAACCGCCCCGCAGTACGGCATTTATTCGTTTTTGAAAAAGATCATCATTATTATCAAACCAAGGAGTACCATCTGTAGGCGCACTTTTATAGTTATCATGCCAATCGTCGAGACACCATTCCCATAGGTTTCCGTGCATATCGTAAAGTCCAAAATAATTGGGCGGAAAACTTCCTACTGGCGTTGTTTGCCTTCTATAATTTCCCTCGATTCCATCACCGTAAACATAGGTAGCATTATAATTTGCTACCTGATCTGTGATTGTATCGCCAAAGTAAAAAGGAGTCGTCGTACCTGCACGACATGCATATTCCCATTCTGCTTCGCTGGGTAGTCGATAATTACGACTTGTTTTTTGGGAAAGTCTAGCACAAAATTCTACCGCATCGTACCAAGAAATCTTCTCTACAGGAAGACGATCATTACCCTTGAAGTAAGACGGTCTTAGTTTTAACTCTCTATTGACCGGAGGACAAGAATTGACAACTCTATGCCATTGTTCTTGAGTGATGGTATATTTCCCCATAAAGAAGGTTGGGACTGTTACGTGATGTACGGGGCGTTCAGAATCTCTACTTTCTTCCTCATTAGCATAAGCGCCCATCAAAAATGTATCACCAGGAATTTCAACCATCTCTAGCTTGACACCAAACCCCAAATCCTCTACAAAATAATTAGCTTGATTGTTGTAAAAATTACTTTTAATTATAGATTTTCCAGAAGAATCCCTTTCTACAGATAATTTCACTGTTTGGAAATCAAATGTTTGCAATTTTAAGGAAGAATTTTCTTTTGGTTTATTTATATAATTACTGTTTACGCCTGCTTTTATAAGTGCTGCAATAATATCATCAACAACTTTATCAAGTCCTTTGGAAGTATTGGATGCAAGTTTGCCAGCAATAATCGGAGAAAAGTCAAAAACTTTCTGATATGAAACATTATGCCAAATTGGCAGTATTACTTTTCCAAACTTTATTTCCTTCTGCACAAGCCCTTCTAACTCAGACTTTGGCCATGGCTTGCTAATGAAATTAGGGCTGATGACAATTATTCCAAACCTGGATTCTGAGAGTCCTTTATTAATTGACTCACTTAAGTTGTCTCCTACTGTCAAAGAAAATTCATCATACCAAACACGATATCCTTTGTTTTGCAATTCTTTAGCTAGTGGTCTGACAAAATCTTTATCTTCACTTGCGTGACTTATAAATATGTCATGTTCATAACTCATAATTACGACTGTTCAGTACGTATATTATGATAAAAAGTTTAACCCGGATTTCTTGCAAACCTTGAGAAATATAGCAATCCTAATTGAGTTGTGAGAAAATACGGAATCCCAGATCCCCGACTTCTCAAAGGATACAGCTGGCGAATCAGGGGTGACATCCCTCATGAACGATTTTTCGTCATTCCACCAGATGTAGAGACGCGCCATGGCGCGTCTCTACAACCAATTTGTAGACGAACGAGGGGTCAAACCCACCATTCGCCAGCTGTATCCTCAAAGAAGTCGGGGATTTGAATCAAAATTAGTTGAATCTAAGCCGCAGATAAACAAAGAGGGGTAGGTTCTAAACCTACCCCCAATTCTTCAGATATTTTTCTGCCAACTGCTGCTGCTACTGGCTTTAAACTTTCAACTAAATCAGCCATATCTTCTAAAGACAAAGCTTGACGGGCGTCGGAAACAGATTTTTCTGGTTCTGGGTGACATTCAATAATTAAACCATCTGCACCACAAGCAATAGCAGCTCTGGCGACGGGTGCTACTAATTCCCGCTTACCGACTGCATGGGAAGGATCTACAATCACGGGTAAGTGGGTAATTTGCTTGAGTGCTGCGACTGCTCCTAAATCCAAAACGTTGCGAGTATAGTTATCGAAACTGCGGATACCGCGTTCACACAACACAACATCTGGGTTGCCATGGCTTAAAATATATTCGGCTGCCATGACAAATTCTTCAATTGTTGCTGCTAAACCACGTTTGAGGAGAATGGGTTTACCTGCTTTTCCTAAAGCTTTGAGTAAATCGAAGTTTTGCATATTGCGGCTACCTACTTGTAGCATATCAGCGTGGGTGGCGACGACTTCGATTTGAGAAATTGACATGACTTCGGTGACAACAGGAAGATTGTAACGCGATCGCACTTCTGCTAGAACTTTTAATCCCTCTTCTCCCATTCCCTGAAAAGCATAGGGAGAAGTGCGGGGTTTGTAGACACCGCCACGCAATGCTTGTACAGATGTAGTAGATAGCTTATGGGCGACAACCTCCATTTGTTCGATACTTTCAACCGTGCAAGGTCCCCCAATCACTACTACTTCCTGACCTCCAAAAGCAACTGTTTCGGAAATTTTCACAATTGTTTGGTGCAGGGGATGGGGTTTGGCTGCTAATTTGGCATTGATCATTTTGTTATTCTCCTGAAAAATAGAATCATGATGGTAGTTAGTAGTTGGTGCAATACTGCAAGGGATAGGATTTTTCGTCATAATTTTGAATATGTACCAGACGCGATATATCGCGTCTCTACATGATTTAAATGTCAAGCGATTTGTCTTATCCGAGCAGTATTGGTAGTTGGTGGTTGTTCTAAACAACAAACCACAGAAAACAAAAAACCCGGAACCTTGGTTAAGTTCCGGGTGCTGACGTTTCATCGACATGACACTTTACCCGGAACTTATTCTGGGCCAAAAATAAAAGTAAAACCAGCTACCGAAGTAAATCATGACGATGGGATTCTCCTTAAAAAAACAAAAACCGCAGAGTTCGCTCTGCGGTTCACCGGGCGGTTTCCATTAGGAAACTGAATTCACTCCCGGTGAACCGCCCTAAACCAATAAAAAAAGTAGAAGTTACTGCTAAACATAACGCGAGGTGCTTTCTTGAAAAAATTAATCTAAGCCTATATCCAAGAACATAACAGACGATTTGATTATAGTCAAGAGCTTTTCCAAGAAAGTTAAGAAGGATAAGAAAATGCAAATATCGAGAGTAAGAGTGAGAATAAAGAAGTATATAATATCTATTTTTTTAGGTACGTAAGTCAAATGTAGAGAATAAAGTAGAAGACCCCACAACTGTCCAAAAAACGATAGACTCATTACAAAGCTGGGGTTTAAGACTACGGCTTAATGTACATGTTAAGCGAATTGTTGTTATACATATCTCTCTGATAAATTCAAGATGCCTGTGTTAGTGTGCCAATATAAATTAACAGCAATTAGCTACATTAAATGGTTAATAGTTAGTAATTAGTGGTTAGTAGTTAATAATGGGTAGGATTGCAAAACTTTTCATTTATACAGTAACTAGTGGTCTGTCCCATTAATTTTGATCGCGGGTCTTCAAATCCCCAACTTTTTGAATAAGTTTGGGATCTCTTGCCCCTCACAATTAATACGATGAACCACTAGTACAGCGAAATAATTAATACCCAACACACAATAACCAAAAAACCCAAGGACTAGCTATTTTGATTTATTTTCGGCTGAATTCTAGTGATTGTATTATGCCTAGCTCCAAAACCAACATTTTAGCCACATCATTTGACTATAAAGGAGTTTATTCATGCCCTGTTTGTCATGTTGGCAAGATTAGTAATATGCCATTGATGGAAGCAATGTCTTGTGATTTTTGCCATCAGATTTTCACTGTTAATTTAGAACAACAGCAATTAGTTTTGCCTTCGAGACAACCTCCTTTAATTTGGCGTTGGAATGGCTTCAACTGGACAGAAGCTCATTTAGAAGGGGTTGAATTTGGTTGGAGTTATGTGGTAGCGGCAATCGCGTTTATACTTCTACCCACCGCTTTAATTGGGACAGTTGCTTACATTTTTCCGCCACATCCATACGCCCCTTTATCTTGGGTTCCATACATCTGGACAGTATTAACTTTTATCTCACATTTCACAATTATTGTTTGGCTTTTAATTGAAATTTATCAAATTCCAGTCAGGGCATATTTACGCGCTCTGCGACAACGTTTAATCGGTCGTTAAATTATAGATGTACTCTCAACAAATGCTCCTGGCTCTTATTCTCGTTACCAGGTTGAACTTGGTAACAAGAGTTTGAAGTTTCCCTATCCCGATACTGCAACTGGTACTCCACCACATTGATTTTATTCAGATCCCCGACTTCTTAAATAAGTCGGGGATCTATAACCAACTAACAAAAAAGTAATCGTCTAATAAACTGTATCAAAACTTACAAACTTTTGATTTTGAAAAAGTAATATTACGTAAAAAGCCAATTATTGAGCATGTGATGCAGGTAAATCAGCCATTACAAAAAATTGATTATCAAGTTGAGCAGTTAAAACAATTGTTACAATTTTTAGACAATCCTATCAGAGCAGAGCAATAACGTATTGCTCTAACCGTAGCAAAAGCAACGGAAAAACTAAGAACTTTAGCTGAAATATTCCCAATAGTAGAAACAATAGATAAAGAATTTAGCTGATAGTTGGTTGCATCACTCATAATTAAGTTGATTATCACCAATACGTCTTATGAGAGAGCTGGAGCGGTATTATCGGGTATTAGAGTTGGAGCCTGGAGCGACTTTAGAGGAAGTGAACCAGGCTTACAAAGATTTGGCTTTTATTTGGCATCCCGATCGCATCCCCTTAGATAACCAGCGTCTGAGAGAAAAGGCGATCAAAAAGTTACAAGAAATTAACGAGGCTAGAGAACAATTACGCTCTCTCAAAACCAAGCATCAAGTTCCCCATCATTCTCATCACTCCTATCAATCCCGTCAATCTCGTCAACCGAATCAATCTCATCAACCGAATCAATCCCATCAAACTCATCAACCGAATCAATCCCATCAAACTCATCAACCGAATCAATCCCATCAATCTCATCAAACCCATCAAACCCATCAATCCCATCAAACCCACCAATCACCCCCACCGAAAAAGCCACAACCACAAACTACGTATTCTTCAACAAACCCTCAATCACCAAACTACGAACCACCCAAGCAAAACCCAGACTTGAGTGGTCAAGATTTCAGCAGCGCCAATTTAAGCAATAAAGACTTATCTAGCAGAAACATGAGTTACGCCAACTTGAGCGGTGCTAATCTCAGTGATACTTTTATGCACAAAGTCATCCTCAGAGGTGCGGATTTATCTGAAGCCAATTTATTTAGAGCCAACTTACTTTTGGCAGATTTGCGAGAAGCCAATCTCCGAAATGCTAACTTGATTGGTGCTGACTTGAGTGGGGCTGATTTGCGGGGTGCTGACTTGACAGGGGCGCGTGTTCGTTCTGGCGATCGCTTACTTGTAAAATTGATTGGTGCTAACCTCAGTGGTGCGATTATGCCCGATGGCAATGTTCACGACTGATAATGTACCGACTTACTCTAACAAAAATATGAATATAACAATTATTGGTTGTGGTTATATAGGCTCTAAAGTTGCTAAATTTTGGCAGCAAGAACGGGGTTTTATTGTCACTGCAACCACAACCACTGCTGAACGAGTTGCAGAACTAGAAACTATCGCTCAACGAGTTGTAGTAGTAAACGGTAATGATTCTGAGAAGCTAAAATCAGTTTTAAAAAATCAAGATGTTGTCCTTTTAAGTGTTGGTGCAAAAAGTTTGAATACTTATGAACAAAGTTATTTAGAAACTGCTCAGACTTTAGTTTCAGTTCTCAAGCAAATTCCTAGTATTCAACATCTAATATATACCAGTAGTTGTTCTGTATATGGTGAACAAAATGGTGCATTAGTAGATGAAGAAACAGAGGTTGCACCCACAACTCCCAATAGCGAAATTCTCTCTAAAACTGAGCAAGAATTACTTTCAGGATCTAGTGAGCATCTGCGTGTGTGTATCTTACGTTTAGGAGGAATTTATGGCCCTGGTCGAGAACTAGTAAAAATATATAGCCGAATTGCTGGTACAACTCGTCCTGGAAATGGTGAAGAACCAGCAAATTGGATTCATCTTGATGATATTACTGCTGCTGTAGAGTTTGCTCGTCGTCATCGTTTACAAGGGATTTACAATCTTGTTGACAATGACGATCTTACAACTAGAGAAATATCTGATCGTGTGTGTGAAATACATAATCTGCCTAAAGTTGCATGGGATTCTTCCTTAAGTAGCAAGCGCCCATATAATGCCAAGATATCAAATAGAAAAATCAAAGAAGCAGGATATGAGTTGATTCATCCCCAGATGATTTTTAGCTGATTATTAAAGTAATAAAATATTATGATTACTCAACAGCAAACAGAATTCCCTACACAGTTTTACACTTGGCAAAATTACCGTTGTGCTTACACAGTTCATCAATCGATTAATTCCCCAGCAAATAGTATACCTCTGCTATTAATTCATCCCATTGGTGTAGGTTTATCGCGGCAATTTTGGCAAAGGTTTTGTCAGGAATGGGAAGAACAACAACAGCCTAATTTAATATATAATCCTGATTTACTAGGTTGTGGTGAAAGTGAACAGCCTCATATTGCTTATAATCCCAGTGATTGGGCAGAACAATTACAACATTTTGTGAAAACCGTTGTACAAAAACCTGTAATTGTTGTAGTCCAAGGAGCTTTATTTGCAGTTGCAATTCAATTAGTTAACAAAGAACCAAATTTAGTAGCGGGATTAGTATTAGCATCTCCTCCAGCTTGGCCATTGATCACAAAAGAATTACCAAAATGGCAAGCGAAATTAATTTGGAATCTGTTAGATTCACCTTTAGGTAATGTTTTTTATCGCTACGCCCGCAGAGAAAAATTTTTGCGTGATTTCTCAACCAAACAACTTTTTGATTCTCAAGAAGATGTTGATTCAGAATGGTTAAATACTTTGTGTGTCGGTGCAGAAAATACTACTAGTCGCTATGCTGTGTTTTCATTTTTAGCAGGATTTTGGTTACAAAACTATGGTAGTGCGATCGCAGCAATCAATCAACCTACATTAGTTGTTCTCGGTGAAAATATATCGAGTATTGCTAAAGAAGGTAAAAAACTTGAACCAGATGCATGGTTATCAGATTATCTTGCAGCTTTACCTCAAGGTCGTGGAATAAAAATTCCTGGTCGCAATGTTTTACCATATGAGTCCACGGCTGAATTTGTGAAGGTAATATCACCGTTTATCAATGAATTTGATTGAGTCTATAACTCTATCAAAACAAAGGAATGCAAATAATAACGATGCAGAGACATATAGTCATTATTAATATATTTCTTAGAATGGAAAGGAATGACTAGTGGTTTATCGCATTAGTTTTGATAAGTTGCGAAAGTTTGTAATTAGGGCTTTAGCTCTTGAAATTGAGCGATAAATCGCTCACTACAAACCCTTCACACTAGTTGTTTCACTACCAAATTATTAAATAAAATAAAGCAAAATTTATTTTTAAAAGTAAATTTATGTAAACATTTGCTTGTAATTGCTGTTTTTTGGTGAAAAAATTCCAAAAAACAGCTTTTTATTGTATTGAAAAAAACCCGTTTGATCATTTTTTTGGTTTTCTCTTAGTCTTCTTTAGTTTAGGTGTGAGGCAGTGTCATTCAACACTTATTTTCTTTCTTTTCTTCTCAGTCCAGTAGTTCTGCTATCAGCCTTTGTTGTACCATCTGTAACGGTGGCACAACAAGCCCAAGCAGAATTTCAAATTCAGCCTGAATCAATTGCGGAGACTGAATTTTCCTCAAATAAATTAGCACAGGTAAACTCGGTTTCCCAACTTTCTGATGTCCAACCAAATGATTGGGCATTCCAAGCATTACAATCATTAGTCGAACGTTATGGTTGTATAGCTGGCTATCCAAATGGTACGTATCGAGGCGATCGCCCGATGACACGATACGAGTTTGCTGCTGGTTTGAATGCTTGTTTGGATCGGGTGAACGAATTAATCGCTACTGCTACAGCTTCTCTGGTGACAAAAGAAGATTTAGCCACACTACAAAAACTGCAAGAAGAGTTTTCAGCAGAACTTGCAACACTGCGCGATCGCGTGGATACTTTAGAAGCTAGAACCGCCCAATTAGAAGCAAATCAATTCTCTACCACCACAAAACTCACTGGAGAAGTGATTTTTGCTCTTGCAGGTGTATTTGGTGATGAAGCAGCCGATAACAACAATAATTCTGATGACAACCCAGACTTAGAAGATAACATCATCCTCGCCGACCGTGTGCGTTTAACTCTTGACACTAGCTTTAGTGGTAAAGATCGTCTGCGAACCCGTTTGCAAGCCAGAAACGTTACTGAGTTTCAAAATAATGTGACAGGTACGAGGATGACTCGTTTAGGTTTTGATGGAGATGAAGATAACGATGTCGGGATTTCTGAACTTTACTACAAATTCCCAGTAGGAGATAAATTAAAATTCATAGTTGCCCCTGTTAAAGGTAATTTGGATGATCTTGTCCAAACCCTGAGTCCCTTTCAAAGCAGTAGTAGCGGTAGTATTTCTCGCTTTGGTCGATATAACCCTATCTATCGATCTATTGCAAGTGGATCAGCCTTAGGGTTAACCTATGGTGTCAGTAAAAATACAAGTCTTACTTTAGCCTATAAGGCTAGTGATGCCGCAGATCCAACTAATAGCAATGGGCTTTTTGATGGTAACTACAGTGCTTTAGCACAACTAATATTTCAGCCAATTAAAAGTTTTGATGTCAGCCTGACTTATATTCGCTCCTACAACACTGACAATGGCAATACTGGCGTCAATATTACCAGTAGTACAGGTAGTGAAAATGCCCGTAGACCATTTGGTAATGTTGCGACTTCCGCAGATACCTTTGGCTTGGAAACCAACTGGCGAATTAGCCCGAAATTTATCATTGCTGGTTGGGCTGGCTACTCGTTAGCACAGTCAGAAGTCAGTGATGATGATGCAGATATCTTAAACTATGCTGTGACTTTAGCTTTTCCTGATTTAGGGGGAGAAGGAAATTTAGGTGGTATTGTCTTTGGTATGCCGCCAAAAGTCATATCCAGCAGCCAAACGGAGGATCGGGACACCTCTTTACATATAGAAGGTTTTTATCGCCTCCAAATCACAGATAATATTTCTATTACCCCTGGTGTATTTGTAATTACCAATCCAGAACACAATGACAACAACGACAGCATTTTTGTAGGTACTATTCGGACTACCTTTAAGTTCTAATGTTGGTTCTCATTTCAAATTGTTTATGAGGTCAGACTTATGGAGGTAACGCCTCTACATACAATGAATCCTCTGACTCGATTCTCTGATAGAGCAGAGGATTATGTGAAATATCGAGGAAGTTATCCTCCCTCAGCCATAGATGCTATCTTGGCAGGGTTAGCACCACCACAGGAACTGATTTTAGCCGATATTGGTGCAGGCCCTGGAGTAGCCTCCCAATTGTTTGCCCAAAGGGGAGTGCGTGTCCTAGCAATAGAACCCAACGCTGCGATGAGAAAAGCAGCCATACCTCATCCCTTGATTGAATTCCGTGATGCGACAGCAGAGTCTACTAATCTACCAGATGCATCTGTTGATGTAGTTACTTGTTGTTCAGCTTTTCAATGGTTTAATCACGAGGTAAGTTTATTGGAATTTCGCCGGATTTTGAAAGCATCAGGAAGGCTAGCAGTGCTAGCTAACAATCGCTTGAAAAATGATCAGTTTACTGGGGAATATGTCCGACTTCTGCACGCATCTTCCGAAAATCATCCACCAGAAGCTTGTTTTGGATCAGTGGAACCATTGATCAATAGTCCCCATTTTGTCAATATCCGCCAATATACTTTTGACCACAGACGAGAGGTAGATTTAACTGGACTAATTGGAAATGCGATGAGTTATTCCACGGTTCCGCGTCAAGGACTTGCACACCAACAACTGATTTCTAGCTTGCAAGATTTACATGAGCGCCACTGCAATGAGCATGGTATGGTTAGCTTAATTTATCGCACCATTGTCCATCTAGCGGAACCAGTCAATGAGTAGGTGATAGTTTAATTTATTAATCTGCACGGATCGGGACTAAGCCAGCTTTCTTAATAAACTGCTGTCCTTCCTTGGATAGCAGTTGGTTAGCGTATGCGACTCCAGCAGCTTGGTCAGGTGTGTTATCCCGGCGAATCAAAACAAACACACGCCTACTTAGGGGGTAAGTGTTATCTTGTAGAGCTTTGACATTGATACGGCGATCGCTAGTGATCACTGGTACATATTCGTTGCTATTATTGGGAGCAACGGCGAGGGAGTGAATAGACCTCTGATTGATAATGTGTGTGGCTGAAGCAAAACTGATCGCACCTGGAGTTGCGGCTACTTTACGAAAAGCTGTAGTGTTATCCCGCACATACTCCATTTTGGAAGTGAGGCTATTGTTTTCTATTCCCAAAACCATTGTTACAGCAGTGGCCTTTTTGAGATAAACAATTGTGATCGGCAGATCAGGTCCTCCAACCTCTTTCCAGTTAGTTATTTGACCTGTATAAATTCCTTGGAGTTGCTGCACAGAAAGTCCAGGAATGGGCAAATCTGGATGAGTATAGAAGCTCATTCCGTCGAGCGCAATTGGCACAGCCTGCAAATTAAAACCCCGTTCTTTTGCCTTGTTGTAATCATCGTCCTCAAATGCTTTACCGGACAAAGCAAAGCTCACTTCCCCATTAAGTAGCATGGAGATACCAACACTTGAACTTGGACTACTATTATTGGCAGGCTCAGTGTAGCGTAGGTGAAAATTTGGATGAGCCTGCATCATCGCCTTGTGTGTACCCTGAGCAGTAAGAGTTGCTACGATCTTGGCACCACCATAGTTGAATGTTCCCTCTGGCACATTTGGGACTTCTTTCATGGAGTTGTAGAGTTTAATGTCTGAAGAAGCCTTATCTGGAGAGTTATTCAAACTGCTACTAGTCGTTAAAACTTGCAATTGCTGCCATAAAAAGTAACTTCCCCCACCTACCAGCAACAAGACTACAGCCAGAGCTAACCAACCTATACCAGGGGCGAGTTTTAATTTGCGAACCCCATCGTTGCTAGGTGCATAAGTAATCACAAGAGGTTTGCCACAATTTTGACAGTGTTTCGCCCCTACAGGATTGGCATCATAGGAACACCAACCGCAGATTACTGTTCCCCGATTATTAGATCCGTTAGATTCGTTAGAGTTTTCTTTAGTGTTAGATTCACCAGTATTCATCAAACCTCCTGGGAAGCGTATGTATAAACCTCAGTAGCCATAATGAGTGAGAGTGTCGAAATTCTCCCGTAGGGTAGAGTAAAGGATAAAGAGTAAAAGGTAAAGAGAAAGTAATTTTTCTTTCCTTTTTCTCTTCTTTTTCAAATTTTTCCCTTTTTATTTGACCTTTGCCCTTTTACCTCTTCCCAATCTCTGCAAAAAGTCTGGTTGTATAAATCTAGGAGCAGCCACTCTTTTAGCCACAAATTGGTTTGTAGACGCTATGATTTAATCTTTATTTGCGATCGCTTTTACGTTTGTGTGAATATTGGTTCATTTATAATAAAAAATAAAGTTTTTCAAGAAAGTCTTTAACCTTTATTATGAATTATCAAAGTATCATAATAAACATTCAAACGTTTTTTACAAATGCTTTAACGTTTTCTATAGTTAAGACAACATAATAAGTAAGATAAAAATATTTATCCAAATACTTTTATCTTACTTATCTTAATATCTTGCACCTAGCCCGAAATTAAAATTTGGGCTTAAAGCTAAAGTCGGTTCAAAACCGACTGATACCATTTCACGTTAATCGCGATACACATAAATCATGTACCAGACGTGCCATGGCACGTCTGGTACAAAAAAATATGTTTCACTTTTATTTAAAGGAAATTGGTATGACTAAGGTTTTAATACCAATTCTCCAAAATCAAGCAACAGATCCAAACCCCTAAAACCAGGCTGCATCTAATTTTCTTACTTGCGACTTGCGAATTGCGAATTGGTATAACCCATTAAAATGGGTTTAAGCTTTGAGCCGAAAATTTATTTTACGGCTGATTGCTGGTGCAAGATGTTATTTATAGATGAAACAATTTTTGTGCCGACTTACTTACTACTTTCATTTTGAGGTTGCCAAACAGCATCTGCTACTTTGACTGGTTTAGTAATTAGCTTCATACGCAATAAGTTATCAGCAAGTTTTTGTTGTTCAGAAACAACTTCATTATTGATCGGTTTTATACCGTAGCGTTTTCGCCTGGTTTCTGAAAGTTCTAGTGTGGTAACATCGACTCCCATCTTCGGTGAAAGTAATTCAGCAACTTGGCGAGGATGATCTTTTGCCCAGTTTCCCGTCTTTTCAATTTCGTCGATAATTTCCTGGATGATCTGGGGATTGGTGTTAGCAAAGTCTCGTGATGCAAAATAATATTCCCGTGCTGTTACTAAACCTTTACCATCTTTCAAGATCCGCGCTCCTCCCTCATTTTGAACAGCAGCGAAAGATGGGTCTTGAGTCGCCCAAGCATCAACATTTCTTCCTTCAAAGGCTGCACGGGCGTCAACACCACTAAGGTAAGTTGGCTGAATGTCAGAGAATTGCATACCTTGCTGTTCCAAGGCTCGCATCACTAGAAAACTAGAAGTTGAACCTTTATTAAAGGCAATTTTTTTACCTTTGAGATCAGTGACGGTTTTAATTGGGGAATCTTGATGAACTAAAATTGCTAGACTTTCTGGACTCGGCGGAGTACTGGCAAGATATACCAATGGTACACCAGCAGATTGAGCAAATATAGGTGGTCCATCGGATGCATGGGTAAAGTCCATATTACCTGCATTCATGGCTTGAAAAGAGGGAAGAGGGTGAGGAAACTCTGTCCACTTGACAGTAATTCCATTGGGAGATAGGCGTTTTTCTAAAGTACCTTGTTGCTTCACCAAAGCAAGAGTTCCACTTTTTACATAGCCAATACGCACGACTTTGGCTGTAGATTGTGTATTATTTGCAGAATTGGCAGAAGAATTTTGAGTGTTGGAAGTGCAACCAGAAAATCCTAAAGTCATGCACAAGCCGACCGTGAATAGCAGTGCAAAAATTTTGACTCTAAAAAATTGCTGAAAGAATTTTTTCAAAAAAGATAATCGCTTCAAGAAAATGAAAATATTCATGTCTAAATTCCATGACAAAACTGCGATGGTTAAACTTTAGGGAGCAATTCGTTTTTGAATTAGTTTTGGCGATCGCTAAATAATTTGTATTGATTTGATTTCTCAAGGGTGGATGTTGGCGATCGCTGATTTGCCCAATGCATACTGTTGTGGTTCCGACTTTTGAGAATTGGTTTTTGTATTCAAGACTCGCTGTAAGATTTGCTCTACGAGGGTTGCAAAAGCAGCATTTCCACGCTGACGAGGACGATTCAGAGCGATCGCCCAATCCATCGCCACTCTACCTTCTTCAATCAAAAGAACTCTATCTGCCAAAGTGACAGCTTCTTCCACATCATGAGTAATCAATAAAGCAGTAAATCCTTCTTGCTGCCAAATCTTCTCAATCAGTTGTTGCATTTCGATTCGAGTTAAAGCATCCAGAGCGCCCAAAGGCTCATCTAATAAAAGTAAACGCGGTTCACTTACCAATGCTCTAGCTAGTGCAACCCGTTGGCGTTCTCCTCCAGAAAGTACCCTGGGCCAATCAAAAGCACGGTCAGCTAATCCTACTTGTTCTAAAGCCCAATGCGCCTTGTGTCGCCAGTTTTGCTTCAATCCCAAACTCACATTTTCTAAAACTCGTTTCCACATCAAAAGACGAGCATCCTGAAACATCATTCGTATTTCTGGATTGAGCTTGTACAAGGGCTTTTCATCTAGCAATATACTTCCGCTACATGGACGTTCCAATCCTGCTACTAGCCGCAACAATGTACTTTTACCGCAGCCACTACGGCCGACAATTGCCACAAATTCGCCCCTTGCTATTTCTATATTCAATCTCCGCAATACGTCAATATTTCCAAAGCTTTTATTCAGACCTAATATCTTCAGGTCTACTCCTATGCTTTTTAGTTTATGCACCGTCAAATCTCCTCAAAGCTTTAGCTTAGATTTGCTGATATCCAGGATGCCAAGACAGCAGTTTTTTTTCTAAAAATCTTGCAGATACATCTGCTAACTTACCCAACAACGCATATAGCAAAATACTCAAAACTACGACGTCTGTTTGCATGAATTCACGAGCATTCATGGCCATGTAACCAATACCAGAATCAAAGGTAATTGATTCCGCAGCTATCAAAATCAGCCACATTACTCCTAAGGCATAACGCACACCAATCAAAATAGAAGGCATAGCACCGGGGAGAATGATTTGCCAAAACAAAGACCAACTATTCAGCCCATACACTTTCCCCATTTCTATTAATCCTGGATCTACAGTACGAATGCCATGAAAAGTATTTATGTATATAGGAAATAATACACCTAAAGAAACCAAAAATATTTTAGCTTCTTCCCCAATCCCAAACCATACTATAACTAAGGGAATCAAGGCTAGACTAGGAATATTACGTAACATTTGAATAGATGTATCCAACAGCTTTTCAGCTAAGGGAATAATGCCATTTATTAATCCTAAAATGAAAGCGATACTACCGCCTATAGAAAAGCCAATAAATGCCCGTTGCGTACTAACGCCAAAATGATAGGGTAGTTCGCCTGTGCTAGTCAGACGAATTCCAGCCAGAACAACATCAATTGGAGCAGGCAAAATTCTTGTTGAAACCCAACCAAATTGCACAAGTAATTGCCAAATCACTATTAAGATAATCGGTACAACCCAAGGAGAAAATGCATGTAGATATTGATGAAGGTGTTTAGCTTTCATTTCTTAATCTTTAATTTGCCAGATTGAAAATTTTGAAATCCAAGAGGCATTGACTGAGATGAAGCCGTATTTTACAGTATTTTAAATTTGATTATCTTTTGTAGCTTAAGAAAATGTGAATAAATTTATACATAAGAAAAATATATGAATATTATTAAAGTGATGATTTTGACTACCAGTTAGGTAAAATAATTTGCTCTACCTCTAGCTAACATATCATAAACAGGATTATGTTGACGAAAAATCACATACTTGTACTGTAATTTCCTGGTTTTTTGTACTTTATTTTCCATCACTCCTCCAAAAATTAATCGCTTTATTTTCACATTAAATTAACTTCTTCATTAAGAAACTTACCATATACTCGATTAATTTCAGGGTTAGATGTCGCAGAAGTGTGTAAATTTTTTTAAGCCTGATTTAGTGAGCATTATCAGTAATATAAGTAAGTCGGTGGGAATAAATAAAACTATATTACGAAATTTAAATATAGTTGAAACCCTTACCAATGACATAGGACATAGACGCGCTCATGGGCTTCAAGGTAGAGTAGGACAAATGACGACCCCAACTCGTACCAGACGAGCTGTTTGAAGCGTCTCTACAATTTGCATCGACCTACTTACTCTCAGTGCTAGTGACTTGGCGATCGCATCTGTGAAATTTGAGCGAAAAACCCGCCTCACTACTTAAACCCACAAATTCTTGTTCAGGCGATCGCCAACAGTAACCAAATCCATTTTTTGATCAGATGATCCCATGTTTGATCCTTGATGATTTGTTTGGTTATCGTAAAGAAATACTTAAAATTATTTTCTAAAATATTGTTTGTATTTATACTAATTTTAATTGATATCAAACTCGTTTTTAGTGTTAACACATACTCCAAAAACCTTATTGTTGTGATTTTTAGCTCAATTTTATAGGTAATAATTTCTTTGGTTGACAAGGACTAATTTTCCTCAAGCTGAGTTAAATAGACAACAACAATACATCAATCATTCAATATCTGATGTGATATTTTACATTCCCAGGCTGTACCTTTGCTTTTCTGTTGAAACGCAACTGAGTATTAATTTGCCATGCCATAAATACAAATTATTTTTTGCTCACAATTGCTGAACTTGTAAATATGTACATTTGCAAATTTTGCGGAACCGCTTTTTGTGTTGTTGAAGTACACAATAACCCAGCAATCTCAAATCAGCGTTTCACAAATTTTTGGCTTCCTTATGTCTTTGTTGGGGCTAATGTAGTAAATTTCGCTGTGCCAGGGGAATATATAGCATGACTCGTTTATCAAGTCCTATTGAAAACATCAAAAATCACTACACAGTAGTAGTAATTGGTTCTGGATATGGGGGTGGAATTGCAGCTTCACGTCTCGCCCGTGCTGGACAACAGGTGTGTGTTCTTGAAAGAGGTAAAGAGTTTCAACCTGGGGAATATCCAAATCAACCAAAAGAAGCAATCAAAGAAATGCAGGTGGACTTACCTAGTGGTAAACAGATTGGTTCACCCACAGGTTTGTATGATTTTCATATTAATAAAGATATTAATGTTTTCGTAGGTTGTGGTTTGGGTGGCACATCATTAGTTAATGCTAACGTCTCTTTGCAAGCGGAACCCCGTGTTTTTGCAGATACCCGCTGGCCAAAAGGTTTGCGTGATGATGTAGATACTTTATTGGCACAAGGATATCGGCGTGCCGAAGAAATGCTCAAACCAACTCCTTATCCTCAAAATTTGCCACACATACAGAAATTACAAGCTTTAGAGAAATCTGCTCAATACTTAAATGAGAAATTTTATAGACCACCAATTAACGTTAATTTTAAAGATGGGGTAAATCACGTCGGTGTAGAACAGAAGGCTTGTAATCTCTGTGGTGATTGCGTCTCTGGTTGTAATCATAAAGCCAAAAATACTGTACTGATGAATTATCTGCCCGATGCTAAGAATCATGGTGCAGAGATATATACGCAAGTATCAGTGCGTTATTTAGAACGGCAAGAAAATCGTTGGTTGGTTCACTACCAATTAATGAACACAGGACAGGATAAATTCAACGCGCCGACGATGTTTATCAGTGCTGATATGGTAATTCTGGCGGCGGGTACCTTGGGGTCTACAGAAATTTTATTACGTTCTCAAGCCAAAGGTTTGACTGTATCTGATCAGCTAGGACACTACTTTACAGGTAACGGTGATGTTTTGGCTTTTGGATATAATACCGAACATGTAATTAATGGTGTTGGCTTTGGCGATCGCTCTGCTAACGAACAGGAACCTGTAGGGCCTTGCATTACTGGAATTGTGGATATGCGTCAACAGCCCATCTTAGACAACGGTATGGTGATCGAAGAAGGTTCCATCCCTGGCGCACTTGCTCCAATCTTGCCGAGTAGCTTTGCAGCGGCTGGTAAAATATTGGGTGAAGATACTGATCAAGGTATAGGCGATCGCTTACAAGAAAAACTCAGAGAAGCAGAAAGTTTAACTCACGGCGCTTACACCGGTGCAGTCCGCAACACCCAGACTTACTTAGTCATGACTCATGATGATGCAGCCGGACGGATGTACTTAGAAAATGATCGTCTTAGTATCGAGTGGGAAAACGTAGGTAAACAACCCATCTTTCAAAGAGTCAACGATCGCCTAGAAGAAGCAACCCGTCCTTTAGGTGGTACGCAAATTCCAAACCCGATTTGGACTAATGTGTTTGGTCACGACTTAATTACCGTTCATCCTTTGGGTGGCTGTATTTTAGCAGAAGATGCTGAACATGGTGTAGTTAACCACAAAGGACAAGTATTTTCTAGCCAACAGGGTACAAATGTCTACGAAAATTTGTACGTTGCTGATGGTTCAGTAATACCTCGCACACTAGGAGTTAATCCGCTACTAACTATTTCGGCTGTCGCTGAACGTTGCTGCGCTTTAATTGCTAAAGATCGGGGTTGGACAATTAACTATGATCTCTCTTCTGCACCAGCACCAACAAACCCCACACCCACAGCCAAAGTTGGAATTCAGTTCACAGAAAAGATGCGTGGTTTCTTCTCTACCAAAATCAAAGATGATTATCAAAAAGCAGCACAACAAGGTAAAAAAGATGCATCGCCTCTAGAGTTTACCGTGACAGTCATTGCTGATGATTTAGAGTTATTGCTCAACGATCCTCAGCACCCTGCTAAAATCCTTGGTACAGTCACAGCCCCCGTAATTTCTACAGATCCACTGACAGTAACCAAGGGTGATTTTAACTTATTCATTGAAGCAGAAGATCACCCCCAAACCCGTAAGATGTGCTATGGCATGTACATGACCGCAGAAAACGGGCAAACCTACTATTTTGAAGGCTTTAAGCAAATTCACGATGATCCGGGTTTCGATGTCTGGGCTGACACCACCACTCTCTACGTCACTGTTTATGAAGGTGACAGCAACAAAAATCCTGTAATTGGTAAAGGTATTCTCAAAATTAAACCTGTAGATTTCATTAAACAAATGACCACTTTAAAAGTCATTAATGCCAAAACCCGTTGGGAACAACTACAAGCAATAGATCGCTTTAGTCGCTTCTTTGCTGGTACCTTAACTAAAATTTACGTTTAAGAAAAAGTGAGTGGTTAGTGGTATTTAGTTCTTTATTGGTTGTTAGTGCCAACAACCAACAATAGACCTCTTGCATGAATCCTAAAAACCCCCCTCAATCGCCCCGTTCACTGGGGGAAGATTTAGTTCCCTCACTGATTTCGGGGAGGGTTAGGGTGGGGTAAAAAATATTTGTGCAAGATCTGAGTCAACAACCAACAACTAAACTATATATGCAAATCGACTTTCATCATGGTGTTACTTATGTAGTCGCACGACTCGCCGGATTTGAACATCAAGCGGCTAGTATCGTTGCATATTGCGCTCAATACGTAGATGATGCTACGAATGCTGGATTGATCCGCTTTGATAACGGTGCGCTGTTTAGCCGCATGAGTTCGGCACACAAAATGCTTGACTACCGTAACTTTAAGGAATTAGCAAATAATCGTGTTTGGATTCCCTTTCATTTTCTACCTGGAAATGGCGGGAAAAAAGCAGAAGAAAATATTACAGGTAGCTTTATTGACAAGCTCATTTGTCGTCCCAACAGTTACATAGCTCAGGATATGGTTCGCGAATGCATTCGTCGCCGCGATTCTATCTATGGACTGCATCGCCTGGGAATCACAATGCATGTATATGTAGATACTTGGGCGCATCAGGGGTTTGCGGGTGTCAATCATCGAGTTAATGAAGCGAAAAAGCTAGTTGATGAACATGGTAATCCCGATCGCAGTCTAATGGATCGTCTCAAAAACTATTGTGTCAGTGAAGCTTTACCCCTCGGACACGGTGCAGTTTTGAGTCATCCAGACAAACCTTACTTGCGTTGGGGTTACACCAATGGACGAGGCGAGAAAATTACCAGAGACAATCCGAAAGATTTTCTGGAAGCAGCAGAGCATATGTGTAAAGCTATGCAACGTTATATAGCAGGTAATCCAGATGCAGATGTACCAGGTCTACCAGAATCTGATCGGCATACAATAGCTTCTATGCTCAAAAATATTACGGTAAATAAAAGTGATTTTAGACACAAAGAATGGTTGGAGGCGATCGCTCAAGGTAAATTTAGTTTTGGTAAAGAATATGTCACTTATATTCCCAAAGGCAAAAATTCTTGGAAATACCAAGCCCTTGGTACAGAAGCAGAGATAGACCGAGTTAACGAAATTTTTTCCTATCACACCACCTTTTTAGCCAGTGATTGGAAACTATTTCACGATGCTTTACAAGCACATCACTTTTACATAGTCCACGAATTATTACCTATGTATAGTATTTGTGTTGCCTGATACTTTAAATTCATAAAGATGTGGAGAAAGAAGGAGAATAACAAATGACAAATCATCAACCATTCCTTGATGGTACAAGCCTCCAGATTTATCTGTGGAATAAATCCAAAATCCAAAATCGGATGACCCCGCTTAATTATTTATAATCGAGGTTATTTATGAATATTTTTGTCACAGGTGGTTCAGGCTTTCTTGGCAAAAGATTAATCAAACGTTTAATTAATGATAATCACAATGTTATAGCTTTAGCTAGATCTGATTCTGCACAGAAAACAATTGAGCAGTTAGGCGCAAAAGTTATCAAAGGTAATTTAGACAATATTAACGAATGGGAAGCGCAACTTTTAGGACAAGATATTGTGATTCATTGCGCCGCACCAGTTGAATTTTGGGGTTCTTGGGATAAGTTTTATCAAGAAATTACTCTGGCTACAAAAAACTTATTAATTAGTGCTAGTCGGATGAATGTGAAAAGATTCATCTATATTAGCTCCGAATCAGTTTTACAGGATGTTTCTCCTTTAATTGATATAGATGAAACATATCCTTATCCAGCAGAACCTAATTCTTATTATGGCAAAGCTAAAAAATTAGCTGAAGAAGAAGTTTTGCATTTTTCTACAAGTATGACATGCATGATCCTGCGTCCTACTTATATTTGGGGCAAGGGTGATAAAACTCCCCAAACATTAGCCCAAAAAGTTAAGTCTGGACAATTTTTATGGATAGATAACGGTAAATGCGTAATTGAGACAGTTCACGTTGATAATCTAGTAGAAGCAATATCTTTAGCTTGTGTCAAAGGAGAAAATAAAGAAATATATATAGTTACTGATGATGAACCAATTACTGTGAGAGATTACTTTACTAAACTTTTCAAAATTAGTGGAATTAATCCTCCAAATACTAATTTGCCAAGTTTTATTGTTAATCCTTTGGCAAGTGTAATAGAAGCAATTTGGAAATTATTCAATATTAAAACCGTACCTCCTCTTTCTCGTTTTGAAATTTCTTTTGTGGCTATGCCGAGAAAATACAATATTTCTAAAGTTAAACGGGAGTTGGATTATAAACCGATTGTTACAAGAGAAAGGGGACTACAAGAGATGATGAATGGTTAGTAATTAGTGGTGATCACGACAATAAATATTAATAAATAGAACAGAGTTATAGATGATTTTGGAAGACTGTACTGCTTCGCAGTTCCCGCAGGGTAGCCCAGACTAAAAACTTAGATTGAGGTAAATTTATGAAACGTGAAATACCACTTTATACTTTAGAAGGTGTGAAGAATGCAGAAGTTTCTACACATCACTTTTCTACAGAAGATATGTTGGGACTGAGTATGTTACGCTTCCAACGTGCAACTTCTGATGATGTAGTTTTGATTATTCATGGTTTGACTACATCAACTGATATGTTTATCATGCCTGAACATTACAATCTCGTGCAGTATTTGTTGGACAAAGGGTTTGGTGATGTTTGGACTTTAGATTATCGGATGAGCAATAGACATTCCTATAATTTACAAATGCATCGTTACAACATGGATGATATTGCGCTGTTTGATCATCCGGCGGCGATCGCGAAGATGCGCGAACACATAGGCGATCGCCGTATCCATGTGATCTGTCATTGTCTAGGTTCTGTATCCTTTGTCATGAGTCTATTTGCCAAAGCTGTCACGGGTATTTCCAGCGTGATTGCTAATAGTGTGGCATTGACTCCACGTGTGCCTAAATGGTCGCAAGTTAAATTAACTTTTGCACCTTTCTTAGTCGAATATGTTTTGGGAATTCCTTATATAAACCCACGCTGGAGTGAAGATCCAGGTTTGACAAAAGGTAAAATTTTCTCTCAAGCTGTTTCAGCATTTCACCATGAATGTGATGTCCCAGCTTGCCACATGTTGAGTTTAATGTGGGGAACTGGCTGGCCTGCTTTGTATAGCCATGAAAATCTTCATGATGTTACCCATCGTCGAGGCGGCGATTTGTACGGCGGAAACGGGTTACATTACTATCGCCATGTCCGCAAAATGGTGAAAAACAACAATACAGCAGTCAAGTTTGAGCCAAATAATCCTAAATATGATCGCCTACCGAATAATTATTTTGAGTATGCAAGAGAAATCGAAACTCCTGTTTTATTCATGACGGGCGATCGCAATCATGTATTTACTGATTCTAATATTGTCTGTCACCAAAGACTTGAGCAAATTGTCCCAGGTAGACACGAACTTCACGTATTTCCTGGTTATGGACATCAAGACGTATTCATGGGTAAAAATGTCCACGTCGATATCTTTCCTAGACTGCTGCAATTTTTAAACAAGCAACGGTCGAAATATATCAATCAAAACACAGTAGCAGCTGGATAAGACTCATCGGGCATTGGGCATTGGGCATGGGGCATCGGGCATCGGGCATTGGGCATTGGTTATTCTTCCCACACTCCGCACACTCCGCACACTCCCCGATCCCCGATCCCCGATCCCCGATCCCCAATCCCCGATCCCCGATCCCCGATCCCCGATCCCCAATCCCGAATTTCCATAACAACTAAAAAAAGGAGATTTGAAAATGAGCGCTCTGACACCATTTCCAGAATCATTTATGTTTGGTGTTGCTTCTGCTGACCACCAATGTGAAGCTTATGATGCTAACTTTGAAGACATTCGCGATGTTTGGGAACGTCGTCGTGCGATGACGCTACGGGGTCAGGCTACAGATTTTTGGAACCGCTATGCTGAAGATATTGCGCTTGCTAAATCTCTTGGTTGCAAGATGTTCCGTTTTTCTCTTGCTTGGTCGCGGTTAGAACCGGAACCAGGAAAATTTAGCGATTCAGCTTTTGACCACTACCGCCAAGTCATTGAAACTATCCGTTCCCATGGTATGGAACCTATTGTCACCCTACACCACTTCACTCATCCGTTACATGTGGAAAAACGGGGTGGTTTGATAGCTAAGGATTTTCCCACGATTTATGCCAGTTATGCCACAGAAGTTGCTAAACGTTTAGGTAATTTAGCTCGCTACTGGGTTACTTTTAATGAACCTAGTCAATTAATTTACGGTTACGTCAAACCTTGGTGGGAACGAGCTTATTTTATGCCTCCTGGGCTATCTCGTGGTGCTTCTATGTCAGAACAAATGTCAGCAGTAGGTGATTTGATGCGGAATTTGTTCATTGCTCATACTAGAGGTAGAGCCGTTCTCAAGCAATTTAACCCAGATGCTCAGGTCGGAGTCAACCCGATGTTGCTAGGTTTACCTCTGTGGTTGCAAAAAATTGCGGATTACAACGTCACCCGTCTTCGCAGCAAAGAAGATTTAATATCTCAAGGTAAACGCTTTACCGAACGAGCTTTACTAGAAAAAGGACAGGTAGATGTAGTGATTGCTACGCTTACCGTGAGCCAAGAACGAGAAGAACAAGTAGCATTTTCCGAGGTTTATTATCTAGCAGGTGAAGTTTTATTGGTTAAGTCCCGTAGTCAATTTCAACAACTAAGTGATTTCGCTGGGAAAAAAGTAGCAGTTATCAAAAGTACTACTGCTGAAACTAATATCTACGCAATGCTACCTAACACCGATGTCGAGGTGTTGCCAGATTATGAAGATGCCCTGAGAGCCTTGGACTATGATCAAGTCAGTGCAATTTTGGCTGACGATGCCATTTTGTTAGGAGTTATCCAGCAGCATCCAGAACAGTATCGAATTGTTAATCATAGATTGACAGAAGAACCCTATGCTGCTGCTGTGGTAAAAGGCGATCGCTTTTTACTCAATGCTGTAGATCAAGCAGTGCGGCGCTTCAAAGAATCTGGTGCTTGGTCACAAAGCCTTCACGAGCATTTCCCTGGTCAATCGATACCAGAACCACCGAAAATAGGTAGACGTTCGACTTTAGGGGATATTACTGGTAAAGATAGAGTAGAAGACGCGGGGAGGTGGGGAATTCCCTTGCTAAACCAGGAACGGCGTTACGTCGCATTCAAGATCGGGGTTATTTGATTGTTGCAGTTAAAGATAATGTCCCCGGTTTTGGCTATCGTGACCCAAAAACAGGTGAATTTAGCGGTTTGGAAATAGATTTGGCGCGGACAGTCGCAGAACAAATTTTTGGCGATCGCACTAAAGTCCAGTTTCGCCCAGTCAAATCTGAACAACGTTTACCCCTGTTGCGTTCTCTTGTTAGCATCTTTGACCCGGTGCAGAAGATTTTCAGCATCTTGTCAACATCCTTAACGAGTAACTGGTGGCACCTCGGTATGGCAGGAAAATTACCAGAATTCCTCTGTCCTAAAGAATGCATCGGTCAACAGGATTTTGTCGGTTTTGACTATTACTGGGGTACTAGCAATTTACAGATTCACCGCGTTAAACAATTGATGGATGCTGCTTTCGGACGGTATAATAATGCACCCGTTTGGTCTGGTGTACTTTACGATATGCTCAAATTCCACGCCAAACTATTCCCAGACAAAGAAATCTTGATCGCTGAAAATGGTTGCGTTGATGTCGCAGATGGTGTGAAGCGCGAAGAGTACCTGCGTCAGCACATCCAGCAAGTGCAACGCGCTTGTAACGAAGGTGTCAAAGTCATAGGTTATGTCTGCTGGAGTCTGACCTCAAATCGTGAGTGGGGTTTGAAGTTCAACTCAGCCAGCGACTTTGGACTGTATCACATAGACTTAGACACAGATTGGGAGTTAAAGCGCATACCAACTCAAGCGGCGGCTACGTATCGAGAGATTATTGAGAAGCGCAGTGTGTAAATTCATGTGCTGCGGCAAGCCGATGTCACGTCTACGTTACTTTTCCAAGCATTGTTAGTGTGACAGAGTACTAGTCTGCTTTAGCAGACTTTAGCTATTAGCCCGCAATTTATTGCAGGGCTAAGTTCCATCTGCCAACAAAAAATTAGTAGCATTGACAACAGCCTGCGCGGCTGATGTAAAAAACGAACGTTCAATATTAGAAGGAAGATCACTTGGTTGATGGTAGTGGGAACTACGGAGATTAGCTGTATCTGTCACCAAGACAGCACCCACCCCTTGCAACCAGAAAGGAGCATGATCGCTGCGTAGGGTATCTGGAGTGAGTAAGCCTTTGAGAGGAACTGGCAAAGTAAATATAGGTGGTAGAGTAGTTGATGCAGAGAGATTAATTGAGGAATTCTCCACATCTGTCTTTCTCCGTATTCCCGTGTTCTCTTTCTTTACGATGTCTGAATTAGAACGTTCAAAAGCCTGCAACAACGGTAAATTTTCTGTATCGCCTACTACCGCGAGAAAATCTCCTTTGTTGCTGGGTGGGGTTATTGGTAAATTTGCAGGGTATTTTTGACAATCAGCAGTGTAGCAAGCGTAACCAACCATATCTAAGATAATTACACCATCCAAGTTTTTGAGATTGGCTGGTTTTGCTGTAAAAGCTTGACTTCCTAATAATCCGGCTTCTTCTTTGTCGAAAAATGCTAGTTGCAAAGTTCGGGGTGTGGGACGAGAACCAAGTAAACGAGCAATTTCCAGCACCACAGCCACACCACTAGCATTATCATCAGCACCAGGGGAAACAGCAACGGTATCGTAATGCGCCCCTACTAAAATTGCTTTTGCTGTTTTGTCAGTTCCTTGACGTTGGGCGAAAACGTTAATACCTTCAGAGAAATTTTGTAGCTGGGGTTTCCAGCCAAATTTTTTCAGTTGAGAAATTATGTAAGTGCGGGTACGCGATCGCTCTGCATTAGTATAGCGTTTAAAATTTAAGTTTTGAATGTGGGTAAATAGCTTTTGTTTCGAAACTTGAGGAGGTTGGGGAGCGATTGGTATTTTTCTTGAAGACTGAGGTGGAGTAGTTTGCGCGTCTAATTTTACTGTTTCGATCACAGCTGGTTGTTGCTGCTGTCGCCAAAAGCCGCTACTACCTACCGCTGCAAATGCTACTATTACCACCAACAGCAACCAAATCCATTTTTTCATGGGATGCATCCGTGCTTTTTTGACTTAATGTTATACATAGTTTGATCGCTCCGGTACTAACCTGTACTCATTGTTGATTTGCTAATATGCCGATGAGACCATCGTGCGTACTGCGGAGGAACAGCACCTATGGAACAAGCAGGTCCAAACTTCACGGTTGAAGACTATTTCCATCTCCTCAATCAAGCTGGATTTATGATTGAGGATCTGCGTGAAGCGCGTCCGCAACGCGAACATTTTCACGACGTGCAAACCTACGAGCGGCGAAAGCGTATTCCACTGTTTTTGATTCTCGCAGCACGCAAGCCCGTATAGCCTCCAACTTTAAATTTGACAGTTTGTCTTTTGACAGACGTACAAACTTAGCTTAAAGTCTCTCAAGAAACACAGCTAAGTTAACATGCTCGATTTGTGGCTACTCATAACTTTAGGATTCTTGGGAAGTTTTGGACATTGCTTAGGAATGTGTGGCCCTTTAGCAGTGGCTTTTTCTCTTTCTCATCAACAAGAAACTGCTAACTGGCGACAACAAATCAAATTTCACACCCTGCTAAATTTAGGGCGGATGCTGAGTTATACCCTAGTTGGTGCGGGAATTGGGGTATTAGGTTCTGTATTACTTGCCAGTGGTCAAATGGCAGGAGTTGGTAGTCAATTACGCCAGTGGGTTGCTATCTTAACTGGTGTGATGTTGATTTGGTTTGGGTTAGGACACATCAAACCCGATTTATTACCGCGTATACCAGTGTTACACCCTTTATTACAAAAAAGTTTGCACAACCGTTTGAGCAGTGCAATGGTCAAACTTTCGCTACAAAATAAATGGTGGACACCAGCAGTTTTGGGTATGACTTGGGGTTTAATGCCTTGTGGTTTTTTATACGTTGCCCAAATTAAAGCTGCGGAAACTGGTAATTTATGGATGGGTGCAGCAACAATGCTGGCTTTTGGCTTGGGAACTTTCCCAATGATGTTGGGTGTAGGTGTGTCTACATCTGTATTAAGTAAAGACAGACGCAGTCAATTGTTTCGTTTGGGTGGCTGGGTAACTCTTATCATTGGTGTGCTGACACTGCTGCGGACTGGTGACACAATGGCAGATTACACCGGACATGCAGCACTGATATTGTTGATGCTAGCACTGGTTGCTCGTCCGATTAGTAACTTATGGGCAACACCTTTGCGTTACCGTCGTGCTTTGGGGGTAGGCGCTTTTGTACTTGCTGTTGTCCACGCTGTCCACATGATGGAACACTCGCTGCAATGGAATATTGATGCTTTTTGGTTCTTACCGCCTGATTTTCAATGGGGAATGACTGCGGGTGCTGTAGCCTTAGTTTTGATGACTCCTGCTGCTTTGACAAGTTTCGATTCGCTGCAAAAGTCTTTAGGTAAACGCTGGCGACAGATTCATTTATTAAGTTTACCAGCTTTATTCTTGACTACCATGCATATCGTCATGATTGGTTCCCATTACTTGGAAAATAAATTCACAACAATACTATTGGGAATAATTACTCTGACTGTATTGCTAGTCAGAACCAAATTATTCTGGTCAATATTATCGTTAGAAAAATTTTATGTACCTCCGAATAAATCAAACCGTATTGAATCACAAAAGAACCAGATTATTTAAAATTTAATTCAGTTGAAGGGTAAAGTTTCGGAAAAACTTGCCAAAATGAAAGAAACTTAAAAACCCTTTACCCTTTACTCAAACTCTTGCAAAAGATTTAATGATTCGACTCAATTGTTGTTGAGCCATCAGCTTTCACCCAAGCAATCTGAGCGATGGAGCGATCGCGTGCATATTGGCGAATTGCTTCGGTGTCTTGTCCCCCCAAATCCATTTCTACACGCACTAAATGAGTAGAATTACGGAGTTTTTCAGCATAAGCAAAAGCCGCATCATATGCATAATCATTTTCTGCGACGACTAACCAATTACTAGCTGGTGTTGTTTGCGGTAATTGCTGAGAATAATCAAGGGCTTGGTATAAATCTTCAATAAAGAAAGCAAAACCAATACCCGGAATATTATTCCCTTGGGGATGATACTGTCCTAATAATTGGTCATAACGACCACCACGCCCTAATACTCTTGCTCCAATTCCGGTATCACTTACTACCTCAAAAGAAATGCCAGTATAGTAGTCAAAAGTTTGAATCAGGCTCAAATCCAAAATTAATGGGAACTTTGAGCGATTTTCTAATAACTCGACCAAAGATTTGAGGTTGTTCACCGCTTCTTGCTGGGAAGCATCCAGATCCAGGCTACTAACTTTTTGTAAAACATCACCACTGTTTCCACGCAAATCCAAGATAACTCTGGCGCGGGAGCGTAATTCTTCAGTTAGAGGTAGATTATCGATCGCAATTCGGTCAAGATGAGCGATCGCATAACGGACTTTGTTACGTACATTAGCGGGAAATACCTGTAACAACGATTGGGTAATTCCAGCTTCGCCTAAAATTAAATGCCAGTGGTTAATTGAGAGTGCTTGCAAACAATCTGCCAGCAAAAGCACCACTTCTGCATCAGCAAGTAAGCCACCAGCACCTAATAACTCTACTCCAGCCTGATAAAATTCCTGCGGTTGATTGCGCCGATAATCCGAGGAGCGCTGGAAAACATTGGTATTGTAATACAAACGCTGGGGATAGGTAACACCCGCCATGCGAGTGACGGCTGTACGAGCAATTGAAGCTGTCAGTTCGGGACGTAACCCCAATTCTTCGTTTTCGGCATTTTGCAATTGAATCACAGTTGAGCGTTGAATCGCACCCCCCGCCATCAGCGTATCTATCCGCTCTAGGGTTGAGGTGATAATTCTGTGGTATCCCCAACGGTGAAATACCTGCTGTAGCCTATCTTCGATCCAGCGTTTCTGAGCCACATCAAGGGGTAAGAGATCCCTAGCTCCCGCCGGTGGTTGATACACCATTATTTTTTCTTCCCACCAAACAAACCACCAAAAAGACCGCCACCTCCAGATTTATCTGGTTGTTTAGCCGCAGCAGATGAAGTCGCCGCAGCTTTTGCGCCACCGGGTTTTTGACCCGATATTTGTTCAATTTTGCGTTTCCCCTCCAACGCTGTTTCGTTTTTGGGGTCTAATTGCAAGGCGCGGTCAATATGAACTTTTGCCATCGTGGTTCGATTTTGCCTTAAATAGACCATCCCGATCAAGCTATGGCAATGACTATTATTTGGCTCAAGCTTGAGAGCATCTCGTAATTCTACTTCTGCTTGGGTAAGTTGATTTTTGGCAATTAAGTCTTGAGAACGACGGATATATTGAAGAACTACGACTGAATCTTCCTTGGGTGATTCAGATTGGGGTAAAGAGGTTGCAGTGGCTTTGTTTATTGTCGGTGGCGCAGGTTGTGATGGCGGTGTAGCGATAGATTTACCAGCATTCCGCATTAAATAAACCAAGTTTAACTCGCTGACTAAACCAATAATTTGCACCGCTCGCTCTAAACAGTCATATTGAGTTTCAGCAATTTTGGCGATCGCAACTTTATAAGCATGTTCTACATTGGGCGCATTTACTAGCTGTTTTGCTACATCGGTAGTGAGTTCCAAACTAGCAGATTCTTGTAATAAACGCTTACCCATTTGCGACAGAACAAGAACATACTCTGTATATTTTTTTTCTCTAGAAAGTTTTTCGTAAGCAGGATTAACTAACTTTGACAACAAATTGCTTGCTAGCTGTTTTTCCATTTCACCAGATACAGAAGAACTATCCGGGTGCAGACGCCGAGCTATTTTCAAATAACGTTTGCGGATCTCTTTTATATCTGCATTAATTGGCACACTTAGAATTGCGTGGTAATCTATGAAATCATATTTAAACAGTCCTTGGTCTATTTTGAAAGACATAGAGCAGTTTTATACCAATAATTATGTGATTCTTACTAGTTTATCTTCTGAGTTAAGCTTACCCGCAAGAGTTATACCATTTTGAATTTTGGATTTTGGATTGTCCCCCTTGCGATCCCCAATCCCCTTTCCCCCTTATCCCCGATCCCCGATCCCCGATCCCCTTTCCCCTAAGATCTAACTTGCTGAAGTTCTTGACTTAGACTTTGGTGAAGATGTCCATTTGTTGCCAAAATTCTACCTGACTCAATTTTTACAGGAGTGCGATCGTAAGCAGTGACTTCCCCCCCAGCTTCACGCACTATAATTATGCCTGCTGCTATATCCCAAGGAGAAAGACCTCTTTCCCAGTAACCATCCAAACGTCCACAAGCAACATGAGCTAAATCCAAGGATGCTGAACCACTGCGTCGTACTCCTTGGGTAAGATGGGTAAGATGACAAAATTCTGCGTAGTTGTTATCAGAAGTTTCACGGCGATCGTAAGCAAATCCCGTCACCAGTAGACTCTTACTTAATTCAGAAGTGTCCGAAACTTTGATTGGACGACGGTTACGGGTTGCACCCATATCTTGAGCTGCACGAAATAGTTCATCGTGAAAAGGATCATAAATAACCCCTACTTGGGGAACACCATTGATCAGTAATCCAATGGAAACAGCAAAAAATGGGTATTGATGAGCAAAGTTTGTTGTACCATCTAAAGGATCGATCGCCCAAAGAAATTCATTGTCTTGATTTCCCAGTTTCCCCGATTCTTCTGTGAGAATGGCATGATCAGGAAAGTGACGATCTAAAGCTTGTAAAATAACTTCTTCGGAAGCTTTATCCGCAACAGTCACTAAGTCCCCAGGACGTCCTTTTTCAGTAATTGCGTCTTCTACCTTACCCAAGTAACTTTGCAAAACCGCACCAGCAGCCAGCGCCGTTTCTGTGGCAATATCTAGAAAAATTTGTAAATTAGTCATTGGTTGTTAGTTATTGATCATTGGTCATTGGTCATTTGTCATTAGTCCATAATCGATGGTTAAGAGTCAACAACTAACAACGAAGTAACTAATCACTAGTAACTAATAATTAACAACTAACAAACAAAACAATAAAATTTATGAATGCTTTTCGAGTCGGAGTTGCTGGGCCTGTAGGATCAGGAAAAACTGCTTTAGTCGATGCTTTGTGTAAGGCGATGCGTGACAAGTATCATATTGCGGTGGTAACTAATGATATTTATACACAGGAAGATGCACTATTTTTAGTACGTTCTCAGGCTTTAACGAGCGATCGCATTATCGGTGTAGAGACTGGCGGTTGTCCTCACACTGCTATCCGTGAAGATGCTTCGATGAATTTAGCAGCAGTTGAACAATTAGAAACACGTTTTTCTGATTTAAACTTAGTATTTTTAGAAAGCGGTGGCGATAATTTAGCTGCAACTTTTAGCCCCGAATTAGTAGATTTAACAATTTACGTTATCGATGTTGCTGCTGGTGATAAAATTCCCCGCAAAGGTGGCCCTGGTATTACCAAATCTGATTTATTAGTGATTAATAAAACTGATTTAGCTCCCTACGTTGGTGCAGATTTGAGCGTCATGGAACGAGACGCTAAAAAAATGCGCGGCGACAAACCCTTTATTTTCACAAACTTAAAAATAAAGTCAGGTTTAGCAGATGTAATTGAATTTGTGACTAAAAATATTTGTTAGTAACTAGTAGTTTTTTATTACTTAATCTCTCTACTCTACTCCTCACAGTCCCCTTTCCAGGGTTGTTTTTTTCTCTAAAACATGTAAAAGAATAGTCAATCGCACCTCAATTTTAAGAAGTGCGATCGCTTTTCCATAACTTTAATTCAAACTTTCATCTGCTTGACAATCAAACATAACCATAAAATTAGCTTCCGGTGAAATTTGGCGTAAACGTTGCATGTGTCCGTCGGCGTCAGAGCGACTACGGAAGCGAGCAATAATCTGACGCTGTGTATCAGGTAGCAAACGGGCAATTACCCAGGAATTTAGGCGATTTTTATAGGCTACTGTCTGGGTGCTGGTCTTCGGCTCGTTGTATTGTGTATTTTGTGTCATGATTAAGTTATCGATAAAGTGTTTAACAAAGGGCGTTAGTGACTCTCTGAACAGGAATGTGCTAGCGCCTTACTTCTTTGAAGCATTTAACCCCATATCACAATTATTGTCAATTGTCAATTAACACCATCAACTTAGGTAGTGCGTACAGTCAGAGAAAACGCGCAGAAGTTGTGAAATATTAAAGTAGCAGTTAGACTAAGTACACCTGGTATTAAAAATAGGGTTTAGGTGATCAGGGCTTGCAGACTAAGCACGAAAGACCTCATGTAGTCTGTTTGTGATGTATCACAATTAGTTGTTCGTCTTTAATACATAACCAAGAATACCAGGAACACTGAAAAAGAAGGAATAAAATTCCACCTCTATTGTGTAGGTCTAAGATTATGGGCTTCCATTTTTATATTCCTAGTTGGAAAAAAGATTCAGGAACACCCAAGCAGAAAATTTGGTTCGTATTTCCGCTTACGTGATTTGTATCAAAGCACAGAATTTGGACTAGTGCAAGTAATTCATGAGTCAACCCATTTTGGATTGATCTTCAGCCCCCATTCTCCCAAATTGGGGGTTAAGGGGAAGGGCTTGTACCATAGAGGAATTATCGATCATTATGAACTATAAATATGCCACTTTGTAAACTGCCCTTTTGTGTCTAAGTATATGGGCATCTCTAAAAACTGTCATCCTCTAACAGGATTTTAGATTTTTGAAAATGGAATTGACCTTACAGATAAATCTGGGGACTTGTACCATCAAGGAATTATTGGTCATTAAATATTCTACGAAAATGGCAGAAAATTTGAGGTAATGACAGATTTATATGGTTTTTTGAAAGCATAAGCTTGTAAATTTTCTAATCAAACAAGATTTGGAAGCTCCTCAAGCGATTATTACAAATATCTCTATACTCCAAATGATAACCTTCATATTTACAGTTTTGGCAAAATGGCAACTCAAGTAATTTGATGCTACTTATGATGTAATGAAGCTTTCCAGTGAAATGGCAGCGCAGGCTCAAACAAACTTCCACAAGCATGATTTTTCATGCTGTGGAATTTTTCAGAATTTCCAGCAAAAATATGGGAGAAGAAATAGCAATTTCCCTAAAAAATATCTCAAAGTGCTTTAAATGCTATATTCATCCTGTAGATAGGCTCAAAGAAATTTTTTTACCAGGTAAAAGCAGAGCTAGTGAATTTTGGGCTTTACGAGATATTAATTTAGAAATTCCAAAAGGTGAAACTGTAGGAATTGTCGGTAAAAATGGCTCTGGTAAGAGTACCTTACTACAAATTATTGCTGGTACTTTGACACCAACTACAGGTGAAGTAATAGTGAATGGCCGTGTATCGGCATTATTAGAATTAGGTAGTGGATTTAACCCGGAATTTACTGGTAGACAAAATGTATTTTTTAATGCCCGATTACTAGGATTAAATCAAAAAGAAATTGAAGATAAATTTGATGCAATAGCTAGTTTTGCTGATATTGGAGATTTTATTGATCAACCAGTTAAAACTTATTCTAGTGGAATGTTTGTCCGCTTGGCTTTTGCGGTAGCAGTGAATGTCAATCCAGAAATTTTAATTGTCGATGAAGCGTTAGCGGTGGGGGACATAGTTTTTCAACATCGCTGTATGCGACGGATGCGAAGTTTAATGGATTCTGGAGTTACCACATTATTTGTATCTCATGATTCTGGAGCAGTCAAAACATTATGTAATTCCGCAGTCATGATTCATGAAGGTAAAAATTACTTTTCGGGAACGCCTAATGCTGTAATTATCAAGTACATGAAGCTGGTTACAGAAACAGAATTAGGAATAGTTACCAAAGAGGAAGATTCTTCTCAGCAATCTTTAGTAAAGTCCCAGCCAATTCGCAGAGGAAATCGGAAAGCATTAATCACAAATATTCAATTACTTAACTCAATGGGAGAAGAATTAGGAGAAACACCTACTATAGGATTTAATGAACAAGTTAAATTAATTGTTGAAATAGATGTTCATGAGGCTTTACACGCATGTATAGTTGGGTTTTTTATTTGTGATAAAAATGGCAATGAACTAATTGGTAGTAACACCTTTGAAGAAAATTATCCGATTGATAAATTAGAGCCAGGAGAACAGTTAAAAATAGAATTTATATTTCATTTACCATTACGTCCAGGCTCTTATAGTTTGACTGTAGCAGGTGCAGAAAACTATACAGCAATGACATTTGATTGGATTGACAATGCAATGGTATTCCAAGTGCTTCCCCCTGATACAGGTAAGCGCATCCATGCTTGGGTAGATTTGCCAATAAGTGTTCAGGTGTCACCTCAAAAATTACCAGCAATCAGATCATAAGAGTGTATTTGTATGATGATTAAATCTGAAAAAGATTATCCTTTATTACCAAATATAACTATAGAAGAACTAGATGAAAATAGTAGTTTAAAAAAAATGCTCCATTGGGTAGGAGAAAATAAACGTGTCATTGATTTTGGCTGCGCTACAGGTTATTTTGCGAGATTGCTAAGTAGTAAAGGCTGTCAAGTTACTGGAATTGAAATTAATGCTAAGGCTGCGAAAATAGCTGAAGAATACTGCGAAGAAGTGATTGTTGCTGATTTAGATTTTGTAAATTTAAGAGATATTTTATCAGGAAAAACTTTTGATGTTGCTGTATTTGGAGATATTTTAGAACATCTGCGAAATCCCTGGAGAATACTAGAAGAAACTAGGCAAATATTACAGCCAGGAGGATATGTCATCGCTTCTATTCCTAATATTGCTCATGGAGCAATTCGACTAGCTTTATTACAAGGAAAATTTGAATATACAGAACTCGGTATTTTAGATAATACACATTTACGATTTTTTACTCGTCAAACAGTTAGAGAATTATTTGAGCGTTCTGGATATTTTGTTGATATTTATGAACAAATTAAATTACCAATTTTTTCTGGCTCAGACTGGATACCTTATATAGATAAAAATAAAATTGATATTAATGTAATTCATACTATTGAAGAAGATGAGGATGCTGATACGTTGCAGTTTGTCCTGCGAGCGTTCCCATTAAGTTTAGAGGGTAAATATTCATGTTTATATCAACAATATTCTCAGTTGTCAGAAGAATATAATTATTGCCAAAATCAGCTAAAAGAAATATATGCTGAATTAAAGCGATCGCAGTTTAATTTAGAAGATCAACAAATTCAGTTAGAAAAAACTCAAACCCAACTAGAACAAACAAAAAATCAACTGCAACAATCTCAATCTCAGTTACAAGAAATTCAGCACCAATGGGAAAATACACAAACTCAGTTACACCAAGCTCATACAGCTTGGGAGTATTGTCAAAACATTATCAAAGCAATGGAAACTAGTAAATTTTGGAAACTTCGTCAAGCTTGGTTTCAAATCAAAAAAGCTTTTATTTTGCAAAAGGAAACTCAGCAATGATTAAAGCAAAAGAACAGTCTCAATTAATATTAGAGCAGAAAAAACTGGACTCTCGTCACTCAGACTTATTAACAAATCAAATCAATTTAAATACTGAATATTTACAACCGCAGTTGATTTTCAACTCTCATCATGTTCATCATGAAAAACTTTTTTATAAATCCACGCAATTAGAACCAAAACCCGTCCAAATCAAAGACTCAAATTTAACTATAGACGAAAAAAGACTACTATATATATCTCGCTTAAAAGCCGCAAATTTATGTGATGACATGGGTAATTATCCGTGGAATTTGCAATCAAATTCTGCATACAATAGGTGCAACAAACCGTCTATATCAGTAATTATTACACTTTACAACTACTCAGAATATATTTATGAATGTTTAGAAAGTGTTGCTAAAACAGACTTAGCTAACATACCAGGAGGTATTGAAGTCTTAGTTATTGATGACTGTTCAACAGATAACTCAGCTAATCTAGTCGCAGAATATCTACAACAATCTCAATTACCAATTTCTTTAGTTAGTAAGTGGTTTAATACTGGTTTAGCAGATGCTAGAAACGTAGGATTGAGACTCTCTCGTTCTCCCTATGTTTTTATCTTAGACGCAGATAATTGGATTTCCCCAAATTGTTTATCTGTTCTTTATGAAACAATTAAATCTTCCCGATATGCTGCGGTTTATGGTGAAATACAAAGATTTGATCACCAAACTAAACAAGAAATTAATCGCATCTCTTGCTATGACTGGGATGTAAATAAATTAGTTAAACAGCCATATATAGATGCTATGGCTCTGTTTGATAAAAATATATTACTCCAATTAGGTGGATATTCTACAGAATTAATTGAATATGGTTGGTTTGGATGGGATGACTATGATCTTTGGTTAAAAATTGCTCAGTCAAACTACTCTTGTAAACTTGTCCCAACAGTACTTAGTTACTATAGAGTACATTCAGAATCCATGATTCATACTACTAACAAATATGCGCTGAATATAGCTAAATATTTTTGTCACAAATTTAAAAATTTAGCTAGCAAATATTATGCTTCAGATATGTGGTTTGGATTTCCTAAAAGTGAAATTTATCTCGAACTAAACTTATCTTCTCAACATAATCAAAATAATTTAATTCTGCAAGAACTGCAATATGCTTATGCTCAAATTGCAGCAATGGAATCAAGTAAGTTTTGGAAACTGAGAAATCAATGGTTGAAAGTGAAAAAGATGTTAGGTTTAGCGAAAGGTATTGAGATTCATTAGTTGTTTGTAGTGAGTGCTTTAGCACTCTAAACTTAAATGAAAAACTATAGAGTAGCAGCTTACATAACAGCTTATCAGGAAATAGAAGCACTTCAGAAAACTATTACAGCCATCACAAAACAGTCATACCCAATTGAAAAAATATTTATAGTTGATAATTCTAACAGTCAAATCATTGCCAATAACACTCAGGAAAATATAATTGTAGATTTCCATCCTGAAAACATTGGAGTTGCTGGAGGTTTAAAAATTGCTGTTAGTTGGGCGATCCAAAAAGGCTATGATTTTATTTGGTTGTTTGATCAAGATAGTGAACCTGATTCTGATGTTTTAGAAAAACTATTAACTAATTATCAAGATTTATCCAAAAATCAAAACATAGGAATTATTGCTCCTGCAATATTCGATATTAATACAAAGCAAGAATTTCCCGGTTGTCTGTTTACAGATTACAAGCTTGCACCTATACCCGGAATTGATGTAATTCAAAAATTTTATCAATGTGACGCTGTGATTACATCGGGTTCTTTAATTAATATCAATGCAGCCAAATGTATCGAATTACCAAGAGCAGATTTATTTTTAGATGCTGTAGATTATGCTTACTGCATGAATTTCCGCAAGCAAGAATATAAAATCATTGTTGTCAAAAATGCGATGATGAAACATCGGATTGGAAATTATTCTCAAGTGAAAGATAGATTTAAAAGATATACCAACACATTTAGTACTTTTCTTTGTTCTCCTTCCCGATATTACTATGCTTGTAGAAATCATACTTTTTTTGAAACCCGCATTGTACAAAAAGAATTCTTACATCGTTCAATAGCTTACAGAATAAAAATTTTACTGACGATGATGGAAAGAATTATCCGTTACGAGCCAGATTCCATATTCATCAAATTATGGGCTTGTATTGTGGGAACTTTTGATGGTTTTCGTGGTAGACTGGGTAAGACTTGGTAAATAATATTTACAGTAAATATTTTAAGCTACAAACTAAATTTACAAGAATATCTGTAAAATAAATACTGCGATCGCACTTAATCCATCACCAAATTCTGGAATCAAAAATAGCATCATTAAAGCAAACAATCCAAAGTGTGTATATTCTAGTTCTCTTAAACGTGGGAATATTTCACTAAATATATAGAAACCGTCCAAAGGTGGAATCGGTAGGAAATTAAACAAGAACAGCATCAAATTAATATGTGCTGCTATATAAAAAAATTTAAAACTCAAAAACTCTGCATGTGTGGAATCAGCAAGTAATTTTAGTATTGCAATACATAAAAAAGCCAAACCTAAATTGCATAATGGCCCTGCTGCGGATACTAAAATATTACCCAATCTTTTTGAGCGAAACTTAGATGCATTTATTGGCATTTTTCCCCAAGCAATACCAGCTACACACAAAAATAAAATTGATTCCCAACCCATATGTACTAAAGGATTAAAAGTTATGTGTCCTTCTTTGCGGGGAGTATCATCTCCTTGACTCAAAGCAACTAAACCATGAGCAAGTTCATGTAAACTAATTGAGATGATGACAATAATCACCACTCTCAAAAAGACTATTGGGCTAATAATTATTGTTTCGATAAACATACTGAAAATCAGCTACTGATTCGCTTGTTTTTGAGAGTTTAAATTAGCAGGGTTAATATTAATTAATGGCAAGCTGCCATTACCACCCATGACTGTAGGAAAATGTCCATCCCATTTTTCGATTGCTTGCTTTTGTAATAACTCTGGAGTTAAAGTCAGTCGTAGTAATTTTTGTGCTTCTGCTTGACCTTTTGCACGGTTAATATCTGCTTGTGCTTCTTGTGTTGCTCGTTTCGCAATAAATTCTGCTTGTTTAGCTTCTTGTTCAGCTATTTGTTTAGCTTCAATCGCCCGACTAAACTCTGGAGAAAAAGCAAAATCCACTAAAGAAACATCATCAACAATTACACCATAATCAGCAAGACGGTTTTTTAAATCATTATCAATTTCTTGTTTTAATTCTGTTCTTTTAGTGATAATTTCTTCTGCTGTTTTTTTAGCAGTAGCTGCTTTCAACACTTCAGATACTGCGGGAGTCATAATTCCCACAACAATTTGTTCATTATCTCCAACTTGTTGAAAAACTTTATTTATCCGTGTTGGATCTATATGCCAATTTACAGCAAGTTCGGTTGTAACTTTTTGCAAATCACGAGAAGCAGCATCGGCTTTAAAACTATTTTGAGCAACTCGAACATTCAGTCTTCTCACAGATGTGATTACTGGCACAATTGGGTGGATACCTTCATCTAATACCCTGTCTTGAACTTTGCCAAATTGCATGACAACACCCCTTTCTCCGGCGTTTACAATAGTAAAGGGGCGGAAAAAAACTGCCAATATTAATACCATCACTCCTCCACCCAAATAAAATGCAAGAGGAGAGTTTTTTTCTATGTTTCTTCTGTTGTTATGCATACTTGTGTTATCCCCAGTAAAGTATATTGAAATAATGGGAAATACTTAGTGAGCAAGTGCGAAATCACTCACCAACAACATCGCAACTTTAATACGTGGCTAACTACTACTCTGCTAAAACTAAAATTTGATATCCAAGGTTTAACAAAAAGTTACAAATTTGTCTAATATTAATGACATGATTTAAATACACAATTTCCTGTAATGATTTCGGAACAATTCTTTTCTACCTGGTAGTAGTTAGTTGCTACCCATAAAATTTAGATATGAAGATTAGCCAGCGTCATGCTTGGACTCTAACACTAGAAGAAGCGATCGCTATCCAAGAACAAATGCAAACTGAGGTGATCACCTCAGATCAACTCCAAGAACCTGTACAATACGTTGCTGGCGTCGATATGGGTTTTGAAGCTGATGGTACTATTAGCAGAGCAGCAGTAGCAGTACTGAGTTTCCCAGATTTGAAATTACAAGAAACGAGTATAGCCCGCCGTCCAACATCTTTTCCCTACATCCCTGGTTTCCTTTCATTTCGGGAAATACCTGCTGTCCTAGATGCTTTAGAAAAGATAAAAATTACACCAGATTTGATTTTATGCGATGGTCAAGGAATAGCCCATCCTCGCAGATTTGGCATAGCTTGTCACCTGGGAGTCATCATAGATATACCTAGTATCGGTGTAGCAAAATCATTGCTCATCGGGAAACATGAAGAATTACCAGATATACGAGGTAGTTGGCAACCCTTAATTCATAAAGATGAAATAATTGGGGCAGTATTGCGAACCCGTGTGGGAGTCAAGCCCGTATATGTTTCTAGCGGACATCGCATTAGTTTACCCACAGCAATTGATTACGTATTACGTTGTACGCCAAAATATCGTTTACCAGAAACTACACGAATTGCTGATAAATTAGCAAGCGATCGCTAGGTAAAAATTTGCACAAATTTGTAACAAATTAAGTTTGAAAATACTATCAATATAAGTTACTTTTTAAAGTTTCATCTAAATATGTTTTGATTAGTTGCTTACACCTGCCTCATCATGCTAGGAATCGCACAGGGAGGAATTGTATTTAAAATATAGGTTTTGGGGGGAGAACAATGAATGCACTAACTTTACAATGGCACGACGCAGGTCAAATAAAAACTCAGAAAATTCACGAAACACAGCCAAGTAAAAATCCTGGCACTATCCGTATTGGTCGTGATCCAGTCCGGTGTGATATTATTTTGAGTCATCCTACGGTATCAGGCTTACACATAGAAATCTTTTTTAACGCCCAACAGCAGCGTTTTTTGATTAAAAATTTGCGTGAACAAAATCCTCCCCTTGTAGATGGGCAGAAATTGGTACAAGGTGAAATGCCTTTGAGTGAAGGTAGCATTATTTATCTAGGACAACAACAACTCAAAGTCACAGAAGTTTCTGTTCCAGGAGGTAGCACCGTACCGCCAACAATTTTGACTCCCCCACAGCCACAAGCTATAAATCCTCCCCCAATTCCTGTAGCACAACCACAGTTACATCCCAATTATTACCAGCCCAAGCCCACACCACAACCACAGGTACATCCCAATTATCATCAGCCCGCACCACAACCACAAGTAGCAGCACATCATCACCATCATCCAGTCACACCCCCCGTACAACAGCAACCACAACCACAAGGGGTTTATGGATTGCAATGTCCCAGATGTAAAAAACTTTCCTCGTATAAACACTTACTATTAGGCTGTCAGCACTGTGGACATTCTTTACAAGATGCCCACAGTGTATTAGTACCACCAAATCGTTAAAGAATTGTAAATAAATAAAAGAGGACATATCAATTCAAAATACCTGCGGAAGCCGCTACGCGTCTACAAAATTCAAAATTCAAAATTCAAAATTAAGAACTTGTTGCCCGATGCCCAATGCCCGATGCCCAATGCCCAATGCCCAATGCCCAATGCCCAATGACTATTGTACAGACGCGATTTATCGCGTCTCTACCAATGACAAATGACAAATGACTAACTACTTTAAATATTTATTTGCTTATAAACAAAAATAATTATGAATAGTGGTTCTTTAGAAATTCAATTACTTTGGCAAGATCCTGTCACAGGAGAAAGACGAGAACCAAAATTGAGGGTACCTGTTGCTTTCGGTAGAGAATTTGCCCGGATGCCTGCTGAACTTAGGGGACAACCAGTTGCCCGGATGGTATTAAATAATGACCAAGTTTCTCGCTTCCATGCCTTAATTGAATGGGAACAAAATCAACTGCTGGTGACAGACCAAGGCAGTGTCAACGGTATCTACGTCAATGGTCAACGCCAGACACAGGCCGTGATCAATAGTGGCGATATTGTACAAATAGGCCCTTTTGTCATTTCTGTAACTTTTGCTGCTTCAATTCCAACGAGTCCACCTACACTAACAAGTCCACCTAGTCCTGTCCCACCAGTCCCCAGTGGAAATTCGGTCATTGTCTTTAATCCTAACACCAACCTCCCAGATCCTACCTTAGTTCCGCAAGTAGTAACACCACTGAGCAGCAGTTTTCCGCCACCAGTATTTCTGCAAGAAGTTGTTCCTGTCCAAGCACTTCATGCAACGGGTATGCCAGTCGATGAAACTTATTATTTAGCTGTTGGGGCAGGATTAGGTAGTTTTATTTGGGTAGATTTGCTGAGATTATCTGGTGTTCCAACTGACAAAATAGTGGCTTTGGGTATAGATAAAGAACCCTATGCTCGTTACAAACTTTTGTGTATGAATTCGCAAATTCCTTTACATGAAAGATTACGTTCCAATTCTGACTCTTGTCCTGATAATATTTGGGGTTGGCCTAGCTATGCTTTACGAGAAGCTTGGCATGACTTTGGCAAAGGTAGAATCAATGATTCTATGAAACATCTGTGGAAGGTTTTTGCAGAACCTACTTTTTCTGAAACCTATACTCCCCGTGCAGGTAATGTTTTTAATTCTATTGATCGGGAAGCAAAACGCATCGGTTGGGACAAAATTTATCAGTTTGGACGAGTTTTGGCAATTCGTAAAACCAATGATGGTAGATACTGCGTAGCTTATTCTCGCGGACGTGGGAACCATGCTTTTTTCGTGACTCGTTATTTACACTTAGCGACTGGTTATCCAGCGCTACAATTTCTTCCCCATTTACAAGTTTATCGGGAAAGATATAAAGATTTTAAGTCGGTTGTGAATGCTTACGAAAACCACAACCATGTTTATGAACAGCTAGAACGTCAAGGCGGTAGAGTCTTAATTCAAGGACGAGGAATTGTTGCTTCTCGCATTGTGCAACGCATCTATGAGGCACGTCAAAAAAACCCGAATATTTCTATTTTGCATTTAATGCGATCGCCAAAACCCCAAGGTAATAAATATGGTACTTCTCAGCGTACCGTCAAAAATCATATCGAATTGCAACCATTTAACTGGCCCAAAGCTTGTTGGGGTGGAGAACTACGAGAAACCCTAGAAAAAGCCAATCCAGAACAGCGTAAAGAATTAATATCTAATCGAGTCTGGGGTGGAACCACCACCGCAGACCGCTTAGATTGGCAGTTGATCACAGAGGTTGGGCTGAGAGAAGGTTGGTATAAAATTCAGTTTGCAGTCGTCACCAGAGTCGAACAGGATGGTCAAAACCATCTGATTGCCTATATTCAAGATAAAGATTTTGGCGAAATTCAACTCCCTACTGTTGATTTTATTATTGATGCCACTGGTCTTGATGCCAAGGTCAAAGAAAGCCCCCTACTCCAAGATTTAGTTGAACACAACCACTTACCACTTAATCCTGTGGGACGTTTGAGTGTTGCCAACGATTTTGAATTAGTAGAAATGCGTAATGATCAAGGTAAACTTTATGCTGCGGGTGCAATCACATTCGGTGGCCCTCACGCAGCAGTTGACAGCTTCCTCGGCTTGCAATACGCCTGTCTGTGTGCTGTTGATGGTTTAGCCGCAGCCCGTGCGCCTGGTGTGCGTCGTCTCAACTTTATCAGCTCCTTTGCACAATGGTTAAAGTGGGTGTTTAATCAATCACCTTAGAGTTGTGGGGATCGGGGATCGGGGATCGGGGACAAGGAAGTGTGGGGAGTGTGGGAAGTGTGGGGGGAATTATTTAACAAGTCTGGTTCCCAATACCCAATCCCCAATCCCCAATCCCCGATCTATTGACCATAGTCATTTGCCTAAAAATCAGATACTCTGAAATGGTGTAGAAATGTATAGAATTCTGTAAAGATATAAAATATAGTTTGTTCAAATGCAGTTATTTTTAACACCTTCTTCAATGCAGCTGTCTACTCGACCAACTAAAAGTCAACCTTTAAAGATTGTCGCACTAGGAGACAGTTTAGTATATGGATTCGGTGATCCAGAAGGAGGTGGCTGGGTTGAACGACTACGGCGACAGTGGATGTCACCTGATAGTCCTGGTCATATCATCTATAATTTGGGTGTCCGGGGCGATCGCGTCCAACAAGTAGCCCAAAGATTAGAAGTTGAATTTCGTCATCGTGGTGAACTACGCAATCAAGTTCCAGATTTAATCATTCTCTCAGTCGGTGTCAATGACTCAGCCCGCTTAGGTCGTCCCAATGGACGCAATTATACAGACTTTGAAACTTTTCAAACACAAATCACTTCCTTACTCGAAATGGCCCAGCAACTGTGTCCTGTATTATTTGTCGGTATGACACCTGTTGATGAGTCAAAAATGCCATTTCTTGATTGCTTGTATTACAATCACACAGATCAGCACCACTACAAAGAAGCAACTAGAATAGCTTGTCTGCAAAGGGGAATTCCCTATCTTGATATCTTCCGAAAATGGACTGAACGTGGTAGGGATTGGTGGTCAAAACGCCTGAGTCATGACGGTCTTCACCCCAATACCTTAGGTTATCAAGCTTTATTAGCAGATGTTACTCATTGGGAAGCGATCGCAACTTATCAACATAAATCCTATTTTTCAACCTCAAAAAAAGATAACATCTGAAATAAGATCAAAAATTATTCTTTCTGATTTTTGAGTCTGGAATTTTGTACACCCTTGGCATTCCAGTCAGGAATTTTGAATTTTGAATTTTGAATTTTATAAAGATGACTCCCACTTTATTAGGTCGCTGGCAAACTCGATTATTATTACTAGCAACTGTAGGTATATTCGTATCCATACCCTTTGCATTGGGTTTAGTTGCTTCTCCCCCTGGCATAGTTTATTTTTGGATCATTATATATGTCGCTATATTTGGAATTGTTTGGGATATAGTGTATGACCAAATCCAAAAAAAACGCTGGGATAGAGATTGGCCAGCACTTTATCAAGTATTAGCTGGTATCTGGGAATTTATATTTATACTTTGTGGAATCAAAGTTTTTGGCTTTTTACCTGTATTAATTCCCAAAGAACGATTATCTCCTTTCTGGATATTTGCACATTATAGTGTTGTTTGGCTAGCAGTTTTTATTGCTTCGCAATCCTTAATGCGAATCATATTTCCTCGGTGGCGTTTCCGTGGAGGTGAATGGCTATAAGGTATGACAACAGAGGGAAGCAGTTCAACGTACTAACTTCCCTAAAGTAATTTTATTTTTGTTTGATTAATAACCTCTAAATCCTACACAAAGACTAAAATTTTCACCAAACCATGCGAAATCTAACTCAGTTTCAGTGAAATTGAAACCAATAGAAGCAGCAAAATCAACTATTTTAGTTTTGTCCCAATCCCAGATACCAAAAACACCTTTATTAGAGCATTTATTATAATATTGCTCGTAGAGGACTTGATCTGAATTTAAAAGCTCATAAAAAGCATTTACTTGTTCTAGTGACATAAAATTTTGTTTCCAATGATAGGATTTTGTGAGTTTACTAAAAACTACACAGCTTACTAGGACAATTTCCGTCTAGATACTTTTGATCTTCAATATTCTTGCTTCGCCACAAGGATAAAATTGAAAATAGTCACTAAAATTCTATGATTCCCCGTTTGCAAGTTAGCAATATTAGTAAATCTTACCTTGGTTATATAGCAAACAAGCAGGTGAATTTGACAATTCAACCAGGTGAAATTCATGCTTTGTTAGGAGAAAATGGGGCGGGTAAAAGTACCCTCATGAAAATTATCTACGGGGTGGTGCGTCCTGATCATGGTGAAATTTTTTGGCAAGGACAACAGATTAATATTAATCACCCAACAAAAGCGCGATCGCTAGGAATTGGTATGGTATTCCAGCACTTTTGTTTATTTGAAACCCTGACTGTAACAGAAAATATCGCCCTTGCACTTCCTCCTAAGGAAAAATGGGATTTAACAGCAATTAAGCGCAAGATTCGTGTTTTATCTCAAGAATACGGTTTAGATATCAATCCTGATCGCCCAGTTCATACATTATCTGTAGGTGAAAAGCAGCGAGTAGAAATCATCCGTTGTTTATGTGTTGCAACCAAGTTACTAATTTTGGATGAACCCACAGCGGTGTTGACTCCCCAAGAAACAGAAAACCTATTCGTGACCTTGCGCCAAATTACTGCTAGTGGTTGCAGCATTTTATTTAGCAGTCACAAATTACAAGAAGTGCGATCGCTATGCACTCACGCAACAGTATTAAGAAATGGCGAGGTAGTCGCAGAATGTAACCCCCAAGCAGAGACAATTCAGAGTTTGGCAAAGATGATGGTTGGCGAGGATGAGATTTTGGGACAAGGAAGCAGGGAGTGCTTGGAGTGTGGGGAGAATTATTTAACAAATCTGTTCCCGCTCCCCGTTCGCGTAGCGTCTCCTCTGGAGAATCCCCGATCCCCAATTTACTTGCAAGTTCGCGATTTGTGCTTGGAATCAAAGCATTCTTTGGGAACAACGTTGCAGCACATTAATTTAGAGGTTCACAGTGGTGAAATTGTTGGTATTGCAGGAGTCGCGGGGAATGGACAAAGTGAACTTATTGCAGCTTTAAGCGGTGAAATCATCTGTCCTCAGGCAGATATGATTAGGTTGGGAGAAATATCTATTGGTGATTATGATACCCTCAAACGTCGGCGTTTGGGTTTGGGATACGTGCCAGAAGAACGCTTGGGAGTGGGTGTTGTGCCGAATATGAGTCTTTCGGAAAATGCTCTATTAACTGGTTACTCACAAGGGTTAGTGCGGCGTGGTATAATCCGGCAGCGCAAGTTAAAAACTTGGACTAGTAGAATTTGCAGTGCTTTTAATGTCAAACAGGCGGGGTTAAATTCTCTTGCTGGGAGTTTATCGGGTGGTAATCTGCAAAAGTTTATTATCGGGCGAGAGATTCAGCAAAACCCGACCATATTGATTGCAGCACATCCGAGTTGGGGTGTAGATGTGAATGCAACTGCGACTATTCATGAAGCTTTAATCGAAATCCGAGATTTGGGTGCAGGGGTGCTGGTGATTTCTGAAGATTTGGATGAGTTGTTGATGTTGTGCGATCGCATTGGCGTAATTTACAAAGGACAACTTTCTCCTTTCGTACCAATAGCAGATATTAGTCGCGAGCAAATTGGCCGTTGGATGGGAGGAATTGGTTTTGTTTGATTTCAAATTAGAACCCCGTGAACAACCTGCAAAAATTTGGTTAGTTTTATCACCTCTACTAGCATTACTAGGAACAATAATTGTAGGTTTTTTTCTATTTCGTTTGTTGGGTAAATCTCCCCTCACAGCATTTACTACTTTATTTATCTCGCCTTTAAGTAGTTTGCACGGAATCACAGAAATCGCAGTTAAAGCAGCACCAATTATGTTGATTGCAGTTGGTTTAGCTATATGTTTTCAAGCCCAAGTTTGGAATATTGGTGCAGAGGGACAATTTACTCTTGGGGCAATTTTTTCTAGTGCGATCGCTTTAATATTTGCTAATTTTGATAACTATATTTTACTTTTATTTTGTTTACTGGCTGGGATAATAGGTGGTGCAATTTGGGCTAGCATTCCTGCTGTATTAAGAGTGAAGTTTCATACCAATGAAATCCTTACTAGTTTGATGCTGAATTATATAGCAATTTCTATCTTAAATTATTTAGTTAGAGGAATCTTAAAAGATCCACAAGGATATAATTTTCCCGAATCTGCACCTTTTAGTGAATATGCCAGCTTACCATCATTAATTATCGGAACACGCTTGCATTTGGGTGTAATTTTCGCTTTGGTAGCAGCATTATTAATTTGGGGAATGCTGCGACAAACATTTTTTGGTTTTAGTGTGCGCTTAGTTGGTGCAAGTCCTAGGGCTGCAAATTATGCTGGAATAAAAAGCGGGAGAATTATTTGGCTAACTTTAATTATCAGTGGTGGTTTAGCAGGTTTAGCAGGTGCGTGTGAAGTTCTCGGTCCCATTGGACAATTGCGCCCTTTTATTTCTCCTGGTTACGGTTATGCTGCTATCCTGGCTGCATTTATTGGTCGCTTACACCCATTGGGAATTATTTTATCAAGTTTATTGATGGCACTATTTTATGTTGGCAGTGAATTATTACAGATCAAATTAGGACTTCCCTTAGCTTTAGCAGGAATTTTTCAAGGTATTTTGTTTTTCTTTCTTTTAGCAGGTGATTTATTGATTTCTCATCGAATCATCAAGAGTCATTAGTTATCTGATTGTTGATTTGAAAGTGGGGGAGCATCCCAATTTTTCAAAAATTCACGGGAGACGCAAAAACCCTTTAGAGTTATGCTAACTTTGCGTTCTACTCTGCGGGAATCCGCTTGCGCGTCTAATGCGTCCTACCTTTACAGGAAGTCATGTGGTTCGTTTGTTCATAATCTGTTATGGCAAAACATGCTGATGTTATAGCAAAACATGCTGATGTTATAACGAAACATGCTGATGTTATAGCAAAACATGCTGATGTTATAACGAAACATGCTGATGTTATAGCAAAACATGCTGATGTTATGACGAAACATGTCGATGCTTCTTAATAACGCTTGAGTGCTAAAGCACTTACTACAAACCTTTCACAAAATTAAGCGCTTCTTAACGCTACAATTGGGTCGAGTTGAGCAGCACGACGAGCAGGAACAACGCCAAAGAATAAACCTATACCACCAGAAACGCCGACTGTAAGACTAATAGCGACAACAGAAAGACCTGCATCTAATGGTGTTAAGGCTGCTACTAACAAAATACCACCGACACCGATCGCAGTTCCAATCAAACCACCTGCTGCTGAGAGAATCACGGCTTCAATGATGAATTGTAATAAAATATCTTGCTGGGTTGCACCAATTGCTTTCCGCAATCCAATTTCTTGAGTACGTTCGGTGACAGAAACAAGCATAATATTCATGATGCCAATACCGCCAACAATCAAAGAAATAGCCGCGATCGCAGCTAACATAATTGTCAACGCACTAGTGATTTGACCGATAGTTTGCATTGCATCTTTTTGAGTGCGGATTGTAAAATCATCTTCACCATTGATTTTGTGTCGCTGACGGAGCAAATTTGTAATTTGAAATTCTGCTGCATCAACACTATTTGCATCACGAGCCGAGAGGACAATATAATCTAGACCGATCCCATAGGGAGAATTTCGTCCCACCAATCGGTTCGCAGATGTAGTGATTGGTATTAATGCTGCTTCGTCATAATCTGCACCCAAGCTTGAGCCTTTAGCTTCCAACACACCAATGACTTGAAAGCTGGAATTTTTGATTCGTAATTGTGCGCCGACAGGATTACTACTACCAAAAAGTCTTTCTGCCAATTTTGCACCTAGCACCGTAACTTGATTATTGCGCTTAGTATCTACTTCGGTGAAAAACCGTCCTTTAGTAGTGTTGAAATCCCGTACCTCTGGGAAAGTGGAAGTTGTGCCAATAATGTTGACGTTGGTATTGCGGTTTCGGTAACTAACTGCTTGTCTTCTATTCAACTCTGGTGCAACTCCTGCTACCGTTGGTACTTGAGTAGCGATCGCTTCTGCATCAGCCAAAACGAGAGTTTTCGGTACTTCAAAAGAAATACGTTGTGTTTCCCGATTTCCAGGAAGCACAAACAACACATTTGGTCCCAAAGATTCTAATTGCTTATTGACATACTTTTGTCCAGCTTCACCAATACCAATCATAGCAATTACCGAAGCATTACCAATGACGATACCCAACATGGTGAGAGTGCTACGTAATTTATTAGACAGCAGGGTTTTTCCTGCCATTTTGATGCTTTCTGCTAGGTTCATTTTTGTTCTTTTGCTTGCTGTTCACGTTTATAGTCTTTGGGTGGGTTGATAAATACGCGATCGCCTTCTTTAACACCAGACACAACCTGAGTTTGATCTTTTACCTGCGCCCCTACTGTTACTGAACGGAACAGGGGTTTATTTTGAGCATCTGGGACAAGTACTCCAGTGTCACCTTTTTCCGTCACAATTGCTACGGTTGGTACTAGTAAGGCATCGTCTACTTGATCACCTAAAAACGTCAAATCAACATTTAAGCCAGAACGTAATTGTTCTTGACCAGTATTAATCGTTACTCGCACTTGGAATAATGTCACGCCTTCTTCTTTGACGGCTTCAGGAGCAATCAGGCGCACACGACCTTTAAATACTTGGTCAGGATAAGCATCGGTAACAATTTCTACCTGTTGTCCCTCTTTGATTCTGCCAATATCGGCTTCTGGAACTTGGGCTAATACCTCTAAACCTTTAGCTAGAGCCACGATAGAACTGGAAGTAGCCGAAGCACTCGAAGAAGCAGAAGTAGTCGGTGCTACATAGGCTCCGTCGTTAGCATATTTCTGAGTGACAATTCCTGCAAAGGGAGCGCGGATAACTGTATCTTCTAAATTTACCTGAGCCGATTTTAATTGGGCGTCAGCAACAGCCACTGCTGCTTGACGTTGAGCAATAATTTCTGGACGTGTACCGTTTTCCAGCAACTTTAATGCAGCTTTGGCTTCTGCAACGGCGGCTTTTTGACGATCAATTTCTTCAGAACGAGAGCCATTGCGTAGCTTTATGAGTTGTTGTCTAGCAGATTGGAGACTCGCTTGAGCTTGTTGGAGATTATCTTTAGCGTTTCGTTCTTCAGCCAATGCTTCATCCAATGAATCACGAGATATCGCTCCTTGGGAAACTGGATATTCTCGGCGCTTGACTCGCACAGATGCTAATTCCAAACGAGAACGAGCTTGCTGCAATTGTGCTTCAAATTTATTAACATCTGCTTCTGCTTGAGCAATTTCTTCTACACGAGTTCCAGTTATAGCTTCCTCAAGCTGTGCTTCTGCTTGTGCTAGACGCGCTCTAGCTTGAGTAATTTCTTGAGGGCGACTCCCAGCTTGGGCTTCAGCTAACTGTGCTTTGGCTTGTTGTAAGCTGGCTTGATATTGTAAAATTTGAGTCTTGACATTTGCACTATCCATCACAGCCAGAATTTGTCCCTTTTGGACGCGATCGCCTTGTTCAACCTTTAACTCTGCAACAATACCCGGTTGTTTTGGGCTAATATTCACGCTTTGATCTGGCACTACCTTACCACTGGCAGTGATCCGCAAGGTAACATCTTTTGCTTCTACAGGAATAGTAAGTGCCGCAATATCTTCTCTACTTGCTCCCCGATTTACCAAAGTATAAGTTGTAGTGCCGCCAACAACCAAAATACCAGCTGCAACTAGCCCAATTAGCCAGCGTTGGGGATACTTTATTTTGCCAATAACGGGAATTTCTATATACGTATTCATTACAGCAGCCTTGAGGAATAACTTGGATTTAAAGATGATATGGGGGGAGGTAAAGCAGAAACATTGATTAGAAATCTTTATCTGTTGTAGGCAATATCATTAACTTTCTATAGAGCTTAAGTTCTGTTAACATTCATCTTGCGTGAGAGAGAAAATGAGTATAAATAGCGAACTTATAGTTTCTTAACTTTTATTTGATGTTAACCCTTCCCAAGTATTCTTCACTTCACCTGAATGGGTGACTCTAGGGGATCGGGGAAAGGGGATCGGG
>NZ_NAPS01000001.1:674238-680107 GCF_004323185.1 Westiellopsis prolifica IICB1
ACGTCGGGTATCGGTGTTTGATAATTTGGATCATATTTCCAATGATTGGGTTGGGCTAAAACGAATAGTTCAAGTTGAACGTCTTGGTACTCGTGCTGGTAAGCCTTATGAGGAAACCGTATATTACATAAGTTCAATGACCCTTGAAGCTTCAGATTTTGCCCAAGGCATTCGTGGTCATTGGGGTGTAGAAAATCGATGACATTGGGTCAAAGATGTTGTGTTTGATGAAGACAAGGCACAAATGGTTGATGGTTATGCATCTGCAAATTTCTCCATTCTTCGCAGTTTTGTAATTAACTTGTTTCGTCACAATGGTTTTGATTCCCTAACCAGAGCAATACGACATTGTGCCCATAATATCCTATTACTATTTTCCTTTTTAGAATGAAACAGCCCTGCTTATCCCCAGAGGGGGCCCCACCTTCCCCGATCCCCGATCCCATTTTTGATTATTAGGATAATATTTGACGCTAATCTAAAATCTAAAGATGGATGCCCAGATCTAAATCTCCAATCCCAAATCAAAATACTATGCAAGCTGGTACAAAATTGCAGGGTGGTAAGTATACCTTAGACCAGGAAATTGGTCGGGGAGGCTTTGGTATTACTTTCAAAGCTACTCATCACTTTTTAAATCATGTAGTGGTGATTAAAACCCTGAATGAAAAGCTCAGACAACATCCTGATTTTGCCAAGTTTGAGCGTCAGTTTCAGGATGAGGCGAGGCGTTTGGCTACATGTGTCCACCCCAATATTGTCCGGATCAGTGATTTTTTTGTCGAGAATGGGTTGCCATACATGGTGATGGAATACATTCCCGGTGATACTTTAGGCGAGGCTTACATTTTACCGGGAATTCCTTTACCAGAGGCGACAGCGATTCATTATATTCGTCAAATCGGCGCTGCTTTGCAAGTGGTGCATCAAAATGGTTTGCTGCATCGAGATGTCAAGCCAGATAATATTATTCTCCGCCAAGGAACTCAGGAAGTAGTACTGATTGATTTTGGTATTGCTCGTGAATTTAATAGTGGGGTGAGACAAACTCACACAGGTATGGTATCTGAGGGCTATTCGCCAATTGAGCAATACTTGTCACAAGCAACACGCACACCTGCAACGGATGTTTACGGTTTAGCAGCAACATTGTACTCATTTTTGACAGGACAAGTACCCATGCCTGCATTGTTGCGCGATCGCGAACAAATGCCTACACCCCGCGAATTACAACCCCATTTAAGTGCAGCAGTCAATCAAGCTGTGATGCGTGGTATGGCAATTGAAGCCAAGTTTCGTCCCCAAACAGTAGCAGAATGGTTAAAACTGCTACCAGGAGATGTAACAAATCACATACCAATGCCAAAAGTTACACAGGTAGTGCCAACTATTGATTTATCTGCTCAGTTGCACCAAGAAAATTTACATCAAGAAAAAATAACAAACAAAAAAAGAATTTCATCACTGTTTGCCAAGATTACTCCTGCTCATAAAAAATTGCGATCGCCTAAAATACTTTTGGGTACCGGTGTCGCTGTTGTTGCTGCAACCGCAGGTTTTGGTATAACTTCCATGTTGAATAGGCCTCAACCACCATCCCCGAAACCAGTTTTTGAACAGCCTAATCAAAGTACTTCAGCAGAAATACAATCTACAAATTCACCTTCGCCTACACCTTTTGGAACTTCCCAATCAACAGTCAACTCCGCGTCTGTCTCTACTACCCCTTCTAAGCGACGCAGGCGCAATCGGCGTTCTTCCCAACCAGAAACAGAAACCTCAACTCGCAACACCAACACCATAGAACCATCAACTAACAACAATTCCACCACAGAAGAATCACAACAGCAACAATCGCCAACACAAAGACTCTCACCGATTACGCCTAATACTTCTTCATCACCATCTCTAGTGGAAAAACTGCGAGAATATCGGAACTCTCGTCAAACTTCTTCTACACCCTCACAAACTCAATCACCATCTCCGATTAAACTGAAACTTGCCCCACAACCATCACCAACCAAAGATTCTAGTTCAGTTATTGTACCAATCCTGCCAAACAGGAGTTCAAAACAGTCAAATCCACCAGAAGTAGTAGTTCCAACACAGGAAGTCAAGCAAAATCTTAACCTTGAAAGTCAATTACAACAGAAACCACAAAAACAAATTAAAGAACAAACTAGCGAGGTAATACCACAGGATAATAATTAACCTAAGTTTTGCGATCGCAACTCCTCACATCCATCCCATCTACATATATTGATAAATTATTAATATCTGTAAAACCTGACTAAATTCAGGCTTGATTTTACGAGGCGAAGGGTTTGGAAATGTTTACTGCATCAGAGACTCCTATCATTGCGACAATCCTATTAGTCGCTTTCGGAATCTTGGGTTGGGGCTTTTATCGTGCTAGACCCTATGGCAAGCTGGGAATCTTCGCCTGGTTACAGTCAGTGGTTTTAATGGCTCCTTGGCTAGTGTTTTTTGGCTTATTTGCTGCTGGGATTTACATCAATATAGTAGCCATCCTCTTGTTACTTGTGATTTCTACCGCAATTTACATCTATTTGGGCAGACAGTTAAGAGCAGCTGGACAAGATGTAATTCTCAGACAACGAGCCACACAAAAGCTAGCTGAACAAGAATCTACTTCGACATCACAAACAACACCGACCGTTGAACCTCTCCAAGTTCAACCAGAAGTTCTGTCAATTCCAGAAGAAGATTTGAACGCTATCAAAGGTATTTTCGGTCTGGATACATTTTTTGCCACAGAAACCATTGCGTATCAAGAAGGAGCTATTTTTAAAGGGAATCTGCGCGGAGAATCAGAAATGGTTCACAATCGTCTGACTACTAAGTTACAGGAAATTATTGGTGACAAGTATCGCCTTTACTTAGTGGAAAACACTGATGGCAAACCAGTGGTGATTGTCTTACCCAGTCGCAATGATCCTCGCCCGATGAGCCTATCGCAAAAAGTCTTTGCGATTATTCTGCTGATAGCAACCGTAGTCACAAGTTTAGAAGCGTCGGGCATTTTGCAAGGTTTTGATTTATTTGCCGATTTCGCACGCTTGCAAGAAACTTTACCTATCGGTTTGGGAATTTTAGTCGTTTTACTGTCCCATGAAATTGGTCATTGGTTGCTTGCTCGTCGTCACAAAATCCGCCTCAGCTGGCCTTATTTTTTACCAGCTGTGCAAATTGGATCTTTTGGAGCAATCACTCGTTTTGAGTCTTTGTTACCCAACCGTAAGGTATTATTTGATATCGCCTTGGCTGGACCAGCTGCTGGTGGAATTGTGTCTGTGGTGATGCTGATTACGGGATTACTGCTTTCTCATCCGGGTAGTATGTTTCAATTACCCAATCAGTTTTTCCAAGGTTCGATTTTGGTAGGTAGCTTGGCAAAAGTTGTCCTTGGTTCGGCTTTGCAGTCACCATTGGTAGATGTACATCCCTTGGTGATAATTGGTTGGCTGGGGTTGGTAATCACAGCTTTAAATTTAATACCTGCTGGACAACTTGATGGTGGTCGAATTGTCCAAGCCATTTACGGACGCAAAACTGCTGGTCGGGCGACCTTTGCAACTTTAATTTTGCTAGGATTAGTAGCTTTGGGTAATCCTTTAGCAATGTACTGGGCGATTGTGATTCTGTTTTTACAACGTGATTTAGAACGCCCCAGCTTAGATGAAATCACTGAACCAGACGATGCACGTGCCGCTTTGGGTCTTTTGGCTTTATTCTTAATGATTGCGACTCTGTTACCTCTAACTCCCGGTTTAGCTGGGCGTTTGGGGATTGGATAGAAAATCGGGTTTCTACAAAAAGACGCGATAAATCGGGTTTCTACAAAAAGACGCGATAAATCGCGTCTCTACAAATGGTCTATTTGTCGCATTCTTTTTTCAAATTGGTATTATGGTTTCCAGCCTGCGATTAAATTTGGGTAAGCAGTTGGTGTGGGGAAAAGATTTTTTAAACCTGTTTGGCGTTGTTGGGGTGCTTCTTTGGTCATGTTCCACAAACTTTCGTAGAAAAAGAAAGAGACACCAGCAAAATTGCGATCGCGTACTTGTTGAACTTGTTGACCAATCTGTGTCATCGGTACGTGTTTACGTTTGAGTCCTGTCATAATCCCGATACTTACAGGTATATGACTTTTAGCAGTTTTGACTTCTGGATACTCTAATTCAGTCTTAAAGACATTGGGATCATCTCGATACACTTGGATGACTAAATCTTCTACAAGTCCCATTCTTTCCCATTTTTCCCAGTCTGCCAAAAAGAATTCGTAGGAAAAGCGTTGCGGATTAGGTGCTACGGAAACAATACAATTCTTGTTCGCAGTTTTGATTGCAGTAAATACCCGCTTCATATAATTAGTAATTTTGTTTGCTCGCCACCGCAGCCATTCTGGATCTTTAGAGTTAGCAGGTGGTGCTTTACCACCGTGTTCTTTTTTGTATAAGGCGACTGTATAAGCATCGTATCCTAACTCCGATGGCAAGCCAAAATGATCATCAAATTGAATACCATCGATGTCGTAATTTCTCACTATTTCTACGATTAAATCTTGGGTGAATTGTTGCACTTCCGGTCGAAAGGGATTTAGCCAAACTCTATCGTGAGTACCTTCTTTCCAAATTTTGCTACCATCTCGGCGACTAGTTAGCCATTGAGGACGACGTTTTGCTAATTGGGAGTCAGCAGGGGCCATAAAGCCAAACTCAAACCAGGGAATAACTTTTAAGCCTTGTTGATGACCAACGTTGACTGCTTCTTTGAGCATATCTCGACCTTGCAGACCTGGTTCTGGATCAAGCGATCGCCCAATCACTGTTTGAGCCACTTTACTAGGATACAGCGTCCAACCCCAATTCCAGACAGTTGGATAGACAACGTTAAAGTTTAGCTGTTTAAGATTTTGTAACGCACTCTTGAGGCGATCGCTCTCAAACAAAACATTACTATCAATATTGGTTAACCACACCCCCCTTAACTCTGCTGTTTGCGAACGGGTAGGTAAATTTTGAGCTGGTAAGGGAAAAGATAACATCATCGTAGCAACCATAGACAAAGTCACCACCACAACAAAAAAAACTATGTTGCGTTGACTACTTTGACGAGCATTCCACACAAACAATTTCTTACACGATTTAACAAACTTTTTCATCATTGACTGGGTAGAAAATTTCACATAGGCTTCAAACAATGATCACCTATGACTGCGTAGATCACCAAGAAGTTGCTTGATATACTCCCTTTCGGAAGTGCTTGGAGTGTGGGAAGTAATGTAGAGACGCGATTCATCGCGTCTGGAAGTGTGGGAAGTAATGTAGAGACGCGATTCATCGCGTCTGGGAGTGGGGGGAGTGTGGGGAAGGGGAACACGGGGACGGGTTGAATATTTTTGATAGATTTTCCCTTGTCTTTTACTCTCCCTTGTCAGCGAATATAGGGAGCATCCCAAATGTTCAAAAAAACGCCTGCGATTGAAATCGCAGTCTTATAGTGAAAGTCTGCTTAAAGCAGACTGTTTGATTTTATTAAGTCGTATAAAGACGACTTGTGCTATTAGCAAAGGGTTTAAACCCTTTGCTTTGCGGTATTTTGAAAAAATTGGGATGCTCCCGCGAGTATCAAACACTCGTCCTGAGTATTAAACACTCGTCGTGAGTATTAAACACTCGTACTCGAGTATCAAACACTCATCGCCGAGTATCAAACACTCATCGCCGAGTATCAAACACTCGTCGTGAGTATTAAACACTCGTACTCGAGTATCAAACACTCATCGCCGAGTATCAAACACTCGTCGTGAGTATCAAACACTCGTACTCGAGTATCAAACATTCGT
>NZ_NAPS01000001.1:680126-714913 GCF_004323185.1 Westiellopsis prolifica IICB1
CGAGTATCAAACATTCGTCGTGAGTATCAAACACTCGTACTCGAGTATCAAACACTCATCGCCGAGTATCAAACACTCGTCGTGAGTATCAAACACTCGTCGTGAGTATCAAACACTCGTCAGCGAAATACAAATTATGCGTCTTTACTTGTTTACTGAACTATCACAGCAGATTTTTCCAAATTTGCTACTAATTTCACATCAAATTCTGACTCAAATACTCCTTTTTTATAATCCAAATTCCAGAGTTCTAAAGAGCATTGATCATCAGGACGAGATGGGAAAACTCGCATTTTCAATTCTCGTGTATTTGGAATAAATTCACATTGCAATTCCTGGATTGCTCCGATTTGTCGCCGATCTAGTGCAACTGCTAATCGTAGAATTGCACTCAAATGACTCACGATTTGTCGGTGTTCTTTGTGTAGCAAATTGCGAAAATTCTCATGTTTTTTCTTGGGTGGGGATTTGCGATGATAACGGGCTATATTGGCGATAATTTCCATCTCGGTTTCGCTGTAACCGAGCAAGTCGCCGTTACGAATTAAGTAGTATGAATGTTTGTGATGAGAGTCATGGTTGACAAAATGACCACAATTGTGAAGTATTGCCGCAGCCCACAATAATTGTCTTTGTTCACTTTCCCAATTGTGGAGTATGCCTTGAGTTTGATCAAAGATACTTAGGGCAAAGACTGCAACGCGATCGCTATGTTCTAAGTTGACATGGTACTTCTTAGCAGTTTTAAGCACACTGCGCTGGCGCACCGAACTTTGGTAGCGTAGGCGGTCTTCAATTAAGCCGTGGGTGAGCATCCAGTCTACAATCACGCCTTCACGGAGGGCGCGTTCACAAACTGCGATTGTCTCTAACCCTAACAAATTCATTGCTTCCTGTAATATTACTGCCCCAGCCAGTATCACTTCTGACCGTTTCTCTGGCATTCCAGGAATAGTCGCTCGTTCGAGGTTAGTCATTTTCCGCAAACGATTTACCCACTCCCGCAAGTCTTTGAGGCTAAACTGATAACCATTGAGGGTAGAGGGAACAAAACCTAATTTGTCACGGGCGTTGATCATCGCCAGAGTTTCAATCGAACCGGATGTTCCTACTAAGCGGGGTTGTTCACCATATTCTAGATTTGCCAGTACTTCTTCTACAGAACGTTCTAACATTCCCCGTGCATAGGCTTGTAGGTACTGAAACTCAGCATTACTAATAGGATCGCTGTTAATTAATTCATTTGTCAGGCGAACTGCGCCTATTTTGGTACTGGTGAGAGTTCGTGCTTGGTGAGTGTCACCCAAAATGAGTTCTGTGGAACCACCACCAATATCAACTATCATGTGGGGTTGGTTATTAAATTCCATCCCCGACAGTACACCCAGATAAATCCGGCGTGCTTCTTCGGGACCAGATATCAAATCAATGCTCAAACCCAACTCAACTTCTACCTGATGTATAAACTCTTTACCATTGGGTGCTTCTCGGACAGCACTAGTAGCGACAGCAATGATTGTTTCGACGTTGAGAGTTTTAGCAACTTCTTGGAAACGTCGCAAGCAAGCGATCGCTCTTTCGATCACTTCTGCTTTTAAGCATCCTGTGACGAGATCGCGATCGCCCAATCTCACAGTTTCCTTTTCTCTACCAATAATGCTGAATGCTGGTAGTGTTGTTTCAATCCGCACAATTACCATGTGCAGAGAATTGGTTCCCAAATCAATCGCTGCGATGATTCGCTGTTGCTTGTCTGTTTGAGTTGGCGTACTCCCCCAGCTAGCAGAAACCAAATTGACCATTTATTGTTCTCTCTGTAAATGAAGTAAAAGAAGGCAAAAGCTGACTTGCGGACGATAACAAAGTTTGTTTGTTCACAAAGTAGATAATCAAATTGACTCTGTTTTTGACTATGCCTGAGTTTTTGACTCTCTCTGTGAGGTCAAGCAAAGTGACTATTTCTTTTGAGTCAAAGTTGCCACTTTAGCTGTTGCTTATATAAATATCAAATAAAGTTATTCTATATATGTGAAGATGTGTGAATTAAGGATCGGGGATAAGGGATCGGGGATAAGGGATCGGGGATCGGGAGATCCGCAGAATCTATCAAAAATCTCTCCCTTATCTCCCTTCCAATCCCCTGTCCCCAATCCCCTGTCCCCAATCCCCTGTCCCCTTTCCCCTGTCCCCTATGCTCAGTACGCCAGAACATAATCAGGAACCTACTTGGCTTGTGATTATCCGATTATTACGGTGGCACAAACCGGAAGGACGTTTAATTTTGATGATACCTGCCTTATGGGCTGTATTTTTAGCAGCGTCTGGAAAGCCGCCTCTACCATTGGTGGGCGTAATCATTTTAGGAACGCTTGCTACAAGCGCTGCTGGCTGTGTTGTCAATGATTTGTGGGATAGAGATATAGATCCAGAAGTGGAAAGAACGCGCGATCGCCCCCTTGCATCGCGGGCGCTTTCTGTAAAAGTTGGTATTGTGATTGCGATCGTGGCTTTAGGATGTGCTGCGGTTGTTGCTTTCTATCTTAACCCCATCTCTTTTTGGTTGTCTGTGGCAGCAGTGCCAGTGATTTTGCTGTATCCAGCCGCAAAACGAGTATTTCCTGTTCCCCAATTGGTGTTATCAATTGCTTGGGGTTTTGCGGTGTTGATTAGCTGGAGTGCAGTTACACAAAATCTTTCCCAACCGACTTGGCTACTTTGGGGCGCGACTGTACTTTGGACGCTGGGATTTGATACTGTTTATGCTATGAGCGATCGCTCTGACGACAAACGTATTGGTGTAAATTCCAGTGCTTTATTTTTTGGTGATTATGCTGCGATCGCCATTATAGTTTTCTTTACTGGTACTATATTTTGTCTTGCTTGGTTAGGAATAGCTATTCATCTTCACCTAGCTTTTTGGTTTAGTCTTGTCGCTGCTACTGCTGGTTGGATTTGGCAGTCTGTTCGCTTAAATCAACAAAATTTACCTAATTCAGCATATGGTGAAATGTTCCGACAAAACGTTTGGATTGGTTTCATCCTACTGGCTGGTATGATTTTTGGTAGCTTTTAAGATCACGAAGGCAATCTTAATCAGAAAAAGACAAGAGGGAGCAACGAGCAGGAAGACAAGGGAGTGTGGGGGAAGTGTGGGAAGAATAACCAATGCCCCATGCCCCATGCCCCATGCCCAATCCCCATTTTCTTATACTGCTTTAATAAATTTTCTGTAAATTTTGCGTAAATGTACTTAGAATCTATTCCGGAATTCTACGATTTTAGATAAAAGTTGGGTATACAATCATCATGAAAACCCAACTCAATGAAACGAAGTTTGCCAAAAAGACACTATGCGTCTGCACAACTTGTACAAATTGCCATCATTGTTTTCATCTTTGTTGGCAGTATTGGTATTGTTGGGGTAGGTTTCGTTTTTAGACAAGCTTTTAACAGCAACAATCAAGTTAAAACTATACAAGATGCTTCACGTTACCCAGAAATACGGCATAAACTTTGGTTAAATCAAAACCAAGTCAGACATTTTCCCTATAAAATTCCAACTAATGCCTCGAATGTTCGTCTTGGTTACTCTCGTGGCATTTTACAAGGAAACAACAATAATTTTTTTCAACTTCGCTTAAAACTTCCACAAGAACAGATAAACAATTTACATAATCAATACGAAGCTATAGCTAAACACAAATACATTGGTGGTAACACTAATATTCATGCCAACCTAGCTAATGGTGTTCCTACTACTTTTTTTTATACTAGTAACTCTCAACAAGATTCCTTTCCTAACTCCTATGAAATATTAGTGTTGGGTGCAAACGATAGAAGTAGTTCTGATTTTAAGTGGAATCATGGCGATAGTTATGGTGTCGCCATTGATGTATCAGCTTCAGAGATCATCTACTGGGCTGAAGAATGGTAGGTGGTTGGCGAGGGTTGTTATTTGTCATACCCTGCGGGGACCGCTGGCGCGTCTACGTCATTTGTCATTCGTTTTTTGTTATCTGGTGGTGTACGGTTCGGATAATCAAAATCGATTCATATTAAACCCACCAGAGACGCGCTGTTTGAAGCGTCTCTACATACCCAAAATTATGACAAAAAATTCTTAATCGAATTGTATTGGGTTAAATTTACCAGATAACTCTTATTGTTAGCATTATTATAGATGTTAATTTGAATGTTATTTGATTTTTGAGATTTTAAAATCAGAATATTCATGCAAACTACTTATATTACTTATTTGATGTTTTTGTACAATGTTTATTGTCAAGCTCCTACTTGATGCATGTATCAATATAACATTCCTAAATCATTTGTGAGATACAAGAACCCCCACTTCTTTAATAAGTGAGGGTTCTGGGATTTGCGATGATGACAAATCATCTAGGATTGCCATATCTCTCTTTAAAATAGTTTTGTTTGTTTTTAGCAAGTATTATTTGAAAAATACAAAAGAATCGATATATTCGTCATTCCATGCAACGATATAATCAATCCAAGCAAATTATCGCGAGTTATGCTAGAAATTAGCTACTTGAAATAAATATAAACATTACTGTAAGATTGTTGCATGACATAGATGGCTTTTAGAAAACCCTTTGAAAGCTAAAAATACTTTGCAGCAGCAAGTAAATAATGCTATTTTTTGCTTTTAAAGCTGGTCAGTAATGAATTTTGAATTCTACCTTATTTTGACGATTGCGATTTTAATATAGGTTGCAAATAGCTGACATATGATATCAAGTCCGGCTAATTACTTACGATATGGTTGGTTTTGTTGGTAATAGGTAACTGATTTTTCCCATTACCCATTACCTACAGTTGTTCACATATATGATAAGTGTTCAAAAGGATATGATATGAAAATAATTCATATCATGTTTGCCTGGATACGTGATGGTAAATTTTGCATGATTTGATCATCCATCAATAGACATAGGCGTGAAAAAGAATGTAGAGACGTAGCACTGCTACGTCTCTACCAGGGTTCTGGATAACGCATATTTAATTTCACCAGATGTCTAATAGATATATATGTGCATTCTCAGTGTAGCTAGCTACAAAAAAACCTTTTTGTTTCTAAAGACACAATCTAGAGCGAGTTAATAAATTGGCTCGAATGAAAATAGCAACTTCAGTAATAAAATGCTGATTTTTGCGTAAAATTAGAGCAAATACAAATTAATAAATATGTGATTAATATAGTTGATTAGAACTTAGATGGTCTTGTTGATCTCAGTTCTAACAATACAAATTGCTTATTGTTTATTTAATAATGAGTAGTTTGAATCACAAAAAATATTGAAGATAAAGTTTAATGTTTTTGATAATATCTATCTCAAGTCTAATTGACTCAAGCATTGTTTTTTTCATATTTAATAAGCTAGAGGCAAAGTTAAAAAACAAAATAATCAATTCTATAAGCTTTGCTATCTCAGCTAATTATTATGATGTTTAACATAAGCAAAACTTGTTTTACATAAAGACCATTTGCTAGCCTATATATGCTCAAAAAAGTATCATTGAGTAGACGACATTTTTTGTATGCGAGCCTATCAGTTTTAGCAGGAACAAGCGCTGTTGGTATTGAAACAGATAGAAATTTCATGTACAGTCAAGTACTTGATAATTCAAGCAAAGAATTCAAAGTAGTTGGAAAAACTTCTTTGAAAGATCGTGCCACAGCGAAAGGATTAATGTATGGGGCTGCTGCTGTACAGGATGATTTGGTATCAAACAAAGATTTGAAAACCAGCTTTATTAGGGAGTGTAATATGCTGGTACCAGATTATCAGCTGAAATGGGATAATATACGACCTACTCCCAAAAAATTTGACTTTACCAAATCAGATTGGTTAGCTCAGTTTGCACAATTTCACAATATATTTTTCCGTGGACATACTTTAGTTTGGCATCAAGCTTTACCTGTGTGGTTTCAAGAAGTAGTTAACTGCAAAAATGCAGAAAACTTTTTAGTGGAACATATTAAAACAGTGACTAAACATTATAGGGGGAGAATACACTCTTGGGATGTAGTGAACGAGGCGATAGAACCAGATGATGGACGAGCTGACAGCTTACGAAAGTCGCCTTGGCTAGAGTTTTTAGGTGTAGATTACATCGAACTTGCTTTTCGGACAGCGGCGGCTAGTGATCCTAAAGCTATGCTGGTCTATAACGATTATGGGTTAGAGTATGAAGCTTACCAAGATGGAGCCAAAAGAACTGCTGTTTTGAAGCTGCTAGAGCGACTGAAATCTAGAGGAACACCGATTCATGCTTTGGGTATGCAATCTCATTTGATGGGTCACATACCAGACTTTAATGCTAAAAAATTGCGAAGTTTTCTTGCAGATGTGGCTAGTCTCGGTCTGAAAATTCTGATTACTGAACTAGATGTGATAGATCAAAAATTAACTTCAGATCCGATTGTACGCGATCGCATTGTTGCAGGAATTTATGAAGACTATTTGAACATTGTCCTAGATGAGCGAGCAGTCATCGCAGTTTTAACTTGGGGATTGAGCGATAAATACACTTGGGTATCAAATTTTTTTCCCCGTTCAGATAAATTAGCAGTCCGTCCCTTACCGTTGGACTCAAACATGAAATCCAAACTAGCTTGGAATGCTGTAGCTAGAGCGTTTGACCACGCTCCAAAAAGATAACCAATCTGTAATTCCAGAAACTAATTGCATCTACTCAAGTATGTAAAAAACCATACTTGACAATCTTAATTCAGGGTGAACCATGAAGATTAATATTTGTGGTGTGGAAATTGACCAACTTTGTTTTAATGAAGTTGTTGAACAGATTGTTGAACACGTACTAGTAGGAAAAGAGCCAAAATATGTTGTCACCCCAAATGCACAACATGTTGTACTGCTACAAAACGATTCTCGTTTTCGTGAATATTATCGTCACGCTTTTTTAGTAGTACCAGACGGGGTTTCCCTATTATGGGCAGCAAAATTTTTGCAGACATCACTGAAGGGTCGAGTCAATGGCACAGATTTGTTTGAAAAATTATGTGCGATCGCATCTCAAAAAGATCTAAAAATCTTCTTCTTAGGAGGACGACCCGGAGCATCTACAAAAGCAAAGGAAGTTCTAGAAAAAAGATATCCTAATCTTCAAATAGTTGACACATACTGCCCACCATATGGTTTTGAATCACAACCAGAAGAACTAGCAATTATTAACTCTAAAATTCAAGAAGCAAAACCAGATATTCTTTTCGTAGGTTTAGGTTCTCCCAAGCAGGAATTCTGGATTTATGAAAATTACAAAACATTAAATATACCAATTTCAATTGGTATTGGAGTTAGTTTTGAACTTGTGAGTAATATGGTGCAACGAGCGCCATTATGGATGCAAAAATTTGGCTTGGAATGGTTTTTCCGCTTATTAGTTGAACCCCGACGCCTGTGGAAACGCTATATCATGGGTAATCCTCTGTTTATTTGGTTGGTACTAAAACAACGCATTGGAGTGACAAAATTTGAATAAAGCTTTTTTATTCAATTTACTAATATTTTCAAAAACTTAGAAACCCATAGTCAAGAAATCATCCAAAACATGAATATAAACTTAGTAAGTGCTTGATGTTGGTAAAAAAATCAATTTGGTGATCAAAATAATGACAACTAATACTCTCACAGTTACAACTTTTAAACCAGATTTGAGGTCAGCGAAAGGTACGACTATCCAAAGAGGATTAAAAATTAGGATACTGCGAGTAATAACGCTGATTTCGTTGGATATTATTGCTCTGACTACGGCATGGATGTTAGCAGCATATTATGGAACAAGCATAGAATTCCTGTTGGCGGAACAAATATCTTTACTGATGCTTATGTTAGTCACAGGGATAAGTGTAATCGCAGTTAAAGGACTCTATAAACCGGGAAAAGAACGTCGTAACTATTTTGGTTTGATTCAAGCAGTATCATTATCAGACATTTTACTTTTATGCATAGCCTTTCTTTACGAACCAGATAGTTATATATCACGGTCTACTTTTCTGATATTTTGGGTTAGTTCTGTAGTCTTTGTTTGTTGCGATCGCTTCATTTTTGAACTGGCTACAAAACAACTTCGATATCAAGGAGTAATTCGTCATTCAGTTTTTCTTATTACTGATCATAAAGACCAAAAAAATCATACTCAATTAATTGAAAAAGAAAATTGCTACACAGTGCAAGGAATTGCTGATCCTAGCTGTCTAGATTTGGTAAATCGAGAAGCGACTTTTGAGTATCTTCGTAAACAGGGGATCACAGAAGCTTTTGTTTCTTGGAACGCCATCAAAAACCGTCTCTATGTTTGTTGGCATTTCCAGACTGCTGGAATTATTTTACGAATTCTACCCATAGAAACTGATATTTATTACCCCAAATCAGTCTTTTGGATGCTTGGTCAAGTTCCTTGTATGACAATTCCAGCACCAATTATTGCAGGTAGTGATTTTTGGCTAAAAAGATGTTTTGATCTTGTGTCTTCAGTCTTACTATTATTATTGTTATCTCCGATTTATTTAGCGATAGCAATACTAATTAAATTAGACTCTCCAGGACCAGTATTCTTCCAACAGAATCGAGTCGGATTACATGGAAAAAGTTTTAAGATTTGGAAATTTCGGACAATGGTCAACAATGCCGAAAAACTCCAAGCATCTCTGGAAAAGAACAATGAAATTAAAGATGGTGTTCTTTTTAAAATGAAAAATGATCCTCGAATTACCCAAGTAGGTAAATTTCTCCGCCTTTACAGTTTAGATGAATTGCCGCAACTCTTTAATGTATTAGTAGGAGAAATGAGTTTAGTTGGTCCTCGTCCTCTTCCTAGCAGGGATGTTGAAAGGTTTCAAACAAAGCACTTTATTCGTCAAGAAGTTTTACCTGGTATTACCGGATTGTGGCAGGTTTCTGGTCGTTCTGATATTGATAACTTTGAAGATGGGGTGAAACTAGATATTAATTACATTGAGAATTGGTCACTTTGGCTTGATTTGAAAATTTTACTAGAAACTGTGAAGGTCGTAGTGCAGAAATCCGGGGCTTATTAAGTGTGATACATGTATATAACCACCACAAGGAAACTTGTTGTATGGAGACTAATAGCTACACACAAGAAACAGAAATTCAACAGTACATACTTGTTCTCAAACGCCGTTGGCAATTGATAGCATCAATCATTATTGCTTCCATTGGATTATCAGGTTTAGCTCTATTCATGCAAAAACCTGAATACCAAGCAGATGGTATACTACTTTTCAAATCAGACCGTACATCCTCGCTGACAAAAGTAGGGGAAAAAATCGGGGATCTAGAAGCCTTAATGCGTGAGGGTAATCCTTTAGAAACCCAAGCCGTAATTGTAAATTCCCATCCAATGTTGCAAGAAGTTATTACTGCTCTAGATTTAAAAGATGAGCAAGGAAAAATAATTGACCCGGAATTACTCAAAATCAACGTTAAACCAATTGTAGGAACAGACGTTCTCAAAGTTTCCTACGCCTCAAATGATCCTGAATTAGCCGCAGCAATAGTCAATCAATTAATGAAGTCTTATGTAGAGAACAACATTCAAACTAACCGCGCTCAAGTCTCTGCTGCTGGTGAATTTATTAAAGAACAACTACCTAATTCTCGTCGAGAATTAGAAAGAGCAGCTGAAGCATTACGTCAGTTTAAAATCCAAAATAGAGTGATTCAGCTTGCAGAGGAATCAAGTGCAGCTATTGATATCATTTCCAAACTTGATCAAGAAATGAATCAAATCAAGGCTGCATTAGCAGATGTGACTGCTCAAGAAGCACAGATAGCCAGTCAACTAAATGTTAGTGAAAATCAAGCAGTAACTGTTGCTTCCTTAAGTCAAATACCTGGTGTTCAAGAAGTTTTGACTGAGTTGCAAAAAGTTCAAACCAAGTTAGCAAACGCTAGGGCAATTTACACTGAAAAAAACCCAATAATTATTGACTTAAAAAATCAACAATCAACTCTCAATTCTTTACTGCAACAACGAACTCAGCAATATTCAGGAATTCCCTTAGTTTCTCCTAGTAAATTGCAAATAGGCAAAATAAGGGAAAGCTTGGTTGATAATTATGTGCAGTTAAAAGCAGAACGACAGGGATTAGAGAAAAAATTCCGAACTTTGTTTAATATTCGAGTGAATTATCAGCAACAATTGGCGATGATGCCAAGTTTAGAGAAACAGCAACAAAGTTTAGAACGTAAGTTAGAATCTGCTAAAAATGGCTATGAAAATCTTGTTACCAGATTACAGGAAATTCAAGTAGCAGAAAAGCAAACTATTGGAAATGCCAGAATTGTCCAACCTGCACAAATTCCCAAAAAGCCAGTCATCTCTAAAACCAAAATTTTGTTAGCAAGTGGGAGTATTTTCGCGGGTGTGTTACTTAGTATTGCTGCTGCATTTTTTGTAGACTTGATTGATCGATCATTAAAGACAGTTAAGGAAACTGAAACATTTTTTGGTTACACTTTGTTGGGGTTAATTCCTAAATATAAACCGAATAATTTTGTGAGTGCTGTGCAAGATATAGAAGATGGTGTTTATCCACAAGTAATTACCACGACTTCACCTCGCACATTAGTTCATGAAGCCTATCAAATGTTGCAAGCAAACCTGAAATTTATTAGCCATCGGAAAGTTCGCAAAATAGTCGTTACTAGTTCTGTGAGTGCTGAAGGGAAATCAGAAGTATCTGCGAATTTGGCTGCGATCATCGCTCAATCAGGTAAGCGAGTTTTACTAGTTGATGCAGATATGCGTAAACCAACACAACATCATTTATGGAGTTTAATCAACTCAGTGGGTTTGAGTCATCTCCTTGTTGGTCAGGCAGTTTTTTCGGAAGCAGTACACAAAGTTACGGAATTTTTGTCAGTACTGACCGCAGGAGTTATACCTCCGAATCCTTTAGCTTTAATTGATTCTGAGGGTATGACCTCTTTAGTTGATGTTTTTGCAGAAAACTATGATTACGTTATTTTTGACACACCGCCTCTTGTTGGTATTGCAGATGCAGCAGTTTTAGGGAAAATGGCAGATGGAATTTTGCTGGTAACTCGACCCGGTGTTTTAGATTCGCCTAGCGCTGGTGCTGCTAAGTCTCTGCTAGAACGTTCTGAGGCGAATGTCTTGGGAATAATTGCTAATGCTGTTAACGTCAAGCAAGAACCAAATAGTTACTTTTATTACTCAAGCCTTCGCGATCGCAAGAGTGTTGCAGACTTAGAAAGATTAGCAAAAATCCAATAGAGTGAACGAATACCCTTTCATGTCATGTTCGTTTAAATACTTGTAATGTCGATTTGGCTGGTCAATTTGACAAAACTACCATAGGTCATCAATGATGAGTATTCAACTAGACTTGCTCGCAAATCAAAAGCAAACAGAAGACTCAAATTTAAGTCTTTGGCAACAAATCAAAGAAGACTGGATAGCTCACGGACGTGATTGGACTTTACCTGGGTTCCGCAGTGTTGCTGTTCACCGCTTCGGAGTTTGGCGCAAGAAAATTAAACCCAAAATCTTACAATTGCCTTTTAGCATTCTCTACATCATGCTATATCGCAGAATTCGCAATCACTACGGGATTGAACTACTTTACACAGTTAAACTTGGTCGTCGTGTCGTTATTCATCACCAAGGAACAATTATTATCAACGCCTATGCTTCTATTGGTGATGACTCCCAAATTTGCCAAGGAGTAACATTAGGAAGTCGTTATGCAGACCGTCCCTATGATGCACCGAGATTAGGTAAAGGAGTTGAAGTTGGAGCCGGTGCAAAAATATTAGGCAAAGTCACCATTGGTGATTATGCCAAAATCGGTGCTAATGCTGTGGTTCTCTGCGATGTTCCACCAGGAGCAACAGCAATTGGTATTCCCGCAAAAATTATTAACTAGAAGTCAGTTTCCCACACCCTTTTACCTCTTCACATAATTCAGTGTCATGTCAATTAGTCAGATTTTGCTTTTGTCTACTCATGTTATTTTACTAATCAGCACGTCAGTCTTATTGATAGTCTGCTTATTTTTCCTAATAGAGTGTACTGCTGCTGTGTTAGCGATCGCCTCTTCCCATTGCACAGATCAATGGCAAAATACTAAAGTTACTGTCTTAGTGCCGGCACACAATGAAGAAGTTGTCATTCGTGACACCTTGGAAAAATTGCTCTGTGCGTTGAAACCACAAGACCGTTTGATTGTGATTGCTGACAATTGTCATGATGCCACAGCTGAGATTGCTCGTAGTGTGGGCGCTACAGTCATTGAACGCCAAGATGCTATCTGTAAAGGTAAAGGATACGCTCTAGACTACGGCTTACGCTTTATTGAGTCTGAACCTCCAGACATAGTTGTAATTATTGATGCTGATTGTACAGTCTATCCAGACGCGATCGCTCAACTAAGTGAGTGTGCGATCAAAAGCAATCGACCAGTACAAGCTACTTATTTAATGCTCAGACCAAAAAACTCTCACTCATCAAAAGACCAAATCTCTCAATTTTCGATTATTCTTAAAAACTTAGTTCGTCCTTTGGGAGCATCCCGCTTGGGAATGCCTTGCTTGTTGTATGGTACAGGTATGGCTTTTCCTTGGTCAGTCATTCGCTCAGTAAATTTAGCAAGTGGTCATATTGTCGAAGACTTAAAACTTGGTTTGGATTTGACCATTGCAGGACACAAACCACTATTTTGTCCAGAAGCAAAAGTTACTGGCTATTTACCACAGCAGTTACAAGCAGCCAAAAGCCAAAAAACTCGCTGGGAACACGGTCTTTTACAAACTATGCAGACTTATGTTCCTCTTTTGTTGAAGGAAGCAATCTATCAAAAAAGATTGGATTTGTTAGTAACTGCTCTAGATGTATGCGTACCGCCTTTATCTCTTTTAGTAATCATTTGGTCGGTATTGATGACACTTTCTCTAATTTTTGGAATATTAGCCGGAGCATGGATACCAGCTATCATAGTTATTTTTTCTGGCTTTTGTTTCTTTTTATCAATACTTTTAGCTTGGAGTCAATTTGCTGATCAAGATTTACATATTCGTCAAATTTTGACTATACCTTTTTATATTTTATGGAAAATACCTATTTATTTAAAATTTATATTTTTACCTGAAAAAATATGGATTCGTACCGAAAGAGACAAAGTTTAAGAATTTAGTAATCAGATTTTTGAAGCATAGAAAATGAAAAAAATCAATATAGGAAAATATCTGAGGTTTGGCGAAAAAGTTTTGATTATTTCAGGCTTAAGCTTTTTCTCAGGGATATTTGGAACCCAATCAATGGGTATAGTTCTATCTGAGGGATTGATCACCTTCATCAGATTCTCACTTTGGGGAATATTTACCTTGCTAGTTTTTCTCTTTTGGCAAGATGCGATCGCCATCATCAATCGTAACAAGATACTTTTTATATTAACAGCAATAGCTTATTTTTCATTTCTCTGGTCAGACTTTCCAGACTATACCTTCCTTAACTCCAGAGATATCTTGATGATGACCAATTTTGGTTTATATTTTGCTATACGATTTAGCTTGAAAGAACAAATAAAAATTCTTATTTATACTCTCTTGATAGGCATGTGTTTAAGCTTATTTTTTGTGTATGTATTTCCTGGTATAGGGAGACATTGGGTAGATCATCCAGGAGCTTGGAAAGGAGTATATGGTCATAAAAACTATCTTGGCAGCATGATGGTGTTAAGCTCATTAGCTTTTTTATCTTTGGCGAAAGATACTTTGTTGATATACAGAATTTCTGGGCTTTTTCTGTCATTGATATTTATGTTTTTTTCCACTTCAAGAACTTCTCTAGTTCTTTCTTTTATATTAATGTTAATTATCATATTCTATAAAAAATTTCGCTGGCGAGGAAAAGTTAGCGTTATTTATATAGATATTACAATTCTACTTTTGGGATGTATTTCCTTACTAGTTTTTACTTATTGGGTAGAAATAATTACTGGTTTAGGTAGAGACCCAACTATAACAGGGCGGACAATAATTTGGAATGTAGCACTAACTCGATTCATGGAAAAACCATTCTTAGGTTATGGACGTGGTGCATTTTGGGCGCCTAAAAGTAATTACGCACTTGAAACGAGTCAAGCAATTGGTACAGGCTGGGTTCCACCTCATGGTCATAATGGCTTTGTTGATACGGCACTTGATGTTGGTTTAATTGGTTTAGGGCTATTTTTATTTTGTTATTTTATGACTTTTGCGAGAGCTTTAAAATTAGGATATGCGAGTAAAAAGCCAGAAGATATTTGGCCTTTAATATATTTGATATTTTTGGCGATCAACAATATTACAGAGAGTTGTTTATTATATTTACCTAATCTTTATTGGGTTTTATTTATGACGATTTCTTTTACTATTAACAAAACCAAACCAATAACACATCACAAAAGTATAAACAACAGACCTCTGGTGAAAAAGAATGTAGAGACGTGAAATTTCACGTCTCTACAAGGATTTTGGGCAACGCATAGTTAATTTCTGAAGATGTCTAACAGGAAGAAAGGAGGTACATAACTTGCAATTAATTGGAGTTGTTGTCATTGGACGCAATGAAGGGAAGCGTCTTCAGCAGTGCTTGCTATCAGTAATTGGTAAAGCAACAACTGTGGTCTATGTTGATTCTGGGTCAACAGATACGAGTGTGGCGCTGGCTGGTTTGCTTGGGGTTCATGTTGTAGAACTCGATTTATCTATTCCCTTTACCGCAGCTCGTGCGAGAAATGCAGGATTTGAGTATCTGTTGCAAGTTAAACCAGAAGTTGAATATGTGCAGTTTGTAGATGGAGACTGTTGGATTGTGGAGGGATGGTTAGAAACAGCAGTGCGTGAATTAGATACTCATCCAGAGGTTGTGGTGGTCTGTGGTCGGCGTCGGGAGGAATTTCCCGAAAATTCTATATATAATCGCCTGTTAGACATTGAATGGAACACTTCTGTAGGTGAGGCTAAAGCCTGTGGTGGTGACTCAATGATCAGAGTGACAGCCTTGAAAAAAGTAGGGGGATTCAATCCGTTATTAATCGCCGGCGAGGAACCAGAACTGTGTGTGCGCCTGCGACAAGCTGGCGGCAAAATTTTGCGTCTCGATGCAGACATGACATGGCATGATGGGCAAATGATTCGTTTTGGTCAATGGTGGAAACGTTCAGTTCGCAGTGGTCATGGTTATGCTGAAGGCGCTTGGCTACACGGTCGCAGTCCCGAACACCATTGGGTAAAAGAAAGTGTACGGATTTGGGTGTGGAGTTTGATTTTGCCTTTATTAGCGATCGCAACTTTTTTACCAACTCACGCTTTAAGTTTTTTGTTACTACTTCTAGCTTACCTTTTCTCTGGTTATCGAGCTTACAAGTATACACAAAATAGATGTTTTGCGAAAAAAGACGCGATCGCCTATGCCTTATTTTGTCTTTTAGGTAACATCCCGCAATTAATTGGTCAAAGCCAATTTTTCTTGTATAAATTATCAAATCGACAAGCAATTATAGTGGAATATAAAGGAGCATTTTAATGCTGGTTAAGACTTTAACCAAAGCTGCTCGTCTTGTGATCAAACCAGGGGAAGCAAAGCTCAATTCCAACTCTCTAAGCGTTAATGATCAATCTAAAAAAACCATCGCTATTGTTGGCTGTGGCTATGTAGCAGACTATTACCTCAAAACACTTTCCCTGCATCCACAATTACAGATATCAGGAGTAATGGATCGCATTAGCGATCGCGCATACAAACTTGCTGCGTATTATGGCATTCCTCGTGTTTATGGTTCCTTAGAAGAACTCCTTGATGATTCTCAAGTTGATATCGTCTTAAATTTAACTAATCCCAGCAGTCATTATTCTGTTTCTAAAGCTTGTTTAGAAGCTGGTAAACACGTTTATTCTGAGAAACCTTTAGCAATGGAGATGTCACAAGCTGAGGAACTAGTCAACTTAGCTCAACGACAGGGTTTATATATTTCCTCAGCACCATGCAGTTTATTGAGTGAAACAGCTCAAACAATTTGGAAAGCATTGCGAGAAAATCAGGTTGGCACAGTTCGACTTGTTTATGCTGAAATGGATGATGGATTAGTTCACCTTATGCCTTATCAAAAATGGGTGAGTACATCAGGTACTCCCTGGCCTTATAAAGATGAGTTTGAAGTCGGGTGTACGTTAGAACACGCAGGTTACTATGTGACATGGCTGACTGCCTTCTTTGGTCCTGCACAGTCAGTCAGCGCTTTTTCATCCTGTCTGATTCCAGATAAACAAACTGAGTTACCCTTAGATATTAACACTCCAGATTTTTCTGTAGCCTGTATAAAATTTACATCTGGTGTAGTTGCCAGATTAACTTGCAGTATTGTTGCACCCCATGACCATTCTTTGAAGATTATTGGTGATACGGGTACACTTGGCATTCATGATTGTTGGTATTATGGAGCGCCAGTTTACATCAGGCGCAGTATCAACATTCGCCGCAAGAGATTTGAAGGTATTTGGAAGCAAAATTATTCACTCGTGAAACCTGCTCCCCACTTCAAGTATAAAGGCGCCCAGCAAATGGATTTCTGTCGAGGTGTAGCAGATATGGCATCTGCAATCATTGAAAATCGCCCTTGTCGATTATCAGCTGAGTTTTCTCTGCACAATAATGAAATTGTACTTGCGATTCAAAAATCTTTAGACACAGGCTCTCCCTATAAATTAACAACTACATTTGAGCCAATTGAACCAATGCCTTGGGCAAAATAGACTTACATTGCGAATGTATCGACTTACATTGCGAATGTATCGACCTACATTGTTAATGTATCGACCTACATTGTTAATGTATGGACTTACATTGTTAATGTATCGACCTACATTGTTAATGTATCGGCTTACATTGTTAATGTATCGACTTACATTGCGAATGCAGCCGTCTGTACTGTTCATATTGACAGATCCAGATAACCCCTAGAAATATACAACAGTAAAAATACGGTCATTTTTTGTATATGAAATTGCTAATAACAGGAGCATCCGGTTTTCTTGGACAGTACACCGTTGCTGAAGCACTGCGACGTGGGTTTCAGGTACGCGCTGTTGTCAGACCAACAAGTATTGCCAATCTACCTTGGTGCAATCATCCGGGATTAGAATTAGTCCACATAGATTTACTACAAAAACCAGATAACCTAATCAATGCATTGCAAGGTGTAGATGTCGTAATGCACATAGCAGCAGCCACAAAGGGAGATTTTGCTACCCAGTATGCTAACACTGTTGTGGCAACAAAGAACTTACTGAAAGCAATGGTTGCATCTGGAGTGTGGCGACTGGTGGCTATTAGTAGCTTTTCAGTATTTGACTATTTACGAATTGATTCTGGTGCAACTATCACTGAAGATTCACCCATTGAGCATCAACCTGCAATGCGAGATATCTATACCCAGACTAAGCTGATGCAAGAACAGATTGTGCGTGACTTTGAGACAAAAAATGCTGGAAAGGTGACAATTGTCCGCCCTGGGATGATTTACGGGCGATCGCATTTATGGAATGCTTTGTTGGGTGTTAAGGTGAGCGATCGCCTATGGATTCGCATTGGTAGAAATGCTCAAATACCTCTAACTTATGTAGAAAACTGTGCAGAAGCGATCGTTAATGCAGCTGAAACTGATAAAGCGATTGGTAAAACTCTAAATATCGTCGATGACGATTTGCCAACTCAGAGTGTATATGCTAATCAATTAGTAAAAATAATGCCAAGCTCACCTCATACCATTACAATTAGCTGGACACTCATGCGCCTGCTGGCTCATACAATTTGGCTGTGTAACCAATCGCTTTTAACTGGCAAGATCAAACTACCTCACATTCTAATCCCAGCAAGATTGCACGCTCGGTTCAAACCACTACGCTACAGCAACACTCGCGCCCAGCAAGTATTGCACTGGAAACCAAAATATTCACTAGTTACAGCCTTAGAACGAAGTTCTAGCGATATTGATTTATTGGATATCCAAGTTTCACCTATTTCCATCTAGTAGTCTGTCACACAAAGTATACCGGGTGAATTAACTTCTCAAATTCTCTTTTTTTCTTGTTCTTGGCGCACTTGGCGTCTTGGCGGTTTACTACTCTACCCCTCAAAGTAAGGTTGTCAGACCACTAGTTGATTTGATGAATTTGAATTTTAAATTTTAAATTAAACTATGCGTATTGCTTATCTAACTGGGGAATATCCCAGAGCAACAGATACCTTTATCCAGCGAGAAGTCGCAACCCTGCGAGAAATGGGTGTCGAGGTACATACATTTTCTGCTCGTCGCACAGATGATGAACATATAGTTGGAGTGGAACAGAAACAAGAACGCGATCGCACTTTCTATATTCTGCCTCCAAACCCAATTAATTTATTTTTATCACACCTGAGTTTATTGTTAGCTTCTCCTAAGAGATATTTCAAAACAATCAAACTTGCATTTACAACCAGTCAACCAGGATTACGGGGTGGTTTATATCAGTTTTTCTACTTTTTAGAAGCGGGTATTGTAGCTCAACAAATTAAAAACAGACAAATCGAGCATTTGCACAACCACATTGCTGAAGCTAGTGGTACTGTTGCTATGCTGGCGGCTGAAATGGGTGGTTTTACTTATAGCTTTACGCTCCATGGGCCGTATATTTTTCTGCGTGCGTATCAATGGCGACTAGATGAAAAAATCAAGCGATCGCTATTTGTTTGTTGTATTAGTTACTATGCTCGTAGCCAAGGGATGATTTTTGCACCCACTGAAAAGTGGAACCGAATGCATATTATTCATTGTGGTATTGATCCAGGATTATTTGATGTGGTTTCTCACAAGGAATCAGGAAAACGTCTACTATTTGTGGGGCGATTGGCGGAGGCGAAAGGATTACCAATCTTACTTGAAAGTCTAGCTTTATTAAAACAAACTCATCCAGATATTGTCTTAACAATCGTTGGTGATGGTCCAGATCGTCAAAAGTTGCAACAATTAACTTTCCAGTTGAAATTAACTGAAAATGTCAATTTTGTTGGTTATAAATCTCAAACTGAGGTACGCGACTATTTTCAACAAACAGATGTTTTTGTAATGTCTAGTTTTGCAGAAGGAATACCAGTAGTCTTAATGGAAGCAATGGGAGCTGGTGTACCTGTAGTCGCTACTCAGATAGCAGGAATCAGTGAATTAGTGGAAAATGGTGTTAATGGCTACTTAGTTCCTCCTGGTGAAGCAAATATATTAGCAGAATACATAGAAAAATTACTGAACAATCATTTAATCAGAGCTAAATTTAGCACAGCATGTCGAGCTAAAGTCGAAAAAGACTTTAACATTCACTATGAAGTTGCACGACTACATCGCCTCATGACAAGTGCTTTGAAAGGTCATGTAGAACCAATTCGTCCGAATTTGCTAGAACATGATAATTCACAAAAACAGGCAATAAATATTAACTCAACAATCTATAATTAGTTTCAGAAATGACATCTATCAAAAAACTAGCCATTCGTGGAGCTATCTGGACTATTCTTGGTTTTGGAAGTATTCAAATTCTACGATTTGGCAATAATTTAATTTTAACTCGTCTCCTACAACCAGAATTTTTTGGTTTGATGGCTTTGGTCAATACCTTAAGAATGGGTTTGGAATTATTCTCAGATATTGGTGTTGCTCAAAATATAGTTAATAATAAAAGAGGCGATGAACCTACTTTTCTCAATACTATTTGGACTCTCCAAGTCATTCGTGGTGCAGTAATTTGGATTCTTGGTTTAATTCTTGCTTTTCCAATTGCAAATTTTTACAATGATCAACGTTTACTATGGTTAATTCCAATTGTTGTATTTACTTCATTTATTGAAGGTTTTAATTCTACCAGTTTACACACTCTTCATCGTCAGATGAAACTGGGTAAACTTTCCATTTATGAACTTCTTTTTCAAGTTTGTTATTACTCAACTTTAATTTTTTTGGTTTGGTTACATCCAAATATCTGGTCTTTAAGTATCGCCATAGTAATTTCAGGGATATATAAATTAGTGAGTAGCTACTGGTTAATCCCAAAATATTCTAATCACTTTGAATGGGAGCCAAAAACAGTAAAAGAAATTCTTTCGTTTAGTAAGTGGATGTTTATTGCATCAACATTAATGTTTGCTGCTGAACAAACTGACCGCCTTGTTTTGGCTAAGTTATTGTCATTTGAAATTTTAGGTGTGTATACAGTAGCCTATACTCTAGCTAGTATCCCTAGAGATGTGATTAGACAACTTAGCTTTAGAGTGATTTTTCCTGCAATCTCCCAACAATCTCACTTACCAAGGGCTACTTTGCGGCAAAAAATTATTCCTCAACGGCGATTAATATTATTAGCGTCTGCAATTATATTGGCAATGTTAATCACTGTTGGAGATTTAGTAGTTTCATCTTTATATGATCGAAGATACGCTGCTGCAACTTGGATGATGCCTATTTTATGTAGTGGAATTTGGTTTTCTTTGCTATTTTACACTACTAGTCCTGCTCTGTTAGCAATTGGTAAACCCCTGTATTCAGCCCAGAGCAATTTTGCTAGATTCGGAATCATAGCTTTGGGTGTACCTTTAGCCTATCAAAGCTTCAGCGTCTTAGGAGCAATTATTGTCATTGCATTTAGTGATTTGCCTTTATACATAGTTAATCTCTATGGACTCTGGCGAGAAAAACTTTCTTGTTTTATTCAAGATATTCAAATTACTGCATTTTTTATCGGCGTACTAGCTTTATTTCTAGCAATTAGGAGTTGTTGGGGATTTGGTTTACCAATTCAATCATTATTATAGGACTCATATTTGATTTCTGAAATACACGTAGGGGAGGCAAAAAGGGGTGTAGATTTTCTTCCCCCTTTATTGCCGTTGTGTTACGCCAAAGGCTAATACCATTTCACGTTAATCGCGATACATATAAATTTTGTTCCAGACGCGATATATCGCGTCTCTACGGGTCTGTATTTGTATCAGATTTTTTACTTAAATCATGCGGAGGATAAAAATGATAAGAATTTTAAGTAAAGTATATGATCATCGTGATTCGGACTCGTGGGCTAATAGTCTCAGAAAACAGCGTTTCTCTTTGTTTACATCTATTTTGGAATCACTGTCCTTACCTATAAAAATACTCGATGTTGGAGGAACAGTAAAATTTTGGGAGAACACAGGTTTGCTGGATCAAGAAAAGAAAAACATAGACATTACTCTACTAAATTTAAGCTTTCCCACAATCAACTCAACATACACAAATATCAAGCAAGTTGTTGGAGATGCAAGGAACATGGTAAATTTTTACTCCAATGAATTTGATATAGTTTTTTCCAATTCTGTAATTGAACATGTAGGAAGTTATCATGAACAGCGCCAAATGGCTAATGAAGTAATGAGAGTGGGTAAAAGATATTATGTTCAAACACCTTATCTTTTCTTTCCGATTGAACCCCACTTTATTTTCCCTTTCTTTCAGTTTTTTCCCTTAAATCTTCGGGTATGGCTACTAACTAATTTTTCCCTTGGATGGTATGGTAAAGTGGCTCCTCAGCATGAGGCTAGAGAGATAGTTACTTCAATTAGGCTGCTCAGTCAGAGAGAATTTGTAAATCTGTTCCCCGAAGCGAAACTTTACAAAGAAAAGTTGCTTGGTTTAACTAAGTCTTTGATAGTCTATGGAGAATGTCCCTAAGTCAGGGATTTTTTATCTATAGGTAGTATATTGATAGAGTGTTCAGATCCCCGACTTTTTCAAAAAGTCGGGGATCTTATCGTTTACGCATGATTTACTAAGATTGAGTCTTTTATACTCAGAACTTACGCAAAAATCGCCAAGACGCCTTATACCATTTCACAAAAATCTTGATACAAATACAGGTGTGTACCAGACGTAGCATTGCTACGTCTGGTACAAGATTCATATGTATCGCTATTAACGTGAAATGGTATAAGTCCTAATTATCTTGAAAGCAATCGGGCGTTTAATGCTTTGGTGATGCGATCGCTTGTTTCTTCAAGATGAGCTAGTGTATAAATATCAAGATTTTCATTTTGGTACTTCAGGCTAGTATCAATGGCTTGGCGTAGTTGGCGCAATTCAAACCAAGCTAGTGTTCGCCCATCTTCTGGTACATCTGTAGTACGCAACACCATATCGAGCAAAATATCTAAGTGTTCTCGCTGCAAGGAACGACGGATACTAGAAATTGGTTTTGCTTTTCTAGCATCTACAACTTCTGTCCAAATGTCTTTTTGCAGAGTGTTGAACAATTCTGGCATGGAAAGCGCTTTTCCGGCGGTTGTTTTGAATTCGATATCCCTCAGACGGTTAAGGCGATCGCTATCTAAAAGCGATCTTAATATAACACCTTGAAAACGCTGAATACGTTCGTGAATTGGATAATCAAGGCGAGATACAGGTATAAAGTTACCCCAGTGTTGCCAACGTGAAGGTGCTAGCTGATTCAATAATTGTGGCGAAAAACTGAAAGCATCCTCAGCAAATACATATTCTTGCAGTTTTGCTAATACCTGACGTTGCTGTTCTAGAGAAACTGCTACAAAACTGGGGCGCATATTTTCATCAGCATGATGACGCTCAAAAGATTGTCCACCTATATATTGAGTCAACAAAGACGCATTCCGAAAATAATATTTGAGAATGCTGTTAAACAAGACCCGCAAGTTACTATAACTTTCTCCTCTTACAGGGTAACGCTGATCAAGACGCTGCCACATAGCGCGAGCATTATCCATTTGCCATTGGGAATAAACTAGCACATCACTACTTATATCCCAAACATTTGCCAGAGGATTGATATCCCAGATATCTTCATCTGTTGCGTAAGATAATTCTGGTTGCAAAGACGCCAAAGCAATCTTTTCCAAAAACTCTTTTTCAGCTTCGGGAATTACTGTTTCTGCTGTCAAATTTTGGTGAGGTTTGTAACCATACTCAATTGCCCATTCATCGTAAGGGCCAACAACTGTGGGAAAATAGTCGCCTTGCTGTGTTCCTTGAGGTGCTATATTCACAGGCAAATAATCCATCACTGAACCGACCAAACCCTTGGTATGAGTGATTTCTGTGTTATTTAATTCCTGGGGTGCTAACATAGTGCTGCCGTGGAAATTGTGACGCAAACCTAGTGTGTGTCCGACTTCGTGAGCAATGAGAGAACGTATATATTGATGTAAGTATTCTTTCATTTGATCACTACTTGGTGTCGCATCTTGCAAAAGTGACAACGCCAGCGCCCCCATCGCTGCTTGGGTTGAAGATTCCATCCCATAGCAGAAGTCAGAATCTTGTTGAGAAGTAGAGACGCGATGAATCGCGTCTGTACAATTGTGATTCATCGCGTCTGTACTTGACTCCATCAAAGCACGATATTCTTGCTGAATTGAGCGCACCATATTAGCATCAACAATAATATCTGCGTCTAAAATTTCTCCTGTTAGGGGGTTAACGCGGGCTGGGCCTCTAGCAAAACCTGCATCTAAAGAATTGAACCAGCGAATTGTGTTGTAGCGCACATCTGCTGGATGCCAATCAGCATCATCTGGCATTTGTCGGACTTCAATCGCATTTTGAAATCCTGCTTTGGCAAATGCTTGATTCCACATCAGCACACCTTCCCGCATGGCGTCGCGATATTCTAATGGCACAGCATTTTCAATCCAAAATATTATTCGTTTTTTCGGTGGAGATAAAGGTGCATTGGGATCAGACGGTTCAAGATGCCAACGATTTATATAACGTACAAATGATTCTTTGCTGTTATTATGAGAAAAATCTTGAAAAGCAGTAATAAAATATCCTACTCTATCATCAGCAAGTCTAGGGATGTAACCATTGTTTTCGGGTAGTTGGGAAAAACTGTAGTGTACTTTTAAAGTTAACGCTCTGCTATCAGGTAATGTAACTAAATATGCTCCCTCTGGTGATGAAAAGCTGTAGATAGATTCAATCTCTAAGTTCAGAGGAAAGCTGTCAATATCACCAAAATATGACCTATTTTTTTCCAGGTGGTAATCAGCCCGCAAATAATATTTTAATAAAGAAGTTAATCCGGGAAAATCCTGTATCAGTAAGTCATTGAGGTCAATCAGAATATTTTTATTATATGGATCAATACTGTCAATTTCCAGAGCATAAAGAACTGAATCACTAAATGAGCGAGCAAGCGATCGCAATTCTGGTTCATCTTGTTCTGTACGGAATTTAACATTACGAACAACAAAATGCAAATGATTATTTACTCGTCGGAAGTAAAACAGAAAATCTTGCAGAGGTAGTCCACTATAAATTCCACTTTCTCCAATCCCAGATTCTAGTGTGACTGTACAAAGATAATTTTTATTAAGTTGTTCTGGCTTCAGTTCCAAAAATATTTTATCGTCTTCCTGACTACGATAAATTGTGAAGACTCCGTCTAATTTATTCGTTCCTTTGACTGCCTCACGAAATCGCCAAAAATCTTCTTTTCTGCTTTCTTTAAAATTATAATCAGTACTTGCTAATTGTTCAATACCTGGTAATGTATTGAGTTGCTGTACATAAATATCTGCCATTTGATTAGCCAATGCATAATTATTACCAAATAGCAAGTAATAAAATAACAATATATATACAGTTAACTTTGCGATCCAGTTATTCATTCTTTGGCTACCTTATGAAGCGCTTTTCTTCTTTACAAGCCGCTTGAGTAATAAAATAGCTATTTTTTATCTTTCATATAGTCCTGTTTTTACTGAATTACTGGCAAATTATGTAATTAATTATTATTTTGTTTTTATCTTCAAACAATTATTTCAGATAGCTTGAATTTATTCAGCCAATCTCGATGTTTTAAATCTGCATAAGCGCAGACATATATAGCAATATATAAGCTCGGTTCATTATGGGAAGCAATAACTAATGAATCTAATTTCATAAGTAACTAGTACCAATTTAATGTGAAGCCACACTAAATGATTAACTCTCTACTCTTGGCGTTTTACCGTTTCGTATTAATCCTAAATTCTACGTTAACCACAATAAATGTCTGTGGCTAATGTTACAGCATAATATTCAACATTAGAGTATAGTCTTTTTTTGATTTCAGCAGAAAAAAGTTTTTATTGCTAACTTCCTTTAAAAAAGTAAACCCAATTCCTTGCTGTTCACATGAGCCTAATGGATGAGATTTTGACGAGTATTACATCTAGTTAATATTAAAGTGATGCTCACGGTTAACTTCCATCAATGAGAATAGATAAAGCTTGACGAGCATATTTTGCTCCTGCTGGAGTTCCTTCAATTGTTGCCATCAGACTAGCACCACCAATTAATAGTAAGTATTGCTGAGAGAATGCTTCTGGATTACTAACTTCGGCTTCTGTTGCTAGTTTCATAATGTGAGTGCGGATCGCTTCACGTAACGATACAGAAATATAATGAGCGGGATGATTTGCATCAGCAATTTCTAGGACTGCATTAATAAATGGACATCCGCGAAAATCTGGTTGAGCATACCACTCTTCCATCACATCAAAGGTTGCGAGTAGTTTTTCTTTAGGTGTTTTCCCTCGCTCCTCAACAGACTTTTGAAACCACTGCAACCACTGCTTTTCGCGATCGCGCATTACCTCTAATATAAGTTGCTCTTTTGAAGGAAAATATTTATAAAACGTCCGTTTGGCGACGTCGGAAGCAGCGATTACCTCATTAATCCCGACGTGCTGAATCCCCTTTTGGTAAAAAAGCTGGGAAGCAGTTTCGAGAATGCGATCGTAGATTTTATTAGTTTCTGGTGCCATAGATAGATCATTTAGTAGACAATATTGTCTACTTAGGATACTCTACTCAAAGTGACAAGTGTGTAATTAGCATTTTTGACAGGGTTTTTACCCTTCGACAGGCAACGTCGATAGTACCAATACTTAAAACATACAGCACAATGGAATTCACTATTTATACTCTCGAAACAGCACCAAGAGAATCTCAAGAAGCTCTGCACCATGTTAAGGAAACATTTGGCTTCATTCCCAACCTAGAGGGTATCTCTGCTGAAGCACCTGCACTTTTGCAGGGTGGTATGGCTCTATGGGATATTTTCAGCACAACCAGCTTTAGTCCAATCGAGCAGCAAGTAGTCTACCTGGCAGCAAATTATGAAAATGACTGTCACTACTGTATGGCAGCACACTCAGGCTTGGCAAAAACGGTTGGGATGTCCACCAAAGATATAGACGCTATGCGAAATGGTGAACCCCTGCAAGATCCAAAACTCCAATCACTCCGGGAATTTACTCAGCGAATGGTACAAACTCGTGGTTGGGTATCTGACGAAGAAATCGAAACATTTATGAAAGCTGGTTACACAAAGCAGCAGGTTCTGGAGGTAATTCTCGGTATCGCTGTGAAAGTTATTCACAATTATACCAATCACATTGCTCAAACGCCACTTGATAAAGAGTTTAAACCTCATGCTTGGTCAAAACCTAGCGTGTAAAACAGCATCACAGTCTCGTTAAGTATGAACCAACAATCCCCCCGCCTTTAGGCAGGAGGGGAGTGTCAACTAAGCTTGCTTTAACTCGTTGGATGAGGCTGATTCTGTTTTTTCTAATTCTACCTTCTCTGATTTTGGCTCACTTGTTTGTTGTTGCACTTGGTTAAGATGAATGTTATTTACTTGAATAATAAAGTATTCCAGTGCCTGACTTGCTTTTTGTTGCTGTTGTAATTCATCAGACACATCATAGCAACGATAAGGTGGAGTCACTCCTAGTATAAATTTCTCTTGTTCAGCCTCTAACAATTCAACAGCTGTATTCGCAGAAATTGAGTTTTCTTGGAAAGGAAAAGAGGTGACTATACTAGCAACAATAGAAGCAAGGGCTGGGCAGAGTACTGGAAGCCACTTGAGCCAAGCTTGTCCTGCTTCTAACTTATCTACCAGAACTAAGATTGGTGTAACTCCTGATAAAATGACTGTTCCAATTTGCAAAGTATAATAAAGATTTCTCGATACATTGCGAATTCTTTTGTAATCATCAATCAAGTCTTGACTGTATTGTAAAGCCTTTCTTCTTGTTAAAGTAAGTGTATTTTGATTCCAAGAATTATGATTATTTAAGAGATAAGTATATATTTCAGCTTTCCTGGTAATATCAGACAGATTTGCAGAGTTTTTAGAGTTTTGAAAAAGTTGTCTATTGATCAGTAACAAGAAAAACAAAATAATTAGAGAAACTGCTCCTGCACTGACGATGGTTTTATCGTTTTGGAAAAAAATAACCAAGATACCAGATGAGAAAAAACCTGCAAGTAGTAAGTACTCAATTACCTTAAAGGTAAACACTTTTTTTTGACTTGATGAAGAGGAGTAATCATCAATTCTGTCAGAATATAAACTCTGGTTTTTCTGCTCAAGATTAGTTAATTCAGAAGTAGTCATTTATTCTTAGCTCAATTACTTACAACTTAAATCTGATAAATTGCAATTCACCTAATCATTTGTACTCTATAAGGTGAGTAAAATGATTACTTTTACTCACCTATGGAATAGTTCATTTGATAATCACTTATGCAAAGCTCTATGAAATTAAGGTTTCAAAGTCAGCAACTAAGCTTTAAATAACCATGTTAAAGTCACTTTTCAAATAATCTCAAATTTATTCACAATATGCAATGACAGATAAGACAGTTAAGAAGACAGTTAAGACACTTAAGACATTTAAGAGAATATTATACCTCTTGCAAAAGTCGAATTGACCCCCTCAATCTTCCCCTTCACGGAGGGAAGATTTAGTTCCCTCCCCATTTACCAGGAGGTTTAGGGTAGTGTATGACAACAACTTTGTTACCAAATTTTGAGTAAAATTAAGTAAGTCAGCAGAAATCAACCTAACTTTGTTACGGAAAGTAAACAACCCCAAAAAGTACAGACGGGATGTTCCTTGCGTCTCTACCAATAACCAATGAGAAATGAAAAATGACAAATGGCGATCGCACAGTATCATTATTATATATTCCTAGTAGATGATACCAAGCTAAATACTTAAATTTAATTTGCTGTATCGGTAATTAGTAATGAACCTATTAAAAATTAAATACCAGCAAAATTATTAAACAAACGAGTAGAGGATAAACAAATGAAATTTGGGATAGATAGCGGACATAATTGTCCACCAGACACGGGTGCGAGAGGAATTAAAATTGAGGATAATCTAACTTTAGATGTAGGTAACAGAGTTATATCTAAGTTAAAAGCTTTAGGGCATCAAGTTGTAGTCTGTAAACCAGACAGAGCTTCAACAGTGGGGGAATCCCTGAGGAAGAGATGTGATATAGCAAATGCTAATAAAGTAGACCTTCTCGTATCCATTCATTTTAATGCCTTTAATCGCCAAGCCAATGGTACAGAAGTATTTGCAGTTAGCGATACAGGCAGAAAATTTGCCAAACCAGTATTAGATGAAATCGTAAAATTAGGCTTTTTTAATCGCGGCGTCAAAAATGGTAGTCACCTTTTTGTCCTGAGAAATACCAATATGGTTGCAATTTTAATAGAATGTTGCTTTATAGATTCACAAAAAGACATGAATCTGTATAATCCAGAGGCAATGGCGAATGCGATCGTCAAAGGTTTAACTGGTCAATTACCTACTACTCCTGTGACTCACGTAGTCGATGAAGAAGAAAATCCAGACACAACTATTAAAAGATTGCAACAAGCTTTAAATCGACTCAAGATCACTGATAAAAATGGTAGATCTTTGTTAGAAGATGGTTTCAATGGTGCTGCAACAAAATCAGCTATCGAAAAATTTCAGAATATTGTTGGTATTCAACAAACAGGAATACTTGGAGAAACTACTTGGAACGCAATTAATCAAATTTTAGCGAAACGAGTTATTAGATTAAATCATGCAGGTGGTGTAGTTGTTAGATACTTACAATTCCGCTTAGGTGTAGAAATTGACGGTGTTTATGGACCACAAACAGAAGCAGCAATGAAGAGATTTCAGCAGCAAAATGGTTTAACGTCTGATGGGATTATTGGTCCGATTACTTGGCAAAAATTAATTGGTTAATAGATGTTGTTTGTTGTTGGTTGTTTGTTAGTTGGAAAAATCAACAACCAACGAGCAACAATTAACAAAGAACATTTAAGGTAAATTTTATGGCTTTTAATATCACTGTACTAAAATTACCAGTTCTCAGACTTGGTTCTAATGGAATCTATGTGAGTGCTTGGCAAAGTTTTTTGAAAGAAGCTGAATATCCGATTCAAATTGTTGATGGAGACTTTGGTCAAGGAACTGACCAAGCTACTCGTCTTTATCAACAAAGAAATAATTTACAAGCCGATGGAATTGTTGGTAATGGCACATATAGTAAAGCTGCTACTCAAGGTTTTATTGCTAAGATACCTAACCTGTCAGCTAATACATTGTTGAGTTATCTCGGTTTTGGTGAGATAGAAGTTAAGGATTTACAAAAGTGTTTGAATCAGATAGCACAACTCAATCCTTCATTAACAATAGATGGAGATTTTGGTAATACCAGTGTTAAAGGTTTAGCTGAAGCATATAAAAAAAGGGATGTACGTCTACGTGGTGAATTAGAGCAAGCTTTGAGTAATGCAACTAAGCAAAAATTGGGGACAGATTTTACTCAAGCAATGGATATATTTAATGCTTATGCAAAAGTACAAAGATTTCGTCTCAGTGGCGCTCATTGGATTGAGTATTTTCCTACAAGTAAGTTAATTGCTGATTTAGCTTCTCCATTTCGTCAAAAAGTCGAAGCATTTCAAAAAGCTTTAGTTGATGCTGGTTGTCAGGTGATTGTTACTGCTACCCATCGTCCCAAAGAACGTGCTTACTTGATGCATTATTCTGCAAGAATTAATCGCCAAGAAATTTCTCCTCAATATGTACCAGCAATGAGTGGAGTTGATATTGAATGGGTGCATTATACGAATGTAGGATCACTGCAAGCTGCTAAAGATATGTTAGAAGCTTATGGTGTTGGTGGTAATCCTGTATCTTTAAATTCTCGCCATATTCAAAGATTAGCAATTGATTGGAATGTAACCTGGGATGGCAAGATTAATATTCAGGATAAAAACGGGAGAGTGGTTAGCATTGGTGAACCGTGTAATGCTGCTTTGAATAAAAATTTATGGAAGGTGGGCGAATCTTACGGTGTATATAAATTGAGTAATGACCCTCCTCATTGGTCAGTGGATGGTTATTAATAACGAAAGTGCAGTCTCATAAAAATCCTAAATCATAAGCCCTTTGGGCAGGCTGCGCCAACGTGAGAGGCGAGATCCCCGACTTCTTAGAGAAGTCGGAGATCTGAGATATCGAACTCAGGTTAAAACAAGAAAACTCAATAATCTATCAAATCAAATTAAAAAATAATGGTGGGTTAGGCTGAAGCCATAACGCACCCTACTGGCGTGGCAAGGCTAAAATGATGCAATAAATCTCTTCTTCCTTCTCTGCGTTCTCTCTCTTGAAAAGCTTTGATCGCCGGAAACCGGCGCACCCTAACGGGAAGCCGCAAAGCGTCTACAAACTTTTCGCTGCTTCCTCTGCGGTTTATTAATGCACTATTTTAAGCTTGCCACGCCACTACACTATATATAAAACAAAAATTTTTATTGGGTATTTACTACTGGCTGTAATGGTACAGATTGACCATTAAAAATTGGTCTATGAGTTTTCAAATCAAATTTATATCCGTGTGGCAAAATATGAAGTCTGGCTCCACAAATTGCTAAAGCTTCATCTCTCAATATTTCGTCAATATTGTTATGTATTACCTCTGATTCATCTACAATTGTTACAGACCCTTCTCCAATAACTTCAATTTGGCTGTCGGTAACAACCATGGCGGTATTTTCATCAATACCAAATCCTAGTACAGCAGGCTGTTGCGCTAAAGCTGAGATTAACCTTCCTAAACGTCCTCTTTGAGAGAAATGTTGGTCAATTACTACCCCAGGTAGAAAAGCTAAACCGGGACCCATATCTACAATTTCGATACGAGGATTTGTTTCTGAATCACCTTCTACAATCATGACATCTGGCATGACCGCAGCTCCAGCACTTGTCCCTCCGACTACTATACCTTCAGAAAAGCGTTTGTGAATAGCTGCATCGATTTCAGTATCTTTAAGAATACTAGTAATCCTTGCTTGATCTCCGCCGGTAAAAAATACTCCTGTTGCTTTGCTAATTGCTTCCAAAGCAGTAGATGAAGAAGCATCATCACGGGTTTCTGTATCAATTATGCGAGCATCTTCTGCTCCCAGGCGCTCGAATACTCTTATATAATTTTCTCCTACTTCTCTAGGTAGTTCTGTCGCTGCTGTCATAATCACAATTCGCGCTTTAGTACTACCAGCACGACGCACAAACTCCCGGAGAATTTGACAGTCTCCCTCTTTATCTTCTGCTCCCCCAATAATCACCAACTGCCGTTTAGTTTGGCTATCTGACATAGAGCCTCCAAGTATGGATTTGTATCACAAAACGAGCCAATAATTACTAATTTTTGAAATCAATTAATAATTATTTATGTTGAATCGGTCAATAATACTCCCGCACTGGAGAATACGGGAGTATATTGGTTCAGAACTGAGTAATTTGATAATTTAATACAGTTTTCTCAGCTATTCTTTGAACAAAAAATCTAATTTACTTGGTTGTTAAACAGCAGATTTACTAGAAAAGTGTGTGCTTCTTCCAATGGTAAATGTCTTGGTTTTCCTTGGAAGACTATTTGATATTCGTTAACATCTGGCCCATCTCCAAAGCCAGAAATTAACTTACGATGAAAAGCTTCCTCAGCTAGATAGTGAACTTCTTTTCTGAGAGCAGCTTTGGTGACATTCATGATTCTGCTGTCTCCTAAGTTTTTTGATTTTACTTGTTCATTTATTATTTATATGTATTTGAGGATCATATTTCACCCTTCAAAGGTTATAAATATTTGGGTATATAAAATAATTTAATTTTTGGGTGGTGGTTGGTTTGTTGGTTTGCTTCCTTGTCCCCCTTATCCCCTGACTCTCAACTTTTATACCCTGGGGTAGCTCAAAATTTTTCTCAATAGGGTTACACTGATGCCTGGATACACAATAACTTTGACAAATTGATTCAGCAGCAATTAGCCGTGAAATAAATTTCCGGCTTAAAGCTTAAACCCATTAAAATGGGTTAAAACCTGAGCCAGTCGGGTTTTAACTGACTTTAGCTTTAAGCGCAAATTTGGATTTAGGGTTAGGTGCAAGCTATAAGGTAAACGCAAATTAGCATCCAGACACCAGAGTGTTTCGTCAAAGGTATATAGCCAATGGTTCAAGATAGAAGTAGCGATGCAGTCCGCATTAATGCTAGAAAAACAGATGCTTTTGATATTTTCAACTTTCAACACTATATTGGGCCGAACCCTTACTTAAATACGGGAGCGCTAATATTTGATTTTACTCTGACAGAGTCTTGGCGATCGCTACCTGTTGAAGATTATGTGGAAATTATAGGCGATCGCTATCCGCAACTCAAAACCGAAACCTATGATTCTCACGCTCAACTGTTTGCACGCACCGTATCAGAAGTAAATAAGCTGGATATGGATTTGCACTTTGAGTGCTGGAGTATTCAACCCAATGGTCGATATACCAGAATTGCTGTACAATCTCTACACGAAGATACTACACGATCTGTAGCTTATTTTGTTTGGGATTGGTTTGAAGCGATTACTCGTGAAGATAATATAGATTTTGAAGAACAATTACGGACGCTGCAAAAAAAATTCCGACTCTCCGCTTACGGTGGTCCCACAATTTACTCTTTATTGCAAACAGCTTCCAAAAAAGCAATTCCGACCTTTCATATATGGGAGGAGAGACTAACACAATACGGTTACGGTAAAAAACAAGTTCGCGGTATCGCCACAACATTTGACAGTGATAGTCACCTAGACTCAGACTTTACTACCCGCAAAGATGACTGTAAAGAATTCTTAAAAATCTTAGGTTTTCCAGTACCCAAGGGTGATATAGTTTTCTCTAAAAAAGAAGCTTTGGCGGTAGCTAGAAAAATTGGTTATCCAGTTGCAGTCAAACCTGTAGTTGGTCACAAAGGTATTGGTGTCACCGCAGATGTGCGAGATGAAGATGATTTAGAAGCTGCTTATGGTAGAGCAGTCGAAGCGATCCCTGAAAATGAGCCTATCCGGATCATCGTAGAAAAAAGTATTCGCGGTAAAGATTATCGCTTGCTGTGTGTAAATGGTAAATTCGTCGCCGCTACCGAACGTTGTCCAGCATCAGTTATTGGTGACGGGTATTCAACAATTGACGAGTTAATCGAAAAAGAAAATCGTAAACCTGCTCGTTTAGACACACCCACCTCACCCATGAGTAAAATTCAGCGTGATGAAGCGATGGAATTATATCTAGAGGAACAGGGTTTGTCCTTAGACAGCGTGATTGACACAGACACAACTGTTTATCTTCGCAAAGTTGCTAATCTTTCTGCTGGTGGTATGAGTATTAATGCTACACACAATGTTCACCCAGATAATATTATTTTGGCACAAGACATTGCCCAGCACTTTCGGTTAGTTTGTCTTGGAATTGATGTCATTTCCGAAAATCTTTCTCAATCGTGGAAGGAAAATGGATTTGCAATTTTGGAAATCAATGCAGCTCCTGGTATTTTAATGCATCTTAACCCCGCCGTTGGTGAAAGTGTGGATGTACCTGCATATATTTTAGAAACCTTTTTTAGGACAGATACTGATGCGAGAATTCCAATTCTCACCTTTAACAAAATTTCGGTGAAAGAATTACAAGAAACTGTTGATCATATTCTTTTACAAAATCCAAATTGGACAATCGGAGCGGTTTGTCGCGGAGGTGTTTTTGTGAATCGCTCCGAAAAATATTTTCATCAAAATTACAATAGTAACGTCTATACTTTGTTGCGGAATCCGAAACTAGATTTATTAATTGCTGAATACCAAGATGAAATTTTAGAAAAAGAGGGTATGTTCTATGACCGTAGCAATTTAGTAGTGTTGAATAATCCTACAGAAATCGAGATGATGTTGATGCGGGATGTGTTGGAAAACTCGACTGTGGTCATTAGAAAAGGAGAGACTATTTCAATTCACCGCCAGGGTTTAATTGAAGAGTATACATTGGGAGAAGATGAACCATTTACTAGGGTTTATTTGAAAGAAATCAGCACTATTTTGTGATTTGATGGTTGGTCATTGGTAGAGACGCGATAAATCGCGTCTGTACAATTGTCATTAGTCATTTGTAGCTGGAGACTATAAGCAATAATCAAAATATTTCTAGTGATCTATCAGATTGATTTTGCTGGGTTGCAAGATCCCCGACTTTTGAAAAAAGTCGGGGATCTGTCTCCTCGTAACCCCTCAGAACTTATGCGACAGACTACTAGTTATCTTGTATATAAAAGAGTATTTTTGAGTAGCTTTGAGTAGTTTAACGGATTTAAAAGTTAAGCGATCGCCAAAACGGTAATTACTGTCACGACTACCAAAATGCTTTTTGTATGCGCCAAAATGCTTTTTGTATGCGCCGAAATCATTTTTGTATGCGCCGAAATCATTTTTGCGCTCGCCGAAATCATTTTTG
>NZ_NAPS01000001.1:715170-733463 GCF_004323185.1 Westiellopsis prolifica IICB1
CCGAAATCATTTTTGGGTTCGCCGAAATCATTTTTGGGTTCGCCGAARTCGKGGATCTTGTGGTTCACTAATGATTCATGAATGCTGTATAACTTAAGAAATCATTAGCACTCCTGTTTATTGGAGAGCTTACCAATGCTTTACCTTCTTCAACGTCTTTCCCTGACTATACTTTGTCTAACTTTTCTGGTTGCGTGTGATTTTTCGATTCCTCAGTCTTCGACAACACAGACACCAACAACACAACGTCGTACAAAAGAGGCTTTGCAGTTACAGCAACAGGGACTGCAACAGCTTAATCAAGGTAATTATCGCGAAGCTTTAGCTAATCTTGAGCAGGCTTTAACTATTTTTAAAGAAACTGGGGAGCGTCAAAACCAGACTACCACGCTTAAATATATTGGGCAGACTTACGAGAAATTGCGCGAGTATGCCAAAGCCCTAGAATATGATCAACAAGCTTTGGCGATCGCAAAAGAAATTGATAACAAGACTGAGGAAATGGAAATTCTCAATCACATGGGTGTAATTTACTATAAAACTGGTGTTTATACCAAAGCCCAGGAGATTTATCAACAAGCTTTGGTAATGGGCAAAGAAACTGATAATATGCAAGCCCAAGCAGAAATTCTTCACGAAATAGCTGCTCTTTTTGAAGCACAGCAAAAACCAGAGTTAGCGATCGCTTTTTACAAGCAAGCAATTAATGCTTTGGACGAAATGGAACTTGATTCCAAATTATCCCCACAAAAACCAATTCAGCAGTTTGATACAAACAGGTTCACAAATACCTTTCGCCATCTTGCGAATTTGTTACTCAAGCAAAACCGTGTGGTAGAAGCACAAGCAGCTGTTGACTCGCTCAAAGTCCAAGAACTAGATGGTTATCTCAATAGTGTTCGAGACAAAACCAAAACACCACAACGGATGGAATATCTGCAACCAGAACAGCAGATTGTGAATAAATTTAATCAGGAAATATCTATTGTAGTCAAGCAGGGTAAAGAACTGAGTGAACTACAAAAGATTCCCGAAAAAGATCGTACTCCCCAACAAGAAACACGCAGACAAGAACTTGAAGCTGCTCAAAGAGAAACTTTAAAAGATTTTCTTGCATTTAGCGATAGTCCAGAAGTCATAGCTCATGTTCAAGAACTCAATCGGACTACTGGTGGTGAAAATCTCAATCCTAAAATCCTCAGACGTCTGCAAGATTTTATTAAGCAACTAGATATAAATGCGGTTTTACTCTATCCCCTAATTCTAGAAGATCGCTTGGAATTAGTGTTAGTCACTCCCTATACACCCCCAATTCGTCATTCTGTGAGTGTAAAACGCCAAGAACTAAACCGGACAATTGAGGAATTCCGCAACGCTTTAGAAAATCCACCCAAAGATGCGAAAAAACCAGGACAAAAACTTTACAATTGGCTCATCCAACCGATTGAATCTGCTCTGAAAGAAGCTAATACAAAAACTATTATTTACGCACCGGATGGACAGTTACGCTACATACCTCTGTCAGCGCTTTATGATGGTAAACAGTGGTTAGTGCAGAATTATCAGGTAAATAATATTACTGCTCTGAGTCTCACTGATTTAAAAGAACGTCCACAGAATTTGAAGATATTAGCAGGTGCTTTTACGCGGGGAAATTACGATATCAAAGTTGGTAAGCGTACTTTCAAGCTGGGTGGATTACCTTTTGCGGGGAAGGAAGTCGAAAATGTGACGTCAGCGTTTCCTGGTTCAGCAAAGTTAATTAACTCAGAATTTACCAAACAAGAAACTTTAAAGCTGATGAGCAATTACCCAATTCTCCATTTTGCCACCCATGCAGCTTTTGTACCAGGTGCGCCGAATGAATCTTTTATTTTGTTTGGTGATGGGAATGCAGCTAATTTTCGGGATTTACGATTTTGGAATCTTTCTCACGCTGATTTGGTGGTATTAAGTGCTTGCGAAACTGGTTTGGGGGGAGAGTTAGGGGACGGTATAGAGATTTTGGGATTTGGGTATGTGATGCAAGAAGCAGGTGCAAAAGCTGCGATCGCTTCATTATGGCAAGTTTCCGATGACGGTACACAAGCACTTATGAATGCTTTTTACGCCGCACTCCAACAAGATAAACTCAGCAAAGTTGCAGCTCTCCAAAAAGCCCAATTATCATTAATCGATGGTATTTACGATCATCCCTACTATTGGGCAGGTTTTATTTTAATTGGTAATGGGATGTGATCGGGAACGAGGAATGGGAAACAGGGAATAGTTTATTTTTACCCTTTTAAGTATTTGCTTTTATAAATTCAAAAAATAATATCTATTTTTAGCTATATACTAACTTGATTTTTTCTTGAAGAAATATTTTTAAAACCAAATTTTTAACTGTTTTTTATCAAGTAATTAGGTAATTCATAAACTGTTCTTAACTATAAAGAATGTAGTTTTATCTCAGGTTGAAATTTCAGCATAAATTTGGTCATTCAATCTGGGGAAATATGAATTTTTCTATCAGCGCTTTTAATCGTGTAGCTACCACTTCAGTTGTAACAGTGGCTGTTGCGTTTGGACCACTTTTTACAGCGATCGCTCAAGCAGTAACTCTCAATGGTGCAGGTGCAACTTTTCCTGCTCCATTGTATGAGAGATACGCTCGTGAAATTAAAAAAGACATGCCAGACATGAAAATTAACTACCAAGGTATTGGTAGTGGTGGCGGTGTGAATCAAACAATTGCTGGTACTGTTGACTTTGGTGCTAGTGATGCTGCTATGACCGATGCTGAAATAGCTAAAGTTAAGCAGGGAGTAATTTTAGTACCTACCGCAGGTGGTGCGGTTTCTGTTGTTTACAATGTTCCAGGTGTTAGCGACCTGAAATTATCTCGTACGACATTACCAGGTATTTTCTCTGGTCAAATTACTAAATGGAACGACGCAAAAATTAAAGCAGATAACCCTGGTGTGAATCTCCCAGATCTGCCAATTAAATCTGTGGTTCGTGCTGATAGTAGTGGTACAACTTTCATTTTCACCAACCATTTAAGCAATATCAATGGTTATTTTAAAGGTAGAATTGGTACGAGTAAATCTCCTAGCTGGACTCTACCAAACGCCCTCAAAGGAAAAGGAAACCCAGGTGTAGCTGCTTTGGTAAGCCGTACCGCTGGTTCGATTGGCTATGTAGAGTACGAATACGCCAATAAAAATAAACTCAAATCAGCACAAGTACAAAACAAAAAAGGAGAATTTGTAGCTCCTTCTTTACAGTCTGCAAACTCTGCTTTGGCTTCTGTCAGCTTCCCCAGTAATTATCGTGTTTTTGTTGGCGATCCTGGTCAAGGTTATCCCATCGTTGGCTTAACTTGGATTATGGTTTATAAAAACTACAAAGACCCCGCTAAAGCTCAAGCAGTGAAAAACTTTGTTAAATGGGTTCTGACTAAAGGTCAAAAGTTCAATGATGATTTGAACTACACTTCTATTCCCTCTAATGTCGCTAATGATGTCATCAATACTGTAAATAGCAGTGTCAAGTAATTGATCATTTCAGATCCCGGACTTCTTTAAGAAGTCCGGGGATCTATAATCACCAACCGCCAACTATCAACAACCAGTAATCAATAATAAATGACGAATTCATCTGGTTCAGCTTATCAAAATGACCCTCAGCAACCAAAGAAAATTGATCCTAGTATTGATATTACAATTATTGAAGGAAAACATTATCAAATCAACCAAGGTTTTACTTGGATAGTTTATAGTTTTGCTGCTATAACAGTACTTGTATTGTTTTGGATGAGTTGGGTTATTTATGATAAAGCTTATCCAGCAATAGTGAAGTTTGGATTTGGGTTTTTATTCAGCCAAGATTGGGATGTACCCAATAAACTATTTGGTGCTTTACCTTATATCTATGGAACTTTAGTTAGTAGTGCGATCGCAGTTTTATTAGCAATCCCAGTAGGACTAGCAGTCTCTTTAGTCACAAGCGAAGATTTCCTTCCAGAATGGTTGCGAGCAATTTTAGCTTTTGTTGTGGAATTAATCGCAGCAATCCCCAGCGTAATTATTGGATTGTGGGGTATTTTTGTTTTTATTCCCTTTATTGAACCCTTGCAAAAATGGTTAGCAGCTAATTTTAATTGGATACCTTTATTTAGTACAGTAGAGCCTTCTGGGTTAAATATATTAACTGCTGGTATGATTCTAGCTATTATGATTTTACCCACATTGGCTGCAATTTCCCGTGAAGTATTGCTAGTCATCCCTAAAGAATTACGCAGTGCTTCTATGGCTTTAGGTGGTACACGTTGGGAAACTATTTTTAGAATATTATTACCAGCAGGTTTTTCGGGAATTGTTGGTGCAACAATGTTGGCGTTAGGGAGAGCCTTGGGTGAAACAATGGCTGTCACAATGGTCATAGGAAACTCTACTCTGATTAGCGCTTCCTTACTTGACCCTGCTTATTCAATTCCTGCGGTATTAGCTAATGAATTTGCAGAAGCAGAAGCAGGATTACATGTTGGTTCTCTCACATATTTAGCTTTAATTTTATTTGCCTTAACTTTATCTGTAAACATCGGTGCTGTCTTATTAGTACAAATAGTTGGAAGCAAAAAGAATTAGTAGAGACGCGATGAATTGCGTCTGTACAATGGTCATTGGTCATTAGTAGAGACGCGATGAATCGCGTCTGTACAATAGTCATTGGTCATTATCTCCCTTCCAATCCCCAATCCCCAATCCCCAATCCCCGCTCCCCGATCCCCGATCCCCGCTCCCCATATGAAAACAAATGAATCTTTAGCAGTAGAATTATTAGATTCTTTACCTTTAAAACGGCAGTTATTTAATCATGGCATGACTGCGATCGCTTTTATTTTTACAGGTCTAGCATTATTGCCTTTACTATCAGTTTTATGGGAAATTATAGTCCGGGGTACTTCTGGACTCAAACCAGAAATGTTTGTGACATCAGTGATTGATAATGGATTTGCCAATGCAATTATTGGTACTTTAATCATGGTGATGATTGCTGCACTCATCAGTATTCCCATTGGTATTGTCACGGGTATATATTTGGCAGAATTTAGCAAGGGAACAAAACCAGGAAATTTTGTTCGCTTCATCACCACGATTTTGACTGGTGTTCCTTCGATTGTTGTCGGCGTATTTGCCTACAGTGTGATAGTTTTAGTAACGAAATCATTTAGTGCGATCGCAGGTGGTTTTGCTCTTGCAGTCATCATGCTACCGATTGTTGTCTTAACAACCGAAGAAGCACTTAAATTGATTCCTGTTCCTCAGCGTCTAGCATCAGCAGCTTTAGGAGGAACTCGTTTTCAAACTACTTTTCGAGTTGTAGTCTCGGCTGCTATACCTGGTATCACTACTGGTATATTATTAGCTATAGCTCGTGCCGCAGGTGAAACAGCACCCTTGCTTTTTACCGCTTTATTTAGCCTAGATTGGTCACAGGATTTATTTACTCCAACAGCATCACTCTCTGTCTTAATTTTTAACCTTTATAATGACCCATCACCTGAAAAAAACCAACTTATTTGGACTGCGTGTATAGTCTTGCTGAGTTTAGTGTTATTTACTAGTATTATTTCTCGACTAGTGATTAACAAAACAAGGAAAAAATAGGGTATGTTAGATGTAGTTATCAAGTTTTAAAAACATTAATATTGTGTCTAGAAATAATATTAATCATACTAACTATAGGATTAGTATTTGATTTTTGAACAGAACTTAGTACATTTTCTATCAATAGTTCCTTATTAAAAGTTCCCTAGCTCAACTAGTAAGTTCAGAAACCAAATCAGATTCTTATATCTAAATATAAACTAATAAATTATGAGTAAATTAGTTCCAGCCATCACAGTCAAAAATCTTAACTTCTACTACGGTAGTACCAAGGCCCTTGAAGGAATATCAATAAGTATTTATCAAAATCAAATTACAGCTATTATTGGTCCTAGCGGTTGTGGAAAATCTACTTTTATTAAATCTTTAAATCGAATTGCAGAACTAGAAGGGGAAATTCGGGTAGAAGGAAAACTAGAATTTTTTGGTCAAAATATTTATGACCGTCGTGTGAATATTAATCGCCTGCGTCGCCAAATTGGGATGGTATTTCAAAAACCAAATTTATTTCCCATGAGCATTTACGAAAATGTTGCTTATGGTGTAAAAATAGCTCGATGGTGTCCCAAAACAGAATTAGATAGAATAGTTGAATCAGCGATCAAAGCTGCTGCTTTGTGGGACGAAGTCAAAGATAAATTGCACAAATCTGCTTTGGGACTTTCGGGTGGTCAACAACAACGACTGTGTATAGCCCGTGCTTTAGCAGTTAAGCCAAAAGTTTTACTCATGGATGAACCCTGTTCAGCTCTTGACCCAATTGCAACTATGAAAATTGAAGAATTAATTCATAGTCTGCGTGGAGAATTAACAATTGCTATTGTCACCCACAACATGCAGCAAGCGGCTCGCGTTTCAGATTTTACAGCTTTCTTCAGTACTGATGAAAGCCGCATTGGTCAAATGATTGAATTTGGCGCAACATCACAAATCTTTACTACAGCTCTTGATGAACGCACCCGCGATTATGTATCAGGACGTTTTGGGTAAACTTATATCTTGCACCTAGCCCGAAATTCAAATTTGGGCTGAAAGTTAAAGTCGGTTTTTAACCGACTAGCTCAGGTTTTAACCCATTTTAATGGGTTTAAGCCTTGAGCCGAAAATTTATTGGAACTTACGCAAAAAACCTCTCAAACTCTTATTTCTCCGTGTACTCTGCGTCCTCTGCGGTTTGTTTTTCCGTTACTTGTGCGTAATACCGTATAAATTTTTAACGGCTTTTGTTAGGAGTGCGATCGCTGGAAATGTAGCATTAAAGCTTTTTTTCAAACTTGGAAGTCTTCGAGTTGTCTCCTCTAACTTCCTCAATTTGACCAACTTCAAAAATTAAAATGAAATTTTGACCCATTTCTTTTGCTAAAAATTTTTCTAAAAGTATCACTTGTGTTGGTGTTACAGGTTCCTGAGTACGAACGCTTAAACGAACTTGCGGCGGATTGGTTAACCAATTGACACTACTATTTAGCAACACCATCCGTTGAAAGGTAATAGTTCGGTTCAGTAATGCTTGTCGAATACTGCTTTCTAGCCTAGCTTGTCTTATTAACTGAAAAAAACTCACGCTTAAGGGAATGAAAAGTATTGCTGTAAAAGCTAGCGTCCACCCCAGGGCCTTTTTAGCACGTTTAAATGAAGTGCAACCCGTTAGTAAAAACGTCAGCATACAAGAAAGAGTGATTCCGAGTAAATTGGTTAGATAAAGTAGAGTTGCGCCAATACTAAGTGACCAATTTACTTGCGATAAACCTAAGCCAATTACACAAACTGGTGGTATAAGTGCGACTGCGATCGCTGTTCCGGCTAAACTTTCAGAAATTTTAGGTTCCACTTTCGCATAACCACTAATTCCCCCAGCTGCTACAGCAATTCCTAAGTCTAATAAAGTCGGTCGAGAACGGCTAATTATTTCACTACCAAATTCTGGAAGCGCCACTAAGTAACCGATAAACAAAGCTACAGCAACTGATAAAAAAGTTCCAAGGATAATAGCGGCTAAAGCTTTACGAAATAAGATGATATTGCCTTCTAAAGCTCCAAATGCCAATCCCCGAATTGGTAACATCAAGGGTGCAATAATCATTGCACCGATAATCACAGCAGCGCTATTAGAAAGTAATCCTAAGGTCGCAATTATACAAGAACCAAAAATTAGCACAATATAATTAGTATTTATTGTTGATTCTTCTAATAGCCCACCGCGTATTTCTTGTAATTGCGGTGGTGGAACTCGTTGGTTTTGAAAATTATTAAAACGATTGCGAATATCATTTATCTTTCGCACAATACCTCGATGTTTAATAATTTTTTACAAAGCAAGGATAGACAATATTTACCCTTGTAACTCTATTCTAGGCGCTTTTTTCTGTTTTTAGCTTGGCAACAAAATGTGATGAAAAAGTGAGTTGAACAGTCACTACAAAGGATTTTATATGATACAATCGTACTATCAAGAAAAGAATTGAGTGTGTGATGGGAATTTACTATTTTTCCTAGATAAACACACGCTGGAGAATTGGCGTTGCATGTTTACGGGATGAAGTAATCTTATCAATCAACAAATAATTCATTCATTAGCTTCGTTGGCTGAATTAATCCCGCATTTTTGTAATGTCCAAATCATTCTTCCTCTACCAATTCTAACATTTTATTGAAATTCATATTTAAGTAAACCAGGGTAGGTTAGTTATGGCAAAAAAATCTGCCACAAATCGTGTCATGTCTTCTCAACGTCGCAAACGCATATCTGGAAAAATCAACAATCGAATTTCTCTATTGGAACTGCTCAAAGTTTTAGAATTAAATCGCCATAGCATCATCCTCAACCTTAAACATCTCCAAGCAAATTATCAAAGAAAAGGTGTCAAAAGAGTTCAAGGTTATAGAGATGAAAAAGGTAATATTGTTAAGCCTTGGCTGACAACACAATATATCGATAATGGTGAGTATGTTGGTATGGGTACGTTTGAACTGAACCATAACACAGCCAATATCAACATGCTGATTACCCGCCAAGTCAGACTGATCAAAACAGAAGATCAAACCCCCATTGGTGAAGTTGCAGGTTTATTAGTAAATGACCTCAATAGCTTTAACAATTACACCATTGTTAGTGAAGGCGAAGTCAACGTCAAATCACTACAAGTCAAAATTAGCAACAAAAAAACCTTTGACTTGCTCAAAGCAAAAGGTGTAATAGAAAACGAAGAGTATGATTTTCGCTGTGAATATACTATTAAATTAGATAATTTACCCCTTGTACCTGCTGATAAACATTACAGCAGTCTTGACGGTGTATTCTATCAACTTGCAGAAGCGAAAGTACTTATCAGTATCATTTCTGCACTTTTGAAAAAAGAGTCAGATATCTTTGTACCAGAACAGTTAGAAGAGTTGAGAAAGCATTATCTTTCAAAAAATCTTAATCTCAACTTCCCAACAACCAACGAATACATCAATATTAGACAAGCTCTTGCTAGACAGAATATTGATACACGTGTTAGCTACAAAATTGATATTGGTAGTAAAGAGATTCTGAATCTTGGTAAACTACATTCTGCTAACAAGTTTCTCGACAGAATGTATGAAGTTTATCACAAAGATACAGGAGAAATTATCTCCAAGCCTAGCTTTGATTTGATGTTTCAGGAAAATATTGCTTTTCGACACAAGCAATTATCGTCTCGGATAAAAGTTACGTCCGTTGATGAATTCATGAAACCAATTTTTGATGATTTTCTGGGACTAGATAACAATGGTATTGTTGCTAGTATCCTGAACAAAACTGGTGCTGATAATCTGGTACAATTATTGCAGGAAAAGCGTGATGTTCAAAGCGTAAACAAAAATGATCTGATAGAAGCTCTATTTAGTGCAAATGAAAAATTAGAGCAATTCACTTCAGTTATTTACCGTGAAAAAATCAGTCCTTTGGTATTGTATATCGGTTCTACTGGGCTATTACCAAAAAAAATGAAGGCAAAAGCAATTACTGCGGCAGAACTTGCGACGCAATATCCATGTTTGCAGTTTTCCAAAGATGAGAAAGAAGGCAGATTTTTTCTCATAGGTGACAGTATTGTTAGTGTGTATGCAACTAGGGAGTATTATAGTAAGCAGACTGCTGTTACGGTGGAAAAATAGTCATTGGTAATTCCTAGTGATGTAACGCCTATGATTTACCAGGATTGATTGGTCTTGCCCAAAGCCAAGGGTTTGTTCCACTATCAGGGGAAGGACAACAACAGCTTATTGCCCAATTGCAAAAGTTATACTCTCAAGCAGCTGATAGTAGCGGCAAAGTTTGTGTGGTCTACCGTACTGATGTTTATGTTGCTGAATCGATAGAAGGGTAGCCAATACGGTTCGGATAAGACAAATTGATCAACATTTAAACCCTGTAGAGACGCGAAATTACCCTGCGGGAACGCTAAAAGCGAACGCGTCTCTACATACCAAAATTATGACGAAAAATCCTTAACCGAACCGTATTGGAAGGGTAGCCGCAAGTAGCCGCAAGTAAACTAATACCATTTCACGTTAATCGCGATACACATAAATAATGTAGAGACGTGCCATGGCACGTCTCTACAAAAAAATATGTTTCACTTTTAAAGGAAATTGGTGTTATTGGATGGTGCGTGATAGCGATCGCATCCTAATTTTTCGTAAAAATTTAGATTAAATACTAACCAAGCTTTCGCTTCTTTGCTGCTTAATATTAGTAATTAATTCTAAAACTTCTTGATACTTTGTAGTGTTTCCTTGTTCTAAAAATAGACTTGCAGCTTTTTTAAAATCTTCTATAGCTCCTGAAGAATCTGCCTGATTATAGCGAGTCACACCTCGGTTGTAGTAGGCAAAAGCTTCATTAGGATTTAGACTAATCGCTTGATTATAGTCTTCTATTGCTCCTTTGTGATCTCCCTGTTCATCGCGGACATTGCCTCGACCCACATAGGCAAGGATATCATTAGGATTCAGGCGAATTGCTGTGGTGTAATCTTCTATTGCTCCCTTTTTGTCTCCTAATTGGTTACGAGCTAAACCTCGGTTGTAGTAAGCAAGGGTATTACTATCATCAAGACCGATCGCTGTATTGTAATCTTTGATGGCTCCTTGGCTATCTCCCAAGTCATACCGGCTATATCCGCGATTAACGTAAGCAACAGCATCACTGGGGTTGAGGCGAATTGCAGCGCTGAAGTCGTTGATCGCTCCTTGTTTGTCTCCTAAATCGTAGCGTGTATAGCCCCGGTTAACATAAGCAACAGCATCATCAGGATCAAGTTTAATCGCTGCGGAAAAAGCTGCGATCGCGCCTTCTAAATCTCCTTGACTATACTTATTGACTCCCTGATTGTAGAAGTCATCAGCTTTGGTGGTTATAACTTGCTCTGTTTTAAAAATATTTGTTATCTGTTTCGCATTAGCAGGTGCTACATATGCACTCATAGTAAATATTGTTACACCACAAAACCCTACAACCCCTGTCAAGACTTGACCTGATAATGCTAATTTCATTTTTTATAGTAATTAATTTAGTTGCTCTATATATTCCTACACTGTTGGGAGTTTTGTTTACGCAATTTTTTTGTAAAACTATGTGAAGTTTAAGAAATGAGAGATTGGTTAAAATTTTTAGTGATATCTTGGGTGATTTTCGTAATTCAGATTATTAGTGATGTATTGATCTTGCAAATGAACCTACTGACCTACACCCATGATTAAATCTCATTATTCCACATTCCCGATTCGAGTTCGTTGGAATGCGATCGCCCAAGCAACACTTGGCTTGTTGTGCTTGTCTTCACCGTTATTTCTCACTAGCGCCAGTTGGGCGCAGTTTAATGGACAAGATATTAGAGTCAATGTACCCCTCAACGGCAATTCTCAACCTACTGCGAACCTTGGTGCTGCTGCTGTACCAGTACTCATTCAAGTTTTACAAGGAAAACAAGCACCATCAGGCTTTGATGCAACTTCTGCAATACCCATTTTAATACAAGGCATACAGGGCAATAATCCTCAAATACGCTCCGATGCTGCGGCTGCGGTTCCTGGAATTATTCAAGCTTTGCAAAACCAAAATCCCCAGCTACAACAACAGGTGCAACAACTAGGTCAACCAAACGCTCAACAAAATCCTCAACCAAACCCTCAACCAAACCCTCAACTCAATACTCAGCCCAAAGCTCAATCAAATGCAGGTAGATGTTTTGTGTCAAATCCCGGATCTGTTGTACCAGCACTGATTGGAGGTTTGCAAAATCAAGACGAATTGGTTCGCTTTTTTGCTGGTGCGACACTCGGTTGTCTTGGCGATCAAGCCAAAGGTGCAGCTCCTGCTTTACTTACTAGCTTGACAGATCCAAACCAAGCTGTACGCTTAGTTGCAGCCTTTGCTTTAGATAAAATCGGTATTGGAATTCAACAAGCAGCAAAGAGTTTATCTGCTGGGCAACTAAATCAATTAGTATCTACGTTTAGCTCTAGCCTTGGTTTTTTAGCTGACCCATTAATTAACTTACCCCAAAATGTAGTTAACTCTTTATTTAACACCTCACCAACTCCTCAACAACCCGTCCAACAACCCGTCCAACAACAAATTCAACAACCCGTCCAACAACAAATTCAACAGTCAAAATAAACAAAAGCCCACCACCAAACCCTCACCAATAACAAATGACAAATAACAATTGTACAGACGCGATTCATCGCGTCTCTACCAATAACGATGAATCCCGTCTCTTACCTCACAGAAAATGCTTCGCTGAATCTGCGAGTTACGGGTTCTAAAATGAAAGTTAAAATTGACTTTTTCCGCGTGACAATCTCACCATTAGCACTCATACCTGGTGTAAAGGCGACTTCTTGACCTCGCACCATTAAAGAGTGTTTATCTAACTTAATTCTTGTGGGGAAAACTAAGCCTAATTCTTTATCAACAATGGCGTTGGGACTGACTTGAACAACTTCTCCATCAACAACGCCAAATTCTTGAAACGGAAAAGTTGCCATTTTGACTTTTGTTCTCATCCCTTCGCGAATAAAACCAATATCACGGTTGAGGACTTTTACTTCTAATAGTAATTCTTCTCCATCTGGCAAAATAGATAGTAATTCTTCACCAGATTGTACAGGTCCTTTGGTCGCTTTCACTCTATAGACAGTCCCGGAAACTGGCGCTGCAATTGTTTCTAACTGTCGTTGTTTTTGGGCTTGATCAAGTTGACCTTGAACGTTGTTTAGTTCTTCTTTACGCTGATTAATTTGGGTCAAAATTTCACTTAAACGTTCTGAAGCTAAACGTTGTGCTTGACTGCTAGCAGCTTGATAGGCTGCTTGTGCTTGAAGAATTTCTTGCTTTTGAGCATCAATATCTTTCTTTAAAGAAACAACTTTATCTTGAGCTTCTGTAATTTTATTTTGAGCGTTAGTGATTTCATCGTTAGCTCTGGTGATTTCTGCTTTAGCACGATTGAGCCTGTCTTGTGCTTCTAAATAATCTATTCTGGGTATAGCACGAGAATTATCAAGAGTGCGTAAACCTTGTTCTCTTTTTTGAGCGATCGCCAAGCTACTGACAGTTTTTTCTCTCAGACTTTTGGCGTTGACAAGGTTAGTTTTGGCGTTAGCAAGGCTAGTTTGAGCGTTAACTAAGTTATCTTCTAGCCGAGTCAGGCGGACTTTTGCTTGTTCAATCAAAGCCTTTTGGCGATTTGCTTCTGCTTCTGCTCCTACTTGACGCGCTTTGTAATCTTGCAAGCGTGAAGTCAACAGTTGATCTTGGAGTTGTGTACCTGTGTTTGTTGCACCCGTGCGTTCTGCATCCAAACGCCGTAGATCTTCTTTGATTAAATTAGCAGATTTGCTCAGGCGTACAACATCAGACTGTTGTAAATCTGGGTCACGTTCAACTACAACTTCACCTTTATTGACGCGATCGCCTTCTTTGACTTTCACAGCCAAAATCGTACCATTTCCCAAAGAAGTAATCGGTCGTACTTGACTAGAAGCAATTAACTCCCCGCTAGCAGTCGCCACTTCATCCACCTGGGAAAAATTAGCCCATGCGATCGTCCCAAACACGATTACACTAATTGTTCCTGCTAATAATCTTGTATATAAAGGCGGTAATTCTTGCACCGCTTTACCCAACTCATAAGAAAGTTGTTCATCCGGTTTAGCAAATCTTTGTTTAGTTTGACGTGCTTGAGTAGCATTTGCAGCTAAAGAGTATCTCATAGAATTTTTAGTAGATAGGGGATTGGGGATTGGGGATCGGGGAAAGAGGATTGGGAATCGGGGATTGGGGAAAGAGGATTGGGAATCGGGGATTGGGGAAAGAGGATTGGGAATCGGGGATTGGGGAAATGGGATTGAAAGTTGGAAATTGGAGATTAAAGGTTGGAAATTGGAGATTAAAAATTGGGACTAAATATAAATTCTTCCCAATCCCCGATCCCTTTTCCCAATCCCCGATCCCTTTTCCCCGATCCCTTTTCCCCGATCCCCTATCCCCAATCCCCAATTAAACTGCCAAATAACGCCTTAAAAAATGTTCTAGGGTTTCCAATTCAAAACCGAAAATCGTTTTTAAGTTAGCAATCTCTTCAGTTGTACAGAAAAATTCGTTTGCTAGCAATGTGCGGAAGGTTCCCAGATTTTTTTGGGTTTGGGGATTCATAAAACCCAAGACTCCTCGCAATCCATCAATTATAAATAGTGGCGGATTAATGATTATTGGTTCTTTGTTAAAGATGCGACCGAAAATTTTGGGAATATCTTCTCGTAATAAGATCTCTGGCCCTCCCACTGATAAAATTTGATTACGAGCGCGTTCATTTGTCACAGATTCGACAACCATTCTTGCTAAATCGTCTGTACTTACTATCGAACTCCGGTTTTTGGGGTCGCCGATTAGCAAATATACCCCTGTCTCCCGAAATCGTTCTGCCAATGGCAGCAAGTTAGATGCTAATCCAGCTGGACGTAAAATAGTGTAATTTAAGCCACTGCTTTCTAAATATCGTTCTACTGCTCGTTTCGCCTTAAACACCGGAGCATCTTCATACCCCCGGTTGGCTCCTAATACAGAAATTAATACAAAATGTTGCACTCCATTGACTTTTGCTTGGTCAATTAGTTCTATGTTGGCGCGGTAGTCCAAAGCTAAGGGATTGCCATCAGAACCGTGAGTACTAATAATGTACTGTACACCTTGACAAGCTTTGTGAATATCTTGTGATTGTTCTAAATCACCAATAAAGATATCAGCACCTCGATGTTCTAACTCACCATAACGCGAAGTGAGGCGAACAAATGCTCGAACTGACATTTCGCGATCGCGCAGCAGTCGTACGACACGACGACCAATTCCTCCGGAAGCTCCTGTGACTAGAAACATAGTGATTTGGGATTGGGTGTAGGGGATTGGGGATTAGGGATCGGGGATCGGGAAGAAACAACTGTAGAGACGCAAAATTTTGTGTCTCTACAAAGGATTGTGGGCTTAACTAAACCGTATGTATTGAGTTATCACCAGTCTACAGTCCCCTATCTCCAGTCCTTATTCCTTTGTATTTTAAACTTCCAAAATTACAGGATATAGGGTGCGTTACGCCTCTGGGTAACAGGGAGCATCTTAATTTTCTCAATATAACGCTAAAGGTTTAAAACCTTTAGCTAATAGCACAACTCGTCTAAAGACGACTTCAATCTGTTAATTTGCACATTTTATAAATCAAACAGTCTGCTTAAAGCAGACTTGAGCTATGAGACTGCGATTTCAATCGCAGGCGGGTTGGAACCTACGACAATCTATATGTAGATTATAGATATTAGACATAGGCGAAGAATGTAGAGACGTGAAATTTCACGTCTCTACAAGGATTTTGGGCAACGCATAGTTAAATTCGGTCGATGTCTATTGCAAACAGTATCTATGCTGTTGAACAGTTATTGAGACAAATATACTGAATAATTATAGAAACTTAAATAAATTAAAAAAATGCCTAAATTCGATGGTGCTAAGTGGAAAAAAGTATCTGTAAGTCTTCCCTTTGGTATTGGTTCGGCGGAATGGGAAGTTGACCCAACTGAGCGACGGGCTGCATGGTCGCTGTATGTGGAACTTGTGACACGGATTGCTGTTCAGCCTTTGGATACTAATGAAGGATTAATGCGCGAGGCTCTCAATTCTTTATACAGCTTGTTTGGTACAACACGAGCAATCCTCAAAGAAGCTGGGCCTGATGTGGGTGCATCTCACGATTCAGTCGGGGGAATTGCTATAGCGGTGTTGAATTATGGTTTGCGTCCTGTCTTGGCAAAATGGCATCCAATACTACAAACATGGGAAGCCCAGCGTCCACCTCACCTGAGTCCACAAGAGCATGAGCGCAATTGGTCTGAGGAACCGAAATTGCGGGTGGAGTTGGAATTGTTGAGAAGGGATTTGGAGCAATATGCAGATGCGTTAGCGGTTATTGCGGGTGTGAAGGAGTAATAAAAGGAATATTGAAGAATGAGCAATCAACCGCAATTTGATGTTTTCCTAGCTCACAATAGTCAGGATAAGCCAGAAGTTAGAGTCGTTGCTGCTGCACTAAAGCGGCGTGGTTTAGAGGTGTGGATAGACGAAGAGCAAATTCGTCCTGGACAAATTTTTCAAGTAGAAATTCAAAAGGCAATTCGGAATGTTAAAACTGCTGTTATTTTTATTGGAAAACAAGGTTTAGGTAGATGGCAAACTATAGAGTTACCAACGCTCTACAGTCAGTTTGTACAAGCAGAAAATGTCACTACTGTAATTCCTGTATTACTACCAGGTGTTAACGAAATACCAGATGATTTGCTCTTTCTTGCACAGCATCATTGGGTAAGCTTTGCTAATGGAATAGATGATGTTGAAGTGTTGTATCAATTGGAATGGGGTATTACTGGACGCAGACCAGAGCGAAAACTGGAGCCAAGCCAAGTACTTCAAACTGATGTCGTCATTCAAGCCGATGACCTCAGTTCTGAGAAGGGAGTAGACTACACGCAATTGCGTGATTTGCTAGCAGCAGGCAAGTGGAAAGAAGCGGATAAGGAAACTTTAGCTGTCATGCTCAAAGCATCTGGCAGAGAAAAGGAAGGTTGGCTTAATGTCGAATCCATCAACAATTTTCACTGCACAGACTTACGCACCATTGACCAACTTTGGGTAAAATACAGCAATGGGCGCTTTGGCTTTAGTGTGCAGAAGCGCATCTGGAAGAGCGTTGGGGGAAATCCTGATGCTGACTATGAAACGTATTGTAAGTTTGGCGATCGCGTAGGATGGAGAGTGAAAGGAAACTGGATTGATTACCCAGGCGATGTAAATTTTAGCACTTCACCAGAGGGACACCTCCCCAAGAGAATGGACTGTGTACGGTGGTGGGTTTTGGGTTTGTTTTGTTGTGGTTGCGGTGTGTTGGGTTCTCTTTTCTCGCGCAGAGACTTGTAAAGTGTAGCATTTAAGCACTTTAGACATTTATAAATATTTGTAACTGTATGCTTTTCTACGAAACAATCAACATTTGCGAGATCCGATACCTGGCACTGGCGGCTGATAGCAATTTGCCTGAATAAACTTTTCTGCTACCTCCTGCACTTCCATACTTTCTGACACCCTCTGGTTGTCCCAAGGTAGACTCAACTGTCCTGGTGACTTTTTCCCTTTGCCTTTATTCTTCATTGATGGTAAAAAGCGACTACCCCAATGATTTCTTCTCTCTGGTTTCGCCTGTGGGCGATATTTCTTGCAAAATCCTCGGTATCTAGCAGCGCACTCCTCTAATGTTCTCCCCAATTGCAAAAATGCTGGATGCCATTGAGTGATACCATCATCACTCAGTCTGTCATGAGTACCATAGTTGCTGAAATCATAGAAAAATCCCTGCTGCACTCCTGCTGCTTTAGGATTAGCATGGATATATCGCAGGGTATTTAACGCCCTTTTGGTATCTGTATTAGCAAAACCCGTGCTGTGATATCGTTTTTCCCAAAAGTGTCCGGTGCGGTTGAGCATCCTGTTAAAGCACATGGCAGTGTACCAGTTTAGCCAGTGCATGATTTTGGGTAGTTCCTCTGGTTGTGCCGCTTCTAGAAGGTAGTGTACATGATTGCTCATAATACAAAGAGCATAAAGTTTAAATCCATATTTCTCTTTTGCTTTTTTAATAGCGTAAAGAAACACCTCGCGACACTCTAGGCGAGTCAGGCGAAATTCGCGATTATTGCAACGGGTGGTGATGTGATAGCAGAATCCAGGCTGAAAATTGCGAGGTGAGCGAGCCATGAAAAAAATCGCTAAAATACTACGCTTGCTATAATGCACTCACCAACAAGCTTTAGTCATCAATGTTACAACATTAAGTCTTACAGTTACAACATTAAGTCTTACAGTTACAACATTAAGCCTTACAGTTACAACATTAAGTCTTACAGCTACAACATTAAGTCTTACAGCTACAACATTAAGTCTTACAGCTACAACATTAAGTCTTACAGCTACAACATTAAGTCTTAGACCTGCCTTGAAAATAGAGGCTGAAACCGTAAAAAATCGTTCCACCATCAATACGGTTCGGTTAAGAATTTTTCGTCATA
>NZ_NAPS01000001.1:733518-767668 GCF_004323185.1 Westiellopsis prolifica IICB1
CGCTGTTGGCTGATGTAAATGTCTAATGACTTAAATAAAGAAATTACCATACTTCGCCAGCAGGCTTTTTTGAGGAAAAGCGCTCATTTTCCTTCTATTTCTCAATAAACCTCATCATGAGTGCCAAGATCGATTAGCACAATCATATCTTCATCCTCATCAGAATTTGGCTGAAATGTGTAGATAATACGGCAATCATACTCGACCCAACAAGCCCACAAACCTTCTAAATCACCTTTTAACTTATGTGATTTCAAAGTAGGTGTAAATGGATCAGCTACAAGTAACTCCAAAACCTCAAAAATTTTTTCTTCTAAGCGAGGATTTTTCTTAACAACTCGTTTAAAAGCACGCTTAAAACTGCTATCCCAAACCAGAACTCTCATTCTTCACTTAACAAATCAGCCCGCAGATCCTCAAGAGTACCATGCTTGGCTGTACCTGTTTTAATTGCTTTCAGCGTTTGTGCAGCATTTGTTGCAATTTCTTGACGCCGTTGTTCAATCCGTCTTTTAGAAATTAGTTCAAATAATAAATCTTGCTCTTCAGTCGAAAGAGCCTCTACATATTCAATGACTGTCTGAAAAGATACAGATTTGATCATCGACAGTGTTGATAAATGATTGAAAATTTGAGACTTTTTCATCTTATACCAATTCTCTAGTGAAAAATAGGACGGAATGCCCTGCCGTCCCAATACGGTTCGGATAAGACAAATCGATTGGCATTTAAATCCTGTAGAGACGCGATATATCGCGTCTCTACATATCCAAAATTATGACGAAAAATTCTTAACCGAACCGTATTGCCTGCCGTCCTGAAACCGAAGAGTCTCCCAAGCGGTAACTGGATCGTCTTGAAAGACTATACTCACTCGTCACGGAACTGTGGGTAATTGACTTGGTGTCACTGTGACTTCTGGAGTAGAAGGTATATTTAATGATGTTGGTTTTCGGGTAGATGGAGGGGTAAAAATAGGTGTTGATGTCGTCTCCGGAGATGGTGGTTCAAAAGTCGGTATTGGAGAAGTTTTGGGAGATGGGAAGCTAAATCTAGAACTTGGCGCTGGTGTAAAATTTATGTTTGGTTCAGTTTCTAATGATGGTGTTGATTCTGGAATAGCAGTGGGTGTGGGTGAAGATTTTGGTACTGATGTAGATCTACGTTTGCTTGACTGCTGAGGTTTGTCGAATTCTGGTTCTGGAAATGTCGGTGTCAGCGCAGGATCTATTCTGGGCTTACTTTCGTTCAAAGGTGAGAGTGTGGGAATTGCTAAAGGTGTGGGTTTAGCAATAGGCGATGGTGTGAATGTGACTTTGGATTTAGGCTGGACTAATGGTTCAGGTGTTGCTTGAGGTAATTTAATCTCAGGTTGATTAGGTGAAGATGTTAACTGACTTGAATATAACCAAGCGAAAAATCCACCGGAAGCCAAAATTCCGGTAGCAATAACCGCTTTTGGTGAGAGTAAAAAGTTTTGTTGCAAAGGCTGATATGAAGGTGCAGCTTGTCTTTCTACTATGTTCATCCGAGTTAGTGGTGACACTGAGGAAGACGATAAAGGGTAGACGTTTTTTTCTTGAATACTGTCAGCAACTAGATTTTTATTAACAGGCTGCTCTTCGTTTTTTATCGAGTCAACTTTTGATTGTTGAACAGATTGAGGAATTTGTTTTGTGCTTTGATTTTTAGAGTTGGGTCTATTCTCAATTTTTGGCTGAATGGAAGATTCAGCACTACCATTCTGTAGATGTTGCGACTGGGAAACTGATAAAGATGAGGGAAGTAAATTAAAATTTTGGCGGGTGAGTGCTAATCCTGTGAAATCACTCAAAGATTCTCGTAATTCTAAGGCTCTGGTAAAGTATCTAAATGCAATGGTGTTTTCTTCTAAACATAAGGCGCGAGTACCAAGTTGGTGTAAAACCCAAGCTTCAGAAGCTTTGTCTCGTTCGGCTTGAGATGCTTGCAGTCCACGTTGTAGTACATGTTCCCACAAACCCCATCGCTTATTTAAAGCTAGCAAACCTTCTACTGCTTTTGCTAAGTGTAAGACAACTTGCCAACGGCTAGCTCTAACTGACACTTCTAGGATTTGAACGATCGCATCAATTTTTGTGACTAAAGTTTGTGGTTGTTGGTGATACAACTGTGTCCAATCGATAAAGTAAGCGATCGCGTTTTCTAAGGGTGTTCCTAACTTCCACGCTGGTGGTAATATTTCTCTGATTGTCTTGTTGCTGATGCGATACCGAAAATCTTCCAGTTTAATCAGATCACGCTGTTGCAAATTTTCTATAATTTCAGAAGCGTCTGGTTGTTTTGTAATCGCTGCGATTTCTTCCTCTGATAACCCCACTTCACCCATGACTGCGAAAATTTCCAAAACATCTCGGTGGGGGTGTGGTAACAATTCGATAATTTGTTGAATGAGATAGATGCTAGCTTGAGAATTTGGTAATTGACTCACAATTTCAGCCAGCGATCGCTTTTCTGTTAATCCGTAGGCGATCGCTAATTGCAAATGCATTGGGTTTCCCTTGAGGATAATACACAGGGATCTCGCAGCAGGTAATTCCTCAACGGTTAGAGAACGCCCCATTTTTGTTTCAACAAAAATTAAGGCATCCTGAATAGATAGTCCAGAAAGTTCAGTAGAATATGCTTGTTGGCGCAGACGTTGTTTTGCTGAAGCTACTAGAAAAGTGCAGTTGCTAACACTGTTTCTTAATTGTCGCACTTCATCTTGAATCAGTTGAGCGCCGTCATCTAGTATGACTAGTGCGTGTTTATCCTGAATTTGTTGCCGGATTTGTTCATCTGTGGGTTTATAAGGGATATCACTTTCATAGAAAGCTTCCCAAATTGATTGCAGTAAATCACTGACATAGGGATGACGAGCAGATAGATTAATGACACCATCGCTAAACACACAATCAGCTTCTAGTTCTGATGCTAAATAACGCAATAAAAAACTTTTGCCAAAACCCGGCGGACTATAAAATTCTACAGCTTGTCCAGATTTTAAAGCTGCGATCGCCTCATTAATTGGTTTTTCACGCTCTAGAAGTTTCTCGCCCGGAGGCTGAAGTTTCAACTTTGGTGTAGAAAGTTCTCGCAAAGTCGGTTGTTCTTGTGTGATTCCTGATTCTGCGATCGCACCTTGGCTAGAACCGATTTTGAGTGTGTAATGACCAACAACCAATGTATGATTGGTATCTGTCCGTATATTGGCTGTTAAATTGCTGTGCGGCATAGATTTTTCTTCAATCATTAAATCGATTTTTACTCTTTTTACCGCGATCTTGCTACTTACGTAGATATATATATTACATTATCTGAGTTTATGCAAACAAGTTTATCAGTTTTTATACTTAAACAAGATTAACCTAAGTAATAAAAACTACTTAAATATGTGATTCAAAGACAAGGGGGACTTATCAGTTATCAGTTATCAGTTATCAGTTATCAAATTAAACTCCTCACTGTTAACTGTTAACTGTTAACTGTTAACTGATTCATGCCCAATCCCCAAAATTCAAAAAGCAGCAAATTCAGGACGATGCTCAATCCAAGGTTTTGCAGTTTCGATTTGAGCGGCTAAACTAATAAGAGTGGCTTCAGCTGCGGGTTTACCAACTAGCTGCACACTCATCGGTAAGCCATTGGCGTCAAAACCAACGGGAAGTGCGATCGCAGGTAAGCCAGTTGCATTGGCTGGCGGACAAGGAGCAACCCAATTTACAATGTTTTGAAATGTTTCTTCCGGGCTGAGGTGCGCCCATTCTCCTACACGAATAGGTGAATGTAAATATACTGGCAAAAGTAGTATATCTACGGTGTCAAAGAAAGCGACTATTTGCCGTGATACTATCTGCATTTGATATACTGCTTGCAGGTACTCACCAGCAGAACCACTACGTGCTAGTAACCAACGATTCATCGGTTGCAAGGCTTCCGGAGGAAAACCCGAAGCGGCTACACCTGTTTGCCATACGATCTGAAATGGTTCTAGTAAACCGCTAAAGTCTGGGCTTTTTTCTTCAACTGTGTGACCGAGTTCTGCTAATAATTTCACTGTTTGCAGAACGCCTTGCTGACAATTGGCGTCGGCTGTGCCAATGGGTGAAATCGCTGTAGCATAGGCAACACGTAGCTTGCCAATTCTTTCTTTACTAGCAACGAGAAAAGATGGTTCAGGATCGCTTAACCAATAGGGGTCGCCTGTGACATAGCCAGACATCACATCTAAAAGAGCTGCTGCATCAGCAACAGTCCGAGCAATTGGGCCGTTAGTAGCAATTCCACTGAGGCGATCGCCTACAGGTGCATGGGTGACTCTTCCTCTGGCTGGCTTGATTCCCACTAATCCACAACAAGCCACAGGGCCACGAATCGAACCACCACCATCAGAACCTTGAGCGATCGCACATAACCCAGCTGCAACCGCTGCGGCTGCACCACCACTAGAACCACCGGAGGTGTATTCTAAATTCCAAGGATTTCTGGCTGGCGGAAAACCCGTAGGTTCTGTGTAAGGGAAAGAACCTAATTCTGAAGTTGCAGTTTTACCAAGAATAATAAATCCAGCTTGCTTAATTCGCGTGACTACACCATCATCAAAATCAGGAATGTTGTTGAGTAACGCCGGATTACCAAAGTTACAAGGAACGCCAGCCACAGGGTTGAGGTCTTTGATTGAAATTGGCACACCAAAAAATGGTGGTAATTCGTTGCTATTTACTAACATTTCTGTTTTAGCTTTCGCATCAGCGATCGCTTGTTCTGCTGTCACTGCAAAATAACTTCCCAGTTGGGGATTCAGGCGTTGAATCCGTTCTAGATATATCTGCACCAACTCTAATGGCGACACTTCCCGATGTCGGATTAACCGTGCTTGTTCTAGGGCTGGGGTAAAGGCTAAGTCTATTGAGTTCATTTGAAACTAGGGACTAGGGTTAAAGATGACGTACAAAGGTATCTTATGCATCCTGATGTATGGATTTCATGACAACTACATCAAAAATACGTATGTCATGTTTTTGAAATAAGTTTTTAGCTTATAGCACAAATTTATTTAGAGCGTAAAAAGTAAGTCCTGTAAGTTAGTGCGATCGCTCTTATGTTGGGAGCATCCCAAATGTTCAAAAAAACCCCTGCGATTGAAATCGCTGTTTGATGTTATGAAGTCGTCTTCAGACGACTTGTGCTAATAGCAAAGGGTTTAAACCCTTTGCGGTATTTTGAAAAAATTGGGATGCTCCCCTCATCTTGCTAATTGGGAATACCACCAGTAAATATGCCTACAGGATGATCTAGTCATAAGCATGACTCGGTAATCTTTTCTTGTAGATTAAAAAGCTTTACTTAAACGTATATGAAGAGCAGATATAGTCTGTATACTCAGTATGCGGTCAAAAATTTTTCGATTCTTGTAATTATAGGTCTTGTATCTGTAGCAGGATGTGTTTCACAAAAGACTCAAGCCACTGACAGTGTGGAACAAAATTCTCAAATTGTCGGTTGGGTAGAAAAAGGTAAGATTCCTGGTGTCGATAAAGAAGTGAAAGTTAAACTTGATACAGGCGCAACAACCACTTCAATTAATGCGGAAATTTTAGAACAGCCAGAAAAAACTTCAGAATCTGGCGGAATGATCAAATTCCGATTTCAAGATGGAGAAGGAACCGAAGCCGTTTTTGAGCGCCCTATTGTGCGGTGGGTTAGCATCAAGAGTCGCGAAGGTAAAAATTTACGACGTCCGGTGGTACGAATGAAACTTTGTGTTGCAGGTAAGTGGGTTGAGGAAGAAGTAAATCTAGCGGATCGAGAAGATTTTAATTACCCAATTTTAATCGGACGCAATATGCTTAAGCAAGGCAAACTTATTGTAGATTCGTCTCAAACTTTTACCAAAGAACCAACTTGTTCAGCACAGGAGGCGCAGCAGTGAATCGCACCTTTCATGCTGTGTTGCTGGCGTTGTTTTTAGCAGCGATTGGACTAGTCATTTTTTTTCATAAGCTGGCTTCTTCGGAAGTACCATTGTTGCCTAACCAAGCTTATAGAAGTTGGTACGTTGAGGCAAAACTTTCATTAGCTTCCGAGCAACCACTACTAGAATCAAACGAGGAATTACCAACTAGTATAGAGTTTCATCTTCCCCAAGCCTCTGAGCGCTACGAGATTGTGAGTGAAGATTTCGTTCATAGGGGATTTGATCGCCAAATCAAAACATTTCCAAATTCTGCAAACCGAATCGCTGTTTTTAGTAAGAAAGATGATACCGACAGCGAATATTTATTTTACCGAGCAATTATTCGTAGGAAAGCTAACGTTAAACCTGGAAGTGAGGAAATTCCTATTTCTGGTAGAAGATTGGTTGATCGGCAACTGATCAAGTTTGGCGAAAATACTGAAAGAGTCCAAGATAATCTTACGGAGAATCTGCCAACTACGGAAATTAACGCTCTCTTGAAAGAGGCAACAAAACAGTCAAGCGATCGCCTTTCTTTTGTCAAACAAGTTTATCAAATAGCTCTGCGTACAGATGACATTCGGGTAGATGCGATTAAGAGAAACCTGAGAAAAGAAGAATCTACGCCAGAATTAGCAGCGTTTCTTCTTAATAGAGCAAACGTTCCAGCGCGAGTTGGTAATGGGATTTTGCTTAGGAGGAAAGAAGTATATTCAACTGATTTTATTCAATGGTTGGAAATTCAACAAGGCGATCGCTGGTTAGCCTTTGATCCGATTGATTTGAGTTTTAGAGAGCAATATCGCTATCTGACTTGGTGGTATGGTTCAGATCGTGTTCTCCAAGCCGAAAGAGCCAGTAACGTTAATTTGGAAGTTGTTGTTCAACCCAATGTTGATCGTGGACTGACAAACGCAATTTTGCAGGGCGAAAGAGCATCAAATCCACTACTGGAATATTCTTTGCTCAGGCTACCCCTATCAACTCAGCGAGTCTTTCAGGTGCTTGTCCTAGTTCCGATTGGTGCATTAGTGATTTCGATTTTGCGCCAGATGGTAGGATTGCCAACTTTCGGTACATTCACACCTATATTAATCGGATTATCTTTTCGAGAGACAGGTTTGCTGGCTGGTGTGCCACTGTTTGTTTTCGTTGTGATTATAGGACTTGCAATCCGCGCCTACCTAAATCGATTACAACTTTTGATAGTGCCTAGACTAGCTGCCATTTTGACTGCAACTGTTTTAATCATGGGTGTTCTGGCAATTCTTCTGCAACGTCTGGAATTCAATTTAGGCTTGTCACTCTCATTATTTCCCATTGTCATTCTTGCTATGACAATTGAGCGAGCAGCGATGATGTGGGAAGAATCAGGCCCCAAAGAAACGATTATAGCCGGACTTGGTAGCGTGGTTGCAGCCACCATTGGTTATTTCTCCATTATTAATCCCTACGTGCAGCATTTAGTATTTGCTTTTCCAGAACTATTACTGTTGGTACTGGGATTAAATATTCTAGTAGGACGCTACAACGGGTACAAGCTAATTGAGTATTTCCGATTTTTATCACTCCAACAACGCTTAAAGCAAACGGAAGGATAATTATAAATATGTTTTCACTACAACGTTACGGTATTTTGGGGATTAATGCTCGTAACCTAGACTATATTTTCCCCAGCAACCCTCGTCGCCTCTATCGTCTAGCTGACTGTAAATTAGAGACGAAAAAAGTTGCTCAAGTCGTCGGTGTGGCGGTTCCAGAAACTTACGGAGTAATTACATTCCAAAATGAAGTTAGAAATTTAGCCAATATCATTAAAAAACACAAATCCTTTGTAGTTAAACCTGCTCAAGGTAGCGGTGGGGATGGTATTGTCGTTATTCAGGATGTGACGGATGCAGGCTATCGCAAAGCCAGTGGTTCAATCCTCAAACCAGAAGATCTCCATTATCACATTCACAATATCCTCAGTGGGATGTTTTCCTTGGGAGGACAAACCGATCAAGCAATCATTGAATATGCTGTGCAGTTCGATCCAGTTTTTGCCGAAATTGCCTATCAAGGTGTTCCTGATATCCGAGTAATTGTCTATCGTGGAGTTCCAGCAATGGCAATGTTGCGTCTACCAACACGGGCTTCTGACGGGAAAGCCAATTTACACAGAGGTGGTGTAGGTGTAGGAATTGATCTCGCAACAGGAAAAACCTTGGCTGGTATCCAAAAAAATCGCTATATTGACAACCATCCTGAAACGGGACATTCATTGCGCGATCGCCAAATTCCTCATTGGCAAACTATTTTGGAAATGGCTGCTTGTTTAGGTGATAAAACCGAGTTTGGCTATCTCGGTGTTGATATTGTTCTCGATCAACAAAAAGGACCACTGTTACTAGAGATAAATGCTCGTCCTGGACTTTCGATCCAAATTGCTAACCAACAAGGACTTATGCCCCGACTAGAAACAATTAATAATACCTTGCCAAAATTCTCAGGAATTCAAGATAAAATCAAGTTTGCTCAAGAAAAATTTGCACTAGAGGCTTAATTTACTAATTTACTTTTCCAAAGACTGGTATTCACGCCCCAAATTATCCGGTTTACCTCACTAACTCTTCAATAAAGAACGCCATCATAGATTTATAAATCAAAAGTCAAAAATTAAGGGCGATTAGGGGAGATAAAAATGGCTATTATTCGTTGGCGAACTTTCCCAGAAATTGATGCTTTTAACCGTCAAATGGATCGAATTTTTGATGATATGTTGCGAGTGAAACGTCAGCCAGGAATGACTTGGAAACCAGCATTTGAACTCCAAAACACGAATGATAATCTGATTTTGCGAGTCCAAATTCCTGGTGTAGAAGCAAAAGACTTGGATATTCAAGTAACAAAAGAAGCGGTTGCTATTACTGGTGAAAACCGTTACGAAAACAATGGTCAAATTCGTTCAGAATTTCGCTATGGAAAATTCCAACGAGTCATTCCTCTACCAGTAGCAATTCAGAATGACCAAGTGGAAGCAGAGTACAAAAACGGTATACTAACGCTGACATTACCCAAAGTTACAGAAGCGCGTCAGAAAGTAGTCAAAATCAATTTAGCAGATAACACTACTGAACCAGTTGCAAAAGCAGCTCCAACTGAAGAAACCCAAGCTGCTTAATTAGCAATTCCTCAAATCAAAAGTTTACCTCATTGGTTGGTTTGTGTGATGGAGATTAACCGCTTTCGTTTTCTAGAAATTAAATTCTAGACTGCGAAAGCGGTTTTTTTTATATTTGTTATTTTTTGTTTGTTATTGATTCGATATAACATTACTCAAGATCCCCGACTTCTTAAAGAAGTCGGGGATCTGAGTTTTGCGAAATGCTATGTAGAATAAAGTAGAGATTTCCAAATTTTCACCAAAAATTCCTCGCAGCGTACAATTTCCCAGAAAAATTCTGTGGGAGAAATCCAAAATCCACAATCCAAAATCCATAGACGCGTAAGCGGCTTCTCGTAGAGTAATCCAAAATCTAAAATCGGATGACTGTGTTATCTTCTGCTTTACCAACAATTAACCTTCTCAAACAACCCACCAGTTCTGCTTGGGTAGAACAGGCGATATCTAATTTAGACATTATCCTCCTCGACCATGCTCAATGCGAACGCAAAGCGGCGGGTGTGGCGTTGAACTTGATGTTTCGTTATCCTTCCAATGCTAAGATGGTGCGGGAACTCACCAAAATTGCCCGCGAAGAACTCGAACACTTCGAGCAAGTAAATCAATGGCTAGAAGAGAAAAATATACCCATGCGCCCCCTGACACCACCTCCCTATGGCGCAGGTTTAAAAGCCCAAATTCGCCCCAAAGAACCTGATCGCTTTTTAGATTCTTTGTTAGTCAGTGGATTAATAGAAGCTCGCAGTCATGAACGTTTAGGTTTATTAGCGACTCATTGTCCCGAACCAAAATTAGCCAAGTTTTATCACGGTTTGATGGCATCCGAAGCACGGCATTTTGGTACATATTGGGTACTAGCTGATACTTATTATGACCGTGAAATTGTCACCCAAAGACTCGATGAATTAGCAATTATTGAGAGTGAATTGCTAGTAAATTTACATCCTGAACCAAGGATTCATAGTTAGGGAGAGGGGAAGGAAGAGTGGGGAGTGTGGGGAGACAAGGGGGACAAGGGAGAGAATAACACCAATGACAAATGACCAATGACCAATGACCAATGACTAATCACTACTACAAAGATTTTTTGATTCGGGATTGGGAAGAAGGCGATCGCATTTCTGCTTCAGAAGTCATCCGGTCTGTATTATCAGAATATGGGCTTGGTTGGGAGCCAGATGGCGCTGATCGAGATGTGTTGCAAGTGGAAGAATGTTACTTAGCCACTGGTGGAGAGTTTTGGGTAATTGCATACCAAAATCAAGTTGTCGGTACGGGTGCATACTACCCGATTCATCGGGGCGAAAAAGCTGTAGAAATCCGCAAAATGTATCTTTTACCAATTGCTAGAGGTGTGGGATTAGGAAAATATTTGTTACAAGAATTAGAAAGAGCGATCGCCAAGCGTGGTTTTCAGCAAATTTGGATTGAAACCGCTAGCGTTTTAGCAGAAGCAGTCAAGCTATATGAAAGCAATGGTTACAAACCTGCAACAGGTGTAGAGACAACACGGTGCGATCGGGTTTATGTGAAACTGTTAAAGTAAAGAGCGACAATTCCGCCCCCAAGTGAACTTTGGGCTAATACCATTTCACGTTAATAGCGATACATATGAATCTTGTAGAGACGCGAAATTTCGCGTCTCTACAGGATCTGTATTTGTATCAGGGTTTTCGTGAAATGGTATAAGAACGAAAATCCACTTAAATGGGTTGAAATGCTTATTGGTTTATTGGTTATTGGACTTTGAACAAAAAAGAATTGTTCGCGAATGATATCCACGAACAATTTTATGCACTTTACATACAGGTATATTAGCTACTCCGAATTCTTTTTTGTCGCTAAGTCACAGGCTTTTCATACAAGCGTAGGAGAAAGCGGTGATCACGCAGCCAGTACTCCTCCATCAACAGCAAGGGTATGTCCGTTGACAAAATCGGTAGCATCAGAACACAACCAGATCACAGCATTAGCAATGTCATCGGGTTTGCCCAAACGTCCGGCGGGAACAAAATTCTCAAAAGCTTTAGTATTACCGCCAGTTGCCTGACTGAGCATTTCTGTTTCAATTGGTCCTGGTGCGATCGCGTTTATCCTAATTTTTTGAGAGGCATATTCTAGTGCTGCGGCTTTTGTCAACATCACCACAGCAGTTTTAGAGGCGTCATAAATTGATAAGCCGGGTGCTAAAGGACGAAAACCATTGATCGAAGATGTATTGACAATTGCTCCACCATTGCCTTGAGCCAACATTTGGGTAATTTCGTGCTTCATACACAGAAAAACTCCCTTGACATTGACTCCAAAAACCCGGTCATAAGTTTGCTCTGTTTGCTCTGCCAGTAAGGCATTTTGACCCAGCATTCCTGCATTATTAAATGCAATATCAAGCCTACCAAACTTATTGACAGCAGTGGCAATAGTTGATTCTATGTCTGCTTCTTGAGATACATCAGCTTTCACAAATAAACCTTCACCTCCCACCTGATTAATTAAGCTGACGGTTTCACTCCCTTCTTCTTCCCGCCGCCCGACTACAACAACTTTGGCACCAGCATGAGCAAAGGCGATCGCAGTAGTACGCCCAATCCCAGAAGTCCCACCAGTGATCAAGGCAACTTTGTTTTCTAACAGTTTCATCCAAATCTCTCCATTTTCACTAACTAAAGCAGTGTGCCTGATTTGGATTCTTCTTTACAAGAAGGAACTTCCAGGTGTTATAGTTACCTCATGGTTCCCAAAAATGAGCAAATACTCCTCAGCGCAGACTGTCCTATGCGGCAGATGCTCGATTTGGTAGGAGATAAATGGACACCGCCAATTCTGTATCTCCTATCTTCTGGTACTAAGCGATATACTGATTTTCAACGTCAAATTCCTGGAATATCCAAAAAAATGCTGACACAAACCCTAAGACGGCTGGAGTCAGCAGGTGTTGTTAACCGAACTGTATATCCAATTGTGCCGCCAAAGGTGGAATATCACCTTACTCCCTTTGGTGAAAAGCTGATTGAACCGATTGCAGGTTTGGCAAAGTGGGCTTGGCAGCACCAAGAAGAATTAAAGTTGGTTTACAAAGAAAGGCAGAGGAGCGAAGTCAGTCCCAATGAAAAACGTCAACAGACGCTCCTGAACAGTCAAAAATTGGAAATTTGACGCCTTTCAAAACAAATTTGGGGTTCAGCAACTTCTTCAGAACTAATTAAGTCTCATCAGGCTCGTCTACGTAATTCAAAAAATCACCCGGTTGGGCGTTTAATTGTTTACAAATCACTTCAACGGTTCCCCTGTCTGGATAAATATTTCTATCCCTCCAAAGCCTAAATGCAGTTGCTCTTGGTAGTCCAGTGATTTGCCAAAACTTGTTGGCGCTAGGAATACCTTTTTCTTTGCCAAATTCTTGAATTCTATTTGTTAGTCCCATTATGTCAGACTACTCCCAGTGTATTATTTTTTTAATGTAAGCTGTTGAAACGTGCTATTTAATGGGACTTAATATAAATAAGAGAAGGGCGATCGCACCTCCAAGTACCCTCGCCCTCTCTGTCCCCAAACGTACATTTAGGACTATTCCAGAAACGTACATTTAGGACAATACCCCTGCCACAACTCGTTCTTTGTCAAACAGCTACAAGAGGTTTAATAAATTTAGCTTACATTCGCCAAATTCGTTTTCGGAATATACCTATTCACGATAAATTACAATATACCTGCATCTTGACTTGGAGTAACGGCGAGCAAGATATTTTTGTTGACAAAGATGCTCAAGCCATTGCCCAAACACTGAGAAAAATAACAAAACCAATTTAAATATTCATCCAGGGTGAGCAATCCTCACCCTACCGAATCACAGAAAGATTTGTTACAAATGACCAATGACTATTGTACAGACGCGAGGAACATCGCGTCTCTACCAATGACCAATGACAAATAACTAATGATCAATTGGAAAAACCTACTCAACCTCTTTCTCCAATCTCATTGTCCTTTGTGTGAGCGTTCCACCTCTCAAGAATTATGTCCAAACTGTATTCGCCAACTGCAAAAATGTCATAATCCCAACACCCACTCTCTACCCATATTTGCTTGGGGTGCATATGGCGGTATTCTCAAACGAGCGATCGCTACGATGAAATACGAAAATCACCCAGAAATTGCTCGTCCGTTGGGACAATTCTTAGCACAAGCATGGTTATCACATCAGGGATGCGATCGTAATTTAGTAGCTGTTCCGATTCCACTTCACGCCGAAAAGCTCAAGCAACGCGGGTATAACCAAGCTACACTCATCGCTCAAAGCTTTTGTGAAGTCACCGGATTACGATTAAAAAAACATGGTTTAAAAAGAATTAAAGCAACTGAAGCACAATTTGGCTTATCTGCATCACAGCGAGAAGAAAACTTAACAGAAGCCTTTGGATTAGGGTCAGACTTGCGTGTGCCTCCGAAATTTCCAGTATTACTAGTAGATGATATTTATACCACAGGCGCAACTACTAGATCTGCGATACAAACACTTCATCAAAGCGGTATATCTGTTTATGGTTTGGTTGCAGTTGCAACCACTGCTAAATCATTTAAATCTTGATAACTGGTAACTGATAACTGATAACTGAATCATGCGTGGGCAAGCTGTACTAGAGACAACTATAATTAGGCCAATCACGCTTAATTTGTGGGAAAACGTTTGGGGATGAGAAGTCAGGCTTTTATCGTAAGTTTAAAACAAATTGCTTTCATTCCTGCCTCTTTGCTGGCAATTGGTATAAGTTCAACAGCAGCTTTTGCTCAAGTTAACAAGTTGTACAATCCAATTCCTCTACCTGGCAGTTATGAAGTTTCTGATACACTGTCAGAAAAAGATATTCCCACAGGTCAGGGTGGATTTGCCCGTGACTATATGGTGAGTCTGAAAAAGGGTGATAATCTGGCGGTTGATCTCAGTTCTGAAAACTTTGATAGTATTGTCACTCTGCTGGGACCAGACGGTACGACAGTGGCAGAAAATGATGATGGCCCTGATGGTAGCAGTAATTCTTTGTTGTTCACCCGCATTGTAGAAGCTGGAACTTACATCGTTCGCGTCCGGTCTTTCGGCGAAACTGGAGTAGGAACTTTTAAACTTAGGGTAACGCGATTGCAACCAGTCAAATAATTTTGGATTTGAGATTTTAGATTTGAGATTTTGGATTTGAGATTAAGAATAAATCCAAAATCTTTCAAATTATTGTCATGACGCACAAAAACAAAGCTTCAGTCCATTCCACCACAGCACCATAGGTATCACCAGTATGTCCGCCTAGTTTGTGATTAAACCAGGCTCCAGTGATGATGGCGATCGCACTTCCACTAACTAGCATTACCATAGCAAAAAAGATTTGATCACGGTTGAGGAAAATTTGCCAGCTACTCAAAGCTATCAATAAAACTAGTGTTGGTAGCCAATCTTTGTATGAACGAATAGCTTGTTTATGAAACGCTCCCTTACCAGTTGGTTTCAGGTAAGGATAACGAGCGATCGCCATGACTTGTCCCCAGCGTCCCCACCCAGCAGCTGTCATCAGAATTAACCAACGGTTTTGTTCTAGATCTGTCAATGCAGCTGTTTTAAGTAATAGCAAAGCGATCGCGGCCATTGCTCCAAATGCACCTGTGGCGCTATCCGCCATCACTTCTAGTCTACGTTGAGGATCGCCCACAGCTAATCCATCAGCGCTATCCATTGCTCCATCTAAGTGTAGCCCTCCAGTAATCGCCATCCAACCGCATACAACTAAAGCACTACGGGTTAGCACTGGTACACCCAGATAAATCAACAGAGCATCAAATAAGCCTAAAATCCCTCCAATCATCAGTCCAATTACAGGAGCAAAACGGGCTACTCCTTGGAAATCAAAAGCATACATGTATGGCAAAGGAATAGATGTATAAAATATAACTCCTGCCCCCATGCCAAACAGTAGTTGTTTCCACCACTGACACTTGTTGGTCATAGTAGTTACGCTAGTTGTTATTTGTAGTCATTAATCATGAATCATGATTCAAATGACGAGTAATAATGACGCTCATAATTCCGGCACAACCCTGATATTCATCTTTAAAAATTTAAATAAGATTTACCAGTATGAGTAACTTCACCAAAAAATTTTGTTATGCTGATCACAGTAAAAACTTTACTAAATGTATAAATACTTTCTTTAAGAAAGGATATAAATAAAGTAGTCATGATGAGCTGTATATACTATCACAAATCAAAAAAACAATAGAAAAAAAGATACATTAAGCATTTTTCATTGAAATACTTATATCATGTGATACACAAAAAACGAATGAATGATAACAGATTTTTCCTTTCTAGCTAACCTTTTAACACCAATTTTAAAAAAGAATGCGACCGATAGACTGATAAAACTCTTATTCACAAAGAGTTTCCCATCCCAAAATCAAAATGGTATAACCTATTATTTTAATAGGAGTAAGTATACTTATTAAAAATATTAATAATCATGTTTTTGCCGTTATGTCAACAAAAAATAATTTATTGCAGCTAATTAGGCGATCGCTATACAAAGTTGATCAAGATATTAGATAAATATTAAATAGCAGGGGTCAACCAAGCAACGAGATCGACTGTTTAGCTATGTAGTTAGGACTTTACGCAAAACTATACGCTGTAAGGGCAATTGATAAATTGCCCAACTGTGAAAATCAGAGTTTCGGCTATTGTTTGCGTAAGTCCTGGTAGTTTTTATCTACACTCCAGAAGTCATTGGATTATGAGTCACCATCTACCCGAAAGTAAGATACCAGCTCCATGCATTATTAATACAGGTGTGGTTGTCAATAAACTCGATATGCGACGATTACTCACAGATTTAGGTCGTGTTCGCTATTTCTACACCCAGGATGGTGAGTGCAAGAGCGACGGTGAAGGGAATGTGATGGAAGTATTTGCCAATCCGCAACGATCTACTCTGGTTGCTAACCACGCCCTTTATCTCAATCTTTGTAGTTTTGATTACCTAGAATTAAAACAATCACCACAAAAAGAAACTTACTTTGACTTAGTACAAGAAGGAAGCCGTCTGCGCTTGATTCCTCTTTCCACTCCTATGCAAGAACGAGACGAGCGTTGCTTAAATGTCAGCGCCATAGAAGCAATGATGGAACAAGTACTCTCAGCCAGATGGGACGCAGAAATTGACGATGATCCCTCTGATCTGTTTTAGGATCGGGGATTGGGGATTCTCCAGAGGAGACGCTACGCGAACGGGGATTGGGGATCGGGGATCGGGAATCGGAAGGGGGACAAGGGAGAATTAAGTAATGACCATTGACAAATCACCATTGACAAATGACCAATGACCAATGACAAATGACCATTGACAAATGACCATTGACCAACAAAATACACTCTTGACTACAAACTTCTCTTTTCAATGTCTGGCTCAATGTAGCCACACCAAAGCGCGAGCTGGGGTGTTTCATACACCACATGGAGTAGTTGAAACTCCTCGTTTTATGCCAGTCGGGACTTTGGCGACTGTCAAAACCCTTACCCCTGCTCAACTCAAGGAAACAGGCGCACAAATGGTGTTATCTAATACCTATCACCTGCACCTGCAACCAGGAGAAGTAATTGTGTCAGGAGGTGGAGGACTGCACAAGTTTATGGGCTGGAATGGGCCGATGCTCACCGATTCTGGAGGCTTTCAAGTCTTCAGTCTGAGCGAAATGCGGAAAATATCTGAAGAAGGCGTAACATTTCGCTCACCCCACGATGGTCAAATTATCAAATTCACACCCGAAAAATCTATCGAGATTCAAAATATATTAGGGGCGGATGTGATTATGGCCTTTGATGAGTGTCCGCCTGCTACAGCTAATCGCCAAGAGGTGGAAGCAGCTACAGAGCGCACTTACCGATGGCTTTTACGGTGTATAGAAGCACATCAACGCCGGGAAGAACAAGCATTATTTGGGATTGTTCAGGGTGGAGTGTATTTGGATTTGCGCGCTCAAGCGGCAGAAGCTTTGCAGAAACTGGATTTACCAGGTTATGCCATTGGTGGCGTGAGTGTGGGCGAGGAACCAGAACTAATTCATCAAGTTGTGCAGACTACAGCACCATTGTTACCATACCACAAGCCTCGTTATTTGATGGGTGTGGGTACTTATCAAGAAATGGTGATTGCGATCGCCTCTGGTGTAGATTTATTTGATTGTGTGATTCCTACACGTTGGGCGAGACATGGTACGGCGATGGTACAGGGCGATCGCTGGAATTTAAAGAATGCTAAATTTCGTGAAGATTTTACACCATTAGATGAAACTTGCCCTTGTTATACCTGTCGGAATTTTACCCGTGCCTACATCTCTCATTTAGTGCGATCGCAAGAAATTTTGGCATACACATTGTTGAGTATTCACAATATCACTGAACTGATTCGCTTTACTCAAAAAATACGAGAAGCGATATTGAACGACACCTTTACCACAGAGTTTAGTAAGTGGTTCAAAAAAGGAGTCATGGAGTGATGTAGAACTACTAACTATTAACCAATGACCAATGCATGTTAAGATGTTTGTCAATTCTGAAAGCTGTGTTGGATAAGGTGGATTTAAACAAAAATGGAAGCAGCAATTTTATTAGCTAAACTACCCGAAGCATTCCAAATCTTCGATCCTTTAGTAGACGTTCTTCCGCTCATTCCTTTGTTCTTCTTGTTGCTAGCTTTTGTTTGGCAAGCAGCCGTGGGTTTTAGATAAGTTATTTAAAAGCTATTTACATAATTTTATCGAGACAGGGATTTTACCTGTCTTATTTTTTTGCTATACTTTCGTTTTAAAAAACTTTATATTTTTTAATATTTTGTTATATTTTAGAATAAATTAATATAGTATTCAACAAATTGATTTAAAAATCAAGCTCTTAATTAAGGCAAACAGTCAACGAGGTGTGAACTATGGGTAACATCAAATTCATGAAAGAAGATAAAGAAGTTATTGCTGCTGATGGTGCTAATTTACGGCTAAAAGCTTTAGAAAACAGCATAGACATTTATAAAGTTTGGGGAAAGATGATGAATTGTGGCGGCTACGGTCAATGTGGCACCTGTATTGTAGAGATCATCGAAGGACAAGAAAATTTATCACCTCCTACAGAAGTAGAAAATCGTTTCTTAAAGAAAAAGCCTGCTAATTACCGACTTGCTTGTCAAACACTAGTTAATGGGCCAGTCAGTGTAGTAACAAAGCCTTAGTGTAGTCAATAGTCATTTGTCATTGGTATGACAAAGAACAAATAACAAATGACAAATGACAAAGGACAAATAACTCACCCAAGCCATGATGATGGTATCCTAAAAGTGTTGACTGGAATCTAAGAGAGGCTTTCTTACTATGCAGGTTAATGACCTGGGGTTTGTAGCCAGCATTCTATTTGTGCTGGTTCCTGCTGTTTTTTTAATCATTCTTTACATCCAAACAGCTAGCCGCGAAGGTAAAAAAGATAGTTAATGCTTGGTGTATTTTTTTAAGAAAATAAAAACCCTTACACCACAGGTGCAAGGGTTTTTATCACTGTCGAACTCACGTTGATTTATGCAGCAGATGTTCGCGCTAGCAACACTGGACAAGTCGCATTAATTCTGACGTAATCAGACAAAGAAGAACCTAAAAGTCGGTCTAAATCGACAAAACTCTTAGCAATAGAAGGACGGCGATCCGGAGAACCCATTAATAATAGATCTACGTTCAGTTCTTCTGCTAAACGACAAATTTTTTCACCAGGTTTACCCATACCTAGCACACAACGAGGTTGCACACCGAGTTTTTTTGCTTCCGCAGCAGCAGCAGCTAAAACCGGGTGTTGGTCAGCAGTAACTTGGGTTGTGGCAGTAGGTTCACTTCCTAAATCTGTGATCACATGTGTTAAGATTAGCTCTCCACCCTTGATGTCTCGAATCAAGAATAGAGCTAAATCTAGGCAACGTTTTGACGCCTCAGAATTGTCCATTGCCACCATAATCCGCTTAATATTTTTGACATAAATGTCATCTTTAACCAGCAACATCGGGCGAGAGGACAATTGAAAAACGTATTGACTGACGGAGTTTGCTAAAATTGATTGCAGACGCTTCAGACCGCGAGAACCCATAATAATTAAGTCTGCATCAATTTCATCTGCTACTTGACAAACTACATCTTTAGGTTCACCTTGTCGCAAAATGGAAGAGACTTGAGTGGGATTCAAAGCCAGAGACTGAATCGCATTAGCCAGAATTTTGCCACCTTCTTCCCACTTCGCTGTCATCGAATCGGCGGTGCGTTGTGGTGGAACAACGTGCAGTACTGTTACTTTTGCCTGTTGAATTGATGGCAGTTCTTTCAAAGTCTTAAGCATCTCTTCGGCGTGTCCCAATCCAGAGACAGCAATCAAAATGTTTTTTATCATTTTCGTCTTCCGTAGCTGTTAGTTGTTTGCTCTCTAGTAATTGGCTCAACTTTAACTTTCACCGCCAGCTAAATCACTTAGTCAATAATCAATAGTCAATGTTTAATTGTTAATTGCAATGAACAATGAACAATTAACACTAAACAGTTAATATTTTCGACACCAGACTCTTGACTAAATGTTCTTACTATTTGTACCTAGTGAATGAGCTTCTCAACTAGGCTTTAATAATTTAGCTTACTCTATAATTCTGCATGATTAACTTAATAAATGGTTATGAAATTTATCACTTTTAATCTATATTTACGCTTTTTAATTATTTTCTAGTTAAATATTGCAAAGACAAGCAAAAAGCTATCCAGTAAACCACTTTAGCTAAAAATATTTAGTATAAGCGAAGTTTTTATACAGCAGTTAAACTCGAAGACTAGCCCAATATCCCACCCTCAAATAAATTTGGGGCTGATAGCGAAAACCTACTCTAAGTGGGTTGGAGAAATTATTTATTCAGTCTACTGAAAGTAGACTGGGGTTATGGTAAGCTGATGTGCGCTTAGATTAAATATTCTTGCGTTAGGACTGTCCAGGGTCAACAGTCCAAAGTCCAAGCTAGTCTTTGACTCTGGACTGTTGACTTTTGACAACCTGATCGCAAAATATACAATTTAAATGCATAACAGCTTATAAGACAATTTGTCCTCCCAGTCTCCCTTGTCCCTTAGCGTCGGGGACATTGTTGATGCAAAGGCTGTTTAGCTAAGTAATCTAACTCTATCTGCTGTAATAAACTTGTCCAAATATCAGAAAGTTTGGTGTCTGATGGGTTACAGGTGCGTAACTCTGCTGCTGTTGAAAGTAAATCAAACCATAAACCTTGTTCAGCATAGATAGAAAGACTTTCTCTGGAACTTGATCGCTTTAACTTGTTACCTACATTATTATTGATGGCAACTCGCTGCACCCAACCGTGTACACTAATTACAGAGCGGGGAGAAGGATCTTGTATATCGCAAACTATCGAGACAGACCACTGATAGGTTTGATTGACTGCTAAAGGCGGAACCTTATCATTATGAGGTAAAGTCAAACTCGCGATCGCAGCTTTACTACTCGGTTTAAAATTAGTTTGATACACCAAAGTTCGCGGACGCAATTTTTCATCTACTGTGTAGAGAGAAAATAGCATCGTTTGAGCGGTATTGTCAGGTGTGTACCAAAAAAACTTGGGATAAGCAGCAGTTGTCAATCCTAAATTAGTCGATGGTAACAATAAAACTAAAAGTGGTTGCTCACCAAAAACACAGCCACCTCTACGTGTACTACCATTTTCCCGACGTCCAGGAAGACTTTTGGTCGGAACCTTGACTTGAACGCTACCGCTTTGCTGATTGCGGTTGTTGACCTGATTTGGTTTACTTGGAGTTTGTGGTTTAGCAATTGTCTGTGTGAAACCTATCGAAGGTAAACCACACAGAAGTAAATTTAAAAGCAAAGACAGGCTGACTTTAAGATAATTTGGGCGATACATTCAAGTTAGAAATTGACAACTGCCTTATAAAGAGCGTATCCACCCACATTGAGACGTTATTAGGTTACTCTCGTTCCTGATTCACAGTTTATCTTGACCAAGAAGGGGTGTAGGGTACAGAGCCATGATACTTGCACGAATAAATCACATTGTTGTTTGATTTAAAATTTTCCATAATCTTCGGTTCGTTGTAATGCTTAATATATTACGATTGAGAAAAAGATTATACGAAAACTTTCCGTACAATAAATAGTTAGGCGTCTTCACCTTCCTTCACCAACCGCAACATGAGTCAACCACAACCTTCCGCCTACCCCTACGCCACCCACCTCAACGTCCAGTTTGCCCCTCTGGAGTTGGTGGACGTGTCTGCCTTGGTGGCTGCTTGCACTGACCCCTGGTATAACCAGACTCTCTGCCAAGTCAACGACTCGGTGGTGCGCCTAGGCGTCATGCAAGGCGAGTATCATTGGCACAAGCATGACACCGACGACGAGTTCTTTTTTGTACTTAGCGGCCGCTTTCTCATCGACTTAGAGGAGCCGCACACTACCGTCGAACTGGGACCACAGCAGGGCTACGTTGTGCCACGCGGAGTCGTGCATCGCACACGCGCCCCAGAGCGCACCATCATCTTGATGGTGGAAACTGCCGCCATCATCCCCACCGGAAACGGCTAACCATGCGCTGCTGCGAACTGCTAAGGTCTGTCACGTTGGCTGCGAAAGCAGCCACCGCGCCAGCCCTCCGCAGTCGTTGAGCTTGGAGTCGTTAACACTACATTAAAGTACCCAACAAAGAGTAAGTATGGGTAGCTTTGTCTAGATATTAAGTTACAGTTTCAAACCCCAAAATTGTGACGAAAAATCCTATACCTTGCAGTATTGCCTTACACCCTTATACCCCTAATTTATAAGTAATCCTGCGGTTTTGTAATGAGCGCTTAAGCGCTCACTACAAACTAAGCAGCTATTAAGCCATTATGCCTCAGTAAGGCTTCAGTACTCGGTTCACGACCCCGGAAAGATTTAAATACTTCCATGGGATGCTGGCTACCACCGAGTGCTAAAACTGTATCCCGGTAGCGTTTACCTGTGGTTTTTACTGCTTGTTCCTCTTCTAAACCAACTTCTTCAAAAGCAGCAAAAGCATCCGCACTTAGTACTTCTGCCCATTTATAGCTGTAATAGCCTGCGGCATATCCTCCTGCAAAAATGTGACTAAAAGCACATAGAAATGCATCTTCTGGTAATGGGGATATGACAGTGGTAGTTTTGGCAATGCGATCGCGTACATCTTTGGGAGTTTCACCACCACCAGGACGGTAACGGTGATGTAATTCGATATCCAACAGGCTAAAGTGGAGTTGACGCAGCGTCGCGCTACCACTCATGTAATTTTTAGCTGCTAAGAGCTTTTGATAATAATGTTCTGGCAAAAGTTCGCCTGTTTCGTAATGCCTAGCCATGCCAAATAAAGTAGCTTTGTCATAGCACCAGTTTTCCATAAATTGGCTAGGCAATTCCACGGCATCCCATTCGACATTATTAATACCTGCTGCGGAAGTATAATCTACCTTAGTCAGCATGTGGTGTAAACCGTGACCGAATTCGTGGAATAAAGTCTCTACTTCTGAGAAAGTCATGAGGCTGGGCTTACCATCAACAGGTGGTGTCTGATTACACACCAAATACGCCACAGGTAAGCGAGTCTTGCTTACACCATTTTCGGTAATTTTACCCCGATTAATACAGATATCCATCCAAGCACCACCGCGCTTTTGGGCAGGACGACTGTAGGGATCTAAATAAAAATAGGCGATCGCCTTACCCGTTTCATCAGCAATTTGGAAATAGCGCACATCCTCATGCCAAACTGGTGCTTGACCATCAGCAGAAGTCACACTCACACCAAATAGTCTTTTCACCAACCCAAATAAACCATCCAACACTTGGGGAAGAGGAAAATAGGGACGCAATTCTTCAGCTGTAAAAGCAAATTTTTCTTCTCGCTGACGTTCAGCCCAAAACGCAATATCCCAATGTTTTAAATCGTCCGCTTCAGCGACTCCCTCACTTGCAGCAAAAGCTTTGAGTTCTTCTAATTCCTTGACAGCAGCATCATAGCTAGCGCCGCGTAATTCCTCCAATAGCTTTTCTACAGCTTCGACATTCGGAGCCATCTTACTTGCTAAACTGACTTCCGCGTAAGTCTTATACCCAAGTAACTCTGCTAATTCTTGACGCAACTGTAAGATACGTTCAATGATCGGGTTGTTATTCAACTCTCCCCCAGCAGCACGGCTGACATAAGCTTTATAAAGCACCTCCCGCAAATCTCGGCGAGTGCTGTACTGCATAAAAGGATAGTAACTGGGAAAATCCAAAGTGATACGCCAAGGGCCATTTTCGGGAGTAGCGTTTTCTGAACCCGTATCTCGTGCTGCTTGGGCGGCTAAACTTAGCAAACTAGGCGGTAAACCGTCTACTTCTTCTTTCTTTGTCAACGTCAAGCTAAAAGCCTTAGTTGCATCCAAAACATGATTAGAGAACTTAGTAGAAAGTTCCGCTAACTCCATTTGGATATTATTAAAGCGATCGCGTGCTTCACCTTGTAAACCCACCCCAGAAAGTTCCGCATCCCGGATCGCAGCTTGGACAATGCGCTGTTGGGCTGAATCAAAACCATTCCAAGCATCACTTCCACCAAGGGCTTTAAAAGCATTGTAAATTGGTTGACTTTGACCCAGCTTATTAGAAAACTGCACCACATGAGGCTGCACAGTTTCAAAACCTTCGCGCAATTGGGGACTATTCTTCACACCCATCAAATGGTTGACAACACCCCAACTCCAACTCAGACGTTCTGTGATTTTTTCTAAAGGTTCTACTAAACCACTCCAACTAGGCTGAACATCAGCTTCCAACTTGGTTAATTCTTGTTCTAATTCTGCCAGTAACTGATTAAATGCTGGCACTACATGTTCTGGTTTAATGTTTACAAAGTCAGGCAAACCAGAACCTTTTAATAAAGGATTATCTGTAATAATGGCGTTTACACTCATGGTTTTACGTGAACACCCGCTCTATATGGGTCAACTGTGTTTTATTTCTTCACTTTACTAATGTAGCGATTTTACGTCTTAGTCATTAGCCAATAGTAAGTAGTTCTGGGTACAGATCACCGTAAAAAGAAATAGGATATAAATTTTTTGATCAATTTTTACGCTTCATCTACCATTTCTAAAATCTGATTATACAGAGCTGGAGATAGTCTAAACTCTGATGTAGCAATCAGAGCATCCATCAAAGGTTTGACAGCAACAATTAAATTTTGGCGTTTAGCCTCAACTAAAATACCCAATAGCCCAATAATTCTCAAACCCAAGCGGTCAGCTTCTGCTCTACCACGACGCTCATCGATTAACAGCAAATCAGCATTGAGTTCTAGAGCAAGAGCGATCGCCTCAACTCCCGTAGGTTTTTTAAGTCCAGTTCAAAGTCTTCAACATCATAGGAATAGAGGGGGATATGGCGTTGTTTGAGAAGTTGACGAAAAGCATTGGGTTGCATCTGGGCTAGTTGGCTAGCATATCCTAACGTTAAACGGCCTGTCTGAAACAGGTGTAATGCGACTTCTTGGCGGAACTCGCTTGAAGTTAGTCCAGATGCTTGTAGGATTTCGTCGGAGATGACAACGCTCATAGCAGGGTTTCTCATCAGTCATACTTCTAGGGTAGTCCAAGAAGTCTCATAATCAACCTAGCTTGAAAATGGGTGTGCAAAGAGGGATTTTCCCTTAAAACTCTCCCGCTAACGCAGCAACACACCGCTCACAAATTAACGGATGCTCTGCATTTTCTCCCACATGAGTAGAGTAATTCCAGCAGCGATCGCATTTTTCCCCTTCTGCTTCTAGTACACCAATTCTCCACTTATCAGCCTGCAAGTTGTATTTTGAACCTTGCAGTTTTTCTGGTGTATCCACTAATTCCACTTGGGAGGTAATGAACAAGTAGCGGAGTTCGTCTACACCGTTGCTGTTACCAGCTTCTAGTGATTTGACAGCACTTAATAATTGTGCATCAGTGATGTAGAGCAAAATTTTCGCTTCCAGGGAGGAACCAATCATTTTTTCCACCCTAGCTTGTTCTAAAACTTTATTGACATCAAGACGAATATCACGCAATTGTTGCCAAAAAGCTGCTAGTTCTGAATTATGCCAGTTTTGCTGCAAATCTACCCAACCAGATTCAAATACTGATTTGTAAGGAGTATTGTAGGGAAGATATTGCCAGATATCCTCAGCTAAGTGAGATAATACGGGTGCGATCGCTCTAGCTAAATTTTCCAGTGCATACCAATACACTGTCTGACAACTGCGACGGCGCAAAGCATTAGCATTACTGATGTACAACCTATCTTTGGCGATATCCATATAAAAGTTGGATAAATCCACCACGCAGAAGTTTTGTACTGTTTGGAAAAACCGGAAGAATTGGAAGCTATCAAAAGCTTCTGTGACTTCTTGGAAAACTTCTGTCATCCGGTGCAGCATGTATTTATCTAGCTGCGGTAATTGCTCATAGGGTACAGCATCTGTTTCTGGGTCAAAATCATGTAAATTACCCAGTAAATTTTTCGCAGTATTACGAATTTTGTTACGGATATCAACCAGTTGTTTAATGATATTGCTACCCAGGCGCTGATCAGAAGTGTAATCTACCGATGACACCCACAATCGCAAAACATCAGCACCATAAGCAGGGTCTTTTTTCTGGTCTTTACCTCCCTCAATCACCATATTTGGGTCAACGACATTTCCCAGAGACTTACTCATTTTTCGCCCCTGTTCGTCGAGGGTAAAGCCATGAGTCAACACAGTTTTGTATGGCGCACAGTTGTTAACCGCGACACTGGTGAGCAAACTCGACTGAAACCAACCCCGATGCTGGTCTGAACCTTCTAAATATACATCCGCAGGATACCGTAATTCTGGACGTTGCTTGAGTACAGCTGCCCAAGATGAGCCAGAATCAAACCACACATCCATCGTATCTGTACCTTTACGGTAGGTGCGGCCGTTATTGCGATATGGTTCTGGTAATAATTCCTCAACTGATAATTCCCACCAAGCATCGGAACCTTTTTCAGCAATAATTGCTTGTACGTGGGCGATGGTTTCCTCATTCAGCAATGGCTCACCGTTGGCTTCGTCGTAAAATACTGGAATTGGTACACCCCAACTGCGCTGACGGGAGATACACCAGTCAGAACGGTCTGCAACCATCGGTGTGATTCTATTTTCACCTTGAGCAGGAATCCATTTTGCAGAAGCGATCGCTTTGAGTGCTTCTTCGCGGAATCCTTCTACTGAAGCAAACCACTGTTCTGTGGCGCGGAAAATAGTTGGTTTCTTGGTTCGCCAGTCGTAAGGATACTTATGCAGGTAGGGTTCCTCTTTCAACAAAGAACCAGCAGCGCTCAAAGCATCAATTACCGCCTGGTTTCCATCACCAAGCACATTCAACCCAGCAAACTGTCCTGCTTCATCAGTAAAATTACCATTATCATCAACTGGCGCTAAGACAGGTAGACCATAACGCTGACCGACAATGTAGTCTTCTTGACCGTGACCCGGCGCAGTGTGGACTAAGCCAGTACCAGACTCAGTGGTTACATAATCGCCACCAATCACAATTGGGCTTTCACGGTCATATAAAGAATGACGGTAAGTAGAATGTTCTAAATCTTTCCCTTTAACTGTGGTTTTTACTGTTAACTGAGTTTCCAGTGTGGCAGATAGGCGTTCTACCAAATCCACAGCAACTATTAAATATTTAAACCCGGTTTTTTCCTGTGGTGCGGTAACTTCTACAACTGCGTAGTTAAGTTCTGGATTCAATGCCACAGCTAAGTTAGCAGGAATTGTCCAAGGTGTAGTTGTCCAAATTGCTACAGCTAAGTCTGGTAGAAATTCTGTTAATTTCGATTTGCTTGCTGCCGATAAACTCGTCACCTCAAAAGCGACGTAGATACTGCGGGAAGTATGACCTTCTGGATATTCTAACTCTGCTTCTGCCAAAGCTGTTTTAGAACTGGGACTCCAGTGTACTGGCTTCAAACCACGATAAATGTAACCTTTTAACACCATCTGTCCGAATACACCGATTTGTGCGGCTTCATATTCTGGTGTCAAAGTTAAATAAGGATGTTCCCAATCACCCCAAACTCCATAGCGTTTAAAGCTATTGCGCTGTTCATTGACAGCATTGAGAGCAAATTCTTTAGCTTTTTGTCGTAGTTGTAAAGGAGTCAAGTTTTGCCGTTCGGCGGCTTTCATATTTTGTAAAACTTTTAACTCAATTGGCAAACCGTGACAGTCCCAACCAGGCACATAACGAACTTTACGACCACGTAACAGTTGGTAGCGATTAATAATATCTTTGAGAATTTTATTTAAAGCATGACCAATATGCAGAGAGCCGTTTGCATAGGGAGGCCCATCATGCAGTATAAATAATTCGCCGGGATTATTTTGGGATAAGCGATCGTAGACTTTATTTTCTTCCCAAAATTTTTGAATTTCGGGTTCACGCTTGCCAGCGTTTGCCCGCATATCAAATTTAGTTTTGGGTAGGTTTACAGTATCTTTATAACTTCCAGTTTCTGTCACAGTTTCATGCCTGAATTAGCAGCAAATGATGTTCCAATAATTATAGAATCCCCATGCCCAGAACGGCTAATGTCGAATTGATTTTATAAGAGTAAGCATTATTTGTCTTTGTTGTTGATACAGTACGACATTCTAACAATAGTATTTGCGTACTTAATATATTGCACCTAGCCCGAAATTAAAATTTGACCCACATTACGAATGTATCGACTTACATTACGATTGTATCGACCCACATTACGAATGTATCGACCCACATTACGAATGTATCGACCCACATTACGAATGTATCGACCTACATTACGATTGTATCGACCTACATTACGAATGCAGCCGTCTATACAGTTGATTTGAGAACATCTTTGATATTGACAGACCCAGACCCCTCAGAAATAATGACACAAATCACTAGTGGTCTGACAAGTCAACTTTGATCGGTAAACCAATTTCTCATCTTATCCTCTCCTCCTCTTCCTCTGCGTTCTCTCTCTTGAAAAGCTTTGATCGCCGGAAGCCGGCGCTCAAACTTTTCGCTGCTTCCTCTGCGGTTCGTTCTTTTACCCCTCAAAGTTAGGTTGACAGAGTACTAGTAGTCCGCCACACAAAGTATGCTAGGTAAAGGAATGTAGACGCGACAGCGGCTTGCCGTAGGCTACCGCCAAGGCGCCTTAGACGCGCAAGCGGCTACCTGCACCAAGCCACTACGTGTCTACCGTAAGGTAGTGCGCCAAGAGAAGAGGAAAAGAAGGTGAGTCTAAAATTGGTTTACCCAGCAAAGTTGCTGTGGCGGACTACTAGTTGCGATCGCAAGAGTATTCGATTCGACTTACATCTAAATTTATATTATGCGTATATTTACTATATAAAAATGATTTATTTAACTTGACTCACCAATATTGAGTATTACGAATTTCATAGTAATTATTCTTAGGTATTTTTTTCGCTACACTAGAAAATAATCCACTTAACATACTACTTGTTGCGATTATGGAATCAGTTATCGTGGTCGCGCTAATCATTGGTTTCGTGTTGCTCATTACGCCACGCTCAAAGTCATCATCGAAATCGAAAACCTGTAATTGCCCACTTTATGATACATGTCAGCACAAAGAATCAATCGAGAAAATTATGAACGGCGATCAAGCAAATACTCGTGATTCAAATAAATAGATACATTTAATTAAGTGACATAAGTTTTTCCCGTTTGCGATCTAAAAAAGAGAAAGCTGAAAACTTTATGCCTCCAGCTTTCTGAGTATTTATATCATATTTAACTAGTGCGATCGCTCGGCGGTATTTGCTCAGGTGGTGCTTCTGCTGGTGGCGCAAGTTCGGCATCAGGAGCAATTTCTTCCACAGGAATATTTTCTAATTTTTCTGCTGTTTCTTCTGCTTTTACAGCAGCTTCTTTTGCAGCTTCTACCAACTCAGGTGATGGGGGATGGGGTGGAATTGCTTCTGCTACAGTCTCTGTTGTGACTTCAGTGTCAGTAGTAACGGACGTATCTGTAGGTTGTTCTAAAGTTGTGCTTGCTTCTGGTGTTGGTTCATCTGTAGTAGTACGATGATCAACAATTTCAACCATTGAGTTTTCTGTCGGTTGAGGAGTTTCTGGTGTCTTTTTGCTCACAGTCTCTTGCACACGGTTCTTTGCACCAGAGAAAATTCCACCAATACTACTCTGTATCTGCCCTAAGCGTTGGGGAAGCGACAATTTAGTAACCTGTTCTTGAATAGTATTTTGTACCGCTTCCGTACTAGGTACAGGAGTTTGTTGTGCAGAAGGTGCTAACTGACGACGTAATGAAAGTGTTTGCCAACCAAACCAAACTAAAAGCGCCACACTAGCAATATGACCTAGTAAAAGACCTCCGGTAATACGTGGTGCAAACACCCATAACATCAACGCGTAAAACAGTCCTACACCACTCCAAATAAAATCATTTTTACGGTGAATTTCTGGGAAAAAGAAAGCCGCTAAGTAAATGGCTATACTACCAAGACCGACTGTCAGTGCTAGGACATTTGCCAGCATTTCGTGTTTCTCCTTAACTACGTCATTATCGGGGATCGGGGATCAGGGATCGGGGATCGGGGATCAGGGATCGGGGATCGGTTATTAATCTTTGACCAATGACCATTGTACAGACGCGTAGACGCTCGTAAGAGCGGCTTCAAGGTAAGAGTATCATCGCGTCTCTAATGACCAATGACACTTGACCATTAACTAATTTTGCAAGAGAAGTGTTGATTTCGATACAAATTAAAATTAATTATCTGTGTAAGTTGTGCATTTCTACTCTGTCGCTGAACTTTTAATGTCTTCTTTAGGGGAGAAGCGAAAATCTCGGACTACCCTTAAAGATAAAAGATCACGAAGAGTTAGCCAAAAAATCTATGACACTACAAAGCTTTGGTGTGATTGGCTTGGCCGTCATGGGGGAAAACATCGCTCTCAATGTTGAGCGTAATGGCTTCCCTATTGCCGTTTACAACCGCTCACGAGAAAAAACTGATAAGTTCATGGCGGAGCGTGCCCAGGGCAGAAACGCTAAAGCTGCTTTTACCCTGGAAGAGTTTGTCGCTTCTCTAGAACGTCCCAGAAGAATCCTTATCATGGTACAGGCTGGTAAACCTGTGGATGCAGTGATTGCCCAGCTCAAACCTTTGCTTGATGAAGGCGACATTATTATTGACGGCGGTAACTCTTGGTTTGAAGATACTGACAGACGTACTCAAGAACTGGAACCTGCTGGATTCCGGTACATTGGTATGGGTGTGAGTGGTGGTGAGGAAGGGGCGCTCAATGGCCCTTCTTTAATGCCAGGTGGTACTGAAAGCTCTTATCAGTATCTATCGCCGATTTTCAATAAAATTGCCGCTCAAGTTGATGATGGTCCTTGTGTTACCTATATCGGCCCTGGTGGTTCTGGTCACTACGTGAAAATGGTACACAACGGCATTGAGTATGGCGATATGCAGCTAATTGCTGAAGCCTACGATTTGCTGAAAAATGCTGGTGGATTGGATCACAATCAACTCCACGAAGTATTTACAGAGTGGAACACCACCGACGAACTCAATTCGTTTTTGATAGAGATCACCTCCAACATTTTCCCCTACATCGACCCAGATACGAATTTGCCTTTGGTCGAATTAATTGTGGACTCGGCCGGACAAAAGGGTACTGGACGCTGGACTGTGCAGACAGCGTTGGAGTTGGGAGTTTCCATACCAACAATCACCGCAGCTGTAAACGCTCGGATTATTTCTTCATACAAGCAAGAGCGTGTAGCAGCATCCAAAGTACTTACAGGCCCTTCTGGCAAATATAACGGCGCCACCAAAGATTTTATCAACATGGTGCGTGATGCCCTGTATTGCTCAAAAATCTGTTCTTACGCTCAAGGGATGGCGTTGCTATCCAAAGCTTCACAAACATACAATTGGAATTTGAAGCTGAGTGAATTGGCGCGAATTTGGAAAGGTGGCTGTATTATTCGTGCTGGATTCCTAAACAAGATTAAGAAGGCCTTTAACGAAGATCCAGCATTACCTAACCTGTTGTTAGCGCCAGAATTTAAGCAAACAATTCTCGATAGACAGGCTGCTTGGCGGGAAGTATTAGCAACTGCTGCTAAATTGGGAATTCCCGTACCAGCATTTAGTGCATCTTTAGATTACTTTGATAGCTATCGTCGCGATCGCTTACCCCAAAACCTCACTCAAGCTCAACGCGACTACTTCGGCGCACATACCTACGAGCGCATTGACAAACCAGGTACTTTCCATACTGAATGGGTTCCAATTACTGAAGTATCCCATTAAATCTTCTTCAAGTTATAAGCTGGGAAGATAAAAGTGGCCCCAATACTGCAAGGAATAGGATTTTTCGTCAGATTTTTGGGGTTGTAGAGACGCGATATATCGCGTCTCTACTTTTTTGAAATCACAATGTATTTATATTCCAATACGGTTGGTGTTAAGGATTTTTAGTACCGAAAATTGATCTGGCCAGACGCGAAATTTCGCGTCTGGTACAAAGAATTTTGGGCTTATCACCAAGCGTATTGATTTATATTCCTTATAAATCCAATAAAAAAACAGCCGCATCCACAAGGGAAACAGCTGTTTTTTAATATTAGATAACTACAGAATCTTAATAATCGAAGTCGCCGCCCATACCAGCGCCAGCACCAGCAGGTGCATTATCTTTAGGCTCAGGCTTGTCAACAACGATACACTCAGTTGTCAACACCATACCAGCGATGGAAGCTGCGTTCTGGAGTGCAGAACGGGTAACTTTTGCAGGGTCAACGATACCAGCAGCCAACAGGTCAACGAACTCATTGGTAGCTGCGTTAAAGCCAACGTTGAATTCTTTTTCTTTCACCCGTTCAGCAATGACAGCGCCATTCTGACCAGCGTTTTCCGCAATTCTCTTCAGAGGAGCAGCCAAAGCGCGAGCAACAATCAGCGCACCAGTCAACTCTTCATCTTTGAGATTACCATTTGCCCACTCTTCTAACTGAGGGCTGAGGTGAGCTAGAGTTGTACCACCACCAGGAACGATACCTTCTTCTACCGCAGCTTTGGTAGCGTTGATAGCGTCTTCTAAGCGCAGTTTTTTGTCTTTCATTTCGGTTTCGGTAGCAGCACCAACTTTCACGACTGCTACACCACCAGACAACTTAGCTAAACGCTCTTGCAATTTTTCTTTGTCGTAGGAAGATTCGGTTTCGTCCATTTGACGACGAATCTGTTCGCAACGAGCTTTTACAGCTTGCTCGTTACCTTCAGCAACGATGGTGGTGTTGTCTTTGGTGATGGTGATGCGGCGAGCTTTACCCAGAGCATCTAACTTGGTGTTTTCCAACTTCAGACCAGCATCTTCGGTAATCAACTGACCACCGGTAAGAATGGCAATATCTTCCAGCATAGCTTTGCGGCGATCGCCAAAACCAGGAGCTTTCACAGCAGCTACGTTGAGTACACCACGCAGGCGGTTAACAACCAAGGTTGCCAAAGCTTCTTTTTCGATATCTTCGGCGATAATGATCAAAGGACGACCAGCACGAGCTACTTGTTCAAGTACAGGTACGAGGTCTTGTACCAAAGCAATTTTCTTGTCGGTGAGCAACAAGAAAGGCTCATCGAAAATGGCTTCCATCCGCTCAGGATCGGTGGCAAAATAGGGAGAGATATAGCCTTTGTCAAAGCGCATCCCTTCAGTGATTTCCAATTCGGTGGTCATAGATTTCCCTTCTTCTAGGGAAATTACGCCTTCCTTACCGACTTTGTCCATAGCTTCGGCAATCATCTGACCGACTTCTTCGTCGTTACCAGCAGAGATTGCACCAACTTGAGCGATCGCCTTAGAATCTTCAACAGGACGAGCGTGTTCTTTAATTTTTTCTACCAAGAAGTTGATAGCTTTATCAATACCGCGCTTCAACAGAATGGCGTTTGCACCAGCTGCAACGTTACGCAAGCCTTCCTTAACCATTGCGTGAGCCAAAACGGTAGCAGTGGTGGTTCCATCACCAGCAGCATCGTTGGTTTTAGAAGCAGCTTGGCGAATCAAAGAAACGCCAGTGTTCTCTACGTGGTCTTCTAATTCAATTTCTTTCGCAATGGTCACACCGTCATTGATGATTTGGGGTGCGCCAAATTTTTTCTCTAGTACTACGTTACGGCCTTTGGGACCGAGGGTGACAGCCACAGCCTCAGCCAGGATATCCATACCCCTTTCTAGGGCGCGACGAGCGTTTTCGTTGTAGATAATGCGCTTTGCCATAATTTCCTAGTAGTCCTTTGTCATTCGTTATTTGTCATTCGTTATTTGTCATTTGTCTTTTGTCATTTGTAATCAACCAATGATCAATGACTAATGACCAATCACTAAGAAACAATCGCTAAAATGTCTTTTTCAGAAAGTAGTACGTATTCGTCGGTTCCTAGCTTGATATCGGTACCAGCATATTTGGAGTAGAGAACTTTATCCCCTACTTTCACATCCAATGCTTGACGAGAACCATCATCTTTAATTTTGCCGTCACCAACCGCAACAACTTCGCCAACTTGGGGCTTTTCTTTGGCGGTGTCGGGTAAATACAAACCACCAGCGGTTTTTTCTTCAGAGGCGCTCACTTTTACAAATACGCGATCGCCTAAAGGTTTTACAGTAGAAACGCTTAGAGATACAGCTGCCATACAAATTTCTCCAGAGTTAGCACTCTCAACTCCTGAGTGCTAATTTAGCGAACGACTGTATGCAATGGCAATATTTTGGGTTGTACGGGTTCCCGAACTTTTGGGAATGGGGATCGGGAATCGGGAATCGGGAAT
>NZ_NAPS01000001.1:767733-785431 GCF_004323185.1 Westiellopsis prolifica IICB1
GGGATTGGGGATCGGGAATCGGGAATCGGATATTGTCTTCCTTGTCCCCCTTCCCTTGTACCCGATCCCCAATTTAAGTAACGAATAGTTATATATAGTCAACTTTGTTTGCAAAGCTTGGAATTTGTTATAGAACAGAAATCAGAAAGCGTGAGATGGGCAATAAGATAGTGATCCAGTTCAGCCATAAAATACAGAAAGTAACTCTATCACCTGAAAATAAAGTCCTAAATAAATCTGTAGAAACTTTAGGACTAACAAAAATTCAGCGACATGTTTTTATCTGTGCCAATCAAACACTGCTTAAATGTTATTGCAAGCAAGCTAGCCTAGAAACATGGGAATACTTAAAAAAGTGGCTGAAGCAGCTGTGGGGTTGGATGTTGCTCTACAAGATGTTCCTGGTTGCGTATTCCGAAGCAAGGCTAAGGGAGTTGCGAGTTTGTTGCTCTGGGCCGATAATGGTGGTTTACCCGGATGGTGTCTGGTATCGCCAAGCAACCCCGGAAGTCATCAAGCGGATTTTCCAGGAACATTTAATTGGAAATAAGGTTGTGCAAGAATATGCTTTTTTAGTGCATCCTCTGTCAGAAACATCTGTGGTTGCTGAGGAGAAGCTGAATCGAAGCTTAACATCTAAGGGATATAGTGAAGCGGTCAGTTACAAAAGTGCGAGTTAAGTGTTTACTAGGAGCATCTTGGAACTAGTGAAGTTTGATAATCTATGAGGATTATTATTCTATTGAAGTTTTTTGTCCGCTCCTTTAAAACCGATCTATAATAACGCATTATAAATACTACTGCTCTACGTATCCTTACTGGACTTTTGCCATTGATTAAGTATGTTTCAAGGAAAGTAAGTTTCTATTTTGAGATATTTACTCAGCAAAGGCAAGTTAAGTGGGAAAAAGCACAACATCACAATCATCCACCAAAAAGGATCGCTATACAAGGCCCCTATGGATCTACGCGCGACAAGTGCCACTGCTATGAAAGAACCCAGCATGAAAGATTACAAACGACTTCTACTCATTGATGATGACCCTAACCTCATCTTGCTGGTGAAGGATTACTTGGAATTCCGGGGATATGAAGTTATCACCGCAGAAAATGGTCGAGAAGCTTTGGAAATTTTAGAGCAGGATGTTCCAGATATGATCATCTGCGACGTGATGATGCCCGAAATGGACGGATATACCTTTGTTGAACAAGTCCGACAAAACGAACGTACTAGTTGGATTCCTGTTCTATTTCTATCAGCAAAGGGACAAAGCGCAGACCGGGTTAAAGGACTAAATAAAGGTGCTGATGTATACATGGTCAAGCCCTTTGAGCCAGAAGAGTTGGTGGCGCAGGTAGAATCGTCTCTCAAGCAAACCATTCGTTGGAAAGAACATCAAGCTAAAGGAGGAGACAACGGTTCACGTATTCAAGTTCCCTTTGATGTGCAGTTAACCCCAACCGAACTGAAAGTAGTTCAGTTTGTCGCTAGGGGTTTAGCTAACCGCGAAATAGCTGAGGAACTAAATGTTAGTCAGCGTACAGTTGAAAGCCATGTGTCCAATATGTTGGGCAAAACCAATCTCCACAATCGTACTGAATTAGCACGGTGGGCGATTGAAAATCAAATGGCATAAATCAAGCTCTAATTTGTGAGTGTTGAGTTATGAGTTGATTTGTGACGATTTCAAACTCATAACTCAAACTTAAATATTTCTTTGCTTTTGAGCAGCATTAGTTGTGAGCCGAATCCTGATTACAACGTTGGGAACTTTGGGAGATCTTCATCATTATGCCCTACAGCCACGACCAACCCGACAATGCAGCACGGGCCAAACGATTAGGAACTTCTCTGACGATTCCCCGTAAGCAATATTCAGCAGCACGAGTTGCAAAGGAGTTAAGTGAATTGTTAGGGAATCCTAATTATGCAGCAAATGCGACCAAAATCGGACGCATTGTACAAGCAGAAGACGGTGTCGGCGTAGCTTGTAATGCAATTGAGAAACAGCTTATACCATTTCACAAAAAATCTGATACAAATACAGACCCGTAGAGACGCGATATATCGCGTCTGGTACAAAATTTATATGTATCGCGATTAACGTGAAATGGTATTAGTAATTGTAGGGTGTGTTAGGCGCATTTTTGGATGTCAATTTTTCACGAAAAACAGGTAAAAGCGCTTAACGCACCGCCGATCACATGGTGCGTGATAGCAAAGCCGTAACACACCCTACTTAAGATTTACTACAAAAATCCCAATATTTAGCTCCAAACTAATAACTAAAACTCGGCACTCTCTGGTGTACGTGGAAAAGGAATCACATCACGAATATTCCCCATCCCGGTCATAAATTGCACAAGTCTTTCAAAACCTAATCCAAAACCAGCGTGGGGAACAGTACCATAACGACGTAAATCTAGATACCACCATAAATCTTCTGGTTTCATTCCTTGTGCGAGTACCCGTTTTTCTAACACTTCTAAACGTTCTTCCCGTTGTGAGCCACCAACTATTTCACCTATTTTTGGTGCGAGAATATCCATTGCAGCGACGGTTTTTTCATCGTCGTTTAAGCGCATATAAAAGGCTTTGATTTGGGCTGGATAATCATTTACAATTACTGGTTTTTTGAATAATTGTTCACAAAGATAACGTTCGTGTTCTGATTGTAAATCTAAACCCCAACTCACAGGATAATCAAACTGCACATCGGCTTTTTCTAAAAGTTTGATGGCTTCTGTATAGGTGATACGTTCAAATTGATTGTTGATAATATTATCTGCGATCGCTAACACAGTATTATCAATGCGCTGGTTAAAAAACTCCATGTCTTCTGGGCATTTTTCTAGCACATATTTAAAAATATATTTGAGAAATTCTTCAGCTAAATCCATATCCCCATGGATATCACAAAAAGCCATTTCTGGCTCAACCATCCAAAATTCTGCTAAGTGACGAGAAGTGTTGGAATTTTCAGCACGGAAGGTGGGACCAAAAGTGTAGACGTTACTGAACGCCATCGCCATAATTTCGGCTTCTAGTTGACCGCTAACTGTTAAATATGTTGGTCTAGAAAAGAAGTCTTTAGTATAGTCTACAGTTTGATTTTCTGTGCGGGGAATATTTTTTAAATCTAAACTCGTGACGCTAAAAAGTTCTCCGGCACCTTCACAATCGCTAGCGGTAATAATAGGAGTATGTACCCACATAAAACCGCGTTCTTGAAAGAATTGGTGAATAGCTGTAGCACAAGCATTACGAACACGGAAAACCGCACCAAAGGAATTAGTACGCGATCGCAAATGTCCAATTGTTCGTAAAAACTCAAAGGAATGGCGTTTCTTTTGCAGAGGATAGGTTTCGGGATCAGCTTCTCCGTAAACTTTGACGCTATCTGCTTTTAATTCCACACGCTGTCCTTTAGCAGGAGAAGCAACTAACACTCCAGTCACTTCTACAGAAGCACCTGTATTTAATTTTTTTAAGATATTTTCATAATCTGGCAAATCTTGATTAATTACTACTTGCAAGTTAGCCAGAGATGAACCATCATTTACTTCTATAAAAGCAAAACCTTTTAATTCACGTTTAGTACGTACCCAGCCTTTAACTTCTGGGGAATCATCAGGCTGACCATTTCGTAATATTTCTACAATTCTTTGATTTGGCATGTTTGTATCCGAGCATAAAATCTAAAGTTTGACATTTTTAGAATTGTAGACTCTAAATTTTAATTTAAAAAAATTAGTTCTTAAATAAATCCCCGATCCCCGTTACCCCTTCGCCCCTAATCCCCACTCCCTTGGGGGAGTGGGGGCCGGTGAATTCCCCAGAGGGGACCCCACCTTAAGCGATCCCCGATCCCCAATCCCCAATCTCCAATCCCTACCCAGCACAAGACTTTAATATCCAACCTATGATAACGCCTAATCCACCAAAGCGTATCGCTTGCCAAAAAGGCTCTCTAAAAACGCGCCAGGAAAATAGCTGACTCTCTAAGCACACTTCTAAAACTTCTAACTGCTGTTGAATTTGGCGTAATTCAGCTTCTATTTCTGGTGTCGGTTTTTGATCTTGACTAAGTTTATAAAGTTTATATTGTAATTGTTTTTGTTGACGGCGATCGCGTACTACCTGTTGGTGACGTTCTTTTAAGGCCACAAGCGATCGCTCGACTTCTAACAGTTCTTGTTCAAAATCAAGTTCTTGATTATCCTCTTGTGGTGGTTCTGACGGTTTTTGAGGCTGCTTCATTAAAGTAGTAGAGTAAAGGTAAATGCGACAATACCTTGGAGTGTATGTCTCAATCTACACAGCCACTTAAAAACAGTCAACTGAATGAATTTACTACTGTAGAATTAGCTCAAGCTCTCATGGAGAGATTGAGTATTTCTCCTAATGATTGGCATCGCCTCAAGTCTAACCGTAACGCTCGTGCTAGTGAGCAACTAGCAGCAGCTCTTGTCTTCCTCCTTAAGGAAGAACCACAAGAAGCTTTAACAAGGTTAGAACAAGCGACAGGTTGGTTAGATCGCTCTATTTCTGCACCACCGTGTCCTACACACGGGAAAGGGTAATAGGTAATCGGTAATCGGTAATTGGTAATGGGTTTCCCTATTATCAGTTACTAATTTCGCAATAACGGTATACGCGGTCGAGCTTGCTCTAATTGCTTACAAAGTCTTAACTCAGTACCTTTGGTGTTCCATTCTACTTCGTCAAAAATAAGATGCAAAATAGATAAACCACGACCGTTTTCTGACTCATCTGGTGGTAGATACTCTGTTGGGTCTATATCACAGTTACAAGAAGGAGTGAAACCTCTCCCCTGGTCTGAGATAATCCACCAATATTTATTATCTATTAAGGAAAAACGTACTACTACCTTTTTACTAGGATCTAGATTATTTCCATGTTTAGCCGCATTCACTAGAGCTTCTTGAAGTCCTAGTCGCAATTCGGCTTGCATTGGCGTGGGAATTTCTGCCAGAAGTAAATCTAATATTGGACAGAGGTATAGAGTTGAGGCAAAACTAATAGTACCCCAACTACGTCCTACTGGACGAAGTGAAATGGTGATCACAAGAGAAACCCCGCAGCTTCAGAGTTAGCTAGACATCAGTTTGCTGTCACAGGCACCCTGATAATTTGTGAGGTGGTCGTGTTGCCTTCAAACCTAACGTCTTTGGAACTAAATTTTGAAAATGCTAGGGAGCATTGGCTCTCCTAATGATTTTGGGCTGTCTCACATAAAACGGCTTAAGTAAACCTGCCCAAGCAGTTAGCAATTCAAAAAGTGCTGTGCATACATAAAAGAGCATATTTATACTCTTTCATTTGCCGGACTTTAGTTTAGACGACCCAATTCATAATTGAGAATAGCCCATGCGGCTTCTATATTTTTGCACAATTAGAATTATATTTTTAGCTTAATTCTAGTCTAGCATTTTTACTATCCGCTAGACTACAAAATTCCAATTTGAGTTTTTTTAAAAGATTTGTATATGTTTAAGGCAACTGAAATGGTGCCATGCATAGATAGATATCTGTGAATGGATTCATAGCACCTGTGTAACGCCAGCTATCGCACAAGAAAGGCTGCGGCTTCTACATGGGCGGTTTGAGGGAAAAAATCTGCTGGTTGTACACGTATAAGATTATATACACTATTTTCGCAAAATATTTTCAAATCACGTGCGAGGGTTGCAACTTTACAACTGACATAAACGATACGTTCTGGTTGAAATTCTAGTAAAGTTTCTACAACCTGGCGATCGCATCCTTTACGCGGTGGATCTAGTAAAACAATATCCGGTTTAATTTCTAGTTGCGGCAGTAATTTTTCCACTGCACCTGTCATAAAAGTGACATTATTAATTTGATTATATTTAGCATTATCAATAGCCTGTTCTACCGCCTCTGGCTGTATTTCCAACCCAATTGCTTGACGAACTTGTTTTGCTAAGGGCAAAGTTAACGTACCGATTCCACAATAGGCATCAAGTAGCACCTCAGTTCCTTGCAAGTGCAGTTCTGATTGAATAACTTGTAATAAACTTTCTGCTGTTTCCGTACAAACCTGGAAAAATGTGTCTGGACGTATACGAAATTCTAAACCAGCAAATTCTTCTCGCAGGTAAGCAAGACCAGCAATACAACGAGTTTCTACTCCAAAAATAGTATTCGTGCGTTTTGGGTTATAGTTTAAACAAACTCCTACTAGAGTAGGATAGCGATTTAACCATTCTTGTGCTTGATCTTTAATACCTAATAAATTCCAATCTTTGACTACTAAAGTCAATAATATTTCTCCCGTCCGACGACCAATGCGTAAACCAAGATGACGAATTATTCCTTTATGGTGTTGTTCGTTATAAATTGGCCAATTTCGCTTTTGAATATCTTGTTTAATTTCTGTCAATAAAGAATTTAATCGTGGATCTTGTACTGGACATTGATTTAAATTAATCAATTGATGGCTACCTTTTTGGTAATAGCCAGTTTGGACATTTCCAGTTGCAGATACACCCATAGGATAGGTGGCTTTATTGCGATAACCTAAAGCAGAAGCAGCTCTTAAAACTCTATCTACAGGTGGTTCCACAAAACCACCAATACGTTCTAAGGCTTGAATAACTTGATTGCGTTTTGCTTCTAGCTGATATTCATAATCTATATGTTGCCACTGACAACCACCGCATTTATCAGCCACAATGCAGCTTGGTCGAATCCGGTAAGTAGAGGGTTGTAAAATTTGTTGCAGTTTGCCATAAGCATGAGTAGATTTGACGTGTACTAGACGGACAAGAACGCGATCGCCTGGTACAGTATCTGGTACAAACACCACCCGTTGGTGCGATCGCCCCACACCATCGCCTGTATCAGTTGTGTCTGTAATGTTAACTTCTATTAATTCATTTTGTTTCCAAAAAGTATTGGTCATTCGATTTTAGATTTTGGATTTTAGATTTTGGATTGACTCTACTTATGGTATCTGGGGTGGTAGTTAGTGATTAAGCATCCCGCTTGTTCCCCTTATCTTCCTTGTCCTCCTTGTCTCCCTTGTCCTCCTTGTCTTTCTTCTAATCCCCAATCCCCCTTCACTTGTGGATACAAGACTCGTTAAACTAGCAAATAATAAATCTCGTGATTCAATATCATGACTGTAGTAAGCCAAGTTATTCTCAAAGCTGACGACGAACTGCGTTATCCTAGCAGTGGCGAACTCAAAAGCATCAAAGATTTTTTGCAAACTGGCGAACAGCGGGTACGTATTGTTAGTACCCTAGCTGAAAATGAAAAAAAGATAGTTCAGGAAGCTACCAAACAGCTTTGGCAAAAGCGTCCTGATTTTATCTCGCCAGGGGGGAATGCTTACGGAGAACGCCAGCGTGCTTTATGCATCCGTGACTTTGGCTGGTATTTACGCCTAATTACTTATGGCATACTTGCTGGCGACAAAGAACCAATTGAAACGATTGGTTTGATTGGTGTGCGAGAAATGTACAATTCCTTGGGTGTTCCTGTACCTGGAATGGTAGAAGCTATCAACTGTCTGAAAAAAGCCTCCCTTGATTTACTGAATGCAGACGATTCTTTGGAAGCAGCACCTTACTTTGATTACATCATCCAAGCGATGTCCTAATTCAAAGTGAGTAATCACGCTGTCTCAAGGTGTAATTCCATCTTAGTTGGTCTAAGTGGAAGATAGCACCTACGTATTGATCATCATTTCTTAATATCATCATACTCCCCACACTTGCTAGTGGCTCTGGCAGAATCTTTGTCAAGTTACTAACAAGTTGTGGGGATATTTTATAAATAAAAGGGAATGCTTAACGCTTAACAGAAATTTCAGGATAGGGTTTTATACCATTTCACGTTAATCACGATACACATAAATTTTGTACCAGACGCAGTATATCGCGTCTGGTACAGGGTCTGTATTTGTATCAGGTTTTTTGTGAAATGGTATTAGACCCCCACAGGATAACAAATAAAAAGCCAACAGGCTTTAAGAAGACTGTCGGCAATTAGTGTGTTCCCTATTAATGACTCGGCTAGAGTTCAGTTGTCATTTATTCTCTCTGTTTGGCAATGGCAGGAATAGGATCTTAATCATGAACGCTTGTGATTGTCATCACCAATTGATCTGATTGATATTCCCACGGCGATGAAAACATCACTGTCGCTCGTTTTCACATAAAGGCGTGGGATTCTAGTTTCAATGTCGGAAGTCACTCAAGCAGGTTTGCACCAACATGAGTAAAGCTTCCAACTCCCCTAGCGTTTGTTGATTTCTGTGTAGAAGTCTTGCTTTCCCCATACCTTGAAGTAGCAATTATTTCTTTGCCCTTACGAAGTATGTTGATTGCAGCAACATAGTCACGTTTTAGAACACAACCACATTTACAAACCTGTGTTTTAGTTGACAGGGTTATTTTGCACAAAGTGTATTTGATACAAGCGATCGCTGTCATATTGTGATGATGTCGATACTTGTAAAATCACAAATAGCAAGTGAAACACCTATTTGAATTCACAGCTGAGTTTTGACGAAGGCTTAAATAATGGGATGTTTACACAACAAACTCAGAGTTCAAGTTGACTGGTTTGTGAATGTATTAAATATATATATTATGAAATCGTCTTTATTTTTGGTATTCGTGAAAATACTGAAGTATTACTTATCTACATAAATTCAGCTAAAAAAATACGTATTTTTGCTATTGACCAATAAAAGTAAATGTCCACCTTTCCACACCAGCAACTAAAACTAAACTTCCCTATTTTCAATTGATTACAGGAATGGGGCAGAAAATCGATACAATAATCATCTGTCCCCTTGGTGCATACTTCCATGACCACCGCTTGCGAACCTCCTTTTTCTCCTGAAGAAATTGCATCTGAAGGTCTTAAACTTGAAGAATACCAAGAAATAGTCCGACGACTAGGGCGTCATCCCAACAAATCTGAACTAGGTATGTTTGGGGTCATGTGGTCGGAACATTGCTGTTATAAAAATTCTCGCCCTTTACTGAAACAATTTCCAACCACGGGCGATCGCATTCTAGTTGGTCCTGGTGAAAATGCTGGAGTTGTAGATTTAGGTGATGGACTACGACTGGCTTTTAAAATAGAATCTCACAACCATCCCAGTGCAGTTGAACCTTTCCAAGGAGCTGCTACTGGCGTTGGAGGTATTCTACGTGATATATTTACAATGGGCGCGCGCCCCATAGCCATTTTAAATTCTCTTCGTTTTGGCTCTTTAGAAGATCCCAAAACACAAAGGCTGTTTAGTGGCGTCATTGCAGGAATAGCCCATTATGGTAATAGTGTGGGAGTACCCACCGTTGGCGGTGAAGTTTACTTTGACCCTGCTTACTCTGGCAATCCCTTGGTAAATGTGATGGCTCTGGGATTGATGGAAACCTCCGAAATTGTAAAATCTGGAGCATCTGGGATTGGTAATCCTGTATTATATGTCGGTTCCACCACCGGACGCGACGGTATGGGGGGTGCAAGTTTTGCTAGTGCTGAACTCAGTGATGGATCAATGGATAATCGCCCGGCGGTGCAAGTCGGTGATCCCTTTTTGGAAAAGTCTTTAATTGAAGCTTGTCTGGAAGCTTTTAAAACAGGTATTGTTGTTGCTGCCCAAGATATGGGTGCTGCTGGTATCACCTGTTCCACCTCAGAAATGGCAGCCAAAGGTGGTGTAGGAATTGAATTTGATTTAGATAAAGTACCTGTACGGGAACTCGAGATGGTTCCCTATGAATATCTACTTTCCGAATCTCAAGAAAGAATGCTATTTGTAGCCCAAAAAGGACGGGAACAAGAGTTAATTGATATTTTCCATCGTTGGGGACTTCATGCGGTTGTTGCTGGTACAGTCATTGCCGAACCAGTTGTGCGGATTCTATTTCAAGGTAAACTTGCAGCCGAAATTCCTGCAACAGCTTTAGCAGAAAATACACCTTTGTATGAAAGAGAATTACTAACAGAACTACCGGAATATGTGCGTCAAGCCTGGGAATGGACACCAGATTCTTTACCTCCATGTACAACTGCTGGCATAGAAATTAAAGGAAAACTGCATAGTTGGAATGATATTTTATTGATTTTGCTCGATACTCCCACAATTGCTTCTAAAAGCTGGGTTTATCGCCAGTATGATCACCAAGTACAGAACAATACCGTGATGTTACCTGGTGGTGCAGATGCTGCGGTGATTAGGTTACGTCCACTAGAAGAAATTCCCAATCTCAAATCCATAGACGCGTCAGCTGCTACCCGCAGAGTAACCCAAAATCCAAAATCGGGTGTTGCGGCGACTGTCGATTGTAATCCCCGCTACGTTTATCTTGATCCTTACGAAGGTGCAAAAGCGGTAGTCGCAGAAGCAGCACGCAATCTTAGTTGTGTTGGTGCGGAACCTCTAGCGGTGACAGATAACCTCAATTTTGGTAGTCCGGAAAAACCGATTGGTTATTGGCAATTAGCAGAAGCTTGTCGTGGTTTGGCTGAAGGTTGTCGGGAATTGGCAACCCCGGTAACTGGGGGTAATGTTTCGTTGTACAATGAAACTCTTGATTCTCAAGGTAATCCCCAGCCTATTTATCCTACTCCGGTTGTGGGTATGGTGGGGTTGATTCCTGATCTCAGTAAAATTTGTGGTCAAGCTTGGCAGACAGCAGGCGATGTCATTTATTTGTTAGGTGGATTTTCTTCTGATTTAACTTTAGGTGGCTCAGAATACTTAGCTAGTATTCATAGTACTGTTGCTGGGAAACCGCCAAGAGTAGATTTTGAATGGGAAAGACGGGTACAAAAAGCTTGTCGCGAGGGAATTCGCCAAGGTTGGGTACGTTCAGCCCATGATTGCGCTGAGGGTGGTTTGGTAATTGCTCTTGCTGAGAGTTGTATCACAGGTAAACTGGGTGCAGAAATTAGCTTAAAGTTACCTACAAATGATTTGCAGCGTCTAGACGAAGTATTATTTGGTGAAGGTGGTGGACGGATTGTAGTTTCTGTAGGACCAGAACAACAAGACAGTTGGGAATCTTACTTACAGCAAAACTTGGAGCAAAACTGGTACAAACTAGGTAAAGTTGGGAATTCCGAAATCGGCTTGCGGGTTTTAACCTCTGATGGTCAAGCTTTAATCAACGCTAGGATTGAGGAAATGGACGATCGCTACTCAAAGGCGATCGCAAAACGTTTAGCTATTTATACTAATACCCAAGAACGTTAAATAATGTAAAGATGAAGCGAATTTCATACTTTGGACACTTTACATTTCGCACCTGATAGCTTCCGCGAAAATAATAATTACGCTACTGTTTTAATGGGTGGTTAACCATTTATTAATGTTTTTGCATCCATCCATTTGAATAATCCTAGTGATCAATCATTCCTTGATGCTACAAATCCCTGCCCCTAACCCCCAATTTGGGAAGATGGGGCGGTGGATCAATCCAAAATTCACGCATCCAAAATTGTTTGACTTGACATCTTCATCAGGAGCAAAGCTAGCATGATTCCCACCCATCCCATCACTGCGGATGACCAGCCTCTACCAATTAATAATCAAATGATTCATCAGGACACTCGATCAGATAAGCCAGAAGAAGCTTGCGGTGTTTTCGGCATCTATGCACCAGAAGAAGATGTCGCCAAACTCACCTATTTTGGATTATATGCTCTTCAACACCGGGGACAAGAATCGGCGGGCATTGCTACTTTTGATGGTGAACAAGTACATCTGCACAAAGATATGGGTTTAGTATCCCAGGTCTTCAACGAAGGAATTTTAAGCAAATTGCCTGGTCAGATGGGCGTTGGTCATACTCGTTATTCCACCACAGGTTCGAGCCGAAAAGTGAATGCCCAGCCTGCTGTGGTTGATTCTCGTTTAGGGAAAGTAACTTTAGCACATAATGGAAATTTAGTCAATACATTTCAATTACGTGAACAGTTGCTACAGAATAACTGTAACTTGGTGACTACAACTGATTCCGAAATGATTGCCTTTGCGATCGCTCAAGAAATAGACGCAGGTCAAAATTGGCTAGAGGGTAGCATTAAAGCATTTAATCGCCTGAGTGGAGCTTTTAGTCTCGTAATTGGTACACCTGCTGGTATGATGGGTGTTCGTGATTCAAATGGTATTCGCCCTTTAGTAATTGGTACTTTGAGAAGCAATCCAGTGCGTTATGTGCTTGCTTCTGAAACTTGCGGTTTAGATATCATTGGTGCCGAATACTTACGGGATGTGGAACCAGGTGAATTAGTCTGGATTACAGAAGAGGGTTTGGCTTCTTACTACTGGAGTCCACAGCAGCAACGCAAGCTGTGTATCTTTGAAATGATTTATTTTGCTCGTCCCGATAGTGTGATGCACAATGAAAGCTTGTACACTTACCGGATGCGGTTAGGGCGACAATTAGCAAAAGAATCGCTTATTGACGCAGATATTGTCATTGGTGTTCCTGACTCTGGGATTCCTGCTGCTATTGGCTTTTCTCAAGCCTCCGGTATCTCCTACGCTGAAGGACTGATTAAAAATCGCTACGTCGGACGCACATTTATTCAGCCTACTCAAACAATGCGTGAGTCTGGGATTCGTATGAAACTTAACCCCCTCAAAGATGTACTCAATGGTAAGCGAGTCATAATTGTCGATGACTCCATTGTCCGGGGAACTACGAGCCGCAAACTTGTCAAAACCTTGCGTGAAGCTGGCGCGACAGAAGTGCATATGCGAATTTCTTCACCACCAGTGACTCACCCTTGCTTCTATGGCATTGATACCGATAGTCAAGATCAACTAATTGCAGCAACAAAATCAGTAGCAGAAATTACCAAACAACTAGAAGTAGATAGCCTAGCTTATCTCAGTTGGGAGGGAATGCTAATAGCAACGGGAGAAGATCCACAAAGTTTTTGTTCTGCTTGTTTCACAGGAGATTACCCCGTCGGTATACCAGAATCACTCAAAGCTTCTAAGTTAATGTTAGAGAAAGTGGTGATCTAATAAATCAAGTAAAAAATGTTTGAAGCACCTCAAAGCTTGAGGTGCTTTTTTTTGAATAACATTTATCGAACTCACGTTAATCAATAATATCTGGATCTATCCCTAACTGGCGTAATTTCTCCGCCAGCTTTTCAGCACGCTTGTTTGCTTGTTTAATTTGTTCTTCTGGCGTAGGATATCGTTTACCTGATTCGTCATACCAATACAACCATTCTCGCCTTACCCCGCTATAGGTTCCACGTTCGCAACCAATTCCTAAGCCAATTTCTGGTAGCCAAACAGGATTTTCTGCTTGCAATTCATACTTCCCATTTATTAACTTGTGTACTTCCAAACGTGGTTTGCGGCGACGACGAGAAGAATAAATTACATAGTAAAGCACACCCAAAGCTGCATAATCATCCAACTTGGTAGTATATTCCTTGCGATAATTTTGAGACACTACCTCTAGCACTAAAATCGGGACTACATTTTCATCCCAAAGCACGTAACTTGGACGTAATTCCTCGTCATAAAATCGCTCTACGCCTAAACTTAAAAACCCGTCTGGCACAATTGGAGGCTTATCAGGGTGATAATAAATCCCCATATCTACCCCAAAAAACCAGTCCATGCGTTCTGCCCAGAGTAATAATAAGATAGCTTTGAGCAAGCCTGGTATTAATTCTTGCAGTTCGTTATCCACAGGGGTTTCGTCAGAATCTGGTAGTTCTTCGGCAGAGGGTAGATAACTCGGCGAATTATACTCTAACATGGCTGTTTTTTCCCAAAGCTCATAAAAATTATAGCGATTCCCAGGTTACTACTTTGCCCATAACAGTCAAAAATCCAAGTTTTTTGAAGACGCTATCTTTTGCCTGCTAACAACTCCAGGCATCATAGAAGTTGAAGTATTAAAAGAGCAAGTTTAAAATGACTATTTACTTTTACAAAGCTTACGAGCCTTATGGCTGTTTTTCTAACTTTTCTCCCCACGAGATTAAAATTGATGGTATTTATTGGCGGACAGTAGAGCATTATTATCAAGCTCAAAAATTTGTGGGAACACCAGACGCAGTTATTATACCCGTCATCCATAGAGTTGAGACGCCAGAAGAAGCCGCTGCATTAGGACGCTGTTGTACCCGCAAGGTGCGTTTAGACTGGGAGATAGTGAAAACTAACATTATGCGAGAAGCTGTACTCAAAAAGTTTCTCACCCATGCTGATATTAGAGAAGTTCTACTCACTACTGGCAATCAATTACTGGTAGAAAATTCTCCCAAGGATTATTTTTGGGGTTGCGGTGCAGATCAAACAGGTGAAAATCATCTCGGTAAAATCCTGATGAGTGTACGAGAAGAAATTCGTCAGTTATCGCCACTTTCAGTGATTGCCGAGTAGTCTCGGTAGAAAATGGGTGTAGGGGTTTAAGGGTATAGGAGGAGTCTGTGACAAAAGGTGAGACTTGTCCTGCATTTGTGTAGTATTTTTGGTGAAAGCCCGTCTTTATACATTCATCCAATGAAACAGTTTTTCTGCCAATTATTTAGTTGGAAAAAACATATCCAATGGCTAATTCTGCCAGTGGTGATGATTCTAGTATCTGCATTTTTTGCTACACCTGCTTTTGCGACAGGTGTATATGAAATGCCAAATTTCACACCCAATACTTGGGTTATAGACCAAGCTGAAGTCATCAGTCGTATCAATGAAGGTAAGATTAGTAGTGCTTCAGAAGATTTAGCCAAGAACACCGGGAACGAAGTCAGATTTGTCACGGTACGTCGCTTAGATTATGGTGAAACAGCGGAAAGCTTTACAAAAGAATTGTTTGAAAAATGGTTTCCGACAGCAGAAGCTCAAGCCAATCAAACTTTATTAATGATTGATACCGTGACCAACAGTGCTGCAATTATTAGTGGCGATCGCGTCCAGTCTTTATTGACAGACGAAATTGCCAAAAGTGTTGCAGATGAAACTTTGATGGCGCCTTTACGATCAGGTGACAAATACAATCAAGCGTTTTTAGATGCTAGCGATCGCTTAGTCACTGTACTTTCTGGTGAACCCGATCCTGGTCCACCCCAAATAGTCGAAAAAGTACAGGTAGAAGGCACTTTTGGGAAAACAGAAGCAGCCGAAAAAGGTAATGCGATCGCCTGGGTTGTGGGACTTTTAATTGCTGCAACTGTCATCCCAATGGCAACTTACTACATCTATCTGGCTGTTCAACCATCTTCTTCTGATGGGAATGGTTAGTAGTTAGTTGTTAGTCGTGATTCGCTACTATCTACTAACTACCAACCCTTTCAAGGTGTAATTACTTTTCTTGGTGTCTTTGTGTCTTTGTGGTGAAAAAATCGACTTTTGAAACACCCTTCGGGTTCGCCACTTTGCCATCGTGACGGGAACCGCCAAGACGGCAAGTGGTCTCACCAAGACACTAAGACACGAAGGTGAAAAGACCAAAAATCGGTATTTTTGTGAAGATTTTTACCCACCTTGAAAAAGCTGCTACTAGCTATTAACCACTAATCTTGAACATACTCTTGCCCTGTCACCAAAGCAATCTCAGCACGAACAAATTCTCGACCTAAATAAGCTGCGTGGTCTAGCTGAGTCACGGGACAGGGTTTTGTTTTTTCAAATATTTCCACAGATAATTCTTTTGCTGTCCTACCTGTAAATATTGTTGTGTGAGTTCGTACTACTTTTTTGCGTGCGGGAATCACTTTTCCTGTTTCTGGATCTACTGCTAAACCATGCTCATCAATTACATTTGTAAAATGCTTGGCACAAATCAGCCCTGTTTCTTGCTCTAAGTAAATAATAAAATATCCACCGGGATCAAGGTCAATGTGACGCTGAGAAAGCTTATTATCTATTTGCACTATATCTTCCAACTTCAAACCCATACTTACCGTAAAACGTAAACTTGATTCAGGAATTTTTCATCCTTTCTCAAGTTTAATTCTTATCTACCTCGAAATATTCCAGGACTTACGCAAAATAATGAAAAAACTAACCACAAAGGACACGAAGAACACAAAGGAAGAATAGTTTCACGATAGCTATTGCGTAAGTCCTATATTATTGTGAAAGTTATACCAATTTGAAAAAAGAATGTGACAGACCATATTGTAGAGACGCGATTCATCGCGTCTTTCACCAAGGATGTGTTGCAATCATTAATTGAATTGGTATTATTTTGAAATATCAATTATTTTTTGAGAAAATGGTATTTCTGCATTAATTGCGTCAATTTCTTGCTGTTCGAGTTCATTTACTTCATCAATATAAGAACACAGAATTTTTCGCAAACGATTATTGTAAAAACGATGTAGACTCTGGTTAGGCTGTGCAGGAAAACCACGACGTTTTTTATGCCGTCCACCCGCACCGGGATCAAAGATTTGGATACCGTTAGCGATCGCCCATTCAATCGGGGCATAATAACAAGCATCAAAATGTAAACAATCTATTTCTTGAAAACTACCCCAGTAGCGCCCATACATTCTATCGCCCTTAAATAAACAAAAAGACATCCCCATTGGTTGTTGCTGATTTTGTTCGTTATATGCAGCGAAAAATAAAACGCGATCGCGATAATTTTCGTGTAACTGCTCAAAAAATTGCTTTGTTAAATATTTGCTACCCCACCAGCCAAATTTATCACAAGTATCTGCATAAAATTCATACATTAACCCAAATAATGACTTGGGAATTTCTTCGCCACTCAAGGGTTGTAATCTTAAACCAGCTTTTTCTACTGCTTTACGTTCGCGCTTGATATTACGACGCTGGTTAGCATTAAATATTGCCAAATAATCATCAAAAGTTTGAAAGCCAAGATTTTCCCAAATATAGCTGTGGTGCAGCCAACTAGTAAAACCACAGCGTTCCAAAACAGGACGCCATTGGGGATCTACATACAGAAAATGACAACCAGAAATATGGTGTTTTGAGCAAAAAGCGTCAATTTCATGTACCATAATTGCTGTGATTTCATTTTCATCTTCCCCAGGCGCTATTAAAAATCGATAGCCTTCCGCAGGAGTAAATGGTGTCATTCCCAACATTTTGGGGTAATATTCCACACCAATACGTTGTGCCAAATCAGCCCATTGGTGATCAAACACAAATTCACCATAACTATGTCCTTTCAAGTAAAGTGGTGCAACAGCAACCAGCGTCCTGTCTCGCCACAAAGTTAGGTGATTGGGTAGCCAACCTGTTTTAGCTGTAGCACTACCTGAAGTTTCCAAATTGTTCAGCCAATTCCACTCTAAAAACGGGGTTGTCAGTGGTAGCGCTAAAGCATCCCAGGCTGATTGGGGAATTTCGGCAATTTTGTTAATCCAAGCAATAGAGTAGCGAGGTTTTAATTGTTCCACCATCGCGGGCTTCCGATACAAAAGTTAATAATTATTTTACAAAGTTAAGGCTTAAGGTTACAACATTAAGTCTTACAGTTACAACATTAAGCCTTACAGCTACAACATTAAGTCTTACAGCTACAACATTAAGTCTTACAGCTACAACATTAAGTCTTACAGCTACAACATTAAGTCTTACAGTTACAACATTAAGTCTTACAGCTACAACATTAAGCCTTAAGAATAAAGCGAACGCTGTTGGCTGATGTAAATGTCTAATGACTTAAATAA
>NZ_NAPS01000001.1:785491-824125 GCF_004323185.1 Westiellopsis prolifica IICB1
AAAAAATCGTTCCACCATCAATACGGTTCGGTTAAGAATTTTTCGTCATAATTTTGGATATGTAGAGACGCGATATATCGCGTCTCTACAGGATTTAAATGCCAATCGATTTGTCTTATCCGAACCGTATTGGTTCCACCATCATTTTCATTGTTCCTTGTGAGCGCAGCTCATGGAGTCTCTTGCAAAAATATTTTTACCCCACCCTAACCCTAAGCGTAAACGGGGCTACGGTGTACACACAAGTATACGCCGCAAGGGTTTCAACTCTTTTAGCCCCATAAATACCCAAGTTTCGGTCAACTGAAAACTCCATTTATCAGGCTAATTTTAAGGCTAGGGTAACGAAACCAAGTTTTAGGTGGGATTTCAAGACTTGTGTGTACACCGTAGCGTAAACGGGGAGGGAACTAAATCTTCCCCGCGTGAACGGGGGGATTTAGGGTGAGGGTAAAGATTCATGCAAGAGGTCTACCAATGACCAATGACCATTGTACAGACGCGATGAATCGCGTCTCTACCAATTATTCACAATTCGATAATGAAGAAAAACTTCTTGGTCTACCCTATCAACTTCTATAAGTTGTAACCGAGGAGCTAGTTGTGGTAGAAATCCTTTACCTTCAACTGGTGTTGGCGCAGCAGCACCACCTAAAAGCAACGGACAAATAGTCAGCCAGAGTTCATCGATTAAATCTAATTCCAGCATTGAGGCGACTAGTTTACCACCACCTAATATTGCTAGTTCTCCTATTCCCAATTTTGATAGATGCTCCACAGCTGCTGCAATATCAATTTTTCCCTCTTTTGTTTCAAATACCATAATCTGCTCAAATTCAGACCGTTTCTGCCAAAAAATTGCCCCTGTGCTTGTGGTGAGTAACCAACGTTGAACTGGCTGTTGAAAAAAGCGAATTTCCGGATTTAGGTTAGCTGCTTGTGTAGTTACAATATGTACTGGTTGAAGGGGCTTACCCCTTTGTATCCGATTTTGCAGTAGTTGTGGATTTGTTACGGTGAGTGTCGTACCGTAGGCGCGCAGAGTACCAGCACCAAATAGAACTGCATCAGCAGCAGCAATTCTGTTTTCCAGATGTGCTTTATCACTCTTAGAGCCAAAACGAGCAGGCGATCGCGTAACATCAGCTATTTTGCCATCTGCACTCATGGCTAAAACCACCGTAGTATAAGGTCGGTATAGCACCATTGTTTTGATTTGTATATTTTGTCTATATTTTGACTTGGGATTCTCAAAAAAATAATGCTGGCAAATTCCTGTTTACAACTAATTTCACAACTTTATTTGCATCTAGTAAAAGTTGCAATTAGAACTAGTTGCTTTCAGGGTTTGTATAATATATATTTTTTTGCTATCCAGCTATCTAATGGTTTAAAATTTTTGACATCAACCAATATTTATCGCTTAAAAATAGTAATTAATCTAATTGCATTTGGTTGCTGTTGTGGTTTGCAAATGCCAAGTGAGAGTGCCGATGGCTAACCAGCGTCAATCCTCCTTTCGGCGGATTTTAGTATCAAAAATTTTGCTGATATCTGTTCCAGTTTTATTGATAGGTGAAATAGTTGCCTATCAAAAAGCACGTTATAGTCTTTTAGAAACTGCTCGTCAAAATTTAACAGCAAGCGCCGTTCTCAAAGGAGAAAAAATTGCGGATGCGATCGCTGCTTTAAAAGCTAATTTGCTCACAGCTACTCAAACACAGGTGATTAAATCAGGTACACTTGCTCAAAAAGAAGAATTTATCAATCAACTAGCACAACAGCAAGCACGGCAAATCGAATGCATACAATTAGTAGATTCTAATAGCGCTGAAATAAGTGCTAGTACATGTGGACAGGAACCTCTTAATGAGTCTAATCCTGATTTTGCTAGCAACGGATTAGAAGTAAAACTATTATTAACATCAACTTTCAACACAACCAGTAATAGAGATGAACAAAGTAAACTGAAATTATTGCTATCAGCCCCAGTCTATGATCAGGCTGGTCAATGGCGCTATAACTTAGTTTTCAAATCAGCATTGTTACGCGAAAAAATCAAGAATAAACCAGGTTTACTAACAGGCTCTACAGTTGTGATTGCCGAAAACGGCATAATTTTAGCACATCCAATTGCCAGTCGAATTGGTAGTAATATTGCCCAGCATATAGATGCTTCACGTCTGCAAATGATAGTGAAAAATGCCATTTCTGGCAAACAAGATACTCTGCATCTATTTTTTGATAAACAGGGAGAAGAATTACTCGCTGGTTACACTGCTATTAACAGTCCAATCATTCAAGAAAAACAGCAAAAATGGGTGATTTTAGCGGTTACTGGTCTAGATAATGCTTTGTATGATTTAGGACAAATCAAACTAATTTTAATCGTTTTGACAGTTGGTTTAATTGCTGCTAGTGTGTTGGTATCTTTGTATTTAGCTCGTTGCCTAGCGCTTCCGGTTGAAGAACTGCGTGACTATGCTCTCAATCTCCACAGTTACCACAGCACAGTACCAGTACCGCACAACTTAAAAATTCGAGAATTCAATCAACTAGCGCAAGCTCTAGATCAAATGGTAGAACGGCTCAAAGCTTGGGCGGAAGAAGTAGAAATAGCTTGGAAAGAAGCCAAAAACGCCAACCAGAGTAAAAGCCAATTTTTAGCAGCAACTTCCCATGAATTGAGAAATCCATTACACATTATTATTAACTGTATTCGCCTAGTTCGAGATGATTTGTGTGATAACCGAGAAGAAGAACTAGAGTTCCTCAAACGTGCTGATGATACAGCAATTCACTTACTAGGCATTATTAATGAATTGCTTGATATTTCCAAAATAGAAGCTGGTAAACTCTCTGTATCTTTAGAACCAACTGATCTTCAGAAATTACTCAAAGAGGTTATTAATTTGCAATCTGTGAATATTCAACAAAAAGGATTGCAGTTAAATGTTCCTCAACAAATGAGTGAGCTAATTATAGTGAATGCTGACCCAGCTAAATTGAAGCAGGTATTAATTAATATTATCGGTAATGCCACTAAATTTACTGATGAAGGTAGCATCACAATTACAACAGAAATTGAACAAATTGATCGTAAATACCAGGTAATTGTTAGTGTTCAAGATACAGGTGTGGGGATTGATCCCACCCAACAACAAAAGCTATTTCGCCCATTTGTCATGGTGGATGATGCTACTACACGCAAATTTGGCGGTACTGGGCTAGGACTAGCTATTTCACGGAACTTAATTGAACTAATGGGAGGTAGGATCACCCTTGAAAGTAGAGGTATCAATCAAGGTACAACAGTGAGCATTATTTTACCCTTGATAGATACCCGCCAGGAAATAACAGAAAATGAGGACAATAGGAAAGTTGGAGAATTAAACTCTGTTAGCCAAAAACCAGAACTCAGTACAGATTTGTGTTCAGTACAACAGGTTTGCCATCCTGGTTAAGTGATTCTGTCAGAGCTGCGAGAATATTGACTAACTGTGTCCCTACCCAACCAGATGAAACTGGACAAGGACTATTATTGTGGACACAGTTAAGAAAGCGATCGCACACTCGTTTTAATGGTTCATTTTTTTCAATTTCCAGTACTTGTTGACTTTGATTTATAGGAATATAATTACTTCCTTGCATTTCTAACTCCCCATGCAGCAGCGTTAAAGGTGATACAGCTGACATTTCATCAAAAATCAAACTACCTCGACTACCCACAACCACTAAACGTCGTTGCTTGTCAACATTCAGCCAACACAAATGAATATAAGCTTGAAAACCATTAGCGTAATTTAGTGTCACCCAAACCAGATCGGCAAGTCCCTCCTTTAGCCACACCCTACCCAAAGCCTGTACACTCACTGGTTGTTGACCTAACCAAGCATTGAATATTGCAATATCATGAATAGCTAAATCCCATAGTGCATCAACATCTTGGCGAACTGGCCCCAAATGGGTGCGACAAGCATAACCGTAGCGCAAATCCCCTAATTCTCCTGCTTGAACAAAAGTTTGCCCTCGTTCCACAGCTGGATGAAATAGATAAGTATGATCAACCATAAGTTGTCGTTGCTGTTTTTGGGCTAGCTGGCAAAGTTTATGGCATTCTGTTGGATCTAAAGTTAAAGGTTTTTCTGCCAAAACATGGTATCCCCAATCTAAAGCGTCAGAAATCAAAGAGTAATGTGTGCTGGCAGGAGTAGCAATTACTACTGCATCTAAATCTATAATTTGTTTAATTTCTGACCACTCGGTTGTAAATAACACATGATTATTTGTAGTGTTATTTGAAAAATATTGGTGTTTTATCTTTGCTAAACATTCTGGATTCTGGTCTACTACGGCTGCAACCATAACTTGGGGATGCTCCAGAAAATTCCTTAGCAAATGTACACCCCAACGCCCTATTCCAACAACAGCGATTTTAATTTGATTTGTCATTAGTCATTAGAGACGCGATAATCGCGTCTATACAAGAGTCAAGAGTAGAGACACGATGTTCCTTATGTCTCTAATCAATCCTCTGTAGGATTTATAACAATCGTCATTGTTAAATTCCCTGAATTTATAACTTTTGTCTCTGGATTAATTAGTGTTCTTCCTGTGTATTTAAAGTTAAATAAGCAACTTTTGCGGCGGCTTGTTCGGCAGCTTTAATTGAACGTCCTTTACCTTCACCAAGTTTTTGCCCGTGTAGCCACACTTGAGCTATGAAACGTTCTTGATTATTATGAGGCTGGCTAATTTCTACAACTCGGTATTCTGGTAAAACCTTAAAATGCGCTTGAGTCCATTCTTGGAGAGCAGCTTTATAGTTTAGTCTGGCTGGGTCAAGGCGAATTTCTGCTGCTAGTTCTTTGAAGTGAGGGTCTAGCCAAGGACGAATTAAATCAAGATTGTTAGTACTGAGGTAAAGCGCTCCTAGAACTGCTTCAAAAGCATCTGCTAATCTCGATTGTTGACCAACTTTATCAGCAGTAGCACTGCCAGCCACAAGTAAATATAGTTCAAAACCGTAAGAGCGTGCTAACTGGGCTAAAATGCGATCGCTCACTAATACCGAACGAATTGCCGCAAAATCTCCTACCGGACAAGTGGGATAATTCTCCCACAACACAATTGCTGACACCAACCGCACTACAGCATCACCAACAAATTCTAAATGTTCATAATTTGCTGAGTCAGATACGGTCGGATGAGTCAGTGCTAAGTCCAGCAGTTCCCATTTAATTGGTCCTTCTACTGCCAAACCTAATTTTCTGACTAGACTTTCAAGTTGTCGTTGTCGGCGTGGATAAGCGAGGGTCATCCGATTTTAGATTTTAGATTTTAGATTTTGGATTCATCAGGCACAGTTAGCACATTACGTCCCCACATTGAGTGCCGTTACAGTTGTGGAATCTAGAACTTTTTACTTTCAAAAAAGTATTGATCAATAATCAATAGTCCTGTTTTTTGTACATATTACGTACAATTTTAGTGTATACGGTCTCTAAAACATATAGCTTTATTTGATTCCATTTGACACTCCCTGGGCTAAAGCCGCAGGGATTCTTAAGACATTGCTGCCTTAATATCCTGTTAGTACAGGTTCCCAGGCTCAACACGTTTGCCACGAGGGCGTGCTGATGTCTCCTTACGATTTTTCGGGCGTGTAAGTTCCGAGGAGTCCCCCCGTACTATAGAAAATGCTCTATCCCTGATGGTTTTTGCAGCACCAATATCCGCATTCGTCATGTAGCCACATTGAGTACAAATGAACTTTTCACCATCACGATTTGATTCATCAATGTAACCACAATTACGGCATTTTTGACTTGAGTGTTTTGGATTAATTTTAATTACAACCTTTCCTTGCTTTGCAGCCAGATACTCGATTTTTAAAATTAATTCAGCCCAACTCGCATCAGAGATAGAGCGATTCAATCCTTTTTTTCTGGATTGACCATTCTTTAAGAACCTTCCAGTTTTTTCATCTATCTTGGGTTTACAACGACGCTTCATTCCTGAAACATTGAGATTCTCTACAGCGATAGCATCAACGTTGATGTTAACAATTTTATTCGCTGTTTTCCACTGGTAGGCTTGACGCTTATCAGCTATTTTATTATGTAACAGCCCTACTCTTTTAGCAGCCTTTTTTCGATTACTGCTACCTTTGAATTTTTTGCTAATTCGTCTTTGTCTAATTTTGAAAGTTCGCTGAGTTTTCTTGTTAGTTGAAAACTTAGGATTTTCAATTTGGTAATTATCCGAAAGATGTACTAGTTTGGTAATTCCTAAGTCACAACCAATTATTTTATTAACCTCTGTCAAAGGTTTAGCAACGTAGTTTGGTAATGTCTTATCTTCAATTCTGATAGAAACATACCAACCATCTTGACGCCTACGAATTGTGGCAGCTTTAATTGTAAATCCGTTGGGTATGGAACGAGAATTGTAAAAACGCATCCATCCCAACTTTGGTAAATATATTTTGCGACCTTGAACCTTCACACCCATTGCATACGTAAAAGATGTGAAGTTAGAACGATTTTTGAATTTGGGAAAACCCCTACCCTCAAAAAAGTTTTTGTAAGCAACGTCAAGACGTTTTACGTTTTGCTGTAACACTGTTGAATCTATTTGGGCATACCAAGGTCTAGCCTTTTTTAATTCTGGTAACGCAGTAATTTGAATATCACCAGCACCACGGCGAGGGTTTTTCTGTTTAGAATCTTTCCAAGGTTCACCCGTTGCTCCATTATTGCTAACAAAACACGTCAATGGACAAGCATGAGCCTTCGTTCTGATATCACAGTATTCACCTTGAATATGTTGTTGTGAGTATTGGGTTAATCGGTCATTTAAACACCAGTTGTAATGACTTCTGAGCATATCAACCCAACTACTCATTTTCAAATTTTGACCCGTGTTAGGACGTAGCTTATATACATAGTTTGTTAGCAAGATTTAATCACCTCCTTTGTTTTGCTTAATTAGCTATATGTCAATATAAAAGTAACGCCAATGAAGGACATAGTGAAGACTAAGAGATTAAATGTAAGAATGACAGACCGTAGATATCATAAGCTACTCTTATTATCGGCTGAATTAGATAGAACTATCAGCAGCATGATAGATGAATGGATAGATTCACTTCCAGAACCAAAAAAACAAAACATCACGGAAGCCTAAAGCCTTCATAGGCGGCTTTCATCCCTTGTCTAAAGCACGAAATTCGCAACTACGTTGCTGTTTCTCAAGGGTTTTCAGCCAGCCATCCTTATAACCCCTCTATCTAGAGGGGCATAATTACTTATTGACCACTACCATGCTTCATAGTCAGTTTTTATTTAGCTAGTAATCTTTGACACTGCTCAAGCATGAGTTTTACACTCCACAAATCTAGAAGCTTCTGTTGATATCTTCTAGAATCTTCATCTTTTAACCATTCGTTGTTTTTAGTAGCACGTATCAATGCTTTTTGAGTAACCGTAGGTTGACCGAGTAAATCAAGTGCAACATTAATTGCATGATACGCTTCTATTCCCGGTGAATGTATTCCAACTCCATCCCTCATTTGCTCAATAGCTTTGTATGGAAATCCAGTAAGCATATTTATCCATGCTTCTTTTTTTCCCCAATTGCCTAACGGTTGAATACCGTACTTTCTCCCTAGTTGCTGCAATTGTGGCAAGCTAAGGTTTTTGAGCGATTCTCTTGATAACATAATGATTGTCTGTTGATTTACGTTGACAGATTTGGGGACTACTAAGTTACCAGCCAAATAGTCCCCATTTAATTTATATATTGGTTAACTAGCTAATAAGTCAATATTTATGTAGTTATCTTAATGGCACGTAAAGGTGGTAATCCTGATTTAAAAAAATATGGTTTTACTCCTGAAGGAGAAGAATCATTAAATAAAATGCTTGCGGTTAAAGTTACAGAAACAATGTTTAACAAAGTAAAAAGCTTGCCTAACTCTGCTGAATTTATCAGACAAGCAATTCAAGAAGCATTAGATAAACTCGAACAACAATAAAATTAAACCTGTAAGTAAATCAGCGGGAATAAACCCAACCATATTACGAAAAGTAAACAAACCTAAAATCCTTACCAATGACAATTGACAATTGACAATTGACCAATGACCAATGACAAATGACAAATGACAAAAAAAGAATGGAATGTAGCTTGTGATTGCTATCATTCCATCTTGGGAAAGAGTTGGTAGTAAGCCGGGTTCTGTTCTCTTAAATTAAGAGGGCGGTTATCTATCTGGGACGGCTGTTACCAGACGCCTCTAGCGGCTCTTATTGTGGAACTGGTAAAAGACCAACCATAGTTCCATTCGCCTTGCTTCCAACCGGGGTTTACCGAGCCAACACCTCTCGATGTTGCTGGTGCGCTCTTACCGCACCTTTGCACCCTTACTAATTTTGTCCTTTGTCATTTGTCTTTTACAAATGACTATTGCACAGACGCGATTAATCGCGTCTCTACAAATGACTAATTAGCGGTATTTTTCTGTGGCACTATCCTCGCGATCGCTCGCACTGGGCGTTACCCAGCAAGTTTGGTCTTTCGGAAGCCCGGACTTTCCTCAAACTAGCCACCTCTGGGCTAATATGCAACCGCCTACGCCTACTCTCTCCCATATTCAGTTTAATCTTGAATGACAGAAATTAACGCCGTTTATTCCAAGGCATTGCATAATACCAAGGCAGTTTTTTGATTGTAAAAGGACAATCGACAATACACATGGCAGGTTTATTTTCACCAGGAACTAGACCAACCCGCAATTCGGAGATTCTTAATACTAGTTGCAAGGAAAATTTTAATTCCTGTTTTCCATCTATAAAGTTTTGAAATAATTTTCTTTGGGCTTTAACAGGACTTTTTTCTAGCGCACTGATATTAATTAAAGGGGTATTAACTTGATATGTTTTTGTTAATTCATCTAACTTAAAAACATCTTCAGCGGCCACTGCTGCCGAAAGAGTTTTGGTAGGAGCAATTAAGCTAGGACTTTGTGGTACCGCAAGGTCACGCGTCAAATCTGGTGATTTGCGAATTACTCGCCGCGATTGTTTGCTATATTCAACTACTAAAGAGCAGTTATCCCAGTCTACATACAAAGCTAGGTTTTGTGATTTGTTCTCAATACTTACAGATAATTCCTTCAATTCATCAATGAAATATGAGGGGCTGAGTTTAAAGGAGATGCCTATATCATCTTGAAGATTTTTTTCTTTGAGTTGATCATCAACAACATTTTTTTCATAAATAAATTTAATTTTGTCGTCGATAGACTCAATCATTTTCGTAAATGTATAAGTTACGCCAATAATGTATAGCGTTAAAAAAATTAAATTACCCTCATTTCTCGCTACCATATATATAAACTCCTCTAAAAATTTTTATGGGCAATTATTTGCTAAACATTTATCAATTATCAGTTCTTGATTCTATAGTAATTAACTGATAACTGTACAGACGCGATGTTTTTCGCGTCTCGAACAAACTGATTTAACGGTCTAACCTCGAACTATTTTCTAGCCAACCCCTTCGCCAGAAAATATATAATAAGACAATGGCTATTATTGCCATGAGTGCCAAACAAGCTGGATACCCCCAATACCAGTTCAACTCAGGCATATTATATGGTGATTTTTCTGTATTAAAATTCATTCCATAAACACCAGCAATAAAAGTTAGAGGAATAAAAATAGCTGAAATCACAGTTAGCAATTTCATGATTTCATTCATTCTATTACTGACTGCTGAAAGGTAAACGTCCATTAAGCCCGATGCAAGCTCTCGATAGGTTTCTACCATATCTATGACTTGCACCGCATGATCATAACAGTCTCGCAGATAAATACGGACTTCATTAGTGATCATTTGACTATCGTCTTGAATTAACCTATGAAGTGCGTTGCGTTGGGGCCAGATTGCACGACGCAGTTGTAATAATTCTCGTTTAACTTTATAGATTTTCCTTAATGTTTTTGGTGTCGGTTGAGCGATGACTTCATCCTCTAAATCTTCAATACGTTCACCATATTTTTCTAATACAGGAAAAAAGCCATCAATAATTGCATCTAAAAGAGCGTAGGCTAAATAATCTGGTCCATTTTTGCAGATAATACCCTTATTTTTAAAAATGCGCGATCGCACTGGTTCAAAGCAATCTCGTTTTGGTTCTTCTTGAACCGTCAGCAAGTAATGTTTTCCTAATACAAAACTCACCTGTTCACTATGGAAGCCATGAGATTTTTTTTTAGGCATAACCATACGCGCAATGATGACTAGTTGGTCTTCATAATCTTCAACTTTTGGGCGTTCTGGCACATTGACAACATCTTCTAAAACTAAAGGATGTAACTCAAAAACCTGTCCCAATCTTTGTAAAATATCTTCACTACCTAAACCACGCACATCTACCCAAGTTACCGAATTAGTATCTAGATAAGAAGCACACTCTTCTGGTGTTTCTATTTCTTTGCTAATTGCTTCAGTGGAATTATAGTCGATTAATACAATCTTGGATGGCGGCGCGTCTGCATCAACAATAATAGTCCCTGGTAAAGTTCCAGGATAGTGATAAAAATCTTCGTGTTCTGATTCAGTTACTGTTGAATTTGAGTGATGCTTTTTTTTAGTCATATTATTTTACCTAAATAGTTATTGATCATTATCACTAACCACTGTACGAGCGATCACTATATGCGCCTCCAATAACCACTAACATTACTAAAACTAAAATGAAAAAACAGTTTGTCTTGGTAAGACAAACTGTTTCAAAATCTCTAGATACAGACAGTATGAGACTACATCATACCCATACCCATACCGCCCATACCACCCATACCGCCCATACCGCCCATACCGCCCATACCGCCCATATCGGGAGCGCCACCAGCGGGTTTCTTCTCAGGTTTTTCAGCAACAACAGCTTCGGTGGTTAAAACCATAGAAGCAATAGAAGCTGCGTTTTGCAAGGCGTAACGGACGACTTTAGCAGGATCGAGAATACCTGCGGCGATCATGTCTTGAAATTCACCAGTAGCAGCATTGTAGCCGACGTTGAATTCTGTAGTACGAACTTTTTCAACAATGACAGCACCTTCCGCGCCAGCGTTGTCTGCGATTTGGCGCAGGGGTGCATCGAGCGATCGCTCAACAATATCAGCACCAATTTTTTCTTCGTCGTTGAGGCTGTTTTTAATTTCGGCGACTTTTGTAGCTAGGTGAATCAACATTGTACCACCACCAGGGACTATACCCTCTTCTACAGCAGCTTTGGTGGCATTCAAAGCATCTTCAATTCGCAATTTACGATCTTTGAGTTCAGTTTCTGTGGCTGCACCGACTTTAATTACAGCTACACCACCAGCTAGCTTGGCGATGCGTTCTTGTAGTTTTTCCCTGTCATAATCCGAATCAGTCTCTTCCAATTGCTTACGAATTTGACCAATACGCTTCTGTACGTCGCCTGAGTGTTCGCTACCAGCAACGATGGTTGTGTTGTCTTTGTCAATGGCAATTTTCTGGGCAGTTCCCAGCATTTCCAAAGAAACAATATCTAAGCTTAAACCGATTTCTTCGGAAATTAACTGTCCACCAGTGAGGATAGCAATATCTTGCAACATAGCTTTGCGGCGATCGCCAAATCCAGGTGCTTTAATAGCAGCAGCTGACAGCACACCCCGCGCCTTGTTGACTACCAAAGTTGCTAAAGCTTCACCTTCTACATCTTCAGCAATAATCAACAGGGGTTGACCCAAACGGGCAACTTTTTCTAAAACAGGTACTAAGTCTTGAATATTGCTGATTTTTTTATCAGTAATTAGAATGCGGGCATTTTCAAATTCCACCGTCATCCGCTCATTGTCGGTGATAAAGTAGGGGGAAATGTAACCCCGGTCAATCTGCATACCCTCAACTACTTCTAATTCAGTAGTTAGGGATTTGGATTCTTCCACGGTAATTACACCATCTTTGGTGACTTTTTCCATGGCTTCGGCAATCATGGCACCAATTTCTTCGTCGTTACCTGCGGAAACAGTAGCGACTTGAGCAATGGCACTTCCTTCTACTGGCTTGGCAACTTTGGCAATTTCCTGTACCAGCTTTTCAACAGTTTTTTCAATACCGTGTCTTGTTGCAACTGGATTTGCTCCCGCTGCTACGTTTTTTAAGCCTTCACGGATCATTGTTTGTGCTAGTACTGTTGCTGTAGTTGTACCATCACCAGCGACTTCTTTGGTTTTAGAAGCAACTTCTTGGATGAGTTTTGCACCTGTGTTTTCGAGGGGATCTTCTAGTTCAATTTCTTTTGCAACAGTGATCCCATCATTGACAATTTGGGGTGTACCAAACTTTTTTTCTAAAAGGACGTTGCGACCCTTTGGCCCCAGGGTGATTTTCACTGCATCAGCAAGAGTATTGATACCCCTTTCTAAGGCACGTCGGGAATCTTCATCAAATGCAATAATTTTGGCCATATTTTTTAGTTTGGTTTAATTTGTGAGTTCTTCCATTAGACAATTTAGCACTCACAAGGTAAGAGTGCTAAGTCAGTCAATTTTGGATTTTAGATTGACTTCAATCCAAAATCTAAAATTGCTAGTCAACAAGCTATGGCTGTTGAGTTGATTAATCTTTAACTAGGCTATAGGAGGATATAGGTTGATGGATGTAGGGAAATCCACCCAGAAAAATCCAAATTTCCTCCTATTCCCTTAATAAACATTACGGAAAGCCAAAGAAGATACGCCTATATACCCTCATATTTGTAGTGAGAAAACAAAATGATTGTTATACACTTGATGCTGATGTTGGATACTGGCATTAATGGTGGAAGCGATAGATGAATATATACAGCTTCCTTGAGGCGCTTGGTATTGCTGAACCTAGCGGTTCCGGCTGGTTAGCAGTAGTGTTTACATTTCTCTTAGCGTGGGTTGTGACGTGGCGTTTGATTCCGGCGGTGCGTAAATTTGCCTTGCGAGTCGGTTGGGCTGATCAACCCAATGCACGGCGTTTGAACCGAGAACCTTTGCCCAATGCAGGGGGTCTGGCGATTTACGCGGGAGTACTAGCGGCTTTGATCTTGGCAAGCCTTTTAAGACCCATTGAACTTCAAGGTGTTTTAGCTCAGGTTTTAACTATTCTTTTGGGAGGTTCGATATTAGTCTTGGTAGGCTTTATCGACGACCAATTCGGCTTACCTCCCTCAGTTCGCTTGTTAGTACAAATCCTAACGGCGCTACTGTTAGTTGGGAATCGCATTAGCATTACAGTTACTTTTGGTACTCCTATTGACTCGCTACTCTCAACATTGCTAACGGTGTTTTGGGTTGTAGCAATTACGAATGCCATCAACTTGATGGATGGTATGGATGGTTTAGCTGGAGGAGTTAGCTTTATTACTGCTATGAGTTTGCTGGCAGTTTCGGCGCAGTTTCCTAACTGGGCAGCAGCGACACTAGTTTTGGCAGCCTTAGCAGGAGCAGCACTAGGCTTTTTACGTCATAATTTTCATCCGTCGCACATCATTATGGGTGATGCCGGAGCATACTTTTTTGGCTATGTACTGGCTGCAACTGCTATTGTAGGCGACCTACAAGCGACTACAATCTTTTCTTTAGTACCGCCTGTTTTGTTTTTGCTTTTGCCAGTGTTAGACACTACCCAAGTATTTGTGCGGCGACTCTTGGCAGGTAAAAACCCCCTCAGTACTCCCGGAAAAGACCATTTGCATCATCGCTTGCTAGCTTGGGGCTTATCTCAGCGCCATGCAGCTTTGACTCTCTGGTCAATTGCTTTAGTTTGTAACTGGCTGGCGATGACAATACGAGGTATGAGTTTGGTAGTGATACTTGCTACTACTGTCAGTATTATCACGCTGTTAGGTTTCACTGTTTGGCAGAGGATAAGGGCAAAGTGAAAATCAAAAGTCAAAAGTCAAAAGTCAGAAGAACGATCTTTTAACTTTTAACTTTTGCCTTTTCTATGCCATCACCATTCCACCATCTACGTTCAATACTTGTCCTGTGATGTAGCCTGCTGCGGGGTCAGCAGCCAGGAAACGTACCATTCCAGCAACTTCTTCTGGCTGACCATAGCGACCCAAGGGAATGTATTTTATTATACTTTCACCATCAAGATCGTTAGTCATATCCGTGGCGATAAAGCCAGGGGCGACAGCATTAACTGTGATACCACGAGATGCCAATTCTTTAGCAACAGTTTTGGTAAAACCAATTACACCTGCTTTGGCAGCGCTGTAGTTAGCTTGTCCGGGGTTACCCATAAGTCCGGCAACAGAGGTAATGTTGATGATCCGTCCTGAGCGCTGTTTTAGCATAATTTTACTGACAGCACGAGTGCATAAAAATACACCTGTTAAATTGAGATCAATGACTGCTTGCCAATCTTGTGGTTTCATTCGCAGTAAAAGCGTGTCACGTGTGATACCCGCGTTATTCACCAAGATGTCAATACGGTTAAACTTTTCGATCGCAGCATTTATTAAAGCATCAACTTGATCTTCCTTACTCACATCAGCCGCAAGCGCGATCGCACTTCCACCCGCTTGAATAATTTCTGACACTAACTCATCAGCCGCTTGACTAGAACTAGCATAGTTTACAACCACACTAGCACCGACTTTCGCCAACTCTCGTGCGATCGCCCTTCCAATTCCCCGTGAAGCACCCGTAACAATCGCTACTTTTCCTTGTAAAGTTTGTAAATTTTCTGGCAAAAGTTCCATTGTTTTTCCTGTTATGTACATTAAGATAGTGCGCTAACTATCTTAATGGGGATCGGGGATCGGGGATCGGGGAAAGGGGAAAGGGGACAAGGAGGACACGGGGGATAAGGGGGACAAGGGAGCTATTTGCAGGGATACATAATAAGAATAACCAATCCCCAATTCCCGATCCTCAATCCCCAATCCCCGATTCCCGATCCCCAATCCCCAATCCCCGATCCCCAGTATTGCAAACATGCTTTACAATCATCTGGGCTGCTAGGAACTACTATTAAAATCAAACAATAAAAAACTGGTGCGTATCACATGTCTACAAAAAAGCAATTCAATAGCTTTGAAGAGATGCTATCTGGTTCTGATGTACCCGTATTAGTAGATTTTTATGCTGACTGGTGTGGGCCTTGTCAGATGATGACTCCAATTTTAGAGCAAGTTAATGCCCAACTCCAAGGTCAAATCAGAATCGTCAAAATTGATACTGAGAAATACCAACAATTGGCTACTCAATATAGAATTGAGGCTCTACCAACTCTAGTACTGTTTAAGCAGGGTCAGCCAGTAGACAGAATTGAGGGTGTTTTACAAGCACCCCAATTAGTACAGCGTTTGAGAGGTTTAATGTGAGGTAGTTATTACTTAGCGATTAAGTAGGGAAGCACTCTGCATGGTTAATTGCAGAGTGCGTTTTTTTCTAGTATTTTTAAGAAATGTTGTTGTACTGAACTTAAGAAGCGATCGCTACAGCACTTGCTCTACCTAACACTGTCAGTGAAGGAATTTTGAATTTGATACTCGTAATCTTGTCATAAACTTTACTATGACTATTATTCATATATTTCTAGATTAGAACTACGAGCGATCGCTTGACACCTTTTTTCTTGTCTAAGTCAGGAAAAATTACTTCACAACAGTAAAAACCATATATTTGGCGATGCTCCGTGAATTTTCTAATCTTAACTATAAAAATTAATACTCCAACCTAATGGGGTGGTTTTTTCTTAGCAATACTCAGCATTGGTAAAGTCGGACTAGAAGAGCGCGAAGGTAAGTAATGTTGTACCACAGGCTCTTCAGCAGGTAGAGGACGACGCTGTTGACGTAGCCACAATTTTAATAAAAGCGTTACTCCTGCTGTTCCTAAACCAAAAGCAAATAAAGACCACTCATCGTCAAATCCACCGATCAGCGCATCTACCACTCCCATCGTAATTAATACGCTGATTAGCGGTTCTTTTCGGTAGGTTGACTTTAAAAAACGAGGCAATACAGCATTTACAGCATTCATCACAGCTTGGTTGATTTCAGTTCACCTTTTGCGTAAATTTACTGAGAGTTTTTCCCCTGCATTTAGCGCCCTAAACTAGAGCCTACATTTACATCATAATATTATATTATTTATTCAACCAAAGTCTTACGATAAAGTACTTTTGGGCGGTTTTCCGAACAGCTACAGTAATGATAGATACAGATAGATCCCCGACTTTTGTAAAAAGCCGGGGATCTTGTTTATCAATTTTATTGACTTCCAAGTAGTACTTTAGTACTAATTTGATTTACTTAAGACCGAGCCAGGATAGCACACCCTTATCGGTGAAGTATTCAATCAAAACCATCAGAATAAAGCCGATCATTGCAGCTCGACCATTCAAGCGTTCGGCATATTCACTAAATCCAAATTTTGGCTCTTCCAACTTAGGCGTTACGTTTGGTTGTGGTTGTGTCATCATTTGAAAAAACCTCTTTGTTAGGAAATGTTAATTTACTACACTTTTGTGGTATTGCACATTGAGCTATCTCACTCAACAAATGTTTTACATTTTTTTACTATTCTTAATATATCTTAGGAATACTCAGGAAATCGTCAAGCCCGTGTAGAGGATTAAGGAGTGTGGGGAGTGTGGGAAGTGTGGGGAGACAAGGAGGACAAGGAAGAATTTATTCCAATGCCCCATGCCCAATGCCCAATGCCCAATGCCCAATGCCCAATATAAGTCAATGTTAAATTGGTGATATCAGGGCAAACTCAGGTGAATTCGTATTATTGGATTCAACATCACAAGGATAAGACTGACAAACTAAAGCTACATATACATAAAAATTAATTAGGGGCAGTGAATGGATATAGGTGTTCCCAAAGAAACTAAAGACCAGGAGTTTCGAGTTGGGTTGAGTCCCTCTAGTGTCAGGGTACTAAAAGAAAGTGGTCACAATATCTTTGTAGAAACTCAAGCCGGCGCGGGTGCGGGATTTACGGATGATGACTACAGAAATTCCGGAGCAGAAATTGTCCCAACACCAGAAGCTGCTTGGAATCGGGAGTTAGTGATCAAAGTCAAAGAACCACTAGCAACTGAGTATCAATTTTTACAAAAAGAGCAGGTTTTATTTACTTATTTACACTTAGCAGCTGATCGGAATTTAACTGAGAATTTAATTAATAGTGGCGTTTGTGCGATCGCTTACGAAACTGTAGAGCAATCAGGTACAAACAAGCTACCCCTACTGACGCCGATGAGTGTGATTGCTGGGCGTTTGTCGGTGCAGTTCGGAGCAAGATTCTTAGAACGGCAACAAGGGGGTAGAGGTGTCCTTTTGGGTGGTGTCCCTGGTGTTCAACCAGGTAGAGTGGTAATTTTAGGTGGCGGTGTAGTTGGCACAGAAGCCGCTAAAATTGCTGTCGGTATGGGAGCTAGGGTTCAAATTCTAGATGTGAATGTAGAACGCCTCACCTACTTGGAAACTCTTTTTGGCTCACGAGTAGAACTACTTTACAGCAACTCTGCTCATATTGAAGCAGCAGTTCGAGAAGCAGACTTATTAATCGGTGCTGTTCTGGTACTAGGACGCAAAGCACCTATTATTGTGTCTCGTGAATTAGTTAAACAAATGCGACCAGGATCAGTAATCGTCGATGTAGCAGTTGACCAAGGCGGCTGTGTAGAAACCGTGCATACTACATCTCACACCAACCCTATTTATGTTGAAGAAGGTGTATTGCACTATGGTGTTCCTAACATGCCAGGGGCAGTTCCTTGGACGGCAACTCAGGCACTGAATAACAGTACTTTACCATACGTGGTGCAATTAGCAAATCAAGGAATGGAGGCACTAAAAAATAACCCTGCATTAGCCAAAGGTGTGAATGTGCAGAATCACCGCTTGATACATCCCGCCGTGCAAGAGGTTTTTCCTGACTTGGTGTAAGGATTAGAAGGGGGACAAGGAAAACAAGGGAGCTCTTAGCAGGGGGCTCTTAGCAGGGGGCAGGGAGCTCTTAGCAGGGAGTAGGGGGTGTGGGGAGACAAGGAGGACAAGGAAGAATTTATTCCAATGCCCAATCCCCGATGCCCAATGCCCAATGCCCCATGCCCAATCCCCANTGGGGAGACAAGGAGGACAAGGAAGAATTTATTCCAATGCCCAATCCCCGATGCCCAATGCCCAATGCCCCATGCCCAATCCCCAATCCCCAATCCCCAATCCCCGCTCCCTATTTCACCTTAATTGGGGTGAGGGCTACACCTTTGTAGTAGTACCCTAAAATTTGTAGGTGATTGGCTCCCTGTAAAGCCAAATTGTAAGCGCCCCATTGACTCATGCCAATAGCATGACCAAAACCTAGTCCTTGGAGTGTGAAACCGCCGTTACCATTGGAGACGTTAAAGCGGGTACTTTTTAGTTTCAAAGCCGTACGCACTTCTTCGCCTCTTAGTACTTTTTCGCCTTTGTCGCCGACTATTTTCAGGGTTTTTACACTGTTAAAAGGCGATCGCTGTTCAATAATCATCTGCTTGGCGTTGCCTATTTCTGGAAATTTGCTGCTAATTTCCGTAGGGCTGAAAGTTCTCATCCAGTAGCATTCGCGGATATTTTGGTCAAAGTCGGGAACAGCACGTAGGTATGGTTCTTTGCTTAACCAAACATCTTCGACGTTTTCGGTGTGTCCACCCGAACAAGCATGAAAAACCGAGAGGATTATTTTGTTCTTGTAAGTGAGTACTTGTCCAGCAGTAGCATCAACAGCTGCATAAGTAGGGCGAGATTCGCTGATCACACCTTTATAAATTTGCCAACGATCTGGGCTTGCACCCAAGTCGTAAAGGGGATTATTGCGCTGTCTTGATCGCTCATAAAGAGCATAGGTACGAGCTGCGATCGCTTGGGCTTTGAGGGCTTCTAAAGGCCAACGGCTATTCATTTCACCGCCCAAAACGCTGTAGAGATATTCTTCTAAATCTACCCAGTTGACAGCAGTGACACCTTTATCTGTGGGGACAACTAAAGTTCTACCTCGATACCAGCGATCGCCTATATAAACAAATCCTCCCTTACCCGATGGTTCAATCCAAAATAAACCAGAACGCCACTTATCTAAGGCTACTCCACCAGGAACCGCTTGGGCATAATACGCATTCATTGCAGGTAGTTGTCCCAGAGTACGCCCGCTACTATCCTTGACAACCGCGGTTGTGGAACTGCCAACTTTAACCTGTTTAGCATCCCGTTCAATTGCGACTCGCAGGATCACAGACGCTTCCGCTGGTAGACATAATGCAATCCATAAAAGTATACCCAGCCACCAATGGCGTCCTTTAATTTGGGAAAACAAAGAGGCTAATAACAGTTGGAATTTCATGCCGTTGATCATTGAGTTACAGTTTATATTTATCAGACGCTCACTTTTACAGTAGTTTCCCGGAGACAGAATTTGCCCTCCAGATGAAATAAATTGCTTGTATTGCATCAACTTAGGTGGCGATCGCTTCAGGGACGTCACCAATACATTATTTTTGGATTACGCATTACTGATCAGCTTTTACTTTCTTTGGGCTTGATTTTGTCATCATCCATGATAATCAAATTAATCTTTGATGAGTCAATCAAGATTTTACAGACTCGATCACCAATATTTTGTAGCTTGTGGCGATCGCTCTCATGACTCAGAACAATCGCACTGTTCCAACTCTGTTTTTGTGTCCTCTATAACCTCTCCATGACAACCAACTCCGAATCCACACCCTTACACACTTTCAACCCTCTGACTCGGTTTTCCGACAGAGTTGAGGATTATGTCAAGTATCGACCAAGTTACCCAGCCGCAGCAATTGATAAAATCTTAGAAAATTTAGCCCCACCCTCTCAACTTATAGCCGCAGATATTGGTGCGGGAACAGGAATTTCCTCACGATTATTAGGCGATCGCGGTGTTAATGTTATTGGTATTGAACCGAATGCGGCGATGAGAGAAGCAGCAGCACCTCATCCTTTGGTCGAACTTCGGGATGGAACAGCAGAAATCACTAACCTCAGTGATGAATCAGTTAATTTAGTTACCTGTTTTCAAGCATTTCACTGGTTCAACCCAGAGCCAAGTTTATCGGAGTTCCGCCGTATTCTCAAGCCATCAGGACGGTTGGCTCTGGTGTGGAATAACCGTGATTATGAAGATCCTTTGACTATTGAATACAACCGTTTGGTACGTGAAGCATCGAATCATCATCCAGCCGAGTCACGGATGCAGACGCTGGAACCATTATTGATCACAAAAAATTTTGTTAATGTCCGCGAATCTAATTTTGTTTATCAACACGAGTTAGATTTAACAGGATTTATTGGTCGTGCAACTAGTGCTTCTTATGTTCCGCGTCAAGGACAAGCCTACGAACAACTAATTTCTGGTTTACAACAAGTGTATGAAAAATTTTGTGATGAACGTGGTTTTGTTCACATGGTTTATCGTACTAGCGTCCACCTAGCTGAACCTGTTTGAGTTCAGGAGAGTGGGTATATTATTGCCCACCCTCCAATTAATTAGCGGTCTACTGAACCCATAATTACGTCGATACTGCCCAGAATTACAGATGGATAAGTAAGCTCGGACAAATGTACCAGACGCGCCATGGCTCGTCTGGTACTAGTTGGGGTCGTCATTTGTGAGCCAGCGACGGGTACGCAGGGGGTCTCCCCCATGAGCGACTGGCGTAGACAAAGCTCATCGGCTTCAAGGTAGAGTACCCGTAAGGGTCAATAGTCATTTGTCATTGGTAAGGGTTTTAGGTATTGTTACGAAACGTAACTATAGTTATCTTTATTTCCACCGACTTATTTAACAGTCATTAGTCATTCTTACTAATGACCAATGACTTTTGACAAATGACTTTTGACAAATGACCAATGACTTCTCTTAATCTATGTATTTTGTTTACTAGTGGCGTTGACCAGTAACAATGTATGCTACTCGTTGACCAATATTAGTAGCATGGTCTGCCATACGTTCTAGATGGCGTATCACTAGTACCAACAACAAAATTGGTTCTACTACACCAGGGACATCTCTTTGATAGGCTAAGGTCTGATAGAGATGTTCATAGGCGGTATCTACAGCGTCATCTAGTTGTTTGATCCTGCGTCCACCAACTTCATCCAAATCAGCCAAAGCCACCAAGCTAGTTGCTAACATTGCTTGAGCATGGTGCGACATCATAGCAATTTCTGGTAAAGAGCTATGGGGCGGATAAGAAAAGATTTTGACTGCAATTTCAGCTAAATCTTTGGCATAATCTCCAATCCGTTCTAGATCACGTACCAGTTGCATAAAAGCACTCAAACAACGCAAATCTTGAGCAACCGGAGCTTGCAGCGTCATTATTTCTGCACATTCTAATTCTATTTGTTTGTAAAAGCGATCGATCTGCTTATCTATATGGGGAAGTTCCTCAGCTGCTTTTAAATCACGGGCGAATAAGGCTTGGTGACTCAGACGAAACGATTGTTCCACCAAAGCCCCCATGCGTAAGATGTCACGCTCTAAGCGTCTGATTTCTCGTGTGATCTGGGTCGTTCCAGAGTTAGGATTGTATATGATTGCTTTCACGCTTGCATTCCCAAACATGAAGATATTTTTAAATATAGTCTTGGTTTTGAGAATTTGCCATGACCAGAGGTAATACAAACTGTATCCACGCACCACCTGTACTAGGATGGTTCATGGCTTTGATTGCACCACCGTGAGCCAGAATGATTTGACGAACGATCGCCAAACCTAAACCACTTCCCACTATTTTTGTAGAACTACTTTCAACTGTTTGATCACGAGTTCGCGCTTGTTCTCCCCGGTAAAATCGTTCAAAAACATAGGGTAAATCCGCTTCGCCAAAACCTACTCCAGAGTCAATAATATTAACTTCTAGATTAGCTGGTGCGTTTGGTTTACCACTACGATGATTTTTTACAGATGAGATTTTTGTTTCAACAGTAATACTACCGCCAACAGGACTGTACTTGATGCTATTGTCCAGCAAGTTGAGGAAAACTTGGTAAAGACGCAAAGCATCCGCTTGAAGCCAAATATTTTCTGGCCCTTGATAGACAAGTTGGACTTGATAGCGTAATGCTAGGGGTTCAAGAGTTTCCCAGACTTTGCTAATGAGCGATCGCACTTCTGTTGATTGGCGATTGAGTTTCAGGGTGGGATCGGTTTCTAGTTGGGTAAGTTCTAACCAACTTTGCACCAAACAGATCAGTCGGTCAACTTCCTGCATCAGGCGATTAACCCAGCGATCTAAAGGTGGTTCTATGCGGCCCTGCAAAGTTTCCACTACCAAACGAATAGAAGTCAATGGCGTTCTCAGTTCGTGAGCTAGATCAGAAAAAGCACGGTCACGTGCTTGGTTAATTTCCAGTACTATTTGGCGATTTTCCAAGAATACGCCAACTTCTCTCTTGGATAAAGGCAAGCTACTAGCTCGCAACATCACAGATTTCTGTTCTAACATTGCTGCCGCACTTTCACAAGAGGGGTGAAACACCCATTCTTTTACCTGAGATTGCTGGCGATCGCGAGTTTGTTCAATTAACTGGTCTAGTTCATAAGATCTTACTAACTCTAGTAACAATCGTATTTGTCCCGGCTGCCACCTTTGCAAATACAACATTTCTCGTGCTTGCTGGTTGCACCACAACAGTTGATTTTCTTCATCTACTTGCAAGTATCCTACAGGCGCTGATTCTAACAATTCTTGATAATTATATATAATTTGTTGCAAATATAATTGCTGCTGCTTCAACTCAGCAATATCATGCCGCAAGCGTGGAATTAGCGGTAGCGCAATATCACTAGGTTGCGACTTTAATGAGGGTGGTATTTTTCCTATAGTGCGGCGCAGTTGCACCAGTTGGCAAATCCAAACCCCTAGTCCGATTGTCAATCCGAAAATAAAACTAAATACTAACATCACAAGTTGTTAGTTGCTTTCGCACAGATCATACTAACAACTTAACCAAATCTATAACCAAAACCACGTACAGTCACAATATATTCAGGACGGCTGGGATCTTGCTCTAATTTTTCCCGCAACCAACGGATGTGAACATCTACAGTTTTACTATCTCCAACAAAATCTGGTCCCCAAACTTGATCTAGTAATTGTTCCCGTGACCATACTCTGCGAGCATAACTCATGAACAGTTCTAACAAGCGGAATTCTTTTGGTGATAGACTTACTTCCTGACCACGAACTAAGACACGGCACTCTTGCGGATACAAAGTAATTTCTTTATAATTAAGTGCTGGTAGTTGTGGTAGGCTGCTCAAACGCTGACGGCGAAGCAAAGCGCGGCACCTGGCTACTAACTCCCGCATACTGAAAGGTTTTGTCAGGTAGTCATCCGCTCCTACTTCCAAACCTAGTACACGGTCAGTCTCACTTCCTTTGGCACTGAGCATTAAAATCGGCACTGGATTGCCTTGATAGCGCAACAAACGGCAGACATCTAAACCATTGATTTGAGGTAGCATCAAATCTAGGATCACCAAATCAAAAGTCGGTTCGCCTAAATTGATTTCAAAATTTTTTAATTGTTCTACAGCAGAGCGTCCATCCGCGGCTGTTACAACTGCATAACCTTCCTCTTCCAAAGCGAGGACGATCATTTCTCGAATTAGTTCTTCATCTTCGACTAGTAAAATACGACTTCTTTGACCGATGTCCGTCGTTGGAGAATACTTAGTTGATTCACTAGTATACATTGATGCTTACGAAGTCCCGTGATCGTGGCTGTATCAATACAAATATCAGACAACCGTGCTTTTACGCTTGTTTGATGATGAACTATGTTTTTTGTGATTAATATAACAATTATCTAATTTCATTATAAAGCATATAGGCAATAAATATATAGGATGGTTTTATAAAATATTATTGGTAGTCAATATGTTAATAGTAATTTTTTATAAATAAATTTAAATGAAATATCTCACACATAACTGGTGATCGTTGTCAATTTTGGCTTGAATTCGTGCAAGTTGCGATCGCATTTTTCAATCAGAATATGAAAAACCCACCCCCACAAGAGGCGGGAAGTGATGAAACAGTAAGGTTTTGTGTCAAAAGTTTATTCAGGGTAATTACCGACACAAAACCTGATGGCATGATTTATTGAAGCAAATTCTTGGGAACCTGATCAGGAACAACCCATAGATAAAGAGTAGCACCTTGTACCTGCACCGTCTTCTTTGGTTTCCACTCACCCATATCAAAAGCATGGGAAACAATACGAGTACCTGGCTTGAGTTCTTGTAAAAGTTTAGGTCGGAGTTTCAAATTGACATCAGGTAACAAGTATAGTGTTACTACCGTTGCGCCATCAAAATTAGTTTGGAATAAATCTTGTTGCTGGAATGTAACGCGATCGCTAACTCCTGCTTTTTGAGCATTGGCTTTGCTTTCCTGCACAAGTTCGGGATTGATTTCCACACCCACAGCACGACGAACACCGTATTTTTGAGCTGCGGTGATCGGAATACGTCCGTCTCCACTACCAAGGTCGTAAACCACATCATTTTTTGTGACTTGTGCCAATTGCAACATGCCATTTACGACTTCCGGTGAAGTTGGCACATAAGGTACATCAGCTTTTGGAGTTTCTTGAAGCTGAGTAGGTATAGCTGGTGTTTGTGCATCTGCTTCCAAGTCACGTTGTTGATTCGTACATCCAGCCACACTCAAACTTACAGCACTAATTCCAGTCACAAGTAAAATTAACACTCGTCGAAATTGCATAATTTTTCTCCTTTGACTTATTAGTGTTATTCCCGATCCCCGATCCCCGATCCCCGATCCCCGATCCCCGATCCCCGATCCCCTATCCCTTATCCCCGATCCCATCATGCTAATTGGTTTGAGAAACACAAATGAACTTTGGGCTACCCTGTTGACACAGACATTGCAGCGCTTGGGGTTAACAACTGCTATTATTTGTCCTGGTTCTCGTTCTACACCATTAGCAGTTGCTTTTGCCCAACAAACACCAGAAATTGATGTTATTTCGATTCTCGATGAACGTTCCGCAGCTTTTTTTGCTTTAGGAAGAGCAAAAGCAACAGGATTACCCACTGCTATCGTTTGTACCTCCGGAACTGCGGGGGCGAATTTTTATCCAGCAGTGATTGAGGCGAAACAAACTCGTGTACCACTGCTAATTTTAACCGCCGATAGACCATCAGAATTGCGAGATTGTCACTCTGGACAAACCATAGACCAGTTAAAACTATATGGCAATTACCCCAACTGGCAAACAGAATTAGCTGTACCCGTAGCGGATATGGGGATGCTAGCTTATCTACGGCAAACAATGGTCTATGCTTGGGAGCGATCGCTCTACCCTGTTTCTGGTCCCGTACACCTAAATATACCGTTTCGCGATCCCCTCGCACCTATTCCTGACACCATTGACTTAAATAATTTACAGTCACAATTTCACCCAGAAGAATTTTTTGCTCACGTCACAAAATTATCTCCATCACTCCGTCCCCCCATCATCCCATCTCTTCCCCTTGATGATTGGCAAAACTGTGAGCAAGGAATAATTATAGCCGGAGTTGCCCAAACACAGCAGCAACAGGAATATTGTCAAGCGATCGCTCAACTTGCCAAAACCTTACAATTTCCAGTCTTAGCTGAAGGATTATCTCCTGTCAGAAACCATGCTGATCTTAATCCTTACATTATTTCTACTTATGATCTCATCTTGCGGAATCAGCAACTAGCAAAACAGCTAACACCAAAAATAGTAATTCAAATCGGTGAAATACCCACAAGTCCAGTACTGCGTAATTGGTTAAAAACTACTACTGCTAGACATTGGGTGATAGACTCCAGTGACCAAAATCTTGATCCTCTCCACGCTCGAACAGTTCATCTACGCCTGAGTGTAGAACAACTGACTGAAGTATTTAAATCATTCCCGGTGTCACCGCGTTCCCACACCAATGTGTCCACTTATCTCCAACTGTGGACTCAAATTGAAACAAAAGTTAGAACAACAGTTGATCATACTTTTAAAAATATAGACCATTTATTAGAAAGTAAAATAGCTTGGTTACTTTCCCAAACTTTACCGCCAGAAACACCTTTATTTATTGCCAATAGTATGCCCGTGCGAGATGTAGAATATTTCTGGCAACCCAATAACTCCGGTATACGACCATTTTTTAACCGAGGTGCAAATGGTATAGATGGGACATTATCTACTGCTTTAGGAATTGCCCATCGTCATCAAAGCAGCGTTATGTTAACTGGTGATTTGGCATTATTGCACGATACAAATGGCTTTTTAATCAGAAATAAATTTGTTGGACATTTAACAATTATATTAGTCAACAATAATGGTGGTGGCATTTTTGAAATGTTACCTATTGCCAAATTTGAACCACCATTTGAAGAATTTTTTGCCACACCCCAAGATATTGATTTTGCTCAATTATGTGCTACCTATGGTGTGGAACATGAATTGATTAGTAGCTGGGAACAATTGCAAATAAAATTAAACCCCCTACCTACTAATGGTATTCGAGTGTTAGAACTGCGAACAAATCGCAAACTTGATGCTAAATGGCGACAGGAAAATTTAGGTAAGTTTGCCAAATTTTAAAATACTTCAACATCAAAATCAGAGTAAATCTTCCTCGGTTAACTGGGCTATTTTCATCAAAGCTTTCAAGGTTCCAACTTTCAAATCTTGATTTCGATGAACAGGTATTGACAAAATTTGCTCTACTTCGGAGTTTTCATAAATATAATGACTGCCAGTAATTCTTCGCAAAACCCAACCTTTTTGTTCTACAATTTTGCACAGTCGCTTACCAGAAATAGATTTCATACGGCAATTTCGACAACCTGATCTGTTGACTCAGTTGCATGACGACTGTTAGCAACATCAAGCCAGCCTTCAATAGCGTCCTTTAAATTAGCCATCACCTCTTCTATTGTGTCTCCTTCAGTAATACAGCCGGGAAGTGCAGGAACCTCTGCCCAATAGCCCCCTTCTTCTGCTGGATGAATAATTGCTTTGATTTTCATACTGATTGAGTTAGTTGTTGAGATTATGCTAACAACTATACTTGTTTGCTCTCAAGAGGAGTTAGGTGCTGCTTAAATTAATGTTGATTGCCAAGCGCGATCGCTTAGATGAAGTCTTGAATCCCATCCTGATTGTTGAAGTACTATCTCCTTCCACCGCAGATTACGACAGACAAAATAAATTTCGCATATATCGATCAATTCCTAGTTTTAGCGAATATTTATTAGTTGAGCAAGATGAACCTTTTGTTGAACGCTATAGCAAACAAGCTCAAGGTTGATTGCTCAGTGATTCTAATGGCTTGGAAGGAGCTATTTCTCTAGAGTCAGTTGGAATTGAATTGCCAATAACGGAAATTTATCGTGGCGTTGTTTTTGAGTAGTTGGTAGGGTGCATTGTCGCAAAGTACAACGCACCCTAAGGGAGAGTTTTGAATCAAATTACTGTTTACTTAACCGATGACTCCACAGAGTTTACCGTTTGGTTTACCACCGGACGTGCTTTTCGTCGGTTTGACTTGCGTGTTCCACCAGCCATTTCATACTCATCACTATTTTTGCCATAGTGAGAGGCAACATTCAGCAGCATATGCTCAGAATAATCATTTAACGTACGTTCTACATCTATTAAGGCATTGTATGTCTTATCTAAGATAGTTCGTGCTTGATTATAGGCGGCTAGCTTTTCTCGTAACTCATGAACTATAGTATTGTAAGTAACAATTGAAAATCCATTACCAAAGTCTAGGTCAGGCTTTATTGTCTGTAATCCTTCAATCCGTCGTTCTGCTTTGGTTAGTGCGGTTGAATTTCGTTTGCGTGCTGGCATAAAGTTTCCCTGTTGAGATTAATTTAATATGGAGAACCCTGGTGTTTTTTTACACTGAGTTTGTGATATATCATCAAAATACGCAATTAGCGGATACTTTAGCCTGAGTGAAGCCACAGAACTTTTGGAGCATCAGTATTAGTAAATAGAAGAAATAGGAGTATAAGTACTGAAATTTATTGCTAAAACCTAATTTAAAACTCAGAAATCTAATTTAGGACTCAGAAATCTAATTTAGGACTCAGAAATCTAATTTAGGACTCAGAAATCTAATTTAGGACTCAGAAACCTAAGTTTGCTAACTCAATACGATTCGGTTAAGAATTTTTCCTCATAATTTTGGGGGTGTTGCTGAATTTGGTCATGAATTATGTTTGTGTACATATTTGTCGTTCGATACGAAATCCTTGTAGAGACGCGAAATTTCGCGTCTCTACATCAAAAATTTCGCGTCTCTACATCAAAAATTTCGCGTCTCTACAGATCAATTTTCGGTACTAAAAATCCTTAACTGAACCGTATTGACCGATAACCAACCAGCAAAAATCAAATTTTTTCAAATGCGAGAACTTTATCCACCAATTGAGCCATATAACGAAGGTAAATTACAAGTATCAGACATCCATACAATTTATTTTGAAGAGTCTGGTAATCCCCAAGGTAAGCCGATTGTTTTACTACATGGTGGCCCTGGTGGAGGTTGTCCACCATTTTATCGTCAATATTTTCACCCAGAAAAATGGCGATTGATTATGTTTGATCAACGCGGTTGTGGAAAAAGTACACCCCATGCTGAACTGCGAGAAAATACCACCTGGGATTTAGTGAATGATATTGAAAAACTGCGAGAGCATTTAGGTATTGAAAAATGGGTTGTCTTTGGTGGTAGTTGGGGAAGTACTCTTTCATTAGCTTACAGTGAAACTCATCCAGAACGCTGTAGTGGGTTAATTTTGCGGGGCATTTTTATGCTGCGACAAAAAGAGTTACGCTGGTTCTATCAAGAGGGAGCAAGTTATATTTTTCCTGATGCTTGGGAAGAGTATCTTAAACCAATTCCTGTAGCAGAACGTGGTGATTTGCTGACAGCATATTATCAACGCTTGACCAGTCCCGATATGCAAATTAGGCTGGAAGCTGCCCGTGCTTGGTCAATTTGGGAAGCAAGTACTAGCAGATTGTTCCCAGACCCACAGTTAATGCAAAAGTTTGGTGAAAATGAATTTGCCGATGCTTTTGCACGAATTGAGTGTCATTATTTTATCAACAAAGGCTTTTTTGAACCAGAAGATTATCTACTTTTAAATGTTGAACGCATTCGTCACATTCCAGCAGTAATTGTCCAGGGGCGTTATGATATAGTTTGCCCAATGATATCAGCTTGGGAACTACATCGTGCCTGGTCGGAAGCAGAATTTATTGTTGTTCCTGATGCAGGACATTCAATGAGTGAACCAGAAATTACGAGTGCTTTGATTGCAGCAACAGATAAGTTTGCTTCTTTTTAACAGTTATTAGTTATCAGTTATCAGTAATCAGTAAAGAGTAGTGTATTTATTCTTGGGTTTATGATCACTGATAACTGTTCACTGTTCACTGGTTTAACCCACTTAAAGTGGGTTTTAGCTATAAGCCCCAAATTAATTTGAGGGCGAGATATTCGGACGAGTCTAATCTATCGAACTCATACCATTTCACGTTAATCACGATACACATAAATTTTGTACCAGACACGATATATCGCGTCTGGTACAGGGTCTGTATTTGTATCAGATTTTTTGTGAAATGGTATCACATCTTTAGCAGTGATATAGACCTTGACATTGTGCCTCACAGGAGCGATAAAAGTCAGTCAGTACAGTTTCTTCGCCAAAAATGGAAATTTGTAGCAGAGCAAACTTTTATCTGTCATGATTCTGGTAATGATATTGCTTGATCGAAAAAGGGAACAAGTTACTCCAGTGGCATAATGAAAATTCCCCTAACTACCGCTGCTTGTCAAAAAATGCCTATGCTGGTGGTAGACCAATACGGTTCGGATAAGACAAATCGATTGGCATTTAAATCCTGTAGAGACGCGATATATCGCGTCTCTACATATCCAAAATTATGACGAAAAATTCTTAACCGAACCGTATTGGGTGGTAGACTGAAAAATTTAAGTTATTTTGGATTGAGAGAATAAAATGATTAGTTATCTTAAAGGTATTGTTGCCGGCATTCAAAAAAATAGTGGTAATCGCCATATCCTAACTCTCGAAGTTAACGGAATTGGTTACGATTTACAAATCCCGGCGCGGTTAGCGCAGCAGCTACCAGAATCGGGAGGTGAGGTACAAGTATTTACTCATTACCAAATTCGCGAGGAAGTACCGTTGCTGTACGGTTTTGGTTCCCCAGCAGAACGGGATGTATTTCGTCACTTGCTAAGTGTGAGTGGGATTGGTGCGGCTTTGGCGATCGCTTTACTCGATACTTTGGAACTGCCAGAATTAGTCCAGACTATTATCACTGCTAATGTTCAATTGTTGATTCAAGCGCCTGGTGTCGGCAAAAAAACCGCAGAACGCATTTGTTTGGAACTGAAAAGCAAATTAATCGAATGGCGCAAAACCGCTGGCTTTTTCGTTGCTACAGGCGGTCCAGCACCAGGAATTCTCGAAGAAGTGCAAATGACACTCCTGGCTTTGGGTTACACCCCTAACGAAGTCAGCCACGCCTTACACGTAGTCAGCGAAGACATTGGACTACCAAAAGACGCACACCTAGAAGAATGGCTCAGACAAGCGATCGCTCATCTTAGTAGTAGTGAATGTAGTTATTAGTCGTTTGTCAAGAGTTACTATTATTATTTAGTTGTTATTAGTTATTAGTTATTGGTTATTAGTGTACAACAATAAAAAAGTTATAAGCTGTTATGCATTTAAATTGTATATTTTGCGAGCAGGTTGTCAAAAGTCAACAGTCCAGAGTCAAAGACTAGCTTGGACTTTGGACTGTTGACCGTGGACAGTCCTAACGCAAGAATATTTAATCTAAGCGCACATCAGCTTATTCCCTGTAGTAATACCATTTCACATTAATCGCGATACACATAAATAATGTAGAGACGCGATATATCGTGTCTCTACAAAAAAATATGTTTCACTTACAATTAATTAGTTTTCTTCCTTGTCCTCCCTGTCCTCCTTCCGTTCCAATGTCCGATCCCTACGCTTGGATAGAACAATCTCTGGCAACAATCCACCGTGCAGACTGGTATCGTTCGGTACAGACAATTAACGGTTGCGGTGGTGCGACGGTGTTATTGGAAGGACAGGAGGTAATCAATTTTGCCAGTAATGATTACTTGGGATTGGCTAGTGATCAACGTTTAATTGCGGCGGCGACTGCTGCTGTACAAGAATTTGGTAGTGGTAGTACTGGTTCGCGTTTACTCAGTGGGCATAGAAATTTACACAGAGAATTAGAAAAAGCGATCGCATCTCTCAAGCAAACAGAAGATGCTGTAGTCTTCAGTTCGGGATATCTAGCAAATTTGGGTGCAATTACGGCTTTAGTAGGAAAGCGGGATTTAATATTAGCTGACCAGTATAATCACTCCAGCCTCAAAAATGGAGCAATTCTCAGTGGTGCAGCAATTTTTGAATATCCTCACTGTGATGTCGAAGCTATTAAAAACGAATTAAAGCGATCGCGTCAAGATTATCGACGCTGTCTAATCACCACAGACAGCGTCTTTAGTATGGATGGAGATTTGTGTCCTTTACCTGCACTAGTAGATCTGGCAGAAGAATTTAGCTGTATGCTACTAGTCGATGAAGCTCATGGTACTGGAGTTTTAGGAAAAACAGGTGCAGGGTGTGTTGAGTATTTCGGCTGCACGGGTAAGCAATTAGTACAAATGGGAACATTGAGTAAAGCTTTGGGTAGCTTAGGCGGATATATTGCTGGAAGTGCAACCCTAATTGACTATTTACGAAATCGCGCCTCAAGTTGGATCTATACAACTGCTCTTTCACCCGCAGATACAGCCGCAGCCTTAACAGCTATTAATATAGTTAAACAAGAACCACAACGCCGCGCTCAATTATGGAAAAATGTCGATTACTTAAAAAAGTTAATCCAACAACATTTACCTAATCTCAAATTACTCCCTTCACAATCACCTATTATTTGCTTACAATTTGCTAGCGCCAAAGACTCACTTCAAGCAGCAAAGCAACTCAAATCTGCTGGTATATTTGCTCCTGCAATTCGTCCTCCTACGGTTCCTACAAGTAGAATACGAATTTCTATCATGGCAACTCATGAGGAAAAACATATTGAAAAATTAGTAGAAGTATTATTGTTTAAGCAACACTAACCGCCCTTCCTTATATGCTTGTCGTAAAGCGATCGCTTCTGACACAATTTGTTGTGCAGTTAATCCTTCAGAATCCATCATCTTTTGCAGAGTGACACCTGTGTGTTCATACTCAGAATGAATTGGTGGAATTTGACAGTAGCGTCCGCCATTTTTTGTTCGTCGCCAGATACTCGGTTTTTCAGGTTTTGATTGTTTAGGAGTGCGTCGTTGCTTAACCAAAGAACGTACAGCTTCTTGGGTAATTGCAGTTATGTCTAACAAAGCATCTATGACTGGCTTGTATTTATTACTATTGTTTGCTAACTGATAGACAGTCCATGGCTCAACTTGTGCTAAATCCTGGGGCGAAAATTTACTAAATACTGTAGCTATTTTCAGATATTTTTTTTCCTCACCTTTCCAGCCCTGATCAATCAGTAGTTTTTTATACTGTTTTGCTGAAAGCTTCTGTTTTTGAGCGGCTAACCAAAAAGCATGATGTAAAATCGTTTTGGTGACATCAGCAAGCGAAAGCACTTGAAATTTTTCACTACCAACGCTGTTGGAATCATTTACTTTTTCCTCAACGTATTTCCCAAACTCTGATAATGCAATTACTTTTTCGTCAATTTGCTCTGTAATTGGACTTTGTACTTGTGTCACCATAATATTGACCTCATAAAAACTTCCCGGTACGCACAACAAATCCATCGCCTTTAGTCACCAGAAAATATCACAGGCGATCGCATTCATGAGTGAAAGTTTGAAAATAAATTTCTTGACTAGAACAATTGTACTACACAAGAAGAAATAAAAAACCCCAGTAATACCCAAATTTTGGGTAAGCTGATGAAAATTTTATACACTAAACCTTTTGTAAAAGGGAAGCATCCCAAATGTTCAAAAAAACGCCTGCGATTGAAATCGCAGTCTTATAGTGAAAGTCTGCTTTAAGCAGACTATTTGATTGGCGTTGCTGAATCAAGATATGAATTTATAATTCACGCTTATGTAGAGACGCGAAATTACCCTGCGGGAACGCTAAAAGCGAACGCGTCTCTACAAGGATTTCGTATCGAACGACAAATATATATACAAAGATAATTCATGACCAAATTCAGCAACGCCGTTTGATTTATTTAAGCTTCTTGCTGAATGCGATCGCTATATTATTTAATGGCGATCGCAAAGCATAAAACCTCAGCAAATATAAATTTATAGTGAGTTAAATCATTGATCAAATTATATTATTTCACAAAATAATTTTCATCATTATCATAAACATAAAATTCGTCAAGGGATATACATCAAAATATATTAATTTGTATCTACAATCACAAGATTAATTGACATTAAATCATTGCTATATAAATCTATGGATAGATACAAAGGTTTTTTAATCAAGTTAATATTTGTTTTGGAAGAAGAGAAACATTTAAGTCATACCTCACTCTACCCCTTAAGGATAAAATCGCTCCTTTAGGGGTATTTATTATTACCAATAAACTAGCTTTGCTGCTTAACATCAGCAAAATCTTGGCTATTCTATTCCACCTATTTACAGATTTCTATGGCATTGGATGGAAGAGAAGATCAGGGAAAAAGAAGTTAAACACAGCCCAGGTAGAAAAGGCGATTGACACCGCTAAAACGGCAAGAACTGGTGCAAGAGAAAGATATTTAAGGAAATAGCTTCTTTGTTCGTTTGGCTTTTGCATTGTTCATGCTCCAAAACAATTTAGTAATTTAATCATCCTCTAACAAGATTTTGGATTGACTCCGCAGGCTTGTACAATCAAGGAATTATTGGTCAAAATTAACTTGCATAATTTCATTTGTCTCTATGCTTACCAACACTCCCTACAGAATACCTCTTTAATATTAGGAATGAAGGTAAGATCAATCCAAATGGACTCTTTAACCAATAAGTTAATTAATTATTATCAAGTAAGCTTCTAACTATAGGAATATATTAACTGGGAAATTTGTCTCTATTTTGAATACCAAAATCTATCTATAAATAGACGATATAAAATAAATTTTTCTTATTTTCATCGCTATTGTTGAATAATAATATCCCCAACTTATTGAAGGATAATAATCATAGTTATTGTATTGGAAACTACAACTCAAATTAATATTAAATTAACTATCGGCAGAAATGAAGTCAATTCTTTAGTTATAAACGAACATTAATTTTAGTAGTTATTCTACTTATTAAAGTGTTTTTAAAAGAAAATTTTGAAAACATTAGACCTCTTGCAAAAGTCGAATTAACCCCCTTAATCCCCCCATAAACAGGAGGAAAATTTAGTTCCCTCCCCGTTTACGCTTAGGGCTAGGGTGGGGTCAATACGGTTCGGTTAAGAATTTTTCGTCATAATTTTGGATATGTAGAGACGCGATATATCGCGTCTCTACAGGATTTAAATGCCAATCGATTTGTCTTATCCGAACCGTATTGAGGGTGGGGTGAAAATATCTTTGCAAGAGGTCTATTAATGGAATTTACGGTTACGTCATTTTGGATTCAGATATTGAGTACAAAAACTCGCCTAAATTTTAATTTAGGGCTAGGTGTAAGACAAGATAGAAGTAATATTATCAGGAGAACACAAAATCATGAATAATAAATTGATAATGCCACCTAAATTTAACAAAAATCAGGTTGTGTATTTTATTGGTGGTGTAGGCATAATCTTAGATTTACAAGCCGATTCTGATACCTGGAAGTATGCCGTTGAAATGGAAAAGGCAGCACAATGTCATATAGGTAGAATTGGCACCTAGACAACAGTTTACTTGCATGAAGTAGATATTGATGGAGTAGTAAATTAATCTATATTTATGACAATAATATGTCTTTTTTTATCAAATGTAATTTTTCCTTCATGTTTTAAATTGCACAGCAATCGTGTAATGGTGACTCGAGTTGTACAGCAGGCGCTAGCAAAATCTTCATGAGTTAGGCGAATCGAAATACGAGTGTCATCACCTATCTTTTCACCAATTTCCTGTTTCAAAAGCTGCAAAAGATAATACAACCGATCTTGTACTCGTCGGAAACCAGATACAGCTAAAAAAGCTTCTGTTTGACGTAGCCGTTGATTTAACTTTGGTAATAGAAAATAGCTTAAATTTGGAGAAGCTGTGATCTCCGATATATAAATTGATACTAACTGAACCTCGGACATGGCTGTGGCTTGGTAGGTGTTGAGAGAAGTCATGTAAGAACCGAAAATCATTCCTTTATCTGCCAAACCTATTAGCGTTTCTTCATTTCTTTCACAAAGCGTGGTTAATTTCACTACACCTTGACAAACATACCAAATTGTTTGTGGGTCGAGGAGGATAGTTTCTCCTTTAGAATATTTATGTATGGGGCGATCGCCTAAATCAGAGTCTTTTTTGCTCTGTGTTAATTCTAAACGTTTACTTTCAGTAATAATTCGTAGTAACCAGCGCAAGCTTAAAGGCTTGCCTTGATGATCATAGCTCGCTGACACAGTAAATGCTGCCTCAAAAAACTCGCCACTACGACGTTGTAGACATATTACTAACTCTTGACTTCTACCTGGTTGACTTAGCTGGTTGAGGAAATTGCGAAAGCACTTTCGTTCTTCTAAAGCAACAAAATTGCTCAGTGCTTTGCCTGTAAGATAATGCTTTTCAAAACTGAGTAATCTGGCAAATTTACGGTTAACTAGTTGAATCTTGCTATGTGGATCAGTCACGCAATAGGCGTCTGGTGCTGACTCAAATAATTCCCGGTAAAAGTATAACTCTGCTGCTAAACCTTCTTGTACTTTCTCTAATTCCTCATTCTGTTGATACAGTTCTTCTATTGCATAGTGTACTGACTGTGAAGCGCTTCCAAGCTCAAATAACATTTGTGGCACTGAATGGGGGAATACAGGTACGTTGACAAAATTTTCGTACAATTTGCTTATACGCTTGTCCATAGCCCGTGTCTTCTGAGCAAACTTGTCTATTTTTGATTTATTGATATTATCCACGACACTTTTATAGTAGTTGTTGACAGAAATTGAGTAGAAAATCTGAGTGCAAAATACAAGTTGCTATAGCCAGAAAAGAAAAGTTAAATAATTTTGGATTTTAGACTTCGTCGTAAGCGCTCAATCGAACGATTTAGAATTTTGGATTTCCTCCATAGCTCCCATCTCTCCAAATTGGGGGAATGATCGGTAAAATTTTGATTTACTTTTGACTTGACGTATGTTCTACCATGTGAATTTGTTGACAATTACCTAGTTGCAACAATATATAAGATAAAAAAATATCAATCAAATATACAGCTATATTATCAATTTTTGGAATATATTGGTTATCAAGATTGATAATTAATCATGCCTTTTTCAAAATTTTACTTATGGCTAACAAAATAGATAAAATTCACTCAAAATAATTTTTATGTTTTAGTGAATTACCTGCTTATAGCTATTTATTACTTCTATCTGAGGTATGAAAAATTGCAGTCTTAACAGAAAGTTTAAACTTATATAGGAGTCCGATTTGATTTATGAAAAAATCTAAGTATCTGTAGGGTGTGTTATAGCGTAGCTATCACGCACCTAAATTTTTAACTGGTGCGTTAGCCTTTGGCGTAACGCACCCTACTGGCGTGTCTAGACTAAAATAGTGCATTAGATTTTTAGTTTTTTTAGCGTTAAGTAAGTCGGCGGGAAAAATTCAATGTATATGAAGAAATATAAATTAGCTGTAGGGTGCGTTATCGCGCAGCGCAACGCGCCTTGAATTCTTGACCGTGCGTTATGCCGTAGGCTAACGCACCCTACATTTAAATTTCTTAACATAGCTATAAATATTAGCGCCGACTTATTTAAAGCGCTTACTACCAACCTTTTCTATTGCATCATTTTAGTCTAGACACGCCACTACGTGTATTTCAGAAATAAAATATGAGTTCTATAGACGATCTGACGATTCGTAAGAAAATTTAGAAACCCAATCAGACAAAGTAAACCTATTCATCTCTAATCAAAGCCGCGGTCACTCCTGATAGATGAAACCTCCTCAGACTCGAATAGTTATTCGCAGTTCTATAAATTTTATTTGCATTGAAATTAAAATTTTTATTTCATCAAGATAGAAAAATAATCACCATTGTTGAAAGTCCGTACAAATTCAAAATTCTTTGTCAGTTGCTGATAAATTCAAATTAACAAATACCTTAGCTATTAATACTTATCCCTAACTTCTACCTGAAGAATAGACTTAGACAAAACACCTATATCAAAAGAAATAATCCTTTGAAAAAGTAGAATAATATCAGGTTAAATTATAAATCTTGAAACATCGGGGTACTTAAATAACGCTCTCCAAAAGAAGGTTGAATCACAACAATCAACTTCCCAGCATTCTCCCGGCGCTTGGCTACTTGTATCGCCGCACATAAATTTGCACCTGAAGAAATACCCGATAATAAACCTTCTTCCCTCGCTAAACGTCGTCCAAATGCGATCGCGTCTTCATCACTAATAGCGATCGCTTCATCTATTAAATCTGTGCGGAGAACTTCAGGAATAAAACCCGCGCCAATACCTTGAATTTTATGTGATCCTGGTTCGCCACCAGAAATGACCGGACTATTTTTTGGTTCGACTGCGATCGCTTGAAAACTCGGTTTACGCGCTTTCATCACTTCAGCAATACCTGTAATTGTTCCACCAGTACCCACCCCAGCAACGACAATATCTACTTGTCCATCTGTATCTGTCCAAATTTCTTCAGCGGTGGTTTCGCGATGAATTTTGGGGTTGGCTGGGTTGCGAAACTGTTGCAGCATATAAGCATTGGGAGTATTAGCCACAATTTCTTCGGCTTTGCAAATTGCTCCCTTCATCCCTTCGGTTCCTGGGGTCAACTCCACAGCTGCACCATAAGCTTTTAACATTGCCCGTCGTTCTACACTCATAGTTTCAGGCATAGTCAAAATTAAACCATAACCACGCGCCGCCGCCACCATCGCCAGTCCAATTCCCGTGTTTCCAGATGTTGGCTCTACTAAAATACTTTTTCCTGGTGCAATCAATCCAGCAATTTCTGCTGCTGTAATCATGCTTACAGCAATCCGATCTTTCACAGAAGCAGCCGGATTCATTCCTTCCAGTTTAATCACAATTCTGCCCACACATCCCTCAGTTTGGGGAATTTTATTCAGTTGAACTAACGGAGTACGTCCAATTAATTCAGTAACATCACCAGCAATTCGCATCAATAAAACTCCTAATTGGGGATCGGGGATTGGGGATTGGGGATTGGGGAAGGTGGGGCCCCC
>NZ_NAPS01000001.1:824338-827663 GCF_004323185.1 Westiellopsis prolifica IICB1
AAAATGCTTAAAAATGAAATTATATAATATTTCTATATTTTTAATGTTCATAAAATGTATATCTACTCACTAATATTTTCTTGAAATTCTGACTTTGTTCTTACTAAAATTTTGCACTATTTTCAATAGTTTGAGGGTGAGTACTAGCCAGAAAATTTCAATTTAGATTTTTGGATTTTGATTTTTTACTCTTGCGCTTTGATTTCCATAAATGGTGATTGAGTACATCAATTCCAGCACCTTAGCGGAAAAATGCGAGTCCCTATACCTCAAAATACTAGTACCCATACCCCAAAAATTTTTTTGAATACTGCTGCGATGCGAATTATCAGCTTTGAGTACAAACTTAATTAATTTAATAATTTTGATCCGGCTGCAAACAACTCTTCTCGACTAACCCAGCTGCTATAAAAACTATAGGATTTACGCAGAGATTCCCCTCTACCCCCCCCTGCAAAGGGGGGGACTTCTTAAGCCCTCATATATGTAAGCAAAATGAACTAAAAAGTGAGCAGCTTTGAATGTGTAAGTTCTCTGACAAATATTTAGATTTTGATAACTGATAGGGCTTAACTTTTGGGTGTTCATACCTTAATTATTATACAGGGTAAATCAAGACAAAAAGGTACCGTCTCAGGGGGTGCATACTGCCTAGCAAGAAAGAGCCAAAATGAGACTACAAATTTCCAAGTTTCTCATAGTTTGTTTACTGACTTTAATAGTGCTTTCACCTGAGCTAGTAGTTTTGAGTATGGTTTGGGAGCAGCATATGCAGCTAGTTGAAATACAACATTTAAGTTGTAAAGTAGAGCAAATACAAGCAGGTGTATTTAGTATTATTGGCAGCCAAAACCCTGATTTATTAACTCTTGATCAAGAATGTCAAAATTTTGCTCAAGATGCAGCTACCGTTAAATTTTTTGATGCCAAATTTCTGCATATCTTGCTCACTCCTACTCGACTATATAAAGTTGTTGATTGCTTGAAATGGTTCTTTTTTTTATTTCCTATAGGTTTGGGAATATTCTTTTTTTTATATGACAGGTATCTTGTTTATCGCGCTACAGTTTTTCAACGACAAGTAGATAAGCTAGAAAGGTTATGGCAAGAAAGTATCGAACAATAAGGAAAGCGCAATAAAACATGACAATTACAGAAGAACGCCAAAATTTATACTTTGATTTGATTGATCAATTACTTAGCTGTCCTAATGGTCAGGAACCAGAAGTTTTAGAAACTCATCCAGAATTACTTGATGCTGGTTTTATACAAACAATACTACAAGTGGCTGCTGTATTTGCCCATCAAGGTAATGATGAAGGAGCAAAGTTTTTAATTCATGTTGCGCGTGAATTATCGAAACAATTAGGGCTATATCCTGAAATTCCTGAAGTCCCAGCTAAGGAGTAAAGATGTTATTGACTGCAACTGACGCAGGACAAATCGCTTTAGAATTTCTGATGGCTGAGTGGAATGTTCTAGAAGTAGATAGAGAGTGGTTTGTCATTGTAAATTCTCGTCTGATTGGTATGAGTTGGTACATTGTAGAAATAGCCATAGAGGGATTTCCTGATCGATGGTATATGCAAGTTTATGACACTGGAGAATGTGACCCAGACTATACATTTATATCTCCGATTCGCGGTTCAGAAGGATACGCTGATTTGACAGATTTACCAAGATTGGTAGCTGAGGTATTAGTATCAGAACGTCATTTTCGCTAATCAGTAGCAAGAAAAAATCAAATATTTTATATATTGCTTGTGTGTTGTTCTGTTTGTGACGAAATTTTTGATTTCTCACAAACTTTTCTTTTTTTGTGTTTACTTAATTCATATGGCAATCCTATATAATTCAATACGGTTCAGATAAGACCACAATCTCTTGTAGAGACGCGCCATGGCGCGTCTCTACAGGTCAAATTTTTGCACTAAAAATCCTTAACTGAACCGTATTGCTATATAATTTGTGAAAATCGCAAAGTCCAGATAGCCGACTTCTTTAAGAAGTCGGCTATCTTGTGGAATGCTATAAAATCTGTTATTTATATATTATAAAATTATAAATTTTAGTGTTTTTTATAGAATTTAGTCATGTAAATATGACAAAATCATGCTATATTAATATTGTGATAAAGCTTACACAAATAGTGCATGGTGGCTAAAAAACTATTGATTTAAAAGAGAATTAAGAATGAGGAAGGAACTGTTAATTTTCTTCTTTAATTCTTCAGACTTAATTCTATCTTTTGCCTTCTTGCAATAGGTTTTGTCATGATTAGAGAAGACATATTATCCAAAGAATATCTGAGAATAGTCAAAAAATACTACCCCAAAATCGGAGAATTGTTAGATGACTGTTATGTGAAAGTCATTACCAATTATTGGGGACGACCTCCAAAACGCTTGCGCTACATTGGGATTTATTGTTCTAATGAAATGATGCCTCTCGTGCAAGTCCACAAAGAAATACTCCGAGATTTAGCAGAGAACATGGGGTTAGTTCAAGTAGTTTTCCTAAATGCTTCACGACTGTTACGCGATCCAATGTCGAAAATCAAGCAAGCAGATCCGCGCTTGTGGTTAGATTTGCATTGGGTAACAATGTCTGAACAATAGCGATCGCAATCAAAAATGAAAACTAGAACTTTCTGCAATGACGACTACCCAGCGCGATCGCATAACAATATGATCGCAAAGCTTTCCAGAAGTTGGTTGTTGATTGTTGCTTGGTAAACACCAAACAACAATTAACTATCAACAAATCTTAAATCAAGGGCTAACATGATGAAAAAACCCTTCTTACCTCCAGATGACATGCCACCCAATGAGGTGACGCCACAGGATAGAATGCTGTATCTGGAACTAGAACAATCAATTGGTGCGTGCTTTTTTCAAGGGTGCGATCGCATCACACAAATGTTATTGTCTACTTGTCAGTGGTATCTCACAACCAAAGACGGTAGTCTCAAATTAATCATTGACTCCCCAGACATAGTAACTTATTGGCATATCGTCAACAATATTCCTCAGCTAGGAAACAAGCTAGAAAAATATAGCAGTGACGCCAAAATCCGCGTTTATCCTCCCATGGGTAAAGGAACACCATTTGAAATTAGCGTCAATGAAATTTCAGCGTATCGAGATTGGCTTTAATTTGTATTGTCCAGATTCCCGACTACTTTTATGAAGTCGGGGAGCTAATACCAATTCGTAATACTCGCACTGCGGTGCGATCAGCAAGCTACGCAAGTAAGAAACTTAGATAAATCCCGGTTTTGGGGGTTTAGCTATGTTGCTTGATTTTGGAGAATTGGTATTAAAAC
>NZ_NAPS01000001.1:827763-837886 GCF_004323185.1 Westiellopsis prolifica IICB1
CTCCTAAACCTGATTTAAAACTCCTAAACCTGATTTAAAACTCCTAAACCTGATTTAAAACTCCTAAACCTGATTTAAAACTCAAAAACTTGATTCAATTTCAAGATAACAAGGGAATTTTTGCTAAAATGCCTCTTTGGAGTGGTTTGGGACATCCTGAGCAAGGTAAAGCTTAAAATAAGCCAGCAATTTATAGGTAGCCAGTAAAAGATTAAAAAAACTACGTATTTTGAAGAAATTATAGACTAAAGGGGAAAATGTACCAAATTTTCTTGATTTGAGAAACTTGCTCTCTGTCCGATGTGAAACGATAACGTGGACTCACTGTCTTTTCAGCTTTAGCCCATTTGGATGACTCTATAAAAAGCCCTGTACTAGCATCTATTTTTACTCGCTGTCCCTTGATTTGTTGATCATTTACCTCTGATTTACCTCCAATAGGCTTAAAAAAGTTAGGTTTCTGGGTTCTTGTGGCCATTGATTTTTTTGTTGTGAAACTTTCGGTTTTATCTTCTATAGCATAGACTTATCTGAGAATTAACTATGTAGTTGGCAGCTAATTAAGTGTCACAACAAAAATATGCTCCCCCCAAGGATAGAAATTATATAAATAGCGATCGCTCTCAAGAAACACAGGGGGTATAGGGGTGTAATACCAATTTCCTTTAAAAGTAGAGACGCGATATATCGCGTCTCTACATTATTTATGTGTATCGCGATTAACGTGAAATGGTATGAGGGTATAGGAAAAAAATTGTGTTTCTTTCCTTTCATATGTTGCTAGTGGGAATCGCCGCTAGTGAAATGCTCACATCTGGCAACAGAAAAATTTTATGTTATTTAGTCACTCAGTATAAAACCCAAAGTCTTGTATTTAGAGATCAAAGCCGATCAAAAGAATGTAGCTTTATAGCCTATATTTTACTTACTACGAATTTCTACTTAGAAGTGGAAGATATGAGTTTGCACAGATGATTTTGAGAAAACTTGCATTTCGACTGTAATCGTTGATTGCAGGGATCGCAGCAATCGTCAATGGAACAATAGGAAAATAACCTTGAAAATAGTTTTAATCTATTTTTTCAAAAAATTTCGGAATTTTGATGATATTTACTGCATAATTCACTGTAGAGAATTCCCATACATAAATAGCAACATCTTGGATATTTTAAGGTTAGGTTGCCTCATTAACAGTTGACCTGATCAAAAAGCAGAGGACACTTCATGAAAAAACGTGAAGATATCATTGAAAAGTTCTCAACATTTCTCAGTTTTGGTAATCCCCGTAGTGATGGAAATCCTATTTGGCGAACAGATCCAGAACTAGAACGTCGTATGAGAAGTTTAGTAGAGTTAGAAATAGGTGCTAACGAAGAATTTTGGGCGCAATACTTTCTCAAACTGATCAAAGAGAACTCAACACAAGAGGACACCCAGACACAAGGACAAAGGGACACCAGGAATTTTTCCGCGTCACCGCATCACCGCGTCACCACATCTTCTATCATCGCTGGGAGACATTTGTCTGCATATTTGCAAGAAGCTTGCTTGTGGGCTTCTCAAAAATCTTACCAAAGATTTAAATATCTCCAGCATAAATATCCACTAGAAGAATTTTTTCAAATTGCTAACGCAGCAGCGAATCCCGCTAGTAAACTCCTCAAAAATTTTAATTTTGAACATCCGCTGACGAATATCGAAGGATATGCTAAAACAGCAATTGTTAGGCTGATCAGCAATACCATTTATCAACATGATCTAGAAGCAAAGAGAGGAAAATTTTCTGATTATGGTTTACTAAAAGATTTAAGCACTAAAGAATTACGTGAAGCATTGCTTTATCAAGGAATAAATCAAAAAAAAATTGATTCCTACTGCTTGGTTTGGCAATGTTTAGATAAAATTTATCAGCCAGCGCGCTGTCAAGGAGGGCGTAGTTTAGAACCTCCGAATCAACAACATCTACAACAAATTGCCTATTGTTATAATCAAAAAATCAAGAAACTAGATTTGACGACAGCGCCAATTTCTAGTGAAAAAGTTCAACAAATTTTATCTATATGTGTGCGCGCAGCTCGTGATTATCGCACCAAACGTTTTTTACCCCTAGAAGAATATGAAAATAGTTTTGATCCCATACCTACACCTTGGGAGAATCTCATACAAAAAGAGACATGGGAGCAAGTTCAATCAATTGTTTCAAATTTATTTGCATCTCTGCCAGAAGCTGGCCAAACAATGTTAAAACTTTGGCATGGACTAAATTTGACTCAAACTGAGATAGCAATAATCTTAAAAAACAAGTATCCAGACTTACAAAAACAATATCAAATAGCTCGTCAATCATCTAGATATATTAGAAATATATTAAAAGATTTAGCTATTGAATTGAATAAGTTTGATCCAGATATTCACGTTCAAAATGACAAAGATATTGAAAGTCTCAAAGATACCATGAATGAATGCTTGCGTTCTCATTGCCAAAAAATATTTTACTCGACATTAGATACAATTGGAGAGCAGTTTCCAGAACAAGAAAAACTGTTAATGCTTATGAATCAAATTCATCTTTTAGGGCAAACAAATTACCAGCAAGTAACTATCTTTATTTCCGAAGGATCTCAGATAATATCATACCTGAAAAAAGATATAGCACTACAGTTAAAAAAGGAATTAGAACAGAGTATGGAACTAGAAAAACATTCCCTAGAAATAGTCAATCACAAAATAGCTGACTTCGTTGAGGAATGGTTAAAGAGTAAATTTTATTTTGGCAACCAGGGATAAATTATATGAAACTAGATATAAATGACTTAATAACGCTTTATCCAGAGAAATTATGGTTGGAATTATCATCTCAAGAACAACAATCCGCATGGCAAATATCTGGTCAAGACTCTTATTCTAACCCCGCTGCTCGATGGAATGCTTACCTAAATTTATTATGTTTGAATTCTTTTTTAAATATGTTGAAACAAGACCCAGATTTGGATGAAACTCCAAATGTGTGGCCCAGTTATCATCAGTTACCCAGTGTTTGGGAATTTGTGAATGGTACTTGTTTAACTTTGGGTGATCTGCGGCTAGTGTTAATCCCCACCGATAAAAGTAATCTGACAGAATTTCGCATTCCTCAAGAATGGGTTGATATTCCCAACTGGGTAGCTAATTATTATCTAGCTGTGCAGATCAATCTAGAAGAAAACTGGTTAGAAGTTTGCGGATACACAACTCACCAACAAATTCGCGAAAAAGCTAATTATGATCTGATAGATCGAACTTACTTATTAGATGAAGAGGATTTAATTGCAGATATAAATGTGATGTGGGTAGCACGAGAAATATGTTCTGTACAAAAACCAGAGGTAAAAATTTTGCCCACCTTGTCAAGCACACAAGTAGACAAACTACTCAAGCAACTGGAGCAATGGACTCCTGATTTGCCCGAAAATGTCAGTCATGAAGAATGGATGGCATTATTAGCATTAGATGAACAAAGGCAAGATTTGTACCAAAAAAGGCTTTTAAAGCATCAAGGAAATCTCGTTGAATACAACCACTATTTGGTAAGCAACCTCAGTAAATGGTTTCAAAATGTCTTTGAAGCAGGTTGGAACTCTTTTGAGACCTTCTGTAGTTCACAAGAATATACTTTAGCTGTACAATTTCGACATGATGCTACTCTCAATGAGGTTCGAGTTAAAGGAGCTAAATTAATTGATTTAGGGATGCAACTAAGGGATATTGCTGTTGTACTATTGATTGGTCTAACCTCAGAGATTGATGAGAAAGTGAGTATCCGTGTCCAGCTACATCCAGCTAATGAAGAAATGTATTTACCACCTGAGCTGAAATTACTTTTACTTTCGGGGTCAGGAAACATTATTCAGGAAGTACAATCTAGAAGTCACGATCATTTCATTCAACTCAAAAAATTTAAATCTCCCCCAGGAAAAAGTTTTAGCTTACAGGTAGCTTTAGGTGATATCAGTATTAAAGAAAACTTTATGCTTGAGAAGCTTGTTGGCTAAGAGCCATGAGTAAACTGGTTGTATTAAACCTGGGAAAAGGTAATTTAAAGCAAGGCTTTCCCTCTGTGACTGCTGCACTGTGGGAAGATGGTAATCAGATCGCTATGCAATTTACGGGTAGCCTACCAGCTGCACCAGAACTTTGGTCACTCTACAAACGTTGGCAGCTGCTTTATCAATTACTTTATGAAGCTCTTTATCCTGGATCTGATTGGCGCAATTACACAGATGATCTAGAAGATATAGATATTGAAATAGACGAAGAAGATGTCACAAATGTTTCCTCTATTGATTTTAGTAATTTATGCGACAATTTACAAAAACAAATTAATTATTGGTTGAAATCTGAGCCATTTCGTCAAATTGAGCAAAAATTACGCACCAGATTAAACCCAGATGATGAAATCCGCTTAGTTTTGGCAACAGAAGATAACCAAGTTAGGCGTCTACCTTGGCATCTGTGGGATTTTTTTGAAGATTACCAAAAAGCGATCGCATGTTCAAGCATTTTAGAGGTTGAGCAAGTTAAACCGTTACCTAAAAATCCTGGACGCAAAATCAGGATATTAGCAGTTTTGGGTAATAGTCAAGGAATCGATGTCCAGCAAGACCGGACGATTTTAGAGCAGTTACCAGGCGCGGAAATTATTTTTTTAGTCGAACCACAACGCCGAGAGTTAGATCGGTGGCTTTGGGATAAACGAGGCTGGGATATGCTGTTTTTCGCTGGTCATGGTTCAACTGATGCTGAAGGAGCAAGGGGTCGAATTCATCTCAATCAAACAGATACCTTAACCATCGCCCAATTAAAAAATGCTCTCAAAGCTGCGATCGCACGGGGTTTAAATTTAGTAATTTTTAACTCCTGCGAAGGTTTAGAATTAGCGCGGGAATTAGGTTCTCTGCAAATTCCGCAAATGATTGTCATGCGAGAACCAGTCCCCGATTTTGTCGCTCAGGAATTTTTAAAGCACTTTTTAGAAGCTTTTGCTTATGGAGAATCTTTTTATCTAGCGGTGCGGGAAGCACAGGATAAATTACAGGGTTTGGAAAATGAATTTCCCTGTGCTAGCTGGTTACCAGTAATTTGTCAAAATCCAGCCGCAGAACCGTTAGTTTGGCCAGAACAGCGGGTGAGCGATCGCCGCCCAATTTTGCCAAGTCGCCGCATTCTCCCACTGATTTTGAAAGTTAGTCTAGTAGTAACAATTCTAACTATTGGTATCAGATCGCTAGGAATATTGCAGTTGGGTGAACTCGCAGCCTTTGATTTATTGATGCGATCGCGCCCTCCTGAAAAAACCGACCGCCGTATACTTGTAGTAGAAGTGACCGAGGCTGATGTTAGCGCTCAACCTGCCACAGAAAGAGCAGGAGCATCACTCTCAGACAAAGCATTGGCTGAAGCGATGAAAAAAATTGAACGCTTCAACCCCCGTGTGATTGGTTTGGATATCTATCGCGAAAACCCAACCAAACCAGAATATGCAGATTTAGCCAAGACGATGCAAACAAGCGATCGCTTGATTGCGATCTGCAAAGCCAGCGAAGACAAAACTAATCCTGGCGTTCCACCACCCCCAGAAGTTTCTACCCAAATCCAACGTCAAGGTTTTAGTGATGTCGTTGCTGATCCTGATAACGTCATCCGTCGCCAAATTTTGTCTATGTCTGGTGCGCCTCCCTGCGCGACTGATAAATCTTTTAGCTTTCGCATTGCTAGCCTTTACTTGAAAAATCAAGGTATTCAACCTCAACTACTGATACCTGAAAATAATTGGCAGTTTGGCAATGTGGTCTTTAAGACCATAGAACAAAATAGTGGCGGTTACAGTAGTATAGATAATCTCGGTTATCAAGTTTTATTAAATTGGCGTGCTGCTAATCCAGTTGCCCAAACAGTTACTCTTAAACAAGTTCTTGACAATCAACTCACTGCCGATTTAGTCCGCGATCGCATAGTTCTGATTGGTACAACTGCCGAAAGTTTTCACGATTACTGGTCTACTCCCTACAGTAGCCAAATGTGGCCCCACAAGCAAATGCCAGGGGTTGTTGTACAAGCACATATGGTTAGTCAAATTCTTAGTGCTGTGCTAGATAATCGACCGCTGTTATGGGTTTTACCAAAGTGGAGTGAAAACTTATGGATTTGGGTTTGGTGTATCGCAGGAGGTGTACTGGCTTGGCAGTTGCGATCGCGCTTAGGCCTGATTATTGCTTTAATCAGTGCGATCGGCATTTTATACTTAATTAGCTTGTACTTATTAATAGCAGGATTATGGATACCACTGCTTCCATCAGCATTAGTCCTATTAACAGCTGGAACAACAGTGGCTACCTTGAGTTCATCTCAAAGTGAAGAGTAAAGAGTCGGTACGCTGAAATTATTAGAGACGCGATGAATCGCGTCTGTACAATGGTCATTGGTAAAAGTTTTACGGATGTTTATATTTCGTGATTCGCGCTTTGATTATTAACGCCAATTTCAACATGCATATTGTTAACTAAATTGTGCAAAAAATTATCATAATTTACTATAAAAAATTTTTATGTTTTTCAACTACTCCTCAAGTGCATAATCTTTATTTAATTACACCAATAAAAATAATGGATCAGCTAGTACCAGCTAGGCAGAAGTCATCCATTAACGCATTAACGCATTCAGAAGTACTGTATTTTATAGCTTTAAGTAAGTCGGCGAAAATAAATATAACCCTAGTTACGAAAAGTCAAGATATCTCAAACTGTTACCAATGACAAATGACAAATGACAAAATCAAAATGGGCTTTGGCGATCGCTTCTCTGTTGCTTGTCTTGATGAGCTATTTTGTACCAGAAATAGCCCAATCCAATCAACCAGTTAATCACAATTTTAATAATAACAATTCTCAGAATTTAGAAATTCGCTTTCTCAACAACGAACCAGATGGGTCAAGGCGAGGTAGACCTAATAATAGAGTAGGAACTGGAAGCCGTGGTAATTGTCCATCGGTAGATTTGCTCACAACTGCATTGATACCAGAAAAAAATGTAGGTTTGACAATTGATGAGGCTCCTAGCTTTTGGTTTTTTGTACCATATCAACCAAAACAGATACCCATAGGAGAATTTGTCTTACAGAATGAAGCAAATGAAGAAATCTATCAGACTTATTTCACTCTATCTAATACACCAGGTGTTGTGAAATTAACAGTGCCATCTACAGTATCCATGAAAATTAACAAAGATTATCAATGGTACTTCAAACTTTATTGTTCTAAAGAAAGACTACTAAACCCAATATTTGTTCGTGGATGGGTGCAAAAGATAGCAATCCAACCAAACTTAAAAGCTCTTTTGAAATCAGATACTAAATCACGACAGCACGTCGCAATTTATGCTGAAAATGGAATTTGGTATTCAGCTTTGTCTGAATTGGCTCAACTGCGCCTTAATGAACCAAAAAATCCTATACTGCTCAAAGATTGGGCTAACTTATTGCAGGATATTGATTTAGCAGATTTAGCATCAAAACCTATTGTAGGAGAAGTGAAAAAAGAAAGCAGTGCTTTGTCAATTGTGAATTAAGGGTTTGTAGTAAGCACTTAAGTGCTTAAAAAAAGGACTCAAGTCCTTACTACGAACTCGATCAGGAAGATAGACGTCCCTTAAGAGCCTGTATCACTTGCAAACTTCCACCTGCATACAAACTTTGCTTGTTGATACTAAATCCCATTTCCATTAATAATCCAGGCAAATCAGTCTTTAACAACTGCCAAGCAGTCTCCGTTTCAAATAACCACAAAAACAGCCATACAGATGGCAAAAACAAGGGATTGTGAGGATTGTGAAAATCTATAAAAGTAAACACTCCACCGGGCTTGAGTACACGGTATACTTCTTGTAGAATTTTTCGCAATTGCTCTGGTTGCATTTCGTGTAAAGCAACACTTGTGTGTACCAGATCAAATTGATTATCTGCAAAGGGTATCTCTTCAGCAAAAGCTTCCACATATTCTGCTTGTGGTACATTCTGTTTTGCCCGTTGCAAAGATAATGGTGAAGCATCTAATCCTGTTACATTTTGTGACAATTTAACGATAAATTGTGTTGCTTGTCCACTTCCACAGCACAAATCAAGGACTTTAGTATCTGAGTGAATTGTTAAGTCTTGCAATGCTAATTGTCGAAAACGTTGTTCACCACCAATACTTATAGCTGCCAAACGGGATATACCATCATACAGCCACTGGTAACGATAACTTAAATCTCGTAAAATTGTAGCCACTGCCTCTATCCTTAGTCGTTAACTTATATATTTAATAAAGATATATTGTTAACATTAGTAAAAAAGCTGAAAAGATTGGGGGATTGTTACTGCTATGGGTCGTGTAGGCGTATTACTACTCAATCTCGGTGGTCCGGAGAAATTAGAAGATGTAGGGCCGTTTCTTTTTAATCTGTTTTCTGATCCGGAGATTATTCGCCTACCTTTTCCCTGGTTGCAAAAACCCCTAGCCTGGTTTATTGCTTCACGGCGTACGAAAAAATCTCAAGAAAACTACCGCAAAATTGGTGGTGGTTCTCCATTACGACGGATTACCGAAGCACAAGCAGATGCGCTCAAAGAACAATTGCAAGCCTTGGGACAAGATGCGAAAATCTATATCGGTATGCGTTATTGGCATCCTTACACCGAAGAAGCGATCGCTCGAATTATCCAAGATGGCATTGAAAAACTAGTTATACTGCCTCTGTATCCGCAATTCTCTATCAGCACCAGTGGTTCTAGCTTCCGGCTTTTAGAAAAACTTTGGCAAGAAGACCCAAGACTCCAGCAGATAGAATACACAGTTATTCCTTCATGGTACAAACAATCAGGCTATCTTCAGGCGATGGCAGAATTAATCGCCCAAGAAATTGACCAAGTACCCAACAAAGAAGAAGCTCACGTCTTCTTTAGCGCTCATGGTGTTCCCAAAAGCTATGTAGAAGAAGCAGGTGATCCCTATCAGCAAGAGATTGAGGAATGCACCTATTTAATCATGCGGACACTTGACCGACCCAATGCTCATACATTGGCTTACCAAAGTCGTGTTGGTCCAGTAGAATGGCTACAACCATACACTGAAGATGCTATCCCGGAACTAGCAACAAATGGTGTTAAAGACTTAGTAGTCGTGCCGATTAGTTTTGTTTCCGAACACATCGAAACATTAGAAGAAATTGATCTTGAGTATCGAGAATTAGCAGAAGAAGCAGGAATTCATAACTTCCGCCGTGTACCTGCTCTCAACACCCATCCAATATTTATTAGAGCTTTAGCAGACTTAGCAGTCGATGCTCTGACAGCTCCTAGTGTCAAGCTCTCGCAAGTTTACCAAATGAAAAAGAAGGTAAAAATTTATCCACCAGAAGCTTGGGAATGGGGTATTACTACGAGTGCGGAAGTCTGGAATGGTCGCATTGCCATGCTTGGCTTTATTGCATTGATGATTGAATTGATTACCGGACGCGGTTTACTGCACATGATTGGGATTTTGTAATTTTTTTAACTAAGTTACAAATTTAGTAGGGGCGCACGGCTAGCTGTGCGCCCCTTTGGTTAAGCTCATCCCACACGTGAAGGCATTGGGTATTGGGCAGGGGCATTGGGCATGGGGCATGGGCTTAACTTATATCTTGCACCTGGAAATATGAATGTCAAATCCATGACTACGTGCAAGAGGAATCATCTGTTTAAGGTAAAGTAAAAAAGAAGACACAACAATTTTTGGAAAGATAAACTCAAGGGCGGCACTGGCGGACTTAGTTGAACTGTGTTGTGGCAAGGGATAGCCTTTTGCTTCTAAAAACAATCCCAACATCGTCCTTAAGCTTTCCTGTTGGTAAGCAGAAGGTACGAGTGACGCTAAAGTGTAAACTAGCTCTTGGGCGTGAGCAAGAAGATATTTCATTGTTCTTGCTAATAAATCAAATGAATACGCCCAATTCTGCCCATATTTAGGTCACTTTAAGCAATAAGAGCAGCAGATTTAATTGTACTGGAGACCAATTAATTGACTCATGAAAATGATAATCGCGCTTTGGGGGTGAGTGGGTGAGCGTC
>NZ_NAPS01000001.1:837911-843611 GCF_004323185.1 Westiellopsis prolifica IICB1
CCCACTCACCCCCGCCCCTCTTCATGATTATCATTATCTATAAAATTATTTCCTGAAATACTCAAGTATTTAAAGCCTTATTAAGTATTATAAATTACTTTATACTCAATATATAGTTACTTGATAACTATGTAATAGTTAATACTTTTATTCTACATATTCAGTGTTTATCCAGCTAGGTGCAAGATATCAGTTAAGAGCCGTCTTTCTGTGAATTAGGTTAAAACTTAGATTTACTTGCGCCATCCAACAGAGGCGCACGTTAAATTCGTTCTTTGAATCTGGGATAACGAGGACGACATGGTGTCCCCCAACACACTTGTGCAGGTGGCAAATCAGTAAAAACACTGCTACGAGCGCCAATGACTGAATTTGCACCAATTTGAACCCCAGCGCCAACAAAGCAATCTGCTGCTAACCATACCCCATTACTGATGCAGATACTCGCTGTTTTTAACCCGAAGGCTGGATCATACAGATCATGACTACCAGTACACAGGTAGCTTTTCTGGGATATTACGCAATGTTCACCGATATGTATGTAATCCAGACTGTATAAAACGACGTCATCCCCAATCCAGCTATAGTCACCGATTGTGATTTTCCAAGGATAGGTGAAGCGAGCAGTTGGTCTAATGAACACACCTGCACCAACACGAGCGCCAAATAAACGTAATAAACCACAACGCAGACCATTTAACGGGTGAGGAGTCAGAGGAAAAGCGATCGCCTGCACAAACCACCACAGCAGAACATACCAACTGGGACGCCCACGGTCAAACCAAGATTGGTCATATTTGCGTAAGTCTATAAATGCTTGATCATTGGTCATTGGTCATTAGAGACGCGATGAATCGCGTCTGTACAATGGTCATTTGTCATTTGTCCCTTATCCCCGATCCCCAATCCCCTTAGATAGATTTAGTATTGAGTTTGCCGCCACAGTGGCGTAATTCGTGGAGTTTAACTGCTATTTGATATTCATATTGGCTCAATAGTCTTGCGTAAATATATCCAGCTCTACCATCCAAAAAACCACGCTGGATAAAATAGAACAACACAAATCGCAAAAATGGTTTAAATGGTAGTCGCACCCAAATTCTTTTTAAAAAGCGTTTGCGCTGTACGGCGTCACCAAAGAATTTCGCGCCTATTGTACCGTGATCATGATTCTCTGTAAGCAAATTATAGTAAACACGGGCTTCCCAGTTAGAATAACGGTTGTGGCGTTCTAACCAATGGAAAAGATCACGAAAATCCTCGTGAATCATATCGTTTCTGAGATATCCAACTTTTCCATCTAAGATGACGTGTTCGTGAACTTCGTTATCACCTGTATTTGGAATATCTTCTGTATGAAGGTTTTCGTAACGCCCTTTTTGATGCTTAAATAAACGCAAATTCCAATCTGGATATTTACCACCGTGGCGAATCCATTTACCTAAGAAAAATACACGGCGATTCAGATAGTAGCCATTATATTCTGGATTTTGAATTGCTTGGGCAATTTCTTCCCACAACTCAGGGGTGATACGCTCATCGCAATCTACGATTAAAACCCATTCGTTGCGAAAATTTAGATTTTCTAAAGACCAATTTTTCTTTTTAGGCCAGTGTCCATTGAAATAAAATTGCACGACATTTGCACCAAAATTTTTCGCAACTTCGGCGCTTTGATCACTACTTTGCGAATCTACTATAAAAACTTCATCTGCTCTTTGGACACTAGCAAGACAAGCAGGCAAGTTTGCTTCTTCATTTTTAGCTGGAATTATTACAGAAACTGGTATTTTAGAAGATGACATAATATGTTTATTAATAATTAGTGATTAGTAAGAGCGTACAAATGTGCGCCTGTATAGCACCTAATCGCCAATGAACATTGTACAGACGCGAGGAACATCGCGTCTCTATTGACCATTGACTCTTTTTGATAACAATCCTGCGATCGCAGCATTTAAATAACCAATCTGACCATAGGCGTAAACAAGTTTATCGAATCGTTCTGCTGGATCAGCAAAATATTTAACTGCTTTATATAAACCACGTGAAAAACGTTCGCTACCACGTTGTAGCTGACCGAAACCTGCTGTACCTGCTAGTTGTTCTCGGTAACACTCGCTAATACCTTGCCACCAACCGCGATTTAAAAACCAAGAAGGTTTTAGACGTTCGGGGGCTACATTATGAAATACATGGGCTTGCGGTAAATACATAACTTGCCAACCTCTTTGGAGAGCAAGTTCGGTCATGTGTAGTTCTTCGTTGGATAATAAATTTTTACCTACGCGCCCAAGCTGAGGATCAAAACCGCCTATTTCTTCTAAAAAACTGCGACGTATTGAGTAGTTTAAACCTCTGGGAGTTAAACCAGGCTTGTCTATATAAACTGTGTTGTCACCTAGATCATATGCTCCTAAATTAGCGGCTAATCCTTGAGATAACCACCGTGGTGCTTGCATTCCCTCTGACCATAACAAGCTGACTTTACCACCAGCGATCGCTAATTTTGGGTTATTTTTATAGGCGTTATCTAAAACTTGCAGCCAACCTTGGCTTGCTACAGCATCATCATCAAGGTAAGCTAGAATTTCACCGCTTGCAACCTGAGCGCCTGTATTCCGAGCAACAGATAGACCAACAACAGGTTCAAAAACATACTTGAGGTGGGGATGATTTGCTCTTTGTTCTACAACATAACTGGTGCGATCGCTAGAACCATTATCCACCACTATTACTTCAAAGCCATTAGCAAAATCTTGCGTTAGGAGGCTATCTATAGCAGTACCTAAATAATTATCTCGATTGTGAGTACAGATAATGGCAGAGATTGGCGTATCTGGCATAGGAAGTTTTTGGTTTTGCAATTGGTTGTTGAATTTTTATTGATTGTTGGTTGTTGATACTAACTATAAAAATTCAATCTTGCCTGTTCTGGAGCTAATCTATACCAAAGAATCCTGACTCACCAACCGAGTTTTTTCGGAAATCACCCTGATATCTTGACGTAAGATGCTCATAATTAAATTTGCTATCACCGCAAATTAAAAGTTTTGAAGCTTGATTCGGAAATTACTTATTACTTAATTTATTGACATTGAATGTGACCATGTAACACCACAAGCGTTTCAGCTAGTTGTGCTAGACGAGTTTCTAAGTATTGTTTGCGTCCTAATAATTGACGTAACTTTTGATAACGTGCGATCGCCATACTCACACTTGCAACCTGATCCGGGGGACAGGGACGCGTCCACACTGTACCAGAAGCATCTAAACCACACAAACGATAGCCAGCAGAGGATGATTGAGAATATATTTTTGCTTGTTGAGCGCAAATTTGTTCTACGTAGTCCATCAAGTGGTTGACTTCTGCATGACGTAATGTGGCGCTTCCTTTGGGTTCGTTGTCTGTGTGTGACTCTAACCAACCATTAACTATTGGCCCTTCTAGATAAACGTCTTGGATTTGTCGCACGATTGTTTGCAGTTCTGCTTGCCAAGCGCCAACAATTTCTTGTATTTCTTGTAACAAATTCATGGCCAATGCAGGGTTGGCTGCATTGCGATGGTTGGTAAAGCTAGGAGTTTTAAATTTCGGTAGACTTGGTGTTTTGTAACCGTTTTCTTCTACTGAGAATGTTTGGACACAGTCGTGATGAAACTGGGAATAATCTTGTGATTGCTCATCATATTCATCTTCGGATTGGATATCACCATTTTCTGACTTTTCTATTTCACCAACACTGATCCGAAACGATAAAGACTGCTTATTTACTTCTGATGACTCAGGAGTGGTGGTATCGCGATTTCCTAAATCGTGTAGAGTAGCCTCAATACGCTTTAAGCCTGCTTTCATAATGGGTATCTCTAACTTTTCTGTGACTTGTGATTGCGGATGATGCTGAATTGATAGTTGGGATTTTTGACTTTTCCCAATAGTTACATCAATTAAGATGCTGAGTGTTAATTTTATCTCTTAAAAGTTATTTGGGGTCAACAATCTCATCCCTAAAGTGAAAAATTATGGTAAAGGTTTAAATCCCTAGTTTATTCAAGATATTCAGGAAACGGCTCAAAATCAAGCCAATGATTGAGAATATTGGGAAGTTAGTGTTTTGCAGGTTTTCCTCCTTGTAGTAGCTGGGATCACTTATGAGGTAAGGGTAATGCTTATTTCTCTGTTTTAATTTATAAATTCCCTTTTCTCATTTTATTTTTAACTTTGTGTTATGAGATTTTTATAATTGGGTTTCTGAAGCAAAAAATGAATCAAATCATCTTGGTGACTGGACCGGCGCGTTCTGGTAAAAGTGAGTGGGCAGAAGCTTTAGCAATACAATCAGACAAACCAGTAGTTTACATAGCAACAGCTAGTCGTGATCCTGCTGATGAAGAATGGCTGCAACGTATTCAACAGCATCAGCAACGACGCCCTCTAGATTGGATGACAATAGAAGTACCAGAACAATTGTCTGATACTCTTGCCCAAATGCCACCGAACACCTGCGTTTTAGTTGATTCTTTGGGAACTTGGGTAGCTAATCTACTCTCTCAGGAAGAAGCAATCTGGGAAAAGACTATGCAAGAGTTTTTAGAGACAGTGCAACTAGTAGCAGCCGATATGATTTTTGTTGCTGAAGAAACAGGATGGGGTGTGGTACCCCCTTATCCCATGGGCAGAACTTTTCGCGATCGCTTAGGTGGATTAGTGCGATACTTAGGCACAATCTGTGAACCTGTTTATCTAGTCACTGGTGGTCATGTTCTCAACCTCAGCTTACTTGGTTCACCGCTGTTTGGGGAGCGGGGAAAGGGGAATAACTACGATGACCAATGACCATTGTACAGACGCGATTCATCGCGTCTCTAATGACCATTCTTAAGAATTAATTCCAAATTGAGTATCTAAAATCTAAATAGAATTAATGCTATGGCATCTAAAAATGAAGTTAAAAAATATCTAGCTTACTGGCTTCAGTTAGGCAAAAAAGTCATCATTAATAATGGTGCAGAAGTTTTATTACCCAAGTCTGTTGTTGCAGGCGATCGCTATAGTGATGAATTTGAAGAATGCTGGCAGAAAATTATTTCTGAACAAGCAGGTGACTGTCATCTTGAAGGTACGAGCGAAACTATTGGCGAATTGCTAACATCCGCTTGGGAAATGTATCCCTGTTCGCGGTGTACAATGCCTATACCTGTGAGAAATATGGGTATGCCTGCTGATTCCTGTCCATGTAATGATATATCTGGCTGGCCAAATACAGAAGTTCCTCTTCCTAGAGAACCAGTGAATAGTCAAATACAGTTAAAATTGATTCGCGATCGCGTTACAAAAACGAATGAACTTTCTCATCATTCTAATAGTTAATTTTTGCATGAATTGATTTGGTTTAAATATTTTTCAATTTATTTGATGTTTGTAATTTTAATGAACCCGGTTTATGAAAAAACCAGGTTTTTTAAACATTAGGGATGCTCCCGTTGACTTGCAAGCGATTTGATCAGCCACAACATCCCCGTTATACCATTTCACGTTAATCGCGATACATATAAATTTGTAGAGACGCGAAATTTCGCGTCTCTACACCGTCTGTATTTGTATCAAGATTTTCGTGAAATGGTATTACCCCTTCGTCCCTAATCCCCGATCCCCGTTACCCCCAATCCCCGATCCCCGATCCCCGATCCCCTCAATTC
>NZ_NAPS01000001.1:844557-845872 GCF_004323185.1 Westiellopsis prolifica IICB1
TTTGATACTCGTCAGCGAGTCTTTGATACTCGTCAGCGAGTCTTTTATACTCGTCATCGAGTGTTTGATACTCGTCGTCGAGTGTTTGATACTCGTCAGCGAGTGTTTGATTCTCGTCGTCGAGTGTTTGATACTCGTCAGCGAGTGTTTGATACTCGTCAGCGAGTCTTTTATTCTCGTCAGCGAGTCTTTGATTCTCGTTTGAGAGAAGATTTTGAAGAACAAAAGCTTATATTTTCAAGCTTGGGAGAAATCCAGTCCTAGCAAGTGGGATGGATAAAGGGAAAGGGAAAAGGGAAATTGTAGGGTGATTTGTGGGTGTTCAGATCCCCGACTTCTTAGAGGATACAGCTGGCGAATGGTGGGTTTAACCCCTCGTTCGCCCACAAATTGATTGTAGAGACGCGCCATGGCGCGTCTCTACATCTGGTGGAATGACGAAAAATCTTGATGAGGGGTGTCACCCCTGATTCGCCAGCTGTATCCTCTAAGAAGTCGGGGATCTATCAATTAGGCGAATTTTTCAGATAATTCGGGAATGTTGGGCAATTCTACTGAAATTATCATAATAAAACTATGTCAATACGCGCCTCTGCCCATGAATGAACTGCGCTCGAAAGGGAAAGAAACATGCAGCGAATAGGAAATTGGTTGAGAAATATTGCAAATTTAGTTAAGCAAGCGCTGAATTTGACAAACACAACTTCCGAATCTGCTTCTGATCTTTCACAAGCAGAGAAAGAGGAGATACAAAAAGCTTATCTATCATTCTTAATAGAAGTACTGCAAGCAACATACGAAAGCTGGGGTGATGCACAGGTAGTTTTTCCCTTACTTGCAGCAAACACAGATAAACTCAATATTATTTTTGCTGAATTACTCCGCAATTGGGCAACAAATCTTTTAGCAGAAGCGAAACCAGATGAGGCGCAATTCCTAGCCGCCGTTATTCTCCTTTTAAGCAATAGAATTAGTGAATTCCCCTTGGGTGACAAAGCCAGCAATATGGAAATTGCTATTACTGGCTATGAAACAGCACTGACTGTATACACCCGTGAAGCTTTTCCCCAAGATTGGGCTGCAACGCAAAATAATCTGGGTGCTGCTTACGGTGACAGAATACTCGGAGAGCGAGCCAATAATCTTGAATATGCGATCGCAGCTTATGAGAGTGCTTTAGAAGTTTATACCCGTGAAGCTTTTCCCCAAGATTGGGCTGGAACGCAAAATAATCTGGGGAATGCTTACTTATACAGAATACTAGGAGAGCGAGCCAATAATCTTGAAAATGCGATCGCAGCTTATAAAAGTGCTT
>NZ_NAPS01000001.1:847288-895455 GCF_004323185.1 Westiellopsis prolifica IICB1
ATCGCAGCTTATGAGAGTGCTTTAGAAGTTTATACCCGTGAAGCTTTTCCCCAAGATTGGGCGATGACGCAAAATAATCTGGGGAATGCTTACTTATACAGAATACTAGGAGAGCGAGCCAATAATCTTGAATATGCGATCGCAGCTTATGAGAGTGCTTTAGAAGTAAGAACCCGTGAAGCTTTTCCCCAACAATGGGCGACAACGCAAAATAATCTGGGGAATGCTTACAGTAACAGAATACTAGGAGAGCGAGCCAATAATCTTGAATATGCGATCGCAGCTTATAAAAGTGCTTTAGAAGTTTATACCCGTGAAGCTTTTCCCCAAGATTGGGCGATGACGCAAAATAATCTGGGGACAGCTTACGGTGACAGAATACTAGGAGAGCGAGCCAATAATCTTGAAAGTGCGATCGCAGCTTATAAGAGTGCTTTAGAAGTTTATACCCGTGAAGCTTTTCCCCAAGATTGGGCGATGACGCAAAATAATCTGGGAAATGCTTACTTATACAGAATACTAGGAGAGCGAGCCAATAATCTTGAAAATGCGATCGCAGCTTATAAAAGTGCTTTAGAAGTTTATACCCGTGAAGCTTTTCCCCAACAATGGGCGACAACGCAAAATAATCTGGGGAATGCTTACAGTGATCGAATACTAGGAGAGCGAGCCAATAATCTTGAATATGCGATCGCAGCTTATGAGAGTGCTTTAGAAGTAAGAACCCGTGAAGCTTTTCCGCAAAACCATGCAGAGACTTTATATAATCTGGGTATTCTGTATCAAGCGGAAAAACAGTACACCTCAGCTTACAACACCTTTGAATCAGCTATTGAAACAGTCGAATCTTTGCGGGGGGAAATTGTTTCCGGTGAGGAAAGCAAGCGCAAACAAGCGGAAGAGTGGAATACACTTTATCGCTGTATGGTAGAAGTGTGTTTGGCATTAAAAGAGGATACCCAAGCGGTTGAATTTATTGAACGCAGCAAAACCCGCAATTTAGTCGAACTACTATTTAATGATGAGTGCTACCCCAAAGGCGCAATTCCCGCAGAAGTCAAAAACCGACTGCAAGAGTTACAGCAAAAAATTGAAGTCGAGAAGCGACGTTTAGAAGCAGCACAGAAAAATCAAAACCAGGAAATCAATCGCAGTGAGTTACATAATTTGCGTCAACAGCGCGAACAACTGATGTCGAGAGTCATCGGTTTTCACCCCATCCGGTTTAGCGAGATTCAAAATTTGTTGGATGGCGAGACAGCAATTATCGAATGGTACATTTTTGCTGATTGTTTTCGCGCTTTCATCATCACCAGTGAGCAAGACAAACCAAAAATTTGGTCTTCCCAGGCTGAAGATTTAGAAAAGTTGAGAAAGTGGACTAGTGAATATCTCCAGCTTTACTCCAAAAAGGATAAAAACGGTAAAAATGATAAAGGTGAGTGGCGACATTATCTATATGATCAGCTAACACAACTCGCCGACCATCTACATATAAATGATATAGTCTCCCTTGTTCCCAGCAATTGCCAAAAAATCATTTTAGTTCCCCATCGTTACCTGCACCTGTTACCCCTCCATGCTTTACAGCTTGATTCCGGGGAATATTTAATAGATAAATATCCTGGTGGTGTGAGTTATGCACCCAGTTGTCAACTTTTGCGGTTTGCGAAAAATAAATCTACCCCACCCCCAACCCCTCCCCGCAAGCAGGGAGGGGTGACGCAACAAGACAATATATTCTCTGATCTCTTCGCGATTCAAAATCCTACAAGAGATTTAGAATTCACTGATATCGAAGTCGAGACAATCGCCAATACATTTCACCCACACCAAATTCTCAAACACAGCGCAGCGACAAAAGCAGCATTATTAGCAGAACAAGCAAACGCCGATAATTTCCGCAATGCTTCCTGGCTGCATTTTTCTTGTCACGGTTACTTCAATTTCAAATCTCCCTTAGAATCTGGTTTACAGTTAGCAGATACTCTGATTTCTCCCATTCCGGCTGATCTCGAACCAAGTCGCCTGTTAAAAATACGTGACGACGCGGCGATTAATTTAGATGACTCAGAACCAAATCTGACTTTAAAAAATATATTTAATTTAAGTTTCCCGAACTGTCGTCTTGTGACTATTTCTGCTTGCGAAAGTGGCTTAGTTGACTTTACAAATACCAGCGATGAATATATCGGTTTACCAAGTGGATTTATTCGCGCTGGTGCAGCCAATATAGTTAGCAGTTTATGGGCTGTTGATGATTTTTCGACAGCGATATTAATGATGAGATTTTATGAAAACTTGCAAACTCTAACTCCTAATGTTCCTTATGCGCTCAACCAAACCCAGAAATGGCTTCGCCAAGTTAGTCGAGAGGATTTAATTCTATGGATTGATAGTAAAACCGAGATGGATGCAAAGCATAAATGGAAAATTAGAAAGAGATTGCAGCAAAACTATTTACCAGAACAATTACCATTTAAACATCCGTGTTTTTGGGCGGGGTTTTGTGCAATTGGAGAATAATTTTAGTCCAATGCGCTTGGTGTTAGAGCCAAAAACTTTAACTCACATCTTGCACCAACCTTGTATCCCGCCTCAGAATTAATTCTGGAGGCTAATAGCATAAGTCCGTTAAAACGGACTCAAACATCGCCCTAGTCAGATTTATCTGACTTTAGCTATTAGCCAATAAATTTATTTATTGGCGGGATGAAAAGCTGATGCAAGATATGAGTTAAATTTTGTAGGTTGGGTTGAGGCTTTGCGAAACCCAACAAATACTTGAAAATGTTGGGTTTCCTTCGTCAACCCAACCTACAATTATCCTTAACTTAAGCGCATAGCACAGGCTACACCAACAAAAATAAAATAGGAGAATTAAATATGGAACCTGATAAATTAATTCAAGCTTTTACACAAGTGGTGGAAGAACAAGATTATGTTTTTGATCATGTAGCGGTTGAGGATATTTCAGCATTACGAAAGATTCTTGCTGATTTAAATAATCCCGAAACAGAATCCTTTGCGGAAGCAATTCGCTTGTGGTACATCAATCATGAATCTGTGAGAGATGCGGTATTAATTACGGAACGGGAAATTACGAAAGTTGAAAAAACTAATCCTGCTTCTCAGCAAAATACTTTAACGAATCAGTATCGAGTTATTGATGAGGGGTTGGAAAAGTTGGAAGATAAAAAACGGGGAGGGGAGGGAGATAAAAAATAATGATCATGATTTTGCATCTACCCTATATCTCGCTGAGAATAAATTCTCAGGCTAATAGCATAAGTCCGTTGAAACGGACTCAAAGAGTTTTCTAGTCAGATTTATCTGACTTTAGCTATTAGCCAAGAAATTTATTTATTGGCGGGTTCAAAAGTTGTTGCAAGAGATAAAATATCTTAGCTTGATTACCACTTTATTTGATGGTGCGTTAGGCTGAAGCCATAACGCACCCTACCAATACCCATTCAATTAATGATTGCAACACATCTTTGGTTCAAATTCGAGAGTTTTAGACGCGATGAATCGCGTGTGGTTTGAGTTTTAGACGCGATGAATCGCGTCTCTACAAGATGTATGATGACAAAATAATTTATGAAAATATATGCGCCTAATATTCATTTATTTGCTTTTCAACTTTATAAACCGGCAAATCTTGAGAAAATTAATCCAGATGAGCAAAATAAACTTTGGTACGGTGCAGATGCAATAGTTAAGACTATCCTGCACATAGATTTAAATCTCAGCCAGAATATCAGAGATGTTAGCAAATATTCTGATAGTCCGCGTGTGGATTTGCTCAAGGAATCAGCAGTCAAAGACGGTGATTATTCCCTAGCTTTTGAGAATAAGATTTCTGTTGATCATCAGCAAGATGTAATGATTAAAGGCTTTGCTTATCCTGGGCAATTACATGATAGTTATGGTTTGTGGCTCAATTTACGCCGTCCCGAAAAGGAAGCGGATGGTACACCAAGCGCAGATTTAGATATTAGTTTTCTCAGTAATTTAAATCCTCAGAATTGCCTTACTCTCTCGCCAAATAAACTCTTTCTCGGACAAACTTTATTAATTACGGTTTGGTTAACGGGCGCGAAAGATAAGAAATATTTGTATAAAATCGCCGAATCTTGTTTACAAGCTGTTTTTGCTGATGCTAAACAACGTCCCTCTTTTCATCGTCAGGGAGATTTATTTGGTAGTCCAATTTTTGAATATGGATTGTTTAGCGAATTAGCTAATTATCAGCATGTCCTGATTTGGATATTTGTCGATGAACAAGCAGATGAAAATCTCGGTTTAATCTATTCGGAATTATTAGATTTATTTTTCTTTCGTACTAAGGTTGTCAAAGCTTATCAAGATAGCCGAAAAACTTATAATTCATTAGATGAACAGTATAAAAATATAGAAAGACAACTTGATGATTTATCAAATCAGAAGAGTGATAATTTCAATCAAAAAGATTTAAATCAACTAACAGAAAAATTAAAATACTTAGCCGAATTAGCAGTTAAATACACTCGCTTACTACGAGATCTCGAAGATTATCAAAACACAATTGCGATTAATTCGGAAAATTATCATGACCGCTTACAACAAATTTCTAGTAAAACCCAGCAAGCTGATTTAAGCTTTTTAGAAAGTTTTTATCACAAGAATTCTGCTTTATTCCAAAAACAAATTAATTTCGATTTGGGTTATTTTAAGCACGGTACAGGATTATTAGAGCAAGTAATTTCCTCAATTCGTGGGATAGTAGAAATAGAACAAGCTAAACGCGATCGCTCGTTGGAACAAACAATCCAAATTTTCGGTGTCGCTTTGGGTGGTGGTGCGATTGTCTCTGGTGTGGTGACTCAACATATAGATAAACCCTTTGCACCGATTTCTGTAAAAAATCCACCGCATCCGATGATTTTATCTTTGTTTTGGAGTTTTGTGGCGATCGCTTTCCTGTACTGGGTGGCTAAGTTGTGGATTAAAAGAAACTAGAGGTGCAAGATATGCAACTAGAACTTGATCATGTCTTTATCTGTGTTGCTCCACAAGCACCGGAAGCAGAAGTTCTCAAAGCTTTTGGACTAAAACAAGGAAGAGGTCGCATTCATCACGGTCAGGGTAGTGCAAACGTTTGCTTTTTCTTTCACAATGCTTATTTAGAGTTACTCTGGCTGAATGATCCGAATGAAATTCAGTCTCCAGTTGTTCAACCTACAGGTTTGTGGGAACGCTGTCGTTGGAAAGAAACTCAAGCTTGTCCGTTTGGTATCTCTTTTCGTACAGCAACACTTGCTTCACAACTACCATTCCCAACCTGGGATTATCATGCACCTTTTTTACCAGAGGGAGCTGCTATCCCAATTATTACCAAACAGAACAATTTAGCAGAACCTCTGATTTTTGTTTGGACTGGGACTCAAAAACCTGCAAATTATCCACCAGACAAACGTCAACCTTTGGATCACCAACCTCCATTTAAGGAAATGACAGCAGTGCGAGTTTGTTTACCTGGAGAGCAAAACTTATCTGCTGAAGTGACAAAACTCATTGAGGAAGGATTGATCAATTTTTACTTTGGCTTTGGCGATCGCTACCAAATCGAATTAGAATTCGATCATGCCAAGGAAGGTAAACACCACAGTTTTGACTCAACACTGCCGCTAGTAATCAAATGGTAAATGTATCTATAACACTATATCTTTACCTTGCTCGGTGAAACGAACATCTTTAATTCCCCATTGGGGGTTACTTGTGAGAGTTTTACGCAAACTACCGAATAAAGCAAATTGTTCACAACTCGATAGAGAAGTGATTTGACGTTGGGAATTGGGAGTGAGTCGTAAATCTACTGTAGCGACACCATCTTTAATATTGACTCGATAACCAGAAAAGCTAAAGTCACCGTTATCCCGTTGATCTAAAATTTTACCTACCGCACCTGTCACAGGTTCTTGTGCTGGAACTGTCGTTTTTTGGGGGACGAGTTCTTGACATTGTGCATCGCTGGTGTATAGGGTGACATTTACAGTTTTATCTGTTTTATCTGTGGTAGGTGATCCACTGTTGGGTTGAACGTTAAGTCTAGCTGTACTTTGAGTTGGTGATTGTGTAGGGGTTGCAGTTGTTTGACTGTTTGGAGTTGGCGATGTTGTGATATTTAAGTTAGCTTCATCAGTAGAGTTAGAACTACAACTGCCAAGACTAACAGCGATCGCTACAAATATTACAGATAAAAAATATTTCTTGCTAGTGTCGATAATTTTGTTCATGATTTTTCGCCCTGGTCTCTTTTAGTAAATTCAGCCTGACTAGTAGGAAATCAGCATAAATTTAACAGAATAAACAGGAATTAACAAAGATATTTATCGTTTTTATTACTCTTTGATGAGTCGCGGGTGTTCAGATCCCCGACTTCTCAAAGAAGTCGCAATACGGTTCGGTTAAGGATTTTTCGTCATAATTTTGGTATGTAGAGACGCGAAATTTCGCGTCTCTACAGGGTTTAAATGTTGATCAATTTATCTTATCCGAACCGTATTGAAAGAAGTCGGGGAGCTTAGGAATGCTATAGCAAAAAACATTCACCACTAAATAATAAGTACTAAATTCTTAAAAAAAATAAATATAATCATTTGGAATCATACTTCGGGTAGAAGTGTTTATATCCAGAGGAAGTACCAGTTTAAAAAACTACTGGCTAGGGTGAAGAAGTAATCACATTTCCAGGACAAAAGGAAGTGTGTAATTGAGTGAAAGTGAGGGAAATATTTATGTTTACCATTACAGAATTGGCTCTGAAATGGTGTCCCTTGGATTTTGGATTAGTACCGATTAATTTTGCTCAGGCGGTTGTCATTCCAGAAGAAGCAACTCTTGTTTTTTCTGGGCCAAAGTTTTTGGTAGCATTCCTCGCAGGATTAATCATGGCGTTTGCTTTCCAATTACTATTAACAAACTTTTCTGTAGCTATAGGAATCTCATCGGGAGTAGATTTAAATGCTGATGAATCTGAAAGTTTGGGAGGTGCGATTCGCAAAGTAGAAGCGAAAGTTGGTTGGTGGGCGCTAATAACTGCAACGATTGCATTATTTAGTGCTTCTTTTTTAGCAGTGAAACTGAGTTTTATCAGTAGTGCATTTTTGGGAGCGATTATTGGTGTAGTCATTTGGTCTGCTTATTTTTCAATATTAATGTGGCTCGGTTCAAATGCGGTTGGTTCTTTAATTGGTTCTGTGATCAATACTGTGAATTCTGGTTTACAAGGACTGATGGGTGTAGCAGGTACTGCTATTGGTTCTAACGTGGCAAAAAACCAGATGGTTGCAACTGCGGAAGATATTACAGCTGCTGTCCGTCGAGAATTAACATCAGGTTTTGATCCTGACAGCATCCGCAATACATTACAAACTTCTTTAGCAACTGTACAATTACCACAATTAAATCTCAAAGAAATTCGTGAGCAATTTGACAAGCTGCTACGTGATTCGGATTTACAATCTGTTGCTAATAGTGATTTACTACAAAATATCAATCGTCAGAGTTTTGTCGATTTAATCAGTAACCGCACAGATTTTTCTAAAGCAGATATAAATCAAATTGCAGACCAATTCCAAGCAGCTTGGGAGCAAGTTTTAAATCGCAGAAATCCCACACAACAGGTAATTAATTTACTTAAACAAGCAAGTCCTGAAGAATTGAAATCTGAAAAATTGGGTGAACGACTTCAGGAATTGGTAACAGCAGGTGGAGGTGATGGAAAACAAAGTAATGGTTTAATCAAGCAAGCTATTCAATATGGCTTAACTGCTGCTGTACCTGCTGTGATCAACAGGGTAGATTTTTCCCAAATAGATGTGGATAAAATCAGCCATCAACTGGAAGATTTAAAAGATAAAGTTCAAGAAGTTGATGTTGAGAAAATTACTTCCCAATTAAAACAACTCAGAGATCAAGCAAACGAACAAATAGCTCAAAGATTACCAGGACTACCTTACAATACTATTAAGGCAGATGTAGAAGATTACATTTTGTATTCTTTACCCTGGCATTTCAATCGCATTACGATCGCAGATGAATTCAAAGATGTCATCTATGATCTAAATGCAGATCCTGGAACAGTCCGCCGTGAATTAGAGGAAATTAATCTAGAATATCTGACTAGCTTGCTTTCAAGACGCGATGATATTAGTGAAGCAAGAATTAAGGAAATTTCGGAACAACTGGAAAATATTCGCCAGGAAGTTTTAGAAACAGTCCGTCAAGCAGAACTACGGGAAAAATCCCAGGATGTGCGTACGCGCATTGAAAATTATCTGCGTTCTACGAGTAAAGAAGAACTAAATTCAGAAGCTATTGAGCGAGATTTTACAACGCTGTTGGCAGATCCAGAAGCTGATTTTGAAGAATTAAGTCAGCGCCTTTCCCCATTTAATCGTGATACATTAGTACAGCTACTCCAGCAACGTGAAGATATTAGTGAAGAGGAAGCAAATAATATTGTAGATCAACTCGAAAGTACTCGCGATCGCGTTTTGAATCGAGCTACAGAACTACAAGAACAAGCAAGAACCCAAGCTGATCAACTGCGACAAAGGGTAGAAGAGTATCTGCGAAACACCAACAAAGAGGAACTCAACCCAGAAGGTATCAAGCGCGATTTTAGAACGCTGTTGGAAGATCCGCAAGCCGGAATTTCGGCTTTACGGTCAAGATTATCGCAATTTGACCGCGATACACTAGTAAAATTACTGAGTCAACGGCAAGATTTGAGTGAACAGCAAGTTAATCAAATCTTGGATAATTTGGAACAAGTACGGGATAATATCCTGCAAGCACCGCAAAAATTAGCTGACCAAGCAAAAGAACAATACGCACAAACAGCAACAGCGATCGCCCAATATCTTCGCAATACTAATTTGGAAGAACTCAACCCAGAAAGTATCCAGCGAGATTTAGAAAAATTACTCGAACATCCCCAAGAGGGTGCTTTGGCTTTACGCGATCGCTTCTCGCAGGTAGATCGAGAAACTTTGGTCAAATTGCTGACTCAGCGAGGAGACTTGAGTGAAGAAGATGTGAATCGTATTATCGATCAGGTACAACAAACCATTGGTAATATTATCAGAGCGCCACGCCGCTTGGCAAGCCGCACTACTAAACAAGTTCTAGATTTTGAAGCCAATCTCGAAAACTATTTGCGGAACACTAATAAAGAAGAACTCAACCCAGAGGGTATCAAACGAGATTTACAATTATTGCTGCAAGATCCCCGCACAGGAGTTGGGAGTTTGAGCGATCGCCTAGCCAAATTCGACCGTTCGACACTTGTAGCGCTACTATCCCAACGTGAGGATATTTCAGAAACTGAAGCTAACCAAATTGTCGATCAAATCGAATCTGTTCGCAACTCGCTAGTCGAACAATACCAGCAACTCCAGCAAAGATTGCAATCGGTGATTGATGGAATTTTTGCTAGAGTCCGCAACTATCTTAATTCCCTGGATCGTCCCGAACTAAATTATGAAGCGATTCAGCAAGACTTTGCCAAATTGTTTGATGATCCTCAAGTGGGGTTGGAAGCGTTACGCGATCGCCTCAGTCAATTTGATCGTGATACCCTAGTTGCAATCCTCAGTTCTCGTGAGGATATTTCCCCAGAACAAGCTAATCAGATTATCGACCGCATCGAAGCGACAAGAGATAGCATCCTCCAGCGTGCTGAACGTATCCAACAAGAAGTTAATAAACGTCTTGCTACACTCAAAGAACAAACCAAAAAGCAAGCAACAGAAACGAGAAAAGCTGTAGCAGATGCAGCATGGTGGTTATTTAATACTGCTTTTACTTCCCTAGTTGCTTCTGCGATCGCTGGTGCTTTAGCAGTCACTCAATTTTAGATTTTGGATTTTGGATTGATCTTATTGTTCAGCTCCCCGACTTCTTTAAGAAGTCGGGGAGCTATGACATCTCTACTCAAAAATTTTACCTATGACGAGAACCACCGTTACGGCGTTGTTTGTGTCTTGCAATAGCTTTGCGCTTTTCTTTTTCTAATGGAGTCTCGAAGTGACGCTTTTTCCTCATATCTTGGAATATACCAGCTCTGGAAACTTGGCGCTTGAATCGTCGTAAGGCTGATTCAATCCCTTCATTTTCTCCCAATACTACTTGCGTCATTCTGATTACTCCTCGTATGGGTAGATATTGTACATCAAAAAAGAAAAAACATTCCAGCAGAGTTGAGCAATTTTTTTTGACCTGCTGGAGACTCTAAATTTTAAAATTTTTTATATAAGTATTAGTAACGGCGATTGTTGCGGCCAGTATTACCCCAATTTCCACCACCAGAAGAATAACTTCTTGGACCGCTTTTTTCTGGACGAGGTCTAGCTTTGTTAACTTTTAAATCTCTTCCCATCCATTCAGCACCATCTAATGCTTCAATCGCACGCTCTTCTTCTTCATCTGATTGCATTTCGACAAAAGCAAAACCACGCAGACGTCCGGTTTCACGATCTGTAGGTAGCTGGACTTTCTTAACTGTACCATATTCTGCAAAAACTTCCCTCAAGTCTTCTTCCTTAACCTGATAGGATAAGTTACCGATATAAATAGACATAGGGCATCTCCCAAATCATTTGCTATATAGAGTTAGATTCGGAGAGACACTTCTTCAAAATCAAAACGAAATTCTCAGCCGAAAATAAATCCTGTTACTGGGAGTATAACAAAAAAATTCTATGGTCACATTGCCGAATAAACGAACGTACATCGGCAGAAAAGCTAGATTGGCTTAAGTTAATTTAAGCATATTTATGTGACTTCGGGAAAGGTTTGGTGAGAATTAAGTTTTATACAAGAACGCAAAGATGTAAAAAATATTAGATCAAAGGTCTCATCTTGCTGTTAACATTATCGAAGCTATTGATCTTTTGGCAAAAATATTTATTTGGCTCTGTTCAAAGAAGTTTCACATCAGCGCCACATTTGTGCAACAAAAACTTCACAATGGGTATCTAGATTGGAAGTAGCTTTTAGAAATACTTCCTACGAAAAATGTTACAAGAACCACGCGATCGCGACAATTTATCAAACAACTTTTCCTTGGATTCATCCACCGAAAAACCTCGTCGAATCACACCTTGGCGCAGAGCAGCTGTAAATTTATCGCTAGTATTGCTCGGTTCTGGAATGACCCTTGCTGGCGGATATGTAGCCAATAACCATCAGCAGATGTCCAAGGATGCAAGTAATTTGGCAGTAACTCCAGCGAATGCTGCTCTACCCCTACCAGCAAGCAACGATCCAAACTTTGTCACAAATGTTGTTCAAAAAGTAGGCCCCGCAGTAGTGCGAATTGATTCTGCCAGAACCGTAAGAACTCGCATACCAGAGGAATTTAACGATCCCTTTTTCCGGCGCTTTTTCGGCGGACAACTACCATCATCACCACAACAAAGAGTCGAACGTGGCACTGGTTCAGGTTTTATTATTAGTGGTGATGGTCGCATCCTCACCAATGCTCACGTCGTTGATGGTGCAGATACGGTAAAAGTCTCACTCACAGATGGACGTAGCTTTGACGGAAAGGTATTGGGTAAAGACGAATTGACCGACATCGCAGTTGTTAAAATTCAAGCCAATAATCTGCCAACCTTAACAATGGGCAATTCTGAGCAATTACAACCAGGACAATTAGCGATCGCGATCGGTAATCCCTTGGGATTAGATAATACCGTCACCACAGGAATTATCAGTGCCACCGGACGAAACAGCAGTTTAATCGGTGCTAGTGATAAACGAGTAGACTATATTCAAACAGACGCAGCAATTAACCCTGGGAACTCTGGTGGTCCCTTGTTAAATGATCGTGGTCAAGTAATTGGTATGAATACAGCGATTATTCAAGGAGCGCAAGGAATCGGATTTGCCATTCCCATCAACACAGCTCAACGCATCGCCGATCAACTCATCACCACAGGAAAAGCCCAACATCCTTATTTAGGAATTCAAATGATCGGATTGACACCAGAGTTAAAGCAGAGTCTCAACTCAGACCCCAACAATAATTTAACCGTCAATGAAGATCAAGGTGTACTAGTTGTGAAAGTTATACCTAATTCACCAGCAGCAAAAGCAGGTATACGTGCTGGCGATGTAATTCAAAAACTCAACGGTAAAACTGTCAAAAATCCTAGCAATATCCAAAAAGCAGTAGATGATAGCCAAATCGGTGGAAACTTAAGCATAGAATTACGCCGTCAAGGTCAAACCGTTAATTTAGCCGTACAACCAGGTGCATTTCCCACTGCGATGAATTAATTAAATTTAACGTAGGATCAATCCTTTCAAGGTGTAAACTGGGAAAATGAAAATTTCTTTTCTTGGTGTCTTGGCGTCTTGGTGAGTCCACTTGCCGTCTTGGCGGTTCCCGTCACGTAGACGCGCCAGCGGCTTCTCGTAAGAGTAGGCAAGGTGGCGAACCCGTAGACGCAAAGCGGCTTCTCTTAGAGTAGGGTGGTGAAAAAAGAATATTTGAAACACCAAGACACCAGGACACAAAGAGGAAATACAGCTTTTTCGCTGAGGTAATGCTTCTGTTTCTATCCACCTTGAAAGGTTTATAAACTGACTTACTTAAGGTAGGGGTGCTAGATTATATAAAACACTAATCCAAATGCAGAGATCGCAACCAGCACAGGAACCGCAGTGCTAAATTCAAAGTGTCTTGTTTTGAAGGTTTGTAAACAGTGCATGGGAATTACCAGCGGCCAGGAGAAAATAGCGATCGCCAACATGACTAAAGATAAGAATTTATCTTCGGGGGAATTAGCAGGATGACGTAAATGAAATCTTAACCAGTTCACTGAAAAGTAGCAGGTCATCAATAGGTAGCTAATAACCAAAGCTAATTGAACCTTGTTCATTTCAGATTCTCCTTTATTTATCTTAAAGTCAGCGAAATAAAATTTATTAATTACAGATAGGATTTATATTCTTCGTTCCCCGTTCCCCGTTCCCCGTTCCCTCTGAAAATAGTTTAATTGCCGTTAATTAAAAGTTAGAAAAAATACTGTTATCTTTATCACTTATATTCTAAATTAAAATTTTCTTCGTAGATAAATGTTAATAGAGTTACTCAAATAGATAAATCAGTACTTGTACTGAATTTTGATTTCTATAGATTTTGATTAGAAATGATACTACAGATATCACTATAGAATTGTCAAATATTATGTATAGGTAAAATACTTTTGGATGGGTGGGAGTATGGTATTAGTTAGTAAATCAACCAAGATCAAGTATTTGTCAGACCAAGATTAATGTATGAAAATTTTTAAAAATACAAACATAGTTAACCAGAGATTTGATGTATGTTTTAAGGAATACTACAAATTATCAAGATAGGGACTCAGATTTTTGTAAAAAGTTGAACTTAATATTATATAGTCTTCGATTTAATTTCAACAGGAATTGTTATTTATAACTACTGATTTACCGATTGATAGTAAAAATTTAGTCTAAAATCAGCAATTACTAAGATAATTGTATTTAAAGCTTTGTTAATCTCTGATTTTATTTGAAATACTCAATTTTACTGTGACACAATTACGATAGTTTTTACAAGTTGACAGAGTAGTCATTTAGCTTTCTATTGTGATTGAGCAAAAAAGTTATTTCATAGCAATCTTTAGTAATCATTTCCTCCTCTTTCCCTATCAAAAAAGTAATATCACGGTTGTCTGTTTTGTCATTAGTTATTCATGCTCTCTAGAAATTTTTAAAATGTTGCATATAAGTTTCATTTCAGTTTCATTTAAGTATCTCAATAGCATAATATAAGTAACCAGGGCTATAATAATTCTATATGATTTGTAAGAATTGCAAAGCTCAGATCCTTGACTTTTATTAAAAGTGCTGCATCTTGTCTCTACTAAATAGTCGGTTTTAAACCGACTTTTGCTATTAGCCTCAGAATTGATTATGAAGCGGTCTATATAAGCATGAAATAGTCCCTTCAAAACCCTAGTATTTGATGCCAAGCTGTACTACTAAAGTTCTTGATATTCTCAAGTCATAGCAGAATGTTGCATATGAGTTGCATTTAAGTATCTCAATCGTATAATATACATAACAATCAACTTGATAGGATAAGACTTCAAAGCCTCATGATATCAACTATATTCTTCCTCTTTTTATGTCCTAGGTCTCTATGATATTAAGTGTTAGATATAGTTGCATAAAAGTTGCATATATCTTGCTATTTAGCATATAATATGCTTATCTATCTAACTTGATGAAACAAAAAAAGAATCATAAAAAGCTAAATTTTGCAAGATTAAATCAGAAAAATAAAAATAAATATATCAAATAAATTACATAGAAAATTCTGAATAAAAATCTCTCTTAGTGTAGTTGTGCAATGAAGATAAATTTAAAATTTAATCATAAAAGCCATAATATTTATATTCAATAAAACAAATTTATATTGCTGTTGAGATAAGAAGAGCAGATAAATCCATAAATAATAAATTATTAGCTTGAAACAGCTTGTTTTTCTAGTTTTATTTGATTTCTGTTTTATATAAATAAATAATATCAACTAAGTAAAAACCCTAAATAATATTGAAATTAGAATTGACGAAAATTACTTATTTTTGTCATGGAAATACTTATTGATTTCATCAATGCTTTATTTGAAATATAAAATGTTGATAATTGTTTAGTATAAATTAAGAATATTGTTTTTTTAGCAAAGCTCTGATTTCGAGAAATAATTTTAAACAGTTTAGATAAAAATTGAATTATCATATAAAAATTAGTTTACGTGCGATCGCTTATATTAAATATAACTTTGTGATTGCAATTGATGAAAAGCTTTTGTATATATACTTTTTGTGAAAGCAAAGTAGAAATTTCCAATAAATTTGATTTCAGGTTTGATCAAAAACAATACAAGCTATTTAGACAAAAACACGAGACTCAAAAAAATCGTGGTTCCAATAAGCAGCCAAAGATTTTTATGGTAGTCTTGAAAAGTGTTGATAAATTATTTATATTCCTATAGCAACACATCAAAGACTTAAACATTGCCTACTTTTTGCAAAATAGTTTTCACTATCTACCTTCAGAGTGTGGTGTCTTTAATGTCTACCTAAGTTTTATGCTGCTGACTTAGAATTATTCAAGTTGGCAGTTAATCAAGCCTTGATACCATGAACTTTAATTGATGAATCATCCTTTTTGACAACAGAGGATGCAATTTCAACACATCAAATTAAAGTTTTTGCCTATCACTTATCATTAGATCTCTTGCATGAATACAAAACTTACCCTCATCCCCCAGCCTCTTCTGGTCAATTTTGACCAGAAGGGAAGCTACCCTCACCCTAACCCTCTCCCAAACATGGGAGATGGCAAAGATTCATGCAAGAAGTCTATTTTATCTCCAAAATTTAAAATTTAATGAAATAATCATTTTTTAGCTGGGTTGAGATCGTTTTTACTAATTTAAACCCTTTAAATGTCAATATCTGTGAAGCCTCTGGAGATAAATTGCAGGTAAAAAATGCTGCGAAATTTAAATTTTTTATAAATAACAAACATACAAACTTTGTAATTTCAGATTAGACAAACATTCAGCTATTGATGCAATTTAGCATTTGTTAATTTCCAATTTAGTTGGAGAGTATTAATCAATGAATCTACTGGTAGCACTTGAACATCGCTTTGAGAGGACGCCAGATGGGAAGGTGTGGACACTAACTATGTTTCCATATTCATTCTGGATACGTTATTTAGAAGTATTCGACCACGTGCGTGTGGTAGCCTGCGTAAGGGAAGTTTCATCGGTTCCAACTGGATGGAAACGCGCTGATGGCGAGGGAGTTTCATTTGTAGCTGTACCTTATTATGTAGGCCCAGTGCAGTATCTTTGGCGGATACGACAAGTTCAGCAAGCGATCGCTAATGCGTTGACTCTTAATGATGCTGTCATTCTACGTGTTTCCTCCCAAATGGCCAATCATTTTCTACCTATTTTACGTCGAAATCACTATCCTTACGGTGTCGAAGTTGTTGCCGATCCTTGCGATGCTTTTACCTCTGGTTCAGTTAGACATCTTTTAAAACGCTTTTTGTGTTGGTTGTTTTCCCCTCAGTTACGACGACTTTGTACTGAAGCTTGTGCAGCAGCTTATCTCACTGAACGTACGCTACAACATCGGTATCCACCAGGAATAAAGACTTTTTCAACTTACTTTTCAGATGTTGAACTCCCTAATTCCGCCTTTGTCTGTTTACCTCGCATTCTGACGCCAGCAAAAGATTTTGTGAGCCTCATCTATGTAGGCACAATGGATCAACTTTATAAGGCTCCTGACGTACTGATTGAAGCTGTTGCTAGATGCATCTGGGAGGGACTAAACCTAAAATTGGTCTTAATTGGGGATGGGAAGCATCGACCAGAATTGGAAACAAAAGCTGCGGTTCTGGGTGTGGGAGAGTATGTTAATTTTCTGGGTTGGTTACCTGCTCCTAATGATGTACATACTCAGTTAGATAAAGCAGATCTTTTTATTTTACCATCCCATCAAGAAGGTTTACCTAGAACAATGGTTGAGGCAATGGCCAGAGGACTTCCCTGCATCGGATCTACAGTAGGGGCTATTCCTGAATTGCTTTTGTGTGAAGATTTGGTACCACCCGGAGATGTAATTGCTTTAGCACGTAAAATTCGTGAGGTGGTAACTGATCCACAACGCATGGCTCGGATGTCAGTTCGTAACTTGCAAAAGGCAAAAAAATACATAGATAAAAGATTACGCGAGCAACGAATTGAGTTCTACTGCTACATCCGAGAAACAACCCAGGTTTGGCTGAATGAACAAAAACAAGAGTATTGGCAAGCACTAGATCAGCTGGAAAATAGAGCTTATTCAACGCGATCGCATTGGTAAATTAATTGATTGCTCATGGTATCAGTCGTGGCTTCCAGCCTGAGAATCAAAAAGACTTGGGGCTTTTAATCTCCAAGTCTTTCTTTTGCTGTTATGGCATTTCACGTTAATCGCGATACACATAAATTTTGTACCAGACGCGATATATCGCGTCTCTACGGGTCTGTATTTGTATCAGATTTTTTGTGAAATCGTATTAAAACAGGATTTTCACCTCAATTTTCCTTACATAGTCAACGATTGCGGATTAGTCTCAATCAACTTCGCTAAATCCTGTAAGAACGCCGCAGCATGAGCGCCGTAGATTATACGGTGATCACTAGTCATATTTACCTGCATTTGTTGTTTCACCCCAAACATCCCATCTGCTGTAGCCACGACTTGCGGGCGAGATGCACCGATCGCTAAGATTGAACCTTGTCCGGGCGGTAAAATTGCATCAAATCTATCGACGCCAAACATTCCTAAGTTTGACAGTGTAAATGTGCCGGTGCTGTATTCTTCTGGTTGCAACTTTTTGACTCTTGCTCTTTCTACCAAAGACTTCCAAGTACGGGATAAAGAATAAATATCCATCTGATCAGCGTTTTGCAACACTGGTGTGATCAATCCGCCATCATCCATAGCTACCGCGACAGCTACATTGATACTAGCAGGATAGACAATACCTTGGTCTGAGTAATTGGCATTGATTAGTGGGTGTTTTTGCAGTGTCACCGCTACGGCTTTTGCCAGCAGTGCAGTCATCGTCACACCCTTTGATTTAATTTGTTTATATAACTTGTCGAGGGCATCAGTAGTAATTGTGTAACCTACATGGATGACTGGCACTGATAAGCTAGCAACCATATTGCGTGCCACAGCACTTTGTAAAGTAGTCAAAGGCACTACTTGACCAGGAACTGCGGCAACTGCTGGCGTGGGAACCGCTGTTGGTTTTGTCGCTGGTGCAGTTGCTACTGGTGTCACAACTGTTGGTGGGGTGATAGGAGCCGCCGCCGCAGGTTGGGGACTAGCTTTACCGACTATTGCTTCTACATCTTCAGCAACAATACGACCGTGGGGACCACTACCAGAGATATTATTCAAATCAACTTTGAGTTCTTTGGCCAGTTTGCGGGCGCGGGGTGAAGCTACAACTCGCCCAGAGCGATGGTTGGAGCCGTTTTGAGTCGCCAAGACAGGTGTTAAGGAAGCGGCTGGATCTGCGGTTTTTGTGGAAGCAGTAGTAGCAGCCATTTCAGGTTTTGCAGTGACGCTACCTTGGGCTTGAGACTTGGCTGTTTCAATTTCGGCTTCAGTTTCTGCTAACAGGGCGATCGCAGCTCCTACTGGTGCAGTTTCACCAGCTTGCACAATGATGTTGGCCAGATATCCTTCATAGAAGGATTCCACATCCATATCTGCCTTATCCGACTCGACAACCACCACTGTTTCGCCTTTTTCCACTTTGTCGCCCGGAGATTTGACCCAGGAGACAATTTTTCCTTCGGTCATAGTGGAACTAAGCGCGGGCATGAATACTTCGTAAATGCTCATAATGGGGTTTGGCAAATCGATAAATTATAGACTTTAACAAAATTAATGCCAGATCGAATTGTATCTTGACGACCGACGTGAGGAACTATTCTATTACCTGGGAGTCTATTAATTTGTATTTCTTATCACGGCTGCTTACATCAGAATAATTACTCAAAAGTGAGAGGAAATAGAGTAATCCTTCAATCTAAAATGCAAAAGTGATAGATCAACTGTTTGAAAGTACTTTTTAACTCTTTTATGTCGGCAAAGTTGAAGATTTTGGTAATTTTGGTACTAAGTATCTTCGCCACTGCAATTGCTGGAGTGTATCTCAACAATCGCCAGCAAAATGCACTGTTGATCAATAGCACTAAACCACAGCAGCATTCTGCCGCCGTAGCTGCTGCTCAGGAGATTGTGACTAATCCTGAGCGAGCTAAGTATAAAACCATACCTTTAGACACGATTAAGTCTGTTCTCCAAGGTACTGATCCGGCTGCTCTGGCTCTTGATGCTTTTGATAACAGTGAAGCAGAACAAGCAAGGCGCAAGGTAGAGGTATATTACCCGCAACCGAACCAGGCGTTGGTAACTATCGTCCAAACTGATGATTCTGGCAACACAAAAGTCAGCACTGTCAAGTACCGAGTTGAATTGACCAGCTTCGGGCGATCGCTACTAGCTAGCTCTCCTCCTTTGTGGCAAATTGTTTGGGCTGGTTCCCAAGAGAAATGTTTCTCAAACCAGGGTCAACAAGATTTGATCAAGGTCATTTGTCAGTAGATAGGCTTACACGACAGCAGCGATCACAGAGCAGCAAGCAGTGAGGAGGAACCAAGTGTGGTGTAAGGAGTTTACAGTTACCAGTTTGCTAGAGACGCGATTATACTCTTACGAGAAGCCGCTCTTACGAGCGTCTACGCGTCTGTACAGTTACCTAGGTTGTTTGCTTACTGTTAACTGTTTACTGTTCACTCTTAACTGAGTTTAGACGTCGCCGCGAATTTCTTCTACAACACCATCGCGTAGCACAACTTCGACCTGCATTTTGCTAATTAAGTTATCTCCTGGTTCCACACGGAAAAAGCCTTCCATCTGAAATTGATTGACTTCTTGGTCTAACTCTAAAAGCTGCACTTGCTGGAGATTTTGCAGACTTTGATTTTTTTGCTCTAGCAGTTCGCTTTTCTTTTGGTTGACCTGGTATTGAATGCTCTCAATTTGTTGGAGGGCTTGGGGACCGGGCGGTTGCAGAGTTTGCTTTTGTACTTCTGCTACTGCCCGTTGCCCTTGGATGTCCAACTGTTGCAATTGCTGGTCAATTTGATTAATTTGCGCTTGCAGTTGCTGTTGCACTTCCTCTTTCCACAAGGGAGTGACAATGGCTTTAATGTTGACGACGCGCTTTAAAAGCAGTTGAGGTTTGGAGACATCCATAAAAGAGTTCACGTTTTTTGATAGTTTGCAGTGGACTTATGAGGCAAACATTCCGTTAATAATATCGTGATAATGCTGCATCACGACATGCCGCTTGATTTTCAGAGTTTGGGTCATCATGCCATTTTCCATCGAAAATGGCTCAAGAATCAGCCTGAATGGGCCGATGCGATCGTCTGGTCTGTAACCTGGACGGTTCTGCACTTCCCGATTCAGTTCTTGCCGAAATAAATCCTGGATTATTTTACTCTCCAAGTTTATTTTTTGACTGGTACTCGAAGTAACATTTTCATCCTTTATATCTAGTTGGAGGTTTTGAGAAATTGCCCATTTTTCTAAAGCTTCCAAATTAGGAACAATTAAAGCACCCAGAGATTTACAATCTTGCCCAACCAGCATAATCTGATCAATGTAGGGCGATCGCAAACAAGCATCCTCTATCGGTAGCGGTTCGATATTTTCCCCATTCGTTAATACAATCGTATCTTTTGCTCGTCCGGTCAGAACTAAGTCATTTTCTGGTGTTAACCAACCTAAATCACCGCTATCAAACCAACCTTCTGGATCAATGGCTTTGGCTGTGGCTTCGGGATTTTGGTAATAACCTTGCATGATTTGTGGTCCCCGCAGTAATACTAACCCCCGTTCTCCCGTTGGTAGCTCTTTTCTAGTCTCTGGATCGACTATTTTTGTTTCTGTACCTGGTATAGCTTGCCCAGCTGCACCACGTAAATTCCGCCAGTAACGCCTCGCATGGGTGACTGGGGAAGTTTCTGTCAAACCATAGCCCACCAAAATCTCGACACCAAGAATTTCAAAAAAGTCATCTACATGCTTAGGAAGCGCACCACCGCCGCTAATCATCTGTTTGACTCGTCCCCCAGTTGCTTCCCTGACTTTGCTATAAACTAGTTTTTCTCCCAAGCTATACAGAGGTAATAAAGCAACAACTTGTAAAATAGCTGTTGAGCGATCGCCGATGCCAGGATTAAGATTCTGTAAATTCAATCCCCTTAAAGTCCGTCGCGCTTTAATATATTTCTCGCCTATGCCAAAAAAGAAGTTAATCAACCGTTGACGAGAAGCTGGTTGTTCACGGAACTGTTTTTGCGCTCCTTCATAAATAGATTCTAAAAGACGCGGTACAGCTACCATGTAATGAGGTTTATATTCTTTCAAATCTCCCTTGATGGAGCGGAGGTTGGTATAAACTTGAGTACAACCAACAGAAAGTAGGAAATATTCGCAACTACGCTCATAACTGTGCCAAGTGGGGAGAATACTCAAAACTATATCTCCGGGCTGGGGTTGCACAACTGTTGGTAAAGCTAAGATTTGGTGCATCAAATTACGATGAGTTAGCATCACACCCTTTGGTTTACCCGTTGTTCCAGAGGTATAAATCAGCGTAGCCAGATCATCAGGGTTGCGTTTGACTGGTTGCAAAGAATGCTTCGCACCAATTTCTAGCAACTGCTTAAAGGTATACAACTTTGGGGTTTCGGCTTCTGGTAATGCTTCATTGCTGAGTACAATCACAAATTGAATCGGCAAATCATGCAGGCGAGAGCGTAGTTTGTTAAGTGTTTTGACATCTTCCACTACGATCGCTTTGCTACCACTGTTAGTTAAAATGAAGAGTAATTCTTCTGTTTCGGCTTGGGAACTCCGCACCGCATCCACCGCCCCAGCCGTCATAATTCCCTGATCAGCAATAAACCAACGGGGACTATTATCAGCAATTAGAGAAATGCGATCGCCTGCTTGTACTCCCAAGGCTTGTAACCCAGCTGCAAACTGTTGAATTTGCTGATGTAGTTGAGTATATGTGAACACTGATTTTGGTTTGGCATGAGGATCACGAAGGGCAACAATGTTACCAAATCTTTGTGCTGCTAAAGGCCAAATTTCTGGTAGTGACCCCACACCAGAATAATCTGGTAAATCCTTAATCACTTGGCGTTCTTGTGCAGTGATATTGGCAAGAAAAGTATTTTCTACAAAAGTTTTTGACATCACACTATGGGTTAAGTAATCAGTAGTTTATTTTTCCAGCTTATGCTGCAATCAGGATAAACTGCCCAATCTGAATAGACAGAATTTATTTTGGCTGAAAAATTTTTTGAGGATTTGATGTAGATATATAAAAAAATCTATAGTAGAATTAAATAAGATAAATAAAAAGCAATACCAACTTTGGTTTTTAGTTGGTTGAAATAAGTTTTTTACTAACTAAAAACAATAGACGCCTATTATCCAAGCCCCATGAACAAGGAAGAGGTGATTACCTATGGATCGCATAGATGCTGTATTGCTGACTGTAATTAGCACCACTGTCTGCTTAACATTTCCTCGGCTTTTAAGTATCGTTACCGCTCCAAAAATCAAACCTACCAGACTATTGCAGAAAGCTTCTGAGCCAGGGAAAACTCAACAGAAACTTACTAGCTTTCCTTTTTGTACGTCTTATGCAGTCACAGGTGGTCCATCGTGTAAATTTAGTCCTCGTTTCTGTGCTAGATGCTCTCCAAACTGAATTGATAAGTAAGTTGGTGGGAATAAACCTAACCATGTTAAGAAAAGTGAACAGGACTAAAATCCTTATTAATAGCCAATGACAAGTGACCAATGACGACCCCAATGAGTAGAGACGCGAAATTTCGCGTCTCTACATTTGTGCCGACTTACTTATGTTAATCATTTAATTTTATCTATAAACAATCTTGTCTAATTTGCGAAGATTGAAATATCAAGCTCCCCGACTTTTTTCAGAAATCGGGGAGCTTGTTATTTAGCAAATGATTTAGGAATGCTATCTAGTTTAATGTCTAACTTAAAATTTCAAGTCTAATATTGCTTTTTGTTTTACTTAATGAAATACTAAAAACAACGGCCGCTTCAAATTTACACTATTTTACCGCCTTTTACAATCCCCTAAGATAGAGTTAAAATCTCAACAAAAATTAAAATTAAAAAGAGCTTATATTAACCAAAAGAAATTCAAAACAATATACTCTATCAATCTGAGCAATTTAGTTTAAGAATAGAGTATATAGATACAAATTTAAAAAAGGAGATTTATATATGGGTTTAGTAGATGGCTTATTCCTGACTTTGATTAGTACTGTGATTTGCATTGTCTTCCCCAAGCTTTTGTCTATAATTTTGGCAACAAAGACTAACCGCGCTTCAGCAGCACCAGCAGATAGAAAGATGCAAGAAACCAGCACGGAAGTAGCTACTTTTCCGTCCTAATACCAATTTAATATGAAGACGTATACAAAGACCCCACCCCAAGCGCTTAGGGGTTAAGGGGGTAAGGGTGTGAGGGTGTAGGGGGTCTGATTCCTTTTAAAGAATCTGAGATAAAAACTTGCGGGTACGTTCCTGCTGGGGATTTTGAAAAAATTCTGCGGGTGTAGCGACTTCAACAATTACACCCCCATCCATAAGAATAACTCGGTCAGCTACTTCCCTGGCAAACCCGACCTCGTGGGTGACAACCACCATCGTCATTCCATCCGCAGCTAGAGTTTTGATCACATCCAAAACTTCCCGTACCATTTCTGGGTCGAGTGCGGAAGTTGGTTCATCAAACAGCATAACCTTGGGTTGAATTGCTAAAGCACGGGCGATCGCTACCCGTTGTTGTTGTCCCCCCGAAAGTTGTCCTGGATATTTCTGTGCTTGTTCTAAGATTCCGACTCGTTCTAATAATTGCATTGCTAGTTCTTCGGCTTTGATGCGCGATCGCTTCCGTACCCAAATTGGCGCTAAACTTATATTTTGCAGTACTGTTAAATGTGGAAATAAGTTGAACTGCTGAAACACCATCCCTACTTCTCGGCGAATTGCTTCAATATTGCGTAAATCATCCGTTAAAGCAATTCCGTCTATTTCTATGCGTCCTTGTTGATAATCTTCTAGGGCGTTAAAAGTGCGAATAAAAGTCGATTTACCGGAACCAGAAGGCCCCATAATCACCACCACTTCCCCCCGGTTTACCGTCAGACTAGCACCCTGTAAAACATGGAATTTGCCATACCATTTATGTACATCTTGGGCAATAATAATCGGCTGTTGTATATTCATTTCACCTTTTCCCAATCCCCAATTGCTTTTCTAATCGCTGCGAAGCTAAGGACATTGCATAACAAAATACCCAATAAAGCAAGCCAATAAATAAATAAACTTCTGCATAACGATTCAAATACTGTGGTTGTGCCAAAATTGAACGGGAAATACCAGTTAATTCTAATAATCCCACTATTGATAATAAGGAAGTATCTTTAAATAAACCTATAAATTGCCCAACCAAAGCCGGAATTACTGCTCGTAAAGCTTGCGGTAAAATAATGAATAACATCATCAAAAGAGTATTCAATCCTAAAGCTCTGGCTGCTTCATATTGTCCAATTGAAATTGATTGTAATCCCCCACGTACATTTTCTGCTAAATAGGCAGCACTAAAAAGAGTTAAACCTGCAATCCCTCTGACGACTCTATCTAAACGAAATTCTATTGGTAAAAATAAAGGTAGCATCACCTGAGCTAAAAATAAAATACCAATTAATGGTAATCCGCGCACAATTTCGATATAAAGAATCGAAAAATTTCTGATCACAAATAATTTACTCTGACGCCCTAATGCTAAAAGAACACCTAAAGGGAAAGAAATCACTATACTTGTCACAGCAGTCACTAGAGTCAGTAGTAAACCATTCCATAAATTAGTATCTACAGGCTGTAACCCCAATCCACCACCAATTAACCACAATACTACTGGAAAAGATAGCGCCCATGCTGTAGGTACAATCAGATTCAAACGGCTAGGAAGACGCTGTGTAAAAACTGCCCATGATACTATTGAGAGACTTAAAATAATAGCTAGTACTAACCATAGTCGCCAGTAAAGTTCAACAGGATAACGACCTACTAAAAATAACGGTAAATTAGCTTGAATTACTGACCATTGTGCTTGGTTCAATATCCAGTTAAAAATATTTGTAATCGCAGTAATTAGCCACCAAACACAAACTATAGTCAGGATGCTGTTGTACCAGGTATTAAAAAGATTTTTCTTGAGCCATTTGCGAATATTGTGATTTGACATTTGCTTATCTTTCCTTGAATTGCACAGTTTGATTGAGCAAATTCATCATGAATGCAATAACTAAACTTATGGTTAAATAGGTAATCATAATTAGCAACATCACTTCTACAGCCCGACCAGTTTGATTAAAAGTCGTAGAAGCCACAAAGTAAATATCAGGATAACCAATCGCGATCGCTAAACTTGAGTTTTTGGCTAAATTCAGATATTGACTTGTTAATGGTGGAATAATGAGCCGCAAAGCTTGAGGAAAAATTACTAAACGCAAGACTAATCCTGATTTCAAACCTAATGCTTTTGCAGCTTCCCATTGTCCTTTTGGGACTGATAAAATTCCGGCTCTAATAATTTCAGCAATAAAAGATCCGGTGTACAAAGTCAAACCAAGAGCTAATGTCGATAATTCAGGAGAGAAGTTAATTCCAAAAGGAAAGGAAACTCCCCGATTACTAATTTCAATTAATCCCCAAAACGAAATTGTCTTTTCTGCTTGTGGTAAGCTTAAAAATACTGCAAAATACCAGAAGAATAATTGCAGCAGTAAAGGCGTGTTACGCAGAACTTCGACGTAGATTAAAGCCAGTTTCCGCACTAACCAATTATCAGATAGTCGCGCGACACCGACAATGATACCAACAACTGTAGCCAGGATAATTCCAAAGATTATCACTCGCACAGAATTAATTAAACCTACTAATAAAGCCCGACGATAGGGGTCAGAAGCTTGATAAGCTATCGGAGTTTCACCAATATCAAAGGAAGCTTGAGAATTGAGAAAATCAAACCCCAATTCAATACCAAGTTGCTGCAAATTATCTGTCAGGTTTATCCATAAAATTAGTGCGATCGCAACTGCAATAAAAACAGCACTGAGTTGAGCAACAATAGCCCAAAACTTACGATTAAACCAAATAGGATTCATTCAAGTTTGGATTTTGGATTTTGGATTTACTTTACTAAAAAATCCACAGTTTTCTGGGATTTTTAAATTATCGAAATGGCGGAGCGTAAATAATACCACCTTTATTCCAAAGTCTGTTTAAACCTCTATCTAGTTTTAAAGCTGAACTTTTACCTAAATTACGCTCGTAAATTTCACCATAATTTCCCACATTTTTAACGATTCTGACAACAAAATCATTTGAAAGACCAGCACCTTTTCCTAAGTCTCCTTCTGTTCCTAAAAGCCGTTTGATTTCTGGGTTAGTACTATTAGTTAATTGATTAACATTTTGCGAACTCACACCTAATTCTTCTGCATTGATCAAACCATACACAGTCCATTTAACAACATCAAACCATTTAGAATCTCCATTAGCAACTGCGGGTGTTAAAGGCTCTTTAGAAAGTACAAAATCCAACACCACATGATCATCAGGTTTTGGGAAGGCGCTACGCCGAGAAACTAGCTGTGAACGGTCGGAAGTGATAGCTTCACAGCGACCTTGTTCATAAGTACCGTAAGCAGTATTTACATCTTCAAATACCAGAGGTTTGTAAGTAATTCCTCTTTGTCGCATTTGATCGCTGAGGTTCTGTTCATTCGTTGTTCCAGTTTGGGTACAGATGGATTTACCTTTGAGATCCTCTAGCTTTTTAATGTTGCTATTTTTACGTACCATGATGCCTTGACCATCATAAAACACTACTGGTGCAAACTCTAAACCTACAGAGGTATCACGGCTGATAGTCCAACTGGTGTTACGACTGAGGATATCTACTTCGCCAGTTTGCACAGCAGTAAAGCGTTCTTTAGCATTTAAGTTGCGAAATTCAACTTTTGTTGGATCATTAAAAATAGCAGCTGCGATCGCTCGACAAATATCTACATCTAATCCTGCATATTCACCATTAGCTTTGACATAGCTAAATCCTGGTAATTGTCCACTAACACCACAAATCAGCTTGCCACGATTTTTGACTGTATCTAAGCGGCTAGTACTACCTCTTGATCTGCTAGTACAAGCAGTCATTGACAAAATCAAGGGAAGAGTAGCCAATAGCAATAAACTCCATTTATACCATTTACGCATCAACATTAATTTGTCATCTCCTTAAATTGGATCGGGGATCGGGGATTGGGGATTGGTTATTCTTTCTACACTCCTAGACGCGATGAATCGCGTCTCTACATTACTCTCCACACTTCCAGACGCGATGAATCGCGTCTCTACATTACTCCCCACACTCCCCAAGCAAGTGAAATTAATTTATATAGTCTGACGTATTTTGCTCAACAAAAAGCACTTGATTTTTGATCGCTACTGATGAAAATATTCTTTATCGGTGATTAATAGTCAATTATCTATCGATTTACCGTTTTTCATAGAAAAAGTAGTATATTGATAGATGAGGTAACAAGGGGTTTGTTAGTTACCCGCAATAGGGCATTATCGCTTCTTTCGTATGATTTTGTTTATTACTTCTTATGATTTACACTACCCCTCTAGAAGCATCGACAGCAGATCAATGGTTTGTTGATAGTCCCCAATTGCTGCAATTCGTTGCGATCGCTCGTGAACTCAGCTTGCACACAGCAGAACACGCAGATACACTCCGCACCTTGGAACCTTATTTTTCAGAATTGCTAAAAACAGAGGGTTGGCTACCAAGCAATTTTGCCCAACCTAATCTTGACAGTAATATGGGCGGTGGCATTGGTCAATGGTTACTGTATCGCTCTCAAGACCGTTCTTTGACTATTTTTAGTTTAGTTATTCCTCCAGCATCTTCTACACCAATTTACGATCATCAAAGTTGGGGGTTAGTTGGTTTGTATAAAGGTAAACAAGAGAAAACGGTTTACCGACGTGTAGATCAAGGGAATATTTCCGGACATGCTCAATTAGAAATGGTTGCAGTACAGCAACTCAAAGCAGGTGACATCTATCAGCTTTTGCCTGCTGACAATGACATTCATACAGTGAAGACTACCACACAATTTGCACCTTCTGTTTCGATTCATGTCCTCAGCAATGATATGGGTTGTAGCTGGCGACATCAATACAACCCAGAAGCGGAAAGTGTGCGATCGTTTCGCTCTGGATATGCCAATATTTCTTGTAAGTAGGCGAACATTCCAAATCTTCAAAAAACTGCGATTTTAATCGCAGTCTCATAGTAAAAGTCTGCTTAAGCAGACTACTTGATTTTATGAAGTCGTATTCATAGGACTTGTGCTATTAGCTAAGGGTTTAAACCCTTTGTAAGCTTGATTTTGTGTAGGTTGGGTTTTGTTTATCAACCCAGCCTACAATTATCCTTAACACCAAGCGTATTGCATCTAAATTTTGATTGATATTATCTAATGCCTATTTATAATTCAATTGGTCAACAATACTCAAAAACTCGCGTCCCTGATGGTCGCATTATTAATAAGTTAATAGAATTACTCAATTTGCCCAAGGGTAGTATCATCGCTGATATTGGGGCTGGAACTGGTGGTTATAGTTTAGGATTAGCTAACCAAGAATTTTTTGTTAATGCTATTGAACCATCTCCAGTTATGCAAAAACAAGCGGTAGAACATCCAAAGGTTAAATGGTTTACTGGCTATGCAGAAGATTTACCTTTACCAAATAACTCTGTTGATGCTGTCATAAGTATCCTGACAATTCATCATTTTTCCGATCTCGCCAAATCCTTTCAGGAAATGCACCGAATAGTTAGAAACGGCGCAATAATTTTGCTAACTTTTGATATTAGATCTGCTCAGGAGATATGGCTTTATGATTATTTTCCCTTTTTGTGGGAAAATGCTCTACGATTTTTTCCACTTAGTGAGTTAATAAATTTGGTGCAAGTTAATACCAAAAGACATGTTGAAGCCATACCTTTTTTATTACCTCATGATTTGTCTGATTTATTTGCAGCAGCAGCTTGGAGGCGTCCAGAATTATATTTACAGCCTGAAGTACGCGCTGGGATATCGTCTTTTCCTTTAGCTGATGTACATTTAGTCGAACAAGGAGTCAAATCACTAGCAGCCGATTTAAGTAGTGGTGAATGGGATGCAAAGTATGGAGATATTCGCAATTTGACAGAAATTGATTTAGGTTATCGTTTTTTACGTGCAACGATGGAATAACCTGGCGATTAGCAGGGATCAGGAGAAATCCTCTAAGGATATTAGAGTATATTTAGTGAGTACTAACTTAGCAACTTAAAACTCTTTTAAAATGCAAGAAAAATTGAGTTTAGAAGATAAAAAAAAGCTTCAGATTTTTGTCAATCAAGCTCAAAGGCTATCCTTATGTAAATTCTTTGAAAATGGAAAACGTAAGAGGCTATTGATGTTAGGTGATCAATCAACTAAGGCAATAGTTGCAGAGCGGCAAGTCCTCATAGAAATGCTTACAATATTACGCCCATTCATTATGCATAAAGAATATATATCTTTCAATACAATTGAGAGTATAGTAAGAAAGTGTATTGCAGATGATACATTAATTCTAGACCGTTTAAACTCAGTTCAGCATGAATTCAAGTTTTACAAGGAAAACAAAAATTCAAATGGATATCAGAAAAAATATTCTAACTATATCTCCCAATCCCCAGATATCACCTGTGATTTTGGAAATAAAACAATTTTTGAAATAATTGATTTAGTAATTAATGGATACTACTTTCATTCTGATTTAGGAAAGCAAAAAGAAATTATTAATTTTGTCAAAGAACAGCAACAGAGATGGTTATATCCCTTAAAAGAAGACGATTTGTCGGAAAAGGACTTGATTCTGAATAATGAAACTATAAGAGAAGCATTTAAGTTTCGCTTTGAAAAATTAGTTGAAGATATAGCAAATTGCATATTCGCTCTTAAGGATTTGATAGAAGAGGTGTTTGGTCTTCCTCTTGATAAAGAATTAGAACAACAATGGCGGATGTTGTATGACTTTTTTGATATTTAGAGAGGATTTATAAGGTAAACCTAGTTGTAGGGTGTGTCAAAGCAGCGCATAACACACTAATACTAGCGATCGCAATCGCTCTCGTGAGATTTGTTTTGCAGTGAGTAGTCAACAGCGATCGCTTTAACCTTAAGCCTTAATGTTGTAACCTTAAGCCTTAATGTTGTAACTGTAAGCCTTAATGTTGTAACCGTAAGTCTTAATGTTGTAACCGTAAGCCTTGATGTTGTAACCGTAAGTCTTAATGTTGTAACTGTAAGTCTTAATGTTGTAACTGTAAGCCTTAATGTTGTAACTGTAAGCCTTAATGTTGTAACCGCAAGAGTCAAGCTTGTAACATTTTGACAAGTGTAGGTTTTTAATAAATCAATGAGTGATGACTGTAAAACTAACGAAATAATCATCGTTTCATAAATTCTTACACCCCTACACCCTAAAATCAGTATTTTTTGGGCAAAGCGTAAAAAACCTACACGTTAAGAGTTCCCCCTTCCCTTATTCATATATATAACTTAATGCAGATACACTCGTAAGTGATGGGCGTTTCAATAAAGCAGAAGACTTTAGAGAAACTTAGCTCATGTCGCAAGAACGAAAAATAGAAGAGAATTTACTATCTCAAGTAGCAGAGAATACCCTGTCTAAGCAGTTGGATGGAGCAGAAAAAATAGATGTAGATGTGCAAACAGATTTGCTAAAAATAGTTCAAGGACAAGCAGATACAGTTTCTTTTGCTGGAGAAGGTTTAGAAATTCAAGAAGTTCGCATACAAGAAATAGAAGTACAAACAGAGAACATTTCTATTAATCCTCTCCTTGCGATTTTTGGTCAAATTGAACTTGAACAACCTGTAAATACTACGGCTCGTATAGTTCTCAAAGAAGCAGATATTAACCATGCCTTGACCTCAGATTTTGTTCGTAGCAAAATCAAACACTTTGATTTGAGTGTGGATGGTGAAACTGTAAGTTTACAACCAGAAAAAATCCAAATTTCTTTACCTGGTGATAACATAATTCAACTAGATGGATTTGTGCAGCTTAAACAACCAGCTAATACTACCAAAGTTGGCTTTAGGGCAATGTTTAGCCCGCGTACTCTAGATAAACCCATCCTGATGAAAAGTTTTCACTGTAATCAAGGAGAGGGGATTTCTCTAAATATTGTCGTGGTATTATTGAACAAGATCAAAGAATTAGTTAATTTGCCATATATAGAAGTTGATAATGTATGGTTTCGGATTATTAATATGGAAGTGCAAAAAGGCAGCTTAGTTTTTTTGATTGAATCGAGAATGAAACAAATACCCACAATTTAGGATAATTTCAAATTAATTTGAAAGATAGAGGAACCCCTACTATCTAATTAAAAAATAGCAGGGGGGTTTTAAAGACCATCAGTGCGTTTACTTATTCTTAATTGTTTCTCACAAATATTATCTCTACCTTTTGATAGGAATAATTTTGATATTGTTTATTGATTGAGTTTGCTTGATATTAAAAAGTTATCTGGAATGTTAGAAATGAAATAGCAGCGCAAACTGGGTGGAATCACAATGAACGCACAGGAATGCAAATTAGGGTTAAAGGCGCACAAACAACATACGCATTTGAGGGATTGGTCATGGCCATTTTGGCCTGCTTTACCACTTTATCCTTATAGCAAACGACAGACACACTGCAATGAAGTCGTTGAGGACACGATCTGGACATTTGACCAGTTGCACGGTATTCTCTACACCATCGTTCCGATTCGGATGACCGTTGTCAGGCTGGAAACTGGTGGTTTGTTGGTCTATGCACCTGTTGCTCCCACCAAAGAGTGTATTGCGATGATCAATGAGTTGGTGGCAAGTTATGGTGATGTTAAGTATATAATTCTGCCCACCAGTTCTGGTTTAGAACACAAAATCTTCGTTGGCCCTTTTGCTAGATGTTTTCCCCAAGCGCAAGTTTTTGTTGCTCCCCATCAGTGGAGTTTTCCCTTCAATTTACCGTTGAGTTGGCTTGGCTTTCCCCCTGGACGCACTCACATTTTGCCAGAAAATCCTAGCCTTGCTCCAATGAGTAGTGAATTTGACTATGCAATCTTGGATATTGACTTGGGACGGGGATCTTTTGCAGAAGTTGCTTTTTTGCACAAGCGATCACGTACTTTACTGGTAACTGATTCTGTAGTGTCCATACCACAAGAACCACCCGCAATTTTTCAATTAGACCCCTATCCCTTATTGTTTCACGCCAGAGACAACGCCTTAGAGGCGATTGAAGATAACGAAGTAAACCGCCGCAAGGGATGGGAACGCATTTCATTATTTGCGATTTATTTCCGTCCCAGTACCTTGGAGACAATTGGATTAGGTCAAGCATTTCGCGATGCACTCAAAGCACCAAATCGTTCTAAAAAAGCATATTTTGGTGTATTTCCATTTCGATGGCAAGAAAATTGGCAACATTCATTTGAAGCTTTACGAAATCAAGGGCGTCCATTTGTTGCACCAATTTTACAAACTCTGATTTTCCCTCAAGACCCCACACAAGTACTCCACTGGGTTGAGCAAGTTGCTAATTGGGATTTTCAGCAAATTATTGCTTGTCACTTTGACTCACCAATTCAAGCTACTCCAGATCAATTTCGGCAAGCATTTGCTTTTCTTGAGCAGAAAGATTCTGTGGGCAAAAATCATTCTTTATCAACAGAAGATACTAAGTTTATCAGGGAACTTGAAGCAAATTTGATCAGATGGGGTATCGCTACACCACCCAAGGAGTTCGATAGATTGCATTAGCTCAACATCTCGCCCTCTCTCGCCCTCAAATAAATTTGCGGCTTATAGCCAAAACCCACTTGAAGTGGGTTAAAGAGTTTACTTAGTGACTTCAGCTTTCTCGACAGAGTTATTATCTACACCCAAAGTTAGCTGGAGAGGAGTATTTGATGGGTATGCTTTAACTACTTGCCGATAAACTTCGTAATTTGTGGGTAAAGTTTTTTGTTGAGAATCTACTGTATACGTGAGCTTATACTCTACAGATTTTAAGATTTCGGGTGTACTTGCTTGTTCTTGAGGTTTTTTTCGTTCTTCTACTTCCGACACTGAAGGTCGTGGTGGTAAAGTCGGCCACCATAAACCTTTGTCATCAGGGCCAATCACTGCTCCAGGAGGCTTGATTCCATTACGATTTAGCAAAGAAGCTGTAGCAAAGGTTTCAAAACGTGGTGATGCTTCATTAGCGAGGTCGTATGCATATTTCACTTGCCACGTATAAGTAGTTAACGCTGTGGCTTCGTACTGATTAGTAGTGAGAGTGCTGCAACTAGTAAGTGTGAGTGCTGTTGCTCCAAGCATCATCGAAAGCAAAAATCTCTTCATCAATTTTTCCAGAGCGATCGCGAACTGCCTAATATAACATCAACGAGACACGGAAAGAGAGTGTGGGGAGTGTGGGGGGAATTATTTAACAACTCTCTTCCCCATGCCCCATGCCCAATGCCCAATGCCCAATGCCCAATGCCCAATGCCCCATGCCCCATGCTCTATGCCCTCGGTGTCACCCTTACGAAAGATGTACCGTCGCTTAATCAAAGTTAATACAGGGAAGGAGAAACAAGAGATGATCAATCATGCAATTAAAGCCCATTAATCAGCAAGTAGTCTCGGTCGTTGGTGCTTCCAGTGGTATCGGTCGATTAACAGCATTGAAGTTTGCCAAACGTGGTGCCAAAGTAGTGGTTGCTGCCCGTAGCGAAGCGGGGCTAAAGTCTTTAGTAGATGAAATTCAAGGTTTTGGTGGTGAGGCTACGTATATAATCGCAGATGTAAGTGATCCTCAACAAGTCAAAGCGATCGCAGACAAAACGGTAGTCGAATATGGACGGTTGGATAGTTGGGTTCATCTTGCTGCTACAGGTATGATCGCCCCTTTTGAAAAAATCACACCAGAGGAATTTGAACGAGTCGTTGATGTTACTTTGATGGGACAGGTATATGGCGCAATGGCAGCATTACCTTATCTGAAAAAAGAGGGACGTGGGGCGTTAATTCATGTATCTTCAATGGAAGGTAGGCGGAGTTTGCCATTGCAAAGTCCCTACTCAACTGCTAAACATGGTTTGGAAGGTTTCTTAGATTCTTTGCGTGTTGAGTTACAGTACGAAAAATGGCCCATCAGTGTGACGTCGATTTTACCTGCAACAATCAATACACCTTTCTACAACAAGGTTGGCACTAAACTAGGGGTAAAGCCAACTGGTATACCACCCTACTACCAACCTGAGATCGTTGCTGATGCTATCCTTTACGCTGCTGAACATCCCATGCGTGATTTTATCGTTGGTGATGCTGGGAAGGCGTTAGATCTTTTACAAAAAATTTCACCTGCTCTTGCAGATACGCTGTTGGCGACGATTGCTTTTGCAGGACAACATACAGCTGAATCCAAGTCAGAAGACGATCCAAATAATGTTTTTGCACCAATTTCAGGCTACGATCGCGTAGAAGGAGACTTTAATCAGCTAGCAATACCCTCTTTCCTAGATTGGTTAGATATGAATCCACCGTTAAAGTGGGGAGTAGTAGCATTAGCCGCATTAGGCGTTGCTGCGTTTGTGGGCGGATGGCATAGTATCCGGGAAATTTGACAATGTAGGTATTGATTAGGCGTTTAGGTGTGGGGAATACATTAAATTTTTGCTTAACGGAGAGGGGGGGATTCGAACCCCCGTTAGGTTGCCCTAAAACGCATTTCGAGTGCGCCGCATTCAACCGCTCTGCCACCTCTCCAAAAGAGACTTATACTTAATTGATAGCTAAACTATAGCTATGCCTCTGCGATGATAGCATCATCTCATTATAGTTTCAATATAAATCACTTATTGACACTCCCACGGCTATCAAAAAATGTAGAGACGTGTCATGGCACGTCTGGTACAAAAAAATATGTTTCACTTTTAAAGGAAATTGGTATGACTTACTTATTGAGTAAATTATGATCAATTATTATTTAGAATGAATAAGATTATTACCACTTTGACTGAGAGCATCATTGCTTTTGCAGCTACTAATATTGACGATATCTTCATCTTATTGCTATTTTTTTCCCAAATAAATAATTCTTTTCGCCGTCGGCATATTTTTTTGGGTCAATATCTTGGTTTTACTCTTATTATTCTTGCTAGTTTACCAGGATTCTTTGGTGGTTTAGTAGTACCACGAGCCTGGATAGGTATATTGGGAATACTACCGATTGCAATTGGAATTAAACAATTATTCAGTCAAGAAACAGAAAGAATAGAGATTCAAACAGTGACAAGTGATTTCACTTCATCTGAAACTAATAACCCTCTGTTATCTTTTATTTCTAGTTTTATCAATCCTCAAACCTATAAAGTTGCTGCAATTACATTTGCTAACGGTGGTGACAATATTGGTATCTATATTCCATTGTTTGCCGGCATTAACTTTAATAGTTTACTAATTACTCTGGCAGTATTTTTTATTATGGTTGGCGTTTGGTGTGTTGTAGCTTATCTATTAGCTCGGCAAGTAACCATAGCCTCTGTTTTAAATCGCTATGGTGCTACTATTGTGCCTTTTGTATTAATTGGTTTAGGTTTTTATATCATGTATGAAAGAGGTACGTTTAGCTTATTAATACCAATTCTTCGTAAAGCTGCATAGAATTTTACACCTCCCCAACCCTCCCTGCGTGCGTGGAGGGTGCGCGTAGCGCGGGTGGGGTTCTTCTGTACCTCACAGGACTTACGCAAGATGTGAGCGAAAACCTTATTCTTGCGTAGCGGTAATTCATGAATTACCGCAAATGCGCGTTATGTTTTGCGTAAGTCCTGCCTCATTAAGATGAAATCTGCTGTAAGTAATCAAGCGAACCTGATATTAAGAATTAATTGAAACCAATTCTTCTAATTCTTCTAGTTCTTCTAGTTCTGGTTCAACTACCATTAAATGTTGCTCTAAAATTGCCAAATTACGAATATTAGACTTATAGAAAGCATCAAACAAATCACCCACTAAAGGCACTGTACCAACAACTGCTTCTAAACCAACATTAAAAATCATTTTGCTTAGATCTTGGCGTGGTATACCAAAGCGAGTAGCTAAATATATAATATAAGCCGAAAATCCTGTACTGATTAAATCGCCAGCACCAGGAACTAGACCAATAATGGGGTCTAATCCAATGCGAAAACCAATCAAAGGAATACGTATAGATGTATCCATCAGTTGGCTAAGTTTACGGATGCGATTGAGAGTAGCAAGGCGTTTCGCAGCGTCCATAATTGACTAAAGATTTACACTACTCTTAGATTGCACCAGTTTGATTCTAATCGTCTTGTATCGTAAGAAAGAGAGAACAGGGAATAGGGCATCGGGGATTGAGCATTGGGCATCGGGCATCGGGCATTGGTTATTCTCCTTTGTCTCCCTGCTCCCTGCTAAGAGCTCCCTGCTTCCTTGTCTCCCCACACTTCCCACACTCCCCACACTTCCTTGTCCTCCTTGTCTGTTTTAACCAAACTATCTATAATCCTGTCGCTGAATTTGGCGTAGACGGGCAGCATCACGCATGTTATATTCAGGGCGACAAAAACGATTTAATTGTGCTTCAAAAAATTCCCGATTTGCTTGTAAATGTTTGGGATTAGGATCATCTAATGGATATAAAAGTGCAGTTCGTAATGCTTGAATGACAGCAGAGGTAACATTGTACATTGATCTTTGGAAAGTAATTCCCAACTGAATCAACATATCATCTTCACCCCGACAATAATTTTTGTAATAATCCAGAAGATATTGGGGCAAGAAATGCAACATATCTTGCATTAAAAGTGTGGGTGGAATGCCAGCAGTTCCTACAGGAAATACATCGGCGTATAAAATACCGTAGTGGAAATCTTCTTGCTTTTCAGGGACTTGTCTGGCTTGAGCATTGTAAGATTTTGTACCTCTAAAGGGAGCGGTACGATAGAAAACAGCTTCTACATAGGGTAATGCTGCCTCATAAAGCCAGGTAAAACCCTTAGATTTGGGGATAATTTCGTAACATTCACCCCTGATATAAACATGATGATAAATGGGACGTCCGGCGATCGCAAAAATTCCATTGACCAAAAAATTCATCGCATCGGGGACACCTTTAAATCCGCCTTCGTCGTAGATGTCGGACATTTCAAAGAATACTGGTGCCATGACTTCCCAGAACAAGCCCAGGTTTGCATAATAAGACATCTGGCGGCACTGTTCCAAAAACATATCTGGAAACAGTTTATAAAGTCCTAGCATTAAGGGATTACCTTGGAAGTATGCCTTAATTGCGCGATCGGCATTGACTTTATATTCTTCACTATCCAGATAAGCATCAAATTGATTTACTGGCGCATACATTTTCCGGTGCCAAAGCATTGCGCGCATACAAGCTTCGGCAAATTCCATATTTACGCGATCATGAAACAAATGATGAAGTAATTTTGGCATTTTTAAGGTTTCACCCTTTTCCATAAATGCCAAAAGTTCGGGATGGGCTGTTGCTTCACCCCGCCAAATTCGCAAGTCAGCATCATCACCAGCATAATGATTATGGCGCTCTAAATACTCCTGAGAAATAAAGTATTTAAAAAAGGGAAAAGGATCTAAAAATACCTGTTCAGCAATATAAAGTAGATCACGCCAGTAGAAATCCATCGGCACTGCATAAGCTTTATAAATGCCGATAATTTGCATGAGGTTTTCTGGGGTATCTGGTAACATTGAACCGCCAGCTTCTAAACGATGAATGATTTCGGCAAATTCATGAGTAGAAGGCGGTAATTTAGTCGCTGGTTTTTCTGGAGTTTTTACCATATCAAGTTTATTTCAGAGCTATTTGTGGCGTAGTGGCTTTTTCGATGGGCGGAATCGTTGCAACCATTGCTGTTGTGGTTGGTTCAGTCCAACGTACTAACCAAGTTGGTTGTAGTCCTAAAAATAAGATCAAGGCTGACAGAATTAGGGCTGGCATTTTTTCGTGCCATTGGACTCGTGGGTAGTAGGCGAGGTTATTGTCGAGTTTACCAAAACAGGTACGGTTGAGGAGGATGACAAAGTAAACAGCTGTTAAACCTGTGGCAACTACACATAGTAGGGTAGAGATGGGGAAGACAGAGAAACTGCCTTGGAAAACGATAAATTCTGCAATGAATCCTGTCATTCCAGGAATACCCGCGCTAGCCATACCGCCTAAAACTAGTAAGGCGCTGATCAGAGGTAAACCGCGTACGGGACTCATTAAGCCATTGAGTTGATCTAACTCGCGGGTTCCCACCTTAGCTTCTACAACTCCGACTAAGTGGAAGAGAATGGCGAGAATAATACCATGGCTAACCATTTGGGCAACACCACCAACCAGGGCGAGGGGCGTACTAGCAGCCGCCGCGAGGAGAATGTAACCCATGTGACCGATGGAACTGTATGCTACCATGCGCTTGATGTCTTTTTGAGCGATCGCGGTTACTGCTCCATACATCGCACTAACGGCGCCCCAAATTGCCAAAGTGGGTGCGATGGTACTCCAAGCATCGGGAAACAACGCCATCCCAAACCGCAATATTCCGTAGGTTCCTAATTTTGCCAACACTCCACCAAGCAGAATGGCGATCGGTGCGGAAGCTTCTACATAAGCATCTGGTAGCCAAGTATGCAAAGGAATCAAGGGAATTTTTATCCCAAAACCGAGTATAATTCCGGCTAAGAGAACAATTTGCATTGCTGCCGATAGTGTCTGAGTAGAAATGGCATCGTAGTTAAAACTAGTAGAACCAGTCAGCCAAACAATACCCAAGAAGGAAGCCAGAATTAATGCGCCGGAAACAGCTGTGTAAATCAGAAACTTGATACCAGCATATGCCCTTCTTTGCCCACCCCAAATGCTAATTAGTAGATAAAAGGGTATTAATTCTAATTCGTAGAATAAGAAGAATAGCAGTAAATTCTCTGCTAAAAAAGCACCTGCTACTCCACCACTCACCAACAAAACTAGAGAGTAAAAAAGTCGAGGACGTTCTGTTTGTTGACTACTACTGTAAATTGCAATCCAAGTGAGCAAGCTATTTAAAACCAGAAGTAAGATAGAAAGTCCATCTACTCCAATCTGATAGCTTAAACCAAGAGTTTCAATCCAAGGAAGATACTCTTGTAACTGCATCCCTGGATTGTTGATATCAAATTTGAGTAAAAGGAAAAGATTCCACAACAGTACTATTCCAGAAGCAAATAATGCTCCTAAACGCACACGATTAGGAGAAAAACTTCCAGGTAATAAGGCGATGATAGCAGCCGCAAAAATCGGGAGCCAAATTAAAACACTGAGCATAATTTGGGATAGTAAAGATATGTTTTCAAACTTTGGTTGCCAATCAATAATTTTTAGGACTTACGCAAACTCTACGAATTCTTGGCGTTCTTGGCCTCTTGGCGGTTCCATAAATTAAGGATTTGGGAAATTTTTGCGTAAGTCCTGATTTTGATCAGATAAAAGCTTCTTTTGTTTGGGGTTAATCAAGAGATCGTAGTGAGGACTTTAGTCGTTTTTGAGCTAAGACAGCGCTCACTACAAACTTCTCAATTTTAGATTGTCAGATCACTATTAAAATTGCTAACTTACCATGGTGACTTTACCAGTATCTAAATCATAGTACCCACCAACAATTTTCAGCTTATTTTCTTTAATTAATTGAGCGAGAACGGTAGATTTTTTCAAATTTTCTACTTGAGCCAAAATGTTAGCTTTACAAGCATTTTCTAACTTGTCTCCAGGCTGATTTTTTGACTGTTCTATACCAGGTTTAATCGCCGCCAGTAAACTACCAATTTGACCAGGAACTTGAGCGCCTTTGATTGTGGCATCTACCGCACCACATCTTTCATGACCCACGACCATAATTACTTTGGAACCTAATACTAAGCTGCCAAATTCAAGACTGCCAGTTTCTTCTGATGTGGCAATATTGCCAGCTACACGACAGACAAATAAATCTCCAAATCCTTGATCAAAAATAATTTCTGAAGGAACACGAGAATCTGCACAACCAAGAATCGAAGCAAACGGTTTTTGACCTTTAGCAACTTCTACTAGACGTGTATAATTATTGCGGCTTTTTTGTTTTCTTTTGACAAATCTTTCATTACCTTCTATGAGTTCTTGTAATGCCTTGTCAGGAGATATATCATTGTTAGCAATTGCTTTTCTTGGAGAAAATAATTCCGAAGCAACTCCAGCTGTTAATACTCCTGTACCTACTGTTCCTGCGCCTAACTTCAGTAAATTTCTTCTGGAAAAAATGCCGCTCATTTAAGATGCTCCAACACCAAAATTAACAAAACAAAGCGAGACTAAAACATCATATCTAAAAACTGATTTCCCCAATAGGGCCAGGTGACGAATATTCCTAAAACCCCGACTCCTAAAAGGACAGTGAAGGCATAAAATTGGGTTTGTCCAGAGGTGCTATATTTGAGACTTTCGCCACCACCAATAGAAGCTAAACCAACTAGGTTAACAATACCATCAACTACAAAACGATCAACAATATCGGCGAGTTTAGAAATGAGGTCAACACTCAAAACAATGCTCATCCGATAGAGTTTGGGAGTGTAAAAATCGTAGGCGATTAAATCTTGTAAACCTTTCCAAGGTAGGCGAATTGGTTTTGGTACATTGCCCAAATAAATTGCACCGCTAATACTGCAACCAAAAATACTTGACCAAATTAAAAGTAGTGCAACATCTTTATTTAGATCAGCCCAACTCGGTAAAAGTGATAAACTTTGCAATATTAAAGGAAGATGTAAGGTAAAGGCCATTAAAATAATCATCGGTAGCGCCATTTGCCAGCTAACTTCGGGCGATCGCTCACTCATTTGCTTGGGTTTACTACCAAAAATCAGACAAAATTCTCTGGTTAAACTAAAAGCTGTCAAAGCATTAACTGCTATGACAATTCCAATCAGCCAAGGTTTTGTTGTCCACAGTCCATCTGCTAATTTCAACAAAGCCCAAAAGCTACCCAAGGGAGGAAAACCAATTAGCCCCAAAATACCGACTACATAGGCTAATCCAGATATTGGGCGACGTGACCATAGTCCACCCAACTGAGTGACATTTTGGGTAATACTGTTCCAGATCACAGCACCTGTACTCATCACCAGCAATGCTGCACTCAAAGCGTGGGTAAGTACTAGCAACAGTGCGGCTTCGTCTTGCTGTGTACCTACGGCGATAAATACCAAACCCAAGTAGGCACTGACAGAATAAGACAAACAGCGTTTAATATCAATTTGAGCGATCGCAATTAAGGAAGCACCGATTGCTGTGATTGCACCGATACCAATCATCGCCATAGAAACTATCGGCGATAAACTAAAAACAGGTTGTAGTTTAATTAGCACCCAAGCACCACTAGCAACTACTACCGAGTTACGCAAAATTGTACTGGGGACAGGGCCTTCCATTGCCTCATCTAACCACAAATGCAAGGGAAATTGAGCGCACTTACCCATTGGCCCAGCAATGAGTGCTAAACCTACTAGTGTAATTAGTGTTGGATCAACCTTAGCATTAGCTGACCACTCGGCTAATTCTGTATAATTCCAAGTTCCTGTTAGAGGCCAAATTGCTAGTACTCCCATCAATAGGAATAAGTCGCCAACCCGCTTGGTTAAGAACGCATCTCTCGCACCAGTGACTACTAAAGGTTGGCTAAACCACAACCCAACTAGTAAGTAGGTTCCTAGAGTCAGGACTTCCAGAATTACATAGCTAAAGAATAAGTTGTTGCACAAAGCAAGAGCGCATAGTCCCGCTTCAAATAATCCCAATAAAGAATAAAAACGTCCCCAACCCCAGTCCATTTCCATGTAGCCAATGGCATAAATCTGTGCTAGCAAATTTAAGCCACAAACTACGATCATTGCGCCAATACTGATCGAAGATATTTCTAAATCAATGGACAGGTTTAAACCCGCAGTATTCAACCAAGGTATAAATACTTGATAAGCTGGTTGGTTCCAAGTTCCAGGGAATGCCAAAGTAGCGTGAATAAAGGCTAAAAATGTCATGATCAAATTGACATAACCTGCTGGTCTTGGCCCTGTACGCCTGATTATTCCCGGCGACCAAGGCACAGCCAAAAGCCCACCTGTTAAGGCATATAAGGGTATCAACCAAACCGTCTCAAGCAGGAATTGAGTCATTAACTCACCTCTAAATTTACAGCAAAACAAAATAGCGGTTGTCAAAACACAACCGTTACTTCCAGGCAACGTCGCTATGGGAATTTAAACAAATTTATATTTGTTTAATCTTGTTAAAAATAGATTATCCTTAATAGCTCTCAAAATGGAATTATTTACCTAGACAATTCAACGATAGTTACTGTAAAAAATTCTTATATATCTTTTTTTAAATAGTTATTATTGATTTAAATCTATGATACGAAATATTACATCAAATCAAAGTTTCTCCTCTGTTTTTCTTTACATACTTTTACCAGGTCTGTTTCAGATAATGTAACAAATGTCAACCATAAAATAAAATAAAATAAAGATACTATGGTAACTATTAATTTTAACTTATAGGTTTGATACTCCCCACCTTCAAGGGCGGGGGAGTAGGGATTAGGGAATAGATTTTCATTCTTGGTGGTGAAATTTTTTCATTGGGACTGCTCTGTGTCCTCTGCGTTTCTTTATAAAGAGATTGAAATATTTACCAAATAACTTAAATAGCCAATATTTAACAATAGATTGTTCTTGCTTGAGCTTTTTTAGTAGCTTATGCAGAATTTGTGGTTTAATCTTTTCATATTCTGTTTTCAAAATAGCTTTGCTTCCTCTAAGCGAAATCAAAGTATTGGAATTTTGGCTATGCTCTAACCACTCTCTGAGTTGCTGACACTGGCTTGCGGTCAGAGTTAAAGTGATAACGTTAACGCAGACTTTGGGATCTTCCAATGCAAAAAAAAGTAGATGATAGTAGCCAGTATTCGCCAAAGTTTGAACGATTTTTTGTCCTTGAGGATCTTTTAAATCTAAAAAATAAGATAACCATCTTGTCAATTGAACTTGATCATCAGATAAAACTGTGACCCATAACACCACTGGGTATAAATTTTTTTGAAAAACAAATTCTGTATAATTATTTTTATCTAAAATTTTATTGATTTCTTTTTGAGATAACATTGCCCAAAAAGTAGGTACATTTCCATGTTGTGTGAGTAGTAAATGTGGAAAACAAATTGGAGCTATTGGTTGATTTTTCGGCCAAGTCTTCTGTAAGCAAATTTTTTCTGATAATGAAGTTACAGGTACTAGCTGTACTAATTCCGGAGTTGGAATATTTTTCTTGTTTTCAACAACAAGATTATTAGATTTATGCTGTAACTGTTCTAGACTTAATAAGATTTGTTTAATATTTGCGGGGCGATTGCTTACTTCTTTGGCCAAGCAACTCATGACTAATTTTTTGAGTTCCTTGGGTATATTCATCTGAGGTACAAACTCTTCAAGCAGAGGCGGTATTTCAAAGCGATGAGCTTGATACCATTCACTGAAAGAATTACTTTTTATCTGGAATGGATGTTTTCCTGTTAACATTTCAAACATCAACACTCCCAAGCTGTAGATATCAGAACGCACATCTAAGAGTTTGTGTCCTTCCATATGTTCTGGAGAACAATAAGCTAAACTGCCAATAAAAGGCTCAGTCAATGTCATACCGGAACGATCAGTCAAAAATTTAGCAATCCCGAAATCTAAAATTTTTACAACCTCATCTTTATTATTTTGGATGATAAATATATTTTCTGGTTTAATATCTCGGTGAATGACTGGACAAATCTCTCCTTTAATGCTTACACCTTGATGAGCGCATTGTAAACCTAAACAAATTTGATAACAAATTTCTAAAAATTTTGAGATTTTGAAAGATTCATTTTTGAGAATTTGTTTGAGATTTTTACCTTGGAGATACTCCATAACATAATAGGGAATTTTATCTTCAGTCACACCATAACTAAATACTCGAATGATGTGTTTACTTTTTCGTCCTAGTTGAGCACCAATGAAAATTTCTTTGGCGAAGCCTTGAGACAATTGTTGATTAGCCAAATTCATTGACAATATCTTAACTGCAACTGATATACCACCTTTTGCAATGTCTTCTGCTAGGTAGACTCTACCCATCCCACCTTTCCCAATTAAATCTCTGATGAGATAACGATTGTTGAGTAGCTTGCCAATGTAATTATCTAATTCTATTTTTTTGATGAGATTATTATTCAGTTTATTTTGCAACATAAAGTAAGTGCTTTTTTAGGTATTAATAAATTTAAAAATAATGTATTCAACTACTAGATTTGTATAAACCCAAAAATTATAGTTATTGAAAATTACTTTTTTAATATGAAACTCAAAATAAATAATGTAAAAGTTAGACAAAAAATCATATCGCAAAAATATGTAAATACTAGTAAGACTGGTTTAACATATTTATGACATGACAACTATGAGAAATTTCACTGAAACTCAACAGCAGTTAACTAATTCTTGCAATAAAATAAGTGGATACACTGAATTAACGTGAGTTCGATGGATTTAATTAGTAGCCTAAAATCGCCCCTCAAATAAATTTGGGATTAATAGCAAAAACCCACTTTAAGTGGGTTAGGGAGTTATTCATTCAGTCTAGTTTTAGTAGGCTTAGTTTATGAGCCGCACAGTTTACTTGCGGGTGATCATATTTATCGAATTTACATTGAATTAATGATCAATGGGTTAATTGTTGGTGTTGATTGTTCCAACAACCAACAATCAATAACCACCAACCAACAACTATGACTTACACTCTAAAGACTCTTTGGTAGACACACCCGTTTTAGAATTTACACCACTTGCTTTAGCACAAAGTTTTTTCAACTCAGAACCATCTAAAACTGCATTAGTGAAATCAGTACCTGTGATGTCAACATTATCAAAAGTGGAATAGAGCAACATTGTGTCTGTAAAAATTGCATCACTTAAATCAGCATTGCGAAAATCAACTAAATAAGCAATGCCATTGGTAAAATCAGCACCATGCAAATTTGCTTTTTCTAAGTATGCACTATTAAAAACAACACCTCGTAAATCAGCATTGCTAAAATTTGCCTGATCCAACTTTACCTTGGCAAACTCCTCGCCAATTAAGGTTTGACCAGAAAAATCGGTGTTACTCATTGGTTTATAGCCTGCAAAACGGCTGCTAGAAAATTTTGCTGCTTCTGCGGATAGGGGAAACAACAGCAGCACCATAGCTAAGATGAAGGGAGCTAATACTCGCCAAGACTTCATAATGTTAACTTAATAAATCTCAACATTTCTACCATTCATTATTAAACATAATGGGTTGAAGATAATTTCTGAACCTACCAAAATCCAGTCTCTCACTAGTAGCGTAGGTGAAGCCCTCTCCATTAGCGATCGCCACCCATTACCCGGCGCCAATTATACCGATTCCACTCGTAAATACCCTGAATTTCATACTCAGCACCGTTATGAAAGCGAACAATGCAATTAATACAAGATCCATTGCCATTTTGAGTTTCATCAACTTAAATGACAATGCAGGGAAACCATTCCCGTGGACAGGGACCATCATCTTGTACCCATTCCCACAGAGCATTGCAGACTTCAATGCGATCGCCTACTTTCACCAAGCCACTACTCTACCTTGAAGCGCAGGGTAATCCAAAATCTAAAATCTAAAATCCAAAATGGTATTACCCCCCTGCTACAGGTGTAATAGGTACAATTATGTTTTCCTGATTTGGCTCTTCATTTAGGGGTGTAGCAGGTACAATYGTYWTTTGCTGATTTGGCTCTTCAKTTWSRGGTGTAGYAGGTACAATYGTYWTTTGCTGATTTGRCTYTKMMTCTTCGGTGCTGGGTGTAGCAGGTACAATCGTTTTTTGCTGATTTGGTTCTTCAGTTTCAGGTATTGTAGGTACAATTGTCATCTGCTGATTTGGCTCTTCAGTTAGGGGTGTAGCAGGTACAATCATCATTTGTTGGTTTGACTCTTCGGTGCTGGGTGTAGTCGGTTGGGGATTACTCTGGATTGGAGATGGAGATGACTGTGATTCAGTTTCAGGTGTTGGAGGTGTAGATGGTTGAATTTCCTCCTGGTTTATAGTTGGAGATGGCTGTGATTCAGTTTCAGGTGTTGGAGGTGTAGATGGTTGAATTTCCTCTTCCTCCTGGGTTGGTGGGGGAGGTGTTTGGGACTCACTTTCGGTTGGAGGTGGAGGAGTAAATGGTTGAATTTCCTCCTTAGCTGGAGTGGGAAATGGTTGTGATTCGCTTTCTGTTGGAGGTGGTGTGAAAAGTTTAATTTCTTCCTTAACAACAGGTGGAGATGATTTTGTGTTGTTTTTGCTTGGGGATGGAGATGAGGTTGGTGTACTTGCAGGCGAATTCAATTCACGCTGCGGTGTGAACATTGATGGTGAAATGGTCGGTGAAGTGGTAAAGAAATTTTTGCTGCGTTTATTCGCTGGTGTTGATGGTGAAGCTTGTGGTTTGTTTTTGATTGTTTCGACTGCTGGATTGGTGGTTTTGGTTGGTTGATTTTCCTGCAAAGAAAATGGTAAAAAACGTTCACCAATAATCACTAAACTAAACCCAACCCCAATCAGACTAAATAACCCCAAAGTTTTAATTCCTTGAGTCTGCGGTTTAGAAGACGATGAACTAGATGAAGTTTTGACTTTAGCTGGCGGTATTTGCTGTATTGTTGATGGTGGTGGCAATGGTGCTTGGAGTGCTTGTAAAACTTCTGCTGCTGTTTGATACCGCTCTTTGAAGTTACAACGCACCATTTTGTTTAAAACATTTGCCAACTCATTGCTAATATTGACCAAATTACGCCAAACCACTTCTCCATCCAAAGGATCAGTAGCTAGCTTACGTGGTTGTACACCTGTTAAAGCTTGAATTCCTAGCATTCCCACTGCATAGATATCGCTACACAGTCTTGGTTTACCATTGGCTTGTTCGTTTGGAATGTAGCCTGGTGTACCGATGACAATGGTTGAGTTTACCTCACCTTCAGTATTGGTTGCTAAACTTTTAATTTCTTTGACGGAACCAAAATCAATCAAGACGATTTTTCCGTCTTGACGACGCATGATATTTTGCAATTTTATATCTCGGTGGATGACGCCATGTTCATGGACAACCACCAAAACTTCTAGTATTTCTTGTAGGAGTTTTAGTACTTGAGCTTCACTGAGCTGTTTACCAGAAATAATCTCTTTAGTTAGGTCATGTCCATCTACAAATTCCTGTACCAAATAAAATTCCTCATTTTCTTCAAAATGAGCTAAAAGTTCCGGAATTTGGTCATGACGCTTACCTAGTCGATACAGAATCTCTGCTTCTTGGTTGAATAGTCTTTTAGCAATCTGCAAGATTTCTGGATTAGGGTTGCGAGTTTTGAGATGCTTAACAACGCATTGGGGATTACCAGGTAAATCCATGTCTTCGGCCAGAAAGGTATCACCAAATCCGCCGCTTCCCAGCTTATTAATGATTCTGTAGCGATTCCGGAGAACTTTGCCGAAGAGCATCTACTTCACCTAAACGGAATTTACATGCCCATTATTGGACGATAACTCTATTAATTTTTACAAAAAAAGTCTTTTTAAGAAACTTATTTTGAGAGGATCTTTAAAAATATTATTTTATGTTCTTAATGGTTAGATTTGAAGCTATTGTTACTAATATACATTGCTGTAAAGCTTATTTTTAAGTATTTTTACTTGATTAAATCTGTAATTTCAGTCTTGATAAATCCCCATTTTCTGAGCATTATTGTGCTAATAATAAACAAAATCAGAGATTTAGAGTGATTTGAGATAAATAGAAAATATATAGTTTTATTTTTTACACATAAAATATTTATACCGCATTAACAAATATCTATATATCTCTTTTTTGTTATACAAATTCTCTATGACATACGATTTCTAAAATAAATATTAAGTATGAAAGCCATTCCAGTGGACGCTTACCCTGCTCAGAATTATCAGTCATCGAGAAAAATTGCCCCATGCCCCATGCCCCATGCCCAATACCCCATGCCCCATGCCCAATGCCCAATGCCCAATGCCCAATGCCCAACACCAGTG
>NZ_NAPS01000001.1:895528-997802 GCF_004323185.1 Westiellopsis prolifica IICB1
GCCCCATGCCCAATGCCCAATGCCCATAACCAAAGTCTGAAAACGCCTACTCTGATACACCGCCAACAACAGGTTTAACTTCCGAAAATGGATTAGTACCACCAGTCCAGTTAAAGTCGCTAATGCGGAAGGTAATGCCACCTAATTGTAGTTCTGGATTGTAACGCAGGGTAATGCCATAAGTACGACGACTGTATTGTAAGAAATAGTCAGTACTGGTGTTTTCTCCTGTATCTAAATTAACGGATGTTTGAATGCCAATAGTTAATGGACCATAAATCTGCTGTGTAATCCCCGCACTCAACGTTCTGGTATCAACAGCACGGTCAAATAGAAAGGGAGACTCACCACTATCAAGACCTTGGGAGTAACTAATATTAAAATTAGTATAGTCAAAAAATGGTCTGGAAAAATGACCAATTTGTCCTTCTAAACCAATTGTGCCAATTAATGTGCTTTGGTCATCTCCGTTCGTGTAATAACTAGTAGTACCAGTTAAGCCCCCAAATGCTCGTAGGTAGGGAACTACTGGGTTAGGGGTGTATCGTAAACCCTGGGTAGCAGTGGGTGGTAAGGGTTTACCTTGCCATAATAATAATCCTCCATTGAGGGCGGCGCTAGCTTGGAGACGACCAAGGGAGACACGGTTATTATCTCGGATCGGTTCTAGTAAATCTTCGCGATCAGTGTTGGCAGTGATATACTGAGCGCCTGCTTGGTAGCTGAGATTTAATCCGGTTTTACCGAGAGGAATAACAGGAGAAATAATGACACCGCCAAAGGTACTTTGAACAGTTTGATAACCAAGGCTACCGTTGTAGAGGCGATCGCGATAACTATATTCTAATGTCAAATTATGCGGGTAGCGAATATCACCTATTTGTTGCCGCAATCGCAAACTTGCCTTGAGGTTATCTTCAACTTCGTCCAAGTCAAAACTAGTTAATGTCCCAGAACCCTCAACTGTTGTCCTTGGAGTCAAAGTACCATCAAGTGATGTTTTTAAACCAAATAGCGAGGGAAAGTTACTAAAACCGTCCTCTACACTCTTTTGAACGAAAAACTGAGGCGTCAGACTAAAGCGAATCTTTTCAGAATTTATCGGTTCCAATCTGCGCTCTATAAATACACCACCACGCTGATCCCCATCAAAACCAAAAGCAACTAACCCAGGTGTAGCATCTCGTTCTCTGCGGTCAATCACCTGCTCATTTTTCGGAATGGGTACACTTACTCGGCGGTCAAATACTACACGTTGATTTCGAGTACTAACACGGTCTTGTAAAGGCGACTCTCGTGTCAATGTCACTTTGTCAGCACGTAATTGCAATTCTGGTGGTGAAAAGGGATCATTGGTGAGCGTAACATCTGATGCTTGCCAGCCACGGGGATAAAAATCAATGCGTGCAGCTTCAAAGCGGACTCTTCGTACTTGTCCACCCTGGTCGGGTTTGGGTATATTACTTGCGTTCGTTCTACCACCAAAGCCAAAGTTAATTCCCCCTGGACTATTTACCCCAGTCAACGGTTGATTGCTTCTGATGCGATCGCTTGGTGGACGTGCTGGAACTCCGCCTGCTGTGACGTCGGTAGGCAAAAAAGCAAAATCTTGATCGGCTGTGGGTAGAAAAATCTCCCCACGACCAGCGATCATTTCTCCATTATCCTGAACAAAATTATAGGTAAATCGCTGTCCACGCAAGACTTGCTCACCTCTGGTTAAGGCAACATTTCCTTCACCCACAGCAATTAAATTGTCTAAACTAACTTGGATGCGATCAGCATCAACCACCGCTCCATCAAAGCGGACAACAACATTACCAACTGCTGTGACTACCCGTCTTTGTTCGTCATACTCCTGGTTATCTGCAATTACTTCTATAACTCTCCTTGTTTCCGGTGTGGTTGGTGCTGGTGCTGGTGCTGGTTGTGGAGTTTGGCTGGTGAGGTTGCGAGTTTTAAATTCTATGGTGGCTGTTTGGTTATTAGTAGTTGGTTGTTGGTTAGCAAGATTAAATTTGATTTTGATCGGTTGTGTTGCTGACTGGGAAGTCTGGGATTTTTGGGCAGTGTTATGATTTTGTTTTGACTGGATTAGTTGTTGAGCCAATAATTGTGATTTTTTTTGAGATTGGTTCTTACTCTTTTGGATTTTCTGGACAATTTGCTGTTTGGCTTGTTCTTGTTGACTAATGTTGGTGGTATCTTGAGAAACCTGTGGCTGTTGTTGTGAGTAGCCAATAGATAAGGGTTCTCCTAGTAGTTCTGCACTTGTTTGATCGACATTGGGAGGTGAAAATTCTGCTGGAAAAGTTTCCGGTGTAGAGATTGTGGGTGGAATGCGGGCTACAGATGACTCATCCGGTGCAGACTGATGTCGCAGGTTAACTGGTTTTCGCTGGAAATTTTCTGCATTCGCCTGTTGTTTTGTCGAATGCAATTGGCGATCGCTTGCAGCTATGGCTGGCAGATTTTCTGCTAGTAATGGTTCAACAATAGCAGGTGGTTCGGGTGGCAGAACGGTATGAAACATGTTTCAGCACAATCTAGCAAACAAATAGCCAAAATTAATAGCCGGAAGGACTAACCTAGCTTTTACCTTCCGACTTTCACTTTCTGTTTAACTTTTAGCAGGCCGCCTTAAGAGCGTCTAGTGTTTTTTACCTGACGGCAGTTATGGAAATTTAGTCTTTATCTTACTCGAAGTCCCGACGACCAGGGTTACGAGCAGGGTCATTTGACAAAAATCCAAACACAAACAGAGTGATAAAGAAAGCAACAACTATATATACAACGATTTTTAAAGTCAGCATTGAGATATCTCCTTTGGGTATGAAAAGCTTTCCGTATCTGCCATACAGATTTAGATAGCTCCTTTATCTTACCCAAATCTCATCCCTTTTTTGGAAAACACTAGCATAAATTGAGGAGACGAACTCCGCAACAAAACTGAGTGTCAGGCGATATCGCGATGATTGGCTGACTTCATAGATGCGCCTTGCTAACCAGACGTTGATCCACAGCAGATGTTTCCAACCTGAGAATTCAGTAAGTCAGCGCAAATAAAGGTAATTAGTTGAGGTCGTCATTGGTCATTTGTCATTGGTAAGGGTTTGGTGGAAGTAAGATTCTATTTTGCTTTCTCCAAAAGAGCGATCGCTTTCTCATTTCGGTAGAATCAGCAAGCAAACAGGCGTATTGCTTACTCATTTGGGTAGAAGAGGTAAAAAACTCTATTAGGGGATGAGATTTTCACATTGCATGAAAATTTAGATTTAATTACCCAAAATCAAATAAAACTGAAATAATTGCAAAAATCCTAATTTTTACGTTTCTATTCTCTGTATTTTGCAATTTAATGCATTGTTTTAATCGAAAAAATATTGATACCCTTAAACATCTATTTTGAATCAATGTTTTTAATTAATTATTTTTAGGCAAAACACTATTTATATCAAATCACATGCAACAATCATTGACACGTTTTTATAGCTCATGGCAAGATATTTAAACAATGCCAAATACTCATTTTATAAAAAACAATTATTTAAAAATTACTTATGCACAGTATCAACATTTTTTTGATTTGGTGTATTCAGAAAATTCAGTAGTATTTATTTCGTAAATAACAAGTAGGAAGAGAGATGAAAAAAAAACTTAACAATAGTTATGTTTCACCAAAATCAAATTTTGCTGTAGAAGACTTTCCAGTACTTGAATCTGCAAAATATCTCCTAAAGCTTGCATCCACAGAAGCAGAACTAGAATCGATTTTACGATTACGTTTTGAAGTATTTAATATTGAAAAAGGACTAGGATTAGCTACTTCTAATATTAGTCAAAAAGATCGAGATAAGTTTGATGCAGTTTTTCATCACTTCATGCTTATCTCTAAAGAAACTGGTAAAACAATCGGAACCTACCGATTACAAACCTACACAATGGCTTCTCAAAATTTCGGATTTTATGCTGCTAAAGAATATAATATTCATGAAATTACTGAGTCTATAATCCAAGCATCTGTGGAGGTTGGGCGTGTATGCATAGCAAGAGAAGATCGCAATATTCAAGCACTTTTATTACTTTATAAAGGGCTACTCAATTATCTAAATTTGAGTGGAAATCAATATTGTTTTGGATGTACATTGTTACCAACACTATGTCCTATACAAGCTGCTTGTACTTATAATTATTTTCAGCAAAATAACTTAATGCATCCAAGTATTTTAGTTTATCCCAAGGCAGAATATCTTCTAGAACTTCCTCAGCATTATCCAGATTCATCTCATGTTGAAATTCCAAATATTTTGCAGGTATATTTTCAACTAGGAGCTAAAATATGTAGTCTTCCAGCAATTTATAGGCAGTTTAAAGTCATTGATTTTTTAACTATATTAGACAGTGCAAATTTTGCTAAATTGTAGAAGCGCAAGGACATGATGTATTCTCTGTGGTCAAAAGAGGTGTAAAGGAGTAAGGGTATAGGAGTGTAGAGGGAACTGCACCTATTGTATACACTGATAAATGTTGACCTACGACAACAAAATTACCCGTGGCTAAACCAGAAGAGAACACCGTCCCCTTATCTCGAACCCCTCTATATATTCTCGCCCAAGAATTAAAAGCACGGCTCACCAGCTTTGGTGGTTGGGAAATGCCAGTACAATTTAGTGGCATCACTACAGAACATCATGCTGTCAGAAACGCAGCAGGAATGTTCGACATTTCCCACATGGGTAAATTTACTTTGCAAGGGAAAAATCTGATTTCTCAACTGCAAACTTTAGTACCTTCAGACCTCAGTCGGCTACAATCAGGTCAAGCCCAATACACAGTATTGTTAAATCCCGAAGCTGGTATCATCGACGACATTATTTTTTACTACCAGGGAGAAAACTCTGCTGGCGAACAACAGGGAGTGATCATAGTCAATGCAGCCACAACCAACAAAGACAAAACATGGTTACTTCAGCATCTTGACACCACAGAAATCAAATTCCAAGACATTTCACCAGAAAAAGTATTAATCGCCGTCCAAGGGCCAAAAGCAGTAGCATATCTTCAACCCTTGGTACAAGCAGACTTAACTCCAGTCAAAGCCTTCGGTCATTTGGAAACAACAGTACTAGGTAAACCAGCTTTCCTTGCTCGTACAGGCTACACCGGAGAAGATGGATTTGAAATCATGCTCGACCCAGAAACAGGGATCGAATTATGGCAGAATTTACTTCAGGCTGGTGTCATTCCCTGTGGACTTGGTGCTAGGGACACCCTGCGACTAGAAGCAGCAATGGCACTTTACGGGCAAGATATTGATGATACCACCACGCCCTTAGAAGCAGGTTTAGGTTGGTTGGTACATCTTGATACCAAAGGAGATTTCATAGGACGTCCCATTTTAGAACGGCAAAAAGCTGCGGGAGTGCAGCGCCGATTGGTAGGTTTGCAAATGCAAGGACGCAATATTGCCCGTCATGGCTACCAAGTACTATCAGCAGGAACAGTTATAGGAGAGGTGACAACTGGTACACTATCACCTACGCTTAGTTATCCCATTGCCTTAGCTTATGTTCCCACCCAGCTAGCAACTGTTGGTCAGCAGCTAGATATAGAAATTCGCGGTAAAACATACCCAGCCGTAGTGGTTAAGAAACCTTTTTACCGTTCTCCAACTCGGCTAACAAACTAGCCATTGGTTATTGGTAGAGACGCGATAAATCGCCTCTGTACAATGGTCATTGGTAAGGGTTTGATTCGTGTTTACGTTTTGTAACTTGTGTTTTGTTTATTAATACTGACTGAGTTAATTGCTAATTGCTAATAATGTCTTTACTATTAGCCATTAGCTATTATTCTGTTCATTTTTTTGTACGTGGAAAGGGAAGTGATATGTCTTTGGAATATCCACAAGATTTAAGATACTTGGATACTCATGAATATGTACGCTTAGAAGGCGAAATAGCCACAATTGGTATCACCAGTTTTGCTGTAGACCAATTGGGTGATGTTGTATTTTTGGAATTGCCAGAAATTGGTGATGCTGTTACCAAGGGAGAAAAAATTGGCACAATTGAATCCGTAAAAGCCGTTGAAGACTTAAATTCACCAGTAACCGGCACTGTTATAGAACGTAACGAGGAAATGATTGAGTCTCCCGAACAAATAGCAGAAGACCCCTACGGTGAGGGATGGTTTATTAAAGTACGAGTTAATGACCCTGGTGAAATTGACGATGCACTCACAGCACAAGAATATAGTGCTGAGGTGGAGGGGTAAATTTTTGTTGACGGGGGGATCGGGGATTGGGCATGGGGCTTTAAGAGTCGTCTTTCGTAAACAACTATTTGTATTTCGCTGACGAGTGTTTGAGAGTCGCTGACGAGTGTTTGATACCATTTCACAAAAAATCTGATACAAATACAAACCCTGTAGAGACGCGATATATCGCGTCTGGTACAAAATTTATGTGTATCGTGATTAACGTGAAATGGTATGAGAGTCGCTGACGAGTGTTTGAGACTCGACGACGAGTGTTTGAGACTCGACGACGAGTGTTTGAGACTCGACGACGAGTATTTGAGAGTCGCTGGCGAGTGTTTGAGAGTCGCTGGCGAGTGTTTGAGACTCGACGACGAGTGTTTGAGACTCGACGACGAGTGTTTGAGAGTCGCTGACGAGGGTTTGAGACTCGACGACGAGTGTTTGAGACTCGACGACGAGTGTTTGAGACTCGATGACGAGTGTTTGAGAGTCGCTGATGAGTGTTTGAGAGTCGGCATTGTTTGTCTATTCCCCGTTCCCCACACCCCCCACACTCCCAGTACTTACGCAAGATGTGACCGAAAACCTTATTCTTGCGTAGCGGTAATTCATGAATTACCGCAAATGCGCGTTATGTTTTGCGTAAGTCCTGACTCCCTTCTCCCAATACGGTTAAAAGAAATTTGATGAAATTTAGGTGAATTGATACTTTAGATCCAACACGTTAAATATACTTATTGCAAAATATTAAATAGTAACGTCTGGAGAAGCTATTTGTGGTAGTATCTGCTCCTCGTCCCCAGTCAGGTAATCAACCAATTCTGGGCGAAAGCACTGAAAAATCAAGTGATTTTAAGCAAAGACATATTGGCCCTAATGCCGATGATATGCAGCAAATGCTGGATGTGCTGGGGGTGTCTTCCGTAGATGCCTTGATTAACCAAACAGTACCGCAGTCTATTCGGCTATCTCGTGCTTTAAATTTGCCAGAAGCATTGAGTGAGTATGCAGCACTGGCAAAGTTAAAAGATATTGCTTTAAAAAACCAAATTTTCCGCTCATTTATTGGTATGGGATATTACGACACTATCACCCCGACGGTGATCCAGCGTAATATCTTGGAAAACCCTGGCTGGTACACTGCCTATACTCCTTATCAGCCAGAAATTGCCCAAGGACGACTAGAAGCACTTTTGAATTTCCAAACCATGATCATTGATCTCACGGGTTTGGAAATTGCTAACGCTTCATTATTAGATGAAGCAACAGCCGTAGCTGAAGCCATGACTATGAGCTACGGTATTTGCAAAAATAAAGCAAACGCCTTTTTTGTCTCTCAAGATTGTCATCCCCAAACTATTGATGTGTTGCAAACACGGGCGAGACCCTTGGGAATCAAGATTATAATTGGTGACCATCAATCTTTTGATTTCTCAGAGTCGATTTTTGGGGCAGTTCTGCAATATCCTGCTAGTGATGGCACTGTTTACGACTACCGCGCTTTTGTAGAGAAAGCCCATGCTGTGGGGGCATTGGTAACGGTAGCAGCAGATCCGTTAAGTCTTACACTATTGACACCTCCGGGTGAATTTGGTGCTGATATCGCAATTGGGAGTACTCAGCGCTTCGGTATTCCTTTGGGTTACGGTGGCCCTCATGCAGCATACTTTGCTACCAAAGAAGAGTATAAGCGGCAAGTACCAGGGCGAATTGTCGGTGTTTCCAAAGACGTGCAAGGTAAGCCAGCATTACGTTTGACTTTGCAAACTCGCGAACAACACATCCGTAGGGAAAAAGCTACTAGTAATATTTGTACAGCACAGGTATTGTTAGCAGTGATGGCCAGTATGTATGCTGTCTATCATGGCCCCGCAGGACTGAAAAAAATTGCTGAAAATATCCACACTTTAACTGTCACCTTGGCTGCTGGATTAAAACACCTGGACTACAAAATCAGTTCTGAAAGTTTCTTTGATACTATCCGTGTAGAACTGGGAACACGCAGTTTAAAAGAAATTCTCGCTGGTTGCGAAGCTAAGAAAATTAATCTACGGATTTTTGATGAGACTGCTGTAGGTATTTCGCTGGACGAAACCACTACGGTTGAAGATGTTCACAACTTACTAGAAATTTTTGCTTTTGGGAATGAGTTTACTCTCCCCACCTCAACCCCTAATCTCCCCCTTAAGCGCAAAAGCGCCTACCTCACTCACCCCATCTTCAACTCTTACCACTCAGAAACCGAGTTGTTGCGTTATTTGCACAAGCTGGAAAAAAAAGACTTGTCGTTAACTACATCAATGATTCCTTTGGGGTCATGTACGATGAAATTAAATGCGACATCAGAAATGATTCCAGTCAGCTGGGCAGAATTTGCCAAGATTCACCCCTTTGCACCCCAGTCACAAACTCAAGGTTATCAAATTCTTTTCCAGCAGTTGGAAGAATGGTTAGCTGAGATTACTGGGTTTGCGGGAATTTCTTTGCAACCAAATGCTGGTTCCCAAGGTGAATATGCAGGGTTGTTGGTGATTCGCCAGTATCACGAAAGTCGTGGGGAAGCACATCGAAATGTTTGTTTAATTCCGACATCTGCTCACGGAACTAACCCCGCAAGTGCGGTAATGTGTGGGATGAAAGTGGTAGCTGTAGCTTGCGATCGCCAAGGTAATATTGATGTAGATGATCTCAAGGCAAAAGCTGAAAAACACAGCCATGAACTCGCTGCTTTGATGGTGACTTATCCTTCTACCCACGGCGTATTTGAAGAAGCAATTCAAGAAATTTGTGCTGTTGTTCACACCCACGGTGGACAAGTGTACATGGATGGGGCAAATATGAATGCTCAGGTGGGACTTTGTCGCCCTGGAGATATTGGGGCTGATGTTTGTCACTTAAACTTGCACAAAACTTTCTGTATCCCCCACGGTGGTGGTGGCCCTGGTATGGGACCCATTGGCGTTGCAGGTCATTTAGTAGAATTCTTGCCTGGAAATGTTGTTATTTCAATGCAAGAATACAATCCAAAATCTCAAATCCAAAATCCAAAATCGATAGGTGCTGTTTCGGCTGCACCTTGGGGTAGTGCTAGCATCTTAGTAATTTCTTGGATGTACATCGCCATGATGGGTGCAGCTGGTTTGACTGATGCTACCAAAGTTGCGATTCTCAATGCCAACTACATCGCCAAACGCCTGGAAACACACTATCCTATTTTGTATCAAGGCAAAAATGGGTATGTTGCCCATGAGTGTATTTTAGATTTGCGATCGCTCAAAAAATCTGCCAGCATCGAAATTGATGATATCGCTAAACGGTTGATGGACTACGGCTTCCACGCGCCTACTGTTTCTTGGCCTGTGGCAGGTACAATCATGGTGGAACCCACCGAAAGCGAATCAAAACAAGAGTTGGATCGGTTCTGCGAGGCGATGATTAGTATTCGTCACGAAGTTGCTGAAATTGAAGCAGGTAAGGCGGATTTGCAAGATAATGTTCTGAAAAATGCACCGCACACCGCCGAAAGTCTAATTCTCGGAGAATGGAATCATCCTTACTCCCGTGAACAAGCTGCTTACCCTGCACCTTGGACACGCGAACACAAATTCTGGCCTGCTGTTGGGCGTATTGATGCGGCTTTTGGGGACAGAAATTTTGTTTGTTCTTGTCTACCAATGGATGCTTATTCGTAGTCAAATCTGATTCTCAAATTCCTCTCTGCTTGCGGAGAGGGATATATTTATGTAGAACACAGATGCACACCAATAAACACAGATCATACAGATGATTTATTGGTGTGCATTTATGTTTATTTATGGTGTCGTGACAATCCATTTCCATTTCAACAGCTTTTGTTGATAGTGCTTGTATATCATCAGGTAGTTATACAGTAAAAATCTGTATAATAGTTGGATACTGAAGACATACAAAAAATTTTTTTATCATTAAAATGCTTGTAAAACTTTCTCTAGCTGAATTGCTGAGTATGAGATACGGACAATTTCCGCATAGCAATTTATGCTAATTTATATCTCAGTGTAGACCGTTTTTGAAAGTCATTTGTCAGTATAGAAAGTTTCTGCAAGGAATTATGAGGTAAGTAGCAATAAATGTGTTTTTTGGGAAAATCTGTCTGGTGTATTTAGGTTTTAGCTATTGGAGTGATAAATATGGCATTCGTAGATGACATCGTGAAGGTTGCGGAGCAAGTCCGAAAAAGGGCTGAAGCAGTCTCTGGCGAAGAAGGGACAAAAATGGGATTGATTGTGCCTTTTTTTAGCACTCTCGGCTACGATGTTTTCGACCCCACAGAGGTTATCCCTGAATACATAGCTGACTTTGCAATTAAGAAGTCAGGACAGATGGAGAAGGTAGACTATGCAATATCAATCAGCAACGCGATCGTCATGCTTGTAGAGGCGAAAGCCCGCGACAAAAAGCCGGAAGCTCATGATGGTCAGTTAAAAAGGTACTTCAACGGGTTGCTTTCAGCTAAGGTTGCTATTGTTACAAATGGCATTGAGTATCTCTTCTTCACAGATTTACGCCATGAGAACATGATGGATGATGAACCGTTCTTTATCTTCAACATCCTCAATTACGACCAAAAGCAAGTTGAAAACCTAAAATTCTTCCACAGAGATAACTTTGATGCTCTGGTGATTAAACGACACGCTGAAGAGATGGTTTATCTCACTGGAATGACTCAACTAATGGACAGTCTTTTGCGTTCTCCGTCTGATGAATTCATTCGTTTTTTGATTTCTCAGCTTGGTAGCATTAGTTCTAGATATGCGATAGAGAGCAGGATTAATAACAAGGTTATTGAAAAATTTCGACCGATTGTGAAAAAATCTATTCAAGGTAGCTTAGTTGAGTTAATGACCCAATCTATCAACAAGGAGATGGGTCAGTCCAATGAAATCTCTTCCCCTACACAGTTAATGGAAGAGGTAGAAGAAATTCAGGATGAACTAGAACAAGGTTCGGAAGACATAAAAGTAGAGACAACTGCTGAAGAACTAGAAGCATTTGAGAAAATTAAGGCTATTGCAGCGCGGTCAAAAATTTACAATTTAGAGGTCAAATACAAGGATGTCGTGTCATATTTTGGATTGAATGTTGGTAAGGTAACATGGTGGTTTCTAAGGATGTATCTATCCCCCAAGAAGAAGAGTTTTGTGGCTCGATTACCTGTTGACGAAGTCAAGAAATTATCATTAGGTTTTGAAGTTCAAGAGATGTCGGCTTCATTTGGAGATGCAACGGCAAGAGTGATTATTTCATCAATTAATGACTTGGATATTCTCAGTGATTTAATCCTCAAATGCTATGAGACTGAAGCCTCGAAACGAATATCTGGAAAGGATAGTATAAGTTCAAAGCCGTGACCATGCACAGCAACCCAACTTCACCATTACCGAAAGTTTACCAAAACTGGACTACTATTAACGGTCGCAACTATACGCGAGCGATCGCGAATACCATTTCACGTTAATCGCGATACACATAAATAATGTACCAGACGTGCCATGGCACGTCTCTACAAAAAAATATGTTTCACTTTTAAAGGAAATTGGTATAACTTCTGTCTAAGAACGCAAACAGAGAAAACGGGCAATTCATGAATCGTCTATGAATATTAGAGTTTCGGCGATTTTTGGCGTAAGTCCTGTGCTATTTGCTAACTAATTCTGCTAATTCTGATTCTAAAGATAGGGGTTGATACCCTAATGCAAAAGCTTGAGAACTATCTAAAGAAACATCGCTGGGTCTGGGTGCAGACATTTTTACATCTTGTTGTAGACAGGCTTTTAATCCAGTACTGGGTAATTGAAATATTTCTACTAATAAACGTCCAAAATCATAGCGAGAAATTCTTTCTTTTCCACCCAAATGAATGATTCCTTGTACTTTTTCTAATGCTAATAATAGCCCTTTTGCTGCGGTATTAGCACTAACGGGTGTGCGAATTTCATCTGTAAATAATTTTAATTCTTTGCCTTCTTTAAGAGTTTGTATAAATGGCTGTATAAAGCTGGTAGCAGTGGGTGTTGCTGCACCAAACATTAATGGCATTCTACAGACAGCAGTGAGGGGATAACGTTCTAACATTCCCAATTCTGCCATCACTTTTTGTTCACCGTATTTATTTACAGGACATACGGGGTCTGTTTCTCGATAAGGAGAATTTAAACCATCAAAAACAAGGTCAGTGGATGTAAATACGCAAGGAATATAATTATCTCCACACAAACTAGCTATGTTGTGGGAGACTATTACATTAGTTGCGTAAGTTTCTTCAGGATGATTTTGACAATAATTAGGTTGTGATTGTGCGGCGGTATGAATTACTGCGGCGGGCTGAATTTCTCGAAATATTTGTTGCAATTCCTGAAAGTTTGTTAAATCGACTTTCAGCATTTTGGTATGAGGAATTTCTACAGAATTAGTCAAGAAAGTTCCATAGACTTCCCAGTTGAGATTTGCTAATTGGCAAACATGCCAACCTAAAAATCCACTCGCCCCAGTAATTAATAGTTTTTGCATGTATCACAATTTCACACCATCGAGGCAGAGGATACCATAAATTTCACATTTTTACATCCTCATAAATATCTGCGATCGCGATTTCTAAATCTACAGATGCTAATTTGAGATGATCTTCTGCTTCCAATTCTTCTACAAACCACTTGTTTTGCCTGTTTTTATGGTAAACTTCAACTTTGATTTCTGATTCGCAAACTAATACATACTCCTGCAAACTGTTTAATCGACGGTAATTCATCAGCTTTTCGTTACGATAAATACGTTCCGTGGCTGAGGAAAAAACTTCAACTATCAAACAAGGTTGATACTTGTAAAACTTTTCTCGATCTTGAGGATTGCAAGTGACAGAGATATTTGGGTAATAAAATATATCTAAATCATCAATCCTAATTTTCATCTCTGATGAATAAATCCGATAATCTGTACCAAACAAATGTGTACGTAATCGGGGCAATATATTGCTAGTAATCACTTTACATTGATCACTGTCTTCTCGCATTGGATAGACTTGACCCGCTAGATATTCGTGACGGATTCGACTTTCTAGTTCAAATTGCAAGTATTCGTCAACGCTGACATTCAAAAATTTGGTATGGGTATACATCCTCTATCACACTGTGTAGATGGCTAAGTAAGCTTTCCAGAATTTTTTGAAATCAGCACCCTGGTTCGGTTGGAATATCTAAGTCAGTTGAATAGTTATGATTTTGTAGACGCGATTCGCAACTGTACTGACAAAGTCATACAGATGCTTTCATACGTGAGCAAACTAAATTGATATTAAACCAATACTATCCAGTTATCTATTGTAAGTTCTTATGGTTAAAAGAATGTAACAATCAGATTATCAGATACTGGTAATAGCCTTAAAAGCAAGTTTGATGCTAAATTATTTACTAGCATTTTGTATATATTCAAACTTACTATTGACAATTGACTTTTTAATTTTTACAAAAATTTATCCCATGTTAGACTGTCCTCTTCCACCTACATAAGTTTATTTTCTAAACAGAAGAGAACACATTTAAACAATTGCTAACTTTTCTTTAACTAACTTAGTATTACTTCATTAACTTTCTCTAAAAGTGACCAAATTTCTTGGAGCATTGGCTCTAATCCAGCACCAGTAACAGCAGAAATTAAGAATACTGGGGCCTGGGAAAGATGATTAAGTTGTGTTGCGAGTGCTTCTATATCTACACTTTCTTTGTCAACAGCATCGATTTTGTTGAGAGCTAGAATTTGGGGACGGTCTGATAGACCTCTGCCGTAATCGTGCAATTCTTGTTCGATAATTTTATAGTCTGCGATCGCATCCTCACTAGTAGCATCAATTAAGTGCAATAGTACTCGCGTACGTTCAATGTGACGCAAGAAATCATGTCCTAACCCCGCTCCTTGGGAAGCACCTGCAATTAATCCTGGAATGTCCGCAAAAACTGTACCATCACCATTGGGTTTACGTACCACACCCAAATTTGGCACAAGAGTGGTGAAGGGATAATCAGCAATTTTCGGACGTGCTGCTGATAAAGCAGAGATTAAGGTAGATTTTCCCGCATTTGGTAAACCAATAATTCCCACTTCTGCTAAAAGTTTTAACTCTAAACGTAGCTGCTTGACCTCTCCTGGTAATCCTGGTAAAGCATACTCAGGAGCGCGGTTGCGGTTACTCAAAAAATACTGATTACCCAGTCCACCTTTACCACCTTTCGCAATTATCAATTCTTGCTCAAGTTCCACCAAGTCCCCGATCAGTTCCTCTGTTTCGGCATCATAAACCACCGTACCACAGGGAACTTCAATAATTAAATCCTTGCCATTTGCTCCGGTGCGATTATTTGGACCACCGCGAGAACCGTGTTCTGCTTGAAAAAGATGGTTGTATCTGAAGTCAAGTAAGGTTTGTAAGTTTTCTACAGCACGTAAAATCACCGAACCGCCCTTTCCGCCATTACCACCAGAAGGTCCACCAGCTGGTACATACTTTTCCCGTCGGAAAGCGACAATTCCATCACCTCCCTTACCTGCTGCGACTTCAATTTTTGCCTGATCGATGAATTGCATAATTAGTTATTTGTTATTTGTCCTTTGTCATTCGATTTTAGATTTTAGATTTTGGATTTTGGATTTTGGATTAACTCCACATATTTTTCTGCTTGCTCTGTACCATCAAAGAAGTATAGGTCATTAGTCAAAAGTCTTGTACTAATGACCACCATTGTACAGACGCGATTTATCGCGTCTGTACAATGACCAATGTATCTAAATATATTCCGAAATATCCTCACCACAATCATCTGCTAAATAGGAGAGGGCGCGGAAACGTAAGCTAACGAGCTGTTCATACAGTGGATTGAGTTTACATAAAGGCGGTATGTGTACTACTTTGCGTCCAAATAGCTTGACGTCACGTTCAAATGGACACTGGGAAGGAATCATTTTGCATAAAAAACGGGCGACTCTGGGATCTTGGATGTCTAGTCCGTCGAGCCAGTCGCGGACTGGATATAATGCATCAAGTTGTCGCTTTGTGGGTGCGATAACTAAAGGAATCTGTATCTGTTGTTCTACTGGCTCTGTGGGGTGGAATTCCAAAGTATGACGCAGAGCTTCTAGTAAGTCTTCTGGTTCTCCCAGAGCTTTGCACAACTGGTGCAGAAGGTAGTCTTCGCTTTTAGAATATGTACCATCAGCGATCGCCACCATCACAGCTGTACGCAAGAAATTTTCTGCTGCTGGCGTACCGTGACCCAGAACAACAGCTAATTCCTCTGGTTCAATAACGTCCAAAGACTCCAATTTTGTCTCAGGAGCCAGTTCATCTTTGGTAATGCTGGCAATTAATTCTTGTTCTTGGTTATCAAAATCACCATCTGCCCAAGCAATAGTCAGTAATCCACGCAGCCATGCTGCAACTTGTTCACTACTGTAGGGAGATTGAACGGCACTTGTCATAAACTCACGCCTCTAGCTTTTCCCAAGTCCATACTAGTACAAGAAGGCAGAAGACAGTAGAGGCGGAGTTGCTTTTCAATTTAGGCAAAACACAGAATCTAGAAAGCTTACATAATAAGCTTTTCATTCTTTTTCAAAAGTACTTTTATTTACGCTTTGAAATTTTTCTATAGTTCACTGCTCTGTGTGTTCTGTCATGATTTTGTTGTGCTAAAATTATTGAGAATTTTTGTAATTAGGCTGATGCATAACAGCTACTTAACTAAGACTCATGACTAAAACAAAAGTCAATCTTGGTGTCACACAAGAAACATTGTTAATTACCCTATGGGCAAGAGCTACGGAAATCAAGCAGTCTGAACCGATTATTGTAGACCCCAAATCAGCTGAGATCCTCCAAGGAATTGATTACGATTTTGATAAATTTATTAATGCTAAAAATTCCCAAACAGGAACTTGTTTACGAGGTATGATCCTCGACAACTGGATACGTAATTATCTAGAAAAATACCCCCAAGGTACGGTTGTTGAAATTGGCGCTGGATTGAATACGCGCTTTGAACGAGTGGATAACGGACAAGTACGCTGGTTTGATTTAGATTTACCGGATGTCATGGAATTGCGGAAACAGTTTTTTCCAGAAACAGAACGTCGTCGTTTCATCACTGCTTCTTGTTTAGATACAGACTGGTTTGAGAATGTAAAAGCTGTGAGTATGCAACCCTGTATATTTGTAGCAGAAGGTGTACTGATGTATCTCAATGAAAAGCAAGTTAAGCAGCTTTTTAGCAATCTTTTGCAAGGGTTTCCAGGTTCATGGTTTGCTTTTGATTCGATGTCTCCTTTAATAGTAAAAAATCAAAAGTACCACGATTCTCTGAAATACACATCAGCCAAGTTTGATTGGGGAATTTCTGATATTAATCAAATCAAAAATTGGGATAAACACTATCAAATATTAGATATTTGTAGGTTTATTGATTTGCCAAATAGATATTTAAAGCGTTTTTCTCTGATCAATCGGTTCTTGTTTTCGTACATACCACCCTTGGCAAATAGCTATCGTTTAGCTTTAGTGAAATTCGGTTAAATTCTCAGAACATCAAAATTAAATCAAAGGTGCAAATAATGTTTTATTTTGGCATTGAGCATGAAGTTGCTTTCTTGAATCACGAAGGAAAATTTGCAGATTTTACTTGTACAGAATTTGCTAAGTTTAATCAAATTATTGAACAACTTCCCATATATCCTCACGACTCGCAGCAATTGTGTATAGGAGATGCTGGGATTAGAAAAAAAAGGTGGTACATCGAAGGTTTTGAAAGATTTGCAGAAGATACTGAAAAACTGATAGATTGTATTCCCAAAGGTATTGAAATTAGAACCACAATCAATTCTGATATTAAAAGTACTATTCATGAATTGTCAGAAAGTTTTGAATTGCTACGTCAAGTGGCTGCACAATTTGAATTATCGCCTATTTTAGTTAGTTTTAATCCTTACAAAACTGTTTTTCAGCCTGAACCCCCACTTAATAAATATGAACTTAGCATCTTACAGACTAACCCTGATGAACAAACTGCTCATATTTTTATGGTCAGCTATGGACCAGATTTAAATTTATCATTTCCTGGTTTATCTTATGAAAGTTTAATTGATGTTGCTAAAAAGCTAACTTACTACAGTCCTTATATTGTTCCTTTTAGTTTTAGTTCTCCTTTTTATAATGGCGATTTATGGTCAGGTTTATCGGTAAGAACGTTTATCAGAACAGGTAAAAGATCAGCAGCAATTGTATTTGTAGAAAAACCAGAACAGTTGATTAAATCTACACCTTCACTGACAAAAATCGCACGTATTCCCGCAGAAGTTGGTCGCATAGAATTCAAATCATTTGATAGTTGTGATGACTTTTCTATTTATGCTGCATTGCTTGCATTATTAAAAGGTCTAGTTTTGGATAAATCATTACCAGGAAGAGCAATAATTCCAGACGCCGAAAAACACCAAATCTCTGCAAAAGAAGGATTTAATAATCAAGAGATTTTTGCACTTGCATCACAAGTTTTACAAGCTGCGGAAGTTGCGCTTCAAGAAGATCCAGACGTCAATTTACTCACACCCCTCAAAGATATGCTCAATAATAAACAAACAAGAGCATCTGTGATGATCACTGAGTTCAAAAAACTTGGTTCAATAGAACAGGTGTTGAAAAATAGTTACTTAGGACTAGTGGTTCAGGGGTAATAAATCCCCTACTTTTTAAAAAAGTAGGGGATCTGAACACCCGCGACTCATCAAAACTTTTGCAATAGACCACTAGTTAGTGTTTCAGGGGTGTTAGTTGAAATTGAGTTCTGGTTACGAATACTTATTGATCTATAGAAAAGATTCAAACGTTTGTTAAAAATACTTTGACCTTTCTTATAAAGACTTATTGATCTAAGTAGAACGAGGTGAAAAAACCAAACTGTGTAAAGATAAGTAAATACGTACAATGTGTCTACCAAGGTAACAGGGATATGGGCAGGCGTTTAAGGGTATTTCTGACTTTTGAGCAAGATAAAACTTTGTTCAATCTAAGAACGGCAGATGTACCCCAGAAAGTAAAAGATCGAGCAGAAGTAGTCAGGTTGAACGCACATGGTTGGTACGTGGAGAAGATAGCCGCTCACTTTAACTGGACAGCCCAAACAGTGAGAGAAGTTTTGCATAAATGGAAAAAGCTAGGGGTGGAGGGGCTGTGGTCTAAACCAGGGCGAGGAGGAAAACCAAGGTGGACGGAAGCTGACATGGTGTTCTTGGAAGAATGTTTGGAGAAAGAACCACGCACATATAACAGCGTTCAGTTAGCCCAGAAATTAGAAAAAGAACGCTCAGTAAAGTTACGTCCGGACTGGCTAAGACAGGTACTAAAAAAAAAGGGATTATCTGGAAGCGAAGCAGAAAAAGCCACAAGGGAAAACAAGATCCGCTAGTACAGCAACTCAAACAGGCAGACCTAGAAATGCTGGAATTGTCTGCGGCGACTGGGGAAATAGATTTAAAGTATTTGGATGAATCAGGATTTTGCGCTTGGAGCGAGCCGAGTTACAGTTACTACTTTCGAGGTAAGCAAAAACGCTTGGAGCAGAGTAAACGCCGGGGACGAAGGTTGAGCATTATTGGTTTTCTTCAGCCTCTAATTAGCTTTGTGTACGGACTGGTGATTGGCGGTGTTTCACGCAAAACTTATATCCAGATGATGGAGCAGGAAGCCGCACAAGCCCAAAAAACAGGACGCATCAGAGTCATCGTCCAGGACAACGGGCCGATACATCGGTGTAAAGAAGTTCAGCAATTATGGTCAAAGTGGGAAGACATGGGTTTGTACATCTTTTTTCTACCCAAATATTGCTCAGAGATGAACCCGATTGAATTGGAATGGCAACACCTGAAAAAAGATGAACTAGCTTCTAAAAGTTTTGACGACGAGTTAGACCTTGCCTATGCCGTCATTGATGGAGTTCAAACAAGAGGAGAAAAAGGAAATTACAGTACGCACCGTGTAAAATTTAACCCTAATTCTTCTGCTTAATTATTTGTTACATACTTGTAAAATTTCACCTCGTTCTACTTATAGAAAAGATTCAAACGTTTGTTAAAAATGCTTTGACCTTTCTTATAAAGACTTATTGATCTATAGAAAAGATTCAAACGTTTGTTAAAAATGCTTTGACCTTTCTTATAAAGACTTATTGATCTATAGAAAAGATTCAAACGTTTGTTAAAAATGCTTTGACCTTTYTTATWAAGACTTATTGATCTATAGAAAAGATTCAAACGTTTGTTAAAAATGCTTTGACCTTTTTTATTAAGGTGAAAACTTTTTCATAAAGGTGATAATTTTCATCAATGACATGATGAGCGAGCCAATAAAGTGCGATCGCGTCGTGGAATAGCCTAGAAATAGTTGATTGATCGTTGATCCGGGGTGTCAACCCTGATTTTCCTAAGTAATAATTTCCTTACTTTTCATCCGGAAAACAAATCAAGCAAGCTGAAGTATATCCACATCCTTGTATTTTGATAAACACACAGGGATATAGCTATTTATACTCATAGTTAAATTACTGTTGACAATTAAATAATTTACTAACTTAGCGATGAGTATAAGTTATATACAGACGTGGAGCGTTTCTGGATGAGGAGCAGCGATCGCAATGAGTCAAATCAGAATTTTGTTTTTGACATCTGAACCTAATGATACGCCGAGACTGCGTGTACAAGAAGAATTAAGAGAAATTCAACAAAGATTGCTATTAAGTCCGCAACGAGAGAGATTTTCTTTACATTATGCTTTTTCTGCACGTCCAACAGAGATAAGTCAAGCAATACTGAACTTTCAGCCTCAGATTGTACATTTTTCTGGTCACGGTGCGAGTACTGGTGAACTTTGTTTTGAGAATGATTTGGGTAAAAAACAGCTTGTTGAACCTCAGGTTTTAGCTGAATTGTTTAAGAATTTTGCAGATATTGTTGAATGTGTGCTTCTCAATGCTTGTTATTCAGACATGCAAGCAAAAGCAATTTCTGAACATATCCCTTTTGTAATTGGAACACAAAGAGCGATAGGTGATCGAGTTGCGATCGCTTTTGCGGTTGGTTTTTACACCGCATTGGGTGGAAACTGTTCCTATGAAGACGCTCACGAACTGGGTTGTACAGAGATTAAACTTGCTGGTTTTTCAGAAGATTTAATTCCTGTTTTGCGTAAAAGAATAGATCAATCTTCGACTGTGTTTTACTTAGAACGTCCCACTATTGAAAAACAGTGTTATGAATATATTACTCAGCCTGGTTCTCTCATAAGAATTAAAGCGCCTCAATTTATGGGTAAAACAAGGCTGATGCATCGTATAGTTGATTATGCTAAAGGGAGAAGATATCAAACAGTAACTTTAGACTTTGAGCTTTTTAGCAATGCGACAGATCCTAATAATATCGAAAATTTCTTGCGTTCTTTCTGTGTTGCGGTGGGTGGAGAACTAGGATTATCTAATCAGCTAGATCAATATTGGAGTCAAGGTACTGATATTAACAATACTACAAACTATTTTCAACAATACTTATTAACAAGTATAAATAATCCTTTGGTTTTAGCGCTTAATCATGTAGATAGGGTTTTTGAAAAAGATGCGATCGCTAATAATTTTTGTGCAATGCTACGAGATTGGCATAATAAAGCAAGGCGTGATGATGCAACAGGTAGAATTTGGAAAAAATTGCGTTTGATTATTGTCCATTCTACTGAATTTTACGCTTCGCTAAATATCAATAATTCACCTCTAACTAATGTTGGACTAGTATTAGATTTACCAGAATTGAATCAAGAACAAGTACAGCGTTTTGTACAAATAAGTGGATTAGACTTTACAGAAACACAAATCCAAGAATTATTTTCATTGCTAAATGGTCATCCCATGTTAGTACGAGTAGCCTGTGATTACATCAAACTTTATGATATTACCTTGCCACAATTTTTAGCAATTGCGCCAACTTTACAAGGAGCATACAGGAGTCATTTAATTGAAAGATTAAATCTGCTCAAGAGTACTCCAGATTTGAAAGCAGCATTTCATCAAGTTGTTAATACAGAATATCCAATTAAATTAGAACCAAATATTGCTAGATACTTACAATGCTTAGGTCTAGTGAAGCTAGAGGGAAATTTCAGTAAATCTTTTTGCGAATTATATAGAATATTTTTCCGTGAGCATCTTTAAGTCATAAATTATAATTAACTAATCAACAATATGACATATTATCAGGTTGGCGGAACTTTAGAACCGAATAACCCTAGTTATATAGAAAGAACAGCAGATATAGAACTATATGAACAACTTATATCAGGTAACTTTTGTTATGTATTCAACTCGCGACAAATGGGTAAATCTAGCTTACAATTGCGAGTTAAACAAAGATTAGAAAGTGAAGATTATAGATGTGTTTTAATTGATCTGAGTGGAATAGGTAATACAGGGGTGACTCCGCAGCAATGGTATTATTCTTTGATGCAAAGATTAGCAGATGAATTGCATTTACAGCCAGAAATCATCTCACAATTTTGGCAGGAATATAAAGACTTATCACCATTAATGAAACTCAGCTATTTATTTGAAAAGTTATTATTTAAAACTATTACCAAAAATATTGTTATTTTTATTGATGAAATTGATAGTGTCCTCAGTTTAGAATTCCCCGCAGATGATTTTTTTATTTTCATACGTTACTGCTATAATCAACGAACTAATAAACCCGAATATCAACGTCTAACTTTTGTATTAATTGGCGTCGCTACTCCTGCTAGGTTAATTCAAGATACACAACTTACACCATTTAATATTGGTCATGCTATTCAATTAACCCCTTTTTCCTTAGAAGATGCAAAACATTTCAAGGAAGGATTAAGAAGTAAAATCAATAATCCTATAGTTAGTGAAAATATCATTCAAGAAGTATGGAAATGGACAGGAGGACAACCTTTTCTCACTCAAAAACTCTGTCAGATGATTGTAGATAGCAGAGAAGAAGTACCAGTTGATTCAAAAGATTTAAGTGTATGGATAAATAAACTTGTTTATGAAAAGATCATCACCAATTGGGAAGAAAAAGATAATCCTCAACATTTTAGTAAAATTCGTGACAGGATTCGTAATCATGAAGAATCGATTGTCAAAATATTAAAGCTTTATTTGGAAATCTTAAATAACAATAATGTCAATACAGATGATAGTATAGAACAGACTGAATTAAGATTATCAGGATTAGTTTTAGCACAAGATGGCAAATTAAAAGTTTATAATCTACTTTATCAAAAAATATTTAATTCAGAATGGGTTGCAGAGATGCTAGCTGATAAGCGACCCTATGAAGAAGAATTATTAGGTTGGAAATCTTCTAAACAGGATAAAATATGGCTATTGCATGGAGAAAAATTAAAAGAAGCGATGCAATGGAGTGTTGATAAAATATTGACAATAGAAGATTATCAGTTTTTAAATGCTAGTCAAAAATTAGACATATTCCAGAAAGAATTAGACATAAAAAAATCTCAACGCTTTCAGAAAGTTTTTGCAGGGATAGCAACAATTGCAACAATTGTAACCATTACAATAGGTTTTCAATTAAAGGAAAAGATTCAATGTATTAATACTCCTTATATTTGTGAAGCAACATTATTTAGTCAAGGCGAGCGTTCTTTTTTTCTTGGGAATGGTAATTATTTTCTCAAACAGGGAGTTGAAGCCTTTAAAAATAAAGATTATCCAAAAGCAATTCAATTATTAGAAAAAGCTAAAAAGCTTGATAAGAATGACCCGGAAGTAGAAATTTACTACAATAATGCACTAGCACACCAAAGTGGTAATTATTTAACTTTAGCGGTTGCTATACCTATAAATGATATCAATGCCAGAAAAGAAATTGCTAGAGAAACACTGAGAGGTGTTGCACACGCACAAACTACTTTTAATAATAAAAATGGCTTCAATGGCAAATTACTTAATATAATTATTGCGGATGATTATGGTGATCCTGAATATGCTAAAAAAGTTGCCCAAGAGTTGATTAAAGATAAGAAAGTTTTAGGAGTAATAGGACATACTGCTAGCTCTGTTAGTAAAGCTGCACTCACCCAGTACACTCCAGTAGATTTAGCAATGATATCTCCTAGTAGCACTAGCACCAAATTGAGCAATCAAAAAGTTTTTTATAGAACAGTTACTTCAGATGCTAGAACTTCTGAAAGTCTAGCTAAATATGCGATAGATAATCAGCTTAAAAAAGTTGTGATTTTTTATAAAAAAGGAGATACTTCTAGTGAAAGCTTAAAAGAAGAATTTGAAAAATTCTTTAAAAATCAACAAGCAGGTAGAAGTGTAATACTTAGTATCGATTTAGCAAATCCTCATCTAATTGCATCTTATGAAGCTTTTCGTACTTACCAAAATCAAGCAGATGGTGTTGTGTTTTTTCCTAATTTGGAGCTAGTTTCTACTGTAATTGAAATTGCTCGTGAACTCAAAAAAAATAGAGAAAATTTAGCTCACAATTTCAAGATATTAGGAGGAGATGGATTATATGGTGCAGATATTATCAAACTAGGTAAAGAGACTATTGAAGGATTAATTATAGGAATTCCCTGGTTCTCTGGAGATCGTAATTCCACAGATTTTGCTGATAAAGCTTGTCTAAGATGGGGAGGGGGTGTCAACTGGCGAACTTTTGCTAGTTATGACGCAACTCAAGCTTTTATTAAAGCGATATCGGAATCCAAAAATCCTACTCGAAAAACTGTACTAGAAAAACTCAAAGATATTCAACTTTCACCAGATGAAACTTCAGGATCTCCACTCCAATTTCAAGCTGGAGAGCGTCGCGATCAACAAGCAGTTCTTGTGCGAGTTGTTAAAAATAGTAGTGATTTTAGAAATAAAAGCGATCGCAAATACCCATGCAAGAGTTTTGAAGAAAGTGGATTTCATTTGGAACTGGTAGAGTAAAAATAACCCCGACTTTTCTAAAAAGTCGGGGATCTGTATCACTCTGTTTTCAAGTAAAGCTTTAATGCTTCATCCACCACATCTGTCATTGACTTTCCTTGACTGTCAGCAGTTTTCTTCAGCACAGCATAAACATCATCGCGAACGGTAATCCGATGACGTCCTAAATTCGCAGCTTTGGCAAGTTTTGATTTGTAAGAGTCGGTAAACTTCCGAATTGCATCAAACCCGACGCGATCGCAAAAATCTCCAAACCTTTCACCTTTTTTACGTGACTTCTTAAAGTACACAAAAATTGGCTCTAGGAAAGTTTCAATATCATTATGATGCAATTTCTCGGTGTAAGCCTTTGCGAGTCTGGTTTGATCTGGCGAACCACCCAACCAGACTTGATAACTTTCGGGAGCGCTACCCACAAACCCAAGTTCCGCCATATACGGACGAGCGCAACCATTAGGACATCCGGTCATCCTTACCACAAAATGCTCATTTGGTAAACCCACTTTGTTTAACAAAGCGCGAATCCGCTCTAAAATTCCTGGAATCGCCCGCTCTGATTCGGTAATTGCTAAACCGCAAGTAGGTAATGCAGGACAAGCCATCGAGTAACGGAAAATCTGGTCGATGCTGTCAACATTGGTGACAACACCATGACGATTGAGAATATCTTCAACAGCTTGCTTGTTCTCAGGTTCAATATCGTAGAGAATCACATTTTGGTGGGGAGTCAAGCGGATGGGTAAGTTGTATTGCTCGACTATTTGCCGTAAGGCGGTTTTGAGTTGGAAGTCGCCTTCATCTTTGATCCGCCCATTGTCGATAGAAATACCCAAGAACAATTTACCATCACCTTGTTCATGCCAACCGAGGAAATCTTCATATTTCCACCCTGGCAGAGTTTGGAACGGTTCTAGCGGTTTACCAAAATATTCTTCCACCATTGCCCGGAATTTATCAACGCCCCAATCGTGGATTAAATATTTTAATCTGGCGTGACGGCGGTCTGTGCGATCGCCATAATCCCTTTGAGTCGCGACAATGGCTTTCACCATATCGTAAACATCTGCTTTCGCTACATAGCAAATCTCATCTGCAACTCTGGCGAAAGTTTCTTCTTTGTTATGTGTACGTCCTAAACCACCACCAGCAAAGATGTTAAATCCTGCTAATTCTCCCTGCTCGTCAGTAATTACCACTAAGGTGAGGTCTTGACTGTACAAATCAATGGAATTATCTCCTGGAACCGTGACGCAAACTTTGAATTTGCGCGGCATGTAGTGAGTACCATAGAGAGGTTCTTCTTGAGCGTGTAAAACAGTACCAGTACCATTACTTTCTCTTGCTGCTTTGATTTCTGGGTTTTCTTCACCACTAATGGCTTTTTCGCCATCTAACCAAATTTCGTAATAAGCACCGGTTTGTGGTGTCAGTAACTCAGCGACATTCTCAGCATATTCCCAAGCGTACTGATATTCTGCTTTATTTTTAAAAGGTGCAGGGGGAGCCATGACATTACGGTTGACATCGCCACAAGCTCCCAAAGTCGAACCCATGTTTGTCACAATCGTGGCGATCGCGCTTTTGAGATTTTTCTTGAAAATCCCGTGTAATTGAAATCCTTGCCGAGTGGTAGCACGCAAAGTATGATTGCCATACTCATCAGCTAGTTTATCCAGAGTCAGGTATAACTGCGGCGGTACAAAACCACCTGGATTTCTTGTCCGCAGCATGAATTGATAATCTTTTTCCTGACCTTTAGCCCGATTATCCCGGTTATCTTGCTGGTAAGAGCCGTGAAACTTGAGGATTTGTACCGCATCTTCGCTAAAATGGGTTGTATCCTGAAGAATTTCTGTCGCGACTGGTTCACGCAAACAATTACTGCGTTCTTTGATTGCTTCTACTTTAGAAGGCTTACGGCTGGCGATGGGAAGAGGAGCGGATTTAACCATTGCAAATTGTATAATTTTATCAAGAAATCATCGATAAGCGCCGAAGCGTGAATTTAGAAGCACCCATTCGGCTAATTTTTTCCGGTAATCCGGTCGGGGATAAGAAGAATAGTTTAATTTTAACACGATAAAAAACTGGGTTTTTCAGTAATGCAATACCTAGCAAACCCAGCAATCTTACTTATAAATTATCAGTTATTTTGTTACGTGATCCAAAAATTTTTTGGCTAACCAAACAAGCTACTCAAAAAAGAGGTGTAGGAGTCCAATACGATGTGATTGGTTGGTATGGCGATCGCACTTCTAGCGCAGACGCTCCTGAACTCAACGGATAAGTCACAGCCAAAATCGTCCCCCGGTATCCTACCGTTACATAAGACCTATTCATAACTACTCACAACTAGACAAATCTACTCATGTGTAGGTTGACGCTTACTTCCTGCTTCATTCTGGCAATGTCGGCATTATCCAGTCTACAGGCTAAAACGGTCTAACTGACCGCTATATGTGTCGAAGTTATAAAAAACTTCTTTTGAGGCGCTACTAACGACTCTCTGTCTATGGAGCTTGCACTTCGCCTGCGGCACGTTTATCAAACGCCAGTCTATGCTGGAAGGGTTATCCTCTGACGGCACGGTAGTTAACCGTTACTATAGGTAATATTTTAGCACCTTTTCAGCAATACCTACTTAAAATTGACTAGTTCTGAACACAAATGTGTAGAAATTAAGTTACAGTTTCTACCCCTCAAAACAACGGTTTGATTAAAAAGCTGAAAGATGCTGATAGCAAAGACAATGGTTTATCCATCCTAATGCAGCAAACAAGCGCAATCGTTCGAGTAATTGATCTTAAAAAAACGGTAGATGATATCTAATAAAAGTTGAAGAATAAAAACTCGAATTTAAATCTTTTTACAAACATGTAATAGCTAGCATAAAAATATGAATTAACCATTTATAGGTTATACCCATCATCATGATTATTTCTAGTAATATTATATTTAAATTAATGAATAACCAGGTTGCATTTTTTTAGAAAACCATGTTGTAAAGGTATGTTTTAGCATATCTATACAGCAATTAGGAGAGTTTTATGATCAATTTTTAGCTCCTAATTATCTTAGCAACCGCGACCAATCAAGTTAACTGCATTTCTTTAATTGAAGAGGTAGTAATATGCGTCGTTGGTGGTTGATAACTTTAAGCATTATAGTTACGTTTGTGACTTTAGAAATTACAGTTAAGAGTACTTTCAATGCCACAGCATTCGGTGCAAACAAAAATAGTAAACCATATTTGATTGCACAAAACTCTAGTTCTACACGAATTATGCCTCTTGGCGACTCAATTACTGGAGGAGAGATCGGTCAAAACAGCTACCGTCGATTACTTTGGTTTTATTTACTCAATGCAGGTTATAGTGTTGATTTTGTTGGTTCACTCCGAGTTAATTGTGGTAGAGTTCCTCCCTTGCAAGATTTTGATTTAGATAATGAGGGTCATTGTGGTTGGCGAGCTGATCAGATACTAGCTCAGATTGACCAATGGGCAAGCAGCACTCGACCAAATATAGTGCTAATTCATTTAGGTACTAATGATTTGGGAAGTGGAGAAAGCCCAGAGAGTACTATTGAAGACATACGTGGAATTATTCAAAAGCTCCGATACTATAATCCATACATAAAGATACTGCTGGCTCAAATTATTACAACCTGTGGTGCTGAGGAGCGTAAAATATCATTTAATTCACTAATTCCCAACCTTGCCAACCAAACCAATACATATCAATCACCTGTGACCGTCGTAGATCAGTATAGTGGTTTCAATGTGTATGATACTACCGATGGATGTCACCCCAATAATACTGGCGAAGGAAAATTAGCCTCTCGTTGGTTTGAAGCTCTCAAGAAGGTACTTTAATCAAATTTATTGATTATCCGTTAATCTAAGCATCGGGGGTGACTCCCATGCTTAGGTTAACGGATTCTTGAAAAGTCCACAAAAGAACCGCCAACAATTAAACTAAACCGAAGACAAAGAATAAACCTGACCATCAATTAATAGCCGAGTAATACCTTTAGCTTGGAGGTGATAACGAGCCTTGTGCAACATTCTGCTATCAGGAATTTTGACCACGCGATCGCGTTTGGTAGAAAAGCGTTTTGCAATTCGGTGATTATCAAACACCGGCAAAGTTCTTTCTTGAGTCTCTAAATTAGAGATATAGCCCAAATCGCCAAACTCTCGCAATGGTCTGGTAATCAATTCTGAGGAACGATCAATCACTAAATAGCAAGTTCTAGGTAAACTAGCGGCTGAGAAGGGTAAGACTCGGACAAAACTGTCACCACTTCTAGTTCTGGTCACTAGACGTGGTCGTTCTCGATATTCTTCTTCCTCCTCTTCCTCGAAGTCTTCATCATCAAAGTCTTCTTCTTCGAGATCCTCATCTAAATCTTCTAACTCTTCCGACTCGTCTAGCAATTCTTCACCCAGCATATGAGCGATCGCTTGAGAATCTGTATGTACATCCTCTATTAACGGACTACGAATATTGGTGATTTCTTGAGTTTTGGGTTCTACTAAAAGTTCTAATTGCTTAATGACTGGTGGTTGGATCTCATCCGGTGCAGAAGAACGTCGCTTGACTCGTCTGCTGTTGGAGGTTGAATCAGTCGAATCAGTTGCAACCACAGGAGTGGGTTGCAACTGTTGGGGTGGACTTACTTTTTCTTGCGGTTGCTGTGAAACCTCCGGTTCTACCTGCACAAAAGACGGTAGATGATCATAACTGACCTGTGCTTTTCCTTCAGGAGTTCTAGCAGCACGCTTTAACGAAACAAGGTACTCGTACTCATCTTCTGGTAAAGTACTTTTAAGTAGACGACTAATTGTCGAGTTACTTACGTCATAGCGTTCTGCCAAAGTAGAGGTTGTTTCAGCAGTTTGACGGTACAATTGTAAGATTTCTTGTTTATCAGATTCTGTTAGTTTTCTCACGGCGGGACACCAAACAAAAAATTTTCTAACTACGTTTTCTGTTCCGTTCTCGACGAGAACGGCTTAAGGATGTGTCATATTCCAAGACAGCACCCATACCAAATAAAATTCCACTCCAGACCCAAAACACTTCCAGTATCTCTCCACTTTGATAATTGGGAATCGAATTTGTGGCGTATTTATACCACATATCTGCAATGTAGAGCGAAAATGCCGCAGCTGCAATCATACGCCAAGAAAGAGAAACTCGTCCGCCCCAAAAAGCAAGCAGTAGAGTAGTAGCGATAATTAACAGCAATACGTCGCTGATCACATAAAACCAATTTAAAACAGAAGCAACAACTTTTAACCCAGGAGAATATTGGGCTTGGACTGCTGCGGTCTGTGGTTGATTGGAAATTAGCCATGCTAACGCACTGCCAAAGGCTCCTATTGCCAATATTATTATCCACTGCGAAGTTTCCAAATTCAGTCGCCTAGAAGCCACTGCTAAAATTATACCTACGCCCAGCAACAGATATGTGATTACGAAAAATACATCACCTAATGATGGGAAAGGTTCTTCTTTTAAGACGATTTCCGTATATCCAAAAAATATCCCTCCCAGGAAATAAGAAAGCATACCGATACCAATAGCTAGCCAGACGTTGCGATCGCTAATAATTTGCTGACTGCGCCAATTCCTTAGACATAAAATACTAGCAGATAGATAAGCTGTTGCCTCAAAAATATTCGTCCCCAAAACGTACCAATCAGCACGTCTTAAGCAATTTGCTGCTTCTTGGGCTTTTGCACTCAGTTTTGCTATACAGTCTACTCCTACGGGAACCTTGGCACTAAACAATAAAAAATACAATAGTGCCAGCACACTCCAAGCGATGCTAGCCAAAATTATATTCTGAGTGGTGAATAAAGATTTAGAACCTTGAGACTTGTCGTAAATGCTACTCATTATTTTTGCCCGTGACATAATATTCTCAATGTTCTTTGAGCGCAAAATCGCTATAAACATTATAAATTAAGATTTTTGCCAATTTATATGTTCAATGAACTAGCATTCAACGTCAACAAACACTGATATACACTAATGCCACAGTTTACTCAGTGGAGACTGATTTAGCCAACTGATGAATAGCGATCGCTCTCCTTCCGGCATATCTTGTAATTTATCAGCTACGGAACGGGCAAAGTTAGTATTGCCAAAATATGCTTTTCCTAACCGATGCAGATCTTGCAATAACTTGATGACATGATGTTCTTGCCAATTGAAGGCTGGAGTAGTTAGCGGATCTACTTCTAGTAAGTATTTGACTCCTTCAGCCGAAGACACTTGGGGAAACTGCCATTTTTGCAAAGTCTCAACCATTTCTTTCTCAAATAAAGCAGCTTGTCTAGTACCCAAAAGGTCTTCAATATCCATATACACAGCCTGCAATAGCAAAACACTAGCTTGAGTCAAAACACCAATATTACTATGACTATCCGTGTCACTACCAAGCTGATCTAGACGAATTTTGCCCCAGATACTAAAACGTTCTGGTTCTTCCAGCAAAACACAAGCTTTGCCTTTGTTATCGCTTAAATCTCTCCACAAAGATTTTGCTTCTTCTTCTTGGCTAGCTTTAAATACACTGATTAATCTAAAGGTCTGCCCCTGATAATTAAGAATCAGTACTTGCTGATCCCGTTTTGGGTGTTCAATTGTCGATATTTCAACATCCTGCCTTTTAAGAATAAACATGACACTAGCAGATAACTCCTCACAGGGGCATTCTTATTAATATGGCGATATCATAACCTTATTAGTTGGTGGTTGGTGCTTGATTGTTGATTGTTGATTTTTCTCAATCACAACCAATTCCTAATTCCAAAAATCTGTCACATCGTACTCCAATTCCTCTAACATTCGCCGCAACAGGGGTAAACTCAGCCCAATCACATTACTGTGACAGCCTTCTATTCTTTCCACAAATAAACCACCACGACCTTCCAGCGCAAAAGCGCCAGCACACTTGAGAGGTTCACCCGTGGCTATGTAGGCGTCAATGGTGCGATCGCTAATCTGGGCAAAATAAACTCTTGTTACTTGATGCTTGACTAAACTACAATTTTGTGAATTATCAATCAAAGTATGACCAGTATATAAATCACCAAAACTTCCCTGCATCATCCGCCAACGTTGGCGTGCTTCCTCAGCATCTGCTGGTTTACCATGAATCTCACCATGAACAGCTAAAACCGAATCACAACCCATGACTAAAGCAGATTCAAACTGAGGACTTACAGTTTCCGCTTTTCGTTGAGACAAAATTTCTACTAACTGCGCCGGATCACTGATTTTCACTTGCGACTCATCAAAATCACTAGGACAAACAATCGGTTCAATACCAACAGTTTGTAACAAACGGCGTCGCGCTGCAGAAGCAGATGCAAGTATAAACATTGGAATATCCATAGTTTATTGGGGATCGGGGAAAGGGGAAAGGGGATCAGGGATCGGGGATCAGGATCGAGCATAGGAGATCAGGGAGTGTGCTTGGTGTGGGGAGCAGGAAAACATGGTGATCAAAGAGAATACCAATGCTCTATCCCCTGTCCCCGATCCCCGATCCCCGATCCCCCATGACCAATGACTAATATACAGAAAAAGAATCAACAGATTCTTCTATGGCGCCTTTAACTTTGCGCCAGCGTTTTTCTGGCACTGAGGCATTTAATGTAAAAAGCTTACCTCGGCTGGTGGCAACACTGGCGAGGTTATGTCGTTGTTGCTTATTGGGGAGCGTAACTAAATATTCTAACTTGTAGTATGTTTTACCATTAGATTCAACTTGCTCTGCATTGACTAATTCGGCTGTACGTCCTGAACCATCAGGAGCAAGAGCATTTTTGGCTAGCTTATATCCTACTTCACCTGGCGTCCCTAATTCTGTTAGGCTTTGACCTTCTGTTACTGGACTGATGACTACAGAAACATTTTCGCTAAATTCTATCAAATCGTGGAAGACCACATCCGGCCCGTCATTAACTCTAACTTGTACCCAGCCGTTAGGATATAAAAATTGATAGCCATCACTAGTGTCTACAAAACTTCTGAGTGCGGCAAACGCTGTACCGTAGTTAGTAAGGCTAAAACTTAATACTAGTAACAAAATTACTGCAATTCGTTTCCACATTTGTTTCAATTCCTTTGGGCTGGAAGCAATACAAGGCAAGTGTGATTTGTCGTTTTTCATTCTCCCACGGATGCTAACAACTTACGAAATGCGCTGGTTTTACCCTGGTACCATACCAGAAAATATTCAATTTTGGTTTGAGCAACATTGTCTAGTTCAATCTTCACAACCAGAAGCACCACGAAAAGATTTATATCTTTACTCTCCTGAGTGTGAATTTTTGGGTATCAAATTACGGCAACAACAACTAGAAGTCAAATGGCGCAAAGCTGAATTAGGCGTCATGAGTTTCGGTGAATTTGCGGAGGGGAAAGTCGAAAAGTGGAGTAAGTGGGAATGTCATGACTCGACGAGAGAAAGTTTTCAAGCACACCAAATTGCAAATCATCCTGTGTGGGTGAGTGTGCAAAAACTTCGCTATGCTCAACTTTACGAAGTTTTAGATGATTTTTCCCTACAACCTGTTTCGGAAAATGAAACCGTTGATAACGCCTGTAAAGTGGAATTGACTTCTTTGAAGCTCAAAGAAAATACTTGGTGGAGTCTTGCATTTGAAGCTTTTGGTGATGATGAGCGTATATTCGAGAATCTTCAAGCCACAGCCAACCGTATATTCGGTAATTACTTAGAACAAAAGTTATTATCTGTTGATTCTTATGCTTATCCTACTTGGTTAGCGATCGCCATTAACTAGTCAATATGGTTCGGATAGAACAAATCAATTGACATTTAAATCCTGTAGAGACGTTGCAGTGCAACGTCTCCATATACCCAAAGATTATGACGCAAAATTCTTAAGCGAACCTTATTACAATAGTCCTTGCTTTTGCTCAAAAATCTACCTTTAGCAAGAAGCAATATTATTTAAGTTAATATAAGTAGTCAATCAATATATGAAACTTAATTACATTTTCATCAAATATAAGAAAAATTAAATGAATCTTTTTATTTCCGAATTATTAAACAAATTATGTTATAGATAATTAAAGTAAGTAATTTTAAATATCTAAAGTTACAGACCCAGTTTAATTTGTCTGTGGTTAACCTACGCCCATCATGACTAAAGCAGCGCACTACAAAAATTGGCTGCAAGAAAGCCGTTATATGAATCGAGGAAGTGCTTATGTGTTTGCACTTCGGTTCAATGTGATGGCTGAAGTTGGTGAATTTCCGCCCTAGTGTTATCCCAGCATAGAAGAAAGTTTTTGGAAAAACGAAAAATTACTGCCTACATTTAGTTGATGCAAAAAAGCAAACTTTCACTACTCAACACAGAAGCTTCAACAAATGTAGTTTGATCAAAAGAACACTTGTCTAACTAACTTATTGAGGAGATTATAACCATTTAGCAGAAGATAGCTGTAGGCTATACCCTATATTAATTCTGCTATATAAATCTCTGGCTTTACTAAAAGACCGAGCATTAATCTCTTTCAACCATAAACTTTGATATTTGATTAGTTTGATGGTTGAGTAAGATAAACCATGTCATTGGTTGAGCAATATTACTTAGACAATACTCTTTTGATTTTAATACCTGCATTCAACCGAAAAAATTTCTTCTCATAAAATACAAGCAATATCAAGTTAGCTATGACAATTATTTTGTAGCTACAAAAATTTTAATATAACCGAGTATTGATGAGACAAATTATTGTTGTCTTTAACAAACTTGAACTTGATTTTCAATGTAGTTAAAACAAAAGAATTTTTGTGGAAATTATTTTTTATGTCTAGTAATACTAACTACAAATGATTTATCGTCTTGCACTTTTTTGACATGATCTATTTTGGGTAAAAATCTACCAAAAGTATCAGCCTTGTTCTGTAAATTACTAAAAAAAATTAAATTTATGAGAGATTATTAACAAAATAACAAAAGCTATAGTTGTCCATAGACAACAAAAAAATTCATGAATTAGATCAAGAATATGGAGAAAAAGCTATGAATCAAAAATCTTTATCCAAAGTGCAGCGCCTGAAAGAAGTTTTACTAATCAATTTGCTAGGAGAATTACCAACAATAGCTTTTGGTCCTAGTTTAAGAAAGCTACTTTATCGTTTTATTTTTGCCAAAATAGATAACTCAGTCTATATTCAAAATGGTGTTGAATTTATAAGTACTAATCAAATTGAACTTGGCAGTTATGTGCATATTTTTAAAGGTGTCCGTATAGATGCGAAAGGAGAAAATAACAAAATTATCTTAGAAAAAGGCGTCGCACTTGAAAAAGATGTAACTATTGGTGCTTTAGACAACACTTGTGTACAAATTGGTGAAGGAACATTTATTGGTCCTGGTGCATGTATTGCTGGACCGGGAAATATAACTATCGGTAAACGCTGTTTAATTGCTGCTCACACAGGAATATTTTCTAATAATCATAATTTTACAGACCCAACAACATATATCGCAGATCAAGGTGTTACCCGCCAGGGAATAGTTATAAAAGACGACTGCTGGATAGGACATAATGTCACAGTCTTAGATGGAGTCACTATTGGTGAAGGTAGTGTGATTGGAGCAGGAGCAGTTGTTAGTAAAGATATTCCTCCCTACTCTATAGCGGTGGGAGTACCTGCAAAAGTAATTAAAAAACGCGATGCAAAGGAACTGGTATTTAATTATCAAAATAGTGATGAGTAAGACAATAAGCCCCATCCGTTTATATGGTGGGATGATTCACTCACATTTTTAAACTTTCTAAATCATTCGTGAGAAACAAGATCCCCGACTTCTCAACAGAAGTCGGGGATCTGGGCTTTGCGATGATCACAATCATATAGGATTGCTATATAAACTTATTGACCCACATCACCTACTGTTTCGGAACCTGTAAACCACGACGCTCAAGAATTTGCCGCACCTCTGGACTAGGAGTATAACTATAGCCATAAGATGATTTCTCAGAATCATCCATAACTTGAGGTGTAAGCAATACAATTACTTCTTGACGCTGATTTTGTTTATTTGTCCTTCTAAACAACGAACCAATTAAGGGAAGATCACCCAGGATGGGAAGCTTAGAGACAGTAGCTCTGTCTGTTTCTTGAATGATCCCACTAAGAATAAGTGTCTGACCATCACGTAAACGAATCAAGCCAGAATTGAGAGAGCGTTCAGAAACTAAAAATATTTTTTGGAAATTACCTCCTCCAACATTTAGATCAGCAGATGATTGGGGTGCTTTGACAACGGGAGCCACTGATAGAGAAACAAAACCATTGTCATCTATACGCTCAATTTTGACACTAAGGGTTAAACCTACATCTGTTTTTTCAGCAGTAATTGTTTGTGTAGCTATACCATCCGTGCTAGTTATTTTGCTCGTAACGTTTCCTAGCACTTCTTGAGTCAGTTTGACACTAGCATTTTGACCTTCTTGCACAATTAGAGTCGGGTCAGTCAAAATTTTGGCATTGCCACTTTGTACTTGAGATTGCAAACTCAAGAGAAAACGTTTAGGAAATTGATATAAAGAAGGAAGAGAAAATGTGTATGTGTCAGGTGTTCCTGGAGTCGTTGTAGTTTGGAAACCATACCTAGTGGGTAGTCCTGTAGCAGGATCAATAGCAGTCGGCACAATTTCGGTTGTGGTTTCTCCCGGAGTTCCTGGAGAAAACTCTGAAATACTAGGTTGTAGTGGATTGGTATTCATAGGTGCATCAGCTGAAGGTCTACCTTGAGAGTTAAAGAAACCATCACTGAGAAATACACCATCTCCCTGAATTGGATTGCCGATTACTGGTGTACTTGTCACACTGCTAGATGCTTCTGCACTCGTAGCTGGTCTAGATCCACCAAAATTTAGAGATGCTGCACCACCATCATTGACAAAGTAATTATTGCCAATACCAAAGGAAAAGCTGGTGTTAACGTCCTTGGTATTCAAAAGGTTAACATCAATAATTTTGACATTAACTGCTACTTGCCGACGGCGTACATCTAATTGAGTCAGTTGAGCCATAGCCATCTCAACTAGTCTAGGAGGGCCAATTAAAGTTAGAGAATTTGTCCGCTCGTCTCCGAGTGCTTGCAAACCTCTAAGTAAGGGTTTGGAGTCCTGAAAATTTATGCGTTGAGTTTCAACTCTTGTTTCTGTAGTTGTCTGAGTTTGAGTAATCGGAGCAACTCCCTCACCCACAGGAACAGCACTGACATTAGTGATTTGGCGTTCGCGGTTCACAGCGCTTTCTGCACCCAAGGACACCAAAAAGTTGAGAGCATTCCCCACTGTTACTTGATTCAGTCGCAAGTTCCGCATAACTACATCACGGGTGGAATTAGGTAGTCTCGGCCCTACAAAAACTGTACGTCCACTACGATTTGCTTCTAAACCACTCAGGCGCAAGACATAATTAAACACATCTTGTACAGGCTCATTTTCTATATCCAAAGAAATTGTCGAACTTCCTTGTTCTCCTTGTCCCCCCTTTCCTCCTGCTGCTTCTGCTCCTGTATAAGCCAAATTCAAACCAGCAGCGCGAGCAAGCAATGACAACACTTCCCTAACTGGTGCATCTCTTAGCACAAGCCGGGGTACACGTTCTTGAGTTCCTAAGTCAACACTACTCGGAGAAGCATCGATATTGGAAATGGCAATATCTCCGACTGGTGGTGCAACTGCTCTAGGTAAAAAAGGTGGTACTGGGGTTTGTGCTTGTCCTGGCCCAGCTGTTTGGGCTGGTGTACCATCAATACTGACTTGGGGATTGGGGACAACGGGTGGAACTGATGGACTGGGGTTAGGAGTAGGTGCTGATGCTGTAGTTCCTGTACTCGGACTTAAGGCAAGAGTCATGACATTTGTTCCCCGCACCAAAGGCTGAGTATTGGGAGCGCTGTCAGTACCAATTGCTAAGACTCTGATGCTATTGGTATCTAGCTGAGTCACCTGAATAGAAGCGATTCCTGGAATAGGGTTCTCTTTGCGGAAACTATTGCCTTGGGGTAAACGTAATTGAGTATTAATAATATCTGCAACTAAAGTTTTGCCCCTCTGTGTCGTAAAAATTTGCGGACGCGAACCAGTAGAAGTTTTTAAAACAACATTCACTCCTCCATTAACTGTTTTTAGCTGCACATCGGTAATTTGCGTCACCTGTGCTTTTACTGGTTGAGCAGCTAAAAAAACTATTGTAGTTGCACCTAATATTAAATCTAAACCTTTACCGTGAAGCTGTCTCACAGTTAATTCCTCATATTTAACCAAATTTATTGACTATTTTTGCAACCAATTTCTTGGTGTTTATACGTAAGTGCGCTGTTAATTGTGTTTATAGTTTGTATATTTCCCAAAACTTCTATCGAAATAACACAGTGTCATTAAATTAATTTGAGGGGAGTGGGGAGACAAGGGGGACACGGATGTCCCCCATGTCCCCCATGTCCTCCATGTCCCCCATGTCCTTTACTTCTTCGGTTCTGCTTTAACAGCTGCGGCCTCTTCCGGACTAAGTGGAATTAGTGCTTGTAACTGAAAGGATGTAGAAATTGGTGCTGGCCCGACTCGCAATACCCTTTTGCCTGGTTCTGGAGTCGGTTGGGGAGCTAAAGCAGATTGATAGTCTTTTACTATTAATAAAGCTTGCAAACGCTCAATATTACGAAGTATGGATTGCGTTTGTTCATAAGTTCCAAGAATTTCGATATTTACGCTTCTACGCTTGAGCTTGCCATCTACTTGTTTTCCCAATGAGCCATCAGTAATTGGTTCAGCTTTATCTGAAACTGGTACAAATTTCTTCAGTTCGGCTTTGGTAAAATTGATGGAAATAGTAGAGTTGTTAGCTTCAACCAAACGATTCAAGTCCAGTAGTAATGTGTCTAAGGTTTTCTCATTGGCAAATAAACCTAAAACTTGAGTTTGTTGCTGCTTGGCGTCTGCGAGTTCTTGTTTAACTTGATCTATCTGTTTGATAGTGGCTTTCTTTTGATCAACTTGTCCTTGCAGTTCACTTTGTTTGTTTTGGTTTTGTCCGAAGGTGTCCCAAGCCGGCATTACTAATGTCAACAACATATAAAGTGCGCCAATAAATCCCACCCCTCCGACCAAAATGCCTATAATTTTGGGTGTAAAACTAATGCCAAATACAACGGGGTAGGCTGATTTTGCCTCGGTTAATTCCCCGCCTTCCATAAAATTAATATCTTCACTCAGCGTCATTTTTGAATGACTCCTGTTTTTTGCAAACTACGAATACGTGCGACTAACCCCACTGTGCCTTTTTTTTCTAATTCGCGAATTAGCTCTGAAGCTGGGATATCGCTGAGACTGGTTTGAATAGTGTATTTGGCTAGTTTAGGTGGTTTAATTGTTACACCGGTTTGAGTACCAGTATTTCTTAATGGTGCATCTACTAGTTCTGTGGAAATAATTTTGGCTTCACTGGCTTTAAAGAAACGAGATTGTTGTAGAGTCAGCAAAAAATCGTTGACATCATTAAAAGAGCGAGCCAGACCAGTAATTTCTATTCCTCCGGCTGGATTCGGTGGTGGCTGTCCCTCAACAGCAGCAGCAGGTGGGATTTGCTTGACGTTTTCGATTTGGACTGTGGCTGGAATGCGATCGCGCAAATCTTGTAACATTGCAGACCAAGGACGAATTTGATCAAACACAGTCACTAAAGATTGTGTTTCCGCTTTGACTTTGTTGGTTTGTTCCTTAATCTTGTTAATATTGCCGATTTGAGCATCTAAGCTTTGATTTTCCTGTTCTAATTGGGCAATTGTTTGCTCTAACTCAGCATTTTTAGCTTGCAAAAACCACAAACCAGCTGCTACAAAAGCAGGGAAAATTACACCAACTCCCACCCCAATAAATACAGGCGTTAAATTCCCTGTATTGATCGCTACATTTGCCTTCTTTTCAGTCTTTGTTTGAAAATTTGGCCGCTCTTTAAGAAAATTAATATCTAAACTGTACATTTTTCGTCATTTGTCATTCGACATTGGGCATTGGGCATTGGGCATTGGGCATGGGGCACTGGGCATTGGGCATTGGGCATGGGGCATTGGTTATTCTCCCCACACTTCCCACACTCCCTTCCGTTGTCCCAATCAATACCCAATCCTCACACCAAACGCATTCCAAGACCGAGTACTATTCCCAATCCAGGACGTTGGACGGCGGGAAACTTTTCTTCGTCAACTTCCAAAGATAAAGAGCCGATTGGATCTATTTGAGAGGTAGGTAAACTCAATCTTTGTGTGAAGAACTCATCTAACTGTGCTAGTCCTCCACCTGAACCTGCTAAAAAAATCTGGGCTATTTCTAAGTTTTCGCTTTGATTGAGATAAAAATCGATGGAACGGCGCAGTTCATCTGTGAGTTCTGCCAACACGCGCATCATTGCTGCTACACCAGGATTCGCTTCAGTAACACCTGTTTTTGCGCCTTCTGTGATATTGAGAGGAATTGTCATCCCCTGCAACAAGTTTATATCTCGTGATGCAGGTAAGCTCATTGCTCTAGCTAGTGCCATTTGCATTTGATTCGTTCCCAGAGGAATCGTACGTGAAAATTGCGGTACTCCGTTGACAATAATGGCAATTTCTGTATTATCGAATTCTATATCGACTAAAACTGCTGCTTCTTGTGGCCCGTATTGCCGCAACTGGTCACGGATTGTCCGAATCAGTGCAAAAGAATTGATTTCTAAGACATCAATTTGCAATCCTGCCTGCTCGAATGTATTTATGTATGTATCAGTGACTTCCTTACGAGTTGCAACCAGCAACACTTTGACTTTTTCAATTCCATCTTCATCTACAAAGTAGCCAAGTTTTTGATAATCTACATCTGCTTCTTCACGAGGATAAGGCAAATATAAACCTGCTTCGTGGTTTAACACCATTTCGCGCAGTTCTTTATCATCTAATTCTGATGGAACGGGAATGAGACGTACAATTGAATCTCGTCCTGTAACAGCAGTAGCAACCCGAAAAGCTTTGATTTTACTTTCTGTAAGTGCCTGCTGGATAATTTGTGCCATTGCTGGAGGATCAGCAATTTGACCATCGACAAAAACACCTTCTGGAACAGCCACTGATGTTAAAGCGTCTAGTTTCAGACCTTGGCGTTGTTTGCGTAAACGAGCGACATTCACACATTGCGGTGCAAGTTCGATGCCAACTCCGTCTTTAGATTTGCTAAACAGACTGTTGATAATTTTAACCACTGTTTTGCCCGCATAAATGCTAAATTGAAAAATTTAAATGTTAAAAGTCAAGAGTCCATAGTCCATTGTCAATTGTTAAGAGTAAAGAGAATTTCAAATTAACCATTGACCATTGACCATTGACCATTGACCATTGACCATTGACTCTATAAGCACAATGATTCAAATTCAAAAATTCAAAAGATTAACTGTTTGGGCGTTAGTTGGCTTATTGACAAGTTGGATTGTCAGTTGTGGCACAGGTAATGTTAACCCAAGCACAAAACAGGCATCTTCGGGAGCCGCAAGAATTGAGTTTTGGACTATGCAACTCAAACCTCAATTTACAGACTACTTCCAAAGCCTAATTACTACTTTTGAATCGCAAAATTCAGGTATAAAGGTTAACTGGGTGGATATCCCTTGGGCAGAAATGGAAAACAAAATTTTAACAGCTGTATCCGCAAAAACGCCACCTGATGTTGTAAACTTAAATCCAGATTTTGCATCTCAATTAGCAAGTAGAAACGCTTGGTTCGATTTAGATACAAAAGTCCCAAATGACGTACGTTCCTCATATCTACCGAATATATGGAAAGCTAGCACGCTGAATGGTAAGAGTTTTGGAATACCTTGGTATCTCACCACACGGCTAACTATTTATAACACTGATTTATTAAAACAGGCAGGTATTAATAAGCCACCTATTACTTATGCTGAATTGGCACAAGTAGCCCAACAAATAAAAGATAAAACTGGTAAGTATGCATTTTTTGTAACTTTTGTCCCGCAAGATTCTGGTGAAGTTTTAGAATCTTTTGTGCAGATGGGAGTTACTTTAGTTGATGCCCAAGGTAAAGCTGCTTTTAATTCTGCTCAAGGTAAAGCAGCATTTCAGTACTGGGTAGATCTTTACAAAAAAGGTCTACTGCCAAAAGAAGTATTGACACAAGGACATCGTCATGCTATCGAATTATATCAATCTGGAGAAACAGCCTTACTAGCTTCAGGTCCAGAATTTTTGAAACAAATTGCTAATAATGCACCTGCGATCGCAAAAGTTTCAGCCATAGCACCTCAAATTACTGGCGAAACTGGTAAGAAAAATGTGGCTGTGATGAATGTAGTTATTCCTCGTGATACCAAACAACCAGACGCAGCTGTCAAATTTGCTCTATTTGTTACCAATGACCAAAATCAGCTAGCCTTTGCTAAACAAGCAAATGTTCTACCTTCCACAGTCAAGGCTTTATCTGATGACTATTTTAAAAAAATACCAGCAAACGCCCCCACAATAGATAAAGCTAGAGCGATTAGTGCTAGTCAAATGCAACAAGCAGAAGTACTAACACCTACTTTGAAAAATTTCAATATCCTACAAAAAGCAATTTATGAGAACCTGCAAGCAGCAATGTTAGATGAGAAGACAGTAGATAAAGCTGTAGAAGATGCAGCACAGGAGTGGAATAGTCGTCAATAGTTAAAGGGATCGGGGAGCGGGGAATGGGGTATAAGGGGTTTTGGGATTTGGGATAGAGTTTTTTGTTCTCTGGCTTCGATTGGCTTCGATTGGCTTCGATTGGCTCCGATAATAAATAAAGCAAAACCGGATAAATTATAGATGGGTTTTTTGTCTATATTTATCCGGTTGCATTTTTGCTTGAGTGTGAAAAATCTCTTGGTTTTTTGATTTAACTCATAGGCTATCCTATTTAATCGATTTCAAATTTATCGAGTAGCTTCTTTCCGTAAATCACAGCGGCGACAGTAACAGTATCTCCCTGAATGTGATAGATGATTCGATAGCTGTATGCCAAATGTTCTCTGATATTATCGTTACCTAACTCTGGTACAATGCGACCAGAAAAAGGTTCCTTGCTTAAGTTACTTGTTGTGTCAAGTATCTTCTTGACTACTGTCGCAGCATAGGAAGCCGAGTCACGACCTATATATATGGCAATTGCTTCTACATCATCTAATGCTTTGGGAGACCATTCTACTTGATAAGCCATTTGTTCAATCGTTCTTCGGCCTCACTTAGGGTTCTGGTTGCTTGGTGTTCGGCTACTTCTAAACCGCGCCGGACTTTTTCAATGACGTACAAATGATATTGGACATCTTCTATAGAACAATTATCGGGTAATTGGTTCAAAAGAGATTGTATCTTTTGTTTTGTAGAACTCATAATGTAATTTCTAATTAATTTATATTGCAATATAGGCAAGTGGGCAATGCCCACCTTATACATTGTTAAAAATTCTCGAAGTTTTTGATCGATTCCTTAATTTTATCTAAAACTTCGTCCACAGGTATAGTCCCTAATTCACCATTTGCACGAGTGCGGATACTCAAAGAATTAGTTTCTACTTCTTTGGCGCCGATCACGGCCATGATGGGGATCTTTTCTTTTTCAGCATTGCGAATGAGTTTACCCAGGCGATCGCCACTGGTATCAACTTCTGCTCGAATACCTATAGCTGTCATTTTTGCTGCTACTTCTTTGGCAAAATCGAGCTGCACTTCGCTGACTGGCAATAATCTAGCTTGTACTGGTGCTAACCACAAAGGGAAATCTCCAGCATATTCTTCGATTAAAATACCAATGAGTCTTTCTAAGGAACCAAAAGGCGCACGGTGAATCATCACTGGACGTTTACGAGAACCATCTTCAGCGACGTACTCCAAATCAAACCTTTCTGGCAAGTTGTAATCTACTTGCACAGTTCCTAGTTGCCACTCCCGCTCTAGAGCATCGCGGACGATAAAATCTAGTTTGGGGCCGTAAAAAGCAGCCTCACCAATTCCCTCAAAGTGATCCATTCCCAAAGTTTCGACAGAGCGACGAATGGCGCTTTCAGCTTTGTCCCAAGCTTCGTCCGAACCAATATATTTATCGCTAGCCGGATCGCGAAAACTCAGTCGTGCTTTAAAGTTATGATCGAGTTTTAGAGTTTTAATCACTGACAAGATCAAATCTACGACGTTGAGGAATTCGCTGTCTAGTTGCTCTGGGGTGACAAATATGTGAGCATCGTCTTGAGTAAAGCCTCGTACTCGCGTTAAACCGCCCAATTCCCCAGATTGCTCGAAGCGGTAGACAGTACCAAATTCCGCCAACCGTATCGGTAACTCTCGATAAGAACGTAATTCGCTCTTATATATTTGAGTGTGAAAAGGACAATTCATGGCTTTGAGAACAAAGCCTTGCTCATGGCTCGCTGCTTCTTCATTTTCTGCCATCATCGGGAATAAGTCTTCTTTATACTTCTGCCAATGGCCAGAGGTTTTAAATAAATCGACTCTACCGATATGGGGAGTGATCACTGGCTGATAGCCGCGTTTAATTTGTTCTTGCTTGAGGAAGTCTTCTAGAATACTCCGTAGTAAGGTTCCTTTGGGTGTCCATAATGGTAATCCTGGCCCTACTAAGTCGGAAAAGATAAATAATCCTAATTCTTTACCTAATTTACGGTGATCGCGTCGTAATGCTTCTTCTTTACGCCGCTTATACTCTGTTAGCTGTTCTGGGTTTTCCCACGCAGTCCCGTAGATGCGTTGTAGTTGTGCTTTGGTTTCGTCTCCACGCCAGTAAGCACCAGCAACGCTTTCTAAATCAATAGCTTTTGGGTTTAACTCCTTAGTATTCTCTACATGGGGTCCAGCACACAAATCCCACCATTCATTACCCAAGTGATAAATTGTAATCGGTTCTTCTTTGATATCCGCCAGTATTTCTAGCTTATAAGGTTCGTTAATTGCTTTAATCCGGCGTTCAGCTTCTTCTCGACTAACTTCTTCTCTAACTACTGGCAGTTTACGATTGATAATCTTATCCATCTCTTTTTTGATGGCTTTAAGATCTTTGTCGGTAAATGCTTCTGGACTATCAAAATCGTAGTAAAAGCCGTTTTCAATCCACGGACCAATTGTAACTTGTGCCTTGGGAAACAGCTTTTGCACCGCCATCGCCATGACGTGAGATGTGGTGTGACGAATTTTTTTTAAGTTTTCTGATTCGCTAGTACGTGGTAAATAAATTTTTTTCTCTATTTGTTCTGATGGACTCGATTGTTCAGAAGACGACATTGGCTGCTGATCCATTGGCGAGGTAATTATTTACGAGTAATTTTCGACTAAGAGGACTGACATATATATTAGCGACCTTGAGGGAATTGGGGATCAGGGATCGGGGATCAGGGATTGGGGATTGGGGATTGGGGATTGGGGATTAACGATTTAGAGAAATAATCAGGGATTAAAGATTCGCGAATTAATAAAAAGAATAATTAAATAATTCCTGATCCCTGATCCCTGATCCCCAATCCCTGATCCCCGATCCACAGATGAGTTTTTATATAAATTTTGGAGGTTTTATGTTTTCAATCTTTATTACTTAATCTTATTTCTATTTTCCCTAAATACTTAAAAAATATTTAAATTATTCTCCTTTGATCTGCCTTAAGAATCCTTACAAAAATTTTTGCATCTATATATAATATTAATATGTAATACAAAATACAGTTTTTTACAAAATTGTAACCTATGAGTGATATATTCTAAATGTTAAGAATCGTAAATAGCGTTAATATTAGTAAGAAAGTTAGAAATATGCTTGTCAATTATGCGAGACTCAAATTTACCAGAGCCTGAGTTGCTAAAGACAGTTTTGCAACCGCTGTTGGAAGATTTTCAGTATTGGTTTGCGCGATCGCGTAACTTGCTGGAAACAGAGCAACTGAATTTTCTGAGTAGCCAGGAGCAATTTGCTTTGCTAGAGCGAGTCAAGCAAGCCCAAGAAGAGGTGAACACAGCCAAGATGCTGTTTAGTGCAACAGAAGGACAAGTTGGGATTGATATGGCAACATTAATGCCTTGGCATCAATTGTTATCGCAATGCTGGAAAGTAGCGATGTATTTCCGGAGTGAACACGCAAATTCACCACAGCAAGACGGTGTATAAATAACAGAAGCTCAAAAACCTTTAACAAGATTTTTACTTAAGTGAGTTATGTAACTTATAAGACACTAATTTTTGATTTACAAATTAAGACCGCAAACATAGGCTTAGGAACAGAGTTTTTGGTGGTTTGCCATAGTTTTTAAATAAAACTAGGCGAAACAAATCGTTGTCACAAATGATTTTAAGATTTTTGCCCCTGGAGGAAAACCCGATGTTACATCTGCTTTATATTCTGGCTTTTACAATTCTTGCTTTTATCGCTGTTGGCAATTTAATCCGCAATTTAATCATGTTCAGTTTTGATAGAGACCGGAGTTATCCAGCTAGGTACTCGTCAATGGCAAATCAAGGTAACTATCCCCACATAACATCAAGAAAGGGACTCACACCTCATCCAGAATTGTTAGATAGTTCTGGCAATCTAATTAAAGAACCCTTGTTAGTCATGCGTTCTATCAACGTCGATGATGCTCGTCAACAACTTGATGCTCTTTACGAATCTTCACCAGGACAGAAAAGAGAAAGTCAAGAGGAAAGTTAGGGATCGGGGATCGGGGATCGGGTAAGAATCTAGTCCCTAGTTCCTAATCCCTAACCCTTAATTTCTTCTCTAGTCTAGGCTTCGATGACTACCCGGAGATTACCGCGTTTTTTGGCGACGCGGCAAGCTGTGGTGTTACCGGAACGCTCGAATTCTAAATCAAGGATGGTGGGACCGACTCGCAAATTATGCAGGGACAAGCGTTTAATTGACTCTGGTAAAGCAGGGTCGATAATTCGTAAGCAGTTGTTGGGCGCATCTGGGACTAGATTCACCATCATATGCAGCAACTGAAAAACACTACCTGTAGCCCAAGCTTGGGGTGTACAAGCAACTGGATACTGTACAGGACAGCTGTCATCAGTGGTACGCTCGAAACCGCAAAACAACTCTGGAGGGCGATTATAAGACTGCTTTTTAGTCATGTCGAATAAACCTTCAAAAAGTTCCAAGGCTTGATCGACTAAACCGAGCGATCGCAATCCCATGGCAATTAAAGAATTATCATGGGGCCAGACAGAACCAATATGGTATCCCATCGGATTATAAGCAGGTGACAAGCTGCTGAGGGTGCGAATACCCCAGCCATTAAACATATCTGGTGCGCGTAAGCGTTCGGCGACACTGTAAGCTTTTTCTGGCGTAAAAATACCCAAGTGTAGACAATGACCAGGATTGGAGGTAATACTGTCTACCTGTTTCCCATCTCCATCTAAAGCTAAAGCACAGAAATCTTGGTCTTCCATCCAAAAATCTCTGTTGAAGCGCAGTTTAAGATTTTTGGCTTCTTCTAGCCAACGATCTGATAAATCTAAGCGCTTTTTCATTCTAGCAATTTCTGCCAAACGCATTTTGGCTGCGTAGACGTAACCTTGGACTTCACAAAGAGCGATCGCCCCGTTGGCTAAATCGCCTTTACGATTGACAATACAATCACCAGAATCTTTCCAGCCTTGGTTAGCTAAACCACGTTTGGATTTACGCTGATAGCTGAGGTAGCCAGTTTCTTTAATGTTGCGATCAATCCAATCCATCGCTGCCAATGCATTCGGCCATAAGTATTCTAAAGTTTCTGTATCATGTGTCCATGCATAATACTCGGCGTATAGCATCAGCCACAAAGGAGTAGCATCAACAGTACCATAGTATGGAGTGTGGGGGATTTCCTGACACCGGGCTAATTCTCCCAAACGTAATTCGTGGAGAATTTTACCTGGTTGTTCGTCGCGCCACTCATCTTCGGCTTTACCTTGATATTTAGATAACAGAATCAGAGTTTCTTTGGCAATTTCAGGATTTAGCATCAAAGTTTGGGAAGCTGTGATGATAGAATCCCGACCAAATAATGCTGAATACCAAGGTACTCCCGCCGACACAGTTTTATATTTGCCAAAGGACTGACGCAACAAATACATGTCTTCTTCGGCGCGTTCAATCACACGATTGACAACACCTTTTTCGTCCGTGCGAATACGTGTAATTTGTTGCACCCAATTTTGCTCTTCCATGATCTCAGCAGCTTTTGCTTGACCCAAGGTAACAGGAGCGCTGACAGTAGAACTGGGCTTGTTATTTGTGAGCATATTGACTCGATAGCCCAATTTTTGTTTTTCGTGCGATGCTAACTCTAGCTGCCAAATTGCGGTGTAACCTTTGAAAGTGTCTGGTAGTCGATGCTGGAAATTAATCCGAGATTCCATCACCAAGCCATCTACACCCTGGTAAGCCAGTGTTAAAGATTTATCGTCGGATGCAGCAGGGTGAATTTTCAGAGGTGAAGCACCATCCAAGGAAACTGCTGTATCTTCCTCAAAAGTCGGCTCAATCAGACGCAAAAGCTTTCCTCGCTTTTCTCTACCAAAACCTCTGACTTCAAATAAATCAGCAAAATCGCCATCAAAGCTAATACTCAGTTCAAAATTGATTGTACTTGTGCTATAATTCGATACTTCTAATTCCTCAAAAAGTGCGCCATTCAGGACTAGTTCTCGGCGGATCCCGATTGTTTCAGCTTGGAGGCGATCATCGATTCTCGGATTAGTACATAAAACTGACAGTGAAAAACCCTTGTCAGCAGTACTACTTAATAACACAGGCGATCGCCCATCAATTTGCAACTCTAAGCGGCTCAAAAATCGTGTATCAGCACAAAATAGCCCCATACTAGGGTTGCCTTCAGTGAGCGAACACGCAGAAATATTACCTAGAGTATCTGTAACGAAAAATAAGTCATCATCTTTAACAGTCAGTGTCAACTGCGCTCTTTCGCTAATGACACAAGGCCATTCAGGTATAGGTAGTAGTTCTGCGGGGACAAAAGTTTTTCCATCCAGAAAAATCCTCTCCGGTGTCATCAATATATCCGGTGTCATCAGCCAGTATTCCGTATAAAATATATATTTTTCAGGTTCAGTTGAGCGTCAACATCAAAAAAGACGCGTGATCAAAACTTTGTGAGTTATGCTACCAAAAATAAATGATAATCACATTTAGCTAGTGGGCAAAAACGCATCAAAGTCAGATTATCAAATCTTTATAATTCTAAAGTGAAATAAAAATTTGCGTAGAAAAACACAAAACACAGGAACTTTCATCTCAATTTTTTGATTGAGTTTTTGAGTTTCTCGGCAATGAATCTTGTTCATTGTTCCGCCTCCACGACTTTTGCGTGATTGCGTTCTTACCCAATTTACAGCGTCGCTCTGCTGGCAGTGTTCACCATTCTTTACATATTGCAACGAAATGCTTGATTTGAAAGGCCGTTGTAATTTGTACAATGCAGCTGTGACGTGAATCATGTCCAGAATTGTGGCTCTTTTAGGACGTTCATGAGCATTTCAACTTCCGTGCTGAGTGATTTGCTACAGGCTATACCCAACCTGCGGCCCCAACTATACTTCAAAGCATCGCTAACAGCCTTATCCCACGCGATGGAGGATCAGGTTTTAGCTGCTACTCTAGAGCAGCCTTTGATAATTGCTAGCTTTCAAAGAGAGCGATTTTATCGTCAGGAAGCTCATCGCTATCAGCGACTTGCCCAGCGAAGTAATCAGGTATATGTATTATCTGCGCCAGAAACTGATTTTACTAACAGCTCGGAATTTTACGAAAAGGTCGCTTTTGAACCAGATGATGCTCTCAGCCAAGAGTGGCATTTGGTAGTCATAGCTCAAAACTATGCTACTTGTTTAGTCTGTCGGGAAAGTCTTGGTTCTTTAGCTAAGAATAGGGAAATACGAGAATTAAGCCCTGGTTTGGATATGGACGCGGCGCGAAGATTTGAAGGAATTTGGACAGCGGAACGGGGAGTCAGCCTCAAAGCTGCCGAACTTTTGCTAAAGCGGATTTTAGCCTATAGACCAGAGTTAAGAGATAAAATCGATCAAGCATGTCAGCGCTTTGGTCTCGGAGGGCGCAAGAGTAGCAACAGAGCCAAGCAATTACTGAGTGAATACGCTTGCGATATTGATACCGATCCGTTTGTGCAACGTTTAGTGACTTATTTGCAAGCGAGTCAATACAAATTGCATAAAGCTTACCGTTCGATTTCTGCCCAAGCACGAAAAGAAAGATTAGTCAACTCAATTAGTACCGCAATTAGGCGATCGCTCGATCCTCACGAAATTCTCAGGGTAGCAGCCCAAGAATTAGGACAAAACTTAGGGGCTTGTCGTTGTTTAATTTACCGCGCTCAAGCTACAGACGCCCAAGCCATCATTGAACACGAGTTTTTAATTCCCGGTGTTTTGTCTTTTTTGGGACAAACTTGGCCTTTAGAAAACAATCCTCTGTTTGAGGAAGTGGTCATCCAGAGTGAAGGTGTCCGAGTTGTTGATACTTTCAACGACTCGCGGGTAATTAACTCGAAAGCGCTGTGGCAAATTGTCGAGAGATATGGGATTCGCTCTTGGCTGATGGAACCAGTGCTTTTTCAAGGGCGGCTATTGGGTATAGTAGAATTGCATTATTGTGGTGAAACTCCCCATGATTGGCAGGCTGGTGAATTAGATTTAGTAGAAGCGATCGCCACTCACATCGGAACTGCTCTAATTCAAGCCGAAGCCTACGCCAATCTTGGAGAACTCAACAAACAATTAGAAGCCCTAGATCGTACACGTAGCAACCTGATCGCCATCACCGGTCATGAATTACGTACACCTCTATCCACAATTCAGGTGTGCTTGGAAAGTCTGGCTACCGAACCAGATATGCCCTTAGAATTGCGCCAGGTAATGCTAAACACCGCTCTTTCCGACTCCGAACGGATGCGAAAGCTGATCCAAGATTTCCTCACGCTTTCCAACTTAGAAAGTGGGCGAGTAGAATGGCATCCTGAATCACTAACCTTACAAGAGTGTGTCGATTTAGCCCTAAGTCGTCTTCGCACCCGCTTGGCAGGGGATGAAAAATTGCCCCAGATTACAACAGAATTAGCACGTAACCTACCTTTAGTCAAAGCTGACGGTGATTGGTTGGTCGAAGTCATCGCCAAACTCGTAGACAACGCTTGCAAATTCACACCACCCAATGGGCTAATTACCATCAAAGCCGTTCGCAATGACGCGCCAATGGTTGAAGTCACTGTAGCAGACACAGGACGAGGTATTGAACCCAATCGCTTAGAAATTGTATTTGACCGCTTTTATCAAGAAGAGGGAGCGCTCAGACGTAGCACAGGCGGTACAGGTCTGGGTTTAGCAATATGTCGTCAAATTGTCAATGGCTGGGGAGGTGATATTTGGGCAGAATCCGAGGGCAAAAACCAGGGTAGTCAGTTTCATTTCACCATACCCATCGTTGAGGTTAATCCAAAATCCAAAATCTAAAATCTAAAATTCAAAATTGTTTGACCAACTGTTACAGTTCCTTACACAATCGCCATATGTCCCCATCAGCGGTGTTACGATGCCGTAAAAACGTTGAGAGACGCTTTATGGCAGAAACACTTTCTGGACAAACTCCGAAATTTGGCGGCAGCACTGGCGGTCTGCTCAAAAAAGCAGAAGTCGAAGAAAAATACGCTATCACTTGGACTAGCCCGAAAGAGCAAGTCTTTGAAATGCCTACAGGTGGCGCTGCCGTTATGTCGCAAGGACAAAACTTGCTATATTTAGCTCGTAAAGAGCAATGCATTGCTCTAGGTGGACAACTCCGGAAATTCAAAATCACAGATTACAAAATTTACCGGATTTATCCTAACGGCGAAACGGTCTACATTCATCCGGCTGATGGTGTCTTCCCTGAGAAAGTCAACGCAGGTCGGGAGAAAGTACGTTACAACGATCGCAGAATCGGTCAAAATCCCAGTCCTTCTAAAGTCAAGTTCAGTGGCACAGCTACCTACGACGCTCCTTAATTGATACTGAATTAAGGAAATAGTCACTAACGCAGACACGGTAAACTAAAGACACGGAGATACGGGGAAAATGTTTCTCAAACTTTCTCCGTTTCGCCGCGTCTTTTAGTCTCCGCGTTTGCCCTATATTGCTAACCTAACTAGAGTTTGCTGAAAATAATTAAGAATTAATAACTAAAGTAGTACAAGTTCTGAAATATAAAATATAAAATCTATCCAGCCCTACAGTCAGCTCTTCGTAGGGCTAGTGTTATTTTATGGTTTGGCTTTAGTGTTTAATCATTGAAATAAGTGCCTAAATAAATTAATTACACCTCATAGATATGGAAACAAGAAATAAAGATTAGGGAAAAGAAAATCCACACCCATTCCCTGTTCTCTGTTCCCTGTTCCCTGTTCCCTGTTCCCTGTTCCCTGTTCCCTGTTCCCTGTTCCCTGTTCCCTGTTTTTGATGATTTTATGATTTTCCCTGATTTCTCTCAATTCTGCGAATTAGCTAAAAATGGTAATTTTGTCCCGGTATATCAGGAATGGGTAGCAGATTTAGATACACCAGTTTCCGCTTGGTATAAAGTTTGTGCTGGACAACCTTATAGTTTTTTGTTGGAATCGGTAGAAGGTGGAGAAAATATCGGGCGTTATAGTTTGTTGGGTTGTGATCCACTGTGGATTTTAGAAGTTAGGGGCGATCGCACGACTCAAATGCACCGTGATGGTTCACAAGTTGTATTTACGGGTGATCCATTTGCAGCTTTAACAAAATGTTTAGAACCTTTTTATCCTGTGAAATTACCCCAGCTACCACCGGGAATTGGTGGTTTATTTGGGTTTTGGGGGTATGAATTAATCAATTGGATTGAGCCGCGTGTACCAATTCATCCACAAGATGACCGTAATATTCCTGATGCTGTGTGGATGCAGGTAGACCATCTGTTAATTTTTGACCAAGTGAAGCGGAAAATTTGGGCTGTTGCTTACGCCGATTTGCGTGATCCAGATGTAGATTTACAAACAGCCTATCAAAAGGCTTGCGATCGCGTGACTCGCATGGTCGATAAATTATCTCTGCCTTTATCTGGACAAAATACTTTATTAGAATGGAATCCTCCAGGAAGTAACAGAGTAACGGAAGTACCAGGAGTAGAAGAGTATCAGAGTAATTTCACCCGTCAGAAATTTTGTAACAGCGTTCAAAAGGCAAAAGAATACATCAAAGCTGGGGATATCTTTCAGGTAGTAATTTCCCAGCGCTTATCAACAGAATACACAGGCGATCCTTTTGCTTTGTATCGTTCTCTGCGTCAGATTAATCCTTCTCCTTACATGGCATTTTTCAACTTCCAGGATTGGCAAATTATTGGTTCGAGTCCAGAAGTCATGGTAAAAGCCGAACGCGATTTTGAAGGAGATTTATTGGCTACAGTGCGTCCGATTGCTGGTACTCGTCCACGGGGTAAAACACCCCAGCAAGACATAGCTTTAGCAGAAGAATTACTCAAAGATCCCAAAGAAATAGCCGAACATGTCATGCTTGTTGACTTGGGACGTAATGATTTAGGGCGTGTGTGCCAAAGCGGTACGGTGAAGGTAGATGAGTTAATGATCATTGAACGCTACTCCCATGTGATGCACATTGTTAGCAATGTAGTGGGTAAATTAGCACCTGGTAAAACAGCTTGGGATTTACTCAAAGCTTGTTTCCCAGCTGGAACAGTTAGCGGCGCACCCAAAATTCGCGCAATGGAGATTATCAATGAGTTAGAACCGAGCCGGCGCGGTGTGTATTCCGGTGTGTATGGATATTACGATTTTGAAGGACAATTGAATTCTGCGATCGCCATTCGCACAATGATTCTACGGAATAATACGGTATATGTCCAAGCCGGCGCAGGGTTGGTAGCTGATTCTGAACCAGAAAAAGAATACGAAGAAACTTTGAATAAAGCTAGAGGTTTGTTAGAAGCAATACGTTGTTTGCGTTAAAAATATAAATATAAAAATTTATTGACTAACCAATGAAGCAGAATCTTGATCCAAAAATAATGTTGCTTGAGAATATTTGCGAAGAACAGAAGCAGGACAAGCTGTACTAATATTTTCTTGTAGCATCTGTTGCACTATTTTAGCTTTATGCTTTCCTGGTGCAAGACAGAAAATTTTGTTTGCAGAGCAAATCATGGGAATCGTAACTGTAAAAGCATATTTTGGTACAGCTTCTAAACTTGGAAAATGGCCTTGCTTGACTTGCTGTTCGTGATTAGCTTGATCTAATTTCACTAATTTCACACTGTCAGCATCTTGGAAATTAGCCACAGATGGATCGTTGAAAGCAATGTGTCCGTTTTCTCCCACACCTAAACAACATAAATCAATTGGTTGTGCTTGCAATAATTTGCTGTAGCGATCGCATTCTACTAGAGGTTCTAAAGCGTTACCTTCGATATAGTGAAATTCTTTCAAATTGACTCGTTTGTGAAAACGTTCTCGTAGATAGTGTCGAAAACTAGCAGGATGATCAGCAGAAATTCCTAAGTATTCATCCAAATGGAAACAAGTAACCCGTGACCAATCTATACCACCGAATGCTATCAATGCATTGAGAAATTTTATCTGAGAATTACCTGTGGCTAGCAATACAGCAGCATGACCATTTTTTTGGAGGATTTCTTGTAAATAATTCCGGGCAATTTCTGCTACATTATCGGCTAATTCAGTTTCACACTTGTAAATTTGCACATTCAGGTCATCAACACGAAAAACTTTTTTGGTGACTGGCATTGAATTATCAAAAATATAGTTTATTGTTTATAGACTCTTGGTTACATTTGAATTCTAATTGAACCGCCCTTCGGGTTCGCCAGTCCCCCTACCCTTACGGGAAGCCGCTCCGCGTCTACGTGACGGAAACCGCCAAGACGGGGGCTGGTCTCACCAAGACGCCGAGAACGCCAAGGATTAATAGAGTGTGCGTAAGTTCTACAATTAAATGGTAAACAGATAAAAAGAACCGCTCTAATCGCTACAATAAAGATTTGCAGTATTCTGCATCGAGATTATGAAACTTCCTATCGTAGCTATTATTGGTCGCCCGAATGTGGGTAAATCGACTTTTGTCAATCGTTTGGCGGGAGAGCAATCTGCTATTGTTTATGATCAACCGGGAGTAACGCGCGATCGCACATACTTACCTGCTTTTTGGCGCGATCGTGAATTTATGGTTGTCGATACTGGTGGTTTAGTCTTTAATGATGACACCGAATTTTTACCATTAATTCGCCAACAAGCTATGGCTGCGCTTGCGGAAGCCAGTGCGGCAATTTTTGTAGTTGACGGTATGACTGGATCGACAGCAGCTGACGAAGAAATCGCTACATGGTTACGACAACAACCTGTACCCGTGCTGTTGGCTGTAAATAAATGTGAATCTCCAGAACAAGGTTTAATCCAAGCTGCTGAATTTTGGAATTTAGGATTAGGTGAACCTTTCGCCGTCTCTGCTATTCATGGTAGTGGTACGGGAGATTTGCTAGATGTATTGGTAAATTATTTACCACCAATTCAAAATATTCCAGACATTGATGAAATCAAAATCGCAATTGTCGGACGCCCAAATGTCGGAAAATCAAGCTTATTGAATGCTTTTGTTGGTGAACAGAGAGCAATTGTTAGCCCAATTTCTGGTACTACCCGCGATGCAATTGATACTAAGATAGAACGTGATGGTAAAACCTATCTTTTGATCGACACCGCCGGAATTCGCAAAAAGAAAAACGTAGAATATGGGCCTGAGTTTTTTAGTATTAACCGCGCTTTTAAAGCAATTCGTCGCGCCGATGTAGTTTTATTGGTTGTTGATGCTATTGATGGTGTTACTGAACAAGACCAAAAATTAGCTGGACGGATAATCGAAGAAGGTCGGGCCTGTGTTCTTGTGGTCAATAAGTGGGACGCGGTAGACAAAGACTCTTATACTATCTACGATTACGAAAAACATTTGCAAGAAAGGCTGCATTTTACTGAGTGGTCGGAAACTATTTTTGTTAGCGCTTTGACTGGACAAAGAGTAGAGAAGATTTTGGAATTGGTGGAGCAAGCAGCGGAGGAACATAAGCGTCGCGTCAGTACGTCGGTAATCAACGAAGTTCTAGAGGAAGCTGTTCGCTGGCATTCACCATCAGTCAGCCGTAGTGGCAAACAAGGTAAAATTTATTACGGTACACAAGTTACCACTCGGCCACCGACAATAGCATTGTTTGTCAATGATGCTAAACGTTTTAACGATAACTACCGCCGCTATATCGAACGACAATTCCGACAGCAATTAGGATTTAAGGGTACGCCGATCCGATTCTTCTGGCGGAGTAAAAAAGCACGAGATGTGGAAAATGCTAGTAATAATAGAGCAGCCCGCGTGTAATTATTGTTATTTGTCATTTGTCATTCGGATTTTAGATTTTGGATTGGTTCTTTATGAAATCTAGGAGCTTGTACCATCAACAGATGAGCAGCCAATTGACCAATGATAAATAACCAATAACCAATCACCAATGACACTTGACCAATGACCAATGACCAATGACTAAACATGGATTTACTGCGATCGCTACCAATAGGTCTTTATCTAGAACAACCGCAAACTTGGTTACATAAACTTGACCCACGTGTCAAGTTTATCTGGTTGATGAGCTTTCTCACAACCTACATTTTTGCTAACAACTTGTGGCGAGTGTTACTAGTAGCATTGTTGATTCTTGCTACCTTAATCGCTAGAATTCCTAAGCGAGTTTGGCAGCAGCAGATGGGCTGGTTACTAATGCTATGCTTTTTTGTGTTAGTGATTGGTGCTATTAGCCCTGATGGTTTGGGTATAAGCTATCAACCACGCTTACCAGCTAACGATTTCATCTTAACTCAGCAACCAAATCCAACTATTTCTGCAACTGCAACTGCAACTGCAACTTCAACTAGTAAAACCTTACCCACTCACAAGCAACAAAAATATAGTTACGTACTATTTGAAAAAGGCGCAATCAAAGTAACTCGTCGTTCTTTATATTTAGCAATCAGCCTAAGTACAATATTATTTACTGTTATTTATAGTACTAATTTATATCTATTAACAACCGCACCAGAAGAAATCACAGCCGCTCTCGAAAGCTTAATGCAACCGCTACAAAGGTTTAATATACCTGTAACTGAAATTACATTAATGTTGACTTTATCGTTACGGTTTATACCTTTGGTATTAGAAGAAATTCAGAATTTAGTTCGCTCTGTCATGACAAGAGCAATAAATTGGAAAAAATTGGGATTCAAAGGAGCAACCAAAGTTTGGATGCTAGTAGCAGAGAGGCTTTTGGAAAATCTACTACTAAGAGCAGAACAAATGGCGAATGCAATGATGGTAAGAGGTTTTACCAGCCCCAATGAACATCGAGTCCAATGGCACGATTTACGCCTCAAAAGACGTGACGGGCTAGCTATTGCAGCTTTAATTATCTTTTGGGGAGTACGGTTGGCGATCGGTAGCGAGATTTAGTGGAAGTTGGGAGACTGATCAATTAAAAATTAAAAATTGGTAAGAGGAACAAGGGAGAAAAGGAGGACAACGGAGACAACGGAGACAAGGAGAACAAGGGAGACAACGGAGACAAGGGAGAAAAGGAGGACAACGGAGACAACGGAGACAACGGAGACAACGGAGAGAATAAACATCAATGCACTTCGGCCCAATTCCCAATGACAAATGACCAATGACAAATGACAAATTATCTTGCTTAGGAATGACTTGAAAATTCAGCAAAAAAGGCAAAATAACGAGACAGATAGGCTGTCGTGCTGGATTCTCTTACCTTATGAAAATTAATTGGGTTCACTTTTACGTGGAAGATGCTAAAGCTTGGCGTGATTGGTTTGTCAGTCATCTTGGTTTTCAAACCGTTGAAAGTTCGACACTCTTAACCCCTTTTATACACATAGACAACGAAAGTAGTTTTCACACCTGTACAGAAGCAGTGAAAAGTGGTTCTGTTTGCTTTTTGTTGTCTTCACCACTATTACCTATCAGTCCAGTCGCAGATTTTCTCTGTCAACATCCCCCCGGTGTAGCAGATATTGCTTTTGCAATTGAAGATGTAGAAGCAGCGATCGCTCGCGCTCAAGCATACGGTGCTAAAGTATTACAACCCATTCAATATCATCAACAAGGAGATAAATACATTCAGTGGAGCAAAATAGCTGCTTGGGGTTGTGTAACACATACGTTGATTGAAAGAGGTTTTTTAACTAATGCAGTTTCGGAAGATGCAGACAATAGTGAAACATTAGTCTGTACCTCCCCTTCAATCACCGCCATAGATCATATTGTCCTCAATGTCGCAGTTGGTGATCTAGAGCGTGCGGTAAGGTGGTATGAAAAAATTCTTGATTTTCAACCCCAGCAGACATTTAAAATTCAAACTGATCGCTCTTCTTTGTCTAGCCAAGTGATGGTTTCTCGCTGTGGCAATGTACAATTGCCCATTAACGAACCAACTTCAGCTAATTCCCAAATTCAGGAATTTCTAAATGTTAATCAAGGGCCAGGAATTCAACATATTGCTTTACGTACTGTGAATATTGTCAGTGCGATCGCTCAATTTCGTGCTTGTGGTTTATCTTTGCTCCCAGTTCCCCAAACTTATTACTCCCAGATCAAAGAACGTCGAGAACTTCCCCTGACTGGTGAGCAATTAGAAGCGATCGCTCAACAAGAAATTTTGGTGGACTGGAACCCACAGACTCCTCATGCTTTACTACTACAAATTTTCACTCAGCCTATCTTTGGACAGCCGACTTTTTTCTTTGAATTCATAGAACGTCGTCGTCAAGCTCAAGGTTTCGGTGAAGGCAATTTTCAAGCTTTATTTGAAGCCATAGAACGAGAACAAATGAAACGAGGTGCTTGTTAGAGAATAGAGGGTAGAGGTTAGTAGGCGGTCATTTTACTTTGGTACTAGGTATCTTTATGGATTAATTAATACTTTATAGAAGCAAGAAACTGGAATTGGGGCTATGTTTGATACAAGCCCCAAAAAAAGTCACTACACATGATTCTAAGCAGTTGGTGAACTGAAATTCTCAGTTTCACTATGTTTTTCCGTTGCTGAATCTTTAGATTTCGCTGATTTATTTTTATCCTTAGTACGCTTTCTCTTAAAACCTGTAACTCTTTCTCGAATTGCTTCTAAATCTTCTGACTTCGCCCATTCACGGCTGTGATTTATTCTGTACTGATCTGTTCGCCCTTTACGCTTTTCCTGAATTAAAAAACCTGCTTCGCAAAGAAATTTCAGTGCGTACTGGGCTTTACGAACACTCATCTGGCAAATTTCTGCTGTCTTACTCAAACTAGCAAAATACTTACCATCCAGCTTTCCTCCTGTTCTGCGAACTGCATGAGCATAAATCCGAAACTCGTAAGGAGCAGAAAAAGAATACATTCCATCACCAAATGACGAACCAATGACGGAATACAGAATTTTTGTCAGTTGTAATGTTTATTTTGCTAAAACTAAAGACCAGTTAGCAAATGGAGAGTTTGAAGCAGAATATTTACCTGATGTAACGGTAATTATTTACTGCTAGTAAAAGTTACAGCACTGTCTGTAAGAGGTCTACGCAGTTTTTTGCGGCGAGTCTCAATGTGCTTCTGATTTTCGTATAGGTAATCTTCTAAGTCTTCTAGACTGACCTCTACAGTTTCTCCGTCTTTTAAATAAACAGTAGGCATAGTATATCTCCAATTGCCTTTTTTCTATTTTATTCATCTTTCGTTGTTGCCGCAAGAAAGTACTTCACTGCGGTAACGTTTTTTATTTAGAAGCTGATCGCAAACCTACATCTATCTGATTAGTAATCCAAAACTCATTCATTAAATATTTAAAACTCAAACATGCTTAAATCTGGGCTAGTGTAAAGGTAAATTTAAGTATTATTTTTTTAACAAAATGTTAAGACTTATTACAGACTTTGACGGCCCAATTATGGATGTTTCAGAACGATACTATCGTGTGTATCAGTTCTGTTTACAGCAAATTCGCCGTCCATCTCAACCAGTGCGAGAACTTTCAAAAGCAGAATTTTGGCAAATGAAGCGATCGCGCATCGGTGAAACCCAAATTGCTATGGCTTCTGGTTTAGATGAATTACAAGCGCAAGAGTTTTCCAAGCTGCGGCGAAATACGGTACATACAGAACCTTATTTCCAGTATGATCGCCTAGCAGATGGTGCTGTGGATACTTTGTTAAAACTTCAAGAAGCTGGCGTTGATTTAGCGGTTATGACTATGCGCCGAGTCAGAGAGCTAGATTATGCTTTCCAACAGTATGATTTAAGTAAATTTTTCCCCAAGAATCGCTGTTATTGTCTGAGTAATGATTATGTGAAAACTCGTGACATTGATGATAAACCTTTATTGATGGCACGAGCGTTAAAAGAACTACCAGCCGCTACAGATACATGGATGGTAGGAGATACAGAAGCTGATATCACTGCTGCTAAAAAGCATGGGATCAAGGCAATTGCTGTAGAGAGTGGTATCCGCGATCGCGCACAATTGGAATTTTATCAGCCAGATTTTATTGTTAAAAATTTCAGTGCTGCTGTTGATTTAGTTTTAGAGCAAGTTTTACAACCAACAGCTACTAGATAATTGCTAATCAACTGGGTCAGGGTTAAAGGTTAAAGGTTAAAGGAGTTTTTTGAGTACCATTTGATCATTCTCCTTTTTCCTTTTCCCTTTTTCGAGTTATTACTTAAGAAAACTACTAATCAACCACAATAAAGCAAAAGTTACCACCGTAGAAAACTGATTTGGTGTCAGACTAACAAACGGCTGTATTTGTGGCAATATCAAATTAGCAATTATTCCTCCAGCAATTAAACCAGTAATTAGACCAACTAGAATAAATAAAACTGCTCGACCAAATTTACCTTCTTTACGATTAATGAAGTAAATACTAATACCTACACCAACTACTAACACCATTTGTAAAACTTGATCGCCACCGCCTGGGTAAAACACACTGATGGCACTTAAACCCAGATACCAAGCACCAGGTAAAATTACATCTGCTGGTGTTGGTTTATCTAGAAAATTTTGCAGCCATATAGGCGACTTTTCGCGAGGCGCCGGAGTTTCTTTTGGAGGTGCTTGGACAAGGCGTTCTGGAAATCGGATGCGTTCTGGTACTTTAATCTTTCCTTCTTGGCGCATCCGCAAGCGATCCATCAAAATCGCATCGTAAGCCGTTTCGATTACTTCTAGACGCTTGCTGTCGCCGCTATGTTGCTGCAAGAGGCGATTACGAACATCTTGAATTTCATCGAAGCTAGCTTCTTCAGATACCCCAAGTTTTTCGTAGGGAGTTTGCTCGCTCATGGTGAGTTTGTTGGTTTAGCCTTACTCGGCAGCAATATTTATTTACAAAAAAATAAGTTGAGATTTTATGTCGGTCGAAACCAATGTTTCGGTCAATTTATTATATATCATACCTGAATCGTAGCACCTTTGACACTCCCTGTCCTGAAAGTACAGGGATTATTGGTTCCACGGGAGATCGAAAATGACCTAAGGACAAATCCATACAGCGAAACTTCAGATTACTTTACCCTCCACAAGCATCACCTCGGTATGTTCCACCGATATCTGACAAAGTTCAATGACCAGCTCGCGCAAAACTCTTCTGGTGCAAAGACCGACCATTTCTAGACAGGTTCTGAAGCCATAAGGCGAGACTCTGCCTGTGTTGTGGATATAAGTTATGTTATAAAATTTTATCAAAATTTTATCAAAAGCCATCTTAATAATGAGGGGGCTTTCAATCCAAAGTTTTCAATAAGCAGAATTGAACTGGTACTTTTAACTATAAACACTTTAACATATTGCTATAACTCCGTGTATCCCCTCATGTCGTTCACAAATTCTAGCTCTACTCTAGAATTTGAGTTAAAAATACCTACAAACCTTTTTTTTATGAAAAAAATACCTTTTCCCTTTCCAATTTGGTTGTTGAATGTACCTTGATTAAGTTTTAATTAAAAAGCCTTACATTACTCTTGTACCATAAAGCCGCATATAGATTTAAAATTAATAGCGTTGAAATCACTAAGTGATAAAGATATAAAAGTATCTTAATTTACTTAGTATTGCGGCTAACGTAAGAGCATCTACTTGTTACAACCAAGGTTAACAACTATTAGCCTAAAAAAGTTCAGGGTGGCATGATAATTTAAGATTCGCACTCTAGTAGTCGAAAATCCTGATTAAACTAATATTTGGATCATTCAGGAAATTTATGCCTTAACCTTGTAGATTTTATTTTGTCCTCGGCAGGAAATGCGTTTTTAGCGCAACCTGTATGTTTATCCTAATAAATTTTTGTGTAAAGTGATGGTCATGGCTCCCGCCAAGATTCTTGTTGTCGATGACGACCCTGCGGTACGGAATTTAATCCAACGCTTTTTGATGAAGCAGAACTATCAGGTGGAGGCTGCTGAAGATGGTAAAACAGCTCTAGCTCTGTTTGAGCAATTTAATCCAGATTTGGTCATTTTGGATGTTAATTTACCAGACATGATCGGCTTCAACCTCTGTCAAGAAATGCAAAGCCGCAATGGGGTTTTTGTTCTGATGTTAACCAGCCGTGCAGATGAAGCTGACAAGATTCGCGGCTTTTCTAAAGGTGCTGATGACTATCTCACCAAACCATTTGGATTGGGAGAACTTGAAGTCAGAGTCGCAGCTATTTTGCGGCGTCAAAGAGTTGTAACTACAGCAGAACAGAAACGTCTAATCTTTGAAAAGTTGATGATTGACCCGGTGCGGCGAGAAGTAACACTCAATCATGAACCAGTACCCCTAACTGCTTTGGAGTTCGACTTGTTGCATTTTTTGGCTAGTCATCCAGGTCGAGTTTGGCGAAGAGCTGAACTCATCCAAGAAGTCTGGGATTATGAATACGTCGGTGACCAACGGGTTGTAGATGTACACATAGGTCAAATTCGCAAGAAAATAGAAGTTGATGCTAGCCAACCAGCATTAATTCAGACTGTACGTGGTGTTGGCTATAAATTTGAATGTCCTCCTCAATCTCAACAGTCAGACAAACCACAGTAGTCATTGGTCATTGGTCATTGGTCATTGGTTATTGGTTATTGGTTATTGGTCTGTTACAAAGGACGCTCATAGGCTTTCCTTTGGGTACCACGTAGACGCGTCAGCGGCTTCAAGGTAGAGTAGGACGCATTAGACGCGCAAGCGACTTCCCGTAGGGTAGGACACGTAGACACGCAGTGGCGTCCTGAAAGGTAGAAATAAGAGTTTGGGAGAGTTTTTGCGTAATACCAATTCACATTAATTACGATACATATAAATTTTGTACCAGACGCGATATATCGCGTCTGGTACAGGGTCTGTATTTGTATCAGGTTTTTTGTGAAATGGTATAAGTCCTATATTTTACTGATGAGCGATGGCATTCCCTAAATTCACGTTTACCACAAACGAGTACCCATTGACCACCAATAGAAGCTACCTATCTTGACGATGTTGAATAGCAATCAATTGTAACAAGCGTGAAGTTGTAAAATTTTTGTTAAATAGGCGAACATCTATAGTAATTCATATAGCATTCCTAAATCCTTAATGAACAACAAGATCCCCGACTTTTGATGAGGTGGGGGAACTGGGGGATCTGGCCTCTCAATTTTCACAAGTCATTTAGGATTGCTATAGTATCTCCGTTTGAGTTAGCAAGGTACTTAGCATGACGGCAACTACTTCCAAGGTAACTTCAGCGCTTCCCCATTTTTGTGAAGGAATTCAATATTTTGGTGAAGCTTTACCGGAATTTGAAACTTATGGTGTAAATCCAGTCATAGAGTCAGCAAAAGAAGCGATCGCCAATCCAGAAGAACCAGCAGCAGTATACCAAACCTTGCTATTTGCGGATGCTTTGCGTTATCTGACACTGCAAATTACCGGAAGTAAAGCCTCTGGACACCCTGGTGGTTTCGCCTCTCAAGCGGAAGCTTATGCAGCTTTGGTCATGCTTGGTTACAAAAATATTATTACGGAAGTGGGACACCACGCCCCCGGATTTTATAGTGCCATGTTCTTAGATCGTTCTCTAGAAGACATGGGCATTGATACAGTACAACAATTGCGCGATCGCTTCCGCGAAAAACATGGACTGTTGGGACACCTGTCTGGTTATATTCCCGGAATTCTTGCACCAGCAGGCCCTTTGGGACAAGGGCAACATTTTGCCATGGCGGCTGCTTTGTTAAATAAAGATAAGCTGTTTCCCTTCACCCTTGGCGATGGCGGATTAGGTGAACCTTATATTATGAGTTCGATGGCTCATTTCCATACCGCTTACCCTGGTGTAACTAACTTTTTGCCGGTGTTGGTGTGGAACGGTTACAGCCAAGAACACCATAGTATGGTATCGCTTAAAACCAACGCTCAAATGATGGCATACTGGCATGGTAACGGCTTTGAAGAAGTCGTGTTGGTAGATGCTAAAGATTTTGATGACAAAGACCAACCGGTAAATTACGTAGACAGTACCGCCTTTTCTTTTGCCCAACGTTTAGCTTTTACCAAAGCAGTACTTTTAGGTATAGATGAAGCCGCGCGATCCGCTTTGAGTGGTAAGCTAACTGTATTTATTATTAAACAACTCAAAGGCGCAGGTGTCCATGCGCGGGGTGCAAAGTCTCATAACCTGTATCCAAAAGATACCCTGGATGCACCCCATATTGTAAAAGCACTCAAAGAACGCGCCTTACCGCTGCAAGCTTGGCAAGTTGTACGGACAAACTGCGAACGCGCAGGTGGAGGCCCAGCAGCAAAAACAGTAGTTACCGAATTTGAATATCCTTTGCCAGATTTAGGCGAATTGCCTTTAGAAGAATATACTGTGGGTGGTGATCCGAAAGTTTCGACAACAGCCATGGGACGTTTAGTGGCAAAAGTTGGACAAATGGATGAAAACTTTTTGGTTACCAACGCCGACGGAAACGAAGCATCAGGTATTGCTAATATCAACCAAGCCTTAAAAATTATTCACCCCACAACCGACGACTTATATAATCAAGCACCAGGTGGACAAGTTTACGAACCTCTGAGTGAAGATGCTTGTGCTGGGTTAGCTGCGGGTATGTCGTTGATGGGTGCTAGAAGTTTGTGGTGTTCCTACGAATCTTTTGCGATTAACGGTTTACCAATTTGGCAAACGGTCACCCAAGCAATGGCAGAATTGAGACGTCCGACTCCCTCGACAATTACATTATTCACCGCCGGCGCTTTAGAACAAGGACGCAATGGTTGGACTCACCAACGTCCAGAAATTGAAGCTTACTTTGCAGCGATGATGCGGAATGGGAATGTTTTCCCTTTGTTCCCTCCTGATGCTAACAGCATTCAAGTTTGTTATGACTGGGCTTTGAGAACCAAAAATAAGGGAATTGTGATCACCGCGAGTAAATCACCATTACCAATTCGCACTACTTTTAATATGACTCGTCATGGTTTACAAGATGGTGCGGTGGTGTTGCAAGATGTTGCTGGAGATCAGCAAGTAGTGTTTGCTGTGATTGGCGACATGACATTAATTCCAGTGTTTGAAGCAGCAGCTTTCTTAGAAACAGAAGGTATCGGGGTGAAGATAGTTTCTATTATTAACCCCCGTCGTTTATATCGTCCCCATGACACAGGTTGGGATACCTGCACCGAACCGGAAGGTGGTTTTATCAATGATGAAAAATTTGCCGAATTGTTTGGTGGTGATGCGTTAATTGGTGTGACTGGTGGTGCAGCAGCAATGTTAGAACCAATTATGTTAAGGAGTACAAGCAAGCGCGATACCTTCGCCTGGAGACGTGGAGAAACCACAGCAAGTGCAGGCGAGTTGATGGCGTTTAATGGTTTGACAGCAGAAGCGTTGACGAAAAGAGCAATTGAGTTAGTGCATTGAGTGATTAGGGATCGGGGATCGGGGATTGGGGATTGGAGACAAGGGAGACAAGGGAGACAAGGGAGAGAATAAACAGCAATTCCTATTCCCCGATCCCCGATCCCCGATCCCCGATCACTCCCTTAAGGCATATCCTACTCCACGCACTGTATGAATTAGGCGTTTTTCGTTGTTTTCTTCTAGTTTTAGACGCAAGTAACGCACATAGACTTCAATAATATTAGAATCACCCATAAAGTCATAACCCCATACTTTTTCTAAAATTTGGTCTCTGGTGAAAACCTGACGAGGATGACTGAGGAGATATTCTAATAAATCAAATTCTTTGGCTGTTAAATCAACTGCACGTTGATTTCGGAAAACTTCACGAGTACGGCGATTGAGTTTCAAATCTTCAAACTGCAATAGATCCTCATCTGTTTCTTGGGTGCGACGTAGATGAGCGCGAATTCTCGCTAACAATTCTTCTATGCTAAAAGGTTTGACTACATAGTCATCAGCACCCGCATCTAAACCAGCTACGCGATCGCTCACTTCATCTTTTGCTGTCAACAAAATAATTGGTATTGAACTACCTGTTGATCGCAAACGCCGACAGATTTCTACACCTAATAATCCTGGTAGCATCCAATCGAGAATTGCTAAATCTGGTGATGATTCTCGCGCCAGTGTCAATCCAGTCATACCATCATGTGCCACACTCACCTGATAGCCTTCAGTTGTCAGTTCCAATTCAACAAATCTAGCTAATTTCACTTCATCTTCAACTAACAGGATGTGTGCTGTCATATTTTTACTTTTACCAGATGAGAGCTTTGCTCATGGTTTGCTTATTCCATATATTGAAGAATGCGATCGCCAACCCGCAAAGTATTAGTAATAATAGTTAAACTATATGACTATTCTTACACCCCTACACCCTTACTTCCCCTACACCCCTTTTTTTACCTCATAATTAGGATCATGAGTTCCCAGCAGCTTGTCCCAGAACGTAAAATATAGCCCGTAATGTACTCTGTACTTGTGATGATGTATGGCGTGATGTGTCGAACCAATGAACCATTTTCCCAGCCATTGGGGAAAAAACCAAAATCGTGGGGGAAACAGTTCAAATCCCAGATGGGTAAACACAGCCCATACTGTCATGGTCATGAGGACAGCAATTAAGGTAATAAAGTGAAGGGGAATCAGAAAAACTATCCCTACAAAGAAAAGACCTTGGATGATAGCTTCTGGTAGGTCGAAGGCGAAGGATGTCCAAGGTGTTGGGTCTCCTGAACGATGATGACCATAGTGTAGCCACTTGAAGAATAAAGGGTGGTGAAATGCTCGATGAAAAAAGTAAAAGTACGCATCTTGGATGACAAGTACTCCAACAAAACTGACCCCTAAGTACCACAGTCCATACTTATTGACAGAAGTGTACAAAAGTGTGACTCCCGAATCGTATGCTGACATAATGAAGGCGGCGCACAGCCCAAAAAAGACCGCAGAGAGAAGCGACAGTTCAATATCCTGTCGAATTGATTTCCAAGCTACAGGTCTTAGGTGTAACCTCCGCTTCACGAAAGGTTTTCCCATAACCGAATAGAAGAACCAGTATGCTCCCCCAGCGACAAGGAAGTATCGGACTATAATAATTCCGAAAAATGCCAACCAATAAAACCCGAATTTCTGTAGTATTAATAACAAATTTTGCACTAATTTTCAGTTTATTTACAGATTGAAGCGTAACAGTTCTACTTATTCCTGGCTTCTATCGCAAGCAGTGTTAACGAAGTCGGAACTAGGAAGTCGCAAGTCGCAAGTAAAACGAATTGTTCCGACGCTTCGGGATTGATCGTTTTGAGTTGGGGTTTAAATCCACATATAAAAACGCACAACCCAATGAACCATTAAGGAATCCTTGGACTTTAGGACAAGGAGGTATGTCAAAAAATTAGGAATGATTTTGATCGCATTGCTTTGCATGATCAACAGGGGTGGAATCACAGCTATTTAATTTTTGAGTGTTTCAAAAAATCCCCAATTAAATACAACGAACCACATAAAACAACCAAATCTTCCCCCAAAGAAAAAGCTACTTTTAACGCGGATGTTACATTTGGAAAACAATTATAAACACTTAACTCTGGACAAATCTCATTAGCTAATTTTGCTAATTCATCAGGATTAGCTGAACTATAATCAGGTACTGGTACTAAATACAACTGATCATTTGGTCTGAGTAAAGCTTGAAAAATTTCCTGATGATCTTTTGTAGAAAGCATTCCCATTACCCAAGTCACGCCTATTTTGGATTGGGAATCAATTTCTTTAGTATTTAATAAAACATCTACATAATTTCGCAAAACTTGAGCAGCAGCTGGGTTATGAGCGCCATCAAGCAATAGTTGATGATTCTTCCAAGTCATCCATTGCATCCGTCCCGGCCACTTGATTTTGCTCATACCATTGATAATGGCTTGCTCAGAAATTTGCCAATTATTTTGTTGCAAAATTTCTAAAGCACATAAAGCTATGGCTGAATTCGTCAACTGAATTTGTCCCTGGAGCGGTAGGGGATACTTGATTTTTTTGGAGTCAAAAACTGATTGATATTCTACCCATTCTGGATCAATTTGATGTGCAGGTTGTGGTGTAAATATAGGACATTCTAGTTCTGCAATACGCGATCGCACAACTTGTTCTGCATCAGATGGTAAAGGGCCAATCACCACCGGACATCCTGGTTTAAGAATCCCCGCTTTTTCTCTAGCGATGTCAGCAACGGTGGGGCCGAGTATTTGCCAATGTTCACGACTAATAGATGTAATAACTGTAACAAGAGGTTGGTTACAGACATTAGTAGCATCTAAGCGTCCTCCCAATCCAACTTCTACTACTGCGACATCAACTTTTTGTTGAGCAAAATATAACCAAGCTGCTGCGGTAATCACCTCAAACTGAGTCGGTAGATCATCATTTGGGGAAATAGCAGCTTTAACTTCTAGTAATAAATCGCAAAATTCCTTAGAAGAAATTGGCTGTTGGTTAATACAAATGCGTTCTGTCCAATCAACTAAATGGGGAGATATGTAGCGTCCGGTGCGATATCCCGACTCCGTAATCACCGAAGAAAGATAGGCACAAACAGAACCTTTACCGTTAGTACCAGCAACATGGATTATCGGAACTTGATGATGGGGATTACCAAGATTTGCCAACAATTTTTGGCTGGACTCAAGTCCCAACCGCACACCAAAATGTTGAAAAGGTTTTAATAGAGAGTCTATATCCACAAGTTTTTAAAGGTTGATGGTTGGTAGTTGGTTGTCAATAAACAAACAACAAACAACTTATTAAAACCATAAAACCGACTGTTTCTCTTTAGTGAGAACAGTCGGTATCAGACTAATGATACTGAGTATATTTTATGCTTCTCTATTCAAAAAGTTTTGTACTTGTCTTAAAGCAGCAGCACCAATATTAAACAATGCCCAACCAGCTGCGATCGCAACCGGTGCCAACACAATAGCCACACGCATATCTATGTCCATATGTAGTAGTCCTCTCTTAAGTACAACTTAAAGTATTGTCAACACTTCTCATTTTTTCATTTTTAGCTGAAGTGGACAATTTTTCCCAACAAATATGTAAAGATTCGTTACAAAATTAGTCATTTGTCATTTGTCATTTGTCATTGGTGTTTATTCTCTCCCTTGTCTCCCTTATCTCCCTTGTCTCCCTTGTCTCCCTTTCCTTGTCCCCGTGTCCCTCAATTGGGTGCGCTAAAAGCCAATATCAGTCCCTTTTCCAGCATGAACTAAAGCTAACTTTTTGTAACGTTCAGCGTGTTCGAGAAGTTCTGCTACTTGAGTGTCAGTAACTTGACGCATTATCTTGGCAGGAGTCCCAACTACAAGGGATTGGGGTGGTACATCTTTGGTTACGACTGCACCAGCCCCTACTATGCTCCCAGCGCCAACTCTTACCCCATCTAAAATCACTGCTCCAATCCCAATCAAGCTACCACGTTCAATGTAGGCAGAATGTACCACAGCCCGATGCCCTACGGTAACATGATCTTCTAGGATTGTGGGCTTACCCGGATCACCGTGTAGAATTGCTCCATCTTGAATGTTTGTGCATTCGCCGATTTCAATACGTTCCACATCTCCCCTAATAACTGCTCCATACCAAATGCTAACGTCGGCGGCTATATTCACTAAACCGATCACAACAGCGTTTGGTGCAACGAAGGCAGCTTGAGAAATATCAGGAGAAGACCAATAGGAAGTGTTAGACACGATAGAATATGAATATGGTACTCAGGAACACTGGACAAATTCCAACTTTGGAGATTGGTTGCAAAACCAGAATATCACGGCTTCGAGCCTGTTCGCTGAGGCAGCAGTCAGTAGATACCCTTATCATGTGGCGCAGAAGTGTAACAAAAAGCAACGTCACTGGTGAAGACAAAACTATTCTTCTTATACGCACTTCATGATGAATCCAGGCTTGCAGTACCCTATATTTGGTCCCGACATCCAGTGTCCCCACTGCCGACAGACAATTCCGGCACTGACACTAACAGATACCTATCTGTGTCCTCGTCATGGCGCGTTTGAAGCCAACCCAAAAACAGAAGAGTTAATTCATTTGCAATCCGGGCGTCATTGGCGCAGGTGGGACGGAGAATGGTATCGGCAACATACCCATCCCGATGGCATTCGATTTGAAATTCACGAAGCCTTAGACAAATTATATACACAAGGTTATCGAGCAACACGAGTGATTATCGCTCGCCGCTATCAGGAGTTGATGAGTGGGTACTTAGAACGCAGTACTCCTTGGCGGGGAGGACAATCTGAAGGAAATTCGGCGCGACTCTATGGTTTACCAGTAGAGTTTAGCCCTGATTCTACAGACGAACCTTGTTGGGAAGTAATTAATTTTGATTTGGAAAAAGAACCTGGTGTGCCTGTGCGCTACCCTTATTTTCGATTATTTGAATAATAGTTATTAGTCATTGGTCATTTGTCATTGGTCATTTGTCAATCATTGATAGTTAGTAATTGGTGATAATTAATTGTTGGTTATTCCAATGCCCAATGCCCAATACCCAATGCCCAATCACAAAATTATGCACCACGCTTCTATTCGTACCGCTAATATTTATAAAGCGATCGCCTTCTACGAACAACTTGGATTTACAGTTTGTGAACGCTTCACCACGGGTTACACCCTTGCTTGTTGGATGGAAGGACTAAGCGGCAGAATAGAGCTGATTCAAATACCCGAACCAAAACCAGCACCAGATGCATTTGCTGACGAACATTATGTTGGCTACTATCACTTGTCTTTTGATCTGACTGAACTCACAACCGATTTACCTAGCTACTTGGCAAAATTAAAAGAATCCTTTGATGTGGCTGCACAAAATCAACCAGAATTTTTACAACCACTAAAGGTTTTATTAGAACCAACACAACAGCAAATAGGCGATCGCGTTTATGAAGTCGCTTTTATTGCTGATGCTGACGGCTTACCTTTGGAATTAATTCGAGTTTTAGCAACACTAGGGGATCGGGGATAAGGGATCGGGGATAAGGGATAAGGGATAAGGGATAAGGGATAAGGGATCGGGGATCAGAATAAGACACGGTCATAAGGGAGAGTAGGAGATGCGGTGAAGCGGAGAAACTATCAACAGGTCTCCCGATCCCCGATTCCCGATTCCCGATTCCCGATCCCCGATCCCCTTTCTCAAAAATTCAATCCTCAGCTAGTTGTCATTTTATTGCTTTCTCTGTAGAATATTCTTTTTCTGTAGTGTTGCTGAGGTAACAAAATCCCTGGCAGTAATACACTATAGTCATAGAAAAATTCTGTAATTTAATTTACAGAGTAATCAAACAAATACATGTCTGTGTTTAAAAAGTTGCATAGATATCGTTTTTCAATAATTGTGTTAACTCTCTGGTTAATTGCGGTTTTGCTACTCAGTGATGGATCAGCGATCAGTCACACTAACGCAATTTCTAGTATAGTAGAAATACACAGAGAAAAAGAATTAAATAAAACAAGCAAAACTTACGTGACAGAAAATGTTTACCAGACAGTACTGGAAAATGGTCTGATTGTGCTGACCAAGGAAGTTCATTCAGCACCAGTAGTGTCAGTACAAGTATGGTATGAAGTTGGCTCTCGCAATGAGCAAGCAGGTGTAAATGGTATCGCCCACCAATTAGAACACATGATGTTCAAAGGCACAAAAGACCGTCCGGTTCAATTTGGACGTTTGTTTAGTGCTTTAGGTAGCGACTCCAATGCTTTCACTAGTTATGATCAGACTGCATACTATGGCACAGCAGAACGTGATAAGCTCAACGCTCTACTGATGCTAGAAGCAGACAGAATGCAAAATGCTCTGATTGATGCAGAAAAATTAGCAAGTGAAAAGCGGGTGGTAATTTCTGAGTTACAAGGTTACGAAAATAGCCCAGAGTATCGCCTCAACCGTGCAGTGTTACAAAAAGTATTTCCTGAACATCCTTATGGCCTACCTGTGGGTGGTACTAAAGCTGATGTTGAGAAATTTCAAGTTCAACAGGTACAGGAATACTACCGTAAATTCTACAGACCTGACAATGCTGTTTTGGTAATTGTTGGTGATTTTGATACAGCTAAAACTCTCAAAGTTGTTAAAGATGTATTTGGAAAAATCCAGAAAAGTCAAGAATCAAGTGTCAAGAGTAGAGACGCGATTAATCGCGTCTCTACTAGCGTCAAAAGTCAAGAAGCGATAGTCAACAGTCAAAAAGTTTTCCAATCCCCCATAGTCTTGCGCGAACCGGGAGCAAATGCATTATTACATGCAATATATCCTTTACCAGATGCAAATCACCCTGATATCCCAGCATTAGATGTGATGGATTATATCTTGACAGAGGGACGGAATTCTCGCTTAGATCAAGCATTGGTAGAATCTGGGATGGCCACTGATGTCACAGGTTCCATTGTCAGTTTGCGGGAAGCTGGTTGGTATGAATTATCTGTGACTGCTACACCTGGTGAAAACTTGACAAAAATTGATGCTGTCATGCAAAAGGCGATCGCCACTCTGGCTTCACAGCAAGCAAAAATAGAAGAGGTGAATCGCGCCAAAGCGCAGTTAGAAGCTGCTGTAGTTTTGAATAACCGTGATATTACTAGTCAAGCTATACAAATTGGTAACGATCAAACTACAGTTGGTGATTATCATTATACAGATCGCTATCTAGCAGCAGTCCGTCGGGTAACTGCTAAGGATGTGCAACGTGTTGCAAATAAATACTTGAAACTAAAAGCACGCTCATTTGGCATTTTTGAACCAACCCAAATCCAGTCATCACAAAAGAGTGATGGAAAATTACACTCCACACTCATAAATGAAAATTTCTCAGAAAATACATCTAAAGTGCCTACAGAGGTGATGAAATATTTACCACCTGTAGATCTGACTACACATTCCACTAACCTGACTTTACCAGAACAATTCAAATTATCTAATGGTATTGAGGTGTTGTTGTTACCAGACAACAGTACTCCGACAGTAACTTTAAGTGGCTATATTAAAGCTGGTAATGAATTTGATCAAGAAGATAAAGCTGGACTAGCATCTCTTGTGGCAGAGAACTTGATGAACGGGACTAAAACTAGAGATGTGTTGGCTATAGCTAAGACTTTAGATGAACGGGGCGCTAGTTTAGATTTTGAATCTTATCGTGAAGGAACAGAAATTCAAGGTAGCGCCTTGGCAGGAGACTTGCCTATTGTTCTAGATACTTTAGCAGATGTAATCAAAAATCCAACTTTTCCAGCTAAAGAATTAGAACTGACTCGACAACAAGCTTTAACTGATCTGAAGGAAGAATTAGACGACCCCACAGAAGTTGCGAAAAGAGCATTTGTGCAATCTGTGTATCCAAAAACTCATCCACTGCACAAATTTGCGACAGCAAAAACTTTGCAGCGCATTCGCCGACAAGATTTAATTGCTTTTAAAACAAAGCATTACCGTCCAGATACAACAGTGCTAACACTGGTAGGAGATTTTGATCCTAAGAATGTGCGATCGCTCATTGAAGCTGAATTCGGTAACTGGGAAGTTAGCGGTCAAGCCCCAAAAATCGAATATCCTGTGGTATCAATACCAAACAGAATTGTGCGTCTAAATCCGGTATTACCAGGTAAAACCCAAGCTGTTACTTATATGGGTAATACGGGAATTAACCGCAAAGACCAGCGATATTACGCAGCTTTGGTGTTAAATCAAATATTGGGCGGTGATACTTTATCTAGTAGACTAGGGGCAGAAATACGCGATCGCCAAGGTCTAACTTACGGAATTTATAGCACCTTCCAAGTTGGCAAAAACATTGGTATATTTTTGATTGAAATGCAAACAGCACCGGAAGATACCATTCGTGCGATCAACAGTACCCGCCGACTACTAAAAGAAATTCATCAGCAAGGTGTTACCTCTGAGGAATTAGAAACAGCAAAGCGCACCTTGATCAGTAACTACAATGTTTCTCTTGCCAACCCAGACGAATTGTCATACAAAATTTTGATGAACCAGGTGTACGGATTGGATAAGCAAGAATTGCACTCTTTTGTAAGTAAAATCGCATCAGTCACCCTTGAGCAAGTCAATCAAGCAAGTCGTGAGCTACTCCATCCAGATAAAATTGTAGTTGTGACTGCTGGACCAACGGTAGTAGCAGAGAGTCGTTAGTCATTGGTCATGGTTGATTAGTTTATCTCCCTGTTAAGAGTTTCCTATCCACTGACAAATAACAAATAACAAATAACAAAAGACAAATGAAAAAATTCCTAGAAGTGTTACAACCTATAGGCCTTGTAATATTAATTCTCCTAAGTTTCACAATCTTCATTGCTACTCCAGTGGAAGCAGCAAGCTTATCTGGAGATTTACTGAAGCAGCCGCCTACAGAAATTACGGTTAGCCTCGGTAATTTTACCAATGAACTGAAGTATGAGCCAAATCATCTAGAATTTTTGGCAGGTAAACGATACAAACTTAAGTTGATCAATCCTAGCAATCAAAAGCATTACTTTACTGCCAAGGATTTTGCTGATGGAATTTGGACACAAAAAGTCGAAGCTGGCAAAGTAGAAGTGAAAGGGGCCATTCATGAAATAGAACTCAAACCAGGTGCTGAAGCTGAGTGGGTATTTGTACCACTTAAGCCTGGTAAGTATGGCTTACATTGTCCAATCCCAGGACATACTGAAGCTGGGATGACAGGAGATATTGTAATTCAGTAAACAGTAAACAGTTATCAGTTATTACTGGAGAAAGCAGTCCCAATCAAAAAACTTCACTACAAAGCATAAAAATATAACTTCTCCTACACCCCCACACCCTTACACCCCTACACCGATTTTTAAATCAGAAGGTAAAAATACGTTAATTTAAATATAGATATTATTTTTCAACTAACCTCAGCCGCTCGTACAGTAGTTACTAGTTGTTTCAAACAATAAACAGCGAACAACTAACAACTAAAAACGAAAAAAGCAGCAAGGCGCAAATAACTACTGAATTCCCCATGAACATTCTAAGTAACCTGCTTTCTCAACCAACTCAAAATAGCCGTCCTAAAAGACAACGCAGAGGTATTGAAATTAAGTCGCCACGTGAAATTGAAATTATGCGGCAATCAGCTAAAATTGTGGCAACTGTATTGAAAGAAATTTCTGAGTTGGTACAGCCAGGAATGACCACTGCTGACTTAGATGCTTATGCGGAAAAACGCATTCGAGAAATGGGTGCTACACCTAGCTTTAAAGGCTATCATGGTTTTCCTGGTTCTATTTGCTCCAGTATCAATAATGAAGTTGTGCATGGTATTCCCAATAAAAAGAAAGTTATTCGGGCTGGAGATGTTTTAAAAGTAGATACAGGAGCTTATTACGAAGGTTTTCATGGTGACTCTTGTATCACCATTGCTGTAGGTGAAGTTACTTCAGAAGCTGCGAGATTGATTCGTGTCGCCGAAGAAGCACTTTATAAAGGTATTGAACAGGTAAAAGCCGGAAATTACCTGATGGATATTGCAGGTGCAATTGAAGATCATGTCAAAGCTAACAAATTAACCGTAGTTGAAGACTTTACTGGGCATGGTGTCGGTCGTAACCTCCATGAAGAACCATCTGTATTCAACTTCCGTACTCACGATATGCCCAATGTTAAGCTACGTGCAGGAATGACGTTAGCAATTGAGCCAATTTTAAATGCTGGTTCTAAGTATACACGGATACTAGCAGACCGATGGACAGCTGTGACTGTAGATAATGCTCTGTCGGCTCAATTTGAGCATACTGTGTTGGTGACGGAAACAGGCTACGAAATTTTGACTGATCGCTCTCTGGTGTAATTGTTACTTTAGCACTTCAAATTAGTAAGTATTATCAAAAGAGGCAGAGTTTTATATCAAAAACTTGCCTCTTCTAATATTTAGAGGGATGTTCCAGAGTTTTGCAGCTTTTGACAGTGAGGATTGATACAGTACTCATCGGAAACTACAAAATTTGTGCAACCTTAAATATACTGCATTTATTAGCTGTAAATACTACATATTATTAAAGCAACTACTGGTGGTATGCGATCGCATTCATACACTCACCATAGGCGTTACTGAATCACGGTATGAATCCAGATGTAGAGACGCGATATATCGCGTCTCTACAATGGTTTTGGCATTACGCAAAATAATTTTCATACATGAAATCAGCGATCGCGCTTTGCCAGCATGTACAATTATGCATACAAGCGATCGCTCAAATAAGATTTTAATAATATATTAGGTAAGAATTTGGCTACGTGTTAACATCTACTAACCGCGATGTTTGCAATCTATCCATCCACTTTTCTAAATAAACTCGATTAAGTTCTTGTTCTTTTGGATCTTGAGTATCCGCAGGGTAAGGCATTAATCCTAAAATAGCTGCACTAGTAACACAGAACATCGACTTTTGGAAAGTCTGACAAATTTGTACTCGCAAATCATCTTCTCCCCGACGACTGCGGCGATAAATTTCATGTAGATATTCTGGGAGAAAATGACGCATATCTTGCATTAATAATGTGGGAGGAATACCCGCACCGCCAATTGGTAACGGGTCAGCATACAAAGCACCGTACTGAAATCTCGCTTGGTCTGGTGGAATTTGATATGCTTGGGCATTGTAGGAAACTGTACCAGGAAAAGGTGTTCCTCTAAAGAAAACCGCTTCTACATAAGGAATTGCTGTATCTGCCAAGAAAGTTAAGCCAAGACTAGCAGGAAGAAGATCATAGACTTTATCTTTAATTTTGACAGAGTAGGTAATCGGCTTATTTGCAGCTTCTACTAAACCGAGTTTGATGTGGTCTACAACTTGGGGAATTGATTTAATTTTGCCTTGATCATAGAGGTCTGATAAGCTGAGAAAAATATCAGCCATCACACGCCAAAATTGACCTAAGCCACTGTAATAAGAACTAACACGCAACTGTTCAATTAAAAAATCGGGGAAAAGTTGATTAATTCCCAGCATTATAGGATTATTTTTAAATTTAGCTGCAATCACAGCTTTAGCTCTTTGTCGAAAATCCTTGGTGTCTAAATATTGATCTAGTCCACCGCCACCATGCCAAAACATGGCTTTCATGCAATACTCAGCATACTCAAAATTAATGCGATCATGCCACCAGTGACGCAGTAATTTCTGGAAAGTAATTTCGCCATTAAAATATTTGAAAAAAGGGAAAAAAACTAAAAATTGATTTTCGGCAATATAGATAAGATTTTTGGAATAAGCATCTAAAACAACGCCGTAGCTTTTCAGGATACCAACTACTTCTAATACATTTTCTGGGCAGTCGCGAAGTAATGCTTCGCCAGTTTGCAACTTTTTAATATATTCCGCTAATGGATGGTGAGCAGGGTTTTTTTTAGTAGTTACCATTGCATTTCTCCTGAAAAAAGGGATCGGGGAAAGGGGATTGGGGATTGGGGGATGGGGATTGGGGATTGGGGATTGGGGATTGGGGATTGGGGGTTGGTTATTCTACACGTCTCCCTGCTCCCTTGTCTGTCTTGTCCCCCTTCTCCCCTGTGTCCTCCCTGTCCCCGATCCCTGATCCCTAATCCCTTATTCCTTGGACTGAAACATCAGCGACAACACTTTGAGTATTAGCTATTGCTGTTGTTGTTGCTTCACTCCAACGGGTTAACCAAGCAGGTTGAATACCTAGAATGACGATCAAGACGGCTAGAATGATTGCTGGAGTGCGATCGCTCCAATAAACTCGTGGTAGGTTTGTTACTTGTGCTGATAAGCGACCAAAAAATGCCCGGTTGGTGAGAAGTAGGAAGTAAACAGCAGTTAACCCTGTACCAATCATGGATAACAAAGTTTGCACCGGAAAAACGGCAAAACTAGCCCGAAAAACGACGAATTCCGCAATAAATCCGACCATTCCGGGAATACCAGCGCTTGCCATGACTCCAAGCACTATCAAACTACCAATAACAGGCATACCTCGTTCTGGGTTCAACAGTCCGCGCAGCACATCCAAATCACGGCTACCTGCTTTTTTATACACGACTCCCACTAATAAAAACAGTAGTGCAGAGATTAAACCGTGGCTAATCATTTGCATCACAGTTCCTAAGATGCTTAATGGGGTAGCTGCTGCTGCTGCTAGGAGTATGTAACCCATGTGTCCAATAGAACTGTATGCTACCATTTTTTTCATGTCTTTTTGGGCGATCGCACAGGATGCACCGTAAAGCACGCTAATCACTGCCCAAGTTGCCAAAACGGGAGCTAGATATCTCCAAGCATCTGGTAACAAGAACATACCAAAGCGCAGTAAACCGTAAGTTCCCAACTTCAACAATACTCCAGCCAACAGGACTGAAATTGGTGTGGAAGCTTCTACGTGAGCATCTGGCAACCAAGTATGAAAAGGAACCAAGGGAATCTTGATGCCAAAACCAACCAAAATTCCTGCCAACAGCAAAATTTGTGTTGCTAAAGGTAAGCCTTTGCTGTTTAAACTTTCTAGAGCAAAGCTAGGTGAACCACTCAGCCACACTAAACCAAGGAAACTTGCCAAAATTAAAATGCCAGAAAAAGCGGTATAAATCAAAAATTTAGTCGCTGCATAACCGCGTCTTTGACCACCCCAAATGGCAATTAGTAGATAAAGTGGGATGAGTTCTAGCTCGTAAAACAGGAAGAATAGTAGTAAATCCTGGGCGAGAAATGCTCCAGTGACACCCGCGCTCAACAGCAAAAGTAAAGAATAATAAAATCGCGGGCGTTGTATATCTTCGTCTGTACTGTAAACGGCAATGCAAGTTAAAAGTCCATTCAACAGTAGCAAAGGCAAAGATAAACCATCTATACCGAGGTGATAATTCAGACCTAAAGCATCTATCCAAGGTAAGAATTCAGTAAATTGTTGGCTAACGATGGTTGGGTTAAACTTAACTGCTAAGATAACTATCCACACAAAAGCCAAACTGGCAAATACTAATGTGATGCTACGAGATAGTTTTCCATTGATGCCAACAGGCAAGAAACCTATTAAAGCTGCACCCAATAATGGCAGCAAAATTAAAGCACTGAGCATAGACGATAAATGGGGATTGGGAATTGGGGAGTGTGGGGAGTGTGGGGAGAGTGGGGAGAGTGGGGAGTGTGGGGTGTGCTTGGAGTGTGGGGAGAGTGGGTATAATTATTTAACAAGTCTCTTCCCTATCCCCTATCCCCTATCCCCTATCCCCTTATCCCCCTAAAAAGGCAATTTCTCCAGCAAACCTAATGACCAGCTGATGAAGAAACCTAGTATGCTGATGCCGACAAGGATAGTCAGTAGATATCCTTGTGATTGCCCGGAGATGCTATATTTCAAGCTTTGTCCACCGAAAATAGCTGCAAATCCTACCAAGTTAACTAGGCCGTCTACTATGTAGCGATCGCTCCAAGCGGAAATTTTAGAAAGTAGGGCTACTGCACCAACTACGGTAAATTTATAGATCCGGTCGATGTAGAAGTCATATCCCAGTAAATCTTGTACAAATCTCCAAGCTAATATTCTCGAACGTGACCAAGCTTTGTGGAGATACATTGTTGAGCCAATACCTACTCCTAATAGGGTAGAAAATACGAGCATTCCTACTACATACCAACTGATACTTTCCCAGGTTGGGAGCAGATACCACTGCTGCAACATCACGGGTAATAATAGGGTCATGATTGTCAGAGTTACCATTGGAAATGCCATTGGCCAAGGTGCTTCGGGGGCGCGACGGGTTTTTTGTTGTGGTTCTCCCCAAAATACCAACCGAAATACTCGTGTTAAATTTAATGCCGTCAAACCATTCACAAGTACTAATATCCAAACTACCCAAGGGCTGATGATTGCCAAACCGTCAGCCCAGGACAACATCGCCCAAAAGCTTCCCAAGGGTAACAAACTTACCATCCCCGCAGAACCAACTACAAAGGCGGTGGTAGTTGCTGGCATTCGTGACCATAAGCCGCCCATTTCGGTTAAATCTTGGCTGCTAGTAGTATAAATTACCGAACCAGTACTCATGAATAATAATGCTTTGGCGATCGCATGGGTAAACAGCAAAATCAGAGCCACCCCTCCTTGCTGCAAGCCTACTGCTAGGAATACCAAGCCCATGTATGCACTGGTGGAGTGAGATAGGGCCCGTTTAATATCAGTTTGGGCGATCGATACCAAAGACGCACCAACTGCCGTTACTGTACCAATAATGATCAGAGTGTTGAGAGCAAATGGTGATAAGGCTAAGATGGGTTGCAATTTATACAATATATAAGCACCACCAGCTACTACCATGGAATTTCGCATTACCGAAGCTGGGTTTGGCCCTTCCATTGCTTCATCTAACCACAAATGCAGTGGAAATTGAGCGCATTTACCAGCAGGTCCGGCAATCAAAGCCAATCCTAATAAACTTGAAGTTAAAGGGCTAAGTTGTGCTGTTTGCGCCCACTCATATAAATCAGAAAAATTCAAACTACCTGCTTTGGTTGCTAGTGTGACTACTCCCATCAGCAATAACAAGTCTCCTACCCGTTTGGTTAAAAACGCATCTCGTGCCGCTGTAACTACCAATGGTTGAGCATACCAAAATCCTACGAGCAGGTAGGTAGAAAGAGTCAGCATTTCTAGCAATGCATAGCTGAGAAACAGGGAATCACTGACTGCTAAACCGCTCAGAGCTGCTTCAAAAAAGCCCATTAAGGCAAAAAACCGAGCTAATGACCAGTCTTTTTCCATGTAACCCAAAGCGTAAATTTGCGCTAGTAAGCTTAACCCTGCAATTAAAACTGTTGCTCCAACACTGACTGGTGAGATTTCCAAAGCAAAGGATATGTTTAAATCCGCAGCGCTAAACCAGGTTATGACAAAATTTTCTGGTTCTCCATTCCAAATATCCTTGAATACAACCAGGCTATGGATAAACGCCAAAAAAGTTGTCAATAAATTAAAATATGCTGCTGGCCTTGGCCCCGTACGGCGAACTATTCCCATTGCCCAAGGCAAGGTCAAAATTGCTCCTAATAAGCTATAAAATGGTATCCACCAAGTTGTTGAGAACAAAAACTCATTCATTTAAATTTTCCTTGATGTCTCAGCTTGTAATTCTTCGCTTTGCTAAATGAAATGCATTAATTAGACTCTATGATTAAAAGATTTAAATACTATTAAACAGCATTATTTTGCTTTTGCTGCTTGCTCACTAGGAAAGAAAGACTAATATTTACTATAAAATTTGTCTTATTTGAATCTATTAACCTCCATCTACATCACCCAAAATTTCTATTGCGAAAAGAACTATTTATATTAGTTATAATAAAAACTTATACATTTTTTATAACTTTATTTAGTGCAAATAGCAAAAACTGAGGAAAGACACCAATACTACTTTGTAGCTTGCTTGTCGTTCCCCTAGAGACAGGATTTACGTTTCTATGAACTGGTTTCAGCAAATATGATAAAGAAATTATAAAACAGAAGTACGCACTCTAGGAATCCGTGAAGATTGGTTGAGAATAATACACATATAAAAAGTTGTTAAGTTTTTTTAAACTATTTTATTATAAACTATTATACTAATTTATATTGTCAGGGGAGCCAAGCTTTCTTATGCTTAATTTGAGAACAGTTATTTAGCTCAAGATGAGCATCCCCGTCAGAATTTTCAATAAAAGAGTACTAGTTGCATTAATTGTGTAGGAGTCCTGCGATGCCTATTGCGGTTGGAATGATTGAAACAAAGGGTTTTCCGGCAGTGGTTGAAGCTGCTGACGCGATGGTGAAAGCCGCTCGCGTTACCTTAGTGGGTTATGAAAAAATCGGTAGTGCTAGGGTGACAGTGATTGTCCGGGGAGATGTTTCGGAAGTGCAAGCTTCAGTGGCTGCTGGAGTTGAAGCAGCAAGAAGAGTCAACGGTGGTGAAGTGGTTTCCACCCACATCATTGCTCGCCCCCACGAGAACTTGGAGTATGTTCTACCAATTCGGTATACAGAAGCTGTGGAGCAGTTCCGCACTTAACAATTTTGGATTTTGGATTTTGGATTTTAGTATGGACTCCGCAGGCAAACGCAGAAGGGGTAATAGATTCAAAGAGATTTGGCTTTAGATTTACCAAACCCTAATCCAAAATCTAAAATCTAAAAATTCTTGTGACTTTGCTTGTTTTTGTTTGTTGGAAGCTTCTTAAGGATTGAAAAAAGTATGTCAATTGCAGTAGGAATGGTAGAAACGCTTGGCTTCCCGGCAGTAGTGGAAGCAGCAGACGCGATGGTAAAAGCTGCTCGCGTTACCTTAGTGGGCTATGAGAAAATCGGCAGCGGTCGCGTTACTGTGATAGTGCGAGGAGACGTTTCAGAAGTACAAGCCTCGGTAGCAGCAGGAGTAGAATCAGTCAAGCGAGTCAATGGCGGACAAGTTCTATCTACTCACATCATTGCTCGTCCCCATGAAAACTTGGAGTATGTTCTACCAATTCGTTATACCGAAGATGTAGAGCAGTTCCGGGAAAATGTGAATGCAATTCGTCCCTTCGGTAGAAGACCATAAATCATAAATGCAAATTGCCAAAGTTCGCGGCACAGTAGTTAGCACTCAAAAAGATCCAAGTCTTAGGGGTGTGAAACTACTTTTGTTGCAATTAGTCGATGAAGAAGGACGCATTCAGCCAAAATACGAAGTAGCCGCCGATAGTGTTGGTGCTGGGGTAGACGAATGGGTACTTTTCAGTCGTGGTAGTGCGGCTCGGCAAATTCTTGGTAACGAACAGCGTCCAGTAGATGCAGCAGTAATAGCGATCATTGATACAGTCTATGTGGAAGATCGCATGATTTACAGCAAAAAAGAGCAATATCGATAAGGTTATTGGTCATTAGTCATTGGTCATTAGTCATTAGTTAATAGTTGCTACTTGTTACAAATGACAAATAACAAATGACAAATGACAAAAAAGTCAACTGAGGAGGAATCTCGCAATGGCAGTCCGCAGCATCGCGGAGGCGGCTCCCCCAACGCCGTGGTCAAGAAATTTAGCTGAACCAACAATAGACCCATCGGCCTTTTTGCATTCATTTTCCAACATCATTGGGGATGTAAAGATCGGAGCAAATGTCATAGTTGCGCCCGGTACGTCGATTAGAGCGGATGAAGGTACACCGTTTTACATTGGCGAAAACACCAATCTTCAAGATGGTGTTGTCGTCCACGGCTTGGAAAAGGGACGTGTAATTGGTGACGACCGACAAGAATACTCTGTATGGATTGGCAAGAATAACTGTATTACCCACATGGCTCTGATTCACGGGCCATGTTACGTAGGAGATGACTGTTTTATTGGTTTTCGTTCTACGGTGTTTAATGCCAGAGTAGGATCAGGTTGCATTGTGATGATGCACGCCTTAATCCAAGATGTAGAAATTCCCCCAGGTAAATATGTACCTTCAGGGGCAATAATTACTAACCAGCAGCAAGCGGATCGCCTGCCAGATGTGCAAGCTGATGACAAAGAATTTGCTCATCATGTAGTTGGGATTAACCAAGCATTAAGAGCAGGTTATTTGTGTGCTGCGGATAGTAAATGTATTAGGACTATTCGTGATGAATTAACTAATTCTTATACAAGTACAGGCATAGAAGTTGAAGTGTTTGAAAGGAGCGACGAGGTGTCTAGCAATAGCTTGGGTGCGGAAACAGTAGAGCAGGTACGTTATCTGTTACAGCAAGGATATCATATTGGTACAGAACACGTAGATCAAAGACGGTTCCGCACAGGTTCTTGGACTAGTTGCAAACCAATTGAAGCCAGAAGCTTAGGTGAAGCGATCGCAGCGTTGGAAACTTGTCTTAGAGACCATAGTGGTGAGTATGTTCGTCTATTTGGCATCGACCCCAAGGGCAAACGACGGGTGTTAGAAAACATCATCCAACGTCCCGACGGTGTTGTCCAAGCATCTAGCTCCTTCAAAGCTCCTGCTTATTCTAGCAGCAATGGTAGCTACAGCGGCAATGGCAACGGTAGCGGCTACAGCAATGGCAGCAACAGACTCAGTAGTGAAACCGTAGACCAAATCCGCCAACTATTGGCAGGTGGTTACAAAATTGGTACAGAACACGTCGATGAGCGCCGCTTCCGTACTGGTTCTTGGCAAACCTGCACGCCCATTGAATCAAAATCTGCTGGTGATGTGGTTGCTGCTTTAGAAGATTGTATGGATAACCATCAAGGCGAATACGTACGCTTGATCGGTATCGACCCCAAAGCCAAGCGTCGCATATTGGAAAGCATTATTCAACGTCCCAACGGCCCAGTTAGTACACCTAGTAGCAGTAGATCAGGGGAGACAACAACCTCTTTTAGTTCTGCAAGCACAACAGCAACAGCCAGCAGTAACAAATTAAGTTCCGAAACAGTGGAACAACTACAGCAACTTTTAGCTGGAGGCTTTAAAATTAGCGCTGAACACGTAGATCAAAGACGCTTCCGTACTGGTTCCTGGGCTAGCTGTGGACAAATTCAAGCTAATAGTATCAGGGAAGCGATCGCAGCCTTGGAAGGCTATATTAACGAATATGAAGGCGAATACGTGCGCTTGATCGGTATTGACCCCAAAGCCAAGCGCCGGGTACTAGAATTGATTGTTCAACGTCCGTAATTAGGGATATGAGGGGTATGAGGGGTATGAAAAGAAAAAGTTTTTCTCACTTCCCCCACTTCCCCCACTTCCCCCACTCACATCTATCCCGGTTTCCGAGGTTAAAAATTTCATGTCTGTGCCGCCACTGCGCCTGGGTAATAACTTTGATTCCTACATCAGTGGCGAGGTAATTATTCATCCGAGTGCTGTGATTGCACCAGGAGTGATACTGCAAGCGGCTCCAAGCAGTAAAATTATCATTGGTTCAGGGGTTTGTATTGGCATGGGGTCAATCCTCAAAGTTCATGAAGGAACCCTAGAAGTAGAAACTGGGGCAAACTTGGGAGCAGGTTTCCTAATGATTGGTAGTGGTAAAATTGGTGCAAATGCTTGCATCGGTTCAGCAACAACAGTGTTTAATTGTTCTGTGGAGCCTGGACAAGTAGTTGCACCCGGTTCAGTTTTGGGAGATAACAGTCGTCATTTGAGTAATTCTTTTGCAGTCACTGAGAAAATCCAACAGCCACAACTATCCGCTACCAATCCTGCTTCTAGACAAGAGGATAGGGACATACAAGAACAAAAGGATCTTTGGGACGAAGAGGACACGGTGACGCAAACACAGAGTGACACAGGGAATTTCTCTGCATCTTCTACTGGGCGCGTTACCCCTGCTTCCAAATCCACGCCTCCACATCCTAAGCCTTCTGCATCTTCCGCTATTCAAAACTCACAACTGGACAATCAGGTTACACAAGAGCCTACCACTGAAGAATCTCAAAATCACATCGGTACTCATATTTACGGACAGGGAAGCATTCAGCAATTGTTAATAACTTTATTTCCACATCGCCAATCCTTAAATAAACCCTCCTCTGACGAGAAGCCTGAGTAAATGTTATATGGAAGTATGAAGTGTGAAGTATGAACTATGAAGTAATAATTTTTTATCCTTCAGCCTACAACCTTCATCCTTTCTTTTGAACATCTTGGAGAATTCATATGGACGCATACAATGTCCAAACATCTCGTCGAGACATGCTCAGGGATAGTGCTTTGGGGTTAGTATCAACTATTAGCTTTCCAGCAATAGTCGGTACGGCAGATATGATGCTTAAATCTGCTGGAGTTCACCTAGTTGGATATGAAAAGATTGGTAGTGGTCATTGTACTGCTATTGTTCGAGGAGCGATCGCCGATGTCCGTCTAGCGGTAGAAGCCGGTGAGCAAACTGCTAAACAATTCGATCAGTTTGTTTCTAGCTTAGTAATTCCCAGACCATTCCCTAACCTAGAAGTTGTATTACCTATCAATAATCGCCTAAGTGCAATCACTGAGGACGGCACCTATAGTCGTTTAAGTAACCAAGCAGTTGGATTAGTAGAAACGCGGGGTTTTCCGGCAATGGTGGGCGCAGCTGATGCCATGCTCAAAGCTGCTGATGTCCAGCTAGCAGCCTATGAAAAAATTGGTTCTGGATTGTGTACAGCCATTATTCGTGGCTCTGTAGCAAATGTTGCAGTAGCAGTAGAAGCTGGGATGTACGAGGCAGAACGCATTGGAGAATTAAACGCTGTAATGGTAATTCCTCGACCACTGGACGAACTAGAACAAACCCTGCCAGTAGCAAGTTGCTGGTTAGAGGAGCGTCAACCTGTAAGATTGCCACTTAATATCAAAGAGCCAGTTATGGAGGCAGAATTACTAGAGTTGCCAGATTTATCTACATTACCTGTAAAAATACAGGAGGAATCATAAAAAATTTGACTAAGAAAAAAACGTTGTACACACCCAGCAGGATGAGGTTAGTACAACGCTGATTACTATCCCCAAAAAGCACCTTTAAGGTGTGCAACGTTGGCTGGAAGGCATCTTACGCTTTGCTTGTTGTTCTGATAATAACTTTTTAATTCTATAAGTTAAATACCTATCTAATAATAACAGGCATAGATTAATATCTATATTAATAACTCATAACTTGAAGTTGCCATTAGTAGAGGAGAATCACCCTTGAACCAAGCGACGTTGCACCAATTGAAGGTGTTTGAAGCGGCGGCGCGACACGGTAGCTTTACACGTGCCGCCGAAGAACTTTTTCTTACCCAACCTACTGTTTCCATGCAAATTAAGCAATTGACGAAATCAGTAGGTTTACCGTTATTTGAACAGGTAGGTAAGCGTCTGTATCTAACAGAAGCTGGACGCGAATTATACACTACGTGCCGACAAATTTTCGAGACCATAGCCCAATTTGAAATGAAGGTGGCAGATTTAAAAGGGCTAAAACAAGGGCAATTACGTTTAGCTGTAATTACCACAGCTAAGTATTTTATCCCACGTTTGTTGGGACCTTTTTGTCAACGTTATCCAGGAATTGAGATATCACTACAAGTGACAAATCATGAAGGTATTCTGGAACGGATGACTAGTAATATGGACGACTTGTATATTATGAGTCAAGTTCCAGATCATTTGGATGTAAGTTACCAACAGTTTTTGGAAAATCCTTTAGTAGTTTTAGCACCAATTAATCATCTTCTGGCAAAAGAAAAAAATATTCCCATTCAACGTCTTGCTGAAGAACCTTTTATCATGCGTGAACCTGGTTCTGGAACACGTCGCGCTGTGCAAAAGTTATTTGATCAGCATGAGGTGCATGTCAAAGTTAAATTAGAATTGGGAAGCAACGAAGCAATTAAACATGCCATTGCTGGTGGCTTGGGAATTTCCGTATTATCTCGCCATACCTTGTTACCAGATATAGGGGATTTAACTGTGTTAGATGTGGAATACTTTCCGATCAAACGTGACTGGTATATGGTTTATCCTTCAGGAAAACAACTATCCATAGTTGCTCGTACTTATTTTGAGTATCTACTAGATGCAGCCAAGGAAATTGTTGAACAAACTCTTGCTTCTGGTAGTCATTAACACAAAAAAAGCAGCAAAGTGAATTAAAGTCTGAAATTTTCCAATTTAGATTTTCACAGGAAAAATGAAAATTAAGTGAATCTACTATTGCTTGACGTTAGCTTTGCCTGACTTTAGCAATTCTTCAAAGGATTTTCAGCAAAAATAACCTGGTAAAAGTAGGTTTTGCTCTAAATAATTGAGATCTGGAGTATAACACTCTCCGTGATTTTTCGTGCGGTGAGTTGACAATGCATGAGCTACTGCATAAATCCTAACTGTCCCAATCCAGAAAATTTGGCCTACAGCCAGAGGTGTCAGTCTTGTGGCTCAAGATTGCTGTTGCGATCGCGCTATCGGGTAGTGAAAGCTTTAGGTCAAGGTGGTTTTGGAGCAACTTTTTTAGCCAATGATCAAGGTTTACCAGGCGAACCGAGTTGTGTGATCAAGCAATTACGTCCATCAGGAACCGCACCCCGCGTTTTACAAATGGCACGGGAATTGTTTGAAAGAGAAGCTGTAACTTTGGGCAAAATTGGCAATCACCCGCAAGTACCACGCTTGCTAGACTACTTTGAAGAGCGCGAACAATTCTATTTGGTTCAGGAATACATCAGTGGCTGCACTTTACAGCAAGAGGTTAAACACACAGGAGTTTTTACTGAAGCTGGAGTGAAGCAATTTTTGAGCGAAATCTTGCCGTTGCTTGAATACATACACCAATGTAAGGTCATACATCGTGATATCAAACCTGCTAATGTAATTCGCCGTGTTCAAGATAGCAGATTAGTTCTTATAGACTTTGGTGCTGTTAGCAATCAAGTCAGACAAGCTGTCATAAACCATTCAGAAGACACAGCATTAACTGCATATGCAATTGGAACTCCTGGTTTTGCGCCTCCAGAGCAAATGGCAATGCGTCCAGTCTACGCTAGTGACATCTACGCCTTAGGAATTACATGCATTTATTTACTAACTAGTAAATCTCCTAAAAATCTACAATATAACCCGACAACAGGTGAACTTCTTTGGGAAAATCACGTACAAGTGAGTGATCACCTAGCAGATGTATTGCGGAAAATGCTGGAAGTTTCTGTACGAAATCGCTACCAAACTGCCGCAGAAGTACTTAGAGGATTAGAACTAGAACCGTATCTGGAGAGTTTGTCAAAAAGTTTGGTTTCTCAACCAAATGATAGTCTAAAAGAACGAACTATTCACCGTTTAGAAGATTCTAGGATTTTTAACAGCAATCCTTCCAGTGTCTCTAATATGAGCTTGGGACAGGTTGCAGCAGCAATTCGAGCCAGACGGGCTAGGATGACAGAAGGTAGTGGTGCTACCCATACAAGGGGGACACGACAACGGATGCTGACGAGAAAATCAACCTCTTTGTCTACCAACAGTACTGGTTCTCAAGGTGAAAAGTCTCAGTCTATGCGCCAATTAGATAGCCAAAATTTAATCTCAGCTTATCTAAAAGGGAGACGAGATTTCGCCTTACACAATCTAAATCTCCTCAATTTGCAAGGCGCCAATTTATCAGAAACGAATTTCCATTCTTCTCAACTGCAAAGAGCCAACCTTCAAGGAGCTGATTTGCACAGCAGCGACTTTGGTAGAGCTAGTCTCAATCGAGCTAATCTCAGAGATAGTAATTTAACCAAAGCTTACCTCAATAATGCTGATCTAGAAGGAGCAGACTTACGAGGTGCAGACCTCAGCTATGCTTATCTGCAAAATGCTAACCTGCGGGGAGCTAATTTGTGTGGCGCTAATTTAACTGGTGCGAAAATTTCTGAAGAAGAACTAGCAGTAGCCAAAACAAATTGGATGACGGTACGCCCTAATGGTAAACGAGGATTGTTTTGACACTCCCACGGCTAAAAACCAGTGGGCTTTCTGCTCCTGACCCTGTAATCGACTTGGTGGTATTAGCCAGGATTGGCGCAGAGGGAAGACAAGGTAGAAAAAAAGAGTGGGTGTAGTTGAGCTTATATTTCCCACATACTTGTTGGAAGCTATTTAAATTTAATTATTTTAATAAAAATTACTTGAATTAGTTAATTTTATTATTGTTGTTAAGTGAATTCAATCAAATATAGATAAATTATAAATATTAAGTAATATTGCGGTTACTTTAAACAAAAGGGAAACTTTAATCTGGGAGAATGAAAGTTCATTAATGTTTGGCGTTGCTGAATTTGGTCATGAATTATGTTTGTTTAAGTAGAACAGCGTAAATAATTAAAGGTTTGTAGTGAGGACTTTAGTCCTCAAATAAGGACTAAAGTCCTTACTACGAACTAGATTCCAGTAATTTTACATTAATTCACATAGTTTGTTTTTTTCAAATCGTTCTACTTACATATTTGTCTTCGATACAAAATCCTTCAAATATAAGACTAATATTTGATTTTTGAAAAAAACTCAGTACACTTTTTGTTCCCTGTCTCAACGAGTAATTTCACAAATCAAACCGGATTACTATAGATATTTATTAGCACTAGAAAGGCTAAGTTATGATGACTGAGTTATCAGAAAATGAATTAAAAAAGCGACTGAGTTTATATCAAGTGTTTCTCAAGTTATATGAACATCATAGTAGCTTTTTAGATGAAATTCTTCAATTAGATAATTTACCTCAGTCGCCGTTGACGGGGGTACAAGGGTGTTATCTACAAGGTATTGTTGATGGTTCTGCTATTTATGTGATTACCAATTTATGTGAGGGGAAAACGCAAAGATTATTACAGTCACAGCAGATCTGGACTATAGGTCGCGATCGCACTTGTGGAATTCATGTTTGTGATCAGCGTGTATCTCGTCGCCATGCAGCTATTCAGTATATTAAAGATACTGACCACTCAGGATTTTACTTGGTTGACTTTAGTAGCACCAATGGTACTTTTGTCAATGGTGAACCTGTTTATCGTCCGATAAAACTACAAGATGGCGATCATCTTCGCCTAGGTAGCATGACTTTTTATTTTTACACGAATTCTACACCATCCCAAGTCCTACCTAAAGTAGCTGTCGAGTTGTTGATGCAACTGGTTACACACAAAAAGGGTGATGAAGGATCAATTAATAGCAATCCTTTTGGTAAAAAAACTTCTTTGAATGATAAGTTTGACCAGACCCTAGAAGCTTTCAGAGAGTTGACAATACTCAATGTTGAAGAAATTGCAGCATTGCTAACTCAAAAACAGCGGTCTGAAATTTTAGATAATTTCTTCTGTAAACAAATACCAATTAATACTATTATCTAACGGGGGACAAAAACAGCTACAGCTTTGGGAACTACACGGAAATGAGCGGGGGTATAGGTGGTGATTTCGCCATCAGTGTTGATAGGACGAGGTTTGCGAGTATACACCTCGATTTCCTGAGCTTGAACAGAGCGAACATTCCGAGCATTTATATGTCGTCCTTGGCGCATTCTCGGCAGTAAGGGAATAATCTCCCACCAGTGCTTAATCTCTAGACTGTACAAGTCCAATCTTTGGTCGTCGATCATAGCATCGGGGGCTACTGTCATACCACCCCCATAGTACCGACCATTAGCGATCGCAATCTGCACAGTTTTGACTTTAATTGATTGATCAGACAGACGAATTTCTGCACTAAAGGGCCGAGATTCCCAAATAACTTTCAACGCTGTAAAAGCATAAGCGAAGATTCCCCAACGACGCTTTGCTTCTTTGGTTAGTCGTTGGGTAATTTTCACACTCAATCCTAAGCTAGCAACATTGAAAAAATATTTGCCGTTGACTTCTCCCAAGTCAATGCGTCGTGATTCACCTTTCGCAATCACTTTGCTAGCTTCCGCTAAAGAATTGGGAATTTTTAAAGTCCTTGCGAGATCGTTAGCAGTTCCTAAAGGTAAAATTCCCAGAGGTAAATTAGTTTCAACTAAAGTATCTACCGCAGCATTGAGAGTACCATCACCACCACCAACAATTACCAAATCTACTTGATGTTGATATCTCTGGATGATCTCTGAGAAGTCCTGAGGATTTTCTGCGGATGCTGCAATCAACTCAAATCCTTGTTCTACAAGACTACTCATCACTTCTGACAAACGCTTTTGTCCTTGGCGGGATTGACGATTTACTAACAGCAGTGCGCGCCGATTCATAAGTAGTAATTTTTATATATTATACGTAAAAATATTCATATGCTGCCTACACTCTCTTGAAAATTACTCTCAAACTGTGCAGGTATTTTTATGAATTATACTCATTATTCCGTTTTTATACGCTTCTTATATAGGTTGCCTTGTTACATTTTCGGATTAGTTTCATTTACCTTAATTTTACTAGCTATCAGTGCATTTGTACCTAGAAAATGGCAGTATTCTTCACAAAGTAATTGTGACATCCAAATTTGTGTTTCTAACACAGGTATTCATTCTAATATTATAGTACCAACAAAAAATAATATTTTTGATTGGCACAAGTTTTTTTCGCTCAGTAAAATCGGTATAGATACTACTCCAGATTATAATTACTTAAGTTTTGGCTGGGGAGACAAAGATTTTTATATGTTAACTCCTTCTTTGTCTGATTTAAAATTTTCTACTACTTTTAACGCACTCTTCATGCCTACCTCTTCTGTTATGTATGTCAAGGGTTATCAAGTAATACCAACTGATTTAGAAGTTAAATGTATCCAACTCAGCAAAAATGATTATTCACGATTAATAGAGTATATTCAAAGTAGTTTTCAAATAGATACAAAAGGGAAAACAATCCGTTTAGGTGATGGTCACACTGTCAATGCAGGTTTTTATGCAGCAGTTGGCAGTTACTCAATTTTGAGAAATTGTAATTCTTGGACAGCATCTGGTTTAAGAAGAGCTAATATTAACACTCCTCTTTGGGATGGGCTTTCAAGTGCAATTATCTTCCACCTCAAAAATAGCTGTGATGTTAAATAAAAAGGCAAAAGGAAGAAGTGTTATGTTAAATTTTCTTCTTATCTTTTACCTTTAATTTGAGGCTAACCTTGATTGTGTTGGCAAAGTGGTGGAAAACCACTTACTCATAATTGTAATAATAAATGCATAAAAGATGTATAACAATTTATCTATGTGAATGATTGCATTTAAAAGATAGTTAGATAAGCCGTAACTGAGCGATCGCACAACTGGATCAAATGCTGACTTGAATGCAGAGATAAAAGTCTGATTTTTCCTACATCTTGACACCAATTTTCAACTTGGTATCACAACTAAATTTTCTAAACCTTCCTCCATCAGTTATACAACTTAATTAGAAAGTACCCCCATTAGTTAGAGGAATCAGAAACCTTAAACTCCTAGAATAAGACGGGAACATCTAAAACAATTAGGAAGTAAAGACCGTAAATTTACGATCTCTACACATAGCGAAATCATGCCGAAAAATTCTTAACCTAACCGTATTCAATGTGGTATCGCAGACTTGAATATAAAGTTAGTTCCCCATTTTAGGCTACGGCAACAGCGAAGCCGTATATTTGTTTTCGGTCAGGAGGGGAGTGAAAAAAACTATGGTATTCAAAGACCGAACTACAGCAGGACAATTGTTAGCTGCACAATTAGCAGCCTATGCGACTCGAAAAGATGTAATTGTATTAGCATTACCACGTGGTGGTGTACCTGTTGCTTTTGAAGTTGCTCACAGAATCACTGCTCCACTGGACGTTTTTATTGTCCGCAAACTGGGTGTACCTGGACATGAAGAGTTGGCGATGGGAGCAATTGCTTCTGGTGGATTGCGAGTACTTAATAATGCAGTAATCCAAATGTTTGATCTGTCTGAAGATGTAATTGACCAGGTTGCAGCCAAAGAACAGCGCGAACTGGAAAGACGGGATCATCTTTATCGAGATGACCGCCCTTTTCCTACTCTGGGTGAACAGACTGTGATTTTAGTCGATGATGGTCTAGCTACGGGTACAACAATGCGGGCTGCGGTAATAGCATTGCAGCAACAGCAACCCGCTCGTCTTATAGTTGCTGTACCAGTTTCATCACCTGAAGCTTATCAGGAAATCCAGACATTGGTGGATGAAATTGTGTGTCTAGAAACACCCGACCCCTTTTATAGTGTTGGTCTTTGGTATCAAGACTTCCCGCAAACAAGCGATGCAGAAGTTCGCGATTTACTCAAACGGGCTAGTGATAACAATCAACAGTCGATGGTCAATAGTTCCTAGCCCCTCCTATGGGCGACAGGAGAGTATCAAAATTAGACATCAGTTGGTTTGTTAAACAACTCCAATATTTGCCTACAAAACTGCTTTAGTTTTTCACATACTTCTTCGGAAGGCTGGGTTTCACCAACAAAATTCCAATTTTCTACCGTTGACATTCGCCACTGTTCACCTTGGTGGCTAAATCCTGCTGCTTCCACACCAATTGCCCGACGTACACTACTTAGAGGATCTTGATAAAAACGGATTTGAATTAAGATACTGCGGCTACGCCATGATTTGCTGACTCCAGGAAAGTGAAAGCCAATATCTATGGAATCTGGATCAATTAACTCTCTGGTTTCTGGATCATTTGTCCACGGCTTAAGATCAGACCTAGCATCGGGAAACTGATATTTAAATAAATTAACAACTGTCGCAATCTTGCTGGCGAATTCTAAGTTAGTTCCCATTTCTGCTGCATTCACGTAAACACCCACCTCCACGTTGTGTTTATTAATGGACGATGCGACGAAATCAAAACCGCCAGAAGGCTCTTGGAATTTAAATTTCAGCCTATCAATATCTTTATATTTTTGGCAAATTTCAAATTACACTTTCGTGACAATGTTTATATGGTTTATATGGATTTTAGTTTGAGTTAGCATAGTTTTTTAAGTAATTATACTCAACATATTAAGATAAAAAAATAATTTCAGCAAAATCCTTTGTCAATCAGAACAAGATGTTACGCGCTCCGATCTAAAATGACACTGTTAATCGGTAATACATAAGCTTAGTTTATGGCGCGTCAACGCTCACTCTTGTCACTAGTCCTGGTTCTTTTAGCAACATTTCTGATCAGCTGTGGTGGTCCAACTGTAGCCACAGCACCTCCAACTTATACGCCCACACAGATTGAGAAAATTCAGGGATACCTGCCTAAAATCGAAACTGTGCGCGATCGCTCTGATGAACTCAAAGGGCTGATCCAAAATAACAATTGGGTAAATGTTGGTAATTTTATCCACGGCCCGATGGCAGAAGCAAGGCTAAACATGACTTACATCATTCCAAACCTTTTGCCTGAAGATCAACCAAAAGCACGTCAAGTAGCTAGAGATTTATTTAATCATCTGGTTCAAATTGATCAAGCTACTGAATCTGCTAATTCCTTAAAAGCTTTGAGTAACACCAAGGCTGCATTTGTAGATGTTGACAAATTCCTTGATTTGCTTCCAGAAGCAAGCACATCAGCAGAAGCTGGTTAGTGTTTAAGATGGGGAAAGGGGAAAGGGGAAAGGGGACATATCAATTCAAAATTCAAAATTCAAAATTCAAAATTCAAAATTAAGAACTTTTTGACTTTTGACTTGTTTAGCCTTATCCCCAATCCCTGATCCCCTTTCCCCGATCCCTTCTTAAAAATCATGAATGTAGTTATTATTGGTTGTGGTGCAGTTGGAGCTGCGATCGCCTATGAACTGAGTCTAGTCAAGCAGTTGAAGATCACAGTAATAGACAAACAACCACCCGCTCAAGCTTCCACAGGGGCAGCTTTGGGTGTTTTAATGGGTATCATCAGCCACAAAATCAAAGGAAAAGCTTGGCGGATGCGTCAGACTAGCATCCAACGCTACGAAAGCCTGATTCCAGAATTAGAAGAACTGACAAATCACAAGATTGCTTTTAACCGCCAAGGAATTCTCATGCTGTTGACGAGAAGTACAGATTCTGGTGTCGCAGATGAGGAAATCTCACAATGGCAAAAACTAACTGAAATTCGCCACACTCAAGGTTATCAGCTAGAAATTTGGGAGCCGGCTAAATTACAAAATATCTGTCCACAGGTAGAAGATAAAAATATTATTGGTGCTGTCTATTCTCCTCAAGATCGCCAACTAGACCCCACATCTCTAACATTAGCTTTAGTTGCAGCTGCTCAAAACAATGGTGTTACCTTTAAATTTGGTGTGAATGTTTTAGGCATAACTCCACCATCTCAGCAAGGGGATATTTGTCAACAAGTGGAGACAACACAAGGGAATTTTACAGCAGATTGGTTTGTAGTTGCTGCTGGACTTGGTTCATCACCATTATCAGCACAGTTAAACCAGATGGTTGACATCCGTCCTGTATTAGGGCAAGCTTTGCAACTCAGATTAGAACATTCTTTGGGTAATCCTGATTTTCAGCCAGTAATTACTGGTAATGATGTGCATATTGTTCCTGTTGGTGATGGAGATTACTGGATAGGCGCAACAGTTGAGTTCCCCACAAACGGTAGTAATGAGATACCACCCAACACAGAATTGCTTGAATCTATCAAACAACAAGCGATCGCCTTCTGTCCAGATTTAGCAAAAGCCACTACTATCCGTACTTGGTCTGGTTTACGTCCTCGCCCCGAAGGACGACCCGCTCCGATTATAGAAAAACTATCAGGCTTTAGTAACGTCTTGCTTGCTACTGGACATTATCGCAACGGTATCTTACTTGCACCCGCAACAGCTGACGCGATTCGTGAGATGATTATTGCTAATTAGAAAAACATAGGTTTGTAGTAAGGACTTTAGTCCTTGAATATTCAAGCGCTAAAGCGCTCACTACAAACCTATTTTTATTTACGCCCTTGCATTTTTAATAAAAATGTCTTTAACAGAACATAAAATTACCGTAGATTCACGAGAATGGTTTTACAGATTAGCCGAACCAATTGGTAGAACTGATTTATTACCTGTTGTATTGCTACATGGTTTAGTTTCCCAAAGCTATAGTTGGCGTAATATTTTACCCGTATTAGCACAACAAGGAACAAAAGCGATCGCACCAGATTGGATTGGTTTTGGCTTTTCTGCTAAACCGGAAAAAAGAGATTTTGCTTACACTCCCGATGCATTTATTACAGCCTTAGAAGGATTTATTCAAGCTTTAGAATTAGAACGTTTTTCTTTAATTGTCCAAGGTTTTTTAGGTTCTGTGGGGCTGCAATATGCTTTGCGTCATCCAGAACAAATAGCTAATATTGCTATACTCAATACACCAATTTCTAGCACTGCCAAATTACCTTGGAAAATTCAACAAATGGGTCTACCTTTTGCAGGCGACATGATGACTCAAGACCCCCTGTTAGTAGATAGAACTTTGGAAGGTGGTAGTCGTTATATTATTCCTGACAAAGATTTAGATGTTTACCGCAAACCATTCTTAAAAACATCTGCTGCTGGACGCGCGCTTCTCTCAACAATTCGCAATTTGCAACTTGCAAAAGCCATGTCTGAAATCGAAACTGGTTTTAAAGATTGGCAACAACCAATATTAATTCAATGGGGAGCTATTGATCCTTGGTTGAATGTTGATATGGCAGAAAACTTTGCTAAATCTGTACCTAATGGAGAATTAGTAAAATTAAATAATGTTGGGCATTATCCACAAGAGCATTACCACGAAACTATCTTAGAAGATTTGTTACCTTTCGTGCGTCGTGCTGAAGAAAAGCAGTAGATACCAAGGGAGCATCCGAAATGTTCAAAAAACCTGCGATTGAAATCGCAGTCTCATAGCTCAAGTCTGCTTAAACAGACTGTTTGACTTATACCATTTCACAAAAAATCTGATACAAATACAGACCCTGTACCAGACGCGATATATTGCGTTTGGTACAAAATTTATGTGTATCGTGATTAACGTGAAAAGACACAAATTGTCAATTCCATTTTCCAAAATCCATAGACGCGCTCATAGGCTTCTTGTAGAGTAATCCAAAATCTAAAATGGTATTAGCTATCTTGCTGATTTATTTGCTCAAGTTCATCTAATGCTTTTTGAATAGCTTGACGACAAAATTCTCTTGCATCGTCAACTTGATTCAATCTCTGTTTCATTGTTTTTGTAATCCGTAATGTCCATTGTTCAGTTAATGGTTCTTCTCTGTCAGTTACAAATTTCTTGAGATTTTCAGGAGTTCCTTTAGGATTAGGCATTTTTGTAAAGGTTTTAAATTAGGCTTGATTCACTCAGGTTCATTTAATTTAACATTAATTAAGGTGGTTGTACTTTTTTGAAATTTTTTTAGGAAACAACACAAAGGCACAAGATGTTGTTGATGAGTTTAATAAAAGGTGGCAAAACAACGAGGGGTGTTCTAAAAGTTAAGTTACCACTTCCGCAGATATCATATCAATAGTTTCTTGACAAAGTACTAATAGCGACTATTATGTTCCCGGACGAGAGCGAATATGATCGGGTATATGATGGCGATCGCCTAATATTTCTAACAAAGGGCCATGAACGTCAAATTTAACCATACTTACCGACGCGACCAAAATATTCACCCGATAGCGATAGCGTCCCAAATCAATTCCCAGTAAACTGCAAAGCATAATCCGAATCGTGGCTTTATGGGAAACTACTAAAACATTACCTTGGGGATGTTTTTCTTGAATTTCAGCAATTACAGGCATAGAACGGTTAGCAATATCTACCGCAGTTTCTCCACCTAGTGGTGCATTCCAAGCGGGTTCTGTTAACCATTTTACATAGTTTTCTGCGTAATTCTCTTGGGCAAACGATTTACTCTTAGTTTCCCAACAGCCGTAACTACCTTCTCTAAGTCCGTCACGCAACTGCATATCCATACCGATAGCATCACAAAATGGCTTGGCAGTTGCAATTGTGCGCTTCATCGGGCTAACATAAACCCCTGACCACTTCAATTTTTGATAAACATCAGCAAAACTCTTTGCCATTTGTATCCCTTCTGTTGTCAATTCCGCATCAGTTTCACCGCAGAAATTACCACTTTGACTAAAAGTAGTTTCTCCATGTCGCAGTAAATATAAATTGAGTGTCATAGCTTGTATCGCGATTGGGATAAAGGAGTTTGTGCCTAAATAAAATACCATCAATCTCGAAATCTTTTATGTGACACCAGGACAAAGTCATCAATCAAAAAAGTCAATCAACCACAAACTTTTGAAATTGGCGTTCCGGTTCCGAAGGTAGGGTAATACCAATTTGAAAAAAGAATGCGACAGATGAATTCTGTAGAGACGCGATTTATCGCGTCTCATATTCTGAAGGTGTCGCAAACATTTTGTCTAGTAGTTCACCATATTGATTTTGACAAGTTGGTCAGATCCCCGACTTTTTTAAAAAGTCGGGGATCTAACCGAAGTACTAGTACATGTTAAACAACCGCCGCTTCTACAACTGCACCCTGCATTTTCTCAAATGCATCAACTAGGGTTTGCAATTGTTGATCTGCTTTGAACACTCCCAAACCGCGTACTGTGACTTTCCCTGAAGAATAAACAAAGCGAGATTTGAGACTTTCGCTTAAGTTCTGTGCTAATAGGTTCCAAGCAGGTTCTTCCATTGGTGTTTCTAAAACAACGTGTTGTTTTGCTTCTGGTTTAATCCGGCTAAAGCCTAACTTTTTCGCTAATTGTTTCAATTCCATGACTCTTAATAGTTGATTTGCAGGTTTGGGAATTGTTCCGTAGCGATCGCTCCATTCGGCAGCAATTTGTGTTAATTCTTCTTTAGATTTAGCAGCAGCCACTGCACGATAAGCGCTCATCTTTTGATCAATATCGGGAATATAATCAGCAGGAATAAAGGCTGTGAGGTTGAGATCGATTTGAGTATCTTCAACTTTGGGTATTTCTTGTCCTCGGATTTCTCGTATCGCTTCTTCTAACATTTCCATGTATAAATCGAAGCCGATCGCTTCCATTTGTCCAGATTGTTCTGCACCCAATAAGTTACCAACACCGCGAATTTCCATATCCCGCATAGCTAATTGATACCCGGAACCCAACTGTGTAAATTCTTGGATGGCTCGTAATCGCTGGCGAGCAGCATCAGATAATGTACGTTGTTTCGGGTAAAATAACCAAGCGTGAGCTTGAATTCCGGCCCGTCCTACCCGTCCCCGCAATTGATACAACTGTGCCAAACCAAAACGATGGGCATCTTCAATTAAAATTGTGTTGACGCGGGGAATATCCAAACCAGATTCAATAATCGTTGTACAAACCAAAATATCTGCTTCTCCATTGCTGAAGGAAAGCATGATCGATTCTAATTCGCTGGCTTCCATTTGTCCGTGAGCGATCGCAATTCTCGCTCCTGGAATCATTTCCCGCAACCCATCTGTTGTTTCTTCGATACCTTCAATCCGGGGTACAACATAAAACACCTGTCCACCTCTGTCGAGTTCTTGACGAATCGCACTACGAACTGTTTCGGGGTTTATGGGTGCGAGGTGAGTTTTAATTGGACGGCGCGATGGTGGAGGTGTAGCAATTAAACTCATTTCCCGGATACCTGATAAAGACATATACAAGGTGCGGGGAATGGGGGTGGCTGAGAGAGTCAACACATCAACCAGAGTTTTCAAGGTTTTAATTTTTTCTTTCTGATTCACCCCAAACCGTTGTTCTTCATCTACCACCAACATACCCAAATCTTTGAAGTGTACATCTTTACCTAATAATTGGTGTGTACCTACGACTACATCTAATTCACCGCTTGCTAGGCGTTTTTGAATATCGCGTCGTTCTTGGGCAGTACGGAAGCGGTTAAGTAAACCAATGTTAATTGGGTAAGGGGCAAAGCGTTCTTTGAGAGTGTGATAATGTTGCTGCGTTAGGATAGTAGTAGGCGCAAGGAGTGCAACTTGTTTTCCGGCGGTGACTGCTTTAAAAATAGCACGGATAGCCACCTCAGTTTTACCGAAACCAACATCGCCACATACTAAGCGATCCATCGGGCGATCGCTTTCCATGTCCCGTTTCACATCTTGTACAGCTTTTAGCTGGTCGGTTGTGGGTTGGTAGGGGAACGAATCTTCTAGTTCCTGCTGCCAAGGCATATCTACCGGATAGGCAAAACCTTTTTGTTGCGATCGCGCTGCATATAATTTTAGTAGATCTACCGCCAATTTCTTGATGGCTTTGCGGACTTTGTTCTTGGTGTTTTCCCAAGCCTTACCAGTCATTTTATTTAGTTCTGGTGGCTTGTCGCTGGTGGTGCGAAGACGTGACAAAGCATTCACTTGATCGGCTGCTACCCGCAGCAAACCATCTGCATATTGCACGACTAAATAATCACGAGTTTCGTAGTTAACTGTGAGACTTTCTAGCTTGAGGAATTTACCGACACCGTGGTTTCTGTGAACTACATAATCACCGGGACGTAGTTTGTTGGGGTCTACTTGTTTAGAAGCAGCTTTACGACGTTTGCGGACATAACCGAAAGTTGCAAGAGTGTGCTGTCCGTAAAATTCTCGGTCAGTAACAACTACAGTCCGAAAAGTCGGCAGGATAAAACCTTCTAATTCTGCCAAACCGGAATATTTGAAAGCAACGGGTACGTGATTAATTTGTGACTTGTCAATCGCCTGGTAATCGCGGGGATTAGGGATAAACTGCGCCGGACAATCGTGTTCTTGCAACAGTGAAACAGAACGGCTAGGTTGTGCCGAAATTAACCAAACCGAGAAATTGCGATCGCGTTCTTGTCTGAGTGTTTCGGCAATTTTGGCATAAGCGTGTGGTGTCGTTGCTAATCCGCGACTAGCAAGGTTTATACCTTGATTTTCTTCGGCAATTTCTGATAGATATACCTTGTTAAAGGCTTGGGAAGCAGCTAAACAATCATCAAACCAACAATGAATTTTCGGTAAAGCAATCAAAGCTGCTTCAAAAGCGCGATCGCGTAGCGTCTCCCTTTTGGGAGAATCATCTTCGTCTTCATATGCTCCCTGGCTGCCTAAAAGTAGCCATTGTTCCTCAGCATTTTCCACCCAGCGATCGCTATGAGCATGACACTGTTCTGGCTCATCAATGGCAACAAGTGTATTTGTGGGTAAATAATCTAACAAAGAAGCTGGTTGTGTAAAAGCCAAACCTAAAAACCGACGGCTACCTTCTAAAGATGTCCCGGCTTCAAACTGTTCTTTTTCAACTGCGGAAAGATAAGTTTTGACATTTTCTAGCCTTTCTCCACTCAAAGCAGCCATCACCACAGGCGCAAAGCTAGTCGGAGTCAGAATTAATTGGTCAATTTTATCTAAAGCCGAACGTTGAGTTGTCGGGTCAAATTCTCGAATTTGCTCAATTTCATCACCAAACCATTCCAAGCGGACTGGTAATTCCGAAGACACAGGAAACACGTCAACAATATCACCCCGCCGACTCCACTGTCCTTCTGTTTCCACCAAAGCAACCCGTTCGTACCCCAGAGTAGCTAGTTTTTCACTAAAACTATTTAAATCCAACTCCATCCCTTGTTTGAGAGTGAGACACAAAGGAGCAAAGGCGTCTGGTGGCGGTAGGTGGGGTTGTAAAGCAGCGTGGGTGGCGACGATTGCGAACTTGGGAGAGGAAGACAGGGGGGACAGGGGGAACAAGGAGGACAAGGGGGACAAGGAGGACAAGGGGGACAAGGG
>NZ_NAPS01000001.1:998712-1038419 GCF_004323185.1 Westiellopsis prolifica IICB1
GAACCCAGAAATCATTTCGGCGAGCGCAAAAATCATTTCGGCGAACCCAGAAATCATTTCGGCGAACCCAGAAATCATTTCGGCGAACCCAGAAATCATTTCGGTCTAGCTTTCAGGCTGATTGGCACTATTGATTCTTCAACCTCTATTCCCGCCAAGAATTAGATTTATCATATTTTCGTGCCTTAGTTGTGCGATTTATCACATGAGCGTCTAGCTTAAAAATATATCAGTCCCTAGTACAATTACGACTGGACAACAGCTAATATACGGAAACAGTCTCCATTTTGTGACTAATCACTCATTAATAATAAGTAAGTTAACGCGAATAAACATAGCGGGAGTTACGAAAAGTAAACATGCACCAAAAAGTACAGACGCGATCTTCCTCGCGCCTCTAACAATGACAAATGACATAGAACAAATGACAACCCCAACTAATTAGCTTTATTTGTGCCAACTTGCTTACAATAGTTTTTTGTTATTAACTATTGACAATTGACTCTTGACTTAACGAAGAAAAGCTAAGTAAGTGTTAAATGCCAGGTACTGATTTAAATTAAATTTAAGTGTGGTTGCCGATAGCATCGGCAATTTTTAATAATGTCACCAACTGCCGAAATTTTACTTGTTTTATTACTAATCTTTGCCAACGCCCTATTTGTCATGTCAGAGTTGGCGATTGTCTCAGCTCGAAAAGTACGCCTCCAACAGATGGCTGAACGGGGAGATCAAAAGGCTCGTGTGGCCCTAGAACTCGCATCTTCTCCCAATCAATTCTTGGCTACTGTCCAGGTAGGAATCACTCTGCTAGCAATTTTATCAGGTGCTTTTGGCGAATCAGTCATCGCCAAAAGACTAGTTCCTATTTTTAGTTCTATCCCTTTTTTGGCTTCCTATAAAGATGCCACTGCTTCCGTCACAGCTGTTTTAATTATCACCTATCTGACATTGATTATTGGTGAATTGGTTCCCAAGCGAGTTGCATTAAATCACCCAGAACCAATTGCTTCCGTAGTTGCTATTCCTATGAAGTTACTAGCAACAATTGGCTCACCAATAGTTCATTTACTCAGTATTTCTACAGATGCAGTATTGCGAATTTTAGGTATTAGACCGTCTACCGAACCCCAAGTCACAGAAGAAGAAATTAGAGTCTTAATCGAACAAGGTACAGAAGAGGGAACCTTTGAGGAAGCCGAACAAGATATGGTCGAGCGAGTATTTCGTTTAGGCGATCGCCCTGTCAGTTCGTTTATGACACCCCGTCCTGATATTGTCTGGTTAGACTTAGATGATTCTGCTACAGAAAATCGTCAAAAGGTGATTGAAAATGGTTATTCTCGATATCCAGTTTGTCAGGGAGGATTAGACAATGTTCTCGGTATAATTGCTGTGACTGATTTATTAGCCCGCAGTTTGTGTGGAGAACAGCTAGATTTAACAGTCGGATTGCGAAAGGCTGAATTTGTGCCAGAAAGCACCCGTGGCTTAAAGGTTTTAGAATTATTTAAACAAACTGCCACTCACATGGCGTTGGTAGTAGATGAATATGGTGTAATTCAGGGATTAGTCACTCTTAATGACGTGATGATTGAAATCGTTGGTGATGTTCCTACAGCCGATGAACTAGAAAATCCCCAAGCTGTACAACGGGACGATGGTTCTTGGTTATTAGATGGAATGTTATCTGTAGAAGAATTTTTTGAAATGTTCGACCTTGAAGAATATCTCAAAATCCATCAACGCAATTATCAAACATTAGGTGGTTTTGTAATTACCCATCTCGGCCGAATCCCCGCAGCAGCAGATCACTTTGAATGGCAAGGAATGCGTTTTGAAGTCATGGATATGGACGGAAACCGCGTTGATAAAGTCTTAGTGATCCCAAAACAAATGCAAATGGCTGATCGGGAAGGAAATTAGGGGACAAGGGAGTGTGGGGAGACAAGGGAGACAAGGGAGACAAGGGAGACAAGGGAGACAAGGGAGACAAGGGAGAATTATTTAACAAGTTTCTTCCCGATCCCCGATCCCCGATCCCCTTTCCCCGATCCCCGATCCCCATTTCTAGGCTGTTTTGAAAAATCTAATGATCTCACGAACATGATCGAGAAATTGTCCGTCAGTGGAGAGTTGAGCGATCGCAGCTCTTGCTTCTCTTGCTAAACGTTCGTGTTCTGTTTGATTTGTGGCACGCAATTCTTCTAAGTTGGCAGAAATCCGAGCTTGTTCTTTACGTGTTTCTTCTAAGTAACGTTGCTGATTGGCTACTATAGAATAAGAATTTTCGGGATCTAGTTGTTCTTCTACACGCTTCATTCTGTCTTCCATCCCGTCAAAGCGGTTGCGGAGTTCGACAATATCGTGGCGCGGATACTTCCATTCATTACCAATCGAAGTTAAGCGTGTATATAAATATTCATAAGCACTAATTGCTGGACGTAAACCTGTTAAGAGTAAAGCTGCACCCGAACCAAAATATCCAACAGCACTAATACCTTTGACAGCAAGAATATAAAGACCAATCGCTGAAATTAAGTGTAAAGCAATGGCAATTAAGAGCGATCGCTTTGCCAAACTCGTCACATAACTAACTTGTTTTTCTTCGACAGGAATTTCTTTTTCTGTGGATTGTTCTGCTTCTGCTAATACTTCTTTAGCTTTGAAATAGACATTCCAAGGTACTGTCACAATCACTAATAACCACCAGAAACTAGCACCCCCAATCACCCAATCCAAAAAGTTGCCAGAAGGTACATGAAACCATTGAAATATACTAAAAATTAGCAATACGGAAACCACAATTCCAATACTGGAACTGAGAAAAAAGTTAAAATACATTATGCTTTAGCTCCCATGAAGGTTTTTCCATCATGGCTTTGGATTAACAGATAAGTGTAAAAGCTTGTGATGGTTTTTAGAGTTACACAATCTTGGGGATAGGGGATCGGGGATTGGGGATAATTCCTTCTACTTCAGTTGAATGTATTTCCAGTAATGAATCAATCATTCTTGTTTGGCGATCATTACCTTGAATCATATGATCGATAATTGATCGGGGATCGGGGATTGGGGATTGGGGATTGGGGATTGGGGATTGGGAAATCGTTGGTATTACCAATTACAGCTTTTTATTTAAGTTCTAGTGAAGAAAATTAAGTTAGTTTCCAGCTAAATATATTGAATTTTTTGAATAAAACTAGGGTAATCCATTGGTATTTGCAGAATTACCCTGATTTTAATTGCCAATGAAATAAAAATAGTGACACATTTTGGCATACCCTCCGTTGCTTTATCGATTGCTTGAGTCTAGCTACCTTTATGCACTAGCTACCTTTATGCATTAGTTGTAGGCTTTAAAAATAGCCATGCTACAAAAAATGTGGCTGCTGTAAATAATTGCGTCAGATCTAATGCAGACAGATATCCATCTGCAAAGGAAGCAATACTTCTATCTGTGATCCCAAACAACCAAGACGAAAGGCCAAACAGCCAAATTCCATTCTTAAGATTGCCAACAAATTCCTTTGGTTCAGAAGGTTGCTGGTTATTCATGCTTGAATGTCTCCGTTAGTTAAAAAATGAGCAAAAATCTGCATATTTACGAAAACTCACCAGTAGCGAACTAAGCTACTAGTGGAATAAACATTTGATTTACATGTGCTGATTGTTCCTGCCTACTATTAATTTCTGTATAACTATATTAATAAATATTTTTAGGTATTGACATAACTATCCAAAGGTACATTGTGAGGAAACGATGTCAAAAGCGAAAGTTTAAGAGTTAAAAGGATTTTGATTAACAGAGCTTGAGACAACACATACCCTCATAGGTGTAGAGAAAATTATTCTCCCCCTTGTCTCCCTTCTCCCCGATCACCAAGTTGCGAAAAATAAAACTTTATACTTGAAGAAGCAAAGAGTAGTTTTCTATTAGGAGGGGAGAGCAATGGCTCCCAATCCCGCCATCATGCAGGCTGTAGAACGGTTGGGTTATCGTGTCACAGTGGGCGATGTGGCAACCCAGGCTGGATTAAATGTCGAAATTGCAAGTGCTGGACTATTGGCCCTTGCATCTGAAGCGAATGGACATATGCAGGTTGCGGAATCAGGCGATATTGTTTACCTTTTTCCGCGCAATTTTCGAGATATCTTACGCAACAAATACTTGCGGCTACAGTTGCAGGAGTGGTGGAAAAAAGTTTGGAGTATCCTGTTTTATATAATTCGCATTTCTTTTGGCGTTTTACTGATAGCTTCTATCGCCTTGATTTATATCACCATCCTTGTGATTATTATGTCTGCTAACTCAGATCGTGATAATGGCGATCGCGGGGGTAATTTTGGCGTAGGCTTTTTCTATTTTCCCGACTTATTTTGGTATTTCAGTCCTAACTACGATAGCTATAATCAAGAACGACGAAGGGAACGCACACAAAGCGACCTGAACTTTTTGGAAGCAATATTTTCGTTTCTGTTTGGTGATGGGAACCCTAACGCCAACTTAGAAAAACGTCGCTGGAAGGGAATTGCGGCAATAATTCGCAAAAATAAAAATGCAGTGGTAGCTGAACAAATAGCACCCTACCTTGATGATATTGGTGAGACATATCAACAAGAGTATGAAGATTATATGCTGCCAGTTTTGACTCGCTTTAATGGTCGCCCACAAGTCAGTCCAGAAGGGCAAATCGTATACTATTTTCCAGATTTACAAGTCAGTGCAACAAATAAACGCGATCGCTCAATTTCATCTTATCTCGAAGAGTTACCCTGGCGTTTTAGTGCAGCTTCATCAGGACAAATTCTTCTCAGTGCTGGGTTGGGTGTAGTTAATATTGTTGGTGCTTTAATTCTGGGAAGTTTATTAAGAGATGGTACAGCAGCAGCAGTCTTAGGTGGACTAGTAGCATTTGCTCAAGGGATTTACTGGCTGCTGTTAGCTTATGGTATCGGTTTCTTGGGAATACCATTGGTGCGTTATTTCTGGCTTCAATGGCGTAATCGTAAAATAGCCGAACGCAACCGCACCAGACAAGCACGAGCCAGAGTATTAGCAAGTGCAGATACTCAATTACAACAAAAAATTGACTATGCAGGACAGTTTGCAGCCGAAAAATTTATTGGTAAAGAAGATTTGGTCTACTCCACCGAAACCGACTTGCTAGAACAAGAAGTTGAACATAGCAAGCAAATTGACGCAGAATGGCAAAAGCGTCTTGAGGAAGGAAGCAGGGAAAATGGTTAGAGGGGTGGAGGAGTAGGACGGGACAAGGGAAGGGGGACACGGGGGACAAGGAGGACAAGGAGGACAAGGGAGAATAATTTTTGACTTTTGTTACGCCCCAGTCCATTGTGAAAAGGGGTTTTTGACTAAATTACTGTTGAAATATTTGGGATCTTCTGAAACTTCTTCACCAATCCAAGGCGGTAATTCTATTTGTTGCGTTTCTTCACTGAGTTCGACTTCTGCTAAAATTAGCCCTTTGTTAACACCTTCAAACTCGTCTATTTCCCAAATTAAACCACTATATTCAATTTTGTATCTAGTTTTTTCAATGATGGGGCGATCGCACAATTTATCCAGCATTTCCTGAGCATCTTCAATAGGTATTGGGTACTCAAACTCAGATCTAGAATATTTAACACTGGGGCTTTTGATTGTTAAATAACCTTGGTTGCCTACTATGCGGACACGTACAGTAGCTTCTTTTTGTGTAGCTATGTATCCTTGACGATATACACTACCCTCAGCTAATTTTCTCCAATTATCTCCTTTAACTAAAAATTTACGCTCTATTTCTTTTGCCATTGTTATCCTTTGATTTAGTTAATATTGGGTTAATATTTGTTTACATATGAGTTCATTTCTGGAATTCTATTTACCTATCGAGTATTCATAATGTAAGCTTAAGTTTTTTGAAAATTGCTTAGGTTTTAGCTTATAAAATGCATAACATTGATTTAACCGCACCTAATCATAATTTAAGTAATTTTTGAAAAAAATTGAAGTGTTCTCAAGCATTGACATTGGCAAGAAAAAAGTGTGCTACAAAACCGCTCCGAAAAACCTATACAGAACTAGTCAACCATAGACAAAGCTGTACAAAGTCGGAGCGTGCAGACTAAGACTTTAGAGGTCTACGATTTTTGAGTCATGACACCTACAGGTGAACGCCAGCTTGTAGACGGCAGTCGCTCATGGGGGAAACCCCCTGTTCTGCGCGCTGCCTCCACTGTCGAACTCAGTTAAGCAATCAGTAAACAGGTTTATAGCTGTAGTGCTGAGTTCCTAAAAAGCTCTGAAATCATTGTCGAGGCAAACATTACTTAGTGATAAGGCTGACAGAATATGTCAAATTATGTTTTTCTGATTGATGGCAACCAAACACCGCTTAATCCAGTTCATCCGGCACAAGCTAGGAAGTTATTGGACTGTGGAAAAGCGGCAGTATTTCGGCGATATCCGTTCACATTGGTTTTGAAACGTGTTATCGAAAATCCTAACGTGTACCCGCTTACACTCAAAATTGACCCAGGCTCAAAGTTTACTGGAATAGCTCTAGTTACCAACCAAGGTGACGTGATTTGGGCAATGGAGTTACAGCATCGCGGTCAACAAATCAAAGATGCGCTACTTCATCGTTTGGCAGTGCGTAGAGGACGAAGAAACCGCAACACTCGTTACAGGCAAGCAAGATTCCTTAATCGCAAACGTCCGGATGGTTGGTTGGCTCCATCATTGCGGCATAGAGTTCTGACAACTGAAACCTGGGTCAAACGGCTGAAAAAGTTTGCACCTATTGGTTCCATCGCTCAGGAATTAGTGAGATTCGATACTCAGGCAATGCAAAATCCTGAAATATCCGGTACTGAATACCAACAAGGGACTTTACATGGTTATGAGTGTCGTGAGTACTTACTAGAGAAGTGGAATCGTCAGTGTGCTTATTGTGGTGTTAAAGACGTTCCCCTTGAAATTGAGCATATTCACCCGAAATCAAAAGGCGGTTCTGAGCGCATATCAAACCTTTGTTTGGCTTGTCACAAGTGCAATCAGCGCAAGGGGAACAAAGATGTTAAAGATTTTCTCAAAGGTAAGCCAGAAGTACTCAATCGTGTTCAAAAACTTGCAAAAGCTCCATTGAAAGATGCAGCATCTGTAAACAGTACTAGGTGGATGCTTTTCAACACTTTGAAGTCTTTTGGTTTACCTGTGACTACTGGAACGGGAGGACAAACCAAGTTTAATAGAACGCGCTTTGAGTTACCCAAGGCACATTGGATTGACGCTGCTTGTGTTGGTGTGGTTGAAATCATCAAGCTCGTCACGAACAAAATCCTGAAAGTGAGAGCGACGGGTTTTGGTGGGAGACAGCGTTGCCAGACAGACAAGTTTGGTTATCCTCAAAAACACCGTCCTTTGCGTCCAATACATGGTTTTTCAACTGGCGACATTGTTCGTGCTGATGTTCCGAAAGGCAAATACGCAGGGACTTTCACAGCACGTGTCTGTCCAATGTCGCACGGTTATGGAGAGTTTGTAATTGACAAAAAACGCAGATCAATCAAATTGGAGTACTTAACGCCTGTTCACATGAAGGATGGTTACGACTATGTCTATACCTGTACAAAATGACTAGCAATGTACAGAGGTGTATAGCAATTAAGTTACAGTTTGAAGCCCTACTTTGTAAAGGAGAAATTGTATGTCGAAGAATATGGAGGATGTATTTGTAGATGTTGTAGAGAATAAACCCAAATCAGTAGTTCAGAAATATCTACAAAATCCCTTTTCTATTGCATGGTCAAAATTGGCTACATTAACACAACCTGTCCGTAGTCGCACAGCAGAAGCCCAGGAAGACGAGCAATCCGAACAATATAGACCAGATTTCACCCAAGATCACAGTTTATATCGTCCCTTCACAGACCGCATCGATCCATCGCTTTACTACGCCATCTTCTTTCCTAACCAACGCTTATAGCATTCGTGAAGTACCTACACTGTACCGCAAGGTCAGTGTAGGTAGTTTACCTAAAACCTTTCATGGAATGTCCGCTTAATCACATCAAGCTGCTGTTCCCTGGTCAACTTAATAAAGTTCACTGCGTAACCAGACACCCGTATCGTTAACTGTGGATATAACTCAGGATGATCCATCGCATCCATCAACATCTCTCGATTCATGACGTTGACGTTGATATGATGTCCACCATCATGGAAGTATCCATCCAGCATTCCCACGAGGTTGTTAATTCTGTCACCTTCAACTTTACCCAGCGCTGATGGCACGATTGAAAAGGTATTAGAAATGCCATCCTGAGAATATTCGTAAGGTAATTTCGCAACCGATGCAAGGGATGCAATTGCACCTTTAGTATCTCGTCCGTGCATGGGGTTTGCGCCTGGTGCAAAGGGTTCTCCTGCTTTTCTACCGTCGGGTGTGTTTCCTGTTTTCTTTCCATACACAACGTTAGAAGTAATTGTTAATACTGATTGTGTAGGCACAGCGTTACGGTAAGTCTTGTGTTTGCGGAGTTCTTTCATGAACCTGGTAACTAAATGCACCGCAATCTCATCAACTTGATCGTCATTATTGCCGTATTTCGGGAAATCTCCTTGAATTTGGTAATCTACTGCTAACCCGGCTTCGTTCCGCAATACTTTGACTTTGGCATATTTAATTGCAGACAAAGCATCTGTAACTACTGACAATCCTGCAATTCCACAGGCCATGGTACGAAAAACATCGCGATCGTGCAATGCCATTTCTAAGCGTTCGTAACAGTATTTATCATGCATGTAGTGGATGACATTGAGGGTATTAATATAGGTTTTTGCCAACCACGCCATCATTCCTTCAAATTTTCTCCATACCTCGTTGTAGTCTAGATATTCTGAGGTAATCGGTGCTGTTTCTGGTGCAACTTGTTCGCCAGATTTCTCGTCTTTACCGCCATTTATCGCGTATAGCAGACATTTAGCTAGGTTTACCCGTGCGCCAAAAAACTGCATTTGTTTACCAATTCGCATCGCTGAAACACAGCAGGCGATCGCATAATCATCACCCCAGTACAAACGCATCAGATCATCGTTTTCATACTGAATAGAACTAGTGTCAATCGAAACTTTGGTACAATAGCGTTTAAAGTTATCTGGTAAACGTTCTGACCACAATACTGTTAAATTTGGCTCTGGTGCTGGCCCCAAATTATACAGTGTATGTAACATGCGAAAGCTAGTTTTTGTCACCAAAGGTCTACCATCTTCCCCCATTCCGCCAATGCATTCTGTCACCCAAGTCGGATCACCAGAAAACAATTGATTGTAATCAGGAGTTCGCAAGAAACGCACCATCCGCAACTTCATCACAAAATGGTCAATGATTTCTTGTAATTGCGCTTCTGTAATTAAGTCTTGTCGCAAATCCCGTTCAAAGTAAATATCAAGGAACGTTGAAATTCTGCCAATCGACATCGCCGCCCCATTTTGTTCTTTTACCGCTCCTAAGTAGGCAAAATAAAGCCACTGTACAGCTTCTTTGGCGTTTGCGGCTGGGTGACTAATATCACAACCATAGCTAGCAGCCATTTCTTTGAGTTCAAACAGCGCTTTGATTTGATCAGAAATTTCTTCTCGCAGACGAATTGTATCTTCGTCGATCACGTCTAAATCCAAAGATTCTAGCTGCGCTTTTTTATCTTCAATCAGACTATCAACACCGTATAATGGCACACGCCGATAATCGCCGATAATGCGTCCACGTCCGTAAGCATCTGGTAATCCTGTTATAATTCCAGAATGTCGTGCCAAGCGGATTTCGCGAGTATAAGCATCAAACACACCATCATTGTGGGTTTTACGATACTTAGTAAATATCTCTGCGGTTTGCGGACTTAAGTGATAACCGTATGCTTCTAATGAGTCTTTAACTACACGAATCCCACCAAACGGCATAATTGCACGTTTGAGGGGTTTGTCAGTTTGTAAACCAATAATTTGTTCGAGTTCGCGGTTAATATAACCCGGATGATGAGAAGTAATGGTCGAAACAACTTCAGTATCAGTATCTAAAATACCTTTTTCTCGCTCAATTACCATTAAATCTTTAACTTGATGCCAAAGTTGTTGAGTGCGTTCAGTTGCGTCTGTTAAAAAAGATTCATCGCCTGTATAAGGTGTATAGTTTTGTTGGATGAAGTCACGTACATTGATTTCTTTCATCCATTTACCAGTTTTAAAATTATGCCATTGTGCCAACATATGATTAATATCCCTCAGTTCACAAAGCTATTATTTTTGAAATGCTTATTTATCTTGCTTGGAATAATAGTTGCAGTGTGATTGTTCTTGATGTTGAACCTAAAACTTGTCTCTAGGTTTAGTTATAAGCCAAGAATTTGAGGAAATTGTGAGGATATATGTAGGGCAATCGTTAAATAAAATACATTAATGTGAATTACACACTGATGCGCTCAGATCGTTTATTGGTCTTAATCATTTTCATAAACTTTTTCCAAGCTGATGCGATCGCACAATCCTTCAATATAACGAAATGTAACAATATTAGCTTTAGTAGCTTTGTATGAGTTATGTGCGATCGCCATAGGGTAAATACTACTGAGAGTTTTAGGATTGCTTTATATAACCGATAATGACTTTCTGTAAAGTAAATGTAATATAATGTTGAAATTATTCTTTAATAAGAAATTCAAATATAAAAGTTAAAAAGTTCCAAAGGATAACTTATTGCATTCTTGATATATTGTGAAACAAGTTACAAATTACGTGGTGTGCAATGAAGTATTTAGCTCACCACTCCTTTAAGTTAAGAACAAATTTAGGGGAGTGCGAGCAACAGCTAAGTAAATAAAATTTTATTCCTGGAAAAAGGGGAACATAACACCGTACAATAGTGCGTGCCTACAACGCAAGTACACTGGTGAGAAAATTTCCCCGCAATTCTTAGGGGTGAATGCTCCAGTCCAGACTTATGGGGGTTTCCACCAAATCTCCTAAGTCGAAAAACCACTAACCTTAGTCAAAGACAACCCAAAAACACCAAAATGTTCCAAATCTTTTTGTTGTTTGGGGGAAACAGCCAAGGTTTAGAGGGAGTTGCACGCGGCGTGGTTTGTAAGTAGAAAGAGTGACTTCTTGGAAGGGAATTATGTCTTACGCTCAAACGAATACTCAGACAAAATCTGGGTATCAAGCCGGGGTTAAAGATTACAGACTAACTTACTACACCCCAGATTACACACCTAAAGATACAGATATTCTGGCCGCATTCCGGATGACTCCCCAACCCGGAGTTCCCCCCGAAGAAGCAGGTGCTGCTGTGGCCGCTGAATCTTCCACTGGTACCTGGACTACCGTATGGACTGACTTGCTAACCGACCTAGATCGCTACAAAGGTCGTTGTTACGATATCGAACCCGTTCGTGGCGAGGACAACCAGTACATTGCTTACGTAGCTTATCCTCTAGACTTGTTTGAGGAAGGCTCTGTAACCAACATGTTGACCTCAATTGTCGGTAACGTATTCGGTTTCAAAGCTTTACGGGCGCTGCGTCTGGAAGACTTGCGGATTCCAGTTGCTTACCTCAAGACTTTCCAAGGCCCTCCCCACGGTATCCAAGTTGAGCGTGACAAATTAAACAAATACGGTCGTCCTTTGTTGGGTTGTACCATTAAGCCCAAACTCGGTTTGTCTGCGAAAAACTACGGACGTGCAGTATACGAGTGCTTGCGCGGTGGTTTGGACTTCACCAAAGACGACGAAAATATCAACTCCCAGCCTTTCCAACGTTGGCGCGATCGCTTCCTGTTTGTAGCTGATGCCATTCACAAAGCCCAAGCAGAAACAGGCGAAATCAAAGGTCACTACCTAAACGTTACCGCTCCTACCTGCGAAGAAATGATGAAACGGGCAGAGTTCGCTAAAGAACTCAAGATGCCTATCATCATGCATGACTACTTGACCGCAGGTTTCACCGCCAATACAACTTTGGCTAGATGGTGTCGCGACAACGGTATATTGCTCCACATTCACCGAGCAATGCACGCGGTAATTGACCGTCAAAAGAACCATGGTATCCACTTCCGCGTTTTGGCTAAGACTCTGCGGATGTCTGGTGGAGACCATATTCACACTGGTACGGTGGTCGGTAAGCTAGAGGGTGAGCGCGGTATTACAATGGGCTTCGTTGACCTACTGCGCGAAAACTATGTTGAGCAAGACAAATCTCGCGGTATTTACTTTACCCAAGATTGGGCTTCTATGCCTGGTGTAATGGCTGTTGCTTCTGGTGGTATCCACGTATGGCACATGCCAGCATTGGTAGAAATCTTTGGTGATGATTCCGTACTGCAATTCGGTGGTGGTACACTCGGTCACCCCTGGGGTAACGCTCCTGGTGCAACCGCAAACCGTGTTGCTTTGGAAGCTTGTATTCAAGCTCGTAACGAAGGTCGCAACTTGGCTCGCGAAGGTAACGACGTTATCCGTGAAGCTGCTAAGTGGTCTCCTGAATTGGCTGCTGCTTGCGAACTATGGAAAGAAATCAAGTTTGAATTCGAGGCCATGGATACAGTCTGACGATTTTAGATTTGCGATTTTGGATGGTGGATGAATCTAAAATCCAAAATCCAAAATCTAAAATCTAAAATTCACAGGGGCTGGGGTCAAGCATGAATCTGAAACAAATTGCGAAGGACACAGCCAAGACGCTGCAAAGCTACCTGACTTATCAGGCAGTTAGGACGGTGTTGGCTCAACTCAGTGAAACAAATCCTCCCTTGGCATATTGGCTGCACAAATTTTCTGCACAGGACAAAATCCAGGATGGAGAAGCTTATATTGAAGAACTTTTCCGAGAAAAGCCGGATTTAGCATTGCGGATTATGACAGTCAGAGAACACATAGCCGAGGAAGTCACCGAATTCTTGCCGGAAATGGTTCGTGCTGGTATTTTACAAGCCAATATGGAACACCGCCGCCAGCATCTTGAGCGGATAACGCAGTTAAACCAATCAAACCCCAGTGCCGACGAATCAGAACAGCAAGCAACTTCAGATCAAAACAGTGAACAGTAAACAGTTAACAGTTAACAGACGATAACTGATAACTGAATAACTAATGTCAACCGCAATAATTATCATTTAGCTATGCAAACTCTACCAAAAGAGCGTCGTTACGAAACCCTTTCTTACCTTCCTCCCCTCACCGATGCTCAAATTTCCAAGCAGATTCAATACATTTTGAATCAAGGCTATATTCCAGCGATCGAGTTCAACGAATCTTCTGAGCCTACCGTATACTACTGGACAATGTGGAAACTCCCTTTGTTCAGCGCTAGAAGCACTCAAGAAGTATTGAGCGAAGTACAAGCTTGTCGTTCTCAGTATGGCAACTGCTTCATCCGTGTTGTTGGCTTTGACAACATTAAACAGTGCCAAGTTCTCAGCTTTATTGTTCACAAGCCCACTAGCAGCAGATACTAAAGCTGGTAATTTGTGAGTAATTAATATATTCCCTCAACTAGAGAGGTAGATTACTCTACCTCTCTTATTTACTGAAAAGTCTTTGGTTGTTAGTTGTTAGTTGTTTTCTCCGTGGCTACCTTCTGAACAAGTTGAACATCTATATCTAATGCCTTAGCTATTTGTTCTACAGTTAAACCTAGTGTTAGCAACTGAGGTATTGTTTCTAACTTACCCTCTTGCTTACCTTCCTCAAAAGCTTCCTGATATACCCGTGTTTGCTTTAATTCACCTAGTCCCAACATTTTCTCTATCTCCTCCCGGCTCAGGCGCGGAAATTTGTAGACTATGATCGTTTCTATCAATTGTATGAGTTCTGTTTGAGTAACTTGATTCTCTATCTGTTGTTGAGCAGAAGTAATAATCTCCCTAGCTTTTGTTGTCGCAGTGTCTTCTGGTTCTACAATTAATTTAACAGTTTCAATTCCAAGGGATGACTGATTCGAGGTTAGTTCATCTAGATAAACACGGTTTACCCGTTGAGAATTGAGTAATTCAATATAGCGTTGTGTTTCTCCTGTATCTACACCCCTACTGGGGAATATCACTACACCACGCCAATTATTAGTTAATTCAGTCTTATCGAGATAATTGAAAAGTTCGGTAAAGAAGCGAGAATAGAATTTTTTATCAGATTGAAACTGAACTTCACTAAAGTATATAGGTAGTTCTGTGGAATTGGGAAGAAAAACACCATCTATTCTAAATGAGAGTTGTTTGACTTCAACTGAAGAAAATTGATAAACATTAGCAAGTTGGGGTGGTTGTTGGATGAGTTCAAAGAAAATGCTAGGAAAGCTTTGGAAAAGACGATAAAAAATACTATCAGTTTTCACAAACGGATATTTTGAAGTTAATTAAGCCATTTTAATCAGAAATAATCATAAAAATAAATACTTATCTATCTCTGAAGAATAGTGACAGAGAGTCACAAAAAAAATTAACATAATTTTCAGATATTTTATCTATCCCCAAGGTTTATGAGTTACTATATTGCTCCTCGCTTTTTGGACAAACTTTCTGTTCACATCACCAAAAACTTTCTTGATATCCCTGGTGTCAGAGTACCTTTGATTTTAGGTATTCACGGACGTAAAGGTGAAGGTAAATCTTTTCAGTGTGAGTTAGTTTTTGAAAGAATGGGTGTAGAAGTAACTCACATTTCCGGCGGAGAATTAGAAAGTCCAGATGCAGGAGATCCAGCACGGCTAATTCGTCTACGTTATCGAGAAACCGCAGAATTAATCAAGGTGCGCGGTAAAATGTGCGTCATCATGATTAATGATTTAGATGCGGGTGCTGGACGTTTTGATGAGGGTACGCAATACACAGTCAACACCCAATTGGTAAACGCCACACTGATGAATATTGCCGATAACCCTACTGATGTGCAGTTGCCTGGTAGCTATGATGCTACACCATTACATCGCGTACCAATTATTGTTACAGGAAATGATTTCTCTACTTTGTATGCGCCATTAATTCGTGATGGTCGAATGGAGAAATTTTATTGGGAACCAGACCGAGATGACAAAATAGGAATCGTTGGCGGAATTTTTCGTGAAGATGGACTTTCGCAACGGGAAATAGAACAACTTGTTGATACGTTCTTGAATCAGTCTATTGACTTTTTTAGTGCTTTGCGATCGCGCATTTATGACGAACAAATCCGCAAGTTTATTTATGACATTGGAGTTGAGCGTGTCTCAATGCGAGTAGTCAACAGTTTAGAAGGACCACCCCAATTTCAAAAACCTAGTTTTAATTTGTCTCATTTAATTGAGATGGGTAATTTCATGGTAGGAGAACAACAACGTGTTCAGAATTCGCAGTTAGTTACAGAATATAATCGCGGTTTATATTCCCGTAATCTATCTCAGCCTGCTGCTGCACCCACACAAGCAAATCAACCTGTTAGCAATCGTGATAACGGCTATCATAAATCACATTCTAATAACACTCATCTCACCTTAGAAACCCAAGGACAAATACGTGAACTACTAGCACAAGGTTACAAAATTGGCATTGAACATGTAGATGAACGTCGTTTCCGTACAGGTTCGTGGCAAAGTTGCACCGTTGGTCAAATCAATGGCGAGTCCGATGCTATCTCCACTCTCGAATCTTGCCTAGCGGAATACACTGGCGAGTATGTGCGCTTAGTAGGAGTTGACCCAAAAAATAAACGTCGGGTAATGGAAACAATTATTCAGCGTCCGAATGGGAAAGTAAATAATTAGTCATTGGTCATTGGGCATGGGGCATGGGGCATTGGGCATTGGGCATTGGGCATTGGGCATTGGTTATTCTCCCTGCTCCCTGCTCCCCACACTTCCCACACTTCCTTGTCCCCCTTCCCCATCACTGGAGTTTCAAAAACTTCTCTAAGGCGAGTACCATACTGGGAGGCCAGCGACGGATATTTTTCACCCAATTGATATCCTTATATCGGGTGTCAAGTCCGTAGGCTGCTACCCAGTTACTTTCCGCCTCTCCTTTTTGTCCTTTTACCCAAAGGGCGGCTGTGAGTGCAGCACGTGTGTCAGCAAAATTGGGGTATTTGCGGACTATATTTTTCATTTCTCGGATGGCTTGGTCTATTTGACCAGTTTCATACAAAACCAAAGCATAGTTCCCACGAGCTATAACTAAATTTGGTGATATTACCATTGATTTTTGGTAATCAGCAATTGCTTCTTCCCATTCACCCAAACCTGCTTTAGCTGTACCACGATTGTTGTAAGCCATCGCATCGTTGGGATTGACTTCTAGGATATAGTTATAGTCTGCGATCGCTTCTTCCCATCTCCCCAAAGCTTCAAGAGCTGTACCACGGTTTAAATATGGATCTGTCACATCAGGAGCAAGTTCAATAGCTTTGTTAAAATCTGCTAAAGCTTCTTGTAATTTGTTCTGACTCACCCTAGAGTTTCCCCGATTACTCCAAATCGCTGCATTATCTGGGAACCTTTCTATAATTTCTGTCCAGTACTGTTCAGCCTTAGCAAAATCCCCTTTACTTGTCGCGACAAAAGCTGATTTTGCTAGGTTATCCCATTTTTGTATTTCTTCTGGCGTGAAGTTTGGTCTTTGAGGTTGGGCGATGACTGCTTCACTCCAACCAAACATCAGCAACAGACTCAACAAAATCACAAATAATCTCATCATTGGGGATTGGGGATTGGGGATCGGGGATCAGGGATTGGGGATTGGGGATTGGGGAAGGTGGGGCCCCACCTTCCCCGATCCCCGATCCCTCATAACAACGATAACTGTTCATTCGGTGGCTTATTAAAGCCCATGTGCTTATAGGCTGCTGCTGTGGCTACTCTACCACGGGGTGTCCGGCTTAAATAGCCGATTTGCATCAAATAAGGTTCATAAACTTCTTCTATGGTTTGGGTATCTTCACCAGTTGTGGCGGCGATTGTTTCTAATCCTACTGGTCCACCATTAAATTGTTCAATGATTACAGTCAACATTTTGCGGTCTGTCCAATCCAAGCCGCAAGGATCAACTTGGAATAGGTGCAATGCTTCAGCTGCAACTTTTTCACAAACTTGCTCAAAGGATTTTACTTCCGCATAATCACGGACACGTTTGAGTAGTCTATTAGCAATCCGTGGTGTGCCTCGCGATCGCCTAGCAATTTCTGTCGCACCATCTTTTGTAATAGCAGTTTTGAGTAATTCTGCACTGCGCTGAACAATGAGACTTAGTTCTTCTACCTCATAAAATCTTAATTTTTGTACTAAGCCAAAGCGATCGCGTAGAGGAGAAGTCAGCGCGCCGACACGAGTTGTTGCCCCTACTAAGGTAAATTTTGCTAGTGGGATACTGCGAGTCCGAGCGCTGGAACCCTTGCCAACGGTAATATCTAATCTGTAATCTTCCATCGCGGGGTATAAAATTTCTTCGGTCATCCGCGATAGACGATGAATTTCATCGATAAATAGAACATCTCCTGGCTTCTGATTCACTAGCAGTCCAACAATATCTCTAGGTCGTTCTAGAGCCGGGGCGCTGGTAATTTTATAGTTCACTCCCATCTCAGCTGCTAAAATCATTGCCATTGTGGTTTTACCTAAACCGGGAGGCCCATACAATAGCAGGTGATCTAGCACTTCTCCTCTAGACTTAGCTGCTTTAATTGCTATTTCCAGTACATCTTTTAAATCTTTTTGCCCAATATAATCGGCAAACCTATGTGGTCGAATACTTTCTTCTTGTTTACCTTGTTCATCAATAGCAGCTTCGGGTTGCAAAATATTCTCTTCTGGAGATGGTTTTGCTGATTCCTGATGCTGTTTTGGTGGTTTACCGCTTGGATCGTGAGGCTGTTTTTTCGAGGAAATAATCGCCATAGTTCAGCTATTAACTTTTACTTGTAGACTTATTGGGGGCAAGTGGTAGCGCACCAACGCGTATAAATACTGACGCAAAATTTTTCTTTGGAGAAATTACGCTTGCCAATTTAGAATTTAAATTCCGGGGAACTACTTAGGAGTACAAAGTTTGTCATGCTGGCTAAGAGAATCTTACCTTGCTTAGATGTGAACGCGGGAAGAGTTGTAAAAGGAGTTAACTTTGTTAACCTCCAGGACGCGGGCGATCCTGTTGAATTAGCAAAAGTTTACAACGAAGCTGGAGCAGATGAGTTAGTGTTTCTGGATATTACAGCTACTCATGAAGACCGTAATACTATTATTGACGTCGTTTACCGCACTGCGGAACAAGTTTTTATTCCTTTGACTGTTGGCGGTGGCATCCAATCCTTAGAAAATGTTAAAAATCTGTTACGAGCTGGAGCGGACAAGGTTAGTATTAATTCTGCGGCGGTACGTGACCCAGATTTTATTAATCGGGCTAGCGATCGCTTCGGTAATCAATGCATAGTTGTTGCAATTGATGCTAGACGCAGAAAAGATCCTACCAATCCAGGTTGGGATGTGTATGTGCGAGGTGGACGGCAAAATACAGGCATCGATGCTCTTCAATGGGCGCAAGAAGTAGAAAAACGAGGTGCGGGAGAACTATTAGTGACTAGTATGGATGCCGATGGAACTAAGGCTGGTTATGACCTCGAATTAACAAAAGCGATCGCCGAAACTGTACAAGTTCCAGTAATTGCTTCCGGTGGTGCAGGTAATTGTCAACATATTTATGAAGCACTTACAGAAGGTAGAGCTGAAGCCGCCTTACTAGCTTCACTACTGCATTACGGAGAATTAACCGTGGAGGAAATCAAAAACTATTTGCGTCATCATCAACTACCAGTACGAATGTATCAGTAATGTTAGTAGATCTGTGGTTTTGAAGATACATCCAGTACTCAACACACTTCCTGAAAAGGATGTTAGACTTGGTAAAGAAACATTAATAAATATTAATAAATATGTTGATTCCTATATTAATTTTTGATGTGGCGCTGGTAGCCTGGTCGCTGCATCTGATGGAAAGAGCTTATGAGAGTAAAGAATTTTCCTTGATGTTAGCTGGTTTATTAGTTGCATTAGCCGCAGCTGCAATGATGGTTGTTTACTTTTTGATGGGGCATTGTATTAGCTATTTATTACAAGTGTCTTAATCAAAAAGATGCTGATTTAGAGTAAATGACAAAACAAAAATAGCTTTGTGGTATTATCCATTACTCATTTTTTTAATTGCCAACAAACCAAATACTAAAGAACCAATATTACGCTAATCCAAATGTAAACTGAAACGGAATATTCACTATATAGCAATCCTATATGATTTGTGAAATTGCAGAGCTTAGATCCCCGACTTCTCAACAGAAGTCGGGGATCTTGTGTCTCACTAATGATTTGGGAATACTATATATCCTATAAGTAAAGTTGTTAGCTCCAAGTTATCAAAACTTCTGACATGAATAATTAGCGAAGCTAATTAACAGGAACTTTCATCATCAAACCATATTTATCTAAAGCTGCTAAAGAAACATCAGGAAGATGATTGAGCATTTCATTCCATGTGCTGCAAGCATGTAATGCTTCCACAACAACTGAAAGAGGTTCAGAGAAAATATTTTCAAATTCTGCTTCACCTGAAAGTTTATTTTGATAAGCTAACTGTTCCTGTGGAGGGATAAATTGAGCATTAATATCTGGACGATTTCCCCTAGCATCAACACGATACCAACCTATTTTCGGTAGGTATATTGCATTGAAACCATGCAAGCTATAGGGTTCACCATGATCATGAATGCTTAGTCTCTGATAGCACAACCCTGCTGGAATACCATTTGCTCTGAGTAACGCTGCTAACAAATGACTCTTTGCATAGCAATAACCTGTTTTATATTTGAGTACATCTGAAGCTTTACAAGTTACAGGATTCATTTGATAGTCGCAACTATGATAAATTTCATCTCGTACCCACTCAAAACAAGCTTTCGCGATCGCCTCTGGTGTTTGATGGTTTGATGCAAGGGTTTTCGCTAATTCCAGAACTGTAGGATGTTCCCAGTCAATAATTTCGGTTGCTTCTAAATATTCTTTCATAATGAAGTTAAGACCAGTCCTTTCAAGGTGTAAATCTGGAAAATGAAAATTTCTTGGTGTCTTAGTGTCTTAGTGTTTCAATAATTATTTTTTCACCACCCTTCGGGTTCGCCACCTTGCCTACTCTTACGAGAAGCCGCTGGCGCGTCTACGTGACGGGAACCGCCAAGACGGCAAGTGGACTCACCAAGACACTAAGACACTAAGAAGAAATATAGCTTCATCCCTTTCTCGTGTGTTTAATATCGGAAAATAGCTGCTGCTGGTACGCCATTTGGTAATTCTCCTGGTTCGACAGTGTAAACTGCTCCACCATTTAGCAGGGTATGAATAGCAGCAAAATCCAACATGTCTTGATCATCTGGTTGTGCTTCTGAGTGCAAATCTACAGCCATTGTCTCAGGATCAAAGTCACCCCACACCTGTTGAGCTACAGGCACTAATAAATAATCTACTCTTTTGTAATATGCAGCAGGAATTATTTCTTTAAGATCGCCAGAAGCTCTACCAGTTCCTTGACCGATAATTTGTTGGAAAAGTTCTGTAATGGCTTGTGGTGTTTGAGTATAAATAGGTTCCACAATTCGCCAAGCCTTTTCATGTAGTTCTTCTGACTTGACAATATCTACATTAGCAGCCATACCTTCTTCTACAAGATTGTGGTAAGTATTAGCTTCTTTGTAAATTGGAAAGAGATATTCAACTCCTGCTAAGACTAAAGGTGCTTTTGCATCCCGTAGTCTTTCGTGTAATGCTTCATTGATAAGATAGAAGAACTGGAGGATATCTTTCTGATGTTGGTCGCGATCAGGACTTCCCTGACCATGAAATTCACCAGGTTGTGAAGAAGGATTGCTTGTTGCACCCTTAGATGCTCCTATTCGGAACTGACCTGTTTTGGCAGTTTCATCGTAATTTAAGGCTTCTTCAAGACTCTTGGGTAGATTTTCTACTTCTATTTCATGAATCGTGTAACGTGTTCCCTCAAAGAACCTAATATTGTCTTGACTTAAAGCCAAGACGAAAAAGCGTCCATCATTGTTAATTAGGTGTAATAAAGGTTTGAGGTGGAATTGATTACTAACAACTACTAATTCTTCAAACTCTATCGGTAGTTGATAATAGCGAAAAATATTTGGTGATCTGAAAATTGCCAAGCAATGATCTTGGTGTTGCCAAAATTCATTTGTATCTAATTCTTTAGCTGGCTGGAGAAAATCTACTGCATCAGTATGACGCATTTCCATTTTATCTAGACGTTCTTCTGCTTCACGAATCAAATTTTTGAAGCGAATTGGATTTTGTCGAATTTCAGCGCCAGCTTTTTGCATTGGTATGTATAGAGAAACACAAGGATATTCTGTACTTTCTACTAATTTTTTTAGTTCTTGAATGGATAATGGGTTCATATTTTTAGTTCCTATCTATCAATTCAAACTGATACCAATTTAAAAAATGATTGCGACAGATAAATTCATGTAACCCGAATGCAGAAGGCGATTCCCAATCCGTCTTGAAAAGCTGAGGTTCCCTCCGGAATGCTACTCTACCTTAAAGCCAATGATCGCGTCTACAAACTTTTCGCAAAATCTACAATTCAAAATCCAATATGGTATAAGTTGTCTAAATTAATTGAAATTAATTTATATAATGACTACATCTTTCTTTTGATAAAAAAATACCTACCTTAATCCCTCTCTTAAGACAGAGGTAAAAGTAGGTACAGAAATTAATGAGTTGTGTTAATGATTATTTGTTGTTTTAAATCCAAATTGAAAATCACTTAAGTTAACCCGCATGATGACTATTAGGATTAATACTTGTTGACTGAATACCTATGCTTTTACTTTGTCGGCTCACAAAACCTAAAGTTACTCGTTTCATTAGCCAGTGTAAGCCCACAAGTATAGCAAAAGTAATAGCAATGATCACTAAAGGCTGTTTACCCAAAGTTTCTTCTATGCCTCTAGTTAACAAAGCATCTGGTTGAGTGATAAAATCCCAACTGTTAAAACGCAAGAATCTACCCCAATAAATACCAACAGCACATAAAGCATGAGTGATCATTTCCATCCAGACAATCCATTGACTTTTGCCAATACGGTGCAGATAGTATCCCACATTGATTAAGGATATAACATAAGCTTCAAAACCAGCCATGATGACTAGAAAATACACAGGAATTAGCACCAAGGTAATCATCCACACAGATTGAATTGTGCGGATATCGTCGATGAGGTGAATGATATCAGTTAACAAATACGGTGCATTTGGTAAAAAAGCGTAGAAGACCAAAAATCCTAGCCACCAAACCCAAGAACGCCCACGTTTGACGCGAAACAGCCAAACGCTCAAAGCTAAAGGTATAAACGCCAGAAATAAATTCCAAGTCATCCAACGCATATTGATTTGCAAGACCTGTAGAACTCTGGACACCAATTCAATCAGTTCCGCTTTCATCGCTGCTTCCTCAGAGGATTGTGTGAGTGATTATGTATTTTCTGGATATGAACTCAGTTACTTGAGACTGGTATTAGGGTGGTCATTTGTCTAATTTGAAAATGGATGTAGGGGTGAAAGGGTATAGGGATTTAGGGGTGTAGAAAGAGTCAAATTTTTATTCTCCCTAGTGTACGCAGTTCATCATGGCTACTTAAATTTTTGATGCATATAAACGACTTTGCTTTGGTGTTGATATGATTAGGAAGACTGGTTAATCAATTTCCTAGTATACCCAGAACTAAAAAATAGGCTACTACCTGAGAATGGAATTGTTGTTATGTTTGTCACTATAGTTATATATATTTCACTCTGACTAGGAGCTTTTCCTGAAAGGTAGATGATTTTCTTGCTCACGGATTAATGATGATTGACTAACAATAAATTTTTTTCTATGGATTTGATTGTTGCGGAAGTCACATTACTAGCCTTATTGAGACAATCTAGTAAAATCTTATTAGCGTTCCAATATTCCTGTAATTTTTGTAAGTCATTTTCCTCAAACTGCCAATCATGACCTATTTGGCGATCGCGAATGATTAAATCTCGTAGTTTATTAGTCCAGGTTTCTCCGTTTTCTTGCCACCATCGTTTCAAAGCTATTCTACTTTCTTGGGATGACGGAAGTTCCTGGTGTAGATTTTGCAGTGATTGCTGTAGATCAGAACTATCTTGTTGTAAGTGCTGTAAGTCAAGAGCAAGTACGATACACTGTAAGCGTTGACAGAAAATATCACTCGTCATCCTTAAACTAACAGTCAATGCATGTATTAATGCCATATCTAAAGCTAAATCAACAGCTAATTTTCCTGCTAATCTACCATCTAGAGATAAAGCTAATGTTTGATTATAAGCAAGAGAATAATCTGGAGGCAGAGCCAGGGTAAAATAAAAAGCACGTACACTAGCCGGATAATAAGACACCTTCATACTAGAGGTTTTTTCACCTAACCAAATCAAAAACTTTTGCAATTTCTGATTTGAAATCACTAAATTATCTACTTGTTGTTTCATTAATAACAATAAATCATCCGCAGGCTGCATCATTTCCGCAGCTAGTAAAAAAACTTCTCGCCAACGTTTTTCACCAATATGGATGACAAATTTTTGCAGGTTTTGGGATTTTCCAATAGTAACTATTTCTCTCGCCGTTAAATATTCTTGAAATGTGAAATGCGAAAAAGAATAAATACCCCGCCTTTGTTCTAGTAATAAACCGTGTTGTGCTTCAATAGCTTTTAATGCAGCAGTACTAAGCTGTTCCAATACTTCTAAATCTGTCGGTGTATTAGGAAGATCACGTAGATACTCGGCGATCAATAATTGTATTTTGGTTTTTGGAAAAAAGTAATCTCCTTGAGTAAAGGTAGTTGCTGCTAAACGACAAAGTAACTTAATTTGATGTAGTAATGACAAATTGTGATCAAGTTCATCTTTTTTAATTTCTCTAGCTTCGTTCCAACGCACTAATAACAATTCTAATGCTTGCTTGTAAAATTCTGATCGCAAGGCTGGAAAATCGCCTAAAAACTGAAATACCAAGCAAATAAGATTTAATAAAATTGACGTTGTTGCTAACTCTAAAATTTGCTGATTTTCTGGTAGTTCTAATTTTTGCATAAATTCAGAAGCTTTGACTTTTCCCTCCCAAAGAGAATTTTTAACAACAGCTACAAACCATTTATCTGCAAAGGTTGCGATTTGTGATTTACTAAAATCAGCAATTTCAACTTCAGTAAAACCCTTAAACTGATATGGCTGGGCAGCAAGACGACAAGTAATAATTATTGTATTTTTATAATATTTTTCAGAAAATTTGCATATTTCTTTAATAACTTTTTCACTTTGTGAATCTGTTAATTCATCTAATGAATCTAGTAAAATTAATGCTTTTCCATGATAAAAAATTGACATGATTTCAGATTCAGAAAAGTCATAATCTTGAAAATATTGATAAATATATTTTGATAATATAATTTTATTGCTATCACTATTGGTTGCAACAAAATCTTTTAAACTAATAAAAACTGGTAGATAATCTGATTTAAACTTACCTTGATTACAACGAACTGCTATTGATTGTAAAAAGCTGGTTTTACCAGAACCTATTTTGCCAAATACCATCAATTTGGAGTACTTAGCAACTGCTTCTAAAGCAGGAATTCTTTTTTGATTCAAATTAGCTAAATTAAAACGGTCAAAACTATTAGAATCTAGCTGTTGTAATTCAGTCGTGTTCAGCCATCTTTTACTGGTAATTTCTTCAAAAACATCGACTTCTACATAAAGATCATCTAAAGCTATGGGTCCAGCAATATCCAAAAGATGAAGAGTTCCACATTGGGCTTGAATTTTTTCATAGTGAGCAAAGCGTGCTTTTCGCACTAGGGTGTCAATATCTGAAGTATTTTCCACGATTGTTTCCAAAGACATTGATTCACGAGGTTACGCAACTGGCACATTATCTTAATCAAATATTTGTACTGAGGACTAAAGTCTTCACTACAAATATCAAATGAAAAATGAAAATTTTATGTGACACCTGCGTAACTCCTAACTCTTTTTTTACTGACAATTTAAGTAGGTGAATAAGTAGACAAAAACTTTTGAAATTCACCTGCTGCTACAGGACGGCTAAACAGAAAACCTTGCATAGCATCACAGTTATATTGTTGTAAAAACTCTTTTTCTGATTCAGTTTCTACACCTTCAGCAATCACTTGAAGATTCAAATTGTGGCCCATTTGAATCAATGCTGTTGTAATAGCAGCTTTTTGGGTATCGTTGACAACATTGTGAATAAAGTAACGATCAATTTTCAACTTATTGATCGGTAATTTTTTTAAATACATTAAAGAAGAGTAGCCTGTACCAAAATCATCAATTGCAATTTTTATACCCAAAGAACGTAATTCATTCATTGTGGCGATCGCACTATTGATATCCTGCATAACCAAGCTTTCAGTTAGCTCTAATTCTAGGTAATGTGGTTCCAAATTACTCGCCGCTAAAAAGTTGACAATTTTTTTACTCAAGTCTGGTTGAGAAAATTGACGGGCTGAAAAATTAACAGCAATACACAACGGAGCATAACCTGCATTTTGCCAAGCTTTATTTTGTTGACAAACACTTTGTAAAACCCATTCACCAATGGGAATAATTAAACCTGTAGACTCTGCTAAGGGAATCAATTCAGAAGGCGCAACCAATCCCAATTCTGGACTTTGCCATCTCAATAAAGCTTCTGCGCCAATGATTTTTCCAGAATTAATATCTACTTGTGGTTGATACTCAACATAAAATTGCCGAAAATTTCCTTGCTCAATAGCTCGTTGTAAAATATTTTTTACAGCCAACATTTCGCTATTAAAAGCCTTAATTTGTGGGCTAGCAGAAAAATATTGTTTTAACGTAGCTTGTTTTTGCAAACGCCCATCAATTGCACTCAATAATTCAGCACGAGTAAATGGTTTTGTCAGATAGTCATCTGCACCCAATTCCATACCTTGGCGGAAGTCAGTTTTAGTTGATTTTGCCGTGAGAAAAATAAATGGAATTGTTGCTGTTAGTGCTTCTTGACGTAAATTTGTTAGTACACCATAACCATCAATTTCTGGCATCATTAAATCACACAAAATTAGATCAGGAGTCTCATTTAAAGCTAACTTGATTCCTACTTTCCCATTAGCAGCACCAATAGTTTTGAAATCTTCTGATTCTAGCAATTCTATAATATTTTCTCTAACGAAATTTTCATCTTCGATTACTAAAATTTTAGTCATATTATCTGGTTTGATTGATTATTTTTTATTAGGCTTTTGGAGTGGATACACATAATTAACTATTACTTAATGGTAAAATAACAGTAAACGTTGTTCCCACTCCTAGATGACTTTCCACAAAAATTTCACCCTGATGTAAATCTACACATTTTTTGACAATTGATAGCCCCAAGCCAGTACCTGGAATATTGCCAACATTTGCAGCACGATGGAAAGAATCAAACAAAAGGGGTAAATCTTCTTGTGGAATACCAATTCCTTGATCTTTTACTTCAAAAACAATTCGATTTTTTTGCTCAGTGAGAATAAATTTAATGATGCTACCGTTAGAAGAATATTTGAGCGCATTCGTCAGTAAATTTCTGAGAATGTGTCCTAGTAAATTTTTATCCACACGACAGTGCATAGATTCGTATTCACAATGAAAGGCGATCGCATTTTCCGTTTCATCTTCCGTGTCATCATCGTGTTGCAATTCTTGGATTAAATCACGACAGTACTCTACTAAATCTAGTGATATTGGTTTAAAGTCTAGTCTTCCCGCTTCTGTTTTACCAATTACCAAGACATCATTTAACATGTTAGTCATGTGTTTCACACTGCTTTGAATACGCCGTATATGGGAGAGTAATTTTTCTTGTGTCCATTTGTGATAGTAGTGTTCCATCAATTCTGAAGAAGAAAGGATAGTAGTCAACGGCGTACGGAATTCATGAGAAGTTGTAGTTATAAAGCGGGACTTAAGTTCGTTGAGTTCTTTTTCCTTCTCTAAAGCTGTTCTCAATTCCTCTTCTGCCTGCTTGCGTTCAGTAATATCATTTTGAATACCGACGTAGTGAGTACACTTGCCATCATCATCAAAGACCGGAGAAATACTTAGCTCATTCCAAAATAAAGTATTATCTCGACGATAATTACGTAAGATTACGGTGCAATTTCTTGCTTGTTTAATGGCGTTTCTAATTTCTTGTATTTCTGGTTGATTAGTATCAATTCCTTGTAAAAAACTACAGTTGCGACCTATGACCTCGTCCCGACAATAACCAGTCATATGCTCAAAAGCAGGATTAGTATATATTATTGGCATATTTGGCAGTCTAGCATCAGAAATTACAATGCCATTATTGCTAGCCTCGATCGCGCGATCGCGTAAACGCAGGTTTTCTTCTGTTCGCTTGCGTTCAGTAATATCTGTGGAAATACTACAAATAGCATAAGGAACATCACTTTCATCTTTCAACGGAAATTTGATAGAAAGATAAGTATGTAACCCATTTTCTTGAGGAATAATTTCTTCAACTTCTATTGCTGTGCCACTCATAAAAACATTGTGATTATTGACTGCAAAATTATCAGCAATATCGCGGGGAAAAAATTCGTATATGCTTCTACCTCTTACCTCATCTTGAGTGATTTGAAATAACTTTTCATACTCACTATTAATCAGTAAATATCTGTTTTCAGTATTTAAGACAGAAATAATCGCTGGAGAATAATCTAAAATTGCCTGTAGTATTTTTTGAGTCTGTTGCAATTCAGATTCCGCCAGCTTGAGGTCATGAATATCTGTATTGGTAGCGAACCAATTTAATATTTTTCCGTCCTGATCTCGCTGGGGTACAGCACGTGATAAGTGCCAGCGATATGTTTGATCGCTTACCCTCCGCCAGCGGAATTCTAATTCTAAATGTTCACCTGTAGTTATAGATTTTTGCCAAGCATCAAAACATTTAGATAAATCTTCCGGATGCACCCAATTTTGCCACTCCCAGTCCAACATTCCTTCTTGGTCACAACCCAAATAATCTTGTATGCGTTGGTTAATATACTCTACACTTCCATCCGGTCGAGCAATCCATACTTGTTGAGGAATAGATTCCGCTAAAAAGCGAAAGCGTTCTTCACTTTTTTCTAAAGCTTGTGTTCGCTGTTTGACTTTTGTTTCTAGTTCTATTTTTGCCTGCTTGTGTTTGGTTATGTCCCTTTGTATAGAGACAAAATGAGTTATTTTGCCTTCTTGGTTTGCAATTGGGACAATATTAGCATCAATCCAGTATGTGTAACCTTTTTTGTGGTAATTAATTAAATCCACTCTAACTGGTGAACCATTGATCAGCGCCGCACGAATTCGCTTTAATTGGGTGCGATCAGTCAAATCACCTTGCAAAAATCGCGGAGTTTTGCCAATAACATCAGCACTTGTCCAACCACTCATTCGGGTAAAAGCTTCATTAACATACACTATTAATGGACCAAAAGGTTCATCAAGTACATCAGCAGTGGTGATGATAATTGCATCATTGACATTTACAACAACTGATTCAAATAAACGCAGTTGTTCTGTTATATCTGTTGATTGATTTAGAGAAGAACAGAGAATTTGTAATGTCTGAAAAATCGTATTTAAGGTAATTAATCCAACTAATTGATTTTGTGGGTCAACTATTGGTAGTAAAGACAAATTATTTTGTCGGAAAAATAATAACAAATAAGCAAGATTTTTGGCTTGACGATATTCAAGGGTGATCACCGAAGTAACCATGACTTGTGAAATTTGGACTGTTTGGAAGTCAAAGCCACAACAGACTAACTTAATTAAATCTTGATTTGTAAACCATCCTACTACCCGCATTTCATCTGTCACCAAGACACAACTGATTTGCTGTTGATTCATGAGCGTGACAACATCAAATAATAATGTGTCCGGTGTAACAGTTACAGGAGCAAAATCAATTACAGAATCTACAGAATCTATCGATGGTAAAGAGATAACTGGAGTTAAGGCGTGCATAGATAATTGCAATAGCCTTTAGCAAACAAATCAGGTGGAAACAGCATATTTAACTATCTCCTGACGTTTGATTGGCTAAATTTGTAATATTTACCTGCAAAAGATATTTGCAAAGTATTGAAATATATTCCATTAAAGGTTTCTAATGTTACTAAATTCAACAGTATTAGTACTTAAAAATTATGATCGGGGATCGGGGATCGGGGATCGGGGAAAGAGGGAGCTTTTAGCTCTTAGCAGAGAGTGTGGGGAGAATAACCAATCCCCCAATCCCAATGCCCAATTCCCCATGCCCCATGCCCCATGCCCAATGCCCAATCCCCGATCCCCGATCCCCGATCCCCATTAAATTCCCGCAGTGCGTTCCCCGTAACGTAATAATCTTTCGATCGCTACCAAACGATTTTCCCAAGCTTTGACTTGATAGGGTTCATTTACAGATTGCGATCGCATCCATACTCGAAATTGAGACTGGAAGCGAACCAGAGTTGCTTTTGCTAGCCTAAATTTACTTGCACTTGGTTCAGCAGCCAGTTGATTTAAAATGCTTTGTAAAACTTCTGCTTGAGTGTTAAAGTCCGAAACTGCGATCGCTGATAACTTCAGTTCGTCGTTTTGGGAAACAAATTTCCATTCGTTTACCAAGGAATTATAACGGGCAGCAGCAGCAGCAAAAGGCTGACGAGAAGGAATCGGTTCTTTTTGTGTACCTTGTCTTCTACCTTGAGTGCGACTGAAAACTTTGTGCAATTCGTTGTTAAAATTCTCCGCAGCAAATAGAGCATAACCACTAATTGGCAAGTCTCTGACTAATTGGATTTGATCAAATGCTCCGACAGTCGGTAAAGAAAGCAGACGAATTCCTGGTACTAATAAGGTAGAGCCTAATTTTGGAGAAGCGATCCAAGGTTGTGCCAATCGCTCAAAGCGGAGGGTATCTTGAGCGTAGGTCATGGGAATTATTACGTCTACATCACCTTGCCTTGCCCAGACTTCCCAATTTTGTTGAATTTTCTGAATCCGTTCTTGTTCTGGTAAGGGAAATACCGCTACCGATAAAATCAAGTTCGGTCTTTTCGCCCGCAAATTCTGGGACAATTCCGCAACAAAGCTATTTACTTGTTGGGTACGAAATTCTGTCCATTTCTGCCATAATTCTCTTTGGCTGGGAGAAATATTGATTGGATCTACACCTGTAAGTTGTTGAAACTTGGCTCTTGCTGCTTTGCCATAGCCATAAGTCCTTCCCGCACTTGGATCTTGGAAAGGATAGCGAATATAATCTAGCTGTAGACCATCAACTTTATAGCGAGTAACAATTTCTTCATACAATCGCTGTAAGTATTGCCGCACTTGTGGATTAGCCTGGTCAAAGAAGGGTTTTCCTTGACCTTGGGGAATCATTTGACCACGCTGATCATAGTTTGCCCAATCTGGATGAGCAGCAAGCACTGGTCCAGGATAATTAGGGTTGAGGTTGAGAATTTGATTGTGGCGTTGATTACCAGCTGCGAAAGTCCAAACCCAAGCGTGTAATTCCATACCTCGCTGGTGAGCTAATTTTACAGCTGCTGCTAGGGGATCCCAACCACGAATCAGGGGATTTTGCTGGGGTGCAACTTGACTAGGATAGATAGTGTAACTAGAGTTGATTGTTTCAAAATATACTGTGTTGAATCCTGCTTGAGCCAAGCGATCAAAAATTTTAGCTAATCCCTTTTCGCTACCAGCCCGCACAATTGTACCCCGGTCAAGCCAGATTGCTCGGATTTCTGGTTGAGCCAATCTCTGATCAACAGGAAATTGTTGCCATAACGAAGACTTGGCCATAAGCCAATTTGAGCGTGCTTGAGCATACTGTTTTTGAGCGATTAGCTGTGGCAAGTTTTTGACAACTTCCCTTGCTTGTGCTAACACCTGCTCAGTATTCTGGACTGGTGCGCCAGATTTAATCGAAGCAAATTCTGCTTGCTGTACCTTGACAACTGGGGAATTACCATTTTGTACCGCAGCTGCTAGATGAGCGCTTTCGACTCGACCGATGAGATTTTCTAACTGTTGTTGAAGAGCGATCGCTTCGTTACGACTAATCGGTGCATTAGATCTAGGTTCTAAATCCAAACGCACTCTCTGTTCAAGTTGGTCAATAGCTTCATCGGAACGCGGAAACTTAATATTAGGTAGAGGTCTGGGTTGGGGAGCAGTAGCTGTAATTTGAGGAGGGGGTGTATTTGGAGTAGGGGATGTCGGGAGTAATGTAGAGACGCGATTCATCGTGTCTGGGAGTGTGGAGACTGTGTTTGGAGTGGGAGAAGTGCTAGCAATGACGGAGGTAGAACAGTTTGATGAACCTCCTGGTACTTTATTAATAAAAATAGAAAACTTTTTGAGATGACGGTTGAGTGCAGCTTTTAACCAAGCAGTATCTGTCTGTACACCAGAAGCAGTGTCTACTCCCCAACGCCAACCCAACAAAGTAGAGCGTTCTGTGGTTAACACTGCTGGGGGTTTATCTTGAGCATCCCAAACAGCGCCTGCTTGTGAGGCCATAGCATTAGGAACCATGACACCACCCCGCACTGTACCAAGCAGATCGTTTTGGTTGTCTAAATCACGTGTAATTACTGATGAAGGTTGTAATTTTTGGGGAGAGTTGAGGCTAAATCCCCAATATCCACCTAACAAAGATTGCAGCAGTTGACGTACTCCCGGCGCTGATGAACTTCCCACTGGGCCACTAGCGATCAAACGTCCCCCATTTCTCATCCATTCTTCGAGAGCGATCGCTTGTACTGGTGATATACTCTCTACGTTTGGCAAAAATAACACCGGGCGAGCGCCCCAATCGGCTGCACTCTTAACACTATCTAAAGAAATTACACAGTACTTGGCCCCGATGGCTTGTAAACGATTTTCAATTCCCGCCCACTGACTAGCATTTTCTTGGGTATGGACAATACTAAATACAGGCTCTTCAGCAGTTGCAGCGATTGCTGGTGCGATCGCGAATAAATTATATAGTATAAATAGAAATTTGATTTTAAAAATAAATAATCCAGTTGTTTTTATATTTTTTAATTGATTTTTTCTTATCTTTTTATCTAGCACTTCACTATCTACTCCTCACTTAATATTGGTCATTGGTCAAGTGTCATTAGTCATTAGTTGGTAGTTAATTTCAACAACCAACAAATAACAACTAACAAACAACAACTAATTATTTAATACAGGTCTCTATTAGTTCCTCTACTCCGGCAACGGGAAAGATGTTTGTACCCAATTGACGAGCTAATTCTTTCATATTTATATCATCTAAAAATACCAATTCACCATGTTTTAGCATGACACTTGGCAGCAAGATCCCATCTCCTAAATCTTGCCCTTGTAAATTTAACAATAAATCATGACCAGTGAGCAATCCTGTCACAGATATACTTTGTCCCCAATAATCACTATTAAGAGCCTGCATAGTGACTTCTAAACCTTCCACTGAATTTAAGCGTTTTAGAATTGGTTGAAATGCTTGTTCTACAGCGTTACCCACTACCCAATTAAATCTTTTTTGGGTTTTAATTTTTGGTGGTAGTAATTGATCAGCAGTTTGCAGAAACTGCTTGATAAACAAGCGAATTGAGCCGACGCCGTTATCGATTTGGGGATAATCTTCATATTCAGATTCATATGGTAATTCTTCTTTTGCGATTAAAAACCATTCATCAGCTAACCAAGCAAATGTAGAATCAAACTTTTGTCGAAATTGCTGCTGATGCGATCGCACTTGTTGAATTACTTCTTGAGCTTTTTCTGGTGTCACTGGGATCAGTTCGTCTTCTTGGGGGCGAAACTTAGTTAATCCTACTGGTACTACTGCTACCGAAGCAACAGCTGGCACCTCACCAGTATGAAATGACGCTAAATCTCTCAAAGTTTGATCCAAATGTTTGCCATCATTTATACCAGGACATACGACTACTTGAGCATGGATTTGCAGTCGCCTTTGTTGAAACCACTTGATCTGCTGCAAAATTTGTCCAGCACGGGGATTTTTTAAGAGTCTAATTCTGACTTCCGGTTCTGTAGCATGAACCGATACATATAATGGAGACAGTCGCATTGCTTCAATACGTTGCCATTCTCGTTCTGTCAAATTAGTTAAAGTCAGGTAAGAACCATACAAAAAGCTCAAGCGATAATCGTCATCTTTGAGATATAAACTTGAACGCTTACCTGGTGGTTGTTGGTCGATAAAACAAAACGGACAGCGATTATTGCACTGAATTAAATTATCAAACAAGGCGGTTTCAAATTCTAACCCCAAGTCTTCATCGTAGTCTTTTTCAATTTTCAGATGATGAGTTTTGCCAGTAGCGTCTAAAACTTCTAATTCTAAAATTTCATCAGCGCACAAAAACTGATAATCAATTAAATCGCGGGGAGATGTACCGTTAATAGTAACGATCGCATCCCCAACTTCAAAACCAATTTCTGCTGCAATAGAATCGGGTAATACTTTGGTAATTCGAGCTGGACGAATAGTAGTCATGTCAATTTGTCATTGGTCATTTGTCATTGGTCATTGGTCATTGGTCATTAGTTCTTAGTTTAAAGCTAATGACTAATGACTAAGGACTAATGACTATTCCAAAGATTAAGATAACTATTCCTGCTGCCATCTTCCCATGTGGTGCTAAAGAATTTTTGCACCAATTGCACCCAGAATTGCTACTCCAAATCCCAAACGATACCAGACAAATACCCAATTGCTTCGCCGTTGTAGGAATTTTAGCAACCAAGCAATCGATAAATAGGAAAACACGAAGGTTGAGACGATACCGATCAATAATGGCAGGAACATATGCGATTCTTGAAGTACATCTTTAGTTTGGACAGCTGTGGCGATCGCCAGTGTTGGTAAGCCTAACAAAAATGAAAATCGAGCAGCAGTCTCTCGTTGTAACCCAATAAATAGAGCTGTCGTCAGGGTTGAACCAGAGCGCGAAGCTCCTGGTAAAAGAGCGATCATTTGCCCAAAACCTACAATAATTCCATCTTTAATTTCTACTTCTTTAAAACCACGCTTGCGCGAGCCAAATTTCTCCGCTAAACCCAACAACGTCGCCATCACGATTGACATTCCTGCAATCATCAAAGAACTTTCTAATTCAACATCTAAAATTTTGAGTACTAAACCACCTAATAATGCAGGAAACGTCCCAATCGCAATTCCTACAAACATTTTCCACTCAGATCGCTGCCATTCTTTATGCTGAAATGCGAACCAAGCACCCCCCAAAATGTTGCGAATGTCTTTCCAAAAATATATTATCACTGCAAAAACGCTGCCCAGCTGAATACTATCAATAGCTGCTTTACTCCATGTCACTTTCCAACCTAAAACGTCCCGAAATATGATTAAGTGAGCAGTACTGCTGATCGGCAAAAATTCCGTAATACCTTGGACTATACCTAAAATAAATCCTTGCAATATTTTCCCAATCAGGTTGGATTCACCCGCAACAGCATTACCAGCTGTTTGCATCAGATGATTTCCTAAAGGCAAAAAAAATTCTACTCCACCTGTTACAAACATTGTTCCCATTAACCACACTCCAGAAATAGCTGCCTAACTTTAACGAATTATCCAACTTTACGTCTTTGGAGTCAGTTGTACCGGAAGAGTATTTTCTTAAAAACACTGTAACGCTGGAATACAGGGATGCTGACGCATAAATGTATTCATTGAAAATGTGCTTTTTCTAAAAAATATACTTATTATGCCCCTGGGGGGGATATTAATCGTGATATCTTAAATAAGATAAAGTTAAGTAAATAATATTAATAAACTTTGGTTAATAATACATTGTCCTCATACACTGTTTCTACCAACGTTAAAACTGAGACGGAGACATTCTCCACTTCTCGACATCCGCACATGCAGGTGTCAACTCCGCTTGGAGTATTTGCTTCTGCTCGCCAAACCTGGTTAATCTTTGCAGCAGCTACATTTTTAGTAACTGTACCAGTATTCATTGAAGCGCCTCTAGTGCGATCGCTACCGTGGTTGAGTGTTGGTATCACATTTTTCTGGATGTGGCTGAGTTTCTTATTAATGTCACGTTCTGTAACATATCATTGGGGAGATTTATTATTTGGGTTTAGCTGGAGTTGGTTAGCTGGTTCGATTTACTGGGGTTGGTTACGTTGGGAACCTTTATGGCACCTACCAGTAGAATCTATCGGTTTACCATTTGCAGTATGGTGCTTGCATCGAAATTGGGGAAAAGTCGGTAACTGGTTTTATTTAGGTTCTCTGCTAGGTACTGCCTTAACTGACTTGTATTTCTACTTAGTAAATTTAATGCCCCACTGGCGACAAATTATGCGAGTAGAACCAGAATTTGTACCACTAATTTTACAGAATGCTTTAGCACAAGTACAGACGCCTTGGGGAGTCGCCTGGGCATTAATTCTTGCTATGGTTCTCACAATGGTAGGAATTCTACCTTTAGGTAAAAGACAGTGGCACTGGTATGCTTTTGGCGGAGCGGTATTAAGTACAATTTTAGTAGATAGTTTATTTTTGTTAGCTGCGCTTTTGGCCTAATACCATTTCACTTTTTTGATGATACAAATACATGGGTAGGGGCGTACACTCGTATACCCCTACAGTAAATCCAATATGTATCAGGATTTTTGTGAAACGGTATAATTCCAGTGATCTCAACTTTGCTAATCAGGATTTACGAAATCGCTCTTTTCAAAAGCGTAATTTGATTGGTGCAGATTTTAGCGGTGCGGATATTCGCGGTTGTGATTTTAGTAATGCTTTATTACGGGAGGCTAATTTTAAGGAAGTCAAGGCTGGTCAAACTCTTATACACTTAATAATTACAATTATTGTTGCAGTAGTTGTGGCGATCGCTACGTTTCATGCAATTAGCCAGATATTATTTAACGTTCTGGGTGTAACTCCTGAAGAACCAGCCTGGTTTTATAGTCTAATTTTCTTCTGTATTTTGGGTATTGTCACAGTCGCCTCTGCTGTGAGAGTTATTAATGATACTAAATTATTCATCAAGCGTATTGCGACAACAGTTTCGGGAGCAGTATTAGGTGCATTACTAGCTTTATTTTATCGCGGCATCACCACGATCCAAAATCATCCACAGATTGGGATAAAAACTTTAATTTTGAGTGCGATGATTACAGGATTGCTGGGTTTTTACTTTCCCAGAGGATTGGTAAGTGTTGCGGTTGGGGTTGCAGGTACGGTAGCAGCATACGGATTTGCTTTTTTACTAGGGTCAATGGCATTTGCACACATAAGCACCCTGCATATTGTTTGGGGATTAGTATGGGGGAGTTTGTGTGTGGGAGCGATCGCACTAGTCATGCTTTCCCTAGTTCACAATGTAAAAGAAATTACAAGCTGCTTTGCCACATCATTTCGTGGTGCTGACTTAACAAACGCTAATTTTGAAAATGCCAAACTTGGAAATACAGATTTTTCCAGAGCAGTAGACATCTCCAGAAATTAAATATGCATTACACAGTAGAGACGCGAAATTTCGCGTCTCTACATTCTTTTCACCAGAGGTCTAATAGCCTCTATCGAAATTGTACGAAATACAGTGATTATACTGTGAATAACAAGATAGCAACCTTAAACTAGTTTAGCTATGCCTCTCACCTTCAACTTTGCTATTAGTCAAAATCAGACCTTTGAATTACGGTGTGATTATGGTTCGCGGCGTTTGGATAGCGATGAGTTGCTAGCACTGATTGATGTATGTGAAAAAAATTATTATCCGCGACGAAAAGATAGTTTCCCCGAACTCATGCAACTAGGACGACGGCTTTATCACTGGCTGGATGGTAAAGAAGGATGGCTGAGAAGGGCGTTAGATGAAGCTGATGAGGGGACGATTTATTTAGATTTGATTCAAACTAGCGAGGCGCAGGGATTAAACCCACAAACAGAACGGATGGCGTTAGGGTTGGCGCATTTACCTTGGGAATTATTACATGATGGCACTGGGTTTTTACTGCAACAGTCGAATGTATTGCCAGTGCGTTCTATGCAGCAACGCAATACTCAAGTTATTGGTGTACAGAATCGCCCTTTGCGGCTGCTATTTATGGCAACTGCACCGGAAGATCCCAGAGTTGCGACGCTGGAGTTTGAACGAGAAGAAGCCAATATTCTGCAAGCAACCAAAGATCAGCCGTTGGCGTTGATTGTTGAGGAAAGCGGCTCGATTGAAGAGTTGAAAAATCTGGTTGCATCCTACGGCGAAGATTATTTTGATGTCTTTCACATCACGGGACACGGATTAATTTATACCAATCAAGACTACGGCTTTTTGCTGCGCCAAGGACAAAGAATTGCAGATCATACCCCCTGCTTGATCACTGAAGATGAAGTGGGGAATGTCCAACTTACTACCGTGAGTGATCTCGCCAAAGCCTTTCGCGGACGCTGGCCGAGGGTGATTTTTCTGTCGGGTTGTCACACGGGAGAAGTTGCGAATAAAGGGACAGTACCCTCAATGGCGCAACAGTTGGTAAAGGCGGGGGCGGGTGTGGTTTTGGGTTGGGCGCGTCCGGTGTATGATCGCACGGGTATTATTGCAGCAAAAGCGCTGTATCAGGCTTTGGCGACGGGGGCGACGGTAGAGGAAGCGGTGAAAGCAGCCCAGCAGGAGATGATTGCTGAAGAATGCACCGACTGGCATTTATTGCGGATTTATCGAGATACACGCCCGGTTGAGGAGTTGGTAACACCCTTGAGAACTAGGGGAAGAGAAAAGCTAGTATTTGCACCGCCAGAAAATGAATTTTTGGATGAAAATAATATAGTTAAAGTCGCCAGTCGTTTGAAATTTGTGGGACGCAGGCGGGCTTTACAAAGGTGTTTGCGGGCGTTGCGAGAAACGAGTGACAACATCGGCGTGTTGATTGCGGGGATGGGGGGACTGGGTAAGAGTACTTTGGCGGCGCGACTGTGTACGAGAGTCAGAAGCCAGCGCGAAGAGTTTCAGCAGGTGGTGTTGGTTGGGGTTTTGGATGAGATAGGTTTGCTGAATAAGCTTTCGAGCAAATATGAACGGTTTGGTGATGTTCCCGCACTCCTCAACGAACCAAAGGTTTCTCTGAAGGGACGACTGCAAAACTTTTTTAAGGCAGTTGAAAACGAACACAATCAGCCTTTGCTGTTAGTGTTGGATGACTTTGAGCAAAACATCCCCAAAGCTAATATTGAGAATGGCTCATTGCGGATGACGGTCCAAGCCTACCGAATTTTAGAAGCGATTTGTGCGGCGCTGGCAGAAAATAACGCTGTGAGTCGGTTGATTGTTACCTGTCGCTATTTGCAAGCGGACACTTTACCACCCCATCGCCTGCATTTAGAATCTTTGGCAGCGATGAGCAAAAGCGATATTGATAAAATCTGCCGTCCGTTAGACAAGGAAATTCAGCAACAGCCAATCACGCAACGGATTATTAAAGTAGCTGATGGTAATCCCCGCTTGTTGAAATGGCTGTTAGAAGTGATTCAGCAACCAGGTTTAGAACCAGATGTGCTTTTGACTCGTTTAGAAGCGACTGAGCAAAAGTTCCGCGAAGATATTTTGGCACAGACTTTGCTGGATGCTTTGGAAAGTGAAGAGAAAAAGTTTCTGGCGCGGTTGAGTGTGTTTCAATTGTCGGTGTCGGGGGAGATAGCCCACAAAACCGCCTGGGAATCAAATTCCCAGGCTAAAAGCGAAAGTCCTCTAAAGAGGACTGAGGATTTAGGAAAAGGTATTTCTAGTCCGCTTGAGCGGACTTCAGCTATGAGCCAGGAAATTAATTTCCTGGCGATTATGGGCAAACTAACCAGCCTCAGCCTAGTAGAGTCGGCGACAACCCACGCCACACAAAAACAAGAATATCGGGTGACGACGATTTTAGAACCATTGCTGCAACCTGTGTTAACTGGGGAAGAATGGCAAACTACGCGACAAGCCGCAACCCAGAGTATTTATCAAAGTTGGTGGGAAGAGGTTGATAACCCCAACGAAGAACAAGCACGGGAAATCGTCAGGTTAGCGGTGTTGGCAGAGTTAAAAGAAATCGCCGTCACCGTTGGATATAGTATGGCGAGACGTTGGGTGAATCGTAGCCGCTATGTGGAAGCCCTGGAATTATGCCGAGAAATTCTATCTTTAGGCGAAGATTACCGGATTTTGGGAACCATTGCCAGGGCGGAAGTAACTTTGGGCTTGGTTGAGGAAGCGATGACGCATTATCAACAAGCTTTAGAACTTTGCCCAGAGGATGAGGTTAAACAAAAAGCTTCCATTCTCCACAACATGGCAGGGTTAATCGCCCAACAAGGAGAAATCAATCGAGCGTTAGCACTCTACGAACAATCTTTGCAAATCACAGACAGCATCAACGATGTGGGTGGTAAAGCTGCTACCCTCAACAACATGGCAACATTATTTGCCCAACAAGGAGATATCAATCGAGCGATCACACTCTACGAACAATCTTTGCAAATAAAAGAAAGCATCAAC
>NZ_NAPS01000001.1:1039674-1040755 GCF_004323185.1 Westiellopsis prolifica IICB1
ATGTGGGTGGTAAAGCTGCTACCCTCCACCAAATGGCAGGATTATTTGCCCAACAAGGAGATATCAATCGAGCGATCGCACTTTACGAACAATCTTTGCAAATAAAAGAAAGCATCAACGATGTGGGTGGTAAAGCTGCTACGCTAGCAAGTCTGGCTTACTGGGCTGGTGAAACTGGAGATAAGGCTAGGCAATTAGATTTATATTTACAAGCTGCGGCGACACTTGCCCAAATTCGCGCTTATGTTGACTTGGTAACAGTTCTGAGTAATTTAGGCGTAGCAGATGAAAGCAAAAGTTTGGTTTATTTCGCTCAAGCAATCTGGTTGACGCTGCGGATTCAAGCACCTTTAACAGATACAATTTATCTCATCCGAGCATTGTATAATGCCGTACCTGAAGGCGATGAATTAGAAGCTTTGCTAGGGGCTACTGCGATGTTGTTCTGCAACTACCGAGGTGAAGGACATCCGCAGTTAGAGGAACTCCGGGATGTGAGTGTAAAGATGATAGTAGGGGCGGCGGGTAGGCAAGAAATAGAGACACAGGAAGCTTTTGCTACTTGGTTGACTCAGCAACGTCTCAATGATCCAGATTATTTCCTCCAGCGACTCAATCAGCGCCTAGAGGAGATTGTCGGGGATGGGTGGGTGTTTGATCAGTTATCAGTTATCAGTGAACAGTGAACAGTTAAGGAACTCATACTAATTCGCAATACTCGTGCTATGCGCGAGAAGCAAGCTACGCAATTAATTTATATCTTGCATCAACCTATATCCTGCCAATAAATAAATTTATTGGCTAATAGCGAAAGTCAGATTTATCTGACTGGGACGGTGTTTGAGTCCGTTTTAACGGATTTATGCTATTAGCCTCAGAATTAATTCTGAGGCGGGATATGGGGTTGGTGCAAGTTAGGAGTTAGAAAACTTAGATACAGTGCGATTACGCTGAATGGTGCGTTGCGCTGCGCGACAACACACCCTACAAAACTCGACGACGGAGATCAAAGACTCGTTAATGAGTATAAAAGACTCGACGACGAGTATCAAAGACTCGTTAATGAGTATAAAAGACTCGA
>NZ_NAPS01000001.1:1041014-1082394 GCF_004323185.1 Westiellopsis prolifica IICB1
AAAGACTCGATGACGAGTATCAAAGACTCGTTAATGAGTATAAAAGACTCGATGACGAGTATCAAAGACTCGTTAATGAGTATAAAAGACTCGATGACGGAGATCAAAGTTTTTTTCCTGTTCCCTGTTCCCTGTCTCTACTCATAACCACTAACAATCTTCAACAAATTCAGGACGGTTTGATTGAGTTAACTTGAGCTTTGCTTCTAAATCTGTCCAATTTTCTTGCTCAATCAGGTGAATTAATTCGTCAAGATGATGGCGATATTGTTGGAGCGATCGCAATACCTCTTGTTGATTATACTGTGCCATCATCATTCCTAACTCTGGATTTCCGCCGCCGACGCGACTAGTATCTCTAAAGCCAGAACTAGCTAAGTTTTTTGCTAATTGCAACACTTGGGGATCACTTTCACCCAGACAAGCGGTAATTAAAGCAGCGCTCACCATGACTGGTAAATGAGAAATCCAACTCACTGCTCGGTCATGATCTTCGGGAGGACAATAATAAAGTTTAGATCCCAGTTGTTTGACTATTTTTTCTACAGTAGATATTGCTTCTGGGGGTGTTGTAGGAGTTGGTGTCAACACATAAGGTCTATCCACAAATAGATGTCTTTGTGCAGCTTCAATACCACTTTCGGCTGTACCCGCCATGGGGTGTCCACCGATAAAATTTGTCCACAGGGGAGAAATTGTCTTAACTATCGGTGTTTTGACTGAACCAACATCGGTGATCACAACATTAGCAGGTAAATGAGTGATTAATTGCTCAATTGTGGGAATAATCAGTCCAATCGGTGTACAAATGAATACAACCTCTACGGCAGTGAGCAAACCCATGTTAACAGATGCTTCATCTACACTACCAAGAGCGATCGCCTTGGTACAGGTAGATTCCTGACGACTAACTCCAAATACATAATGTCCATGCGATCGCAAATCTAAACCCAAAGAACCACCAATTAGTCCAAGTCCTAAAATACCAATATTCATTGTGATTGTGACCGAAATTCAATTACCAGTTAAGATATCCAACTTTACCCACTATTCAAATTGACATCCGGTGAGGTAAACCAATGACTTTTACTCGACCTCCAGATTTGGTTTAAAAACCGAGGGTATGATTTGTGAATAGGTTGATTTTAGTCGTAATGGCGATCGCTCTATCATCCAACATTGATTTAGTAGTCAGAAACCCTACCTAACCATTGACCAAATATAGGAGTAAAAATGCGCGATTCCTTTAATCGAATGATGGGTAAAACTCGCTATGTAGTTTGTCGATTCTTTCTTCATCTACAAGGACAAGAAGTAGCACCGCTTTTGGGACTTTACAATCGTAATGCTCGCCAAGCCATAGACGCTGATGGCGACCTGGAAATTTTAGGAGAAGGACTGCTTGAAATCTGCCAGACCCTTTTGCAATACGAAGAATATTGGCGATCGTCCCACTATGAAGGGGGCTTCTTTTGGGACGAGGGTGAAGCTGGTGACTATTACAATGATTTATTTACTGACTCTGCTGAACGCTATCTGAGCGAACTGGATCTCAACAATCCCTACTCTGAAGATGAACCTTTGACTTTACCAGTGACACGTAATGTGGTTTTCATGATTACTGTAGCCTTTGAAGGTGAAGCACCAGACTTGGAAACTGACCTTTATGATATCAATTCAATTAAAGCTGGTCTCAAAGCTCTAATTGATTTGCATAATCAAGGGAAATTGCGAGACGTTCAGATACATTGCTCCCCAGCGCGATTAGGTGATGAGCTTACCAGCGATCAACTATTGCAATTCTACCCAGAGTTGGTACCTTTATAACTTGTAGGAAAATAAGTGATCGGTTTTCACTAATCAGAAATTACCAATTACCAATTACCAGTTCGATCAATCAATTGTTAAGCTCAAAAAATGAGAAAACAGTATAATGCTGATGAAACTTTTGCGTAAACTTACAGTAACTTTTTTAATTTTCAGCTTATGTTTAACCACAGTTGCCTGTGGTAGTGGAGCAAATCAAAATCAGCCGCAAGCAAACAATGCTAGCCAAACAACAAACATAAGTAAATTGAAAGATGGTCAGTATCCAGTCCAGCAAGCTACTTATAACGACGCTGATGGGGAATATACTCTATTTTTGCTCAATGCTACGCCCCCAACGGTTAGAACGGAAAATTTGCAAATGGCACGGCTGACCGATGATGACATTAAACAGGGTAAAAAAACTTACCTGAAAGTAGAGAATGGACAGCCAGCGATGTACTTAACAGAAGATTTTAAAATCGAGTACGTCCACAATGTCACCCAAGCTCAGACAAATCCTCAAACCGGACAGCAGGAGACAGTAGTCGTTCGTCAAGAAAGTAGTTTTTGGACACCTTTTGCTGGTGCTTTAGCTGGTCAAGCCCTTGGTAGTCTGTTGTTTAGACCTCAGTACTACGTACCACCTGTGTATCAGCCAGGAGTACCCTTAAGTGGTTACGGCGGTTATGGCAGAAGCTACAATGATGCAGTTTCCAGCTATCAGAGTCGTTATAATCAGCCACCAGCAGCAGTCAGAAATCGCACTGTTTTCCGCACAACAGGAAATCTTCGCAGAAATACCTCTACTGTACGCACAACACCACCTACCGCAACTGGTAATCGTGCTACTGGTTCTGGCTATGGCTCTAGAAATCTGCGTCAATCTGGTAAGGGTTCTGGTACAATCAGACGTCCACCGCCATCCAGAAGTTTTGGTGGTAGAACCTCACCCAGACGCCGCTAAAAAGTTTTGAATTCTGATTTTATATTAAAGGCAAAAGGAACAACCTTTTGCCTTTTTCTATTATGTACTGAAAGTTAAAATTGCTTTAAATAATATCAAGTTCGGATAATTGTTATACCACAGTCATTGCATCCCACCCCTTATACCATTTCACGTTAATAGCGATACATATGAATCTTGTAGAGACGTAGCATTGCTACGTCTCTACACACCTGTATTTGTATCAAGATTTTTGTGAAATGGTATTAATCCCCTCCCCTCACGCGGGCAGGGGCGGTTTTGGCGTTAGACAAAACCGGGGTGGGGTTCAGAGGGAATCATAAGTAATCAAGCGAACCTGATAATAAGTCGGCGCAAATCAATAAAAATTTTCTACAAAAATAACGGAATCAACAAATGCGTGATACTTTTTATAAAATGATGGGCCGTACTCGCTATGTCGTCTGTCGCTTATTTCTCCATTTGAGCGGGCGAGAGTTAGCACCACTTTTAAAATTTTTAAATCGCACTGTCCAAGAAGCTATTGATTCTGAAGGCGACATGCAAATCTTAGGGGAAGGATTAGTAGAAATTTGCCAAACTCTACTACAATACGATGAATACTGGCTTTCTGCTGCTAATGAAGGTGATGTATTTTGGAATGAAGGCGAAGCGGGAGATTATGTGAATGAATTATTTACAGACTCAGCCGCACGTTATTTAAGTGGATCAGATTTTAGTTCTACATCTGAATTTGTTTCTGAAGCTTTAACGCCCAACTTAATTGTGATGATTACAGTAGCTTATGAAGGGGAAGTAGCAGATTTAGAAACTGACCTTTCTAATATTTCTGCACTGCGAGCAGGCTTTAAAACTTTAATAAATTTATATTACAAACATACTTTAAGGGCAATTCAGGTGCATTTCTCACCAGCCAAGTTAGGCGATAAACTGACTAACGAGCAGGTATTGAAATATTATCCAGAATTAATTCCTTTACTGCCAAATTCAAATCAACCTGTAGAAATATCGCAGCCTTCTACATTTACTCCAGCAGCCACTGACAATATCACTCTGACAAGCGATACTCAACCAAAATATGATGTTTTTCTCGCGCACAATAGTCTAGATAAGCCTCTAGTTAGGGAAATTGCCAAACAACTCAAGCAACGCGGCTTGAAACCGTGGTTAGATGAGGAAGCAATTTTAGCAGGACAAATTATTCAAGAAGAGATTCAAAAAATAATTCCGCAAATCAAAGCTGCTGCTTTCTTCATTGGTCAACATGGATTAGGAAAATGGCAGAAAGTAGAATTAAGAAGTTTGTATACTCAATGTGTTGAAAAAGGTATTACAGTAATTCCTGTTTTGCTACCAGATGTTCGTGAATTTCCTCCAGAATTGGTTTTTCTGAAAGAACACAAATGGGTAAGTTTTTCTGAGGAAATTATTTATAATCCTTTGGATTCGTTATACTGGGGCATTATACAAAGTAAGCCTGAAGACAAGTAAACCAGATAAAACCCCTGTTAAAGATTACTTAAACAGAGGTACTCATAATTACTAAATTTTCATGTGAATACAGGAGCTGGTTGTGGCCAACGTCCTACAGCCTTACCAATGACTGCTAGTTCTTGCATTAACTGGTCGAAAGCTTCTGGTGTCAGAGATTGAGGCCCATCTGACAAAGCTTTCTTCGGGTTGGGGTGAACCTCAATCATTAAAGAATCACACCCAGCAGCAATAGAGGCCATTGCCATCGAAGGTACATAAGCAGCCCAACCAGTACCATGACTAGGATCAATCATAATTGGTAGATGAGTCAGGTTTCGCAACACTGGTATAGCTGATATATCCAAAGCATTGCGCGTATATTGGCGGTCAAAGGTACGAATTCCTCGCTCGCACAAAATCACATTTGGATTTCCCGCTGCCAAAATATATTCAGCAGCCATCAACCATTCTTCAATAGTTGCTGACATTCCCCGCTTCAGTAAAACTGGCTTTGGTTGCGCCCCTACTTTTTTAAGTAGAGAGAAATTTTGCATGTTTCTTGCTCCTACTTGGACAACATCAGCAATTTCTGCAATTTTGTCCAAGTCAGCAGCGTCCATAACTTCTGTAATAATACCCAGCCCGCTAGCTGACCGCGCTGCTGCTAGTAATTCTAAAGCGCTTTCACCATGACCTTGGAAGGCGTAAGGCGAAGTTCGGGGTTTGTAAGCACCACCACGGAGAAATCTAGCTCCCGCAGCTTTGACACGTTGCGCTGTCTCAATAATCATTTCTTTATTTTCGACAGAGCAGGGTCCAGCCACAACAACTAAGGGATGGTGTTCGCCAAAGGTAACAGGCCCATCAGGAGTATTGACAACTACTTCAGACGCTTCTCCATGGCGGTATTCACGGCTAGTGCGTTTGTAAGGCTTTTCTACCCGCAATACTTCCTCAATCCAAGGACTAACTTCCTGAATTTGCAGGGGATCTAAGTCGGCTGTTTCACCAACTAGACCGATTACGACTTTGTGTTTACCAACAATTTTTTCTGGTGTCAGCCCCCAAGTGGTGAGTTCCTCGCTAATGCGGTTAACTTCCGCTTCAGGGGAACCAATTTTCATGACTACAATCATGTTCAGTTGCTAATTGCTAGTTGCTATTAATTATTATCTAATATCTAATATCTAAATATCTAAGAAATTCAGTTAGAAGTCATTTATAAAGTAAAAATAAAATCACGGTAGGGTGTGTTAGGCGCAGACTTAAATATGATTTGTAATAAAAAATACTTGAAAAGCGCCTAACGCACCGCTATCTAAATGGTGCGTTAGCCTACGGCATAACACACCCTACTGGCGTGGCAAGCTTAAGATTTACTTTATAAATGATCTCTTAGGGTTTGTGGTTTCTAGTTTTTTCTTTAGGTTTTAGTACAAATCTCTTTTAATTTTTACGAATCTATAGTAATTATTTAATAAATTACTTTGAGAAAACAAATAAAAAATAGAGCGCTCAGAAGTTTTGCTACTTGTATTGGGTTAAAAAAATATTAATTTTTGCTGAGTTTAGCAATATTGAAGTTTAAGAACTTCAACACTTTTCTCAAATCTACCCAATACTCTGAAAAAATCTTTATTTCCAGATCAGCAATTATCTGAGTCTCTGAGCGCTAGCAATTATGTATTCTTTTTTTGCCGAGATTCACGCCAAGCTGACACCATCCGTCCAAAGTTGGTAATAAAGTCATTCCAACCCAACAGAGTTCCGGTTCTATCTTCATCCCAAGAGGCAGAAAGAACACCGTAAGATATTCCTAATACACCTAAACCAAAAAATCCCATATTCACTAATAAAACAGCGACGGGAGGTAGTTTGATGTCAGTGTTGGTGAGAAGGAAATAGCTAACAACCAAGGTCATAATTCCCAAAGAAGTTGGCACTCCAGCAAAACCAGCCACACGACGCATCATTCGTTGGCTGACTACTTGGGGAATAGCAACTTCTTCTTTGCTATAACGTGGTTTTTTCTTTTCCTTTTTTACAGGCTCTTGTTTAACAGTTGGGGGTTTACTTTCTGCCTTGGCAGGTTTTTGACGCTTTTTATTCGGTTCAAATGGCAAGCGATCAGATTCAGCAGGCATAACAAAGAGTTCCTATCCACGAATGCCGAGACGAGCAATCAAAGCTTGATAATGTTCTCGACTATCTTTCTGTATATAGGATAAAAGACGTTTACGCTGACCGATCAACTTTAACAATCCCCGACGGGATGAAAAGTCTTTCTTGTTGGCTTGCAGATGTTCACTAAGACGGTTAATACGTTCCGTCAGCATGGCAATTTGAACATCGGCAGAGCCTGTGTCGGTTTCGTGTACTTGGTATTGGGAGATGATCTCCAGTTTGCGCTGTTGCGTCAGAGCCATGATTGAGTTAGTTGTCTATTTCTATAATTTATGCAGCAGTCTCCCATATTATCACAAACCTCTATGAATCTTTGAGGATAGTGATTACCGAAACTGCAACATTGTTTGGCTCATCTCATCCGTAAAGCGATCGCTCTGATCGAAGCTGTAGATGTAGATTAGGAAACAAGGGATTTGGGAGTGAAGTAGGTTGGCACAAATGTACCAGACTTGCCTTAGCGAAGCCATGCGCGATAGCGCTATTGGCACGTCTGGTACTCGTTGGGATCGTCATTTGTCATTAGTAAGCGTTTGGGCAATTTTATATTTCTTAACATAGTTATGTTTATTTTCGCCTACTGGCGTGTCTAGACTAGAATAGTGCATTAATAAACCGCAGAGGCGCAGAGAACGCAGAGAAGGAAGAAAAGATTTATTGCATCATTTTAGGCTTGACACGCCACTACTTACTTATTTGCGCTGTTTTACTTTAGTCATTGGTAGTAGTTCATTTTTATTTTATGATTTGGGTATTTTCCTAGCGCTGAAAATTAATATTTCTCAGGCGACGTAATAACCTAATCAAAGGTGATTCGATCTTGAATTCAAAAGCTAAAAATTGGGTACGTTGCAGAGAATTAAAATTGTTATCGCTGACAAGAATTAATGAACGCTGTCCGTTTGGTAATTTGGGACCAAGAGTTATACCTTCAATATTGTCTAAATATACGTCAAGTTTTCTTAAATCTAATAGTAGTTTTTTCTGGACTGGTTTAATATTTGGGGAGCTAGATGCTAAAAGATTGTTAATATTATGAATATCTGTCGCTCCTTCTAGAGAAACTTGAAACAGCGCAATATCAAATCCTAAGCCAGTAAAACTCCGTTCTAGACTCAGAAAATGTCCTTGATTATCAAGAGCAATTAAATCAGGTATCCCACTAGCAAATTTGCGAGAAATATTAAAAAATGGTGCGATCGCTTCAGTCTGATAAAGATATTCTTTTTCGGGTTGATTTGTCAATAAATTATATTGCAATATCCGACATGGACTACTAGTATTTGGCTTGGCTTCCGAACCATCTTGAATGAGAGCATTTTCCGTGGCTGTGAATAAATTATTTTCATTAGGTGTAATTGTGAGACTTTCAAAAGCTAAATTGTTGCGGATACCTGTTTTTCCACTTTTATCTGGCAAAAATTTGTTTGGTATGGGTAGTGTTATTAATTCTTTGCCAGAAAATAGAGAAAACTCTTTAATAAAAGGATTGATTACTTGATTAGCATCACCTTCAGAAGAAATAAATACTGTTGATTTGCTGGTTAAGGCGATTCCTTCTGTATCTATACTACCTGCGCCAAAATTTTTATCGGCTTCGTTAATTAGTGGAGTAACGCCAACAATAGTCACGTCACTATCTTTAAGGGAACCTTGGCTCAGGTTGATTTTGAGAGTATAAAAACGAGCCGCAGCTTTGTTACTACGGTCATCAGATATGGCATAGTACAGGTCATTTTTAGTATCATAGGTAATTCCTGATAAACCTCCGACTTCAGTTTTTTGAAAGAATAAACCTTTGGGTAAGGTAGCAGAACCAATAAATTTTATATCTGCAATTTCAACAGCTGATGTTCTGAAATTACTTAATAAAATACTGATAATGAAAATGGCAATAAAAAATAAAATAAATTTGGGAAATTTGAAGATTTTTTTGATGAAGTGCATAGGGAAGTGTTGCTAATCATAAAATTCAACAACACGATATCATAACTCAGTTGGCAAAAAAGTTAACGAGCCAGTCTTTCACACTGCGTGTAGCACGACAATCATCTTCATTATAGGATTGAATTTTTTTTAATATAGTGCGATCGCCTGTTTTTAACCACTGGTCATACCAGTATATACACTTAGCACCGCTAGCTTCAGGATGACGCCACTCAAAACCTAACCAACGTGCGATCGCTTTTAAAGCGTAACTTTCCACAGGCAATGCTACACTTTGGGTTAGTTTTTCATACACATCTACAAACCGATTCAGTATGGGCTGTACAACAGCATGGGGAGTATGGTAAAGTTTAGCTAGTCGCTTCACTGTGTCAGATTCGTAGACGCAAAAATGATAAATTGGTGCGTTAGGATATTGCCAGACTAAATTCAAAAATTGTTGCCATATTAGTCCTTCGTCTTCTAAGTTTTCTGCTAATAGAGAATAAAATTGTTCTGTGTTGGTTTGTCTATCAACAACCAAAACACCCAATAAATAATCTAAATTTAAGTCTGGTTGAGCTTCAATATCAAAGTAAAGCTCAATTGGTGCTGTAGATATATCTGGAGACAAATTAGTAAAACTTAGGGGATTAATTTGCTGTGCAGAATTTAGCAGTAAATCCTGCTGTTGACCAATACCATTGGCTAGAGTAGATCCATTTGTCGCGACGTTATCCTCAGCAAGAGTTAAAATTTTGTCACAAACAGGTAGGATAAGTGGGCGATTTTCGATGACAGATTGAGCTTGGACTATAACTTTACAAGCAACTTGGCTATCAAAACCAGGTAGATTTTCTAGTAAAGTTGGACTTGTTTGAGCTAAAGATTCTAATGTGGTGATCTCTAGTGCTTGTAGTTGAGTGTAGCGAACGGGTGTGATCCCTGGGAGTAGAGACAGGTGTTTTTGAGATTGAGCGATCGCATAACAACTACTATACCAATGACAAAGATTGCATTTTTGACGACTAATAAATATCTCTGGTGCTTTATTTGTTTCTAAAGTTTGAATCAATTCCCACAAAATACGATGCATTTGTGGCATTGCTTTGATTAAATCTACTGGATATCTAGTCTCTTTACCACGTAAAATTAGCCATGGCACTTCTGGTTCTGCTTGCTGCACCATTGCCAAAACTTGGGTATGAAATGCTGCTACAGTTTGATACTCTTGCTTAGGACGTTTTCCTAGTTCGATATTCACCGGAACATACATCCAATCTCCAAAGCAAGATTGTCCTGGCTTTTTAACCAGTAAATCTGGACGACTTAATAGGGTATATCTTTCTAAATCAGGGTAAACAGGTGAAGCTGAAGAAGACACAGGGAAACCCAAACTAGGGGACACCGAGAAATCTTCAGTTTCTGTGTCTGTTACTTCCTGTGTATCTATTAAATTAGATGAGTGTAAGTTTATATCAGAGTACTGAGTTAATAGCACACCATGATAAATACACTCTACGCCCTGCTGCATTAACTCAATAGTCGCAGTTTGACCTCTGTACCAGTCACCTTGGGGATAACTGGGTCGGTAAGAATTCCATTCTCTGAGGACTGATTTTTGATATACAATTTTGTCTCGCTGCAACTTAATCAGCAAATCATTTGCACTATCTATTTCCCTGAAGTCACCGTGGATATCTAAATAGGGTCGGCGCTTACAGCGATGGTATTGCAGCAGTAGTTCAGCACTAATTAGCATTTAATATATTATAACTCCCAAAGGCTGATTACCCTGGGGTTTAGGGTTTGAAGCTACCAGTTTCGGTTTTCCTACTCCTGGTATTACACTTTTGTATTGTTTGACTTTGGTAGATTACCAAAGAGCGTGAATTTTTGTATAGTCTATTTTATTTTAAGATACTTTTTAGTTGGTGGATATCGAATATAGAAAAGGACATCTTTTTACAGATGCCCATTTTTGCAAGATAACACCCGTAAAGAGTGTACCTACTACCTTCCCAACAATCAGCAACAGTGACTAATGTGTGATTAGCCACACTCACAGTCAAAGACGTGATACTAGTAATTTTATTAACTTTATATTTAAGTACCAACTGTGTATACACTTAAGTCAAGGTAGATAATTTTGAAAATAGCTTTTTAGCTTTTTACTATACTAAGTATGCTTGGCGATGAATTTATCATAATGAGTATAGCGATAAACGACACCAGAAATACCAGCAATAATCAACCACGAAAGGGTATTAAGTCGCAAATCAAAGAGGGTAACATCTGCTGTGTTAAATAATACCCAAACTCCGAATACAACTTGATAACTAAAAAATATTAATCTATCTTCGGTTTTAAGAGCTTTTGAATTTAATAATAGTTGCATACCTGCAATGAATATCCAACTTAGCAAAGCGCAAAATAAAAAAGTTGCGGGTAATCCAGTTTCAGCAGAAAGCATCAAAAAAAAGTTGTGGGGATGACCTAACCAAATATGCATTTCTGCTTTGTAAAGTTGTGTAAAATTGCGTAAACCCCAACCAGTCCAAGGACGTTCTTGAGCTAATGACCAAGCAAATTCCCACTGAGTTTTGCGAAGGAGGGCGAGTGGTCTATCGGGATACATTTGGTCATTTAACCGCGCCCAAAAGTAAGCAGGTACTAATTTACGAAACAATTGAGCAATGGGTGGAGGAGCAAAAGCAGCTACAAGTATACTCGTGGTGATAGCAGTAACGCCAGCGACCAAAAAGTGCCAACCTTGATAAATTGCATAAATTAAACAAGCAAAAACAGCGATCGCCCATGCATTACGCGAATTGGTTAAAATTAACCCAACAAAATCAATCATTACGATGAAAGTCAGCCAAACAACTGACGTAGTGGGAGAAGGGAGACGCAGAAGTACGGGAATACGAAAATCCAGGGAATAATTGACTCTTAACTTCCGATATGCATCTAGCCACAAACCCAACCCAAGCACAAACACGATCACCAGATAACCAGCCAAAGTGTTAGCGTACATGAAACTAGAAGCCATGCGACCGGGTGGGTTTCCTCCGGATGCGATCGCCCAACCAAAAATACTTTTCCAAGCTGGTGGTGTAGTCCAACCCCAAAACAATTGTCCTAAACCAATGATGACTACTGGTACAGAAGTAATTACCAAAATCCAAGATATTTGACGCAGTTGTTGTGGTGTTTCAATTAAGACACTAAAAGCAGCAAAAAATAAAATAAATGGTAAGAAATTCCATAGACCGAGAATAGCCTCCTTTTGATCAAAAGCAAAAACAGTACTAATGACGAGCAATATACTTAAAACCGCAAACCCTAAATTTTGGGGTTGACGAATAATTCTGCGGTATTTTACTAACCACGTTCCTAACAACGCCACACATAGAAGCACACACCCCAATAATGGAAATAATGGTAAGACTAACAATCCTAACTGGGCGCAACACCACGAAAATTGCAGCTTTGGGTGAGGATGGCGTGAAAATGGTAATTTATACTTGGTCATTTGTTCTTTGTCATTTGTCATTTGTCATTTGTTATTTGTCACTTGTCTGTGGTTTATTGTTAGTTGTTTCTTATATTCCACTAATCAATCGACCTCTTGCAAAAATAACCAACAATCGTTCCCTTACCCTCCTCAAAACGCTGAGAGATTTATTCCACCGTTTCGGGGAGACACAGGGAGGTTAGTTCGACTTTTGCAAGAGGTCTAGTAACTAATGACCAATGACAATTGCACAGACGCGATTTATCGCGTCTCTACCAATGACCAATGATTATTCCATCAGGCTAATTCCCAGCATTCCATACGAGTGAGCCGAATTTGAGCTAGGGCGAAGATAGTGGGAATAATTCGACCATAGTTAACAGCGATCGTTCTCCATCCTAAATCTGCAAAAAACCAAGCCCACATCATCGGCCCTACAAATGCAAAGACACTCCTGACAGTACCATAACGAGCTGCATTTACAGCCATACCCCGTTTTGCCATCTGCAATGTTACGTAGTTTTGAAACTGTACTGTAGCAGCTGTCCCACCTTGAAGCGCAGCTTGTTTGGTGACTTGATAGGTAGCAAAGTGCATTGCAAATTGACGGGCTATTTGCTTAAGTAATAATGGCTGGATCACAGAAGTGACAGCCAAAGCGCTACCTCCTTTGAAAAGTAAACCCAAGGGATCACGCTGCAAAGAAAGCGGTAGTGGTTCATTCAGTTGTGATTTTGCCAACTGCTGCTGAACTTTTACAGTTAACTTTTGTTTATCTTTCTCTGGCAATTTTTTCCACACCCGTCCTAGCAGGTGTAAAAACACTTCTGCTTCTAAATCGATAGTTGATAAATCATCAGAATAAGGTATTTTTAAATACTTACAGACTTGAATTAGTGCTTGCCGATATGTTACTTGGTTTGTACGTCCTCGCAATACCGTCACACCATCGGCTGCTAAAAAGCGAAAGCGTTCCTCCAGTGCATCTAGCCAAGCTTCACGACCCTGGCTCTGTATTTCTATCGGTTCAGGTGTCTGAATATAATCTAGGGGATTGAACTTACGGCTAAACATAATTGCCGTTAAGTCTTGCAATTCATCTTCAGTAGCAAGTTCGAGTACCGCCCTCAGTTCATCCAATTTCCCTGCCTCCCTTCCATGCAGCTTTATCCTGTACCTTATTCTACTATTAGCTATTCGCAGTCATTTGTCTGTTATGGGGCAATATCGTACTTGAAAATAGCTGGAACAAAGCACAAAAGCTGATTGGTAGTGTGTTTGAACTTACTCTTTGACCCTTTACGACTTGTCAAAGTTTCTGTAGCAGTGATCTAAATCAAAAAACGTTCAGTTGCAAGGGGGACAAGAAAGACAAGGGAGACAGGGAGGACAAGGTGGAATAAATTGTGTTTAGTGCAGGGATTGGATCATTTATTTTTTGAGTTCCCTAAGAATTCGTGTCTTTTAATGGATCATGTCCCCAATTCATTAATGAGTAACGCCAGTGTGTATTTTTTATGTCTCCACTGGGTTTTTGCGCTAAGTGACGATGGATATAACTGATGACTTTTTTCATGTGGGATATTTCATCATGATTATATTCATCTTTTTTGTTTTCTAATAATTGAACAATTTGTTTTCCTGATTTATGTCCTATGGATTCTGAATCTCCATCTTTTTGACCAACAGATTGAGATTCTTCTGTTTGCAACCAAGATTGTAGTTCTTTGACTGTCATATTAACTGAGCTACGAAACTCATCAATTACTGATTTAGTGTCTTTACTCATAAAACTATTTTATTCCTCTATTTTCTCCAGAGCATCTGGTTTGTGAGCAGCTTGTTTACCTGTTTTTTCACTTTCAACTAAGTATTCTGGGTTCTCTTTAGAAGCTGCTACGTGGTGTCCTTTTATTTCTGTGGATGAGGTGAGTTTTTCTTTAATTTCACCAGTAGTTTCACCTTGAGAAGTGTTCCACTTAACTTGATCTCCCTTTTTGAATTCTTCAGTCATAATTTATGTTTTTGTTAAGGTTTTGCACTTGCTAATTATGTTCGTAATACCAATTCTCTATGAAGATGCATAGAATAAAGCTTCATGAAAGAGAGCTTCGAGGATGAAATCATAACTTGTCAAAGAGGAGATTAACTCAGAAGATATTTGAGCTAATTCGTGTTGAATTCGTTGGCGCAGTTGTTGTAGATTAGAAAAGTTTTCCCCCTTGAACTGGCGTTTAATAAACTGCCATAATCGCTCAATTGGGTTGAGTTGAGGGCTATGAGCAGGTTGAAAGATAGGGATGAGATTTTCTGGCCAAGACAGTGCCAAGGCTTGATGTGCAGATGGTTGATCCATTTGCATCAGTGCCATATCATCACCCAGTTCTTGGGATAGGATATCCAAGAATTTCTGAAAATTCTCACTGTCCAGATGAGGATATTCCTGACAAAAATGCCATCCTGTTAATGGTTCAACGACTCCATACAGCCAGAATGCCTCTCTTGGCCACTGTACGCTAGCTATGGGTTTGGTACCACGAGCAGTGATCACTCGCCCAGTTTCCGTTTTCAACCCTAGCCTGGTCTCATCCTGACACAGATAACGCAGTCGCTTTCCTTGACCTAAAAGCTTTTGCAAGGTGACAAAGGCGTGGGGAATGTTTTTTTAAACAGGCTCACAGCCTGTTCATCCTGTTGTTTACTCACAGGCCGAGGTATTTTCAGTTTCGCCTGGAGTTGATAGCGTACCAGACGATAGACTGTCTTATATTTGACTTCTACATGAAATTCCTGCTTTAACCACTCTACGATTTCCCCATAGCTGCCGAACCCCTCAGGACATTTCAGTTTCTCCTCCAGCCGCGATCGCATTTCTGGTGTGATCTTGGGAGTTGCCCCAGGTGATGTTTTCACCTCTAATAATTTCCCTAGCCCCCCTTGCCGATACTTTTGTAACCATCGTGTTACTGTTGAGCCATCTCTACCTAGTCTCTGGCTCAATTGTTGATGCTGTGTCACTTGTCCTGTTTTGATCCACCACAGAAGAAGCAATCGTTCTTTTTCCACAGATGTCCGAGCCTTGCTGAGACTTTTGGACAAATACTCAGCACTCTCTGATATTTCTAGATTGAAACCGCGTGCCATTGTTTACTTCTGGTCTTGAATCTTTGGCACTCTCTATTCTACTATTCTATGCAGCCTCACATAGAATTGGTATAACATGTAGAGCAATTAATCAGCCTATTGATAGAAAAAATATAAATGATGTGGGTGAGCATCAATAAATTTTCTCTAGTTAAAGTCTTTGATATTCACCTGAGCGATCCCATTTCACAACTAATATAATCAGTATAATTGAATACGTGTATTTTCCAAAAGGAAAATAACACACTTCTTTAACTATTACTACACTTAAATTAATGTTATTTTTACTGATATATCTAATTATGATTCCGAAATGCTACAAAATTTATTTGTAGCTGTTTATATCCCCACGACAGTGGGATTTACGCTTTTTTGTTATTCACGCACTTTTTATGAGCAGTAGTAGTTCCACATTGACAAAAGTTGCGAGAGTTTCTGGTATTGCTTTGCTGACTATATCTACGATAGCTGCAATTGCTAATCAGCCTAGTTACGCCAGTGGTACAACCTTCTTTTGCGCTAATCGCAAAGGTAATCCTACAACCTTTGCCAAAACTCACAATGGCCAAAAAATACCAATGATTACTTGGGTTCCAAATAATTACTTTGCCTCTAAGTTGTCTCCTGCACAACGTTGTCGGGAAGTATCGGATAGATTTCAAAGAAGCTACGATAACGGCACTCTGAAAACCATTATTTCTGGTACGCTCAACAAACAACCTGTTGTATGCGCTGCTGCTACCACATATGATACTTGTAACAACAATAATCTCTTATTTACTCTCAAGCGTGGTACTAATGCTAAACAGGCTGTGGAAAGGCTCTTAGACCGTCGTGGTTTGGCAGCGGGGAGAATACTTAATCAAAATAGCGATAATACGCAAATTTATGTAGATTTTGATACGTATCTCAATAGTATCAAGCCTGAATAATAAGCTAATAACTCTTTCTTACCTAGTAGTAATATGGGCTTTGCTTTCTGGATTTACTAGAAGCAAAGCTTTTTATATAAAGGGAGCATCCCAATTTTTCAATATACAGCTAAGGGTTTAAACCCTTAGCTAACAGCACAACTCGTCTGAAGACGACTCAAATAAATTAAGTAGTTTCTGTGACCGCGCATAGAAACTTGTAGAGACGTGTCATGGCACGTCTCTACATGCCCAAAATTATCTCAAACTCACTACAGAAGAAAGAAAAGTACTACCCAAATCTCTGGGCTAGGTGAAAAATGTGGGGTAGACATGGTAATTTTACTGATAAATCTCAAATATCATCTGAAATACTACAATTTACCTTTGTAGCTTGTTCTATTCCATACAAGTGTGCTTGATCCTTTTTTACTTTGCATTTATGAAACTAGACATGTCTAATCAATTGTTGACATTGGGTGTAAAAGTTTTCAGCATAGCTGCACTGACTACATTGGCTACAACAGCTATTCTCAATCAGCCAAGTTACGCTGGAGACACAAGCTTTTACTGTGATCAAAGCAACGGTGTACCGACAACATTTGTTCGTACCCAAAATGGCAAGAGACTACCAATAATTCGTTGGGTTTCCCAGCATTTTAGTGGTAAGGTGTTGACACCCCAGCAACGCTGTCAACAAGTTTCTAACAGATTTCAAAGAAGTTATGACAACGGTATGCTGAGATATATCAAGACGGGTATTCTCAACAAACAGCCTGTTGTGTGCGCCGCTATTCAAAAAAATGCTGCTTGTACAGATACGACTTTATTATTTACTCTCAAACCTGGTAGCGATCCTGACGCTACTCTACGCCAAATAATGGATCGTCGTGCTTTGGCTGCTGGAAAAGCTGTAAATCAAACTGGGGGCGACACCAGCAATGATCCAGTGAATATTGATGTCGAAGCGTATCTGTATTTCGGAAAATAAATCATGAAATTTTATGATCAACTTGCACCAGCGCTAATGGGGGTAACAATTGTCCTTGTGCAAACGCAAGTGACTATGGCGCTGTCACCAAGTGAAGTTAATAATATTGCCAAACAAATTACAGTACTGATTCAAAGTAAAAAGCCAAAGTATGGTTCTGGGGTAATTATCAAAAAAGAAGGCAATACTTACACCGTCCTCACGGCTGCTCATGTGGTAGAAGTCACAGATAATTATGAAATTGTTACTCCTGATGGAAAAAGTTATACACTCAACTACAGCAGTGTGAAACAATTACCAGGAGTAGACTTAGCTGTGGTGCAGTTTACTAGCAGTCAAAATTACACCGTGGCAAAGATAGGTAACTCTGACGCTAGCACAGAAGGTACAAACGCTTATGTGACTGGGTTCCCTGCACCAACATTTGCGATTAATCAGTCAATTTATACTTTCAGTGATGGGAAGATTACGGCGAATGCCTCAAAACCATTGCGTGATGGATATGGATTAGTCTACAGCAATAATACATCAGAGGGGATGAGCGGTGGTGCAGTCTTAAATGAAAAAGCTGAACTTATTGGAGTTCACGGTAGAGCAGACAAAGATACGAAAGAAATTAAAACAGGCTTTAATTTAGGCATTTCCATTAATACGTTTTTGCGACTGTCAGCAAAAGCTGAGGTAAATGTGGGAGTTTCTGCTCCTAACACTTCTGTAGCTATAGCACCTAAAGCAGATGACTTTTACATTCAAGGTGGAGATAAGTATGAAAAGGGAGACTATAAAGGAGCCATTGAGGATTACAACCAAGCGCTACGGATTAATCCCAAATATGCTGCTGCTTATTATCAACGAGGTCGTATCCGAATCAATGATATAAAAGATGAGACAAATGCAGCTAAAGATTTCCAGAAAGCCGCAGACCTTTATTTTGAACAAGGTAAGAAAGCTGATGGTTACAGAAGTCAGGGAATTGCTCGTGGAATCCTAAAAGATTATAAAGGAGCGATCGCAGCTCTGACCCAAAGCATCAAACTCAATCCGAAAGATTTCCAAGCCTACCTCAATCGGGGTATAACCCGCGATGATTTGGGAGACAAGCAAGGAGCGATTGCTGATTTCAATCAGGCACTCAAAATTAATCCCAACTATACCCAAGCCTACAACAACCGGGGTAATGCACGCTCGGATTTAGGAGACAAGCAAGGGGCGATTGCTGATTACAACCAGGCACTCAAAGTTAACCCCAACGATGCCAAAGCTTACAACAACCGGGGTAATGCACGCTCGGATTTAGGAGACAAGCAAGGGGCGATTGCTGATTACAATCAGGCAATCAAAATTGATTCCAACGATGCTGATGCTTACTACAACCGGGGTATAGCCCGCTCAGATTCGGGAGATAAGCAAGGGGCGATTGCTGATTACAATCAGGCAATCAAAATTGATTCCAAACATGCCTATGCTTACAACAACCGGGGTAAAACCCGCTATGAGTTGGGAGACAAGCAAGGAGCTATTGATGATTACAACCAAGCCATCAAAATTGCTCCCAAACTAACCCAAGCCTACAGCGGACGGGGTATAGTCCGCTCAGATTTGGGAGACAAGCAAGGAGCGATTGCTGATTACAACCAAGCCATCAAAATTAATCCCAACTATGCCTAAGCTTACATCGGACGGGGTACAGTTCGCTCAGAATTGGGAGACAAGCAAGGTGCGATTGCTGATTACAATCAAGCCATCAAAATTAATCCCAACTATGCTGATGCCTATGCCAGACGAGGTGCAGTTCGCTCAGAATTGGGAGACAAGCAAGGAGCAATTGCTGATTACAATCAAGCCATCAAAATTAATCCCAACTTTGCCAATGCTTACAATAACCGAGGAAATCGTCGCTTTGAGTTAGGAGACAAGCAAGGAGCGATTGCTGATTNTTAGGAGACAAGCAAGGAGCGATTGCTGATTACAACCAAGCCATCAGAATTAACCCCAACTTTGCCCAAGCCTATTTCAACCGGGGTAATCGTCGCTCAGAATTGGGAGACAAGCAAGAGGCGATTGCTGATTACAATCAGGCAATCAAAATTAATCTCAACTATGCTGAAGCTTACTTCCAGCGGGGTGTAGCACACGTTGAATTGGGAGATAGGCAAGGGGCGATTGCTGATTTGCAAAAAGCAGCCGATCTGTTTCGACAACAAGGAAATACGCAACTATACCAAAAAATTATGGAGGTGATTAAAAAGCTTCAGCAGTAGCAGAGTTTATCAGGAATTACGCAAAAATCGCCAAAAAGCTTTACTTATTGTAGGGCTTGACCGCCAAGAATTGGTAGAGTGTGCGTCAGTCCTGACTGATTGAGCATGATCCGTAGACGCATAAGAAATAAGATCCCCGACTTCTTGAAGGATGCAGCTGGCGAATCAGGGGTGACAATAGCTCTGTTGCTCATGTCGTAGATTACCTTCACCCCCTCACGGGGATTAAAATTCTTCATCTACGTGGCTTTTTAAAAGTTTATTCAACCAAGAACCGCGATAAATTTAATCATTTATTTGCGATCGCGTAGCGCCTACTTTGCATCATCGCTTTGACGTTTGTGACGAATGTCGTTTCATTCATAAAGAACGTCGCGACGTTAGCCACAAATGTCGTGATGTTCTTTATGAATGGCGCGACGTTACCCACAAACGTCGCGATGTTACCCACAAACGTCGCGATGTTACCCACAAACGTCGCGATGTTACCCACAAACGTCGCGATGTTACCCACAAACGTCGCGATGTTCTTTAGACCTCTGGTGAAAAAGAATGTAAGTAGAACAGGTTAAATAATTAAAGGCTCGTAGTGAGAACTTTAGTTCTCAAAAAAGGACTAAAGTCCTTACTACGAACTGAATCCGACTTTTTTACATTACTTAACATAGTTTGGTTTTTTCAAGTCGTTCTACTTAGTACTTCGCCACCCAAATTTTGACAGGTTGCGAGGGGATCTATTTAATACTTTTCAAACATCCTCTGAGTGAGTTAAACAAAACTACTTACTGCAATTGCTGTGATTGGAATTAAGATATTGTCTATTTCTTTGGGGCTGAATCCCTCTACAATCATCGCTGCAAGAGCAATGATTAAAATCCGGTTAATATTCAAAGTGCTGGGAATAATTAGCCATACGAAAAATATACTAGCGACAAAGGCAAAAATAAACATTGTCAAGCTGCCTTCGATTGATTTGTCGCTGAATATTTTATATTTCCATTTGCCATATCTTGAGCCAATAATTGGTGCAAAACCATCACCCCAAGCCAGACATATCATAGCGACAATTCCAGGAAAAGTTTTATAAAATAAAGTTCCACAAATAATACTGATAATCACAAAATAAAGTGGTCCTTTGAGTAATTCACGCCTGTCTCCTGTACGAGTCATGGTTTTGACTGCTTCATCATCAGGATTGGCAAAAAAACCTTTTTGAATTAAAAGAATTAGCCACACTACCATAATCAAAATATTTAGGTATTTTGACCAATGTAAATCGTTATAAAGTGGTAAAAAAACTATGATTGAACCAGCACCAATATGTGTTATTTTGCGGCTAATATCTTGGGGTAGACCGAAACTAGTGACAAAAAAATTCATGAGGGCTACTAACCCAAAGACATAAATAAAAGTCAGCACAGTGGCGAGTAAATTTCCAACCAACGGACTGACTCCTAAAAAATTAGATAGCATACTCAGCAGTTGGGATTTAGATTTGGTATGTACTTTATCTTCCCAAAAAGCCTAGTCTTGCTCAAGATACTAAGTTAATATTGTGTATTTCTTAACCTGATCAAATAACATGTAAAATAATCTAGCTTTTGCCTGCTGCTTTGTAAATTATGAGTGATGTCTCTGCTTTATCCACCAACTCTAAAAATCAGAAAATAAGTTCCCATCTGCGGCTGTTAGTTTTAAGTAATGGTCATGGAGAAGATGCGATCGCAGTCAGGATCTTAGAGGAACTCCAGCAACAATACCACCCACCAGAAATTTTTGCTCTACCTTTAGTAGGAGAAGGATACGCCTACCAAAAGTTGAATATTCCCGTCATTGGTTCAGTACGTACTATGCCTTCTGGTGGTTTTATTTACATGGACGGACGGCAATTCCTACGTGATTTGGGTGGGGGATTAATACAACTGACTTTTAACCAAATTCAAACTATCCGCAGTTGGGTCAATTCTCAACAAAAATTTGGCAAAAATCACGCCATTTTAGCTGTCGGGGACATCATACCATTATTGTTTGCTTGGATGAGTGGTACTAAATACGCTTTTGTAGGTACGGCGAAATCAGAGTACCATGTACGAGATGAAAACGGATTATTGCCACGCAGCAGTCCACTAGCACGGTTAGAGAATTTTTCTGGTTCAGTTTACCATCCTTGGGAACGTTGGTTAATGAGCCATCGTAATTGTAAGGCGGTGTTCCCCAGAGATTCGTTAACAACACAGATCTTAGAAAAATGGCCTATTCCGGCTTTTGATGTTGGTAATCCCATGATGGATGGTTTAGAACCAACTTTTCCGACGGCGCGATTTTATAGTAGTAACAGCGAAAATCCGGGATTGGCTCGACCATTAATTATCACTGTTCTACCAGGTTCCCGTCCTCCAGAAGCTTACGCTAACTGGCAAAAAATTTTGATGGCGGTGTCTGCATTAATCACCCTTCCTCAAGAACTTAGTGTACAAGCCTACACTGGAGGAAAACTGGTATTTTTAGGTGCGATCGCTCCGAGTTTACATTTTGCCAGTATGCACCAAATTCTTCAATCCCACGGTTGGCACCCTTACCCAGATTCGCCTGTGACAATTCCTGATACTGAAGCCTTGACATTTAAACAAAAAAATGCATACTTTATCTTGACACAAAAAGCTTATAATGATTGCCTGCATATGGCAGATATGGCGATCGCCATGGCGGGAACAGCAACCGAACAATTTGTGGGTTTGGGTAAACCAGCTGTTACTATTGTTGGAAAAGGGCCACAGTTTAATCCCAAATTTGCCAAAACACAGAGTCGGCTTTTGGGGCCAAGTGTAATTTTAGTAGAACAACCAAATGAAGTTCCTCAAGCAGTGCGATCGCTTTTTGCTAACCCTGATAAATTGCATGTGATAGCTGAAAATGGTTTGCGACGGATGGGGAAAGCGGGTGCAGCGAGGCGGATTGCAGAATGTCTGATCGAGAGAATGTTTTGAGGGAAGGGGGAACGGGGATCGGGGACAAGGGAAGGAGGACAAGGGAAGGAGGACAAGGGAGACAAGGGAGACAAGGGAGACAACTAATCAGTGAACAGTGAACAGTTTAATTTGATAACTGATAACTGATAACTGATAACTGATTCATCCCCGTTCCCTTTTCTTCACTTCGATGCAAGCAGTTGTGATACCTCTGCATGTGCTAGGACAACACCAGCTTCACGTTGCAAAGCTGCGTAGTATTTTCTGGCAAATGCGTTACCTTCTTCTTGTGGTGTTAGCAATATGCGAACATCAGTAATCATATTTTCGACGTCTTCTAGTGACATCGGTTGATCTGCTTGCAGCATTTCATCGATTTGCACAACTACTTCTGATATGCGATGTAACCAAGCAAATTGTTCATGTTCGATGACAAGTCGTAGTAGTTCTCCGTTCGATACTCGTCCACGCACCTGTTCGTAAGTGATGCGTTCTGTCTCCAGCAAGATTCGATGAAGGTTGAGCAATTTATTTCGCAAATCGCGTAGATATTGATGTTGATGTATTCGCTGTAAAAGTGTGTTAGAAGTCAATGGAACCCATCCTCCCGTTACAATGGTTTTAAGGTTGGAATGATTTCTGCTTAAGAGTTGGTTGAGTGGTACGCCAGCAATGAGCAACAAAGTCAATAGTTATTTCGCATGTGATAAATCGTCTTTGGCGATCGCCACTTCCTCACTTTTCAATTCAATTCGTAAATCCTCAACGGCCAAAACTGGTAGTCTGATCAATCTAAGACCAGGTAGTTAGGGTTTTGTCAAGTACGCCGTCATCAAGTTTACTGTGCTGGATGATTCTCATATATGATTAGTCTTATATTAACATCTATATCAAAAATGACATATAGAGCTTAAACTACTTTACATTCGGAAAACCGTCTATGTCGCTAGCATATGCAATTATGGGTCTGCTTCAAGAAGAACAGAGGACAGGCTACGAGTTGAAAACAAGTTGTTTCGATCAATGCATTGCTCACTTGTGGCCAGCAGACCAAGCACAGATTTACAGAACTCTTGATAAACTGCTTGAGCAGGGTTGGATTAAGTGTAGCGTTGAAATTCAGTGCGATCGCCCTAATCGTAAAATTTACAGTGTGACGGAGACGGGAAAAGCGGAATTAATTAGATGGTTACAATCTCCTCAGCCTTTACCAACATTAAGAGAACCATTGCTAATTCAATTATTTTTCGCTACACAGTTATCTAATGAAGCGATCGTTCAACTTTTAGAATATCAGTTGGCTGCACATATTGAAAAACTAACTAAGTGTGAAAAGATTAATTTACCAGTGCTTGGGGATCAATATGCAACTCGTGAGCAGATTATGCAAAGGCTTGCATTAGAGTTGGTGTTACGCAGAGAACAAACTTATATTGATTGGCTGAAGACGGCTATTGAAATTATTGATCATCAGTAGACTATAGGACTTACGCACTATACAAATTGGCTATTAAGTAGTCGCACAAAATTAAATTCATTCGTGGAGGTCAGGGAACTCTTAACGGGGAACGGAACGGAGAACAGATTGAAGAATGTGTAATTAAACCACGTCTACGTTGAGAACCGTAGTTTTTTTGTAATTAGGGTAAAGCGTATAACTCAGGCTAGAAGCAAATTATAAGCCCTTATATAAAACTCCAGCTTTCAAAGTGGACGAGGTTTAATTTTGAGCGTTTTTTGTCGTTGTTAGCGACAACTTCATTGAGTTCTACACGGGTAATAGGAAATTGATTTTTTTGACACGCTGCTAATAATTCATCAACAGCAACCCAACCACCAGGAGCAAGTTTAATACCAATGCGATCCGGTTGGTGTCGCAGATATTTGCTGAGATATTTGCTGATTTTGACAAGGCGAGAATCGTTCATGAATTCAATTGTACTAATTGTGTCAAATCCACATTTCCACCGCTAATAATCACACCAATTCTCGCGTTTGAAGCTTTCACAACACCTTCTAGTAAAGCAGAAGCAGCTAACACTCCAGTGGGTTCCACAACTATTTTTAAGCGTTCCCATAAAAAGAACATAGTGCGAACAATTGCTTCCTCAGATACCGTCACCATATCATCAACGTAGTTTAATACCAAAGGGAACGTGATTTTACCTAAACTAGGAGTCCGCGCACCGTCAGCGATGGTATCAGGATTATTAACAGTGTGAAGAGTTTTACTGTGAAAAGAACGGGTAGCATCATCGGCGCGTTCTGGTTCTACACCTATAATTTTACAGTTAGATGCAAGTGTTTTAGTGGCGATCGCACTCCCGGAAAGTAACCCACCACCACCACAACAGACTAACAGTAAATCTAGTCCACCGACTTCCTCTATGAGTTCTTTCGCTGCTGTTCCCTGTCCCGCAATTATATGAGGATGGTCGTAGGGAGGAATAATTGATAAACCCCGGTTTTCTGCCAAACTTTGGGTTAGTTCTTCCCTATTTGTTGTCTTACGGTTATATAAAATTAACTCTGCACCATAACCACGAGTTGCTAACTGTTTGACAGTGGGAGCATCATCTGGCATGACTATAGTTGTGGGGATGTTGAGCAATTTTCCAGCCAAGGCGATCGCTTGAGCGTGATTCCCTGATGAAAATGTGATTACACCTTTTTGTTTTTGGTCTGTTGATAACTGTAAGAGTGCGTTGTATGCGCCACGAAATTTAAAAGAACCTGTGCGTTGAAAGTTTTCACATTTGAAGAAAACTTGGCTATTGGTGCGTTGATTAATAGTTGTTGAAGTCATCACCGGGGTACGATGACCAACACCAGTAAGATGCTTGGCTGCTATTTCAATATCGGCAAAAGTAACAGAATTAAACTGTGACATGCTAATAAACAAATGACCATTTGCTTGGGAAATCGTCTGCACCTGTTATTCAAACCGTTGGAGTTTCATGAGATTATTCTGATTTTGTGCTATTATCAAAACTTTCCATTTGTTCTCGCAAAGCAGCAACTTGTGAAATAATGCTTTGCTCCATACCCCCAATTTTCATCTGTGTAATCCATTGCATCATGGCAGAAACAAATAGTTCTTTCAGATAAGCAAAGGAAAAACCTTCAGTTATTTCCGCAATTTGAGTAATACTTGCATCTGACAAATGCATAGCAGAATTAAATTTTTCGTTCCACAAGTTAATGTAAGCAATACGTTCTGCTAAACCTGGTAATTCAAAATAATATTTGCGATCAAACCGACTCGGACGATCTAAAATTGCTGGGTCAATTTTTTCTGGATGGTTTGTTGAGGCTAAAATCACTATCCCTGTATTAGCAGCAAAACCATCAATTTCATTCAAAAAGAAGGAGCGATTTTCACCTTCAACGAGAGAATCAAGGTCTTCTAAAACAAGAATGCAGGGGGCTGATTGTCGCGCTCGTTTGAAGACTTGCTGAATATTATGATGGGGATTATCGTACTGAGACTTGAGGCTTTTAACGTATAAGCATGGCACTTGCATTTGATTAATTAAAGCTTTAATCGTGTGAGTTTTGCCATTTCCAGGAGAACCAATAAATAAAATTCCCCGTTTCCAAGGAACACCGTAAGCTTCGTAAGTCTCTCGCGCAGCCAAAAAATGTGCTAGATCATTTTGAATGTCTTGCTTGATAGTTCCACTCAAAATTAGATTCTCAAAATTGGCGTTTTGAATAGACTCAAATAAATCGGTATCTTTTGACCAAAAACCATCTTCAAAAACTAAAATTTCACTTTGAATTTCTGAGTTCCACTCGCACACAGTTGCAAAAAAGTCTTCAGCCAGTTCTAAATTTTTGGCTAAAATCCAATAGTATCTTTCTTTACAATAACCTTGCTGCCAACTGAGCAATATTACTTCGAGTTTATCTCCTTGCCATCTGACCTCAAAGCAGGCGTTTTCTGTAAAATTATAAATCGTATTTTCCATACCATCCCAAGCAGAAATAATCTGATTATGGATTGATAGATCATATTCAATTGTGCAAAGGTCAGCGTTAGCATATTTTTCGATATCAAAGCTAGAGTCATTACCTTCTAGGATGGCTTTGCTAGGATATAGTGCTGCTAATTCCTGACTTACATGATAAGCGATCGCATTATTCGGAAGTCTCAGTGATTCTGATATTAGTTGTTGTATGTTCACTGGAATGTCAATCCCTGATATGATTTTGGATTTTAGATTTTAGATTTTGGATGGGAGATTTTTGTCAATCCATCTATCCTATGCTTTTTTAATATGGCTATCATTGTTAATATTTTTTCATCGTAAATATTAATAACATCCTTGAGAGAGACGTAATTTTATTAATCACTAATACAACACCTTTAGGTTCAATTCCCGAAAAATTTACGGCTGAAACAGATATTTTTCCAACTCTTGTAGCAAAGGGTCAATGGTTTTTTGCTGAATCGTATGTGGTGGGTTCCATTCTACCCACATAAAACCACTGTGTTCAGTGGTTTTAATCAGAACTTCATTTTTTAGCCATGCTAAAAATATGACAACTTTTTTCTGTGCTTTTTGGTTTTGAGTTCGTTTAGATTTGACTAGATAATTAACATGAAATCGGAACTGTTGATCTAACTCAATATCATTAGATCTAATTCCAGTTTCTTCAAATAATTCACGTAAAGCGCAACCGATGTCATCCTCACCTGTTTCTATATGACCTTTGGGTAAGTCATAACGATTAGGTTTTAACAAAAGTAAAAAACTCATTTGTGGTTGCGATCGCATGACAAGCACACCACAAGATTTGATTTCACGCATTGTCTAATTTTAAACAAATAAATGAGTAAATTCATACATCAAATCTACCCTACCTCGACGCAACATTGCAGGATCTAGTCTTTCTGTGGTGTTACAAGTCATCAGTACTACCAACCTTTGCTGTATTTGAATTCCAGAGTCGTCAGCAACACTTTGGTATAAAGTGCCATCTAGCAAGCTTAAAATATGCTCAGTTTTGTTACTTTGTTGTGCGATTTCACTAGCACGGTCTTGAGCTAAATTGTCTGCCTCATTAATAATAATACAAATTCGCTCTAAGTATGTAGGTGGTACAAAGTTGGCGATCGCGTCATGATCTAAAATAAAAATTACAAAGCCAAGTGACACCAAAATTTCTTTGGCAAATGCTTGTGTCCATGCAGTTTTACCTGTTCCTGGTTTACCATGTACTAAAACTGCTAATTGATTTTGATTCAAAACCGTCTGCTGAACTATGTCAGTAAAGTTTTGAATATCTTCTGGAAAACTGCGAATCTGAAATTGGCTTTGTACCTTCCCGACACGACTTTGATATCCACTCAACATGATTGCTAAATCATAAGTGGCTTTGTTAATTAATGGAGATAAGTTTTTTCCCATTAAACTATAGTGTCGTCGTCCCCGATCATAAGGATCAATTTGTAACCAGACATCATCTTTTGACCAGTATGCATAAACAGTATTAATGATATCCAGTCGTTCCCAATTCAAAAATTTTTCTACAGGATAATAAAAGTTTCTTTCTAAATAATATTGGGTGATAATATCAGGTTTTCCTAATATTTTTAAAACCCGCATCACCGTAATTTCTTGCAGTCGATTGAGAACATAATCAATGGGAATACTGTTACGATTGACAAACTGAGTAATGGGTGTGTCTGTATTTAAAACATCCTGGTAACGGTAATCAGGTGTTAGTGGATCTGGTGTGATATAGTTCCAATATTTTTCAACTTCGTAACGTGTATTTTCAGAAACAATATTTAATAAATTTGCCCACCAAGTATAATTATTTCGTCCCAATGTCTCCGCAATGCTACTCGCTAAATTCAGACTTTTTTGAGTTAACTCTTGTGTGTCATGAAACATGAGTTGACCTAAAAACTCCCAGTCAAATTCCCGTTGCAAAGGTCGCCAACCACTGGAGAGTAAACTTTGACGGTTGTTGTTTGCAGGAGAACCTTGATTGTGTCTGAAGTAATCAAATTCCATATTTTCTATAATGAGATTTTAATGGAGTTCTATTTAACAGATGCACGTCTTGAAATTATACTTTTTAATAAAATAAACTACTTGCGTGTAAGTCGCCAGAGCAAAGCGTCTATCGCATGAGAAAAACTCCACTGGTGAGTTATTACACACTCTTTTAAGGATAGCTACTTTTAAGCCAACTTCCCAGATTCTCAGTAAATTCCTTGCGTCTACGCACCCGCTGGTTTTGAATAACGGTACATTTCCTCTCGTACTATGTATGTAAGCTCTGAACTGTTGAGACACGCAAGCGGTAAATTTAAGATAATTTTTCTAAATTACTAAAAATAAATTTGAATTTAGTAGTCAGTACAGAGAGGTTTTACCAACATGAATAATGATTGAAACTGCAATTAATTATGACTCTGCCTCAAAATACAAATTCATAATGAATTACACTGTATTACAAAAATAATAATTGTGTCAAGTTACTCAATTTTGAAGTTACGATTAGAACTGATTGCGCTGGATTAATGTCAAAAATTGTAACTTTATGTGAGGATGGTAATTAATACTACAGTTGAAACATTTATAGGTATGCGATCGCTTTGGCTAAAGCCTGATGTAGAATAACTTAGAAGTTAAATTTAACTTTTAATCATTGGCAAAATTGAAATGTCGTTATTTTTACATAAAATCAGGTGCAATAATGAATTTTTCTTTATTTAACACAAGCTCATAAGTAATTACACGTCAGCAATACTTCCTTACAAAGTTTTACAAGTAACATATTTTGCTCCGGTTAGTCTTTAAGTTCTTGGTAGAGATTATAAACAGGGTGCTAGCCCTATGTCCTAAATAGAGCTTTTCTATCATGACTCGCATTATTGTCATTACATCTGGAAAAGGCGGTGTGGGTAAAACCACCATAACAGCCAACTTGGGCATAGCTTTAGCCAAGATGGGTCATCAGGTTGCATTGGTTGATGCTGATTTTGAATTGAGAAATTTGGATTTGCTGCTGGGACTAGAAAAACGAATAATATACACATTATTTGATGTTCTGGCTGGGGAATGTCGCTTAGAACAAGCCTTGGTAAAAGACAAACGCCAACCAGGTTTAACACTTTTACCAGCAGCTAAAAAACGTACCAAAGAATTAGTAACACCTGAACAGATCAAACCATTATTAAACGACTTGTCACAGAAATATGAATACGTACTAATAGATAGTCCAGCAGGTATTGATGGAGGGTTTCAAACTGCGATCGCAGCTGCAAATGAAGCGTTAGTGATCGCTACACCAGAAATTTCCTCAGTACGTGATGCTAACCGTGTAATTAGTTTACTACAAGCAGAGAAAATTAGACCCATTCAATTAATTGTTAACCGTGTTAGACCGGGAATGGTACGCGATTTAAATATGATGTCCCCAGAAGATGTCCAAGAACTTCTGGGAATTTCGCTTATAGGATCAATTTGTGAAGATGATCGTGTGATTGTTTCTACTAATAATGGTCAGCCTTTAGTATTAGGAAAAAACAAATCCCCTGCTGCAATTGCTATTGGGAAAATTGCTCATAATCTTGGAGGAAAAAAGAACAACAAATCTCTTGAATTTGATTTATCGAATGACAGAATCTTGAATAAAGGTTCTACCATCGATCCAACTACTGAATTTATAAGTTTATATCCTTATTTTTAGGGATTGGGGATTCTCCAGAGGAGACGCTTCGCGAACGGGGATTGGGGATTCTCCAGAGGAGACGCTTCGCGAACGGGGATTGGGGATTCTCCAGAGGAGACGCTTCGCGTAGACGCGTCAGCGGCTTCTCATAGAGTACGGGGATTGGGGAGACAAGGACGAAAAGCCTTTGAGGTTCTGTATTTGTATAAGGAACAAGATTCTTGATTTTAACGACTTCAAATTAAGAATACTGATGTTTATTCTTTGTCAAAAACAATGAAGTCTGCAAATCTTCGCCAAGTTACAGAACCAGACAAGGCAATACAAAAGCTATCAAAACGCCAAAAACATGCTTTAACTATGGCTTTGTGGATGGGAAACAAAAGCGATCGCACAAATCATATTTTTGTTCGCCGGATGAAACAGTTACTGTTGCGTGCATTTGTGATTTATCAGCGTCGTCAACAGTTATCTTCAGAGCAATTAAACAAATATCACCTTGATTATAAAAACCGATTAAAGCAGTGTTTAGCTATCATGCCAGAAAGCAAGATTTGTTGGCAAGGAAATAGATTCAATATTAAAATTCCGTTTTATTTGTTTTTAATTATAGAAGAAATATTTACTGTTGATACTAATCTGGAAAGGAACAAATGTTTAGAACACAACAAAAATTATCAATTATTTAAATCTGGTGTTTGCCAATCAAATCATAGAATATTTTTGTTTGATTATTACAGTGTTTGGTGTAATTTTGTCGAGTGGTTTATTGATATTTCTGGGAAAAAGTCCGCTATAGTAAAATTAAAGAAAAGTCTTGGTTATATCAGCTTAATTCCAATTACTATAGCTGGTGAAAATATCAAGGTGCGTGGTATTAGTATTGATTACCATGATTTATATCATCTGGAAGTTGCCCAACTAGATAGAATTCAGATGGGTAAAAATTGGGTAAGTGGGATACATGGAATTAATGCAGGAGTTTTCCATGATTTCCCAATTGTGGAAGAATATAATGCTTATTTAGATGAGGCTAGGATTGCAATTCATGAGGGTTTAACCAGACCTACAGCTTTTAGTGTTTTGAAGACATTCTGCTGGTTGATTTTGTTAAGTCTGCATGGTATCAATTCTTTAGCAGTTTTCATCCGTCATTTCCAAAGTTTGAAACAAAAGCAGGAAGATTTGATTAATGCGATCGCACTGGGATGAAATCATCCAAGAAACCCCGCTTACCCAATCGAGCGATCGCACCTGCAACTGGTAATCTTGGCATATCTAAAATTTCAGCAGTTTTACTGCTATCTAAATGTCCTATTTGCTGCACAGTTTGTAAGACTTTTTGATCAAATTCCAAATTAGAGAATTCATTTTGCAATACACCCACGATTTTCTCAATGACATCTTTGGCGTTGCTAACTGCTACACATTGACCACCTGTAATTTGAGCGATTGCCTTAAATGCTTGTTGTGCCAGCATATCACCACTCATACATAATCCATGAATAATAACTTGGTGATTTTCTGCCGTCGCAGTTACTGACTGGACATCCAATCCACTAGGACAAGCATCAGGCCAAGCATCACCATTATGATACCTGCGCCGATCAAACATTTTTTCTTCTAGCCATTTACCAAAACCATGAGGTGGTGCATCACCTACGAGTAAAATGAAACGACAACTATGCTGACGCCACTTCATTTTTGTACAGGCGTCGTAAACACCGCGATACACAGCTTCTGGTCCATCACCACCACCATCAGCCCTAAGTTGATTGATGACTTTCTGCATTGGCTGCAATTTAGCCGTCAGCGGATAAACACGGGTAACAAAAGAGTGATCTTGTGGGGGATGGTCGCGGTATTCTACCAAACCAATCTGCAAATCAATATTATTATTAGTTGACAGTACTTTGATAGCATTTAGTAATTGTTGCTGTGCTGAGTGAATAAAACTACTCATACTGCCAGTTGTATCTACAACAAAGCATAAGTCAACGTAATTAAGAGGTTTCATCGAATTTTAAATATTAATTAATTTGCGTGAATCTTACAAATTTGTGATAAACTATGAACGGAAGTTTAAATTCGGTTGTGCGGTTTGTTTTTATTTGTACTTATATTACAGACTTCTCCGGATCTAAAACTCTACGCCATGTGATTCTGGAGATGTTTTATGTCGATTTACGTTGGTAACCTTTCCTATGAGGTTGAACAAGATGACCTCAAGCAGGTGTTCTCAGAGTATGGAACGGTTAAAAGCGTTCAATTACCTGTAGACCGTGAAACTGGCCGTGTACGCGGATTCGCCTTTGTAGAAATGGGATCAGAGGCTGAAGAAGCTGCGGCAATTGAAGCGCTTGACACTGCTGAATGGATGGGTCGTAGTTTGAAAGTTAATAAAGCAAGACCAAAATCAGAGGGAGGCTCCTTTGGTGGTGGTGGTGGTAGACGTGGCGGAAACAATGGCGGAGGATACTCCCGTCGTTACTAAGCTTTGAAAACAAAGTTTAACTTTCAGGTCTCTTGGGCAGGCAAGGAGTCTGCCCATTTTTGTTCTCAGTTGACTGGATTGACGAAGCGAAAGTGCATTTGAGTGGCACATTTTCGGTTTTGAGGTAAACAAGGAAACATTAGTTGACTATTCCCTTACTTTTCTCCTCACCAAAAAAGCAAATTAAATGTTTATGGACTGACCGCTATCCAGTACTAATATCTAAGTAGGAGATAGAATGACCCAAATAGTAGTGGGCGAAAACGAAGCACTTGAGTCAGCTTTACGTAGATTTAAACGTCAAGTTTCCAAGGCGGGAATTATGCCTGACTTAAAGAAACATCGTCACTTTGAAACTCCTCTTGAGAAAAACAAGCGGAAAGCTAAAGCGGTTGCTAATTCTCGGCGATATAAGAAACGTTTCCGCTCCTAAATCTAGTATAAACATACTTAATTAACATCTAGCGGCTATGCCGCTAGACATTGATTTACTTGTCATCCCGTACAGGTAGTACTGTATCCAAAATCTCCATCAGCAATTCTAGTCGGGATGGACGAGACAAAAACGGTACCAAATTTGGCAAAGAGTAGTAGTCTCCCGCGAAAGTGAAGGTGTCCACAGGTATTTGCTTCTCCTTCAAATTGCGTTCAATGTAATCACACCAGCCTCCAACCCTGACAATAATCACATTCGGCATAACTCCCAAATCGCGCTGATAAGCTTGATAAGTAGCAGCAAAATATGGTTGAGTATTTTCGCCTTCGTCGGTGACGATGATAATTTGTTCTACCACCTGCTTTTTCAGGCGCATGGTTTCTAAACCTGCACCAATACTAGTTCCACCGTTGGGGAAAATATGCTGAAATGCTTTTTCCCAATCTGATAGTTGAGTACCACTGGCTTTGACTGGATAAGCAATGGTGTCAAAAGCATAAACAAACAAGTTTGCTTCCGTAATACCAGAAATCAACGCAGCTATTTGCTTACCGACTTCTAGCGCAACATCCATACTTCCAGACTTATCAACCAACAAAGCTGTTGGTTTGGCAATTTTACCGCGCTTTTTAACTTGTTCGTTGGCAACTTTTTCCAGTCGTGCAGTAGTTTCTGTGTCCAGTTGGGTAACATCAGCAGCGACTGTCGCTTTGAACGCAGATATCCTGTCACTCTTAGCCGCTTGTTCTAACTTCTCATCAATCAACGCCTTGACTTCAGGGTGATCCATCGCACCGCGTTGCTTCAGAGATTTGAGATTGTTAATTACCTCCTGCGGTGACATGGAGTTAATCAACGCCACCAAAACGGTTGGGGTAAGTTGCTTAACTGCACCAATGGCAATAGTGTAAGGGATGTTATGCTCAACAATTAAAGCTGCTTGTGCAGATGTTGTTTCTGCTTTTGCCAACTGTTTGAGAATATAAGCCAAGCTATCTTCTGGCGGTGCATCTTTGAACAACACCGCATCTGCACGCATACTTGGTTTAATATGCAAAGTTGCATATAGGTGCTTCATCGCCTTACGTCCCCGTAAAGCAGCGCGATCAAAAAAGTGGTGATTGAGTTCTCGCGATCGCAAATAACGTTGCACAGCAGTACGCGCAGAACGGGGAACTTTACCGCGTTGCTGCTTCATAAAGTCCACAATCCGCGCCACTTGATAAGGTGGAAACTCTTGCAGTAACATAAAACCAGCATCACGGTGGGCAGTTACATTACTTGTCAGCAGATGTCCCAAAAAGACTTCCTTGTGATCGCGGACATCACCGTTGCGTTGATACCATACAGCCAGATGCCCGTAAAAAATGGGGTCAAGTTCTATGATTAACTTGTGGAATTCTGCTACCTTCTCCAACTCGCGGTGAGGCGTAGTTAGCAAGCTGTTGAGAAGTTCTAAACGCAAGTCGCGTTCTGCTGTATTCATGGGTACTACCTCCATTAGGAATTTTGGATTTTAGATTTGGGATTTTTTAATTGCAACCAAAATCTAAAACCGTGGAGTGTAGTTGTCACACACTACGGGGTGAATAAAATCACCGCGCAAGTTGAAAAAGCTGTTGGTTTATACACAGGAATTGAACCTGTTACCCATCGGTTAATAGCCGACTGCTCTACCAATTGAGCTAGTATGTAAGCTTTTTCTGTGAGGGCGCGGTGACAACTACTGTTATAATTGCAAGAAACCTAGATGTCAAATTATACATTGAGATTTAGTATTTAAATTGCCGTACAAGTAGAGGAAGCATAAGCCTGAAGACGGCTTCAGACGTAGACTCTGTTTTTTTGCTTAAATAGGAGTATGTAAGCTTCCGCGATTAGGGTACGGCAACAATTACTAAAGAATGTCAAATGTGCAATATGATTCCACTGACATCGTGGTAAGCTGCTATTTTGGAATGCAGTTACAATATTTTTGATTTCATGAACTGTCTGGTATTTGCCGTTTTCATGACTCATTATTGATTACTTATAGGTCACTCCGCGCAAGTTGAAAAAGCTGTTTGTTCATACGTAGGATTTGAACCTACATTATCCTGAGCTTCAATCAAGCGCCTGTACCTATTTGGCTAGTATGTAAGCTTTTTCTGTTAGGGCGCGGAGTGAATTATTTGGTTGTTCCACATAAGTTAGCAAAGCCATTCACATGTTTTTGCCTATACCTATTCGGCTACACCTCCACTAAATGGAGGTGGTAGGGATCGTAGACGCCTTAAGCGGCTTCCCGTAGGGTACCTACAAGCTTCTTGCGAAGTTGATTGTATGTAAGCTTTACTTGTTAGGATGCAGAACAAAAATTTGTTTTTTTTATCCGTAAACTGCTTCTGGTCTTACTATTAAATCTCCGCTTGGTCTACGATCAATTACGTAAGATTCAAAGCGGTTTAGTTGTACATCAAAATGTTGAGCCAGTCGCTGCTTAATAGCTGTGTCATTCATTTTAGCTGTTAAGCCTAGTTGCGATTCGCTCACATCATAGGAATGACCTTCAAAGCGAATGTGAACCATACTACAACCTCCTTTATATATATTTGTGGGAGGTAAAACTCTTTTTGTTTGTTTAACTTGTTTGTTGTTATCTATATACTACTTACGTGCTACAAAAAATGTCAAGGGGTAAAAGAAAGTTTTTTGAGATTTGAAATTTGATGTTTTGTACTCAGCCCAAAAATCAGTAGAGACGCTATGGTTATCAAGTCTCTACAAAATTTTCTTATATGTTATGCTAATTTATCTTTGCATCTGAGCGATCGCCACATCAATAGACAGACAAAGTATTTATACTTATCTCTTTAGTTTGATTTATATAAGAAAAGTGTTGTAAATCTATTGACAATTCTTATTTTGTAAATGTGAGATCTGAGATATAACTAAGATTTGCCCAACATTAGAGAAGTTTTATTAAAAAAAACTTAAATATATTAAGTACTTATAATTTATTTGCTAAATATTTTCTTTATTTTGTTTATAATCGTAGGGTATAGCTACATTCTTTCAGCTTGATATACTTTTTCCTCTATATAGTTTGTTGCGTAGAGCAAAGAGTATCGACTTGATAAGGTTGATAAACGAGCCAGTCTTGAATGAGCGTTGTTCAACCGCTCTGGGAATGCCTCGTCAGTTCGTTCAGGAGGAACGACGAATGCACATGATATTGCCTGGAGAAAGAATGAAACTGGCAAAAGTGTTTATGGCTGACGAAAACAAACAAATCTTCCAACCACCATTGATACTGGTAGTGGAAGACAATGATGATAACATGCTGTTGATGAGCTATGCTTTGGAGTCATTCGGCTGTAGGCTTATCTGTCAGACCGATAGTTCAACAACAGTATTAGTAGCTAAAGAGTATCAGCCAGATTTGATACTACTAGATATTCTGTTACCTACAATTAATGGTATCGATGTAGTACAGAGCTTAAAACGAGAACCGTTAACGCATGATATAAATGTTGTTGCGGTAACTGCTTTAGCTAGTATGGAGGATCGAGAACGTATTCTCAGGGCTGGCTTTGACGATTACATAAGTAAGCCTTACATGATTGAAGATCTAGAAAACATGGTTTCCCATCATCTTAGAGGCAAATTAAAACAGAATTCAGCTGTAGACTTGTGTTGACACCAGAGTCTACGAAGGCTAAGTTGATTAATTTATTTTTTATGAGGCCTTCTTTTTGATTTTAGAACTAGAAACAGAACTACGAAAATCAGGTACTTCGGATAAAATCACAATAATTCCTGAACGACCAGTTTCTAGAGTAGCGTCACTGAGTATCTCTACTACAGACACATGCAAAATTTCCTCAATTAATTCTTTTAATTGGGGTTGAATAGCTTCATCTAAATCTGAACGAACTTGTTCAGCTAGTTGTTGTCTACCAGTTTGAGCCAACAACTGTTCTGGTGGTGTAATAGAATCCTCAATTACAATCACTAGATTTTGCTCTGAAAGGCGAGAGGTTACTTTGCTTGGCTGATGTCCCAGTTGTTCGCGATACACAGCCTGTATACGTTGTGCTAAAGTGCGTTCTACTTGACCACGAGTTGGAATTGATTCTGCCATATATTTTTAATCAGTTAAAGATATAGACCACTAGTAATAAGTCAACAAGTGCAGCAATTAATCAAGTGTCAAGAGTCATTAGTCATTAGTCATTAGTCATTTGTTATTTGTGAGTAATTAAAAACTAAAAAATAACAAGCAAATAACTAGTAAAAACAGACTCTTGGTGATGAATTAATACCTCATTTTTTGAGTTATCACCAGCAGTGTAACCTAAAAAAATCATTGACGTAAATTGACTTAGAGATCATTCATGAGATTGCTGTATTAAAGAATATAGGGAAATTTTTTTTAGATCACCATCCTAATGAAGTATTTTCGCTATTTGTCATTTGTCATTAGTAAGGGTTTTAGGTGTGTTTACTTTTTGTAATATAGTTAGCTTTATGCCCGTAGACTTAGTGATATTAGGACTCCGGTTTTATTTGTGAAAATCTAGATATCCTGAACCGGGTTCTTGTTGTTCACGAATGATTTAGAAATACTATAGCAACCCTATATAATTTGTGGGAATCGCAGAGCTTAGATCCCCGATTTTTTGCAAAAGTCGGGGATCTTGTATCTCACGAATGATTTAGGATTGCTATATATATCTATTTATTTTTTTGGTAAATGTACTGTAAAAACACTACCTTTACCTAATTGGGAAGCAGCTTCGATTGTTCCTCCGTGCAAATCAACAATACAACGTGATAGATGTAATCCCAAACCACTACCAGCGCGTTTGTTTTTACCTTGGCGAAATCGTTCAAATAGTGTTGGTAGATCATCCGCAGAAATTCCATATCCGGTGTCTTCTACTTCGATCTTGATTTGTCCTTTGTTGAGAGAAGATGGAGGTGTGCTGGAAATCCGAACGTTTATACTACCTGTATCTGTAAATTTAATTGCATTTCCAACTAAATTACTGATGACTCGTCGTAGTTCTAAGCGATCGCCCAAAACAATACAATCATTTTGATTCTGTTGATCTAATTGGCTAACATCTACCTGAAGGAGTACTTCTTTTTCATCTGCGAGTGGATTTAATTCTTGAACCACTTCTGTTGCGATTTCACAAACATCACATCTTTCAAATTGCATTGTCTTTTTACCTGCTTCCAGACGATGGACTTCTAGCAATGTGTTAACCATGTCCAACAAGTTTTGGTTACTGCGAATCATTGCTGTGATCGCCTGTTTCATATCTAGCGAAATCTTGCAGAATCTTTCCTGTTGAAATAAATTTAGCATTCTGTCAGCAGCAACTAAAGGAGTCCGTAAGTCATGAGTCAAACGTGAGACAAAGTCTTCCTGCTGGCTAAATAATTTTTTTTGTTCATCAAGACTATGCTTGAGTCGTAGTAGCGATCGCACTCTTGCTAATAGTTCATCTTGATCAAATGGTTTGCGGATAAAGTCGTCTGCACCTGCATCCAAACCTTCCACTACACTAACATCATGGAATGCTGTTAGTAAAAGTATGGGAATATAATCTAGAAAAGGGTGATTACGGATACGTCGTGTGACTTCGTAGCCATCTAATCCTGGCATCATCACATCTAGTAAAATCAAATCTGGAGGAGATTCTTCAACTTGCTTTAAAGCAGTTGCACCATCTGACACTAAATCAACTTCATACCCCTCAATTTCTAAGATTGTCTGTAATAAGAATAGGTTGTCAGGAGTGTCATCAACAGCAAGAATTTTTTCTACTTTCTTATCTATATTTAAATACATATTATATTTATAAATAATATATTATTGTTGTCCTTTGTCATTTGTTGTTTGTCATTCGTTGTTTGTCATTCGTCATTTGTTGTTTGAACAAAGCAAATATATACTAACTACTAACTCCTAATCAATGACCAATGACCAATGACCAATGACTAATGACCAATGACAAAATTACATTCCTCTTTCTCTTGGTAATTGTTGCACTTGATCCTGTGGCAAATGGAATAGATCTGAGTGTTTACTTAAAGTCTTTTTTGATGGTAATACCTGAGACATTTTCGATGAAGTTTTTGATGATCCATCTTGATTTTGTTGCTTAGATGATGAAACTTGACGTGGTATTGTGACCCGAAACACGGAACCTTGATTCAATTGGCTTTCGATACTGATTTTGCCCCCCATCATTTGGACTAGTGCATCTACTATTGGTAAGCCTAGACCTGTGCCAGGATATTTACGAGTTATACTCTGGTCAAGTTGTCGGAAAGCTTCAAAAATATATTTTAAATCTGAGGGAGCAATACCAATACCTGTATCCCAAACTGCAATTTCTATTTGATGATCTGGCAGTTCTTTTACATCTACGCCAATACTACCGGATTCTGTAAATTTAATCGCATTCGAGAGCAGATTCATTAAAATTTGTCGCAAACGAACAGGGTCATTAAATACCATACTATTTTGTAAGTTATTTTGAACCTGTACAGAAAGTTTTTTTCCCTCTGCTAAAGAAAACGTTTCAGCGACAGTTGTTTTAACTACCTGTGATAGGTCGAATATTTCTGGTTTGAGGCTTAATCGACCAGTTTCCAGTTTAGAAAAGTCAAGAACTTCATTTAATAACATTAACAAATGCTTGCCATTATTAAGGATGCGTTCCACCATATCCCTTTGTTGAGGTGACAAATCGCCGCACTTGGGGCGTAATAATAGTTGTGAGAAGCCAATAATAGCATTCATCGGTGTCCGTAGTTCATGGGATATGGTCGCCAAAAACTGGGATTTGAGCAGTGATGCTTCTTTTAACTTGAGATTTTGTAGTTCTATTTGTTGTTGTTGTGTTTTCAATTCTTGATTTTTACGAATTAGCAACTCATTACTTTCTCGAAGTTGCTGGTTTACCAAAGCTACTTGCATTTCTGCTCGGTAGACTCGAATAGCATTTCGTAAAACTTGCGTTAATGTTACTGGTGAGACTCTTGACTTGGAGAGATAGTCTACAGCACCAGCTTTCATCAACTCGACGGCTATTTGTTCGTCTCCTTGTGCAGTCAGGACTACCAAAGGCACTTTTATGTTACGAGAACGTATATCGTTGATCAAGGTCAAACCATCTTGATCTGGCAAGCGATAATCAAGAAAAACGCAGTCAAAAGAATTATCCTGCAAATGAGCGATCGCACTTTTAGCATTATCGGCTTCAAACAGTTGTACACTTATTCCAGCTGTTTTCAAAGCCCGCCGGACTGACATGCGGTCTACTTCATCATCATCTACGACTAATACTTTCAGCGTTTCTTCCATCGCTTTTCATTATTGCTCTTATATACAGCTTCTCGTATAACATTGAACTTTTCTAGTTATTTTGATAGTTTTTAAGTTAGTGGTTAAGCTGTTCGCCCCTACATTAGTTAGGAGTTAGTTGTTAGTTGTTAACTATTTTCAATTGACCCTTGACACTTGAGTCTTGATTAGTTAAGGCATTTCGCATATGCTCCAATATTTATTGAGTGTTGTCATGAGTTCAATAAAATTATTAAATGTTACAGGCTTAACCAGATAACCAACGACATTCAAATTATAAGCTTCTACTCTGTCCTTATCTTGATTAGAAGTCGTCATTACAATCACAGGGGTTAGTCTCAGTTGTGGATCAGAGCGTAATTTTTGGAGAAATTCAATCCCACCCATTTTTGGCATATTCAGATCTAGCAATATCAAACGTCGCTCATAAGGAACTTCAGGAGGTTCGCCATTCTGACTACGTAACATTGCTAGGGCTTCTATACCATTAGTGGCAACGTGTAAAGGATTAGTAATATTGACTTTTTTGAATGCCCGTTTGACATTCATGACATCAACCTCATCATCCTCCACTAGCAGTATGTTAATCACTCTTGGCGCCATCACTTGGTTAAAATTGAATTATTTGTATCCTAAATTCACTCTTTTGACTAGAGTAACAGAGTCAGACTGAGAGATAGTTCATAAAAATGTTAATACTTCTTAATTTTTCTCAGTCAGCGAAAAAATAAATTTCAAAATACATCTTCACCCATAGAAAAGTAAGCTGTTATGCTTTGATTTTTCACACCATTCCTAGCTACAATGCTTACTATCAATAGGTTTAGAAATTTTGAATTGCTTATCTGCCTTTACCTCCAGTTATCACTTAAAGTAGAAAAAATCTTAACCAAAACTATTAGTAAAAAAATACTCCACAGACTATTTCAACCCAATTGTAGATTGACTGATTGAATAACGTCTTCAGCCATTGGTCAGAGTTGCGATAAAATTTTGCGATGAAACAAACGGACTTCTTCAAAATCGTTATTCTTTCGCTCGCTTAGACCGAGGAATGTAGAGACGCGATATATCGCGTCTCTACAGGTTTAAATGTCAATCGATTTGTATTATCCGAGCAGTATTGCGTGTTGAGGTACTTCAAACTCGTGTTGAGGTACTTCAAACTCGTATTGAGGTACTTCAAACTCGTATTGAGGTACTTCAAACTCGTATTGAGGTACTTCAAACTCGTATTGAGGTACTT
>NZ_NAPS01000001.1:1082600-1111740 GCF_004323185.1 Westiellopsis prolifica IICB1
AGTACTTCAAACTCGTGTTGAGGTACTTCAAACTTGTGTTGAGGTACTTCAAACTTGTGTTGAGGTACTTCAAACTTGTGTTGAGGTACTTCAAACTTGTGTTGGAGTATTAGATGGTCATGCAGCGCATAGCCTCAATAGGACTCCTGTTTGATTTTTGAAAAAAACTCAGTACACGCTCTGTTCCCTGTTAAGAGTTCCCCGCTAAGAGCCTTCGCGAGTAAGTTCATAAACCAAACCGGATTCCCATGCTATAGACTTGAGTTAATACTAAGCTGTTATGCATTTAAATTGTATATTTTGCGATCAGGTTGTCAAAAGTCAACAGTCCAGAGTCAAAGACTAGCTTGGACTTTGGACTGTTGACCCTGGACGGACAGTCCTAACGCAAGAATATTTAATCTAAGCGCATATCAGCTTATAGATTTATTTTGAATAATTTTTCATCACTACAGCACATATTAAGTGCTTGTAAATTTATGATGAATTTATTGTTTAAAAATTGTATCTAACATAATTTTTGCCTGCTACTTTCACAGGGAAAAATTGATTAGTTAGCAACCCACAGTATCGCCCAATTCTAGTTTAGGTCAATATTCCATAATCATTTATGATTTTGCCATATATCCTTGGCTAGATTTTAATCTAGCACGTGAGTAACAAACCTGGAAATGACTATTTCTATTGGTGGATGCAAATTTCTTAAAAGATCATCTATCTTAGGTTTTGTAAAATACAAAAAACGAATCACTAAATGTCGGCTTACGACAGATGAAATTAGTAGAGAGTATAAGTAGCAATGAGCGAAATTAGTATTGTTTTAATTGAAGATCATGACTTGACAAGAATGGGACTAAAAGCAGCATTACAGACCGACAGCACAGTTAGAGTTATCGGTGAAGCTGCAAATGCTACTAAGGGTTTAAAACTTTTGGAAAGTGCCAAGCCGGATGTTGCTGTGGTAGATATAGGCTTGCCAGATATGGATGGTGTTGAACTGACTCGCAGATTTAGACAGTGGCAAACTGAGACAGGAGATTTGACAACTAAAATCCTCATCCTGACAATGGAACACTCAGAGGATACAGTACTTGCTGCTTTTGCTGCTGGTGCTGATTCTTACTATATGAAAGATACAAGTATTGAAAGATTAACAGAAGCAATCCAAGCAACATACGAAGGTAACTCCTGGATAGATCCGGCGATCGCCAACGTCGTATTACAACAAATGCGACAAGTTTTTCCCGAAAATCAGTCTGTTGATAAGCCTAAGACTGTAAAAATAGATGCTCTAGCACCAGAATACGAGCAAGTATTAGAAACTTATCCTTTAACTCAGCGAGAATTAGAAATTCTTGAGTTAATTGTAGCCGGATGTAGTAATGGGCAAATCGCAGAAAAACTTTATATTACAGTTGGGACTGTTAAAACCCACGTTCGTAATATCTTAAACAAACTCTGTGCTGATGACCGCACCCAAGCTGCTGTTCGCGCCCTGCGCTCAGGGTTAGTAGTGTGAATCAAACCGCGCTATACCTTGAAGGTTTAGCGCAGCCTTCTTATTAGATTAGATCTGTTCATCTTTTGTTGTAAGCAAATAAATTTGCTAAGTGATCTCTTTATTGAATTATTTAGTCAAATTTATTTTTATTTATAAAAATTCAAAATATCACGGGTTAAAAACAGAAGTCATAACACATGAGACTCATCAATGTGATGCATGACCTTTAATATTTGAAAATTATTACATTGAACTCAGAAGTGTATCAACATTTTATATCACTTTCACTGAGCCAAAAATTAACCCTTTTACTAAAATTTAAGGCTATATAGAGACGGCAATCATCGCACTTATACCGACAAACTATTAACTAAAAACTACTAATCTTTTTTTCGTAGGTTTATTTTACTAATTGATTGATAGAAACTATGATATATAGTTTCTCTCTTGCGATAGAGTCTCAACTGAACTTGAGATAGAAAAGTTGAGAATTAATATTCGTTATACTAAAAATAAATACTTGAGGAATAGCAATTATGATCAATCTTATAGCTTGGATAATTTTAGGTTTGATTGCGGGAGCTATTGCTAAAGCAATCTACCCTGGTCGCCAAGGTGGTGGAATAGTTGCAACAATGCTGTTAGGTATCATAGGTTCATTAATTGGAGGAAGCTTATTTAATTTATTAAATACGGGTAATTTAGCACTTACAGGAGCAACTTTCAGCATTCCAGGTTTAATAGTTGCCATCATTGGTGCAATAATTGCTATTTTTATCTGGAGTTTGATTACACGCAGAAGTGCAGTTTAGGATCGTTTTGCGTATGTATATTTTAACTTTGGTTAGAGCCAACTTAATTAGGTGCTAACCTTTTTTCATAACTGAGTTTATTTAAAGTTTATCTAAAAATTTAAATGCTATCAGATCCCCGACTTTTTTAAGAAGTCGGGGATCTTGTTGTTATAGACCATTCAGAGGTCTAATCTCTTACTAATCTAAGGACTTTTTTACATCATCTTTGATGTTTTCAACAGTATGGCGCAGATTTGCTTCTGCTTGCTTTGCTTGACCTTCGGCTTTATCCTGGGGGTTTCCAGTTACTTCGCCTACTATTTCTTGAACTTTTCCTTCAATGTTTTTAGCAGTTGCTTCTATTCTGTTTTCGATACTCATAATTTTATTTTGATTTTGATGATTTATTTACATAATAAATATTATTATTAATTTTTTGCTCAAACATCGAGCTGTAGATATATATTTTTATATATAAGTAACCAAAAGATATATTTTTTGACAATAAATTATATGTATAACTAAATTAGAAATCTGAGAGCTAATATAGCAATCCTAATTGAGTTGTGAGAAAACAGGGAATCCCAGATCCCCGACTTCGCAAGAGTTGTCGGGGATCTCGCCTCTCACGTTGGCGCAGCCTGCCCAAAGGGCTTATGATTTAGAATTGCTATATATTTCCTAAGATAGATGATCAGACACAAAATACTATGGGTAAGCGTTACAGATAAAAAATAATGGGTGTGAGAAATAAACATCAAAAAAAAATATGGACACATGAAATCAACGATATTGTTAGAGGAATGTGTGGCGGCTTTTTATTTGGCACTCCGTTACTTTATACGATGGAAGTTTGGTGGATTGGATCTATTGCTAAACCGTCAATGGTAATGTTAGCGATCGCACTGACTTTTATAGTGGTTTTCTTACTCAACCGTACAGAAGGCTTTCGCAAACGTAGACATGGTAATCGATCTTACGAAGCACTCACAGACACTGTAGAAGCAATGGCGATTGGAATCGCCTGTTCTACATTGATACTGCTGTTATTACAAGAACTAACATCAGAAACTTCCCTCAGAGAAATTCTCGGCAAAATCGTATTTGAAAGCGTACCATTTACTCTTGGCGTGGCACTAGCGAATCAATTTTTGGGAGATACTCGCGGCGCAACTAATTCAGACAGACAAACAAAATCTCAGGAAAACAAACGAACTGGTAATCACAAATCTGATGAATTATATGCCACCTTTGCAGATATTGGAGCCACTTTAATTGGTGCGATCGTCATCGCATTTAACATCGCCCCTACAGATGAAATTCCCATGTTAGCGGCGGCGGTTTCACCACCACGACTGATAGCGATGATTGCTGTATCCTTGCTGATTTCCTATGCGATTGTATTTGAAGCGGGCTTTTCGGATCAGCGAAAACGCAAACAGCAACGAGGTCTTTTTCAAAGACCAATCAGTGAAACAATTATGTCTTATTTAGTATCACTAATAGCAGCAGCTTTTATGCTGTGGTTTTTTCAAAAATTGACTTTTAGCGATCCATGGAGAATGTGGTTGGAATACACATTATTATTAGGATTACCTGGCACAATTGGTGGTGCTGCTGGTAGGTTGGCTATATGAACACAGAACAAGAACAACCAAAACGTTCTCCTGCGGAATGGGTTACTTTAAGTATTTCTTTATTCATCCTGGCTGTGATTGTAAGCTTAGTCGCTTACATATGGATAAATGAAAAAGATCAACCCCCCGTTCTTTCTGTTAGTAATAAACAGAAAATTTGGGAAGCTGATGGACAATTTTATGTTCCGTTTGAAATTATTAATACAGGCGGAGAAACAGCCGAGTCAGTACAACTGATAGCTGAGTTAGAAATCCAAGGAAAAGTCACCCAAACAGGAGAACAACAAATAGACTTTTTATCTCGCGGTGAAAAGGAAGAAGGAGCGTTTGTATTTAACCAAGACCCCCGCAAAGGTCAGTTAACCATTCGAGTTGGTAGTTATAAATCACCTTAAAAACTCGTTGTGCGTTATATTTTTGTAGTGATTTGTCATTTGTCATTTGTCATTTGTCAATTGTTATTTGTTATTTGTCAATTGACCAATGACCAATGACCAATGACTAAACAGCCACCTTCTTCTTAGACCAAACACCGTTGTCATCTTCATCAAAATTTTGATGAATCGCTTCCCAAGCTGCTTGTTCTGCTTTGGTTTGATCCTTTGTTTCATCTAAGATGGTATTGTAGCGCTCAATAAATGTATTCTGAGCTTCGCTGGAAAGATGGGACCGTACCTCTGGAGATAAATCTTCTGGACCACTGCAACGACCAGCACAGGGACGGGGTAATGCTGTTTCCATTGTGTGAATTTCTTCACCACCAGCACTTTCCATGAGTATTTGAAATTCCCCACTGCGAGCAGCTGGAACTTCTGCCATAACTAGGAATTCTCCAGCTTGCAGACGAGTCTGGTATACTGTGGCTTTATCTTCTGGCATACCCAAAGTCGCTAATACTGATACTAAACCAGCACCTGCACTACCTGCGATCGCTCCACTTGCAGCACCGAGTAATAATGCACCGATTGGGCCTGCTGCTACAATTGGTCCAACAAAAGGAATGAATAGTACACCAACACCTGTTAGTAAACCTAGCAAAGAACCAAAAAAGGAACCAAAAATTGCTCCTGTTCTTAAACCACCAAGAATTACATCTTTTTTCGTAATAAAACCAGCGATTCGAGTTTCTGACTTAAAGTTTCTACCCATGACCGAAATATGATCTCTAGGTACACCCCGGTCAAGCAAACGCCGAATCACATCATCAATTTGATTCTGTTCTTTATATACAGCTGTAATTGTGCGTTCAGCTTTATATTCTGCCGCCATTGAATACTCCTTTTTTATTATTTTTTGAGTTCGTAGTAAGTGCTTAAGCACTTACTACGAACATTCAATTTTTGACGCCGATTTATTTACTTCTCTCTACCTTAAGTTAGACACCTACAGGTGTTTTTCGTGTTTCTGGTTTAGAACCATCAGGTTGCAATTCTTCTCCCTCAATAAAGGAACGTAGCATCCAAGCTGCTTCTTCGTGACCTTCCATCAATCCTGTGAGGAAATCAGCTGTTCCTTGATCGTGAAATTCTTCAGCACAACGATCAATATGTTCACGAAGATTGCGAATAATTTGCTCGTGGTTATCTACCAACAAAGCTACCATCTCGGTTGCTGCGGGGATATTACCAGCTTGTTCCTTGATAGTACCTACCTTTAAAAATCCCTCCATTGTACCAATGGGATAACCACCTAAAGCACGAACTCGTTCAGCAATAGCGTCAATATTTTCAGTTAGTTGTTCGTACTGTTCTTCCCAAATTTCATGCAAACTGCGGAACTGAGGCCCGACTACATCCCAGTGGAATTTTTTGGTTTTTACTACCAGTAGATAGGAATCTGACAAATCTTGATTTAGTAGTTCAATAACACCTTGACGTTGTTCATCTGTCAAACCAATATTTAATGGGCGCATTGTTTCTAATCCTTAAGCTAACTCCTCTTATAACTTCAGCAATTCATTAACTTCACAACATCAATCCAAAGAATGATTGTGAATTTTTTTGTAAACCGAGCATTATTGCATCAGAAAAATGTTTTGATTTTTAAATATTTCAAAATATATGTCTATGTATAGATTTCAGCTAATATTATTGGATGCCTATTTAAAAATAAATCCCCAGTGAAATATACTGGGGCGAAAGAAATTTGATGCTGATTACTTATTACCAGTTACTTTTTTCAGGAAGTTGCTTACTTCTTCTTCTACTGAAACTGCATCTTGAGAATTTTCAGGACGATTCATGTTCTTAGCATCAGCAGTACCTTGAACTTCGTTCAGTCCTCCACCACTGGTACGCTTTTGAGTTTCTTTCAATCCCAGGGGAGCAGATTTAGCTACCTCGTCAGTTTCACGTTGAGTGTCAAGCAATTGATCAGTAGCTTCTGTTGGGTTACTTTGATAGCTTTCGATTGCAGCAGCAGGAAAAGCATTCGAGAATAGTAGCAAAGCACATGTAAAAGCTACAACTAGAAAACGTACGGGACGCAAAATAGAACCTAACAAAGAAATAGTTTTTTGCATTTTAATTTCTCCACGAGTCAGAAAATAATATAAAATCAAGAGAACATTGTGCAGTGATAAATTCTAAATGCCGCTATTTAGTTAGCATCTATTTTTATTTGTCTGCTTCAATAAAGTTTTCTTGATTGCATGTCGCATTGATGTTTTTCAATGCGTGCATAGTAATTTTATAGTCGGGAATCTAGGAATCTTGAATCGACCTGTAGACTGAAAATTTGAATATAAAATTTGACAAAATACTCTCTCTAGAGGTAGATATTTATATATATATTTGTCAGAGTATATAATTAATTAATAAGTCATTAATTAAACTAATAATGGTTCTTTTAAATTATTGAATAAGCCGTCCCCCCTAGTGGGCAAGTAGGGCGGCTTTATATTTGCATCCGGGAAAATGCTGTCTCCCTTTACGTATCAGTTCTCAAAAAAGGCAAAATTATTTCTGTCACTGCTTCTGGATATTCTTCATGCATTCCTAAAGAACCAGGAAGAATTGCTGATTGGACTCCGCTTAATGCAGCCAAAGCATCCATGTCAGCACGGGATTTGCTGGGAGAGGATTCTCCAATTACCACCAGTAAAGGTACAGATAAATCTTGAACCAACGCCAAAAAATCAGCTTGTTTGTGTACAGCATCGAGATTTCCAGTTACGAAAGCAGCAGGTGCAAATCTAGCTCCTGGTTGTTGGGTATTTTGCCACTTATGCTTAATAAAGCTAGGAGTAAGTTTGGCAGCATCTACGTAGACATGGCGACGGTACATAAAACTTAAAAAAGATGGGACAGTGTTGAGCTTGTAGAGTACTTGTCCTACGATAGGCGATCGCACTATTTCCCTAAATACCCCTGCTAACTGTCGGTCTACACCCATTGTCGGTAAGGGACCACGCCAAGTAGGTGCTACTAAAACCAATCGTGAAAATACTGAGAAATTTTTCCGAGCTAATTGCAGAACATAAGCAGCACTATGACCAGCAGCAACAACTGCTACAGGAAAATTAAATACAGAGGTAACAAAATATTCTAGAAAATGCTCAAAGATTCCAGGTTTGTAATTTACAGGTAAACGGGAAGAATCTCCAAACCCTGGCCAATCTACAGCGACAACTTGAAAATAGGGAGCAAGTAACCTAGCTATCCCACTCATTTCTTCTCGTGTAGATACAGTACTAAAAGCAGGAAGTAGCAATAGCGGCGAGCCATTTCCAGTCGTTTCATAAACAATCCGCAATTGCTGATTTTCCCAGTTCCAGGTGAGTTCTTTGACTACTCCACCAATACCAAAATTAGTAGGAGATGATAATAAGTTAGTTGACATTAGACAGCCTTTTATTATGATTGATTATTAATAATTTAGTTGCAAGTCTCAAACCTCGTGGTGTGAGTGTCAAATAATTCATGAAGCATTAAGCGAAGTTGTACAAAAGTAGTGGCGATCGCTTATCCTTAATTTTGTCTGATTTCAATTACCTTCTCAATTACCTTCTGTGGGCAAAAACCGCGAACCGTTAGCCAGTCTATTACTCTACCAAGCCTTTAAGTGGTCTGTTGTTAGCCCCATGCTACATGTTTACTTTCGGGGCAAGATTTATGGTGTAGAAAATGTCCCTTTGAGTGGGCCTTTGGTGGTGGTAAGCAATCATGCTAGTAATTATGACCCGCCGATTATCTCCAACTGTGTACGCCGTCCTGTGGCGTATATGGCTAAAGAAGAACTGTTTAAAGTCCCAGTTTTAAAACAAGCCATTGAATTATATGGTGCTTACCCAGTCAGCCGCGGTACAAGCGATCGCACTGCTATTCGTGCAGCCCTAAAATATCTTGATGAGGGATGGGCTGTAGGTGTTTTTTTACAAGGTACTCGCACTCCTGATGGACGCATTACCGACCCAAAACGAGGCGCAGCATTAATAGCCGCTAAAGCACAAGCACCATTGTTACCTGTTTGTTTGTGGGGGACACAGGCTATAGAAGAAAAAGGTGTCATTATCCCTCGTGCAGTTCCGGTGACAGTGAGAATTGGCGAACTGATACCCGCACCCACTTCTACAGACAAAGAAGAATTAGAAGCATTAACACAAAAATGTGCTACAGCCATTAATGCACTACACGAACAAGGACGGTAAGTCGGCACAAATAAAGTTAAGTACAGACGCGATGTTCCTCGCGTCTAACTGATAACTGATAACTGATAACTGATAACTGACTTAAAAATCTTCTTCATCGACAAAAAATTCTGCGTCATCTTGTGCATTAGAATTACTTTGTTCAGAGCCAGCGAGTCTCCACAATGGTTGTAGCAAACCCATGCCAATCATGCCCACCGCTGCACAGAAAGCCAGTAATAAGCCTACTGGAAGTTGAATTGATTGAAAATTTAGAAATTTTAAAGATACTGGTGTAGCGTTTTGTACTGAGATCAGGGCAACAGACATTATCCAAAAAACTAGAATAATTATTGTCAGTAGAGTAGCAAGAGTTTTCATGGTGATTAGTTCTGTTAATTTTCTATCTAGATATTTTTATTTTTAAACGATAATTTATCTAACTTTTTGTCAATATTATTGTTGCAAATCTTCATTTACACAACCACTAGAAATAGACAAAGAGTACAATATAGTGCATCGTACTTTACTTTTAACCAAGACTTTATAACGAGGTATTCCAAATATTCTCCCCATTCTGTTAGATGTGGAGCTACTAGCATTTAGTCTAGTTTAGAGTCACAGGTGAAAATGTGGATGTTGAGCAGCCAGCAAAAATGTTGGTAAGCGAAGCCTCCCATACAGATCAGATATTTGTCACAATAGTATTTAGTAATTTCTAGAGTGGCAATCACAACAAAATCAGGGATATATTTAATGCCATACTCAGATGCTGAGTTTTAGCTATTAATAGTAAATATCAATGCTCCAAGCTGAATTTCAGTAAGGTGAATTGTCACTTATTATTAAGATTGCATAACACCGTTCAGCAATTTTTACCGTCCAAGCAGAATCTGTCATCACTTAAATGGCAGCAGTTTGATTAGCTACTTGGCTACTAAGTGAGTAAAGCCTGTGTAGCTGATGTTATGACCCGTCTTGACCTCACAGTTGCTAAGTAATGTCAACTCAACGACCTTTTGCCAGTTATCATCTTTGGTCTTTAGTTGCTCCTGCATCTGGGCAACAACGTTGGCACTGTCAAATGAGACGAGGATATATTAAAGCACGTCAACATGAACCTCAAGTTAAAGCACTGTTAACAAAAGTTACACCACCTCAGCGTATAGGCTTACTAGCACAAAAAGGTGTTTATGAATTTCATCACCACAGATATCTATTAAATGAGTCAGACGGCGTAGAAAAAGTTGCCGAACTACTGAGACTAAGCAATTCGCCTGATGAAGTGCAACAGCGTGTGCTGCAAATTTTGAAGAAATATCACAATGAACCATTGCTTTCAGGTAAACGTATAGTCTTGTTAACCCGTGGCGATGAAGGATTTCCCAAACCAATTTTAATTGATCAAAAACATTATTGTTTCCGCTTGTATGCAACGATGGACTGTATTTTCATCGAATCTTCAGGCAATTTACATATTTTAGATTTTAAAACTGGTAAATCTGCTTTTGACCGTCGTCAGGCATTAGTTTATCTATTGGCAGCTCGTTATCTTTACCCTAAACACAAAGCTATAGCTTCTTTTTATAATTTAGAATTTTCTAAGAAATCGGAATTAATTAGTGTTAGTAAAGGTGAGTTAGATTTTCTGGAGTTAGAATTAGCTAATATTGCTCAAAAACACCAAAAAGATTTGCAAAAATATCAGCAACAAACTCAGAAATTTAGCCAAATTTTTCCGCCAAATCCTGGTTACCACTGTCGATTTTGCCCCTTTAATTCTATATGTGAATTTTCTACTTTTAAGGCTTCGCAAACAGTCTAGTCTGAATTATGAAAGCGAATAGTTTGACGATCAAAGAACTAACTGAGGCGGTGGGGGGTGGGATTACGCCCCGAATGGTACGACATTACCATCAGTTAGGATTATTACCCCAACCTATGCGATCGCATAGCAATTATCGTCTCTACACAGATACAGATGTCATCCGATTGCAGCGAATAGTGGCATTAAAACAACAGGGTTTTCAACTCAATCATATTCGCCAAATTTTGGAAGTCGAACCACCAAAAAATCCCGATGCAAATTTGATGCTGCAACTACAACAACAATATCAAACTGTGATGCAGCAAATTTCCCAACTGCGACAAACTGCATCTGCATTAGAAAGTTTGTTAGGGCGCGATCGCGATTGTCAAATTATCCAAGCTGAAGTTCTTGCTCAACTCAAGTTAATTGAAGTAGAAACAAAAGTCGGACTAGGGGAGTTAGAAAAACTCTGGAGTGGCTTAGACGCTAAAATTCATGCTCACCCAGAAGACTTTCATGAATCTTTACAACACTTATTACCAGATTTATCAGCACGTTCTGAGATTGAACAACACCTGATTTCTCAATTAGTCTTAGCTTGTGGAGATGTGAGTTTAGTCTCGTTTGTCAAGTTGAGTCAGGGAGCGATCGCCAAAAGTCGGGAAGCTCTCAAGTTAGGATGTAAAGTGATTGCAGATATTCCCACGGTTGCAGCAGCGGTTGATCAAACGCGACTAGTTCATTTGGGATGTCGTCTCGAAACTTTGATTGACAATCCTCACGTGACTACGGCCGCTGAGGCTGAACAAGCTTTTTGGCAGCATCAACAATGGCGAGATCAGTTAAAAAAAGTAACAAAAGATTGCATTTTAGTAGTAGGTTATGCGCCTTCAGTCTTATTATCAATCTGCCAAGCGATCGAACAACAGCAAATTCAACCAGCATTAGTAATTGGTATGCCGATTGGCTTTAGCCATGCACCCGCAGCTAAACGACAGCTGATGCAAACAAACGCTGCTTGGATTGTGGTGGAAGGAACTGTCGGAGGTGGTTTATTAGCAGCTACTGCACTCAATGCTTTGGTTGAGTCAGTGATTGAGAAACCTGATTGTCATTGTTATCTGAATCATTGAGGGTGTAAGGGTGTAGGAAGATTTTGGCATGAAGTTGACAAAGTATGGTTTTTAGCCAAGAATCTGTTTTAACATGCCAGTTATAAATTATTGCAGTAAAAATTTATCTTTATAGGAGAATATCTCAACTAAAATACTATCCAAAAATTATGTCAAACAAACTCCTGACCAAAAATCAAAGGGCTAAACCTTACCAATAACCAATGACCAATGACTATTGTACAGACGCGATTAATACCGCATTGTACAGACGCGATTAATACTGCATTGTACAGACGCGATTAATCGCATCTCTACTGAAGCATTGAATACAATTTTCACCTTAAAACAATAAATTAGCGCGTTTACCGAAAAAAAGCGATTAAAATCGACTTTTTTGGCGTTTACTCTAACTAATTTCCTCTAACTTATTGATCAGAGGGCATATATATGTGGCAAAAAGAAAAAAAAGATAACTCAATAGTCAGTTTGGCGTTGTTGTTAGCATTAGCAACAACTCCCATGGCAGTTTCTATTGTGGTGTCAGACTTTGCACTGGCGCAATCTACCAATGCTCCGTCTTTTCCCCAACCCAAAGAAGTACCAAATGGTACTACTGTGCGGATTGATGGTTCAAATAGCATGAATATGATTAATCAAACCATGAAAACACGGTTTGAAAATCAGTTTCCTGGTGTGAAGGTGGAAGTTGCTACTAATGGTGCAGATGCGGCGCTGCAAGCTTTGCAAGCAGGAACAATAGATATCGCAGCGATTAGTCGTGGTTTAACGCCAGAAGAAAAAAACCAAGGTTTAGAACAGTTCCGTCTACGTCGAGAAAAGATTGCGATTATAGTTGGTGAAGATAACCCCTTCAAAGGAAACCTGACTAACCAGGAATTTGCCAAAATCTTTCGAGGAGAAATTACAGATTGGTCACAAGTCGGAGGAGCTAAGGGTAAAATCCGGGTGATTGATCGTCCAGCGAATAGTGATGTCCGTGAGTCTTTTCGCAATTACCCAGTCTTTGAGAAAGCCGAGTTTAAAACTGGTGCAACTGCAACTCAGCTAAATGAAGATAGTACAGTCGAAGTCGTCAAACAATTGGGTAAAGACGGTATTGGCTATGTTTTGGCTAATCAGGTATCAAAACTCGAAGGTGTGCGATCGCTCAAGGTGGATCGAACTTTACCCAGCAATTCTAGATATCCTTTTTCACAGCCTTTAGTATACGTCTACAAGAAAAATCCTAGTCTCAATGTCGCCTCTTTTCTTGGCTTTGTCACCAATGCACCAGGTGAAGATGCAGTAGAAGCAGCTAGAAAAATAGAAGCAGACGCGATCGCTGCTATAGTATCTGCTGATTCCCAAACAGCAACTACAAACACTAGCGCCACAACTCCATCTAGCACAGATGCTACATCTGCTGCTAGCGTCTCACCAACAACAGGCGAAAACAACATCACCACAGTTCAAGCAGATACTACAAATAGTTCTACGTTAACCCCTGGTGTCCAGAGCAATCAAATAAACCAAGATCAACAAATATTGGGATGGTCACTTTTGGCACTCATCCTTGGCGCTGGTGCCGGATTTGTACTATGGTTTTTACGAAAAAAACGCCCAGTCGTTGCCGATGTCAAAGCACAGATAGCAGACGTTACAATTGACTCTACTCCCCCTGCTTCCTCTTCAGATGTCACCAAGTTACCACAGACAACAAATGTTAACTCTGTAACTCAAACAACACCTAGTGATGTGACACAAGATGCAAGTAGCATCCCACCTGAGCAAAATACAGCCAAGCATTTAACTCCTACTGTTGCTGCTAGTATTGCTGGTGCCACTGCAATTGCAGGAGAAAGCACATTAGTATCAAAATGGTCTGAAAAAAATACAGAAATGACTGCGAAAGATCAGACAGATGTTGCTGGTGAGCAAGATGTGCAAACACCAGTTAGAGACATCAATCGTTCATCATCTGATTCTGTACAAGTACCATCAGCTAATAATTCGGGATTAGATTTAGAAGGGCCTGTGACTGTTGTCAATGCGTCCTATCCCCAAATGTCGCAAAATGCTCAGGTTGGATCTGATCCGCAACCAACATTAGTGCAGGACAATACTCAGATATTATCTGCTCAACACTCAGATGTTACACAGCAGAAGCCATCCAATGGTGATGTCACTGAAGTGAAAGCACCAACACAAGCACCATCTGTAAATATCTATTCTCCATTACCAGATGTTTGGGAAGATGCAACTCTCATACAAACACCATTACCATCAGCATCTGAGGTTACAGAAGTTACATCAACACAGGAAACGCCAACTGTTCCTCAACAGCCGGAACTAGAGTTGCCAAATGTCATAGAAATCACATCAACACAGGAAACGCCAACTCTTCCTCAACAGCCGGAACTAGAGTTGCCAWATGTYATAGAAATWACATCWACACAGGAAASSCCRACYSTTCYTCAACAGMCKGAACTAGAGTTRCCAAATGTCATAGAAATTACATCTACACAGGAAAGCCCGACCCTTCTTCAACCGCCGGAACTAGAGTTACCAAATGTCACAGAAATCACATCTACACAGGAAAGCCCGACCCTTCTTCAAGAGTCTGACACAAATCAACAACCTTTAGATTTGCAAACACCGTCAATAGTTATCAATACTGAATATCCTCATTTACCTGATGTTTGGGAAAATACATCTACTCCAAAAGATAGTACTGTTGACTCAGAGGTAGAAACTACCCCACAACAACCAGAAGTATCCCAAGAGTTATTAGATAAAGTAGCAGATACAGCCGAACCAAGCGTTAATCTCACAGAAGAAGTAGCCCAAACTACCCCAACACCAGACCCTTCTGCAACTACCTCTCATCCCACAGAACAAGTTCCATCGACAGTTGAAGGAATTGGTTCGTGGGCTACTATTTATGGCATTAGCAACAATCAAAACCAAAATCCTGACTCAGCACAGACTAGTATTGTGGACAAACCTACCCCAGTAACCACAGCACCTGTCACACCAGAAAATGTAGAGTCAGACAATATTATTGTCCTCACACCGCGTACTCCGAAATGGGCTTACGTTTCTTGGCAAGTATCTGATGAAGCCAAACAAGCACTGCGATCGCAAGGTGGTTCCCAATTTACACTACGATTATATGATGCTACCGACATTGATCTGAGTTATCAAAATCCTGTGCTGGTGCAACAGTACGAATGTGAAGAGACCACAGAAGATCGCTATGTAGCTATTCCGACTGGCGATCGCAATTACATGGCTGAAATTGGTTATACCACAGCAGATAATAACTGGCTATTACTTGCACGTTCCGCAGTTGCTCGTGTTTTCAGTCGCCCAGAGAAAGATTTCTGGTTTATTGCTGATGCAGAGTTAATTATTCACGGAGCTACTGAACCGGGTTCAAGTGTTGCTGTTGCTGGTCATGCAATTAAACTCAAACCAGATGGTACTTTCCACCTGCGTATTCCCTTTACAGACAGCTTAATTGACTATGTTATGACAGCAACAAATGCTAATGGTCAGCGAGCTAAAACCATTCGTATGCACTTTTCTCAGGAGAATCCTGAAGAATAGGGATCGGGGATCGGGGAAGGTAGGGGTCCCCTTTGGGGATAAGGGGCAGGTGGGGCCCCCTCTGGGGATAAGGGGCAGATCCCTATTCCCTATTCCCGGTCAATTCTAGATAAATATGTTCCAATCTAATTGGTTGGCGTGAAATAGAGTCAATATTAATACCATCGAAACGCGCGATAATATCCTTTAATTCTAAATGCTCCGGCAACCAAAATGCTAAATCGCTACCATAACGCCGGGGTGTAAAACCGCATGTAATAGCCCGTGCGATCGCTTTTTCTGCTTCTGGAGTTTGTACTACTAGAATTTCTGTAGCTGGAATACAGGTACGTAATCGTTCTAAACTACCTTCAGCTAAAATCTGTCCATTTTTTAAAATACCAATTTTATTACACAGACGCTCTGCTTCATCTAATAAATGAGTAGTTAATAAAATAGTAATTCCTTGATTTTTTAATTGTTTAATTAATTCCCAAATCTCATATCGAGCTTCAATATCTAAACCTGTAGTTGGTTCATCTAAAATTACTAACTTCGGCTGATGTACCAAAGCTACAGCAATATTTAAGCGTCGCTGCATTCCGCCACTGAGGGTTTCTACCGGACTTTTAGCTCTATCTAATAAATTTACAGCTTTTAAAGTGGCTTTAATTTGTTTTTGTCTTTGTGTTTTGTCTAAACCGTAAATTTTGGCAAAAAATTGGATGTTTTCTTCACAAGAAAGACCCCTATATAATAAATTTTCTTGTGGAGCAATACCAATGAGTTTTTTAGTTGCTTCTGAAACGAACTGATGATTAACCTTGACTACACCGCTATCTGCTTTTAATAAATTACATATAATATTAATTGTAGTAGTTTTTCCTGCTCCATTTGCACCAAGTAAACCATAAATTTCTCCAGGAGCTACATGGAATGTTAAATCCTGAAGAACTTTCCTATTTTTAAAAGACTTATTCAGCTTTTCTATATGAAGCATTACCCATTACCCATTAGCAAATTCATCGTCTCCTTGTGGGCGAAGAATTTTAAAGTCTTCTTTCTAGGATTACCATTCTGCGATAAGAGAACCATCCCCCCAAAATCATCATCAAAGTAAACCCTGATAAGAACTGGAAGTTAGACGCAATATCTTCTATATTGTTCCCCTGTGTTGAGACTGCTAAAAGAGCTTGATTCATGTGATAAATAGGGTTGATTTTGGCAAGATCAAGTAATGCTTTCGGTAAAAAGCGAATCGGGAAAAAAGCTCCGCCCAAAATCAACAAAGGGACACCAAAAGCAGCTACCAGGGAGTTTACATCTTCAGTACGACGCGCTAATTGAGTACCCAAAATAAAGCCTAAACCAACATAAGCCACAATACTCATAAATATAATAATTGCACCCAGAAAGACGGAACCCTTAAACGTAGCACCCCAAAAAGCAGCAATAGTATAAATAATTAATGTTTGCCCAAAACCAATACAACTATGAGCTAAAAAAATCCCTACAAAATAGGATGTTCCACTCAAAGGTGAAATAAATAAGCGTTTGAGTGTTTGCTGTTCTCTTTCTGAGACGACAGTTGCGACACTACCACCCAAACAGCTAAAAAATAGTGCTGCTCCCACCAAAGTTGAAGGTGCAGCATATTCAAAACCTTGCTCTGTTGATAGTTTCATGCTTTCTGCTAACACAAATCCGTTGATCAGCAGAATAGAAATAGGAAAAATAATCCAAAAAATCAGGCTACGTCTTCGCCGTAATAGTTCAATTAAAATACGCTGAGTTACAGCGATCGCTTCACACCATAATTTCATTTTGTTAATTTATTTACAACTTTAAGTGTAAGTATTGTGAATCATACGACTAAATAATCTTGGGGAGCATCCCAATTTTTTCAAAATACCGCAAAGCAAACGGTTTAAACCCTTAGCTAATAGCACAAGTCGTCTTTATACGACTTCATAAAATCAAACAGTCTGCTTTAAGCAGACTTTCACTATAAGACTGCGATTGAAATCGCAGTTTTTTTGAACATTTGGGATGCTCCCTAATCTTGCCTTGTTAAGCCAAAGATAACGCTTTTTCCAGAAGATACCTTAAAGTTAGCACAAATGTTAAGTAATGTTGCGTAGAAGAAGCATAAAAGAAACCCGATCGCATGGAAGCGATCGGGTTTCTTTTATGACACCAAAAAAATTGAATAATCCAAAAATCAATTATATTTATTTCAAAGTGTCTAAATCAAGAGATTGCATTCCTTGCCGTTGTACAAAAGACATCATACTTCCCAACTGCAACCAAACTAAAAGCGAAGTCAAAATAGTTACTGGTATACCGACTGCATAAGCAAGCAAAGGTGGAAAACCAAATATTTCAAAACCAGAACACATAAATAATACGACACCGCCAGTAATTCCCAGAAATGGCACGGATAATTGTTTAATCGACAACTGGGAATTGGATTTTTCTGCTCCATCACTCCGCCATTTGTTCACAATGATCTTTAGTGTTCCAGCTAATGCTACACCAGAGGTTAATGCAGCAAACAAACCAAAAATTAATAGTAAATATGGCGGATGTGAAGGGTAGTAGTACATGAAAACTCCTGATTGGTATGAATTTTGAAAAATGATTTTCCGATGTGTAGGGACGTTGCACCTGCTAGTCTCTACTGCGAAAATTATCTGATTCTAAAGCTGAGTGAACGTATTTTTAAGTCCGTTGAAACGGACTTAATCTATAAGCCTGAAACTTTAGTTCCAGGCTTACTGTATCAAACTTTCAGGACTTCATACCAAAATTGGCGATCGCAGTTACCGAAGGTAATATTGCTGCAACTCTCTCTTTGGATAAGTCGCTCAAAACTCCGATTGCGACATCGAACAATCGATTTGGTTGTAAATCATCTTTAACCAAGTTCCACAAACGTTGAACTTCTTCGGTATGCAGGCGATCATCTTCAGTGAGAGCTAATACCAACTGTCGCCAGAGATATTTACCTTCATCAGATAGGAGATATTCTAGTCCAAGTTTGGCTGTCGGTAAAACATCAAAATTATCATCACTACGAGCGATCGCAATCAAATTCTCTAACCGTTGCCATTGGAATTTACCATCTTTGAATAGCACTTCTAATAACCGTCGGCGCAATTGTGGAGATTCGCCCGTCAACAGACGTCTTGCTACGTAAGGATAAGCTACTTCCACAATTTTAAAGTTGGGGTTGAGGCTCAGAGCAATACCTTCTTGAGTCACCAAGGAACGAATAATTAAAGCAAACTTGGCTGGAACCCGGAAGGGATAATCATACATCAGTTGTGAAAACTGATCAGTGATGGTTTTGAAGTTAAAATCCCCGACGTTTTTATTAATTGCATCGCCTAATGTTGCTTCTAAGGCTGGTACAATTGGGCAAATATCTGTATCTGGTGTTAAAAATCCCAGCTTGACAAAGTCTGCGGCTAAATCGCTGTAATCTTTGTTAACTAGATGTACCAGTGCATCTACTAAACTTTCTTTAGTAGTTTCATCTAACTGATCCATCATCCCAAAATCAATGTAACCCATTTTGCCATCAGGCATGGCAAATAAATTTCCAGGGTGGGGGTCAGCATGGAAGAAACCATATTCTAATAGCTGTTGTAGACCTGAAGTCACGCCGATTTCGATGATCGCTTCCGGATCTAAACCCACTTCCTTGACTTTTTTGGTGTCGGTGAGCTTAAATCCATTCAGCCACTCTAAAGTTAAAACCCTTGTGGAAGTATAGCGCCAATAAATAGCTGGTACTTTCACATCTGGATCATTGCGGAAGTTAGTGGCAAATTTTTCGGCGTTGCGACCTTCATTGAGGTAATCTATTTCCTCAAATAATTTGGTTCCGAACTCATCTACAATCAAACTAAGATCGTGACCCAGATTTAGAGGTAGCCAAGGGGCTAGCCAACCCGCAGCCCATCGCATTAAATAGAGATCGAGGGTAATAACTGGTCGGAGATTTGGACGTTGTACTTTTACCGCGACTTCTTCGCCACTGTGCAAACGACCCCGGTAAACTTGACCCAAGCTAGCAGCAGCAACGGGACTAGGTGATAGTTCGCTGTAGATTTCCTCGACGGAACGACCTAGTTCGGTTTCAATGAGTCGGTAGGCGATCGCATTATCAAAGGGTGGTAACTGGTCTTGCAATTTTACCAGTTCTTCTAAAAAATCTTTACGTATTAAATCCGGTCGCGTTGATAAAGCTTGACCTACTTTAATAAAAGTCGGCCCCAAACGTGTTAGTAACTCCCGTAGTTGAGTAGCTCGTTTAAGTTTGTTTTGCTCAACTTGATTTTGCCACTCATCTAACTTCAAACTCAAGATAAATATGGCAAAAGACCAAATAATCCTGAGCGCCCGTCTCCAAGCTAGCCAAGGACGATAGCGGTAAAACTTTGCGATCTCATCAGGATCGTAGCGTCGATTATTTTGTTTAGGGGTTTGCAGGCTCACTCCCTTATTTACCTCTTCATCTAAAATAAGAATTTGCTTTCTGTTAACCGGATGTGGTTTCCTTCCAGCTCAACAAATACTTACCTGACTATTTCTCTGTAGCTTTGTAGAATGTAGTCAAGCTTTACTAAAAGTTATTTTGTTATCTATTATTTTATATTACTACATAAAAGTATATATACTTACGACCAGAGAGATAATTTTTTGATGTTAGTCATCTTTATTATCTATACAGTATTAATTTTATCGTGTAGTTCAGTCTGTGATCATGAAAAAAACGCTTGAGTTTGCTTACTTTAGATTAAAATCTTTATCAAAAACTTGAGTATAATTTCACACTCTTTAATAAAATAGTGAGTACTTACATTTATGTGTTATCAAGATCAAACAAATTGATATTTCCTGATCCCTGAATTTTGGATGTTAAGGGATCAAAGTTAAACTTATTGCTCTCAAGTTGCTCTCAAATTAATCTAACTAGCTGTTTGATGAGAATTTCAGCGTTTTGAAAATACGAGCGATCGCTTTTACCTTAGCTACAATCATCACAATAGATTTACTAAGTTAAATCATATATTTAAAGTTTTATTTAGAAAGATTGCGAATTGCAAAGTATAAAGCCTGCGATTGAAATCGCAGTCTTATAGTTCAAGTCTGCTTAAGCAGACTAGTTTAAGTCTTATCACCAAGCGTATTGACCTTTATTCCAAATATTTTTTGATCAAATATTTAGAATCCCTTATCCTCATTTTTACTTCGCCATGTTCATCCATCAAACCTGTAATTCCCTGATTGAGACTCTACGCCAACGCAGACAAAAATTAGCTACTCATATTGATTTTCCAGTTATTCTCTGGTCAGGAACTAGTATTTCCCGCAATTATCCAGCCAATGTTTTTCCTTTCCGGGCTAGCAGTCATTTCCTTTACTTTGCAGGATTACCACTTGTGAATGCTGCTATTCGCCTTGAAGCTGGTAAGCTGGAACTATTCATAGATGATCCCGCACCTGGTAGCGCCCTCTGGCATGGTGAAATGACCAATCGGGAAGATATGGCCACTCAAATCGGGGCAGATGTTGCCCATCCGATGTCAGAATTAGAGTCATATTTAGAAGGAGTGGCAACAATTCCTGTCCAAGATCCAGCCACTTGGACACAACAGTCACAACTATTAAACAGGTGGATTCTACCACAACATCAGCTGCAAGGCATTGATTTAGAGTTAGCCCAAGCGATTATCGAGTTACGCCTGACACACGATCAACAAGCGCTAGCCGAATTGCGAAAAGCTGCTGCTGTCACCGTTGAGGCACATAAAGCAGGTATGGCCGCAACACCGAGTGCCAAAATTGAAGCAGAAGTACGTGCAGCGATGGAAAAAGTCATTATTGCCCAGAATATGACTACTGCTTACCACAGTATTGTGACTGTTCACGGTGAGGTTTTGCATAGCGAACAGTATCACCACTCTCTACAACCAGGTGATTTATTGCTTGCTGATGTTGGTGCTGAAACAGAAATGGGTTGGGCAAGTGATGTTACTCGTACTTGGCCTGTGAGTGGAAAATTTTCATCTACCCAAAGAGATATATATGATGTAGTATTGGCAGCTCATGACGCTTGTATTGCCCAGGTGCGTCCTGGTGTAGAGTACCGAGATCTTCATTTGTTGGCTTGTAATGTAATAGCTCAGGGTTTGGTGGATTTAGGCATTTTGCGAGGAGATGCCGAAAATCTGGTAGAAAGGAATGCTCATTCTTTATTTTTTCCTCACGGTATTGGTCATTTGCTGGGTTTGGATGTCCATGATATGGAAGACTTGGGAGATTTAGCCGGATATGAACCAGGACGAGAAAGGAGCGATCGCTTTGGTTTAAGCTATCTACGTTTAAATCGTCCTTTGCAAGTAGGTATGTTAGTAACAATTGAACCTGGTTTTTATCAAGTCCCAGCGATTATAAATAATCCAGAAGTACGTTCTACATACCAATACACGGTTAATTGGGAACGTTTATCTCTGTTTTCTGATGTACGTGGCATCCGCATTGAAGATGATGTTTTAGTTACAAAAAATGGCAGGGAAGTACTAACAGAGGCTTTGCCAACTGATGTTGACTATTTCTCTGACTTTAGCGGCAGAATCTTGTTGTAATGCTGCTGTGACGATCGCCTGTGCTTTTGGTATTGTTAATTGAGCGATCGCACTTTTCAATCCAGGAATTGCTTGGGGATTGAGACTCACTTCATCTAGTCCCAAACCTAATAATATTGGTGCTGCGAGGGGATCGGCGGCGATTTCACCACACAATCCCACCCAGATATCAGCAGCATGTCCAGCTTCAACGGTTTGTTGGATCATTCGTAATACTGCTGGGTGTAAAGCATCGGTTAAATTTGCCACTTTGGGATTGGTGCGGTCTGCTGCCATGATATATTGACTCAGATCATTAGTACCAATACTGAAAAAGTCTACTTCCCTGGCTAACTGATCGGCAATAGTGACTGCTGATGGGACTTCTACCATGATCCCTATTTCCATATCTTCATCAAAACCAATACCAACTTGACGTAGTTCTGCTTGCACTTGCGCTAGTATTGCTTTTGCTGCTTGGATTTCGGTGACAGTCGCAATCATGGGAAACATGATTTTGATTTGATGGTGCAGGCTAGCCCGTAAAATAGCCCTTAGTTGGGTTTTCAAAACTTGGGGACGATCCAAACAAAAACGAATTCCCCGCCAACCTAAAAAAGGATTAGTTTCTACACCCACACCTAAATAAGGAATTGACTTGTCTCCACCAACATCGAGGGTACGGATAATTAAAGGACGATGATCTAAAATTTGAGCGATCGCCTGATAAACTTCTAGTTGCTGTTCTTCAGTGGGAGCAGTTGCACGATTGAGATAAAGAAACTCCGTCCGCAGTAGTCCAACACCTTCTGCACCAAAATTCACAGCTTGTTGTGTATCATTTACACTACTGACATTAGCGAACACATTAATTCGGTGGCGATCGCGAGTCATGCAAGGCTGATGGGTAATACTTCTTATTTGTTGCTGGGTTGCGTGTTGTGCAGCTTGCTTTGCTTGAAGTGCTACCAGAGTTTCTGGTTCTGGCTCTACCCAAACTCTACCCATCTCCCCATCAATAGCTAACTGTGTACCATCGGTTAGTTGTAATATTTCTGGTGGTAAACCAACAATTGCTGGAATACCCAAAGAACGAGCCAGGATAGCTGTGTGAGATGTGGCGCTACCAGCTGTGATACAAATACCCAAAACTCTTGTCGGATCTAAGCTAGCTGTATCTGAGGGAGTCAGATCCGCCGCAACTAAAATCCCTGGTTGGGATACATCCACAATCGTCATCGGAGTTCCCGATAATACCCGTAATACTCGCTGTCCCACATCAACCACATCAGCAATGCGTTCTTGTAAATAGGGATCATCAAGATGGCGATAGTTATTTGCTACCTCATTAATCACTCCTTGCCAAACAGCTTCCGCATTGAGATGCTGGCTCAAAATACGTTGCTGTGCCGTTTCTAGCAAAGTTGGATCTTCTAAAAATAATAAATGGGCATCAAAAATAGCAGCTTCCGCATCACCAATTTGAATTGACGAGTGTGACAGCAAAGTTTGAATTTCTTGTTGGGCAGTGTGCAAAGCTGTTCGTAATCTTTGCCACTCATTATTAGGATTATCTACGTGATAATGCTGGACTTCTTCGAGAGAAGTTGTTTGATTCCAGCTTATGGGGGTTTTTCGATAGCGAAAACAAGGTGCGATCGCCACTCCACCAGAAGCGGGAATACCTTGGAGGGAGGTAATGTAGAGACGCGATGAATCGCGTCTGGGTGTGTCGGGAGTCATGTAGAGACGCGATTCATCGCGTCTAGGGGTATGAGGGGTGGGGGGAGTAATGTAGAGACGCGATTCATCGCCTCTGGGACTGTGGGGGGTATTATCTTCGCCAAAATTGGTGGTGAATAGTGTTTGTAATGCGGCTAGTGCTGCTTCTGCGTCAATACCAGTAGCGGTGATGACAATTTCGTCTCCTTGGCGGACTCCTAACATTGCTACTTGGTTGATACTGTCAGCGCGGACAAATTCGCTAGATTTAGTAGCATTTTTAACTTTAATTTGGGATTGAAATCGGGCGGCACACCCGACAAATTGGGCTGCGGGGCGGGCGTGTAATCCAAACCTATTGCTCACAGTCAGCCTAATTTCGTTTGTGTGTGCCATGTCATTAATCATTGGTTCTTCACGAATGACCAATGACTCATGACTATCATCCAAACCTAACTGAGTTGCTTTTGCTACTAATGCTCCCTGTGCTTCTGCGATTACCTGTTGCATGTTATTACCAGCTGCGGCTGCAACTACTGCGGCGATCGCACCTTCAACTAGAGGGGCTGCACACAAGTGTACTTGCTGTTGTTGTTCGCTGGGAAGGAACTCTAACGCCATTTCTGCACTCATCAAGGCGCTACCGAGATCCATCAGTACCAACACACCATCATCACTATATACAGATGCGATCGCCTCATAAACCTTTATCGCATCCGTACCTAAAGGATTGGCGGGATCGTCAATTCCTGCTGCAACGGCGATGGGAACATGGTCTTGAACCATCTGTACCGCCAGTTCTCGCACGCCTTCTGCTAGCTGTTTACTGTGAGAAACAATAACAATTCCAATCACGGAGACACCGTTAATTAATTGCGGATTGCTTTCTTCAACCTCATTATGGGGGGTAACTCAAATTTTTGGGTAAATTTTCAGCAAACCGTAATCTATTGGGTGTCAATGGTCAATGGTCAATGGTCATTGGTCATTCGTGAATACAAATGAATAATAAATAATGATGAGTTTAAGTAACTCGGTGAGAATAAACATAACTGAGTTACGAAAAGTAAACATGCCAATGACTGTTGTACAGACGCGATGAATCGCGTCTAATGACAAATAACGACCCCAACGAGTAGAGACGAGCCATGGCACGTCTCTACATTTGTGCTGACTTAATTAGCGAAAAAAGTATTATTCTCTATTAAGTCAGGTCAGAGTAAACGAATTTACTCAGTTCCATTGTTCTAAATTCTTTGTGTCTTTGTGTCTTTGTGATTCAAAGATGATCTTTTTCACCACCAAGACACCAAGAAAAATACTTTTCATTCACACCCTTGCTTCTATGACGCTGTATCAGTATCAAGTTGGAGGTAGTCTTCCCGAAGATGCGCCAACCTATGTCACCCGTAAAGCTGACGCTGAACTCTACGAAGCTTTGCAAGCGGGGGAGTTTTGTTATGTACGATGGTAAGTTAATAGCGGTTGTTGTAGATAATACTGTGCAGTTGCGTCCGGTTGAAGGTATAGATCAACTACTGGCGCGGGGGTGCGATTGGCTGAGAGATTATTTTGCTAGCCATCCTGATGTGTCGAATGAGGCGTGCCGATGAAAGGATGGGGAAAGGTGGGATTGAGGTTTGGTGAATGAGTGTTTGATACTCGTCAACCGATTTTGGATTTTAGATTTTGGATTTTGGATTGACCCCACAGATAACTGCTTGCTCTGTACTATCAAGGAATTATCGGTCAACGAGTATTTGAGCCTCGTCGCCGAGTGTTTGATACTCGTCGTCGAGTGTTTGAGCCTCGTCGTCGAGTGTTTGAGCCTCGTCGTCGAGTGTTTGAGCCTCGTCGTCGAGTGTTTGAGCCTCGTCATCGAGTATTTAAGCCTCGTCGATGAGTGTTTGAGACTCGTCGTCGAGTATTTGATCTCCGTCGTCGAGTATTTGATCTCCGTCGTCGAGTGTTTGAGACTCGTCGTCGAGTGTTTGAGACTCGTCGTCGATATTTGATCTCCGTCGTCGAGTGTTTGAGACTCGTCGTCGAGTATTTGATCTCCGTCGTCGAGTGTTTGAGACTCGTCGATGAGTGTTTGAGCCTCGTCGATGAGATTAAGGTGATTATTGACTTAGTTTGCTGATCCTATCGCCTCAATTGCGGCTTCGAGAGCGATCGCCACATGAGTCCAATGTGTGCCGCCTTGGCAATACACTACATACGGTTCTCGTAATGGCCCGTCAGCCGAGAACTCTAATGTGCTACCCTCAATAAATGTCCCGCCAGCCATGACGACTTTGCTTTCGTAACCTGGCATTTGATCAGGAATGGGGTCTAGATAAGAACCGATGGGTGAATTTTGTTGTATTGCCTTACAAAATGCAATTAGCTTCTCGGCAGAACCGAGTTTAATTGCTTGGATCACATCGCGGCGAGGTGCAAGGGGTGCGGGATTAACTGGATAACCTAGCTTGTCAAAAACATAACCTGTCAAGTGCGTACCTTTAATGGCTTCTCCTACCATCTGGGGTGCAAGAAATAAGCCTTGGAAGAGCAGACGATTTTGATCAAAGGTCGCACCGCCGTAACTACCGATACCAGGGGCAGTTAAACGACAGGCAGCCGCTTCTACCAAATCAGCACGACCAGCGACATAACCACCGGCGGTGACAATAGTTCCACCAGGGTTTTTGATCAAGGAACCCGCCATTAAATCAGCACCGACATGCGTAGGTTCACTGAGTTCGATAAATTCGCCGTAGCAATTATCAACAAAACAAATGGTGTTAGGATTTTGCTGCTTGACTAAATTAATAATTTTTTCAATATCAGCAATTGACAGGCTAGGACGCCAAGAGTAGCCACAAGAGCGCTGAATTAGGACTAAACTAGTTCCATCCTCCACCGCTCGGCTTAAAGCTTGCCAATCCACTGTTCCTTCTGGGGTAAGATCCAATTGGCGATAGCGAATGCCAAACTCTATAAGGGAGCCTTGACCATGACCCCGTAAACCTATCACTTCTTCTAATGTGTCGTAAGGAGCGCCAGCCACCGAGAGTATTTCATCACCAGGACGGAGGACACCAAATAAGGCACAAGCGATCGCGTGAGTACCAGATACAAACTGAACTCGCACAATAGCCGCCTCTGCGCCCATAACTTCGGCAAACACCTTGTCTAAAGTTTCTCGCCCTAAGTCATCATGACCGTATCCTGTGACACCCGCAAAATGGTGAGCGCCGACTCGATGATGACGAAAAGCACTTAACACTCTGTAAAGGTTTCTCTTGACCTGAGCGTCAATTCCAGAAAAAATCTGTAACAGTGCCTGTTCTGCTTGCCGCAGCTGTTCTAAGCTGTTCATTAGTTCCTCATTCACAAAAAAACATAATATGCGGATTTAAGGATCGCGCAGACTAGGCTGAACAATTCCTATTCAGGTTACTGCATGACAATTGCTACATCAACAAAATCCCGAAGCCATTTAGTACACATTACATTCTTGACTGTTGTGCACGCTGCTGCGTTGCTTGCTCTGTTTCCCGCTTTCTTTAGCTGGAAAGCAGTAGCTGTGTGCTTGTTTCTCCATTGGGTAACAGGTGGCTTAGGTATTACTCTGGGCTATCACCGTCTCGTCACCCACCGTAGTTTTCAAACTCCTAAGTGGCTAGAATACTTCCTTGTTTTGTGCGGCACCCTTTCCTGTGAAGGAGGCCCAATAGAATGGGTCGGTATGCATCGAATGCATCATTTGTACTCAGATAAGGAGTTAGATCCCCATGATTCCAACAAAGGCTTCTGGTGGAGTCACATGGGTTGGATGTTCTTTCATTCACCACTTCAGCCAGAAGTACCTCGCTTTACGAAAGATATTGGCGATGACCCAGTGTATCAGTTTTTCCAAAACAATTTAATTTGGCTCCAAGTAGCTCTAGGTGTAGTACTGTTTTTGCTGGGTGGCTGGTCTTTCGTGATCTGGGGAGTTTTTGTTCGCCTAGTTTTTGTATGGCACTGCACTTGGTTTGTCAATAGTGCTACCCATAAATTTGGTTATCGTACTTATGAATCAGGCGATCGCTCAACAAATTGTTGGTGGGTTGCCTTATTAACTTACGGTGAAGGTTGGCACAATAACCACCATGCTTTTCAGTATTCGGCTCGTCACGGGCTGCAATGGTGGGAAGTTGACATAACTTGGATGACAGTCAAACTGCTACAAACACTTGGCCTAGCGACGAATGTCAAGTTAGCAGATAAATAGTCATCAGATGATTAAAGTCATCAATTATTGATAATATAACTAACGCTGTGTGCGATTTTTTACCCCCACTCATTTTTAGGCCTATAGCCTAAGAATGGGTGGGGATTTCAAAATTTGAAATCCAGAAAAATAGTTGGAACAGGTGTGCATTGAGACACCTTAGCTTGATATAATCCAGAACGCTAATGTTACAAAACTTCACAGCAAGTTCATTTTTGAGTCACTTAAATGTGAGGTTATTTGGTATTTACTAATTCATGACAACATCAACAATCAACACCCTCAAGCCATCAGATAGCATTAACCAAGCTGACTTCAAGCTGAAAGATATTATTAAAAGCCTGCCACGAGAATGTTTCTTGCAGAATCGGCGCAAAGCTTGGACAAGACTTGTGATCAATGTATTGATGGTTGGCTTGGGCTATTTCTGCCTAACAATTGCTCCTTGGTTTCTCTTACCTTTCGTCTGGATTTTTACCGGCACTGCTTTGACAGGTTTTTTTGTTATAGCTCATGATTGTGGTCATCGTTCGTTTGCTAAACGCCGTTGGGTAAACGATTTAGTGGGACATTTGATGATGATGCCGTTAGTTTATCCGTTTCACAGTTGGCGAATAAAGCATAATTATCATCATGTTCATACCAATAAGCTAGAAGAAGACAATGCTTGGCATCCAATCAGACCACATGTATATGAAAGCTGGGGAAATTTATTACAGTGGGGTTTTGAGGGTTTCATGCAGAACCGCTTATGGTGGATCGGTTCAATCCTACATTGGGTAAAACTGCACTTTAATTTGACGAAATTTCGTGCTAAAGATCAATCAAAAGTCAAGCTATCTATTGGTGTAGTAGTGCTGTTTGCAGCGATCGCTTTCCCTTTGATCATTGTTAATCTCGGTATTTGGGGATTTATCAAATTTTGGTTTATCCCTTGGTTAGTTTTCCATTTTTGGATGAGTACCTTCACCTTGGTTCACCATACTGCTCCATACATTCCTTTTGTAGAAGCAACAAAATGGAACGCCGCCATAGCACAGCTATCTGGTACCGTTCACTGCGATTATCCTCGTTGGATCGAATTTCTCTGCCATGATATCAACGTCCACGTTCCCCACCACATATCTACAGCAATTCCTTCTTATAATTTACGGTTAGCTCATCGTAGCCTAGAAGAAAATTGGGGAAATTACCTGAGTAAATGCCAATTCTCTGTGTCTTTAATCAAACAGATAACAGACCAGTGTCATCTTTATAATCCAGAGAGTGGATATTTATCTATCCAGGATTACCACCAAGCTAAGAATGTAAGGATGTAATACCATTTCACAAAAATCTTGATACAAATACAGGTGTGTAGAGACGTAGCATTGCTACGTCTCTACAAGATTCATATGTATCGTTATTAACGTGAAATGGTATAAGGGGCATGGGGGCATGGGGCATGGGG
>NZ_NAPS01000001.1:1111880-1117049 GCF_004323185.1 Westiellopsis prolifica IICB1
ATGGGGCATTGGGCATTGGAATAAATTCTTCCTTGTCCTCCTTGTCTCCCTTGTCCCCCCACACTTCCAGACGCGATGAATCGCGTCTCTACATTACTCCCCGATCCCCGTTCCCCTTTCCCCTTTCCCCAAAATTATTAGAACCGTCCATTTCCCTGGACGATATGTTTGACGGTAGTTAGGCTTTCTAGACCGATAAAACCACGTCGATGGCCTTTCTGGTTGGACATACCAAGAAATACACCATCTCCCCGTGCAGGGTTACGGGTAAAGCGGGGGGAAGAATTGATGTAACTGGAGGCGCTGTTGACTCCCAAGGCAAATTGTCGGCTTTCTTGGTAAGATTCTGTGACGATGCAGTCGGCGTGACCACTGCTGTACTGATTAATCCAAGCGATCGCGCTCTCTAAGCTATCCACTAATTTAAAAGCGATAGTTTTAGTTAAATAAGCGTTTCCCCATTCTCCATCTTTAGCTAGTTGTAATTGGGGAAAAGCTTCTACTAGTTCTGGATCTCCTTTAATTTCAAATCCTTTTTCGTGTAAGCTATTCCACAGAGTGATTAAAGAAGATGGCATAGCTTGCCGATGAATCAAAACTTTTTCGATCGCATTCACCGGATCGGGTTGGCTACAGTGGCTATCAACAATTATCCAACGTACCATTTCCAAGCTGCCATTGAGAGACCAATACAGGTAACAATTACCCATTGTTGACTTCAGTACTGGTGCTGTAGATTGCCGTACCACCTGCTGTACTAAGCTAGAACGCCCGTAGGGAATGACTAAATTTAAATACTGGTCTTGGCTGACCAAATCACGGATAGAAGCACCGTGTTCAGTCTGGATTAATTCTATACAGCCAGACGATAAACCAGCATCAGCAATTCCAGCTTGTAAAGCCTCAGCGATCGCCGCGTTCGAGTGACTAGCTTCTGTACCACCTTTAAGGATCAAACAATTACCTGTTTTGATACATAAACCTGCTGCGATCGCTGCTAATTCTGGAAACGCTTCATAAATAAACGCGATCACTCCTAAAGGCGTTAGTTGTGTGTAAGTCTGGGAATCTTCGAGTTGATAGTCAGCACTACGCACTCGTCGCAGTGGATCAGATAGTTCTCCTAGTCGTTGCAAAATCTCTACAGCTGTTTCCAGACGGCTTGGAGTTAGCTTCAGCCAGTCCAATATCAAATCTGGTATAGCCATTTCCCGACTAGCTTCTAGATCCAGAGTATTGGCTTCGAGAATATCGTCAAAAGAACGTTTGATCGCTTCAGCCATAGCCAAGACGGCGCGACTGCGATCTATCCCTTTGGTAATTCCTAACTTTAAAGAAGCAGCGTAGGCACGTTTTGTGCTGGCGATTGCTTCGGGGTTATGATCAAAAGCATCCACTGTCATCCGATTTTGGATTTTGGATTTTAGAGCCACTGCGTTGCGGGGGTTCCCCCCGTTGTAGCACGTGGCGTGATTTTGGATTGACCCCTAGGATAAATAAATCCTGGGGCTATCCTCTAACAGGATTTTAGATTGCAGATTGAGTCTCAAGATTTATCCGCTTTCTTTTACCCTGGAAAGAATTATCGCTTATTAAATCAACGTCTGTAAGTAAGCCAGACCATCAGTGCAGGTAGAATTGCCAAAAGTACTGCTACCATTGCCCAAGCGATTATACTAGAACCACTTGCCAATCGTAGTGCTAAGGGCAACCATATAATCACTAGCACGAAAATAATGCCAAGTGCTACTGGTAGATAGCTTTCTCCTAAACGCGGATGGACAACTTGCCAAGTAGAACCTGTCCAGCGCCAAGCACGTTTATAGGGATAGGTAGTAGAAAGCTGTTCTAGCACATAACCATTATCTTCAACTACAAAGATTTGTTGACAGCGATCGCACCCAAACGCTTCTGTGAGGGTAATCGGAATTAACCGTCCCCGACGACGACAGGGACAGGGGTATTCGCTATTAAAATCAAGTTTTTCGGGTTTTTGAGATTGCACAAGGATCTTATAACTTGAGCGTGTTTACGGACAGCAGGAGAAGATCATCCTCTTGTTAAGATTTTTGAGGTTGGTAAATCTCCTTGAAACTTTTTTTATAATAATTCAGCTACTTTGTCTGATTCTTGCCTACAGAATATATTTTGGTTCAATAGAGTGGCAAAAAAGGTTTGCACCTGACAACTAAAGAAATTACACTGACCTCTATTAATTAAGTGTAGTCCATCCCACATAATTCTTAGTTGCTGAATTTGGGGAAAGGGGATCGGGGAAAGGGGATCGGGGAAAGGGGGATCGGGGAAAGGGGATCGGGGAAAGGGGATCGGGGAAGAGGGAAATCAATGACTTTTGACAAATGACTTTTGACAAATGACTTCCTCAAAAATTTACTTCTGCTTTAATAACTGAAGGGTCGGGGGTTGGATCAAGGTGAAAGCCGAGTTTCTCGCAAACTCGCTGCATACCGGAATTGTCAGCTAAAATTTCCGCACTAATGTAATTTAAGTGTTCGCTGCGTCCTACTTGAAGTAGTCTTTTGAGTAATTCGGTTCCTAAACCTTGACATTGAAAATGGTCACTGACTAGCAGCGCAAATTCAGCACCTTGTGTACCATGGATTTTACTTAATCTGGCGATCGCTAAAAGTTCATGTTGTCCGGTTTGGGGATTGTGATAGTCAGCAACTAAAGCCATTTCTCGGTCATAATCGATAAAGCAAAGGCGTGTGAGTCTCTCATGGGCGATACGCTGACTGAGTTTTATCAAGTGAAAATAACGAAAGTAAACGCTTTCTTCCGATAAGGTTTTGTGGAAATGAATCATTAACGGTTCGTCTTCTGGACGAATCGGGCGGATTTTGACTTTCATCCCGTTTTTCATTGTCCAAGAGGAAACGTATTGTGTGGGGTAAGGACGAATAGCAGGTTTTGGTAAATCTGCTTCTTTGACATCTAAATCGTGTAGCACAATTCGTGCATCAAGGGCAATAAAAGAATTTTGAGTAATTGCTTGTACTAATAAAGGATTTATATCAATTTCTTTAATCCAGCGCTGTTCAACTACAAGTTGGCTAAAACGTACCAAAACTTGTTCTAGTGCTTCTAAATCTACAGCTTTTCTACCCCTGACTCCCTGTAGCGCTTTGTAAATTCGAGTTTGTTCCATCATCCGCCGTGCCAATGTTGTATTTAGCGGTGGAAGTCCCAAAGCCCGATCCTGAAATACTTCTACCAACTGTCCACCAGTACCAAAAAGTAGAACAGGGCCAAACTGCGGATCAATACTGCTACCCAAAATCAGTTCATAGCTATTTTTCAAATCAATCATCGGCTGCACAGTAACGCCAGTAAAGTCACTTTCTCCGACTTTCTCTTTGACGGAAGTTGCAATTGCTGCATAAGCCTGACAAACTGCATCAGCATCATGTAAATTTAAATGCACACCACCCACATCAGTTTTATGGATAATTGTTTCGGAAAATATCTTTAAGACAACTGGATAGCCAATTTTATCTGCTAGCTCTACAGCTTCTTCAGTACTCCTTGCTACTTGAGTTTTTACCGTAGGAATACCGTATGCAGCTAGAACTTGTTTTGATTCCACCTCAGTTAGTAAAGTTCTGCCAGCTAGTCGTGCTTTTTGAATGATGGTTTCAACAATCACCCGCTCATTTGCTATATCTTGACTTTCAGTCAGCACAGGTGTTTCATACAGTCCCCGCAAGTTGTAACTATAACGCCACATATAGTTAAAAACACGGGCAGCAGTATCGGGAAAAGGGAAAGTCGGAATCGAAGCTTGATTGAGAATTTCTGCCCCTGCTTCTACATCTGTATCTCCCATCCAGCTAGCCAGGATGGGTTTACCAATTTTGGCGTAAGGTTTGAGCAAATGGGCGGTTTGGGTAGGGTTGGTCATTGCCTGTGGTGTTAAAATTACTAGCAAACCATCACTATTGGGGTCTTTGGCAGTAATTTCTAAAGCTTGGGCATAGCGGGTCGGATCAGCATCACCTAATAGATCAATAGGGTTGTGATGATTGCCATTGGCTGGTAATATTTGGTCTAAGGCTGCATGAGTTGCGGCAGATAATTCTGCTAACTCACCCCCACCAGTGATTAATGCATCGGTCGCCAGTACTCCAGGCCCGCCAGCGTTAGTAATCACAGTCAGTCGCCGCCCTTGAGGACGAGGTTGTTTTGCTAACACCTCTGCCATATCAAATAACTCAGAAATACTGTTTACCCGCAATACTCCACAACGTCGTAACGCAGCATCAAACACCGCATCACTTCCCGCTAAAGCCCCTGTATGAGATGCTGCGGCTTTGGCTGCGGCTTCTGTCCGTCCAGCTTTAATAACAATGATCGGCTTAGTGAGGGCAACTTCCCGTGCTGCTGAGAGAAACGATCGCGCATCGCCAATTGATTCCATGTAAATTACAATACTTTCTGTGTGCGGATCATCACCAAGGTAATAAATCAGATCACCCCAACCCACATCCAGCATGGAACCGATGGAGATAAAAGCACTAAAACCGACGTTTTCTCGAAAACTCCAATCTAAAATCGCCGTACACAGCGCTCCACTTTGACTAATAAATCCCACCTTTCCTGGAAATGCCATGCTATTAGCAAAGGTAGCATTTAAGTTTGTGTGAGGATTCATCACACCCAAACAATTGGGGCCAATCAACCGCATTTTGCTGTGATGCAGTTGTTCTAAAATTTGCTGTTCTAATTTGGCGCCATCTACACCTGTTTCTTTAAATCCAGCCGAAAGCACGATCGCACCTTTTACTCCCACCTCTGCACATTCCCCAATAATCCCCGGAACAGTAGCAGCAGGTGTAATTATGATCGCTAAATCAATAGATTCTGGGACTGCGGCAATATTAGGATAAGTTTTAATCCCCAGCACACTGCTACGGTTAGGATTGACAGGAAAAACCGTTCCGCCAAAAGGATGACTGATCAGATTCCAAAGTACAGTTCGTCCCACACTGCGATCGCGATCAGTTGCACCAATTACAGCGATCGTTTTCGGCGCAAATATCGCATCTAAAGGTTGATATTCAGCTCGGAGAATATCATAAGCACGGTCTGAAGCCAGTGTGGAATTTGTTTGCATGGTTCTTCTGGGATTGGGGATCGGGGATTGGGGAT
>NZ_NAPS01000001.1:1117146-1119794 GCF_004323185.1 Westiellopsis prolifica IICB1
GGGATTGGGGATTAGGGATTAGGGATTAGGGATTGGGGAGTAAGGGACAAGGGAAGGGGGATAAGAAGGACATGTCAATTCAAAATTAAAAACTTTTTGACTTATTTCCCAATTCCCAATCCCCGTTACCCCTTCGCCCCTAATCCCCACTCCCTTGGGGGAGTGGGGGCCCCGAGTTCCCCAGAGGGGACCCCTACCTTAAGCGATCCCCGCTCCCCGATCCCCGCTCCCCGATCCTCAATCCCCAATTCCCGATCCCCATTCACTTCATGATAAAGTGCGGCATCGGTGCGACAACCCCGGTAAGCTAGGATGTACAATTCTTTCAAATCATTGATGAGTGGATAGCGAGGATTAGCACCTGTGCATTGATCGTCAAATGCTTGATCTGCCATTTTTTCAACTTTGGCATAGAATTCTTGATCTTCTTCTTCCAAAGCTGCTTGGATGGTGTGAGGAATATCAAGTTGATGTTTAAGATTTTCTACTGCTTCCACTAATCTTTCTATTTTCTCATTCTGTGTATCGCCACCCAATCTTAAATAATCTGCGATTTGGGCGTAACGTGCTTTGGCGTTCGGATACTTGTATTGTGGGAAAATTGCTTGTTTAAAGGGAATATCTGTGGCATTGTAGCGGATGACGTGGGAAATCATCAGTGCATTTGCTAAACCGTGGGGTACGTGGAAGGTTGCACCAAGTTTATGTGCCATTGAGTGACATACACCTAAAAATGCATTTGCAAAAGCCATTCCAGCGATAGTTGCTGCGTAGTGTACTTTTTCTCGCGCTTCGGGATCACTCGCACCATTTTTGTACGCCCGTGGTAAATATGTAAACAGTAGGGCGATCGCTTGTAATGCTAAACCATCGGTAAAATCTGTTGCCATTACCGATACATAGGCTTCTAAAGCATGAGTTAGAGCATCAATACCACCGTATGCCGTTAATTTTTTCGGCATATTTAATACTAACTCTGGATCTACAATTGCCATATTCGGCGTTAAAGCGTAATCTGCTAGGGGGTATTTTACTCCTACTTGATCATCGGTAACAACTGCAAAAGGCGTCACTTCTGAACCAGTACCCGAAGTTGTGGGAATTGCTACCATGATTGCTTTTTGTCCCAGGGGAGGTAATTCGTATACCCGCTTGCGGATATCCATAAACCGTGTCGCTAATCCTGCAAATTCGACATCGGGATGTTCGTACATCAACCACATAACTTTTGCTGCATCCATCGGCGAACCACCGCCAATCGCAATAATTACATCTGGTTGATAATTACGTAATAAGGCTAATCCTTGATTAACATTTGAGAGAGTTGGGTCAGGTTCGACATCATGAAAAATATCATGTTTAACACCAATTTCATCCAAAACTTTTGTGACTTTGTCAATTATTCCCAAATCAAATAAGGGTTTGTCAGTCACAATAAACGCACGTTTTTTCCCAGCTAATTCGCTTAAAGCTACAGGTAAACAGCCATATTTAAAGTAAACTTTAGGAGGAACGCGAAACCACAACATATTTTCTCGCCGTTCCGACACTGTTTTGATATTTAATAGGTGATGGGGTGCAACGTTATCAGAAATCGTATTACCGCCCCAAGTACCACAACCCAAAGTCAGCGAGGGGTCAAGCTTAAAGTTATATAAGTCACCAATCGCTCCTTGGGATGAAGGCGTGTTAATCAGAACTCTGCCTGTTTTAACAGTATTCTTAAAGTAAGTAATATCATCCAAATTGGCTGGATTAGTATACAGTACCGCCGTATGTCCCGGTCCCCCAAAATCAATTAATTGGTCAGCTTTTGTGACTGCTTCATGGAAGTTACGCGCCCGGTACATTGCTAAGATTGGAGATAGTTTTTCGTAAGCAAAAGGTTCAGACGCTCCAATCATTTCTACTTCGGCAATTAAAACTTTATAACTGCTAGGCAAAGGGCAATAAGTATCTGTATTGCACCCACTAATCTCCCGTTTAAGTTCAATTCCAGCAATTTTTGCAAGTCTTTCAACTGATTGTCCCACAATTGCTGGGTTTAAATGTCCTTGTTTCAAAATTAAATTGCCGAGTTTGTGTTTTTCATCGTTAGTGAGAAAGTACGCTCCACGACAAATAAATTCTTGTTTAACTTGTTCGTAAATCTCATCAACAACAATCACTGATTGTTCAGAAGCACAAATCATACCGTTGTCGAAAGTTTTACTCAGCAAAATTGAACTAACAGCAGTTTGAATATCTGCCGTGGCGTCGATCACTGCGGGAGTATTTCCCGCACCCACACCCAAGGAAGGATGTCCCGATGAATAAGCAGCATGTACCATTCCCGGCCCGCCAGTTGCTAAAATTAACTGAATTTCTCGATGCTGCATTAAAGCTTGAGAAAGTTCTACTGTCGGTTCATCAATCCAACCAATAATATCTGTCGGCGCCCCTGCTGCGATCGCTGCTGTTAAGACTATTTGGGCAGCTGCAATTGTAGATTTTTTCGCTTTCGGATGGGGAGAAAAAATAATTCCATTACGGGTTTTCAGAGCAATCAAAGCTTTAAAAACAGTAGTAGAAGTCGGATTAGTAACAGGGACAATACCAGCCAGAATACCCACAGGTTCAGCAATCTTTTGAATGCCAAAGGATTTATC
>NZ_NAPS01000001.1:1121301-1139614 GCF_004323185.1 Westiellopsis prolifica IICB1
ATACTCGTCGTTGAGTGTTTGAACTCCGTCGTTGAGTGTTTGAACTCCGTCGTTGAGTCTTTTATACTCGTCGTCGAGTCTTTTATACTCGTCCGCGATGTTCATCACGTCTCAATACTGCTCGGATAAGATAAACAATTGACATTTAAATCATGTAGAGACGCGATATATCGCGTCTGGTACTTGTCGATATTCAGCAAATTCCATTGAGAAAGTAGCCATTCCTTGAGAAAGCGATCGCAATTCTGTAGAATAACCAAACATCTCTGCTAAGGGGACTTCTGCTTGAATGACGACATCGTTGTCTCGTGTTTGGGAACCCAGCAATAAAGCCCGTCGTGATAATAATTTACCCTGAATTCTGCCTACAAACTGGCTTGGGGTTTCTACTTCTAGCAACATCATCGGTTCTAAAATAGTTGGGTTGGCTTTTGCAAAAGCTTCTTCAAACCCAAGTCTGGTTGCAAACCGAAAGGCCATTTCTGAGGAATCAATCGGATGATGGGAACCGCCTTCTAATATTACTTTGACTCCGATAATTGGATATCCTTTGAGCCATCCTGTTTTCAGAGCATCGATACATCCTTGTTCGCAAGCGCTAATATACTGGGTGGGGATTGCACCACCCACAACTCGGTTTTCAAAGATAAAAGGTTCTGCACAGGGTTCTAAGCGTCCTCTGACATGGGCGTATTGTCCAGCACCGCCAGTTTGTTTTTTGAGGGTGTAGTCAAAAGTAGCAGATTGGTTGATGGTTTCTCGGTAAGCTACCGCAGGCGCACTGACATAAACTTCGCCGTGGTATTCGCGTTTCATCCGTTCTAAGTAAATTTGCAGATGCAACTCACCCATGCCTGACATTAAAGTTTGATGAGATTCTGGATCAGTGCTGACGTGTAAGGTGGGATCTTCGCTCACAAAACGATGTAAAGCTTTGGCTATATGATTTATATCTTCTTTGCTTTTGGGGGTGATCGCGATCGCCATTACGGGTTGTGGTATAAATATTCCTTCTAGAGAAAGATTTGTACCCGGTGAACACAAGGTGTCACCTGATGCACACTCAACTCCCATTAACCCAATTATTTCCCCAGCTTCAGCAGAGGTTAATTCTTGACGCTTATTTACTTCTATTCTGACTAGTCGGTTGATGCGGACTTGTTTTTTGGTGCGGCTATTGTAAAGGCGATCGCCCTGCTTGAGTGTGCCAGAATAAAGACGGGTGTAAGTTAGTTGACCAAATTCATCTTCAATCAGTTTAAATGCTAGGGCTACTACTGATGCTTGTGGTTCGGGATCAACTTGTACTTGTTTGTCGGTAGAGATATCTGTGGCTGCGATCGCACCTCGTTCGAGGGGAGAAGGTAGATATAATGCGATCGCATTAAGTAAGTTCTGCACACCTTTATTTTTGAACGCCGAACCCATCAACACAGGTGTAAATTCCAAACTCAAAGTTCCCTGACGAATTGCATCCCAAATCATTTGCTTGGGTACTTCTTCACCCCCCAGCAACTTTGTCATCATTGGTTCTGAATGGATGGATATTTGATCAAGCAGTTTATCTCGTGCAGTTTGTGCTTGTGGTTGCAAATCTTCAGGAATGGGTTTTTTTTGCCAGTTTTCGCCATTTTCTCCTGTAAAGTAATTGGCGTTCATCTCGATTAAATCAATCACACCCTCGAACTTGTCTTCTAAACCAATGGGTAGTTGCACTACCACAGGGTTTAAGCCAAGTTTGTCTCGCAGTGCGTCAACTACACGCCAAGGATTCGCACCGATTCTATCTAATTTGTTGATAAAAGCGATACGTGGCACGCGATAGCGCTTCATTTGTCTATCGACTGTGATGGACTGGGACTGCACGCCAGCCACACCACACAGCACCATAATTGCCCCATCCAACACTCGTAGGGAACGCTCTACTTCTATCGTAAAATCTACATGCCCAGGTGTATCAATTAAATTAATTTGCGTATCGTTCCAAAAACAGGTGATAGCTGCGGAAGTGATTGTAATCCCTTTTTCCCGTTCTAATTCCATGTAATCCATCGTCGCGCCATCACCATCGCCACCCACTTCTTCTATTTTGTGGATTTTGCCGGTATAGTACAAAATTCGCTCAGAAATAGTGGTTTTTCCAGCATCAATGTGAGCGGAAATACCAATATTGCGAATGTGGCTGCAAGGAATCATACGATTTTAGATTTTAGATTTTAGATTTTGGATTTTGGATTGACATTGCTGTCTGCGCCCGACTTCTATCAATCTATGTGTATCAATAGACCTCTTGCATAAATTCTCAAAACCCCGTTCTAGGTTAATTTTGCTTTGTGTCTTGGTGTCTTGGTGTTAATCATTGAAACACCAAGACACTAAGACACTAAAGTCGAGTTAGGGCATACAATCTCTAATTTAAAAATAGGTAAAGAATGTGAGGATTTTGTGAGTTGGAAATATGGAGAGAATAGAAAAGTAGCGCTATGTCCCTCACTCTATCAATGAAATCTACACCTTATGATCAAGACGAATAGCTTGCTCTAAAGCCAATTTCTCTTTCGATCTACGAGCATAGGGTTGTAGCTTACTGAAATTCCAACCAGTAATGAGACTCATTTGTTCTAAATTCATTCCCTTCATCAACATTTCTACACACCATGTTTGTTGAGCTTGCTCAATTACTGGCTGTTGTCCTTCTGATGTCAGTAATCCTTCAGTTAATATCTGCCAGATTCTTTGTATTTCTTCTTCAGATATTGGCATTCCTGCATCATTGAGAAATAACGCTGTATGTTCATCCTTACGGGTTTTGAGCCATTGAGTTAATGGATTGCGAGTATAGGAGCCATAGCGTTTACCCATAATCCACTGATTCACAGGTACTTGTCGAGGAGTAGTTTGAGTGATTTGTAATAAGTGTTGATTGGGATTGTTGATTTGATGCGAGCGCTCTAAAGTTACAATTTCTGTAATCGATAAACCTGCTGCAAACAAAACATACATTAACCCGTAATCTCGCAATCCTGATTTTTTGGCTTTTTGCAAAATCAAGTGAACTAAATTTGCTGGTAAATCTATCACTTTTTCTGTATAAATAGATTCTCCTAAATTTGTAGAGTTTGTTGCTCCTTTTAAAAACAGCGCCACCAAATTTTCTAAAAACTCATCTCGATCTAGCCAAAGCTCATGAAATTCACTGGTAAATTCAATGACAGCATACCCCACCAACATACTATTGAGTAAGCTTGCTAATTTCTCGGTAGGTAAATGGGTGTGTAATTGCTCACGTTCCATGACTGTTGCTAAATATTCGGCAACATAGTGATTAGCTTGGGTTAAGCTGCGTCCTAAAGCCTGACGATTTTCTAAAGGATAATTTCCGGCTTCACCGACTACAGAACGAACCAAATCAGGTACTTTCTCTAAGGCCTGTAGGCGATCTTCACAATAGTTTTTCAGAGCTTGGTAAACATTGGCTGGTTGGCTAGCTTGAATTTTTAAAGACTCATCCAGTTCTTGAAATACTGGTGATTCCGAAATTACTGCTAGGAGTAACCCGTGCTTATTGCCAAAATGTCGGAACAGTGTGACTTCATTAACTTCTGCTAATTCTGCAACTTGCTTTGTTGTAGTCTCGGTGACTCCCTGGGCTGCAAATAATGACCTTGCTGCATTAATTAATCGCTGTCGAGTGGAAATGACTTGATTGGACATAAGCGAAAAATGCAAGTAACACTTGCAATTAAATTTTATCCTTGTTAGACTTAGGTATGTAAGTAGCACTTGCATCTTCTCTTTCTAGTTTAGCTGACTTGAAAGAGGGTGTAGGGGTGTAGGAGAAAAAGCTCTTTCATCTTTGGTGATGAAACTTGTTTCATTGGGACTGCTTTTGTGATCACCAGTACATGCTTGGCACGCTTTGCACTGGTTAATTTACAGTATTCAATTCACGTCAAAGGAAAAATTTATGACTACAAACTCAACAACGGTTGTTGAGAAGCAACCGTTGACTCTGAGCTGGATTAGTGTGGTATTTTTTGGAACATTCCACGTCCTAGCACTGCTCGCTCTTTGGTGTTTTTCTTGGCCTGCTTTGGGAATAACCATATTTCTGCATTGGTTGTTTGGCAGCATTGGTATTTGTTTAGGATATCACCGACTTTTGACTCACCGAAGTTTGCATGTACCCAAGTGGTTAGAATATGCGATCGCAACTGTGGGCGCTCTTGCTTTACAGGGAGGGCCAATCTTTTGGGTAGCTGGACACAGATTACATCATCTTCATACCGAAGACATACAGAAAGATCCCTACTCTTCCCAGCGTGGTTTTTGGTGGAGTCACATGTTGTGGCTTTTTTATCCACGTCCAGAATTTTTTAACTATGAAATATACAGAAAATTTGCTCCTGATTTAGATCGCGAACCATTCTATCGTTGGCTAAATCGTCATTTCTTGCTACTACAAATTCCTGTTGCTATTCTCTTGTATGCTTTAGGAGGATGGTCTTTTATTATCTACGGTGTGTTTCTACGAGCAGTATTACTTTGGCATAGCACTTGGCTAATTAACTCTGCAAGTCATCTGCGTGGTTATCGTCATTTCCAAGTAAATGATAACTCTCGTAATCTTTGGTGGGCAGCACTTCTAACTTATGGAGAAGGTTGGCATAATAATCATCATGCTTATCCAAATGTCGCCAAAGCCGGATTGCAATGGTGGGAAGTGGATATGACTTGGTGGGCAATTAAAATATTAAAGACCCTTGGTTTAGCTAAAAAAATTGTGATGTTTCCAACGCCAAATCGTTGATGTTAGTAGATACCAATTCTCTATGAAGATGCATATAGGACTCATATTTGATTTCTGAAAAAAACTCAGTACACTTTTATTCCTTTTTACCTGTTAAGAGTTCCCTGTTCCCTGTTCCCTGTCTCTACGAGTGATTCAGGAATCAAATCGGATTCCTATAAAATAAAGCTTCATAGAGAATTGGTATAAGTAAGTTAGTAGCTAAAAAGATCTTAAAAAATGCTTTTAAAAATTTTTAGTTAGTGATTTAAATTACAGTTTTAAATTCAGAATAATCACAGTTATATTGTGAAAATCACTGTTTAAACTTAGGATGAAAAACCATAAGATATTGGTACTTGCTTTACGGGGTTTTCAACTTTATATAATTGAATCAATTCAATTATCATTTTCGATAAATTCAACGCACTCTTTTAATATGAGCTTGTATTTCTTATTGAGCATTAGTGCCTAATAAAATAATCAACTTCATAGATCAAAAGAAGTGTGATGAGTAGCAAGTACAGTAAAAATGGAAGGTACAAAATGAAGTGTAAATGTTGCGGAGAAAAAGCTTCTTTTACGTATAAAGAAAATGGTTTCTTTAAGGAAAGATACAGATGCTCTAACTGCAATAAAACCTTTTGGGAAAAAAAAGGATGGGCAAAAGCGGCAGGTGTAGTAGGTTCGACATTAAGTATTGGCGGAATTGTTTTAAAAATAGCCTGTGGTGACATTCCAGGAGCAGTAGCATCCATTGCTTACAAAAGTGTGAGTGGAAGTGACGACTTCACTAATGTGTAGTTGATAACTTAGCAACAGTCTATTTAACTATAAAATCTGTTGGTGTAATTTCACCCAGTCTTCCACTGCACACAATCGATGGTTTGACTGGGTGATTATTTATGTCAATAAAAAAGATGCACTCAATTGACCATAGCTCATGCCTTTGTAGTTAAAGATAGAGATATTATTACCACTTTTTTTAAATATAATTTTTTTTGCTTTAATAATGAGCAAATTTTCATACAGAGGAATACTATGATTCCATTTACAACATCACCTAATCAAAAACTTGTCGAGTGGATTGTTACCGGAAAGGATTATTCGAGAAGACCAAAGGCTATCCCAACCAGAAAAGAGGACATTACAAACCATTAGAATTGGTATTAGTAGTTATTAACAAACAACAACCAACTATCTCCCCAATTTATTGGGAATTCCTTCGCAAGCACCAGGAATTGTACTTCTGGTGTTTTCACCACCCCAAGCACAGCAGTAGTATCGGTTAGGTTCAGACAAGCGCTGGACTTCACTCAAGTCTACATTTTCCACTACAGCACCTGTGTATTCGCCAGTTTTGTAGTTTGGTGGTTTGTTACGACTACGAGGTGATGCGGTTTCTGCGGAACCATAAAATAAACAAGTACCGTTGAGGTCTGCTTTGCTGAGGTCGGCTTCATATAAAATACAGCGAGAGAGGTTAGCTTTAACCAAATCACACTCACGGAGATTAGCATGGACTAGATTCGCTTCGCTTAAGTCAGTCCAGCGCAAATCAGTACCAGACAAATCTGCACCTGCTAGCATTACTCCTAAATCAATCACACGTACACCATGAAGCTGATCTTCACAGTAACCGCCTGTACCATCAAGAATAGCTCGACCAAGCAAGCGATCGCGTTTTAAAGGTGTGAGTAATTTAGAACGAGATAAAAATCGCAGAATTTTTGCTTTACCACTGCCGTCTACACTACTAAGAATAGCCGCAGTGCGTCCTTCTGCTAGTAATCTTTCTTGAGGCCAATCTTCTAATAATCCCTCTTCATCTAATACTAGATCGGAAATACCCTGAAAATAAGAATCAATTGTCTGCTGCTGAGTAATGATATTTTGTTGGACGGTAAGCAAGTTTTGCTGAATTGTTAGGTCTTTAGAAATTATGTACTGTCGCCAAGCAATGTAAACAGCAATGATCGCAATCAGAATTTGTCCTAATGCACCAAACCATTCTGCTAGTGTCCCGGAAGCTTCCCAGTTAATCTTACGTCCAACAGCAACTAGGTAATTACTCAAACCACTATATTTTACCAGTCCAGCGATCGCGACTATTATTCCCAATAAACCAACTACTAAGGCTTGTTCTTGGGCTGAAAACCACTCTTTTTGCAGTTCTTGCAACCAAGGCCAAATTACAGCTAAAGATAACAATAAAGTGATAACGGTTCCTAAAATACCAACAATCCAGCTATTGATAGCAATTCCGACAACAGTAGTAGCGATCGCCACTACAATTAACAGTAAAGCTCTTGGTTTAACGCTAATAGCCTGACTAGCAAGTGGTTTGACTGTGGAACGTGCTTTTAGTAAAACTGCTGTATTTTGAGGAGACTGTAGTGAGGAAATAGCAGCTAAAGCTTGCTGGGTAGTCAGTTGATTTGGAATCAACTCTCCATTAGATGAGTTGTCAAAATCATCTGGTTGCAAGTTTTGTTCTGGTATCTGTTCTGGGTTTTGGGGTTGGGATGAGTTGGAATCAATCGACATGATGATATTTTGGCACCAGCATTCTCAGTTCAACAGCTGTCTTAGTTAACTGTACTGAAGAATGCAAGTTTGGAAGTATGTAATAAGTAAGGGACAGATCAACTAGACTGCCCCTTATATTGCCATTTGATTCGTTTCCAATTCAAGTTGTGATTACACCCTATAGGTAGAAATAAATTCCTTAAGTTGCCATTACCCTAATTGTACCGTCTTGTGATGTTTGCGCTTGCGTAAAAACACACCACCAATGGCTAGCATACCTAAAGCAGCACTAGGCTCAGGTACAGATTTGGAATCAAACCCTGTAAATGCGGTAGTTCCTTTATGGAAAGAGTGGTTGTCAGTTTCAAATCCACCACCACCTTCCTGAGATATCACAATTTTGTTGAAGATATCATTGCTATTTGTTGAGTAAAAATGAACGTAGCCATTGCCTTGATAATAACTACCGTTAACAAGTTTTGCACCGTCTTCGTTACCACCAGGATGTAAAGCAGAGTAGAGAGCAAATCCACCACCCGCATCAATATCAGCGGTTGAAAAGGAAGATACAAGCGAGTCGCCATTATAAAAAGAGTAAATATTACCTGTATGAGCAGCACCCCAGTTAATTCCAAAATAGTTTAGATAATCATCCAGTTGAATCACAACATCTTTACCATCAAAAACAGCTAGATAATTGGAGTTGTTTTTATCTCCATTGGAACCAACTGGGGCCCACATATCTGCTCGAACACTGCTACCGCTATTACCAACAAATGAATACTTAGCAAAACCATCGGTTGGAATTTGACCGGAGTTGAAGTCAACTGTCACTGTATTTGCAAGTGAGGAAAATTCCGAAAATGCTCCTTGATTAGTTTCTCCATTCAAACCTGTTGTACCCGTTGTGACTTTGAAATTAATAGCGTGTGCTGAACCTGCATAACCAACTGTAGCAAGAGTAGATAAAGCAGCAATCAAAAAACTCTTTTTGGAAAACAGCATAATTTTAATTTCAATTCATATGTAGTGTTCAGCCGATTATGTGCCATTTTTTTAACTAAAAACATTAGAATAACTACTGATTTTTTCATAATTAATCAATGAAATCTATTCAAATGAAAATAAGTAATTTTACTTGAGAAAAAATTAAATAAACTTGTTTATTTAAAAGAATTTCAAATAAATGTAGCTAGAAGCATTGACAAGTGCGTCCTCTATTTTTACTTTTTTGTCAATGCGTAAGTACTAAAAATCCAGCCCTTTCAAGGCGGGTAAAAATCTTCACAGAAATACTGATTTTTGGTCTTTTCACCTTCGTGTCTTTGTGTTTCAAAAGTCGATTTTTAACCACTAAGACACTCACAAAAGTACATCACACCTTGAAAGGGTTAGTACTAAAAATTTTAAATGTACAAACTAATGACAGTCATAAATCAAGTTAATAGCATGTTTAAATGTCATAACTCATATTTTGTATTTAATTTTGTCTCAAAAAAATAAGAAAAATTTTATGGTATGTTATATCTGTGGTTGTTTTCAGGTCGGTAAATATAGACCAGAAAAACCAAACTTTGGCTATTTTTATCAAAATCAAGTAAGAGAGTGTAAACATGCCTTCGTAATCTTGTAAACAAAAAAATGTTGATTTATTTAAGTAGTGAGATTTGTAAAAGATGGTTTGTTGGCGTTGCTTTATAGCTTCTGGCTTCATGACTTTATTAATATTAGGCTGTGGCGATTTGGCAAATTCAGCAGGAAAAAACAGTAAACAAGTTGTCCAAGAAAGTAATGTAGCTCAGTTGCTTTCGGAAGCAAAAATAAATCAAAAAGCAGAAGTTTTTTTTCAGGAAGGTAATACTTTCTTAAACTCCCAGCGCTACAAGAATGCGATCGCAGCTTTTGATCAAGCTATTACCATAAAACCTCGATTTGCTGAAGCTTGGATTAATCGAGGAAATGCCTTAACAAAATTACAGCGTCATGAGGAAGCATTAGAATCTTATAATCAAGCGATCGCCATCCAACCTGATAGAGATGAGGCATGGTACAACAAAGGTAATACCCTCAATACATTGCAACGCTATCAAGAAGCATTAGTATCCTATGATCGAGCGATCGCAATCAAATCAAATAAATATGAAGCTTGGATAAATAGAGGAATCGCCCTCACAAAATTGCATCGCTACCCAGAAGCACTAGCATCCTATGATCGAGCGATCATCATTAAACCTAACAAAGATTTAGCTTACTATAATAAGGCATGTGCTTACGCTTTACAAAACAATGCGGAACTTGCAGCTGAAAACTTACAAAAAGCAATGAAGTTGTCTCCTGGAAAATATGAAAAACTAGCAAAAACCGACTCTGATTTTAACAAGGTGCGTAGCAATAGCCGCTTTCAAGATTTATTACAGTAATCACGATTAAACTTTAATAAACCACCGTCGCCGATACATAACATAGGCAACAGCCAACCATAATACAACAGTTGCGATCGCCAAAAATAGTGAACCATTGTATGTACCAGCCCAAAATACAAACAAATTTTGATAAATCCAATCGTAGGTGCTAGGAGCATTTTCCCCTGTACCAACAGTAGTTTTTACTAATATCTTAATTAACAACACGGAAGCTACGAAAATAGATATGGGATTTAATCCCATCATTTCCAAAGGTTTTCCCCAACGTCGTATCCGCCTGACATCGATTAATTCATAACAAAAACTAAGTAACAATAATGCCCAGCCTGTAGAGAAAACCACGTAAGAACTTGTCCACAATTTTTTATTAATCGGAAATGCTAAATCCCAAATTCCACCGAGAACCAAGCAACTTAAACCAAATAAAACTAAATCCATGCTGGTTTGCGAATCAATCTCTTTTTTTCTACGTATCCACTGTCCAGTAAAATAACCAGCCAGAACACTAACAATCGCGGGAATAGTGCTGAAAAGTCCTTCTGGATCTCCTAGAAAGTTGTAATTATCGCCTTTATAAAGATGTACCTTGGGAATAATCAGACGATCAATATAAGCACCTAAATTACCATCTTGCGTCAACACACCAGCACCATAACTAGGTACGGGTACATACATCATTGCTAACCAATAACCAATGAGTAACACTCCTGCTAAAATCCATTGAGCTTTGCGCGGTAGATTGAGAACTACCAGACTAGTTAATAAGTAAGTTAAGCTGATGCGTTGCAATACCCCCATGATGCGGATGCTATTGAAGTCAAAAGTCCAAACACCCTGATTCCAAAAGCCATTGAGAAATAATCCTAAAGCAAAAAGGATAGCAGCACGACGAAAGATACGCCAGTAAAGCAAAGGTAGAGTTGCAGAAGTACTCTCTGCATCTAATTTACTATCGGTGTACTTCGCAAAAGAAAAACTCATTGCGACACCGACAATAAACAGAAAAAAGGGAAATACTAAATCAGTTGGCGTACAACCGTTCCATTCAGCGTGGAGTAACGGTGAGTAGACATTGGGTTCAGCAATACTGGCCATGTTGACAAGGATCATACCAGCGATCGTTATCCCACGAAAAACATCAAGAGAAGTTAGGCGCATAGATATCATTTTTTGAATGACCTATAACTTACTTCCCTCAATGCGGATAATCAAGAGGTCTCACCAATGACTATTGTACAGACGCGATTTATCACGTCTTATTGTACAGACGCGATTTATCGCGTCTCTACCAATGACCAATGTAATTTTCAGTATCCCGACCTACTTAACCCATCAAAATGACTGTATCAATCACGTGAATGACACCATTATCAGCTTCAATATCTGCGGCTAAAACCGTAGCATTTTTGACTTCAAACCCTTCAGAACAGTCAATTTTAATTGTTGAACCTTCCACAGAAGTCACAGTCCCAACTTGAGCTAAATCTGATTGCTTGAGTTTTCCCGGTACAACGTGATACTTTAATATGCGTGTTAGTTGAGGAATATTTTGCACCAGGGTTTGTATAGTTCCTGGCGGTAATTTAGCAAAAGCATCATCATTAGGCGCAAAAACCGTAAATGGTCCAGGACTTTTTAATACATCGACTAAACCTGCGGCCTGCACAGCAGTTACCAAAGTTGTAAAAGAACCTGCACCAACAGCAATATCAACTATATCAGCCATTTATTTCACCAATACTCTACAAAAGATTGTAAATCAGAGTAAATTATTATTCATTTTTATTAAGTAATGATAGATATCAATAAATATGCTGTGTTGAGAATAATGCTTGAGGTGGATTTTCTTGAAGATTTGAGATGCTTCCCTTCAGCTACCTTAACAAAGGTATATTCATCCATTGTGAGACAAATTGCCAATTTGTATAGGGCTTTACAGTAAAAATTTAAATTAAGCTGGCAAATAAACAAGCAAATACATTGATTGACTATTTTTAATCCTACCTTTTGATAGAGATAAATGAAATGTATTTAAGTTGAATGGAAAGTATTACAGCGCTTTTCGGCTACATAAACCCCAATACCGATCCAAAAAATTTATTCTGATGTCAAAAATCAGTTGAAATGTTATTTCCGCGAGTAGCTGAGATCAAGCGAAAAATTGCACAAATAAGGGGGTAATAATATGGAAAACATTAACGCAGCAAAAAATACAGAGCGTTACTGTGCTTTAGCTATTGGCGTTCTATTTCTCATTCTAGGTTTGGCTGGATTCATACCAGCGTTTGTTTCCTTACCAGGAACAACAGCATCTTATGTTCCTCCTGCTGTAGCTCATGATGCTTATTCTGCTGGATTTGGCTACATCTTTGGGCTTTTTCCCACTAATTTTTTACATAATATCGTGCGATGTGCAGTAGGTTTGCTAGGAATTGCTTCCTACACCAGCGCCAGCAGTGCGCGACTTTTCAGTGCTACTTTTGCTGTAGCCTATATCATCATAGCCATCATGGGATTGTTGCCTTTTGGTAAGACAATGTTTGGCTTAATGCCTCTGTTTGGTAACAATGTTTGGTTAAATGCTCTAAGTGCGATCGCAGCTGGCTACTATGGCTTGATCATCCCCAACAAAATAGCAGGAACTAGTGCTTCGCACAACGTTTGATATAGTTTTTTGAGCAAACTACAAATAAAAATTACTCGCCATTTGGATTATTAAGTTGAATTTCTGACTCAACCCAGAATCAACCTGCCAAATGGCGATATTTCGACTCTCAGCCACCAGCGACAGCTGGAACAATACTCACTTCATCGCCATCTTTCAAAGATGTTTTTGTTCCTTCTAAAAAGCGAATATCTTCGCTGTTGACATATAAATTTAAAAATCGTCGCGGTTGTCCTCCTTCATCACACAAGCGTGATTTAATACCAGGAAAAGCTTGCTCTAGAGATTCAAAAAGTTCCGCTACTGTATTAGCGTTGCAATCTAAAGTAGCTTGATTCTCAGTAAATTTTTGCAGAGCAGTAGGAACTAATACTTTTACAGACATTTTGAATTGTTAGTTGTTGGTTGTTGGTTGTTAGTTATTAGTTGTTAGCTGTTGGTCTTAACCACTATCCACTAACCACTAACTTTTATTAAACGAGAACTTGCTGCCATTCTAAGCGTTCGAGTGTACGAGAACGCTCAAGAGCTTGTTCAAAACTATCGAGCTTCGCTTCTATTGTCAGAGGTTCACCAATGTAGCCCTGCACTGCTTCTTGGGTTTTTAAACCATTCCCAGTGATGTAGACCACGGTGGTTTCATCTGGATCAATTTTGCCAGCTTCTACTAATTTTTTGAGTACAGCAACGGTTGTACCACCGGCGGTTTCGGTAAAAATACCTTCAGTTTCCGCTAGTAACTTGATCCCTTCTATAATCTCAGCATCAGTTACAGATTCAATGCTACCACCTGTTTTCTTGGCAATTTCGACAGCGTAAATACCATCTGCTGGATTGCCGATCGCGATCGATTTAGCAATTGTATTTGGTTTCACTGGCTGAATAAAATCGCGGTCTTCTTTAAAGGCCTGAGCAATCGGTGAACAACCTTCTGCTTGGGCGCCACTGAATTTAACTGGCTTACTTTCTACTAAACCAACTTCGACAAATTCGTTGAAGCCCTTATAGATTTTTGTAAATAGCGAACCTGAAGCCAGAGGTGCAACGATGTGATCAGGTAGTTCCCATCCTAGTTGTTCTGCAACCTCAAAGCCTAAAGTTTTGGAACCTTCGGAGTAGTAAGGACGCAAATTAATATTGACAAAACCCCAACCATGTGTATTGGCAACTTCCGAGCAGAGACGGTTGACTTGGTCATAATTACCCTTAACAGCCATTAAAGTAGGGCTGTAGATGAGGCTACCCAAAACCTTACCGGCTTCCAAGTCAGAGGGGATGAAGACACAACAATCTAAACCAGCATGAGCAGCGATCGCAGCCGTAGAATTTGCTAAATTACCAGTGCTAGCACAAGAAACTGTCGTAAAACCCAACTCTCGCGCCCGTGTCAAAGCAACTGATACTACCCTATCTTTGAAACTCAGGGTAGGCATATTCACAGCATCATTTTTAATATAAAGCTTATTCAAACCCAAGCGACGTGCCAAGCGTTGAGAACGCACCAAGGGAGTCATACCAGTGCCGACATCAATCGGATTCTCGCTAGCCACAGGCAAAAACTTGCGATAGCGCCACATCGAATTTGGTCCCGCTTGAATTGATTCGCGGGTGACAGTTTGACGAAGGGTGCTGTAGTCGTAACCGACTTCTAAAGGCCCAAAACAGAACTCACACACATGACTGGCTTTGAGTTCGTATTCCGCACCACATTCCTTACATTTCAAAGCTTTAAAAGTGGTGGCTGATTTTTGGGTGTCAATTGCCTGAGTCATAAACTAGCTTCTCCCTGGATGTCCCTTAACTGTCGCTTGATGCTATCACGAGTAAAAATACTAGTCAAACATACCCGATAATTTTTGTCGGGATTAATAAATCTAAAAATATTACAAAATTTGCATACCTTTAATGTTGTGTACTTTTAAAAATCACGTTTATTTTGTATATTTTCAAACCATTGACAGATTTTTCTCAATCAAATTCATTATTTTTACTGATGATGTATTTTTGTGTCAAAAGTTACTGTATGTAACATGACTTCAACCTGCCAAGAATCTATCTTGAGATAAATTACTTGGATAACCCTTTGATAATCAAAAGTCTCTACTCAAGCAAAAGCTAAATTATGAGGTGTATATAAGACTAAAGTATGAACGCTTAAAAGCAGTAATATGTTGGTAATTTTTTTAGCAACCCACATTTGGTTTCTGAATTCCCACAAAATCTACCTTTTGTATTGCTTTATATCAGTTAATACTGAAAGACTAGTGTTCCCCCCACACTAACTTTGAGGGTTTGTAGTAAGGACTTTAGTCCTCTATAAGCGCTTAAGCGCTTACTACGAACCCAGCAAAATTAATGGGACAGACTACTAGTACTCTGACAACCTAACTTTGAGGGGTAAAGGAATGTAGACGCGACAGCGGCTTGCCGTAGGCTACCGCCAAGGCGCCTTAGACGCGCAAGCGGCTTCCGTAAGGTAGTACGCCAAGAGAAGAGGAAAAGAAGATGAGTCTAAAAAATGGTTTACCTTGCAAAGTTTGTGTGGCGAAGTACTAGGTAGTTAATAGACTTTTGTGTTGGGTTGAACCTGAATTATCAAGTTAATCTGCGGGTATCTTACCTAACGATAGGAAATTTGGGAAAAAATCCTGTGTTTTTACACAGGATTGATTTTGAATGTAAATTAAGCAGCATAAAATATGTCACGAATCAATCATTTTGTCAAGAAAGCACCAAGAGTGTATCGTTCTTTGGTAGTAACCGCATTGCTTGCCAATGGTATTTTCCAATTTATTGCCCCTGTATTAGCAGAAGGCACAACAGCGGGTCAATCAATTAGCAACACGGCAACAGCAACCTACGAAGATCCCAATAATCCAGGTACGACCATCAACAGTACTTCTAATACGGTTGTTGTCACCGTAGCAGAGGTCGCTGGTATAACTGTTACAGCCTCTGGTATTACAGATAGTACATCAGCAACACCTGTTTCTGTTGGTGATATCCTCTACTACAACTACACTGTCACCAACGTTGGTAACGACCCCACCAAATTCCGTATTCCCAACTTGGCACGTGTCACAGGCCCAGCAACTGCAGGTAATTTGGAATACAGCATTGATGGCGGTACAACCTGGACACCCATTAGTGGCGGTGAATACGTTACAGATTCTATACCTGCTGGCGGTTCAATCTTGGTACGTGTGCCTGTCACTGTACAACCTGGCGCTCAAACCAATGATGTGATTAACGTGACCCTTGGTGATACCCCTGGTGATGCTCAAAACCAACTGCGAGATCCCAATGGTGGTGACGTTTACACCATAGATAACGCCGACGGAGCAGTTACAGGGGAAGTTGCTGGCGCACCTGTGAACGGTGTACGTGAAGCTAGTGTTACTCAAAAAGCAACTGTAAATTCTTCGCTGAAGAATTATGCTTTGGCTACGATTCTCAAAACCCGCAGTGACTATGACAATGCTGGTACTCCAGTAATTACCGATGATACACTCAGCTACGACATGAGTTTGAGAGTAGAGTTAAACGACCCAACCGGTAATAATATTACTCCTGCACCCCTTGTTGGTACAACGATTAATGGTTTGTCTGGTTCGCGCATTTTAGTTTCCGATGCAATTCCTAATGGTACCGAATTAGCAGCTATACCGACTCCTCCACCTGGTTGGCAAGTAGTTTACACAACTGATCTAGTTAGTACTAATGCTAACGACGCCACTTGGCAACCCCTGACAGTCGGTACCAACCTTTCTACAGTTACCCGCGTCGGTTTTGTCAACGACCCAAATGTCATTACTTCTATTGCTCCCGGTCAAACAGTTAGCGGATTCTCGATAGACGTAAAAGTTAAATCAACTGCAACTTCACCATTAACAGTCAACAACATTGCTCAGTTGTTTGGTCAAACCTCTGGTGGTACAACCCTAGTTTACGACGAATCCGGGGACCAAAATCCCAGTAACTACGACGGTCGGACAATTCCTCCAGGTTCAACAGATACAAATAATGATGGTGTTCCTGATACAAATCCGACAGTGGCTGACGGTTATATTAATGACCTCACTGATCAGAACGACACTGGTACTGATCCCGGTAACAACAACAGTGGTAGTGGTCTTGGTGGTGAAGCAAACACTTTCATAGTGCAAACGCCTCTTGCTTCTGATGTACTCAATGGGCCAGAACGGACTCCAGATGCTATTGGTCCGACTAGCAATAATGATGACTTCAGCAACAAATCTTCCTTTGTACCTCCAACTCAAGCCCCAGGTTCTAAACTCGATCCATCAGCTGTAGCCTTTACTAACACAGTTCAAAATAGCGGTACTAATCCAAATAGTATCTCTCTAGTTCCCACATCACCAACTAATCCTGGTGATTTACCTGCCAATACACTAGTAACCATTACCTACGGCTCTGATTCCAAATCCTATGTGTGGAATGGTAGCCAATTTGTATTTGATACAGACCGCAACCCCGCCACAACCAACGACCAATCACCAATTGATGCAACTTCTGAGTACATCACTATTCCTAACGTTGCACCAGGTACAAGTGTGAACTACGGTGTTGAGGTAAATCTACCTCCAGGTACTGCTCTTTCTACCGATATTAATAAAGGTTTCCCTGTTCCTGTCACCGCCTTCGTTGATGATGCTACTGCTGGTTTAGGTTCTGAACCACAGAATACGACTATCGATCGCGTCTACACTGGCTTCTTGAAACTAGTCAAAGAATCACTTGTATTACCAGGAACTGGCCCAGCTGTTCAAGGTAACGATGGTACTTTCAGCAGCGATCCGAAGAAACCTGCACCAGGAAACATTATTGAGTACCGAATTACCTACAGAAATATTTCGGAAGCTCAAGCTGGCACAGGTAACATACTTTTGAGAGCTGACAAAGTTGTAATTACTGAAGATGGCACCACTGGTGGTAACAACTGGGCGTTAGACAATGATATTAGCGGTAAAATCGATACTAGTAACATTGTCGGATCAGCTAAAGATTCTGGCGCTGCAACCATCAATTTCTACAACGGTAATCCAGCAACCAACTCTGGTATTGATCAAACTGGCACAACAGTAGACACCGACGTTACCAAGTACGTGAATACCGTCACAGGTAATGTTGCACCGGGTGAGTCTAGAACATTCACATTCCAACGCAAGGTGAATTAGTAGTTCGTAGTGAGCGCTTCAGCGCTCAATTAAGCGTTAAAGCGCTCACTACACACAATAAAGAAAATTTTTGAACAGATTTATCAATCAATATGAAGCGTTTTGCAATGGCGAGTATGGGAGCAGTAGCACTGATTGTTACACTTCCATTTGTTAATCAAGTTCCGGTACTCACAAATATTTGGCATTCTGATGCTGCTTTGGCTCAAAATACCCAAGCTAAAAGCCAAGTACAGTTGCGCCTAGAAGCAGAAAAGAAGATATTAGGACAGCAAGTGCAGGGTAAGCAAAAAGAAAGCTGGCAAGCATTGCAAGGTAAAGCGGTAGTGCAACCAGGAGATGTACTGCGCTACACAGTTACTGGTGTCAATAATGCCGATAAAGCATTAAAAAATCTTGTGATCAATCAGCCGATTCCTAAAGGAATGATCTATGTGCTGAACTCTGCCACTGTGAATGCTAACACTGGCACCAAGATTACTTACAGCATTGATAACGGACGCAGCTTTGTAGAAAAGCCAACGGTACAAGTCAAGCTTCCCAATGGCAAAGTCGAAACTCGTCCTGCACCTGCAATTACCTACACCCACATTCGTTGGAATTTTGGCACATCCGTTGCAGCCAAAGCGCAAATCAAAGGAACTTATCAAGTGCAGGTGCGGTGAGTTGGGGAAAGGGGATCGGGGATCGGGGATCGGGGATCGGGGAT
>NZ_NAPS01000001.1:1139684-1173320 GCF_004323185.1 Westiellopsis prolifica IICB1
GAAAGGGGATTGGTTATTCTGCTCCCTTGTCTCCCTTGTTTCCCTTGTCTCCCTTGTCTCCCTTGTCTCCCTTGTCTCCCTTATCCCCCTTCCCTTGTCTCTCTAGTTTCTAAAAGTTTCACAGGAGAAAATTTAGTGCGCCGTCAAAGTTCGCGATGCCAGAATCATGCTACGAGTAGCTGGTTTAGGCGGATAGCGGCAACGTTTGTGGTGACAAGTGTATTGCAGAGTCCAATGTCTGCGATCGCTCAAGTTGAGAATAGCAAGCCGTTGACCAACTTTATAAATCAAGCTACTTATACTTATACAGATTCTAGTAATAATCTTAAATATCAAGGAATTTCCCGTCAGATTCAGGCTGCTCCCACTCCATTAGTTGACCCATTGGGAAGAATTTTAGGATGTGGTGGCAGTGTTTTACCTGATTACACGGGCTTTTCTGTTGCTGTCTATGAATCTGACCCTAGTGACCCCACAGGAACAGAATTAGGAAGATTGTTATCTCTAACTCGCACAGAGTTACCTGATAGTCCTAACAATAATATTCCTGGTGGATTAAGACCAAATATTGAGAATAGTAACCCTTATTTCCTAACTAATACAGAACCGCTAGGTGCTTATAATTTCCTACTCGATCCGAATTTTGGTCAAACAGATCCTGGTAGAACTTACATTCTTGTAGTCAATCCACCACCGAATTCGATTTACAAACAGCGTCGAATCAAGATTCAAATCCTCCAAAGCACTGGTACAGAGAACAATGATCTTGTCCGGTATGTTGCTACATCTTTAGATGGTCAACCGATTACACTTACAGGTCAAACCAATACTGAATCAACGGTTGTCTTAGTTGCGAATGCTGAACTTCAAGGACTAGATTTATTAGCTTTTGAATTTACTACGAATATGTGTCAGCCGCAACAGGTGCAGATTGTCAAAACAGGCGATCGCGCTACGGCTGAACCAGGAGATACAGTTATTTATCGCCTCTCAGTCAGAAATTCTGCCGATGCTGCTTTAGATAGTGTAGTTGTCACTGATACTTTACCCTTGGGTTTCAAATTTTTACCTAAATCTGTTCGGGGTGAAATTGATGGTCAATCTGTCACCATCACAGCTGAACGCAATGGTTCTAACGTTATATTCCGCACAAATACCGTAATTCCGTCGCAAAAAGTATTAAATATTGCCTATGCTGCCCAACTCACTCCAGATTCTGTACGGGGTTCGGGACGCAACTTAGCCAGTGTCACTGCTCAAAGAGCAGATAACCGTTTCATTACTAAAGACGGACCAGCTAGCCACAAGTTACAAATTAGACCAGGTATTGTATCAGACTGCGGCACAATTATCGGTCGAGTCTTTGTAGATAAAAACTTTGATGGCGAACAGCAGCCAGGTGAACCAGGAGTTCCCAACGCGGTGATTTTTCTGGAAGATGGCAACCGTATTACTACTGATCCTAACGGATTATTTTCTGTAGCGAATGTCTTACCAGGCAATCATACAGGAGTTCTCGACCTCAGCAGCCTCCCTGGTTACACCTTAGCACCCAATCTCAAATTTAAAGAACGTAACAGCCAGTCCCGCTTAGTACGTTTAGAACCCAGTGGTATGGCGCGTATGAACTTCGCAGTCACCCCCACATCTGGTGAGGAGGTCAAGAAATGAATCTAGGTAGAAGGAAGTTACTTCAGTCTCAACATTTGAACGCTAATACTTTGAGACTATTGGGGGTGATGGCAGGGGCTGTAAGTCTAGCATTATATCCCATCGTAGCCAAGGCAGAATACACCAACGTTATCCAAGATGCACCTCAGCAAGAGGACGCGGAGAATTGGAGACGCGCTGACAAAGGAGAGTTTGGCGAACTCCAACCAACTTTATCTGAGGATGTTATTAATTTATCTTTAGAGGACAAGTTCTCCGTCCTACCAGATAACCTAACTACAACATCATCAGCGATACAGCCATTCCAACCAGCAGCTGATATCAAATTACCAAAAGGTATACAACGAATAGCACAAAATACATATTCTTCCCCCACCTCTCTACAAATCCTTACCCCCACCCCTGATACTGTAGTCGATCTACCAGCAACTACAGTCATACTACAATTTCCCGTGGATGCAAAAGTGGAATTACGTGTGAATGGGGATTTGGTAGATCCATCCTTGGTGGGACGGACAGAAAGTGATGCCAATACTAACTTGTTAACGCAGACATGGTATGGTGTTTCCTTAAAAGAAGGAGCTAATACTATCACTACTCAAGTGGTAGGTTCTAGTGAAGCGCCTGTGAGTGTGCAGGTAGTGGTAAGAGGCGCACCTACAGAATTAAAGTTGGAAACCGTCGAAACTCGGATTCCGGCGGATGGGCGTTCTACAGCGACAGTGAAAGGCGAATTCCGAGATCAAAATGGGAATCGCTCCAACCGCGATGGAGTTGTGACTCTGATACCGACTGTTGGTGAGTTTGTTGGTAAAGACTTTAAACCTGATGAACCCGGATTTCAAGTAGAGGCAAAGAAAGGACAATTTAGCGCTACTCTCAAATCAAGTTTGAATGCTCAAACTGTCAGAATTCGAGCGATCGCCAATGATTTAGAAGCCTATACACAACTACAATTTGAAACAGCTTTACGTCCGAGTTTGGTAACTGGGGTTGTAGATGTACGTTTGGGTGCGAGGGGTACAGATTACTACAGCAGTTTTCGTGATTTTCTTCCCCCGAATAAAAACGATAGCACTCAATTAAATGTGCGTTCGTCAATCTTTGCGACTGGGGCGATTGGAGAATGGTTATTTACTGGTGCTTACAACAGTTTTCGGAATTTAAATGAAGATTGCAACTGTGATAACAGACTGTTTCGTAGTTTTCAATTCAACGACCAAAACTATCCTGTCTATGGTGACAGTTCTAAAACAGAAGTCATCACTCCTTCTACTGATAGCATCTATGCACGGTTAGAGCGATCGCCCAAAATACCTGGTGCTGACCCCGATTATTTCATGTGGGGCGACTATACCACTCAGGAATTTGCCCGTTCATCTCAGCAATTTACTTCAGTCACGCGTCAATTACATGGCTTCAAAGCTAACTATAGCCTGGGAAATTTACAATTCACTGGTTTATATGCCAATAACGTTGAAGCCTTTCAACGAGATACTATTGCTCCTGACGGTACGAGTGGTTACTATTTCCTCTCACAGAGATTACTGGTTGGGGGTAGTGAAAACATCACTATTGAGTCGGAAGAACTGAACCGTCCTGGTACTGTCCTGGAACGTAAACAACTTAATCGCGGTTCTGATTACGAAATTGACTACGATCGCGGTACTATCTTATTCCGAGAACCCATTCAACGTACTGAGCTAGATGAGAATGGACAGGTTCTAGTTCGGCGTATTGTCGTTACTTACCAATACAAAGGTAGTGGTTCCGATAGTAATATTTATGCTGGTCGCCTGCAATACAACTTTGACCGCACCCTCAACAAAGAAAGTTGGATCGGAACAACTTACTTCCAACAAGATCAGGGGATGCGTGACTTTGAACTCTATGGTGCAGATGCACAGATTGCTTTGGGTTCAAGAGGAAAACTGATCGCAGAATACGCACGTTCCACAAATAGTTCTGATCTCTCAGGAAAGGTGAGTGGTTCAGCGTACCGGATTGAAGCTGAAGGAGAAATTCTCCCAGGTTTTCGAGGGCGCACCTACTACCGTTCCACAGATGCAGGTTTTGCTAATGATGCTACAACTAGCTTTGTTCCTGGTCAAACTCGCTACGGGGCGCAATTGACAGGAAAAATTTCGTCTACGACTAATTTACGGTTCCAATACGACCACGAAGATAATTTTGGGACTGCACCCCAACCGCTAGATACTTTTGAGGAGTTATTTGCACCGCGCACAGAAGCAGTTCCTGGGAGCAAAGTTGATAATTCTCTGACAACAATTTCTGCGGGGATTCAACAGCGTTTTGGTAAAGCTACCTTAGATGTGGACTGGATACATCGCGATAGAGAAGATCGTTTGTGTGTAGAGACGTTGCAATGCAACGTCTCTACAAATTCCGACCAATTGCGATCGCAACTCCAAATCCCAATTACCAAAACTCTCACTTTCCAAGCACTTAATGAACTGACTTTATCTTCCGAAACTGATGCTGTTTATCCAGACAGGACAGGTTTTGGCTTAAATTGGGCTGTTTTACCTGGTGTGAACGTCAACTTAGCGCAACAGTTTTTCACTCGCGGCCAATATGACAATAACTCCATCACCAGCTTGAGTGTCAACGGTCAACATAAACTTGGTAGAGATACCACTCTCACCGGTCGTTATACCATTTTCGGTGGAGCCAACGAACTGACTACTCAAGGAGCCATTGGATTAAATAACCGTTGGACTATCGCCCCTGGTTTAAAACTCAATCTTGCTTACGAACATATATTTGGTAACTTCTTCGGACGTACTGCAACAGGACAACAATTTCCCCAACCTTCTGCTGTCGGTCAAAGTGGCTACTCATTGGGGGTTGGTAGTGGTGATAGCTATAGCATCGGTTTGGAATACACCAACAACCCAAAGTTCCAAGCCAGCGCCCGTTTCGAGCATCGCAGTTCTTCGAGTGGTTCCAATACCGTAATTTCCGCAGGTGCAACAGGTAAAATATCACCTTCACTCACTGCCTTAGCGCGTTATCAACAGGCAAATTCTTCCAATCAAAAACTAACAGGATTAGGGGATACAGCCAGTCTGAAATTAGGTTTAGCCTATCGTGACCCTAAAAACGATAAGTTTAACGCCTTGCTGCGGTATGAATATCGCAAAAATCCCGCCGTGATTCCTGACACTGTTCTGTTGGGGAGTGGTACAGGTTCCGAAGACCATACCTTTGCTGTGGAAGCTATCTACGCCCCGAATTGGCAATGGGAATTTTATGGTAAGTATGCTCTACGTAATAGTACTTCATATTTAGCAGAAGATTTAGTTGGAACTAGCATAGTTAACTTAGGACAATTACGGGCAACCTATCGCTTGGGATATAGCATGGATTTAGTCGGTGAAGCACGATTAATTAGTCAAGGTAATTATACAGAAACAGGTTTTGTTGTTGAAGCAGGTTATTATCTCACACCTAATTTACGGCTGTCTGCTGGTTACTCTTTTGGTAAAGTTGATGACCGTGATTTTTCCGGTACTCGTTCCGCAGGTGGGCCGTATTTGGGTTTGACGGTGAAGTTGAACGAATTATTTGATGGTTTTGGATTGCAAAAAGTCCCGCCACGCCAGCAGCAAGAATCTACTAAGACCTTGGTGGAGAAATTGAAGAAGGCGACAACGGGGGTACGGAAAACCGAGATATGAAATTTCCCATCAAATGTAGAGACGCGATATATCGCGTCTCTACACGCCAGGGTAACGGATTTGGAATTGAAACCATGACGCAACCAAAATTTCAGGGTAAATACAGAATCGAATCAACCCGTTTGCCAGATCGCAATTATGCCGCCAACGGTTCGTATTTCATTACTATTTGTACCAAAAATCGCATCCATTTCTTTGGCAATGTGATTGCAGGTGAGGTGCAATTTTCTCCAATTGGCGAAATTGGGCAACGTTTTTGGACAGATATTCCCAATCATTTTGATTTCGCCTACATTGATGCCTACGTTATTATGCCCAATCACGTACACGGCATTGTTGTTATCGACCGTCCCCCAGATGTAGAGACGCGATATATAGCGTCTCTACAACCGACAGATGAATCTAATAAATTTGGTTCGTTAAAATCCGGTTCATTGCAATCTATTATTCATTCCTACAAATCTGCTGTCACCCGTTGGTGTCACAAAAACGGTTATGACCATTTCGCTTGGCAATCACGATTCTACGACCACATCATTCGGGCGGATGCTTCTTTAGAGCGCATTCGAGAATACATCATCAACAACCCCACCAAATGGGAAGAAGACAAAAATAACCCCGCAAATTTATGGATGTAATACCCAAACCCCAATGTAGAGACGTAGCAGTGTTATGTCTCTACATTCATTACGTAAATAAATTTTATATCTGAGTGTCAACTAATACATTAATTAAATCGAGCAATGAAATCTTTATTAAAGTATCTAAGAGTGATCGATAAGCTTACTTGGAAAACTCTTCCAAGTATAATTCCCCTATCTACTTCCTTACTAACCATTAGCGCTAGCGTTGGAATTGGTATTACTTTTAATCCTCAACGCAGTTGGGCTAGTGCTTGTGCAGGTGTGTATTTTAGCAGGTCTGGTGTGCCTACAAGCAGTCAAAGTGTAATTGGTTACTACAACTCAATCACAAAAAGTTATGTAAACATCGCCACTTATGATAGTGGTGGTAACATTAATGCGATCGCCACCCAACCATCAACTGGTAATCTATTTTTCGTGAATCGGGTTACAGGCAAAACAGTTGTTTACAATCCAAATACAGGCAGTCAAATCACTCTAACAGGAACTCTTCCTGGTACCACAACAACTATTATTGGTGCTACGTTTAATGCCAGTGGCAAATTATATGTTTATTACTCAAACAAAACATTAATTGAAGTCAATCCCGCTACAGGTAGCCAGGTAGGCTCCACGATAAATATTAGTGGTATTCCCGGAAATAATGATAGTACCAGCAGAATTACTAACGGAGATATTGCGATCGGCACTGACGGTGTTCTTTATGCGGTTGGTGACACTAGCAGCAATTCCGGTAGCTACACTTCCCAGCTTTATTCGATTACTATTTCTGGTACTACAGCTACAGCAACACCAGTTAATGGAAATAATCTTATTACAGGAGTTAGTGGTGCTGCTGTCAATGGTCTGGCGATTGACCCATCTACAAGTAAATTCTATATTAGTACTAGTGGTGGGACTTATGAGTTGAACACGAGTACAAAAGTTGCAACTCTACTTACTAGTGCTGTTGGAACAAACGACTTGGCTGCTTGTGGTTCTCCAGCACCGGATTTGCCTACAATTACTAAGACATTTAGCCCAAGTACTGTAACAGGTGTACCTGCAACTAGTACTCTGACGTTGACTCTGGGTAATACAAACTCAGTTCCTATTTATCTCATACAAACATTAATCGACAATTTTCAATCTGGGTTGACAGTTAGCAATCCTAATGGGTTAAGTGGTACCTGTACAACTATTTCTGGAAATACAGTTACTGCAACAGCAGGAAGTAGTTCTATCAGCCTAAATAATGGATTCAAAATACCAGCTGGTGGTTGTACCGTTTCTGTGAATGTTACAGCTAGTAGTGCAGGTACTTATACAAATATTATTGCAGCCGGAGCTTTGAAGACTTTCGTTGGTGACAATGCTAGTGCTGCTAGTTCAACACTTGTAGTGGCTACCACTATCTCCGGTACTCTCTACGAAGATACTGACGGTGGCAATGATTTGGATGCAACTGAACCGAAATTACCTGCAAATATTACTGTCAAATTACTAGATAGCAATAACAACCTCATCACAAGTACCACCACCAATACCAATGGTACTTACATATTCACTGGTGTTACTAGCGGTAATTACAAAATTCAGGTAGATACTACAGATACAGATATTCCTCCTGGTTACACTTTGGGTACACCCAATAACTTAGCTGTGACTGTCTCTGGTAGTTCTTTGACCAATCAAAACTTTGGGTTTGATAAACCTGTTTCTAGCAACCCTAACATATTGTTAGTCAAACGCATTACCGCCATTAACGAGTCATCTTTTACCGATTTCATCGACGGTGTAAATAACAACAATTCTCCTAACTATGTACCAACCCCTCGTGATACTGATGATAACAACTCTAATTGGCAGAGTAATTACTTACAAGGTCTCATCAACGGTGGTACTGTTCGTCCTAATGATGAGGTAGAATATACCGTTTACTTCCTCTCCGCAGGTGATGCAACTGCACCCAAAGTTTTGATGTGCGATCGCATCCCCAATAATGTTACTTTCATCCCCACCACCTTTAATAGTTTCCCCACCAAAAACAGCACTGGCTTAGAGAAGGCTGATCGGGGGATTCTCTGGCAGTATAGCGGTAATACTGAATCTCTTAGCAATATTAAAGATGGAGATATCGCCCAGTACTTTTCTCCTGGCGAAGATCCAACAGATGTTTATCCTACAGTTGACTGTGGTGGTGCTAACACCAATGGTGCAATAGTTGTGAATTTAGGGGATTTACCTAATGCGATCGCTCCGGGTACACCTACTGATTCTTATGGTTTCATTCGCTTCCGGGGACGGGTGAAATAAAGTTAAAGGGTGCATAGCTATGCGCCCTTACAAATATGTGTTAGATTATTTTTTACATACAAAAATAGAAACAAGGAGAGAGCATAGACTAAGTGTAAAGACTTTGTTATATACACTCTCCTTGGTTTTCAGGCTAACGCTCTTACTGTATATCTCTCTTTATTTGTATACGCATACATACAAAAAAAACACAGTAATTTTACTGAGTTTTATGCTAAATAGATTAAGAAAGCTTGATGGAATTTTCAAAAGTGGGAACAGACACCTGTTGTGGTTCTGGTAATTTATCCTGTAGAAAAGCAAGCAGAATTTCAGCAAGTGGATTTGCTTGTTCTAATTTTTGCATGGCTTCGAGTACGCCAGGTTTTAAAGCAAATTCTACAATTTTTTCCCTGTCTGGGTGAGTACGCAGCACTTCGCACAACAAACGACCATTGCTAGCACGATAAAGTTGAGGTGCAATTTTATGGATGTTCAAAAAATAAATCCATTCATAGCGCAGAATATCAAAAGATAAATCTAATAAACAAGCCAAGTGACCAACGGACATAGTCACAAAAGTCTTTAAACGAGTTGAGTAGACTGTTGCTATCTCCCGCGTCCACGAATTAACATCCATAATTTCTAGCGTCAACTGTTGCATCGTATGTTCACAAGTTTCTGAACCAGGATGTTGATAATGAGCTAGAAAAATGTTGCTCCAGTTTGCTTTTTGGCTAGTCAATAATGGTGGATGATAGAGAACTTGATTTAAGTCCTCCAAATTTGTCATATCTAAATTTTGTGACGTAGATTAGGCATAGAGATTGTGATTTGATTTAACGTAAGTTTGATGAATTTACTTTAATCCCTCTCCAAATCCCTTCCCAAAACGGAGAAAAGCTTAAAAAACTATAAAAATTTAACCATTAGGCATTAAAATCTGCATTCTTTCAAGTCAGGAAGGAATTTAAAGAATATTAATCTAAGTTTTGATTTTATCTATATGAGGCACAAACTCATGCTAAACTACTCAAACTTAGAGTTGGGAAAGTCCGGTGAAATCCCGGTACTGTGCCGCAGCTGTAATCCGATTGGTTATTAAGTACTAGTTACTAAAACAACCAGCTACAAGCAACTAATTCGGTTAGTCAGAACGCCAATTTCTAAGGGTGTCAAAAGACACATTGTTTCTCTGCTCCCTGCGTCGCACAGGGAAGGAGGCTTAGAGGTGTATTTCTCGTCAATTTCTGTTCCTTGTCCTGGTATTTTTTATAGCACGTCCGCGCGAGACGGTACTCTATCACGCATCCGTATCCCTGGAGGGATTGTCACTACTGGACAATTTCGGATGGTCGCTGATTTAGCTGATAAGTTTGCCGCAGGTTATGTCAATATTACTAATCGCGCTAACTTCCAAATTCGCGAAGTTCACACAGAAATAAATTCTGAAGTTTTGCACCAACTCCGAAAAGTTGGTTTAGCTTCGCCAATTGCGGGTGTTGATCATCTGCGTAATATTATGGGTAGCCCAACAGCTGGGATTGATGCAGAAGAGTTGATTGATACGCGATCGCTCATTCGCACATTAGATAATTACATCAGTAGCCATGCTGAACTTGCGCCCTTGTCACCAAAATTTAGCATTGCAGTTGACGGTGGAGGCGCGTTAAAGGTGTGCGATCGCCCCAATGATATTGTCTTCAGTGCGGTTGAAATCAGTACACAGATTTACTTTCACCTCAAACTGAATTTAGGTGAATCATTTCTAGATACAGGCATATTACTGCAACCCCAAGCATGTGTAGACGTAGTAGGTGCGATCGCCAAAGTCTATTTACAGTATTCTGCAATAGAACCAGAAAAGATCACAGCCTATCGCAAATCTCGTAAACTTCGTTTGTTTGAAGTTCTACACAACTTGGGTAGAGAAAGATTTCTCCAAGAACTAGAAAGTTATCTTCCCTACTCCTTGCAACAACTTCCCAATATCCCCCCCTCTCCATCCACACAAACCTACATAACTCGCTATCTCCACCTTGGTGTTCACCCCCAAAGACAACAAGAACTTTCCTACATTGGTGTTGTACTACCACTCGGTAAATTAGAAACATGGCAAATGCACGGTTTAGCAGATATCGCCCAAAATTACGGAAGTGGTACACTGAGGCTCACACCCTGGCAGAATCTTCTGTTAACAGATATTCCTCAACTGTATATTCACGAAGTCAAGAGCAAAATAGAAAACCTAGATTTGCATTGGTCGCCAACCAAAATACACAGCGCTTTAGTTGCGTGTGCTGGTACTACAGGATGTGCATCCTCAGCAACGGATACCAAAAATCATGCTTTAAAGTTAGCTGAGTATTTAGATCAACGCATTACCCTAAATCAACCTGTCAATCTTCACTTTACAGGATGTCCAAAATCTTGCGCCCAACACAACAACAACGATATTACTCTCTTGGGTGTCAGTGAAGAAAAGTATCACTTATATGTTGGAGATAGTGACAATGAAAGCAAATTCGGGCGAGAACTTTACCAGTGTGTGGCGTTTGCAGAATTACCCTCATTGGTAGAAACAATTCTCCAAGTTTACACTGCAAAACGTCTAACTCGCCACGAATCACTGGGAGAATTCGCCAACCGATATAGCATTGCAGAGTTGCAAGAGATGGTGGAGGAGGGGAGGAGGGACAAGGGAGACAAGGGAGACACGGGGGACACGGGGGACAAGGGAACACGGGGACAAAACAATCTAAAATCTAAAATTTAAAATCGAATGACTATTGATTATCTTCGAGATGGAAATGAAATATATCGTAAATCCTTTGCTATGATTCGCGCTGAGGCAAATTTATCTGTGCTGGCGCCGGATGTGGCTAAGGTAGCAGTGCGTTTGATTCATGCTTGCGGAATGACTGATATTGTGGATGATTTAGTAGCTTCGTCTACTGCTGTCCAATCTGGACGTACAGCAATAGCAGCAGGCGCACCGATTTTGTGTGATTGTCGCATGGTGGCTGAAGGAATTACCCGTAAGCGCTTACCAGCAGATAATGCAGTGATTTGCACTCTGAATCATCCCGACATACCACAACTTGCTCAAAAACTGGAAAATACTCGTTCTGCTGCGGCTTTAGAATTGTGGCGATCGCACCTAGAAGGATCTGTGGTAGCGATTGGTAATGCACCTACTGTTTTATTTCGACTACTGGAAATGCTGGATGAAGGCGCACCTAAACCCGCGTTGATTCTAGGTTTTCCGGTTGGATTTGTGGGAGCCGCAGAGTCAAAAGCAGCACTTGCAGCCGATAGTCGTGGTGTGCCATTTATGACATTAAAAGGACGTCGGGGAGGAAGTGCGATCGCAGCTGCCGCAGTTAATGCCTTAGCAACGGAGAAGGAATGATGAAAGGTCGTCTTTATGGTGTTGGTGTTGGGCCTGGAGACCCAGAACTATTAACTCTCAAGGCATTACGCCTGTTAAAATCTTGTCAAGTGGTTGCCTATCAATCAGCAGAAGATAAAGAAAGTATTGCTAGGGGTATTGTGGCTGAATACCTTTCTGGGAATCAAATTGAGGTGGAGTATCATCTCCCCCGCGCCCTTGACCCGTACGAAGCACAACCAATTTACGATCAAGTTGTCATTCCTATTGCTGAACATCTCGCCGCTGGACGGGATGTGGTGGTTTTGTGTGAAGGCGATCCGTTATTTTACGGTTCATTCATGTATGTATTTACACGGTTATCTGACCAGTTTGAAACAGAAGTTGTGCCAGGAGTTTCCTCACCAATGGGGTGTGCTTCTGCATTGACAGTTCCTTTAAGTTATCGCAACGATGTTTTTAGCGTTTTACCAGCCACCCTACCAGCCGAAACCTTGAAAGCACAATTGTTAAACGCTGATGCAGCAGCGATTATTAAACTGCGACGACATTTTGCGAAAGTGCGCGATGTGTTGGATCACTTAGGAATGGGATCACGGGCGCGTTACATTGAACGAGGAACGATGGTAAATCAAAAAATTATCTCTCTTGATGAAGTAGATCCTGTTCAAGTACCTTATTTTTCGATGATTTTGGTGCCAAGTCAAAGTCGATTATAAGTTGATTTGAGTTCGATAAATATTCTCAGACCAAGCAATCAAATAGCTCGCAAGTAAACTGCGCGGCTCATAGTCCAAGTCTACTGAAAGTAGACTAACTGAACAAGCCCTTCAACCCACTTTTAGTAGGTTTTGGTTATGAGCCAGCTATTTATATTAGTTGAGGGCGAGATGTCGTTGCTCATGAAATCTATCGAACTCACGTTAATTTAGACAACTTCCAAACAGTTAACTAGTGGTGAGACTAAACTCCTGATGATTAATTGAGTGTTCTGGATCACGATAGTGTGAATCTAGCCAACAACGCGGTAAATACTCACCAGAGGGAAACACCATTTCCAATTTGGTGTAGGAATCAGGTTCTTGTAATTCTTCGCCTGCGTGTGTCACTCCCATTACTTCTTTGATACAGGGGTTGAAGAGTCGGTCTAGAGTCAAAATCTCGACTAAAGTTCCTGAGGGTTTATGCATCAAGAACATAGTAATTCTCCTATGTCAAGAGCTACTAATATATAGTAGACCGAATTCAGTCCTAAAACTAATTTACGCAATAGTTTGCAAAATTAATACATATCTAATTTTTATAGCTTTAGCTTGGTTTTCTTTTCGCGAATCTTTAATTCCCCTTTTGGCGATAACCATATTGTCTGCTTACTACGAACTGCACAATCACCTGTAAAATCATCTAAACTCAAGGTGTATGCTCGCTTGTTCAATTGTCTTATGTCCTCGATCATAAACTCGTTGCCACCAAACCTTGCCAAAATTGTCCAGCGCTTTCAACGTGCTACAGACCCGAAACGACGCTATGAACAGCTAATTTGGTATGGTCAGAAGCTAAAAGAGTTTCCAGAAGCTGATAAAATCTCAGAAAACAAAGTACCTGGGTGTGTTTCCCAAGTTTATATTACGGCTGCTTTGGCAGAGGATAAAGTGATATTTCAAGGCGATTCAGATTCTCAATTAACTAAAGGATTAGTTGGTCTTTTAATTGAAGGTTTGAATGGACTTACACCTGCTGAAATTGTTCAAGTCACTCCAGATTTTATTCAAGAAACTGGCTTAAATGTTAGCCTGACACCTTCTCGTGCTAATGGTTTTTATAACATCTTCAAAACCATGCAAAAGAAAGCTTTGGAATGTCAAAGTTAGGAAAAATTAGATCAGGACTTACGCATGGGTAACGGAAAAACAAACCACAGAGAACGCACCAGGACACAGAGAAATAAGAGTTTGTCCGGTTTTTTACGTAAGTCCTATAGATAATTGGAACTAGAAAAATAAAGATAAGCGATCGCCACTACTTTTGTACAACTTCACTGACTCCATTTATCCCATGCAGCCCGCGCCACCTTTGCTATAACTTCTTCGCGTGCAGCATCTTCAGCTGTAGAATCTGAAACAAAAATCGCTATAGCCAAGTGCTGTCTATTTGATAGCGTCACCAGTCCCACATCATTTGTTGCAGCCGTCACTCTGTTAACAGTGCGTGATGTGCCAGTCTTATGTGCTACAACCGTCCCATCAGGTAACATTCCTTTGATGCGTCCTAAACCTGTGGGTGTCTCCGTCATCAAGCGCAGCAACAACCCTTGGCTAGATTTTGAAAGCCCTCGCCCCTCGTGCAATGCGCGTAACAAAACGATCATTGCTTCAGGTGTTGCCCAGTTGCGATACTGGACTGATTTGTCTTGTCCTATCTCCTTCTCGGTGTTGATCACGTTGATGCCATTTATACCAAGATCACGCAAATACTTCATGACAACTTCCGGCCCGCCAACAAGTTTTAACAGCACATCACAAGCTGTACCGTCGCTTTCGGACACCATATACTTCAGCAGTTGAGTTAGACTTAGTTCTACTCCTTGCGGATTATCATCTCGGATTGGACTGTGTTGACGTTCTGAGACGAAATCGTTTTTTTCAACACGGATTCTCTGCTCTAGTTTTAACTTTCCTTGGTCTACTTGAGCTAGTACAGCCATTCCAATAGGAAATTTATAAACGCTTTGCATCGGAAAGCGCTGATCCCCATTCAGAGTTACTGATTCTCCTGTTTCCAGCATTGTGACTGCAACCCCAACGCGCCCTTGAGCAGTACGAGATATTTCTTCAATTCGGTTGTACAATTCGCCTTTTGACGAATCATTAGTGCTGGACGTTATGACCTGTTTGGGAATATTTGTTTGTCTGTTGTTTTTGGCTTCACTGCTAGTAGAATTAGTGCTTGTGCAACCGACAGTCAATAAAGATATGCAAAAGCCGCAAAGCCACACTTTTTTACTCGTCACTTGATTCATGAACCTTATTCGGTAAGCACCGTCAAATATTTGAAATCAGACAAAATCAAGGATGAGCGATCGCCTACACTCAAATCATGCGATCGCTCTGAAATTACAACCCCATCACCAAGCGATAATGTGGTTCAATTTGGGCAACAGTTTGAGATTGGCGCTGAGTATCCCACTGACTGTGATGGAATAATTCTTGCCGCAATTTATCAACATCAATAGTTGTAACTTTCCCCTCAGCAACAATTTGTTTACCATTCACCCACGCACTATTAACTACATTACTGGGACGTCCTAAAACTAATAAACCGATGGGATCTGTACGCGGTAATAATGATAAATTAGTCAGATCATAAAGTACTAAATCTGCTTTTTTCCCAACACTTAAAGAACCAAGTTTATCAGTTGTATTCAATCCCTTTGCACCACCAAAAGCAGCCATTTCTACTGCTTGTCTAGGTGTAATCCAGTGTTGATAATCTAAATCGGTGACGTTATGTAAAATAGAACCAATTTTGATCGCTTCTAGTAAATCTTGGGAATCATTACTAGATGCACCATCACAACCAAAAGTTACGTTTACTCCTGCTTGCCGATATTTTAAAATTGGGGCGATCCCACTACCCAAACGCAAGTTACTTAAAGGATTATGAACTACTGTAGATTGAGTTTCAGCGAGAATAGCAATATCATTGTCAGTCAGATGGACGCAATGGGCTAGGCTTGTACGATAGTCTAAAAAACCAATGCGTTGGAGATGGGCAACGGCGGTACAACCATATTTTTCTTGAGCTAGTTTTTCCTGTGCTTTGGTTTCTAACAAATGGGAATGACGACAAAGATTGTACTTTTCACTTAACTGTCTACATCCATCAAATAAAGCATCAGAACACAGTTGGATGCCAGTTGGGGCGACAACAATATTAACACCTTCTTCTGGACGATGAAACTGTTTTACTGCTGCTTCAATAATTTCTAATGTTGCTTGCGTTGAGCGAAAATAAGGTTCATGATTTTGTTGAGTTTCCCCGGATGGAATACCAGCAGTAATCGATTCATCTTGAATCAGAGGCGCAACAAAGGCACGAATACCAACTTCTTTATAAGCGCGAACTGCTGTGGCAATTGTTTCAAATTCTTTACCAGGTATTAATACTAAATGATCTACGACACTCGTACCGCCAGAAAGTAGAGTTTCCACTGCTGTTCCTAAAGCACTGAGGTAAACTTTTTCGGGATCTAGAGGCGCGAAATCATAGAGTTCTGCTAGCCATAATTCTAGGGGTAACATAGACATGATCCCCCGTTGCCACATTTCTGAGGAATGGGTATGGGCGTTAAAAAATCCTGGTAATAAAAGTTTATTTTCACCGCTAATTGCTGTCCCCACCACCTCAAGCTGGGGTGCGATCGCATTAATAATTCCCTCGCTCACTTGCACATCAACGGTGCTGTAACCATCCTCGACAGGAATTAAAGCATTCTGAATAGTAAAGTTCATCGAATGTTTAACCTTAATTAAGTAATTAAGCTCTGAAGCTAATTTCAAGTTACAAAGTAAACAATGATGTTGGATGTTGCTTTTATGGATCTGCCTCTTCGGAAATTAGGAATTGCACCAAACGCTTGGGCAGTAAATCAGGCGATCGCAGATATCACTCGTCCTCCCCTTAACCCACAACCCGTTATCTTAGCAACAGAAACCAAAAATCTGCGCCTTGATCTCGCAAAAGCTGCCATCCTCGTCATTGACATGCAAAATGATTTTTGTCACCCTGATGGTTGGTTATCACACATCGGCGTAGATGTCAATCCAGCGCGTCAGCCAATCCAACCTTTGCAACATCTACTGCCTACACTGCGGGCAACTGGAGTTCCGATAATATGGGTAAATTGGGGAAACCGTCCTGACTTACTCAATATTAGTGCGGGTGTACATCACGTCTACAATTCCACAGGGGAAGGTGTGGGCTTAGGTGATCCATTACCCACTAACGGTGCTAAGGTACTGATGAAAGGTAGTTGGGCAGCAGCAGTGGTAGATGAACTCGAACAATTGCCAGGAGATGTTTTTATTGATAAATACCGCATGAGTGGTTTCTGGGATACTCCTTTAGATAGTATCCTGCGGAACTTGGGCAGAAGCACACTATTTTTTGCTGGTGTAAATGCTGATCAATGCGTCATGGCAACTTTACAAGATGCTAACTTTTTAGGATACGACTGCATATTAGTTAAAGATTGTACAGCGACAACTTCCCCTGAATATTGTTGGTTAGCAACACTATATAACGTCAAACAGTGTTTCGGTTTTGTCACAGATTCAGAAGCAATTTTCAAAGCAATTAATGATTAGTGTTTAACGGTTAGTGGTTCGTAGATAGTAATTAAAAACTACCTACTAAACAAATGACCAATGACCAATGACCAATGACCAATGACCAATGACCAATGATCAAAGCAATTAATGATTAGTGTTTAACGGTTAGTGGTTCGTAGATAGTAATTAAAAACTACCTCAATGACCAATGACCAATGACCAATGACCAATGACCAATGACCAATGACCAATGACCAATGACCAATGACAAAGGACAAATGACATATGATCAATTGCTGTGTAATTCCTGTTGTCAAATCTCCCAAAGATTACCAAGTTTATCGTATTAGTCCGCAGGATTCAAATCGTTTGGCGATCGTATTTGATCCGGCGATCGCAAATACTTCCCTAACTTGTTGTGTAGAAATTTTTGATGTTGGCGGAAAAACTCCCCCTAATCGCCATCAATTCGCAGTAGAAATGTTTTTTGTTCTCAAAGGCGAAGGTAGAGCGTCTTGTGATGGTAAAAGTATTGCAATTAAAGCTGGAGATAGTTTATTAGTACCAGCTACTGGCACTCATGTGATTGAGAATACGGGTTTGGGACGTTTATATACGTTGACTGTGATGGTTCCTAATGAAGATTTTGCCGAACTTATTCGTAGTGGAACGCCTGTAGAATTCGATGCAGAAGATATAGCTGTGCTTGGTAGGTTTGATGCTTTTGTTGCAAATTAAAAACTTTGAATAAGAATGTTAGTTTTTCAGAGACGCTGGGTATTCTCTTAACAGGAGGCTTGCTGGTACTTAAGTATTTACCGCAGTAACACTTTCAAGATGGCTAGTTCTGGAGAAGAATACCTACTTAACCGCAACAAGAAAATTGAGCGGCGAAAAAGGATTTTAACCTGGGTGTCAATTGTATCTTTTGTTGGCTCCGGGGTTTTTGCTATAGTTCCTACACTGCAACAGGTTATCGAGAATCCCTCAACCCAACCTGTGTCTGCTGAGTCTTCATTACAGCAACAGGAGCAGGGTTTTGAGTTGGTGTTACAACGAGAACCAGAAAATAGAACTGCTTTAGAAGGGTTAGTAAAAATACGGTTACAGTCACAGGATTTAAAGGGTGCTGTTGAACCTTTAGAAAAGTTGGTGAAACTGAATCCTGAAAGACAAGATTATAAAAGAACACTGGAGCAATTGAAGCAACAAGTCGCTCAAGGGAAAAGCGATCGCAAATAGTTGTTTATATACAGTTTTTTAACCTAAATACTTTCATTCAGGAGCTGAAATACTATATGCCAAGTCTTTCTGTGTGCATGATGGTGCAAAATTCAGAAAAAACATTAGTCATTGCTCTGGAATCTTTAGCGTATGTCTATGATGAGTTAATTATAGTTGATGGTGGTAGTACGGATTCGACTTGTGAAATTGCATTGAATTATGGTGCAAAAATCGTACATTCAAAATGGTCAGGTAATCATTCTCAGCAAAGGAATTTATATTTAGATTTAATTAATACTGATTGGATATTTGTTCTTGACTCAGATGAATTTATTGACATAAAGTGCAGAGATTTTTTAAGTTATGTCAAAAACTCAAATCAGAATTTAGATAGTGACAATTTTTGGATTCCTAGAAAGTGGATTACTACTTTTAGTAAACATTATTATCTTACTAGCTCACCACATTATCCCGATTTCCAACGGCGTTTATTTAAATATAATCAGGATATTTATTATACGGAACAGATTCATGAAAGAATTCATAATCTTAATTATCAAGGTATATGCTTAAATGAATTAAGTATCTATCATTTAGATTTATTGATTAATACTGAAGAACAACGACGTACAAAAGTTCGTCGCTACTCTAAGATAAATCCACGAGATGGAGGACGGCATTTCTATTTGCCAGATCCAAAAAAAACTGAGATAACAGAATGGAATTTTGTTGAAATACTATCTTCTGTTCAAGTTTTTCTAGAAAATTTAGATAAAAATAAAATATTAACTTCGCAATTAGACGAAATTATTTCACCTGAAATTAAAAATGATAATTTTTACCACATAATTAAAGAAATTGTTAAACAAGACGACATCAAAACAGTTTTAGAAATTGGTTCATCTTCAGGAGAAGGAAGTACAGAAGCATTTGTTACAGGTCTACGAGAAAATCAAAATAACCCACAATTATTTTGCATTGAAATTTCACAAAATAGATTTACAAAGTTAAAAAAAAAGTATGCTAATTACTCTTTTGTTAAATGCTATAATATCTCATCTGTTTCTTTAGAGAGCTTTCCAAGTATTAATGAAATTATAAAATTTTATAGCAGTACAAACACAAATCTAACTCACTACCCTCTTGAGCAAGTTATAGGCTGGCTAAAACAAGATATTGAATATTTAAAAACTTCTGGACTTCCTCAAAATGGAATTAAGAAAATTAAAGAACAAAACAATATCAAATATTTTGATGCTGTCTTAATTGATGGTTCTGAGTTTACTGGTACAAGTGAAATTAATGAGATTTATGGAGCAAAATATATATTCCTAGATGATATCAATACTTTCAAAAACTATCAAAATCATCAAAGATTAACTTTAGATCATAATTATGAATTAGTTATTCAAAATCTTTCCCTCCGTAATGGTTACTCAGTATTTAGAAGAGTTGATGATTTTAAAATCCAAGCTGAACAGCAAATTAATTATAATGTCAATATACCTATTAACTTTTTTACGATAGTTCTCAACGGCGAACCATTCATTCGATATCATATTGAAGTATTCAAACAATTATCTTTTAAATGGCATTGGCACATAGTCGAAGGTGTAGCTAAACTTCAACATGATACCGGATGGAGTTTAAAGCTGGGTGGACAGATAAGTGATACAATTCATTGCAATGGACGCAGTAATGACACTACAACAGAATATTTAGATGAACTAGTGCGCCAATATCCAGATAACATTACAGTTTATCGACAACCTGAAGGTGTTTTCTGGGATGGAAAAAGAGAAATGGTTAATGAGCCATTATTTAACATCAACGAAGAATGTTTATTGTGGCAAATAGATGTAGATGAATTATGGACTGTTAATCAGATTTGTACTGCACGACAAATGTTTATTGACAATCCTGAAAAAACAGCCGCTTTTTATTGGTGTTGGTATTTTGTCGGGGAAAATTTAATGATTAGCACTCGTAACTGTTATTCTCAAAATCCCAGACAAGAATGGTTGAGAACCTGGCGATATAAACCAGGCGCAGTATGGGTAGCACATGAACCACCAACACTAGAAGAACCTTTATCAAATGGTCAATGGCGGAATGTTGCAGCTATAAATCCTTTTTTGCATCATGAAACCGAAAAACACGGTTTGGTATTTCAACATTTTGCCTATGTGACACAAAATCAGTTGGAATTCAAAGAACAATATTACGGATATAAAAATGCTGTTTCTCACTGGAAAAACTTACAAAAACAAACTAGATTTCCGGTTTTATTACGGCATTACTTTTCATGGGTACAAGATGACACAATGGTTGAAAATGCTGAATTATGTGGTATCAAAGCAATAGCTTATAAAGATTATGAAAATCAAAGTTGGAGATTTTTACAATCAGCAGAATTACAAACTCCACAACTTAAAAAGCCACAGCCATTAATTATCATTGATGGAGTATTTTTTCAACTTTATCAGACTGGGATTGCGCGTGTCTGGAGGTCACTATTAGAAGAGTGGGCAAACAATGAGTTTGCTAAATATATTATTGTACTTGACCGTGTTAGTACTGCTCCTAAAATTTCTGGTATTAAGTATTTGAATGTACCACGCTATGACTATAATAATATCGATACTGAGCGAGAATTTTTACAGCAAATATGCGATCAAGAAGGTGCAGAATTATTTATCTCGTCTTACTATACAACACCCATAAATACACCTTCTGTATTCATGGCTTATGATATGATTCCAGAAGTCATGGATTGGGATATGAATCATCCCATGTGGCAAGATAAACAACAAGCAATAAAACACGCATCCGCCTATATAGCTATTTCCAAAAATACAGCACTTGACTTGGCAAAATGTTTTCATCATATATCTTTAGAATCTCTTACTGTAGCGTATTGCGGAGTTAGCAGTACTTTTAAACAATCTACATCTGAAGACGTAAGTTTTTTTAAAACAAAATATGGTGTCACCAAGCCTTACTTCTTATTAGCTGGTATTGGCTCTGGATATAAAAATAGTATTTTATTCTTCCAAGCTTTTTCACAGCTTGTTAGCAGCTATGGTTTTGATATTGTGGTTACAGGTAGTGGAGGTTTATTAGAATCTCAGTTTAGATCCTGTACATTTGGTAGTGTCGTTCATATGCTGCAACTGAGCGACAAAGAGTTAGCAATAGCTTACTCTGATGCTATAGCATTAGTTTATCCATCCAAGTATGAGGGTTTTGGCTTACCTGTCTTAGAAGCAATGGCTTGTGCTTGTCCTGTGATTACTTGTCCTAACGCTTCAATTCCAGAAGTAGCTGGAGAAGCAGCTATATATATCAATGATGATGATGTAGATGGACTAGCAAATGCACTTTGCGAAGTTCAAAAACCTAGTGTTCGTCAATCATTAATTGCTGCTGGTTTAGAACAAGCGAAAAAGTTTTCTTGGACAAAAATGGCAGAAATTGTCAGTTCAGCTTTAATTGATGCAACACTTTTATGTTTAAATCTTAGAAAGACAAATTTAATTATTTTTCCTGATTGGTTGCAAGCAGAAGAATTAGTCAGTGTAGAATTAGCACAAGTAATTAAGACACTCGCAACTCATTCAGATAGTAGCAATATAACTTTACTAATTGATACTAATAATATTACGACTGAAGATGCAGAGTTGTTGTTATCTAGTGTTACCATGAATCTTCTCATGGCGGAAGATTTAGATATCACTGATGAATTAGAAATTTCTCTAGTGGGAAATTTGGCTGATATTCAGTGGAAGGTATTAATACCTCGTCTTCATGGGCGAATTGTTTTGGAACATGAAAATCAACAAGCATTAATACAAGCAAAAGGAGATACTCTTACATCTTATGAGTTAGCAAATTTTAGGCAAGTAGGAGAGCAAGATTTTTTTTAAATTGAGTAATTAATAAAGGAAGAGGACTCAAATCCTCACTACTAACAAATTTAAGAGTTAGTAGTAAGCACTTCAGTGCTTAGGAAGTAGAGGACTCAAGTCCTCACTACTAACAAATTCAAGAGTTCGTAGTAAGCACTTCAGTGCTTAGAAAATATGATGTATGAATATCGCAAACTCACACCAGAACAAAAAGCTGAATTAGTTGAATACCGATTGAGTCGTGGTTATCCGCCCCACGCACCGCCACACCCTGTACAAGATAAACAATTTTACTTATTAACAGCAGCTTGCTACGAACATCAATGTTATATGTACTCTGAATCTCGTCGTCAGCAACTGTTAAATATGATATTTGATTACTTTGGTAATCTTGGAAATGAAGAAATGAGTACGGAAGCACTGACTACGAACTTAACAATTTGTGCTTGGATTATTCTGCCTAATCATTATCATTTGCTGGTTCGTGTTGTGAACTTTGAGATTTTGAGTGAATTGTTTCGTAGAATACATGGTAAGCTTTCTCGTCAGTGGAATCTTGAGGACAATATAACTAAGCGAAAAGTTTGGTATAGATGGAGCGATCGCGCTATTCGCTCTGAACAACATTACTATACAACTCTTAACTATATTCATTACAATCCAGTCAAACATGGTTTAGTAAAATCCCCTTACGACTGGATTGAAAGTAGTGTTCATTGGTATTTACAAGCTAATGGGCGACAATGGTTACGTGATTTGTGGGTTCAATATCCGGTACTAGGTTATGGTAAAGATTGGGATAATCTTTAATGTTTGTAGTAAGGGCTTTAGCCCTCTGGGAAGTTATTTTGAGGACTGAAGCCCTCACTACGAACTAATATATATTTGCCACATTTGTTCGTAAGCCTTTTCCATTTCACGGGTAAACTGCTTACCATTCCACAGAGGTGCTGTTTTCCTCGACTGTTTCAACTTCCAACCAATTTGTTGTCTTAAACCCTCATCTTTCCCCAATTGAATACCCCACTCTACATACTCTTCATCAGTCCAAGCAATACCTTCTGTAATACCCGCATTGATCATCATGGTGTAGCTATTACGGGCTGCAAATTGCTCTCCAACTCTTGTAACTAAAGGAATACCCATCCAGAGTGTTTCTAAAGTTGTTGTCGCTCCATTGTATGGGTAAGTGTCTAATACTACATCTGCAATAGCTAAATTTGCTCTGTGGATAGACTCAGAAGGATCTAAGGGTAAAAATCGCAAGCGATCGCATTCTACACCCTCTTCTTCTGCTAAATCCATAAAAAATCTTTGAACACCTTCTGCATTTGCTAGCCCTTTAATTAAGAAATAGCTATTGCGAACTTCTTTAATAATTTTCATTTGCAATCGCGCTGTCTCAGGGTGACGTTTAAATCCTCGTTGAGCGCTAAGATAAACTACTGCATCACCAGGAATATTAAGATGATCACGACGTAAAGTCGGTACAGCCACCTCAAAACCATCTACTGCTATATAAGTTTGGGGCAATCTCCAAATTTTTTCTGTATAGTATTCTTGAGCAGATTCTGGCAAAACATAGGGATCAGCAATAAAGTAATCAATTGCTGGTATTCCCGAAGCATCCCAACCCAACCAAGTAACCTGAATTGGTGCGGGTTTGAGTGCCATAATTTCACAAGTAATATCTAGAGTGATGCTATCTAAATCAATTAAAATATCGATTTCATCTTGATAAATTTGTTCAGCTATATCTTCACTATAAATTCCGCCTTTATAGATTTGAGCAAATTGTTGAATATACCATTCTTGTAGTGGATCGTTTACCTGTTTATAATTGATGAAATATCCATTAATATCAAACTTTTCCTGGTTATGATGCTTAATTAACCATCGAGCCAGCAAACCCACAGAATGCCTAGATAAACAATGTGATAAATATCCAATCTTAATTGACTCACTTTTTTGCTTTAATCTCCATTTTTTATAGTGCTTAATTTTTTCTCTAGCATACTCTTGGACATTCATCTGACAAAGTTGTGCCACTTGATTTTGAATTTGTCTATTGTGCTTGGGTTGGTCTCGCAAATAAGGTGCAAAATAGTTGGCATTAAAAAGACGCAATACCCAACCTGATTCAAGATTTTTAGGTTGTATTTCTATCAAAGATGATAGTAGAGATTCTTGCTGATCTAACACTTCATACACTTTCTGCCAATTTCCAGGAGTATCCATTAATCCTCGTTGCAGTAAGTGGGTTGCAGCTACTTTATCTAACAGCGTATCTGATAGAGAATAGCATAACTGTGCTGTCTCGATTCCCTGAGAATAATTAGTTGCTCTCAGATAACAAGCTGATAAATGGCGTAAAGCTTCTAAATTTTGAGAATCTAGACGTAATCCCAATTCAACTAAACTAGCTGCAAATTTTGGTGCTTGCAAAGAATGGGCTATTTTTACTGCTGCTGGGAGCAAAATATTGATTAAAGATTGAGGTTCTTCACAATATGATAGGCAAGCTTCTGTAAATTGTAAAACGGAGGGATGTAAAGGAGAATAATTGAGAATAATCTCTAAAATTTGTAATAATAATTGAATATCTACAATTTGCTTTGACTGAAGTAACTCAATCACCCCAAAAGAAGTTAATTCATCACCAGAAAACTTTTCCTGTTTGATAGTTAGCCCTATCAAATGTAATAGATTATTAATATCTGTGGGATTAATTTCCCGCATATGCTGACGAATTGCCCAAGCAACTGAATAATCTCCCAGTCTCTCCCTGCGTTCAGCTTCAGTTTTTAATACCTCCATTAATTCATGTGTCCACTGCTCAACCTCCTTGACTTCTCCTTCACCCATACCTAGAAGCCAAATCATCTGTGCTTCTACTTCTTGTTCTTGCAACAGCATTATCAAGCCTAAATTCCAATAGTGAGACTTAACTTCTGGTTCGGCTTTAATAGCTTTTTCATAGAAGTTAATCGCTGGACTATAATTGCCTTTGATGAAAGATTGTTGCGCTTGTTGTTGCCAATGCTTTAGTTCAGTATTAGATTGCACAGAAGTCATAGCTAAGAATTTTCAGGGTAGTAGCATTGCTGTAATTGATAAAAAATGAAAGTGGGTAATTAAAACTACCCACTTCCATTGAGTATTTAAGTAGCTCTGAAGCTAATAGTTTTACTTGGATTTGAGTACAGAGTAGCCACTAGGACAAGAGGGTTGCAACTGGGGTGCAGTACCACTAACTGCCGCAGTTAGAGTATTACTTACTATACCTACTACGTTAGATTCACATAGAACAGCCAAAGTAGTTGCTTCACTTGTTTCTGCTTGCTGGGATAGAATTGCCACGCCGACGTAGGATTTCAGGGGTGCTTTTAGAGATAAACCATTATTAGTAACCGCAGAAGTCGTTCCACTCACTTCATACTTGTAGTTTTCTGTCTGAGTATTAATACCTAAGCCTAACTGATTTATCCCAGTTGAAAACTCACCATTTTCCAAAAAGTATGCTTGTTGAGCGCGGTTCATGGAACCACTGTACTGTTTAGCTTCTGATTGTTTACCTTTATTCGCTTGGTTGAGGAAAGAGGGTAGAGCGATCGCAGACAAAATACCAATAATAATAATTACTACCAGTAGTTCAATCAGTGTAAAACCTTCGTCTTCTGATCTTTTCTTAAGAATGTGCTGCAAAAACTTGGCTTTTAGTTCAGTTTTCATATATTGTGCCTTTCTGCAAGGAATTATTTATTGAGTCGTAAAAGTAACTTACCCACTTAAAATTGCTTTCATATCAATCTAGTAAAAAATGTTTCTCGCTAGTGCGTAAAAGGATTGAAGAAAGGGGAGTGTGGGAAGTGTGGGGAGTAATGTAGAGACGCGATTCATCGCGTCTGGAAGTGGGGGGAGTGGGGGAGGAATTATTTAACAAGTCTGTTCCCAATGCCCAATGACCAATGACAAATTACCAATGACAAATGACTAACAATCAATAAATTTATTTGTTATACTAAATTAAACGTAGTCGTTATGAGTTCGTATACTTAGCCATCATGACTAACCCAAATGTAGAAAACGTGGTAATTATCGGTTCTGGCCCAGCCGGCTACACAGCTGCTATTTATGCAGGACGCGCCAACCTGAAACCAGTTGTATTTGAGGGCTTCCAAGCAGGGGGTTTACCTGGTGGACAGTTGATGACAACAACGGAAGTAGAAAACTTTCCTGGCTTCCCCAAAGGGATTACTGGGCCAGAACTGATGGATTTGATGAAGGCTCAAGCGGAACGTTGGGGGGCTGAACTGTACACAGAAGACGTGATTGAAGTAGATTTGAGTCAGCGTCCGTTTATAGTCCGCTCACAGGAACGGGAATTTAAAACCCATAGTTTAATTATTGCCACAGGTGCAACGGCAAAGCGTTTAGGTTTAGACAACGAGCATGAATTTTGGAGTCGTGGTATTTCTGCTTGTGCAATCTGTGATGGTGCTACACCAATTTTCCACGGTGCTGAATTGGCTGTGGTGGGTGGTGGCGACTCAGCAGCAGAAGAAGCTATTTATTTAACTAAATATGGTTCTAAGGTAAATTTGCTGGTACGCTCTGAAAAGATGCGGGCTTCTAAAGCTATGCAAGACCGAGTTTTGAGTAACCCCAAAATCCATGTTCACTGGAATACTGAACCTGTGGATGTGTTTGGGAACGGCCACATGGAAGGGGTGAAAATCCGCAATACCAAAACCAACGAAGAAAGCGAACTACACGTCAAGGGTTTATTCTACGCGATCGGTCACACTCCGAATACTTCTTTGTTTAAAGGACAAATAGAACTCGATGAGGTGGGTTACATTGTTACCAAGCCTGGTTCACCAGAAACAAGTTTAGAAGGGGTTTTTGCTGCTGGTGACGTGCAGGATCATGAATATCGTCAAGCAATTACCGCAGCAGGTAGTGGTTGTATGGCGGCGATGTTAGCAGAACGGTGGTTGTCTAGCAATGCTCTAATTCAAGAGTTTCATCAAGTGTCACATACTCCCGATAATGAATTAGAGCCTCAGCCTACCTCTAAGAAAACTCCCACTGATGACGAATTTGATTTAACTGCAACACGTCATCGGGGAAGTTATTCTCTGCGGAAACTTTTCCATGAAAGCGATCGCCTGCTCATTGTAAAATACGTTTCTCCCGGTTGTGGCCCTTGTCATACCCTCAAACCTATACTTAATAAAGTCGTCGATGACTTTGACGGCAAAATCCATTTTGTGGAAATTGATATCGACAAAGACCGGGAAATTGCGGAAAACGCAGGTATTAGCGGAACTCCCACAATTCAGTTCTTTAAGAACAAGGAATTATTAAAAGAACTTAAAGGCGTGAAGCAAAAGAGCGAGTATCGACAGTTAATCGAAAATAATTTGTAGTTATTACGCTACGGGATCTAATACCAAAATTTTAATGTTGACAAGGCTAAATCTCTCGTAAATTAACCAACAGGTGAAATCACAAAGTCCAGATCCCCGATTTCTTTAAAGAAGTCGGGGATCTTGTCTGGAGCGAATTATTTAGGAATGCTATATGACCAAAATTGCACCCGTTATTATTGTGCTGGGTAACAACAGTATCCCCGTTGCCCGTAAGATTATTAGTGTTTTGCCAGAAGCGCAGTTATACGGACTAGCAGGCCGGACTTCTGATGTGGATGTGAGTTTTACAGAGTTTGGAGTTACACTGCGGGAGTTATTCACAAATGGCACACCGATTATTGGCTTTTGTGCTACAGGTATTTTGATCAGAACCTTAGCACCACTGCTTGCCAACAAGCGACAGGAACCCCCAGTTTTAGCTGTTGCAGAGGATGGTAGTGCAGTTGTACCTCTGTTGGGAGGACTCAATGGTGTTAATAGTTTGGCACGCAAGATTGCCAGTGTATTAAGTATCAAACCTGCAATCACAACTACGGGTGATATCCGCTTTGGTATTGCGTTAGAAGATCCACCAGCAGGCTATCACTTATCTAACCCGGAATATGCCAAAACCTTTATGTCTGACCTTTTAGCTGGGGAATCGATCCAATTAAAAGGTAATGCGGCTTGGCTGAGAAATTGTTCGTTACCTATTGCTGAAGATGCAGAAAAGGTCATAGAAGTTACAGAAAAAGCAGTAGATTCCACATCAAATTACTTAATTTATCATCCTACAACGATCGCCATCGGAATAACCCCCCTTAATCCCCGCTTTCAAAGTAGAGAATATTCCGAGTTAGTCGCCTTAGTACAACAAATGCTAGCAGATGCACAGTTAGCTCCGGCGTCAGTGGCTGGGGTTTTTGCTAGTATCTCAGACGCTGCTGAACCTGGTTTACAAGCGATCGCCAATTCTCTCAATGTACCAATTCGTTTCTTTACTCCCGATGCGATCGCTCAGGTTATGTCTCAAAACAATACTACAGATGTAGCAACCGGAGCGGCTTTATTAGCTGCGGCGGCTGGGAAATTGATAATACAACGGCAAACAGCGAATTTTTCCTGTACGATTGCGATCGCACCTTTACCCATTGACATTAACACCACAGGTACACCACGGGGACGCTTGGCAATTATTGGCACAGGACCAGGTAGAAGTGATTGGATGTCGCCGGAAGTCAAAGAAATCTTACGTAATGCCACTGATTTTGTTGGTTATTCTACTTACTTGAATTTAGTTAAAGCTTTCACCAAGGATAAACGCCTGCATGAGTCTGACAATCGTGAAGAAATTGCACGAGCAAAAGTAGCCCTGGATTTAGCAGCAGAGGGACGGTTTGTGGTGGTGGTATCCTCTGGTGATCCTGGAATCTATGCAATGGCAGCCGCAGTCTTTGAAGTGCTGGATCAACAAGCCAAGCCAGAGTGGCAAAGTATCGAAATTCAAGTAGCGCCGGGTATTTCCGCAATGCAAGCAGCCGCAGCCAAAATAGGCGCACCCCTTGGCCATGATTTCTGTACAATTTCTCTCTCAGATATCTTAAAACCCTGGTCAATTATCGAACAACGGATTACTGCTGCTGCTCAAGCAGATTTTGTGATTGCTTTTTACAACCCAGTTTCCAAGCAACGCACCTGGCAATTAACAGAGACACAAAAAATACTTCTGCGTCATCGTTCTGCCGATACTCCGGTAGTACTTGCGCGTAACATCGGTAGAGATGGAGAATCAACTGTAGTGTGTACTCTGGGAAATTTAGTACCAGAACATGCTGATATGCGGACAGTGATTATTATAGGTTCCAGCAAAACTCGCATGATCCCAAAACGAGATGGTGGTAACTGGGTTTATACCCCCCGTCGCTATGATAATTATCAAGCGCTCTGGTAACACCTATACCGTCTTGACTGCTTATCATGTGGTGCAATCTGGGAAAAAATACGAAATCATTACCCCTGATCAACAAAGTTATACAACCAATACTGTGAAACAATTGCAAGGATTAGACTTAGCCATTGTTGAGTTTAGCAGTAGTAAAACTTATAACGTTGCGAAAATTGGTAACTCTGATCAAGCCACAGCTAGTACAACTGTGTATGTCGCTGGGTTTCCTGGAAGGACAATCAAGGAGCAATTGCTGCTTACACCGAAGCAATTCGCCTTAATTCTAAATACGCTGCTGCTTACAACAACCGAGCTGTAGCCCGCTCAGGTTTGGGAGACAAGCAAGGGGCGATCAATGATTACAACCAAGCCCTCAAATTTAATCCCAACATTTTGGAAGCTTACATTGGTCGATGTAATGTCCGTTCAGATTTAGGAGACAATCAAGGAGCGATCATTGATTGCAACCAAGCACTAAAAATTAACCCCAAATCTGCTTATGCCTATAACAACCGAGGCAAAGCTCGTTATGGATTAAAAGATTATCAAGGGGCGATCGCTGATTACAGCCAAGCCATCAAAATTAATCCTAACTACGACAAACCATACAACAACTGGGGTTTAGCTCTTTACAAATTGGGAGATAAGCAAGGAGCAATCACTAATTTCAACCAATCCATCAAAATTAATCCTAACTATGCCGATGCCTATAACAACAGAGGTACTGTCCGCGATGATTTGGGAAACTACCAAGAGGCGATCGCTGATTACAACCAAGCCCTCAAAATTAATCCCGACTATGCCGAAGCATACTACAACAGAGGTATAGCTCGCTCCGAATTGGGAGATTACCAAGGGGCTATAGCTGATTACACCCAAGCCATCAAAATTAAGCCTAACTACGGCAAAGCCTACAATAACTTGGGTAAAGCTCGTTATGAATTAGGAGATTACCAAGGGGCGATCGCTGATTACAACCAAGCCCTCAAAATTAATCCCAACTTTGCCTATGCTTATTATGGTCGAGGTTCATCCCGTGCCAACTTGGGTGATAAGCAAGGTGGGATTGCGGATTTACACAAAGCTGCTGAAATCTTGCGAAAAGATGGAGATACACAGTGGTATCAAAAAGCATTGGAGTTAATTAGAAAGCTTCAGCAGTAGGTAGAGTAAGAAATAGAAAATTAAAATTATCTGATGATAATTGCTGCGATCGCACCAGCAGTAATTTTCAAGTTTCAAGTTCCAATCTGAAGCGCTATAGATCCCCGACTTTTTGAAAAAGTCGGGGATCTGAACATCGGCGACTCATCAAAATCAATGTAATCGAGTCCTGACAAATACGGTTCGGTTAAGGGCTTGCTAATATTGCTTAGAATGTTGCAACAGAAAAGCTTCCACCTCATCTGTGGTTGGTTGAGATGCCATAGCTCCTGGTTTCATTGTTGTCAATGCTCCAACAGCACTAGCATAGGTGACAATTTGTTTGGCTTTTTCTGGATCACTCAAGCTTTTGATCCCATAAGTTAGTAATTGGTGGATGAATCCAGCCACAAAACTATCTCCGGCGCCAGTCGTATCAGCCACATTCACAGCAAAAGCGGGTAACTGACCATCGTGTTCTTCAAAGGAGTAAGCACAACCGTGTTCGCCATCCGTCACCACCACACCTTCAATAGAGTCGAGATGGTTGAGAATTTCCCTTGGTCTTCTGGTATTAAATAGCCATTCGGCTTCTTCTAGGGAGAGTTTGAGAAAATCGACTTTTTTGAATAAACCACGAATCGTTTGTGGTGCTATGTCAGGGTTCGGCCAAAATACCGGACGCCAATTCACATCCAGCAAAACCTTGAGGTTATATTCTTCCGCTAGTTCCAAAGTGCGGTAAACTGCTTTGGCGCTTTCTGGATAAGCTAATTCCAAAGTACCCAAAACCAGAAAATCTGCGGCTTCAAAGAGCTTGATGGGTAATTGCTGGGCTTGCAAGCGGGTATCACCAAATTCTGTGGTATTGTGCTGTCCAAATCCGGCAAAGTGGCGATCGCCTTCAACAGAGCGAACCACATAAACTTGTCGCGTTGGTGCTGTCGGATGGCGCTGCACACCAGTTGTATCCACACCGATATTCTGCAATAAATCTACCAGTTCATTACCTGGTTGATCTTCACCCACACAACCAATAAATCCCGTGGGGATACCCAGCTTGACTAAAGCACAGGCGACATTGGCTGGCGCACCTCCAGGATAAGGAGTCCAAGACTCCACCTCAGCGAGCGGGCGCCCCAACTGATCAGCTAAACAATCAAATAAAATCTCACCCAGGCACAGAACACGGGGATTACTCATTTGGTTTTAAATTTCGGAAGACGATTTTCCAGTAAAAAATCTACAATAATTTCTACTATTTTGGGGGCGATGTGTAACACAATTAAACAGCTTTGTGAAAAGAGTATTAATACTAACTGTTGAAATGCCCACCAGCAAAAGAATCTTCTAGAATGAGAGAGTAATTGAGTACATATACCAAAGAGGATGAAATAAAGCATGGCTGGTGGCGAGTCTCAGGCCCCTGTAAGTCTGTCAGACAGAGAACTGCAAATTATCGACTTAGTAGCCGCTGGCTTAACTAATCAAGAAATTGCAGCAAAGCTTGAAATTAGCAAGCGTACAGTTGATAACCATATCAGCAACATTCTCACCAAAACTGGTACAGACAATCGAGTAGCTCTTGTTCGGTGGGCTTTGCACTGGGGCAAAGTCTGTTTGAATGATGTCAATTGCTGTCCTTTGCCAAATCCAAATATGACCGAACAAAATTACTAGTATGCTGACAAGCCCGTTTTGATTGGTTTTTGTTCATTTTTCTCCTCACGCCTGATGTTAAAGTGGGAACCTTTCAAAATTCAGCGCTACAGAGTACTGGAACATGGGTGAGGGGTAGGGACAGTTTTCCCCAATCATGAGAAAAATGTTTGCCAGGTTAAGCATCCCAACTTGTAAGAGCGAGGGTATTGGATATTGAGCATGGGGTATGGGGCATTGGGCATGGGGCATTGGGGAACCAGTGCGCCCTTGGAGGTTCCACACCACGTGCTTTATGCCGGGAAACCCGTCCACCGCAGTGGCTCCTCCGTTGTAGCACCTGGCGTTATTGGGCATGAGAAATTACTATTACCTCTAGCACCTACCTAGCCTCTTACCCTAACCCTTAGCTCCTAGTTAATTAATTTTGGATTTTAGATTTGCAATTAGAGATTAACTGTAATCTCAATTCAAAATCCAAAATCCAAAATATCGAATTGCTACAGTCAACAAAAATTAGCAACAGTCCATAGGTTCAAAGGTTAAATTTGAAGGAAATACATATTGCTCCCTAAGCTGATGGAGCAGCGCTCTTATGAATAATTTTGCTGATACCAAAATAGATGGGTTTCATTTTGACTTATTTAATTTTGATTTAACAGCACCTCAACCCACGTTAGATGCTGACTTACTCAAACAGTTATCTTTTATTCCTGGGTTGAAAGAAATTCTCATGTTGCGACAAGTTCATGCTTTAGAACATGCTACAGTCTGGCTTCTGAGCGAATCAAAAGTTACCCATCCTTCACCCTTGATCTCCAACAATATTCAGGTAGACAACAATTTATTTGGCGGTTTGTCTACAGAAGAAGGATTCTACCTTTACGGAGAGGTAAATATTAGCGACTTGCGACGTGCAGTTACACTTGCTTTACATCGACTGATCAATGGAGAATGGCATCTAGCCGTACACCCCCGTTGTGGTACAAATACATCTGTTGCAATGCTGTTGACAGCCGGGTTTGCCGTGAGTATGCATATATTGCTACCACTAGGGATAATAGAACAACTTGTAGGTCTAGGTGTGGCAGCAACAACAGCCGCAGAATTAGCCCCTGATGTAGGTGCCTTAGCACAAAAATACCTCACAACTGCAATTCCCTTCAATTTAAAAATTGAAAACATCACACATACACGGGATTTGTCCGGACGGGAGGCATATTTTGTCAAAGTATGCTGGCGAGAGTGAGGGAAACAAGTGTGGGGAGTGTGGGGAGAATTATTTAACAAGTCTGTTCCCAATGCCCAATGCCCAATGACCAATGACCAATG
>NZ_NAPS01000001.1:1173345-1187959 GCF_004323185.1 Westiellopsis prolifica IICB1
CCCAATGCCCAATGCCCAATGCCCAATGCCCAATGCCCAATGCCCAATGCCCACTAAACCAATTTATTAATGAGAAAGCTTTACTTTTTACTTCCCGGGACAGATAGCAAGTTTGCTTGTGGTGGTCTTTGGGCAGAATTAAAAACATTTAATCTTGCCAAGGAAGTTTGCCATGCTGATGTTGTCACTTACCGTCAAAGAGAGGAAGGAAAACTCTTTATTGATGATTTGCTACAAGATAAAAATTTAGATGATGTGATTTTTGTGATTAGTTGGGGCTTTGATGTCGCTCGACTTGCTAATAAACTCAAGCAATATAATGTTGTTTACCATGCCCACAGTGCAGGTTATGGATTTAAATTACCTGCAAGTATTCCGATCATTAGTGTCAGTCGGGATACTATGGGATATTGGGGACAATTATCTCCTCATTCACTAATATATTATTTGCCGAATCAAATTAGTAACGAATTTCAAAATTTACATTCGCAAAGAGATATAGATGTATTAGTTCAAATGCGGAAATCTTCGCAGTATTTGATGCAAGAATTGATTCCAGCTTTGCAAGAAAAATGCCAGGTATTTGTTGTTAATTCCTATGTAGAGGATTTACCAGGACTATTCAATCGCGCTAAAATTTATCTCTATGATTCTGCTGAATACTGGGCGCAACAAGGCGTAAGTGAAGGATTTGGTTTGCAACCGTTGGAGGCTATGGCTTGTGGTTGTCAAGTTTTTTCTAGTATTAATGGTGGTTTAGCTGATTACTTAGACCCAGGTTTTAATTGCTATAAAATAGCTGGATATTCCAAAGAGTACGATGTTAAACGTATTTTGAAGTTACTGAATAATTGGACACCATCGTCATTATCTGAAGAGCTTTTGGCAGAATACAGACATGAAAATATTATCAAACGTTTAGAAGTGATTTTAGATGAGTTAAATGATTTTTTTGATCATAAAAAATATCATATTGGTAATATTAAAAATCTGACAAGAATGCATTTGAGTAGATTGCGATCGCAAACACTATTTAATAAGGTGAAAAAGAAGTATTTCAAAATTTGATAATTAATTATTTATGTAATTTAACGCAGTGGTAAAAATTGAGAGAGCAAACTCCCCGACTTATTTAAGAAGTCGGGGTTATTGTTGTTTACAAGCCTATGAGCGCGTCTACGTTTTGTCATGATTTTGCGTAAGTCCTATATCAGTTACAAAATTTCCTGCTGCCTTTCCAGCTTGCTTTATTCCGTATCTTTTCAGCATACTTTGTCCCACATCTTCATAAGCTGTTATGCATTTAAATTGTATATTTTGCGAGCAGGTTGTCAAAAGTCAACAGTCCAGAGTCAAAGACTAGCTTGGACTTTGGACTGTTGACCCTGGACAGTCCTAACGCAAGAATATTTAATCTAGGCGCACATCAGCTTATGGATATTTTTTGATTTGGAACTCCTTGATGGGAACACTCGGAGAGCAAAACCACTAAGCTGGTAAATAGTACCTTCAAACTTTACCAGAATTTCTGGTTTCGTAATTTAGAATTGGCTAGAGTCTGTCTCAGGCAAAAGCCGCTAAAATCCTTTAAAGCCCCTTAATGCTTAGTGTGTATAGAGATATTATCACTAGCTAACTACTTGTAAACAAATTTAGTCATTATGTTTGATGCACTTGCTGACCGTTTAGAAGCTGCTTGGAAAAAACTGCGGGGACAGGACAAAATTTCCCAATCTAATATTCAGGATGCTTTACGCGAAGTCCGCCGCGCCTTGTTGGAAGCAGATGTCAATCTCCAGGTAGTTAAAGAGTTTATTAACGAAGTTGAAGCGAAGGCGCAGGGAGCCGAGGTTATTACTGGGGTGCGTCCTGACGAACAGTTCATCAAAATTGTTTACGATGAATTGGTGCAAGTAATGGGGGAAACAAATGTACCCCTAGAACAAGCACAAAATCAACCCACGATAGTTTTAATGGCTGGGTTGCAGGGAACTGGTAAAACCACTGCTACAGCTAAACTGGCTTTACACCTCCGCAAAATTGATCGTACTTGTTTGATGGTAGCAACAGACGTGTATCGTCCAGCTGCGATCGAGCAATTGGTAACACTGGGTAAACAAATTGACGTACCAGTGTTTGAAATGGGAAGTGATGCTGATCCCGTAGAAATTGCTCGTTTAGGTGTAGAGCGGGGCAGAGCAGAAAATATTGATACTGTAATTATTGATACTGCTGGGCGTCTGCAAATAGACGCAGATATGATGGCGGAACTAGCCCAGATCAAAGAAGTCGTCCAACCCCATGAAACTCTCTTGGTTGTGGACGCCATGACTGGTCAAGAAGCAGCTAATCTGACTCGCACTTTTCACGAACAAATTGGTATTACTGGTGCAATTCTTACCAAGCTGGATGGTGATAGCCGTGGGGGGGCAGCGTTATCAGTACGACGAATCTCAGGAGCGCCAATTAAGTTTGTTGGTGTAGGTGAGAAAGTCGAAGCCTTGCAACCATTTTATCCCGATCGCATGGCTTCACGAATTCTCGGTATGGGTGATGTTCTCACTTTAGTAGAAAAAGCCCAAGAAGAATTTGACTTGGCTGATGCCGAGAAAATGCAAGAGAAAATCATGTCGGCTAAGTTCGACTTTACCGATTTTCTCAAGCAACTGCGCTTGCTGAAAAACATGGGTTCCTTGGGCGGTATCCTGAAATTAATTCCAGGGATGAACAAACTTAGCAATGATCAGCTCCAACAAGGGGAAACTCAGCTTAAGCGCTGTGAAGCAATGATCAATTCCATGACCCAAGAAGAACGCAAAAATCCAGATTTATTATCTAGTTCACCTAGTCGGCGACGACGAATTGCGGGTGGAAGTGGTTATAAAGAAGCGGATGTCAGTAAGCTAGTAAGTGACTTCCAAAAAATGCGTTCTCTCATGCAGCAAATGGGTCAAGGTGGCTTTCCTGGTATGCCGGGAATGTTTGGCGGCGGTGGCGGGATGGGCAATCCCCTAGCTGCTGGTGGCAATCGTCCTGCTCCTCCCGGATGGCGGGGATATAGTGGCGGTGCTAGTACCAAAAAGAAGCCCAAAAAGGACAAAAAAAAGAAAGGCTTTGGTAGTTTATAGTCAATGGTCATTAGTCATTAGTCAATGGCTTTGACCAAGGACATAGACGCGCCTTCTTCGGCTACTTGCAGAAGTCGCTTACGCGCCTACCCGTAAGGGTACGACAAACGACAAATAACACATGACAAATAACAAAGGACAATTAACGAATAGCAGTTAAGCCTGTGCAAGTGCTAAAATTAGCATTCCGGCACTGCAAGTTGTGATCCTCCTTGAGATAAAGGGGAACTAGCCCAAAGTAATGAGCAAATTCAAGCTCTTACAAAAACTGTTCTTGCAAAAATCCGGTAAAAGAGAAAGAAAAAAGGAAAAATTAATCCCTTTAAGCATTTCTCTTTCCCCCTGCCCCAAAACCTGATTAACTATCTGCAAACTAGTTGCTAACAATAGGAGAATAGTCTCTCAATCATGATTAAACTGCGCTTGAAGCGATACGGAAAAAAGCGGGAAGCGAGCTATCGCATAATTGCTATTAACAGCCTTGCTCGCCGCGATGGTCGTCCTCTAGAAGAACTGGGATACTATAACCCCAGAACTGATGAAGTACGACTGGATGTTCCCGGCATCGTCAAGCGACTACAACAAGGTGCTCAACCAAGTGACACCGTGCGTCGCATCCTACAGAAAGCTAATGTCTTTGAACAGGTCAGTGCAAAAGCCGCTTCCTAAATTTGTCACAAAATCCCCAACAGTAAGTCCTGACTACGTTGGGTTAGTACGTTTTTTGATGCAGCCGTTTTTAGAATTTCCTGAGTCTTTGAGCGTCGATTGTGAAATGTATCACACTCGTAAGCGAGCTTGGATTCGCATCGCTTTTGAAAGTACAGACAAAGGCAAGGTGTTTGGTCGGGGAGGACGTAATATCCAGGCGATTCGTACAGTCATCGCTGCTGCTGCTGAAGCTGCTGGTCACTCAGTATACTTAGATATTTATGGCAGTAATGATGTTGGTCGAGAGAGCGCTGCTTTTGAAGACGAGGGAGAAGAGCGATTGCCTCCTAAATCAAGAGAAAGACGCGTTAATGTCAGCCGTCCTGTGATCAAGTCTCGTTCCCGCTAGGCCTTAACTAGAGAAAAAATGGGGTTAACAATCAACAAAATGGTTGTATTTTTTACTCCTTTATTAGGAGTAACCCCCTCACTTAATACCATCTATGATGGATGAGAAATAAAAAGCGCAGTATGCTTGTCTCCCAGACCTAGAGTTTCTCATAGGAACATGTAGTAATCAATGCTACTCCCTATCCTAGACGGCTGTCTGGTTACTCCTGTCCTGGCAAGGTTACTTTCTATTTAACCCCCCTGCTTTGACAATGGATGAAAAACTACCAAATTTGGTATGTTAAATAATTAGGTCTGTTGTTACGTCACCTGTGAACATTGCACTAAAGTAGATGCTCAAAAATAACATTCCCTTTTTGGGATTGATTAGAGATAAAACTTTGCCGCTAGTAAAAACCAGTTAAATATTACTTGCGGTTTGTTTATGAAGTAAGTGACTCAGATAATCTCTGTAAGGAGGTGAACTAGAGAGTGGCTGAAGTCCGTTTAGGTGAAAACGAGTCGATTGACTCGGCACTAAGACGCTTTAAAAAGAAAATTCAAAAGGCTGGTATTTTATCTGAAGTCAAGCGCCGAGAAAGATACGAAAAACCTAGTCTGCGCCGCAAGCGCAAAGAGGAGGCTGCACGTAAAGGTAGTCGCTACTAAGATCACAAACTTTCAATAGTCTGTAGTTAGCAATTAACTACAAAGCCGAGAGCTTTATTGAATGAAGAGCCACTAACAACAATTGTTGTAGTCAAAGGTATACGAAGTAGAGACACCTGAGGTTCCCACCCCTAAAGCTCCCTCAACAGGGGTGGGCTTTTGTATAATTTATCAATGATTTTTTATTGATTAAAAGTAAAAGACTTAATTCCTGATTCTTAAATATTAATCATACAGTACATATATATTATGGCAGATGCCTTAACAATTGAACTGCCGAACATAGCCAGTGCAATCACTCTAGCTGGACAAGGAGAAGAAAATCTCAAAATTATTTCCAAGCAAACAGGTGCTAAACTTGTGCTGCGAGGACAGGAATTACATATTTCTGGGACAGACAAACAAGTTGATTTAGCTAGTCGATTAGTGCGATCGCTCGAATATCTGTGGAGCAAAGGTAATATTGTTTCTACTGCTGATATTCTCACAGCTCGTCAAGCTTTAGACACCCATCGAGAAGATGAACTGCGAGACTTACAAAAAGATATCTTAGCTAAAACTCGGCGAGGCGAAGAAGTCCGGGCCAAAACATTTCGGCAAAAACAATATATCCAAGCCTTACACAAACATGACATGATTTTCTGTACCGGGCCTGCTGGTACAGGTAAAACTTTTTTGGCGGTAGTTGTAGCAGTACAGGCGCTGCTTGCTAACCAGTATGAAAAACTGATTCTCACTCGTCCTGCTGTTGAAGCAGGTGAAAAACTCGGTTTTTTGCCAGGAGATTTGCAACAAAAAGTTAATCCTTATCTTCGTCCACTTTATGATGCCATTAATGAATTTATTGACCCAGAGAAGGTACCATCATTGATGGAAAGAGGCGTGATTGAAGTTGCTCCTTTAGCTTACATGCGGGGACGCACACTTAATAATGCCTTTGTGATTGTCGATGAAGCCCAAAATACAACAGCTTCCCAGATGAAAATGGTGTTGACTCGCTTGGGTTTTAATTCCCGTATGGTGGTAACTGGTGACATCACACAAATCGATTTACCATTACATCAAGAATCTGGATTGACAGCGGCCATCAAAATTTTGAGACATGTTGAAGGAATTGCTTTTTGTGAATTTAGCCAAAAAGATGTTGTGCGACATTCCCTAGTTCAACGTATTGTTAATGCATACGAACAGTATGAAAAATAGTAAATGACCAATGACAAAGGACAAAGAACAAATGACCAATACATTAAAAGAATTTTTGGAAGCTTGCGAAACTTTGGGGACTTTACGTTTAATTGTCACCAGTAGCGCGGCAGTATTGGAAGCACGGGGCAAAATCGAAAAGCTCTTTTATGCAGAGTTACCTAAGGGTAAATACGCAAATATGCATACAGAAGGTTTTGAATTTCACTTGAATATGGACAAAATTACTCAAGTGAAATTTGAAACGGGTGAAGCAAAACGTGGTAATTTCACGACATATGCTATCCGGTTACTGGACGAAAAACAGGAATCTGCTTTGAGTTTATTTTTACAATGGGGTAAACCAGGCGAGTATGAACCAGGACAAGTAGAGGCTTGGCACACTCTTCGGGAAAAATATGGAGAAGTTTGGCAACCTGTACCGTTAGCTGAAATTAGTTAGTGGTTGTTGATTGTTGTGTGTAGGATTTTCATTAATCAACAACCAATACAGCAGAGCCTTCTATCTTACCAGTGCGGAGGGCGTCTAAAGCTTCGTTTGCTTCACTCAAGTCAAACAGATTGACTTGTGTGCGAATCGGAACTTGAGGTGCGAGGGCGAGAAATTCTTCTCCGTCTTGGCGAGTTAAATTAGCAACTGAGCGCAAAACTCTTTCTTCCCAAAGAATTTCATAGGGGAAAGCAGGAATTTCACTCATGTGAATACCAGCACAGACTACCACACCACCTTTGGCGATCGCACGTAAAGCAGCAGGAACTAGTTTACCTACAGGAGCAAAAATAATCGCTGCATCTAGCGGTTCTGGGGGTAATTCATCAGAACTACCCGTCCACACAGCACCCAATTGACGAGCAAATTCTTGTCCTTGAGTATCTCCAGCACGGGTAAAGGCAAAAACTTGACGCCCATGATAGCGCGCCAGTTGATTTAAAATATGGGCAGCAGAACCGAAACCATAAAAACCAAGTTTTTCAACCGCATTACCAGCCATTCTGTAGGCGCGATAACCAATCAATCCACCACATAATAACGGTGCAGCTTGTAAATCGGGATAACCTTCAGGAATAAAAAAGCAAAAACGATTGTCGGCGACGGTATACTCAGCATAGCCGCCATCTAAGTTGTAACCAGTGAACTTCGCATAATCGCAAAGATTTTCCCGTCCAGAAACACAGTAGCGACACTGACCACAAGTATAACCTAACCAGGGAACACCAACGCGATCGCCTAGCTGAAATTTTTCTACCCGTTCTCCTACTGCTTCTACAATACCTACAATTTGATGCCCAGGTATTAAAGGTAGTTTTGGATGTGTCAATTCCCCATCCACAATATGCAAATCCGTACGACAGACAGCACAAGCATGAACACGAATCAATACTTGTTCTGGATTCGGTTTCGGTACAGGTAAGTCAACTAATCGCAGAGGTTGACGTGGCGCTTCTAACAGCATTGCACGCATAAGCAACTATCACTCATTCATTTCTTTTAATGTAGCTAGTGCTGAAGGCGACAACCGACTGAGATAACGGAAGATCCAATACTTAAATATCGTATCTAATATCACGGGAAAAGTAGCAATAAATAAAAATATGGCATTTCTGTTAGCTGGTAATCCTAAATGTGCTGCAACTCCTTCTAGAATTACCTCCCAACCATGGGGTGAATGAAACCCGACGAATATATCTGTAAATAAAATAATTAAAAAAGCCTTGGCACTATCGCTAAGGCCATAAATAATATCATCTATAAATGACTTCACAATCACAATTTCTCGTTTGCTGGTAGCTATTACAAAAGCAAAAGCAACAAGTGAAACTAGATCAGCAAACACATTACTAATTGCATTTTGACTTTCCTGGCGAAAACTTTCCGCAATTTCTTTGGCTTTATCTTTTACTTTTGCTTCAATAAGTTCTGGAGAAAGTGGAGGAGATTTACGCAAGAAACTTTCAAATCTGAGTTCTTCTTCATAAAACTTTAGTTCTTGTAGGGCTTTTTCTTCCATCTCCTCATTTAGGAAAATCTGAGGTGTATTTTCACCTCGCACACGTTCCACAATCGGACTGATCAATAATTGCTTAGATAAATATTGAGTTAACAATGGGACGAGAATCAGCATTATTAAAAATCTAATTGCGATTCTTGTCCTGTTTCTGGAAATTTGGAAATTTCTAATATGTTGTTCTTCTGCGTCTGGATAAAAATCAGATTTAATTCTATTAAATGTTCTACCAAGTGAGCGTGGTAAAAATCCTGTTTTTTGAGAGGCTGGTGTTACCCGCATTTCATTTATATTAGATGAATCTGATTTTTGATCGTGAGCATCATTATTCTTATTGTTCATTGTTAGATTTAATTAAATCCACTAATTTACCATAATTAGGACTTACGCATAAAACCGGCCAAACTATTATTTCTCTGTGTCCTGGTGCGTTCTCTGTGGTTTATTTTTCCGTTACCCATGCGTAAATCCTGATAATAATCTAATATTGACATATTAATACAAATGTAGAGACGTAGCATTGTTACGTCTCTACAGATATGTTTAAACATTTGTGATGTTCTGTGTTAGATCAAATTCTTTTCCAAGGGATGCGATCGCAAAGAGTTTCAAACAGAAATTACCCAATTTTTATCGATAGGGAGAATATCATCAATCGTAATGCTTACGATACACTTGGATCGTCATCAGGTTTAAGCTTTCGTAAAATCTCTTGAATTCGTTGTACTCTTTGTGGTCTATTTTGGGATTTAAAAACACTCAAAGCTTTTTCTAAAGATGCGATCGCTTCATTTTTTTTACCACTTTCCCACTGTGCTTGAGCTAAATTAGTCAGCGCATCACCATAATTGGGATTAATTTCTAGTGCTTTATTATATTGTGCGATCGCTTCATCCCATTGTTCTTGACTAGCAAACACAACTCCAATACCATTGTGTGCAAGGGCATATTTAGAATCTAAACGAATTGCTTCTTGATATTGTTTAATAGCTTCGTCTTTTTTCTCTTGACGAAACAGAACATTGCCTAACTGAAAATATCCAAAAGCATCTTTGGGATACTTTTTGATCAATTTCCGCAAATTCTCTTCCGCACCAGCTAAATTACCTTGGTTCAATAAAGTATTTGCTGTTTGAATTAGTTGCGATCGCTCCTGTCCACTATCACCACCAGGAAGTTGTGCGAGTCTTTGCTCCTGGGTGTGTTGTTTAGGATTACCAGGATAGCCCACTTGTGCAGAAACAAACTGCGATGTATTTGCGACGATCAAAATACCCAGACTCAAGTAACAAGCAGTTTGACCTAATCTCGATTTGAAAGGATTTTTTGGCTTCATCACGCAGTAATGTTTGATTACTTGGGATTGATATTTATATATATAAGAATATCTTAAAGAAAGACGCGCCATAGCGCGTCTCTACATCTGATGCAATGACTAACTAAGCGCCTTCCCGTAGCTTATCTAACACGCTTCGATCTTCTAGTGTGGAAGTATCACCTGATACTTCTTGTCCCGCTGCTAAATTCCGTAACAATCGGCGCATAATTTTACCAGAACGGGTTTTGGGTAATGCATCGGTGAAACGAATTTCTCCAGGACGAGCGATCGCACCAATTTCACTGACAACGTGTTTTTTCAATTCTTTATTGAGTTCTTCACTGGGGCTATTACCACCTTCTAAGGTGACAAAAGCTACTATATCTTCACCTTTGAGATCATCTGGTTTACCTACCACCGCCGCTTCAGCTACTGCTGGATGGGAAACTAAAGCTGATTCGATTTCCATTGTCCCCAAACGATGTCCTGATACATTAATCACATCGTCAACTCGACCCATCACCCAGAAGTAACCGTCTTCATCTTGTCTAGCACCATCGCCGGCAAAATAAATGTACTTTCCGTCTTTGGGGGGAATATGTTCCCAATATGTGCGGCGAAAGCGTTCTGGATCACCGTATACTGTTCGCATCATTCCCGGCCAAGGATAGCGAACTGCTAAATAACCGCCTTCGTTATCGCCAACGGAATTACCTTCCAAATCTACCACATCGGCAAGAATCCCAGGGAAAGGACGAGTTGCTGAACCTGGTTTGGTGGGAATTGCTCCTGGAAGGGGTGTGATCATAATTCCACCAGTTTCAGTTTGCCACCATGTATCGACAATTGGACAGCGATCGCCACCAATAACTCTGTGATACCACATCCAAGCTTCCGGGTTAATTGGTTCACCCACGGTTCCCAGCAAGCGCAGAGAAGATAAATTCCTGGCTTTGGGTAAATGTTCACCCATTTTGATAAAAGCACGAATCGCTGTGGGTGCGGTATAAAAAATTGTCACCCCATACTTTTCAATGACGTCCCACATACAACCAGGATTAGAAGCACGGGGCGCACCTTCATACATGACAGTCGTTGCACCATTGGAAAGTGGCCCATACACAATGTAGCTATGTCCCGTAATCCAACCGACATCGGCAGTACACCAATACACATCGGTATCTTGTAGATCAAAAATCCATTTAGTCGTCATGTGAGCATACAAATTGTATCCACCAGTTGTATGCACAACGCCTTTTGGTTTGCCGGTACTACCAGAAGTGTAGAGAATAAACAGCATATCTTCGCTGTCCATTGGTTCGGCGGGACAATCTGCGCTCACACCCTTTTGTAGATCATGCCACCAATGATCGCGTCCAGGTTCCATGTTAGTTTTTTGATTGGTACGCTGGACAACTAAGACGTTCTGCACAGTTGAGACTGTACCATCTGCTAAAGCTTTATCTACCTGTTCCTTGAGAGGAACGATCGCATCTTTACGCCAACCACCATCAGCAGTAATCACTAATTTTGCTTGGGCGTCAATTAATCGATCTCGTAAGGCTTCGGCACTAAAACCACCAAAGATCACACTGTGGGGTGCGCCAATTCTAGCACAGGCTAACATAGCGATCGCCGCTTCGGGAATCATTGGCATATAAATACCGATGCGATCGCCTTTTTGTACTCCCAATTGTTTCAGCACATTGGCAAATTGACAAACTTCCCGATGTAACTGGGCGTAAGTGAGGGTGCGTGAGTCTCCTGGTTCTCCTTCCCAAATAATCGCGGCTTTATTTTTGCGCCAAGTAGTCAGGTGTCTGTCAAGACAGTTGTAAGAAATATTAATTTTAGCGTTAACAAACCACTTCGCAAACGGTGGTTGCCAGTCTAACACTTGATCCCACTTACTAAACCAGTCTAATTCTTGTTCTGCCAGTTCTGCCCAAAATTGTTCAGGATTGGCTTTGGCTTTTTCGTACAGGTGCTGATAATCTTCTAAACTTTTGATATGAGCATTTTGGGAAAATTCTGAGTTAGGTGAGAATAAGCGTTTTTCTTGGAGGATGGATTCTATGGTTGGTTGAGACATAGTAGCTTCAATTGTGTTCTGCAAACTATTCTGTATGCAGATTTACACAAGTGCTTAACTTTTCATGAAGATTAAAGAAAAATGCCAGGATCATATACAAAAAAATGCTGCAAGATCCCCGACTTTTTTCAAAAGTCGGGGATCTGTCTCCTCGCAACCCCTGATTTCTATTCTTTAGTAATTTGGTAATTGTTGGTTATTCCCAATGCCCCATTCATGGCAGGATAATTACTGAGCCAGTGACTTTTCAGTAGAGGATATAGTCAAAATTAATTTCATCCGCTACTGCTCATGAATAACTCTACAAAAATATCCTGGAATGACGTTCTGATTGCATTTCAAAAAATTTGGGGTTACGAAAATTTTCGTTCGCCACAGGGAGAAATTATCCAAATTTTATTGGCAAAAAAAGACGCATTAATTATCATGCCGACTGGTGGTGGAAAATCTATTTGTTTTCAACTACCGGCGTTGTTACAAACAGGATTAACTTTGGTAGTTTCACCTTTAGTTGCGCTGATGGAAAACCAAGTTCAAGAACTACACCAACGTAACTTAAACGCCGCACTTTTGCATAACGAATTGCCTTCTTGGCAGCGACGCCAAACTCTGCAAGCTTTAGAACAACAGAAGTTAAGATTATTATATCTATCGCCAGAAACTTTACTCAGCCCACCAGTGTGGCAAAGATTGTGTCAGCCACAACTTACAATTAATGGTTTGATATTAGATGAGGCACACTGTTTAGTGCAATGGGGAGAAACTTTTAGACCAGCCTATCGAAGAATTGGGGCGGTGCGGGCAGCGTTATTAAAATCAAAACCAGCAGGAACAGAAATAACACTAGCCGCTTTCACCGCCACCGCCGATCCTCTAGCCCAAAAAACAATTCGAGAAATTTTGCAACTAAATCAACCAGCAGTATTTCTATTAGACCCTTACCGTCCTAATCTTAACCCAAGAGTCCGATTAATTTGGACTCCACAGGGCAGAAAGCAACAATTATTAAAATTCATCACAGAAAAAGAAAAAACAGCAGGATTAGTTTACGTCCGCAGCAGGCGAGATAGCGAGAATTTAGCTACATGGCTACAACAGTTGGGTTACGTTACAGCCAGTTATCACGCGGGACTAGGTGCAGAAGAACGTCGCAGGATTGAAACTGCTTGGATAGAAGGAAAAATACCATTTGTGATTTGTACTTCTGCTTTTGGTATGGGGATAAACAAGCCAGATGTACGTTGGGTGATTCACTTTCATGCACCTTTATTGCTCTCGGAATACCTACAGGAAATTGGACGGGCCGGACGAGATGGTAAACCAGCAGAAGTGATGACTTTAGTAAGTGAACCTACGGGGTGGTTAGATCCACAAGACAAGCAAAGACAGAAGTTTTTTGCAGATAAAATGCGATCGCAACAGCTACAAGCACAGCAATTAGTGAAAAAATTGCCCAAAACAGGCGAAGTGAATGCAGTAACAAGACAATTTTCTGACGCTGCGATCGCTCTTTCTCTGTTGCACAGTAGTGGTAAACTCAACTGGCTAGACCCTTTCCACTACACGATTGTGTCTGGTACGAAAAACCAGCCCTTAACACAATTACACGCCGCCAAGCAGATGAATAAATATCTTTTTACCAAACAGTGTCGCTGGCAATTTTTGTTAAACGCCTTTGGTTTTAATAAAGAAGCTGCTAACTGGTGTTGTGGGCATTGTGATAATTGTCAATAGTCAATGGTCATTGGTAGAGACGGGATTTATCGCGTCTCTACAATGGTTATTGGTCAAGTGTCATTGGTTAAACAAAAGACAAAGGACTAATGACAAAGGACTAATGACCATTGACCATTTTTAAAACTGCTGCAAAAAGCGCAAATCGCTAGTATATACACGGCGAATGTCATCGAGTTGATGTAGCACCATTGCAAAGCGTTCCACACCAAAACCAGCAGCAAAGCCAGTGTAAACTTCTGGGTCGTATCCTACTGATTTCAAAACGTTTGGATCGACCATACCGCAGCCCATCACTTCTAACCAGCGTCCATTCCACTGCAAATCCACTTCCGCCGATGGTTCGGTAAACGGGAAATAACTGGCCCGGAAACGGATAGGCAAATCGCCAAACATTTGTTGCAAAAATGTCTTGATTGTGCCTTTGAGGTCAGTAAAAGTTAGCCCCTCGTCAATTGCTAAAAGTTCGATTTGATGAAATACTGCTGCGTGAGTAGCATCTACGTTATCTCTCCGATAAACTCTCCCTGGTGCCACAACACGGATTGGAGGTTCCTCGGCTTCCATGTAACGAATTTGCACCGATGAGGTTTGAGTCCGCAACAAGTTACCATCTGGTAGGTAGAAGGTATCTTGCATATCACGGGCGGGGTGATCGGGCGGGGTATTTAGTGCCTCGAAATTATAGTAGTCTGTTTCCATTTCTGGCCCAGCAGCTACGGTATACCCCATACCGACAAAAATATCCAGCGTCTTGTCGATCATACCGTTGATCGGATGGACTCGACCTTGGGGGCGATAAATACCCGGCATGGTCACATCTATAGTTTCCGCCTCTAGCTGGGCCTGAATTTTAGCTGCTTCGAGAGTAGCCCGTTGTTGGTCAAGACTTGTTTGCAGTGCTTCTTTAACTGTATTGGCGATCGCTCCAATTTTTGGTCTTTCTGCGGCTGGGAGTTTACCCATACCGCCTAGAAGCACTGACAAACTACCTTTTTTGCCAAGGTACTTGACTCTTAGTTCTTCAAGAGTTTCTAAAGTAGCAGCAGCTGCGATCGCTTTTTCTCCTTCCTCTTGCAGTGCCAATAGTTGAGTTTCTAAATTACTTGTCATTAGTTGGTAGTCATTGGTCATTGGTCATTGGTCATTGGTCATTGGTCATTAACTTTGGACTAATGACAAAGGACTAATGACATTAATTAATAAGTCAATTGTGCATCAAAGGCAACGGTTGCAACACAACCTCATCACTACCAGTTTAGAATCTCCAGAGGCGTTATTTGATCGCTTTCATGTTCTCTATGGATCAAGGAAGGTTAATAAGCAAAGTTAAAACGTTTTGAACAAACGCTTTAATGTTCTCTATGGATCAAGGAAGGTTAATAAGCAACGTTAAAACGTTTTGAACAAACGCTTTAATGTT
>NZ_NAPS01000001.1:1188089-1206493 GCF_004323185.1 Westiellopsis prolifica IICB1
TTGAACAAACGCTTTAATGTTCTCTATGGATCAAGGAAGGTTAATAAGCAAAGTTAAAACGTTTTGAACAAACGCTTTAATGTTCTCTATGGATGAAATGATTTTTGTGATCAACGTGAATTTCAAGAGTGTGTAGATACTTCTTACTATCCTCTAGAGAATCCCCAACCCCCATTTGTGATTTAAGACATTGACAATTGACCAAAGACTGTTGACTAATAATTTAATGGCGAATTACACATGCACTCACTCAACAGATGAAATTGCTGATCAGTAACGATGACGGTATTTATGCTTTGGGTATTCGTACTCTTGCTAACACCTTGGCAGAAGCAGGCCATGAAGTCACTGTTGTTTGTCCAGACCGCGAACGTTCTGCTACTGGACACGGTCTTACCTTACATCAACCCATTCGCGCTGAAATTGTCGAGTCTATTTTTCATCCTGCGGTTAAAGCTTGGGCTTGTGATGGTACTCCCTCTGACTGTGTAAAATTAGCACTGTGGGCTTTGCTAGATTCTCCCCCCGATTTAGTTCTTTCTGGTATTAATCAGGGTGCAAATCTGGGAACAGAAATTCTTTATTCTGGTACGGTCTCTGCGGCAATGGAGGGATTAATTGAAGGTATTCCTAGTGTGGCATTTAGTCTTACTAGTTTCTCTTCTAGAGATTTTCAACCCGCTGCGAAATTTGCCAAAATCTTAGTGGACTATTTAGCGGTAAACCCTCTAGTAGATTTGATGTTGCTTAACGTTAATATTCCTGCTGTGGAGTGGGAACAAATAGCTGGAGTCACCATCACTCGCCAAGGAGTGCGACGCTATGTTGATGTTTTTGATAAAAGAATTGATCCGCGTGGTAAAACTTACTACTGGTTAACAGGAGAGGTTTTAGAAGACATAGAGCCACCAATAGGATTGAACTTGCCTGAAGATATACCTATGGATGTGCATGTTATCCGTGATAACTACATTAGCGTAACGCCATTACAATACAACCTTACCTATGGCACAGGATTAGATCAACTATCTCAGTGGAAGTTCAAATTGCAGTAAATTTTAGAAGTATTGATAATTCTAAGTAAAGGTTCAATGCATCACGATTAAATCTAGGCTATAAAGTAAGAGCTAACTTGCAGATAGCCCTTACAAAAACTCCAAAAAATTTGAACCTGACTAAGAGTTTACCTGATTTCTATTGAGTCAAATTAACGGAAAACAAGGTATTGTATTTTACCAATTAAATCACTCTTGCTGAATAGAAGTGAAACTGCATAGCCTTCATACAACAAGTAACATTTTTGATTAATACCATTTCACAAAAAATCTGATACAAATACAGACCCTGTAGAGACGCGATATATCGCGTCTGGTACAAAATTTATGTGTATCGTGATTAACGTGAAATGGTATAACCTATAATTCCTTTATGTTACAAGCCCCAAATTCCATAGAAATCCAGTATATAATCTCAAATCTAAAATCGGATCACCGTCCGCTCAGTCGAGCAAGCAACACCAATGTCAAGGATAGACAATCAATTTACTGTGCATTTTTGGGGCGTTCGTGGCAGTATTCCCTGTCCGGGACCAAACACCGTTCGTTATGGAGGTAATACCTCTTGCATTGAGATGCAGGTGGATGGCAAACGCTTAATTTTCGATGGTGGTACGGGACTGCATGTTCTAGGGCAATCTTTGTTGCCTAAAATGCCTATAGAAGCTCACGTATTTTTCACTCACTCCCATTGGGATCATATGCAAGGTTTTCCCTTCTTTTCACCGGGATTTGTTAGGGGAAATACCTTTCATATTTATGGTGCGATCGCTCCTGATGGTTCAACTGTAGAACAGCGTCTTAATGATCAGATGCTGCATCCTAATTTTCCTGTTCCCTTGCAGATTATGCAAGCAAACTTAGATTTCTACGATGTTATACCAGGGCAAGCTATACACATTGATGATATTACTGTAGAAACGGCTCCCCTTAACCATCCAGGTGAAGCAGTCGGATACCGGGTAAATTGGCGTGATGGTGCTGCTGTTTACATAACTGATACTGAACATTTTGCAGACGGGCTAGATGAAAATGTCCTGTGGCTAGCTCGTGATGCTAATATTCTGATTTATGATTCCACATATACTGATGAAGAATATCATTCGCCGAGCAGTCCTAAAATTGGTTGGGGACATTCTACATGGCAAGAAGCTGTGAAGGTAGCCAAAGCTGCTAATGTTAAGACACTAGTAATTTTTCACCACGATCCTGCCCATAATGATGAATTTTTAGATCGTGTCGGCGAAGAAGCACGGCAAAAATTTCCAACTGCTGTGATGGCACGGGAAGGGATGGTGCTTCAGGTTCCTGTTTCCATTCCCTTATCAGAATCTTTTCCTATTAGTAAGTTTTCTGTGTAGATATTGCCAAGGAAGCAATTCTAGATTTTAGATTAGATTGGTGATCAAGAGCTGATTCTACAGGTAAGCGCCCTTTGGGTAGGGTGTGGTATGAGTGAGTCACAAGACAAAAGTGGATAGCACCAAATGTCTTGAAACCATCTACCACAGGCCAAAAATGCCCATAAAGGCTATTTACCTGAGGGTTAGCAAAAAAAGCTGAACAAACCTAAAATCCCAGAATCGACGTGCCAAATCTGTCTCAAAATGGGTGTTCTGTGTGGGTAACATCTTCAACTGAACTAGCTCTGACGCCAACTGCTGTCGCGCTTGGTAAATTTGACGGTGTACATCGCGGTCATCAACGAGTGATTCAACCAATATTGAAGGATAGGGGGACACGGGGACACTCTGACGCATCTGAGGACATGGTGAGTGGGGATCTCACCACATCTCCCACTCACAGCGTCACCGCGTCTGGTGAAACCGCCTTATGCAAAGACCATATTTACTCGACCGTCGTCACCTTCGACCCTCATCCCCAAGAGTTTTTTACAGGTCAACCCCGGAGTTTGCTCACACCATTGGATGAAAAAGTCCACCAGTTGCGATCGCTTGGAGTACAACAACTGGTACTATTACCCTTCGATAAAGAACTATGTGCTTTAACTCCAGAGGAATTTGTAGAAAAAATTCTCGTCCAGCAATTGCAAGCAGCACAAATTAGCGTGGGGCAAGATTTTCGTTTTGGCTCTAAACGTACTGGTACTGCTGTTGATCTCAAAATCATTGCTGCTAAATACAACATTCCTGTTAGCATCGCCTCTCTAGAAACTTGTGCAGAATCCCCAGAAAATTATACTGAGGTACACCAACAGACTCGGATTAGCAGCTCACTGATTCGTGAAATTCTTGCTAGTGGGGACATCGAACAAGCAAACCAATTGTTGGGACGACCTTATACGCTGGTCGGTACTGTGATTAAAGATCAACAAGTTGGCAGAACTATTGGATTTCCCACCGCTAACCTCGAATTGCCCAAAGACAAGTTTCTGCCTCATACAGGTGTTTATGCTGTCCGTGTTTTTACTGTTAGTCAAACATTAGATGTTACAGAAAATGGCTATTTTGGTGTTATGAATATAGGCAATCGCCCCACAGTTAATGGTGTTAATCTTTCAGTAGAAGTACATCTATTTGATTGGTTTGGTGATTTATATGGTAAAAAGCTGGCAGTGCATCTAGAAAAGTTTTTGCGCCCAGAACAAAAATTTCCGAATCTAGAAGCCCTAAAAACACAAATTCATCTAGACTGTACTGCTGCTAGAGCGTTTTTTAAGTGTTGAGTCTTAATTTTGTTCTGTTAGGGAAACGTTGATTAGAGAACGGGGAAAGGGATTACTCTCTCGGTGCTGTTTACTATCTATTTACAGCGTACACTGAGAGAGCTTTTTTACATCCTTTCCGACTTTTCAAACATCCTCTAATACCATTTCACAAAAATCTTGATACAAATACAGGCGGTGTAGAGACGCGAAATTACCCTGCGGGAACGCTAAAAGCGAACGCGTCTGGTACAAAATTCATATGTATCGCTATTAACGTGAAATGGTATAAGTAACTTATTTTTATTTCCAATATCAAATTAGTATGAGTGTGAGGAATGACTAATCCAACGAAGTATCGCAAACGTCGCCAATTTAAAATTAAATCTTTAGGTTTATTTTTGGTAGTCATCACTTGGAGTTTGGCTATGGGTTGGCTCATCTCCTTTGCAACTAATGCTCAAGGTGCAACTCCTACCTCTGAAATCGGAACTGTAGATGTAGTCCCTGCTCAGTACCAACTCGGTCAAGAACTTTACTTAGAAAACTGCTCTAGCTGTCATCTTGCTTTACCGCCACAAGTTTTACCAACCCAAACTTGGAAAAATATTCTGCAAGATTCGCAACATTACGGCGCCCAAATTCAACCTCTTGTTGATCCACCACGCATTTTAGTTTGGAGATATCTTTCCACTTTTTCCCGTTCTATCAAAGAAGAGGAACAAATACCCTATCGCGTCAATAACTCTCGTGTTTTCAAAGCTTTGCATCCCCAAGTGCAACTTCCACGTTCTGTGGAGATAAATAGCTGTGTCTCCTGTCATCCTGGTGCCAATGAGTATAACTTCCGCCGTCTGACACCAGAGTGGGAAAACACAAAGTAAGGCCCAATTCCCCACCTTGGGGATGGGCGATCGCTACTTGAGCATGGTCGGGCTTCACTGCTTCATCTGGAAGCGAAATGATACTATTAATAAAGTTTCAAATATAAACTCCTAATTTAAAGCCATCATTTAGTAACTAGATTGGTTTGTCTTGTTGCTGTTTTTGTTGGAATTTTCCATTTTCAACCCATTTATAGAGTATTAAAACTCAGTTGGGTCAAATGCTTATAATCATATCCAAACCTAAAATTCCCGTCCCCGTTGATTTTGTTAAATAATCTGCCATGCTAAAAACTTTGTTGGGCGACCCCAACGCTCGTAAGCTTAAAAAATATCAACCTTACATTACTGAAATTAACCTGTTAGAGGAAGATATCAAAGCTCTTTCAGATGATGAACTCAAGGGTAAAACAGTAGAGTTTAAGCAGCGTCTGGCTAAAGGCGAAACTCTTGATGACATTTTAAGCGAAGCTTTTGCTGTAGTCAGGGAAGCTGGACGACGAGTCTTGGGGTTGCGGCACTTTGATGTTCAGTTGTTGGGTGGTGTAATTTTGCACTCAGGGCAAATTGCCGAAATGAAAACTGGTGAAGGTAAAACCCTGGTTGCAACTTTACCGAGTTATTTAAATGCTCTGACAGGTAAGGGTGTACACGTAGTCACTGTTAACGATTACCTGGCTCGTCGGGACGCGGAATGGATGGGACAGGTGCATCGCTTTATGGGTTTGAGTGTCGGTTTGATTCAAGCCAGCATGACGCCTCAAGAACGGAAGAAAAACTATGACTGTGATATTACCTACGTTACTAACAGTGAAGTAGGTTTTGATTACCTGCGGGATAATATGGCAACATCAATCACAGATGTAGTACAACGCCCATTTAACTACTGCGTGATTGACGAGGTAGATTCAATCTTAGTTGACGAAGCGCGGACACCATTAATTATCTCAGGGCAAGTCGAACGACCCACAGAAAAATACACAGAAGCAGCCCGCATCGCCACCGCTTTGCAAAAAGATGAGCATTATGAAGTAGATGAAAAAGCCCGGAACGTGCTGTTAACAGATGAGGGCTTTGCTGAAGCAGAACAGCTTTTGCAAGTAAAAGATTTATTTGACCCGGAAGAACCTTGGGCGCACTTTGTTTTTAACGCGATTAAAGCTAAAGAATTGTTCCTCAAAGACGTTAACTACATTGTCCGTAATGACGAAGTAGTAATTGTCGATGAATTTACCGGGCGGGTGCTACCGGGACGGCGTTGGAGTGATGGACTACACCAAGCAATAGAAGCTAAAGAACATGTAGACATTCAACCAGAAACTCAGACTTTAGCAACCATTACTTATCAAAACCTGTTTTTGCTGTATCCAAAACTCGGTGGGATGACAGGAACGGCAAAAACTGAAGAAGCTGAATTTGAAAAAATTTACAAACTAGAAGTCACCGTCATTCCTACTAACCGGATCAGAAGACGGGAAGACTTGTCTGATATGGTGTTTAAGAATGAGGCGGGTAAGTGGCGGGCGATCGCTAAAGAATGTGGCGAAATGCACCAACTTGGTAGACCTGTCCTCGTCGGAACTACAAGTGTCGAAAAATCTGAGTATCTCAGCCAGCTGTTGAAGCAAATGGAAATTCCCTACGAATTGCTCAACGCCCGACCGGAAAACGTAGAGCGGGAAGCGGAGATTGTTGCTCAAGCTGGACGTAAAGGTGCTGTGACGATTGCCACAAACATGGCTGGTAGAGGTACGGATATTATCTTGGGCGGTAACTCTGAATATATGGCTCGTTTGAAGATGCGGGAATACTTTATGCCCCGGATCGTCAAGCCAGAAGATGAAGATATGTTCAGCGTCCACAGAGCAGCTGGTTTACCTCCGAGTTCCAGTAGTGCTGGACAAGGCTTTGTTCCTGGGAAAAAAGTTAAAACTTGGAAAGCTTCACCGCAAGTTTTTCCAACTCAACTTTCTAAAGAAACAGAACAGCTGCTCAAACAAGCAGTAGAAATGGCAGTTCAAGCCTATGGCGATCGCAATTTGCCAGAATTGGAAGCAGAGGAAAAAATCGCTGTTGCTGCCGAAAAAGCCCCCACTAACGACCCTGTAATTCAAAAATTGCGGGAAGCTTACAAACTGATCAAACAAGAGTATGAAGTGTTCACCAGTCGCGAACACCAAGAAGTAGTAGACTTGGGAGGCTTACACGTAATTGGTACAGAACGTCACGAATCACGACGGATTGATAACCAATTACGGGGACGTGCGGGACGCCAAGGCGACCCCGGTTCGACGAGATTTTTCCTTAGTTTAGAAGATAACTTGATGCGGATTTTTGGTGGCGATCGCGTCGCTAAATTAATGGAAGCCTTCCGCGTTGAAGAAGATATGCCAATTGAGTCTGGGATGCTAACCCGCAGCTTAGAAGGCGCCCAGAAAAAAGTTGAAACCTACTACTACGATATCCGAAAACAGGTATTTGAGTACGACGAGGTGATGAACAACCAACGTCGGGCAATTTACGCTGAACGTCGCCGGGTTTTAGAAGGACTAGACCTCAAAGAACAAGTGATTGAGTACGCCGAAAGAACGATGGACGACATCGTTAACTACTACATCAATCCAGATTTGCCTTCTGAAGAGTGGGAACTAGACAAATTAGTTGAGAAAGTCAAAGAATTTGTTTATCTACTAGCAGATTTACAATCATCTCAACTAATAGATATGTCGATGAGTGAAATTAAAGCCTTCATGCACGAACAGGTGCGAATCGCCTACGACATGAAGGAAGCGCAAATCGATCAAATTCAACCCGGATTGATGCGCCAAGCCGAACGCTTCTTTATCTTGCAGCGCATTGATACTCTCTGGCGAGAACACCTGCAACAAATGGACGCTTTGCGTGAGTCTGTAGGATTACGGGGTTATGGTCAAAAAGATCCATTAATTGAATACAAGACCGAAGGTTACGAACTCTTCTTGGATATGATGACCAATATTCGTCGAGATGTCGTCTACTCCTTGTTTATGTTCCAACCCCAACCTCAAGCTGTAGTCCAAACATCCTCAGAAATGGTATAGGATAAAGCAGTAAAATTTATTGCATACAAAGACGCTAAGTTTTTCTTGGCGTCTTTGTTTTCTGCACGATGACTAAAGGCTGTAGGGCAAGCAAGTAAGGCGCAAGTAAGGCGCAAGTAAACTGCGCCCTAATAGCCGAAGTCTACTAGAAGTAGACTGAATAAATAAGCCGTTTAACCCACTTGAAGTGGGTTTTAGCTATGAGCCAGCTATTTATTTGAGGGCGGAATGTTGAGCTAATGAAATCTATTGAATTTAGATTATTTATAATAATGTAGCGATCGCATCTTGAACTGATTGTTGTCAATTGATTCAGTGATCACATTTAAATTGTGATTGTTCTCAATGCATGAATCTTGAATATTAACTAAAAAAATTAAAATTCTCCAAGGGAAAACTATAGTGTCACAAAAAATTGCAGTAGCTGTCATTCATGGTATTGGTAAAGCAAATCCTGATTTTAAAGATAAAAATAATCCTCATAAATTTGCTGGAGGTATAGCACAAAAGCTAAAATTTCAGGTTGCAAAATTGTTGGGAGAAGATGAAAAACAAATAGATTCAAAGCTTGAGATTGAAGCTATATACTGGGCCCCAATTCTTCAGGATCTTGAAGATGAATTATCAAGAAGACTAAAGCTTGACAAACTCAGTAATCCCTTGGGTCTACGTGATTTTATTATTCATTCTCTAGCAGATAGCATTGGCTACCAGATTACTCCTAAACATAGAGAAATTTATGACAATGTACATCAAGTCATTGCTGATACTTTGAAACAATTAGCTCAAAAAGCTGGTAGTAAAGCTCCATTGTGTATTATTGGGCATAGTCTTGGTTCAGTAATAGCAAGTAACTATATTTGGGATCTTCAAAACGATGTCATGCAAATAGATGTTGGTGACACTCCTTTAGAACAAGGAGAAACACTAGCACTGTATTACACACTTGGTAGCCAAATTGCTTTGTGGAGACTACGTTACACAGATTTTGGTACACCTATCACAATTCCCTCTCCAAAACTTTCAAACCATTATCCAAATTTAGAAGGTGAGTGGATTAACTTTTATGACAAGGATGATGTTCTGGGATTTCCTGTCAAGGGAATTAATAATAAGTACAATGCAGCTGTGAAAGCTGATATAGAAGTCAATGCTGGTAATTTCGTGGAGAACTGGACGCCTTTTTCACACAATGCGTATTGGACTGACGATGAAGTGACTAAGCCTATTGCTAAGGCTTTAGCTAATATGTGGAAAAAGGTGAATACTCTTTGATAGATATGCTCATCAAGGCTACTGCATTCCTTAAGTAAAATGCAGTGGTAGTTCACCATATTGATTTTGACAAGTTGGCCAGATCCCCGACTTTTTTAAAAAGTCGGGGATCTAACCCCTCGCAACCTGTCAAAATTTGCGTGGCGAAGTAGTAGGTTTTTGCAGCGTGTTGGACTCGTAGAATTGCATAATTGAATAATCATTTCTTCATCAATCTCAATATTTCTGTCAAAAAATTCGATCCGCCTGACGGCGGAAAAAAGTAAAAAAGAAAAAGTGTAAAGGGGAAAAGGACTAAAGTATAAAGGGCTACTAAAGAATCCTCCCAACCGCGCAGACAACACGAAAACCAATAGCGTCGACGATGACGTCGCGCCAATAGTAGTTGCTGCGATACGCAGAACGGCAGTACTTAGGATCGTCGCCCCAGGAACCGCCCCGCAGTATCGCTAAACCAGATTTTTGATAAATATTATCATTGTTATCAAACCAAGGACTGCCATCTGTCGGCGCTCTATCATAGTTATTGTGCCAATCGTCGAGACACCATTCCCACACATTCCCGTGCATGTCGTATAGCCCAAAGGTATTAGCTACACCAAAGCTACCAACAGGCGTTGTTTTTCGACGATAAATTCCTTTTGGTGCAGAAGCGTAAGTATAGTTTCCATCGTAGTTAACTAACTCAGTTGTAATTGTCTCGCCAAAATGAAATGGAGTTGTAGTTTCAGCACGAACTGCATACTCCCATTCGGCTTCACTAGGAAGACGAAATTGTTTACCTGTATATTGGGAGAGGCGATCGCAAAACTCAACGGCATCGTACCAGGAAACTCGTTCTACTGGTCGGTTATCTCCTTTAAAATACGATGGTTCTAGTTTTAGGTTGCGATTAACTCGTGGAAGTGCAGCTACAGCTTTCCATTGTGCTTGGGTGACGGGATATTTACCCATGAAAAAGGGTTGAACCGTTACTTCATGTTGGGGTTTTTCAGAGTCATATCCTTCTCCTTCGGGTGAACCCATCATAAAAGTACCACCGGGAATGGCGACCATATCGAGGGGGATATCGTTGGGGAGGGTTTGGGTAAAGTATTGAGCTTGTTTCGATTCTCGTTTGATGATTTTGCCACTACGGTTGACAGTGACGGTTGCAAACTCAAAGAGCTTTAGGTCATCATTTTCTTGTCCCAAAGATTGAACATCTTTAAATTCTTCTCTCGAAGCAAAAGTAGCGATGCCTTCGGCGAGCGCAGCTAACGCATTTATAACTAAATCTTCTCCGTCTCGATCCTGATTTCTTTGGGCTGCTGCTAAAGCCGAATTTAATCTAACCAAAGGATCTTGATTCGGCTCAATCCAACGCCAATAAGGACTTAATAAAGCTGTAATTCTCGCACTGCGACAAATTTGATCTGAACTTAATTCCTGATCATAACCCCATTCAATAAAGTGGATTAAATTTGAATTTTCTTGCAGAAGCAACTGCTGTCCTTTATTATTATCCCTATTGCCAAAAAGCTTGAGAACTTTGTCACAGAAATTACTCTGATAAAAATCCAAAACTTGAGGAGCAAAATAGTCAATTCCTCTACCTTTTTGTAATTTAGTTTCTGCGTAAGTTCGTGCAGGTTCAGGTAAAGTTACTCTCCAATCAGATGCAGTTGGAGATTTTTCTGCCATCGAAAACTTGAGCAATTCCATCAAAGCTTTTTGACGACTCCTACCCCAAATAGCCCTCACTAAATCAAGACTCAAACCATTGGGAAAAAAAGCCAACAAAGGAAATATATCTTGAGCTTCTATTGATATAGCTGTAGCCAGTAGTGTTAGGACACAGCATCTCGGAGAACAGACTCTATTATCTGTCGCAGAGAACCAGAATTAGATAAGCGTTGGCGAATTCGATTTTTGAGCCAAGCCCAACACTTTTCAATCCGGTTAAGGTCTGGAGAATAGGGAGGCAGATATAAAAGTTGACAGCCCGCCGCTTCAATCAGTTGTGCAATGCGTCCTCCATGATGGAACGTCGCATTATCGACAATAACTACCTGTCCGGGTTGAAGCACTGGGATGAGGCAGGTCTCTAACCAAGTCTCAAACACTACTCGATTACAAGCTCCTTCCACGGTAAAAGGAGCCATCAATTGTTGTTGGCAATATGCCGCAATCATATTGACTCGCCCGCTTCTTCGTCCTGACTTGAGTGCCTCAAAGCGTTTACCTCGCTCACACCAGCCATAGCTGTAATCTTCTCGTTCGTCCATACCCGATTCATCTACGTACACTTGTTGGGACAGGGGAATCTGAGCCAATTGAGCTAAAAAACTTGCTCGTTTAGCTTCGTCTCGTTCACGATAGCCATAGGTCTTTTTTTTCGACTCCAGTTGATTTTTTGCAGGGCGCGTGAAATGGTGCGAACACTGATATCCCCTTCCCACAGGGCTGCCATTTGAGCTTGCGTCTTATCCCCATGCTGCTTCACAAACTCCCTAAATTTCTGCCAGTCGCTAATCTTGTCCATCGTGTGATGCGGTCGATTCGACTTCGCTTGGTAATCTCCAGTTTCGACTTGACGCTTCAGCCACAGATTGATTGTGTTGCGGCTGATTTGAAACACTTTAGCCGCTTCGCTTTTTTTCATGCCATCTAACTCAATCGCTTGGATAACTTTTTGGCGCAGGTCGTAGCTGTAGGGTTTGGACATCGCATTCATCAGAGGTATTCAGACTTCTCTATTTTATGTCCTAACACTTCTGGCAATAGCTATAACATCTCAAAAGAACGCTCTAAAGTTATCCGTAGACTTCTTTCTTTTCTTTGTTCAGGTGAATAAGAATCAAGAACTTCCAGGGGTTCAATTTCCAAGTCTTCACACAGCATCTTGAGAGTACATTGAGTTTCTGCCATATAAGATGCTGCTAATTTAATGGGCAAGGGATAGCCATCAAGAAACTTGACTAAAAGATTAAAATCTGAGAGCAAATCATCATTATCTCCCCATTGTGTTTGTGCTGGAGCATACTTTTTAAATATTTCTCTGGTTTCTGATGCTCCCATACTCAGAACTTCTTCTTGATGGCAATAATCAATAATATCTCTTACTAAAGAATCACGAGCAGTTAACAACAGTCTTAAATTAAGACATTGTTCTAAGAGCGATTTCAAAAGCTGAATTAGTTCATCGGGTTCTTTCTCAATCAATCTATCCAAATCATCGAGAATCAAAAACACTCGACTATCTCTTAACTCTTTCTCTAAAGCAAAAGTTTTTAATTCCAGAGTCTGTTTGATTTTAATAATCAGCGTTCCTACAGAATCAGTATCGCGCAAACTAATAAACCAAACTCCATGTTTATAGCGATCGCGCTCATGTAACCACTGACCAATAGCATAAGCTAAGGCAGTTTTACCTATTCCTCCCATACCATGAAGAGCAATACAACGTTTATCAGACTCTACCAATACTTTAATTACCTGATGTATTTCTCGTCTGCGTCCAACAAAGTTTGGATCTTCGCGGGGAATATTAGTATTTGACCACTGGGGATAGATAATTTGGTGTGAATTTGCTGGTTCGATAATTAGTGATTGATTATGGGAAGCTTGGTGTAATAATCTAAATTTGAAGGCTTCGTCGAAATTAACTCCTTGCTCAAAAGTCTGAGAGTTAAACAGTTTTCTTAAATTATCATCCAGTTTAACTGCATTCCGACTCACTAAAAAAGCATTAATAATCTCATCTTGATTGAATAATGCTTGATAAAGTCGTCGAGAAAAACATCGCGCTGCAACGTCAAGAATTTTATCTTCAGCGTTAACTGCAATTACATGAGACACTCCTGCTTTGACAAAAGCTTGAGCTAATTTTTCGGAATGACAAGCATTCAATAATGCTAACTGACAAGGTGGTTGCTGATGATTTGATAAAGCAATTTCCAGTTCTTCTTCACTAAAAGAGCGAGTAATTCCCACTTCATCTTCTAACACCAAAGCTGTCCCATCTGCATCTCTCATCCCATGACCGATAAAATGAATAATCAGTGGTTTGACACGATGAGACAACACATCTTGTAGAGTCTGTGAAGTGGCTACTTTTACCACTATTTCCACTGCTATCGGATGAGATATATCTTTTAATACTGAAGCGATCGCATCAATTTCTTTTTGGAGTGATAAATTCTCTACTGGTGATAAGTCTTCATTTAGTAGAGGGGCTGAAAACAAGATCAAAATTTGATTACTGAAGCAATTATCTTGTTCAGTAACTTTTTCTTCTCCTGGGATCAGAGGAACTTTTTCAACTACTTTTGAGACAGCCATTCCTCTATCTCCTCATCAGTAGCCTTACTGATATCTATGGGAGGACGTTTTGGGTGTTCTAATTTACCTTCTGGTTCTATGCTTTTTGAACGGAGTTCTCGTCGCCAATTGTTTATTGCTTTTGCGGCTTTAATTCCGTATTCTATCAAATTGGCGGTTGCTGCTAACCCTCCAATTACTGTAGCGACAAAAACTATATCATCTGCACCCACCACACGGCTTGCTGACTTCTGCACCTTGATTGAATTCATCCCTAGCGATGTTTCTAAAGACTCTATTTCATTTGCGGGAACTTGCGATGAAATCACAATGCTACAGAGAGGGACTTCACTCATTTATACCTCCAAAAACAGTTGTTTTTTGCTTAATACTTCCAGTTTAGACTTAGCATGTTTGATATATACCTTCACCTTCCTAACTCAAACCCAAATCTACCGCTATCCGATGAGCGCAAGCAAAACCAGAAAATGCTACTGCATTCAAACCCTGTCCCGGAAAAGTACTATCTCCCACACAATAAAGCCCTGGTATTGCAGTTCTATTAAACGGCATTGCTAGCAACCCTGGCAATTTACGTCGGGGAATCGGCCCATAAGTACCATCCTCACGTCCTAAAAAACGACGATGAGTGCGTGGTGTTCCCACTTCTAAGTAATCTAACCCCGCATCTAAATCTGGAAAAATTTTCTCTAACCGTTTGATGATTTGTCTAGCAGCCTTGGCTTTTTTTGCTTCATAATCCTTAACAGACAGACCTTGCCAATCATCTATCCAATGTGGTGTGAAAGCGTGAATGATATGATGACCAACTGGTGCTAAATCTGGGTCAAGCAACGTGGGAATCGACACAAAAATCGTACCCTCCGGATCTGCCATTTTCTCCCAATCTTCCAACAAAATGTGATGGCATTCTGTGTTTGCTGGTAGACTAGAAGACTTGATGCCGATGTGCAAACTCAAAAAACTAGGTGATTTTTCATAGTTTTGCTGCCATTTTTTCTCATTAGCTACTTTTTTATCTCGCGGAATTAATTTGTCAAAAGTATCCCAACGTGTAGCATTAGAAACAATACGTTTGGCACGGTAGACTTGTCCATTAGCTAATTTTACACCTATGGCTCGTCCTTTTTCTATGATAATTTGCGTAACTCTGGCTTGGTATTGAATATTACTTCCTGTCTGAATCAGACCTTCTACAAGCTTTTGAGCAATTTGACCCACACCACCCTTGGGATAATTCACACCACCATAATGCCTGTCGGAAAACACCATTCCCGCGTTGATCATCGGTGTCATCTCAGCTGGTACTACCGACCAGCAATAGCATTCCATATCGATAAATTTCAACAATAAAGGATCTTTAATATGGCGTCGCGCTACATCGCCCGCATTTTGTGGTAGATATCTTAATAAACCTAAACAAGCCCAGGGATGTTGAAAAAACATCCGCATCAAATAGCGCGGCTCTTCTAAAGATAAAAGCTCCATGCTATTTAAGCAATTAAACACTCGCCAGCATTCGTCATAAAACCGACGAATACCCATAGCTTCGTGGGGAAAATAGGCTATGAGATTTTGTAAAAAATTTTCGTAAGTCCGCTCAACTTTGAGATCAAGACTGTTGGGCAGATGATAATGAATCTGTACAAAATCGGGAATCACTTCTAAACTGACGTTTACAGCATCTAAAGCACGGGTGAGTAAATTGGTTGTACCGCGTTGTCCAAACCCGAAAATCATGGAAGCGCCAACATCAAAGCGATAACCTTGGCGTTCAAAATAGCCCGCACTACCACCTGGAATAAGATAACGTTCTAAAACAAGTACTTTAGCTCCTTTTGCAGCCAACTGAGTTGCTGTCACCAGACCACCAATTCCAGAACCAATAATGATTGCGTCGTAATGGGGATCGGGGATTGGGGATTCTCCAGAGGAGACGCTTCGCGAACGGGGATCGGGGACAGGGGATTGGGGATTGGGGACAGGGGATTGGGGATTGGTGAAGAGATTTTTATGCATGGTGTTTGTTTTTAGGGTGTAAGGGTGTAAGGGTGTAAGGGTGTAAGTGCGGTAGAGACGCGAGGAACATCGCATCTCTACTAAGGGTGTAGGAGTTTATGAAACGATGATTATTCTATTAGTTTTATAGTCACCACTCATTGCTTGATTAAATACTCACATCTGTCAGAGTCCCAACTTCCCTAACTTCCCAATCCCCGATCCCCGTTCGCGAAGCGTCTCCTCTGGAGAATCCCCGATCCCCGATCCCCAACCAAAAAAAAGAGGGACAAGCCTGCGATCGCTGGCCAATCCCGTCTGCCGATCCTTAAAGAGAGGAGAACACTGATTGTTAATATAACTTTGATTGAGAATGACTGTCAACTGTTAATGAAAAATTTTATCAATAATTTTTTGCGAGTTTTAATTTTAGCTGATAACCGGATATCAGAAAGGTTGGGTTAGCTGCTGTATGATAAAAATTTATAGGCAGATATGCATAGATTTTAAGAAGCGGTATTATGATGTTTCAATCCTTATACAATTGCAGAACGCCTAATTCCCGCCATGACGCTACAATTGCGTGTTTATGTTCCACCACATCCTTTAATCAAGCACTGGTTAGCAGTTGCCCGTGATGCTGCCACGCCTTCAGTATTATTTCGTAGTGCGATGACAGAATTAGGACGCTGGCTTACTTATGAAGCAGCTCGAGAATGGTTGCCGACTCAAGATACAACAGTACAGAGTCCTCTAGCTGCATGTCCCGCGACTTTGATTGATCCAGAAATTCCCATGGCAGTAGTGCCGATTTTACGAGCAGGGTTAGGATTGCTAGAAGGAGCGCAAACACTACTACCCTTGGCATCAATTTATCATCTCGGTTTAGTGCGGGACGAAACCACTCTACAACCATCTTCTTACTTGAACAAACTTCCAGAAAAATTCCATCCTCAAACACGGGTACTAATTACCGATCCGATGTTAGCCACAGGCGGATCAATTATGAGAGCAATGGAAGAATTGACACAACGGGGAGTTGATCCATCTTTAACTAGAATCGTTTGTGTAGTTGCAGCTCCTCCAGCTTTACAAAAATTAAGTGCGGCTTATCCAGGTTTAATAATTTACACTGCGACCATCGATGAGCAAGTGAATGATCGGGGATTTATTGTTCCAGGTTTAGGAGATGCAGGCGATCGCACCTTTGGGACTTAAGCTAGTATGCAGCTAGAACTGGAAAGTAACCAAACAATCCAAAAGTCCAGCTTTTCTTATTGGCGGTAATAAATATGAGTCAGCGTGATGGTTTTGCAAGTGGTTTTTTCTTTGGCGCGATTTTTGGCAGTGTAGTAGGCGGTATTCTAGGTGCAGTTGTTGCTTCCAGAAGTAATAGTGAACTAGAAGCCGACGAAGTAGAAGAGCAACTCTCTCCAAACCAAACAGAAGCCAAAAAATCCCTGCGGCGGCGTCATATGAAAGCCTCAGAGACCGATAGTATGGAGATGGAAACAGCACGGCGATCGCTAGAAGATAAAATAGCCCAGTTAAATGCCACAATAGATGAAGTGCGGCAGCAGCTAGACAACGTCAATAGCAACTCAACTCAGGTGATCAATGAAAGATCGCTCACCAAAGGTACTTGAAAGTTGGGGAAAAGGGAAGGGAAACAAGGGAGACAAGGAAGACAAGGAAGACAAGGAAGACAAGGGAGACAAGGGAGGCAAGGGAGAGGAAAATAATAATTAATATTTTATGCTCAGTGCCTTATTGACTTCTCCCTTTTAATGACAGCACACGCCATCATTACCTGAGCTACCTTAAAATCTAAAATATAAGACCAAAATAGACATTTACGTACAAAAGGGAACTAATCGACACATGTACTTACTGATTTCGACATTGGCTACTTTCATTCAGATTTATAGTACCCTGCTAATTATTAGGGTTCTATTGACTTGGTTCCCCAACATCAACTGGTACAACCAACCATTTGCTGCGTTGAGCCAAATTACTGACCCCTATTTGAACATTTTCCGTAATATTATTCCCCCCTTAGGCGGAATAGATTTTTCTCCAATCTTGGCGTTTTTAGTACTCAATATTGTTAGTTCTTTGTTAGTACAGGGTGGAAGCTCTTTGGTAAGCGTGCAATCATTTGGGTAAATGCAGAGCAAAAAATACATAACTTTTTGTAGAGATGTTGATGATTTAGCATCTCTACAATTCATAACTCAGGATGTAGCCAGTTAAAAAGTCCCAAAGAAGCAACGGTTCCAACAAAGTGAGCTGTAATACCACTCATACTTGCCATCGCAACAAAAATGTCAAGTGAGCGAATCACACGATTCGGATCATATATTGCTACTCCTTGTGGCTGGGCGATAGATTTTGAGAGTAGAACACCCAAACTTGAGCCTGTTCCTAGAATTGTTAACAACATTCCTACAAAGCCTGCAATCACAGCAACCCGTAATATTTTCATCACTTCCGCTTTTGGTGGATGCAAAGCGGGGTTGGGATTGCGGAGTCGTTTGGCAAAGCCAGTAAGGCGAAAAGTTAGGTAAAGAGTTAATAATAGAACTAAAATACCACAAATTCCCCAAAAAATGCTGATACCAATTCCAGGAGTTGTACCTTGAGTGTAGGTTCTAACTGGTAATCCTGAAGCAGGTGTTATTGCTTGACTGAAACTACGACCTGAGATGGCAAATATCAACATGAGTACGGAAGTTGCTCCCAATCCAAGCTGTAACCACAAGCTAACCCAACCAACAAGGCGCAAAATATTAGCAATTCTTTCTATTTTGGGATTAAGAGTGTGTACTTCCGATTGGGTTTGCATAGTCATGGTTGTTTGATGAGAGTAGAACAGATAAAGTCTCTTCTACTTCAACATAGATATGTTTTTTAAGAATAACGACCTTCCCAAGTAAGAATGTCTTTGGCTCAAATTCATACTTATCGAAGAAGGAAACAACAGAAGGGGGACAAGAGAAGCAGGGGGGTTTCATACAGACATTTCTGGGTTCGCCGAAATGATTTTTGTGTGCGCCGAAATGATTTCTGGGTTCGCCGAAATGATTTCTGGGTTCGCCGAAATGATTTCTGGGTTCGCCGAAAT
>NZ_NAPS01000001.1:1206787-1262263 GCF_004323185.1 Westiellopsis prolifica IICB1
TGGGTTCGCCGAAATGATTTTTGTGTGCGCCGAAATGATTTTTGTGTGCGCTGAAATGATTTTTGTGTGCGCCGAAATGATTTTTGGGTACGCCGAAATAGACAGTTGCATTACACTTCATTAACTTACCCAACTTTTTGCTTGACAAAACCGTCCTCAAACCCCAACACTCATAACTCAAATCTGATTTTTCAGACGCGTCGCGGTGCGTCTTTCCCAAACCTATGACTGTTGTAAAAACTCAACTGCCAAGATTTTTAAATTTTGCTAAAAATCCTAACCTGTCCCAAAAATTAATGATTGTAGGGTTAGTGATTAGCATTTTATTTATATTTCTAGCGTTATTTGCTCCTGTATTTCAGGCTTGGGGATGGCTACAAGATCCCACAGATTTCTTGAGTAACCCTATTCATAGTCCACCTTCAGCCAAGCATTGGTTTGGTACTAGTCGTCTTGGTTACGATGTTTTCTCACGCACCATATTTGGTATTCAAGCAGCGTTGCAAGTAGTTTTGCTCGCAACAGCACTGAGTATGGTTGTGGGTGTACCTTTGGGGATGGTGAGTGGCTATGTTGGCGGTAGATTGGACAAAACTTTGCTGTTCTTAATGGATAGCATCTACACTCTACCAGGGTTGTTGCTTTCAGTAACACTAGCGTTTGTAGTAGGACGGGGAATATTAAATGCTGCGATCGCCATTAGTATAGCTTACATCCCCCAATATTACCGTGTTGTTCGTAATCATACCGTCAGTGTCAAAACAGAAGTATATATAGAAGCAGCCCAAGCGATCGGTGCTAATACTTGGCAAGTACTTTCTCGCTATCTGTTTTTTAATGTTATTCAAAGCGTACCCGTACTCTTTACCCTCAACGCCGCCGATGCAATTCTAGTTTTGGGTGGTTTAGGCTTTTTAGGTTTAGGATTACCCGAAGAAGTACCAGAATGGGGACGTGACTTAAAACAAGCTTTAGAAGCATTACCTACAGGTATTTGGTGGACTACTCTCTTCCCCGGCTTAGGTTTAACATTCATGGTTGTAGGGTTATCACTACTAGGTGAGGGGTTAAACGAATTTGTCAATCCTCGTTTGAGGAAAGAAAATAGAATCCGGAAATAGTTATGGGATCGGGGAAAGGGGACAAGGGGGACAAGAAATTTTAGATTTTGGATTTTGGATTTTGGATTGAAATCCAAAATTCTTTCCGATCGCCGATCCCCAATCCCCGATCCCTGCTCCCCGCTCCCCAATCCCCGATCGCCGATCGCCGATCCCTTATATTTAGTGAGGAATTTGTATGAATGATAAACTTTCTTTAGTTGCTGCTACTGCTGGCGGTTTTATGCTTTCTGTTGCTTTGGCTGGTATTTTACGAGGTGCGCCAGTTACATCTTGGCAGGTACAAGCAAATTTGGGTTCAACTCCAGTGATGTATGTAACTCGAACTACACCATACGCGAGTGAAATAATTCAGAAAAATAGTAATTATAAATAGTTGGTTGTTGATTGTTGTTTGGACAACTAACCACTAACAACTAACTAATAACTACTAACAATAATTTATGAGATCAGTGTGGTGGGAGCAGAAGTAATTGGTATTGACTTGGGGGGAACAGCAATTAAACTGGGACGGTTTACAGTTGATGGTACTTGCCTAAAATCCTTGACTGTAGCAACTCCCCAACCAGCAACTCCAGAAGCGGTGATAGTAAAAATGGTAGATGCGATCGCCCAATTAGATCCACTCAACCAAGCTATTGCTATCGGTGTTGGTACTCCCGGCCCTGCGGATGCAACTAGGCGTATTGCCAAATTAGCTATTAACCTGCCAGGATGGGTTGATGTGCCTTTGGCGGAGGCTTTAGAAGCGAAAACAGGCAAACCAACTATCCTTGATAATGACGCCAATTGTGCAGGTTTAGGAGAAGCTTGGTTAGGAACTGGTCGCCATTTTCAAAATTTTATCTTGTTGACTTTGGGGACTGGTGTTGGTGGGGCAATTTTTATTGATGGTAAATTATTTACCGGTCATTATGGTGCTGCTGGGGAATTGGGTTTAATCACATTTAACCCAGATGGACACGTATGTAAAAGTGGTAACAAAGGTTCGTTAGAACAGCAGGTTTCAATTACAGCAATTCGTCGCCGCACCGGGAAAGAACCTTCCGAGTTAGGCGTTTTGGCACAAGCTGGAGACAACGACGCCTTAAATTTTTGGCAAGAATACGGTAGAAATTTAGGTATTGGTTTAACAAGTTTAATTTACGTACTGACACCACAAGCGATCGTCATTGGTGGTGGTGTCAGTGCTAGCGCTAACTTTTTTTTACCAGCAGCCAAAGCAGAAATCGAGAAACGAGTTTTATCTACATCTCGCCTAGATTTACAAATCTTACCAGCCGAATTAGGTAATGCTGCGGGAATGCTGGGTGCTGCGAAATTGGCGTGGGAGTGTGGGAAGTAATGTAGAGACGCGATTCATCGCGTCTGGGAGTGTGGGAATAAACCTAACCATGTTACGAAAAGTAAACATGACTAAAATCCTTACTAATAGCCAATGACAAGTGACAAATAACGACCCCAACGAGTAGAGACGAGCCATGGCACGTCTCTACATTTGTGCTGACTTACTTACTAACCAACTTATTCAAGTTTTTTCAAGTCTAGGAGAACTTCAGTTGCAGAGTGATAGCGATCGCTAAAATGATACCGCACCATTTTATCCAAAATTTCTGCTAACTTCTCACTAATTTTTACCCCATGGCGCCATTCTACAGTCCCAGTTTCAGGATGAGGGTGAAGTTCGTGTGGTGGGATTCCGGTAATTGCTTGAATCGCAATCATCCCCAAAGCATAAATATCACTGGATAATCGAGGATGACCAGCAAATTGTTCTGGTGGTGCATAACCGCGTGTACCAATGGCTACTGTAGCTAATTCGGTTTGTTCACTAGATTTTGGTTGCATCATTTTTACTGCACCAAAATCAATTAGCACTAAGCGATTATCTGTATCAGACCTAATAATATTACTCGGTTTAATATCCCGATGAATCACACGGTGTTCGTGAACAAATACCAAAACTTCTAATATCCCTTTTAACATCTCGATGAGATCAGATTCAGTTTTGATATTGTGATGTGGTGGTAATTCATCACTCAACGCATGTCCAGAAATATATTCTTGTACTAAATAAAATTCGTTGTTCTCTTCAAAATATGCTAATAATTCTGGAATTTGATGATGCTTCCCTAAGACTTCTAAAATATCTGCTTCTGCATCAAATAATCTTCTCGCAACTTGCATAAATCTAGTATCTCGTCGAGCCGGCATTAATTGTTTGACAACACAAATTGGATTTCCCGGACGCTGGGTATCTTTTGCTAAATAAGTACAACCAAATCCACCCGAACCAAGTACTTTATGAATCTGATAACGTCCACCTAAAAGAAAATCACCAGTGACTTTTTCTGGGTTATTACTTGTGCTGTCAGAATGAACGTGTTTGTCATAAATGCGTGTCGTTTCTTTTAAAAGTGTATTTAATTGTTCTATTGCTTCTTTTTGTTTTTCAACTTGTAAAATAATTACTTTAGTTTGTTGTTGAGTTTGGTAAGTACTGTAAGCCATAACACTTACACCACTCAACACTAAAGCTACAGCAGGTGGTATTATTGGCAACCATGCCCCTTGCAAAAATAGCAAATAGCAAACACCCACTAAACCACCTAAAGACACACTACCAGCTAAACCCAAACGTACAGGATATCGCAGTCGCCATGCTAAAACACCGCCTACCATCGACCATCCCCACACCCAAACAGCTTCAGCCCAGTTTGGTAAGTACCAAATTAGATGGCGATCGCTCAATACTGTACTGATAATCTGACTTGCAACCTGTGCATGAATAAACACAGGAGCTATCCTCGGCGGATACTTAGCTGAACTACTGTAAGGTGTATAAAAACCTGGGTGAACACTACGGGCAGTAGTACCAATAATCACGAGACGGTCTTTAATCCAATTGGGGTCTACCTGGTTCTGTAAAATTTGTGTGACAGTAACTTGTTTAGCAAATTGAGATGGATCACGGTAATTTAATAGAATCTGATAACCTGCTGCGTCTATATTTTCATAGCCACCTGCATCTTTTGATAAACGCGGAAATAGAGTTTTACCTAAATAAAAATGGTTCTGATCAGGGAAACTATATTTAATGCCTTGTTTTTCTAGGTAATTAATAGCTAATAGGGCTGCAAAAGAAAATCGTGTTTGACATTTTTTGTCATTGGAACCAGCGAATAACAAACTGCGACGCACAATCACATCTTCAGTGTCAGAAATTACATCACTAAAGCCGACTTGGTCTTTGGGAAAATTTGGTGGTGGAGGAATTTCTGGACTGCCCATACTGCTGAATGTGCAGTAAGTGATAACATTATCTAGATTGGCAAGACCAGCCCCTAAATTTTTCTGTTTGGAACGATCAATACTTAACCCAATCACACGTGGTCGATAAGACTGGATTTTAACTAATAGCTGATTGATAATTTGATCTGGCAGAGAAAAATCTTGTGATCCCAAATCCTCTTCAGTGACACTAACTATTAACAGGTGAGGATCTGGTGCTTCAGCAGGGCGTAGCCGTATTATTTGGTCATAAGCACTTAATTCCCAAGTTTGCAACCATTTTAGATGGCGAACTCCCAGCACCAAAACAGTAACTCCCACACTAGTGATAAAAATAGTTTGCAGCCAACTTCTAGTAGTGGTGTCCTGAGAACCCCTATCTTTTATCGTTAAAGCAGTGCGGAGTTTCCTGAATAGTGTAATCACGGTTTGATGGCTATAGCCAGAATATGGTAGATGGTGCAGACGGGTAATTTTAAATTATCCCAAGTATTTATCAATGTAGCAATTGGTTGCTCTTTGGCGTGACATCCCTAACGAGGTGATAATTAACGCTGTTGGTTTTGGTAAACGAGAGTAAGAAATTTATGGAGTATGATCTCAAAGCCTTAGCAGAACTTTACAAAAACACACTGTTTAACGATGTACTTCCTTTTTGGGAAAAACATTCCTTGGACTGGGAGTACGGCGGCTATTTTACCTGCCTAGATCGCCAAGGTAAAGTTTACGATACAGATAAATTTATCTGGTTGCAAAATCGCCAAGTGTGGACTTTTTCGATGCTTTGCAATCAGCTAGAAAAACGCGAAAATTGGTTAAATATTGCTCGCAACGGTGCTAATTTTCTCGCCCATCACGGTAGAGATGTTGATGGTAACTGGTACTTTGCCCTAACTCGTGCAGGTGAACCACTAGTACAACCTTACAATATTTTTTCTGATTGTTTTGCAGCAATGGCATTTAGTCAATATGCGCTTGCTTCTGGGGAAGATTGGGCAAAAGATGTAGCAATGCAAGCTTATAATAACGTTTTGCGGCGTCAAGATAACCCGAAGGGTAAATATACCAAAACCTATCCCGGCACACGTCCGATGAAATCTTTAGCTGTGCCAATGATTTTAGCTAATCTAACTTTAGAAATGGAATGGTTGCTATCTAGTGAAATTTTGGAAAATGTTCTAGCTGCAACTGTTCAGGAAGTGATGACTGATTTTTTAGATCAACAAAAGGGTCTAATGTATGAAAGTGTTGGTTCCGATGGTTCCCATATTGATTGTTTTGAAGGAAGATTAATTAACCCTGGTCATGGTATTGAAGCAATGTGGTTTATTATGGACATTGCCCGTCGTAAAAACGATACCAAAACTATTAATCAAGCCGTTGATGTGATGCTAAATATTCTCAATTTTGCTTGGGATAATAAATATGGCGGCTTATATTATTTTATGGATGCAGATGGTCATCCACCACAACAATTAGAATGGGATCAAAAGCTGTGGTGGGTGCATTTAGAATCCTTAGTTGCCCTAGCGATGGGTTATCGTTTGACGGGACGGGAAATATGTTGGCAATGGTATCAAAAAGTACATGATTACGCTTGGTCACACTTTGCCGATCCAGAATACGGTGAGTGGTTTGGTTATCTCAATCGTCGTGGCGAAGTGCTTTTGGATCTTAAAGGCGGGAAATGGAAAGGTTGTTTTCATGTACCGCGTGCCATGTATCTTTGTTGGCAGCAATTTGAGCTTTTGTTGAGAAGCTAGATTGAACTAGGATTTTTAAAAGAGCGATCGCGTTGGTGAAAAATAATGTAGAGACGTTGCATTGCAACGTCTCTATAAGGATTTTGAGCGTTGCTGAATTTGGTCATGAATTATGTTTGTGTACATATTTGTCTTCGATACGAAATCCTTGTAGAGACGCGAAATTTCGCGTCTCTACATTCTGAAATTTCGCGTCTCTACATTCTGAAATTTCGCGTCTCTACATTCTGAAATTTCGCGTCTCTACATTCTGAAATTTCGCGTTTCTAATTCTGAAATTTCGCGTCTCTACTTACTTCAAACCATAAGCAAGTGCAACCCACTCATCTAATCTTTCACAATCGATTACCTCGAATCCTTCTTCTTTTAAAGATGTTGTGACTGCATCTTCGTAATCGTTGGTGAAACCGGATGTAATCAATATACCTGTCTGCTGATCAGTGTGACGCAGCGCCCGCCGAAAGTCAGGGGCGAGGGCAATATGTATCCGCGCTAAAATATTCGCAATTATCAGATCAAAGCTGGCTGTTGGTTCAATGGTTGCCACGTTATTGATTGTATCTCTGCCTAGCCAATGTCCTAAACTGCTTCCCTGTCCCAAACTCCCTTCCATGACTGTTACCTGCTGCTCGACCCCATTGCGATGTACAGCGTCATGAGTTGATTGTACAGCAATTGGATCGTTGTCTAGGGCTAATACTTGCGCTCCTAGCTTCGCGATCGCCACACTCAGAATACCTGAACCCGATCCTAAATCAAGAACATTCATTTGGGGAACAACATGACGTTCAAGTAGCTGGAGGCTGAGGATAGTTGCTGGATGTAAACCACTGCCAAAAGCAAGACTTGTCTTCAGTCTCAACGTAACTTCATCTACTGCTTGAGAATGATAGGGCGTATCAGAAGAAAGCACAACAAACCGTTCGCCGATACGACGAATAATGGGGTTAAGTTCTTCAGAATTTGCTGGTTTTTCATCAAATAGATTTGTGTGAATAGTAGTAGCGAGTTCTACCCGTTCCAAGGGTGAAAGCAAATCAACAATTTCTGATCTACGTACATTTGTATGAACGTCACACGGTAGATAGAAACAGACAGTAAATGCCCAGCAGGATTGTGTAATATCTTGATCTGTGGGTTTGTTTAAGTTAGATTCATTATATTTTGCAATCCGAATATCACTGGTATAGTTGGTTGAGGCAAGTAAGCTACAGACCCAATCGACAGCTTCTTCTGTTGTGTTGAGACTTAACTGCATCCATGACATAATTTTCTTCCTTTGAATTTAGCCGTATTGGTACAAAGAAATCTCACCGAACGGCTTTGCTGATCGGCGGAAGATATCTGTTTTATCTTATATTATGTCTGCTTCAATAATTGCTGATATTGGTGATCTGAAAGCAACAGCGATCGCTGTTGTTATATTCAACATGACATTTTTGACGAAGCTGGCTGATTTGGTTTATAATTTACTATAAGCCGATAGATTTATAGTATTTTTATTATTAAGCAATAAAAATGACATTAGTCCAAACTATTCATCAAACTAAAAAAGTTAATGATCATGACTTGTGGAAGTTACCAAAACAAGGTGCAGCATTGCTCACGCGGCTATGGTGGCACACTAAAGCATATACGACGGTTTTTGGAATTATACTCCTGGCTTTTGCTAGCTTGGGCTTTTTATACATTCATTGGTCAGGGCGAAAGTTAATACAAATTCTTAAACACAGTACTGTTGTAGAACCAGAATGACTATCTTACCAAAGCTGCGTGCTGTATCCTATTTAGCTCCTAATCAGTTCGGATTATACCAGGAAATAACAGCTTATTTAGGGCGGGTTTTAGGATTGGAAATACAGCTGTATCAAGGAGAATGCGATCCCTTGGAAGATCCACTACTTTTGCAAGACCAAATAGACCTGGTATTTATTTGTGGACTACCACTGATTCGCTTCTGTCAAGTGGTATCAGACCAATTGCAGACATTGGTTGCTCCTGTGATGCAGTTATCTCGATATTACAACCGTCCCATTTATTTTGCAGATGTAATTGTCAATGCTGATAGTGATATCAAAGTATTTGCAGATTTGGCAGGAGGAATCTTTTGCTACAATGATCCTGGTTCTAACAGTGGTTACAATCTGCTCCGCAATCAATTAGCTCAACAAAGATATCCCTTAAATTTTTTTGGCAAAACGATACAATCAGGTTCTCATCATTGTTCAATTCGTTGGGTAGTTGAGGGAATAGCAGACTGTGCAGCGATTGACAGTGTAGTTTTGGAACAAGAATTACGCGACTTTCCTGAGTTGTCACAACATTTGCGTGTGGTAGAAGTACTTGGACCATCTCCCATGCCACCATTGGTAGTAGCACAGCGTTTGGGTGTATCTTTGATTCGGAAGATGCAATCAGCACTACTTCAACCAGATGTAGAATTGCAAAGGGCAATGGAACAAGTAGGAGTTAAGCGTTTTGCCACAGTTGAATTAGAAGATTATACGGTACTAGGACACATATACAACTTGGGATTAAAAGTGACGATCTGAAATATCGCGATCGCGAAAAAACCTATCTAGTAGTCTATCGCATTAATTATGAGGTTTATAGATCCCCGATGACTCTTGCGAAGTCGGGGAGCTGAATACCCGATCGCATGATCGTCAGAAAATTGACACATTTGTGTCATAGCGATCGCACAAAATAAAATTATAGGAATATTAATAATTTTTGAGTTTCCTTTCTAGGAGATGTTTCACACTTTTTCTGTTCACAAATCTGTAGATGTTTTGAAAGTTTTAGGGACTGGGATTGTATCCAGTCTTTTAATATTTCAGTTCGCACCCACAATTACACAGCGAATTGAACAACCATTGACACAGCTTGCAGATTCTAGTTCCACAACTCCCACACTCGTGACACCACAAGATAACCAATCTAAACTTTGGTTAGTAGCAGCAGTTGTAGGTGGCGTGGCTATTGGTGTAGGTTTAAAAAACAGAGGAAATCGCCAAGCAAGTACTACGGATAGTGCCTCATTTGCAGGTTCAAAGACTGGTATCATTAGCTTTGAGCAAGCTAGCGGTAAACTTAGAAACAGACTGATGACTTTGTTGCATGATGATAGGGAAGCAGCAAAGCGCCTTTTCACCCAAGCACAACTAAAATTTCCCAACAAAACCGCTGATTGGTATATTGATAAGGTTATTTACGACCTAGAACGCGATCGCGGTGGATTATAAGTCATTAGATTTGGGATTTTGGAATTATGCCAAAAAGATCAATGTCCTTTTCCTGCTCCTAAATATAATTCTCCGACTTTAGGGTCATTTAATAATTCTTGACCGGGGCCTGTGATTGCATCGCGTCCAGATTCGAGTACACAACCGCGATGAGCCATTTCTAAGGCTTTGCGAGCGTTTTGTTCGACTAAGACAATAGCTGTACCTCCCCGGTTAATTTCTTGGATTTGTTCAAATACTTGTGTTACCAAAATCGGAGATAAGGCAGCAGAAGGTTCATCTAAAAGCAGTAGACTGGGTTCTAACATTAATGCTTTACCCATGGCTAACATCTGACGTTCACCACCGGAAAGTGTACCAGCACGTTGACGACGGCGATCGCGCAGTCGAGGAAACATGGCAAATATTTTATCTTTGAGTGGTTGAAGAGGAACATCGCGGACAAAAGCACCCATTTCCAAATTTTCTTCTACAGATAGGGAGGGAAAAACATTGGCAATTTGCGGTACATAACACATCCCTCGCTGCACAATTTGGTTCGATTTTAAGCCAGTGATATTTTCTCCTTTAAAAGTGATTGTCCCTGTATGAGGTGTCAACAACCCAAAAATGGCTTTTGCTAAAGTTGACTTTCCTGCACCATTCGGGCCAATCACGGTGACTAATTCTCCAGGAGAAACACGGAAATTTACACCTTGCAGAATATCAACATCTTTAATGTATCCAGCGTGGACATTATTAACTTCTAGTAAGTAGTCATTGGTCATTGGTCATTGGTTATTGGTTATTGGTTATTAGAGACGCGATGAATCGCGTCTGTACAATAGTTATTGGTTAATAGTCATTAATTATGAATCATTCGTCAAGAATCATGTAAGCTTACGGAGATTCAAGGTGATTTACAAATGACTAATGACTAATCACCAATGACCAATGACAAAGGACAAATAACTATAATGGCGTTTTTTGCAGTTCGGATCTTTCTTCTGGGACGATCGCACCTTCTACTGGGCAAACTTGAAGACATATACCGCAGTCAATACATGTAGCGAAGTCAATCCAATACCAATCAGTTCCTTTGACATTTTTGCCCGGTCCATCATGAATGCAAGCAACTGGACAAGCATCTACGCAATCCGCGACGCCTTCACAGACATCTGTAACAATTGTATGTGGCATGGTTCCCCTCTTTCGGATCAAAATTACTGTAATTTAATACAGGTTTTTCTAGACTAACAACAATCAGTTGGTCATTCTATTTTAGATTTTGGATTTTGGATCATTTCAAAACCTGGCTGCGATTGAAATCGCAGTCTCATAGCGAAAGTCTGCTTAAAGCAGACTACTTGATTTGTTTGAGCCGTCTTCAGGCGACTTGTGCTGTTAGCTAAGGATTTAAATCCTTAGCGGTATATTGAAAAAATTGGGATGCTCCCCAAACGTCAACCTTCGACCTTCCAACCTCAACGTTCAAGCTTTAAGGCTTAATGTTCAAGCTTTAAGGCTTAATGTTCAAGCTGTAAGTCTTAATGTTCAAGCTTTAAGACTTAATGTTCCAGCTGTAAGACTTAATGTTCCAACTGTAAGTCTTAATGTTCCAACTGTAAGTCTTAATGTTCCAACTGTAAGTCTTAATGTTCCAACTGTAAGTCTTAATGTTCCAACTTCAAGGCTTAATGTTCTCGATATGTCTTAGGTGTAACTCCCGTTATTTTACGAAATTGCTGTGTAAAGTGACTCTGACTGTTGAAACCGCACTGTAATGCTATCTCTGAAATTGATTGATTACGCTGTTTTAACAACTTCTTTGCCCGTTCAACTCGCTGCTGCACTACATACTGCCAAGGAGCTATCCCCATTGATTGCTTAAAGAGACTAGCAAAGTAGCATTGGCTAAAGTCTGCGACTTCAGCGAGATTGGCTAACTCAATATCTTGTTCAAGATGGGCATTGATATATTCTAATACCCTTTTTAGTCTAAATTCACCTAACCCTACCTGGTATTCTCGCAGTTTAAGAGGGCTGGAAGTATAGTTTCTCAGTAGATGAATTGTTAACAAATTTGCTAAAGAATCTAAATACAATCTGCTTCCCCATCTGTTTTGCTGGATTTCATTGTGAATAGACTGCACAATAGATTCAATTTGCAAATCACGTCTGCTTATAACACTGAGAAGTTCAACTTGCTCAGAATGGGGACAATTTGCTTCCAAGGACATTTGATGTAGAAAAGTTGGATCGATGAACAATGCTAAAATTTCATCCGTCGTTTCACAAGCTCCAAAAAAAGGAGCTTTAGCCGGAATCAGAAGTAGTTCGCCTTGCAGTAGAGATCCGTCATACTCTTGCTTCTCGATACGGAAAATTTGGCGTGTCACATTCCCCAGTTCAAAAACCAAAAAATGATGAGTTAGCCCGGACGATACTTCACACTCCCCGGATGGCTGAAGCTGATGTTCCACAATTAGCCCACCCGCTTGAAGGATGTGTCTGGACAGTACCCATTCCTCTTTGATGACGTCTGCTGGACACATAGCGGTTGCTTGAGAAGACATCAATTTGACCTCACTGGCGAAATAACAAAGCGTAAAATCAAAAGATTTTTATAAATTGCACAGAAATTTGAAAGACAAGCCCTAGACAACTTATTAATAATAGATTTCTCAGATTGAACGGTTTAGGTAAGTTTTTCAAAGCAGTTTATGCCAAAAACTAAACACTTAACAAGGTTCTTATTGATCATTACACTTGTGAGCGTGACAAGCTGCCAATTGTCCAATAAACCCCAACTTGATCATCAATCGAATCAAGGAAGTATCAGCAAGGTTACTCAAGCTCAGAAACAAGATGTTTCGCTAGATTGGTTCACATCCTCCACTTTGAAAGGTACAGATACTATCTCTTCAGAAGAAGCGAAGCTATTTATCCGTGACGTTTATCAAACACTTGAGAGTAACATTTTTGACCCTAAATTCAAAAAAGATGAACGAGAACAGCATTTAAGAGAAATTTTAGCCAAAGTTGAGACAAAACCTAATTGGTCAAGATCAGAATTAACAACACATATCAGCAATCAATTGAAGAAACTCTCAGTTTCTCACTTGCGACTGTTAGACCCTGTTGAGGGTCAAAAATTATTTCGCATGATTGAACAGAAACCTTTACCAAATGCTACCCCTGACCCAGCCGTTTCAGCGGAAATGAGAGGTAAAATTGGGATTCTCCGAGTCAAAAGCTTCATCATTCCTCTGATTACCAAAGCAGAACTTGATCAGAAAAAAGCTCAACTCTCTCAAGCCAAGGTAATTCTGATTGATTTGCGTGGAAATGGGGGAGGGTATGGATCAAGCATTAGCTATCTGGTTGAAGACATCGTCGGTTCTAATAAAGTGCTTTGGAGAGACAGAACTCGTGAAGGGTTGCAAAAACAAGAACCATATATCTTTCGAGGGTATTTTGATGATGCAATTAATATAAAAGCAAAACCAGAAATAGAGCTTGGAAAGGAACATTCTTATATTGAGTGGCGCACGCGGTTAGAAGCTCAAAAAGATTCAAGACCCCATTTTATTCTGGTTGATGGTCAGTGCGGCTCATCGTGTGACCTATTCACAGGAATCATCAAAGACTACCGTGCTGCCAAAATACTGGGAACCCGCACGATGGGCGCACTGTTTGGGGGCGATGCTTTTAGACTGAGATGGCAAGGCTTTGCTCTAATTGTCCCGACTGTTCAAGTAGTTTCACCCAAAGGTAATACCATTGAAGGTGTAGGAGTTCAACCAGATATTGAAATTCCCGAATGTGCAAACAGTAGTACTCAGTGTATTGAAAAAGCAATGAAAGTTGTTGTAAACGCTGACCCATAAATACTTCCCCAACAGTGTATAGATTTTTTCTCCCTTCTCCTCCTTGTCTGTTTTGTCCTTTTTGTCCTCCTTGTCCCCGCTCCCCGATCCCTCTAGGCTCGCAAACCAAAGTAGGTGAGAACTAATTCCGTTGTACCATTATTGACAATTTCGTGTGTTTCTGATTTTTCTACAGCTACACAAGTTCCTGGTAATAAAGGATATTCCTGATCATTAATACGAATAATCCCCGAACCAGCTTCGACAAAAAATACTTCACACATATCCTCATGTGCGTGTGTTGAAGCTATTTGTCCGGGAGCAAAACGTGCTTGAGAAAAGTTGGTCAAACCAGGTAATTCACCAAGCCGCAACATTACTTGTTTCTTGATTTCAGGATTATGAGAAACAGGCTCTTGTGGTATTTCGCTTAGGGATATCAGTTTCATTCTGGTCTTATATCATTGGATATTTCCACAATACCCCTAGTACCATCTATCCGTACTTGCTGACCATCCTGGAAAATCCAGGTAGCATTATGCACATCCATAATTGCTGGAATGCCATACTCGCGAGCTAGGATTGCTCCATGAGATAGTCTACCACCAGCTTCAGAAATTAATCCTCCGGCTCTCACTAGTAAGGGCGCCCAACCAGAGTCTGTATAAGGAACTACTAAAATTATTTCCTTGTCAATCTCCGTAATTGATTGTAAATTTCGCAACACCTTCACCCGTCCGACTGCTTGTCCGGGACTAGCGGGGATACCTTGTAATACCTGATCAGGAGACAGAGGTGCAATTTGCAAAGGTAGAGCCGGGGGAGTATTGCCGTAAACTAACAAGGAGACTGGATTAATTTGCCCATGTTCTACAAGTTGCGATCGCCTCAATTTCACGATCTCAGATAATTGCTTAACTAAATCTGTGTCATTCCCCTCAATCAAACGCTTGATTTCTGCAAATTCCAGAAAAAAGATATCTCCAGGTTCACCCAACAAACTTGAATTTAACCAAATTTGTTCAAGTGCAACAAACGACCAACGCAAATGGGCTAATAACTGAGAATATATTTCTGTGACTCGTCCTTTCAAATCCACACGTCGTTGGACAACACCTTTATTTCTTTTCCCTTGGCGTTCTTGGCCCCTACCCTTCGGGAAGTCGCTATCGCGTCTATGGCTTTTATTTCCCTGCATAAACTGCACAAATAACTGCTTTACCGCTTGAGGTTCTTCCTTCCAAGTGGGAACCGCAATATCAGTTCCGACTTCGCTCAAATAACCATAGCGTTGTAGCAATTCGTCAAACTCAGCTAGAATCTCTTGTCCTGACTCAGACTGAGCCATGTTGTCAAACACAGTATCAGGTTTGAACTGAGAAAATTCCTGCTTGGCTTTAGCGGCTAAATTTTGGAGCGATCGCAATGCTGCTACTTCTGGTGTCAGACTATTATCAAGCTTGCTATCTTTAACTTTAAATATGGCTTGACGTATGGCTGCACTCAAGGGAGCCATAATACTGTAGAAAGTGGCACGGTTTAGCAAATCTAAAATATAGTTAATTCTAGCTAATAACTCTGACGAGTCTAGTTTTTCGAGTGGTTCTGAAGATAACCGCAATAAACCAGGTGCAAAATGCTGACGATAATCCCGCCGAAATTCGCTTCCTAACCATAACTCCCGCATTAACAACCGCAGCAGTCCAGGCAAATTTTCTAATGTAGAATTTAACGGCGGTTTGCTTAACTTTTCTCCCCTCGTTAAAAACTCCAAACTTTCCGGGGGTAATCCCATGCGTCGGAATATCTGTCCTAAGAGAGTAGCATTAAAATAAGCATGAGAATAGTGCAGTGTTGCTGTTTCATTGAAATCCAATCCCGCAGCTTTTTTGCCTAAGACAAGAGCAAAAATTTTTCCCCATACACCACACGTCAAAGGACGATTAATTGACCAAGTTAAGGGGCGAATTAACCCAGGAATAACTTCCGCAGCGATTTTGCGTGTCCAGATTGGTAACAAAGTACTAATTGGACGGGTTTGCAGTACCCAAAGAGTTTGACCGTCATAACTCCATTCAATATCTTGGGGAACGCCATGATAACGATCTTCCAGACGGCGGGCTAAATATGCTACTTGTTTAATTAACGCTGCTGGTACTCGTCCTTGTCCTTCTAATTGAATCAGCGCTAAATTTTCTGTATCCACAACAAAAGCCCGATATTGTTCTGGTGTCACCCGTCCGGATACGATTTGAACTGCACTTCCGGGTAAAGCTTCAATTACGACTGCATCTTGTTCTTGGGTCATCGGGTCGCGGCTAAACGCCACACCGGAAAATACTGATTGAACTTGTAGCTGAACTAATACTGCGATCGCTGTATCTGTGACGTTGCGATCGCGCCGATATTGGACTGCTAGAGGTTCGTTGTAGGATGCTTGGACTTTGGCGATCGCATTTTCTAACCCTTCTCTAGTAGTAACATTTAAAACAGTTTCATACTGTCCTGCACCAGAGGCTTGTTCTGAGTCTTCGCCAATCGCGGAAGAACGCACTACCAAAGGAGATAATTCTGATGGTTGTAAAAAGTCAATCAATCGTTGCGGATCTTCATAGGGCATTAGTACCCATCCTTTAGGTACAGGATAACCCCAGCGTTTCATCTGAGATAACTTTGCGGCTTTATTTCCCACAATCGCCGGATCTAATTCGTCATCTAGAGACAGAATACCTTGATCTCCGCGCAAAAATTGTAACACTGCTTGGGAATCGGGTTTGGCATTCTGCACTGGCAGATCCAAGTCATCAGGTATTTGTTTGTAAATCCAGCTTAGTAAAGCAGCAAGCCCAATCGCAGCGAAGATTCTCAATGGATCTTCCATATGCAATATTGCCACAATGATTGGAACTGTGACCAGAACCACGTATTTTGCTGACTGGCGATCGCGTAAAATTGTAAAACTAGCACCTGTGACTAATAATATAAATCCTGCTGCCAATGGGTCATGTACTATAAATCCCCAAACTACGTTTGTAGTTCCAGCACCTCTACCTATTAAGTATCTGCCCATCACTAGAGCAATTAAAGCTACCAATTCCCAAGCCGAACCATCGGGAAAATAAGCACGAGCAATCAAAACGGCGACAATTCCTTTGGCTGCTTCTGACAAGACTGCCAAAATTCCCACCAATGTACCACCGTGATAAAAAGCCGCCGATACTCCTACATTACCAGTACCGACTTCCGCTAATTGTCGCCCCGTCAGAGCTTGCGTGATCCAAGCAATTAACGGTAATGCCCCTAATAATGGGCAGATTATTACAATAACTAAGACACCCCAGAGTTCAAGCATGTTGGATGTTGGATTTTAGATTCCTATTTAAATCTAAAATCTCAAATACCTAATTGTTAGTATATGTCAGGACTTTTTCTTAATACTTCACGAATGGGGATCGGGGATCGGGGATTGGGGATCGGGGATTGGGGATCGGGGAAAGGGGATCGGGGAAAGGGGATTTGGGGACAAAGGAGGACAAGGAGGAATCATTTAACAACTCTCTTAACCACGCCCCCTGATCCCTACTCCCTGATCCCTACTCCCTGATCCCCAATCCCCGATCCCCGTACTCTATGAGAAGCCGCTGACGCGTCTACGCGTAGCGTCTCCTCTGGAGAATCCCCGATCCCTATTAAAAATAAGTTGATTTATCTTAGATAGACTTTGTTGTTGCTATGGAAATTAATTTACTGCATAGGCTGCTTGCAGCGACCAAATTATGAGAGCTGCGATCGCTCCTAAAATTACCACGGTGGAAATAGTGACTATTTTAGGGGAGTCTGCTCCCTGAAATTTCATGATTCCTCGATTTAAATCAGACATAGCTTTGTAATCTTCCTTTGTGAGAGTGACGGCTTAACACGTCTCGATTGTAATCTTCAGTTCGCAACTGGTAGGTAATTCTTAACTAATATTTTGTTTAAGCTTTGTTAATGAAACATCCTCAATTTTACTTATACCAAAATGTATACTATCTATTTTTATACAATTTATTACTTAGCTAATTTATAAATTTGTATAAGTTATTACAATACTTTAAGGTCTTGCTAGTTGGTAATTGATGGTTAATGGTGGCAAAAACCAAGTAGAGATAAAGTATGAGGTATTTATCAGTGAAAGAAATATTAGTTTTAATTTTTACATTTACCTTTTGTTTAATTTTGGTAATAGAAATAGGAATGCGATCGCTTTTTGGTTTTGGTAATCCTTTGATTTATATTGCGGATGAGAAAATAGGCTATTTACTGGCTCCCAATCAGCGTACCCGTCGTTACGGTAATCGAATTGAAATTAATCAATACTCTATGCGAAGTGAAGCTATAGAACAAATACCTTCGTCTTCTACGTTGCGTGTGTTGCTGTTAGGAGATTCAATTACCAATGGTGGTTGGTGGACAGACCAGGATAATACTATTTCCAGCCTGATTCAACGCTCTTTGATATCAGACAATTTTAGTAATTACCCGCATATTCAAGTATTAAATGCTTCGGCGAATTCTTGGGGACCCAGAAATGAACTAGCATATTTAGAAAAATTTGGTAGTTTTCAGGCTCAAATAGTGGTGTTATTAATTAACACAGATGACTTATTTGCTACTGCTCCGACATCTTTACCTGTAGGACGCGATCGCAATTATCCAGATCGCAAACCAGCTTTCGCGCTGGTGGAAGTATTTCGCAATTATATTTTTAAACCTAAGCCGATAGCAGAACTAAAAACAATATATAAAGAAGATGGCGATCGCGTGGCGATAAATCTGGAAGCTATTGGTAAAATTCAAGCACTGACGCGTCAAAATAATAGTCAATTTTTACTGGTTATGACTCCCTTACTCCGCGAAATTGGTTCGCCAGGTTCCCGCGATTATGAAATTAAAGCACGTCAACGCCTGAATGAATTTGCTAAAACCCAGAAAATCGCTTATATAGATTTTTTGACTGAATTTAATACTACTAAAAATCCAAAAGCTCTATATCACGACCACATTCATCTCAACTTACAAGGAAATCAATTAGTGAGTGAGGTAATTACACAAAAGCTAGCTGAAATTTTAAGAATTATGAATTAGGATTTTATTCCTAACATAACCCGCCCAGAAAAAACGCCTGCGATTGAAATCGCAGTCTTATAGCAAAAGTCTGCTTTAAGCAGACTATTTGATTTTATGAAGTCGTATAAAGACGACTTGTGCCAATACTGCAAGTTATTCAAAGATAATTGCTTACTGTTAACTGTTCAGTGTCAACTGTTAACTGATTAGTGGAAGTGTATCTATATGCATATTTCCGTTAAGCAAGTGTGTCATTTCCGAAAAATTCTAGCAAAATAAGAGAACAAGATATAGCTAAAACATTTTCAGTTGCTGGCAACTTAATACTTGCGTGGTTTGAACGGAGTGAAACTCATAACTAAACTTGCTCACTAGTAAACATTGCGAGGCAAAGAATATGGATATTAATATACTCCTGAGTCGCTATAAAACAGGAGAGCGGGATTTCGTTGGTGTAAATCTCCATAAAGCAAATCTTCGTGAAATAGATTTGAGTGGAGCAAATTTTTGTGGAGCAGATTTAAGTGGAGCAGATCTCAGCCAAGCTAACTTTAGCGGATGTAATTTTAGCCGAGCAAATCTGACTGATGCAGATTTAACTGGAGCAGATTTGAGCTGTTCAAACATGAGTGAGATCAACTTGATTGGAGCTGACTTAATTAATGTTAACCTCAAGCAAACTAACTTAAGTCGTGCAGATTTGCGGAGTGCAAATTTAATCAGAGCCAACTTGACAAAATCAAATTTAAGTGAAGCAGAATTGAGTGGTGCGGATTTGAGTGGTTCTAATCTCAATCAAGCAAATTTGACTGATACAAACTTAAATGAAGCTGAACTTAATGGTGTGAATATAACTGGAGCAACCATCAGTGAAAGAGAAATGAGTGGGGTTGTTATACACACTGGTTTATCACATAAATGGGTAACTTGGGCTGGTGGTTGCTGATAAGTTTGAGAAGCTAAAGCAGGGGAAATTTTTTCCTCTGCTATTTAATTACATAACAAGTTCGATTCTTATTACACCCTATTGGCGTGGCAAGGCTAAAATAGTGTAATAAATCTCTGATTCTTTCTCTGCGTTCTCTCTCTTGAAAAGCTTTGAAGTTCCCTCCGGGACGCTGCGCGAACGGAGGAAACCTCCGCTCAAACTTTTCGCTGCTTCCTCTGCGGTTTATTAATGCAACATTTTAGCCTAGACACGCTACTACACTCCTTTTTCAAACCACTTAGCTAATCAAAATTTTTAATGTGCTGCGCTTTTGTGATATATATTAAATACACAAACCCCATCAAACAACCGTGGATTAGTTGTAGAGGTTCCTAGCAGTGGGCATAGTAGTTGAAAACGTATCCAAACAGTTTGGCAGTTTCCAAGCGGTTGATCAGGTGAGCCTAGAAATTAAAAGTGGCTCCCTGGTCGCTTTGTTGGGACCATCAGGATCAGGGAAGTCAACTTTGCTACGGCTCATCGCTGGTTTGGAAATGCCAGATAGTGGCAGAATAATTTTGACTGGCAAGGATGCTACTAATCAAAGTGTGCAGGAACGCAATATCGGGTTTGTATTTCAGCACTATGCTTTATTTAAGCACATGACAGTGCGGCAAAACGTTGCTTTTGGTATGGAGATTCGTAAGTTGCCAAAAGCAAAAGTGAAAGCGCGAGTAGAACAGTTATTAGAATTGGTACAACTGAGTGGACTGGGCGATCGCTATCCATCACAATTATCCGGTGGACAACGCCAAAGAGTCGCCTTAGCTAGAGCTTTAGCAGCAGAACCAAATGTGTTGTTATTAGATGAACCTTTTGGGGCGCTAGATGCTAAAGTTCGTAAAGATCTACGTGCTTGGTTACGGCGTTTGCATGATGAGGTGCATGTGACGACTGTTTTTGTTACCCACGACCAAGAAGAAGCGATGGAAGTTTCTGATGAAATCGTGGTGATGAATAAAGGACGTGTAGAACAAGTCGGAACACCAGCAGATATTTACGATCATCCCGCGACAGCATTTGTGATGAGTTTTATCGGGCCTGTAAACGTATTACCGAGTACTTCAAATATTTTCCAAAATAATGGGTTCGATTCGGCAAATCCAGAAATGTTCCTGCGTCCCCAAGACGTGATTATCGAAACATCTCCTAACGGTAGTACCGTACCTGCAAGGGTAAGTCGATTGATACATTTGGGTTGGGAAATTCAAGCAGAATTGACTTTAGATGATGGACAAGTGGTGACAGCGCATTTGACACGCGATCGCTTTGATGAATTGAATTTGGAACCACAGCAAAAGGTGTATGTCAAGCCGAAGGATGCTAAGTCTTTTCCGCTTTATTATTCGATTTGAGAAACGCTTATAATCGTTTCACTTTTTGAACTTTTTTGATCAAACAAATACATGATTAGGCAATACGGTTCGGTTAAGAATTTTTCGTCATGATTTGGGCATGTACCAGACGTGCCATGGCACGTCTCTACAGGGTTTATACCATTTCACAAAAAATCTGATACAAATACAGATCCGTAGAGACGCGATATATCGCGTCTCTACATTATTTATGTGTATCGCGATTAACGTGAAATGGTATTAGATACCAATCGATTTGTCTTATCCGAACCGTATTGCATGATAAGGGGCGTACGGCTGGTGACTGTACGCCCCTAAACTTATTAGCAACCCCAATTTATTGCATAAGTGTTGAAGCAGACACAATATAACTGCTCCACTTCGTTAAACTAAGATCAATTTCATTATTATTACCTCAAGTTACGATTTTTCTGTAGAAAAGTTTGTCTAAGGCTAAATTATCAAGATTCCCAGAGGAGAGATTTTTATGACTTATGATTCGGAAGACATACAACAAATTCTCCAAATGGCACTTGCTCAAAAACAGGAAGGTGAATTTTCACGAGAACAACTTGTAGAAATGGCCTCTGAATTAAATATTTCTCCGAATATGCTGGAAAAAGCTGAACAACAATGGCTAATTCAGCGTTCAGAACAACACCAACAACGAACATTTAATAATTCTCGACGCAAAGGTTTCTCGGTACATCTGATTTCTTTTTTGGCAGTTAATTCCTTCCTAATTTTGTTAAATTTATTTACTACACCTAGTTATTTTTGGGCAATATTTCCATTATTGGGATGGGGTTTAGGTTTGTTTTTTCACGGTTTGAGCGTTTATCGAAATGAAGGAAAAGTCTATGATAAAGCCTTTCAAAAATGGCGTAGCCAACAACATCTTAAAGGGAAAGATTTTTGAGGATATAAATTGTTAGGTTTACAGTTGTTGTAATTGCCAATTCCCAAACGTAATACCATTTCACGTTAATCACGATACAATACAGTTCAGTTAAGCAATTTTTTCCTTCTCTCTCTTCTTTCTCTGTGTCCTCTGCGCCTCTGCGGTTCATTAGAAAAAATGACTTTGACAAAGAGTGCTAACCTTAACACCAAGCGTATTGAATCACGATACACATAAATTTTGTACCAGACGCGATATATCGCGTCTCTACAGGGTCTGTATTTGTATCAGGTTTTTTGTGAAATGGTATAACGCATGAATAGAACTGAGAAAGCGATGAATATTGATGAATATCCGTCCCTTTCTCTTTTTCCGCTTTAACCGAAAACTATTGTGTCAATTTAACTTTACTAGCGGCTGTTGTGGCTTTTTCTCGTGCTTGTTGAATATTGTTACCTTTTGCTAAAGCAACTCCCATGCGACGATAAGGATGAGCAGTAGGTTTACCAAATAGCTTAATATCTACATCTTTTTCTGACAATGCCTCAGCTACACCTGTGTAAGCGGGAGCATCTAATTTTTCGGAAGCTAAGATTACTGCACTTGCTGAAGCTCCCAACTGTTCTATGTGAGGAATTGGTAAGCCTAAAATTGCTCGCAGATGCAGTTCAAATTCATTCAAATTTTGCGAGATCAGAGTCACCATTCCCGTATCATGAGGTCTAGGTGAAAGTTCTGAAAAAATTACCTCGTCTTTAGTAATAAAAAATTCCACACCAAAAATTCCCGCACCACCTAAAGCATCAGTAACTTTTTTGGCGATTTCCTGAGCTTGTGCTATCATCGCTTCTGATATTCCCGCAGGTTGCCAAGATTCTTGATAATCTCCTCTTTCTTGACGATGACCAATTGGAGAACAGAAAATTGTCGGCGCATTCCATTGTTTAATAGTTAGCAAAGTAATCTCAATTTCAAAATCAATAAATTCTTCTACGATGACTTTTTGAGTGTCACCTCTAGAACCTGCGATCGCATAATTCCATGCTTTCTCAACTTCTCCTTGATCTTTGACAACTGACTGGCCTTTACCAGAAGAAGACATCACAGGTTTTACCACATTCGGAAAACCAATTTCATCAGAAATTGTCATTAATTCTTCTAAGGTAGAAGCATAGCCATATTTTGCAGTTCTAATCCCTAATTTTTGGTGTGCTAGTTCCCGGATGCGATCGCGATTCATTGTATAGTTAGTCGCTGCTGCGGTTGGAATAACTGTCATTCCCCTTTCTTCAAATTCCAGCAACTTTTCTGTTCTAATTGCTTCAATTTCCGGTATGATCAAATCCGGCTGATACTTACTAACAATTCTTTCCAAATCATCAGCACTCAACATGGAAATTACTTCTGCACAATCTGCTACTTGCATTGCTGGAGCATTTTCATAACGATCAACAGCAATTACAAAATTACCAAGGCGTTGAGCAGCAATCACAAATTCTTTTCCTAGTTCTCCCGAACCAAGTAACATTAATTTTCGTGGCAATTTAATATTACTATCCATAACACTCTTCATCTATTTCTAAAATATTTTTAAGAATTAAGAACTGCTCCACGCATTACTAAATCTTGACGTTGTTGATTGCTTAAACCAACTCCTTCACCAAAATTACATTTTTTCACTAAAGCTTTTAACCATATAGTCTCATTGAGAGTAGCTCCTCTTAAATCTGCATCTGTGACATCTGCATTTGTAAAGTTAGCAAAAATTAGATCAGCATCAACTAAAATACTTCCTTTCAAATTTGCTCCTGATAAATTTCCGCGAATCAAGTTTACTCCTTCTAATTCTAAACCAGATAAATCTGCTCCCATCAAATTAGGAAATTTTAGCTGAGTAGGATTAGCAAAAAAACGGCTAACGCAAACAATATTTGTTTCATTTAAGCGCATTTTCGCTAAAAAATCATAGCGTCCTATCCCTAATTGCTTGAGTATTTGCAAACGCTGTTCATAATTTTTTTCTAAAAAATAAATAGACCGCTCATGGAATTCTAGATTGGTAATATTTAGCATTTATATCAAAATCTGGAAAGTATTCAGATTTTCAAATCAATCAAAATATATCACGAAAATTACTAACTTTAGTTGGTATTTACATTATCATTTATGAGTTCAGTCATGTATCTTCGTATTTTTTATAGGACTTACGCACACTCTACCGATTCTTGGCTTACTTGGCGTCTATGGCGGTTTCATAAGTAAAGCTTTTTGGCGATTTTTGCGTAAGTCCTGTTTTAGATACAGCGCTAGTTTTATCGATGTGCATCGGTGTACCCTGAGCTTAAATACGCAGTGGCTACTTATACCACATTGCTACAGGAGTCTAAGTCTACTAAAAGTAGACCTAAATAAGCGATTTCACCCACTGAAAGTTAGTTTTAGCTATGAGCCGCGCAATTTCTTTGAGGGCGAAATATTGGATTAATGAGATCTATCAAACTCATGTTAAACCTCATTGCAAACCGCCATATTAACTATGAAAAGAAAAATTTTACCTATTTATTTTCAAGGTAGCTTTCTGCTACTAACTATATTATTATTGGGAGTTTCGCTCATATTGACAGCGTTCTTTTCACTCGATATTTTCAGAGCCAGAGTTATAGATATCGATAAAGCCAATCAGCTGATAGAAGCAAAAAAGCAAAAACAAAATAATTATTTAGGGACTACTAAAGTAATTTTTTCCCAAGGATTTAGTGACAAAGGAATAGATCCAAGATGTCTAACTTGGCCATCAAAATTGTCATATAGTGGTTGGAGTAATGATCCTAAAGACCATGACTTTTTCATCGATCATTACATACCTCCTGGGAAAAAAGCCATTATTTGTGCAACACCTGCATTATCAGCTGCACTCGCCATCCATCCTCGCAAAAGATTTTTATATGAAGTGTCAAAAATTGACTTAGATGATGGATTATATGTTCGGGTTGTAGTTGGACTATCAGAAGCAAGAGAACCTTGTAAATTATTCACAGGTAGCGTAGATTGTGTAAACTCAATTTTGGCGCGACAAGCTGTAGTTAAATATGAACCGTAGTGTTGGGGATTGGAGAATCCCCGATCCCCTATAACTAATGACTACCTTTTTGTATATGTTGCTTTGGTAGGGAAACTGTAACTTTAGTACCTTGATCGGGTTGACTATCTAAACTAATCCTACCACCATGTAATTCTACGCAAGCTTTTGTAATTGCTAACCCTAAACCTGTTCCAGGAAGTGTGTCAACATTACTTCCACGATAAAAAGGTTCAAACAGGTTGGTTTGATCTTCTATTGGTATACCTATACCTTGGTCTTGAATAAAAAATATTATTTCAGATTCTTTGCCAATCAAATAGAATTCTATATTGCCTCCTTTTGGAGAATATTTAATAGCATTGGAAATTAAATTACTAAATATCAACCGTAAAAGTCCTTGATCGCCCCAGAAGCCTTTATGATTTCCAGTACTCTGAAAAATGAATTCATGGTGTTCGCTAACTAATTGCTGTTGTTCAGTGATTAAGCTAGAGAAAAAATGCTCTAAATCAAGGGGAATTGTTTTAAATTTGGTCTTGTTGAGTTCAAATTGATTCATGACTAGCATGTCATCTATCAATTTGGACATGTGTCTTGCTTTCTGCTCGATAATATGCAAAAACTTGTGTTTTTTTAATTCCTCAAGATGGTCGCCATATTGCTTGAGTGTAGATGCAGCAGCTAAAATTGAAGCCAGTGGTGTACGATACTCGTGGGAAATAGTCGTGATAATTTGAGATTTAAAGGCATTGAGTTCTTTTTCTTTTTCTAGAGCAGCTTGAGTTTTTGTGAGTAATTCTGCTTGTTGAATTGCGATCGCTAGTTGTACAGACACTTCACAAAGTATCTCTAGTTCGTCAGATTGCCATTCTCGTTTTCCTGTACACTGATGAGCAATCAAAAAACCCCAAGGTTTTGATATTGATTGTTGCTCACTCAAAGTAATGGGAACTATTAGATTTGCTTTATTATTTAATAGCTCTAGGGGGTTGAGGTTGCAATCATGGGAGCCAGCCCAATAACATAATAAAGAATTATTTTGATCTGTTGTATTGTTTTGAGCAATTTGTTCTGAGTCTGTTTCTGGAGAAGACTGACATACTATCACGCGATCGCACTTGAGCATTTGTTGCACTTCTCTGACAGCCGTGTATAAAATTTCTTGTAAATCAAGAGACTGGCGAATTCGTAGCAACATCGTAGCAATCAACCGCTGTCGTTCCTGAGTCTTTTGTAACTGAGTTCGCAGATATAATTGCTTGATCACATTACGAACTGCTAGTTGCAAAATATCCGGTTTCAGGTGTTGCTTAACTAAATAATCTTGGACACCCTTTTTCATCGCTTCCACAGCAATCTCTTCGTCACCCCGTCCAGTCAGCATAATCACGGGTACGGAAGAACCAAAGGTTTTCTGTCTAAGCTTATCTAGAAATTCGATTCCGCTCATATCTGGCAAGCAAAAATCCAGCAGAATCAAATCACAAGGCATATTTTGGCACAAGCCAAGTGCAACTTCTGCTGAATCGGCTTCCAGAATTTGGTAATAATGATGAGGATCTTTCAAAAGAAAGCGGCGATAGATTTTCCGATCCGTTGCACAATCATCAATGATGAGCAGCTTCCAGGCATTCGGCATAAGAAAAAGGGGCAGGGGTGCAAAACTCCTTCCTTAACATTGCCATAAATTACGAAAACATTAAGAAAAACTAAAAAAAATGTAAAAAAAATATAAGTGTTGGGGATTGGGGATCACCCAGAAATTGGTGAAATATTGACTTGTAACCAATAATCGACAAACGCTTGAATGGTTTTTTGCAGTTCTTGGACATCCATTGGCTTGACAAGATAGCCATTTGCACCCTTTTGATAACAAAATTCAATATCCTTGGGGTTGGATGAAGTTGTGAAGATAACTATGGGAATTTCTCTAAAAGTTTTATCTTGCTTAAGTTGTTCTAGGATGTCACGACCATCAATTCCTGGTAGATTCAGATCTAGCAGAATCACCGAAGGTCGGGATAATCCATCGATTTTTTTCCCTTCTTGGTAAAGGTAGTCTAAAACTTCATCCCCACTACTACAACGATGGATGGGGTTTTGGACAGCCATTCGCCGCATCAAGCGTTGGAGAATTCGGAAATCCTCGTTGCTGTCCTCAACAACCAATAGTGGTTCGCTAAGTTTTGTTGCCATTAGTTCATCTATCTGAGCAAATTATGTTTATTAAAAAGTTTTGTAATATATCTTAACTTATCATAGTGTCAAATAAAATGTTGATCCTTCGCCTGGGGTAGATTCAACCCAAATTTGACCACCGTGACGTTCAATTATTTTTTTGGCGATCGCCAGTCCAGCACCTGTTCCACCACCATATTTTTCTTGAGTATGCAGTCGTTTGAACAGTCTGAATATGGTTTGGTGGTGATGGACTGGAATTCCAATACCGTTATCCCGTACGTAAAAAGTGATTGGAAACTGGGAATCAACAGAAGACACACTCAACTCTGGAGGACTAGACACAGAGATTTGTCGATCAGCATCCCCCTGTCCTCCAATTCCTCCCTCCAAATAACCAATCTCCACCCATTTTTCTGCTTTATCATTATATTTGAAAGCATTAGTGATTAGGTTACTAAAGACTTCGTTCACAAGAACTGGGTCACACTGAATTGTTGGTAGAGGTCTGGGAATACGAATTTCGAGATTATGTTGTTGATGACTAGCATCAAAGACGTTGATCACTTGCTCAAGCAATTCGTTTAAATTTACTGCTTGTAAATGTAGTGCTGCTTGCCCTAATTGCGATAGTCGTAGTAAACCATTAATTAGGGTTTCCATGCGTACCGACAAGGAAATAACTGTCTGTAAGTAATCTGTAGCATCTTCATCTAGGACGGATGCATAGTCTTCAAGGAGAATTATTGAGTAATTATATATACCCCGTAAGGGTTCCTTGAGATCATGAGAAGCTGCATAAGCAAAAGAAGCTAATTCGCGGTTACTGGTTTCTAACTCTTGATTGATTTTGGCTAATTCTTCTGCTTTTTTAAGAACAATTCCCACGATCGCATTTCGCAGACTCAAAGCACTATCAAGTTCGCATTTTTGCCAAGGTAGAGATGTTAATCTTACAAGTTCTTGCCATTTCTCAAAGGACTTTCGGGGACAAAGGGTGATAGTACCATCTGAGTTAACTTGAATCGAATCGTTGGGATTACCTGCCCAGTTTACCGTGCGGATTACTTCGGGGCGAAACCAGAGTATATAATAATGTCGCAATTTAGAAATCCGCAATAGCAACAAACCACTAGCGGTATCTTTAAATGTCTCAGCCTCTGGGTAAAGCTTGGGTAGAGAATCAGTATAAAATATATTATCTTTCACCTGAGCATCTGCCCAGGTAATTAGCGATCGCACATCTTCGGTATCTGGTGTTCTTCCCAGCAGATAAATTTTACCATCCAAACAAACCGCCGCCCCTGTTGCACCTACAAGACCTAGTAACCGGGGTTCAGGATGGATTAACGCATCTCTAAAATTATCTGCTTGAGAAATAGATTCGACAACACCAGACCGCAGAGATTCCAATCTAATTTTATAGTCTACTTCTTCTTGAATGACTTTATTCGCCAACTCGGATGATACGATTTGTCCTAAAAATTCACAACCAGCCCGGATTTCATAAGGGACATATCTAGGAGTTTGATGGTGACAGGAAATTAATCCCCACAGGTTTCCATTTTTAATTAGGGGAATGACCATCAAAGCTGCTACACCCATATTTTGATGATATTGCACACAACATGGATCAACACTCCGCAGCACAGACAGACTTAGATCGAGGAGAGTATCATCTGTTGTAGGAATTAATTCTACAGGTTGGGCGTTGATACATGGTACAATCCGCAATGGATTGCGTGTATATAAATCTTTAGCTCCTCGTGGTATATCTGTAGCTGGATAGTGGAGTCCCAAATAGGGCGATAACTCTTGTGTTTTGACTTCAGCAATCACTACCCCCGCGCCTTGATGGTCAAATTGGTAAACCATCACCCGATCAAATTCTGTAATATTGCGGATTTGTTGGGCTGCAATTTGTAAGAAATCTATCAAGTTATTTGTACGTTTGAGTTTGGCGATCGCTCCTTTGATTAAGGTGTGAATGTTCAAGAAATTGACTTGAACTTGCGATTGTTTTGGTTCTAGCTCTAAAATGATCGTGTTTTCTACTCGATGCACAAAACCATCAAAGTCTCGCTCACCTTCATTTGTGCGGACTGATAGCTTCAGGTAATTAATAGTGTCAATTTCGTCTGTTGGAAGTTGAGCGATCGCTTCTAAACACAAAGCATCGAGTAAATAACTGAGAGGTTGACCAAGCAACTCTTGTGGTCGTTTACCCAAATAGTCTTGGGTATTACTGCTAACTTGTAATATTTCCAATTGTGTACTTAGTGCTAAAAGTACACCATGGGGCTGGATCGAGCCAGGGTTAAAAATGAGATCGTCGTGACTAGTTAATAACAACTCCAAACAATGAGATTTTCAATAAGGTGCTAGTTAAACTGCATAATTAGGGCTAGTGTTTTTGCTTACCCCAAAATTTGCTTATTATTTGTTATTGTAACATTTTTTAAAGATTTTGGATAGATGGTAATCTAAATAGAATACATAGGTAAGCGCTACCCTAAGCGCTGTAGACGCGGAGCAGTGTCAATACGGTTCGGTTAAGGATTTTTCGTCATAATTTTGGTATGTAGAGACGCGATATATCGCGTCTCTACAGGGTTTAAATGTCAATTGATTTGTCTTATCCGAACCGTATTGGGAGCAGTGTAAGTCAGTGAATTTTGGTGAAAAGAAGAGATTTACACGATTGAAGTCAGATTTTTGAGTTAAAAATCTGTTTTATGGCTTGTGAAGCTAATCTATAACTCTAAAACCTAATTTAGAACTCCGAAACCTAATTTAGAACTCCAAAATCTAATTTAGAACTCCGAAACTTGATTTAGGAGTCCTAAACCTAATTTAGAACTCCGAAACTTGATTTAGGAGTTTAAAACCTAATTTAGAACTCCGAAACTTGATTTAGGAGTTCTAAATGGGTTAAAACCTCAACCAGTCGGTTTTGAACCGACTTTAGCTTTCAGCCCAAATTTTAATTTAGGGCTATGTACAAAATATAAGATGGGTGCGGCTCTTTTTTAGCCTAAAGTCCCTAAATACCTTTTCAAATCAAAAAACTTGATCAACTGTTCCAAAGTCGCATCCTCAGAGGTAGGAGTGTTTGCTTCAATTTTTTCGATAGTTTCTGGATTCAAAAATTTAAATACTTCCTGAATCACAACTGGAATACTATCAACTGGCAAACCTTCTATTTCATAAGTATAGCGAGCGAGTCTATCTTTAGCAAAATTGACTTGAAATCTAGCTCGTTTCAGTAAACGCTGTCTAATATGATCATGAAGTTCTTGATTAACTAAATTAAAGTCGGTTTGCAAAATAATTGGAATCAAATCAATATTTTCTTCCAAAAATAGAAGACTTCCTTCTGCGTTGAAAGCTTCAATTCCTTCGATTCCCAGTGTCCCAATATCAGCAAGAGCAGTAATTCGACTGACAATGGATAAATTTTTCTCAGAATTGTAAAGGTCAGCTTGATAAATTGAACCCCTGATAGGATCGTATAAGCAAATTGTTGCTTCAATTGCTTCTTTAATAATTCCTAAATCAGAATTTGTAAAAATTCCCAGACTGTTAGGATCAGATTTGGATAAATCTTCATTCAAATTATGAATGTAATTCATCAGTTTGTGAATTGTTGCTGCTTCACTCACACCAATTTCTCTTTTGCGAGCAGTATGAGGTTCGCTCTGGGGAACAAACTCTTGTACTAAATCGTGAGACAAAGTACAAATTTCTAATAAAAGTTCCATCCGGTTGATATATTCTAGATTGTTTTGCCAATAAGGTTTAATTACTTGAAAAATTTGATTTGCTCGGCGTTCTACTCCTTGAACATGCTGACAATTATGATAATAAAGCTGTTTTTGTTCAGCTTCTTGTTTCATTTCTTGGAGTGCAAAATCTCTGACTCTCGCAACTGTTTTGGAAAATTTTTGGAAAGAATGATTGTGATGATTCGTCTGTTTCATGGTCAAGATTGATTTTAAATGCCAAAAATAGCTTGAATGCGTTTACGGATTTGGGTAAATGGAGTTTCGTTCGGAGCATTAGCAGCAATTTTGATTCCCAAACGTTCTAATGTTTCTTGACGTTTAGATAATTCAACAGAGATTTTATCTGCTAAATCTGGTTGTTTTTCCAAAAGACTTTGTAAATTCTCCCTATCTACCACAAACAAAACAGTTGGTTCTAAAGTACGTAGGGTAGCAGTGCGGGGTGTCCCCATCAGCAAAGACATTTCTCCAATAAATTCCCCAGGATGTCGAGTAGCAACTTGTTTATTAATAGATTCAACAAAAACTTCCACTGCACCAGACAAAATAATATAGAAACAATCTCCTGGCTCATTTTCTCGACAGATAATTTCATCAGCTTCTAAGACTCGTTTATAACCACGTAAAATTATATGACGTAATTCTGTATCACTACACTTTTCAAAATAACTGACTTGCCGTAATAAATTTCTTAGTAGTGGAATATTAGTAGTTTTTTGAGAAGCTAGCTGAGATTTTTCGTGATTTAAGACTGTGCTGACAGAAGAATCATTAGCTAATTCTTCACCTGTGAATTTTTGTGACCAAGAACCCATTTGTTTGAAGTTATCAATATAAATCCTTCTTTGAGCAATGGGACGATCAACTCCGCGATCGCGCAATTCTTCTTCAATAAAAAAGTATAATGAACTTGTAATTTCATCCTTCTTTTGATGGTCATTTATCCAGACTAACAATTCAAAATCCATTCCTTCTCGAAAGCCTTTAAAGTGAACTTCAGGACAAGGTGATGGTAGTACATCAAGTTCCCGACGAGCAGCAGCCAAAAGTGACTCAGCAACTACGAGGGGATCGCTTTCATCAGGAACATCAATAGGAACATGAATTCTAACTTTTGGATCTTTATAAGTCCAATTAATTACCTTGTTTTCCAAGAAAGTCTTATTAGGAACAATCACAAACACACCATCAATAGTTTTAATGATTGTCGAACGGATTGAAATATTTTCCACAACTCCCGAAAGATCATCAATTTGAATAAAGTCTCCCACTTTAATTGATTGCTCAAACAAAAGAGTGATACCGCTAATAAAGTTACTAGCAAGATCCTGAAGTCCAATACCAAAACCAATACCAATGGCTCCTGCAAAAATAGTTAAAGAACTGAGGCTGATACCAACAGTTTGCAGAACAACTAAAAATGCCAAAATTGTGAGAGTATAGCTCAAAAGAGCAGATAGAGCTTCGAGACTACCGCGCTCTTGGACAAAGCGAGCTAAAAATAAACGTTTGATTAGCTCTTTAATTAAACGAGCAATCAAAAAAGCGATGATAAGTGAAAAAATCAGTTCGAGAATAAACTTTAAAGAAACCTCTTTGTTTCCTAAAATAAATAGCTTGGTTGTCCACAAGCTAGATAACTCAATCCATAGTTTTTGTATTTGTGAAGTCAGCCAATTTATTGTTCCTATCATGAGTGATTAAATATTTCCACTAGCCATCAAACACCTAAGTAATCAATTTAGTTTTTTGACTTAATTTTTAATAATTTTAATAAAAAATACTTTTTCAAACGATTTTCATTACTGATTTTATCTTTACTAAGTTTAAAAATATGATAACATCAACATAATTTTGACATACAGTTTATAGTAAAATATCAAGCAATATAGGACTCATATTTGATTTCTGAAATACACGTAGGGTGCGTTACGCCAAAGGCTAACGCACCAGTTAAGAATTTAGGTGCGTTAGGCTACGCCATAACACACCCTACAGATACTTAGATTTTTTCATAAATCAAATCGGACTCCTATATAAGATTGATATTTATTTTTGAACCGAACTCAGTACACTTCCTGTTAAGAGTTCCCTGAAGAAAGATAACACCAGTTACGAAACGAAAATATACCTCAAACCCTTATCAATGACAAATGAGAGCCGAATCTTCTAATTTTTCTTCGAGTTTAAATCTAGAACAACTTGTATTAGAAATTTCCGATCTCAATCAGGAGTTAGAACAAGTCAAGCAAGAGAAAGCAGAACTAGAAGCTCTAGTACAGACAATTACAGAACACTCTGATGTCGTAGCGAAAGAACTACAACAGAAAGCAGAACAAGCAAAGCGTGAAAGCGAAGATCGATTTCAAGTCATTGCGGAAGCAACTCCCGCGACAGTTATCATTTCGCAGCTAGCTAGTGGGAAAATTTTGTATGCAAATACCGCAGCTAGCTCAATGTTAGATTTACCGAAGGAAGAATTGCTGAATCGTCAAACATTAGACTTTTACTATCAAGCTGGCGATCGCGAAAAATTACTAAATATTTTCCGCAAACATGGTAGTCTGAGAAACTACGAAGTCCAGTGGAAAAAAGCTAATGGTACAAGCTTTTGGGCAGCCATATCTCTGCAATCGTTTGTTTTTAATGGCTCAGAAGCTTTGCTGGGTACAGTTCTAGATATAACTAAACGCAAACAAGCAGAAGTCGATCGCATTCGTTTCACCCAACAACTAAAGGAAAAAAATGCCCAATTACAGCGTCTCAACAAACTCAAAGATGAATTTTTGATCAACACCTCCAATCAATTGTCTACTCCCCTGGAAGGGTTGGTGAATACCGCTAAGTCAATGTTAGAGGGAGGGATGGGTGAGGTATCTCCATCACAACGAAAAAGTCTGCAAAATCTTACCCAGAGTGGGTATCAACTTCTCAACCGTATCAACAATATTCGTGAATTTTCCAAACTCAGACACGGTGATATTAAGTTACAACTGCAATCAGTGGATTTACACCAAATTGCTGAGACAGTGTTGGAATCGATGCGACCTCTGATTGATCAGAAAAATTTGGAATTGCTGAATAGTATTCCCGTCAAAAGCACAAGCGCTTATGCTGATCCGGTTCGCCTGCAACAAATTTTACAAATTCTTGTTGATAATGCCATTGAATTTACCCCAACAGGTCAAATAGAAATCTCTATATCTGCACTTGAAGTTGAAGATCCTCAGAATACATCACACATTGCTATAAGTGTTTATGATACAGGTAAAGGAATTGCTGAAGATGAATTAACAGAAATTTCTGAATTATTTCAGCAAGCAGAGCATTTAGCAACTCGCCAAGCCGGAAGTAAGGGTTTGGGATTGAGTATTATCAAAGCTTTGGTGGAGTTGCATGGAGGCAAAATTACTATAGAATCTACGGTAGGGGTAGGTACTCGTTTAACCTTTACTTTGCCTAAGAACATATCGCTTATTCCCAGTGGAGCGATCGCCCCATCTAATCATATTCCAGGCTCAACTCCCAGCCTCCCAACTAGAAACGCCGTATCTTTTCAAACTGCCAAAAAAACACGTCCTGTGAAAACCGCTGTTGCAACCGTCAACAAAACACAGCAACAGAATCAGCGTACCCGAAATAAGTTTATACGAGGACTGAGTAAAATTCCACTGCGAGTGATTCTGATTGTTCCTTTTGTGGTGCAAGTGGTGGGAGCAGTTGGTTTAGTGGGTTATATTTCATTTAAAAATGGACAAGAGGCTGTTGACGATCTAGCTACTCAGTTGATGAGTGAAATTACTGCTCGCATTGAACAGAATTTACGAACTTATTTGGAAACTCCACATCAAATTAATCAAAGCAATGAGAATGCGATTAAATTAGGGTTAATAAATACACAAAATTTGCAACCTTGGGAGAAATATCTTTGGCAGCAAGTACAGTCATATCCCTACATTAATTTTATTAAATTTACAAATAAAAATGGACAAGAGCGAACAGGGGAAAAGCTGGAAAATGGTACTTTATTAATTAATGCCATAGACAAATTTACGAACTTTGATTTTTATTCTTACAATACGAATACGACAGGCGATCGCACAACAGTAGCAGCCATATTCAAAGGTTTTGATACTAGAAAAGGAGCCTGGTACATAGATGCTGGTAAGGCAGGTAAACCAACTTGGAGTTCAGTTTATATCTCACTTTTAGAACCAGTATTACTAATTAGCGCTTCCCAACCTGTGTATGATTCAACAGGAAAACAATTACAAGGAGTATTGAATACTTCCCTACGACTTAATAGTATTGGTCGATTCTTAAATAGTCTCAAAATCGGGAAATCTGGACAAGCCTTTATTGTCGAACATGATGGAACACTACTAGCAACTTCTACCAAAGAAAAACCATTTCGTACTCAAGGAAATGTCAGAAAACGATTTAAAGCCGTAGATAGTAACGACTCAGTCACTAAAACTACAGCTAGATATTTAGCTACCCATTTTCGAGACTTTAATCAAATTAAAAATTCACAAAAACTCAATATTGAAATAGAGAACAAACAGCAATATATAAAAGTAATGCCTTTTCAAGATAATAAAGGATTACATTGGCTGATTGTGGTTGTTGTTCCTGAAACCGACTTCATGGCACAAATTAATACCAACAACCAGACTACAATTGTGTTATGTATTGCAACTTTAATAGTGGCAATTATTATTGGTATTTTCACATCTCGCTGGGTGACAGAGCCACTTGTCCGGCTTAATTTTGCAGCCAAAGATATTGCTAAAGGAGAATGGGATAAAACCGTTGATATTGAACGTGCTGATGAAGTTGGAGAACTTGCCAAGACGTTTAATTATATGGCTGGACAACTGAAAAAATCCTTTGAAACCCTAGAAAATCAAAATAATGCCATTGTCCGTTTCTTTCCCCATGAATATCTCAAATTTTTGCAAAAGAAAAGCGTGGTGAATGTCCAGTTAGGGGATCACGTGAGCAAAGAAATGGCGGTGATGTTCTCCGATATTCGCTCCTTTACAACTATTTCGGAGAGTATGACACCCCAAGAGAATTTTGATTTTGTTAACGCCTATCTCAGGCGGGTTTCTCCAGAAATTCGCAATCATAACGGTATGATTGTGAAATATTTGGGTGATGGGATGATGGCAATTTTCCCTAACAGTGCAGATGATGCAGTCCAAGCAGGAATCACCAAACTGCGACGAGTTCATGAGTATAACCAAGAGCGAGCAAACAAAGGTTATGCACCCCTGCAAATCGGTATTGGTATCCATGTTGGTCATATGATGGTGGGAATGGTGGGAGAAGAAAACCGGATGCAAGGCGATGCTTTTTCAGATAATGTCAACCTTACGGCACGTTTAGAAGGTTTAACCAAGTTTTACGGCGTGTCTATGTTGATTTCTGAACAAGTCTTGGAAAAATTGAGCGATCCCAGTCAATATCAAATTCGATTTTTAGACCGAGCAATAGTTAAAGGTAGAAAAGAAGCGATCGCAGTCTATGAAGTCATGGACGGTGAAACAGAAGAAATTAAAGCCTTGAAGTTTCAAACACAATCAGATTTTGAACAAGGACTAGAATATTACCGTCGTCGCCAATTTCCCGAAGCTCAAAGATACTTTGAACAAGTTTTAGCAGTCAATCTTTCAGATAAAACAGCAGCACTTTACCTAGAGCGAGTTAATCAATTAATGGAACAAGGTGCGCCGGAAAACTGGAATGGTGTTTGGACATTCAGCGAGAAATAATCCAATGTTATAAAAACACAGGTTTTATAAAGCACCATTAAAAATCTGATTAGCAGTCAGTTTCAAATCTGGAAAACTAGGAGATATAATACGTTCTGAATTTCTAAATTGAGTGACTTGATATTCTTCATCAACTAGATAATAAATAGAAATGGTTGGTTGTTTAGGATTACCAATAAATTTTCTTGCTCCTAAAGCTGCATAATCAACAATCCAATATTCGCGAATCTTCATTGCTTCATAATTTCCCAATTTCGTGTAATAATCATCTTCCCAATTTGTACTCACAACTTCGACAATCAAAGGAATGGATTCACTTTGAGTCACAGTAGATTCTTTTTCCCACAATTCCTCGTTGTGTAAATTAGCATCGTTGATTAATACGATATCCGGTGAATAACCTGATGATTTTCTTGGAGGTTTTACTAATGCTGTTTTGGGGATAAAATATGGCAATTTCAAACGTTTATATTCAACAGTAATTTCCCCTGCTAAAAATCCCGTAACTTTTTCATGCTTTCCACTCGGCTGAGGCATTTCTACAATTATTCCATCGTGTAATTCGTAACGCTTCCCGGCATTTTCTGGCAGCCATTCGATAAATTCTTCAAAGGTAAATAGTTTAGGTAAAGCTTGAGCCATATAAAAACCTCCGCTTGTTTTGACATTACCATTTCTAGCGTCGGAATTGATTAGTTTAACCAATCATTCTTTCATGGTACAAGAAAGCGGATAAATCCTGGGATGATCCGCCATCCAAAATCTAAAATCTAAAATTGTTTTGTCTTTCAGAGAATGAGCTTAATCTTGCATTCCCGCATACAGCAGCCGTACAAATAAACGCACACCATCATCATTCTTTAAAGTTGAATAAGATGGAGCTTCGCTATTACCGATCGCTCGCAAATCAGATAATAGTTCTGGGTGGAATTGGCAAGTAAAGGAACGACGAATTTTTTTAGTTTCAAAGTCTTTGTAGTTAATACAGGTTGCTGAACATTCTGTGACTATTTCACCATCAACTGCTGTTGAGCAGAGAATTTCTACAGAATCGGGAAGTTGTATTAGCCATGATAAAGGACTTCCAGCAATGATTTGCCGATAAGGAACGATCGCGTCATGAATACTGCGGTAAGCCCAATTAGCAAACAGTATTGCTTCCTCGTTGACTTCATCAGAGTGGAACATCGAAATCGAAACTTCTCGCTCATACTGAATTGTCGTGTCAATCACACCTTCGTGAGTGTCAGATGTCACATCATGAGCATAAATAACTTCCCAAGGAATACTTAAAGCATCGCCATCAGGAGACTGATAAGGTAACAAAACACGAGCGCCAACTTCCTTCGTTTCGTTGAGTGCAACCGCAAAATGGGCATCATTCCAACCGGAAGCAACTAAACGACCATCACGTTTTTTTACTTGCAGTGTCTTGCCTAGATCTTTGATCCGCAGGCATACTGCTTGCAATGATTTTAAAGCTTTACCATCGCGATCGCGCTCTAAAGTTTTCAAGCTTAGTACTTGTTCGACTGCTTTGCGAATCAGTCGGATATGACATTCAGCAGCTAATTGATGACCCAAACAGATAAATATTGCTGGCGCGCTGGTAGGCGATCGCGAAATGAGTAATTTTTCTACCAATGCAAACATATCTTCTCGTGGACATGCTGGATATGTCCATCCCGATGGATCGTACACCGATGGGTCGCCTCCTTCCACTACTACCGCATAGCCAGAAGTAATTGCTGGAACCACTAAATCCACATCTATCACTCCTGTTGACCAAGCAGGGAGCAATACAGAGTCCATATCAGCAACTTTCTGAGCAATGTAAGCAACATTTCTAGAAGCCCGCACTTCTTCGCCAAGAGCATTAATCCCTACTTGATGCCAGGGTTCAATAATAGTTATAGAATTGCGGAACAAATTGGGATGCAACAACAGAAATTCAAAATCTTCCCTTGAATTTATGACTTTTTCTAAAGGTTGGGCGTGTCCCCATTCAAAAATGCCATCAGCAGCAAATAATGGTTTTTCCGCAAGTGGATCAACAGAAGTTCTATCTGCCAAAAAACGACCTAACAAAATATGTACAGACTCAAAATCTGACCTACCTTCATGTAAAAAGCCAGAAGTTAATCTCCAGTCGGTTGTTGTAATTTGATGATCCTGAAATTTACTAGCTATATTCATCTATCTAAAATCAAGCTATTAGTATACTTTTTAGAAAAATACTATTATTTGCTTGCTAATTTGGAAAATTTTTCATTTCCTTAATTACCCCTACAGCGTGTATATTTGTGGTGTTTATATTAAGCTTTGTATATTAAGTTATAAGTATATTGTTTTTTAAAAGTTAAATTTAAGCTAAAAAAGATTAACTAAAGTTTAAGATACATATAGTAGTAAATAAAATTACTTTTATAATTTCATGTTTCAATTTCAAAATTATCGTGGTAGTAAAATTGACATTGTCTGTTTCTCCTAAAAAGGTTGCCTTAGTCTTGACTATCGTAGTTATATGCTTAAGCCTTGTCAGCATCGCTGGGCAATTTTCTAGATATATTATCGGTCGTGGTAGTCTTTTTGGATTAGTAAGGTTGTTCAATGTGGCTGAGGATTCTAACATTCCTACATGGTACTCATCCATTACACTATTATTTTGTTCGCTCCTGTTAGCATCCATTGCTACATCTCAAAAGCTCGCTCATGCTCGCTACATCCTCCATTGGAAAGTTTTATCAGCGATTTTTTTGTATCTATCTATAGACGAAGTCGCAATGATTCATGAGAATGCAGACGCAATACTAGGTTCAAGCATCAACAGAACAGGTTTTCTTTACTACGGTTGGGTTGCCGTTGGCATTCCCCTTACAATTATCTTTGTGCTGTCGTATCTAAAATTTTTGGCTCATCTTCCAAGAAAGATAAGGCTTTTATTTTTTGTTGCTGGTACTATCTTCGTTAGCGGTGCAATCGGCACGGAAATGTTTGCCGGACGCTATGACGAACTCTACAGTTCTGCCAATATGAACTATGCAATGATTACAGCGGTTGAAGAGTTCTGCGAAATGTTTGGTATCGTTGTTTTCATATATGCCTTGCTCTCATATATGAATTTACATTTAACAGAAGTTAAGTTATGTATCCAAAAAACAGCAATGCAACCAAAACGGAGAGTCATTGATGGTGCAGATTTAAAATGGTAATACTCTACACCTATTGAAAGACAATCAAATTGCTAAAGAACTCTTAACATAAAAACAATGTGTGTAATAGACATCTGGTGAAATTAAATATGCGTTATCCAGAACCCTGGTAGAGACGTAGCACTGCTACGTCTCTACATTCTTTTTCACGCCTATGTCTAATTAATTCTGTCTAAGTAGTTATATCTAGTTCGGATAATTAGTTATACTTCCCACAGTCATTGCACCCCTCCCCGCGTGCGGCTACCGTGTACACACAAATCCTCTGATCCCCCTAAATCCCCCTTAAAAAGCAATACAGTTCAGTTAAGCAATTTTTTCCTTCTCTCTCTTCTTTCTCTGTGTCCTCTGCGCCTCTGCGGTTCATTAGAAAAAATGACTTAACCTTAACACCAAGCGTATTGCCTTAAAAAGAGGGACTTTGATTCTAGTTCCCCCTTTTCAAGGGGGGTTAGGGGGGATCAAAACGCCACTAGGCAACTTTATAAGACTTGTGTGTACACCATAGCCGCACGCGCTTAGGGGCGGTTTTGGCGTTAGACAAAACCGGGGTGGGGTTCTCTGGGAATTATAAGTAATCAAGCGAACCTGATATAACCAGTAACTGTCAACTAACCCCTATTACCATTCCTACACTTTCATTTGCTAATCTATCTACTGCACATATGGCATAAGTTCCCGGTTCGACGGTTGCAAAGGTGGTGTTAGCAGGTAAAACTCGCTGGAGTGTCCAAGTATCGCCACTTTGTCTATAAACTGTCCAAGAACGAATCTGGCTGTTATCACCTGGCTTCCAAGTTAATTTACGGTTACTAACTTGTAGGGCTGTAGGCGGTGCGGGTGGTGTGGTGTTCTGCCAAGATAAAGTCGGAGGTAAGGCAGGTTTGTTGTAGAGTAACCCTAATTTATCAGCGATATCCTGACTATTGTCCATCAAAACACCGACGTTAAAGAAAATATTTCCTAGTGACAACTGTCCAGCTTGGCTACGACTAATTTTCACCTGCTTTTCAATTTCGCCACTTTCTCGACTCTTGTTACTTGGTTCTGTAAGATTATTACCTGCATAAACGTGTCTTTGTTTGGTGTTAACCTCTGTCCACCACTTCAACAATGCAGAATAACTTTGTTGTGTTTGGTCGGTACGCCAGTAAAGCTGGGGAGCAATATAATCAATCCAACCTTGTTCTAACCATTTCTTGGCATCGGCATACAGCACATTATAAGCGTCTAACCCAGTAATACCAGCGGGTTGCCCAGGGCGATAGATACCAAAGGGACTAATGCCAAATTTAACGTAGGGTTTGGTTGCTTTAATTCCTTGCCACAGACGCTGTACCATTTTGTTCACATTGTCTCGACGCCAATCACTTAGGCTGAGTGTACCACCACTGGCTTTGTAGGCAGCGTAAGTTTTATCATCGGGGAAAGATTGATTCTCTATGGGATAGGGATAAAAATAATCATCTAAGTGAATAGCATCAACATCGTAGCGCTTCACTACATCTAGGATCACATTGTAAGCTCGATCCTGAACGATTTTCAGTCCTGGGTCCATCCAACGCTGAGTTTTCCACGGGTAAACGCATTCTGGATTGGTAGCTGCGATGTGGGGACGAACAGTTTTAGCTGGATTTGTGGAAGTGCTAGCCCGGTAAGGGTTAAACCAAGCATGAAGTTCGATATTGCGTTTGTGGCATTCAGCGATCGCAAACTCTAAAGGATCATAAAATGGATCTGGTGCTTTTCCCTGAGTTCCTGTTAACCAAGCACTCCATGGTTCCAATTGGGAAGCATACATAGCATCGCCCTCTGGTCGCACCTGAAATATCAAGGCATTAAAATTGAGAGCGTCTAATTTTTCAATTATTTTGATTAACTCGGCTTTTTGCTGTGCAACAGAAAGTCCTGTTTGAGAAGGCCAATCACTATTCCACACACAAGCTACCCAAACTCCCCGAAACTCCCGGTTATGACTGACGATTGCAGCAGGTGTTGACGATAGATTTCCTGATTGATTTGCTGGTTCAGGAGCAACCACTATATAGTTCGAGGAAATTTTCTCTGCCTTACCTTGATATACCAATGCTTGATAAACTATGGCTGCGACGTCAGCGCGGGTTGCTGCGACCTTGGGATTGAGTATTTTCACGTTAGGAAAATTAGCTACTATCCCAGCACGAGTAGCGATCGCCACTGCATTTTTAGCATATTCTGGTATACTATTTGCATCGTTATAGATTAGGGGAAGTGTTAGTAATAAATCAGGCTTAATATTAGCACTTAGACCTAAGCCACTGACTAAAGATACCAAAACATCACCTTTAGCAATTCTATTATTGGGGCCGAAACTGCGATTAGGATAGCCAGATAGAAATCCGATTTCGTAAGCTTTTTGAATTGCATTTGCTGCCCAGTGGTTAGCAGGAACATCAGTAAACGGCACATATTCCCGCTTACCAGGTAGGTTAAAAACTGTGGTAATGATGGCAGCAAACTCTGCACGAGTGACTGAGTTATCAGGACGAAACGTGCCATTGGGATACCCATTTAAAATTTGGCGCTGGGCTAAAGCTTCAATAAAAGCACGGGCCCAATGATTTTGAATATCTGAAAAGCGAGTAGAAGTAGATACCATATTAATCCCAGCTAGCTAGATTGATTTTAGTCAGCTTTGTGATTTTTTCGATGGTTTTGTTATGACTTTTTAGGTTTATCCAAAATCGTGCGATTCTGTTCCCTGTTCCCTGCTGTATTTCATTTACAAAATTTTTTGACATCATAGTTATGTACAATACAATTTCTTTAGAAATGCGATCGCGTTGATATTTTTGACTTATGACCAATCATTCCTTGGTGGTACAAGAAAGCGGATAAATCCGTGGAACCAATCGGAAATCCACCCGTGCCTCGTCAATCCAAAATCCAAAATCCAAAATCGGATGACTCATCACTCTCCCTTGACTATTTTGCTCATTGATGATTGCGTCGATGATCGCAGAGCATGTTGTCGCTTTTTGAAACGCGACAGCCTATATACCTATCGCATTGTAGAGTTTGAGACGGGAACCCAGGGAATAAAATGGTGTCAGCAAGAAATACCAGATGTGATTTTACTGGATTTTTTGTTACCGGATGGCGATGGGCTAGAGTTCCTTCAGCAAATTCGTAAATTACTGAAAAATACTCAATGTGCTGTCATAATGTTGACAGGACAAGGTGATGAGATGACCGCTGTCAAAGCAATGAAAAGCGATGCTCAGGATTATCTCCTCAAAGACGACCTCACGGCTCAAATTCTGCAACGTGCAATTCATCATGCAGTTGAACAAATGCATCTGACCCGACAGCTAGAAAAGAGTCGAGAACAACAACAACTGATTGGTGCGATCGCTTTAAGAATTCGTCAGACACTGAAGCTAGAAGTGATTCTGCGTACAACCGCCACAGAAGTACGCCACTTTCTCAAGGCTGACCGGGTTATAGTGTATAAATTTAACCCAGACATGAGTGGTACTATTGTTGCAGAGTCAGTTCTTCCCGGTTGGACAGTTGCTCTGGGGATGGAAATTGCAGATACCTGCTTTCAACAGGGAGGTGGAACCGACTATCTGCAAGGAAAAAAACGGGCAATCAACGATATTTACCAAGCAAACTTAACTGAGTGCCATTTACAGTTGCTTGAAAAATTTCAAGTCAAAGCTAATTTAGTAGTGCCTATTTTGGTTACAGATCAATTATGGGGATTTTTAATTGTCCATCAATGTTCAGCATCTCGTCAGTGGCAATCTGTGGAATTGGAGTTGTTAGATCAACTGGGGGTGCAAATAGCGATCGCAATTCAGCAGGCTAGTGCCTATGAGCAGCTAGAGATAGAACTAGCAGAACGCAAGCAAGCAGAGGAAAAGCTACGGCAAGCACAGAAGTTACAAATTGAACTACAACTACTTGAAGATATCCTGGAAACAGCACACGCCGGTTACTGGAACTGGAACATCCCAGACAATCAAGTATACTTAAGCCCAACCTTTAAGCAGATGTTTGGCTATGAGAATCACGAGTTGCCTAATACACCAGAGACTTGGCACACTCTAATTTTTAGGGAAGATTTACCTGGGGTTTTCAAAAGCTTTGAGCAACACATCCAAAGTCGTGGTCAAATAGCCTGTTACAACGAGGTGAGATATCGGCACAAGAATGGTTCTACAGTTTGGGTCATCTGTTCACGTCGCGTCATTAAATGGGATCAAAATGGCAATCCACTCCGTATGATTGGTTGTCATATTGACATTACAAAACTTAAGCAAACTGAACAAGAATTAATCCAAAATAGAGACTTGCTGGAGGCAATTTTCAACGAATCTGCCGATGCTCTGTTTTTAGTCGATTCCCAAACCCTGCTTACTCTTGATTGTAATCGGCGAGCAGTAGAAATGTTTGGTGTGGCTGACAAAGCAGAACTAATCGGTATTGAAGGACATACACTCCAGCGCTATCAATTTTCTCCCGATGAGATGGCTGCTATTGTCGCAGAACTTCATTTGAAAGGGGTTTGGAGCCGAGAAATAGAATATGTGACTCGGCAAGGTAACCTCTTTTGGGGCAACATTGCAGCCACGCCAATTACTGTAGCCGGACGTACCTTGAATTTAGTGCGCGTCAGTGATACTACTGTTCGCAGACAAGCTGAGGAGCAACTAAAGCAGACAAATGAACAGCTTGCCAACATCAACGCCGAACTTGCTCGTGCGACTCGCCTCAAAGATGAATTTTTAGCAAACATGAGCCACGAACTACGAACACCTCTGAATGCGATTCTGGGCATGTCTGAAGGTTTTTTAGAAGGTGTGTTTGGTTCGAGCAATGAACGACAGACTAAAGCGATCGCTACAATCGAACGCAGTGGTAAACATTTGCTAGAACTAATTAACGACATTCTAGATTTGTCTAAAATCGAGTCTGGCAAACTGGAACTACAATTGAGTGAAGTTTCAGTAAAAACTTTGTGTAATAGCAGTCTCGCCTTTATCAAACAGATGGCGTTGAAAAAGAATATCCGTACTAGCACAAGTATTTCTCAAAACATCGGCACTATTCAGGTGGACGAACGCCGTCTGCGTCAGGTACTGATCAATTTACTCAGCAATGCCATCAAATTTACACCGGAAAAGGGATCTGTAAAGCTAGAAGTTTGGGTGGAAGAAGTGGGGGGGATCGGGGATCGGGGATTCTCCAGAGGAGACGCTTCGCGTAGACGCGTCAGCGGCTTCTCACAGAGTACGGGGATTGGGGATTCTCCAGAGGAGACGCTTCGCGTAGACGCGTCAGCGGCTTCTCATAGAGTACGGGGATCGGGGGGACAGGGGGGAGATTATGTTTCTGGGTCTGTTTCGTCGTCCCCTCATCTCTGCTTTAGTGTCACAGATACTGGTATCGGAATTGCTCCTGAAGATATTGGTAAGCTGTTTCAGCCCTTTATCCAGCTTGACAGCAGCTTCAATCGCCAGTATAATGGCACGGGTTTAGGGCTGGCACTGGTAAAGCGAATTGCCAAACTGCATGGAGGAACAGTATTAGTTAGTAGTAAAGTTGGGCAAGGGAGTTGTTTCACCGTCCGTATTCCCTACTCTACAAGCAATCATGTTTCAATTTGCTTACCTGGCAAAAATGCTCAAGTTTTGAGCAGCGAAGATTCAGTTTCTGCTACAGACCAGATTAGTCCCTATTTCAAGGAGATGGGAATGCAAGTCGTCCTCGATCCACGAGGCGAACCTCCTTTAATATTACTAGCAGAAGACAATCAGGCAAACATTGATACAATGTCTGGCTATCTGGAGAGTCGAGGATATCGTTTGATGCTGGCGAACAATGGGCAACAAGCTATAGAGCTTTCCCTCGCTCATCGCCCTGATTTAATTGTGATGGACATTCAAATGCCGATCATGGATGGACTGGAAGCAATGCGTCACATCCGTGGCGATCAACAATTGATGCATATTCCAATTATTGTCCTAACAGCGCTAGCCATGCCAGGCGATCGCGAAACTTGTTTAGCTGCTGGAGCCAAAGAATATTTCACCAAACCTGTAAAACTTAAAGAACTTGCAACAAAAATTCAACAAATTTTAGAGAAATAACGAAGATTTTTGATGGACACTCAACCCTCTGTTTTAGTAATTGATGATGAACCGGATAATTTTGATGTTATAGAAACATTGCTGGATGGTGAAAACTATCAACTACACTACGCCCCTAGCGGTAAAGGCGCCCTTGATCGCCTCCATAGTTTTCAGCCTGATGTCATTTTACTAGATGTGATGATGCCCGATTTAGATGGGATAGAAGTTTGTCGGCGCATCAAAGCTGATCCACAATGGCAAACAGTTCCAATTATTATGGTAACGGCATTAACTGCTAAAGAAGATCTCGCTCAATGTTTAGCTATGGGTGCAGACGACTTTATTAGTAAACCCGTCAACGGTGTAGAGTTACGAGCCAGAGTTCATTCCATGTTGCGGATTAAGCAGCAGTACGATAGCCTGCAAGATTTGCTCAAACTGCGAGAAGACATGGTTAATATGATTGTCCATGACTTGCGAAATCCCCTTGCGAGTATTGTCCTATCAACTGAAATTCTCCGGCTTCCTGGTATATCACCCGAAAAGCAACAACAAAAGGTCGAGGAAATTGTCAGCGCTGGACAACAACTACAATCACTGATTAATAGCTTACTGCTCATGGCAAAGTTAGAATCTGGTAAAATATCTCTCAACTACACAGAACTAGACCTGAGCGCGCTTTGTATTTCCGCTGTTGCAGATATTGAAGCGATCGCTGCTCAAAAAAATCTCACCCTTGTCAGTGAACTACCCAAACCTGGTGGAGTTGTGAAAGTAGATGCAGCAATCTTTCGGCGAGTCCTGGATAATTTGCTTTCTAATGCGATTAAGTTCTCCCCGTCAAACTCTCAAGTAATTTTACGGGCTGAGTATTTGGAACCAGGTGCGAAAGTGCAAGTTGTTGATTCAGGTCCCGGAGTCAGTAAAGACTTACAACAACGAATTTTTGAGAAATATGAGATTGGAACTCTGCTTCCAGAAGTTTCGCAAATTGGTCTAGGATTAGCTTTCTGCAAAATGGCGATTGAAGCACATCACGGTATTATCAAAGTCGAAGATCATCATCCACAGGGTAGTGTCTTTACAGTATTGCTTAAACATTAGTGGTCTACCACATAAGTTCGGATTATAGATCCCCGACTTCTTTAAGGATGCAGCTGGCGAATAGGGGGTCAAACCCCTCGTGCGCCCACAAATTGGTTGTAGAGACGCGCCATGGCGCGTCTCTACATCTGGTGGAATGACGAAAAATCGTCGGTGAGGGGTGTCACCCCTGATTCGCCAGCTGTATCCTTTAAGAAGTCGGGGATCTCGCAGAATTTTGTAGTCAGTTTATCTTCTGGTTTTTTAAGCCTCTGTTAGCCTTCGGATATAAACCGGATAGAGGAAAATCGATATTGCCAGTGCAAAAACGTAATCTAATCTATCTATTATTGACGCTGCTCTTTGTGGGTATTGTTGGCTTTTCTTATGTTTCACAGCGATCGCCTATAATCAGTTGTCAGCAATCAGAATTTATTTCCACATCAACAAGTAATAAATTTTACATCCATCCCGAAAAAATCGTTGTTGAGCCTTGGCGCGGTCGGCATCATGTGTATGCTATCTTCATGATTCCCAGTGAACACATCAACGATCATTTTCTGAAAGTGACAATAGAAGGAATGGATAGCATCTGCGGAGTGATGACATATCTCGGTCAAAACTCCACAGATGGCATTAATGCCAAACCAGGATATTATCTGAGCAAGGGATGGTTGCAAACTCGCATGGCTTTGTGGCTAATTTTTCAAGGCAAGTATAAACAGTTAAAACACTCAGGCAATTGGATACTGGGATACAGAAAAAAGCAATATCAGGCTGATTTAATTTAACAGGAGCAACAAACTAAGCTAAAGCAGCTATTGGTTGATGGCTCCAACGATGTGCAGCTTCAGCAATACGTTTTCCATAGTTCTCAGCAGTGATGCGATCGCCTGAATCTAAAACAGCTTCTCCCCCACTTAAATCCATTGGGCTTTGTCCCATCACTCCTAAAAAGGAACCCAATCTATTCACGCCGTCGGTTTTACCTTGATAACTACTCGGTAACTCTCCTACACCAACCCAAATCATACTATGTTGCGCTGCATTAATAGATAAATAAATTAGTGTTCCTTGTTTATCTCCACTTAGAGAACTCGAATGAGTAAAACCACCTGCGATTTTATCTTTCCATTGTTGGGTAAACCAAGCAGTACTAGCAGCATCTAGGAAAGCTTTGAACTGAGCCGCAACCCCACCCATATAAGTAGGAGTTCCAAACACAATCGCATCCGCTTGACTAAGCTTGTTTAAGATTTCATGATCTTGCCAACGCCCATTAACGATTTGCTCACCTGTAATTCTGAGTAATTCAGCTTTGGTTCCTGCAACCTGATTTGCTCCTGCTGCTACAGCTTCCGCCATGAGATGGGTGTGACCAGAGCCAGAAAAATATACAACTGCAACTGTCGTCATGTTTACCTCAATTAGTAGCGATATTTACCTTATAAGTTAGATACTAAAAGTAAGTACTAAGAAAAGTAAAGTAGGCACTTTTTGGTAACTACCCATCTATTTAGCCCAACATCCCGCCCTCAAATAAATAGCTGGCTCATAGCACAAACCCACTTAAAGTGGGTTAAAGGGTTTATTCAATTAGTCTACTTTTAGTAGACTTAAGTTATGAGCCAGCTATTTATTTGCGGGCGATGCAATTAGTGAAGTCCTATTCCATTTTGAGCAAACTCTTCTACTGTTTTGTGTGATAACTCATGAGTTGCCATTGCTTGCAACATTGCCAATGGTAAAGTCAGATGGTGCGCCCCAGCTTGTAAAGATGCTGCTGCTTCTTGGGGTGATTTGATGCTAGCAGCTAAAATCTCAACGTTACTATCACCAAGGATACTTGCCATATCTCGGACTAAAGCAATACCATCACCCAACAAACGAGTCGCACGGTTGACGTAAGCGATCGCAATTTTTGCACCGGCTTCTTTTGCTACTGCTGCTTGGGAAGCACTGTAAATTGCTGTAACTGAACAAGTAATCTGGGGTGATAATTGGGCTACTACCTCAAATCCTAATGGTGTGGCTGGTATTTTCAGTATTGTTTGTTCACCAATAATCTCAAAAGCCTTTTTTCCCTCTTGCACCATTCCATCCAAAGTAGAGGTTGTTAATTGATAGTAAAGTGGCCCGTTTGTCAAGGTAACTAATTTTTTCAGCGTTTCTTCTGGTGGGGTATCACATTGAGCTAAAAGTGTGGGATTTGTGGTGATCCCCTTCACCCAACCCATGTGTTTAGCAATTTCCGCTTCTGATGCGATCGCCGAGTCTAAATATAGTGCCATACATTATACACCTGCGCCCTTTTTCTGTAATTGCAATTCAATGCGATCGCCTGACTTAGGTTCTATCACCTGGGTAGAAAGATTATTTTTCGCCAATAACGCCCGAAATTCCTCAATACTTCCCTTGGTTTGCAAGAAATTTGCCAAAAATCCCACAAACGTGACATCACCTCCTGCTGCTGTGGGTAGCATAACTTGAGGTTGCAACCATTGAGCTAATTCAAGAGCATTTTTTCCACCCCTGATAAATGATCCAAATATGGGCAAAGTCAAGTCAACAAGTGGAGTAATGACAACATCAATAGGAGCTGCTGCTTGTAGCGACGGAGAATGATATCCGTGTGGTTCGTAGTAAATACTCAAGTTGCTTGGCAACTCTTTGAGGATGTAACCATTTTCTACCAAAGTGGGGCCGATGGGTGAACCAGGAACTGCCTTGATTTCTACACTTGCATCTAAAGTAAAGGTTTCACCATGAGCAAGTACCGTTATTTGGGTGTAACCTAGCTGCTGTACAACTTTAGCAGCATTAGGAGAAGCTACCACGGGAATATTGTGATTAAGTTGTTTGAGTGTTGGTGTATGAGCATGATCTTCTAGCCCCTGAGACAGCAAGATCAAGTCAATATTTTCTGGAATAGGACGATCTTGAATTCGATAACCTTTAAAAAACCAATCTTGATTGCCAAAACTCAACTTATCTACTAGCCAAGGATCAATGAGTATCCGTTTGTCTGCAATTTCAACTAGCCAACTGTTGCTGTCTAAATATGTTAATAGCATGGTAACTACGTGACTATAATTAAGTAATAGCTATATTTATTCTGAACTACCCCATGCATGAATGCAGGGGATTCCAACTCACTGGGCGAGTGTTAGGTTCCGACTCCTCACGAGCTATTGGCTTAATTGACAAAATTAACCCACTCTGGACTTGTATCAAATGGGGTTTTGGCGAACATAAGCCAGTAAAAGCGAGAAAATTTACTTAAATATATAAATTTTTGGTTTTCCTACTTAATTTTTGCCGCGATCTATAATACTATTCAAAAAGTACCAGGGTAGTACTACTTTGAAAATAAAGCTACCAAAATTCAAAAAAGCTTTTAAAAGATTTTCTGTGTCTGTGTATTTAGTTACACTGCAACCGAATCGTTTTCAGTAATTATCTGGTGAATATATTGCATATGAAACTTAGTATTGCAATGGTATTTCAGTGAGATTGAAAAACTTCTTGATTATTCAGCACTAAATATTTGCAAACTGCTGTTTGCACAATTCGACGGTATCTGAAAAACTTGAATTTCTACCGAGTAAATGTATGCTGAAACATGCTGATGAGTTAAAGTTGAAGCTAGACTCAACTTTGCAAGAATTGCCTTTGTGGGAAGTAGAAGTTGAACTGGATTTTTTCGGCAGTGACTTAGTGAAACCATTTAAAGATGAGCCTTTACTACCAGGAATAGTGATCACTAATAATCGTCAATATGTTGGGATGATTTCACGGCGCAGGTTTTTTGAACATATGAGCCGTCCTTTTAGCTTAGAACTATTTTTAAATCGCCCCATTGCAACCTTCCTCAACATTTTTAAAATCGAAGAGGAATTTGTCATATCTGAGATAACTTCTGTGATGGAAGCAACTTATTTAGCATTGCAGCGATCGCCTGAATTTGTCTACGAACCGATTATAGTCAAAACTGCATCAGAAAAATATTGCTTACTCGATTTCCACCAGTTACTTTTAGCTTATTCCCAAATTCATGCCTTGACACTTTTTCATTTACAACAAGCACAGGAACAAACGAAAATACCAAACACAGATTTTCGTGAACTTCAGCAAATCGATATTAAATTATTACATCAGGAAAAAATCACTACCTTAAGGCAAATAGTTTCTAGCATCGCCAATGAAATCAATAATCCAGCCAACTTTCTCGCCGGAAAATTAATTCATGCTAGTCGATATATTCAACAACTACTCCAGCTAATTAATTTATACCAACAACACTATCCCGAACCAACAGTAGAAATTCAAAGAGTAATTAATCAAGTCGAACTGGATAATATTACTACCGACCTTTCTAAACTCACAGATTCAATGAAAGCAGGAATTGACCGGATTAGGCAATTTATCCATGCTTTACGCAATTTTTCTACAGAAGAATCTGAAAAAAAATCAGTTGATCTTCATGAAAGTATTGATAGCACTTTGATAATTTTACAAAGTCGTCTCAAATCTAAGACTCATGGTCAAAATATTACTGTCATTAAGGAATATGCCAAATTACCCTTGGTAGAATGTTATCCAGGACAAATGAACCTTGTTTTCATGAATATTCTTAATTATGTAATTGATGCTTTTCCAGCCAGTAATGAGTCTTGGCTAATAGATGAACAGAAAGACAACAACAATTATTCATCACCAACTATTCGTATTTGCACAGAATTATTAAATTCAAAAACAGTAGTAATTCGTATCGCAAATAACGCTGTGAAAATTCCCGAAAGAGTTGGGAAAGGAATTTTTGCCCCCCTTTTTAATCCGAAATCAAATGGCAAATTAACGGAATTGGAATTATCTATTAGCCATGAAATTATAGTTGAAAAACATGGTGGACAACTGGAATGTATACCTGCTTTGGAACAAGGTACTGAATTTATAATAAAAATTCCAGTGATGTCTAATTGACCAAGGCAGCAATTTAGTTAATATCCCAATTACCTGATAATATAAGTGTTCAAGCGAACATGATATAACTATGTATTCTGGCATCTACGCGATCGCACATATTGGTGATTTTAAGCTTTTTGTTGGTGAAGCTAGCCAACTTAGCCAAAAGTGGCCGCCGATACTGACTCAGCTCAATAGCGGTACATTTCCTGATCCTGTGTTACAGCAGGTATGGAATGCAGAAGGTGGTAAGCGCTATTTTTCATTTCACACAAAAACAGAGATAATTAGCGATCGCGATATTTTAGGTATAGAAGAACTTTTGGCATTGGGATGATATCTCATATCATTTCACAAAAATCCTGATACACAGTCAAGATCCCCGACTTCTCAACAGAAGTCGGGGATCTTATCTCTCAATGCTATACAAACTCTAACCAAAAATACTACCAATAGAACGAACTAAATTCTGTGGTTGCATAGCATCGGTAGCAGCGGTGGGTTCATAACCGCAGTGAACCATACAATCTGCACACTTAGGATTACCACTCGCACGCCCGTATTTGTTCCACTCGGTCTTTTCCATCAGTTCATTAAAAGTGGTATAATGTCCCTCATTCAACAAATAACAAGGTTTTTGCCAACCTAGAACACTGTAACTAGGACTACCCCAAGGAGAACATTCATATTCTTTCTCACCAGTGAGAAAATCTAAAAAGAGTGGATTGTGGTTGAAGTTCCAGTTTTTCTCACCTGCTTTGTAAGGAGCTAAAATTTCCCTAAATAAGGCGCGTGTTTGTTCTCGCTTGAGAAAATGTTCTTGATCTGGCGCCCACTCATAGCTATAACCAGGAGAAATCATCATTCCATCAATATTGAGTGTATTGAGGAAATCAAAAAACTCCTGCATTTGTTTGCGATCGACACCCTCAAACACAGTAGTATTGGTAGTGACACGAAATCCCTTGGCTTTAGCAGCACGTATCGCTTGCACAGCTGTGTCAAAAACACCCTTGCGATTCACACATTGATCATGCCAATCTCGCATTCCATCGAGATGTACACTGAATGTTAAGTAAGGTGAAGGTTTAAATTTATCTAGGCTCTTTTCTAGTAACAAGCCATTGGTACACAGGTAAACAAACTTTTTGCGCTCAATTAATCCCTGGACAATTTCGTCAATCTGAGGATGTAGCAGTGGTTCACCACCAGGAATAGAAACTATGGGTGCGCCACATTCTTCCGCTGCTGCAAAACACTCCTGTGGAGTTAGGTTACCCTTGAGTATCTCTGCGGGATGCTGAATTTTGCCACAACCAGGACAGGCGAGGTTGCAACGAAATAAAGGTTCCAACATTAAAACCAAGGGGTAACGTTTACGACCTTTTACACGTTGGGTAACTATATATTTACCGACTTCTAATGCTTGCTGTAGATTAATAGCCATTAAAGCTCACTCCCCACACTTGGATTTAAATAATATTGTGCCGCAAGTCTGTGGTTGTAGTGGGAAATACTGAGTAGAGACGCGAAATTTCGCGTCTCTACATATTGAAATTTCGCGTCTCTACATATTGAAATTTCGCGTCTCTACATATTTTTCACGCCTATGTCTATTAAAATCCCATCGCCGCCGCTACAGACTCAACTTCCGCCTCAATACCTTGTTTAAATTGACTGTTGCTGTGTTTGATGGCTGTATCTGGGTCTTTTAAACCATTACCAGTGAGGACGCAAACCACTGTTGCACCTGTGGGAACTTGGTCTTTAACCTGTAGCAAACCTGCGACAGAAGCTGCGCTGGCTGGTTCGCAGAAAATTCCTTCTTCTGATGCTAATAGGCGGTAGGCGTCGAGGATTTCGTCATCGGTGACAGAATGGAAATTCCCCATACTGGCTGATTTGACAGCGACGGCTTTTTCCCAACTAGCAGGATTGCCAATTCTAATGGCTGTGGCGAGTGTTTCTGGATGAGATATTGGTTCTCCTTTCACTAAGGGCGCTGCACCAGCTGCTTGGAAACCCATCATCCGGGGTAAGCGATCGCATTTACCAATTTGATGGTATTGACAAAAGCCCATCCAATATGCTGTGATATTTCCTGCATTCCCTACGGGAATGCACAGCCAATCGGGAGTGTTACCTAAGACATCAACAATTTCAAACGCTGCGGTTTTTTGTCCCTCTAAACGGTAAGGATTGACTGAATTCACCAAAGTGACTGGATAGGTTTCGGCCATTTCCCGTACTATTTCTAAAGCACGGTCAAAGTTACCTTTAATTGCTAGTACCTCTGCACCATACAATAGTGCCTGTGCCAATTTACCCAAGGCTACATAACCATCGGGGATCAATACAAAAGCACGCATTCCTCCACGTCGAGCATAGGCTGCTGCTGCTGCTGAGGTGTTACCTGTACTAGCACAAATCACCGCCTTCGCCCCTGCTTCTTTGGCTTTGGAAATTGCCATTGTCATACCCCGGTCTTTGAAGCTACCAGTGGGGTTTAGACCATCGTATTTCACAAAAACACGTACTTGTCTGCCAATCCGTTGTGCGATCGCAGGCGCTGGAATCAAGGGAGTGTTACCCTCCAGCAGAGTCACAACTGGTGTTGTTTCGCTGACAGGCAAGTAGTCGCGATACTGCTCTATAAGTCCGGGCCAGGGTTGGCGATGAGATGTAATTGCAGACAGGCTCAAGGTCACGAGTTTTCAGGGCTTGTTATTGTTAAATATTTTTGGGTGTTGGATGCTGGTTGTTGGGTATTGGGTATTGGGTATTGGGTGTTGGTTGTTTAGAAATCACTAACAAACAACACATGTCAAACCTAAACACAAATAACCACACAACAAACAACTTATTCGTAGAATGTCAGTTTATCGTTTTAGATGTACCTCTGGGAAGGTTGACGCCACAATTTTTGACACTTCCCATACACCCCATACACCCCAAGCATCCTCATAGCCGCAATTCCAGAGGAACAAAGTCATGTTTGTCTAGTCGAATGACTGCACATGAAAGATCGAATTACAAGGGAAAGAAAAAATTATATTATTTTTTAATAATTCTTTAAACTTTCCTATTATAATATCTTTGATGGTGTGAGTTGAGTTACGGATAACTTAGTAAGCAATGTCTACATCTAGTATTTCTGAACGCCAATCCCATGCAGCTTGGGCAACAAAGCTAGAAAAGTGTTTCAACCAAGTAGATCAGCAAGTTAAATTCATGCACTTGCAAGCAGAGGTGGATTGTCTGCTACAGCAGTTGCAGCACTTGAAAATGCAAAAATTGGCAGCTACTGACACTGAAGAATAACAGCACAGAGAAAAGCTCTCCTCTAACAAGTACTACAGCAGGGAACTCTTAACAGGGAACAGAGTTGAAAGTTTCTTAGTATATGGCTTTGTTTTGAAAATTTGTACCTGATTTACCTGAAATCTGCTGTAATTACATTCTTTGAGCTATTAATTATATCAGCAAGCTGCTTTGTAAAAAATAAAGACTATCGGGACTGTGATTGAAATCGCAGTCTCATAGTGAAAGTCTGCTGAAGCAGACTACATTTTTTTCGGCGAGCGCAAAAATGATTTCGGCGAGCGCAAAAATGATTTCGGCGAGCGCAAAAATGATTTCGGCGAGCGCAAAAAT
>NZ_NAPS01000001.1:1262353-1368714 GCF_004323185.1 Westiellopsis prolifica IICB1
CATTTCGGCGAGCGCAAAAAGCATTTCGGCGCACACAAAAATCATTTCGGCGCACACAAAAATCATTTCGGCGAGCGCCAAAAGCATTTCGGTACATACAAAAATCATTTCGGCGAGCGCAAAAAGCATTTCGGTACATACAAAAATCATTTCGGCGCACGCCAAAATCATTTCGGCGCACGCCAAAAGCATTTTTGTACATACAAAAATCATTTCGGCGCATACAAAAATGATTTCGGCGCACTCAGAAACTAATAAGTCCTCAACTGTAATTGCGTGCGTATGACCACATTGGCGATCGCTATTCCCGGCAAAATTAAATTATAAATTTCTGGCTGATAGTTTAAACCTGCTCAAGCGGGTTGATTTTTGATCGTTTTATCTTCCACGCTTGTAGAGTCTAACTTTAATTTTTCAATACAGATTTGTTCATAGCGTTGACCTGCACTTTCCCAAGTGAATTCATTTTCGATTAGTTTTCTGCCGTTATAAGATAATTCATCTCGGAGTTGTGAGTTACTAAATAAGTGACTAATGGCGCTAATATATTCCGCTGGATAATTTGCTCGTAGTGCGGTGAGTGGAACATTGGGTCCATCTACAGCTAATCCTTCTAAACCGCGATCGCTTGCTACTATTGGTACACCAGCAGCCATTGCTTCTAAAGTTTTATTTTTAATTCCAAATCCTGTCCGCATCGGTACAACGCAGACAGTAGCTTTATGCAAGTACTCTACCATCGAAGGTACACGTCCGGTGACAGTAATTCCTGGTTTTGTTTGCAGTGCTAAAACTTCTGGTACAGGACGAGAACCAACGATATCAAAAGTTGTATCTGGATAACTTTGTTGAACTTTTGGTAAAACTTCGTTGCTGAAAAAGCAGACAGCATCTATATTCGCTAAATTATCCATCGCACCGATAAAAACTAAACGGTGTCCTCCTGGATCTATAATGCGATTGGGGAATGACTCTAAATCCACACCATTAGGAATGACGGAAATTTCAGCATCAGGATTAAATTCTTGCAGTTGAATTTTATCTTCTTGTGTTGTCGCTGCGATCGCCGAAAATTTAGAACAGTAGCGTTGTTCGTAACGTCGTAGTAAAGGTAAATTGATTCTATCTCGCCAAGGATTTTCAGAAATCCCAATTTCGAGCTGATTCCGACAGGTTCCATAGACAGAGCTATGGACATTAACTATAGTTCTTACCTGTTGTTTAAAATGAGGTCTTATATAAATTTCATTAGCGCTATGTTCGCAGGTAACAACATCACATTTACCTGCTTGTAAAAAATTATCAATCCACTCTTGCATTTCCCCAGAATATCGATTTAAGACACTCGGCGGAATTCCTTCTCGTAAAAATTTAGTGAAACGTTGAATTTTCTGAACAATACCCCCACTAGTTCCAAAATCAGGAGGACGGTTAAATACAACTAAATTATCTACCCAATTGTGTAGCTCTGTAATTTCTGCATCTGTGACATCAGCTTCCCGTTGAGTTACCAGGGTAATAGCATGTCGTTGACGAAGATACTTGAGTAAGTTAAACGTTCGTACCTGTGTTCCTCCCCGCGTTGGTGGATAAGGAAAAGTGGAAGATATCATCAAAATGTTCATAAAGGAATTTGTTTGGGAACTATATTGATCAGTGCAGTCATGTATATAGAATGACCTGTTGATATAGTTTATGTCATCACCTTGAACTCTATGTATTTGAGCTACTTATAAATTCAATCTCAAGACCCTCTTTCCGTATGAAAAAAGCTGGTATTTATACTCTTGCCAATGATAGTGTTTATGATCAGTTGGTTGCATTATTAAATAGTATTGAAAGAAATATTAGCCCAGAAATCCCAGTTTGTATCATTCCTTATAATCAAGAATTAAAGAGAATTACAGAAGAAATTAAGTCTAGACCTCATGTCAGTCTTTTTAACAATTGGGAGTCAATTCAACGTTGGGATGATTTTGTTAATCAAGTATGGGATGCTCATCCTAGAGCTAGAGAATCTCCGTTAAATCGTCCTGGCTGGTATAAAGGTTTTGTCCATAGAAAACTCGCTGCGTTTGATGGAGATTTTGCAAGATTCATATTTTATGACGCTGACAGCCTAGCCATGAAACCAATTAATGATGTTTTAACAAAACTAGACAATTACGATTTAGTTTTTGATGATTGGGAACATGACAAACCTGAAGTAGCTACAGATATTAATCTTAAACTTGCAGCAAGTATAACTAATCTAACAGAAACTGAATTACGTTATAGAATTCATTGCAATAGTTTTTTTGCTTCCCATCAGGGATTATTTGGAAGGGAAAAATTAAATAATTTAATGTATAGCCTAATTGAAAACAGAGAAATTGAATGGATTAATCAAAAGTTTTGGTGGTCAAGTTCAGCTTTATTCAATTACATGACTATAGATAATAAATATTCTCTCTTTAACTATACTCTTAGCCCTAATGAACAAGACAGAACTGGAAACTGTGCGAATGCAGATCCGTTTGTAAATATTGACAATATCCTTTACAACCAAGAGGATTTAAAACCTATTCATCGTATTCACTATATGAGCTATCCTGCGAGTGATTTTGCTCGTTTATGTTGTGGTGAAGATGTTGATATTCGTTATCGAGAGGAGTTCTTGTATTATCGATTTCTTAAACAACTAGATCAAAAACCACAGCAATTTAAAGCGCCAAGTATGACGGCAAAAACGAATAGATTGTTTAAAAAAGTGATGAATAAAATTAAGAGGACTATTGCTTGATTTGGTGTTTTTTAATTCAAGGTGTGAAATCTATAATTTTTGGCAAACACAGATGCACACAGATTAGCACAGCTAGGATATAGCAATCCTCAATGAGTCGTGAGAATCTCTTATTTCTTTCTCTGTGTACTCTGTGCCTCTGCGGTTAATTCATTATTAAAAATGATTTAGGACTGCTATAATATGCCCAACATTAGTATTTGTATTCCAACTTTTAACCGAGTTAAACTTTTACCTTTTGCCATTGACAGCGTACTACAGCAGACTTACCAAGATTTAGAATTAATCATTTGTGATGATGGTTCATGTGATAGTACATCCAAATTAATTTCACAATACACAGATAGTCGAATTATATATATTCAACATTCGCAAAATATCGGTAAAAGCAATAATATGCGCTCTGGTTTTGAGGCTGCTACAGGTGAATATTTTATCAAGTTTGATGATGATGACAGATTAACACCAGATTTTTTAGAACGTACTGCTAAGATTTTAGATCAAGATTATAGTATTGATTTTGTTGGTACTGATCACTGGATTATTGATATTAACAATATTAGAGATGAGGCAAAAACTCAAGAAAATTCTCGTCGCTGGGGTAGAGAAAATTTAGCACCAGGTATTGTAGATAATTTATTAGAAATAGTCTTTATTCAACAAAGCTTCCAAATTGGTGCAACTTTATTTCGTCGTCAAACTTTGTCAGAGTTAGGGTTTATGCAACCTAATTGGCAAAATTGCGAAGACAATGATTTATTTGTCCGTCTGGCTTTGGCAGGTAAAAAGGGTTACTATTTACCAGAGTTATTAATGGAATATCGCGTACATGCAGAACAGCAAGGAATCAATCGCGCTATTCCTTATTTGCAGGATAAATTGCAGTATTTAAGTAATTACAAATTTGAATCAGAGAAGTTAGAGAAAGTTAGATTACAGCGTCTTGCAGAAACGCAGTTATTGTTAGGTTTGCGGTTAATTGAAAAAGGAGAAATTCAAAAAGGTAGAGAGTTAGTTGTCGCAGGTAAGTCTTTTTATCACCCTAAAGCGTGGATTGGGTTAGGGTTATCGTTTTTACCTCAGGGTGTGAGAGGGAAGGTGTTTGAGGTATTGCGACAGGTGCGGGGATCGTAAGGGAGACAAGGAGGACACGGGGAAAATCGCCTTGGGTAAAAATAAAAAATTGGATAGTTTATTTTTTGGATTTCCTTAAAGAAAGAATACAGCACTTTGCCTGATAGCATTAATTCTCGCTACGATGGTATTAGTGTGTCAACTATTGCCATTCGAGCTAGAGTAGTGCTGATTCGGATATAAGTAAGATTACCCGCATGGATACTAATGAGTTAAAGTTTTTACTAAGGCTGTTGGGATGTTCTAACTATCGCTCAAGCCTTAGTGCTAGCATTTTCCAAAGTTTCAAAGGAAAAGACAAGATATGTCAAAATTTAGGCGATCGCGAACTGTTAGATTTTTCCCGTGAGATTGCGACAGTCAAAATTTTATCACCTGGTCAAGCACTGCTGAAACTTGACTCAGCAGAATTACCGATTACAGATAAAGAACGTAAGGTTTTAGAAAAGCTAAGTCAAACTTCAGGCAAAATCAATCCTAGCAAGATTACCTCACCAAAAGCCGCAGAACGAGACGCAATACTGAAAAATCTGAGCGATCGCGGATTGATTGAAGTCGAACTTAAAATCAAGAGGACGAAAGCTGAGGTTTGGTTGACTGAACGCGGAATTGAGTATTTGCGGGATGATTATAATCCCAAAGGAGCCGCAAACATCAGCTTGGATCTGCTAAATAATTACCTGCGTTTTTTGCGGAAAACTCTGAAACTCATACCAGAGCAAGTATCTGTTTCAGCACCTGAGATTGCAGAGTCAGGTGTTGAGACGATTATCAATATCAGTGATGAAGAAATTTTAGAAATCATCCAGAAATTAGATAAAGAGCTTGGAACTGATAATTATTTGCCGATATTCCATTTGCGGCAAAAATTACAACCCCCATTGTCACGGGATGATTTGGATAAGGCGCTGTATCGTTTGCAGAGTCATGATCAAATTGAGTTCAGTACTCTATTAGATCCGACACCATATACTCCAGAACAAGTTGACGCTGGAATTCAACAAAATGTTGGTGGTTCACTGTTTTTTATCAGTTTGAACTAGCAATAAAAACTGCAATTTTACACATTATTAAAGTTCGCTCTCTCATTAAAATTTTTAAGTATGACATCAATTAATGACATTATTAAGCGTGAGGTTAATCCGTTTGACCTGGTAAATTTGAGAATAGGTAATTTCTGGACTGAACATCAAGATTCCAAATCTGTTGTTGAATCTATCCATCAAGAAGCAATCAGTGAGATTGAAGAAATATTAGACTTAGTGGGGATGGATCATCGTAGTCGTACTACATTGCTTATAGGTGATTCTGGTTCTGGCAAAAGTTATTTACTTGGTAGACTCAAGCGCACACTTAATCCTAAAGCCTTTTTCGCCTATATAGGTCCTTGGGCTGATAATGACTATATTTGGCGACATGTTTTGCGTTATACAGTTGATAGCTTAATCCAAGTACCAGAGGGACAAAAAGAGTCCCAGTTACTCCTATGGCTTAAAAGCTTGTCTGCGTTTACTCAACGTAGTCTCAAACAGCGTATTTTTAATGATAAGATTTGGCAAATATTACAAAGCGATCGCCAAAAATTTATTAAACATCTCAAGGATAACTATCAACAGGCAGGTATTTATAATCCTGAAGTTTTTTTCGGAGTGCTACACGATTTGACAGATCCTGAGCTTTATCCCATAGCCTGCGAGTGGTTAAAAGGAGATGACTTAAGTGAAGAATCAATGCAAGCTTTAAAAGTAAAACACTGCATTGATACTGAAGATGCAGCAAAAAATATATTAGCTAACTTTGGCAAAATTTCTACTGATACTCAACCAATTGTTTTATGTTTCGACCAAGTTGAAGCATCAGTAAATTTTGATTCAAACTCTCAACCTATTTTTAATATTAATACTACTATTCACAACGACAATCTCAAAAATTTTTTAATAATTATCAGCATAGTTAAGGATAACTGGATACGCTGCAAAAACCGTATTCTACAGTCAGATAAGGCTCGAATTGAGAGGTTAGTATCACTAAAACCTATTAATTTAAATCAAGCAAAATCGCTTTGGGCTGATAAATTACAACCATTACACCAACAAGCAAATCCCAAACCTAATTCACCTATTTATCCCTTAAGCAATCAATTATTAGAAGAAAATTTCCCAGGTGGAAAAACAATGCCAAGAAATGCTTTAATCTTGGGAAGATTAGAGTATCAAAAACATAAACTTCTATTAGGTAATGCCGAAGTAAAAATCTCTATTACACCTCAGACAATCTCTTCGCCCAAAGAAATATCAAAAAATAACAATAAGCCGATTATTACACTTATAACTAAACAGTCTGATAAAATAATTGCTCCAAAAACTCGAGAAAGTAATATAGCTGAATTCCAACTTTTATGGCAGCAGGAATTTAAGAAAATTCAACATAAGATAGGTAAAATATCTCTTTTGGCAGCACCTGATTTAATTAGTATGGTACAAGAGGCTTTAGAAGCATTACAAATACAATCAATTAAGCCAAAACTGCTCAAAGGTAAATACGCTAGTTATTCTTTAAGTTATCAAACACCTAATAAGCAAGACATAATAGGAATAGTCTGGACAGAAGATGCTAACATGACAAGTTTTTTTAACATAATGAATGCTTGTCATAAAACAATTCAGCAAAACCTTTGTCAAAGCTTGTTTTTAATTAGAATTGGAAGTGTAGGAAACGCAAAACTTGTAGGTCATAAAATTTATAAACAAATTTTCACAGGTACTAAACATCATCACATTAAGCCAAATCTTTCCTCTGTTCATTACTTAGCAACATACCATAGCTTAGTAAATTCTGCTATCGCTCAGGAATTGGTACTTGGTGGTAAAGCTATCACTTTACAAGAACTAAAATCTTTAACTCGTGAAACTGAAATTTTACATAAATGTGCTTTGTTGCAGGATTTAGGGATTATTTCTAAACAAGATCCTGATGAAGATGATAGTAATGGTACAAATGGCAAAAAAGATTTACGACCAGTTAAAGAATTTATGTTCAATCTAGTTACAACCCAAAATTATATGGGTGTACTAACTTTAATATCACAATCTGTTCATCAGTTTCCTTATGTTAATGAAACTGAAATCCAACACTTGATTGATTTATTATGTCAAGAACGTAAAGTGAAAATTATTAATCCCAAAGCTAAATTACAAGATCAATTAATTTGTCTACTAAATAAAAATAATTAATTTTTAGCTAATGCAATACCTGAAAGAATCTCATGGAATTAGGACGCAGATAGAAAAATTTGCACTGTACACAACTCTATGGTTAGATACAGAAATTGCAGATTGGCATACTTATTATCCAAAATTGTCATTAATTCAGGTACTGACAGAGCCTAACGATTATTCAGGGAAATCTGCTTATATTATTGATGTATTAGGAAAGCCTGATTTGGTTTTACAGTTTATTAACCAAATCATGATTAATCCCAAAATTGAAAAGGTATTTCATAATGCTAGTTTTGATTTAAAGTATTTAGGCAGTAATTCTGCACAAAATGTTACTTGTACTCTCAAAATAGCCAGAAAGATTGGTAAAGGTATTTTAGAAGTATCTAATTTGCAACTCAAGACATTAGCTACTGAATTATGTCACTTTTCTGATGTAGACAAAGAAGAACAGGGAAGTGATTGGAAAAAGCGTCCTTTAACAGAAAAGCAGCTACATTATGCAGCTATGGATACAGTATATTTAGCTGCTGTACATAGATACTTATTAGAATTTTGTAATCCAAATACTGTCAGTAATATTTTTGCTCATATGTCTAATACCTCAAAAGACTCAAAAGATTTATTTAGAAACTTATCTTTATCTGCTACTAAAGCTAGAGTTGCTTTTGAGTGTCCTCGCCTATTTTATTTACATCAGCATTTTGGTGGCAATAGTTTATTTATGCCATCAGATAATAAGCTTGGTATTGGTAATGTATTTCATTATTTAGCAGATGAATTTATCAATTTAGCTGCTGGTGAACCAAAATTTCAAGAATTATTTAAACTTGGCGCATCTCAATTAAAAATAGAAGAAATAGCCTTTACTATGCAGCAGCTTTTTTATCAAATTAAATTTTCTGATTATTTAGAAAAAGCTGTAGCTAAAGATATTAACCAAGCACAACCATTATTAAATGTTTGGCAAGGATTACAAGGACTAATTCGCAAATTTGCAGAATTGCTGGTGAGCAATCGACGTTATTGCAGTGCAGAAAAGCTGATTAGTAACACTTTTATATTAGAAGAACGTAAACTTGAGCATAATTTTGATTTACCTAATGGAACCAAACAAAGAGTAGCAGGAGAATTTGATTGCTTAGTTTTCAACTTTGAACTCAAGCGCCTTTGTGTAGTTGAATTTAAAACCTATCAACCTGTAGATCCGTCCGCACAATTAGCCCAAGTTGCACTCTATAGTTATATGCTGTGGCAAAAGAAGAAAGTAGCTGTTGATTCAGCAGTATATTGTGTTTTGCCAGAGTTTAAAGAATATCAATATTCTTGGGAAGAATTAGAAAATACTGTGCATCAGTTGATTCCTTATAAGCTACAACAAATGCAGCAATGGCTGACATGGGAACCACCTCATCCAAATCCACCACCACCGACAACTCAACCTCATCTGTGTGAAATTTGTCCACAAAAACAAAAGTGTCAAACTTATTTTGTTTCAACAGACATTTCTTCTCAAGTTGAGAGTCAGGAATCTGTCAATGCTGATGCTATTGGTGAAGAATTGGTTGCTACTCTGCAATCTTTTAAAATCATGGTTGACTACCAAGGAGCTATCGTTGGTTCAGCTTTTATCCGCGTGAAGTTGAAACCTCATCTTGGTGTAAGTGTTAACTCGATTTTGCGCTTATCTAAAGATTTGCAAGTGCAGTTGGGATTGACAAATCCTCCTTTCATTGCACCTCAAGCTGGCTATGTCAGTATAGATTTACCTCGTTCAGATAGACAAGTCGCTAGGTTTGCAGATTATATCAACTCACAGGTATTAGCTGCCACAGCACCAGTGAAAATTGCCATCGGGATAAATTTAGATGGAGAGTTAGTAGAAGCTGATTTATCTGATCCGAATACTTGTCACTTTTTGGTTGGGGGTACGACAGGAAGTGGTAAAAGTGAATTTTTGCGATCGCTCCTTCTCAGTCTGATCTATCGTTATTCTACACAACACCTTAAAATTGCCCTTGTCGATCCTAAACGAGTGACATTTCCAGAGTTTGAGCAGATGTCATGGTTGTATGCGCCTATTGTCAAAGATGGCGATCGCGCTATTGAATTAATGGATGAACTGGTAACAGAAATGGAAACTCGCTACCAGCAGTTTGAAAAAGCCGGATATGCTGATCTAACTACATATAATCAAAGATCTCGCCAACCTTTACCTCGGATTGTCTGTATTTTTGATGAATACGCCGATTTTATGGCAGAAAAAGAAATTCGCACAGCATTAGAACAAAATATTAAACGATTGGGTGCAATGGCTAGAGCTGCTGGAATTCATCTGATTATTGCCACTCAACGCCCAGAAGCTAAAATAGTAACTCCCATTATTCGCTCAAATTTACCAGGGCGAGTCGCCCTACGTACTGCTAGTGAAGCAGATTCAAAAATTATTCTCGGAGGTACAGAAACAGCAGCTGCATATTTATTAGGTAAAGGTGATTTACTTTACCAAATTGGTTCTAAACTACAGAGGTTACAAAGTCTGTTTGCTAGTAATATTCAAATTCCTTCTATATAAACCAAACGCGCCCCTCACTGGTATAATGCTGACTGCTCAATCAATAATTATTTTCGCAAGTCGGAAAATCTTAAAATTACCGAAAGTTTTGGCTCAACAACAAAATGTTTATGTCAATTAGATGGGAATGCGTGATCAAAGGATTTAAGAAATGGGATATGTAATTGCAACTGCAAATATGAAAGGTGGGGTTGGTAAAACAACTCTCAGCGTCAATATCGCAACTTGTTTAGCGAAAGAACATGGCAAACGAGTACTTGTGCTGGACTTAGATAGCCAAATTAGTGCAACACTGAGTCTCATGTCGCCGATGGAGTTTGCGAAGCGCCGAAAACACAGAAAGACATTTAGGTATCTGATAGATCAAATTATCAATCCAGAGCCAGAACAAAAATATACAATTCAAGACATTATTCAATCCCAGGTTTGTAATCTCCCAGGATTAGATTTATTACCAGGAGATATTGATTTGTATGATGAATTTGTAGTTTCGGAAATGCTGCACTACCAGGCGATTAATTTAGGTGTAACTGAGTTTGAAACTATTTGGAATCGTTTTGAAAGAGTCTTGCTGAGTAAAGTTTTAGAACCTGTGCGTCAAGCATATGATTTTATTATTCTAGACTGCGCTCCAGGATATAATCTTTTGACTCGGAGTGCTTTGGCTACTAGCAATTTTTATATTCTTCCTGCCAAGCCTGAACCTTTGTCTGTAGTCGGTATTCAGTTATTAGAAAGACGCGTTGCCCAGTTAAAAGAAAGCCACGAACACGAAGCCAAAATAGATATTCAAATGCTGGGAATTGTCTTTACAATGTCGAATGCTAATTTGTTAACTGGTAGATACTACAAACAAGTGATGCAACGTGTTCATCAAGACTTTGGTGCAGAAAAAATATGTCAAACTCAAATTCCAGTTGATGTGAATGTTGCCAAAGCTGTTGATAGTTTTATGCCTGTGATTTTGAATGCTCCTCAATCATCAGGTTCTAAATCATTTTCTCAGTTAACCCAAGAATTGTTGCAAAAACTCAAAATGTATACATAGTTTTAGCGAGAAAAGTTAGTTTGTAGTAAGCAATGCGCGTGCTTAAATTCAAGAGCTTACTACAAATCTAATTACCCTAATAATTCATCAACTGCAACACTAAAACCTTTCAATAGTTTTTGAGTTGTCCTTTAACCGAATTGCTGCTTGCTGAGACTCTGACAATGTTGCTGCGAAAATTTTTGCGCCCGCTTGTTTAACTTGTTCTGTGACTGCACCTGCTGTTTCAGGAGAGCCAGCATTAAATGGTGGAGCAGGATTATACTCTAAAACCAATTGGATAAATTTTGCTGTGTCTTCACCCCACAGTTGCGCTGCAACTACAAGTCCAAAGTCCATACCTGCGGTAATACCTCCGCCTGTAATCCGGTTTCTATCAACCACAACACGTTCATTACTCACTTCAACTCCCATGCAAGTCAGACAATCCCTCAACATCCAATGACATCCTGCTTTGTACCCTTGCAGTAATCCCGCTGCTGCTAGAATCAGCGAGCCGGTACAAACTGAGGTGATGTATTGAGCATTTTTTGCTTGTTCTTTTATAAATCTCAGCACTTCAAAATCACGCATCATTGTAACTGTTCCCATCCCACCACCAGGAACACAGATCAGATCCAATTGTGGACAATCAGCAAACGTAGTTGTTGGATGAAGAACCAAACCATTCATATCTTTTACAGGTTCCAAATTTTTCCAAACCAAATGCACACGGGTAGCAGGTAATGTGGAGAACACTTGGTAAGGCGCAGTCACATCCAATTGCGTAAAATCTGGGTAGATTAACAACCCGATGTTGTATTGAGTTGAGTTGGTCATACTTACTTTGTCAAATATTTCTATTAACCTCACTGTAGGCAAATACAAAAGTCATTATCTTGTAGATTATTGAGATTTTTTTCGGTAACTTCTTGCTATTGTGAGCGCATAGCTTTTGGAGTCAGCCCAACCAAACGCTTGAAGTGTTTACTCAAATGGCTTTGGTCTGTAAAACCACACTCAATTGCAATTTCAGCAATACTTAACTCTCTATTTTTCAACAAAAGCTTTGCTTTTTCTATTCGCTGTTGAGTCAAATATTTATGAGGAGTAATGCCAACTGTTTGTTTGAATAGATGGCAAAAATAATAATGACTAATTCCTACAAGTCCCGCGATATCTGCTAACTTTATATCTTGGTCAAGATGTGCATTAATGTAGTCAATTGCCAATTGTAACTTGTTTTTGGCAAGACCGTCGCCGTAAGCTTTGATTACGGGCTTACGGCTAGCATAAGCTTGGAGCAAACGAACTGCTAGCATTGTCGCGGCTGATTCACCAAACAGCCTGCTTGGGAAATATCCAGTTTCAATCTCTGCTTTTAGTGCTTCTGCTGTGTGCTGAATAATAGGATCAATAATGGAAAATTGGGGAATGAGTTCGATACAGTCTCCCTTCATTGACTCATAGACTACTTTTTCTATAAACTTGGGACAAAGAGTAATGATCAAAAATTCTCCCTCTCTGTCCCAACGTAGCCACTGGCTAACGTTAGCAGGAGTCAATTGGATTACACCATTGTCTACTAATTGAGTCTTTGATTTCCCATCTTTTCGGACTTCTAATTGGAATTGATTGTAGGCGAGTGCTAAGACATGATCAGTTAAATAGTGTTCAGTAGTAGAATGAGCGGGATGACAATAGTAAAAGATACCAATACTTTCCCATCCTGCTTGCTGACTCGATAAGATTGGAGCAGTAGGCAAAATTTTAAGGGATTCTTCCTGCTTGATTAAATTAACCGGAAGCAGTTCACTATCATTCATAACTGTGATTTGGTAATAGTTACGTTAAACACATCAAAAACCCGATTTCTTACAGAAATCGGGTTTTAAATCTTGCGTATAAGTCACTTATCAGTTATCACGCAATTCCCATTATATTGCAATACGGTTCAGATAATACCAAAACCTTTATCAGGAGGGCAATGTAGAGACGTGCCATGGCACGTCTCTACAGGTCAAATTTTTGCACTAAAAATCCTTAACTGAACGGTATTGCATTATATTCACTGTTAACTGTTAACTGACTTAACCTTTCACACAAACAACTTGTTTGAGTGTAGCTACAACTTCTACTAAATCTGCTTGGTTTGCCATTACTTGCTCGATAGGTTTATACGCACCAGGAATTTCATCCAAAACACCTGTATCTTTGCGACATTCTACACCCTTTGTTTGCTCGATTAAATCATCAAGAGTATAGACATTTTTTGCCTTATTTCTTGATAGTAAACGTCCAGCACCATGGCTACAAGAACAGAAACTATTAGCACAACCTTTACCTTTGACAATAAAAGATTTTGCTCCCATCGAACCAGGGATAATACCATAATCTTCTGTTTGGGCGCGAACTGCACCTTTGCGAGTTACATATACTTCCTCACCAAAATGTAATTCTTTTTCAGCATAGTTATGATGGCAATTTACCTCTAATAAAGGTTTTGTCACCTTCCCACCCGCTAGATGCTTTTCGATAATGCGCTTGAAACGCACCATCATCACATCGCGGTTAAAACGTGCATATTCTTGCGCCCACTGTAAATCGTGCCAATAGGATTTAAATTCTCGTGTATTAGCGACAAAATAAGCTAAATCTGGATCAGGTAATTTATTTCCTGCCATTTTTGCTAATTCTTTAGCTGTACTAATGTGAGACTGCGCCAGCATATTGCCAATATTACGCGAACCAGAATGCAGCATTAACCAAACTTGGTTCTCTGTATCGAGACAAACTTCTACAAAGTGATTTCCGCCACCGAGAGAACCCATTTGTCGCATCGCTTTTTCTTGTAAGTTTTGTACTCCTGGATGCAAGTCTTTAAATTCTCGCCAATTTTGCCAATTAGTTACAGATTTTTCAACTTCTTTATTCTCGTTAAAACCTGTAGGAATTGCTGCTTCAATATCCAGGCGAATTTTCTTGAGTTTTCCTTCTAATTGTTCTCCTTGAAAGGGTGTTTTGATAGCAGCCATACCACAACCAATATCAACACCTACAGCCGCAGGAATAATTGCTTCTTTGGTTGCAATCACAGAACCAACTAAGGCTCCTTTACCTAAGTGAACATCTGGCATTAATGCGACGTGTTTAAATACAAATGGTAGTGAAGCCACATTTTTTGCCATCTTGGTTTCTTCTGAACCCAAGGGGTGATTTGCCCAAGATAAAACTGGGGATGCTGTGGAGATTTCTAACTCTTCGTAAGGCATAATTTTTTCAAAATTAATCGCTAGTATTTGCTTGGTAATTGTTAACAAAAGATAATAAGTAACAAAAATAACTCATCATAACTTTTGAAATCATAAATCGCTACCTTTGCCAGGTAGTTGCTTAGTATTACATTTGTAGTATAAAGATAATCTAAATGTCAATCTAATTTCTCAATCAACTGCTCTACCCACAAGGGGACGGGGTTTTACGCGCGAGCAATAAAAAACCTGGTTCGACAAAAATATATTACAATTTGTAAATAAAATGAATGTTATGGATACAAATTCAAAAGCTCATCAATTCTCAAAAATCCTATGGCGGTTCGTAATAACACAATCTGGGAGCGCTTTTTATCACCTGTAGTACGTCTTTTAATCAATGAAGAAGAGTTACAGCGTTGCGCCAAGAGTGTGGATTGGGAGAAACAAAGCGATCGCTTTCGACGTGCTGATGTGACAATCCCTACTTACTATAGTAGCCAAAATTTCCACGGCATAGAAGGCGGATATCTCAACTCTGGTGCGGCGGTTAGCTACGATGCTGTTACTCAATACGTTTTACCACCAAACGAAACTTGGATACGTCAGGCTTTAATTGATGCGATCAAAGTTGTACCGCAACGGATAATAGACTTAGGCTGTGGTACAGGTTCGACAACATTAATGCTCAAGCAGGCTTTTCCTGACGCCGAAGTTATTGGTTTGGATTTATCCCCTTACATGTTAGTCAGGGCTAGTCATAAAGCCGAAAGTGCTAATTTGCATATACATTGGCGACATGGAAATGCGGAAAATACGAAATTAGCAAGTAACTCTTTTGACTTAGTGACAGCGAGTTTGTTGCTTCACGAAACTCCAGCAACAATTTCTGAGGCGATTCTGCGTGAAGCATTTCGCTTATTACGCGTTGGTGGACAAGTGGTAATCTTAGATGGAAACCAGAAGACCCTACGTCAAACAGAATGGCTTCATGATGTATTTGAAGAACCTTATATTCGTGAGTATGCAAATGGTAGTGTGGATGCGTGGATGGGTGCAGCAGGATTTGCAGCAGTACAAACTCAGGATGTGTGGTGGACAAATCAGGTGACTAGTGGTGTTAGACCAATTTCCACAACAGAAGAAACTGTGCAAACACGAGTGCGACAGTATACTCCAACTTCACCAGATAGCATACTGGATAATAACGATTTACAGGGTTTTCCATCTCCAGCTTTTGATACACACCCATGACTTTAAAGGCAGTTCTATTTGATTTTAATGGCGTCATCATTGATGATGAGTCGATCCACTTACAACTGATTGATGAGATTTTGATTCAAGAAAATCTCCAACCTCAACGCCGAGATGAACGCCAAGCTTCTCTGGGTCGAAGCGATCGCGCCTGTTTTCAGGATTTACTAACTCGTCGCGGTAGAATTATGAGTGAACAATATTTAATTCAACTGCTGACAAAAAAGGCACAGTTATATGCACTGGAAATAGAAAAACTCGAAAAATTGCCTTTGTATCCGGGTTTGGATGACTTGATATTTCAAGTGCGATCGCGCAATTTAAACTTAGCGTTAGTCAGTGGTGCAATTCGTCAAGAAATTGAACTCGTTCTAGAACGTGCCAAACTCACTGAATACTTTCCTGTGATTGTGGCTGGAGATGACATCACCACAAGTAAACCAGAACCTGATGGTTACGTGTTAGCAGTAGAACGCCTCAACCAAGCATATCCAGCGTTGAACCTACAACCAAGTGAATGTTTAGCAATTGAAGATACCCCAGCTGGTATCCAAGCAGCAAAACGCGCTGGGATGCAAGTTGTGGGTATAGCAAATACTTACCCCTTCCATATGCTTCAGCGTCTAGCAAATTGGACTGTAGATTATCTCAGTGATTTAGAACTAGAACGTATAGAGGAAGTGTATTTACAAAAACAGTGCCAACCAACCGCAGGTGAGTGTTAACATAGGAAGTTGTTGGTTGTTAGTGGTTGTTAGTGGAACAAACAACCTATCGGGGAATTAGCTCAGTTGGTAGAGCGCTGCGATCGCACCGCAGAGGTCAGGGGTTCGAGTCTCCTATTCTCCATTAAACTCAAATCCATATACAGCAACAGTAGCACTCCAATGAAACTTTCTCCCAACTCTGTCACTTCTGCAATGCGATCGCCCAATGATGCCAACCACACTCCCAACACTACTATTGCTGCTGAAAGCAACGCAAACATCAGATACGCCTGCTGACGCTTAATATGTTCATATTGAAAAACTTCAGCTTCCTGTTCTAACACTTCGGCACGTCTTCGTCGCTCAAACTGAGCAATTATGCGTGTGCTTTGAAAATAAACTACAAGCAGTACAATACTGGGAATGCCAACCCAGCCCAGAGTCAAATTATAGTTTCTTTGAGCAAGTAGCATTCCAGCAGCTGCAATACCTAGCAGTATAGATCCCAAACCAGCCGCCAATCCATTACTGATATGCGCTCGTTGAAACAGTGGTCCTGGTCCTGTAACAATATCCAGTAGTGCCAGGATGAACAGGTTAAACAAGCAACTGCCAAAAATACCTCCTGCTGCCAGATCCGGTGCATTGAACACAGCTACAGCGCTGATACCTGTTGCCAACTCCGGTAAGGAAGTAGCGCCCGCCAACAGGATCGCACCAACCCAACTACGCCCTAAGCCAGTCTTTTCAGCCAAGATATCAGCGCTGCGTGAAAGCCATGTACCTACAATGACCACTAGAACAACACATAAAACAATCTGAATCAAAAGCAACATGGCTTGTCTCCTGATGCTATCATCCACAATCTACATCAGAATATTCCTGGTGGAAGACGAGAGGTAAGTTTGATTTTTCTACCATAAACAAGGAGGCTGGCAATTCTAGTTGCGTCGGTTGCAAAAAAACTGTATGCGGATACTACTGGTAGAAGACGATCCCGAACAATTAGAGCCATTACAGGGTGTGCTAAAAGAAGCCGGATATATTGTGGATGGCATTGACGACGGAGAAACTGCACAGTGGCTATTGTCCAAAAAAGAATATGACTTGTTAATTTTGGACTGGATGTTGCCCACAATCAGCGGCTTAAGTCTTTGTCGTCAGTATCGACTTCTTGGCAAAACTGCACCTGTATTGATGCTTACTGCCAAAGATACCACGCCGGATAAGGTTACGGGTTTAGATGCGGGGGCAGATGACTATCTTGTCAAACCTGCTGACTTGGTGGAACTCTTAGCGCGGGTGCGTGCGTTGTCGAGGCGTTCTCCCCAATGGGTAGGAGATATTCTCCGTGTTGCAGATTTACAACTGCACCTAAGTAATTTAACTGTTGAACGCAATCACGTAAGTGTGGAATTATCACCACGAGAAGCTCAATTACTAGAGTACCTGATGCGTCACCGCAATCAGGTATTAACCCGTGAGCAGATTGAAGAAGCATTGTGGGAGTGGGGTACGGAACCGGAGAGCAATGCATTGACTGTGCTAGTACGCAAATTACGGCATCGCTTGCAGTTAGTTGATGCAGCAGATTGGATTAAAACTGTCTACGGTATGGGTTATAGTCTAAAAGCTCCAGATAATTAAACATAACGTAAATGACTAAATTGAATGCTTGCTAATTTTTAACTCGATAGCTTACAAACATATTGGCATCTTCACCAGACAATCCTAGTTCTTGAGTAATCATGGCTTTTACAGAGTTTAATTCTGTGACTGGAAACTCAAATTCTAATTTTTTAAGTACCCAGTTGGCAGTATTGACCTCAATTTTTGTAAACCCTCGCTTTTTTTCTATTTCAGCTAGGATTCCTAGTACTTTAACCGCAGATCGCACCTGCATTTGTGTATCAGCTTGCAGAGTTTCTACTTCACCAGACACTCCCAGTTCTTGATCAATCATGGCTTTTACCTTGCTTAGTTCTGTGGCTGGAACCTTGAATATTAACTTTTTGAGTACAGAGTTTGCGGTGTGAAGTTCAACTTCGGTAAACTCCCGCTCTTTTTCTATTTCAACTTTGGTTACTAGCACATTGGCTGCAAACTGTACCTTGGCTGTGTGCGTATCAGCTTGCAGCTTGTCTAGTGTAATGTAGGAACGACTTAATAGTAGGTTTGTTAACGATTCACCACCAAGTCCAAAAGCAATTAGAAGCAGCGGCAGAGGCAGCAAATATTCTAGCTTGGAAGAGTGCAGTTTTTGCAACAATTGGGACAAGGACATACGGCAGCGAGTAGGTGGATGAAAATCTGGGTAATACCATTTGAAATTAATCCTGAGCACAGACGCGATATCTCGCGTCTCTAAATTTTCATACTTGCGCTCCCTTAGAATCTCTCTATTGGAAGATATACTGGTAGGTTTGGCTTTTCTACCTTACGTAGTAGACGATCCTGCCTTAACCGAATGGCACGTTTTTACGAGTTACGAAAATACCCAGACTTCAAAGATGCACCGACACAGAGATATTTTTGAAACTATCTTTCCCCACGTTCTCGTATTTGTGTGTCCCCGTGTCCCTGTTCTCACCAAAACCTGATGTTTCATCGTAGTCGCAGCAATTTAGCTCTGTGGTTTACCCTAACGATGGGGAGCATTTTGGTCGTTTTTGCGGGAGTAATTTACTACCAAGCAGTCTTAGATGAGCTAGAGGATCTCGATCGCTTACTTCACAAAAAATCCAGAGTCATGGCGGTGAATGCAAAGTACGATCTGCGTAACAAACAGCTAGACCTAGAAAATGTGCCACTTCTAGGCAGTAACGTACTACCACAGGGTACTGAATTAGTATATGCGCGTTGGTACGATACCAAAGGACAACTAGTGCAATTTGTCGGTACAGATCCACAAGCACAGGTTAAAGCAATCCTTGGTTTTCACACTCTCAAGACTACGTTTTACTCCTCAAAGGCAGCGCCCACTGTTACTTGGCTCCGTCAGTTAACACTGCCCGTCTACCAGGATAGTTTATTAATCGGTTATCTTCAAGTTGCAACGCCACTGACATCCGTCCAAAATAATCTGGCTCAATTACGGCTGGTTTTGCTTTTGACAGTACCAGTAACTTTAGGGGTTATCGGTTTGGCTGGTTGGTGTTTAGGGGGAATAGCAATGCAACCCATTCGTGACAGCTATGATCAGCTACAACGCTTCACATCTGATGCTTCCCATGAATTGCGATCGCCCCTGTCAGCTATTACTAGCAATGCCCAATATGGCTTACTGTCTAAATCTAACGATATTGAGGCGCAGCGTCAACGCTTCGGGAAGATTTTCGATGTTGCCAAGTCTATGAATACTCTAGTGAATAATCTACTGTTTCTGGCGCGTCATGCAGGTCGATTATCTCCTGAATCTTTACAAGAAGTTGACTTAAAGAGTGAGCTTTTACAGATAGCAGATGAATATGCAATACAAGAGGCAGCAAAACATCTCAATCTAACTTATACTTTACCAACTACTGATGTGATTGTGCTAGGTAATACCAACTTGCTGCGTCAAGCAGTCGTTAATTTGCTCAGTAATGCCTGCAAATATACTCCCCCTGGAGGCCAAGTTGAACTGCGACTGTTCACCCAGTCAAATTGGGCTGTGATTGAAGTTATAGACAATGGTATCGGTATTCCTGAAGCTGATTTACCGTATATTTTTGAGCGGTTTTATCGGGTGGATAAAAAGCGATCGCGCAAAACTGGCGGATATGGCTTAGGGTTATCGATTGTCCAACAAATCGTCTCTGCACACGGTGGTCATATTAGTGTCAAAAGTGTAGTCGAGAAGGGGTCAACTTTTCAGATAATTCTGCCACTCAAATAGCCGCATTAGTTGGTGCTGTCACTTTCTGTTCACATTTTTTAGCAATACTGAAGATAGCTAGAGAGGGAGATTACACTCCTTTAGACCTCTAACTGTTGTGTGTAATGGGTTTTATAACCCATACGTGTTGTGGCTGTTAGGGCAATGGGGAAAAGTAAAAAGTACAAAAAAAATCTTTTGATTTTTAGCTTTTGACTATCATCTTCCAGCAAACCAAAACTAGTAACGAAAATTCCTATTGCAGGTAGGGTGTTAGTTCCAGGAATGGGAATCATCATTGAAATTGCCATTAAGGCGATCGCACTACCTATGACAACTCTACCTGGTAAAGTAACGCACATATAGACGAGACGCGGACGAGCGATCGCTTCAATTCTTCGCAACCCCGGAATTCCTTTTTTCAAAAATCCTTGGACTGTTTCTAGTTTAATTGGATGATTTACCATCCGCTGTGGTAACCACGGAGTTTTGGAACCTGCAATAAGTTGTATCGCTAGTAAAAAAATTAGGATACCGAAAGGGACAGAATAACCAGGTGCTGGTATTGGTAAAGCTGAAGGCAAAGATAGAATGACAAGTAAAAACCCAAATATTCGTTCCTTTGCCAGCAGCAAAATATCTGCTAACTTAACTTGAGAAGCTTGTTCTGTTTCAATTAGAGGCAAAATGGCTTCTGGTCAACACCAACATGCGATTGGTATATTTCCCAGTCGTCAACATGCAGTACAGGCATTTGACGAGCTTAGAAGTAGCGGCTTTCCAATGAATAAGATTTCTGTAATCACTAAAAAGCCCAAAGTTGATGAGCAAGTTGATCATGCTGACACAAGTCAAAGTAATATTACTCCCACTGAAGGTGCAGCAATGGGTGCATTGGCAAGTGCTAGGGTGGCAGGTTTACTTACCTTGGTCGCCAATAAAAATTGATGTAATTTCATTACTCAGTAAAAAAGTGAAACCCTTGATTCATCGATAAAAGCCCATAAAAATGAGGTAGCTTTATCGCGCATATTTTTACTTTATCTGGGGTTGTACGTAGAGGTGCAAGATCTGAGTTAAAGCTACACCTTCACTGCGAGTGTTAGTCTGTAAAGTGAAATAGAAAGTCGAAGAGTATCAGGAGTAGGCATGTATGTACTAATAGGTGGAGCAGGCTTAGTGGGGCTTTCTTTGGCTCAAAAACTGGTAGAACTAGGGCATACTGTTGCCGTTATTGATATTAACCCTACTGCTTGCCGCTATGCCCGTGAACAAGTGGGAGCGATCGCTTTTGAAGGTAGTGCTGTAAGTACAGAAGTATTGTTAGAAGCTGGAATTCGTAAAGCCGATGCCCTAGCAGCTGTCCTGAGAAGTGATGCTTTGAACTTAGCAATGGTAACTCTTGCCAAACATTATGGTGTTCCCCATATTCTGACTCGGATGCGCGACTCTGATTTTGCCGAGCCGCTGCGTTTGGCAGGAGCCAATCATATCATTAGTACTGTAGATTTAGCAGTTTCAACGATGGTGAATGCCATTGAGTATCCGCAAGTAGAATCAATGATGCATTTTGAGCAAGGACAAATTGAAGTATTGAAACTTTCCATCCCCAACAATTGCTATGTTGTTGGTCGTAACCTTGCTGAAATTGCTCAAGATTCACGTTTTCCCAATGGTTCTCTAATTATTGGTTATCAACCTCATCCTCACGAAGATTTAACTATTCCTAATGGTAGTACAGTACTGGAACCTGATTCAACCGTGCTAATTGTGACCAAACCTGGTTCATTGCATCAAGTGATTAATTTTATTGAAGGCTGTAAATAAATTTAATGAAGTTGTACCGACATTTTTATTTAGTAATTGCTTTTATTTTTCTTACGTCTTGCACATCATCAGAGAGTCCACCAAAGTCACAATCGGATAATAATCAGGTAAATCCATCTCAAAAGGTGGTAACTCTGGATAAAAATTTTCTCCTAGCGATGGGTCAAACTATTTATGTACCTGTCTACTCCCATATCTATCATGACAATCAACAAAAGATTTTAGATTTATCAGCTACACTCAGTATTCGTAATACAGATTTGAATAAGTCTATCATTATTACTTCTGTTCGCTACTATGACTCAAACGGTAAATTAGTCAAGCGGTATTTGGAGCAGCCTATTCAACTTGATGCGCTAGGTTCTACAGATTTTTTTATAGATAGAACTGATACCAGTGGAGGTTTAGGAGCAAATTTTATTGTGGAGTGGGTAGCCCAAACAGAAGTTTCTGAACCTATAGCAGAGGCAATTATGATTGCTACCGAGTTCCAACAAGGAGTTTCTTTTGTTAGTCCTGGCAAGGTAATCAAAAGTCAAAAAAATAACAAAACCTCACCTTCAAAGTAGGGAATAGGGAACTCTTAACAGGGAACTCTTAACAGAGATACAGAGGAAAAAGGCTATTTGCAAGAAATTATTAATCATCTTCTAGTTTCAGCAATTGTTCATCAATTCTTTTTAGCCTGACACGCCCAATTTCTTCTGAGAGAATTCGCTTACGTATTGCCTCGTTTAGTGCTAATTTCTCCGCTAGTAGCAATCGACGACGAATAGCATCAAGTTTTTTGTATTCGCCACTTTTGGCATCAAACTCATCCGGGCGGCGATTATAGAATTCTCGTAATGCCTTTTCTGCACCTACAATTTGCACTTGATAAGCTGAACGCATTTCTTCATAAACAGTTTTTGGTAACACCCCTGTTTTCAAAAGGCTATCTAATTCATCTTGCGCTGCTTTAGCAGTAATTAATTGAGCTTGTAACTCTTCAACCTGCTGTTGTGTCTCTGAAAATTTAGATAGTTTTAAGCGTTTTACCAGCCAAGGCAAACTTAAACCCTGTCCCACCAATGACACTAGCACACTGCCGAAAACTAAAGCGATTAAGACTTCTCGCCCTGGCAATGTGGAGGGTAAGCTCAACGCCAGAGCCATTGAGAGTGAGCCTTTGATATTGCCTAAAAAGAGTAAATGTTGCCAGCGTAGTGGAATTGGACGGTCAAACCAGCGAACTATAGCTAGCAGGGGATAGACTGTAAGAATTCGTCCGACTTGATAAGCTAAAACTGCCAGTAGAATAGCAGGTAAAGCCCTCCATAATGTCACCAAGTTTATTTCTAGACCAATCAGCAGAAAAATAAAGGTGTTGACAGTAAAACTGGCATATTCCCAAAAACTTAACAAGGTGATGCGACTAGAAGCAGAAGTATTGCGCGAAAGTCCAAGATTGCCAAAAATTAATCCAGCTACAACTACAGCCACAGCACCTGATACACCTAGAAATTGCCCAACCTGAAAAGTTCCTAATGCAACTCCAACTGTCAGTAACAAACTGCTAAGGGGATCGTCTAAACGGGCAAATATAGGTATGCTCAAGTAGCCTAAGACTAAACCGACGAGACAGCCTCCTAAAGAGATAAATAGCAGTTGTTGGATTCCTTCTAGTAATGTGAGCGAACCTGTCGAATATACTTGCAAAATCAGGTTGAATGAAACTAGGGCAGCAGCATCATTGAATAAAGTTTCTCCTTCAACAATAGTGGAAAGCCGAGACGGTACTGGTATTTCCTTAAAGACGGCAATCATTGAAACCGTATCAGTGTTTGCCAGAATTACTCCGACAAATAGAGCGGGTATCCAAGCCAGTCCCAGCCCAAATTTCAACACAACGGCAATAATAGCACCGGAAAACACAGCCCCTGGCCCAGCTAGGAGGGCAATTGGTTTAAACGTGCTGCGTAGGCGGCTGATATCTGTATTGATACCAGCTTCAAATATGAGAATCGGCAAGAAAAGATTCAAAACCAGGGAAGGCTCTAAACCAATGGGACGAGACAAAAGCTCAGTGATCGGCAAACCTGCCAACACCAAACCTGTAACGTAGGGAATACGAAGCCGTCGCGTTAGTAGGGCAACGCCTGTGGCTAAGAGCAGGAGAATAATTGAAACAGTGACTAAGGAAGCAACATCCACTTTGGTTTTGAAAATTTGTTTTGACTACTTTGATAAACCTTGCCAAAAAGGTAATACCAGTGTCAAACAATTTTTATCTAACTATTTGATATCCCAAGACACATCTCGTCATAAACTGAATCAGTCAAGAGGGTCGAAACGATTTACCAGGATAGATAATATAATCATTGGCAACCCTATAAGCAAGCAAATAAACCATTGATTTAAGTTCAGTGGTGCTGTAGAAAATAAGAGATTCATCAAATTCCACTGACTGAAAATTATCTGCAAAATTATCGTACAAGCAATTCCAATTCCAATTGCTAAGGCATCGCTAATTGTATGCCTAATTCCCCGAAGTCTATCGATAACAGCAACTCCTAATTGACTAATACTTAAAAGATAAAAAATTCTTCCTGCGACTAAAGCCTGAATTGCCATTGTGCGGGCTAGAGCAAGATTTCCTGTGGTTTGTCGTATCCATTCAAATACGCCAAAAATTAAAATCCAGTTAAAGATGGAAATTGCTAGGATGCGCTTGAGTAAACTTTTGGAAAGCAACGGTTGTTGGGGGTTACGCGGTGGTTGTTGCATCACCCTAAGAGACTTTGGCTCAAAGGCTAAAGGTACAGTCATGGTGATGGAATTAACCATATTCAACCACAGAACTTGTAAAGACAAAATTGGCAGTTCTCTAGCAAGTAGTACACTAATCAAAATCGTCATCGATTCGCCACCGTTGACAGGTAGGATAAAGGCGATCGCTTTGAGCAAATTCCGATAAACAGTCCGTCCTTCCTCAACTGCTGCTTCTATGGAGGCGAAGTTATCATCCGTCAAAATCATGTCAGAGGCTTCTTTTGCTACCTCTGTACCTGCACCCCCCATCGCAATACCAATATCTGCCTGTTTGAGGGCGGGTGCATCGTTGACACCATCCCCTGTCATAGCGACAACTTCGCCTTTAGACTGTAATGCTTCAACAATACGGAGTTTCTGTTCTGGCGCAACACGAGCAAACACTACCCCATCTTCTATCGCTGTCGCAAGTTCTGATTTACCCATTCGGGCAAGTTCGCTTCCTGTAAAAGCCAGAACTTCGTCGTTTTTGTTGAAGCCCATACTTTCACCTATTGCCCGTGCAGTGATTGCATGGTCGCCTGTAATCATTTTGACTTGAATACCAGCTTCTTGACAGGCTTGCACCGCTTTGATTGCTTCTGTTCTAGGCGGATCGATCATCCCCTGCAATCCCAAGAAAATCAAATCATCTTCGATATCGGCATGTTGTAGAGATGTTGTATGCAACGTCTCTACATCTGACACAGATTTCTTTGCAAACGCTAGCACCCGTAAACCAAGATTCGCCATTGCATCAACTTTCTGATGCACCGTTTCTGCATTCACAGGAGCAAGGTTTCCTTGAGCATCCAACCGAAGTTGACAACGTTTGAGAATTGCCTCGACCGAACCTTTAACGTAGATGATTCTGTGCTTTTGTTCATTTGTTGATGACGAAGTTTCATGCAAAGTTGCCATGTATTGGAACTCAGACTCAAACGGAATGACATCCAACCTGAGCATTTCCTCTTCTAAGCCACTGCGGGTATATCCAACTTTATTGGCAACAGCTATCAATGCTCCCTCTGTGGGATCGCCAACAACCTGCCATTGCCCGTCCTTTTTTTCTAAATGCGAGTCATTACATAATAATCCGGCTTTGAGACATTCTTTAAGAGCAGAAGAATTATCCCAGTTTACTGGTTTTTCATCGAGTAAAATTTCTCCTTGTGGAGCATAGCCGACACCAGTGACAGTATAATGTTGACCTCCTGCATATATTGCTTGTACAGTCATCTGGTTTTCAGTTAACGTACCAGTTTTGTCAGAGCAGATAACTGTAGCACTGCCCAGAGTTTCCACTGCTGGCAATTTGCGAACAATGGCATGACGCCGCGCCATGCGAGAAACACCTATTGCTAATGTAACGGTTACAACAGCTGGTAATCCTTCGGGAATGGCACTCACAGCAAAGGCGATCGCAGCTTCAAACATTTCTGTCCAGGAGTAGCCGTATCCCAGCCCAACTGCAAACATCAATGCTGCTATCCCTAAAATGATGTACAGCAAAGTACGGCTAAATTTGTCAAATTTGCGAGTTAATGGCGTTTTTAGGCTGGTTCCTTGCTGCATTAGCTGGGAAATGCGCCCGGTTTCTGTAGCATCTCCAATTGCAACAACAATACCCTTGCCCGTACCAAACGTCACGAAGCTACCAGCATAAGCTATATTGGTGCGTTCTGCTAATGGTGCATCTAGATTCAGTGGTTGCGTGTTTTTTTCAATTGCAATTGATTCGCCGGTGAGTGCTGATTCATTCACTTGCAGATTCCGTGCTTGCACCAAACGCAAATCAGCTGGTACCTTGTCTCCAGAAGCAAGTAGTACCACATCCCCCGGTACTAACTCTGTGGAAGGAATTTGCACCTTTTTGCCGTTGCGAATGATGATTGCGTTGGTTTGTACTGAGTCAGCTAAGGCGGCGATCGCACTTTCAGCCTTAGATTCTTGCACAAAACCAATAATGGCATTAATCAGGGTCACACCCCAAATCACCCCAGCATTCACCCATTGTCCAAGTGTTGCCTTGATTGCACCCGCAATCAACAAGATGTACAGCAGCGGTTGGTTAAATTGCAAGAGAAATCGCAGCAATGGACTTGTTCTAGGTTTGCTCTTGAGTTCGTTAGGACCAAAACGCTCACGTTTTTTTGTCGCAACAGCAGAGGTTAAACCAGTTTCTAAATTTGTATCTAAATGCCGAGTTACTTCTTCTACAGATAGATGATGCCATTGACTTGACCGAATTATCTCTTGTGATGTTGCTGTCATCTTATTCGCCCTTATATTTAACGTCAGTTCGGGTTAAGGCTATTTTTCTATTCCTTCTACGAGAGAATAGGGGTTGTAGCTAACGATAGAATCAGGGTTTCAGCTTATCCCGAACTCAGGTTACTACTAGTACTTCGCCACGCAAATTTTGACTCTTTGCGAGGGGTTAGATCCCCGACTTTTTAAAAAAGTCGGGGATCTGGCCAACTTGTCAAAATCAATATGGTGAACTACTAGGTTAATTGTGTCCCTCTCAATTGATGGGGTTCTCCTAGACCCTTACACCTTATTTTTTGACAGGGGAAATTAAGACTATTAGCTGTTGTTCTAGTTGTTAGCTAATTATTAAAGTTGATCTGTACATCTAGTATTAGAAACAAATGTGATTCAAAAGTGAGTGCAATGCAGTCTGTCAACTACTTTGCCTCTTTAACTAATATCCTCCGAAGCGAGAAATACGTATACCACCACTGCTTGCTCCAACACCGACACGCTACGAGAAGAACTCTATCGCCTGCAAGCAACGCAAAGGAACAGTAGGGAAAAGGTAGGGAAATTTAACGCTATTACTTGTAGCGGCTCGGAATTCGGTCTATCCAGTTTACCCTGGAAGAAATTCCGTCGTAACCTATTGCGCCTACTTTTTATAAGAATGATTATTATACTCAGCAAATAGGTTACACTTAACCATGTGACTCAACAAAGGAAATATACATGTCACTAAACGCTAGTGAAAAACTGATGGAGCAAAAGACAGCAAGTCAGGGAAACCAAACAGATATATCCGCCATCATCAAAAATTCCTTATCTTTTGGAGAGAATAAATGTCTTATAGAAGGTGAACAAGCAACACCTGTTAATCAGCTTCCTCAGTCCTGGCAAGATATTTATGCAGGAAAATCTCACACAAAACTTTCTGACCCAGAAGCATATGTGAAGATGGCGCAACTTTTTCTTCACAAGATGTCTCATGGTGATGTTGACTTATTCAATGAATCGGCAGATTTCCTAGATTGCAAGCCAGCTTTTTGTGAAATATTTGGTAAACTTGCTTGGAAAACCCTTGAGTTTTATGGAGAAGATTTTGACATTAATAAGTATCCGAATTTTGACTTAATTGAGAAAGAGCTTATCCTAGAACAAGAAGATTACGTTGAACGTAAAAAAATTATCGAAATAGGAAGAAACCTCTTTGATGAATTCGGATATGATCTTCCAGCTTCTTTTTATTACGTACACCTTGCACCGATCTCCAGGAAAAAAGTTTCTGAAGTTCGTCCGTTAAGATTCAGCGAAGAGGACAGAAAAAATGCTCGTGCTTGGGATGCTTCTCTGCATGGACAAAAGGTGTTTCCCATCCAACTAATGGTGCAAAGCATCTCTTCTAAGCACGGATTTTTCCAAGAGCATGGTTGTGGATGTAACCACGCGATGGCGAGAGTTGGCGCTACTGATACATCTTTTGACTACCAGATTCGTCCCCAAATGCGGACTACCTGGATTAGGGATTTTATTTGGACTGTATGGTATGAGTACGCCTTCTATAAATTCGTGCCAGTTACCCGTTTCTTAGTCGGTTGAGAAACTTTGTAATTACCATTTTTTAAAGAGAGTCAATTGGTATCTGAAATTAAATATTTATTCAGATACTTTTTTATAAATTAGGATGTTATAGATGATTAAATCTTCGCCACCTCTTTACCCAAGCAATTATCAAATGCTTAAAAACCTTCTTAGAGAAGCATATAAAACTGTCAATCAGGGATTATGTGGTGAGCAAGCGATCGCTTCCAGAAATACCGTTAAAAAAAGACTAGAAATATGCTCAACTTGTGAAAAATTTGATGCCCAAGCAAAGCGTTGTACCATATGTGGATGTTTGATGATCGTGAAGGCAAATCTTGAGGCTTCTACCTGCCCAGATGGGAAATGGTAATATCATACTCTTCTTTGTCAATACTGGTAATAAATTAATGCTTAAAAATTAAGCTAACATAGTACCAATTTCCGCCCTAAAATAATCCTTTAATTTCAGTATTTTTATGGCACTCAAACCAATTATCTTTCATCCCAATTCCTTATTAAGGAAACCTTCAATCAAGGTAGAAAAATTTGATCAAGAGCTTCAAATTTTGGTTGATGATTTGGTAGATACAATGCTTGAAAATAAGTCAATGGGATTAGCTGCTCCTCAGATTGGAGAGTTAAAAAGGGTTTTTGTTCTAAATCAAAAACGCATCTTAGGTGACAAGACAGAAGAGATTAAACCTGAAGATATCTTGTGCATTATTAATCCGGAAATAGCATACCAAAAGCCTGTTCTTGATTCAGAAGAGGGATGCCTTAGCATTCTAGGGCAGCGTGGAATTGTTAAGCGATTTAATCAAGTTATACTTTCAGCATTTGATCGAGAAAATCGTGCTTTTTCCCTCACTGCTGATGGGGTATTATCCATTGTCATTCAACATGAAATCGACCATCTCAATGGAATTCTCTTGATTGATAAATTCCTGTCCTTGTCTTCTGATAAAACTCCCCTTTCCTAGTCTCAATCAGAACATCAATCTGGAATCGTAAAGAATTTAACCTCCTAGTATTTACCGAATAAAGGCAGAGGGCAGAGGGCAGAGGGCAGAGGGCAGAGGGCAGAAGGCAGAAGGGAAGAATTTATTATCCCTCTGCTAAAAGGGTCAAAAGTCCCTAAATTTATTTATGAAAAATATAAAAAGATGTATTTTGAGACGCGCAGCACGAGAAATACAGCGTCCTTATTAAATCCCCTAAATTTATTTATGGGGATTCCTTCTGCCCTCTGCCTCCAGCATAGCTGCCTTCTTAAAACTAAATTTTCATTAACTCACGTTGTTTCTGCAAACGGTTTTGCCACCTAAGTATTCTTGACCACCGCTCAACAGGAGAACTTAACTTTTGAGAGAGAATCTGATTAAGAATTTGGGTAAAAATTCCTTCAACTTGGTCAAAATTATCAAGAAGATTCTTGCCGTAAATAGAGGGCATAAACGGAATTTTCCCAACTATTCTAGTAGAGTGTTCTTTCTCAAAAGCCTCCACTTCTGGGAATTGATTAAGGCATTTATTTAAAACATACACCACTGGAATTCCTAACTCTTCGTCAATGGCGCGGATATCTTCTGAAATTGCTACAGAGTCGGGTGTCGCCTCAACCACTACAACTACTACATCGGCTCCTATAGGTAGACCAAATCGTCCTGCATCTTCTCCACCGCCGCAGTCGAGAACTACAATGCCATTTGTACACAGCGCCAACCAAGCCTTCAGTGGGTTAAGTGTGGCATGAGAGCAACGAGTAGAGTAAAGTTCTTCCATACGCAGTGCAGTAGTTCCTACCGACATCAACGCTAGCCCGTCACTGAGGGTTTTTACATATTTTTCAGTGAATGAGTCTGTTGGATCAATAGAGAATTTTTTGGTTTCACTGAATGAAGTACCGTAGAACTCGCGGTAAGTCTGCTCCCGACCGAGTCCTTGAAACTCATAAAAGTCCTTCTCAGCTTGAGTGATTAGAGGAAGTTTCTGAAGTTCTTTTTCTCCATATCCAAGATAGTGAGAACTAAGGTAGCGCGAGAGCGATCTGTTCGGATCTGCATCCGCAACAATCATTGTTTTTCCTAGTCTTCTCAAAGATTGGATCAGACCGAGCGAGGTGAACGTCTTACCTGTCCCGCCTTTGCCCATGAGAGCAATGACAAGTTCGCGCTCTAGTAGTGGATAATCTTCAAAAACAGTTATTTCCATCAACTCTCAAAGTAGAAAAAATTATTGACATAACATAATTTCACGGAACCGCGCATGTTCTCGTGTCGTGTTTCCTCCCATGCCTAAAGGCTATGGGTTTCCACACTTACCGCCAGGTTTTATGAAGATAATAATAATCATTTTGAATCAGGAAAGATGAAGATAATAATAATTATTCTAAAAAAAATGTGAAATTTTAACCGATTCGGCGAAATTCCCCATCCCTCTATAGGGCAGATGGGGAGGATGTCAAGAAAGCTGCACACTCTCAGCGTTTAAACGCTGAAGCGTGCCTCTTTGTCCTGTTCCTGTCCCCTTAGGCATTTGCCCTGAAAAAAGATACCAGTGTCTGTGATTGCTTATTCCTACTTGAAAACTCCGATGAAAGATTCATTTGAGCATCCCAGAATTCAACCCACAAGTCACAGTATTTCTGACATAATTTAGCAATGTCATCGTATTGAGCAGGAGCGATCGCTTGCATGAGGACATACCAAAGGTCATCTTCATGGGTGTCATCGTTGGCTTCAGCCTGTAAATCATTACTAGTCCCATGACAGACATAGTACCCTGTAGTCACATTTATTCCTACAGCTTTTGTGTTTTCACGTAGAGGCGCACTGAACAGGATAACTTCCTTTTCTGCAACTGCAAGCAAGCTAGTGATTGAACTCAAATCATTGTAGGCATCCTCAAGACACTTTCGCACCTGGTTAGCAATTTTGCTAGGAATATAGCTCTGTCGTTGTTCAAGACTAATTCCCAGTTCATCAAGTACACCCTCAAACAGACGATAGTGGGCGTTATGGGGATTACCTCGGTAGTCGCCGTACTGATCGCAACCAGGCCGAAAGCCAAACTCGTCCAAATCATTCAGAGTGAGAAGAAATCGGGCATACATCTTGCTACCAGGTTTGAGTCGTTGTTCCAACTGACAGGTTTGGTATTGTGCGATCAGAAGGGCGTCTGTAAATATCTGCACAATCGCATGACGGTACTCTAGGTGGATACGTTTCATCTGTTCCCGATTAAAAGCACCCTGATTCAGCGCCGCAATGATTGGATGAGTTGCAACCGGATGATGCTTCAAGGTAGAGCGTAAATTATTAATAAAGTTCTCGTTTTCCGACCACAAAGAAGCGGGTACTGAATCTTTCATTGCCAATCTGGCTTTTTGACGTGGATTACCCATTTCCATCATCTATCCCTCCGTGTATCTTTACTACGATTTCTCTATCTTAATTAAGAACACAGCTATTAACTGTCTAAAAAGCACTTAAATAGCGCAATGTTCAAAAGCAGCGATTCAGCGATTGGCTGACCAAGTTATACCAATTCAAAATTTCAGAACTTGTTGCCCGATGACGCCAGGTGCTTTATGGCGACGGACTTCCTTAGCCGGATGCAAGCTCCGGCTCCAGTCCTCGCAAACCCGTCCAGCGCACTGGCTCCTTTATGCCCCAAGTCGGCGGGCGGTGAGGCAGTGCAAGCGCAGTCTTGGGTGTCTCCCCCATGAGCGACTGCCGAACCCGAAGGGTGCTTCATTCTACCTCTAGAAGGAGTGGGCAATCGAGCGCTGACTTACTGTAATGTTGGTTATACGTAGTAAGCAGCATATAATTAATACCTTATATTATAGTACTAATCATCTATCGCTTTATAGTATTTTTTATTGTCATTTTAAAGTTCATATGACATACTCAAATAAAATACGTTAACTCGACCGAGATGCAGGAGTTGAGTTTTGGTTGTCTACGCGCCTTACCTTAGTAGTTAAAAGCTGGCAATTAACTACTAGGACACGGAGGTTGATCTGCATTTTGATTGGGGAACTGCTAAATACGGTGTGAAAAATTCATAATGCTAAAAGATTCACAAGGACTGGTAGTCACGACAGATTCACCAGATGCGATCGCAGCTATTAACCACTTCATCGATCAGGCACTTTTTTATGGCAAAGATGCTGAGATAGCGATTTTGCAAGCAATAGCAGCTGATTCAAATTGTGCTTTAGCCCATGGGTATGCTGCTAGCTATTATCTTTCTCAAGAAAATAAAATAGCTTGGCAGCAAGCACAACCCCACTTGCAAGCAGCACAAAAGAATTTGCCTAAGATAACCAACAGAGAACAGTTGTATGTGCAAGCAATATTAGCTTGGGCAAACACAGAAATTGACGTGGCGATCGCCCTCCACGAAGAGATTACCAACACATTTCCTCGTGACTTGATCGCCGTCCAGCAGGGACAGTATCACTATTTTTACTTGGGTGACAAAGAAAAATCACTGCAAATCGCCCAAAAAGTTCTGCCTGCCAATCTTGAAAACCATTATTTATACAGTATGGTTGCATTTAGTTTAGAACAGTGCCATCAGCTAGCAGCAGCAGAAGCAATGGGGCGTCAGGCAACACTTATGAATCGCTATAATCCTTGGGCGCATCACGCCGTTGCCCATGTTTTAGAAACTCAAGGGCGAGTGGATGAGGGTATCGCTTGGATGGAGAGTTTTGCAGATACCTGGGAAAACTGCAATTCTATGCTGTATACCCATAACTGGTGGCACATCGCACTATATTACTTGAAGAAAGGTGATGCAGAGAAAGTCTTAGCACTCTATGATCACCACATTCAGGAACGCGCCAAAAAACAATCCCCGAAAGACCAAGTCGCAGCAATTTCACTTCTATTACGGCTAGAATTACGAGGTGTCAATGTAGGTCGTCGCTGGCATGATTTAAGTGCTTATATTTACTCTCGTATCGACGAACATGCCCTACCTTTTCAAGACTTGCATTACGTCTATGCTTTATTTAAAGCTGGATTTACTAACTGGGGAAACCAGATGCTATTGAGTATGGAGAAACATGCTTTGAGTATAAATCCTTTCCTACGACAAGGTTGGTTAGAGGTAGCAATTCCCGCCGCTAGAGGAATGGTTGCTCATGCTAAAGGTGATTTTAATACAGCTATAACGCAATTAAAATCAGTATTACCACGGTTGCATGAGATTGGCGGTAGCCACACACAGCGAGTTTTGTTTGAGCAAGTTTATCAAAATGCGATGTTGATGGCACAAAAGCAGAGTTATGTTTACAAGAAAGTCGGTTGACTCATATCTTGCATCAGCTTTTCATCCCGCCAATAAATAAATTTATTGGCTAATAGCTAATACCATTTCACGTTAATCACGATACACATAAATTTTGTTCCAGACGCGATATATCGCGTCTGGAACACCATTTGTATTTGTATCAGGGTTTTAGTGAAATGGTATAAAGTCAGATAAATCTGACTGGGACGATGTTTGAGTCCGTTTTAACGGACTTATGCTACTAGCCTCAGAATTAATTCTGAGGCTTTAATCCTGCAATATTTAAGCACTGAAGTGCTTACTACGAACCTATGAAAACTTTTGCAATTTACCAATACCTACAAGCGATCGCCTGGAATTTTATAAGACTTAAAATTATATAAAAAATAGCTATGGATTTTTTAGTACTATACTGTTATAGTACATTATTACTATTTTGTGGTCATAATTTTAAGGTTGGTAAATGGCATCATCAGTCAATAAACTTGTAAGACCATTTTTAAAATGGGCAGGAGGAAAAAGACAGTTAGTTCCAGATATCATAGCAAGTCATCTTCCTCAAAAGTACAATACTTACTATGAACCTTTTATTGGTGCAGGCGCGCTTCTTTTCAGCTTGCAACCTAAACAGGCTGTGATCAATGATACTAATACAGAATTAATCAATTGCTACAAAGTAATTAGAGACTCAGTTGATGAATTAATTGAGGATTTAAAAAAGCATAATAACCAGGAAAATTATTATTATGCTATCAGAGATTGGGATAGAAATAAAGATTATCAATGCAAAAGTCCTGTAGAAAGAGCCTCAAGAATAATTTTCCTCAACAAGACTTGTTATAATGGCTTATTTAGAGTTAATTCTCAAGGTCAGTTCAATGTACCTTTTGGCAAATACAAAAACCCAAATATTTTAGATATTGCTGTATTAAAAGCTGTTAGTAAATATCTCAATGATAATCAAATAGATATATTAAATATAGATTTCCAGGAAGCTATTCAAGATGCAAAAAAAGGAGATTTAATATATTTTGATCCTCCCTATGACCCAGTATCAGATACATCTTCTTTTACTGGGTACGATGTGAATGGGTTCAATAAAGATCAGCAAATAAGATTGAAAGAAACTTTTGATGATTTAAATTCTAGAGGTTGTAATATTTTACTAAGCAATGCTTATACAGAGTTTATTGTAAATTTGTATGGTGAGTACAAGCAAACCAAAATAGCTGCGACTAGAGCTATCAACTCAAATGCAAGCAAAAGAGGTAAAGTTGATGAAATTTTGATAAAAAATTATGAGTCCGTTATCAGACACAAGTCAAAAAACAAAGAATGATATTGCTTGGGAGAAAATATTTCAAGAATATTCTATTTTAGAAGAGATATCTAAAATAGGATATTTTGAAATAGATTCTGCCACAATAAATAAATTTAGAGAAAGTAGATTGATGGCAAAGTTTGACCATCAAGCAAATTTACCCAATATTTTTAAAAAGCATAAACTTTCTATATTACCTATTTCTAGAAATAAATATGTAATCGGAACTTTTGCTACTCATCAGATAGTTAAGTATGACCATACTTTAGAAGCAGTGCCTGTTGATTTTCCCATAAAAATTAATAGTATTGATTATACAAATTTATATTCTGAAAGTTCCGCATTAAGTTGTGCTTTTAATACAGGTATTATCAATCATCTACTTGATGAAGAAGAGGTTTTTTACACTGTTTTCGGCAGAATGTCCACAGGTAATTTTAGTTTTTTTATCAAAAATTTTATAGATGAAAGTTCATATAATCTTTCTATTAATAATTCTCAGTGTGAAATAGATGCCGGATTTGAGAGTGAAAATTACTTCTTATTAATAGAAGCTAAAATTTACGATGTAGATGATTTTTTAATTAGACAGCTTTATTATCCATATAGACTCTGGTCAAGTAAGATTATAAACAAAAAAGTCATTCCTGTGTTAATGACTTATTCTAATTCTAGCAATATATTTAGTTTCTTTATATATAAGTTTAATAATATTTTAGATTACAACTCTATAAGTTTGGTAGAGCAAAGAAACTACATTATATCTCCTGAAAATATATCATTAGAAGATATCTCAGAAATATTTGAATCAACTACTATAGTTTCTGAGCCAATTAATATTCCATTTCCACAAGCAAACAAATTTGAAAGAGTTGTAGATATGCTTACAATTTTACTAGATAAAGAATTAACTCAGGAAGAAATTACAACAAACTATCAATTTGATAAAAGACAGACAAATTACTATACTGATGCTGCTAGATATCTTGGATTAATTGAGAAAGAGAAAGACCAAATTACTGGAGAAATTACTTATAAATTAAGTAATGAAGGAAGCTCTCTCATAATAAAAAGACATAAAATAAAAATCCTTATTCTCATAAGAAAGATTTTAGAACATCAGGTTTTTTATCAAACTTTTAACTCTACTATGAATAACGGAGTAACACCACATCATAATCAGATTTGTGAAATTATGTCTTCTTGCAATTTACGTATCAATGATACGACCATAAAAAGACGGTCTAGTACAGTCCGTAGGTGGATAGAATGGATATTAAATATGATTTCAGATTAATTAAGATCTCTAAGTGGCGTTGAACTAAGATCACTACAAGATGCAGGAGTAAAAGAGGAACTGTGAGATGTCACAGTCGGTGTAGTCGCTACTAAAAACACTTCACCATCGGGATTGATTACCCAGCCTTGAGCTTCCACAATCTGAGTGGGAGAATTTGTAGAGTTGGCTTCTTGGCTTGGTTGTTCCTCAAGTCTGGTTTTAGGTTGGTTTTGATTTGCTTCAGGGAGTAATATCCAATCACTGAGGACTTCATCAGTAATTAACGGTTCTGTGGGACTGGATGGTATACCTCCACGTCCTGTAACGATAAATGATCCCCTCATTTGCTTGTTATCTCTTTTGCAACTAGTAGCAATTTGTTGTGAAGCATCTATCAAATTGACGCGCAGCTGTTCTAATCCCTGACTGGGGTCAACGTCAGGTGTATTAATTTGCACTGTACCACTTAGGGCTGGACTCGCACCTGTAGCGGTGATGTCGCTGTCTGGGGTTGGTGATTGTCGGAACTGGATACCAAAAATTCCTTGGGTATTGATTATTACCCTACCTCCAAAAAAATTCTCAGAATTAGCACTGATATCGCTATTTGCAAAAGCAGCAAGAACATCGGTATCAAGATTGATGTTACCACCGATGGTATTTCTACCTGTGGCATTGGTAGTAATACTGCTATTATTACCTAAGATCAGGTCGTGCGATCGCAGTGTAACATTACCTGCACCGCTTCTAGTATCTGCACTAATTTTGCCTTGGTTCAAAAGACGAATTGAGTCAGCATCAACTTTTAAGGAACCTGCAACTCCCGATCCAGCACTACTAACTGTCACCTGTGCCTGGTCTCGAATATTTAACTTGTCAGTATTAATGATTAATTCTCCTCCCTGACCTGTGGAAGTATTAGAAGTATTGGCAAACAGTCCACTGCTAGGGCTGACATTGGGAACTATAACTGGAGTGTATTGGCTAAGTCGAGCAAAATAGGTGGGGTCTGTACCAGCAAGGGTGACACTGTCGGTGATATTGAGAAGTATACTACCTGCTTTGCCACTGCTAAAACTAGTAGTGAAAACTTGTCCACCGTTAAGAACTTCTAAAGTTTCGGCGTTAAGGATAATGTTACCCCCATCTCCTTTGCCGCGAGTCCTTGCACCCACGACCGCACCATTTGTGATACTTAATGATCTAGTATTAATGTCAATATTGCCACCTTTACCTATACCTGTATTTTCCGTACTGCTGACCGCACCGCTAGAGTAGCCATTGAGACCAAAACCGTCAAACACAACGCGATCGCGAGCCTGTATATTTATATTACCTGCGTTACCTTCTCCAAAAGTATTGGCTATCAATCGAGCGCCATTTGTCACAAACAGTGACCCGGTTGTGATGGTGATAGTACTACCGTTACCTTTAGCATTTGATACGGATGTTGAGCCAACAGAACTAGCAGCGCCGCTAATGTTTGCTAGATTGAAACTGACGCCATCAAAAGAAACTGTATCACGAGCAGTTATATTGATATTGCCTGCATTTCCTTGTCCCTCTGTTCTAGCCAGAATTGCAGCAGCATTCTTAACAAAAAGTGACCCGGTTGTAATATTTATGTCACCACCATTACCCACGGCTTGTGAATCTACGGTGGTGTATGTGCCAGTAGAGGAATCACTAAGCATTCGGTCAAAAACAAGCGTATCACGGGCAAATATATTAATATCGCCTGCATTTCCCTGTCCAGAAGTTGTGGTTCTCAGTTGACCGTTACTTGTCAAAGCCAGTGACCCAGTTGTGATATTAATATTGCCACTATCACCTACAGCTTTTGTCTGCACTGTATTAGAAATAATACTTGCATCAACATTAATTGCCTCTGTAGCATTAATATCAATATCCAGCGCCTTTGCGTCAACAGAACCTTTTTCTGAGCCTATCCCCGCTTGCACCGTACTTGCACCTGACAGATTCAAATTACGGGCATTGATTGCAATGCTACCACCACCACCAGCGAGAACACTAACTTTAGCAGCATTGTTTAGATATATATCTTTTCTTTGCCCATCATTAGGCAAACTCAAACTCAGAAATGAATCATTAGCATTGAGTCCAATGCTGTTATTTTCTGCAATTCCTGCTAATTCAACTCGACCACCGGGGGCTAATATTTGCCCTCCATTAAGCTGTAAATTGCCACCGATAAGTGCTAAAGTTTTGCCGGGATTAACCTGTAGTTCAGAACCTTGTACTTGAATGTTTCCGGTATTGTTGCCGTATTGCAAACCAATCGGTACACTGACGGTTAGTAAAGTTGTTGCTGTGTTATTTGGTATTGCACTAAATTCTCTACCATCAGCAAATTTCAAGCTACTGGCTGTAGTTGCTAAAAACGAGCCACCAATATTTAGCTGTGCATTTTGACCAAAAATAATACCATTGGGATTAATCAAAAACAGGTTAGCTGTACCGTTAGCTCTGATTAAACCATCAATATTAGAAATTGAACTACCTGTGACTCGTGTCAGGATATTTTGAATATTTGTAGCATTGTTGAAGAAAGCAGTGTTACCAGTGGGAAGAGAAAATTCTTGAAAGCTATGGAATAAGTTGCTACCTGCTTGGGTTCCACCTGTGATGTTGAAGGTGTTATTTTCTTGGGTGACATTGGAGTTATTTGGTAAAGTGCGATCGCCAGTAACTTGAGCAACTGCATAATTTGTGGATAAAATATGTGTGATCGCGATCGCCATACCCAAAAACTGAGTCAAACGACTACTCCCAAAACTAGCCATTTTCTCTCCCTAGCTCCATAGCAGTAGCACAACTATTAAGTACTATCTAGGATATCAGAGTCGAAGATATTGATTTTATAGGGTAGCAAAGTATGGAAAAGCCTGCTAATTCCCAATATCCAATTCATGAGTTGCTACAACGACGCTGGAGTCTTCTGGCTTTTTCTCAACAACCAGTTGAAAAAGCAAAACTTTGTAGTTTACTAGAAGCTGCACGCTGGGCTGCTTCTTCTTATAATGAACAACCTTGGCATTTTATTGTTGCAACTCAGGAAAATCCCGAAGAATTCAAACGTTTGCTTAGTTGTCTTGCACAAGGAAATCAAGTTTGGGCGCAACATGCACCTGTCTTGATGCTTTCAGTTGCAAAACTTTACTTTGAAAAAAATCACACTGAAAACCGTCATGCATTTCACGATGTCGGTGCAGCAGCTTGTAGTTTAGCAATTCAAGCAACTTCTTTGGGTTTATTTATCCACCAGATGGCAGGCTTTGATGTATCAAAAGCACGGGAATTGTACAATATTCCTGAAGGCTATGAACCAGTAGCAGCGATCGCAATTGGTTATCAAGGCGATCATGAAGCATTACCAGAACAATATCGACAGCGTGATTTTGCTCCTCGTCAGCGCAAACCTTTAGATACATTTGTGTTTACTGGAACTTGGGGAAACACTTCGCCTGTGATTTCGCTTGATTCATAACAAGACGCGATAAATCGCGTCTCTACAAGAGGGGAATTAAAAAACGATCGCATTTGTGTTTTATTAGGGGCGATCGCATAGCCTTGTAGAGACGGCGATTTATCGCGTCTCTTTGTATTCGTCCACAACGCAAGTCCATTCGTCCACAACGCAAGTCCATTCGTCCACAACGCAAGTCCGTTCGTCCACAACGCAAGTCCATTCTCAACAATTCGTTATCTATTTTCGTAGAATTACTGAGCTAATCATCCAATCTTCTTACAAAAAACACCTTTTTTTAAAAATTTTACTGAACCACTAAATTGTTTCATTGAGACACTCTAGAAAGATAAAGTTTAGTAAAAGGTATGCATTGATGCCACGCAAGAAAAAAACCTATTCCCTGCTAGAAAAAACCGAACAGAAAGTCATCGGATTTAAATCGATAGATTCTAACCTTGACTTCGGTAATTCCATGAGTTTAAACTACTTAACCCAGTTAACAACGCAACTCCGCAACCAAATTGACAAGTATAATATGATGCTCAACGATCTTGACTCGGCAAAGGCAGAAATAGAAATCCTTGAAAAGACTATTGGGGAAACTTTAGAACGCTTGATCAGTGGTGTGGTTTTGAAGTATGGTAAAGACAGCCGAGAATACGAGATGATAGGCGGAGTACGCAAAAGCGATCGCATTCGTAAAGCCACTATCACCCGCTTAAAATCGACCGCAGACTCAAAAGCGGCTTCTACACAGACGGCGTAACGAGCAACAAGTAGGCATCATTCACCATGAGTGATGCATAATAATGTACTATGTAGAGACGCGAAATTACCCTGCGGGGTCTTGCTACGCGTCTCTACATAGTATTGGCTAACACCATTCCTAAACCATTCACGGATTGCAATAATTACAATTTACTGGCTCTGCATATTCATTTCCATTTGGAAATAATTCTTCTTGAGTAAAACCACATTTTTGACATTTATATATCACAGCACGAGTCAAAGAAGTTGGCAGATAGCACAATGCACAAGGTAAACCCCTAATCCTTTTGTTAATTTCAAAGCCGGGTGTAGAACATTTTGGGCAACAGTTCTTAATTTTTTTTAATAAGTTCTGAGTGGCTTTTTCAATATTTTTCATTCGTGTGGGATTATACATTGCGCGCATATCTGTTTCTATATGTGCTTTGCCTGTGGGAGAATTTTTCAGGACAAAACTTACAGCTTCTATGAGATTTGCTTCTGTAATAATTCCTTTAATTACTTCACTGCTATCTTTTGGTGACTCATCAAACATGACTACTAGACCATGTTCTGGAAAACCTACTTTTTGAGCAAATTGTAAGGCTTGATCAACACTTTCCACAACCAAATGATTATGGTTAGTTTTGGCAGATAATTCTTCCCCAATAATTTCTAAATCATGTGTTTGATCTAATAAAATGACAACTTCTCGATTACTGGAAACAAAAGGAATTTCAGGATGAGGGCCAAAACTGCCCTCACTAGCAATTGCTAAACTTTCACCAGTTAGTTCTAAAACTTTTTTTGCCTTCAATCTCGCAGCTTCAATTTGATTACCTGGACGCTTTACTTCTCTAGTAAATGTACCAAAAATATCAGTATCAAAATCATCTGGAACTATAATCTTTATTCCTAATTCAGCTTCTAAAACAGGAACAATCACTTCTTCTTTTTGATGCTTCGTAGCCAGTAAAGCAATTCTATTGGTAAATAATGACTGATTTAGCATTCTTTATCTTGTAATCAGTTTTTCTTTGTGTCTTAGTGTCTTGGTGGTGAATAAAAAATTGTTTTTGAACCACCAAGACGCCAAGACACCAAGTCAAATCATAGATTTATACAATTCCATTAAGCTTGTTGCTGAGGAATCTGTGTCATTTCTGCAAGTTGCTTTTCTTTATCAAGTCTGCGCTTTCTAGCGTAAAGTTGGATTGTCACCGCCATCAGAAGTACTAAACCAAAAATGACCCAAGCAGTCAAGTCTGTGGGCAAACTATTCTTAAAGACAACCAACATCACAATCACTACTAGTAAGACAGTTGGTGCTTCATTCATCGCCCGCATCTGTTTGCTTGTCCATTTGCATCTATTTTCTGCTAACTGTTTCATCAAACGGGAGCAGTAATAATGATAAACAAGTAAAAGTGCCACAAATCCGAGTTTATAGTGCAACCAAGTTTGTTTTAAAAATTCTGGTTGCGTCACCAGTAAACCAATCGCACAAGCTACCGTCACCAGCATTCCGGGAGTGGTGATGATGTTGTAGAGGCGCTTTTCCATAATTTGATACTGATTTTTTAGTATCGTCTTTGCTGGTTCTGGTTCTTGTTCCGCTTCGATGTGATAGATGAAAAGACGCACTAAGTAAAACAGTCCCGCAAACCAAACGACAACGCCGATAATATGAAATGCTTTAAACCAAGAATAAGCCATAAATTTTAACCTGTGTTTCTGCTCTCAAATATCCAGGTTACGGCAATTGGTAGGAATGGGGATCACAGATAAAGAAGTGTGAAGTCTTAAGATGGAGATTGAGCAACCTGAGTATTTTCTGGCGATCGCACTACTCAAACTCAAGATATCATGCGATCGCGTAGCGGCTCCCTCGGAGCATCGCTGGTATTCAATCCTGTTGCTGTGCTATTCGCCTAACTGCTTCAATCTCAACTTCCAACTGTTGAGATATTTCTTCGATACTCACTCCCGCTTTTAGCAACAGAGGAACAGCAGCTAACTTTCCTTCTTGTCTTCCTTCTTGTCGTCCTTCTTGTCTTCCTTCTTGTCGTCCTTCTTGTCGTCCTTCTTGTCGTCCTTCTTGTCGTCCTTCCTCTAATGCTTCTTGGTAAACTCTAGTTTGTTTTAGTTCGCTTAATTTCAGCATATCTTCCACCTCTTGACGGCTTAATTGTGGAAATTTGTAGACTATGATTGTCTCGATTAAATCTATTATCGCTCTTGCAGATAAACGATTTGCGATTTCTTGCCTTGCTTGTGCAATGAGTTCTCTCGCATAGTTAGGAGCATTTTCTTCTGATTCTACTACTAACTTCACAACACCAACACCCAAAGACTTGTTTGCTGAGGATTCAAGTTCATCAAGATAAACTCGTTGGACTTTTGAGCTTTCTAGCAAAACGTCATGAAGCTTAGTTTCATCTGGTTCCAAGCTCCGTTTAGGATAAATAATCACAGCGTACCAGTCGTAGGTGGATGGATTCTGATCTATATATAGAAATAGTTCAGCAAACACCCGGTGATAGAGAAATTGATCTTTTTGAAACTGTACTTCACACAGATATACTGTTTTGTCTGGGCTGTCTTCTGGTGGTAGAAATACGCCATCAATCCGAAAAGCGGTTTGTTTAATTTCTACCGAGCGGAACTGATAATCTTGACTATTGCTGGGAGAGTGTCCAATTAACTCAAAGAAAATACTGGGAAATTCTGCAAATAATTGGTAAAAAAGACTGTCTGTTTTCACTTTTGCCGTTGTTGCAAAAATTATATCTTTGCATACTACGCTCTTAATTTAACGTGAGTTCAATAAATATTATCAGACCAAGCAATCAACTCACCCCCAAGTAAATTGCTGGCTCATAATCCAAGTCTACTTTAAATAGACTTAATAAATCACAATAAATCAATCTCCGTATCCACTACTTGTCCCAATATTTAGCCCTTTCTACCGCCTTTTGCCAAGTAATGAAATTAGCTTTTGCATATTCACTACCTACACCGGGCGAAAAGTAACGATCAATTTTTCGCTGTTGCACCAACGCTTGGTAACTATCCCAAAATCCCACCGCCAAACCAGCAGCCATGGCGATCCCCTGCACGGTAGTATCACGCATAACTGGACGATAAACTGATATATTTAACACATCTGCCTGGAATTGCATGAGGAAGTTGTTTTCACAGGCTCCACCGTCTACTGTTAATTTATTTACTGCCGTGCTGCAAGATCCACTAATGGCTACCACAACTTCTTTGACTTGGTAGGCGATCGCTTCTAAGACAGCTCTGACTAAATGCTGTGGTTGGACGGCGGCGGTAATACCAAAAAAGGCTCCTCTCGCGCTCATATCCCAGTGAGGGGCGCCCAGTCCGCTAAATGCCGGAACAAAATATACACCACCATTATCTGTAACTTGATTGGCGATCGCTTCTGTCTCGGCAGCTGTTTTAATCAGCTTCATGCTATCCCGCAACCATTGGATACACGCCCCACTGGTAAACATGCTACCTTCTAAGGCATAGCCAACATCTAAACTACCGTTACGAATTTGCGTCCATGCCACAGTAGAGATGAGCCGATTTTGAGAACGGACAATTTCAGAGCCAGTGTGAGCAACTAAAAAGTTACCAGTGCCGTAAGTACATTTCATTAAACCAGGGCGATCGCATCCATGACCAAATAAAGCTGCTTGTTGATCTCCCAAAACCGCAGTGATGGGAATTTCCCCACCGAGTAAAGTGCTATCAGTCACACCAAATTTTCCTAAGCTGGGTTGGATCTCAGGTAAGATATAAGCGGGTATTTGAAATAATTCCAGTAAAGTTTCATCCCATGTACAGCTTGTCAAATTCATCAACATTGTCCGACTGGCGTTACTGTGGTCGGTAGCGTGAACTTTTCCGTTTGTGAGTTTCCACAAAATCCAGGTATCAATTGTTCCGGCTAAAACATTTTTGAGATCAATACCTGTGACATGATCTAGCAGCCATCTGAGCTTTGTAGCGGAAAAATAGGCATCGATAACTAAACCAGTGCGATCGTAAATCTCATTAGCGTAACCTTGAGCTTGTAATTGATTACACAAAGGAGCAGTGCGGCGGTCTTGCCAAACAATGGCTTGATGTAGAGGTTTTCCAGTAGTTTTGTCCCAAATTAAACAGGTTTCCCGTTGTACGGTGACTCCCATCGCCACAATTTTACTAGGAATAATTTTGGCATTGGCGATCGCAGTTTGCATCACCCAACAAGTATCTTGCCAAATCTCCTCGGCGTCATGTTCTAACCATCCGGGTTGAGGATAATACTGTGTGAGTTCTTTGTATGCTTGCCCAACAATTTTACCAAGAGCATCAAACACAAAAGCACGGTTGCCTGTTGTACCTAAATCTAGTGCCAGAATGTAACTCATATGTGAACTATTTGTGCCAACCTGAGTTAAAAAAAGGGGTGTAGTAGAGATGCGAGAAACATCGCGTCTCTACTAAGGGTATAGGGGGTGGGGTTCAAAGGGGTAGAAACTGTAACTTAATTTCTACACATTTGTGTTCAGAACTAGTCAATTTTAAGTAGGTATTGGTGAAAAGGTGCTAAAATATTACCTATAGTAACGGTTAACTACCGTGCCGTCAGAGGATAACCCTTCCAGCATAGACTGGCGTTTGATAAACGTGCCGCAGGCGAAGTGCAAGCTCCATAGACAGAGGGTCGTTAGTAGCGCCTCAAAAGAAGTTTTTTATAACTTCGACACATATAGCGGTCAGTTAGACCGTTTTAGCCTGTGGACTGGATAATGCCGACATTGCCAGAATGAAGCAGGAAGTAAGCGTCAACCTACACATGAGTAGATTTGTCTAGTTGTGAGTAGTTATGAATAGGTCTTATGTAACGGAATTATAAATACTATTGCCAAGAAACTACAGTAAAAACAGCAACTAGTGCAACCAAACCAAATAAAATGACAGAAACGACAAAAACAGATAGATTAATAATATAAGTTAGTTTATATGAGTATTCGTCTCGCTCTAATGATTTGACTTTGATTAGGTATCCAATGATCGCCAAAATTAACAGAAAAATGCCCAAAGCGATCGCGCTCAAGCCAATAATGGGAGTCAGTTCCATAGCAATGGGTGGATTATGCTTGGGAATCGACTCATTCAACGCATTAAAAATGCGATCAAACCCGATACCAAAACCAATTAAAGACAAGCAATTCTGAATCCAACTTGTCAATGTCCGTTCAGCAGCAGCGCGATTACGCTCTTTTGCCAATTCGTTAGTGGTATTAATCGGTTTTCGAGAAGGACTCATACCAAAAACATACCTAAAATCCTTACCAATGACAAATGACTATTGTACAGACGCGATTCATCGCGTCTCTAGACTAATTACCAATTTACATACTATTTTTGTGAGTGAATGCACTGACCAAAATACCAATAAAAGCAAAGACAGCAATGCAAACTAGGGCGATCGCAACGGTCAATGCTAAGGAACGACGGGGAGTGTAGAGATATTCCTCGTTGCGTCGGATATGATACAGTTCTTGCTGGTGTTGGATCATTGCCATAATCATGGCATATATACCCAGAGCAATGAAAGCAAGACCTAGAATGCGAGAAAGGCGTACAGGATTGATGTCTCGAACAACTTGAAAGCTACGGATAGCAGTGACAATGACATCAATCCCAAAACCAAAGCTGATTAGGGTAAGGCTGGTGCGAATCCACGCCATGAGAGTGCGTTCGGCGGCCGCTCGGTTGCGCTCTTTAGCAAGTTCGGCTTGAATATTAGGTGTCTTGCGAGTATCAATAGGGTCAGGGTCCTTCATTCTATTTAATGAAAGTGATATCAGTTAAACATGATATCTCCAATTATGAATGCCCATATTTACAAAGCATGGACTCATGGTTTAATCTGTCTACATTCTCAAAATCAGCATCAATAGCGATCGCCATAGCTAATTCATCCTTGAGACGCTGACAAGTAATTTTGGCTCCTAATTCGGTGAGGGTATCAACTAGTTCTTTGACCCATTTGTGTTCAATAATGGCAATTATGGCAGAACTACCAGCACCTAGAGAGTAACCGATTTCTTTTAGCTCTTGTTCGTCAAACCCCATATCGATGAACTTTCCGGTGAGAGTGCTAGATCCGCTACCCAACACAATACCCGCAATCGGTCCACCAGCCAAAATAGCAATAATAGCCCCTAATACACCACAAATACCTAGACTGCGTTTGATTCCTACTGTTTGAACCGTTTCTTTGAAGAACAGCTTACCGTTTTCATCCTTCATTATGACTGCTGCATTCCAAAGCCCGATCATTTTTTCCTTTTTGAGGTGCTTTAGCTCCTCAAGCACTTCAACAGCCTGTTCTTGATTTCCAAATCTAGCAATAATTAGGTCAATAGGATTTTCAGCAGGATTCTTCATAACGTATGACTGTATTCTAATAGTGTTGATTGACTGGTTTAACTAAGTTGACACAAATAAAGTTAACTAGTATTTGTAAGTCGCGTGGTTAGTTTATTTCCACTTATCTAGTGCTCTTTTACACCAACTAAGATTAATCTTTAACTGCTTTTGTCTGTAGGTTCTCTAGTATTTGAGCCACAGCAAATGAAGCTGCTTTTTGACGTTCTTTACACAGATTTCCAAACTGTCTGTTGATAGGGCATAATATTCAAAATTTAAACTAATATTAAAAGCATACATCTCAAAATTTAAATTCAAACAAATTCTATTTTTATTAAAATTATTAGTTTTATAAAGATATTTAAATAATTTATATTGCCTTAAATCTAGATATAAAATCTGTTATTTTTTGTCATTCATAAGGCTCCCTGCCTATATATCAAATTTAGATGAAACTAAATTTCTTATTGGTTGTTAGTTTAGATTATAAATTACAAAAATAAGAGGTAAGTAATCTATTTATAAGGACACAATAAAAGAATTATTTTGTGAAAAATTAGAATAATTTCACTGGTAAGTATTCGGTTAATATTAGTTATGAGAGTATTGGAAAGTTGATGAGGGGTATAACCCTACAATTGAGGAAAAGAAGCTCATTATCATCACGTTAGTAATAAAAATCAAAATTTTTCTCAATAAAATTTAAATCAGGTTCGGTTAAGGTTTTGATCTTTTGGAAAAAAGGGTACACAGATGTCAATACTGCAAGGGATAGGATTTTTCGTCATTTGCATTGTCCCCTTCTAATTTGGGCAGGCTTGTAGACGCGGAGCGGCTTCCGTAGGTAACCAATTGATTAATCTGTTGGTATGCAGCGATCTCCCAAAGAAGCCTGCCCAAATTTGATACGTGGAAGACCCTCATATTTTTGGGGTTGTACCAGACGCGATATATCGCGTCTCTACATGATTTAAATGTCAATTGATTTGTCTTATTCGAGCAGTATTGACACAGATGTAGTGTTCTTTCATCCTCTAACAGGATTTTAGATTTTGCGAAAAGTTTGTAGACGCTTGGCGTCTTCCCGTTAGGGTAGCGCGTCTACGCGAGCGTCCCGGAGGGAACTTCAAAGCTTTTCAAGACGGATTTTGGATTGATTCCACAGATAAATCTGGGGACTTGTAGCCAGATTGGCAACGTATGATAACCATATGCTATGATTTGTCATTTTTTCGTGTTGAGATTTTATTGAAAAATGACAAAAAAATATCTGATACACTTCAGGTTTTTGCTGCTAAATGCCATTATATCCTCTGCTCGTAACTCTTTTCAGCACTACTCTCGCAATTAACCCCGGTGCGACCGGGGTTAATTTTTACCCATCTTTATAGGTGAAATTCACTGTTTCGGAATAATCACTGCGTGACTATAGTGACATAGGAAACGTTCAACCCAACCCCAGTGACACTGGGGTTTTTCTTATGAAAGCATTAATCCTAGCGCCAATCTGCAATATCGTCAATGTGTTAGCTTGTTTCGTAGGTTCCACCTCAAACTGATTTTTAGTTCGGAGTTTGCTAAACAATTTCAATTTACTTTTTAATCAAGTATCTCTTATTAGAAAAGTCTTTACTAGTGAAGATAGTCATTTTAATATTTAACTTAAGTTTTTAATGATCGAGGTATTAGTGACAACCTCTATTCCGATCTAAGATAGCAAATATATGATACTTGATGTTGAAATAATGTTGATATAGTTTAGGGCTTAATGACAAAATAATCGATAATTTCGAGCAGGGTAAAAGAAAGCGGATAAATCCTGGTAATCAATCCGCAATCTAAAATGCTGTTAGAGGCTGACAGGGAGAATATATCACTCCATCACCCCGTTCCTTAGTTGTTTTATTGTTTAAACTAGCGAGTGTTGGCTTTACCTGTAGTCTTGTTTGTGTTGCGTATCCGCATAAGCACCGCCTGCTGGAAAATGCTTAGTAACTCAGCATCATCTTTATATTCTTGAATAAGATCAACCGTTACCTGTTGAGTACAGTAATCGCAATCATTAATATTCTCTTTGTCTAGGAAATCATGCAGAAATTGCTTTTGCGTCTCCTCGCTGTTACAAAAAAATTTTTCAGTTACTTTGTTAAAAGATGAAATCAGCTTGTCCATTGCGGATATTCCTAATTAAATTTATGAAATGTATTTATTTCTGAGTTTGCATGAAAAACATCTCTAAACTGTCATATATCAAGTTAATTCCACCTAGCAAATCAATTAACTAAGGGACAGTTTAAAAATCTGATATTCCAAATATATGCTTAATTTAGCAGCAAAAAATAAGCAGCAAATAAGTAATTAATAAAACAATAGCCAAGACAAGAATAGTATTATTCTGAAATAATCATCCAGATATTTTAACTTTACTCAGATTTCCATTTGAGTAGTTCAGCTATTTGTTCTGGTAATTGGATCGGGTTAAAAGGCTTGGCGATCGCTCCAACAATATTCATCTGTTGCAATTGTTGACGCGAAAACCAGCTTGCTTTTGCAGTGACTAAAATAATTGGAATATCATTAATTTGTGGATGTGTGATAAATTCTTGGATAATCCCAAGACTGTCTGTTTGCAGCATTGGCACATCCAGAACAATAGCATCAGGTTTTCTGAGTAATAATGCTTCTTTAATCGTTAAAACTTCAAGCCCTTGATGAAGAGAGGAAACTGATAGTACATCCCAACCACCAAGACGATTTAAGCAAACTTGTAAAATCGCTCGGATAGAAACTTCGTGATCGATGAGCAAAATAAGTTTACGGGGCATGATTAAATTAACTTTAGGGCGTTCAAGAGCGCACCTAAAAGCATATTTGGAAGAGAGATTACACTCCGACACTGGGCTTTTCCAAGATTGAACTCACTCAACACAGAGCATAAAACCCAAAAGTAAGAAATTTATAAGCACTCTATAAGAGTGCCTAATATATATTATTACATAATATATATGATGAGTATTCGGTAAAGTTTATGGTTTGGTTGTATAATTCCGCAAAATACTTGATATAAGCGGTATTTGAAATGGTATCAGATCCCGGACTTTTCAAAAAAGTCCGGGATCTGGCTCACCTATCAAAATCAATTTGGTGAACTACTACCAGTCCAAAATATCAGTCAATTGTTTCCAGACAGTCATGGGATCAAACGGTTTGGTAATGACACCAGCAACTCCCATTTTGTCAAAGCGTTGGCGATCGCTCGGTAACACTTTAGCTGTAAGCAAGATCACTGGAATAGATTCTGTTGCGACATTCGAGCGCAGGCGATCAAAAACCTGAAATCCATCCATCTCAGGCATCGACACATCTAAGAGAATAGCATCTATGGATTTGTGAATCTTAGCTTTGAGTAACGCTTCTTCTCCTGACTCAGCTAAGATTACTTTCCAACCTGCAAATTTTTCTAGGGAGATTTGAACCACTCTACGAATATCTTTTTCGTCATCTACAACTAGGATACGTTTGTTCATGCCTCCTCCCTAGTGATCGGCAATGTGAAATAAAACGTACTTCCTTCTCCTAACACACTCTCTACCCAAATACATCCACCGTGTTGCTGAACAATGTTCTTGCAGATGGCTAATCCTAGCCCAGTTCCTCTTTTTTGACGACGATCAGAGACATCAACTTGCTGAAAGCGTCCAAAAATGCTTTCCAGCTTTTCTGGAGGAATACCACGTCCCTGATCGCGGACTTTAAATAGGATCTTGGCAGAGATGGGGGACACGGGAGACACAGGAGCAATTTGTCCCCCATATCCCCCATCTCCCCCATCTCCCCCATCTCCCTCTAGATGTGTATAAGAGACCCCTCTTCTTCTGGACTCACCAACTCTGCACTCAACCAAACAGTGCCACCCGCGGGTGAGAACTTAATAGCATTACTTAACAAATTGATTAATGTTTGAATAATTGAGTCTGCTGCTGCCGAAATTTGCATATTTGGAACCATAACAAAAATTTTAACGCCCGCTTCGTTAGCCATCGCTTGCACAGTCTCAATTGCTTGCTTTACTAAATTAGCGGTCTCGCATGTTTCCGTCACAAGTTGAATTTTGCCAGACTCTAGTCGTTCGAGATCAAGAATATCGTTCACCAAACGCACGAGGCGATCGCTATTATTAAAAGCTATTTGCAACATTTCTCTGGCTTGTTCGGGTTCATGATCAAAGACACCCGTTTCTAAAATTCCCACAGCACCGCGAATAGCTGTTAATGGGGTGCGGAGTTCGTGACTCACAATAGAAATAAATTCATTTTTGATCCGATCCACTTCGTAGCGATCGCTAATATCTTGAATTTGAGCAATAAAATACAGTGGTTCTCCGTGTTGATGTCTGACAAGTGATACATTTAACAGAGTATGGATCGTATTTCCTCGATTGTGCAAATATCGTTTCTCCACCTGATAAACACGAATCTCATTCGCCAACAATTTTTGCATGAGTTCTAAATCAGCCTCTAAATCATCGGGATGGGTGATTTCCATCATGGTGAGATTGAGCATTTCTGCTTCGGTGTATCCAACAATTTCGCATAGGGAATGATTCACCATGAGGAATTGTCCTTGGGGTGAAACTAGTGCTACACCAATTGGTGCAGCATCAAAAGCTTTACGGAATCGTTCTTCGCTCTCACGCAAATACTCCTCTGCTTGCTTGCGTTCGGTGATATCTAGTGATGTGCCAATTAGCTGTATTACTTGCCCTTGTGCATTTAACACAGGTTCTGCACGAGAATCTAGGTAACGAATTGAACCATCCGGTCGCATAATTCGTAGATCAAAAGCATAGGAAATTCCGTTGGTAATCGCCTGTTCAACCTTTTGTTGTAGAACCTCTCGATCCTCAAGATGAACTCTTTCAAGCAGTTCACTAAAGCTTGGTTCACCTTTGACTGGTTCTATTCCCCACTGATGAAATGTTGTTTGTGAGCAACTAATCTTCTGGCTGTTGACATGAAATTCCCAACTACCGATTTGGGAGACTTTTTGAGCCATGGCCAGATGAGCTTGATTTTGGCGCAAAGCGGCTTCAGTCTGTTTGTGTTCAGCTAGTTCAGTTTGCAAATGATTATAGAGATTTGCTTGATGAAGGGCGATCGCTAACTGATTACTGATTTGCTGCAAAAACTCTGCTTCAGATGCTCGCCAGTGGCGATAATTAGAACAGGCGTGAACTATGAGCAACCCCCAAACCCTGGTTGAGGAGTCTTCTAAGGTTTGAATAATGGGTGCAACCACTTTAGATTTGACGCCGATTTGTTGCATAAACTCAACTAAACAATCTGACCACTGATCCTTTGCCACATCTGGTAAAATACGGGCATTTCCTTGGCGATAGTATTCATAGCAGTCATCTGGAAAACATTCATCAGTCCAATGCATCTGATTTGTCATCGGATACTCTGGAACAACAGCTTCCTTAATCACCTGTCCCGAACCATCCTGATTTAGGCGAAAAATTAATGCTCGATCAGCCTGGAGAGTTCTTTGAACCTCAACCACTGTAGTTGCCAGAATTTGCTCCAAATCCAGTGATTGGCGGATATGCTGGGTAATGGTACCGAGCAAGTGTTCTTGATCTGCTTGCGATCGCAGAGAATACTCCAATTTCTTGCGTCTTGTGATGTTGAAACAACTGCCTATCAAACGATAAATTTGTCCATTTTCCGTATAAATTGGAGTTAAAACATTAATCCACCAAGTTTCTTTGCCTTTAATTTCCAGACGTTCTTCATAAGTGATGCGTTGGCCGGTTGTGGTGCAAGCAACAAACCTAGCATTAATCACCTGTGCATCCTCTGGTGGGAAAATTTGCTCAGGGGTTTTACCAGCCATTTCTGAGGATAAAAGTCCAGACATCCACTCATGGGCGGGGTTAATGTCAACATAACGAAACCTGCCATCTTCTAGGACATCAACGATAAAAATCGCTGCTGCTGTGCCTTCATATATACTCCGTAAAAACTGTTCGCTTTCTTGCAAGGCCATTTCAGCTTGTTTGCGAGCAGTAATATCAACTCCAACCATAGTGACAATCCAGCAACCCCCTGCTTGATCCCAACGAGAGGTTAAGGTGTCTGCAATCCAGCGCAGAGAGCTATTTTTGTGATAAAAGCGATACTCCAGTGTGGTTGGTTGTTCTTGAGCGATCGCTGCAAAAGCTTGTTCACTAATGACTGTCAAATCTTCTGAAGGAACTCGTGATAACCAAAGTTCCGGGGTTAATTCCTGGGGAGTATAACCAAAAATGTTTTCACAACCCAGGGAGTGATACTCTCTGTCCCAACTACGGTCAGGGTAAACGCGAAAACTGCCGATTGAAGCACCTGCGGAGTTGAGAATATCGTTGAGTTTCGCTTGTGATGCTTGCAAAGCTTTTTCTAGTTGCTTGCGATCGCTGATATCTTGTCCAATACCAATTATTTGACCTGTACTGAGGCGAATGTTTGCCCAGGTTGTATCTACGTAACGACCATCCCGACACCTAGTTCTGAAATCCTGCCATTTTCCAGTCGCTGCTTCAATATGTTCTCTGATTTGTTGACGTTGTTCGGTATCAGGATAGCATTTTGCTAACCAGTCAATGTCTCGCAGATCATCTAAAGTCCAACCAAGAACCCGCTCATATTCTCGGTTAATGACTAATGTTTGATCTGTTTGATCACGAAGTTTCAACATCACAGGAATGTGGTCAAACAAAGCTTGTAAAATTTCGTTTTGCTGCTGAAGTTTTTCTGTCCGTTCTGCAATTTGAGTTTCGAGAGTTTGATTGTAGTCGGCTAAGAGTTTTTGAGCTTGTTTGCGTTCGGTGATGTCACTAAAAGCCGCGATCGCATAAATAATTGCGCCTGTTTCATCAAAAATTGGAACTGTCAAAACTTCCAGAGGAATAGTTTTATCATCTTGACGCAATTCCATATCATTAATCTTCACCGATTCCCCTGCAAAAGTGCGTACAACAGGCAGTTGATTGATGGGGTAAAGCTGGTCAGTTCCTGCTTGATAAACTTGAAAAACCTCTGACAGTTGCTCTGTTTTAATTTCGAGTGGAGCTTTAATCCCAACCAATTGCTGTGCTTTCAGATTACTATAAATGTATCTTCCAGTAGTATCATGTGCAGTTACCGCAATGGGCATGACATTCAGAATCTGATTTACTCGCTTCTCCCTGACGCTTAATTGTTTTTCATTCTCACGCAATTGGCTAAATATTTTGGCATTATGAATCGAAATTGCTGCCTGTGTAAATAATAGCTGTAATGTATTTAATTGCGTTTTTGTAAATACTCCATTAGTTAGATTATTTTCCAGATATACTATTCCAATCAGTTTGTCTTGATTGAGCAGTGGCGCACATAATATCGATTTAGTTTGATGTTGTTGGATATAGGGATCATGGATAAATTTGCCCTCACAGCTAGCATCATCCACAACTACATTTTCCAGAGTGTGGATCACATAATTAATGATTGATGTCGGGAGATGATCATCAATGGGAAGAGACTGCACACCGATTTTGAAGACAGGTTTTCCCAAAGTATTATCGCTGGCTTCAGTATCTATAATGCCAGAGGCTGCAATTTTCCATTCTTCGCCATTTTCTAAATTTGTTGGGGAAGGCAAAATTAAATAGCCTGTTTGTGCGTCAGCATTCTCAATCAGGATTTTTATTAAGACTCTAAGTAGCCGTTCAAGTTCAATTTCACTCGAAATAGCTATATTTGCTCTAATAACAGCCTCTAGCGATTCCAAGGCTCCTTCTGATGAGATACTACTCATTTTGGGGCTGGTGGAGCAGGTAGAAGTGTTGCTGTTGGCTGATGATAATTCAAATAGTAGCTGTGGATATTTTGTTTCTAACTCTTTTACCTTTGCTGTTGCATCCAAGCGCTTGTAAGCAGAGTGTGACTCTTTCATGTAATTCTGAGCAAACCTTGGTCTACCGCGTTCTAGGTAATACTTAGCGGCTAATTCATACGCCAAAGCTTCTTCTTCTAAAGAACCATTTGCTTTTGCTGCGTCAATCGCTTGCTCATAATATTCTTCTGCTGCAATTACTTGACCCAAAACTCGCGCTTTATCTGCCTCAACGATTAAGTGTGATAAGAATGTAATCATGTTCACTTAACTATTTGATACACCAGGAAGTTGGCGCTTTTCTAGAATTAGGTTGTTATAGCCATCCTCTAACAGGATTTTGGCTTTTGGATTTTAGATTTTGGATTGATTCCACGGATAAATCCGCTTTCTCATATCATCAAGGAATGATAGGTCATTCGATTTTAGATTTTGGACTGATTCCACGGATAAATCCGCTTTCTCATATCATCAAAGAATGATTGATCATATAGGGAAACTAAAAAGTACATTTTTTTAACTTATATTTTTAATTTACAACGGATATAAACAATAGGTATTAAATCCTCTTGCTTTTGCAATATAAAGAGCTTGTTTGGCGATCGCAATCAAATCTTGATAAGATCTATCTTGACTTGGTATACAACCTGTGATTCCTAAACTTAATGTCATATAACCATTAGTAGAAGGGGATTGATGAGGAATTTTGAGAGTTGCGATCGCTTGCTGAATTCGCTCTACGAGCTGCAACGCCCCAACCAACCCTGTATCAGACAAAACAATCATAAATTCATCTCCTCCGGAGCGTGCCAATAGATCATGACTAGGGTCAATGCATTGGCGAATTGTATTAGCTACTTGTTGCAAACAACTATTTGCGGCTTGATAGCCATAGCGATCGTTATAAGTCTGGAAATGATCAATATCGCAGATAATTAAACAGAGTGAAGTTTGTTTATAGATCAGACGTTGCCATTCTCGTTCAAGAAATTCATCACAATGGTAACGAGTTGCAACTTGAGTTAATGAATCAATCTTGGCTTGTCGTTGAGATATTTGCAATTGCTGTTGCTGACATCGCAGCAGTTGTTGCTGCATACGGGTTAATCTTGCGCCTTGTACTCGCGAAGCTCCCTCAATCCGACTCAACACACGAGTTACCAATTCTGGACCAACAATCGGCTTACTAATAAATTCATCTGCTCCAGCTGCAAACACTTGTTGAATGGAGTCAATACCAGTGTGAGCAGTAACAACAATGATTGATAAATCTCTATATTTTAAATCTTGTCGCACCACACGACATAGTTCAATACCATTAAAAGTAGGCATTTCCAAGTCTAACAGCAACAGATCAGGCTCAGTAGAAGTTAGCACTTGCCAAAACTGCTCCGGATTACCAACACATGTCACCTCGAATCCCCAAGGTTGTAACAGAAGTGCTAGTGTTTTCAACTGCACTGGGTCATCATCAACAATCATGACTCTAGAATTGGGTGGGGTGGTTGGTGGAAGAAATTGAGCGATCGCCTCAAAAATTTCGTCTGTTGTTGTGGATTTGAGAAGACAACCCTCACTTGCCAAACTCGCAATCCTAATTCGAGTATCTAAACAATCTTGTTCAGCCAAGGTCAGCACTGGAATCCCAGGAAAATGTAGTTTTAACTTTTCTAATAGAGTTATCTTGGCTGGCATAGAAGCAGGATTCAGACTGAGTATCATCACATTGGGAGGATTACTCGCTACTTGCTCCAATGCAGTTGACTCCTCAGCAATCACCTCTAATTGTAGTCCTCGTATTGGTGCAGCTTGGCGCAATGACTCGGTGAAGGAATGATCATCATCAATCACCAATACCAAAGGCATACCAACTGTTGGTATATTTGGGATTGTGGGAGAAACAGGTGGCTTGGCAATTTCTTGCTGCAACTGTGCTAGCAATTGGAGAAATTGGGTAAATTGCTGCTCTCCCAACTCGGATTGCTCACTAAATAGGTGTTCTATCGCTCGCGCTAAATCTGAGCCTTTGATATATCCAAACGTCCCTAAAGCACCTGCTAATCGGTGTGCTTCCTCTGTGACACGCTGTCGTTGTACAGAATCGATATTATCAATTTGGAGCGATCGCGCAGCGGTTTCCAAAACTTTAATTCGTTCTGGTAAGGAAGCCTGAAAATCCTGTGTAGCTTCCTCAATCAATACTAAGCCTTCTTGCTCTGGATTACTTGTTTGGTGTTGTTTTGTTTGTGCTTCCTCTTGCTGTTGTGTATCTTTCTGTGGCGCTACCTTTAACCGATATCCCAAGCGATACACCGTCTCAATTAGTTCCTCCATCATCCCTGCACTTTTGAGTTTACGTCGCAGGTCTTTGATCAAGTTCGTCACCGCAGCATCTGTGGGGGATTCATCAATTGACCAGAGATGATCAATAATGTTGCTACGGCTGAAGATCCGTTGAGGATGCCGTAAAAAAAGCTCCAGTAAGCTATATTCCTTGGGACTAATACCAATGAGTTGTTGCTTATAGGTTACTTGTATCAAGTTTGGATCGAGACACAAATTTCCCCACATCAATACTGAGTAAGACATTGCATTGACTTGACGACGCGACAAAGCACGAACTCGCGCTATAAGTTGAGAAGGTTCGCAAGGCTTGGTGACATAATCGTCTGCTCCCACATCCAGACCCATGATAATATCTTCATCTGAGCCTTTTGCTGTCAACATGAGGATTGGAGTTTGACACCTGCGATCGCGTAATTGACGACATATGCTCAACCCATCGAGTCTGGGAAGCATAACATCAAGCAAGATCACACAATACTCTCCTTGAAGAGCTAATTCCAAACCAAGTTTACCGTCCGTTGCAATATCGACTGTGTATCGATAGGCGGTCAGTGTGCTGGAGAGAAATTCACATATAGATAAATCGTCTTCAACTAACAGGATTTTCATGAAGGACTAACCTTCACTTGCAAGAAACACAACAACTCCCTAGCAATTTATCTAATAAATACTCCAATAGTGAATCTCCCGATAGATAACTTTTTTGTAACAAATAACTGTAATCAAAATTACAAATGGGATTGGGGATTGGGGATCGGGGATTGGGGATTGGGGATTGGGGATTGTTTTTTAAGATTTTCAAACAAAGCCCGAACACATACTAAATTGATTTTTACAATCTATCTTACAAAATATTTATATCGAGAATTTTGTATTAAGCAATACAGTAAAATTTAGTTTTTTATTAAAATACTAAATACTGCTAGACAAACAGTAGTTAGAATTACGTATACAGATACTTAAGCAAGATAGATAAATTATGGGCATTGCAGTAGAAAATGTTTCCAAGCACTATGGGAATTTCCGTGCAGTTGACGATGTAAGTTTGGAAATTAAAACCGGGTCTCTGGTAGCATTACTGGGACCTTCTGGTTCTGGAAAATCCACCTTACTACGGATGATTGCTGGTTTGGAAATACCAGATGCGGGTCAAATTTGGTTAGTGGGCGAAAATGCTACTCATCGCAGCGTCCAGGAACGTAACATTGGCTTTGTTTTTCAACATTACGCGCTGTTTAAACACCTGACAGTGCGAGAGAATATCGCCTTTGCAATGGAACTTCGCAAAGCTAACAAACAACGTACTCGCCAACGAGTTGAGGAACTTTTGGAATTAGTACAGTTAAAAGGATTTGGCGATCGCTATCCTTCTCAGCTTTCCGGGGGTCAACGACAACGGGTAGCTTTAGCACGGGCGCTAGCTGTGCAACCACGTATTCTATTATTGGATGAACCTTTTGGAGCATTAGACGCCAAAGTCCGCAAGGATTTACGCGCCTGGTTACGTAATCTGCATTCCGAAGTCCATGTCACTACTGTATTTGTCACCCATGACCAAGAAGAAGCAATGGAAGTTGCAGACGAAATCGTGGTGATGAATCAGGGACGAATCGAACAAGTTGGTAGCCCAGCTTACATCTATGACAACCCAGCTACACCCTTTGTGATGAGCTTTATTGGACCAGTGAATGTTTTACCTGGTAATGTAGGTATTGCACCCAACAGAGGTAGAGTTTCTCCCAGCGACAAAGTATTTTTACGTCCCCATGATGTATTAATTGAAATAGAAGCAAGCGACGAGACGACCTCTGTGATTGTTGACCGCATCATTCATCTAGGTTGGGAAATTCGAGCCGAGTTAGCTTTGCAATCTGGCGAAAGAATCAATGCATTTCTTAGTCGAGAACAGTTCCGCAAGCTTGAGTTACAAGAGGGTCAACGCGTTTACGTGAAATCAAAGCAAGCAAAAGTCTTTTCTGGTGCTTATGCTGTAACCTAAGACTAGTTGTTTGTAAAATATTGAAGCGCTAAAGCGCTTACTACAAACGATAAAATAGAGCGATCGCGTCTAGGTGTGAGGATGCGATCGTATTTTGCTAATATTATTGGCAAACTTAATACTGTGCGTTCGCTGATTTTGAAACGGAGAGAGGAATTTATTTCCCGTACCTTACATAGAGGCAAACGTACCTCAAGCATAGTCCGTCTAAGCTTGTGGACGTATCCAAACGGGGAGATTTGAATACTTTGTATTCAGGTTTCTAGGGAGGACGGATGAAGCAAGAATCCTCAGCCGTCATGCTGAGGAGTGTCAAGCAAAGCTGTACTTAATCATGATTATCCACGTTGGGGTGGAAAAAAGAGTACAGGATACCAGCTATAACGCAATAATTCCGCCGCAAAACTGGAAACCAACCATTCTTGGAGTTTACCTATGGTTCCTGAAGACACTGCGATCGCACTAATATCTGCCATTGTAGCCGCCTCTAAAATCTGAGTCACACAGTGTCCTTCACGAACTTCTGTCTCCACTTGTAAATTTACTCTCTGCAAATCAGCTTTAATCTGAGATAGAGTTTGCCCTGCCTGCTGTGGTAAGATTTTCTTTGGTAATTCATGGCGACCAGTATCTTCTAATACCCAGCATAGCGTACACTGTTGTAGATATCTATCAGATTGTTGTTGAGCTAATTGCTTCACCTGTTGCACCAGATAATTCGCCGCTTGAGTATCGTTGTAGGGAAGTAGCAAAGACCGAAAAAGGTGCTGACAACGGAGTGTTAATTCCTCAGAAGTATAAGTAGAGATTAACTGAGGACGCAGTACCAAAAGAGGAATCGTTGTTTTGTGAGACAAGTCAGCCATTGTACTACCCACCAATTTTTCAGTGAGTAAGTTGCGACTTTGAGAACCCAGTATAATCAATTGGGACTGATAGGTTTGGGTAACCTTAAGGATGATTTCCACAGCCTTTCCCGATTGAACTTCTATTTTTACTTCTACATCATTAGGACTTTCACCAACAGTTTTGGTCAATCGGGTTTGAGCTTGTTCTATTTTCTCAGTATCGGCTCGTGGAATAATGCCTTTTTCCCACAATGGAACAGCGTGCAGAAAAACAATTTGCTTGATTCCCGCAAGCGCAAGACTAGAAACAAAATGCGTGAGACGGTGTAAACCATCAGAAAAATCTGTGCAAATCAAAACTCGTTGAAACATAGATAACCAGTAAAAGATATTTAAAAGTCTTCTAATTTAATCCCAAAACCTATAATCAAGTTCGTTTGAATGCTTACAGCATATTTCATTTTGGTGATGAAACTGCAATCATTTTAATAAAGAAGAGATTTATAACCCCACCCCAAACATGAGCACCAAATAGTTTCTTTTTAACGACTTAACCAAATCTTGATGTAATCAAGTAGGCTAGAACCACCCCAAATTACTCCAATTAGAATCGAAGTAGTTAGAATACCTCCCATTAGACAAAGGATTAAACCACCCAGACTAATAGCACCATCATCTTCCAGCAAACCAAAACTAGTAACGAAAATTCCTATTGCAGGTAGGGTGTTAGTTCCAGGAATGGGAATCATCATCGAAATTGCCATTAAGGCGATCGCACTACCTATGACAACTCTACCTGGTAAAGAAACGCATATATAGACGAGACGCGGACGAGCGATCGCTTCAATTCTTCGCAACCCCGGAATTCCTTTTTTCAAAAATCCTTGGACTGTTTCCAATTTAATTGGATGATTTACCATCCGCTGTGGTAACCACGGAGTTTTGGAACCTGCAATAAGTTGTATCGCTAGTAAAAAAATTAGGATACCGAAAGGGACAGAATAACCAGGTGCTGGTATTGGTAAAGCTGAAGGCAAAGATAGAATTACAAGTAAAAACCCAAATATTCGTTCCTTTGCCAGCAGCAAAATATCTGCTAGCTTAACTTGAGAAGCTTGTTCTGTTTCAAAAAAAAAGCGTTCTAACTCGTTGGAAAGTTTAGCCATACAATCTTGAAGATTACTACAGTTCGTTAAAGCACCCCATAGTCAAAATGAACAAAGTTCATGACCAATTATAATATTTTTTGATAATTAAAGGATTTTTCTAACCAAAGGTAGAAAACTTTTAGTCCTAAAATCTAACAGAAGAAAGACTAAAAATATTAGATTTGGTAATTATTTTGTATCTAAATTATATTTTTCAATAAAAAATTATTGTGAACTAAAATATCTACTTACATTAGAAGCAGTCTTTTCATATTTGTCACTTTCTATTCACTTTTGTTGTCAATACTAGAGATAAAAGAATGAAAAGGAAAGCATATCATGAATCTTACTTTTTTCAAGCGCACTTCTACTTTATTAACTCTTGCTAGTGTGGCTGTTATTGGTAGCACTCTGCCAGCTAGTGCAGAAAATATAAATTCTACTTCTGTTAATCAAGCCAGTTCTGTTACCAATCTAACAGCCAACCAGTTAGGACAAGTAAGTGAAAATTCCGTTAATGCTCTTACTTCTGCATCTGCCTTGACTACAGAATTAACACAATCTCAAACCACACAAATTCCGTCAGCAACTCAATCTGAGAAAGTAGCTCAAACTATTCAGCCTGGTAGAGCCACTCGTTCTGGTTCTAGCTATATCGGTGTTGGCGGTAACATTGGTTTGACTGGTGATACACGCTTAGGTGAAGGTTCTTTTGCTGTGATTAGCAAAATCGGACTCGCACAAAATTTATCTGCACGTCCTGCTGCTTTAGTTGGAGATAACACAGTCTTTCTCGTTCCACTAACCGTAGATTTTCCTCAAGAAAATTTGGAAATCACTCAAGTAAATGTAGCGCCTTATATTGGTGGTGGTGTGGCAATTTCTACAGGTAGAGATAGCACAGTAGGAGCGTTAATTTCTGGCGGTGTAGATGTGCCTTTATCTCCACAGATTACAGCAACGGGTGGGGTAAATGTCAGTTTTATTGACGAAACTGATGTAGGGTTGTTAGTAGGTGTTGGCTACAACTTCTAAGTATTCTCAAATAGCGATTATTAGGAAAGGCATGGATAAATACTCTATCGAGATTTCCCTATAAGGCAATAGATGTCAGATGTTTGGAGCCTGTTTTCTTTCAAACCTCTACTAACCCATCACATCCTGCAACTTCGCCACCATCTCAGCTCGCGCCGAAACCCCCAGCTTACGAAACATCCTTTTCAACGCTTGCTTCACCGAATTTTGAGTAATAAACAGCTTTTCGCCAATTTCCCCATTGGTTAACCCCTGCGCTACCAACTCAGCAATTTCTAACTCTCGTGGTGTGAGACGACCAACTAACGGAGAATTAAAGGTTTTGGGTTTCGCCCTTAAAGTTGCAAGTTTGGCTGACACATGTAAACACAAAGCACTCAAATCAGCTAAATCGTTGGCGTCAAAAGGAGGATGACCATCAGCACGGGCGAGATTGAGTGTTCCCACCAAACGCCCGTCACAGACAATCGGCCCACTCATGACGTGGGCGTGATCATGGCGTGGACAAATATCTTGCCAGTCTCCTGGTGCTAAAATCAATTGTTCATGGGCAGGTGCATGGCGTTCAACTACATAGCGCCCAATCGGATTTCCTTCTAAACAGACCTCTGGAATTTTTTGCACTTCTATATTTTCTGCTGTAGACAGGTCATCCGAGAGATATAGACCCCAACGTTCGACACCAAAATGCTTGCCGACAGTGTTCTTGACAGCAAGTTGCAGTTCTTGTTCATTATTAGTTTTGGCGATCGCATCAAGTAAACTGTGGAGAGAACTAACCATAGAGTGTACCCACTTGGGGACTAGGCGGGCTTGAGAATTACTTCTATGCTAACTAATAGCAGCAAAGCTAAAAAACTAACATAATCTAACCAATATAGGAGAAACCAGTGACTGCAACACAAGTATCTGCTCAAGAACTCTTCCGCGCTGCCTACGAAAACCGATACACTTGGGATAAAAATTTTCCTGGCTACACCGCAGATATCACTTACAAACAAGATGACCAGGTGTTTACAGGTAAAATTCGCATTAACCCCAATCTCAAAGCAGAAGTGTTTGATGTAGAAGATGAGCAAGCCAAACAGGCGATTAATAATCAAGCTTGGGAAATAGCTGTTCATCGTGTCCGTCGCACCTTTGAAGAAACCCACGGTGCAAATACTTTTAGCTATGGTGACACTGATGAAACAGGCGCAGTTGAAATTATACTTGGTGGTAAGTCAGTAGGTGACAAATACAAAGTCCGCAATAATATAGTTAGCCTGGTTCACCGCCATATCCACGGCGTTGTTGTCACAATCAACACCTTTAGCGTTCATGAAACTGCGGAAGGCTACTTACCTCACACTTATGATTCCGTATACCACGACCCGCAAACAGGTGAACAAAAAGGTGGTAGAAGTGAATTCGACGATCAATACGAAAAGGTTGGTAATTACTTGATTATGAATCGTCGCTTTATCAGCACCGATACCAAAAAACAACCATCAACTCAAGAATTTATCTTTTCTAACATTCAGTTGTTAGAACCTGTCGCGAATTAAGTCATTTTATCAGTTCCCGGTTCCCTTTTAGGTGTTGCTGAATCAAGATATGAATTTATAATTCACGCTTATGTAGAGACGTAGCAATGCTACGTCTCTACAAGAATTTCGTATGAGCGACAAATATGTACACAAACATTATTGTAGTCGTAATTTATTCTGTTTTCACGGAATTAAACGACACAGCCCTAAACTTTAGTTTACGGCTGTTTATATCTGGGCTGAAATAGCTCTGTGATTTATGCCTAGTGGTTTATCTAATTATGGTATTGTTTCATAATTATGCAGGGTAAATTTTACTTCTAAGATTAATCTTTCTTTTTGAAGAGGAATAGTTCCCTTATGAAAACAAAATGGGTCTTCTACAAATCCAACCCCTGCTTGTTCGCAAATAGTGAGAACATTTTCCGAACCATAATAGCTAATAATATCGTTGTCATCTGTTTCTCGGAGTAAGGAAAACTGATGGTTAAGCTTTTTTCTTTTATGGCTACTTTTAACACAGACATGAGGACCACTGTATATATCAACATTTGTTAAATAAAACATAAATTTTAAGCACCAATAATCTTCCAAATCATAATGGAAGCTAAAAAAGCCTCTAGCACGCTCCTCCACTTCTTTTTCTTGAGGAAATGTCCACCACATTTTACTTATTACATTGGCAGGCTTTTTCTCAAAATATTTAGTAGCAATTGACCATAACTTTGGATCATTTTCCAGTTTTTTAACAGCCGGACAAAGTGAAGCAATATCGAAACTATAACCAGTTATAAAGTCTTTTTCTTGTCTCTTTTCTTGCTTCTGTTTTTCAGTCAGTTCAAAACTGAATTGTAAGTTAGCATTACCGAAGTAAGTTATATTTTTAGAACAGTCTATTATTTCCTTCAAGATATTTTCAGGCAATTTCAGACCTAAATATATACCCTCTTTTTTGAGGGTATCAACAATATAATTTACTTCAACATCTTCAAAAACAGAATTACCTTCATATCTAAAAATCGTTTTTTCTTTGAAAACGAATTGTATAAAATAACGTACCAAATGAATCCGACTAAAGCAAAACATGAAAAGATAATCAGGCTTTTTAATAGCTAACTCTAAATAATCGAAAAGCCTACGTTGCAATTTTAACAATAGTTTTTGAGAAAGACTTATTGTTGTCATATTGCCTCTTTATATTCTCAGTGTTTTGAATTTGTAGCAATCCTAAAGAGTTTTTGAAAAAGCATTATATATTAATGCCTTTGAAAAACTTCAAAATCGTTGGTTAATAGCAATTTCAAAGTGAATGTACAATAAACACATAAGAAGCATATAAGAAATTTATAAGAGGTACTTAATACAAACAGCGTTGTTTAGATTATTTCTAAACTCTACTTTATGGATTTTGAATGATAAGATTACTAATAAAATATACTGAGTTTTGATGTTTTGCTTAATGCTGAATGAATGAAGTTGCAATCATGCGATCGCTCTACATTTCACTTTTTTCCTGAATCTAGTAATTATTATGTTTTGTAAATACGCTTGTTTATTGCTATATATTGTTAATAAGATGACTCTCAAGACATTAATTGTTGATTATTAAGCTTAACAGCATTAGGGTGTGTATCATTCGCAGACATCTGCTGATGGGTTATGTTTGCTTTTCTGTAACCGAAAAGCAGTATGTCTACGGCTAAATTTTGTTCTGTGCAAACATTAAAGAGATAATGTTACAAGCTTGTCATTGCTTGAATTAATTCATCAGATAAATCAACTTTTACTTCTTGACATTTTTGGAATAAAACACCAGCCAAGAAGTAATAATTGCCAGAGTAAAATGCTATTTTCTGCTTGCGTAACTCTTCGATGTGTTTTTTGACTTTGGGTTCAGAGCTGTAATAGCCAAATTGCAAGGGTAAAATTAGAAAATTACTTACACAGTAACCGTTAGCTTTAGCATGGTCTACTGTACTTTTGGGATTAGAAAAGCTAGAGATTAAAAGCACAACATTTTCATAGCCAAGTGACAAAAGTTCATTGGTTACTGTAGCTCCATCTATACCACCAAATAACAGTGGCATGTAAATATCATTATCTGGTGCAGGAATATAGGGTGGATTGGCAACTAAATACTCCGCTTCTGGCTGAGATGATCCAAAAAAAGATGAGTTGTGAATGACGTATTTGTTAGCAAGATTGTATTCGTCAATTGTTGAATTGGCAACTTTCCAAGCAGAGGTATTTAATTCAAATCCTTGGATCATCCCATCAAATTTATTCCTCAGTAGAGAATTAATGACTGGACTACCATCTCCTGAGCCAAACTCAACTATACATTCAGATTTTTTACAATTTCTCAGAGCAAAATTTTCTAAACAATTTGAGTAGAAGTTAGATTCTTCTGGGCAAAAAAATATTTCTTTCATTGGTGTGTGAGAGTATGTGCAATAGAGTATGTGTAGGTAAGGCATATGCTTTACCTACTTGCAAAAATGTGAGTAATATCAAGTGATGAATTCTAAAAATCTGTTTGTTCTGCTTGACGTATTGCTTGCACAACAGCTTTAGCAGCGCGATCGCTCATAATTTTTTCTTGGTCGTACCCCAAAACTATTTCCCACGCCAGTCCAGGGTACATATCTGCTAAAGGTAAAGCCACATCATCTAACATCCAACGACCATGACGTTCATCTTCACGGATATGCAACTCCCAATAACCCATCGCTGCATCCGATAATCCCAGTCGTTGCGCTGCTGCAAGATAATTTCTGTAAGCCGCAGGACCAGCCACTTCAAAGTATGTTAATCCACCACCGTAACGCAGATAATGACGCTTGCATTCTGTCATCAAAAAGTTGTGGTTGGCACAAGCTAATACTTGCCAAGGTACTAAATCAAAATATCCTTCCGGTTCGGTATTCATGCCGAACTCATTGAGCATTTGAGCAAAAAATGTTGAATGCTTGCGCGAGAGGCGACCATTGCCGTATTCTTCTAGTAATACTCGTATGAGTGTACATTGCACTTCATTCGCAGTACCACCAAGAATGCGGGAAAGCCGACTACCTTCAACTAAGCCGTCAAATGAAGCAATAGCTAGCAAATATCGATAGCCAGCCTGACTCATTTGTTCACGTAGATAACGGCTTTCTAGAGATAGTGGTGGATCTAAATCTTCAGCAGCACGATCAATGAGTGCTTGCTTAACATCCAATTTTTGCAATCCTACCACATCGATTTGGGCAAGTTCCCATGCTTGCCAAGCAGTTTCTATTTGATTCCGTACCTGAGATAAATAGAGCGATCGCTCATTGATATAGTACCGTAAATCGTCATACCAAAATAAATTTAGGCGATTTATTCGGTAAAGTATACGTTGAAGAAAGCAATGAGCCGCATCATCACTAGATTGATTTTGGTAAGCGGCGTTAATCGCCACAAAAAGTGCATTTTCAAACTCACTTCTGAGTGTAGGTTCTTTCTCCAGTTTTTTGTCTAAATTATCTATTGCCAGCAATTCTCTAAATTGTTGTTCAGCAGATTGATAATCAGTAGCTTTTGTTACTCCCATAAACTCATTTTCTCCCACTTTTGCACTGGGAGAAAATTCTACTAAGTTGCTTTGCATGAATGATCTAATTGCTTTACAATCAGTGTTGATGACTCACATTTCCTATAAACTTAGGTTCTCATTTAGTAGTTTTTTCTACCTCTTTCTCCAGTCATAAAGAAAATATTAAGCAGTAGTTCAAATATTCTACTCAAGGGGGAGTGTGGGGAGTGTGGGGAGACAAGGAAGCTCTTAGCAGGGAGCTCTTAGCAGGGAGACAAAGGAGAATAACCAATGCCCAATGCCCAATGCCCAATGCCCAATGCCCAATCCCCGATCCCCAATCCCCAATNCCCAATCCCCGATCCCCAATCCCCGATCCCCGATCCCTGATCCCCAATGACTATTGCCTATTTGCTTGACTTGGTGGAATCTGCTCGATGGTAATTAATGCTTCCATGACTGCTTTTGCTATGGGTGCGGCGACAGTACTACCATATGTGTTGATTCCTCTGGGTTCGTCTACTAGGGCTAATACTACATATCTAGGTGCTTCTACTGGCATTATGCCTAAAAAACTAGTAACATATGCACCAGTTACATAGCCTCCAGAACGACCTGCTATTTGGGCTGTGCCAGTTTTGCCTGCGATCCGATAACCTGGTATGCGTGAGAGTTTTCCGCTTCCTTCATCCACAACTGTTTCCATCATCTCTACTACTTGTTGGGTGGTCATGGCTGAAAAAATTTGTCGTGGTTCGGGTCTTTTTGGTGTATAATGCGTTTGATTTTTGCTATCTACCAGACCCTTGATTACATGGGGTGTGACTAACTTTCCACCATTGGCTAATGCTCCCTGGATTTGTACCAGTTGCAATGGTGTTAGGGAAAAGCCTTGACCAAAGGAAGTCGTTGCAGGTTCGATGGGTGAAGCGATAAATTTTTCTTGACTTTTGAGTTGACTAGCTACGATAAACGGCAAATCTGTAGACACAGCTTGTCCTAGTCCTAGTTTTTCTAACCAACCGTAGTAGACAGAAGCTTGCAAACGTTGGATAATTTGCACCATGCCGATGTTACTAGAATGTTGAAGAATCTGGGCGATATTAATACGTCCGTAGCTTTTGTTCTCGGCATTTTTGATGGTGCGATCGCCTACTTGAATTGAACCTGAATCATTAAAAGTATCATTAGCTGTAATTACACCATTTTCGAGAGCGATCGCAACATTGAGAGGCTTAAAAGTAGAACCGGGTTCATAAAGATCAGCTACAGTCCAGTTTTTGAACAGCGAAATATCAGCTTTAGAATACTCATTGGGATTGTAGCTAGGTAAAGAAGCTAATGCGAGTAAGGAACCATCCCAAGCATCCATGACAATTACCGCTCCACGTTTAGCACTATACTTATCCATCTGTGCTTTGAGTGCAGTACGAGCGATTCGTTGCAAGCGGCTATCAATTGTCAATTGTAATTGTAGGTCATCAGAATGAGGAAATCCATCCGGCGCATAATCTGGCATCAACGAACCATTACCAGTTCGACTCAAGCGCACTGCTTGAACGGAACGTTCTAATAATTTCTCTTGACTATATTCCACCCCTGCTTGACCCCGACGATCAAGATCAACATACCCAACTACTTCTGCCACTAAATCTTGTTGGGGATAAAATCGAGAGTATTTTTGAATCAATTCTAAACCATTGAGGCGCAATCCAAAAATCTGATTAGCAATTTCTTCAGGCATTGCCGATGACAGTAAAATACCACTTTTCTTACTATCAAATTTATTTTTTAATTCAGTAACGTCTTTATCGACGATTGGCGCCAGAACTTCTGCAACTTTTTGGTTAGATTTGCTAAATAGTTTGGGATGGGCGTAGACAGTATACACTGGTCGGTCTATGGCCAGTACAGTTCGATTGCGGTCTATGACTTGGCGACGAGGTACAAAAGGTCGCAAATTTACCATTTGTTGGTTTCGCGCTTTCTCCTTCAGCTTCGGCCCTTGTGCAATTTGCAAATTATACAATTTCAGACTCAGTCCCAATCCAGCAACAATTAATACCGCCCAAACAATTAGCAATCGGAATTTAAGATTGGGTGTTTGCGGTTGGGTACTCAAGATAAACGCAGGTAGAAATCTTCGTCTTGTTCTCTGACGTCCTGGCTTTTGTGATTCTGTCTTCGGAGGTTTTTTATATCTTCTTCTACTTGGTGATTTTTGCATAATTATTGTTGGTTGTTGATGGTTGGTGAGTCCAGTCTCCGTCTTGGACGCCACGTGCTTTATGCCGGGGAACCCGTCCACCGCAGTGGCTCCGGTTCCTGTCACGTAGAGTAGGGTTGTTGGTTGTTCTACCTACTAACTACCAACCAGCAACCAATAACAATTGATTTTAATATCCCAGTGGTTCAGAGTTTTGCTGTTGTAGTTGAAAGTTTGATTGAGTAGTTGTAGTAGATGGTGACAAGTTAGAGTCCTTTGGTGCTGGAGGTAAAAAAATTGCTCCTGAAGGAGATGGTGAGACTAGTCCTGCTGCTGATGTTTGTGCTTCCTGTGCCATTTTATTTTTTAGCACTTCAATTGTTGTTGTTAATTGTCGCTCATCTCGCTGTAAGGTTTGCAGTTTCCGATATGACTGACTCCAAAGTTGTTGAGAATATACAGTCCAACCATAAATTATTAGGGTAGTTGCCACCAATACAAATGCCATAATTCCTGAATAACGATTTATGTCATACAAGCGTAACAACCACATTGGAATTGTTCCTTGTTTGTTTAAATCTGGGACAGGTGTAGAAGTAGATACTGGTTGATTAGCAGACGAACGTTTGGATCTTCTAGAGGAAACAGGAGGAGAGAAGGTTTTCTCTGTGATAGTTCCTGCTGATCTAGATTGTTTGAATGTGGATGAATTTCTCATCATCAGAGAATTTCGCTGGAACCAACTGCGTTTTGCAGAAACATCTGATTTGCGAGCAACAGCCATAATTTTTTGGATATATATTTTTTGTGTGAGTTAGGACAAGAGAGACAACAAAGACAAGGGAGACAAGGGATACAAGGAGGATAAGGAGGACAAGGGAGCCAAGGAAAAAATAAACACCGATCCCCGATACCCGATCCCCGACCCCCGATCCCCGACCCCCAATCCCCAATCCCTAGTAAGTATGGCAACGCAAAGTAGCAAGGGCAAGAGATTGCTTATAAGCAGTTTTTATGGTAATATTTGTAAGCTTACAAAAAGTTACGATTATTTTAATGTAGTTAAAGCAAAAACTACTACTGCTGTGCCAAGTTAATTTGGAAGGATAGTTTTTCACCATTTTCCCTTGATCGATACTTTCGAGCAGGGTACAAGCCCCTACCCCTAACTCCCAGCCCCCATTCCCCCAAACTGGGGGTAAATTTAAAATCCATGCATCCAAAATCTAAAATCGGATGACCCATGAATTGAAAGGTCTTAGAGTTAGCTTTATAGGATAAACTAAAAATCAGAAAGTTGTCTTTTAAATATCTAACCTAAAAATTATTAAAATTAAGCAACAAATGAGGTATCTTATTCAACAGGCCTAAAATAGTTTTTGCCGCATTTGGTGACAGAGGAGTTATGAAAATAAAAATCTTTGGTTTTGCTCTTTTACTTGGTCTAGCTGCGACTCTCGGAGCCTGCAATGGTGCTAGTGAGACACCTTCCACTACTACCACTACTCCAGCAGAACCCAGTGATACTGGCGCTACCACTCCACCCGCTACCGCCACTACACCTGCTACTACTACCACAACACCTGCTAGTCCTTCTCCTACAACTACTCCCTAGATTTTGGTCTCAGGTTAGATCACTCAGCGCTTTTGAGGTCGCTCCTCATTACATCACTACATTAATAATTTATTCTCTACTGCCCAGAGAATGAACTTTTGAATTGAGTAATGCAAGCTATGGCTAGCTTACTCAAAGTTCTTTGTATCAACTTTGGATAAAGGAAAAAAGTTTGGTACGAAAACTTTAGTGATCGCCCACCATAGCCGAGAATCATAGTCGATAGACATCTCCGAAAAAGAATGTAGTAGTAGAGACGCGAAATTTCGCGTCTCTACAATTATTCTGGCTGACGCATACTTAATTATCACCAGATGTCTAATAGATGGTGGCGATCGCTCTCCACAGAAATTGCTCACACTAAGTTTTTTCGTCAGTGAACTGGAATTTGTTGATCTAAAGCTGGTTCAATTTCACAAACGATCTCATAGTAAGAGGTGGTTGGAGTGTGAGCAAACAAGTGACTTATCTTTTTTAAGATATTTTGGTAAGCTTCGCTGTGGTTTGCTTCCATATCACCAATATTTTCCCAGAAAATAACCGCGATACCTTTGTCAGTCCCTGGTTGTTGCAGCAGATATGCTTTCTGGAAGCCTTTAGTATACATTGAGACAGCCTGTTCATAAAGTTGTTTGGCTTCTTCAAACTTACCTGGTTTAAACTCTCCCGTCGCTACATAGACATATTGATGTTTAAGAAAATCTTGAAAGTCTGTCATATTTGTTCTCCTTGGCAGATAATTATTGGTCATTAGTCAATGGTCAATAGCGAAAAAGTTGGAACACTTGACTATTGACTGATGACTCATCAAAGAGTTTTTTTCTGCTTGTTGCAGTTTATAGGTTTGGTGTACCTCGACTTTCGTTTTTTAATTTTTTATTTTGAATTGGCGATCGCCAAACTAACCCACAAACAGTAATGGGTAATTGGAGTATTAACTAAATTGTTGCGATGGTCAAAGACTGCTCCTAACCTTTGATAACTGATAACTGATAACTGTTAAAGTTGGTGTGGCGCAGTAGTAGACGCATTAACGCTGTTCTGTTCTATGTAGCTATAAACTAGTCGAGAAACTTGATTAATAAAAGACTTTGCTCTTTTATCACCAAAAGGTCTGCGAACCATGATTCCAGCTAGGTAGCGCTTACCTGTTGATGTTTGAATAATACCTGCATCTCCAAGAATAATCCCTAGTGTGCCTGTTTTGTGAGCAATTACCGCACCTTTACCAAGACCTGCTGGTAATAAGCTTCTGTTCTTAACACGACGCATAATATCCAATGCTTGGGAACGACTTCCATCATTCAGTAATTGATTATTACTCAGCAAAGCACTTAGTCTGACTAAATCTTTCGCACTAGTTGTGTTAGTTCCTTTAAAGTCGCCTAACAGATTACGAATCACCGTATTTTGCAGTCCCCAACTTTGAAACCGCTGATTTAATCTAGCCTTACCACCCAAACGATCAATAATCATATTGGTTGCAGTATTATCGCTGATGGTAATCATCTTAGTAGCAGTTTCTAAAACACTCAGTTTAGTTCCTGGGCGTTTGTACTGCAATGTTCCTGAACCTCCAGTCATCAAATCGCGACGCATAACCAAAGTTTCATTCAGCTTGACTCTACCCGCGTCTACTTCCTGAAACAAAGCTACTAAAATCGGAAACTTAATGGTGCTAGCAGCTGGAAAGATTTTTTCTCCATTCAAATCTAGATAGTTACCTGTATCTAAATCTAGAAAGAACATCCCTGGTTGAAGATAGCTATAGCGAGCCATCAATGCTTTAATTTGAGTATTTAACTGGGATATATCTTGACCTAAACGAATTCCTCCAACAAACGAAGAAGCATCACCTATATGAATAGGAAACTGTTCTTCACTAGACTTATTAGTTGCAACTTGCTCAAATGAATTGTTAGAACTTACACGTTCAACAGATGAAAAGTTTACTATCCAGTGGGAAGAAGAATCTCCTTTAATCAGTAATTTATCTGGAGAAACTGTATAACCAGGAGCTAATTCAATTACCATTCTGGTAGTTTTAGCATCAACCTGTCCAATCCGAATTTCTTTGATTGCTGAACCAAAACTTTGCCGAACTGTATCACGATTGAGATTTGTTCCAGGTAAATCTAGTACAAGTCTTGTTGGATTTTTAATTAAAAAAGCTTTTGGTTGAACTCCAGAATCAGTAGTTAAATGTAGCTGATTTCGTGCCTGATCGAAGTTCCAAGATTGTAACCTAGCAGCTTTTACTGGAGAAGATAGCAACACAATACTGACGACGCTCAGTAATAAAAAGCGTAATCTCATCTTGTTATTCATATGATTTACTTGCACAGATTTTCAGATTTATCTCAGTAGATCCGGAATAAATCTCAGTGTTATCCGAAAAAGTGAAAGGAATGATTAACTGATATCTTGCACCTACCCCATATCCCGCCTCAGAATTAATTGGTGAGGCTAATAGCATAAGTCCGTTAAAACGGACTCAAACACTTTCCTAGTCAGATAAATCTGACTTTAGCTATTAGCCAATAAATAAATTTATTGGCGGGATGAAAAGCTGATGCAAGATATGAGTTAACCAGTTTTAAGAACTGAAGCTAGAAGGTGAAATCACACAATAGTTCCAATGTTTTAATAGAATTAAGTTAATACCTGTAATGAAATTGACAGACAAGCAAAAATTATCATCCTACTGAATCATCAGCGAAGTCAATAGGCTTGGTTTTGTAATATTGATGCGATCGCATCTTTAATCTTGCATAAAAACTGATGATGTCAAATTTACGTGAAATTGCTTGTGGTTTATTAGGATGTAGACATCATATCAGTATTCGGGCAATTTTTAAGAAAAGATTAAATTTGCACTTAAAAAGACAGAATTCATATTAGACCTCTTGCAAAAGTCGAATGAACCCCCCTCAATCCCCCCGTTCACGGTCGGGGGAAAATTTAGTTCCCTAAGCGTAAACGCTTAGGGTTAGGGTGGGGTAAAAATATTTTTGCAAGAGGTCTATTATAGGTTGACGTCATCTCAAAAAAAAATTTGCCAAACTTGTTGCAAAATCAAAAAATTGAGTATAATGGTGAAGTTGCCAATCAAGGGCGGGTGGCGAAACTGGTAGACGCACCACACTCAAAATGTGGCGAGCTTGCGCTCATAGGAGTTCGATTCTCCTCCTGCCCACTTAAATAGTGAATAATAGATATCCTCAAAAGTGATGTGCAGTTTGGTTCTGCATAAGATTTTAACCTCTTTTTCGTCGCAGTCTCTAGTAAACAGGCTTGCGATCGCATTTAATTTAACGTGAGTTCGATGGATTTAATTCACCCAAAATTCCGCCTTCAAATAAATTTGGGGCAATGACGACCTCAACCTGTAGCAGACGCGAAATTTTGTGTCTTTACATTTGTGCCGACCTACTTAAATCTACCTTAACCTCAACAAAAGCTTCTTAGTAGCACATCCCAGGTTGAACTATGGAAGAATAAAATCAAAGCATATTTATAAATATTATCTTAATTAAGATTTTAATTAAATAAAAATATATATTTTGTGCATGATTCTCTTATTTTTATCCGGATTATGTCTGCAATATCTTGAATACTGCTGAGGGCAGGTAAAATCTATACCTTGAAAAAATACTTTTGTCAAGTTATATTTTATACAATGTTCTTTTATAAAGAATTCATTGTGTAATTTTTACTTAAACAACAGCTTATTAACAGCAAGTGAATCTAGATTCAACACCTAAAGTTTGAAATTTTTACAACTGATTCAACTTAGTATTGTAGTGATATTTCTGACTTTATTCTCGCAAAGCAATATATAGATTAATCTAAAAACTTTTCTTTTAATTTGACGCTTTCACAAAAAATGAATTATAATAAATACAGTACTACAAGGTATCAAATCAGATCCTAGATATAGGGTAACTAGAACTTTGATTTTGTCATCAAAAATTGAGTTTTTAGTTAAATTAAGGACAATCATTTATGAGACTAAAAAGATGGGAGTCTCCTCGCCGCCAGGGGAGAAATGATAAAGGAAAAGGCGGTTCTGCAAGAAAACGACAATTGAAGAAACAGCAGCAAATGCTAAGGCGCAGGCTGAAGACAGACAACGAAATCAATAAGAATAACAATCAGGGAACGGGGGAAGAGAATTTTAACTTCCCCCTTTTTTTTGGGCTTTTTCAGGATGATAAAAAACAAAGTTGTTAGTTTTGCGTTACTAAGTGACAGTTATTGCACTAGCACAGTGCGATCAATCAAGTAGTCAATATTTTGCTTAACAATAAAAATTACAGGTTGAAATTAATTAATCTCTGGCAAATGTCCATATAACAAGTAGTGTAGATAGCTAAAAATTTGTTGTGATTGCTCAGTAATAGTTTTTACATAAAGAATTTATTTTGCTTTTACAGAATCTTCATTAATGTTTGCAAAAAATTCTTAAAGCAAATGTAAAGAAAGTATGAAGTTTACTAAAAAGCTACTGACAAGGTATCAATGTGGAGTAAGGTAATATACATATAGCTTGATTAAATTATTACCAGGGAAGCAGTAATTTACTGTATATGATCATTGCATCTCCATGTGTTAACTACCTTATTCCCAAGTATTTTAAGATCAAAACTTATAGTGAAAGCTTGAGGTTTTATACGCTGGGGATGGTTCTGTAGTTATTTGATTTTATCTGTGACACAAGGAGTGACTTATGGTAGGAAGAACTTTTCTACCTACTCAGAAAGTGCTGGAGTTCCCAATTACTGCCTTACGTTTTGAAGAACAAATACAGACGATCTTGAGGTGGGCGATCGCGCGCACGAGCAAGACTGTATGTGTAGCCAATGTGCATATGCTCATGGAAGCTCACTGGAATCCAGAATTCGCTAGCATACTTCAGAATGCAGACTTAGTCACTCCTGATGGTATGCCTTTAGTATGGATGATGAGGCTGCAAGGAGCGCGATACCAAGACCGTGTAGCGGGAATGGATATCTTACAAGCATCATGCCAGCTAGCTGAAACACTTAATGTAAGTGTTTTTTTTCTGGGTTCTCAAACCGATATTTTGTCTCGTATGAAGACAAGGTTAGAGATTGAATTTCCTAACCTAAAAATTGCTGCGATGGAACCCTTACCGTTCCGTCCCTTAACTGCCAAAGAAGATGAAGCCTTAATCCAAAAGATTAACTCCAGTGGCGCCGGTCTAGTCTTTGTTTCTTTAGGCTGTCCAAAACAAGAAAAGTGGATGGATCAGCATCAGGGTAAAATTCAGGCAGTCATGATCGGCTTGGGTGGAGTATTTCCAGTATATGCAGGGATTCACAAAAGAGCACCCCGGATGGTGCGAGATTTGGGTTTTGAATGGTTATATAGATGGATTCAAGAACCCCGGCGGCTTTGGAATCGCTATATGACGACAATCCCACCATTTCTATTGCTAGCTTTAAAGCAATTATTAATGTCGAGTTCCTTTAGTACTCCATTTCATATTCGCGAACGTTATTTGGGATGGAGAGTTGAGTAGTTGTGACCAACTAAATTTTTCATTTTTCCATTCTTGCAAGGAAAATTCCGATCCCCAGGGAGGTTGTATGACCAAATCAAATTCTCGGCCTAGAGTTCCTATTCAACCTCCACTCCAGTTCGTAGTCAGGACTTGAGTCCTGAATTTATAAGCACCAAGCGTGCTTACTACGAACTCTCAAAACTAGCTGCTCAAAAATTATCATTTGTGTCGCTATTTATTTCGTGTTTTCGTGTTGTTGTACTGAATTGGCGAAAATCTGCTTGCTGTAGATTTTTTCGGAAAGACTCTGGTATAGATGACAAAATATTTCCTGATATGAGAATTCCTGAGAGAAGTAACTGAAGGAGCAAGCAAAAACAGTATTTTTTCTGAGATGTTAAGTCACCTAAGCTGCAAACTAGCAAGCTTTGTCCAAGTTGATGTAACACACACGGATAAGTAGATGAAGACAAACGAACTAATTATTGAGGCGGGTCGCACCGAAAGACAGTACTGGCAAGATCTGTGGAAATACAGAGAGCTTTTCTACTTTCTAGCTTGGCGTGATATCTTGGTACGCTACAAGCAAACCGTCATTGGCATGGCCTGGGCATTGATTCGCCCATTCCTAACAATGATAGTATTTACTGTTGTGTTTGGAAATTTGGCAAAGCTACCGAGTGAGGGTGATACACCTTACCCAATTCTAGTTTATGCGGCAATGTTACCCTGGCAGTTTTTCTCTGGTGCGCTTAGTGAATGCAGTAACAGCCTAATTAACAATGCCAACCTTCTTTCTAAAGTCTATTTTCCACGTTTGATTGTGCCAACTTCGGCGGTGATCGTTAGTTTTGTGGACTTCATGATTTCTGGCATGATTTTACTGGCATTAATGGCTTGGTACAACTTTGTCCCTGATTGGCGCATTCTTACACTACCACTATTTATTCTCATTGCCTTTGCAGCCTCAATGGGTGTGGGATTATGGCTAGCGGCTTTAACTGTCGAGTATCGAGATTTCCGCTATATAGTACCTTTTATCGTCCAGTTTGGTCTGTATATTTCTCCAGTCGGTTTTAGCAGCAAGATTGTCCCAGAACAATGGCGCTTGTTGTATTCCCTCAACCCAATGGTAGGAGTAATTGATGGTTTCCGTTGGGCAATTTTGGGCGGGGAGTCGCAGGTATATGTTCCTGGGTTTGCACTATCTCTAATGATTGTGTTTCTACTTCTAGGAAGCGGTATTTGGTATTTCCGCAAGATGGAACGTACTTTTGCTGACGTAATTTAGATATGTGGTTGAAGTAGGAGTTAGGCAAATGTCAGATACTGTAATCCGGGTAGAGAACCTGAGTAAGAAGTACGTTCTGAGTCATCAGCAAGAAGGGCAAAGTAGGTACAAATCTTTACGAGAAGTTATAAGTAATGGAGCAAAATCGCTGGGTAAAAAACTGCTCAAGCCTTCTGGTAAGGAAATATATAATCCAACTCGTGAAGAATTCTGGGCTTTAAAGGATGTTTCGTTTGAAATTAAGCAAGGTGACAGAGTAGGGATTATTGGGCGTAATGGTGCGGGGAAATCTACCCTACTAAAAATTCTCAGCCGAATTACGGAACCTACAAACGGAAGAATCAAAATCAACGGAAGAGTTGCAAGTTTATTGGAAGTTGGAACGGGTTTTCATCCAGAACTAACTGGTAGGGAGAATATTTTTCTCAACGGTGCAATTTTAGGAATGAGCAAGGTTGAAATTCAACGTAAGTTTGATGAGATTGTCGCTTTTGCGGAAGTTGAAAAGTTTTTAGATACGCCAGTTAAACGCTATTCATCGGGGATGTATGTAAGGTTAGCGTTTGCAGTAGCAGCGCATTTGGAGCCGGAGATTTTGATAGTTGATGAAGTGCTAGCAGTGGGAGATACTCAGTTTCAGAAAAAATGTTTAGGAAAAATGCAGGAGGTAGGCAACCAAGGAAGAACTATTTTGTTTGTTAGTCATAATATGGGTACCATAACACAGCTTTGCAACATAGGCATTTTCCTTGCCTCTGGTCACATAACTGACATAGGTAATATCAATTCTGTAGTATCAATTTACTTGGCACAAGGAAATAATAACACCAGTACATTAAAACTGGTGAACAATGAAGACAAAACCAAGAAATTGAAAAAAATTTTCTTTAAAGAAATTACTATTCTCAATCATGATTTAGCAGAATCATCCGAGCTAGATGTTCGCTATCCATTTTTTATTAAGTTAGATTATGAAGTGACTAAAGCATTGACTAATGTGGAAATATCTATTCGGATTTACACTAGTGATGGGATACCAGTTATTACTACAAACCAATCTGATTGTACACCTGATAGTTTGGGTAAACGTAATCCAGGTAATCATGAAGTGTTAATTAAAATGCCTGGAATGTTTCTCATGCCTGGTACTTATATGTTAAGCATTGCAGCGCATGAGCCAATGGTAGAAATATTTGATAGTCACGAACATATATTATCTTTTACTATTACTGAAACTGGAACAAGATTTGCCAAATACAATAAGCATCGAGAAATTGGTGTAATCATAGCTGATTTAGATTGGATGGAAAAACAAATTCAATAATTATGAAAATTACAATGTTCTTATAATTATCTGATTTAAATTACTAAAAATAAGCAGGATTTTTTAGGAAGTAAAGGTATTATGATATTTAATTTATTACAAAAATTAAAAAAGGGATTGCAAAACATTGATGTTATTGTCAATGAACTTCAATACATTAAAAAAGATGTTGCAAAAATACAGGAAGGATTAGGTCGAGTAGAATATAGGCAATTACAGTTATTAAATACTCAATCTCTTCCAAGTAATGAATTTAGAGTATTTTCTCAGTGGGGTGAAGATGGAATAATTCAATATTTGTTGAGACATATTCAAATACCCCGTAAAGTATTTGTTGAGTTTGGTGTTCAAAACTATTTAGAATCTAATACAAGATTTCTACTTGTCAATAATAATTGGTCAGGATTATTGATAGAAGCTAATCCTGATGATGTAAATTATATAAAACAAGACAATATCTACTGGCAGCATAATTTAAAAGTCGCACAAGAGTTTATAAATAAAGACAATATAAATAAAATATTTATAGAGAATGGCATAAAAGGTGAGATTGGTTTGTTATCAATAGATATTGATGGAAACGACTATTGGATATGGAAAGAAATTGATGTCATACAACCGGCAATTGTTATTGTTGAATATAACTTTAGGTTTGGGAAAGATAGAGCAATAACCATACCTTATGATGATAATTTCATACGTTCTCAAGCTCATCATTCCATGATTTATTTTGGTGCATCACTGAAATCACTCTATCTGTTAGGTAAGCAGAAAGGCTATGCATTTGTTGGATGTAATTCTGCTGGTAATGATGCCTTTTTTGTACGACAAGATTTGAAACCAGATTGTGTTAAAGAATTAACTGTTGAAGAGGGTTACATCGCAGCAAAGTTTCGAGAATCTCGAAATAAAAGCGGAGAGCTTATCTTTCTATCGCATGAAGAAGAAGAAAAATTACTTGAAGCACTACCCTTTGTAGATGTTGAGTAAGTAAATGCTTTAGTTATCTCTGAAATGTATAATAAACTTTATTTGCATCTGTAAATTACTATTGTCTTTTGACAGCATTTTATAAATTGAATCAAACTATAAAGTGTGTGATGCGCTTTAATTATTAGATAAATTTACTTGAAGTTAATACTAACTATAAATTACTAAGTTCAGCAATGCATATTCTATACGATGGACAAATTTATGCAAGACAAACAGCTGGAGGCATTAACCGTTATTTTGCCAATCTAATAAGTAGACTACCTAAAGATGTTTTTCCTACTCTCACTACTCGTCAAATTCTGGATGTGAATTATCCAACACATCCCAATTTAAAAACCTTCTTGTATAAAGGATTTCGTCCGAGACGTATTTCAGATTCGTTAGAAAAACATTACTTTCAAGCTATCGCCACTTTCAAACACTTCGATCTGATTCATCCTACCTATTATTCACTCCTATCTCAAAAGGATTTTAACTTTTATCGCTATCCGCTTGTTCTAACAGTTCATGACATGATATATGAAATTTTTTATCCTAATGATCCACATATTGAGGAAAAACGAAAGGCTATTATGACAGCGCAGGCAATTATTTGTGTTTCTGAAAATACCAAAAAAGACCTTTTAGAATACTACTCCTTGCCAGAAGACAAAATTACTGTAACCTACTTAGCTTCAGAAGTTGATTCTAGTTTGTCTTATGGTTCTGAATCTGTTCCAATCTATCCTTATTATTTGTATGTAGGTAGCCGTAGCAGTTATAAAAACTTTGATACTCTGCTAGCAGCATTTGCCAAAGTAGTTTCAGTGAAGTCAGAAGTGAGATTATGCATAGTTGGCTCCCCGTTTAACCGACAAGAGGAGCAACTTATTGCCGCTCTGAATCTAAGTGAGCGCATTGAACATTATAACAATGTTAGTGATAGCCATCTAGCAAAGCTTTACCGTTGTAGTGTTGCTTTTGTCTATCCATCACTGTATGAAGGTTTCGGAATTCCTCCTTTGGAGGCAATGTCTTGTGGCACTGTTGCAGTAGTTTCCAACACTTCCAGCATCCCAGAAGTTGTAGGTGATGCAGGCTTGCTTTTTGATCCTAAAGCTACTTATGATTTAGCGGAAATTCTGCTTTTACTACTGGATAAACCAACAGAACGTGATCAGTTTATTGCTAAAGGTTACAAAAGAGCAAAAATCTTTAGCTGGAACAAAACCGCAGCACAGACGCTTCAAGTCTATCGCTCCGTTTGCAGTTAGTTAAACAACTATTTCTTAAGTCAATTTAGATTATTTTTCTCTCAAAGTGTCCTATTAATAAGGTTTGTCCAACTAAATGATTAGCGTTATCACCCCAGTTTACAACGGCGAAAAATTTATTGAATCTTGTATTAAAGTTGTAATCGCTCAAAACTGCCTTAATGTGGAACACATCATTATCGATGGAGGTTCAAAAGATAAAACAGTAGAAATTATCAAAGAGTATGCACAGAAGTATCCCCATATCCGATGGATTTCAGAAAAAGACAAAGGCCAGTCAGATGCAATGAATAAAGGTATTGCAATGGCTAGGGGAGAAATATTATCTATTTTGAATGTCGATGATTACTATGAAAAAAATGTGTTAAACCGAGTTTCAGAAATTTTTCAAACATTACCAAATCCTAGCTTACTTGTTGGAAATTGTAATTTATGGAACGATGACGGTGAACTTATAGTAATAAATAAACCAAAAAAATTGAAGTTAAGTGATTTGTTGATGGGATGGAACATCAACCCTATGCCATCCAATCCATCTGCATATTTTTATCATACTTCATTACATCAGAAAATAGGTTTTTATGATGTTGAAGATCAGTATTCTATGGACTTGGATTTCATACTAAGAGCTGTACAAATGGCTACAGTCAGATATGTAGATGAAACATGGGGTAATTTCAGAGTAATTAAGGGTACAAAATCTTTCAATAGCGATTTAAATGGTCAAACTGTACCTAGAATAAATAAACTTTTAGAGAAATATTGCAAGCAACTTCCTTTACTAAAACAATGGGAAATAGCTAGTAAACGTTATTTTTATAATCAAAAACATTGGTTTGAAGTCAGAATTAAATACTTCTCAAAAAAACCAACAGAATTACCTGTATCAATTACAAAAAAGGTATTAAAAAAACTAGTTTAATTGCTTCGTATTAGAGAGACAATAAAACTATATGTGAAATAATTAACATATGAGAATAGCTATTATTAGTAAATCAGACAGAATAGGAGGTGGGGCAAGTAGAGTTGCCGAGGATCTCGCTAATTGGTTAAATGATGCTGGACATCTAACTGATCATTTTATTGCTTTTAACTATAAAGAACCTCTTTCATTTCAGCACAAACTTTATGGAAAAGGTTTGGAAATCAAGCTTTCTAAAAAGATTCATAAAGCTAGTAGTAAATTAGGTTTACGAGAAATATTACCTGTTGAGTACTGGTTTAACCTCAACAAAATTCTTGATAATTACGATGTCGTCCATTTTCATGACCTCTTTACTGCTATATCTCCAATTACTCTAGCTCTAACTTCTCGACGCAAACCGACATTTTTCACGGTACATGATTGTTCTGCATTCACTGGCGGTTGTATGTACCCGATGGGGTGTGAAAAGTTTAGTAGCCATTGTTATAAGTGTCCACAATTACCTCAAGATGGATGGAAAAATCAACTAGGCGATCGCACACGAGAAGTTCAAGCAATCAAACGATGGGTTGCTGGCAAATTTAATATTCGCTATATCTTTCCCAGCCATTGGATGCTTCAGGAGGCTCAACAAGCTCTTAAATTCAAATCTTCACCTGTAGTAATTCCTAATGGTCTTGATTTAAGTGTCTTTCCTGTAGTGAAAAAAGTAGAAGCAAAAACAAGTTTAGGAATTCCAGAAAACCGCAAAGTAGTTGCAATTTCAGCACATGTTCTTGACGATCCCCGCAAAGGTGTGAAGTATGCGATCGCAGCACTTCAAAGTGTACGTGATTTATCTCCATTCGTAATAGCTGTAGGACTTTGTAATGATGAATTAAAGCAAGCATTAGAGGGACTGGAATACAAAGATATGGGTTATATTTCAGACCCTAACTTATTAGCAAAAGCCTACTCAGCAGCAGATATCATGCTTTTTTGTACCCTTGCTGATAACCTACCACTTACTGTTCTAGAAGCAATGGCTGTATCTACCCCAGTCGTTGCTTTTTCCACAGGAGGTGTTCCAGAAATGATTCAGAATGGACACAACGGTATTTTGGTTGAACCTACAAATCAACAGGCACTAAATCAAGCCTTACGCCAAGCATTATTATCGCCTGATTTAAAAGTAATGGGTGAGCAAGCAAGAAGGGATGTTGAAAATAAGTTTTCAAAGACTGTGTTTCTTGAAAAGCATCTGCAACTCTATCAGAATTTTGAGCATTCATTGTCGAAAACTGAACTAGAGTCTGTGATTTCAACAGAAGCTGCAATCAATCCATAAGTCAAACCTTGCACTTTTTATTAAATCCTCTAGCACATTGGTGAGACTCTGATGAAAAAGATTGTTTACTCATTTGACGTATTTGATACATCTATAACTCGAATTTGGGCAAAACCAACTGATCTATTCTGGGAATTAGGTGATCAACTCCGAAAAGATAATTTAATTCAAATGTCACCTGAATCTTGGTCTCACCTGAGAATGGAGTCTGAAAGAATTGCCAGAGAAACAGGGCCTATTTATGAAATAGGACTAGAAGAAATATATGAACAAATTGCTCGTTCTTTAAACTGGTCAACCGATGAAGTTGAAAGAGCAAAACAAAAAGAAATAGAAATTGAGCTATCGAGTTTACGTCCAGTACCCGCCACCAAAAAACGTATTCAGTCGCTCTATCAAGCGAATGAAAGAGTAATTTATATTTCGGATATGTATCTGTCTGAAGAAGTTATTCGGAATTTCTTGAAAGAAAACAAAGTTTGGACTCCAGACAGTACTTTATACGTTTCATCTGAAACAAGAATTAATAAGGGAACTGGTGAGTTGTTTAAATATTGCTTGGCAGAAGAAGCAGTGAAACCATCCCAGTTTAAACATGTTGGAGATAACCGATACGCAGATGTAAAAGCTGCGAAAAAACTTGGTATTACAACTGAATATTTTACTCAAGCTCACCTGAATCGCTATGAGCAAAAAATTGCAGAAGCTACTCAATTTCCTTTAAAGTTTAGATCCCTACTCGCAGGTGCAAGTAGGCTGACTCGTTTGCAGTCTCAAGAAACAAACAATCATCAAAAAGTTATTTGGGAAACAACAGCAAGTGCTGTTGGTCCTATACTGTTCAGTTTCGTGTATTGGTGCTTAGTCGAAGCACAAAAAACAGGGCTGCAAAGATTATACTTTGTCGCCAGAGATGGGCAAATATTACATAAAATTGCTCAAGTTATTTGCCAGAATTGGGGATTTGCAATTGAGTGTCGCTACTTATATGGTTCGCGTCAAGCTTGGCATATGCCTGCAATTCAAGAGATCGGTGAAGATGAGCTTGATTGGATTTTGGTTGCGACTGATTCAGTTGATCGCTTTTTATCAATTCGCTCCTTGTGCGATCGCGTGAACATATCCCCTGAGCAAATTAAAGATGTGTTAAGTCAGTATGGGTTTCCAGCAGAAAAGTGGGATCTCAACCTTCAGCAACACGAACGCGACTTGATGCAGAATATTTTTACAGAGAAAGAGGTTACGGATCTAATCATCGCAACTGCTGCTAGTTATCGCGACAAGGCAATTGGTTATTTTCGTCAAGAAGGGATAGGCGATGGAATTCCCTTTGGTTTTGTTGATATTGGCTGGAGTGGACGTACACAACGATCTTTGAGTAAACTATTGAACATTGCTGGTATTTATCCCGAATCTGGCATTTATGGTTTTTATTTTGCGCTTCAAGAGCGGGTTAAGCCATTTAAGACAGACCAATCACTTGCTTATTTTTATGATGTAGATCAACCATCTGGCGATCGCTATTTTCTATGTAAGTACAGATGCTTGTTTGAACTGTTCATGTCAGCAGATCATGGTAGCACTACCGGATATGAGCGACGTGATAACCAATATGTCCCTGTTCTTCGTCAACCAAAAAACGAAGAAGCTATTTATTGGGGAATAAATATCTTGCAAAAAGCTGCGGTTGAATTTTCAAAACAACTAACGACTAATCTGAACCCACAAGAATGTACAACTGATATTTTTCTTGAGACAGCTGAAATTTTGTCAAGAGAGTTTGTCTTAGAACCTTCCTATCAAGAAGCAGAAGTATTTGGCTCCTTTGTTATGGCTGGAGATATAACTGAAAATTCCTTCTATGAACTAGCACCGATTTATAGTTTAGTTGACTGGTGGAAATTACTGCTTTTTAGTAAGCATCGACATCCAGATGTTTGGTTTACAGCCTCAGTTGTCAGAGCTAATCCAATCATGAAAACTTTGTTTGGAGTCAAAACAGTTAATAAAATCCGCCAAATCAGGAGAAAATTTATCAAGCCGAAGCTTGCTAATTCAACTCAACAAATCAGTCAACCTACTTAACCTCTACCTTGACTCTCGTTTTTTCTAGAAACAAATTTACCCTACCTTAGTTCTCAGAGCATACAGCATGTACACCAATACAGAGCTGAAACAACAAAGAAATAATTTGATGTTAGAAACTATTGCACTGAAAGTTCTCTCAGAAGCAAAAAAATGCCAGGGCGATAGTTTAGCACTACTTGCATTGCTACGGTTGCTAGAGGGTTTACATCAGGAAATTCGAGATAGTCTATTTCTGGAATCTTTGCCAAGTAACCGCCAAGCTCTTTACAGCCTATTGAAAAATATTGAAGAGGAAGGTGGTTGGCCATACATTTCTCGCATGAAATTGCAATCTCTACTAGAAAATTTAGCAGAAAACAGTTTTTGTGATTTAGAAATTGAAAAAAATACACATTCTTTAGTTGAATGTGAAACTTCAAAATCCCTTAGTCTTAAGCAAGGATAAACTCTATGAAATTTGATTGGTTAATAATAGGTGCTGGATATTCAGCCTGTGTGCTAGCTGAAAGAATTGCCACTCAACTTGCACAGAGAGTTTTAATTGTAGAACGACGAGATCACATCGGTGGCAACGCCTACGATCATTACAATGAACATGGCATTTTAGTACATAAATACGGTCCCCATATTTTCCACACCAAATCGAAAAAAGTTTGGGATTACCTTTCTCAATTTACTGAGTGGAGACATTACTATCACCATGTCCTTGGAGTGTTAGAAGGAAAAAAAGTTCCTATACCTTTTAATCTAAATTCACTCTATGCTCTTTTCCCACCAAAATATGCAGAAAAGTTAGAAGCTCTGCTTCTAGAAAACTTTGGTTTTGGGGTCAAAGTACCCATTCTAAAACTACGTGAAAGTGCAAGTGGAGATCTCACTTTTTTAGCTGATTACATCTATGAAAATGTCTTCCTGCGCTACACCATGAAGCAGTGGGGAGTTAAACCAGAAGAATTGGATAGGGGAGTCACAGGACGTGTTCCAGTCTACATCAGTCGAGATAACCGTTATTTTCAAGATCCTTATCAAGCTATGCCCAAGCTTGGTTACACTGAAATGTTTCGTCGGATGTTAGCTCATACCAACATTAAGGTACTTCTAAATACAGATTACCGCGAGATTATCAATGATGTTCAATTTAATCGGATAATTTGTACTGGTCCGATTGATACATTCTTTGATTATATGTATGGTGAATTGCCATACCGTAGTATAAATTTTGAGTTTGAAACATTAGATCAAGAGTGGTATCAAGAGGTTGGAACCGTCAATTACCCTAACGATTACGATATTACTCGGATCACTGAACAGAAATATTTGTCAGGACAAACTTCTCCTAAAACTACCTTGGTAAGAGAATATCCTCAAGCTTATATACCTGGAAAAAATGATCCTTATTATCCAATATTAAATGAAGAAAATCGCGATCGCCTGGATCTTTACCTGAAAGAAGTAGAGAAGTTAAACGGAACAGTAATTTTTGCCGGAAGACTTGCAGATTACAAGTACTATGATATGGATCAAGCTGTATTGAGAGCGCTTGGTTTGTTTGAAAAAGAAATAGCAACTACAACTTAGGATTGATTGTAAATCCTAAATTATCAGATACATTAACAAAGGGTTTGATAAAGACATTTTTTATCAAGTACACATTATATAGAGATATCAATTCAGATGACAATCAGTAAATCAAAACAATCATCTCATAAACAAAATGCTCGTCTTCCAAAAGTGCCTATCAAACTTGAAGCTAATACTAGCTTGTTAATGAGATGGATAACTTGGTTAAACTTTAATGGTTCTTATAAATTCATTGATAGAAGTAAAGGTAGTCAGCGTCTTCTTGTTATCCTTGCTGGTTACAAAGATTTTCTGTGGCCTTTAACTTTAAATAGAATAGCCAAGTTTATTCCATCTGATATTGATGTGTGTATAGCTTCTTCTGGCTTGTATGTTGCTCCCTTAGCACAATTAGCAGAAAATCTAGGTTGGTCATACCTTTATACAAAAGACAACAAAGTTGCACTCGTACAAAACTTAGCAATAGCTAACCATCCACAGGCGAAATGGATTTACAAATTAGATGAAGATATTTTCATCTCCGAGGGATTTTTCGATGATCTGCAAGAAGGTTATTTGCGTATTCAGAAAGAAGGATTATATTATCCTGGAGTTTGCGCTCCGATTCTGAATGTTAATGGTTATTCTTACATTAATTTTCTTAAAACTATTGCTGCCGAGAAAGAATATAAAGAAAAATTCGGCGAACTTATACATGCTGCTAGTGATATTAAAGCACAATCTGATGGAGAAGCAGCTAAGTGGTTATGGGAAAAAAGCTTGCCGTTTGATGATACAGCTAATTACATCAGAACACAACCTTTCAGTTATTCACCAGTACCCCATCGATTTAGTATAGGAGCTATTTTATTTGAAAAAGAACTTTGGGAAAGAATAGGTGGCTTACGAACTTCTTTTTCCCAAGGTGGTCTTGGGCTAGATGAGTCACATTTATGTAAGGATTGTATGAGCTTGTCTAGACCAATCATTGTCCTCAATAATATCTTTGCTGGACACTTCTCATTTCGACCTCAAGAAACTGCAATGAAAGAATATTTACAAGAAATATATTCTCAACTTTCCTTAGAGACAATCCCATCAAAATCTAAAGAGGTATTGCCAATTTAAAGCAAAATAAAAACTTATGAGGAAAGCCCATGCAAGAACTGCAAACTGAAAAACTGCAACCAATTAAATTACCACAGCTTCCTGATAGCCCATTAGTATCTGTGATCATTGCCAACTACAATTACGACAGATACATCAATGAGACTTTAGAAAGCGTCTTGAACCAGACATATCAAAACTTTGAAATCATTGTTTGTGATGATGGTTCCACTGACAACTCCTGTGATGTCATTGCTAAGTATGTTCATCAGGATTCTAGAATCAAACTCATAAGCAAACAAAATGGTGGTGTTGCTAGTGCTTTAAATGCAGCCTACCAGAAGAGTAAAGGTCAAATCATTTGCTTACTAGATGCAGATGATCTCTGGATGGATAGGAAGTTGGAAAAAGTTGTAGAAGCTTTTAAATCTGATCCTCAATATGGCTTTGTCATTCATAATGTCATGCAAATTGATGGTCAGGGAAACTTGCTTAGACCGACTCCTATGTTCAAGAAGTTATCTTCTGGTTGGGTTGCACTTGAGACTTTAGAAAATGGTGGTCTTCCACCAGCAGGTGTACCTCCAGCATCTGCATTGAGTGTTCGACGAGAAGTTGCTGAATTGATCTTTCCTCTAAATGAGACATTTCGGCGCAATGCAGATAGTTTGGTCTCCTTTTTAGCGCCATTTATTACGGTAGTTGAATCTATTTCAGAAGCGTTAAGTAAATTTCGCTTTCATGGAGGAAATACAACCAGTCAGGTAAGTTTGACCGTGGATTCTCTAGAACGAGGTCAAAGTGTTGGTGAAGCAATTCATAGAGAACAAAAACAGTTTTTAAGACGTATTTATGGTGAGGTAGTTGCAGAAAAGCTCAAATCTGTGAGCTTTAATTTACTATATTGTCATGATGTTTACTTGATGTCCCGTCTCAAAGGTCTACCAAAGGCACAAACGAAAGAACTTCATCGTCAGCTTGTGAATCATCCACAATTCTGTACCTTCAGTTCTCTCCATCAAAAGTGGCTGTTGCAGTGGGGTGAGTATCTCCCAGATATTCTTTTTTCCCCTGTATTCAAAGTAGTTTACGGTTCGGGTAGACTAAAGCGTTGGGCAAGAAAGTTGCTGGCGCGAAGACTCACAGCACACTACGCACAAGGGTAATAGTTGGCACAAATAAAATCATGAATTCTAGCTAGTTATTACATAGTGTAATACTTGCGATTACACATTCAGCATTGACAACTTGACACGAAAAAGTAAATAGCAGCAAACATTTTCTATATACTTGATTAGTTAAACGCGGTTGCCACAAGCGCAATTTAGCTAAAAACAGTCGCTCAAGAGGATAAAAGATGACAACATCTTATAAGCTAACAGAGCCACAGTTGAAGCACAAAGCACTCAGTCGGCGTCGGATAATGCTGTTTGATATGTCTTGTGGTGGTCATCATGGTGCTTTCATTCAACATTTGATTCGTTACTGGGGTGAACATGACTTACCAGTATACATAGATATTGTAGTTATGCCCCAGTTTTTAAAGCAACATCAAGACGTAGTGGATTTAGCTGCAACTTACAGAAGCGATCGCCTGCGTTTTGTCCCGATTACTACCGAAGAAGAGGCTGAACTTGGTCCTTGGTCTACCTTCACGCGACGCAAAGCACGTGCTTTGCGCGAATGGAGCTTAATGAGTCGATATGCCAAAAATCTAGGCACTACAGAATGCTTGTTAATGTACTTTGATACCTTTCAGTTATCAGTTGTGTTACGTCGCAAGCTCCCTTGTGCTTTTTCTGGTATTTACTTCCGACCAAGATTTCACTACGGAGATTTTCAAGATATTACTCTTTCGCAAAAAGATCGCATCCGCCATTTGCAAGAACGTGTTCACATTTCTTTAGCTCTGCGCCATCCCCAGTTTAAAACCCTATTTAGCTTAGATCAGTTTGCAGTCAAGCATCTTAACCAAGAAAGCAGCAATACTCAAGTAGTCTACTTACCCGATCCAGTACAGACTTATTCCGATAGCGAATTTAAAGCTAATTCTTTCAAAGCGAACTTAGGAATTGAACCAGGTCGTCTGGTATTTCTGATGTTTGGCATTATAGACGGACGCAAAGGCATTCATCAAATTCTAGATGCAGTGGCTATGCTACCGCCCGATCTGTGCCAGAAATTTTGTTTGTTACTAGTTGGTTGTATCAGTAGCGCAGACAAACCACAGGTAAAAGCTAAAATCATGCAACTCTGTGAGCTTCTACCAGTACAAATCATCACTCGCGATCAGTTTGTCAAGGAGAGGGAAATTCAGTCTTATTTCCGTATATCAGATGTGGTATTAACTACCCATCAACGTCATGTAGGGACAAGCAATACTCTGATTCGGGCCGCTGCTGCTCAAAAACCTGTTTTATGTAGTGATTACGGACTGATGGGCGAGTGGACACGCCACTACAAATTAGGTCTAAATGTAAATTCGGTAGTGGTAAGTGAAATTGCCCAAGGTTTAACTCGGTTTTTGCAGGAGTCGCCAGAAAAATTTTTAGATCCGATTACTGCTCGAAATTTTGCCCGACAACACTCTGCTGGAAAGTATGCCGAAACAATTTTCAGCTATCTGTAGCCGTAGTATAGTATAAAACGACAAATTCATGGCGGACTCATACCGACGCGTACTTTTTATCAGTCACACCTATGTAGTAGGAGTGAATCAGGGAAAATTGAACGCGATCGCCCAAACTGGCAAAGTCGAAGTAGGTTTGCTAACTCCCAGTAACTGGAAAGCTCTGGAGTGGAATCGCTTCTTGGAAGTAGAAAAAGCCTACCCCAAAATCAAAATTTATACAGCACCTGTATTATTTACAGGTCGCGGTGGCGCTCACATTTATGCACCTTGGCAAATCTGGAAAGTAGTCAATGACTTTCAACCCGATTTAGTGCAAGTTGAGGAAGAAGTCTTTTCCCTTTGTGCTTTTGAGCTAGCAGTTTGGAGCCGAATCACTGGTAAGCCACTAGTCGTATTTGGTTGGGAGAACATGGAACGTACCCTACCAAGACCGCGCCACTGGGTACGCCAATTTGTCCTCAACACCTCACAATTAATACTTCCTGGCAATCAGGATGGAGCAAATTTGCTGCGCCAGTGGGGTTATACTGGCTTGATGGAAGTTATGCCCCAGATGGGAGTAGATACTAGTTTATTCAGTCCGCAATTATCAAAAAGAGACAAAAATCAAGAGTTTTGTATCGGTTTTCTCGGAAGATTGGTTCCAGAAAAAGGTATTGATACCATATTTGCAGCAGCTCGGCTCCTGAAAGAACGGGGTCTCAAGTATCAAATTGTTTTGTGTGGCTCCGGTTATTACGAAGAATCACTGAAACAAGAAGCACAGAAACAGCAGGTTGCCGATTTAGTCTTTTGGCAGGGTTCAGTACGCCACGAGCAAGCACCAGAGGAAATTAGCAAGTTTCATGTATTGGTTTTGCCTTCACGCACCACCGATACTTGGAAAGAGCAATTTGGTCATGTGCTTATAGAAGCAATGGCAATGGGTGTACCAGTGGTTGGTTCAAGTTCTGGTGAAATTCCCAATGTCATCGGCCGAGACGATTTAGTGTTTCCAGAAGGAGATCCCCAAGCTTTAGCAGCTATCCTAGAGCGAATGATCCAGGAACCTAGTTGGTGGCAAGATGTAGGATGCTACTGCATTACTAGAGTAGCTCAAAATTATACCCATGAACGAATTGCTGAACGCTTAATTAGTCTTTGGAACATAGTCCTGAATCAAAAGAAAGGAGAATATGCAATCAGCCTTCATACTTGATCCAAAATCCATCAAGTTTAGCTTTGATCAAATTCAATTGCAGCAATAGGGTAACAATGCGTGTAGTAATTGTGCGTACAATGCCCAACTTTAGTATGGATGTCTATGCTGATAGTCTGATTTCGGGATTACGAATTGTTAGACCAGATTGGGAGATTGTTGAACTAACACCTCATTCGATTGATAGAAGCAGTCGTTCTTTGTTGATTAGAGGGAAAAAATATTATGAGCGTTTCTGGGGTTTTCCAAGTCGAGTCAAAAAGCAAACAGCAGATATCTTTCATATTATCGACCATAGTGAAGGTCATATTGTTAATTGGTTAAAGAAAACAGACATACCTATTGTTGTAACTTGTCATGACTTGATTAACTATTTCTATCGCGATAATCTTCAAGGTTCACAGCAGTTACCGATAATTAGTCACCGACTATGGGTGAACTCTGTGCTAGCGATGCAGCACGCCAATCATATTGTCACAGTTTCTTCTGTAACAGCTAAAGATACTACTCAAATACTAAATATTGAGCCAACACGTATTACTGTCATTCCTAATACGGTTGATCCTGTATTTCAACTATTATCCAAAAAACAGTCAGATTTTTTTCGTCAACAACAAGGAATTTCATCAAACACAATTTGTCTACTGAACGTAGGAAATGATCATCCACGTAAAAACATTCCTACAATTCTTCAGGTAGTAAAAATTTTAAAAGATAAAGGACTATCAATACATTTTTGGAAAGCAGGTTCACCATTTAGAGATAATGAGCAAAAATTTATCCAAACTCAAGGAATTGAAAGTCATGTTACCTATTTAGGAAAACCGGATAAATCAACTCTGGTTCAAATTTATAACGCTGCTGATATCTTAATAGCACCCTCATTTCATGAAGGATTTGGGATCACAATCATAGAAGCAATGGCTTGTGGAACCCCTGTGATTACCTCAAACGTTTCAGCTATGCCTGAAGTAGTAGGAAATGCGGGTATTATGATTGATCCAAAAGATAGTCAAGCAATAGCAGAGAAAGTATTACACCTTTCTCAAGATTCTATCTATTATCAACATTTGCAAGAAAAAGGTTTAGCAAGAGCTAGGTCATTTTCCTGGGAAAACACAGGAGATAAGGTAGCACAAGTCTATGAAAAAGTTCTAGAACAATCAAAATATTCATCATCAATTAATTGATATTTGATAGTCAAATATTTTGAAAGATTTAATGATGTATTTTACATGGGTGTGGCAATGAAAATTTTACATTTGGGTTCACATTCTTCTCCACATGTAGTAGATGGAGTAAATACAACAATCTGGTTAGTTGCTAGAGAACAAGCTTTACTTGGTCATGAGGTAACTTTATTGCTAGATAGCCCACCAAATGAAGCTGCAAAAACATTAGCTGAAGCTGTTGGTATTAAGTTAATTTCTATTTCAGCAAATAATTGGTACTATGACACGAAAACTTTCAAATCATTACTACATACTGACACGCCACAGATTGTACACATGCACTCAGTATTTATTCCCACGCAAGCTTCCTTCGCAAAAAATTTAGTTCAAGATAAAATTCCATACGTCATTACTCCACATGGTGGATTAGACTCTCAGCGGAGTCAAGCAAAAAAAATACTGTATAGCTTGTTTATAGAGAAAAAAAGATTTTCTCAAGCATCTGCAATTACAGTAGTAACACCTAAAGAGGAAAAAACGGTGCGTGCTTTTGTACCCAGTTACCAAGGTAAAGTTAGCTGGGTAGCAAATCCTTTTGATAGCCATAAGTTAATGAATTATAAATGGAAGGGTAATGTAGAAGCTAAAAAATTAGTTTTCTTGGGTCGTTTCGATGTTCTACATAAAGGATTAGATATTTTAGTAAAGATAGCTCAATTTTTACCAGAAGTAGAGTTTCATTTATATGGAAATGAAGAACTAAAAACTATAAAAAAACTTACAAATCTTCAACGTAACTCTCCTCCTAATGTTTATTTCCACAAGCCAGTATTTAACGAGGAAAAATTACAAGTTTTGGCTAATGCTAGCCTTTACATTCAAACCTCTCGTTGGGAGGGGTTTCCGGTGTCAATAGTTGAGGCTATGTCTTTAGGAGTTCCTTGTGCAGTGACTGAGATGCCTAATTTTGCTGAACTTTTTCGTCAGCATGACTTAGGTCTTTTGTTATCGGCAAATCCTCAAGTTTCAGCTGATCGTCTGCGAGCAGCTCTTAGTCAACCAGCTATGCTTCATAATTGGTCAAAGCGTGCAGAAGAATTTGCACGAAAACAATTCGAGCCACGTGAAGTAGCTTTAGGTTATTTAAATGTTTATAATTCTATAGTTTTTGCGAAAAATAATCCCTAAATAATTCAGTATAAAATTTGCTGAACATTGTTCAATTTGAATTAGATGGAAGTTTACTCATGATTAAAACTACAGCAGGATTTGGTGAGTCAGTAACTAAGTGGAAAGAGCGTCGGCTCCTTTACGCATGGCGAGAACTGACACAAGCAGCCAGTCATCAAGATTAAACGACAAGTATTTTAAGTATGAAAATCCTGATATCTGCATACTCATGTGAACCGGGTAGAGGTTCTGAGCCTGGTGTGGGCTGGAGTGTCGCGCGAGAAGTCGCCAAATACCATGAGGTCTGGGTATTGACCAGACCTGATGAAAGTGGCGACATTATTGAAGCAGAATTAGCTCGCAACCCAGTCCCTAACTTGCACTTTGTGTATTTTAATTTACCTATCCTGGGAAGCCTGTGGCGTTGGAACCAATCAGGGGCGATGCAAATTCACTACTACCTTTGGCAAATTCAAGCATATTTTGTTGCCCGTCGCCTGCATCGCCAAATTGGCTTTGATGCCATTCATCACGTTACTTTTGTAAAATATTCTAATCCTAGTTTCCTATCGCTGTTACCTGTTCCTTTTATTTGGGGTCCGGTTGGTGGCGGAGAATCTGCGCCAAAAGCTTTTTGGCGAGATTTTAGTCTGCGTGCTAAAGCGTACGAAACTGCACGCACCTTGGTTCGCTGGTTGGGTGAACTCGACCCATTTGTTCATTTGACTGCAAAAAAAAGTGCTGTAGTCCGAGCCACAACAGAGGATACCGCTGAACGCATTCGCAAAATGGGTATCAATAAGGTAGAAGTGATTTGCGAATCAGGTTTACCCAAACAAGAGATTCTCGATCTTGCTCAGTTTCCAATGCCCACCGACTCCACCGTTAGATTTATTAGTATGGGTAGATTATTGCACTGGAAAGGTTTTCACCTGGGAGTGTGTGCCTTTGCTAAAGCTAATCTACCAGATGCGGAGTACTGGATTTTAGGTGATGGGCCTGAACGCCAAAGATTGCAAAATCTGGCCGAAGAACTGGGAATTGCCGAAAAGGTGAAATTTTGGGGTAGGCTACCACGAGAGCAAAGCTTAGAGAAATTAAGCCAGTGCATTGCGCTGGTTCATCCTAGCCTCCATGACTCTGGCGGTTGGGTTTGTCTAGAAGCAATGGCAGCTGGTCGTCCAGTGCTGTGCTTGGATTTAGGAGGACCTGCTGTTCAGGTCACATCTGAAACTGGTTTTAAAGTTTCTGCTCACACACCCCAACAAGCCGTAGAGGATTTAGCTGTAGCAATGACCCGTTTAGCAGAAGATGTAGAACTTAGAATCTGCATGAGTAAAGCCGCACAAACCAGAGTCAGAGATGTCTTTGACCGAGAAGTTATGGGTTTAGCTTTAGCTCAACTTTATGAAGAAATCGCAGCACCAAATAGCAATCAGCCTAAGCCGATGTTGCTTCACTCGAACTAATCCTCTTTCTTGTATGACCAATCATTCCGAGCAGAGTACAAGTCCCTCCCCCTAACCCCCATTCGATTTATTCCACGGATAAATCCGCTTTCTTGTACCCTGCTCGGAATGGTCGGTTAATCTAAAATCCAAAATCCAAAATCGATTACAAAATTAAGTCCAAACGAGGTTTAAAGATTATTCTCTGTAAAAAGTGATAAAAAGGTATAATGACGTATTGCTAGCTGACAAATTAAGTAAGACTGCGAGAACAGTTTGCTTTGATGAAGTTTATCAATACGCTCACAGTATTTTTATCAGCAGAGAATATGCAAAAATCAAGATTGGCTGGTGTAGATCTATGCCGAGGAATTGCAGCATATGCTGTTGTTTTATTACATTCTGGTGATCAAACTTGGGGTTATATAAGCCCTTTAGCATCAGAATTTAGAAGCCTCTTTTCTTTTGCAGTTCCCTTTTTCCTAGCTACATCTTTTTATTTCTCGATGGGCAAAGTATATACAGGATTATCTGTTGATTTTTGGAAGCAAAGATTTCAGCGTATTATCGTACCCTACATTATCTGGACTGTATTTTATTTATTTTCTAAAATACTGATGTTTAACATTAGCAAACAACCAGATAAAATTAAAGATTTATTTTTAGATCCAGTTTCAATGATTTTTTTTGGAGGTGCATCGCTGCAATTATACTACTTACCTCTTTTGATAGTAGGCACTTGTTTATTAATAATTGCAGAGTATTTAGTCAGACGGCATAGTAGACTGATTGTAATAGTTTTTTTAAGTATAGTCAGTACAGTTACATATAATTTATTTGTAGTATCTGGAAATGATTTTCAGCTAGGTCCTAATATCGCTTTTCAAAATATAGTGAAATTAATAGCACCTAATGCAAATGAAATTCCGCTCTGGAGAATCGTATTTGTTGAAGTAGCTTTTATAATCAGATGTCTTCCATATCTTTTCATTGCAATGGTTTTTCAGCGATTAATTTCCAGTCAAAAGTATACTAAAAATGTTAAATATATTATCCTCTTTTTGTTTGTTTGTTTTCTTACTGTTTGTAGTTATGGCAAGCTAATATTACCTATTGTCGTGCAGGATTTATTATTAGGATTCTCACTATTATTTTTGGGTATTTATTTATCAAAATATTTGACAAGTAATAGCTTGATTAATAGCTTAGGATCTTGTTCGTTTGGTATTTATTTAATTCATATATTTTATATAAATATATTTCAATTTTTATTAGAGAAAAATCTGCCAATTTTGATGGCAAAAGTAACGATGTTTTCCTTAATAATATTTTCTGTTTGCAGCTTTTTATTAAGTTGGCTAACTGTATATCTGATGAGAAAAAATAAATTTATTGCTAAATATATGTTTGGTACTTAAATAATGCATATCTTATCTATTCATAACCGCTATCAGATTCGAGGAGGAGAGGATGAGTGTCATGAAGCTGAAGTCAGACTCTTACGTGAGAGAGGACATCATGTTGAAGTATATGAAGAAAATAATGATCGTATGGCAGGATTGAGCAACTTCAGCAAGATTACGAAAACAATTTGGTCTCAAGAAGCTTATCAAAAAGTCAAACATCTATTGAAGGAACAACCTTATGATGTAGTGCATATACAAAATTTTTTTCCGCTAATTTCCCCGTCAGCGTACTATGCAGCAAAAAAAGAAGGAGTACCCATAGTTCAGACCTTACACAATTACCGTCTTTTGTGTCCCAACGCTTTATTTTTCCGTAATGGAAACATTTGTGAAGACTGCTTGGGGCTATCTGTTCCCTATCCAGGAGTATTGCATGGTTGTTATCGCAACAGCAAAGTGGCAAGTGTTGGTGTTGCGACAATGCTGACTGTGCATGGGCTGATGAGTACTTGGGTAAAGACGGTGGATTTATACATAGCTCTGACTGAGTTTGCTCGACAGAAATTTATTGCTGGTGGTCTCCCAGCAGATAAGATTGTGGTCAAACCAAATTTTGTCAGTCCCGAACCCGCTATTGGTAAGGGAAGTGGTGGTTATGCTCTGTTTGTAGGTAGGCTTTCTGTGGAAAAGGGTTTAGACACCCTGTTAAAAGCTTGGGAACATCTCGGTGTACAAATACCTCTCAAAATTGTGGGCGATGGTCCTTTAGCTAACGAAGTGGTAGCAGCTGTCAAACGACATTCTTCTATAGAATGGCTAGGACGCAGACCAATGTCAGAAGTGCATGATTTGATGGGAGAAGCGATGTTTTTGGTCTTTCCCTCGAAATGGTATGAAACCTTTGGGCGTGTTGCAGTTGAGGCGTTTGCTAAAGGAACTCCCGTGATTGCTGCCAATATTGGTGCTGTAGCAGAGTTGGTAGATTCTGGTCGAACTGGGCTTCATTTCCGTCCTGGTGATGCAAATGACTTAATAACCCAGGTAGAGTGGATTTTAGCAAATCCAGCAAAGCTTGCTGACATGCGCCAGGAAGCAAGGGTAGAGTTTGAAGCAAAGTACACAGCTGAAAAAAATTACCAAAAACTCATGGAAATTTATACCAAAATGCAAAAGTTTGGTTGGAAACATTAAGTAAATTCAGGGGGATAGATGAACGCTGGGATAGGAGTTTACAAAAAACAGGAAGGATACATTAAAAATTCGCTTCTCATACTACTAGCTTTTGCTACCGCTTTTTTCCCCCGAATTCTTAATTCTATTGGCTTCCCTTCACCTATCAATTTTGTTCACTTCCTAATCGTTCCAATAGCTTGTGGAATTGTAGTCACTAAAACTAAAGTAAGAAATAAAAACCAAATTTCAATTGCTAAAGCACTTCTGGCTGGTTTTTTAATTCTGCTGGGAATGATGACTGCTAGCGCCTTTTTCAATAAAGCTGGGCTAATTAATATATTCTTATCTTTGATGTTGCTAAGTGAGCCATTTCTAGTTTTACTGGCAATAATTTGTATTCCTATTTCTCCAGAAAATTTTAAAAAATTTAGAGCTTGGATATTACGCTTCGGTTGTTTTCATATTTTTTTAGGTATTGCCCAGCATTTTCTGATCACCGTCGGTGTTTTGAATGTCACTGAAATGCAACCAACAGACAATGTTCAAGGAGTTTTCTATCTTACAGGCTCCGGTCATGTTGTTGCTGCTGCTGTATCTATGTCCTTTGGTTTGTATTATTTAATCAGCGCTAAGACTGCTCCAATATTGTTACGAATTTCCATTATTGCTGCTGCCTTTTTTCAGTTATTATTTGCAGACGCTAAACAGGTGCTTTTAGTTTGGCTGCTAGCTTGGTTTATACTGATCATGATTAAATTACAAGATCTGAGAAAAACCATACAGTATTTGATAGCTGCAATTTTAATTAGTTACGGGCTGTGGTGGTGCATACAAAATGTAGAAGCATTTAGCGCTTTTAATACCTGGATTAGACCAGAACTTTACGGTCCTGATGGTGAAGCGACATTACTTAAGTTAGCACCAATTAGAATTATTCCTACATTTTATAAATCACCCTTAAATTGGTTGTTTGGTCTTGGGCCAGGTCATACAGTTGGACGATTAGGGGGATGGATGTTAAAGGACTACTCATTTTTATTGGAACCATTGGGTGCTACTATCCATCCTGCTAGTCAGGCTGTTTGGGATGCTTGGAGTGAAATTTCTTGGTTAGACTCTAGCTTTTTCGCTCCACTTTGGGGTTGGGTTGGTATTTGGGGAGATTTTGGATTTGTAGGTTTAGGAGCTTATTTATATCTTGCGTCTATCGTCTGGCGTCGAATTTGCTTAGATGACTTTTGCAAATTTACAATGCTGACTGTGTTGATTTATGGTTTCATTTTCACTCAGCTAGAAGAACCTGGCTATATGCTCTCAATGGCTATGTTAATTGGTATGCGATGGCAGGAGTTACAAATTTTGAAGTACTCGCGCTTTTACAATAGACCTCTTGCATGAATCTTTACCCACTCTTCCTTGAAGAGCAAAGCTCTACACCCTAAATCCCTCTGGCAAACTTGGGAAAGGGACTTTTAAATTGGCTCCCCTTCTAGTCAATATTGACCAGAAGAGGTTGAATATCAATTCACCCGGCTCCAAGAACTCCCATTGTTCCAGCTAATTTTACTCCCATCCGTCGCGATAGTCCCACTCAACTGATCACCACCACCGAAACTCATCTTTACTTCATTGTTCTTAACAATGCCTGAAGAATAGTTCCAATATGGATTTGTTTCAGTCCAATGAACCAATACTGTAACCCCATTTTGGATTACGTAAATATCTTTGTTACCGTTATCGGCAGACCACTTGCCTGTTAGTGTCATATTTTTCCTTCTAAATACAAAAAAGTCAATTCAGAGTAGGATGAATCAAAGATTACTACTCGTCTTAGCTTGATATTGCTATGTATTTTAGCATAGTAATATCAGTCAAAAATACTACAGTGTTTGCTTGATTCTGTCAACATCTTTTGAAGAACTAGTTAATTTGTACTATATTTGAAATTTCAAAATCCGGGTTAATACTCTATAGCAATCCGATTTGATTTCTGAACTTACTCGTGAAGGTAGGGAACTCTTAACGGGGAACAGGGAACAAAAAGTGTACTGAGTTTTTTCAAAAATCAAATAGGAGTCCTATCTTTATTTCAAAATGAGAATTGCTGGGTTGGGGATGAGGGCAAGTTTTGCATTCGTGCAAGAGGTATAATGCACAATTAGTTACGGAAGCAGATAGACAATTAAAGGCTGAAATATGAGTTATAAAAGATAAAAATTTTAGAGTTCTAAATCACTTATTTTTGATTGCTTGATTATCTATTCGTCGAGTAAAACACTTTTATCTCTGATTAACCAACGCCAGAATAACTCTAAGTACAAAATTTTATTGTGCAAACGCTCTCTTACCTGAATATGATAGCGAGTATTTTGCATAAACTGATGATTAGTATTAGTTTGATTAAGTATATCTAGACTAATCTCTGAAGCTAATTTTGCAACTTTCTGATCATTTGTAATTTTGTTAATAACTTCTATTGGTAAATTTAGTCCTATTAACTGGCGTGTCATAAAAAGACCAAGAAAAAGCATTCTTCTACAATCAAAATCATTAGCTTTTTGAATCACTCTTTCCCAATTAATTTCGGTATTTTGTCTAAGTAATTCTGCAATATCTGCTAACCAACTGAGCTTTTCCCAACGATGTCTTGATGCGTGGTTAGTGAGTAATAGTAGCCAATCTTCTGCCGAGAAAGTGTATATTTTCATACCACCAAGGCTAGATGAATGGAGATTTTCCCAAATATAATTAACTTCAATTGCAGATGTATAGCGTGGTGTAATTCGCCAATGAATTTCCACCATTATGTCTTTGCTATCATTTATAAAGTTATAAGTATGTTTACTTTTATCTTTTAAATAATTAATTTCTTCAGCTTCGGTTAATTGAACTTTTGGTCTGTATCCTCTAGACATTAGCAAGGTTTTAAATTTTAAAACATCTTGTTGTTGTACCAATATATCTAAATCACAGAACTGACGCAATCCAATATTTCCATATAATAAATTTGCTAAAACAGGCCCTTTATAAGGAATAGCTGCAATCCCATTTTCTTGCAATAGGCGCAGGAGTTGCACAAGTTCCCCAGTCAGGATTAAACTGCGTTGAGCATTTGTGTAGAAAATGTTGCGAAGTTGATTGAGAATATCTTTTGGAACAGTATCTGGCGCGATCGCATTCAAGTTACTATACAAAAGTGGCATCAAACCGTGTTGCCATGCACTACTGAGAATTTCTTGCCAGTTTAAATCTGCTTGTTGAATCAAACTTTTGATTTGTTCGGTTTTGCCTGCGTCTATTTTAGTAGAAGCACAATCAAGCAATAGCTGCATTTCAGGACAGATGGTGATGTCTATATTTTTTGTTCTAGATTGTGTCATTGTTAACATTATAAGTTTTACGTATTTCACTAAAGAATTTAAATAAAACAAATGACTGTTACTCAAAAATCTACTTTTTACCTTCTATTGTTAGTAAATTCTGGGTATATAGATCATTTACAAATGTCTCTACATCACGCCGGAGAATAACTTCTTCAATATCATAGTCTTCTAATAATGATGTAATGACTTTCTCTATCTCACCATACTCAATAATTGCTTGCCAAATATCAGCAGCCACACCAGTCAAGTAAAAGCTTTCTTGAGTTGCCAAATTACCAATCACAATCTGTCCCTCATACTCGCCAAAGATGACTTGCAACCCTGGTTGAATGAGTCCTTTACTCTCCTGCTGCATCTGGATAATAGGAGCTTCCTTAGCAGTTTTGAGTCGATTTTTCAAGCAGATTTCTGGAGGAATTAACAGCCAACTACCCTCTATGGTTTCAGTCACAGGGTTCCAAACAAAGCGATCTGGTTCATTCCAGCTAAAGCAGATATTGTCTGTCTTCCCTACCCAGTAGCGGATTCCATTTAGTTGTGTGAGACAGTGTGCGTACCAGTCTGGGTAACTATCGCCGAAGTCTTCTGGTGCATAGTCATGAATATCTTGAGCGCTCAAACAAGCTTGAACGCGCGGTTCACGAGATGCGATCGCTTTTCGCAAATCTGGATGAGAATAAAGATGGGCAAATATTACTGCCTGATGAGAATGAGATTGCAAAAAGTTGCTCAGTCGAGAACCAGTAAAAACACAGTCATCCACCACTACCCAAGGCACATCGGGCGATGGTGGTGGTTTTAACTGGTCGGCAGTTAGCCCCAAAGCGTAAGCCAGCATTCCCAAAACTATCAGCCCTCCACGGGGAATCCCAGTGAAGTGAAACTGCTTTAATTCCTCGTAACCAAAGCAATCTATTAATTGTTTCGCCAGACGCTCACAATCCGCTTCCGCTTGACGATAGCTGACATAGCGCAGACGAGTCATGTTCAGATTCAAATCCTGGAGTTCTGTAGCAATTCGCACTCTACCAGCTTCATTCAAGCAACCCAATACAAAGAGTGCAGGCTGGGGAGTGGAACGAACAATTAAGATGTTTCCGGGCATTTCTGCCCAGATCGGACTGCTGGCAATAGCTTGAGCTAGCTTAAACAGTGCCTCGGTGGGTTCCGTTAACTGAAGTTCACGACTGTACTTAGCCAAAGCTTTTGAGTCGATAGAAATACCGTATATTTTAGGTAATGATACGGTTGCCAGTTGTGCCTCTTTTTGAGAGAGAATTTCTTGCATAGTTAAACAGGAACATTACTAGTAACTTCCATTTGCTCTTTCCAAGACTGGGCATAAAAACCACCTTGAGCCAGCAATTCATCATGGCTTCCTGATTCCACAATCTCACCAGCACGCATGACGTGAATTATGTCAGCCCGCATTGCTAAAGTGAAGCGGTGGGTAATGACAACAGCAGTCCGTCCATTTGCCATAGTGCGGAATCGCTCTAACCAATCAAACTCTGCCCAAGGGTCCATTGCACTGGTCGGTTCATCTAGAATAATGATTTCGGCACGTCGCAAAAATGCTCTTGCTAGAGCAAGACGCTGCCATTGTCCACCGCTGAGTTCTGTACCTTCAGGAAACAACTTACCTAATATTGAGTTGTAACTTTGAGGTAAGCTAGTAATCTTCTCATGAATGCCAGCATCTTTAGCCGCCAACTCAATCTCATCTGGGCTTGGAGTTGCTGACCAATCACCGAAAGCAATGTTTTCGGCAGCGGTGACGTAGTAGTAAACAGGAAACTGGAATAGGACTGTAATTAAACGCTGATATTCTGTAACTGATAAATTGCGAATATCGATTCCGTCTAGTTGAATACAACCAGACTCAGGGTCATAAAAACGACAAAGTAGTTTGATTAAAGTACTCTTTCCCGCACCATTATCTCCGACGATCGCCACTATTTTACCCGCCGGAATAGTCAGATTAAAATTTTCTAAAACGGGTCGGTCGCTACCAGGATAGCTAAAACTAACTTGTTGAAAGCTAATTCCCTCTTTTAGCTGCTTGGGAATAGGTAGGGATTGGGTTGGGCTGATAATTTGCGGTTTTAACTCTAAAAATTCAAATAAATTACTGATAAATAAGCTACTTCTATAGATTTGTCCGAGATTACCCAGCAGGGAAACCATTACGCCCCGACTCTGTTGAAATGCTTGAAAAAACAGAGCAAGTTCACCAAGGCTCATCTTTCCTTGCAAAATTTGCCAAACTATCCAACTCAAGGGAGCAATAAAAACTAAAAGTCCCAAAATCATCGCTATAAAGCGCCCTAAACTTTGGACTTTGACTATTTGTAGATATTCTGACCTCAGTCGATAGCGCGATTTTTGGTAATTAGATTGGAAGTGAGAACCCAAGTTAAATAAGCGTAATTCCCCAGCAGTGTTGCTGTTAGTTAGGAGTGCATCGTAATATTCTACGCGCCGCCGTTCTGTGGTAGTTTGCTGCCACCAACGGTGATAGTAGCGATTAAGATTTAAGACTATATATAAAGATGGCAGGCCACTGATTAATAAAACAACTGCTAGCCATGCACCATAAGGAAGTAATATTGCTGCCATTGCCACAAGGGTAATGCTGTTTTGTATTCCATTACCCAAATTTTCTAGCAGAGAAAGAGATTGACCGCTGGCATCACTGCGCGCTCGGTTCAGGTGATCATAATATTCTGATGATTCATAAAAGGCATAATCTACTGCTATAGACTTTTGATGAATCAAGCTGGTGATATAGTCGCGAACAAATTCAGATTGAGCTGTCCGTACCCATTCCATCAGGGTTTGTAAACTTCCTCCCAGCAGCAAGACACAAGCCATTATTGCTGCGGGAACTATAATCGGTTGAGCGCTTTGCCAAGTTGCTCCAGCCCCGATAACCGCTACCAAACCATCAACCACTGAGCGAGTCAGGTAGACCGTAGTAACTGGCATGAGTCCCTGAATAACTAGTAATATAGCCCAGGCGATCGTCCATCCTCTAGATGCATTCCAGACTAAATGCAGTGTTTTTGGCAGATAATAAAATTGAGCGATCGCTCTGCCTAATCTTCTATTCAAAATTTTAAATCCTTGCTTTTCATTTTTTAAAATATATCTTTAGGCAGATGCAAACAATTTAATATTATCTAGATTATCAAATATTGTTTGAGTAATATCTTCTTCTATTAGCTTGACTAATTCCGGTAGTGCAGCTAAAGAACCTTTTCTTTTTAAACGAAATATCGGCACACTCTTCACTAAACTGGTACACTGACGCAGATGAGAGCTAACAAAGTCTGGTGTAGTTAGTAAATCGGTAGCACGAGAGTGTCGAATTAATTCCAACAGAGCATTTTGACGTGATAGAGGTTGTATTTCGTTGTGGGTTGCGGCTACATTTTCCAGCACATATATCCGCTTAACTGGTAAAGCAGTTTGGGAAAATCCTTGGTCAAGACGATTATTCCGTTTTGCTATTCCTGCATGAATTGAAGTTAATGTTTCAAAGTCGTATCCTAAAAAAGCGGCTGCATCTGGTAATAGTTTGACTTGGGGAAAGCTGGGAAAAGTCATCGGAGGGTTACTCTCAACTTCAATCGCCATCACATCGTCTGTAAGTAAACTATACCCTTGGTTGTAAAAAGCATTTGCCAAGGTTGACTTACCCCATCCAGAGTGACCCAAAAACGCTACTGCTTCATTATTGATTGCAATACTACTGGCATGAAGGACAAGATGCGATCGCTGTCGCAGCAAAACGGCAAAAATTGGTCCAAGAATACAAGGACGAAGCAAATCCTCATCAATTCGTGGGTCTGGTTCAACAACGATCTTGCGTCCTGATTCTACCAAAAACCTGCCCGCTATGGAGTTTTCTAACTCTAAAAATGCCACCAGCTTATTAGCACCATCGGCTGTTTCAGTTTCTGACGGGCTAATCTGGCGCAGCGAAATCACTACATCCGGTTGTTGTACAACTTCACTCTTGCTGAGTTCGGGAAAAGGGATCTCAGAGTGAAGCTGGAGATTATAGGCAGTATAAGCAAACACCTTTGAGTATCCTTGGAGAAAATTACAGTTAGCTATTATGATTGTGGTAAATTGCTTGGCTTTGAAAAAGGGCTACGGATGCCCGTAGCCCTTTGCTAGGCAAGCTCTAGCTTCTACAATTAAAATTGATTAACAGTTGCAAGGACGTTAAAAGCTGTTTCTTCAGCAAGCTGTAGCGGCTACTACAGCACTCCTTGCTTTCTAATCGATACCTTTACCTTTTGCATTTGGATCTAAGCACTGACCATTCACCTGA
>NZ_NAPS01000001.1:1369385-1386261 GCF_004323185.1 Westiellopsis prolifica IICB1
ACCTGAATACACGCATTCAGCGTACCATTGCCTTTAGTTGGCTCTGTGCCTGGATGCCCGAAAAACAAGTCTTGGAATCCGAACTCTCCACTGGCTGCTGTCAGCTTGCTGACTGTACCGTGGCTATTGAGTTTTGGTGCTTGATAGCTCTTGTTCATTTTCAAACTCCTTGTTGTTTGTTGAAACTCTGAGCATTGTCACTAAGCTATAGTAACGGCTTCTCAATTTTAACATATATCATATATTTAGTAAAAAAAATTAATATTTTACAAATAATTACGGTCTGTATAATTTGGTATAGTGCAATCCTAGTGCTAACATTGCTCCCATCCAAGCTGATAGTAAATCTTGCGGAGAGTTAACTTCGCTCTTTGATATCAATCGCTCATAGACAGTACGTAAAAATTTTGTGTTTGCATAAGTTTCGATACTCTGCAAGTGGTTAACCATCGTCTGATCCAGAACTTGTCGATCTAATGTCAGTAGACCGTATTCAAAACTAGGAGACATATCAGATTTGTCACGCCGCCACTGCACCTTCTCAGGTAAAATATTCTTCATGGCGCGACGCATTACTAAGCGAGACCATCCTTTGTGCAACTTTTGTTCAGCAGGTAGGGATAGACAAAACTCCAGCAAACGTTTATCCATAAAGGGGTGACGAACTTCCAAGCCAAACGCCGCTGCATAGTGATCGGATATTTCTAGCGCTTGTGTCAAAATGCCAGAAGTCAAATCGCGACAATGACCTTCTCTTTCTGTGAGCGGTTGACTAGCACGGGGGTTTTCAAAAGTTTGGATACGCTTTTCTAAGCCGATGCGCTTGGCAAAGTCAGGATTAATGATCGCATTAGCTTTATTCTCAGGTTGATTATGTCCGCGTAGAAAGTGCCAAACCTTTAGCACGAACTGGGGAAGCAAAGGTTTTAAGCCGTGGCGCAGAAAAATCTGTCGGCGGGAAATATTAAAGTATTGCAGTATTTGATTGGTTTCTCTGACAAAAGTAACCCATTTCCATCGGCGTGCGAGTTGCTCTAGGCATGTTAAACCATAGTAGCGCAAGATACTTAGAGGTGAAGCACCGACAAGTTTCTGAAGAGCCTCAGCTTCAACAGCGAAGGTCGCCCACTGTCCTTGATTCGCTAGTTCAGCAAAATAATCATTGCCGTGCGATATGGTGTTATCGCCATCAAAGCCATCTAAGACAACTCGGACACCAAATTTTTGAGCAGCATCGTTTAACTTCCAAGCCAAGAAATGTGTAGGTGCGGAAATGACTTCATCCTGATAGCGGAAAATTTCCTCTAAGTTTGACACTGGACCCATTTCATCAGCATGGACATAGTGGGGAATCATGTCTCCTTGGGCAATCACAGTCTCAATAAAAGAGCGCTCGTCACTTTCACTAACAACATCAAAGATATTTGAGAAGGTGTGCAATGAGCGGTTTTTTCCTTCTTGTATTAGCAACTGTCGTGCCATACAAGTAATAGAAGAAGAGTCCAATCCACCACTGAGATGAGAACCCACGGTAAAAGCACTCCGCAGCCGACACCGCACTGCTTCCGCAAAGATTTCCCGCAATGCTTCGGCATACTCTTCATCAGAATTCAGCCGTAGTTCCCGTTTGGGGTCAAGGGTCCAGTAAGACTGTATTTGTATACCTTTGGCATTCACCGTTAGCCTACTTGCTGGAGGAAGGCGAAAGATACCTTGGTAAAAGGTGTTGGATTTATCTTGCAAGTTTGCTGCTAGATAGTCGCCTACCTTCACCTCATTTAGTTGGCGTGGTATCTCTTGCAAGCATAATAAAGCTTTAATTTCAGAGCCAAAAGCAAAAGTTCGACCTGTTTGAAAGTGATAGTAGAAGGGCTTAACACCCATGTGATCTCTAGCACAGAATAGTGTTTGCTTTTGTTTATCCCAAATTGCAAAGGCAAAATCACCTAAAAGATGCTCTGGACATTGCTCACCCCATTTTTCATAAGCAATTAATATTAACTGGCTATCCGTAATTTTCTCTGATGTATAGTGATTTAATTGCAACTTACTTATAAGTTCATCGCGGTTATCTATACGAGCATCTGATGTAATCATCAAATCGCCTGTAGAGTTAGCTAAAGGTAACTTTTCTAATAAAGATTCAGGAGTAGTCCACAGCATTCGATGTCCGAAACCGATCGCCTTATCTATCCAAATATCTGCACCATCGGGTCCCCGGTGTGCCAGGGTTTCCACCATCATTCCCAGGTTTTCCCGGTCAACAGGGCGATCGTCTAGGTAATATATGCCCATGATGCCACTCATAATTTGAGTCCTTCAAGAGATGGTAGTGGCATAAAGCGGGAAAGGTCTCCTAGATAACCCATGACAATTAGTCCTTCATGTTCTATCCAAGCGTGAGCTTCTAAAATTCCTTTTTCTCCTTTAGCAACACCGATCCGAAGTTCGCAAGAGTGGCCGTTGCGATTCATCAGTACCTGGGTTGTCAAAGCACGAGCCAGACATTTTACACCAGGTATATAGCGGCTAACTGTCTTTACAGCCCACGAAATCTTGCCGACGGACACTTGCTGTGTAACTTGCGAACCACTGATCCTTGGTAACAGTTTTAAGAGGGTGCGAAACGGTAGTAACCACAGCCCCAGGCGCATAGCTGCTAGTAAAATTAAAGTCATGATTAATAAGTGGCGATCGCCTGCATCAAACTTCAAAAATTTAAACAGTAGCCTCATTTTGAATATTTATTAGTTCCGCTGCTAGAAGATCTTCAAGCAATGCAAGCAAATCGCGATCGCACTGTTCAACTTCGACCTCGTATTCTGCTAATATCGCCGCCTTAATATCTTTCACAGTTTTGGGTGTCTGAATTAAATTCCAAATCCGTGATCCTACCTCGTTCAAACCGTGATACATACCAGATTTCACATTCAGAATCACGGCTTCACCTCCCAAATCAGAGGAAATTTGCTCAACAGATGCCACAACGATTGAATTTTCTGAAATTTTTCGCTCTAACGCTTTCAAGTTCATCTTATCTGGTTTTCCTTTGGCTGTATTTTGTGAATGCAATTGCGCCTGTTAAAACAGCACTATTAATTTTCAGATTCGAGTTCTCCGTATATTTGGGTACAAAAGGCAAAACTTGCTCAAAACTTTACCTAACCAACCATAGTCTGAACTCTAGTTCTATATACCGCCCCCAAACACACGCATATGTTTCCCATTGATATCCATTCAAAACAAAGATACAGTTATGGGTAACTGATTTTTCTATATTTAAGTAAATTTTTTACCTTGAAACTATGAACGGGCTTTTACTTTCACTCTCAACCCTGGTATAAATTTGTGATATTTTACCGTAAAAGTGCGTTCTTAAATGATACAGTGGTAGATATTTGGTAAATTAACAACCCTGAATGCGGAAGATGCTTACGTATTTTTCTCATACCATAATATACATCATAGCCGTTATGTACTTATAGTTCATCAAAAAAACATAATTAGGTTAATCTTGAGTAAAGTTTTACCAAATAAAAATCCACCAAATTATTGGAAGTGTTTGCTAATCGTGAATTTATGCACGGATCACAGAAAAACAAACCACAGAGACGCAGAGTACACAGAGGAATGAGAGTTTGAGAGGTTTTTCGCGTAAGTCCTATCAAATTAAAAATTTTCAACCATACCTTGACTCAGTAAAGCTATCCACATGTCTGATGGTTCTGAGTAGTAATCAATTTCCTCGACTTGATATCGATAAAGGCGACTATCATTTTCTAAAATAATCCAGTCGCCACACTTAACGCCTTTACACTGGGCTGTCATATAACCTTTTTTCAAACCCTCTATAGGCTCAAATACATAGTCCCGCCCACAAATAAATTCTCGAAAGTCATATACTTTATGCTTTTGGAACGTCGGTGTAGTGAAGATAAATTGCATGACGAAGTCATAAATAACACTAAGGCTCATCCCTGACCGACTAAAAGGCATAATTGTGTGATTTATAAATAAAATTTATCTGCAATTTTAATCTTGTTCACAGAGTAAACATTCAACTGACAACTAGTACTTTGCCAAACTAAGTTTGGAAGGTTCGTAGTCAGCGATTTATCGCTCAAATCAGCGCTTTAGGGCTGACTACAAAATAGGGACAATTTGGTGAACAACTAGTTTCAAGCCATAGACAATCAAAAACCTTCGATTTTAGCTTGATGTTTCTAGTTTTTCCCTTGGAAATGACACTGGAACTTGCCAAAATTGCTGGATGCACACATTTAGATTGCAGCCAGATTTAAATAATGTCAATTGTAATTCCACTGGCACAAATCAAGGCATTGTTCTAATGTTGGTGATAAAGATTTTTGATGTGTGAATTTTTAATTGTTTTGTCTTCCCTCCCTTTTGTCCCCGAACGCCAATGCGTCTTTGTTTGGAGAATCTCCAATACCCAATTCTCACTCCTCAAAAATTTTGGATGAAACTACTTGACACAACCATGGCTAAAACTGCTATATTGTTAAACAGCGAAAACGCGATGGGGCGTAGCCAAGCGGTAAGGCAGCGGGTTTTGGTCCCGCCATCCCTAGGTTCGAATCCTAGCGCCCCAGTTAGTATAAGGAATAAATTTATTATAGCCGTTAGGTGGTTACAGACTATTGGCTATGATATGGCTTTGGTTTTGACCAACTTCAGGTGAGCGATCGCAATCCTGTGTAGTATAAAAAATTTATAATAACAACAGTACATCTTGATTGAAGATCTAGATAAAACTGCCAATATGTCTCACGTAATGTTACTGTTTATGTATAGCAATACTTCTCGGTTAAAGGGAAAAAGACAAAAATTGCTCTTATCCATTGGTTTTTAATATTTTTTATATTGACAAAAAAATCAGATGTGCTTATCCAATAAATATTGGTACATCTAGTGCATCGCTCCATATTGACGGGCATTTTTCATAATTGAGACAGGGTGACAACAAATTCAAAATAAGGAATTCAGTATTTAGAATCACCTCACTATTAAAGTTGGGGACACCGAAACAGAAAAAATTTTGTTGATGATCTAGATAATCTATCTATATGATCATGATCAAACTACGGGCTTTTATTTTTGACTTTATTAATTCTGAATTCTGAATTCCCGATTATTTCTGTGAGGAATGTAGTTAAATTTACTAAAACAATGCTGAAATCAGAAAAATATCATCACCCTTTGTTAACAGCCAATTCTGCTCAATTAAATGATGCTGATGAAGGCGGATTGAATTTAGGTCAAGTAGGAGCTGCTCTTCGTCGGCGAGCCTTGTTAATAGCTGGTGCTACTAGCTTAGTAGCAACCGCAGGGGTATTAAAAGCAGAAACAGATCCACCAATATACCAAGGCAGTTTTGAAATTTTAACCAAGCCTGTGACTGGTGAGAGTAAAGCTATAGCTAATGTTCCTCAAACGATAGGAGATATCGCAGCTCCAGAGACAAGTGAGCAAACCAAGACAACAATCGCAGTTCTACAAAGTCGTGGAGTGCTAGAACCTGTCATCAAAAAGCTTCAAACTAAGTACCCAGAAATTGAATACGACTATGTAATTAGCAACTTAGTGATTGAGCTTAAAGAGCAAAACATTTTAGAAGTTCAATACATCGATCCAGATCAGCAGCTAGTGACTGATTTGTTAAACACGATTAAGAATGCTTATCTGGAGTACAGTTTAGCAGAACGCCGTAAAGACGTTGAGCAGGCAATTCAATTTGTAGAAAAACAAAGAAAGCCATTAGAACAACGAGTCCAAGATTGGCAAGAAAGACTGCGAACCATTAGACAAAAGAATAATTTAGTTGAGCCAGCACAAAAAGCGCAGGAAGTCTCTAGTCATGTTGCCACACTCACACAGCAGCAACTAGATAATCGTGTGATGCTAGAACAAATGCGATCTCAGTTTCAGGGTTTGCAAAAAGAATTGTCACAACAACCAGGTGCATCAGCAAGTAATTCCTTGCTCAGTGATAACCCCCGCTATCAAAAAATTCTTGATCAACTTCAGCAAACGAATCAAAAAATTGCTGAAAGAGGATCTATCTTTACTGAAGAAGAAGAAGGAATGGTGCGCCTTTCCCAACAGAGAGACAGTATGATTTCAATGTTGGAAGGAGAAAGAGCGCGGGTAAACAGAGATTTTCAAAGCCGCATCCGGGAGTTGGAAGCACGTGATGTCGCTATTACTGAAAAAATAGATAATCTCAATGGCTATTTGCGAGCTTTAGCAGCAGTTAGTCGCGATTACGATAATATTCAGCGAGAATTAAAAATTGCCACCGAAGGCTTAAGCCAATTTTCAGCCAAGCAACAAGCATTACAAATCGAGTACGCTCAAAGATTACAACCTTGGAGATTACTAGATCCTCAATTGACAAAAGTGGGTGAACCTGACGCCATCTCAGATAGTGCGAAGAGAAATCTACTATTAGGAGGAATGTTAGGTTTACTGATGGGGGTAGGAGCTGCTTTAGTTGTTGATAAACTCAGCAATGTTTTCTACACATCTAAAGAACTCAAAGAAACCATCGGACTTCCATTGTTGGGAGTTGTTCCTTTAAGAAAAGAAATAGCTCTTTCCACAAATACAAGTAATACTTCTGGTGGCTTACAACTAGCAAGTCGCGCTTCATTCTTTGAAGTATTTCGCTCTCTTTACACCAATATTCTGCTTTTAGGTTCTGATACACCAATTCGTTCACTAGTAATCAGTTCCGCAGGCCAAGGAGATGGTAAATCAACAGTTGCTGTCCATTTAGCCTTAGCAGCAGCAGCAATGGGACACCGAGTTTTGCTTGTGGATGCAAATTTACGTTCTCCCAACCTACACCAACGGGTAGGGTTAATGAATATTCAGGGATTGACCGACGTTATTTCTTCAGACTTAGACTGGAGTAACGTGATTGAGCGATCGCCGATTGAAGACAATCTCTACGTCCTTTCTGCTGGCCCTATTCCCCCAGACTCGATCAGGTTACTCGCGTCTCAGAAAATGCAGGACTTGATGCAAGATCTACATAGTAGTTTTGATTTAGTTATTTATGACACACCTCCTCTAGTTGGATTTGCTGATGCGACTTTATTGGCAGCTAACACCAACGGTATGGTATTAGTTGCTGGTTTAGGTAAGTTGAAGCGTACTGTCTTCCAACAAGCACTAGAAGAACTACAAATATCCGGCACACCCATCTTAGGGTTGGTAGCCAACAAATCAAGAGACACCGCACCTGCTTCCTATACCTACTATCAGCAATATTACAAACAGAGCATGAGCGTAGAACGTGTCGGTGACGACGATGACACAGACGACAGAAATAACTCAGCGCCGACCTCTTCTTCTGTAAGAAAAATCAGGGGATAGTAGTTTGTAGTTTGTTGTTTGTTGTTTGTAGTAAGGACTTTAGTCCTCAAGAAAAGACTAAAGTCCTTACTACGAACTCACGTTAATTTTACTTATCACTTATCCGGCGATTTTAAAGCACGATCTAATATTTGCCGCGCCTCTTCTGCTTTGGCTTTTGCTTCCTGATAACGTAGATTCGCCTGAGCAAAAGTTTTGAGAATTTTAAACCCTTCCTTGAGGCGAGTAATTTCCTCTTCTGTTACAGAATTATCTGAGAAGAGGATATCAATCTGTTTACGAATTTCTAATGCTTCGGCGCGTGACTCTTGGACTTTCAGCTTCAATGTAGCTAGGTTACTGAGAATCTGAACAGCTTGAGTAATTTCGTCCTCACTGTTTTTAGTATCTATTGGTACTTCTTTAACCTCTATCAATTGTTTAGCACTAAATCCATCTTCGAGTTCTGTAGGTAAATTACCTTCATCCATGAGTTGCATCAGTTGATCCATTGCTTTCTCACGGGCTTTGGCTGAATCTTTACCAGGTACAGTGAGGATAATGTCTGGGCTTTGAGCGAGAGTGTACTGAACCATATTTATGCAAGAAGCTTGCTACTGCTTTGAAAGCCGATCAATTGTAACATAAAGGAAGCACTATTTTGGGGATTGGGGATCGGGGATCGGGGATTGGATTTTGGATTTTGGATTTTAGATTGAAATCCAAAATCCAAAATAGTTGGACTGAGCGCTCACGACGAAGTCTAATATCTAAAATTGATTGTCCCCCTTTGTCTCCCAATCCCCGATCCCCTATCCNATCCCCTATCCCCGATCCCCTATCCCCAATCCCCGATCCCCTATCCCCAAATAATTCTGGACTATCTGCAAAATTCGTTCTGCTGCATGACCATCTCCAAAAGGATTGATTGCATTTGCCATTGTTGCATAAGCATCTTGATTACTCAGTAATTCTACGGCGTTAGCAACTATAATCTCTGATTTAGTGCCGACAAGTTTAGCTGTTCCAGCAGTAGCAGCTTCTGGTCTTTCTGTAGTTTCTCGCAGAACCAAAACTGGTTTACCTAAACTAGGTGCTTCTTCTTGTAAACCACCAGAGTCAGTCAAAAGAAGGTGCGATCGCATAATCGCCCCTACCAGTTCACCATAGTCTAAAGGTTCTGTTAAAAAAATCCGAGGGTGATTGCCCAAACTTGCCTGTAATGGTTCTCGTACCGTAGGATTACGGTGTAATGGTAATAACAAGGCTGTGTCGGGAAACTTATCTAGTATCTGTAAAAATCCTTGGGTGATTCCTTGGAGTGGTTCTCCCCAATTCTCCCGGCGATGCACAGTCGCTAGTAAAACACGATATTTATCCCATTCCAAACCAGGTACATTACAAGCAGGTTCCTTTGCAGCTACATTTAACAGCGCATCAATCACCGTATTCCCAGTCAGGTAAACTTGACCCAAAACACCAGAATTTTTTAAGTTTTCCACAGCTAAAGGTGTTGGCGCAAAGTGCAATTGAGTTAGTTGTGAAATCAATCTTCTATTAGCTTCTTCTGGAAAAGGATTAAATAAGTCATCTGTTCTTAACCCAGCTTCTACATGACCGACAGGAATTTTTTGGTAAAAGGCTGCCAATGTTGCTGCAAATGCTGTGGTAGTATCTCCTTGCACCAAAATTAAATCTGGTTTATTTTCTTGAAATAATTCTTCTAATCCTCGCAAACTGCGGCAAGTTATATCAGTTAAAGACTGTTGTCGTTGCATAATTTCCAAGTCACAATCTGCTGTGAGGTTGAAAAGCTGCATAACTTGTTCAACCATTTCGCGATGCTGTCCAGTCAAAATCACTTGCGTTTCAAAACCTGGAAAGTCTTGGAAAATTTGAATTACCGGAGCTAGTTTAATTGCTTCTGGACGAGTACCTAAAATAATGTAAACGAGTTTGTTATTAGTCATTGGTCATTCGTCGTTAGTCATTAGACGCGATAAATCGCGTCTGTACAATAGTCAATGGTCAATGGTCAATTGTCAATTGTCAATAATTGTGAAGTTCAAGTTATGGTCAATAACTATAAATTACAAATTACAAATTATAAAAACGCATGAAAAAACCCGGTAAAACCGGGCAGGATGCACTGTTTGTCGAATTTAGCAATTAGGTTATAGTTTGATGTCACAAGTAAGTGGGCAAGCAGCATAGACGGTCTTCTGCATTTGTTCTGTTTCTCCATGCAACCAGCTCAACCACTTCACTTCTTTGGGATGAATACCCTTAGCAGTCAGCACACTTGCACCGATGACAACAGACAAAATATTAAACAGAATTAAACCACCTGCCACAACTAAAACGGCACTAACAGGCATCACAGATTGCAGAACAATAGATAATAGACATCCGACCGTAGCCATGAAAACAACCAAAGGAAAACCGACAACCAGCAAGCATACTGCCAATGTGAAAGACCATATCAAAAAGCTTTTAACCATTAACAAAGAATCTGTCTTGCTGAAATTAGCTGTTTGTGAGAGAGCCATAAGTGTATCTCCTAAATACGCAAATCTGTTTGGAATTCAGAAGTCTTTCGTTGATATTGAAAAACAAAGGGATCAACAATTAGTGAAGTTCAGTATATAAAAACTAGTTGAGAAGATGAGCATTTAGTTAATAAAATTAACAGTTATATTTTTTTTATTATGGACAAAGGTAGATATTGATATTTTTGCTAAAAACTCATTTTTGCCATCTATCCTCAGACAGATAAGATATAAACGACTAACTTAATTAGGTTTGTGTAAAAAATTCTCTTCTAGTATTCTTAATATTTCTTATCATAATCCAAAATGATTCTCATAATTTTGAGATATCGATTTGTCTTATCCGAACCGTATTGGAGTACTACGTACTGCACCTAAATTGAAAACTATCAAAAATTATGTAGCAAAATTTATTGTTTATCAGTAATATTACTAAGCTTGTTTCATGTAGATATTATGTTAAACATGTAATCGTCAATAAAAATAAATATTGTTAAGTTAAATAAAGTCAAAAATAATACAGTAAAAAATATTAATGAAATTGACCTTAATTCAATTTCGGTGACAAATCAACACTCAGCGATCGCACACACACAGCAAATTACCTCAGACTAGAAACCTGGGGCTAATCAATTGTAAAGATATATGTCAGAATCACAAAATCCATTCAATTCGGCTCCAACTCCAGTCCGTGGTGTTCCTCCGCTTCCGCCCCCACCACCCACAATCAGTACACAGCGCCAGTCTACACAAACTTTGAAAACACCAGTTGACAAAAGTCCTAGTGTTCAGCAGGCAACACCACCAGTATCTCATCTCAATGTTGCAAGTATCAAAAGTAATGGTTTACACCCAACTTTAAATCAATTAGTACGGGAAGCTTATGATCATGGCATATCTGATATTCACTTGGGTGTAGGCGAACCGCCCCGCTTCCGTAACCGTGGAGAAATCCAAACGACAGATTATCCAGAAACGGATAAAGAGACTTTTGTGAACTGGATGCGAGAAGTCTTGACGCAAGCAGAAATTCAACGGTTTGAAGAATACCTAGAATTCGATGGTGCAACTCAATATGAATTTGCCCGTGTGCGGATCAATATCTTTGATTCTCTCAAAGGTTATGCCATGGTCATGCGTTTAATTCCACTCAAAATCCTAACCATTGACCAATTACGCTTACCCCCAGTTTTTAGGGATATTTGCCACTACCACAAAGGCTTGATTCTAGTCACAGGCCCAACTGGTTCTGGTAAATCTACTACGATGGCAGCGATGATTGACTACATTAACAAAGAGATGCCCAAACATATCATCACCATCGAAGACCCAATTGAATTTGTTCACAGAAGTCAAAAGTCTCTAATCAAACAACGGGAAGTGGGAATGCACACCCGAAAATTTGACAACGCCTTAAAAGCTGCTTTGCGGGAAGACCCAGACTTGATTTTAGTTGGGGAAATGCGAGACAAAGAAACCGTGAATACAGCCCTAAAAGCCGCTCAAACTGGTCACTTAGTTATGGGAACCCTGCATACTAACAGCGCTGTGAAAACGATTGAACGTATCCTCAATCTGTACTCAGGCGATGAGCAAGATGCTATGCGAGTGGCGATTTCCGAATCTTTAGTAGCAGTGATTGCTCAAGGTTTGTGTCGTACAACAGATGGTAAGCGTGCTGCCTTTCACGATATTCTAATAAACACAGAAGCCGTTAAAGACTGGATCAAAGATGGTAAATACGATGAAATTACTGAATTGATGAAACAGGCCGGTTTTGACGGCATGATTACTATGAACCAGTCTCTGTTTAACCTCTATCAAGAAGGTCGCATCACCGAAGAAACAGCCTTGGAGATGTCGCCGACTCCCAACGAAATGGCCCAGATGCTTCGAGGTCGAGTCTAAAAATTAGGGATTGGGGATTGGGGATTAGGGGCTGGGAATTAGAAAATCAAAAAATCATTTTGAACTAGCTTCTAGCCTTTAGCCTCTAACCCCTAACCTTTTAAAAACCTTGACTTCAGATAGACTCATCCTACCCCAGTTATTCAAAGGCATTGCGCTATTTACACCCGCAGGAGATTTGATTTATTGTATCGACCCCGGTAAACAAGGTCGATGGCATTTACACTTGTGTGCAACTTTACAAGAGATCCTAGATTTACCAGAACCGCCTCATTTTTTAGTTCCTTGCTACACAGCAACTATTGATCATTGGTTAGATCCACGTACACAAAAGATACGTACTTTTGCTGAAGCTTATCCAGCCGTGATGCGACATCAAGCAGTACTGAATGCCATTTTTGGCACAGGGGATATTGTATGGCAAAGCGCACCTTGGCAAGAAGGATTGTGCGATCGCATGGTATTACATAGTTACCGCTCTTCATTCCCCCAACTTTGGGAAGATCATGACCTAATTGTACGTCTAGAGCCTTTTGAAACAGTACCATACTACCAAGAAACAACAACACTACAAATACAACCAAACGCCCAAGGTTATGTCCTACGTCTATTTGTTGCTGGACACAGCCCCGGTATCGAACGTACTCTTGAGAGTCTCCACGATCTATTAGAACAATACCTTAGTCAACCTTATACTTTGAAAGTTATTGATGTTGTTAGCCATCCCGAACAAGCAGAAACAAATCAAGTCACAGCAACCCCTACCCTGGTAAAAGTTTGGCCCCTCCCCATTCGCCGCATTGTGGGCGACTTGGATAATGTAGATAAAATTTTGCAGATGTTGGGTGCAAAAGAGCAAACTTAAAAAGTCAATGGTCAATGGTTAACGGTTAACATACAGGTAGACCTGCACTATCTTAAATTTTATGACTACAGTCTTAACCAAACGCTTTACTATAACTGAATACGATCATTTAGCAGAACTCGGATTTTTCAGTGAGGATGACCGAGTTGAGCTAATTAGGGGAGAAATCATTCCGATGGTATCCAAAGGTAAACCGCATTCTGTCTGTGAAACACTCTTATTGAGGGAATTCATCAAGCTGTTACAAGACCGTGCTTTAGTACGAGGGCAAGAACCTGTTACTATTTCTGATTACAGTGAACCCGAACCAGATATTACGATAGTTAGCAATGTTGATGATAACTATCTTTCTGCTCACCCAAGTTCAGCGGATATTTTACTTTTAATTGAAATAGCCGATTCCTCTTTAAAATATGACCAAGAAGTTAAACTACCACTTTATGCAGAAGCGAAAATTTCTGATTATTGGATATTTAATTTAGTAGAAAATCACTTAGAGTGCTATAGTGAACCATTACATGATTTCCAAGGTAAATTTGGTTATCGCAAAAAGGTAATTTACTTGTCGAATGAATTGGTTAATCTACCATGTTTTCCTGATTTAGTTCTGGATTTATCTAAGGTTTTTCCACAAAAGATGCAGTAGAAATAAAGAAATCAGAAATCAGAAGAAGTGCGATCGCCACAATCACGGCTATTTCACAATCAAATCTTCCATTGCTTGCTGTAAATCTTTGGTAAAATCTGCAACTGCTTGTCTTGCACCTTGACGGCTTGCCTTATACACTAGATACCGTTCAGAAATCGATACCGGTTCACCCACAGTTATTTTTGCTCTTTGTTGACCCAAAAGCGGACGCTGGAAAGGATTACCGCCTCTAATTTTAGTAACAACATCCCATATTAATAATGTTGTTTCAGCAAAACGTTCGGCGGTGGGTTTTTCCTGTACATAATTACCTGTAACCGCAACCAAATTTTCGACTAAACGCATGTGCCACATCCGCAAATTCGCTTCTTCGGCAATGCGATCGCCTAAATCTCTTTCTAAAGATGACAATGATTTAACATCTTTATAGTCTTCCCTGAAAATATAATTCCAACCTGCCTGTTCGACTCGGCGACAACGGTCATTAAAATTTCCTTTGGACTGCAAATCAAAATACTGTTCTGCTACTTGTAAAACTATATTTAAAAGTGTATTTAAACGAGCAGCTATTATTTGATTTATATCTTGGGATGGCGTTGAGATTTCTGGTAATTTTTGATGATAAAAGCGTGTATAAAAATTCTCCATGAAACTTAGTAAACGTTCTGCTAAACGTAACAAACGAGGATAGAGGGAGTCAGGGAGTGGGGAGGTATGATTATGGGGAGGTAAACCACAGTAAGCTTCTAATTGAGTTAACAAATTGGCGATCGCATTCCAAGGATCTGTAACATAACTATATTGAATTGCGATTGGCACAATCAAAACCTGTTCATTTCGTCCAGCTTTTTGCAAGTCTTCCGCGCACCAAAAACCCATTTGAGCAATTCCGGGTTCGAGGGGATTAACAATCTCTGAAAGTCCATTAGTAGCACCTTCTGGTGCAGCAGCCATAGGGAAGCGTCCATTAGCAAACAAATCTCGTGCTGAACGCAAACCTGTCCAGTCTGCTTTACCCCGTTGAATGGGTGTTGCACCTAAACGAGAAGCAATCCAGCCAACTTGATTCCCAGCCCATAAAGTAATACCGCGATCGTAGATAAAATGAGCATGGGTTGGATGCTGTAGCGGTATTCCCTGCTGTCGTGCTACCCTTGGCACGAGTCGGGAAAGCAAGTAGCCCAAGCAAAGTGGATCTGTCGTTTGAGGATGGCGAAATGCAATCAAAAAACGAATCTTTCTCTCTTGAAACTGACGATAGAGATTTACCAAAACCTCTACGTTACTTGCTTCAACTTGGCTAATTGCTGTTTTCCAGCGTAAGTAACTGGGTAAACCTAGCTGAATCACTCGTAAAACAGAGGGATTGAATGCTGGCGGAATAAATTCTAGAGGTGGCTGTGCTTGATTAATGACATCAGGCAAGGTAATGTTCTCCGATGATAGCGATATAAAGTGTGAATTATGAAGTATGAAGCGCGAAATATAAAAATTAAATTTTTTATCTTTTATCTTTTTTCATTCTTTAGACTTCAGACTTCTTTGAGCCTGCTTTTCATTTATACTTCAAACTTCTGTAGTTAGATATTAGCAACACCGAAAAAGGGACAAACGATGCGACTGTCAAAAATGTTATTCGTTACACTGCGGGACGATCCAGCAGATGCTGAAATCCCCAGTCATAAATTACTACTCCGCGCAGGTTATATTCGTCGCATCGGTAGTGGTGTTTTCGCCTATCTCCCACTGATGTGGCGGGTATTACAAAAAGTTTCCCAGATTGTCCGGGAAGAAATGAACGCCACCGGCGCCCAAGAATGTCTCTTACCGCAATTACAACCTTCAGAGCTATGGCGTGAATCTGGCAGATGGGATACTTATACTAAAGCTGAGGGTATCATGTTCGCCCTCACTGATCGCCGCGAACAAGAATTAGCATTAGGGCCGACTCACGAGGAAGTGATCACGACTATAGCCCGTGATATGATTCGCTCTTACCGACAACTACCCCTGCACCTGTATCAAATCCAAACTAAGTTTCGTGATGAAATTCGTCCCCGTTTTGGTTTGATGCGCGGACGAGAATTCATTATGAAAGACGGCTATTCTTTCCATGTGGATGAAGAAAGCCTCAAAGAAACTTACCAGGATATGTATCAAGCCTACAGTAATATGTTGCGGCGCTCTGGTTTGGCTTTTCGTCCCGTGGAAGCGGATTCTGGGGCGATTGGTGGTTCTGGTTCCACAGAATTTATGGTATTAGCTGAAGCTGGTGAAGATGAAGTCCTTTACACTGAAGATGGTAAGTACGCCGCCAATGTCGAAAAAGCTGTTTCTTTACCTGCGGAGGCGGAACCCTCTAGCTTTACCAGTTATGAAAAACGGGAAACTCCGGGAACCGAAACAATCGAGAAAGTTTGTAATTTTCTCAAATGTTCTCCCACCCAAGTTGTGAAAAATGTTCTGTACGAAGCAGTTTATGATAATAGCACAACAGTATTAGTATTGGTGAGTATCCGGGGTGATCAAGAAGTTAACGAAGTTAAGTTACAAAACGAGTTAACAAAATTAGCTTCCCAATATGGTGGAAACGCAGTTCTCAAGTTAGCAGTACCCGACGCAGACGCTCAGAAAAAATGGGCAACGAAAACTTTGCCTTTGGGTTATATTGCACCTGATATTGCTGATGATTACATTCAACCCCTCCCCAACCCTCCCCGTCAACAGCTAGGGAGCCAACTTTCCCCCGTCAACGGGGAGACTGAGGGGGGTTTAGTACATCCAAAGTTTTTGCGTTTGGTAGATCAAACCGCCGTTGATTTAAAAAACTTTGTTACAGGTGCAAATGAATCTGGTTATCACGTAGTTGGAGCAAATTGGCAAGAGCAATTTAAGTTACCTAGTATAATAGTAGATATACGTAAGTCAAGACCAGGCGATCGCGCCATGCACAATCCCGAACAAACTTTAAAAAGCGCTCGTGGGATTGAAGTCGGGCATATTTTTCAACTGGGTTCAAAATATTCCCAAGCAATGGGAGCGACTTATACCAACGAACAGGGAGAAGAAAAACCTCTGGTGATGGGTTGTTATGGTGTGGGAGTATCACGACTGGCACAAGCAGCAGTAGAGCAATCTTACGATAAAGACGGGATTATTTGGCCTGTGGCGATCGCACCTTATCATGCCATTGTCACGATTCCCAATATTAACGACGCTCAACAAGTAGAAATCGCCGAAAAAGTTTATACAGAACTCAATCAAGCCGGAATTGAAACTTTACTCGATGACCGCAACGAACGAGCAGGAGTAAAATTCAAAGATGCAGATTTGATCGGTATACCTTACAGAATAGTCACAGGACGAGCGATCGCCAACGGCAAAGTCGAAGTAGTCGAAAGAAAAAGCCGCAATTCTCACGAAATCCCCATCACTGAAATTGTATCTACTCTTAAAGGGTGGATAGTGGATAGGGGATAGGGCATTGGGCATTGGGCATTGGGCATTGGGCATTGGGCATTGGGC
>NZ_NAPS01000001.1:1386295-1400549 GCF_004323185.1 Westiellopsis prolifica IICB1
GCATTGGGCATTGGGCATTGGGCATTGGGCAGTGGGCATTGGGCAGTGGGCATTGGGGAGCCAGTGCGCCCTTGGAGGTTCCACGCCACGTGCTTTATGCCGGGAAATCCGTCCACCGCAGTGGCTCCTCCGTTTTAGCACCTGGCGTCATTGGGCATTAGACATTGGTTATTCTCCTTTGTCTTTCTTGTCCTTCGTGTCCTCCGTGTCCTCCGTGTCTCCCCACTCTCCCTTCCCGTGTCTCCCCACTCTTCCTTCCCGTGTCTCCCCACTCTTCCTTCCCRTGTCTCCCCACTCTTCCTTCCCTTGTCCTCACTCTCCCTTGTCCCCGATCCCCTATCCCCGATCYCCYATCYCCTMTCCCTYCAAAATAATATGGAATTTCTGACAATCCTCATATCTAGCCTGTTGGGTGTAGTTGCTCCTGTAGGATTGGTAATTGATCAGACTGCTGAAAATGCGATTAAATCGCAGTTTTCGACAGTAGAACAACTACAAGTAAGGGTGGATAATGCTCCTAGTTATCAATTACTGCAAGGTAAAGTGGAAAGAGTGTTAATTGCAGGGCGTTCTTTGCAATTAAAACAACAAGATTTTCGCATCGCAGTTTTAGAATTAGAAACTGATCAAATAGAATTTGACCTAAGTAGTCTCAGTCAAAGATCACCCAAATTAAAACAACCTTTGCAGGCTGGAGTACGTTTGGTGATCACAGAGCAAGATATCAATAAACTTTTACAATCACCAGATTTTCTCAATAGGGTGCAAAAGTTTAATAAACGGAATTCTTCTGGTTTGCAATTTGCCCAAGCCTCTAATTTTGCCAATCCCAAGCTAGAATTCCTAGCTAATAATAGATTTATTTTTCAGGTAGAGTTACAAAGCGACGAGGAGGTAATACCGCTTTTATTTAAAATTAATTCTGGATTAAGTATCGTTGGTGGCAGACAATTTCAGCTAGTTGATCCACAAGTATCACTTGATGGACAAGAATTTCCAGCAGAATTTCTCAATTTGATTCTTAGTAACATAAATCAACAATTAGATTTACGTAATTTGGAAGGCGACGGATTACAAATGCGAATTCTAAAATGGAAAATGATGCCAGGAAAATTAGAAATGGCAGCATTTTTCAGAGTAGAACCATCTTCTAAGTTGTTGGAAACTCGCCGTTAGTAAGTCTCGTCTTTAACCAAACTTCTCTTCACGTAGCATAGTATCAAGAGTTCAAGGAAGGTTTTGTATATGAGTCAGCAACAAGAATCTAAACGGGTTTCTTCTGGTATAGTAGCAGCTATTTCAGCAGCAGTTGTAGTGGTAGGAGGCGGAGTCGGCTTATTAACTTGGAATTCCACTCAAAACCCCAACCCTACACCCTCAGAACGCCTTGTACCGGGTAATCCGCCACAAGTAGCAAATGAACAAACAACCCAAATTTATTGGTTACAAGATACTGGAAAAAATTTTCAACTGGTTTCTCAATCAATCCAGGTGCAAGCAAATCGTAACCAACCCAACCAATTTTTAACAGCAGCTTTTCAACGCTTATTAGAAGGACCTACAGAAGGAAGTAATGGTTCGAGTACAATTCCTCCAGGAACAAAAGTCTTAGGTGTAGATGTTCAAGCTGATACTGTTCGTGTCAATTTGTCTGGAGAATTTACCAGTGGCGGCGGAAGCACTTCTATGCAAGGTCGTTTAGGTCAAATTGTTTACACAGCTACTAGTTTAAATCCGAATGCCCAAGTATATATTGATGTAGACGGTAAGCAACTCGATGTGTTAGGGGGCGAAGGTTTAGAATTAGAACAGCCACTCACACGCCAAAACTTTAACGAAAATTTTCAACCTTAGTCATTGGTCATTAGTCATTAGTCGTTTGCCGTTTGTCGTTTGCCGTTGGGCATTGGGCATGTTCGTTAGTTTATCTCTCTGTTCCCTGTTAACAGTTCCCTATCCACTGACTAATGACAAATGACAAACGACTAATGACTAATTACTTTGTGTTCAATACACGAAAACTCCGAGCTTGTTGTTCTAACCTGCTGGCGAGGCGATCGCAAACTCGGTTACATAATTCAAAAATCATCTGGTCTTCCACCCGGTAGTAGGCACAAGTTCCTTCACTGCGACGGCTGAGAATTCCCGCTTGCCACATTACCTTCAGGTGCTTTGACACATTTGCTTGTGACGTTTGGGTTGCCTCTACCAACTCTTGTACGCATTTTTCATCATCCCGCAATAAATGCAACAATCGCAGGCGCATTGGTTCACTCAACAAGCTGAAGTATTCAGCTACTTGTTGCACAACTTCTGGCGGTACAGGCAACGTTTGTTTCATCAGGATTGTCTCGGAAGAACTGAACTGAGAAATTTTACAGATTTAGACATTAGTAGATTAATCTTAATCTGGGTTAATTCGCATCAAAGGTTGACCATATTCTACAGGTTCGCCATTTTGAACAAGAATTTCGACTACTTGTCCGGATACTTCGGCTTCGATTTCATTCATCAGTTTCATGGCTTCAATAATACACACAGTTTGACCGCTACGGATGCGATCGCCTACTTCTACAAATGTTGCTTCTCCAGGTGCAGGAGCTCGATAAAATGTTCCCACCATTGGGGAAGTAACTTCTGTATATTTTTTTTGCTCTAGCGGTGAGTGAGTTGCTGGTGATTGTACACCTGTAGTAGCTGGAATATCAATAGTACGGCTTGCTGTCACCTCTGGTGTGGAAGAAGATGCTACTGCTGGAGTTGACGCGACAAGCGGTAATTCTGAGCCAGTATTAACGCCTGAAGACAATACGGTTGCTGTTGACACTCCAGAAGTAGTAGTTATAGTTTTACGTACCGTGATTTCAAAATCGTTGCTTTTAAGTGCTACTTCTGTAATATCTGTTTTGGCAATAGTTTCCAACAATTGACGAATTTCATTAAAGTCCAATGGCACAGCTTTGATTACCTCATAATGCATTAAAAAAGGCAGTAGACGCGGAGCGGCGGGCGTGTAGGTAGGCACTTATGCTGAGGGCAGAAGGTAACAAAAATTTCATAAATATTATTTTTATTACCAATTACCCATTACCTATTAACTTTTGCATACGTTTTGGTGTATGCACTTGATGATGAGTTTAGTGGTAGATAGACTTTTTGGTAAAGATTAAATATTAAACGAGGCAGGGATGGAAATCCCCGCTAGGGATAGAAATACAGATTTCCATCTTTGCTGAGTTACAATTTACTCCCTGCCCAGGTATGTGTCATTTCTGGTGTCAATGCGGATACGTTCTCCTTGGCTAATAAACAAAGGAACCATCACAACTGCACCAGTTTCTACAGTCGCAGGTTTACTGCCACCAGTAGCCGTGTCACCTTTAACACCAGGATCAGTTTGCACCACTTCTAACACCACAGAGTTAGGTAGTTCTACTTCTAGTACTTGTTCACCCCAACGAACGACGTTAGCTTCCATACCTTCTTTGAGGTACTTGACGCGATCGCCAATTTGAGATGCGCTTAATCTACCTTCCTCATAGGTTTCCATGTCCATAAAGACGTAATCATCGCCGTCTTTATAGGTATGCTGCATCGTACTTTTTTCCAAAGTCGCTTGTGGTACGGTTTCCCCTGCTCGGAACGTCCTTTCCACCACGCTCCCACTTTGGACATTTTTCAACTTTGTCCGTACAAATGCGGAACCTTTTCCAGGCTTAACGTGGAGGAATTCCACTACCCGCCATACAGATCCATCTAAAACAATAGAGACACCAGGTCGAAAGTCGTTACTGGAGATCATGAAGCTTTCAAAGTTTGGAAGACAATCGGCATTTATTGTACCCTTCAACAGGAGAAATTAGTCATTAAGTCATAAAAGAAGAAGGAAAGGAGGAACCAAGCCAGGGGTGAGATCGCAAATTATAAATAAGAAGCTACGGTTAAAGTAGCCGCGATCGCACAAGCAACTAACAAAATTAATCTTTCTTTTGCTGTTAATCTTGAATCTACAGGTAGTTCTCCTGTATAACCACGAGCTACCATTGCTGCATAAACTCGCTCTGCTCTTTCTAAACTGCGGAGATACAAACTACCAATCATCGCTGCACTAGCGTAACGTAACCACCCACCAGGGCCATTAATACCCCGCAATTGAGCAGCACGTTGCATTCTCTGAACTTCTGCCAATAAGATTTCTAAGTATTGTCCTGCTAACAATAAACTTTGCTTCAAACCACCCGGAACAGGTAAAGCTTTCAGAGCAATACCAAAACTGTGTGGTGGTAAAGTTAACAAAAAACTATTCATTGTCAGCAAGCAAACCAAAGAACGAACCAATAGAAAACTGGCTCGTTCCCATCCTAAAGGTAAAGCCACTAATGACAGAAAAATTAATTCTGTACCCAACAAGCCTGTGAGTTGAGGAATCGGTGCGCGTAAGAAGACAGCCCAAAGGAGTGCAATAGAAGCATATGCAGCTAGAGCATCCCAAGCTTCATATTTTAATAAAGCTGCTCCAATGACAACAACTAGAGATAGCTGCAAACGTAAGGGTAATGGTAATGATAATTTAAGCATTCTTTGGTTTCACTACCTGAGCAATACCAAAAGCAACACCAAAGCAAACGATTGATCCAATAATCCCAGCAATACTTGTACCAATAGCACCCAATCCTTCTATACCGTAATCGGCTAGAGGTGTTGGTACTATCACTCTTACCTCTTCGGCGAGGTTTATAAACCCTAAGTTTTCAGCAACTCTTTCCAAGCCATCTGGCCATGCAGAAGCTACCAAGGAAAGTAAACCAGAAATCAAAAGAATACTTACTATTGGTATTACCCACCCTCTTAATTGTCGTTCTTCTGTTGGTAACAAATCTGGTCGAACTGTGGCTAAGTAAGTCAACACGCCGGAAGTAATCAAACCCTCGCCAATCCCAATCAAAATGTGTACACCAGTCATGGCTGGTAAAACTAACCCTAGAGGTGCTGTTCCTGAAATAGCCAACTCAATCGCACAAGCGATCGCAGCCACAACTACACTCACAGCAGCAGCGATTCCAGCTGCTAATGGTAAACGGCTTTTGTAACCCCCAAATAATCGCTGTAAAGTTTGGGTTAAACTCCAGCCAACCCAGACTCCCACTATTGCCATGTTAAAAATATTTGCTCCTAAGGCGGTGATTCCCCCATCAGCAAACAGCACAGCCTGAATAATTAAAACCGTGGCGATGCATATTGTACCTGCCCAAGGATTACCAAGAATAATTGCTGCGAGAGTTCCTCCTAATAAGTGACCACTAGTACCGCCTGCAACAGGAAAATTAATCATCTGAGCAGCAAAAATAAAGGCAGTAGTTAAACCTAAAATAGGTGCGTGTTTAATTCCAAAAGCATCTCGCGATCGCGTTAATGAAATACCCAACATCGCCACACTTGCCACACCAGTAACGACTGCTACTGGCGGAGAAATAAAACCATCAGGAATATGCATTCGGTTCCCCTGTTTTTGTTTTTATTGGCACAAATAAATTCTTAATAGCCCCAGCATGAAACTAAAGCATGAAACTAATTCATAAGAAACAAAATTTACCCCTTTCGTGCAATGCCCTCTTGGGGGATTTTATCCTCTTACTTCAGGATTATTGACAAGAAAATTTGTATAAAATAATTTACTTATGATTTTGATTGTTAAATATTGTAATTAAACAAAATATAAAATAAATAATTTTTGTGAAATTACGACTTTTGATCCTCTTTTTGCAATTTTTTTGTGAAATGTCTGAGATGTTTATGATTTATTTAAATAGATGGCAGCGGCGATGGCAGAATTTTCTAAGAGTTCTTCCAGGGTTATTGTCTGCTGTTGTAGGTAATAAAATGCCAACTGCAACCGATAGGGATGTCCTCCCAAATGCGATCGCCAAATTTTAAGAAGAGGGGCGAAAAACTTTAGTTCAGCAATACTAGTGAATTTCTAAAAATAAAGAAATTCATTTAATATTCGCTGTTGTAATTGCTCTAAAATAGCTTCATCTTTAGTAATTTCATCAACAGCAGACAATATCTGACAAATTAAAGGTACTCCAAGTTGTAATTCCTCAAGAATTTCGCGTTGATTAAACACATCCTGGGGCTTTCCTTCTAACATCAGCCTTCCTCGATCCATCACAAATATCCAATCTGCCCAACGATAAACTAAATCAAGATCATGGCTTGCCATAACTATTGTTGTGCCAGCAGCATGGATATTTTGTAAAGTCGTCATCAACTTACGAGTATGCAGTTTATCTAAATATGCTGTTGGTTCATCTAACAATAATAATTCTGGTTTGAGTACCATCACATCTGCGATCGATACTCGCTTTTTTTGACCTAAACTTAAATGATGTACAGGTCTTTGAGCAAGTTTGATTAAATCAAATTCAATTAATGCTTGTTCGACTAGCTGTTGAATTTCAATGTCTGGTAAACCTAAATTACATAATCCATAGGAAATATCTTCTTCTACTGTAGAAGCAACTAATTGTTGTTCGGGATCTTGAAAAACCACGCCAACTTGTTGACGCAATTTTACTAAAGATTTGCGGTCATATTGTAGTGGCTTTCTTTGCCAAATTATTTTCCCTCGTTCTGGTTTGTATAAACCATTAGCTAATAGAAATAGAGTAGTTTTTCCACAACCATTTTGACCAATTAATGCACACTTTTTTTTAGCTGGTATTTTGAAATTGAGATGATTAATTGCTGATTCTTTAGCACCTGAATAAGTATAATCTACTTGTTCAAATTCGAGTAACCATTCCTGCATTCTGCCCCCATTCTAATGCTATTAATAAAGCGCAGCCAAAAAGAGCTTCTATCGTATAACGCTTTGATTGATGATAACGATGGGGATGCCAAACTCGCAATTCTCCGTTAAAACCCCTGGATTCTAAGCTCAAGGAAACTTGACGATAGTTTTCTATTGTGCGTTTGAGAAGTTGCCCAATTAATAGCGCTAAACTTCTCATCCCCGTAGCAAAAGTACGGTATCCTCCACGGGCTTGTTGAGCAATCCATAACTCAGAAGCTGTGTTTAATAGCACAAAAATAAAGCGATACATCAGTAACAACAATTCTGTAATTATTACTGGACAGCCTATACGCCTGAGAGTTTGCAAGAGTGCAGTAAAAGGAATGGTCAGAACAATAAAATACAAACAACAAAGAGAAGCTAAAGCTCGTGTTAAAATTGTTAAACCCTGTACAGCGCCATCATGACTGATATATAAGTAATAATTGCCAAAAGCTAATCCGATAATTGAGTCATTTTTTACTAAATTGAGATGAGATACTTCTATCCCATTAATGACTAAAGCGGGTAAACTAGTTAACCAAAAAAAAGCTGCTACGTAAATTAATTTCAAATATATTTTGCTAGGAATACCTGCGTAAATCACTATCCAAAGACTCATCCAAAGTGCAATCATAATCTGTACAAAAGGATGAGCAAAGGCTGAAATTATTAGTAAAACGCTAGCAAACAGTAGTTTTTGTTCAGGTGGCAACCAACACAATCGATTAGTATAAGCTAGGGTATCAATCTGAATTTTCATTATGATGATTTTGTTGTTCTGAGCGCCCTTTATAAAGTCCAATTACATAACCAATGACACCAGCACCTGCTGCTGCTTGCACGGCAAATAAAAGGCTTTGTACTTCCGAACTAGATATTTGAATTAATGAATTAAACCAAGGTTCATATTTCGGCTGTATCTCTTTAATAGCTTCTTGAGCTTGACCATCTGCGCCACCAAACTCAGCATCTTTTAGTACTATCAATGGTGTTGCTGACAATGCAACTACCGCTAATAGTAATAACCAATTATTCCATGGATGTTTCTGATTTTTTGATTTTGAATGAGTCATAAATTAATAATCCATATTTATCCCAACAAATCAAATTTACCTAGTTTGTAGTAAGCAATTCAGTGCTTAATAGAGCGATAAATCGCTCACTACGAATTCTTCCCAACTTAGCTAAATGACGACCCCAACTCGTACCAGAGGAGCCAATAGCGCTATGGCGCATGGCTTCGCTAAGGCGCGTCTGGTACATTTGTGCGGACTTACTCATCTTGCTTGATTAGCTGCAACATTTCTAATTCTTGACGACCATAATTAGCAAGCCAGTTCCACACTAGTACTGTTAACAATCCTTCACTAATTGCTAAAGGAACTTGTGTGATAGCAAAGATACTTGCAAATTTCATAAAGGAAGCGATGATTCCGCCGACTGGTGCGGGAAATGCTAAAGCTAATTGGATTGAAGTCACGATATAAGTAACCAAATCTGCGATCGCAGCTGCCAGAAATATTGCTAATCTTTGTTTACCTGTTGTCATCACTGAGCGATAAATCCAATAAGCGACAAATGGCCCTGCGATCGCCATCGAAAATGCATTCGCTCCCAATGTCGTTAAACCGCCGTGAGCTAAGAGCAATGCTTGAAATAAAAGTACCAAACTACCCAGCACAGACATAGCCAAAGGGCCAAATAGTATTGCTCCTAATCCTGTTCCTGTAGGATGGGAACAACTACCTGTCACCGATGGCATTTTTAAAGCAGATAGCACAAACGTAAATGCTCCCGCCAATGCTAAGAGTAATTTTAATTGCGGGTTGGCTTGGGTAATGTGTGATATTCGCCGTAACCCCAATACAAAAAATGGCAAAGCTACTATCCACCAAAAAACTGCCCAGTTTACAGGTAAAAAGCCTTCCATGATGTGCATCCCATAGGCTGGTGCAGCAGCACTTACGACTATATAAAAGCTGAAAATTCCCAGCAGGATTGGTAATACACCTTTTACTTTAAGAATTATTCTCAAAATCAGCCATTCCTTGAAGATATATAAGGATTTAGTTTATATTGGCAACCTTTATTCTTCAACTATTTATATCATGATTATCATTATCATAAAATATCGAGATCGGCTTTTTACAAGTTGGGAATGGTAGCTTGGTTTTTGTCTAACTACTAGTTCACCACATTAATTTTGATGGGCTGCGAGATCCCCGACTTTTGAAAAAAGTCGGGGATCTATAGTTCCTTGCAGACAAAAAACAATAATTGACAATAATTTTTAATTATTATATGAATATAAAGTAATTGCAAAAAATTTGCAGTTTATTTTTTGCTGCAAATCATTACTGATAGTACCATGCCTGACTACTTTGCTCTCAATCAAGAAAAATTCTTGAATCGCCGTCAACTGTTAAAGCTAGGATTAGCAGGTGCGGGTGTTGCTGGCGCAGCTGTGGTATGGGATAGATTAGCTGCACAAAAGCAATTGGTGAGAGTACCACCTTTGGAGACACAGGAAAATATTAACAGCGCTGTCAACCCGGTACAAGTATTGCGAAATTTTGATTATGGGACGCTGAAGCGAGAAAATGGGCGGACAATCCGGGAGTTTCGCCTAACTGCTGGAACTTCGGAGATTCAACTTAATAGTGCTGTATCGTACAATATCTGGGATTTGAATGGTCGTATACCTGGGCCGACACTGAGAGCAAAACAAGGCGATCGCGTACGGATATTATTCCTCAACAAAGCTGGACATTCCCACTCTTTACATTTTCACGGTATTCACCCTGCTGAAATGGACGGTGTTCGTCCAGTTAGCAATGGTAAGGCCACAATTTATGAATTTGATGCTGAACCCTTTGGTGTTCATCTCTATCACTGTCACATTGAACCGGTGACTCGACATATTGCCAAAGGATTATACGGCATGTTTATAATTGATCCGCCCAAGTCGCGCCCAGCTGCGGATGAAATTGTATTGGTAATGGCTGGGTATGATGTCAATGACGATAATCACAATGAATATTATGCCTTTAATGGTTTACCCCATTACTACATGGATCATCCGATTCGTATTTACCAAAATCAGTTGATTCGATTATATGTTCTCAACATTATTGAATTTGACCCCGCAGTGACATTTCACTTGCACGCTAATTTTTTTAATGTTTATCCGACTGGAATGACTCTGACTCCCAGCCAAAAAAGCGATGTAGTTACGATGGGTGTAGCAGAACGTCACATCTTAGAATTTGCTTTTCGCTATCCAGGTAAGTATATGTTTCACCCCCATCAAGATGCGATCGCAGAAAATGGATGTATGGGCTTATTTGAAGTCGTTGCTGAAACAAATTCCCAAAATACAGCGAAAAATACTTAAGCAAAATAGCAATATCGACCCAGTAGAGACGCGAAATTTCACGTCTCTACTCCAGCTATTTGTTAAGTTGCGACATCTAACCGATAAACATCCATCTCAATACCGTGAAAAATTGTTTCCCTTTCGTATCTCATCCCCAACTTTTCAAGGACTCTGACTGATGCTGTATTTGCTCGCTCGACAATTCCAAGAATGTATGGAAGCTTGAGTTCCTCAAATCCGTATTGAATGGTTGCTGATGCTGCTTCAGTTGCTAACCCCCTACCCCAAAATTCTGGATCTAATCGATATCCAATCTCTGGTTCAGCTACATTATCAATTTGCTCGATTGCAATTCCAGAGTAACCAATCAATTCGTTAGTTTGTTTGAAGATGATAGCCCACTTCCCGAATCCAAATGCTTTATATGAAGTTATGAAATTGTCTATTTTCGCTTGCGTTTGGGATACTGAGAGAATCCCACTAACAGAAAATTCCATGACTCGTGAATTTGCAAGAATGGGTGCAAGTTGATAGACGTCTTTTTGCTGGAAGTCTCTGAGGATTAGACGTTGTGTTTCTAGCCAAACCATGATTCAAAGCAGCCCAAAAAATGAATAACAAGCAAATGCTTTGAAAATTCGCTGTATTTGTTCAGCACTAAATATTATTTTTTGATTTAAGCAATCCCAACAGGAAAATTAGCAGCATTTACCATTATTTTGGAGGAATTATCGATAATAAATCTTAATTATATAGTAATAAAACTGGAACTAATTATTAAATTTTACCTTATGGCATAGTCAACTAGTTGATAAAAACTCTCACTAGGTGCAAGAATAACTTAGCAAAATCTAAGAGAAGCTGTCAAATATCACCATAACAATTTGACATATTTAACTGCTGATATAGCTAACAAACGCTTTTACTTGCTTGCTTTTACAGATCCCCAGGAGCAAAATGAAAAATTTTCGTTATGTATGTTTGGCTGTCGCTGCTTGTGCCATAGTAACCTTGAGTTCTTGTAATAATGGTGGTACTTCAACCACCGAAAATTCACCAGCAACTAATACTCCGAACTCTGTTGCACAAACAACTGAAGCAGTGAGCCATAGCGGTCATGGTAGCAAAAAACAAATTAACATCAATACAGCTATTTTGTCTGAGTTGGATAAATTTGAGGCGCAGCTAGGTGTACCAGCATTATCGAATAAAATTCAGGCAAATCGCCCTTACGCTAGTCCAGAGGAATTAGTTAGCAAGAAGGTTATTAGCCAAGAACAGTTTGACAAAATTAAGGATCAGGTGACTGTTCAAGAAGTGGTTTTGACCGGAGAAGCCAAAGATATTGATTACATAACAAAGCTAGGATTGATGAAAGGACATTTGATCGTAGCGCAAGAACTTTTGGATCAAAATCAACCAAAACAGGCTGAACCTCATATTGGACACCCAGTTGAAGAGATTTATGTTGATGTAGAAGAGCAATTGAACGATCGCAAAGTCAAAGAATTCAAAACAACTTTGGTGAGTTTGCAAGATTTGGTGAAATCTAACCCCAAAGATGCCAAAGTCAAAACTAATTTTACTACTTCAATGGAATCAGTAGATCAAGCGATCGCAGCATTACCAGAAGCACAACGCACCCAACCTTCCTTTGTACTCCAAGTCATTAACGGTTTGTTAGATTCTGCAAACTCAGAATATGGTGCAGCGATCGCCAATGGTAAAATTGCCGCAGCCATTGAATATCAAGATTCCCGTGGTTTTGTAATCTACGCTGACGAATTGTACCAAGGTATCAAGAGCCAAATGGCAAAAGATCATCCAGACGCAGACAAAGCAATTAAAGCGAGTATGACTCAACTCAAAAAAGCTTGGCCTACCGTGATTCCACCAGCCAAACCAGTTAATACTCCAGAAGAAGTCACCAAAGAAATCAAAGCGATAGAATCAGCATCTCAAAAAGTGATTGACAATTCCAAAACCCAAGCACAGCGATAATGAAGTTTGTAGTGTAGACGCTCGTAAGAGCGACTACTTTCAGAACCCACTTCGTGTCTACCTGAAGGGTGGACTTGAGTCCTCAAAATCAACACAAGAGTCGCTTACCTTTGACTTTTTGTTCCAAAGTCGGAGTTTAAAATTTAGTGATAAATAAAAAGTTAGATAGTCTCTAACTTTTTGCTCATCACCAAAAACTTCTGACCTCTAGCGAAGACTAAAATACTGATGCAAGAACTTGACCAAAACAAGACTATCGACCTGCTCAATGCCATCATGGAATTTGAATTGGCAGGAGTTGTGCGTTACACTCATTACTCTTTGATGGTAACTGGCCCGAATCGCATTCCGATTGTTACCTTTTTTAAAGCCCAAGCAAGCGAATCTTTACTTCACGCTCAACAAGTAGGAGAAATTCTCACAGGTTTAGATGGACACCCGACCCTGAAAATTGCACCAATCGAAGAAAGTTACAAACATTCAGTCAAGCATATTTTGGAAGAAAGCTTGTCACATGAGAAAAAAGCGCTAGATCTGTATAAAAATTTGCTTGATACAGTCAGTGATGCCAGCATTTATCTTGAAGAATTCGCTCGAAATATGATCGGTCAAGAAGAGATGCATAATCTTGAACTGAAGAAAATGTTACGCGATTTTAGTTAGTAGTCAAGGGTCAATTGTCAATGGTCAATTGTCAATGGTCAATTTGAAATTCTCTGGACAATTGACTCTGAACAATTGACTCTGGACAATTGACTTTGGACAATTGACTCTGGACTATTGACTCTGGACTATTGACTTTGGACTAATTTTAAAGATGAACTTTAGTACTGCTCTACCTACTTTTGTAATTACACTCCGAGAAGGAGTAGAAGCAGCCTTAGTGGTTGGTATTGTCTTGGCTTTGTTGAAAAAAGCTAAACAATCGCGACTCAACCCTTGGGTGTATGCTGGTATCGGTGTTGGTATTGCCTTGAGTGCGCTGATTGGTCTGCTGTTTAGTTGGATAATACAAGTATTGGGAGCAATTAATCCCCAGTACACATCTGTAGTTGAACCATTAATGGAAACTGTCTTCAGTTTAGTGGCGATCGCTATGCTCAGTTGGATGCTCATCTGGATGACCAAACAAGCCAGATTTATGAAAGCTCAAGTAGAGGGAGCGGTGACAGATGCTTTAAAAGATAATACCAATGCTGGCTGGGGTGTTTTTAGCTTAATTTTAATTGCCGTTGTTCGTGAAGGTTTTGAAACAGTTTTATTCATTGCTGCTAATTTTCAACAAGGACTAATTCCGGCGCTTGGTGCGATTGGCGGGATTGCAGTTGCAGCAGGAATTGGTGTGCTTTTATTTAAGTGGGGAGTCAAAATCAACATCCGCCAATTTTTCCAGGTCATGGGTATTTTGCTGGTATTAATTGTTGGTGGATTAGTAATTTCTGCATTACATAATTTTGACGAAGCTGCTGCTAATTATGCCCTGAGTAATCGCGCTTCTGAAAGCCTTTGTTTTTACTACGAAAGGTTTACTAAAATTCATTCTTGTATACTAGGGCCAATGGTTTGGAATACAGCCAATATTCTGCCAGAACAAAAATTTCCTGGTATTGTCATCAAAGCCCTATTTGGCTATAGAGAACATCTTTATGTTGTGCAAGCAGTTGGATATGTTGTATTTTTACTAACTGTTGGTGGTTTATATTTCCGTAGTATTACAGCTGGTTTAACTCAAGCTGGACAGAGCATTTCAGCAGGACAAAAACCGATTGGTTCAGCCAAGGAATAGAGCTTGAGGATCTGGGATTGAAGACAAGGGAAGGGGGACACGGTGACACGCAGAATATTTTTGATAGATTCTCCCTTGTCTTTTACTCTCCCTTTTAAAGACTCGTCGTCGAGTATCAAAGACTCGTCGTCGAGTATCAAAGACTCGTCATCGAGTATCAAACACTCGTCATCGAGTATCAAACACTCGTCGTCGAGTATCAAACACTCGTTGTCGAGTATCAAACACTCATCGTCGAGTATCAAACACTCGT
>NZ_NAPS01000001.1:1400623-1418625 GCF_004323185.1 Westiellopsis prolifica IICB1
ACTCGTCATCGAGTATCAAACACTCGTCATCGAGTATCAAACACTCGTCGTCGAGTATCAAACACTCGTCGTCGAGTATCAAACACTCGTCATCGAGTATCAAACACTCGTCATCGAGTATCAAACACTCGTCAGCAAAATACAAATACTTGTTTACGAAAGACGACTCTTAAAACCCAATCCCCCATGCCCAATGCCCAATGACTAAAATATCAATTCAACAATTATTGATTTATCCAATTAAAGGATTAAGTAGTGATCAGCGCGATCGCGTCCATCTTGAGGTAGGACATGGTATTCTAGGCGATCGCGCTTTTGCTTTGATGTACAAGCAAGATGATATAGATAGCAACTCAACGATAGTACCTTGGATGAAGAAGCAAAACTTCATCATGCAAAATGACTGGCCGGGACTCGCAGCTTTAAATTGTTTCTATGAACCACAAACTGGAAATTTCACAGTCAAGCGCAAAGGTATAAATTTATTAGTTGCTGATACTAAAACTTCTGAAGGACGGAATTTAATATCAGCCTTTTTCACAGGTTATTTAGCAGGAATTTACCCCAGTCAAGCAGCGAGACACCCCAACCGCGCACCTCTACAACTAGTTGGAGAATTTGACAAAACTCGCTACCCCGACCGCGAAGCGGGACATATTTCTCTCGTCAGTCAAGCAACCATTGACAATTTAAGTGAATTAGCTGGACAACCAATAGATGTACGGCGCTTTCGTCCCAATATTGTTGTAGCAGGTGTCTCTGCTTGGGAAGAATTTGATTGGATTGGAAAAGAAATACAACTTGGAACTGCAAAAATTGTTGTGACAGCTAGAATTAATCGCTGCTTAAATATAGATGTCAATCCGGAAACAGGAGAGCGAGATATTAGGTTACTGTCTTTTTTGCAAGAACAGTTTCAGCATACCCAGACTGGTGTTTTAGGGCAGGTAATTAGTAGTGGTAGTGTGGCAGTAGGCGAAGATTTGATTATTACCAACCACTAATACCATTTCACAAAAAATCTGATACAAATACAGGCGGTGTAGAGACGCGATATATCGCGTCTGGTACAAAATTTATGTGTATCGTGATTAACGTGAAATTATAACCACCAGCATAAAGATTATTTACGCTTATAACCACTTGCTTTTAAACGCAAATGCAGACGTAAGGAAGAAGCGCGATAACTGGGTTTTGCGGAATTACATAAACGCAAACGTGGAGAGGTAGTAAGGCGGTTACGTACCTGCAAATCTTTTTCCTCGTTAGTTTTTGCTACTAAATGCAATTTATTGTGATCATTGCTACGACGTAGGAGCCACTTTTCTAATTCCACACACCAGAAGACCAAACTACTGACAGTTAAACAAATCACCAAATCCAGTGCTGACAAGGGTATTGTATTAAACAGTTTCTGGAAGAACGGCACATAAAGCACGGCTATTTGCAAACCTAGTGTTAAACCTACTGAACATACGAGTGCTTTATTAGACATTAAACCAATGGTAAATAGCGAGTCACGCTCAGAACGCACTGCTAAGGCATTACCCATCTGGGAGAGAGTCAGAGTAGTAAATAGTATAGTTTGCCAAGCAGGGCTACCTGTTTTCCAGTAGAAAAATCCCATAGCAAGAGATATACAACCCATGAGGATGCCGATCCAAATGATATCTCTACCCATCCCTCGATCAAAAATATTCTCGTTGGGTGGGTACGGAGGACGATTCATGGTATCTCGCTCTGCTGGTTCTACACCCAGAGCTAAGGCTGGTAAACCATCGGTTGTCAGGTTAATCCAAAGAATTTGCAGTGGTAGCAGGGGTAATGGCATTCCCAAAAAAGGAGCCAACAGCATCACCCAAAGTTCACCAACATTGCTACTCAGCAGATACTTGATAAACTTACGGATATTGTCGTAAATTACACGTCCTTCTTTGACCGCAGCAACAAGAGTAGCAAAATTATCGTCTAGCAAAACCATATCTGCTGCCTCTTTTGCTACATCTGTACCCCTAATCCCCATGGCGACACCAATATTAGCGCCTTTGAGAGCTGGCGCGTCATTGATACCATCACCCGTCATCGCGACGATGTGTCCCTGTTGTTGCAGGGTTTGGACAAGATCAAACTTGTGTTCTGACGAAACCCGCGCATAAACTGATGTGTCATTCAGGGTGCAGCGCAATTCCTCAACAGAGAATTGAGAGAGGTCTTCGCTGGTAATGGTCTGATTATCAGTAGTAATACCGACTTCACGAGCAATAAATCTCGCTGTCAGCGGATGATCCCCTGTAATCATCACTGGACGAATACCAGCACGCTTGCAGGTAAGTACGGCGTCTCGCACTTCCGGTCGTGCAGGGTCATTCATACCGACCATACCAATGAAGATCAATTCTTGCTCTACGTCTTCCCACTGATCCGCAGACTGCAAAGGTCGGAAAGCTGCTCCCATCACCCGCAAACCATTTTTCGCGAGTTGGCTATAAGTGACACTGAGATGTCTGTGCCAAATTTCAGTCAGTGGTCTGGCTTGGCCATTAATCCAGATATGACTGCAAATATCTAGCAAGCTATTCACTGTACCTTTGGTGAAAACAATGTAGGACATTCCCCCGATTTTCTCGCCCCAATGCCAAATTGTTTCCAAAGCGCAAGGAATTTTAGAGGGAATGGTGGGAAATTTGTGAATCGTACTCATGCGTTGACGCCGAGAGTCGTAGTCAACTTCCCCGACACGAGGAATAAGATACTCTAGGTCAGCTTTCCACAATCCTTGTTGAGCAGCAGCCATGACTAAAGCACCCTCGGTGGGATCGCCGACAGTCCGCAAGTAACGCGGCTCTTCTGTGTCTGGTTCTAGCAAAGCGTTGTTGCACAAAGTACCAGCAGCTAAAAGTAAGGATATGGCTGGTGGTTGACAGAGTAAAAATGGCCTGTCTTGGTTTTTTTCTCCGATACAAGCCCGCATCCGGGTAGTTAAATCTATGCGTTGACCTGCGACATCGAGAACAGTAACTGTCATTCGGTTTTCGGTGAGAGTCCCGGTTTTACCAGAGCAAATTACACTCACTGATCCTAAGGTTTCTACAGCTGGTAAGTTGCGAATCAGCGCTCGTCGTTTTAACATTTGCCGTGCGCCTAAAGCTAAGGCGATGGTTACTACTGCTGGTAAACCTTCTGGTAAAGCTGCTACTACTAGAGTGATGGCAGTTAGGAGCATGATTTTCCAGTCTTCGCCACGCAGCATTCCCAAAACGAGAATGACTACTACTAGAGCTAGAGAAGCTATTGCTAATCCTCGCCCCAATTCATCTAAGCGCTTCTGGAGTGGGGTTGGTTCTGGTTCGACTGCTTGCACCATAGAAGCTACTCGCCCCATTTCGGTTTTCATCCCGGTTTCCGTGACGATCGCCTGACCCCGTCCGTAGGTAACAACTGTACCCATGTAAACTATATTGTGGCGATCGCTAAGTTGCAAATCTGCTTGAGAAAGTGTTTGTGGTTCTTTGTCTGTAGGTTCTGATACACCTGTTAAGATTGTTTCTTGAATCCGCAAACCAATGCTTTCTATGATCCGGCAATCAGCTGGTACGATGTCCTCTGCATCCAGTTGAATAATATCTCCTGGTACTAAATCACGGGCAGAAATTTCTTGCCAGCGACCTTCACGTAGTACTTTGACATTGGGTAGAGATAATTTTTTGAGAGTGGCGATCGCTTTTTGGGCTTGATATTCCTGACTAAAACCTAAAGCAGCGATCAGTACCACGATTGCAATGATACCGACTGCATCTTTGTAGTCACCCAAAAAACCGGAGGCGATCGCAGCTACAATCAAAATAACTACTAAAGTTGCAGTCACCTGTTCCCAAAGTATTTGTAAAGGACTTCGTAATCCTTGTTCAATTAACTCGTTGCAACCATGCTGCTGTTGACGACGACTAGCTTCAGATGTACTCAGTCCAAAAGATGCATCACTACCCAATCGTTGCAGAACTTCTTGTACATCTAATTTATACCAATTGCTCATGTCTCGCCTCCTCTAAGATGACGGAATGTGAGGTGTAGAAAATAAATATGGGTAATGGAAAGATGGGGAGATGGACAAATTTGTTAATGATCTCCCTGATATAAGGTTTATAAGCAGCACAAAACAAGACATACTCATCCATAGACCTCTTGCAAAAATATTTTTACCCCACCCTAACCCTCCCCGTAAACGGGGAGGGAACCAAATCTTCCCTTGGTTCACGGGGGATTGAGGGGGTTAATTCGACTTTTGCAAGAGGTCTCATCTACAGTTGTCTACAAAAAACTCTGAGCAAGAGCAACTGTCTTTGGACAAGCAAACTCAAGTCCTACTCGGAATTAAAAACTCCGAATCTCGAATTATTCAATTTCAAATTGCATTCAGTTGTTAAGACTAATATCGTGACGCAAACAAACAAAGACACGGTAAATGTATTTGAGTATTCTCCATATTTCCACGTCTTTTTTTGCTTGCATCAAGACTTCTCCTGCAACTGCAACTTGTATAAATGTATGAATTTAATTCAGAGATTATTTATGCTGTGATCATCTCTCAATCCTGATTTATTTGAATCTGGTAGAATTTATGAATTAAGAACAGTTTCATGCTTCTTCAATGCAAAGATTTGATTGTTTTGCTTCTTTCTTTTGCAGCGCACTCTTTGCAAAGTAAACATGAATTTTTTAACTATCCAATTCTGAGCTTACCTAATTCGTCGTAAGTGTCTACTATTATTATTTATCGGAAGTTCTGCTCTAGCTTCTGCTACTATATCTGCAAAATTTTCATTAACTGCGGCAATTGCTCCTCTACTCTTGTCATAAAGAATTATCCCGGCTTTTATTGCTGTTTTAGCTAAGGATTTACCAGCAACTGCTACCACTGGAATCGCAATCGGCACAACAATTACTGCCACAATACCAGGAATGCCAAAATCTTCAACGACACCCCCAAAGAAATGTTTGAAGTTGGGTAAAACTTTGGGTAGCATGGTATCTTCACCCCCTTTGTCTTTGTACAATTAAGTTATTTTATCACTATAAAATAAAAATAGATACTTAAACAAGTAATTTTTATATTAAAAAATATTGCTGATTAATATTAAGATAAATTAAAACTATTGAGGTCGGTAATTGGGATATTAACTAAATAGTTTTGAGCTTATTATTTTTAAATTCCTAATGTTTCAGGACTTACGCAAAAAACCGCCCAAACTCTTATTTCTCTGTGTCCTAGTGCGTTCTCTGTGGTTTGTTTTTCCGTTACCCATGCGTAAGTTCTGATATTGATATTTCACCACTCTTAACATAAAAAATCTGGGAATAATTCAACCATTGGGAATCAAAAGCACCTAAATGAGTAGTAGTAATTATTGTTTGAAAACGGTCTTGAATTGTATCAAGCAATTGATTTTGACGAGATGGATCTAGTTCAGCTAAAACATCATCAAGAAGTAGCAGTGGTGGTTCTCCCACAACTTCTTCAATTAATTTTAATTCTGCTAGTTTCAAAGCTAATACTAGGGTTCGTTGCTGACCTTGAGAACCATATTGACGGGCTGGTGTTTGATTAATGATTAATTCTACTTCGTCCCGATGTGGACCAACCAAAGTAGTACCTTGATGCAATTCAGCAACAGTTCGTTGTTGCAGCTTTTCTAGAAAGGCTTGCTGTACCTTTTCTGGATAATTTTGTTCTAAAGGAACATTGGGTGAATATTTGATTTGCAAAATTTCTTTACTGCCACTAATGCTAGCGTGCCACATTTTGGCAATCGGAGCGAGTCGTTGTATGGCTCGTTCTCTGCGCCGAATTACTCGCGTACCTGCGATCGCCAACTGTGCATCCCATATAGCTAATTCAGATTGTAGAGACGTTGTATACAACGTCTCTACATTGCGTTTCAAAAAGGCATTTCGTTGGCGCAATATTTGATGATATTGCTGTAAAATGTGGGCATATACTGGTTCTAGTTGAATTAACAGAGTATCTAGCCAGTGACGACGACCTTCCGGGCCGCCGCGTACTAATTCCAAGTCCAAGCTAGAAAACTGTACACCATTGAGAACACCGAGAAAATCCATTTGACGCCGGAGGTTTTCGCCGTTGAGATTTACAGTCCGGCGACCATTACGACGCAAAATTATGTTTAGACTACTAGTGCCAGTTTCTCGTTTAACAGAAGCACTAATTTGCGCGAGTTCTTCTCCTTCTTGCACTAATTCGCGATCGCGGAAAGTACGATGCGATCGCAATGTCGCTAATAACTCCACCGCCTCCAATAAATTAGATTTTCCCTGAGCATTATCACCCACCAAAATCGTTTTGGGAGCAGTAAACTCAACCTGCTGCTCTTGATAGTTACGAAAGTGTCGGAGGTGGAGGGTTTTTAAATACATAGAGCGGGGAAAGGGGATCGGGGATCGGGGATTGNTAGCGATCGCTATCCATTACAAAATTTATCTCAAGCCGTAGATCAAGCGATCGCACCAACACCAGAAACATACAAAATTTTGATTTATCCTTGATAGGGGATCGGGGATCGGGGATTGGGGATTGGGGATTCTCCAGAGGAGACGATACTTTGTAGACGCGTCAGCGGCTTCTCATAGAGTACGGGGATCGGGGATTGGGAAAGGGAAAGGGAAAGGGAATTGGGTATGGGACATGAATCAGTTAACAGTTTAATTTGATAACTGATAAGTCCGCTTTCCCCTTTCCCCGATCCCTAAACAGTTTTTTTGCCAATTAATCGGAAGACGATTTTCTCAATTTCAATCCACACAAACATTAAGGCGCTGAAGCCAAGACAAATCCCTAATTCCGACAAAGTAATATATTGAGTGCCGAAGAAATTACGCAGAGGAGGAACATAAACTAGCATCAGTTGTAAGATTGTGGTGACAATCACTGCTCCTAACACATAAGGATTTGAAAAAGGATTCATTTCTATTGTCAGTCGGTTGTTGGAGCGAATTGCGATCGCATGACCCATTTGAGCAAGACACAGGGAAGTAAATACCATTGTCTTCCATCGGTCTGGACTCAGTCCATTACCAGATATGCTGGTGGAATGATTGTACGCCCACATCATCAAAATAATGGTAATGATCGCGAAAATAATCCCGATGCGAATCATATAAGAACCCAAGCCTCTAGCGAAAATGCTTTCACGGGGACTAAAGGGGGGACGCTTCATCACGTCGGGTTCGGGGGGTTCTACAGCTAAGGCTAAAGCTGGTAAACCATCTGTCACCAAGTTCATCCACAGAATTTGCAGGGGTGTGAGGGGTACTCCTCCTAATCCTAAGATCGGCGCTGCTGCGATTGTGAGAACTTCACCGATATTACTACCCAGAATATATTTGATAAAACGGCGGATATTGGTGTAAACAACTCGACCTTCTTCAGTGGCAGCAACAATTGTAGCAAAGTTGTCATCTAGTAGTACCATGTCGCTGGCTTCTTTACTGACATCAGTACCAGTAATACCCATAGCAATACCGATATCAGCTTGTTTGAGGGCGGGAGCGTCGTTAACGCCATCACCAGTCATTGCTACAAATCTGCCTCGACGCTGTAAAGCTTGGACAATTCGCAGTTTATGTTCTGGGGCAACTCTGGCATAAATACTTACCAAGTCTACATTTTGCTCTAGGTCTTGGTCGCTCATGCGTTGCAGTTCTTGACCTGTGAGGGCGCGATCGCCTGCTTGAGCAATTCCTAGATCAGTGGCGATCGCCCGTGCTGTTAATTGATGATCACCTGTAATCATAATCGGTCGAATGCCTGCTTCTCGACATTCTTGTACCGCCGCTCTGACTTCGGGGCGGGGTGCGTCAAGCATTCCCACTAAACCGAGCCAGACTAATTCTTGTTCGGATGTTTCGTCTGAGCCTTCCGGTGGAATTTCTGTAAGTGGTTTATAGGCAAAACCCAGTACTCGCAGACCATTAGAAGCCATGCGATCGTTTTCTGCTAAAATACCATCTCGTTGTTCTTGAGTCAGGGGAATAGCGCCATTACCGACATAAAGTTGAGTACAACGAGCCAAAATTAATTCTGGTGAGCCTTTGGTAAACATTAAATAACCATGGGATTTCACCAAGTTGCTGATCGTTGGGTCAACATCATTTAAAGGCGAGACACCTGTTTCTACTTGCTCAACCTTAGAAATCACACTCATCCGCTTCCGTTCGGAAGAAAACGGGAATTCGCTCACACGCGGCAATTTACTATCCCACTGGTCTTTTTCAATCCCTCCTTTGGCAGCCAGTGTCACCAAGGCGCCCTCTGTTGGGTCTCCTAAAATAGTCCACTGTCCTTGTTGCTGTTGCAAATGTGAATCATTACAAACAGCACAAGCAACTAACAAGGCTTGTAGTTCTGGGTTGTCTTGTACTTCAACTGGATTATTTTCTAGTTGAAACTCGCCTGTAGGAGCGTAACCTTCTCCTGTAACGCGGAATTCTTGATGAAGAGAAGTTGTTTGATCCTGATTTGGGCTAGAACCATGTGTGTAGACAGCTTGTACTACCATTTTGTTCTGAGTCAGGGTACCAGTTTTATCAGAACAAATTGTGGTGACAGAACCTAGTGTTTCTACGGCTGGTAGTTTGCGAATTAAAGCTTTGCGACGTACCATCCGTTGAGTTCCCAAAGCTAGGGTAACGGTGATCACTGCGGGTAAACCTTCTGGCACTACCGCCACCGCCATACTCAAAGAAACTTCCAGTAGTTCTGTTAAGTTGCCACCACGCAGCAAACCTACAATTACAACAATCGCTACTAATATTAAAGAACCTGTGACTAGGACATTGCCAAGCTGGGTCATGCGTTGTTGTAGAGGTGTGGGTTCACTTTCCACGGACTGCAACAAAGTAGCAATTTTTCCGAGTTCGGTTTTCATGCCAGTGTTTGTTACCAGAACCTTGCCCCGTCCTTGGACAACTTCTGTACCTTGGAAAACCGAATTGGTGCGATCGCCGATTCCTGTATCTTCAGGTAATGTAGTTTTTGCCTGTTTGTTAACCGCTTCGGCTTCGCCGGTAAGTGCCGATTCTCGGATTTGCAAGTTGGATGTTTCTAGTAAAAGTCCATCTGCTGCCACTTGCACCCCAGCTTCTAAGAGCATCACATCTCCCGGCACTAAATCCTTCGCAGCCACCTCTAATGGTTTGCGCTCACGAATAATGCGGACGTTGGGAGAGGAGAGTTTTTTCAGCGCGGCGAGGGCTTTTTCGGCACGGCTTTCTTGTACATAGCCCAAGATACCGTTGAGAATCACAATTGCTAAGATGGCGATCGTATCTTTAAATGGTACTTCACCCGGTTTTAACTCGCCCCTTTGCAAAGCCAGCAGGTCTAAAACCCCGGAAACAATTGCCACAGCAATCAGCATCAACAACATGATGTTTTTGAACTGATCTACCAAAATTTCCCAGGCGCTACGACCACCGGTTTCCTCAAGTTCGTTTGGACCATATTTTTCCAATCGCTGTTGCACTTCTTGAGGTGATAAGCCAGTGTCTGCATTCGTGGAGAGCAGTTCTATTGCTTTATCAACTTCTAAACTATGCCAAGGGGTAGTTGAATCAGGCAGAGAATGAGCAGACATTGTGTAAGTTACAGGAAATGGTTACAGAATTCGATCATAATTTAGTCATAGCTATAAAAACCATCAACTTAAAGTACAGTATTCAAAGGTGAAAGCTCATGAAATAACCAAAAGCTACTTTGAAAATGTTGTTATGGCTATAGTAACTACCTTTCATAGCACATCATGTAATGGTGCAAATCTTCAAGGCAGTTAAAACCGTACTCTTCGGGATCTTGCTACGTGTCGCTTCCTTCTCAGGTCGCTCATACTCGCTCGTTTCGCCCATACCGTGAGGTATTATGAATTTTGCTCTTCCCAGTTTGACCACTAGCCAGATGTTCGAGCAAAAAACAATTCGACCAATAGGTGCTGCCGTTTTGGGTGGCATTACTTTCTTCCAGGATATCCTGATTGCTATTGACTCTCCTAAAGGGTATCTGCTGCAAATAGATCCTGCCACTGACAATACCAAAATTCTCAATGCTCATCAAAGCAGAGAATTTACAGACGTCACTGGTTTGGCAATTTGGGAAGATACCCTCTGGGTGACGAGGGATAATAGTGTTTATTTATGTAAACTAAATTCTTTGGGGCTGGAACATTTTGTTACCCTACCTTACCCTGCTAATGGTATTGCTGTTTGGGAATCAACAGTTTATGTCAGTTGCCAAAAGTTGGGAGATATTTTAATTTTTAATCGCGATACCCGTAAAGAAATTACCAGATTTTATGCTCCTGGTGTCGGAATAGAAAATTTGGCTGTAACTGATGAAATTCTTTGGGCTTGCGATGCTACAGAACAGACTGTTTACTGCATGGACAGGGCGACAGGAGAAGTCCAATTTAGTGTACTCACACCATTTGAATCTCCTACAGGTATAGCAATACAAACAGATACAAACACAGGTCAACAAACTCTCTACGTCGCCTACGCTTCCGAAGAACCTTATGTACGCGATAACCCAAATGCTGATCCTAACCACGAACTAGCCTATCGCGATCGCACGTTTATTCACCCACTCCACTATCGTTATTTCCCAGACAAGCGCTACGCTCTTTCTAATGGCTATCTGATCGAAATGTCCTATGTGGAGGAAATTGCGCCAATTGAAGAGATTTACTTACAAGACCTAGAATGGCGTATTGCCCTACCCAGCGACACAGACCGCCAAAAGGTGAAACACGTTGAACCTGTGGGACTGCCTTTTCAAGAAGAAATTATAGATGGGCAACGTGTGGCGGTGTTTAAATTTGATACCCTTACCCCAGGCGAACGACACATGTTTGGCTGGAAGGCAGTTGTGGAAGTACGCGGTATAAAATATCGTCTCACGCCGCCGGATGTAGAAGATATTCCTGAACTATCACCAGAATATCAAACTCGCTATCTCGTGGATGATGATGAATTGGCAATGGATACTACCGTTGTCCGCCGTGCTGCTGAAGAAGCAATTGGTACAGAAACCAATTTGCTACGGAAAATGTATAGTATCCGTAATTATGTTTATGATCAGTTGTCTTATGGTATCAAACCTCACATAGATACCCCAGATCGAGTTTTAGAAAGAGGCGTCGGTTCTTGCGGTGAGTACGTAGGTGTTTTACTGGCTTTGTGTCGCTTAAATGGCATAGCTTGTCGTACCGTCGGACGCTATAAATGTCCCACCTACGCAGAACACCAACATGTCCCCCTACAACCAGACTACAACCATGTATGGTTGGAATTCTATATACCTGGCTTTGGCTGGTTGCCAATGGAATCTAACCCTGATGATATTGGTAATAATGGGCCTTATCCCACACGCTTTTTTATGGGTTTGTGCTGGTATCACATTGAAATTGGTAAAGGTATCCCCTTTGAAACTTTAACTAGTAAAGGTGCGAGGCTGGCAAAAGAAGAAATTTCAATTGGTGAGTTAGCAATTAATCACATTCGATTCACAATTTTGGGGGAATTACCGCCGTTTTAGCTAACTCCGACAACGCCCAGATCCCCAATCTTATTTTTTTGTCTAGTTGCATCACTGCCAGATAGTTTTCTGAAGCAGTAGACTGTAGCTGGAAGCAGAAAATTTGCAAAGGTAAATCAATGCTCTGGCTCATACTTATGATACCCCTGTTGGGGACTTTGATAGTAGCTGCGATCGCTTGCCAGTGGTACACTAACCAAGCGATTCGACAAGCAGAAGCATATTTTCCCCCCCAAGGAAAATATGTAAAAGTAGCTGGAGTGAGATTACACTATGTTTGCCAAGGTTCGGGTCAAGCGGTGATTTTGTTGCATGGTAATCCTGGTTTTTTGCAAGATTACCCACCCGAAACTATTGACCGCATTGCTCAAAAATATAGTGTTTACGCTTTTGACCTACCTGGATATGGTTATAGCGATCGCCCAGACCTAGTCACACCACAGGTACAGGCGCAATTACTGCGTAACGCCTTGCAAAAACTTGGGATCGACAGACCGATATTAGTTGCTTATTCTGCAAGTAGTGCGATCGCTCTGGCCTATGCACTGCGTTATCCTGACGAAGTTGCGGGTATTGTTTTCTTTTCTGCTATTGCCTATAAAGTTGATCAGGCACTTTTGCCATTAGCGAGATTTGCACACTCCTCATTCTTGGAAACCCTGCTCAAATTTATTCCACCCGTCTTAGTAGGGTATATTCTGTTTACGTACTTAAAGAAAACATTTTTATCAAAATCCTCAAATGTTGATTATTTAAAAGCAGCACAAGCATTGTGGACAAGACCAATTCAAATTCAAGCTTCGTTAGAAGATAGTAAAAACCTGCAATCAGCCCTAGACGAAATGAAAAAACGCTACAGCGAGATTAACGTTCCGGTTCTAATTGTTGTAGGTGATGCAGATAACTTTGTCTCTGCCAAAGAAAATTCTTACCGATTACGCGATCGCCTTTCCCACTCCCAACTAGTTATCGTATCCAACACTGGTCACGCAATCCCCCAAAACCAACCACAAGAAGTCGTTAAAGCGATTTATGTTATTGGCAAACAGATTTAACGGTTGTACAGACGCGATGAATCGCGTCTCTAATGACCAATGCTTGGTGAACTAATATTTTTATCCATACGATAATTAATCAACTTTACACGCCGGCGTTCTACTGTTTGCTGATTTATAACTTCAAATCCTTTATGCTCAAAAAAACCTTTGGCAGTAATACTTACTTCTGCAAATAATCTGTTAATTCCTAATGTTTCTGCCTCAGTTTGTAGAGTATCTAAAAGTTTACTTCCTACTCCCATCCCTTGAAAATCTTTATGGCAATAAAAACAATCTATATGTCCATCAGGTTCTAGTTGAGCAAACCCAATAATTTTTCCATCTAATTCTGCGACATAAGTCATCTTGGAATGTAAATGTTCATTCCATCTTCGATAATTCATGTATTGAGGCGCCCATGCATTTACTTGCTCTGGGGTATAATCTCGAATATTAATATTGTGGACAGTATCATAAAATAACTGCATTATTTCTTGCGTATCTTGATGATGAAATTTTCTGATATTCATAATTACGCATATCAAAATCGTGATCAACTGTGGTTGCCGCTGGTATGATGCGACAGGTAACTGAGTAGTAACGCCCACTGAACAAGAACAACAAAGTTATTTGTCAAAGATTCCTATATAGGGTGCATCAGTACGAATAATTTCTTGGTATTTCCAAGTTTTTCTTTACTGACGCACTCTACTAACTGCGGCTTTTAGCCCAGGGAATGTCAGTCTCCTACATCAACCAAGATACTCCCATCCTCCACACGCACAGGATAAACAGGTAACTGTTTTTCTTGTGACACCATACCCATTGCTTTACTGACTACAGGCGGCCATGTGATCCATTCTTTGGCTTCACCAGTGGAGAGATCAAAAGCACTACGATGCCAAGGACAAACGATCGCACCATCTAATATTTTGCCTTTTTTGAGAGACAATTTCAGATGAGGACAAGCATTATCTACTGCATAAAATTGACCTTCATGATTAACTAACAAGATTTTCCGGCTACCAACTTTTACTACTTGTCGCGTACCAGGTGAAAGTGCATCCGTTGCAAGAACTTTCGTCCAACTCATAGATTCTTCTCTCTTAAGTATTCTGCTTTTATAGTTTCCCGCAATTGTGACTAAAATTTTTGGTTATTTGGTCAATAGTCATTTGTCAATAGTTATTTGTCATTGGTTATTCCCCTTGTCTTCCAACACTCCCCACACTTCCAGACGCGATGAATCGCGTCTCTACATTACTCCCCACACTCCCCACACACTCTCCGTGTCCCCCGTGTCCCCAAACTATCAGGCGAACATAATATAAAATTTGGTTGGTATTAACTCACACCTTAACAAATGGCACAGGGAAAAATATTACTGCAAGCTGATACATTCTGGACAAGAATAAAACAGCAGACTGAACATGCTCTTGCTACCGATGCGATGGTTTCAATACCGACAGACTCGGAATTTGTCGAACAAGATTGTGTTTGCTTTTTGGTACGGATTGTGTCTAACCTTGCTCGTAAGGATGAAGTCAAGCAGAAACCACAAATACAAAACGGTTTTGCTGCAAAAGATTTTAATCCTTTTCTTCCCTACGAACAGGATTTATTTGTTGCAGATATTTCTGATACCCATGTGTGTATTTTGAACAAATATAACGTGGCAAAATATCACCTGTTATTGATTACCCGTGCTTTTGAAGAACAAGAAAGTTTACTGACATTAGCAGATTTTGCTGCGATGTGGTCATGTATGGCTCAATTTGATGGGTTGACATTTTACAATTCTAGTAAAATTGCAGGCGCTAGTCAGCGACACAAACATTTGCAACTTGTGCCATTACCACTGACACCTACTGGAGTACGAATACCGATTGAACCTCTACTCAAATCGGCTCAATTTCACAATTCAATCGCAACCATCCCAGGATTTGATTTTGTACATGCTTTTGCACCCCTAGATTCTCTTTGGAAGCGATCGCCATTCACCGCTGCTGAGACAACGTTAGAGTGTTATCATTCTTTGCTACAGGCAGTTGGTTTAGAAAATACACAATCTAGAGCTTACAATCTATTGGTAACACGAGAATGGATGCTGCTCGTAGCGCGATCGCAAGAATGTTTCGCATCTATACCAGTGAATTCACTGGGATTTGCTGGAACTTTGTTTGTGCGAAACGAGCAACAAATGCAGACTCTCAAACAATACGGCCCGATGACTATATTGAAAAATGTCGCCATCCCAAAAAATTAGCGATCGCCATTCTGGTAAATTTAACTTAACTGTTTCAGCTTTCCCCCGGTGATTTGAGTTAGTGGTTCATTGACATCAAATTTCTTGGCGCTGATATTCTCAATCCCAAAAGAGTTTAAACGCGCTACATGTTCTGTGAGGAATGTATCTAATGTTGATTCATCTTCAAACAAATAAATTCCTCCTGTTTCTCCACTATTTGAATTTTCTATCCATATTTTCCACAACAAACCTGGAGTTTCGGAAAGTTTGTGCGCCAATTCTGAATATGCTTGCGTCATTTCGTTTCCCCAGGGGCCATTAAAAGGGAAATTAATCTGTAAAAGCTTTAAAGCCATCGTTAATTACCTCTTTTACTCAATCAAAAATAACTATTAAAAAACATTCCCTTACAGAATACAAAGATTGTGTGTATTTGTGTTTGTTTTTTCCACTAGCACACCCAATGATTAACCGCCATCATTCTACTATGAAAGAAATTCTAATCCATACTTAGTGACAGCAATTTCAATCGCCTTTTCAATGTCAGCAGGATTTGGAGGACACAAAAGATTACGCTTTTCTTCCTCAGTCATTGATTCCACGATTTGTAGTCCTATTTCTGAGAAAAACTGCTCGGCTCCTGGTGGTGTAATAATTATTAAAATTTTGGCAGGATTTGAACCAATGTTCTTAAAACCGTGATATTGATTTTTAGGGAAATTAAGGAATGTTCCAGAAATAGCTACAATCGTCCGACCTTCAAGCTGATACTCAATTTCTCCTTCTAAAATATAGTGTGCTTCATCAGCTTGATCATGACGATGAGCTGGAATCATACTTTGCGGTTGCATCAGAACTTCAACTATTGAATAAGCTCCATCCGTATCTTCTCCTGTAGCCAAAAAAGTGTATACATCACCCAACGCTAAATATGTAGAACCCTTACCCGGCTGAACTAATGTAGTTAGATAGTTGAATGTCATGATGATTCCCCTTTGGATGAAATCGCAGTTTCTAGTTAGTTAACTATTCACCAACAGATTTTTACGCAAAGCGATCGCTTCAACTGGAGACCATACAATACTTCATCAAGTCTGACACAAAATTTACTTTGCTTAAAATTTTCAGAACCCCGACTCTTCTATATCTTTAATTTTTCCTGTTTTTTTCCAAAATATGCGTAAACTTGCAATCCTCTATTGATTAAGACTATAGAAACAAACAATTAAGCAAGCTTAGGTAAATAAGAATGCTACGAAAGACAAAATAACTTTGTCTATAAACTTCATGTCTGGTTGTAACCAATTACAAAAATCACAACAAATATATTTATCTATAGCAAAAATCTTAATTTCACTAACTAACCAAATAAAGGAAAAATCAAAATGAAAATTTTAGTAGAAAATAGTAATCAAAAACTTCCTATAGGAACATTATCATTCACAAGTAATAATGTTAATCAGAATATTTTTAATAAAAAACCAAAACTTTCGATGATTTGGGTGAAAGAATACAAAGGAGAACGTGAAATATTAGTTGCTAAATGGATTGCTGAATAACAACAATTAGATTTAATTGGCGAATACAATCAGCAAGATTTGGAATAAAATCAGTGCGATCGCGGACTTACATGTTACTTGAAAAACAAGAACCCGACTTCTTATAGAGAAGTCGGTGTTCTGAGGAATATCCCATCAATGTGTGTTGAATAGTGAATTAAATTTGGTTGTAGAATAAAAGTAGCTGAATCTTAATTCCAGTAATGCCACAAGATAAAAATGATAGCAACGATAAATCAGACAAAGCCGAATCTACAGGTACGCCAGGGGAAGAATTTGTTCCCCTTGGTGGTGGCGCATATATGAGCAAGGATTCTGGCGAGATAGTCGATTCCAATACGATTGTGCCAGAAGCTAAAGGCAATCAGAGCAATGGTAAGTCATCAAAGTAATATGGAATTTCAACTCATCAAATCAGCACAGGAACTAGACGAATCGGAAGCCCCAATAATTAAACCCCCTCATGTTGTAATTTTTTATTGGTACGATGGCAAGTTTCGTAATGTCATCCGCCACTTTGCACCTAACCAGAATCTCCGCCACAACCAGGTTAAAAAACTACAAGAACTTTACCAACCCCAAGATGATTACTGTGGTTTGACTAAGGAGCAAGTGTTTAGCGTTTTCCTAGAAAAATTTAACGGTCAGCAAGGTTGGTATCTTGCTGATTTGAAGGCTAAACAATACTTTTTCTTTTCCGAGCATGAACAATTCAAAAATAAACTAACAGAACTTAGCAGTACTTGAAGCTATGGTAGGGAAGTTGAACTGTAATATCATTATCCCCGCTCAAATTTTCAGAGCGACGCACTTTTTTCGCTATAAGTATAACTAGCTGCGATCACTAGTTCATATCCACTAACTTATAATTAAAAATTTTGGGAAGTACCCTAATTATACTACTACTCCCCTCACTATAAATGAGGGTTTTTTGTGTCCTTCGATAGGAACATGACAAAAAAAATGATATAAATCAAAATAATAATAAGCTGCAATCAGGAGGCGCTGCCATGTCTGGTTTAACGCAAATAATTAGAAACCTCTATATTCGCCTAGAAGGTCTTTTATATCAGTTTTTCGGTTTGATCAAAAACATCTTTTCCCAGGTATTTGGTTTTTTAGGTAGGATATTTGGATTTTCCAATTCTGGCTATTTCTTAGAAACCAATGATGCAACCAGCATAAAATCATCTCAAAACAAACAAGTAACCGAACCGGAGCCAAAGACAACTCCAGAACCTTCCCCCACTGCTCGTCGTCGTCCCGATCCCAAAATGGACTATTTCCGCAAGATGGCTCAAGAAGTGAATAAGACCTCTTAGTAATGGATGTAGGAGTTTAAGGGGTATTGGGCGATTTTACTCTTACCTTGAAGCCGCTGTTACGAGCGTCTACACGTCTTTACAATAGTCATTGGGCATAGAGCTTTAAGAGTCGTCTTTCGTAAACAAGTATTTATATTTCGCTGACGAGTCTTTGATACTCAACGACGAGTCTTTGATACTCAACGACGACTCTTTGATACTCGACGACGAGTCTTTGATACTCAACGACGA
>NZ_NAPS01000001.1:1418820-1436507 GCF_004323185.1 Westiellopsis prolifica IICB1
TACTCGACGACGAGTCTTTGATACTCGACGACGAGTCTTTGATACTCGACGACGAGTCTTTGATACTCGACGACGAGTCTTTGATACTCGACGACAGTGGAGAGTAAAAAACAAGGGAGAATCTATCAAAAACTTGAGTTCGACCTGTCCCCCACACTCCCCTGTCCAGATTCTCTTCCCTGAGTAATTTATGGAAAACGCAGATGTAGTTGTAATTGGTAGCGGTATTGGTGGTTTGAGTTGTGCAGCATTGCTAGCACGGTATGGCTTTGATGTCATCGTTTGTGAGAGCCATGCTATTGCTGGTGGTGCTGCTCATACTTTTGAGCGTCATGGATTCAAGTTTGACTCTGGGCCGTCGCTTTATTCTGGACTATCTTACACACCTTCTGCTAATCCCCTGCGACAAGTACTAGATGCGATCGCAGAAGATGTAGATTGGGTAACATACGATACATGGGGTTGCTGGTTACCGGAAGGGGACTTTGACACCACTGTGGGTGCTGATCAATTTTGTGAAGTTCTTTCTCAGCTGCGTGGTCAGGATGCTGTAGCCGAGTGGCGTCAACTTCAACGTGTGATGAAACCCCTAGCTCAGGCAGCTGTAGCAATTCCCCCGGCAGCTGTACGTTATGATTTGGGTGCAACCATCACAGCGGGTCAATTTGCCTTATCTATGGTTCGCTATGCACCTCATATCCTCAAGTTGACTGGTGCTTTTAGCCAAATCATCAACGGTGTGGTGCGTGATCCTTTTATTTGTAACTGGCTAGACTTGCTGTGTTTTCTGCTTTCTGGACTACCAGCAAATGGAACTAGTGCCGCAGAGATGGCATTTATGTTTGCAGACTGGTATCGACCGGGTGTGGTGCTAGATTATCCGGTTGGTGGTAGTGGTGCGATCGTAGATGCATTGGTACGGGGGCTAACAAAACACGGTGGTCAGTTGATGCTCAATGCTCATGTCGAACAAGTGCTGGTAGAAAATCACCAGGCTACAGGGGTGCGTCTGCGTAATGGTAAGGGAATTTGGGCGCGTCGGGCTGTGATATCTAATGCATCGGTATGGGATACGCTGAAATTATTGCCAGAAACAGCTTTACCAAAATTGTTTCAACAACAACGAGCCGATACACCAGAATGTGATAGCTTTATGCATCTACATCTGGGTATTGATGCTCAAGGACTACGCTCAGATTTAGCATGTCATCACATCATCGTCAACGACTGGGAAAGAGGTGTTAGCGCTGATCAAAACGTGGTTTTAGTGTCGATTCCCTCTATATTAGACCCATCCCTAGCACCCCCAGGAAAACATGTGATTCACGTCTACACTCCTGGTAACGAGCCGTATGCATTGTGGCAAGGAATGGACAGAAATAGCCAACAATATCAGCAACAAAAACAAGCACGATCGCAGGTAATGTGGCAAGCTTTAGAACGAATTATTCCCGATGTGCGATCGCGTTGTGATCTGACTCTTGTGGGTACACCGCTTACCCACGAGCGATTTTTACGCCGTCACCGGGGTTCCTATGGCCCAGCGATCGCAGCCGGAAAAGGTTTGTTTCCAGGTTCTACTACGCCTTTAAAGGGACTGCTATGCTGTGGCGACTCCACATTTCCTGGTATCGGACTACCAGCAGTTGCGGCTAGCGGTATGATTACTGCCAATACACTCGCACCTGTGAATCAGCATTTACAAATGCTTAAGGATATAGGTTATCCTATTTTGGATTTTGGATTTTAGATTTTGGATTGCAATTATTTAAAAAAAACCGTAGGGGCGCACGTTTGTACACTCCTACAACGTATTGTGATCCAAATTAATGAAATTAGTTGTAGCAATTAACTATTTTGCTACTAGCAAAGCAGACTCTAATTACTTAGCTGCTTTCTCTTGGATTCTTTGTTTAGCAGCTTTGAATTGGGTAGCAAGTTGCTCGCTTTCATTGCTACTCAAGTTGTTGCGAATCGCAGCAAACATTGTGCTTTCTTCTTGACGAATATGATCGCCAACAACATCCATTAGCTGTCTAATTTGATCTTTAAATTGAGAAGAAGAGGGATCAATAGCTTTGATTTGCTCTAATCTCCGCTTCATATCTGCTTGCTCATCATACAATTCTTGAGTATCGCTTGCACCGTAGAATGAACGTACTCTTGGGTAGACTACTTCTTCTTCAGCTTCAGCGTGAGCGCTCAAATCCTTGTAGATTTGACCAAAGTATTCTTGAATCTTTTGGGGATCGTTGCTTGCTAATAATTCAGTGAACAAGGTGTTGACTTTGTTATGATCCAAGCGAATGACATCTTGGACATTCATGTCCTTTTTATCACTACCTTGAGTAACAGCACTACCAACAACACCGCTTAATGCAGCCATTGCATCTTGTACCCGTCCCCAAATACCTTGGTCTGCATCATGTCCGGTAAGTTCACGAACACCCAAGATTTCTAAAATTCCTTTGAGTTGTTCTTGGTGAGCGCGGTTTTCAAAGTTAACAGTATTTAAAGGCCCAATGGCCATCATCACATCCGCACCAACTTTTTGTGCTGCTTTGTGAATTGTCAAGCCGGACATTACTTGTTGATGCTTTAATAATTCATGCTGAAATACTTTTTCATACAGGCTTAATTCAGATCCTTGCATCAATTGCCGAACTTTATTAACCATTTCTGTAACAGTTTTTTCTGGCTCGGCTTGAATCCCATATTGGACATTAACTGTTTCTAGAATGCCCTTGTTTTTGCGATCATCTTCGAGCATTTTGCGAATGCGATCGCGAATTTCGTTATCAGTAATTTCATTCAAAAATTGCTCTTCATTTTGAATGAGCAAATCTTGGATTAGTCTCATAGCTGCCAATTTCTCGGCAATAGCAGTACGCTTAGTGTCATCTAAAGTGACAACCATGTTGTATTCTCCTCTCAAAAGTTGTTCTCTTTACTTTTCTCAGATTACATAATAGTTTTAGAGACTACCATCTTTCTTTTGAACGATAACTCCAAAACCAAGGAAATAAAAATGTCATTTTTAGGATAATTTCAAAATTCAAGACACATTTATACTTTGAGATAGATTACTAATAAAACTATACCTCCACCGCCAGATAGATATATTTTCCTTGCGACTTTTCTAGATTGACTCAAGGATAGTTGAAGTGGAGATTGATTCGTAATGTCTGAAAATCCTGGTCTAGGAGAACAGGCGCTAAATAAAGCTGTAGAAATGGGTTTATCTAGCCAATTAGATGAAGTTAAAAATTTGGATGTAAATGTCAAAGCTGAACCACTTAACCTAGTCCAAGGACAGGTGGAAGCAGTCTCTATTGAAGGCGAAGGTTTGGTTATGCAGCAAGAACTCCGCATGGAGAAAATAGAAATGGAAATTAGTAGTGTTGCTATTAATCCTCTGAGTGCTGCTTTCGGCAAAATTGAATTAACTAAACCAACACAAGGTCATGCTTTGGTGATTTTAACCGAAGAGGATATTAACCGTGCTTTTAATTCTGAATATATCGGATCTCAACTCCAAAATCAGAAAATTCACGTTAATGGGCAATTAGTAACTGTTGTGCCACGCAATGTTGATTTTCGTCTACCTGGAGATAGTAAAGTCACACTCAATGCGACTTTATTTTTAAAAGAAAGTAACGAGAATCATAATATAGCCTTTTCAGCAATTCCCCACGTGAGTGAAAACGGAAAAACAGTGACTTTAGACAATGTTGAATATAGTGATAATCAGGAAGTCTCCCAGGAACTGACACAAACTTTAGTGAATACAACTAGCCAAATTTTGAATCTGAATAATTTTGATTTACAAGGAATAGATCTAACAATTAAAAGCTTAGAGGTTGAAGTAGACAAACTCATCCTTAAAGCAGAAGCAGAAGTTGAACAAATCCCTTCAGCATAAAGTTACTTTAATTCTTAAAAGGTGAAACTATGGATACTCAAGAAAGAAACTCTACACCCTATCCCAATATCCCAGCATTTTTGGAAAGTGACGATAGAGAGTTTCGTGATTCTGGTGTACCCAGTACTGTGTCAGTTGCAGGTCATCCCATCCATCCGATTCTTGTGCAATTCCCCATTGCTTTTCTTGTAGGCGCTTTGTTAACTGATGCAGTTTTCTGGTTCACAAATGATAGTTTTTGGGCGAGGGGTTCTTTTTGGTTAATCACTGCTGGTTTAGTGGGCGGTTTTGCAGCAGCCATAACGGGACTTTTGGACTTTTTGAGAATAGGACGAGTCCGCAAGCGTACTGCTGGTTGGGCGCACTTAATTTTGAATGTGAGTGCTTTGGTACTGACGATTATCAACCTAGTGTTACGTTGGAATAATCCAATATCGGCTGTACTACCTTGGGGACTTATAATCTCAGTAATCGTAGCTACACTTCTTGGTATTTCCGGCTGGTACGGTGGAGAATTAGTCTACAGACACAAAATCTCTGTAATTGGTAACGGTAATCCAGAGCAACCATGATACAGGGATTGGGGAGAATCCCCAATCCCCAATCGCTTGTATTCTGGGTTGGTGACTGCGACTATTACAAAGAAAAAGTTATGCAAATCAAAGTCAAAGTTAAACCAAACTCAAAATTTCAAAAGATTGAAGAAACTAGTGATGGCAGTCTAAATATATATTTAAAATCCCCTCCTGTTGATGGGAAAGCAAATGAAGAATTAATCAAAGTTTTATCTGAAAAATTTGATGTTGCCAAATCTAGAATTAGAATTAAGTCTGGTGTCTCATCAAGACAAAAGCTCGTTGAAATAGACACAAATTCGTAGGACAGAAAAACGTTTAAAGAGACGTGCGCCTTTGTTGGATGACAATCCCAACTAGTAAGCTTTATTTGTGCGGACTTACTGCGGACTTACTTTTGATAGAGCGATCGCATAACTGCAACAACTATTGAATTACTTTTCATAAAAATTTAACTCGTTTTCTAAGCTCATGTTTTAAAACGAGTTGGTAGATGCAAAATATAATAGAAATTAATGCTGTACTTCTTCTTTTATTGAGATATATCTTGGTTGGGTTTTGACTCTTTCAATCCATGCTTGAATTGCAGGAAATTGTTGCAAATCATATCCACCTTCCTCAGCTACATGGGTGGGAGCGAACAAGGCAATATCTGCGATTGTATAACGTTCGTTAACAAAAAAATTATGACTCTGTAAATGATTTTCCATCAGCTTTAAGGCTGCATAACCTGATTCACGTTTTTCCTCTATAGCTTCCTTGTATTCTTCCGCTTTACCTAGTATGGAAATCCAAAATCTTAATGGCGAAATGAAAGGCTTTAGGCTGCACTGTTCAAAAAATAACCATTGCATTACTTGTGATCGTAAAAAGCGGTCATAAGGTAAAAATTCTGTACCTTCACTCAAATAAACCAATATAGCATTTGATTCTGTCAAATATTTACCTGGTTTAATCTCCAATACTGGTATTTTGCCATTCGGATTTTTGCTTAAAAACTCTGGTGTTCGAGTCTCATTTTTCAAGATATTCACCTCTATCCTCTCAAATGGCATACCTATTTGTGATAGTAAAAGACGTATCTTGTAGCCATTTCCTGAAGGTAAAAAATCGTACAATCTTAGCGTTTCCATGCCAATATATTGCGAGATGAAGGTTTTGATTAATTATCATGCAGTAAAATACAATCATATTTCAAAAATACTTATAAACAGAAGAAATTTTTTATAAATTCTGCAATTATAGACAAAATAAATTCTCTGAGAAATGAATTTTATATAGGTATTATTTTTATCATTAAAATATTTAATTTGAGTTATTTGCAAGGATCAAACAATGTGTGGAAGATTTACTTTAAGCGTATTTCCAGAAGTTTTAAGCCAAATTTTTGAGATCGAAAAAATTCCCGATTTTAAGCCGCAATATAACATTGCACCTACGCAAATGGTCTTGGCAGTTTTGTATAATTCTGAAAATCACAAACGTGAAATTCAGCAATTACGTTGGGGTTTAATACCTTCATGGGCTAAAGATCAAAGCATGGGAGCAAAGCTCATAAATGCAAGGTCTGAAACTGTAGCTGAAAAACCTGCATTTCGTCGTGCTTTCAAGCACCAACGGTGTTTAGTAGTAGCAGATGGCTTTTACGAATGGCGAAAACAAGATGGTAAAAAGCAGCCATATTATTTTCGTCTGTTGAACGGAAAACCCTTTGCTTTTGCAGGGCTTTGGGAAGAATGGCAATCACCAGAACAAGAACACATAAAATCTTGTACAATTTTGACAACCCAAGCTAACGAATTACTGCAACAGGTTCATGATCGTATGCCAGTAATTCTCCCACAGGAAAATTATAATTTCTGGCTAGATCCTCAAGTTCATGACAGGGAATTGCTACAGCCACTGCTACACCCCTATCCTTCAGAGACGATGACTAGCTATCCTGTCCCAACCTTGGTGAACAGCCCCAAAAATAATAGCCCTGAGTGCATTATCCCGTTAGCATCGTAAGGATCATCTCTAAATCAGTTAAATTAGCTAATAGTTAAAAAACTCCTGCCAGTAGCCCAACATCAATGAGAGGCGTCATATGCCAAGAACTCAGAAAAACGATAATTTTATTGATAAATCCTTTACAGTTATGGCAGATCTCATCCTAAAGATTCTGCCGGCGAACAAAAGAGCAAAAGAAGCCTTTGTTTATTACCGAGACGGAATGTCGGCGCAATCAGAAGGAGAATACGCCGAAGCTTTAGACAACTATAAGCAAGCTTTAGAACTAGAAGACGACTCTCTCGATCGCGGTTACATACTTTACAACATGGGATTAATCCATGCTAGTAACGGCGAACACCAAACAGCTTTAGAGTTATATCACCAAGCACTAGAGTACAATCCCCGCTTACCTCAAGCCTTAAATAACATCGCCGTCATTTATCACTATTTAGGGGAAAAAGCTAAAGAAGCAGGAGATCAAGACGGTGGTGAAGCACTGTTTGACAAAGCTGCTGACTATTGGGTGAGAGCCATTCGCCTTGCTCCCAATAACTACATCGAAGCCCAAAACTGGCTGAAAACCACAGGTAGAATGCAAATTGATGTATTCTTTTAAGTCATTGGCCAAGTGTCAAGTGTCATTTGTCCTTTGTCCTTTGTCATTACTAAAAAATATACGACTCATGACTAATAACCAATGACACTTGACCATTGACCATTGACCATTGACCATTGACCATTGACCAAATTTTATGCTCGATCGCGAACAAGTTCATAAAGTAGCCCATCTTGCTCGTTTAGAATTGACACCAGAAGAGGAAGAACAATTCACTACTCAACTGGCTAGTATTCTGGACTATTTTGAGCAATTGAGTGAATTAGATGTTAGTGACGTACCACCCACAACACGGGCTATTGATGTCAGTAATGTGACACGCGCCGACGATCTTCAACCATACAGCGATCGCGAAGCAATTCTGCAAAGTGCGCCAGAACAAGAAGGCGAATTTTTCAAAGTGCCAAAAATTCTTAATGAAGAATAAGTTAGTAGGGGCGTATGACCTACACCCCTATCCACTAATACCATTTCACAAAAATCTTGATACAAATACAGGTGTGTAGACGTAGCAATGCTACGTCTGGTACAAGATTCATATGTATCGCTATTAACGTGAAATGGTATGACATCATTAAAGGAGGATAATTATGGGTTTGGGGATTCTCAAGGATGGTAAGTGGCTATCTCAACGGGAACAGGAAGACTCAGCAGGTAAATTTATCCGTCCTTCTACAACTTTTCGCAACAAAATTACCGCCGATGGTTCCAGTGGGTTTCAGGCTGAAGCAGGGCGCTATCATTTGTATATTTCCTGGGCTTGTCCTTGGGCGTGTCGTACCGCAATTATGCGCCAACTCAAAGGACTGAAAGATATTGTTGGGATGTCTGTAGTTGCTCCCGAAATTGACGACAATGGTTGGGAATTTGCAGATGAACCAGGTTGTATTCCTGATACTGTTAACGGTGTTGACTATCTCTGGCAAATTTATCTCAAAGCTGATCCCAATTATAGCGGACGTGTCACAATTCCTGTTCTGTGGGATACACAAAAAAATACAATTGTCAATAACGAATCCCGCGAAATTATGCGGATGTTTGACACTGAGTTTTATCATCTTGCTCAGGGCAATGTAAATTTTTATCCAGAAAATTCACAAAAAGTTATTGACGAAACGATAGACGCTATTTACCAACCGATAAACAATGGCGTGTATCGGGCGGGATTTGCAACCAAGCAAGCAGCTTATGATGAAGCAGTAACAGAATTATTTGATGCTCTTGATGATTGGGAAAAAATTTTAGGAGAGCAACGTTATCTGTGTGGGGATCAAATTACGGAAGCAGACTGGTGTATGTTCACAACTTTGTTTCGCTTTGATCCAGTCTATTATGTGCATTTCAAATGCAACTTACGTCACATCGTAGATTACCCTAACTTGTGGAATTATCTCAAAGACTTGTACCAACAGCCGGGTGTAAAACAGACTTGTAATTTAGACCACATCAAGCGACATTATTACCGGAGTCATCCCAAAGTTAACCCGACTCGGATTGTTCCTAAAGGACCACTGATTGATTTTGATGCTCCCCATAATCGCGATCGCATGTTTGCAAAATAGAAACAGCATCCCAAATATTCAAAAAAAGAGCGATTTAATAGGCGATCCCTAATCCCTACACTACCGACAAACACTGACTTATACAGTAGACTAATCTCAAAGTGTGAGGAATGGGAACATGGCTAATCCACAACCAGGGGCTAAATTGCTTCCTTTAGCTTTCATTGGTGTATGTTTTTGTGTCGGAATTAGTATTGGATTGGGTATTCGTTCTAAGCGTACGCAAGCTACAGATACAAACAACCTACCCAGTGAAATTGTTCCAGAGCCTAGCTATACAGATACTATTACCATTCAAGCTGTTGGGGATGTTATTCCTGGTACGAATTTTCCTAACTACAAATTACCACGCGATCGCAACGAATTAATCCCAAAGTCGGTAAAAACACAGTTAAAAAAAGCTGATATTTTATTCGGTAACTTTGAAACCAGCTTAACTAACTATCCATACACTACCAAAGACATCAGTCGTGGACAGATGTTCGCGTTTCGTTCTCCACCTTCCTATGCTCAGTTATTTGCTGATGTCGGCTTTGATGTATTTAATATTGCTAACAATCACGCGATGGATTTTGGTTTAGTGGGGTTTGCAGATACGATTAAGAATCTCTCTGCTGTTGGGATTGAAACACTAGGTCATAAAAATCAAATACTTTTACTACAAGTTAAAAATATTTCAGTTGCAATGATCGGGTTTGCACCCTATAAACGTTACAACTCGATTCACGATTTCAAAACAGCCAAAAACCTGGTAAAACAAGCTAAAAAACGTGCGGATGTGGTAATTGTATCAATGCACGCCGGAGCAGAAGGAACAAAAGCACTACGAGTCAAAAATCAGACCGAAATTTTCTATGGAGAAAATCGAGGTAATCCCGTAAAATTTGCTCGCACAATGATTAATGCGGGAGCAGATTTAGTTCTTGGTCATGGTCCCCATGTTCCCAGAGCCATGGAGATTTATAAAGAAAAATTGATTGCTTACTCTTTAGGGAATTTTTTAGGATACCGAACTTTATCTAATAGAGATGAGACGGGCTACTCAATGATTTTAGAAGTAAAATTAAATTCCCAAGGGGATTTAGTCAGAGGTAAAATTATTCCTGTGCATATGAATCGTCAGGGAATCCCCTATATTGATAAGCAATTGCGAACCGTAAAACTTATCCGTTATTTGACTACAAACGATTTTCCTAATACACCAGTGAAGATTAATAAAAAAGGAGAAATAACAGTTATAAATTAACTAGGCGATCGCGAAACTTTTTTTGAAAAAGATGCAACTGCAATTGCTCAACAACTAGAGAAAATCACCCCAAAAAATCACAAAAAATAAATAGAGTTATCCGAGGTGTTGTGTCCATTTTTCCCACAATGGATGCACATCTTGTGGCTGTCCTTCATAATTAAGCAGCTCGTCAGAAATTAATACCCAAGGCTGGGCGCTGCTTGTCCAGATGTTACCCACAGGACGTAACCAACTTGTATCATCTAAAGTTCCAGCTTTGACGTTGATTGTCTCTCGATTGTAAGCACGGTCATGAAACAATCTTGTGCCGCAGTTATCGCCAAACAAACACTTCACCTCCCGTCCACTATCGGCTTTACGGCTTATAAACAACTTGTGGGGGCGATCGTAAAATCACCCCCACAGTTGTTTATAAGCTTATTAAATAGCACCAGCCCTTGAAATATTAATCAGCAATATTAACCAAACTTGGAACTTGTGAATTTGCCAATGTTGGCGCGGTCATAATAGTTGAATATAAACTTGATGGCTGTTGTCTAGCGACTACTGGTAGAAACTGACGAGCGTGGGCTGCAACCTCTACAGTCTTGACATCGTAGGTTTGGGTTGCCAATTTGGGATACAAGCCGATACCGATGATTGGAAGTAAAAGACAAGCAGTGATGAACAATTCGCGGGGTTTAACATCGGCGACTACTGCATCCAAATGTAATTCTGTATTTTGCTTACCGTAGAAAACTTGACGCAACATCGACAACAGATAAATTGGAGTCAGAATCACGCCTACAGCAGATAGGAGTACAATTACAACTTTGAAACTGGAACTGTAAACATCGCTGGTAGCAATACCCAGGAATACCATCAACTCACCCACAAAGCCGCTCATTCCTGGTAAGGCGAGAGAAGCCATTGCACCGGCGGTAAATAGAGCGAAGGTTCTAGGCATTAGTTTAGCAATACCACCCATTTGATCCATCATTAAGGTGTGGGTGCGTTCGTAAGTAACACCAGAGAGGAAGAACAAGCTAGCAGCAATCAAACCGTGGGAAATCATTTGCAGTACAGCACCGCTCATACCTATTTCTGTATAGGAAGCAATACCAACTAGCACAAATCCCATGTGGGCGATAGAAGAATAGGCTAAACGACGCTTGAGGTTAGTTTGAGCAAAAGCACAACAAGCACCATAGATAATATTGACTACACCTAAAACTGCCAGAACTGGAGCGAAGTAAACATGAGCATTGGTTAGCATCTCCATATTGATGCGAATCAGTGCATAACCACCCATCTTTAACAACACACCAGCCAAAATCATCGAACCAGGTGCAGAAGCTTCACCGTGAGCATCAGGTAGCCAAGTGTGGAGAGGGAAAATTGGTAGTTTGACACCAAAGGCGATCAAGAAACCTGCGTAAACCAGTAATTCTAAAGCTCTAGGATATTGCTTGGCTGCCAAAGTTGCCATATCGAAGCTGACGGTATCGCCAGAGAAGGCCATTGCAAAAGCTGCTACCAAAATAAATATAGAAGCTGCGGCGGTATAAAGAATAAATTTAGTAGCTGCATAACGGCGCTTTTGTCCTCCCCAGATGGAAATCAATAGGTAGACGGGTACTAATTCGATTTCCCACATTAAGAAGAACAACAGCAAATCTTGGGCAACAAATACGCCAATTTGAGCGCTGTATAACGCCAACATCAAACCATAAAACAAACGCGGCTTGTTGGTTACTTTCCAAGCCGCGAAGATTGCGAGGGTGTTAATTAAGCCTGTTAGCAGTATTAAAGGCATTGATAATCCATCGACTGCAACAGACCAGTTTAAGCCTAATTGCGGAATCCAAGGATATTTTTCTATAAGTTGAAATGCTGAACTTTGAAAATCGTAGCTCTGCCAAAAAGCAGAAATCATTAATCCAAAATCGGCGATCGCCACTCCCAGAGCATACCAACGGGCAGTTTTACCTTCTTTATCTGGGATGAGCGGAATGGCTAAGGCAGCCACCAACGGCAAGACAATTATGGTTGTTAACCAAGGAAATTGAGCAATCATCACTGACAATCGTTTTTCGTTTTTACTTTTAATTACATTATATTAAGCACTTAATACTTTTGTAAACGATATTTATCCCTATAAACATTAAATCTTCAAAAAACTTAGTTATAAATACTCATAAATTTTGTAAAATTCACTCTGAATGTAAAGTTTGGCTAAATCAATAAAAAACGATGGCTCCACCCATCGTTATAAATCTTAATATCAACTGTCTTAAGGATGATCTTTTCAGCCAAAAAATTTTTGCTGTTCACACAATGCGGTTAACAATCGTCCAGACATCACCGTCAGAACGGACATAGGGAACCGAGATTGTCTTGAAGCCAGTAATAAACGGCTTGTAATAGACTTGCCAATACAACGGACTAAGTTCATCAGCGCAAGCCTTGAGACCGCGTATCTCTGTAGCAAGTTCCGCCGCAAGTTCATTAATGCGTTCAGCATGAACCTGAGCAATCTTTCTTGCTTCCTCTAGTTGTTCCTCTACGGAAAGCTGTTTGGCTAGTATTTGCCTTTGTTGTAACTGGTGTTGTTTTTGCGTCAATTGAACTTCCAAAGCAGCGATCGCATCATCTATTCCCTTGAGTTCCGCCACCAATTGGGAATTCTCGCGAGCATAACGACGATAAGCTTCTGCTATTGCTTGGGGTGAATCATTTTCTGGAAGTGTGACGCTAACACTCAAACAAGCACGTTCCTCACGCAGAACATTAATTTGAGAACGAACTGCTGAAATTTCAGCCAGAATTTGCTCGGTAGTCATTAGTCTATAGTCCATAGTCCATAGTCCATAGTCTAGAGTTTTTGACAATTGACAATTGACAATTGACTAATAAAAACTCCTTGCTCCTTGAGTATCAATTGCAAGCGATCGCACTGTGGGCGAAATTCCTTGTGATTGCCAAGCAGCTGACATCGCCGCCACCACTGCTTCCGAATCTTTTGTATCAGTTAATGCTAGTAAAGTAGGTCCTGCACCACTAATCACCATACCATAAGCACCCGCAGCAATAGCAGCAGCATTAACCGCATCGTAACCTTGAATCAGTGCCTTTCGGTAAGGTTGATGTAACTTATCTTGCAAAGCAGCCCTTAACCAATCTCCGTTGCCAGTCTCCAAACCACGCAACAACAATCCCAAATGCGCTGTATTAAAAATCGCATCTGCCCGACTCACCTGAGAAGGTAACACCTGCCTAGCCTCCTTTGTAGAAAGCTCAAAATCAGGAATCGCCACCACAGGGACAATATTCTCACACCAAGTAACCTCACAAATTTCCCACTCTTGGTGTTCTACCTTACGGTAGACACGAAGTGGCTTCTGAAAGTAGCCGCTTGCGCGTCTAAGGCGTCTTGGCGGTTCAACCTCTACCCCCGTAGCTGCCAAACGACAACCCCCCAACAAAGCTGGCACAACATTATCTGGGTGTCCTTCCATGGCGATCGCCAACTCCATAACTTGTGATTGACTCAGAGGTTCACCCGCCAACACATTTGCACCAACCAAACCGCCAACAATCGCCGTTGCTGAACTACCCAAACCCCTCGCTAACGGCACACCCAACTTAATCTCAATTTCCACGGGTGGCGGAGTTTGCTCCAAGTATTGATATAACTTTACAAATGCCTGATAGAGCAAATTACTCTCATCAGTTTGCATTTGTTCAGCCTCTGCACCAGTGACAGTGATCTTTACCTTTCCGATTTCTCCTTCCAAAGGGAAAGATGAATCCACACGCATAAACTTAAACTCGTTGTACAGCGTTAAAGCCGCACCGATACAATCAAAACCAGGTCCCAAATTTGCGGTAGTTGCGGGGACGATAACAGATATAGAATCAACAGCAGCCATTGAAAAAAATTTAACTAATCAATCAACCAGCATCTCACGATTTTGGATTTTGTAATGGGTTGACTCTGCCCTTATGGGAGGGTGTATGCTTGCTGTAGGCGGAAGCCTTCCCGAAGGGTGGGTAAAGTAATCCAAAACGTTGCTCTATGGAGCAATCTTTAGGGCGTTTTGGGTCTCCCTGTGAAGCAAGAATCCCATCCGCTTTTAGCGGTGGGAGTGTCAAATCACAGAAGTGCTATTTCCTGTAACTCAGGCTTGAATAGAATTTGTAAACTTAGTAACTTTTTGGAAACTGGGTTTTGATTAAAAGCAGCTACTATTTTTTATTAAAAAATGTTAAATTACAAATGTTGGATTAAAAATAGTAAACTAAATCTATTCAACCAAAAATAAATAAAGTTGCTTGTAAAAAACAACGACTGGAAGTGCATCCAGTCGTTGAAAAAAAAGCGGGCTAACCGCTATTAACATGGTTAACCCGTGCAGCTTTGGGAACGCGCAGATAAATTACTATTGCAATACCAACTTAACGTTAGCATTTTGCAAACCGCGCTGTTTCACTTCTGTCAAGGTCTTGTTAACAGCATACTTTTGGTTGATAGAGTTAATCAGTTCGGTCTGATTATGCTTCTTAGCAACACCCCACAGGTCTGCGATTAGATCAAAAGAACCATCGCTGTTGCGAGACCAACCGAGGTCATATTCGCCTTCCAATACTGCTACGATGTCAGCGCGAACACGCTGACCATTGTAACCGCGTACATCAGCTTCGGTTTTTACGCTAATACCGAGGTCACGTAGGGATTGCTTGAGGATTTCAGCTTCGGTAATTTTGGTACGCAGAGTGCTAAAATGAGACATTTGGGTTTCCTCCAAAGAGAGTAGAGAAAAAGGACAACAGTTTAGTTTGTTTGAGAGTAAGCCGCGTTTTCGCAGAACGCGGTTTTTTGATTCACAGCTAGCTTTTATTGCTAGCTCTTCCCCCCTGCGTTCACAGGGGAAAGCTTTTAGAATTCCATTCGCTGATACTCAGCAATGGAAGCTGCTGCGGGTCGCGCACGTTGTCTAGCCCAATCTCTGAGGGCTGTAACTTGTTCTTGCATCGTTCGAGACAACGGCAATGTAGCTTTGAGCGCAGCAATAATATCTAATTGAGTGAACTCCCGATCCTGGGCGAAAGCTTCGTACATCGCCGCGACGACCGCCTGTTCAATTTCTGCCCCAGAGAAGCCATCTGACATTTTAGACAACTGTTCTAAGTCAAATCTAGAGATGTCTTTCCGGCGCTTATTAAGGTGGATCTTAAATATATCTTGTCGTTCTTCTGGTGTGGGCAGATCCACAAAGAAAATTTCATCAAAACGACCTTTCCTTAAAAATTCTCCTGGTAATCTTTCCACTCGGTTTGCAGTAGCCATTACAAATACCGGAGATTTTTTCTCTTGCATCCAGGTAAGGAAAGATCCAAATATTCTGCTAGAAGTACCGCCATCAGAATCAGAAGATCCAGTACTACCAGCAAATGATTTATCTAATTCATCGATAAATAATATTGCCGGGGAAATAGATTCAGCAGTCTTAAGGGCGTTACGTAAATTTGCTTCCGAACGACCCACCATTGAGCCATCGTAGACTCGGCCCATATCTAACCGCAACAGTGGCAAACCCCAGAGTCGAGATGTGGTTTTCGCAATCAACGACTTACCGCAACCCGGAACACCGAGAATTAACATCCCTTTTGGTTGAGGTAAACCATATTCCCGCGCCCTTTCAGTAAAAGCATTGGAACGCTGTGTTAACCACTTCTTCAACTCTTCCAACCCACCTACCGAGTCAATGGTTTCATCTTCTTCTATGTACTCTAGTATACCATTGCGGCGGATTAATTGTTTTTTCTCTGATAATACAATATCAACTTCTTCTTCTGTTAAGCGTCCTGTTGTTACTTGAGCTTTACGATATACTTTCTCAGCTTCGTCTTTAGTTAATCCTAAAGCAGCTCTGAGAAGTTTTTCCCGTGCTTCCGTTGGCAGTCGTCGCCCACGATTGTTATCTATGTGATGAGTTAATACTTTATTCAACTCACCCATATCTGGAAGTGCAAAGTCTAAAACAACAACTTCTTTTTCCAGCTCAATGGGTACCTGCTGCATCGGTGACATCAAAATGATGTTCTTTTGCGTGCCTTTAAAGCTGGCGATCGCATCCCGTAAAGACCTTGTTGTCGCAGGCGCATCTATAAAAGGATGTAAATCTTTAAGAATAAATATACCTGGCTCTCTTTGCCGGATAATCCAATCAATCGCCGCTTCTGGTGAAACAGTATTATGCTGACCTACGTTCCGGGGTTGACCATATTCCACGATGCCGTGAGTTACTGTCCAAACGTACACTCGCCGTTGTGGTTTTGACGATTGAGCGATTGTAAAGATTGCCTGCTCAGCCCGCTCTTCCTCGGAGGTCACAAGGTAGATTAAAGGGTATTGAGCTTGAATGAGGATATTGAGCTCTTCTTTCATACATCGACCTACTTGAGACCTTTTACAGAAACTCTAGACATCGCAGTTGGCAAAGATGGCAGAATTGTCAGTATTTAATAACTGATTGTATATTTGCAATTCTGATGTTATTTAGCAAGGAACCAACTCTTCCTCACCTTTTGGATGGGCTTGTTCTTCCATCTCTTCCACTGACAGATGTTCTTGACCAATTACTCCTGGTTGTTTGCCCATAGCAACCAATTCGCCATCCCGTACAACCAATGAGCTTTCACAATTAGGACAGGTGTAAACTCTATGAGTTTTTCCGTAGATAGCTACTTCTTCAACTAGCTCCGAATTTGCCAGGTAGAAAACGAGGGCCCGTTCGGCAAGATCCGACATTGGTGCTGAATCAATAGCTGAACGTATTTTCAGTTTTCTGTGCAGTTCTGGTGATAAGTATAAAGTAACCTTTTGCTTATTAGCTTGCATAACTCTGTTAACGGTCTTACCCGGGTATGTATCTTACGATATCTACTCCTGTTTGGCTTGTCAAGACAGCAAGACGCTTTGACGTCAATCTTGTAATAATAATTTACAAAAAAATGAATACAAGGCTTTGCAGCATCACAGCAGCTAGTGATAAAAAAACAACACAATCTCAAGAATATTTAGTGAGATACCGATAACTTCCCTTTGATGACTATATTGATGAAAGCCTTGATTAATAACGCCTTGGTTCTTCTACCTCCTGCCTCTGACTTCCTCAGGAATTCAAGACACTTTATTTACGCGATCGCATTGTCTGTAATTCTAGGAAGCTGTACAACAACCCCTGATTTCAACATCTCCAATCAAACTTGGAAAATCTATAGTAATGACCGGTATGGCTTTGAATTTCCCTATCCCAGCACCTGGAAATCTTTGCCATCAGACAACGGCGACGGAATTGTTTTTATTTCTCCAAGAAATAGATTTGTAGAAATTCGTAGTTGGGCAGGAATGCAACTACCAGAAGTCATAATCTTAGAAAAAAATCCCAAAACATCAATAAATCCCAACTTCACCACAGCCCAAAGAGTATCTGGAGTCCTGACAGTAGAAGTAGGACAACAAGAAGGGGTCATGACACTGAAATTAGCCCAAGGACAGCTGAAATACTACTGGCAGGGAAAAGCACCCAGCCAGGAATTTAATAATTACTACCGCTTTTTTCATTACATAGCTAGTAGCTATAAAATTGGTCAATAATCAATAGTCAATAGTCAATAGTCATTTGAATTCTCCCTCTTCGCGTGTCTCCCTTGTACCTGATCTCTGACTCCTGATCTCCAATCCCCAGTCCCCAATCCCCAGTCCCCGATCCCCGATCCCCAG
>NZ_NAPS01000001.1:1436542-1474921 GCF_004323185.1 Westiellopsis prolifica IICB1
AATAGTCAATAGTCAATAGTCATTTGAATTCTCCCTCTTCGCGTGTCTCCCTTGTACCTGATCTCTGACTCCTGATCTCCAATCCCCAATCCCCAATCCCCAGTCCCCGATCCCCGATCCCCAATCTTCATGGTCTAGAGGTGACATAAACCTGGTAGATTTAGCTATCAGCGAGTACAAACAGGTGAAAATGAAAGTCCTGGTTATTGGTGGCGATGGCTATTGCGGTTGGGCAACCGCGCTTTATCTTTCCAATCGAGGTTACGAAGTTGGTATTTTAGACAGCTTGGTGCGGCGGCACTGGGATAATGAATTGGGTGTGGAAACTCTAACCCCGATAGCACCAATTCAGCAACGAATTCAACGCTGGAAAGACTTAACTGGTAAATCCATCGATTTGTTTATTGGTGATATCACCAATTACGAGTTTCTCCAAAAAGCCCTACACAAGTTTGAACCAAATGCAATCGTGCATTTTGGCGAACAGCGTTCCGCACCATTTTCGATGATTGATCGTGAACATGCTGTTATCACACAAGTCAATAACGTTGTGGGTACGCTGAATTTGTTGTACGCCATGAAAGAGGATTTCCCTGAATGCCATTTGGTAAAATTGGGAACCATGGGTGAATACGGTACACCGAACATAGATATAGAAGAAGGCTATATCACCATTGAACACAACGGACGCAAAGACACCTTGCCTTATCCCAAACAACCTGGTTCAATGTACCACTTAAGCAAAGTCCACGATAGTCACAATATCCACTTTGCTTGTCGGATTTGGGGACTACGGGCAACAGACTTAAATCAAGGTGTGGTTTACGGTGTCCTGACAGAAGAAACCGGCATGGACGAACTGTTAATCAACCGCCTAGATTATGATGGTGTGTTTGGCACAGCACTAAACCGTTTTTGTATCCAAGCTGCAATTGGACACCCCCTAACTGTTTATGGAAAAGGTGGACAAACACGGGGATTTTTGGATATTCGGGACACAGTGCGATGTATCGAACTGGCTATAGCAAACCCTGCACAATCTGGTGAGTTTCGCGTTTTTAACCAATTTACCGAACAATTCAGCGTCGGCGACTTGGCAATCATGGTGAAAAAAGCCGGGAACGCAATGGGACTAAATGTAGAAGTTAACAACTTAGATAATCCCAGAGTTGAAAAAGAAGAACACTACTTTAACGCCAAAAATACTAAACTCTTGGATCTGGGTTTACAACCTCACTATCTCTCTGATTCCCTACTTGATTCTCTGTTGAACTTTGCTGTCAAGTATCAAATCCGAGTCGATAAAAACCAAATTTTGCCAAAAGTCAGTTGGCATCGTAAATAGCAAAGCATGAATATGCGATCGCTTGTTCTATTTGTGTTTGTTGTATTGCCTGGTGTAGCATTTAGTAGCATTAGTGTTTACTATCTGTTTCCTGAATGGACAACACTAGATGCAGCCCATAAAAATTATCAACAAGTGGCAAAGTCCCCATCTGTACAGGTGGGTGACCTACTTATTGCTGAAGCAGCAGAAAACAGACACAGAATCAATTGCTTTGCTGAAGGAGTCGGAGTTTTGTTAGGTGGGATAATAGCAGCCATTGGTATTCATGGTATTTGCACCCTGCCAAACAAAACATCTTGACTTTAAAAACATATTGACAAAACTGGCTGTCACATAATCGCATAATTATGACGACCAGTCTGTTTATGAAGAATGAAAGATGACATCAGTACACAGTTATCAGTTATCCATTAGTAGCTGTTCACTGATAACTGATAACTGATAACTGATTTTTGGTTGTGTGAAATTGATTGTAGTGCATGAAACAGTTTACGCTGTTAGTCATGCTGAAAGTTGTCCAGAAGCTTGAGATGATCTGAACACCGTGCCTGTAGTGAATGATATTTTATGAGGATTGCTCTATTTACCGAAACCTTTCTGCCTAAGGTTGACGGCATTGTCACACGTCTACGTCATACGATTGAACATTTACAACGCAGTGGCGACGAAGTACTCGTGGTTTGCCCAGAAGGTGGTATTACAGAATACAAAGGATCCAAAATATATGGTGTCTCTGGTTTTCCACTACCACTATATCCAGAGTTAAAAATGGCACTGCCTCGGCCAGCAATTGGTCACACATTGGAACAGTTTCAGCCAGATATTATTCATGTGGTCAATCCAGCAGTTTTAGGATTAGCTGGTATATTCTATAGCAAGATACTCAACATTCCTTTGGTAGCTTCTTACCATACTCACTTGCCTCAATATCTTCAGCATTATGGTTTAGGAATGTTAGAAGGATTCTTGTGGGAATTACTGAAAGCAGGTCACAATCAAGCAGCTTTAAATCTATGTACCTCTACAGCGATGATGGAGGAACTTACAACTCACGGTATTGAAAGAGTCAACTTGTGGCAACGGGGAGTAGACACAGAGACATTTCATCCTAGCTTAACTAGCGAGGAAATGCGATCGCGTCTATCGCAAAATCACCCAAATAGCCCTTTATTGCTATATGTTGGGCGTCTTTCTGCCGAAAAAGAAATTGAGCGGATCAAACCCATACTACAAGCTATCCCCGAAGCGAGACTAGCACTAGTAGGAGATGGTCCTCACCGCCAAGCCTTGGAAAAACACTTTGCCAATACAAACACCAACTTCGTGGGATATTTGGTTGGCAAAGAATTAGCATCAGCTTTTGCTAGCGCCGATGCTTTTATCTTCCCTTCCCGCACAGAAACATTAGGTTTAGTACTCCTAGAAGCAATGGCGGCTGGATGTCCGGTAGTTGCAGCCCGTTCTGGTGGCATTCCCGATATCGTGACAGATAGTGTCAATGGATACTTGTTTGCTCCAGATACTGGTGACGAAGGTGCGATCGCTGCTACGGTTCGCTTGTTAGAAATGAAACAAGAACGAGAATCGATTCGTCAAAATGCCCGCAAAGAAGCAGAACGCTGGGGATGGGCCGCTGCAACTCGTCAGTTGCAAGATTACTATCAAAAGGTAATTTATTCCGAATTACCGAAAGCAGCATAATCTGATTTTAGATTTTGGATTTTGGATTTTGGATTGGTAATTCTTAGTAGTTAATTATTGATTTTTGATTACTATAAACCATTAACTAGAAGCAGGTTAATAGTCCAAAATCTAAATCTAAATCTAAAATCTAAAATCTAAAATCTAAAATCTAAAATCTAAAATCTAAAATCTAAAATCTAAAATTTCATGTCGCTTCTAAACACTGGTAGCGTGTTAGCTACATTAACTGAACTCACTCAAGTTAATCGCACTCACACTTTACTACGTCGCGTTAAAGATCTTTCTGTTAATGAATTTGTTTGCTTATTAGACTTTATTACTGCGGAATTTCAACAATTTATACGCGCAATAGAACTTATTAATAACGAAGCCCTAGAAACAATGTTGGAGAAAGTTCTAGAGGCAATTACATTAAAAATAGGTCAAATTCTCCAAGCTGAACACACTACTATTTTTTTAGTAGATCACGACAAAGGTCAACTTTGGACAAAAATTTCTCAAGTTAATATTTATAAACCTTTAAAAATTCGGATTCCGATTACTGTTGGTATTCCTGGCCATGTTGCTACTACAGGTGAATGTCTAAATATATCTGATACTACTTCCCACTCTCTCTTTAGCCCAGATTTAGAAAAACAAATGGGCTATAAGATTAATAATATTTTATGTATGCCAATTTTCAGTAGTAAAAATCAAGTTGTAGCGGTAGTACAACTAGCAAATAAAGCTGGAAATATTCCTTTTAACAGTGAAGATGAAGAACGGTTCCGAGATTTTGCTTCTGCTATAGGTATTATCTTAGAAAGTTGTCAATCTTTTTATGTAGCAGCGCGCAATCAAAGGGGTGCAACAGCGCTTTTGCGAGCAACTCAAACACTAGGACAAAGTTTAGACTTAGAAGCAACTTTGCAAATAGTGATGGAACAGGCACGAATTTTAATGCAAGCAGACCGCAGCACGCTATTTTTATATCGGAAAGAAATGGGGGAACTCTGGACAAAAATAGCTGCTGCTGATGGCAAACAAATGATGGAAATTCGTATTCCTGCTAACCGTGGAATTGTTGGTTATGTTGCTGCTACTGGTGAAGCACTAAATATTGCTGATGCTTATAAAGATCCGCGTTTTGACCCCACTACAGATAGGAAAACTGGGTATATAACCAGTAATATTTTATGTTTACCAGTATTTAATTCTGCAAATGAATTAATTGGTGTGACACAGTTAATTAATAAACACCAAGGCAGTTTTAGTGCTTCGGATGAAGAATTTATGCGGGCTTTTAATATTCAAGCAGGAATTGCTTTAGAAAATGCTCGTTTATTTGAAAATGTACTATTAGAAAAACAATATCAAAAAGATATCCTGCAAAGTCTTTCCGATGCAGTAATTTCTACAGATATGGAAGGTCGCATTGTGAGCATTAATGATGCAGCTTTAGAATTACTTGGTTGTCCTTTAAAAGATACGAATGCTAAAAATAATAAAGTTACTTGGAAACAAAATATAATTGGTCGCTTAGTGTGGGATGTTGTACCAATTGATAATTTGCAAATGCGACTGGAAGACAGTTTAAAAACAGGTGCAAAACATTATGTACCGGAGCAAAATTTGACGTTAGGATTATATTTAGACACTACAGAACAAGATATCAAGACTTATATATTAGCAATTCGCGATCGCACTCAAAGTCATCTTTTTATTGCCTGGAATCAGTCCCTTACTCTCCAGTCGAAGTTTATCAGTGCTGAAAGCGTCAACCAAATCGAACGTAGTATAAATTTAACTGTTAATCCCCTGACGAACCCAGAAGGAGGAGTGCGGGGTGGTTTGGTAGTTTTAGAAGATATTAGTCGGGAAAAGCGAATGAAAAATACTATGTACCGCTACCTGACTCCTCGTGTTGCGGAACAAGTTATGGCATTGGGCGAGGATGCTTTAATGGTGGGTGAACGTAAAGAAGTCACCATTTTGTTTTCAGATATTAGAGGTTACACCACTTTGACCGAAAATTTGGGTGCGGCAGAGGTGGTATCGTTGCTAAATCAGTATTTTGAAACAATGGTAGAGGCGGTATTTAACCACGAAGGTACTCTTGATAAGTTTATTGGCGATGCTTTGATGGCGGTATTTGGTGCGCCACTCCCGCTTGCAGAAAATCATGCTTGGAAAGCTGTACAAGCTGCTTTAGAAATGCGACAGCGATTAGAAGAATTTAACCAGCGTCGGATAATTCAAGAACAGCCAAAAATTCATATTGGTATTGGAATTAGTTCTGGGGAAGTAGTATCTGGAAATATTGGTTCTCACAAACGCATGGATTACACTGTCATCGGTGATGCTGTAAATTTAAGCTCGCGTTTAGAAGCTATTACTAAAGAGTATGGCTGTGATATTATTCTCAGTGAATTTACTTACCAACTATGCCGCGATCGCATCTGGGTACGCGAGTTAGATAAAATTCGCGTCAAAGGTAAATATCAAGCTGTAAATATTTATGAATTAATCTGTGATCGCACTACACATTTAGATGCTGCAACTCAAGATTTTCTGTTTGACTATAATTCTGGACGTGAAGCTTATCTAAATCGCAATTTTAAGCGTGCGATCGCATATTTTGAATCAGCAAAAAAAATCCGACCATTAGATCAGACTGTCAATATTCATTTGAAACGCGCTCGTAGTTACCTTAGAGAAATTCTACCAAGCTGTTGGGATGGAGTTTGGACAATGATGCATAAATAGTTAGTTCACTAACTCCTCAACCTTCCGCTTCCCCCTCATCTATTCGGAAAGGATTTTCGCCGATTCTTAACTGTTTTTTTGATTGCTTCAAGCTTTTCCACAAACCCTTGATCTTTTCATAAGCTTCTTCAGCAGATATTTTACCGGCTGTCTCTAAATTGCAGATATAGCTGATTCTTTGGGCAAATTCTTGCAGATTCGCATTAAATACCAAATTTTCTGGTTTTACTTGACCGTAGTAGCGACCACGAGGATATAGAAAATCATCTTTGTTAGGCATTTTTTGATCCAATTTTCACCTCCTTATTGTTTTTAATCTCAAACTGAAGAACTAGCAATCCTAATATTTTTCTTAAAACTTGCAAACGATAAAGTAGAAAGGTTAAGAAGTCTTTCTTCCTTACTCTCTAATCCTTACTATGGTTAATTTTGTCAAAAATTAATTATTTAGTTTTGAGTAGGTTTACGGATTTTTCCCAATTATTGTGAAACACTAATATATTTAACTTTAATGACTAAATCATCTGATATTGTTTTATTTTATACATTTTGATTACTAATTTTATCTTGTAAAAATAGATACTATTTCGATAAAAAGCAAATCATAGACAATTTATGTTAAATTCCCACTATCATTTTATGCATCTATCTTTAGTCAACAGTTTTACTTAAGTATTTTACTGATGACTAATAACGAAAAACAAAAGATAAAATGATTAAGCCGAAACGCATAGAAGCAAGCCATCGAACTGAAATTTACTTACTACCATGACTGCCCAAACTAAGTTATATGAAGGCAAAGCCAAAATTATTTATTCTACGGATAACCCGGAAATTTTATTGGCTGTTTTTAAAGATGATGCTACAGCATTTAATGCTCAAAAACGCGGTAGTATCGAAAATAAGGGAAAGATTAATAATATCATTTCTAGTAAAATATTTCAACAACTAAAAGCTCGTGGTGTCAATACCCACTTCATTGACAGTCCTGCTCCAAATCAAATGCGGATCAAGGCAGTAAAAATATTGCCATTGGAAGTGGTTGTCAGGAACATCGCCGCAGGTAGTCTTTGTCAACAAACAGGGTTAGCACTGGGTAGTGTACTCAAAATGCCATTAGTGGAGTTTTATTATAAAAACGACGAATTGGGAGATCCATTGTTGACACGCGATCGCCTCCTGCTTCTGGAACTAGCAACTCCGGAACAAGTTGACAGTATAATCCATCTTGCATTGCAAATTAACGAATTTCTCAAAGAGTTTTTCCAGGGGTGTGGTATTACCTTAGTGGACTTCAAACTAGAATTTGGTTTGGATTCACAACAGCAGTTGCTATTAGCAGATGAAATTAGTCCAGATACCTGTCGTTTGTGGGATATATCCGCAGGAGATGACCCCAATCGTCGTGTACTAGATAAAGACCGCTTTCGTCGGGACTTAGGAAATGTTGAGAATGCTTATCAGGAGGTTTTGAGAAGAGTACTTGAAGCAGTGGAAAAAGAGTAATGGTGATTGTGATGAGTGGTATTGGGCATTGGGCATTTGGTATTGACCATTGACCATTGACTATTGTACAGACGCGTAGACCCTCCTAAGAGCGGCTTCAAGGTAAGAGTATAATCGCGTCTACATATTGACCAACAAAATTTTTGATTAAAAGCTAAATCTCTATTTGATGGTGTGGAAGTGAAGAACAATCAGAATAAAATGCGCTTGTCTCCCGTATTGATGACCATGGTGGCGATCGCCACACCTTTAAGCGGTTCGCTTCATGCTAACGCGCAAACCGCAAATAATTCCAAAAAAACAGCCGATTTTTTCGTCCCAACAACAAATCAAGACCAAGAAGTTGTTGCGGGTTTTCCAACTATTGATACAACAGCAGAAGTAACAGTTCCAACTTCTACTATTCCAAATATTACACAAATTGCTGAAGGTACAACAGCAACAGTAAAACCAGATAAAGAAGAAGTTATTGGCGTATTTCCTGCGAAAAAGACAACAATAGACTTATCTAAACTAACTAACAATCGGTCAAAAAAATTACAGAACTCTCAAAAAACACAGCCAACAACACTAAGGACATCGACAGCAAACCAACAAATGTTTGTTAGCACTGTCGGTGCATCAGCACTAAAGACAACACCAAAGAGCGTAACATCAACATCAACAACATCAACAACTGCACAAAATTCTCCCACAGTTGTTCCTCAAAACACCCAACAACCACCAATCAACCAAAAACCACCAACTAACCAAAAACCACCAACTAACCAAAAACCACCAACTAACCAACAACCACCAACTAACCAAAAACCACCAATCAACCAACAACCACCAACTAACCAACAACCACCAATCAACCAACAACCACCAATCAACCAACAACCAACAACAGAAGCAGAACCTCGCGTACTAGTATCAGAAGTTGTGGTTAGGACAGAGAGCGGACAAGCGCTACCAGCAGAACAAGAAAACCAAGTTTACGGGGTAGTTCGTACTCAACCAGGACGAACAACAACGCGATCGCAACTGCAAGAAGATATTAACTCTGTCTTTGCTACTGGTTTTTTCTCAAATGTGCAAGCAGTGCCAGAAGATACACCCCTGGGGGTACGAGTCACATTTGTAGTTCAATTGAACCCCGTTTTAAATCAAGTAAAAATTGACGCCAACCCTGGTACAAATGTAGCTTCTGTACTACCTCCAAATACTGTCAATCAAATCTTTAGCAGCCAGTATGGTCAAATTTTGAACTTACGTGATTTGCAAGAAGGTATTAAACAGTTACTAAAGGTATATCAAGACAAAGGGTACGTACTAGCACAAGTAGTTGGAGCTCCACAAGTATCTCCAGATGGAGTTGTTACCCTGAATGTAGCAGAAGGGGTAGTAGAAAATATCAATGTCCAATACCGTAATAAAGAAGGTCAGGAAACGGATAAAAATGGAAATCCGATTCGGGGGCGAACACAGCCTTATATTATTACACGTGAAATCCAATTGAAGCCGGGACAAGTATTCAACCGCAACATCATCCAAAAAGATTTACAACGTGTATATAGTTTGGGGCTATTTGAAGATGTAAATGTTTCGCTTAACCCCGGTACTAACCCCAGCGAAGTCGATGTACAAGTTAATGTAGTTGAACGTAACAGTGGTTCCATCGCCGCAGGTGCAGGTATCAGTTCTGCCAGTGGTTTGTTTGGTACTATCAGTTACCAAGAGCAAAACCTCAACGGCAGAAACCAAAAACTGGGAGGCGAAGTAGAGGTGGGTTTACGCGATTCTTTTCTCTTTGATATTCGGTTTACCGATCCTTGGATAGCTGGAGATCCCTACCGAACTTCCTATACTACAAATATTTTCCGTAGCCGTACGATTTCGTTACTTTTTGAAGGTAAAGATGACAATGTTGAAACCTTTAAAAACAGTGAATCTACGGATGGAGATGTTCCTCGGATTTTACGTCTAGGTGGCGGTGTCACCTTCACCCGTCCTTTGTCTAAAAATCCCTACGAACGTGCAGAATGGACTGCTTCCGCTGGTTTACGGTATCAACGAATATCCACTCGTGATTCTGATGGCGATCTTAGAAAAAGAGGAACAGTATATAGAAATGATCGACCAACAGAGATCATTGACCTGACCGAATCTGGAACAGGTCAAGACGACTTGCTGACATTGCAATTAGCAGCAGTCCGAGATAAACGTGATAGTGCTTTACAACCAACAAGGGGTTCCTTCTTCCGCTTGGGATTAGACCAGTCGGTACCTATAGGTCTAGGTAACATTTTATCAAGCAAAATTAGAGGTAGTTATAGCTACTATCTGCCTGTAAAATTCGTTAACTTTGGCAAAGGAGCGCAAACAATTGCTTTCAACGTACAAGGAGGAACGATATTGGGTGATGTACCTCCTTACGAAGCTTTTACCCTGGGTGGAAGTAACTCGGTGCGAGGCTATGACGAAGGTCAATTAGCTACTAGCAGTAGTTTCTTGCAAGCCACTGTTGAGTATCGCTTCCCTGTGCTGTCTGTAGTTAGCGGCGCCCTATTTTTCGATGCTGCTACTGACTTGGGAACAGAAACAAAAGTAGGAGATTTATTGGATAAAAGCGGTACTGGCTACGGCTATGGTGTTGGTGTACGGGTACAATCCCCATTGGGTCCCATCCGCATTGACTATGGGATCAATGACGAAGGAGATAGCCGGATCAATTTTGGTATTGGGGAAAGGTTCTAATTTTGTCAAAAGTCAAGGTTCAAGAGTCCATAGTCAATGGTTAATAGTATAGAGAATTTAAAATCGACCCTTGACTTTTGACCCTTGACCCTTGACTTTTGACCCTTGACTTTTGACTAAATTTTATGCAAAAAACTCTCGCAGCTGAAATTATTCTTACAGGGGTGGGACTGCATAGTGGTGTAAATACCAAAGTGCGGATCATACCAGCACAACCAGATAGCGGACGTTACTTTGTCCGGACAGACTTACTAAACACTCCAATTATTCCAGCTCAAGTACCTGCTGTTAGTCAGACTGTTCTCTCAACTCAGTTAGGCAAAGATGAGGAAAGTGTTCGGACTGTAGAGCATTTATTAGCAGCCCTGGCAGGTATGGGTGTAGACAATGCTCGTATTGAAATTGACGGGCCAGAAGTGCCGCTTTTAGATGGTTCGGCAAAGCCATGGGCAGAAAGTATTGCTCAAGCTGGTTTGGTGTCCCAAAACTCAACTACAGCATCCAAGACGACTGTGTCTATCAATGAACCTATATGGGTTCGCCAGGATGATGCTTTTGTTTGCGCCCTCCCTGCACCAACTACTCGCTTCACCTATGGCATTGATTTTGAATTACCTGCGATTGGTAATCAATGGTACAGTTGGTCACTATCTGCAAAATCGGAAAAATCTTATTCTAGCTTTACAACAGAAATAGCCCCAGCCCGTACTTTTGGTTTACTACATCAAATTGAATACCTGCAAAAATCCGGGTTAATTAAGGGTGGAAGCCTAGAAAATGCTCTTGTGTGCGGCCCTGATGGTTGGCTAAATCCACCATTAAGATTTGCAAATGAGCCAGTACGTCATAAAATTTTGGATCTAGTAGGAGATTTGAGTTTACTAGGACTTTTCCCTCATGCTCATTTTTTGGCATATAAAGCCAGCCACAATTTACACGTGCAACTGGCACAGAAAATTTGGGAATTGCGTTAGTGGTTATTGGTTTGTAGATAGTGGTAAATAGTTAGTGGTACCTTGGTGTCAAAATACTAACTAATAACTACTAACAAACATAATTTGATCGCCTACTAGATTACACCTAACAATCAACCACACAATCAATGGCAACTGTCACCGAAGTCAACTCTACCGATAATCCGACATCCGCACCTACCCAGGAGCAGTCTGACAATTCGACTACAAATACATCTGAAACAAAAGTAATGTTCACGGCGGAAGAAATTCAGAAACTTCTACCCCATCGTTACCCCTTTGCACTTGTAGATAAGATTATTGACTATACACCAGGGAAACGAGCTGTTGGTATTAAAAACGTCACAATTAATGAACCTCATTTTCAAGGACATTTTCCAGGACGTCCGATTATGCCGGGTGTGCTGATAGTGGAAGCAATGGCACAAGTCGGTGGTGTATTGATGACACAAGTGCCACAATTAGAAGGCGGACTTTTTCTGTTTGCTGGTATAGATAAAGTCCGTTTTCGTCGCCAAGTTGTTCCCGGTGATCAACTAATTATGACTGTGGAACTGTTGTGGATCAAACAACGTCGTTTCGGTAAGATGCAGGCTCGCGCCGAGGTTGACAGTCAGTTAGTTGCTGAAGGCGAATTAATGTTTTCCCTCGTAAGCTGAAAAATTATTCTATTGGTAGAGGTATCAGCATAAAGCACCTCTACAAAATTTTGTATTAGGAATATCAGCAACAACAAAAAACAACTGTTACAGTCTGATTTCCATATATTCACTGCCCTCACACCTGTAAAAACTTCATGCTTTCGGCTACTGAACTCAGACGCTCCGTGGCGCGTTTGGCAAGAAACTTAGCACGCTTACTGTTCTGGAGATGCACCCTTGAAAACGCTTATTCATCCAACTGCTGTAATTCATCCTAACGCGGATCTGCACCCGACAGTGGAAGTCGGTGCTTATGCTGTGATTGGTGGGCATGTGAAAGTAGGTCCTGATACTACAATTGGCGCTCATGTAGTGCTGGACGGACATGTGGAAATCGGAGCGCGAAATCAGATTTTTCCGGGGTCTGCCATTGGTATGGAACCCCAAGATCGAAAGTATACTGGTGAAGCTAGCTGGGTCAAAATTGGTAACGATAATCGCATTCGTGAATATGTGACAATTAACCGTGCTACTGGTGTAGGAGAAGCTACAACAATTGGTAACGGTAATTTATTAATGGCTTATGTGCATGTTGCTCATAACTGTGTAATCGAAGACTCTGTGACTATTTCTAATGCGGTGGCGATCGCAGGTCATGTTCATATTGAATCACGAGCAACGATTAGTGGAGTTCTCGGTATCCATCAATTTGTGCATATTGGTAAGCACGCGATGGTAGGAGGAATGAGCCGTATTGACCGAGATGTACCACCATATATGTTGGTAGAAGGAAATCCGACGCGAGTGCGATCGCTCAACCTCGTGGGACTCAAACGCGCTGGTTTTTCTGCTAGTGAATTACAAATATTGAAAAAAGCCTTCCGTATACTCTACCGTTCAGATTTACTCTTTAAAGACGCTTTGGAAGAAGTAGAACTGTTAGGAAATACAGAACAATTACAGCACTTGCGTCGTTTTCTGCTACTCTCCCAAATGCCCGGAAGACGTGGTTTAATTCCTGGAAAAGGGAAAGTAACTACCAGAGATGATGAGTCTTGATCATAAGGGATCGGGGATCAGGGATCGGGGATCGGGGACAGGGAGTGTGGGAAGTGTGGGGAGACAAGGGAGACAAGGGAGACATATCAATTAAAAATTAAAAATTGAGAAGGGAGACAAGGGAGTGTGGGGGGAATTATTTAACAAGTCTTTTCCCAATGCTCCATGCCCCATGCCCTATCCCCTATCCCCTATCCCCTATCCCCTATCCCCTATCCCCTATCCCCTATCCCCTATCCCCTAAAAATGCGAATATTTATTAGTACTGGTGAAGTTTCTGGTGATTTGCAGGGGTCGCTATTGGTGACAGCACTGCAACAGCAAGCTATTGCTGCTGGGTTGGAATTAGAAATTGTGGCACTTGGTGGTGACAAAATGGCAGCAGCAGGAGCCATTTTGCTAGGTAATACTAGCGAAATAGGTTCTTTTGGTCTGTTGGAATCTCTTAGTTTTGTACTACCAACTCTGCAAATTCAGCGCCAAGCGATCGCCTATCTCAAGCAAAATCCACCTGACTTGGTAGTGTTGATTGATTACATGGGACCAAATCTAGGTATTGGCAATTATCTTCGCCGCCAAATGCCACAAGTGCCAATTGTATATTATATTGCTCCTCAAGTTTGGGCTTCTTCAGTTAATCTTGGTAATACAAAGCAAATTATTCATGTGAGTGATAGAATCTTAGCTATTTTCCCTGAAGAAGCGCGTTATTTTCGAGACAAAGGTGCGAAAGTTACTTGGGTTGGTCATCCACTGGTAGATAGAATAGAAAAATTTCCCAGCCGACAAACAGCACGTAGTCAATTAGGAATTGCTGATGATGCGATCGCTGTAGCACTTTTACCAGCTTCTCGTCATCAAGAACTCAAGTATCTTCTACCTGTAATGTTTAAAGCAGCACAGCTAATTCAAGCCAAACTACCGCAAGTCCATTTCTGGATTCCCCTATCTCTGGAAATTTACAGACATAAAATTGAACAAGAGATACAACGGTACAATTTACAAGCTACTGTAGTTTCAGGTCAACAACAGGAAGTACTAGCTGCTGCTGATTTAGCACTTACGAAGTGCGGGACTGTCAACCTGGAACTCGCCTTGTTAAAAGTACCGCAGGTAGTTATTTACCGTCTTAGTCCTTTTACTTATTGGGTTGCTCGTAATATCCTCAAAATAACTTTTCCTTTTGGCTCGCCAGTTAATTTGATTGTGATGAAAGCAATTGTGCCAGAGTTTCTTCAAAAAAAAGCCACGCCAGAGAATATTATTCAAGCAGCAATGGAATTTTTGCTAAACCAGGAACGCAAACAACAAATACAAGCAGATTATGAAGAAATGCAACAGTGTATGGGAAAATCGGGAGTGTGCGATCGCGCAGCTAAAGAAATTTTGCAAATGCTGTAAGTAGTCATTAGTTATTTGTCATTAGTTATTTGTTATTGGTAAGTGTTTCAAGGTTGTTTACGTTTCGTAACTCACGTTCTGTTTATTCCCACCGACTTATCTATGAATAATTAAGCGATTTTTTTAGATGAGTAAAAAGAAAGCAATGAGAACAAGGCTGAGAACAACAGCGAACAAAATAGCGTATTCGACTCGGCGACTGATGATTCCGACAGCTGCAATTAAAGCGATCGCAAGGCTAAAAATACCAATGTATTGTTCTCTTTGTAAATTTTTAGCTATCAATGGGTCTTGTTGCTGATTATTTGGTAATGGGGTTTCTGGAATTGTTTGTGCTAGGTAGTGTGATTTAAAAGTAACTGATTCTTGTTTATAAGTCTTCATAAGTATTATTTTTTAATTAATTTTATTAAGACAATAAATGATTTATTTCTCAGATATTTGTCATTTATATGTCAACCCTGCATCAAGTTTATTGTTGATGAATTCTTCTCATATCAACCTTTAGGGTGATTATGAAAAAATAGAGAAGTTGCTGATTTGGCTGCTAAACTTCAAACCAATAAATCAATTGTCACACCATTTATGGATAAACCAATTGATTACCATGCATAGTTTTTCTTCTTCAGGCTCATAATAAGCTAAAAAACATCTAATTTGCAGATTAAATTTTATCAATCTCTTGTGGGGTGGGCATCTTGCCCGCCCAAATCATGCAACTTGAATGCCGATTAGCTTATCTCTCCGTAGTAGGCATAGGAAAAAAGTAACCAATTGAATACAAAAATACATTGAACACTAATGGATGGTATTGATTTGAATTTTCTCTTTATACCGTTTCAATCAATTTATGTATCTCATCAAATAGATTTACTTAACCTGCTCTTAAACTAATTAATATCTTCTGAAGTTTAATGTAAGGGTGGTCTGCGATCGCCATGTTAAAAAATAAAGCTGTTTCCCTGCGACTACCAGGGTTGAAACGGTTACTGTCTTACCAGCGAGCATGGTTACGAGGGGATGTGCTAGCGGGTGTAACAGTGGCTGCTTATTTAATTCCCCAGTGTATGGCTTATGGGGAGTTAGCAGGGGTGAAGCCTGTAGTTGGATTGTGGGCAATTATACCACCAATGGTGATTTACACTCTGTTTGGTTCATCACCTCAACTCTCGGTCGGGCCAGAATCAACAACAGCAGTGATGACGGCGGCGGCGATCGCTCCTTTGGTAGCAGCTAATGATAGTAATTACCCTATTCTCGCTTCTCTGCTGGCTTTGATGGTGGGAATAATCTGCATAATTGGCTACATTGCCCGTCTGGGTTTTCTGGCAGACCTCTTATCAAAACCAATTTTGATTGGGTATATGGCAGGGGTTGCTGTGATTATGATTACAGGGCAATTTGGTAAAATTGCTGGCATTGATATTGCGGCAAACACTGTTTTTGGACAAGTTAGGGAATTCCTCAGCAGGCTGGAGCAAATTCACTTGCCAACTTTGATTCTGGCAGTTTTCGTCTTATTTTTCTTATTCTTTATTCAAAATCGCTTTCGCAATGCACCCGCCCCCTTGCTAGCGGTATTACTAGCAACGGCTGCTGTCACACTATTTCATCTAGATGACTGGGGAGTGGCTGTTGTTGGATCAATTCCGGCTGGTTTGCCTCATTTTGCCTTACCCAAGGTTTCAGTTGAGGAACTTTTACCACTAGTAGCATCGGCGATTGGGATTGCAATTGTTGGCTATTCAGATAATGTACTGACAGCACGGGCATTTGCTACCCGCAATCACTATAAAATCGATGCAAACCAAGAACTATTGGCGCTAGGAACCTCTAACTTGGGAAACGGATTGATGCAGGGTTTCCCAATAAGTAGCAGTGGTAGCCGTACTGTAATCGGTGACTCATTGGGAAGCAAGACACAGATGTTTTCCTTGATAGCGCTGATTGTGGTTGTCTTGGTGCTGTTGTTTTTGCGCCCATTATTAGCACAATTTCCGAAAGCAGCATTGGGAGCAATTGTGATTTACGCAGCTACCAAACTAATTGAAATCCGAGAATTTTTGAGGTTGGGAAAATTTCGCCGGAGTGAGTTATTGCTGGCTTTGATCACAACGCTTGGGGTACTGTTGACAGATATTCTGGTTGGCGTTGGTGTAGCTGTGGGTTTGTCAGTGATTGATTTGTTTGCTCGCGTAGCACGTCCACATGATGCAGTTTTAGGAGAAGTGCCAGATTTACCAGGATTACACGATATCGAAGATTGGGAGGGAGCAAAGACCATTCCAGGACTAGTAATTTATCGCTATGATGCTCCTCTATGTTTTGCCAATGTAGAACATTTCAAAAGACGCGCATTGGAAGCGGTAGAAGCGGAAACAACTCCAGTGGAGTGGTTTGTGCTGAACACCGAAGCAATTGTAGAAGTTGATATTACTGCTATTGACACAATCGCAGAATTGCAAAGTGAATTAGCCAACAGAGGTATTACCTTTGCTATGACGCGTGTGAAACAGGATCTCTACCTACAGCTAAAGCGATCAGGATTGTTGCAGAAGATCGGATCAGAACATATATATTTGACTATACATACAGCGATCGCAGGATTTGCAGCACGCGATCGCCATTCTCACAAGTATAGTCAAGAATAAAGAACAGGTTCGTTTATGGCGAAAAGCGAGATAATATCGCTTTTGTTTTTAAATTACAAATTTTCACAATCGCCTCTACCATTTCCTTCTGATCTCCTTGCAAATTGAGTCTGTCTAGTGCTTGATGAAAATCATCACCAGAACGTAGGTTGTGAGTCAATTCAGTCAGTTGAGATGAGTCCAGAACTTTCTGAATTTCTCGATTACGCCGTTGACGTACTGCTTGAAGTTGTTGCCGTACTTGCGGGGTAAGATTCACCTCTAAGGATGATTTCGCTGTTATGGCAATAGTCACAGCAGAATTTGTATAGAAAGTAACCGAGGAAGCTAAAGCAGTTGTCGGTAATAAGACAACAAGCAGAAAAATTATACTGAAGATATATACAAACTTGGTTAATCTGAGCGTCATCCGATTTTGGATTGACCCGACAGTCCCCATTCCCCAAAATTGGGGGTTAGGGGGAAGGGCTTGTAGCATCCAGGAATGATTAGTCATATTGAAAAATCTTTACTTATTAATAATCGTTAATAATCAATAGTCAGTGGTTAGTGGTTGTTTGTGGTTAATGATTTTCCAATTTCCGCTCTCCACTCAACTTGATTTTTTCATTTTATTAATCTGTCTTTGCAATTCTTCAATTTTTCGCTGTAATTTTTCGACTTCTGGGTTTTGGGTAGCATTTTCTGTTGGTTTCACATCTACTGATCCCGATGCAGGCGATCGCATATAATTTCCCTGCTTGATTTGCTGATATTCTGCTGATACTGACCACTCCTGTAGATAACGCAAGCGTTCTACTGGAAAAGGATGGCTCAACATCTCGCTTTGAGCGCCACTGTAAACCAAAAATTTATAGACTTGATTTAATTCATCTTCGTCCAGCAGTTGATAATTTTCTGACTGACGAATTAACTCTTTTAAACTACATTCATTGACATATTTTATACTGCCACCCGCACTTCTCATAATTGATGTCATCACAGTATCTAAGTCATCTACTAATAATAATGCGGCTCTGTCTGCTGATAACTCTGCTTTGCGTCGCCATTCAAAAAAAGCATAAATTAATGCTGGTGTCACAAAATTACCGATACCAAAAGTAAATCTTCCCAGAGCTGAAGCAGCACTCATCGCCCCCATCGCCATTTGAATTAAAATAGTATGACCACATTTAATATGCCCCAGTTCATGGGCTAGCACCGCCCTAATTTCGGCTTCGTTTAGTAAGTCTAAAATCCCTGTATTTATGACTATATAGGGATGTTCTTGCCCTAGTGCATAGCTATCGGCTTGGGGATTTTGTGATACAAACAGTGCTGGTTCTGGATAAATATCCAAATCTCGCACACATTGGCGAAAAATCTGGTAAATAGTGGAGTATTGACGAGGCCCAACTTGGATGGTGTTGCCCATTAGATAAATTAACTGGGGGCGCTCGTAGATAAATTCCATCAGTTTACGGGCGACTAAATCAAATCCCGGTAAACTACGTAAGGCTTGTTCAGCTTGCCGATCCAGGGGGTGTCTAAAAGCTTCGCTGGATATTCCTGTATAAGTTGCCATAATTTAGGGTTATTGGTGATTGGTCATTGGTAGACCCGATTAATCGCGTCTGTACAATAGTCATTGGTCATTACTTAAAACAAACGACTAATGACAAGTGACTAATGACAACATAATAGAAGTGGGGCTATTGGAAGCAAAAATCATTTTGTATGGGATGAAAAGCGTGTGATTGAAGCAGAAGTTCATTTATCATTACATAACTTCCTGCGATCGCAGGCGGGTTTCCCAACGTGGCCCCATCATTTAACGATGGCACGGTTGGTTGCACGCGCTCTGCGCTTGGGACGTAGCGCCCTGATTCAAGTGGGGGCGGCTTGTGGGTATCAAGGACGATATCGTACAAGCTTTGTAGCATCAGCTTTGATGTGGTATGGCCCTGTGATGATCGTTGCTCCTGAATTTGTACAGCAACGTCTTGTAAAAGTGGAAATTCCTCGCTTACAGCAATGGCTGGGAGTCAATAAGTCGATTAGAACAGGTGATATCTGGCCAGATGCTGACTTTCAAGGACTGTTTTTGATTTCTCCTCAAGCTTGGTTAAAAGCACAACTAACATCCAAAGATAATTTTCCAGCGGGTATTCCTACAATTATTGATGGCGTAGATGATTTAGAAGCTTGGGTGCGCGAGCAACTTACGATCACTTGGGAAGCCCAAGATTGGGATCAATTAATACTTGCTTACCCACACATTGCTGAGGAAATTCGCTCTGTACGAGCAAAACTGACACACGAACTATTTCAGCATCCTGCAAATCCCTACGAATGTTATTTGATTTCTCAAACAGAAATAGAATTGTTGAAATATCTGTATTCAACTTTAGATATAGATACTCTCCCCGATACTTGGAAAAAGTTTTGGCAACAATTCCAGCACTCTTGTGCTTCCCTTACTCTTGTTTGGGCTACTATTAATCGTCGTCAAGGTTTGTTTTCTTTACACAGCGCTCCCATTGATATAGCAGAAATACTGACGCCGATGTGGCAACGCCAGCCTGTGGTATTAATTGGTAGTTCCTTAGAACCGGAAACCGAGGCTCCTATTTTTCGTCAACATCTTGGTTTAGGTGAGGAATTGACCTGTTTAAAGTTCTCGGATAGCCAAACCGAAGCGATTCAACTTTATATACCGTATCAGTTGCCCTTACCAAATACCCCAGAATTTCAAGCAGCATTTATTCACAAAGTGCGGACATTGGTTTGTTTGAGTGCGACATCACCAGGATTGACAGCGGTGTTGGTGGGAGATGTGCCATTAAAATCTCAAGTGGGAGCAATCTTAGCTTCGGAATTTGGTTCGCGAGTCCAAGTAGAAAAAACTTGTTTGGATGAAAATGGGATTTTAATTAGTGGTTGGGAATTTTGGCGAGAACATCAAAGAGTTTTACCTGCACCACAATTGCTTGTAATCGCGACTTTACCTTTACCATCCCTTGAACATCCATTGGTAGCGGGAAGAGTTGCTCATTATAAGCGATCGCATCAAGACTGGTTTCGTTTATACTTACTGCCAGCTGCTTTAAACGAATTACAAAGAGCGATCGCTCCAGCTAGAGAAAGTCAAGGTATTGTAGCTTTACTTGATAGTCGAGTTGTCAGCCGTACCTATGGCGCTCAAATATTAACTGCTCTCAGTCCCTTGGCACGTATTAACTATCTTGATCCCAGTTTATTTTCTCAATCGAGTGAGGACGACTCATAACCAACAATCAACAAAATCCACATCTGGGATTTAATATAGACAACAAGAATTTTGTTGAATTTTAGTCGTAGGTGAAGCAAATGGGTGAAGCAAAACGTCGTAAAGATGCACTGGGAGAAAAATACGGTCAACCTGAACAAGAACGGATAATGTCTTGGGTTCCGATCACAAAGTCACAAGCAGAACTTTTTGTAAAATGGACTACTCGTGGTGCTTGGATTGGTATTGGTGTTATGGTTGCAGCTTGGGTGACAATTCGTTTTATTGGGCCAGCTTTTGGCTGGTGGCAAGTCGTTTGAACCAAAAAGTTAAGCTATTTTTCAACTTAAAGACAGTTCGATTTTACGAACTGTCTTTATTTTTTTATACTAATATCTGCAATATATTCAGCGAATTCATTTAGATCCCAATACGGTTCGGATAAGACAAATCGATTGGCATTTAAATCCTGTAGAGACGCGATATATCGCGTCTCTACATATCTTAACCGAACCGTATTGATTTAGATCCTACCTTCCGCAGATGCGATCGCTGTTTGGTTAACGTGAGTTCGATGGATCTAATTCGCCCAATACACCCTTATACCCACGTCAAGCTAGTAACTACAGGCAATACACTTGCCTTTAGGTAGACGTTTACAACAAATTTAAGCTAAAGTTGTAATGAGTTTGTTTTAGGCTATGGTGTGACTGCACAATTGTCAAGAAACATAAAAATTCCTCTCGCCGATTCTGTGATTTCCGCAGCAATTACTAGTCACAACACAGTTTCAGGCTGGCTTGAAAAGTCAATAAGCGTTAGATATATAAATAACGATAAACATTGAAAAGAAAAAATTTAGCATAACAGTTAATAAGCATCAATATGCAAAAACCGACGATATCTACAAAACCTATTCGTTCCCTAGAAGATGCACTAGAGCAGTGTCAAGTGCAGGGTATGCGTGTTAGTCGCCAACGTCGCTTTATTCTTGAGTTACTTTGGCAAGCAAAAGAGCATCTTTCTGCTAGAGAAATTTATGATCGCCTCAATCAACAAGGTAAAGCGATCGGTCATACTTCTGTATATCAAAATTTAGAAGCCTTATCTTCTGGTGGCATCATTGAATGTATAGAACGCTGCGACGGACGTCTGTATGGCAATATCAGTGATTCCCACAGCCATGTTAACTGTTTGGACACAAACCAAATTATGGACGTTCATATCACATTACCAGAAGAGGTTATTCGCTTGGTTGAAGAACAGACAGGGGTAAAAGTTACAGATTATAGTATTAACTTTTACGGCTATCGTAATTCATGAGCGATCGCACTATTAGTTCAAATTTATAGCTTTAAGGCTTAATGCTGTAACCGTAAGCCTTAATGTTGTAACCGTAAGGCTTAATGCTGTAACTGTAAGCCTTAATGTTGTAACTGTAAGCCTTAATGTTGTAACTGTAAGCCTTAATGTTGTAACTGTAAGCCTTAATGTTGTAACATTGATGACCAAAGTTTGTTGGTGAGCCTGCGATTGAAATCGCAGTCTCATAGTTCTAGTCTGCTTAAGCAGACTACTTGATTTTATCAATGTGCTATTAGCTAAGGATTTAAACCCTTAACTTGTCTCCCGTGTCCCCAATCAAGCCCTATATTGCGCTTCGTCAAGGGAGGGGGATAAAGCCCACTGCAATGAGGCTGTGGGAATGGTTACGTGCTATTGGGTAATGACTCCACAATCATTTACAAACATCCTCTAAGACCGTAATATGTTGATGGCAAATTTTAATGATAAATTTTTTACTTTTAAATTGAGTCTTTACCAATGATCAGAATGACCATGTTTACTTGGTAATTGATCTACAATCAATCTACTAAAAGGTATAAATAGTGGTTTGTTTGATTAATTTTGATAAGTTTGTAGTCAGGACTTTAGTCCTTATCTAAGCACTCAAGTGCTTACTACGAACTCCTCTTTTTTTAGTGTAGTGTGAGAAGTGTTTCATGCAAATTCAAGACAGAGTGACCGCATCAAAAGTACCAGATGCGATCGCTACTAGCCAGAAGTATTTACTTTCGATTCAAAAGCCTCAAGGTTATTGGTGGGCTGAGTTAGAGTCTAACGTCACCATTACTGCGGAGGTTGTTCTCCTTCATAAAATTTGGGGAACAGATAAATCTCGACCCCTGCACAAAGTAGAAGCATATCTGCGTTCTCAACAACGAGAACATGGTGGCTGGGAGCTTTTTTTTGGTGATGGCGGAGAACTAAGTACATCGGTAGAAGCTTACATGGCGTTGAGGCTGTTGGGTGTAGCTCCAACTGATCCAGCCATGATCAAGGCCAGAAGATTTATTGTAGAGCGAGGCGGCATTAGTCGGACTCGCATTTTTACAAAGTTACACCTAGCACTGATTGGTTGCTATAGTTGGCAGGGTGTTCCTTCGTTACCACCCTGGGTAATGTTGCTGAGTGAGAATTTTTTCTTCAACATCTACGAAATGTCCAGTTGGGCAAGATCAAGCACTGTACCATTGCTGATTGTGTGCGATCGCAAACCAGTTTTTCGAGTTGATCCAGCTTTCAACCTAAATGAGTTATATGCAGAAGGCATAGAAAAAGTCAAGTATGAATTACCCCGTAATGGTAACTGGGGAGATATATTTCTTACCCTTGACTCTGGTTTCAAACTAGCTGAAAACTTGAATTTAGTTCCTTTTCGTACAGAAGGTATCAAAGCTGCCGAAAAATGGATACTAGAGCGCCAAGAAGCTACAGGTGACTGGGGCGGGATTATTCCTGCTATGCTCAATTCGCTGCTAGCTTTGCGCTGTTTGGATTACAACCCAGCTGACCCAATTGTGGAGCGAGGATTACAAGCTGTCGATAACTTTGCCATTGAAACAGCAGACACCTACCAAGTACAGCCTTGTGTTTCCCCTGTTTGGGATACAGCTTGGGCAATTAGAGCGCTTGTTGATTCTGGTTTATCACCCAATCATCCTGCTGTCGTACAAGCGGCCGAATGGTTGTTAAGTAAGCAAATTCTAGACTACGGTGATTGGGCTGTAAAAAATCGCCAAGGTAAACCAGGTGGATGGGCATTTGAATTTGACAATCGCTTTTACCCTGATGTAGATGATACAGCTGTTGTAGTCATGGCTCTAAATCAGGTCGAACTTCCCAACGAAAAACTCAAACATCAAGCCATGGTTCGGGCTGTAGATTGGGTGGCCTCGATGCAGTGTAAACCCGGTGGTTGGGCTGCTTTTGATCTAGATAATGATCAAGATTGGCTAAATCAAATTCCTTACGGTGACTTAAAAGCCATGATCGACCCCAACACAGCGGATGTCACCGCCAGAGTATTAGAAATGTTGGGTAGTTGTCAACTATCAATTGATACAGAGAACCAACAACGTGCCATTAAATATCTCTTAAATGAGCAAGAGTCTGAAGGTTGTTGGTTTGGTCGTTGGGGAGTTAATTATATTTACGGTACAAGCGGTGTCTTGGCTGCTTTATCTTTGGTTGCTCCTCAAACTCATCGCCACAATATAGAACAGGGTGCGACTTGGTTAGTTAGTTGTCAAAACTCAGATGGTGGTTGGGGTGAGACTTGTCGTAGTTACGATGATCCCAGTTTGAAGGGAAAAGGACGTAGTACTGCATCTCAGACAGCTTGGGCTTTAATTGGACTGATAGCAGCAGGTAGAGCAACTGGCAATTTTGCCAAACTAGCAATTGAACAGGGAATTGACTATTTACTTGTAACTCAACTGCCAAATGGTAGTTGGGATGAAGCCGATTTTACAGGTACTGGCTTCCCTAGTCATTTTTATCTCAAGTATCACCTCTATCAACAATATTTTCCTTTAATAGCTCTGGGTCAGTATCAACAATTATTTGCTTGACTTATTGGAAATAAAGCGTTTGGATGACAATTATTCGATTTAATGAAACAATTGTCTTCCAAATGCTACGCTATGGAAGCTTCTATGGCGTAGATGCCTGCTATTAATTTCAATCAAAACTTTTTTGTTTTAATGATGAACAAAAAATTACACAATTTTAACCAACTTTTCAAAATAAACAGTTGCAAATAAAGTTATTAAGTTGTTAGTGAAAAAGATTCAGTCAAATCATCAAAAATTTCAACCTTTTAGTATGGTCAAACACGATCACAGGTATGCGGAAATGGATTTAATGACAGAGGCTTTGGAGATTTTAAAACAAACGAGTCGGACATTTTATATTCCAATTAGCCGTTTGCCACGAGGATTACAAGAAGCAGTAGCATCAGCATATCTGTGTATGCGAGCCATTGATGAAATTGAAGATCATCCAGAACTTGATAACCAGACCAAAGCAGATATTTTACGGTCAATTAGCTTAACATTACAAGCAGGGGTTGATGGTTTTGCGATTGATGCTTTTTCTGGGGGATTTAGTTCTCACGAAAAATTATTAGCAGAGGTCAGTGTTAGAATTAGGGAATGGGCGCTACTAGCACCTGAAACTATTGCTCCACGAATTTGGGATGCAACTGGAGCGATGGCAGATAGGATGGCGTATTGGGCAGAAAGAAATTGGAAAATTCATACAGAGTCTGATTTAGACCGCTATACTTTTGGGGTTGCAGGTGCAGTTGGCTTGTTACTTTCTGATTTGTGGACTTGGTACGATGGGACACAGACTAATCGTACTTATGCTGTGGGATTTGGTAGAGGTCTACAAGCAGTTAACATTCTCCGTAACCATAAAGAAGATTTAGCCCGTGACGTTAATTTTTTCCCCAGCGGTTGGAGTGCAGAAAACATGCAAGTATACGCTCGTCGCAATCTAGTCTTAGCAGAAGCCTATACCAAAGCTCTTAGTGTTGGTCCAACTTTAGACTTTTGCCAAATTCCTCTCAGTTTAGCTTTTGGGACTCTCAATGCGATCGCTGATGGTAGAGAGAAACTCAGTCGTAGTGATGTAATGGCACTTCTTGAGCAGGTGAATAATCTCAGCAAATAGAAATGGTGATTCAATAAATTATGAATTATGAATTATGAAATTTTCAGGATTCATATTCATAATTTTTGTATAAAATTTCCCAGCATTTGGGTATTCACATCTAGCGAGAGGCTCACAAGATGTCATACAAATAGCTTTATTAATTAGTTTTACACGTCTTTAAAATTTGGCGATCGCTACCAGTGATTGAGTTTAATTGATAGTAATCTTGCAATTCCACCGAATGACCATAAATATCAGGTTCTTCGTCACTTCTTTGAGGTAAACCATTCCTATTCGCAATTTCAGATGGACTAATTTCTCCAACATAACCTCTAACAGTCATCGCCAATTCTCCAGAAGAATTAAGCGTTCCATTGAAACAACTATACTCAGAACTAGGCATATACAAAGCACCAATTATTTTATTCCGGCGCTTTTCAAATACTATATACCCTTGTCCTAACTGTCCTGGTTTGGGTGACTGTCCGTAAAGATAAACACCATCTTGTCTGGGAAAATTTGATTTTGAGGAAGCTTGTGTTGTTTTTGTGGACGCTTTAGCTGCGCTTTGTTGGAGATTTTTGGTCGTATCTACTACTGCTATTTTGTTGCTTAAGGATGTTGCTGTTTCTGAGTTAGGACGATTATTTCCTTGTAACCAAGTGTAAGTTTGTCCTGAATTTTTTAGTAATTGTGTAGATGCTGTTTTATTTTCTACATCAAGTTGATTTGGTGTAGAGGATGCTACAAGCGCTCTGCGTAAACGTATTTCTCTATCGCTAGGAGTTGATTTTAAAGAAACACTAGGCTTGCGCTGTAACCAATTATAAGTAGTTGTTTGATTACTAAATTCCTGACTTGTAGGTATATGTAATCTAGCGAGTTGGTTACTTAACACAGGTTTACTCCTCTCGCCAACAACACCAAGAATAAGCAGTAATCCAATTAAGGGGAGTCTATACTGACGGGGCGGAAGGAATTTTTTAATGTGTTCAAGCACCCTATTTCTCCTGTAATAAAAAATACTTTTTTGGGCTTGTTGTTCAAATTTAACTAAGTATTAAAGCGTCAAAACTCCGTCAAAGGGTTGATTTATATTGTCTGATAAAAACTCTGTTAACAAATAAATTTTTTCTTTAAATTTGAATTGATCTTTCATCCTAGACTACCATTTGTTGAGCTATAGCAGTTTCTCCCAATAGACTAATTCAATAGTATGATTGTCATAGAACATTAAAATACTTATAAATTTTGTAATTTTTCAAATAAAAGAAGCCTTGGCTGGAAAAACACCTCCATTTTGTACATCTATCTGCAAATACAAAATAAAATCTTTCGACTCCGGATTTTGACAGTTAACAGTTTTGAAATTTGTATGTTCACTGAAAACTGTTAACTGATAACTGATAACTGATAACTAAAAAAATCGCCCCCTGAGTTCAGGAGGCGCGTCGCCGATAGTGCTAAATTAATCATTTAGCTAGCAATGTACTCTTTAACATTGGCGCGGCGACGACGCAAATGAGCCAGAGCTTGATGTTCCAATTGACGGACGCGCTCACGACTGAGATTCAAGCGTTCACCGACTTTAGCCAAAGACATTTCGTTTCCATCTTCCAAGCCAAACCGTAAGGCTAATACTTCTCGCTGTTGGGGAGTCAGTTCTGCAAGCAAGTTATTCAAATCTTGGCGCAAGAATTCCTGAGTTGTGTAATACTCTGGTGACTGGCCTTCATCTTCGAGCATTTCTTGCAGTTCTGTATCTTGGTTATCGCCTACTTTTACATCCAAAGAGACTGGTTGGCGGGCCATGTTTAGATACTCGCGAATTTGAGCGGGTTCTAATTCCAGTTCTTGAGCAATTTCTGTAGGAGATGGCGATCGCCCTAATTTTTGAGCAAGTTCTCGCTGAACTTTTTTGATTTTGTTCAGCTTTTCGGTAATGTGGATGGGTAAGCGAATAGTCCGGCCTTGTTGGGCGATCGCACGAGTGATTGCTTGACGAATCCACCAGTAGGCATAGGTTGAGAATTTATAACCTCGTGTGGGGTCAAATTTCTCTACACCACGCTCTAATCCTAGTGTTCCTTCTTGAATCAAATCCAGAAACTCCATGTTACGTTTCTGGTATTTTTTGGCGATCGCAACAACCAAGCGTAAGTTCGCTTCGATCATCTTTTGCTTTGCGCGCTTACCTTGCTGTACGGTCTGCTTCACTTCCGATTCAGGTTTTTTCACGTGAGCAGCCCATTCTTCCAAGCTAGGTTCGCGGCGCAATTTCTTCACCAAAGCTTCTTTAGCATCCAGCAATGTCATCATTTGCTGTACCTGCTTCCCATAAACAATTTCTTGTTCGCGGGTGAGCAATGGCACACGACCAATTTCGCGCAAATAGGTTCGCACCATATCAGCTGTGAATTTGGCATTAGTGTTTTCTTGTTCAGCATTAACTGTGGGCATTGGTGCGTTTTCCTCTACTCCAAACACAAAAGAATACTTATACTTAATAGTTCTGGCTAATTAGAAAGGATTGTGCATATATCAGTAGACGTTAGGAGAGACTGGGAAGCTACTACAAAAGGTTGATTTTTAAGTTTTTAGAACCTGTCAAGACGATTAGTTCCTTAGATGTGTTCCCCTACTATCTCTAGATTTTCAGACCTCTACAAACACAAGTTCTCTATCTTCAAGAATTCTTCTTTTCTTTAAGTCGCCGACAATGACGATCACAATACGAAGTCAGTATGAGTTCTATTTATTTAATATTAGGACAAATTTACCTGAGAGTAAAGTGGTCTAGATAAAGCTCTTCATTATATTCTAAAAAAGTCTATTTGCCAAAAAAGTATCTAATAGTCGAAAATCCTTTGCAACACTTAACTACATATATAGTGACGCTAAAAACCTTGTTTGGTGTTGCCGTTAGTAGCCGGATAACCGAACTAAGTTAGTATGTATGATTGGGGGATGTTACGAAACATAAAATTTTGGCTATTCCACAGGACACAACCAAAGCTTTTTTACCAAACTCATAAGCATATATACTTAAAACTAATTAACAATTACCTTCAAGATTTTCCTTGGCAGTGTGTCTAACCTTCTATGAGCAACTCAATCCTCATTCAACTTCCGCGAGGAATAGCACCATCACACAAAAAGTTATAAAGACGTCATAGACGTTTATGTGGCTGAAGTAGTAATTTACTCAACTGTTCCCACTCTTGCGTTTAAACTTTTATTTCTTGACACAATTGCGGAGATTCCTACACTAAATCCTATTATAACGCATAGTGAAGTCAAAAAAATAAAAAAAGGGGTGAGGAACATAGCCTACACCCCAAAATATTTGGGATTTAACTTCGCAACTAATTTCAGCAATTGCGAATTCCCAATTTTAATTCCGAGCAGGAACAGCTGAACCTTGACCAAAAAATTTGGGAGGTTCAGCCAGAGTATAAACTTGGGTTTCTGTGGCGATCGCTTTTCTCAAATGCAGTGGCAAATGCAGCATACCTAAAAGCGCGACACCATCAAACATGCGGAATCCACCACTAGTTTTTGCTTGTAACAGCAGATCTACCTTCTCTGGATCAGGTTGAGTGTTGATCTCTAACTGTGAAGCTAGAATAAAACCCCAGGGTCTGCCATAAGTACAGGTATGGCTACTGTAGGACTTCACATTCGGAAAAACTGCATTCAGGGTTTTTACCAAGCGTGCATGGAGATTTAATTCCCCTGGTGACACTGGGCCTGCTTGGACTACAAAAAAACCATTTGGTGATAATACCCGACTGGCTTTTTCAAAGTATTCTTTGGTAAATAGTTGAAATGACGGCCCTGACTCAATTGGATCACTAAGATCAGAGATAATTACATCCCATTTTTCATCTGTGGTATCCAAAAAGTGAAGTGCATCCGCGATTACCACATGTAAACGCGGATCATCAAAGGCGTTTTGATGCATTTCGCTCAGGTGTTGCTTGCAAGCTTCCACCACTTCGCCATCAATGTCAATCATTACGACTTTATCTACTGTCTGCCATCGCAAGACTTCTCTTGCTGTAGCTCCTTCGCCACCACCAAGAATTAGTACCTTACGTGGTGCGCCATGAAAAATCATTCCAGGGTGAACCAACGGCTCATGGTATAAAAACTCATCACCAGTACAAGATTGCCACTTGCCATCCAGGACTAGAGCCTTACCGTAGGTTCCTGTTTCCACAATGTACATTTCTTGATATTCAGTTTTCTGGTAAGCAAGTACGGCCGTTACTCCATGAGCATAAATATCCCAAGGAGTAATGTACTCATTTACCCAAAAATCTGCACCGACTTCGCTACCTGGCATAAGATTATTCTCTCTACTTCCAATATCACGTATTCACCAGCAGAGTATGTTCCAACTCTTTAATTGTTGATTGAATACTTGGTGAAAACCTACCACGAGGAAGTGTCATGAGTACATGCTTAGTGGCTTGAAAAGCCTCTACAAGGTATTCGCAAGCTTTCTCCGGTTTTGTATGTTGACCACAGGTAAACACATCTACTGCTATGTAACCGTTTTCTGGCCAAGTATGAATCGATATGTGAGATTCGGCTAACAGTGCCAATGCAGTTACTCCGTAGGGTTCAAATTGATATGATATCTCTTTGAGTAGAGTAGACTTTGCTGTCTTAGCAGCTGCTTGTAAAGCCTCTCTTATGAACCCGATGTCATTAAGTAAACTGATTGGACAGCCGTAAAGTTCCAGAATACAGTGTCTGCCAACAGGAACCGAAGATAATTCCTCGGGGAGGTAAGATTGCTTTTCCAATTCTTTCCACCTTATACAACAACTAACGAGAAATTAGCCTCCAAGATTGATTTTGCTACTTCTTGGAATTTAAATTTGCTGCAAGACTAGAGATTCTTATGCTTTTATGCACAGACCTATGATTATTACATAAATGTAGAAATAAATGCAGAAATTTTTAAGATTACCACAGGGTAAGGGATTGGGGAGTGTGGGGAGTAATGTAGAGACGCGATTCATCGCGTCTGGAAGTGGGGGGAGTGGGGGAAGCAGGGAGCTCTTAGCAGGGAGCAGGGAGACAAAGGAGAATAACTAATGCCCAATCCCCAATGCCCGATGCAGTAAAGAGCATAAATTACAATTTAGATATAAATATAGCAGTAGAGAAATATACTCTCTGAAATTCTATGCTTTTAGAACTGCAACAAGTTATTGTCAAGCCAGGTCAACAAATGTTGCTCAAAGATATTAGTTGGCAGCAGTTAGAAAATATTTTAGAAGAATTAGGAGAAAAGCGTGCAGCACGAATTTCTTATAGTAACGGTTGGTTAGAAATTATGGTTCCTTTGCCTGAACATGAGAAAGATAAAGAAATTATAGGAGATTTGGTAAAGATTCTTTTGGAAGAATTACAAATTGATTTTGAATCTTTAGGTTCAACAACTCTTAAAAATCAACTCATGAAGCAAGCTGTGGAACCAGATGCTTGTTTTTATATTAAGAATTATGCTGCTGTGATTGGTAAAAAGCGCATAGATTTAAATATCATTCCCCCACCAGATTTGGGAATAGAAATTGATATTACTTTCCGTACTTACTTTGATAATTATGAAATTTTGGAAGTTCCTGAACTTTGGCGGTATACACACAATGGATTACAAATTAATCTACTACAAAAAGGAAAATATATAGAAGCTAATTTCAGTCCTAATTTTCCTGATATCCCCATTATTGAATTAGTTAATGAGTATGTTAAACAAACTCTAAGTGTTGGTAGAAGTCAAGCAATTAGAGCTTTGAAAATTTGGATTAAAAATAATTTATAAAATTTCCTACGGTGTAGCTGTCTGGCTAGATGTAGGTGTCGGTGTTTGTGTGGGTTCAGATATTGGTTCAGATGTCGGGGTGTCGCTTGGTGTTGGTGATGGTATGGGAGTAGGGTTTTCTACATTTAAAGTTAGTTGATATGAAAGTGGCTGGGAACTGCGTGACACAATTACAAACTCGTAAAATCCGCTTTCTGGAAGTTTACCTGACCACGATCGCTTTTGAGAATCTTCTAAAAACATATACTTCCCAGTGGGCGAATAAATTGACCACAAAATTTGCGAATGTGCTGCTAAATTCACTTCAATTAACTGATCTTGTTGCAAATCGGCGATGAAAACTTTACCTGCTGAACTTTTGAGATTACCGCTAACTGTTTTGCTAGTGGTGTTGAGATCAAAATTAATTTTTTGGAAAGCACTTCTGGCAAGAATGGCGTTGAGTTTATCAGCAACGAAAGCGTGCCAAACTTGTCCAACAGGCTGATCGATATAATTCTTGCTTTCCTGTTGTGGAAATTGCTGGAAGAATGCTGCATTTCCTAAATCATATAAAGCCCGACTCGATACATTTAGGTTATTCACTTCAACTTTCCAAAGATCGCGATCGCTTCCTCCGTAAGTACCCAATTTTTGTCTACTTTGTGAACTTAACAGTGTAAGCTTTTGCAATAATTGATCAGCAGTTTTATCCCATTGCGCCCGTAATTGTTCATCTGCTGGTTCATTGGTGAGACTGCGCCGTTGCAAACTTGGATTGTTCTCCCAAAATATTTGATTTACCAAACTCACATAAAAGTTTTCATCAATACCTAAACGCTGACGGCGATCGCGTAATCTTTGTTTGCGCGATCGTTCTGCTGGGGAATATTGAGCAAGGGGATTAAGGGGTTGCTTAGTGGGACTGAATGTTGGTGTTGGCTGTGGTTCTATATCATCAAAACGCGATAAAAGCAAGCTGTTTGCTCCCCAGACAGCGACGATCGCAGATGTTGTCAGTAATAAAAACACCAAGATGATTTTCTCTGGTGTCCACCAGATCTGAGGTGTGCTTGGAGTGTGGGAGGTGGGGGGAGTAGGGGAAGTAGGGGGAGATGGGGAAACGGCTAGAGTTGCTGCGGTGGATGGTTCTGGAACTCGGATGGGGGCGGGGGGTTGAGTTGGGGGATAATACGCTGGGGGTGGATTGAGAACTTGTAGGACTTGGTGGGCGCTTTGATAGCGTTGTTGTGGAATCGGAGAAAGCATTTTATCTAACGCTACTCCTAGTGTAGGGCTGAGGCTTATTTCTCGTCGCCACTTCCAAGCAAGGGTGTTGTCATCAATTAGTTCAGATGGTTGTTTCCCTGTCAACAATACTAATGCTGTTGCTGCTAAAGCATAGAGATCGCTGTGAGGTTCTACCAATCCCGTTTGCATTTGTTCTGGTGGTGCATAACCAAATTTCCCCAGTAAGGTAGCTGGTGGTGTTACAGCACCTGTATTTGGTTGGTAATATTGAGAGACGACTACAGCCGCGACTTGTTTAACACCGCCAAAATCTATTAAAATCGGTAGTTGGTCAATCCTGCGAAGCATTAAGTTATCGGGGGATATGTCGCGATGAATGACATTGAGAGAGTGGATATACCTTAATACTGGTAAGATTTGTAGCAAAATTTCAGTGACTTCTAATTCTGTGAAGCGTAAACCTTTTTGGAGACGCTCATCTAGTAACGAACTATAGGTTTGTCCTTCTACATAATCCTGCACTAAAAATAAGTACTCTTTGCCATTAAAATTACTGCGGAAGAGTTCGCGAAAACGGGGAATTTGCGGATGCTGTAACTTGTAGAGAACAGTCGCTTCTCTTTGAAATAACTCTTCTGCTTTTTTTAAAACATAAGCAGTTTGGACTTGGGGAGAAAATTCTTTTAAAACACAGAGTTCTCGAAAGCGGTTAATATCTTCAGCTAAATAAGTACGTCCAAACCCTCCTTGACCAAGTTGACGCACAATCAAATAGCGATCGCCCAAAGTTTGTCCCGGTTGGATACCCTGATTAATTGCAGCATCCAGCTTTTCGCCGCAATATAAACAAAAGCGACTACCAGACGGGTTTTCATGTCCTTTAGAGCAAAAAACGTTCATGGTCATCGGGGAAAGGGGATCGGGGATTGGGGAAAGGGGATTCTCCAGAGGAGACGCTTCGCGTAGACGCGTCAGCGGCTTCTCATAGAGTACGGGGATTGGGGATTGGGGAAAGGGTAAAAGGGAGATCAGGAGGACAAGGAGGACAAGGAAGAACTTTTGTTGTGTTTTCTCCCGCTCCCCGCTCCCCGCTCCCCGATCCCTAATTTGCAGATTCTAGTTTACTGACTTGATCGGCTGCGATCGCATACCATATCTGACCAAATGTATTCTGATCCAGTTTCGCATTACTACGGCGTTGTCCCGGAAATAATCGGTCAAATTTTCGATTTGTTTCTGTTTCGATTTGCTTGATTGTGTAATCTCCGAATTCTCCTGCTTGGGCTTGCTGTCGCCAAGTTTCTAAGTTTCTTCGGTTATAATTTCCCAGTTGACTACGGGCTTCGGTACTGAGTTTAGCTTGTTCTATTTTGTTTAATAAATCTTCTGCTGTGCTGTACCACTCTTTGCGTAATGCTTCATCTTGAGAGTCGGAGGAAAGAGAACGCCCTTTTAATTCTGGATTATTAGTATAAAAAATTTCATTTACTATCTGATTAAAAAATCCTTCTGGTACTTGTAGCTGGGCGCGACGATCTAAGATTTGACTGATGCGGGTTCCTTCTTTGTTGTTAGGATTACTCACTGGTTTAGTAGGAGAATCGGAACCATCAGGAAATTTGGGGAGGGTAATTGTAGGAATGGTAATTGATGATACGCCTTGAATTACAGCATTGACTAGCGCCCAAGAACCGACAAAAGTCAAAGCAACTACGGTGGTTCCAACCATACTCATTGCGAAAGGACGTAACCACACAGGTAAAGGTAACTTTTGGGCGATAACCTGGGTTTGGTTGTGGAATCTTGTCGCCAGAGCTTTGACACTCTTTCGCCCTGGTGCAACTACCATTGTCTTGAGTTTTGTGACGTGGGGATTGACAGCTTTGATAGGAGTGGGTGATTTTAAATCTTTGAGGACTTGATTGGCATTTTGGTAGCGATCGCTTGGTTTATAAGCCAGCATTTTTTTTAACACGGCTTCTAGGTTAGGATTTACTTTGATTTCCTTTCCCCAGTCCCAATTACCCTGATAGCTATCGTAAAGTTTTTGTGGTTCTTTTGCTGTTAGTAACACCAGCGCCGTTACTGCTAATGAATACAAATCGCTGTTAGGAAAAGCTTTTCCTTGTCGTAGCTGTTCCTCTGGTGCGTACCCTTTTTTACCCAAAATAGTGCGGATTCCACCCATTTGAGTAAACCAAAAACCTTGAGAAGCTGGTAATTGTTTCACACCGCCAAAATCAATTAATACTGGCAATTTATCAGCATGTCGCCAAATCAAATTATCGGGAGAAATATCACGGTGAATTACATTTTGGGAGTGGATATAAGACAACACAGGTAACATTTGTTGTAGGAGAGTAATTACTTCCTCTTCGCTAAAACTCTGGCTTTTATTCAGACGTTCTTCTAGCAAGTCTAGGTAATTTTCACCCTCTACATAGTCTTGCACCAAAAAGAAAAAATCATGATTGCCTATTTTGGCTTGCAATGAAGCGTGAAAACGTGGAATCTGGGGATGCTGGAGTTTTTTTAAGACACTAGCTTCTCGTTCAAATAATTCTTTCGCTTTTTTTAAATTCTGTTCTTCTTCTACTTGGGGAGCAAATTCTTTCAGCACACACCTTTGAGCAGATTTTTTCATATCTTCCGCCAAATAAGTGCGGCCAAAACCACCTTGCCCTAAGAGTTTAATAATTTTATAACGCTTGGCAATAATTTCTTCCTGATGAATAGGCAAAGGTTCACCACACTGAGTACAAAAACGATTACTCCCATTATTGGCGTGCTGCTTACTGCAATAGACTTGCATGGTGCTGAAAAAATGATAAAGGGTTTTATTATTAGCTACAACAAGGATAGCCGTGATTACGGAGGAGATTTGGGAAGAGGGACAAGGGAAAGGGGACAAGGAGAGTGGGGAGGGTGGGGAGAATTATTTAACAAGTCTCTTCCCAATCACAAATAACAAATGACAAATAACAAATGGCTAACCACTAACAACCAAGCAATTAACAAAATTAAAATTATGAATACTGAATCTCAACGACTACGGGCAATTGAAGCATATACAGAATTTTTACAAACTCCTTTAGATACACTAATACAACAGCATGTCAACATTGAAGCCGAATCTACGGTTGTGTCATTATTTCATGATGTAGCTTCTAGTGTACCTGCATACAAAAATTTTTTGGCAGAACAGGCAATAAATCCTGAATCGATCCAAACTTTTACAGATTTCCAAACTTTGCCACTGATTACTAAAGAAAATTATTTGTTACGTCACCCACTAGCAAATTTGTGCCGTTATGGACAGCTACAAAACTGTGATATGATTGCCGTTTCTTCAGGTTCCACAGGAAAACCCACATTTTGGCCCCGTTTCTTCACAGATGAGTTGCAAATTGCAACTCGCTTTGAACAGATATTCCACGACAGTTTTGCTGCTGACACTAGAAGTACTCTCGCTGTGATTTGTTTCACTTTGGGGACTTGGGTAGGTGGAATGTACACTACCAATTGTTGTCGCTATCTTGCTAGCAAAGGTTATCCAATTACCGTAATTACCCCAGGTAATAATAAAGAAGAAATCTTTCGCGTAGTACAGGAACTCGGTACTGCTTTTGATCAGGTTGTGCTGTTGGGATACCCACCTTTTCTGAAAGATGTAATTGATACTGGTATTAGCCGTGGAATTGAGTGGCAGCAGTATCATATAAAATTGGTAATGGCGGGAGAAGTATTTAGTGAGGAATGGCGTAGTTTAGTAGGTGAAAGGGCTGGTTTTCAACATCTGTGCTATGACTCTGCATCACTCTACGGCACAGCAGATGCAGGTGTATTGGGTAACGAAACACCTTTAAGTGTATGTATACGTCGTTTTTTAGCAGCAAATCCAGAAGCTGCGCGGACTTTGTTTGGAGAGTCGCGTTTACCTACTCTTGTACAATATGATCCAATTGCCCGCTTTTTTGAAGTCAAAGATGGCGCATTACTCTTTTCTGGAGACAACGGTATTCCGTTAATGCGTTACAACATCTTAGATGCTGGCGGGGTAATTACTTACGATGCCATGCTTAAGTTTTTGGCTGGGTATGGTTTCGACCCCATAACTGAATTACAATCTCACGGTGGTAGAGGTGTGCGTCCTTTACCTTTTGTTTACATTTTCGGACGCTCTAATTTTACAGTGTCCTACTTTGGTGCAAATATTTACCCAGAAAATGTCACGGTGGGATTAGAACAGCCAGAAATTAAAGATTGGGTGACAGGCAAATTTGTGATGCAAGTAAAAGAAGATGGAGATAAAAATCGGTATTTATCTGTAGTTGTAGAATTAGCGCCAGGGGAAGAAGCGAGCGATACAAGAACGCAAGTTATTGCAGCTTCTGTTCTCACCCAGTTATTGCGCCTCAACAGTGAATTTGCTAACTATGTTCCAAAAGAATACCAAACGCCACAAATTATACTAACCAGCACAGGCGATCCAGAGTATTTCCCTGTGGGAGTGAAGCATAGGTATACACGCAAGTAGTTATTGGACATGGGGCATTGGGCATTGGGCATTGGGCATCGAGCATTGGGCATTGGGCATCGAGCATTGGGCATCGGGCATTGGTTATTCTCCTTTGTCTCCCTGCTAAGAGCTCCCTGCTTCCAGACGCGATGAATCGTGTCTCTACATTACTTCCCACACTTCGTCCACAGCCTACACTCCCTACACTTGCCATTTTCCTTGTCTTCCTTCTCCCGCTTCATAACTTATCTGCGGACTCGTTCTACATGCCTCCGATAAATATACCAAGGTCCTGTATCAGCATTCTGCTGACCACCACATGTAATTGGGTTTTGGAAGGTCACTTCCCAGTAGGCACCAGGATACTCTATATTACCGAAGAATTTTGAGTTAAAATCATTTTCTCTAACTGGTTGCATACTTGTGGGAGGGCGAATAGATGAGACGAGAAATTCTCGACTTCGCCCAACATAACACCTTTCGCTATCTAAGTAGATGTCAGGTGCTTGTCGATACCAGCTAACTTCCCTTTTAAAATACGTACCTTTAGGTGCAGTAACCCTCAAATAAACTCTAGAATTAGTTTGAGAATAGGCAGTGTTGGAGATCAGCGCACTTGATATCCCCAATACTACACCCAAATACAAAAATACTCTTGGTAGATACAGCCTAGCGCTAATAATACTCATACTTGTAATTGATAGAATTACTGAGGTCAGATCGGCAATATAGTATAATTTTATACTGTAAATTTGTCTTTATCAGCCTTGCTCAACATTTAACCAGTTTAAGAACGCCGCACATTTAAACAACACCATTCTTTACGTTTCCACAAAGTAGCAACCACCCAACCATGTTTTTCTAAAGTATCAGCAACGGCTTTCGATTGTTCGACTAAAATACCACTGAAGATTCCCCAAGTACTGGGTTTGGCGATCGCACTCATTTGAGGAACCAGTTCGATGATTACTTCTGCTAGTATGTTGCATACTATACCGCCAACTGGCGCAGTGATGAGTTTTTCGACAGCATCTACACTACCTTGTGCCACAACCAAACCTTCGGAATCAATGCCGTTCATTAACAGATTTTCTTGAGTTGATTGCACTGCTAAGGGGTCAGTATCTACGGCGTAGACTTGCTTGGCTCCTAGTAGTAATGCCCCGATAGAAAGGATACCAGAGCCACAGCCAATATCCGCAATTACCGTATTTTTTACTTGTTCTTTTTCTGCAAAAAAAGCAGCAGGGGCTTCGGAAAATCGCATTTCCAAGGATTCCAAACACAACTGAGTTGTAGCATGGTTCCCTGTACCAAAAGCCATACCAGGATCGAGGCGAATAATTAAGCGATCGCTGTTTTCAGGAACTGGATACCAAGCAGGATTAATCAAAAAGCGATCGCCTATTTCTTGCGGTAGCCAGTATTGTTTCCAGCTACTTGCCCAATCTTGTTCGTCAATTAACTGCCAACTTATAGTAGGTTCAGCAACTTCCATACACAAGGCGTCTTGGCGCAACCACAGTGATAATGCTGCTAAATCCAAAAGTTGTGCTTGAAAGACAGGTAAATAACCCCTAACCAAACTGCGATTTCCCTTTTTTTCGCTTGCTGTACCGCGACAGCCAAAATTCCCCAGTCGCCAAAAGACACTATCTTCCAGTTCTGGTTCACAAATAATTTGTAATTCCCACCAAGTGTTAGCCATACGATTTATTGGGGATTGGGGATTGGGGATCGGGGAGCGGGGAGCGGGGAGCGGGGAAAGGGGATTG
>NZ_NAPS01000001.1:1474956-1482368 GCF_004323185.1 Westiellopsis prolifica IICB1
AGCGGGGAAAGGGGAAAGGGGATTAGGGATTGGGGATTGGGGACAAGGGGGACTTATCAGTTATCAGTTATCAGTTATCAGTTATCAGTTATCAGTTATCAGTTATCAGTTATCAGTTATCAGTTATTAAATTAAACTGCTCACTGTTAACTGTTAACTGATTCATGCCCTTTCCCCGATCCCCTTTCCCCGATCCCTATTCCCTGATCAAAGTGTTACAGTATACGCATCTCGAATTCCAGGTACTTTGGTAATCTCGCTCAAAATGCCATCGGGTAAGGGATCATCAAGACTGAGAACCATCACCGCATCACCGCGAACGATTTTCCGGCCTACCTGCATACTGGCAATATTGACATTAAAGCTGCCTAGTAGGGAACCAAGTTTACCAATGATTCCTGGCATATCCCGGTGTACAGTAAACAGCATGTGATGGCTGGGGGGAACGTTGATTGGGAAACCGTCGAGGTTTGTGAGGCGGATTTCTCCGTCACCTAACAAAGCACCTGTGACAGCATGAGTACCCAAAGAACCTGTGGCTTCTAAATGTATTGAACCAGCATAGTCTTTGATTGCTGCATCTCGCGTTTCAATGACGCGAATTCCCCGTTCTTTGGCTTCGATGCTGGCGTTGACGTAGTTTACCCGTTCTCGCAGTGCTTGGAATAGAAGTCCTTTGAGAGAAGCGACTACTAACGGCTGACTTTTGTTGGTTGCTAATTCACCTTGTAATCTCACGTTGAGTAATTCTACTCTTCCACCAGCTAGTTGTCCGACGAGATTACCTAAGGTTTCAGCTAACTGCATGTAGGGTTTGAGTTCTTCTAAGACATCTGGCCCCAATCCTGGAATATTTACTGCCGATCGCGCTGGTAATCCTAATAGTACATCCCGGATTTGTTCAGCGACGTCAATAGCCACATTCACTTGCGCCTCTGTTGTGGAAGCACCCAAGTGTGGAGTCAAGATGACTTCTTTACCCAAAGACCTTAAACTCGATTCTCCCAATGGTTCTGAATCGAATACATCGAGGGCTGCACCCGCAATTTTACCTTCTTTAATGGCAGTTGCGAGAGCTTCTTCATCAATGATGCCACCACGAGCGCAGTTGATGATTCTGGTGGTGGGTTTCATTTTTGCCAGCATGGTGGCATTAATTAAATGGGTGGTTTCTGGTGTTTTGGGAATGTGTAGGGTAATATAATCTGCTTGCTGCACTAGTAAATCCATATCCACTAGCTGACAACCAAGCTGTTCAGCTCTTTCTGTGGAAATAAACGGATCATAAGCAAGCAATTTCATTCCCATTGCTTTAGCAACAGCAGCAACATGGGAACCAATTTTACCCAAACCGACAATCCCAATAGTTTTTTTGTAGACTTCAGCACCCACAAAGGTTTTGCGATCCCATTCGCCGCGTTTTACAGAAGCATTCGCATCAGGAATATGGCGAGACAAAGATAGCATCATTGCTAGCGCGTGTTCAGCAGCAGCGATGGTGTTTCCTTCTGGGGAGTTGACTACCACAATCCCTTGACGAGTTGCAGCAGCAACATCCACATTATCTACACCGACACCAGCGCGACCAATAATTTTTAGCTGTGTCCCAGCTTCGATGATTTCTTGGGTGACGCGGGTTCCAGAACGAATCATCAGTGCATCGTATTCACCGATGATTTGTACTAATTCTTCTGCTTTTAAGCCTGTTCTGACATCAACAGTAGCTACTTGGGATAAGATGTCGATCCCTGCTTGATCAATTGGATCGGAGACGAGAACCTTAGACATGATGATTGGTTTTAAGCTAGAGGTAATGCGATCGCTGGAATATTAAGTTTAATGTTTATGTGTACCAGTTGAACCAACAATACAAACAACGTTGATTTAGCAGTCCAGCTATACCTCTGGGTTAGCTTCTCTACTTTGCTTTTTGAGACTTGAGAGTAAACTTGACTTGCCTCTAATCCCATAAGTTTAAGTAGAGATGCAGAGATATCTGTTAGACTCTCTCGCTAAATATAAACCATCAATGGTGCAAATACCTATATATTTATTAAATATTCCAAATGTAGGCGCGTGAAAAACAAGAACCCCAATTTTTATAAAAATTCGGGATTCTGCGTCTACTATTCAAGAAATTAATCTATATTTTTCTCTAGTTTCTAAATCAGCAACATTACTAGCCTATACTAATTGCTTAAAAATTTTAGATTTTGTTTTGGCATATAGAGACGGAAAGAATTGCATCTCTACTACAACAATAATATTACTGAAATGCTTTTTTGAAGTCTTAAAATATACGTATTTCTTCTATACCTATTTTACTTAAATCAACAGCAGCATAGAACTATGGCTGTTAATTTTTGATATGTCATTGAAATTAAAACCCTTGTTTTTAAAGGGTTTTAATTTTCCTTGATGCCAACAATTATTCAATTTTCAATTTAAAATATACAGTTATGCCAGCAGATTTTGCAGGTAACAATTTAAATAATTCTCGGAATTTAAATGTTACTTATATCAACCAAAATTTTAGAGATTGGGTAGGAAAGGGTGATAAAAATGATTACTACAGTTTCAACCTCAGCAATCGTAGTAGCTTAAATTTAGTTGTTGATGGTTTGTCAGCTGATGCTAATTTACAACTACTAAATAGTAGTGGTTCTGTAATTTCAGCTTCTTACAATAGTAAAAAAAAAGCAGAATCTATCAGTACAACTTTAGAAGCTGGCAGCTACTACATCCGAGTTTACCGAGTTAATAAGAAGAAAAGTACTTACTACAACTTAAAAGTTTCTGGTAACGAAGCACCACAATCATTACAATTAACCACTAGTAAAACCACTTATCAACAAGGCGAAATAGTTAATCTAAAAAATACTAGTGTATTTGATGGTAACGGTGCAGGTGACTTAGCACAAGTAGATTTTAGGTTACAAAAAAACGGTGGTGAATGGCAAGATATCGGCGATGCAGTGAATTTTATCGCCAATAGTAACGATAACCGCTATGCCAGTTTTGAATACAGTTTATCTGGTCTTGATGCAGGCAATTATGTATTATCAGCAAAAACCTACGATAAATCAGGTGCTAGTACAGACACGATACAAACTAGTTTTGGTATTATACCTGTTGCTACTCAAGACTGGTTTGACTTGAATATTCAAGATACAGGTATACGTGAGGCTACAAGATGGCGTTTTACAGATAATATTCTTGATCGCAACGATATGATTGCTATCCTTCGAGAAGCAAAAGATAGCAGTGTAGTTGACGGTAGCGAATTAACTGATTTGCGTACACTAGTTAATAATTCTTCTTTCTTAAGAATACCAGAGTACGTACGTGTTTTATCGAACAAAGTTGTTAATTATGACCTTGCTAATCAAAATTATCAAGGAAATGCGCTAGGTAATTTGTATGCAGGTAGCAGCGATATTCAAATCGAGAACTTAATTAGTAAGTGGTTTTTGGGTAGCGATCGCCCCACAAGCTCCTACAATTATCAATATGCTAATGGTTCTTTGTTTCAAAACGGCATTACTTATCAAGATATTAAACAAGGTAGTCTTAATGACTGCTTTTTCCTCACAGGTTTAGCAGCAACTGCTTTCCGCTCACGTACCATGATTGAAAATATGTTTATTGACAACGGTGATCAAACTTTCACCGTGCGTTTTTACAATCATGGAATTGCTGATTATCTGACGGTAGATAGATATTTACCTACTAATCAAGAAGGATATTTTATTTACGCTAATCAAGGCAATTACTACGGAAACTCTGATAATGAATTATGGATTGCTTTGGCTGAAAAAGCTTACGCTCAACTTAACGCATCTGGATGGATTTATCAAGATAATACCAATTCTTATAATGGTATTAATAATGGTGGTTACGTCAGTGATGCACTCACAAATATCACAGGATTAAAGACTTCTCTCGCCAATCTGCTTAATTTTAACTCAGTAGTGAATGCTTTCAATTCTGGGCAAATGATTGGTTTGAGTACAAAATCAACAGTGGTTGATGCAAATATTATTTCTGGTCATGCTTACGCATTAGTAGGTTACAGTTCTTCAACCCAGATGTTTACACTATTTAATCCCTGGGGTATCGATAACGGCACTTCTAAACCGGGTATTATCGAACTGTCTTGGAATCAAATTGAAACAAACTTTAGCTATTGGGATGCGACAACCAATCATATTGTTTAAAAAGTAAAAAATTACAATACAGCGTTACCGCTTCGCGTACATATCAACAAAATATAGAGACGTTGCAGTGCAACGTCTTTTTCTATTGGATAGAAAACTTAATTGAACCGTATTGATTCATACTCAAGCGATCGCTACAAAGTTTGAGTTGCTCAAGATACAAGAATATTGTTTATATTTGCATTTCTTGAATTATCAAATCAAGACAAGATTATTTGTAAATAAACTAGCATTTTCAATGATGATTATATAGTAATTATTAGCAAATAGAGAGATATTTTAATGCCATAAAATTTTCCCAAGGAGAGAATACTTATGCCCAATCAAAGTAACAATCAAAACTTATTTGATGATCCAGGGCTAAATATTACTCCTAAATACTCAGCAGATGATTTCAGTTCTCAAGATGATTACTACTTGTATTACAGTGGTCGGAGTAGCTTTCAAACAACTGAAAATAGTCTAGAATCAGATGTTAGTAGTCAGCGACGAAAAAATAGTCAATCAAAAAATTCTGCTCAAGCGACCGCAGTAGACTTAGTAATCCAAAATGCATTTGCTCCTAGTGTGGCAAATGCAGGTAGCACTATTCAAGTTTCTTATCAAGTAAAAAATAAAGGTAAAAATAGTGCTGGATTTAATTATACAGATTTTTATATTTCTAAAGACAAGAATATTAGTAGCGATGACTCGTTTTTGGGTTGGAATTGGCTTGGTAATATTGACGCTGGTAGTTCTACTTCTCAATCTCAAAATGTGACTGTAGATAGTAATCTTGCGTCCGGAAACTACTACATATTATACAGAGCCGATGCTTTAGATAATGTACTAGAAATTAGTAATGCAAATAACGTTTTTGCACGGGAAATTACGATTACCAACACAGCAAGTGGAGGATATAATTCTACTTCTGGTTATGGCTTAGTTAACGCTTCTGAAGCAGTAGCTAAAGCTACCAATCAAAATACCTTTGCTGATGTTCCTGACTTGGGTGGAAATAACTGGGGTGCGGATGTGGTAAAAGCACCAGAAGCTTGGACGCAGGGATATACAGGTAAAGGTGTGGTTGTAGCTGTTTTGGATACCGGGGTAGACTACAATCACCAAGACTTGAGTTCTAATATTTGGACAAATAGCAAAGAAATTGCTGGTAACGGTAAAGATGATGATGGCAACGGTTATATTGATGATTACTACGGTTGGAATTTTGACGGCAACAACAACAGTACTTTAGATGTCAATGGTCATGGTACTCATGTTTCTGGTACTATTGCTGGAGTGAACAATGGGTATGGTGTGACTGGTATTGCCTATGATTCTAAAATTATGCCAGTCAAAGTTTTAGACGATGAAGGCTCAGGTTCCTACAGTGCGATCGCCAAGGGAATTTACTACGCTGTAGATAATGGCGCTAATGTGATTAACTTAAGTTTGGGTGGTGGACGTTCTAACGATACACTCCAAAAAGCAATTGAATATGCCAGCAACAAAGGTGTTATTGTTGTGATGGCAGCTGGTAACGATGGTGGTTCACAACCAGCCTATCCTGCTCGTTATGCAGACAAATATGGAATTGCTGTTGGTGCGGTAGATAAAAATAAAAATCTTGCAGACTTCTCTAACCGTGCGGGAGAAAAGCAACTGACTTACGTCACAGCACCTGGAGTCAATGTCTATTCTACACTTCCAGGTAACAAGTATGCGTCTTATAATGGCACATCAATGGCAGCTCCCCATGTTGCGGGAGTAGTTGCTTTGATGCTTAGTGCTAACCCTAACCTAACTGATGCTCAAATACGTCAAATCCTCGCAGAAACATCAGGAAATAGCACAACGCAAGCTGCAAACTATGGCGTAAATACTAATTCTGTAACTGAAACGAAACCTAATAGCCTAAGTTATCACACTAACGTGACTGCTGTTTCTAGTTTTGATAATATTGCTTCACCTTGGAGTCGTAGCTATACAAATAAAGATATTCTTACTTCTGCTAGCAATCCCAATTCTACAAATGAGAATCACAATAATATTGTACCAAACTCATCTGCATGGACGCAATTTTGGCATGATTACAAAAACAGTGTGATTGGTGATAGTAGCATTAGCACAAGTAATTATGATGATTCGGAAACAGAAAGCATAATTGAAAAGCGTAAACCCTAAAATTATGACGAAAAATCCTTAACTCAACCGTATTAATCTATATCTGCTGCACTAGTATAAAAATCTCTTCACAATATCTAAGTAATTGAGGAACTTACGCTAGCATACTTGGTAAAAGTATGAAATAAATCCTCTAAATCAATGGATATTGCTTTACTAGTTAAAATTTTAGCGCCTTGCTTGCCATTCCTGATGAATGTGGGCAATAAAGCTGTAGAAGGTGCATCTCAAAAAATCGGTGAAGATGTATGGAACAAGGGAAAAGCAATTTGGGGTAAGTTAAATCCGCAAATAGAAGCAAAACAAACAGCGCTAGAAGCAGCAACCGACTTAGCAAATCATCCAGAAGACGAAGATTTGCAAGCAGCTTTGCGGGTACAACTCAAGAAAATCTTAGAAAGCGACACAGCACTAGCAGCAGAAATCACCAAAATTTTGCAAACCACATCCCCAACCCAGCCAACGGGCGACAATATTCAAATCAGTGGTCAATCCTACGATCAAAGTACATTAAAGCAGGTAGGGAAAATAGAAGGAAACCAAGTTAGTTTATAAGTAATTCCACTTATTTAAGCTTGATATAATTTAATGCAGACGCCTGCATTCGTAATGTAACGCGATACAATCGCAATGTAAGGCGATACATTAACAATGCAAGGCGATACATTAACAATGTAGGACGATGCATTAACAATGTAACGCGATGCATTAACAATGTAAGGCGATACATTAACAATGTAAGGCGATACATTCGTAATGCAATACCAATTTGAAAAAATAGGAGACACAGAAAACTGGAATTACCCTGCTTCTTTGAATTCGTTAGGTATTGCTTACAAATCTTTGGGAGAATATCAAAGGGCGATAGACTTCTACCAGCAATCTTTAGATATCAAAACACAAATAGGCGATCGCTCTGGACAAGCTAGTTGTTTAATTGGTTTGGGTAATGCCTACAATTACCTGGGAGAATATCAAAGGGCGATAAACTTCTATCAGCAATCTTTAGATATCAAAACACAAATAGGCGAT
>NZ_NAPS01000001.1:1483330-1494544 GCF_004323185.1 Westiellopsis prolifica IICB1
TACAATTACCTGGGAGAATATCAAAGGGCGATAAACTTCTATCAGCAATCTTTAGATATCAAAACACAAATAGGCGATCGCTCTGGACAAGCTATTGCTTGGTTTAATTTAGGTGAGACTTTAGAAAGAGTCAATCGCCAATCAGATGCGATGGGTGCTTATCGTAACGCCTGTAAACTTTTTCAAGAAATCGGACTTGATGCAAAGGTTCAAGATTGTAGCAATGCGATTGAGCGTCTTTCACAACTACAAGCACCTGTTGTTACATCCCGTCGTGGTTTTTGGGGGTGGTTGAGTCGGTTGTGGCGTTGGGTTCGTTCTTGGTTTCGACGTTAGGGATTTAAATCCTGTAGAGACGCGCCATGGCGCGTCTCTACATGCCCAAAATTATGACTAAAAATCCTTAACCGAGCAGTATTGTATCCGAACCGTATTGAATCAGCTGTGGAAATAAAAATAAGCGACGCTCTCCAAAAATGCCGTGTTCAAAATTTATAATCTAACGTCCTACTAATTTATCCCGCAGATGCTTAATCTTATCCCGTAACTTCGCCGCTTCCTCAAACTCTAGTTTCTTCGCTGCTTCTTTCATTTGTGCTTCTAATTGTGTAATCAACTGTGGAATATTTTCTAACGGTAACTCATCTAGATGTTGATCAACTGTTTCTATTTCTTGAGCATTTAACCGTCGAGAAACTTCCAAAAAAGACAAGATTGCATTACTAGATTTTTTCACAATCGGTTGCGGTGTAATTCCGTGCATCTTGTTATACGCCATTTGAATTCCGCGACGGCGTTCGGTTTCATCAATGGCTTTAATCATGCTATCGGTGAGATTATCTGCATACATTATCGCTTGTCCGCGGACGTGACGCGCGGCTCTTCCAATAGTTTGAATTAAGGAACGTTCTGCACGTAAAAAGCCTTCTTTGTCTGCATCTAAAATTGCTACTAAAGAAACTTCTGGTAAATCCAAACCTTCCCGTAACAAGTTGACACCAACCAACACATCAAAATTGGCATCGCGCAAGTTTTGGATAATTTCTATTCTTTCAATTGAGTTAATTTCCGAGTGTAAATACCTTACCCGAATACTATTTTCTTGCAGATAATCTGTTAAATCTTCCGCCATTCTTTTAGTTAATGTGGTGATTAACACTCGTTCATTACGGTCTACTCGATCTTTAATTTCACCTAATAAATCATCAATTTGTCCTTCGGTGGGACGGACAATAATTTCTGGATCAAGCACACCAGTTGGTCGAATTATTTGCTCGGCTATATGTCCGTCGGAAATTTCTAATTCCCAATTTCCCGGAGTCGCAGAAACAAAAACACACTGGTTAACTTTTGACCAAAACTCTTCGGCTTTTAAAGGTCGATTATCAGCAGCGCTAGGTAAGCGGAAACCATGCTCAATCAAGACTTTTTTTCTAGCTTGATCACCGTTATACATACCTCTAATTTGGGGTACGGTAACGTGAGATTCATCAATTACTAACAACCAATCTTTGGGGAAATAATCTATTAAACATTCTGGTGGTTCACCGGCTTGTCTTCCTGCGAGGTGACGAGAATAGTTTTCTACACCGTTGCAATAACCAACTTCGCGCAGCATTTCTAAGTCATAGCGGGTACGCTGATCTATTCTTTGCGCTTCGAGTAATTTCCCAACTGATTCTAACTCTGCTTTACGTTCTTTTAATTCTTGAGCGATCGCATCACATGCTTCTTCTAATCTTTCTTCTGGTGTCACAAAGTGACGCGCTGGATAGAGATTCACTGCTTGTAGACTTTGGAGAATTTCACCCGTCACTGGATCGACGTAACGAATTGCGTCGATTTCATCACCAAAGAACTCGATGCGAATAATCCGATCTTCGTATGCTGGGCCGATTTCTAGGACATCACCCCGGACGCGAAAACGTCCCCGTCCAATTTCTACATCATTACGACTATATTGTACTGATGCTAAATCTCGCAAAATTTGCCTTTGGTTAACTTCCATTCCCACTTGGAAGGGAATCGCAGCTTTGAGATATTCTGAAGGAATTCCCAAACCATAGATACAGCTAATCGACGCCACAACAATCACATCACGCCGTTCAAATAGCGATCGCGTGGCTGAGTGTCGTAACATATCTATCTCATCATTGATAGATGCTGTTTTTTCAATATAGGTATCGGTAACAGGAATGTACGCTTCTGGTTGATAATAGTCGTAATAACTAACAAAGTATTCAACAGCATTGTTAGGAAAGAATTCTCGCAACTCATTACAAAGCTGTGCTGCGAGGGTTTTGTTGTGCGCCAGTACTAAAGTCGGTTTACCGACCTTTTCAATTACTGATGCGACTGTAAATGTCTTCCCGGTTCCGGTTGCGCCTAGTAATGTCTGATAACGATTGTGACTTTGAAGACTATTAACTAGCTGTGCGATCGCTTGTGGCTGATCGCCGGTTGGACTGAAGGGTGCTTGAAGACAAAATTTTGTCATGCAGTGTTGCTCTGAATACCCTAAATACCTATCTCATAGTAGCGAATAGAGACTGGAGTCGGGGATCGGGGATTGATTTTTACTTATGTGTAGTTTTTAAACAACCCTATAGATATACAATATTTTTTAAAGTTAAACTGAGATATATAGAAAAAACTTCACTTAGGTTGAATTTTTGTAAAAAATACTTAACAATCTAGAGGTATTAGTTTATGGCTGTCAGCAGCAATGGTAAGGCAGTAAGTCCTAGCCAAAAGCGTGCCAAATTGAAGGGGGAAACTACAGTGGAAGTCGAAAATAACAAAATTGAAAACTCAAATACAGAGCAAGCAAGCTCATCCGATAAATTAGAAATAACTGATACACTCGCTATTTCTGGGGTACGTCCTATTGCTGCTAGCGATTTGCAAGTAGCTGAGACAGTCTCGATTGCTGGAGTACGTCCCATTGGTACAAGTAGCTTGCAAGTTGTGGAAACAATGAACATTATGGGTTTGCGTCCTATTGCCGCAAACACAATGCATGTAGTTGATACAATGAATTTGTCTGGAATTCGCCCTATTGCTTCTAGCTCTTTGGTAGTTTCTGAAACCTATTCTGTAATGGGTAATCGTCCAGTAGCATCAAATACTATTGATGATTCCGAATTTTTGATGGGTTATTTGGATTAGTGAAAAGAAGAATTATATGTAATTTAATTTATTAACCCGGTTTACTAAAAAGCCGGGTTTTTTTATGGTAATTCAGTTTGGTTTATGAACTTAATCGTGAAGACTATCAACGGAATTCTATATTATCTTTAGTTTGTACTAATACCATTTCACGTTAATAGCGATACATATGAATCTTGTAGAGACGTAGCATTGCTACGTCTCTACTACAAACAAAAAATGATATTTAATAAAATCTAGTTATTAATTATTAGTTTTTAATTTGTTACTGAGATAGTAATCCTAATTAGCTTGTGAGAAGATACAAGATTCCAGATCCCCGACTTCTTTAAGAAGTCGGGGATCTTACTCTCAAGAATAATTTAGGACTACTATAGTTATTTATTGATCCCTGACTAGTAAGTAATATATTAATAGATTTATCCTCTATCTTTTTATAGAGTAAATAATATGCCTGTGGAAAGAAGGCTCAACCATAAAATATAAGCTAATTTGTAAACATCAAAGCTAAACAAATCAAAGTTATTCATCACTTTACCATAACTTTGAAAAAAGTTTATATGACATAAGGAGACTGAATTATGAGTTTAGAAGATAGAGCAAAAGCTACAGCTAAAAATGTAGAAGGTAAAGCTCAAGAAGCATGGGGAAATGTAACTGGCGATCCAGAAGATAAAACAGAAGGTAAAGCCAAGCAAGCTGAAAGTGAAGTACGTCACTCTGTAGAAGATGTCAAAGATAATATCAAGAAAAATCTTGACTAAATCTCAAATTCTTAGCAGCAAAGATAAATAAATTTATGCATTAGTTTTCTGCTCAGAAACTAATGAATAAAATACATAATCAGCCGTCCTCCCTGGTGAGGGCGGCTTTGTATATTTAAAATTCTAGAAATTTTTAGCTGATATATTAATTACAACTATTACAAAAAATTAAATTATTGACCAAAAATATCTTATTTCTCCCTTAAATCCCTTGATTTATGATTTTTTTAGAGAATCTGTGTCTAGTGATTGACATTGTTTATGGTGAAATCTACCATAAAATAAAGAAGCATCCAAAAAGGGGGGCGATCGCATGACGTGTTACCCAGGGACATTGAACCCGGAATTAATTCCGCGTCCAGAAGATTACAGCCTACTGACAGATCTTTACCAGTTGACAATGGCAGCTTGTTATGCAGGTGAAGGCATAGAACAACAACCAGCAAGCTTTGAATTATTTGTGAGAAAATTACCAGAGGATTTTGGCTATTTAATCGCCATGGGGTTAGCTCAGGCGTTGGAATATTTAGAAAAATTTTGCTTTACTCCCACTCATATAGAAGCTTTGCGTTCAACAGAAATTTTTGCTCATGCACCAAAACGCTTTTGGTCACTGTTAGAATCAGGAAGTTTTAGCGGGGATGTATGGGCAGTACCAGAAGGTACAGCAGTGTTTGCTAATCAACCACTGTTACGGGTAGAAGCACCTTTATGGCAAGCACAACTGGTGGAAACTTATCTACTCAACACCCTTAACTACCAGACATTAATTGCCACACGAGCCGCGAGAATGCGTGATGTGGCGGGTGAACGAGCAAATCTGCTGGAATTTGGTACTCGACGGGCGTTTAGTCCCCAAGGGGCGTTGTGGGCAGCAAGAGCAGCATTAGCAGCTGGTTTTGATGCTACATCAAACGTGTTAGCAGCGCTCCAACTGGGCGAGAAACCAAGCGGTACGATGGCACATGCTTTGGTGATGGCGCTGACAGCAACCGAAGGTAGCGAAGATCAAGCTTTTGCTGCATTTCAACAATATTTTCCAGGTGCAACCTTGTTAATTGATACTTACGATACGATTGCTGCTGCGGAACGATTAGCTCTTAAAGTCAACTCTGGAAAAATGAAATTGACTGGGGTGAGGTTAGACTCTGGTGATTTAGTGACATTATCAAAAAAAGTGCGATCGCTTCTAACAGATGTATCAATAGTTGCTAGTGGTGACTTAGATGAGCAAGAAATTTTATCTTTAAAAAATGCAGGCGCTGAAATTGATAGCTATGGTGTGGGAACCAAACTCGTCACAGGAAAACCTGTAAACGGAGTCTATAAATTAGTAGAAATTAATGGCATTCCGGTAATGAAAGAATCAAGTGGTAAGATGACTTATCCGGGACGCAAGCAAGTTTTTCGTTCTTCCGTTGCAGGTAAAGTGAAAGCAGATTGTTTGGGATTAGCAGATGAAAGTAATTTGGGAGGGCTACCTTTATTGCAATTATTCATGCAAGCAGGAAAACGGATGCAACCACCAGAAAACTTAGCAACAATTCGCCAGCGTACCGCCGCCTCCGTAACAAGTTTACCCGAACAAACTCGATACTTAGAAAATCCCATACCTGTACAAATGGAATTATCAGAAAAATTACATAAATTGACAGCAGAAACTAAGAAAAAATCAGTAGTGGTTAGTAGTTATTAACCTTCCCAATGACAAATAACAAATGACAAATAACAAATGACAATAAAATGAAAATAGCCTTATTTGGAACTAGTGCTGATCCACCAACTGCTGGACATCAAGCGATAATTAAATGGTTATCACAACATTATGATCGTGTAGTCATTTGGGCGGCTGATAATCCTTTTAAATCCCATCAAACCCTTTTGCAGCATCGGGTAGCAATGCTACATCTACTTATAGATGATATACATTCACCACACCATAATATTAGTCTGGAACAAGAACTCAGCAGTTTCAGAACTTTAGAAACTGTGGATAAAGCCAAGCAGCGTTGGGGAACAGAAACAGAATTGACTTTAGTAATTGGTTCAGATTTAGTTTCTCAATTACCACGCTGGTATCAGGTTGAAGATTTGTTACACCAAGTTCAACTTTTAGTTGTACCACGACCGGGATATATCATAGATGAATCCAGTTTACAGACTGTGGAAGATCTCGGAGCAAAAATAGCGATCGCTGAGTTAGATGCTCCAAATGTATCCTCTACAGCTTATCGTAACAGTGGAGATCCCGAAGCTCTCACGCCCCCTGTAATTGACTATATTAATAAACAGCATTTGTACAAATGCCAGGACGCATTCAAAAGAAGCTTGCAGATACGCTAAATCAACAACCTTTGGCTGATTTTAAAGTTGGTGTTGACAATGTAATTTTTTCAGTAGACACTGCTCAAAACCGACTGCTTGTACTATTAATCATGCGACAACAGGAACCCTATGTAAATTATTGGGGTCTTCCAGGTACTTTAGTACGTCGAGGCGAATCCTTAGAAGATGCAGCCTATCGTATTCTAGCTGAAAAAATTAAGGTCAAGAACCTTTATTTAGAGCAATTGTATAGTTTTGGTGGACCCAGCCGTGACCCAAGAGAAGCAACCGATAGTTACGGGGTACGTTATCTCAGTGTCAGTTACTTTGCTTTGGTGCGATTTGAAGAAGCCGAATTAATTGCTGACAAAGTTGCTGGTATTGCTTGGTATCCAGTCAAACGAGTCCCAAAATTAGCCTTTGACCATAATGAAATTTTGGCATACGGACACAGACGTTTAAAAAATAAATTGGAGTACAGTCCAGTAGCTTTTGAAGTTTTGCCAGAAACCTTTACTTTAAATGATTTATATCAGTTGTACACTACCGTTTTAGGAGATAATTTTTCCGATTATTCTAATTTTCGGGCGCGTTTACTCAAGTTAGGTTTTTTATGCGATACAGGTATTAAAGTATCACGAGGTGCAGGGCGTCCAGCTAGTTTATATCGATTTGATGCAGAAGCATTTGCCCCTTTTAAAGATAAACCATTGGTTTTTATTTAAGGCAGTCCCAATGAAAAAATTTCACCAGCCTTGATGAAAAACCTCTTTCCCCTCTCCTTGGTAAGGGACGGGGTGAGGTTACTTTCAAGTCAGAAGGTTTTATTTTTGACTTATGCACTAAATAAATGACTAATGACCAATGACTATTGACTATTATGAAAATTGCGATCGCTCAACTCAATCCTACCATTGGTGATTTATCAAAAAATGCTCAACAAATCCTTGAGGCTGCACAACAAGCAGTAACAAAAGGTGCGCGTTTATTGTTGACACCAGAACTATCTTTATGTGGCTATCCTCCACGAGATTTATTATTAAATCCTAGTTTTGTTGAAGCAATGGGTATTACCTTACGACAACTAGCTAGAGATTTACCACCAAAATTAGCAGTATTAGTCGGAACTGTAGAAGAAAATTTACAAGCCAAAAAAACAGGTGGCAAAACTTTATTTAATAGTATTGCTTGGTTAGAAGCAGGTAAGGTCAAACAAATTTTTTACAAACGGCTTTTACCTAGTTATGATGTCTTTGATGAACACCGTTATTTTGAACCGGGTTTGCAAGCTAATTATTTCACTCTCGATAACATCAATATAGGTGTTACTGTTTGCGAAGATTTGTGGAACGATGAAGAATTTTGGGGCGAACGTAGTTACACTGTCAACCCAATTGCTGATTTAGCGATTTTGGGTGTAGATTTAATTGTGAATTTGTCAGCTTCACCTTACACTCTTAGCAAACAAAGATTCCGCGAAGCCATGCTCAGTCACAGTGCAGTGCGTTTTCGCCAACCGATTATTTATGCTAACCAAGTGGGTGGTAATGATGATTTAATTTTTGATGGTAGAAGCTTTGCGTTAAATCGTGAGGGTGAGATTATTTGTCGATCGCCTGGATTTGAAACTGATTTATCAATTATTGAATTTGATGAAGAAGCACGAGATTTAAAGTTAGGTTTGATTGCACCTAATTGTGAGTGTGAGGAAGAAGAAATCTGGCAAGCTTTAGTTTTAGGTGTGCGAGATTATGTCCGTAAGTGTGGTTTTAATAAAGTAGTTCTGGGTTTGAGTGGTGGAATTGATTCTTCTGTTGTGGCTGCGATCGCTACAGCAGCCCTTGGTAAAGAAAATGTCCTCGGTATTCTTATGCCTTCTCCCCACAGTTCTGAGCATTCCGTCACTGATGCTTTGGCATTGGCAGCAAATATTGGTATAAAAACTCATGTTTTGCCCATTGGGGATTTAATGCAAGCATATGACAAAACCTTTGCAGATTTGTTTGCTGATACTGAGTTTGGACTAGCAGAAGAAAATATTCAATCCCGAATTCGGGGTAACTTATTGATGGCTATCTCTAATAAATTTGGTCATCTTCTCCTCTCAACAGGTAACAAATCAGAAATGGCTGTTGGTTACTGCACTCTCTACGGTGATATGAATGGTGGTTTAGCAGTCATAGCCGATGTTCCCAAAACCCTTATTTATGGGTTGTGTCGTTGGTTAAACCGCAACGGTGAAATCATTCCTGACAACGTCCTGATCAAAGCACCCAGCGCCGAACTTAAACCTGGTCAGGTTGACCAAGATTCTCTACCCCCCTACGATATCCTTGACGATATTTTGCAACGCCTGATTCAAGATCACCAATCACCCGCCCAAATAGTCAATGCTGGACACGATGTAGTCGTTGTTGAGAAAGTCATCAAGATGGTAGCTAGGGCGGAATTCAAGCGGCGACAAGCACCCCCAGGATTAAAAATTACAGATCGTGCTTTTGGTACTGGTTGGCGAATGCCCATTGCTAGTAATTGGTTGGCTGTTAAAAGCTTACTGAATAAAACTTTTAACCGGTCTTAACGGGTTTAAGCTTTGAGCCGGAAATTTATTTCACGGCTAAAAGTGTAGAGACGCGATATATCGCGTCTCTACTGAATAAAACTTTTAATCGGTCTTAACGGGTTTAAGCTTTGAGCCGGAAATTTATTTCACGGCTAAAAACTCACCGTACAATTATTAATAGTGTTACAAAAGTTTACGTAATCTGAGTCACATCCTAAATCTTACCTATGACCGTTGCTGTTTCTCTCGAAAACGTTTATAAAATTTACAACAAAGTCCCCGTAGTCGATAATCTTTCTTTTGAGATTGCTACAGGAGAAATGTTTGGTTTACTTGGCCCTAACGGTGCGGGTAAATCTACCACAATTCGGATGTTGACTACACTTACCAAACCTACGGAAGGAAATATTGAGGTTTCTGGGTATGATGTGATACGCCAACCCTCACAGGCAAAGCAATCTATAGGTGTAGTGTTGCAGCAAATTAGTGTAGATCGTGATTTAACTGTCTGGGAAAACATGGAACTGCATGGTAAGCTACATCACATTCAAAATCCACACCGACAACGTTTAATTAGGCAATGGCTGGATTATGTAGAACTTACCGCTAAACGTGATGATCTTGTTAAAACCTTGTCTGGAGGTATGAAGCGGCGATTGCAAATTGCTAGAGCTTTGTTGCATCAGCCTCAGATTTTATTTTTAGATGAACCAACTGTGGGACTAGATCCCCAAACCAGGCGACGTCTTTGGGAAATTATTAAAGATTTAAATAAGCAGGGTATGACGATGCTGCTAACGACCCATTATATGGAAGAAGTGGAATATTTGTGCGATCGCATCGGCATCATGGACAATGGTAAGTTAATATCATTAGGAACTTTACAAGAATTACGCTCCACTTATGGTGAAGGCTTGGTGATGAAACAAGTAGGAGATCGTTGGGAATATCTCTTTTTTCCCACCTTGGATGAAGCAAATAACTATTTAGACAACCTAGAAGATAAGACAGGGATAATGGTACGTCCCTCAAACTTAGAAGATATTTTTGTAGAACTAACTGGACGTCAGTTAGATTAATTTACACGCCTAATTCGCGTAGGGTAGCTTCCATTCTAGTAACGCTTTCATACTTACCCTGTTGTTCGTATAAATCACGCGCTTTTCTAAAAATAGCGATCGCTTCTTTGGCTTTACCTTGTTTTTTTAACATTGTTCCCCGTAACTCATAAACCTGGGGATTTTTGGGAGCAAGTTGCACTGCTTCTTCATAAGCCCATTGAGCGCTAGTATAATCTCTCAATCGCACTAGGACAGTGCCTAAACCTATATAGGCGTTGACATTACCACGGTTGATCTGTATTGCTTTACGATAAGCGTTTTTAGCTCCGTTATTATCACCTAAGTTACCACTGATATAACCCAAAGCATATTGATAATCACTATTATTAGGCTCAAGAGTAACAGCCCGACGATAAGCAGTTAATGCTGCGGAAAAATTTCCTTGTAAAGCATACAAATAACCTATGCCAGAATAGATCGAAGGATTTTTTGGCTCTAGGTTTGCTGCTTGTTGGTAGACAGCGATCGCACCATTATAATCACCCGTCTCTACTAGTCTGCGTCCTTGTTCTAAGAGGTCTTTTACCTGTTGAGTGCTTTGGCGCTGTACAACTAATACCTGAGCCTGAGTCACTGAAGCCATTGTTGTCACAATGCTTCCTATTAAGAGAACACTGAATAAGAATGAAGTTCCTTTGTACACAGCAAACAACCTGAAATTTTGTGCAATTCACTAGATTTTCTTTGATTGCTTGTCCATTAAAACAAAAATATTCTCTTTTGCAAACTCCATATGCTTATTTTTTACCAAATATTCATAAGCTTTCTCTTTTTTTGCTCTTCTGGTCAATAGCTAATTTCTAAGCAATACTATTGATAATTCTAAAAATTAGAAGCAATTAATAGTCAATCATCGCAATAACTATTTTTTGGGTTATAAATAATACAAAACTCTTGTTTTCTACTCAAAAGTATAACTATTGAGGCATGACGCTCCAAATTGATCAAGCAGACAATAGAATTATAAGGAAAAGAGCAGAAGTAGGAAATCTGTCTCACCCAGCTAATACCATTTCACGTTAATCGCGATACACATAAATAATGTAGAGACGCGATATATCGCGTCTCTACGGATCTGTATTTGTATCAGATTTTTTGTGAAATGGTATAAGGCGGTGAGTGATATTGCTGCTTAATAAACTTGGTGTCTTAGTGTTTTAGTGGTTAATAAAACTTATTTTTGCTCCACAAACACACAAAGAAGACTTCATAAACCATTTCGGCGAACCCAGAAATGATTTCGGCGAACCCAGAAATGATTTCGGCGAACCCA
>NZ_NAPS01000001.1:1494707-1589970 GCF_004323185.1 Westiellopsis prolifica IICB1
GAACCCAGAAATGATTTCGGCGAACCCAGAAATGATTTCGGTGAACCCAGAAATGATTTCGGTGAACCCAGAAATGATTTCGGCGAACCCAGAAATGATTTCGGCGAACCCAAAAATGATTTCAAACGGTTGCCCAAAAAGCTTGATGCAGACTAAAGTCTGCTACGGCTTCCTCCCACGCCTAAAAGAACGTGGGCTTTCGCCTTCAAACACTGTGAAAGGAAAATTTCTTTTCATTTTTTCTTTTAATTCCTTATGAGGTAGACTTATGATTTTGACTACAACTGACGTGATTCAAGGAGCTGTTATCCAATCATATTTGGGTATTGTGACAGCCGAAATCGTTTACGGAAGCAATTTTATACGAGATTTCTTTGCAGGCTTGCGAGATATTATTGGTGGACGTACTGGTAGCTACGAGCGCTTATTTGAAGAAGGTCAACGCAAAGCACTGGCAGAATTAGAACAACGGGCATTACGTTTAGGTGCAGATGCAGTCATTGGTATTGAAATTGATACAGGGACAATTAATGTTGACCAATCAGGAGTATTACTATTAATCACAGCTACAGGTACTGCTGTAAAAATGCGTTAATAGAAAGTAGAAACATGGATGTGGACTCCCTTTGGAAAGCTAATATAAACAGGACTATGGTCTACTTTGTAGAGTAAATGAAGGCTCAAAAACCACATCTTAAATTTATAACAATATTCTTCCCTTTCTCCTTTCCAAGTTATTTGTGATGGATGCTAGTATACACGCTTGATAACAGCTATATAACTAAAACAGTATATATTAATTTACGTTTTGCAATTAAATTTAATGTATTTTATGTTTTCAAATTTGCTTCCACTTTTGGAGTTTTTCCATAAAAACCTCAAGAATATCACATATATTACCTGTTAAATAAACCTAATACTCAAGGTAGATTTATTAACTCTTTCCGTTGATAGATATGAAAAACTAGAAATAACAATTTAATTTGAAGTTAACTAGCAAAATATTCAGAATAAACCATAAAAAATGAGTTAGGAGAAATTAGTTTTATGTCTTACGTAAATCGTGGTACTGGGGAAGTTATTAATGAACCTGTTGGAGTTACTCCAGTAGTTGATTATCATGATCGTGTTCGCTGGGGACCAATTATTTCTGGGTTACTAATTGCGATCGCCACTCAATTAATTTTAAGCGCGATCGTTGCTGCGCTTGGAGCAAGTACTATTGAAGCTTCTGGTAGACCGAGAACCATAGCACCTAACATTGCTGGTAACGTTGGTATTTGGTCAACTATAGCTTTGTTAATCTCCCTTTTCACTGGTGCTTGGGTGACAGCGCGCGCTTGTGGTCCTATGAACCGCAATACAGCTCTCCTCAACGGTGCAATTCTCTGGGCTACAACCTTAGCAGTTAGTTCTTGGTTAGTAGCAAGCGGTGTGTCAGGCGCTTTTGGTGTTGCAGCTTCTAATGCTGGAGAAGTGATTAATCAACTGCAACAGCAAGGTGGTGTAAATGTGCCACAAAGTAACGTCACTGCTCAACAAGCTCGTGAAATTGCGGCAAATATACGTTCTGGCTTATGGTGGTTTGTTTTTGGCTCTTTACTAGGTTTAATTGCTGCCATGATTGGAGCGGTTGTTGGCGCTCGTAATCCTCGTAATCAAGCAACCTACAGGTAAAACTTAGTTAAAAAAATAAAATTCCACTACTTAGTATATGCACCTTTTGAAGGTGCTTTTTTTCAGAGCAACCCGATTTTAAACAAAGACAACAACTATCGCAATCCTAAATTCCGAAATCATGGCTTTTTCATCTGTAGAATAACTGAAAAAGCAGTAATTCTGCACTGTTTTCGTGTTATTTGTCATGAAACTCGATTTAGGAAGATTTTTTAAAGCTTGTAATCCCAGTAAGACACTCGTTATAGGTAAACCTGAGGATCGCCAGTATTATATTGATTTTGCCAAAGTACGTGGTGGTAAAATTATCGAGGAATTGGGGCGAACCATTTCGCGATTGTCTCCTGATGAACCCACCTGTCAACTGTTTACAGGACACATTGGCTGTGGTAAATCTACTGAATTACTGCGGCTAAAAGCAGAGTTAGAAGAGCAGGAATTTCATGTAGTGTATTTCGAGTCCAGCCAAAGTCTGGATATGGCAGATGTAGATGTTACAGATATTTTACTGGCGATCGCTCGCGAGGTGAGTCAAAGCCTAGAAGCGATTCAAATTAAACTTAAACCAGGCTATTTTCAAAATCTGTTTACAGAAATTGTTGAATTTCTCAATACACCAATAGAATTATCCGCGGAAGCAGAGTTATCTGTAGGTATTGGCAAGATTACAGCTAAAACTAAAGATAGTCCCAAGCTTCGCAATCAGCTTAGACAATATTTAGAGCCACGTACAAATGGTATTTTAGAATCAATTAATCAAGAGTTATTAAAACCTGCTATAGAAAAACTCAAGCATAAAGGTAAAAAAGGACTAGTAGTTATTATCGATAATCTTGATCGAGTAGATAATTCTGTCAAACCATCGGGTTATTATCAGCCAGAATATTTATTTGTAGAACGTGGTGAACAATTAAATCAGCTTCATTGTCACGTTGTCTATACAGTTCCGCTGATATTACTTTTTTCCAACGCTTTAGGAAGGCTGACAAATCGCTTTGGCGTAGACCCCAAAGTGTTACCAATGGTTCCTGTGCAGTTACGAGATGGTTCTGAATGTCAAGAAGGAATGCTCAAACTGCAACAACTAGTGATGGCGAGAGCTTTTCCTGGTGTCAGTTGGGAAGTGAGCCAAAATTTGATTACCCAGGTTTTTGATAGTTCTGAGACATTAGAACGGTTATGTCGAGTTAGCGGTGGTCATGCGCGAAACTTACTCATGTTACTTTACCGTTGTTTACAAAGAGAAGATCCGCCCCTTTCCCGTGAATGTCTCGAAAGCGTAATTAAACAAAGACGCAATGAATTAGCTTTGGCAATTACTCCCGATGAATGGGAATTACTTGATGAGGTGGTTGCACACAAAAGCTTAAGAGGAGAGGACAATTATCAACTTTTGATTCGCAGTATGTTTGTATTTGAATATCGAGATCAAGATGGTTCTTGGTTTGATATCAATCCTATTTTAGGGGATAGGGGATAGGGGATCGGGGATCGGGGATAGGGGAGATGGGGGAGATGGGGGAGACGCGGGGACGCGGAGAAAAACCAATGCCCAATGCCCAATGCCCAATGCCCAATGCCCAATGACTCTGGCTTGCTCACGATATCTTCCTTCTACCTTTGACCTCGATTAATCTCATCACAGAGATGGCGATCGTCATCACTCAAATTAACATTGGGATTCTTCAGATAATATTGGAGCCAATTACAACCCCGCACCAGTAACTCATCTAAACTTTCCACAGGCCACAAGCGCACTGTACGGTCAACTGATGCGGTGGCTATGTACTTACCATCAGGGCTAAAACTCACATTATTAACTATGCTCCGATGCCCTTTGAATTTGGCAATTTGTTGCCCGTTGAGATTCCACAAGCACACTGTACGGTCAACTGAGGCGGTGGCTATGTACTTACTATCAGGGCTAAAACTTACGCTATTGACTATGCTTTGATGCCCTTTGAATTCATTAATTTGCTGTCCTTTGAGATTCCACAAGCACACTGTACGATCAGATGATGCGGTTGCAATATAGTTGCCATCGGGGCTAAAACTCACACTCTTGACACTGCCGAGATGCCCTTTAAATTCAATGATTTGCTGTCCTTTGAGATTCCACAAGCACACTGTACGATCAGATGATGCGGTTGCAATATAGTTGCCATCGGGGCTGAAACTCACACTCGTGACACTGCCGAGATGACCTTTAAATTCATTAATTAATTTTCCTCTGATGTTCCACAACCGCGCTGTACCGTCATCAGATGCAGTAGCAATAATTTTACCATCAGGGCTAAAACTCACACTCGTGACACTGCCAAGATGCCCTTTAAATTCAATGATTTGCTGTCCTTCGAGATTCCACAAGCACACTGTACGATCAGATGATGCGGTTGCAATATGGTTGCCATTGGGGCTGAAACTCACACTCGTGACACTGCCGAGATGCCCTTTAAATTCAGTGATTTGCTGCTCTTTGAGATTCCACAACCGCGCTGTACCGTCATCAGATGCAGTAGCAATAATTTTACCATCAGGGCTAAAACTCACACTCGTGACAATGTCTTGATGACCTTTAAATTCATTAATTAATTTTCCTCTGATGTTCCACAACCGCGCTGTACCGTCATCAGATGCAGTGGCAATAGTTTTACCATCGAGGCTGAAACTCACACTCGTGACAATGTCCTGATGCCCTTTAAATTCAGTGATTTGTTGCCCGTCGAGGTTCCATAATCGCGCCGTACCATCAATTGATGCAGTGACAATATTTTTGCCATCAGGGCTAAAACTCAAGCTAGTGACAATTTCCTCATGCCCTTTAAACTCAGTGATTTGCTGCCCGTTAATATTCCATAACTGGGCTGTACCGTCAAGCGATGCAGTGACAATATTTTTGCCGTCGGGGCTGAAACTTACACTATATATACTTCCTTGATACCCGTTGAATCTGGTGATTTGCTGCCCATTGAGGTTCCACAACCGTGCTGTGCCATCAAGTGATGCAGTGACAATATTTTTACCGTCGGGGCTAAAACTCACACTCATGACACTGCCAAGATGCCCTATAAATTCAGTGATTTGCTGCCCGTTAATATTCCATAACTGGGCTGTACCGTCAAGCGATGCAGTGACAATATTTTTACCGTCGGGGCTAAAACTCACACTCATGACACTGCCAAGATGCCCTATAAATTCAGTGATTTGCTGCCCATTGAGGTTCCACAACCGTGCTGTACCGTCAAGCGATGCAGTGACAATATTTTTACCGTCGGGGCTGAAATTCACACTTGTGACACTGCCGAGATGTCCTATGAATTCAGTGATTTGCTGTCCGTTGAGGTTCCACAATCGTGCTGTTGTGTCATTAGATGTAGTAGCAATATTTTTACCGTCGGGGCTGAAACTCACACTTTTGACAATGTCTTGATGCCCTTGTATCTGGTTACGTTCTTGGATATTGTCGAGAATAGTTTGCAAAGCAAACAAAGGGCTGATAGCTGGATAATCTTCTAAAGGACGACCATCTTTGACTAAAACTTGCAAAGCTTTCCCACACCGTATTGCTGATATTAAAGCGTCTAACTGGGCAAACTCAAATTGTCTTAAGGCACTTACCCCCTCTCGTTCATATTTCATGCCTTCCTGAGCTTCTTTGAGAGCCGTTCGTTTTTTTTCTACTTCCTCACTGATTTTTTTAAGTTCTGCTTCTTTTGTTTTCAGTTCATTTTCAATACACTTTAAATTCTCTTCCGCTAGTTGACGCTGTTCTCTTTCCCTCGCCAATTCTGCTAACAACTCATCACTCTGTTGACGACGAATAAAATCCACCAGATAATCATGCACCAATTGATATAAATCAGCCGGCTTCTCTGGAATTAAAACCACTAAACCTGACTTGACAACAATCTCTAACACCAAATCTAATTTCTCAACTTCCGCAACTAAGTCATCTGCTAACTGAGCGCGAGTCTTCAGGGGACGAGTGCCATTTTCATCAGTGAGTAAATATAAAACCAGTCGAGCGCAGCGTTCATTCTCAACCCCACAATCTTGAATCACTGCTTCCAAAAATCTTTCTACCAGTTTTTCCTTCGTCCCCACCTCCTGATATTGCTCAATCGTATGAATCTTTTCTGTTTGCAATTGGGCGCCGACAATTTGCAACTCAATCGGGCGTACTTCCCCCAAATCCCCCGCTAAATCTGCCACTAATTGCTCAATCAACGCAGGTTCTAAACCAAACTGGGTGCGTTCCGTTAAACTTTGCACAACTTTCTGAGCATCTGCTGGCAAAAAATTACCCAAATAATAGCGAATGTTCTTATCTAAAATATTATTGTTAATAACAGTCAAATTAAATAAACGGTCTAACTCTAATAAATAATGTAAATAATCTTCCCGTAAAGACAGAATCACTTTGGTGAATGGAATATCTAGACATTGACGCAGAAAATCATAAAAAGCTCGTCTGTTAATTTTCTCAGAATAAACAAAGAAAAACTCTTCAAACTGATCAAAAACCAAAACAGTTAATAAATTTCTCTCACCATTTCTGCGTAATTGCTCAATAATTCCGCCACCATCAACCGGGGTAGATAATTTCTGACCTCTAATTTCCTCATAACCTACTACCAAACAGCGCCCCAACATCCCCACCCAATCTGTATACACTCGTAACAACACAGGTAAAACATCACGAGCATCAATTGCTTGTTGTTGCAATGCTGGAATTAAACCCGCCTGCAAAATCGAACTTTTCCCGACTCCCGATTGTCCATGAATCACAATTAATTTGTGTTGAGTACTGCTAATTCTTTCAATTAATCTCCTGACATCTTCTTCTCTACCAGAAGCAGCAATCTCTTGAGCCACTATAGCATGTTTTTCAGCTTGTACTAAATCAGGATTAATACTGTAACGTTGCGGCTGTAAATAATTTGCTCCAATAAAAGCCCGCAAACCATATTGATATTCCAGAGCCATTTGCTCTTGCTTAATCCGAAAAGCTGCAAGATAATTTTTCTGCTCATAATAGAGTAAACGCAAAGTTTCCAAAATCTGAATATAAAGCTTTGGCTCATATTGCGGATTACTTTCTTCTCTAGCTATTTCTAAATTATTAATTGCTGCTGCAACTTCACCTAAATATTGTTGAGAACGAGCTAACAAAAATCGTAACCAACCTCGCTCATGTAATTCCTGGCTAGATTCTGCTGAGAAAATTTCCAAAGCTTGTTGAGCAAAATTATTAGCTTCTCGCCAGCGTGATTTTTCTAAAGCCACTTCTGCCAAAAAACCGTAATCCTCAGCCAATTGTAGCGGCAAATCATAATTTTGATGCAGCGTCAATGAAGATTCAGCCAAGCTTTGCAACTCATACCATTGTTTTAATTGGCGCAACACCTCACCCAATTTATTAATATATTCAGCAACTAAATCTTCCCTTTCTGCTTGTCTAAAAATCTCAAAACTCTGCTGAAAATAATCTTTTGCTGCTTCCCAATTCTCTTGATTTTGTAAATGATATTTTTCCGCAAGGCGATAATCAGCCAGTGCAATATGCAGTAATAATTTCCCTCGCCTTTCTAAAGGAAGTTGGGGGGTGTTAATTCCCTGCCAAAAATTTAAACTCTGCTGATAATGCTCTAAAGCCGAATTTATTTGATCTCGCTGGTAATCATGCAAACCCAACACAAACTCAATACAACCTTTAATTTCCGATGATAAAACTTGACCACGAGATTCTAAATCATCTTTAGCAGCTGCTAATTCCCAGCAAACTTGTAAATTGGGAATGACATCACCAGCAAAAACCTCAGCAATTTTTTGCTCTAAAAACTTGATTAAATCATCAGTCTTTTTTTTTAATTCAACTGTTGTCGCCCAACTTTCTAAATCTGTTGCTAACCTAATAAACTGTTGTAAAACTTGGTCATTCACCCACAACAATATTGGAAATTGAAAATTCTTTCTAAACTCTTCCCGCACTTGATTAGCTGAAGTCAAAACTGTGTCGAGATTTTTCACCGACTCCAAACCAAACACCATCAAAGCGGGTGGTTGTTCATCTCCCAATAGTTCACTGATAGCCGTGTAAAGAGTTTTGACTGATGCAGACAAAGTAATTTCGTGAATATTTACAGGCGAAACTTCCCGCAAACGTTGTACCATTGTCTCTTGCAGAGAAGCATAATTACACCGCACCAATATCAGCGAAAATTGCCCTTGTGAAAGAGTAATTGCTCTGATCAGAGTTTGTAAAGAACTTTCGTTGTTTGTCATTGGTCATTTGTCATTCTGCTAACGATGATAGAACATCGCAATCTTTGTGATGATGTCAAATAGAGGATTGGAAAACAGCACCACTAACCAACAACCAAGACTTACCATTTTAAATAAGCCGCTTCAATTCCCTGCTCTCGCCTCACTTTACCATCTTTCTCAAACCAAGCGATTATTTGCTGTGTTGTCAAATCTTCAATAGAAACATTGTACTCTTGGGCAATATGCTTCAAAAGCTTTAATGATGAAATAGTCAATCTTGTTAAAAATTTTTCCGGTGAAGATAATAAAGCCGCATCTACTTTTGCTGACTCTTCCAATGATAAAAATTGTTCGGATGGTGGCTGGGGCAAAATATCCATAATGACTATACACAACGAAATGAAATGGGTGATTTCTAATCTGTAAAACAAATTACTAATTACCCATTATCTCTGACATAAACTAAAAATGAATAGCTACATTATTCCTATGCTCTAACTTTTCTCGCTTGCACTAAATAGCCACAACGATGTTCACCGTTAATAATCCAGTGGGTACGTTCGATTGTACAATCTGGTAAAACAGCAGCAAACATTTCTAACTCATGACCGCAAATACTGGGGAAAGACTCTGCAAGATTAGAAATGGCACAGTTATGCTCCATTAAAATAAAGCGATCGCCACTTGCGGACTCACTTGAGTCTATGGGGTGGTACTCCGCCATGTAACCTTCAGATTTCCTCAGTTCTACCAAATTTTCAACCCTTTGATGTAAAGAGCCATCACCTAAGCGATCGCGATATTCTTGGGCTTTGCGTTCCCATTGTTTTTTTAGAATACTGCTGACTTGGTCGTGTCCAACGGTTTGAGCCACAGTATCTAATAAGGAAACGGCAAAATCTCCATAGGTATCAGCCGTTTCTCTTCGCAGGCGATCGCGTCCTTTGTTGCTTAACTTATAAACGTGCTGCGGTCGCCCCATCCCCGCTTGCACCGACGAATAGACAATCAAATCCTCCGCCTCTAAATCCTTGAGATGGCGACGAATCGCCTGGGGGCTAATATCTAAGGCTGCGGCTAGATCAACTGCCGTAGCTTCCACGTGTTTGACCAGATATTCTAGAATATCCTGCTTGGTTGAGGACTGCTGGGTAGTCACCATCGTCGTCCCAAAAAATCATGATTAAATTTCACTTTGACAACAATATTGTTGTTAATCTAGCGTAAAATGAAGATGTGTTAAACAACATCGCTGTTGTTTTAGTAGTTATCCTTATTGTAACAGTCGTGTGACCATTCGGTAACACCTGATGGGAATTGGTTATCGATAAATCCCGCTCCCATCCTTAAAGAGTATAGAGTTGTGAACACAAGAGAAAATCACTGATGAGTGCCACTGTTAAAACCTTAGTCAATCAACCCTATAAGTACGGCTTCATTACCAACATTGAAGCAGACACGATTCCCCGTGGACTAAACGAGGATATCGTCCGCATGATTTCTGCCAAGAAAAACGAGCCAGAATTTATGCTGGAGTTTCGCCTCAGAGCTTACCGCCAGTGGCAAAAAATGACAGAACCAACCTGGCCAAGCGTTAAATACCCACCTATTGACTATCAAAATATTATTTACTACTCAGCCCCCAAGCAACAAGCGAAAAAGAAAAGCTTGGAAGAAGTAGATCCAACCCTGCTCGAAACCTTTGAAAAATTGGGTATCCCTCTATCAGAACAAAAGCGCCTAGCGAATGTCGCCGTAGACGCAATTTTTGATAGCGTTTCTGTCGCCACCACCTTTAAAGAAAAACTGGCGAAAGAAGGGGTTATCTTCTGCTCGATTTCCGAAGCATTGCAGGAACACCCAGAATTAGTGAAAAAATACCTGGGTAGCGTCGTTCCCATTGCTGATAATTATTTTGCTGCTCTCAATTCAGCAGTATTTAGCGATGGTTCCTTCGTCTACATTCCCAAAGGCGTGAAATGTCCGATGGAACTGTCTACCTACTTCCGGATTAACAACGGCGACACCGGACAGTTTGAGCGGACATTAATTGTTGCTGAAGATGACAGCTATGTTTCCTACCTCGAAGGCTGTACAGCACCAATGTACGACAGCAACCAGCTACACGCTGCGGTTGTGGAACTTGTCGCGCTTGATAATGCTGAAATTAAATACTCCACCGTGCAGAACTGGTACGCTGGTGATGAAAAAGGCAAAGGTGGTATTTACAACTTCGTCACTAAGCGCGGTTTATGTCAAGGTGTAAATTCCAAGATTTCTTGGACACAGGTAGAAACTGGTTCTGCAATTACTTGGAAGTATCCTAGTTGCGTGCTGGTGGGTGATAACTCTGTGGGTGAGTTTTACTCGGTGGCGCTAACTAATAATATGCAGCAAGCTGACACCGGCACTAAAATGATTCACATCGGGAAAAATACCCGCAGTACGATTATTTCTAAGGGGATCTCTGCTGGTAATTCTAGTAACAGCTATCGAGGTTTGGTAAAAATTAACCCGAAGGCACAAGGAGCTAGAAACTACTCCCAGTGCGACTCGATGTTGATTGGGGATAATGCACATGCCAATACTTTTCCTTATATTCAGGTACAAAATAATACTGGTAAGGTAGAGCATGAAGCTTCTACTTCTAAGATTGGGGAAGACCAGTTATTTTATTTTGCTCAACGGGGAATTTCTGCTGAAGATGCTGTGACGATGATGATTAGCGGCTTCTGTAAGGATGTGTTTAACAATCTGCCGATGGAATTTGCGGTGGAAGCTGATAAACTGTTGAGTCTGAAGTTGGAAGGTAGTGTTGGGTAATTTCGTGTCTTTGTGCCTTGGTGGTTAAGAAATACTATTGAACCGCGAAGGCGCGAAGGACGCGAAGGAGGAAGAGAAAGAATTAAAAGAGAGAGAACATGATTATTGAAAATAGTGAAGTTGTGCTGTCGGTAAGAGACTTGACGGCTGAAATTGATGGGACACCGATTCTTAAGGGTGTGAATCTGGAGGTGCGTTCTGGGGAAATTCATGCGATTATGGGACCGAATGGTTCTGGAAAGAGTACTTTTTCTAAGGTGTTGGCTGGACATCCGGCCTATGAGGTGACTGGCGGTGAGGTGATTTTCCAGGGACAAAATTTGCTGGAAATGGAACCGGAGGAACGGGCTAGGAGTGGTGTGTTTTTGGCGTTCCAATATCCTTTTGAGATTCCGGGTGTTAGCAATTTAGATTTTTTACGCTTGGCGTATAATTCTAAGCGGAAGGCTCAGGGATTGGAAGAAATTGATGCTTTTGATTTTGATGATTTGGTGGAGGAAAAGCTGGAAGTTGTGAAAATGGATTCGGCTTTTCTTAACCGGAGTGTGAATGAGGGTTTCTCTGGTGGTGAGAAAAAGCGCAATGAGATTTTGCAAATGGCGCTACTGGAACCAAAGCTGGCGATTCTGGATGAAACAGATTCAGGTTTGGATATTGATGCGCTCAAAATTGTGGCGAATGGGGTAAATCGGTTGACTAGCCCTGAGAATGCCACGATTATGATTACTCACTATCAGCGGCTACTCAATTACATTGTGCCGGACTATGTGCATGTCATGGCTAGAGGACGGATTCTCACTTCTGGTGGTAAGGAGTTGGCGTTGGAGTTGGAATCTCGTGGTTATGACTGGTTGTTGGATGAATTTGCGACTGAGGTGGGTGTGTAATGACTATCCAAGTTTCTCCCAGTCCAATTCCTAATTCAGATGCAGCTAGTTTGAGTGCGACTCTGTTGGATAGGGATGGTTATTTAACTGAGTTATTAAATCAGATTACGGCGTCGAAGTCAGAGGGTTGGTTGCAAGTTCTGCGCGATCGCGCGGCCAATTGGGTACGTCATTCGACTTTTCCTACTACCCGCGATGAGGAATGGCGGTTTACTGATTTGTCTGCTTTACGACAGACGCGATTAATCGCATCTCTACAAAATATTGCTCCACAAAATTTCGCGTCTCTACAAGATATTAATATTTTGCCGGAGGCTGCTAATTCTCGCTTGGTTTTTGTGAATGGTGTTTATGCACCAAGTTTATCATCGGTGGCTGGGTTGCCAAATGGGGTGGTGGTCGGTAATTTGGGTGTGTCAAGTCAGCCGAGTTTAGAGAAATATTTGGCACAATCGGAAGGAGCGCTGGAAGTTTTTACGGCTCTCAATACTGCTGGAATTCAAGATTTGGCGGTGGTTTGGGTTCCGAAGAATGTGGTGGTAGAAACACTGATTCATTTGGTGTTTGTTAGTGCTGGTCAAGAGCCGAGTATTTCTCAACCCCGTTGTTTGGTGGTGGCGGAAGGTGGTTCGCAGGTGAGTTTGGTGGAAGAGTATAGAAACCGCCATGACGCCAAGAACGCCAAGGAGGTTTACTTGACTAATGCTGTGACTGAGATTTGCTTGGAAGATAATGCTCAGGTAAATCACACGCGGGTTGAGTGGGGTAGTACGGAGGCTTTTCACGTTGGTAAAACTGCTGTCACTCAAGGACGTTACAGTCGGTATACTTGTAATGCAATTAGTCTGGGTGGGAAGGTGTCACGCCACAATTTAGAGGTTTTGCAAACTGGTGAGCAAACGGAAACGACTCTCAATGGGTTGACGGTGATTGGTGGGAATCAGTTAGCGGATACTCACAGTGCGATCGCTCTCAATTATCCTTATGGTAAGAGTCAGCAGTTACACAAAACTATTGTAGGCGATCGCGCTCATGCGGTGTTTAATGGTAAGGTTTTTGTTCCTAAACCCGCGCAGTTGACGGACGCAGCGCAATTGAATCGCAATTTGTTGTTATCATCTAAAGCCAGAGTTGATACTAAACCCCAACTGGAAATTACCGCCGATAATGTCAAATGCTCTCACGGTGCGACTGTCAGTCAGTTAGAAGACGATGAAATTTTCTATCTGCAAAGTCGGGGTATTGATGAAGAAAGCGCGCGCCATTTATTAGTTCATGCTTTTGCTGCGGAAATTATCAACTACATCCCCATTCCCTCTTTGCGTGAAAAACTCACACAAACAGTCAACCAATTTTAGATTTTAGATTTTGGATTTTAGATTGTGTAGTGTTTTTGTTTATTGAATGTTGTTTGGAATAACTATCAACTAACAACCAATCCATTACTTATTACCCAATCCCTAATCCAAAATCATAAATCCCTAATCCAAAATCCAAAATCCAAAATCCAAAATTCTATGACTTTTACCCAAGAAAGAACCCTTGCTGATCAAGTCCGTCTTGACTTCCCGATTTTACACCAGGAAGTCAATGGCAAACCTTTAGTTTATTTTGACAACGCAGCGACTTCTCAAAAGCCTCTGTTTGTACTTAATACCCTCCGGGATTATTACGAACAGTACAATTCTAATGTCCATCGCGGTGTCCATACCCTGAGTGCGAAAGCGACTGATGCTTATGAAGGGGCACGAGATAAAGTTGCTGCGTTTGTCAATGCGAAATCGCGTCAAGAAATTGTCTTCACTCGTAACGCAACTGAAGCGATTAACTTAGTTGCTTACAGTTGGGGAATGAATAATTTGCAGCCAGGAGATGAGATTATTCTGTCGGTGATGGAACACCACAGTAATATTGTTCCTTGGCAATTTGTTGCTGCGAAAACTGGTGCAGTGTTGAAATATGTAGAACTAACATCAGCAGAAACTTTGGATTTAGAACATTTCCAAACACTGCTTTCGGAAAAAACAAAATTGGTGTCGCTGGTACATGTTTCTAACACTTTGGGTTGCATTAACCCAGTGACAGAAATTTGCACTTTAGTACACAAATATGGAGCCAAGGTATTAATTGATGCTTGTCAAAGTGTACCGCACATGCCAGTTGATGTACAGCAAATTGGCTGCGACTGGTTGGTAGCTTCTGGTCATAAAATGTGCGCCCCGACTGGGATTGGCTTTTTGTATGGCAAGTTGGAATTGCTGCAAGCAATGCCCCCATTTTTTGGTGGTGGTGAAATGATTGCGGAGGTTTTTTTAGACTATTCTACCTACGCAGATTTACCACATAAATTTGAAGCTGGGACACCTGCAATTGGGGAAGCGATCGCTCTGGGTGCAGCTGTAGACTATCTTACTAAAATTGGTATGGACAAAATCCACGCCTATGAAGCAGAATTAACTGCTTACCTATTTGAACAATTAGAGAAAATTCCCCAAATTAAAATATACGGGCCGAAACCAAATGCTCAAGGTGAAGGTAGAGCTGCTTTAGCTGCATTTACTGTCACTGGAGTTCACGCCAACGACTTATCTACATTATTAGATGGGGAAGGTGTTGCTATCCGTTCTGGACACCACTGCACCCAACCATTACACCGCTATCTCAATATTCCGGCGACTGCACGCGCTAGTCTATCTTTCTATAATACTCGTGAAGAAATTGATGTATTCATCAAAGCACTGAAGGAAACAATTGACTTTTTTAGCGGATTGTTTGGTGAACAGTGATCCAAAAACCAACTGACAATTGTACAGACGCGATGTTCCTCGCGTCTCTAGCTGATCACTCTCAAAACCATGTAGACTGGAAATTGTAAAGAATATGCCGGTCAATGCAAAATCCTACACAGATGTCGCAGTCAATCCGCGCCCATTTATTTATTTCTGGTAGAGTTCAAGGCGTAGGTTATCGTTTTGCTACCGTCGATACAGCTAGTCAGCTGGGATTAAGTGGTTGGGTGCGAAATCTCCCTGATGGTCGCGTAGAAGCTGTTTTTGAAGGTGTGCAGGAAGTTGTAGAAGACATGATTCGCTGGTGTCATCAAGGTCCACCAGCAGCTATGGTTAAAGATGTGGTTGTGGAGTATGAAGAACCAGAAGGTTTACGGAGATTTGAAGTCAGGCGTGTTGAGTAAAAACAACCCAGTAGTGAGATTTACTACGAATAGTAAACTTTCTCTATCTTTCCAAATCAATGGTGCTTGAGATGTGCTCACCCTGAGTTGAAAATATCTATAAATAAATTAAATCTGAAATTGAATTTGATTCAGGAGTGTATAAAAAGGTTGCCAATTGTCTTCTTGAGTAATTGGTTCCCAGATTGATTCTATCACTGGTCTTAAAATCACAGTTTGAGGATTATAACAAACTAAAGTTTGAGCTACTTTCTCTATCTCTTCCGGTGTCAAATTGGTTAAAATTCTGTGATATATCCCCGACCAATTTAAAAATAATTCTGACCTACCTAAAGATTGTCCAATTTCTGAATTGCTGAGAATACTACTAGCATCATCTCTCCATTTGCTAGAAAAATTAGTAGCTAAATCTGCAAAAAAGTGATGATAACTGACTGGATAATGCTTTAAAAAATTAATAGTTGCTTTTAAAAGTTCTTCAGCTTCTGGATTAGACAAATTCTCAAAACCTAATTTTCTTAGCATTAAACAACGATATTCAGCCAAATAAAAATCATCGAATTGTGCTAAACCAGCTTCCATTTCAGTTTGAGGAATCACAGCTTTTAAGGCTTCTTGGAGTGCTTCCAGATTCCACTTACAAATTTCTGGTTGATTGATGTAACAATAGCGTTTGTAATAATCAAAATATGCCGCAGTGAAAAACGGGTCATAATTAGGAATAAAAGCATAGGGGCCATAATCAAAACTTTCCCCTGTAATCGACATATTGTCAGTATTGAGAACCGCATGACAAAAACCAACTGCCATCCATTGTGCAACTAATTCTGCTGTTCTTTGGACTAATTCTGCATAAAATAAAGCATACTTATCTTGTTGGTCATCTAAATGTTGATAGTATTCTTTAATTACATGATCTAATAGCTTTTTGATTAAATCTGGACGGCGAAAATATTGTAACCGTTCAAAAGTACCAAAGCGAATGTGTGATTTACTCACCCGTATCATTACGGAAGAACGAGTAGGAGAAGGTTCATCACCTCGCCACAGAGATAAACCTGTTTCAATCATACTCAGACATCGGGAAGTACGTACACCCATTCTATGTAACATTTCCCCAGCCAAAACTTCACGGACGCCTCCCTTTAATGTCAGCATACCGTCACCACCACGAGAATAGGGCGTTCTACCAGAACCTTTTGTACCGAAGTCGTAAAGTTCACCATCAATACCACGCACTTGTCCGTAGAGAAAACCTCTTCCATCACCTAATTGAGGGTTATATTCACCAAATTGATAACCGTGGTATCGCAGTGCTAATAAAGGTTTGCGTTCTTCAAATTTGCCAAAAGCGGTGATAAAATCTTCGTCTGTAACTGCTGGAGGATTTAGTCCCAGCTTTAGTAACAACGCATCATTACGCCAGCGCAGAATGTGTTGAGGAAATTCCGCAGCTGCAACTTCATCGTAATAGTCGTCGCCTAAAGATTCTAAGGCAGGTTCGTAGTTAAGACCAAAAAAAGGATTTTTAGAATTAGTGTCGTCGGAAGTTTTAACCAGAGTCATTATGAGTACAACTTAGTTCACCTTCTCTTCATCATAGTCGCAGATTGGAGGGAGGGACAGGGGAAGGGAAGGGAGACAAGGAAGTGTGGGGAGTGTGGGGAGAATAACCAATGCCCAATGCCCGATGCCCGATGCCCATTGACAAATGACCATAATTTACCTCGGTTGCCAATCGGGATTAGTTAAGCTTGTTAAAATATGATCTTGCCATTGTCCATTAATTAATAGGTAATTGCGGGCGTATCCTTCTACGACAAAGCCTAATCTTTTCAACAAATTACCACTACGCTGATTATGAGGCATGTAGTTTGCCATGATGCGATGCATATTTAGCTCTCTAAATATATATGCGATCGCAGCTTGCAAACCTTCTGTCATATAACCTTTACTTTGTTCAGCCTCTGCAAGACCGTAGCCAACATTACAGTATTGTGCAACTCCTCGGACAAAGTTACTAAAATTTATAGTTCCAATGATTTTTTTCGGATTTTCTTTGACAAACATAAATAATCGTAAAGAAAAATCATTGGCAAGCTCATGTAAATTTATTTCTAGTTGCAATTGCCAATATTCTTCTGTGAAAAAACTATTACCCCAAAGAGGATAAAAGGGAGTAAAATAGGCTTTATTTTCAGTAAAATACTGGATAATTTCTGGTATATCCTCTTGGTTAGCCATTCGTAATAGCAGGCGTTCAGTGACAATTCTTGGTGGTTCAACTTTCTTCATCTCAATTTATTGTTAATGTGATTAACTTGAATAACATTTTTTAGTATCTAAAACTTCTTTCATCCCAACCGCAGTTGGTATAAACCCTTTATTAAATAAAGTCAATTTGTTGTAACAAGCATTTGTCAAAATCGCATTCTTGAAATTAGCTCCTCGTAAATCCGCACCCCGCAAATCTACACCAGTTAAATTTGTGCCTTGAAAATTGGCATTTTTTAAATCTAAACCTTGGAGTTTAGCTCCTGTAATAGATGCTCCAAAAAGTAATGGCAATTGTTTTTTTGATGATTTTTTTAGTAAATTTATTTCAGACAAAAACATCACCACATAACGCCGACGTTCTGGATCTAATTCCTGTAATGTAGCCTGAGTCATAGCTCGAATCATTGCTGAATGTTCTGGCTTGGATTGGGATTTTTCTGTTAAAACTATATTCCCTATTGTTTTGATGTAATCAGATAAAATAACGTGACTTTGGTAATCAACTGTCGATTCAGTATTTATATAAAATTCTTTAAACTGAGATGTTTGTTGATTTAAAGTATTGCTGAGATTGCCTATAATCAACAATAGTCCTAATATTAATAGAATTAGCGTAGTTACAATTGCCCCGAATGCCTCTCTAGGTATATTGATAGTACTAATGCTGAATTTTAATGTTTCGACAGTTCTATCAATATAAGTACTTAAGGTAGAAGTTGTAGCAGCAGAAACTTCATTTAGTTTAACAATTTTATTAGTTTCTTTACTCATGGACTTAGGTATAAAAACGAAAAAATGTGACGCAGTTGACAAAATTGTAGCTAGTAATTACTCTTCTTGCTAATTTAGCAGTGAATATGAAAAAAGCAACTGCAAATTTCAGGATTTTGATAATTTAAAATTGCTTATATAGTTATCCGATTTGATTCCTGCGCGTTGCTGAATCAGTAGTAGAAACAAGCAACAGGGAAGAAAAAATAAACTTATACTGAGTTTTGTTCCCAAATCAAATAGGACTCCTATATTTTGAAATAGTAATTTACTCAAGAAAATATAGAATTTGACGATTTTTATTATTTCTTTATAAATAAAGTTCTAATAGCATTGTGGATGAGATTGCTTAGTACTCAAAAACCATATAACCTGATTTCTGAGCCAAAATCACAAGTGCGATAGAAAATTCATCAACAAGGTAGGCAAAGCCGTGGAAATACGCTACGATTGGCAAAAATCAGAAATCAGATCAATTTACGATACACCATTTTTAGAGCTGATATACCAGGCGGCTAGTGTGCATCGTCAATATCACAACTCTAAACAAATTCAAGTTTGTAAGCTCATTTCTATTAAAACAGGAGCTTGTCCTGAAGACTGTAGCTATTGCGCTCAATCTTCTCGCTACAAAACAGAAGTTAAACCACAAGCACTTTTAGACAAACAAACAGTAGTTAACATTGCCCAAGAAGCAAAAAATAGTGGTGTCAGTCGCGTTTGTATGGGTGCGGCTTGGCGAGAAGTGCGGGATAATTCTCAATTTGACCAAGTTTTAGATATGGTCAAAGAAGTTACAGCATTAGGATTAGAAGTATGTTGCACTCTGGGAATGCTGACTGAAAAGCAAGCCAAGCAATTAGAAGCAGCAGGACTTTACGCTTATAACCATAACCTAGATACATCCCCGGAATACTATAGCACGATTATTACTACCAGAACTTATAGCGATCGCCTAGACACAATTAACAATGTCCGTCAGACTAACGTCACCGTCTGCTCCGGTGGTATTCTGGGTTTGGGCGAAAATGTCGAAGACCGCGTTTCAATGCTGCACACTCTAGCTAATTTGCATCCTCATCCAGAGTCTGTACCAATTAATATTCTTTCCAAAGTCCAAGGTACACCCTTAGAAAATCAACCAGATGTTCCCATTTGGGATGTCGTGCGGATGATAGCGACAGCACGTCTGATTATGCCAGCTTCTGATGTGCGCTTGAGCGCAGGTAGAGCCAAACTTTCTCAAGTTGAACAAGCTTTATGCTTCTTAGCAGGAGCCAATTCTATCTTTTCCAGTGATAACGGTCACATGTTGACCGTCACCACACCTTGTCCTGGCTATGATGCAGACCAAGAAATGCTAAATTTGCTTGGTTTGGAAATGCGTCCGTCGTTCGTTGGTAAACAGAAGGCGACAACAGAAGTTGTGGTTGGATAGTAGAGGATAGGACGCGGGAAGGGAAGGGGGACAACTTCTCAGTTATCAGTTATCAGTTATCAAATTAAACTGGTAACTGTTAACTGTTAACTGTTAACTGTTAACTGATAACTGATAACTGATTCATGCCCATTAAAGAATCTTAGCGGCGCGCAGACCAAACAGTAAACCGACTGCAATGCCAAAAAAGATTGCCAAGAAGACGATATAAGATACTACGGCTAACATTTACGTTTCTCCACAATTATTTACTCTTAAATCTATTGAATCATTTGTTAGTGGTTAGTGGTTGAAAAGAGGGCAAAGGGAAAGACCTTGATAGTTTGCAGTACCCTTTCGATGAATCGACTACAACCGACCGTATTGCTACTTAACTGAGATATTTACCGAAATGTCGAACTCATGTAGTGTAGATATACATAACTTTAACCGTGTGATTCCCCAGGTGCATTTTTTAAAAAACTTACAATCACGCTAAATATTTTTTGTCTAAATACTCAATTTAAGTTATTCATCACCACTGCCGGAGGTTATGTTGAGAAAGCTTTCACGATTAAAATATTTGTTGCTCTTTGGAATTTCCATCTGCTTGATGCTATTTACTAGAATGACATTGGCACAAGCGTTTTATCCAGCTAATGTCCTGCAAGCGCAAGTGCAAATTACAGGTGCAGACATTAATGGCACACTCTTTTTGACACAGCGAGAGAATGAGGCGGTACGGATTCGGGGTAAAATTCAAGGCAACCCGACTAAACTGACTCCTGGTCTACATGGACTTCATATTCATTCTGTGGGTGTGTGTGAACCTGATGCTAGTCCTGCTTATAGTACGAGTGGTGGACATTTTGACCCAGGGCCTTTTAGTTCGGAAACTCCTGTACAGGATAACCATCCGTATCATCTAGGTGATTTGCCAAATTTGGAAGTAGATCAACAGGGACGGGCAAAATATGATGCGATCACCAGTCGAATTAGCCTCAGTGAAGGCCCTGTCAGTGTGTTTGACGGTAATGGTAGCGCCATCATCATTCATTTGTTACCAGATCAACAAAAAGCTGAGGGTACGGCGGCGGATGCAGGTGGAGGACGTATAGCCTGTGGAGTGATATTATAATCGCTATCCAACGGTGAAGCTAGTACAGCATTGCGGTAGAATATTCGACACGGACTTGCAAAGGGGGTAGTAATGGCTTCCGTAATTAAAGTAAATCTACCGCAGCAGTCTTATGAGATTGCGATCGCACCAGGTAGCCTAGATCAATTAGGCGAATACATGGCTAATTTACAGTTAGGTAAGAAAGTTTTGCTAGTTTCTAACCCGACTGTTTTTCAATTTTATGGGGAAAGAGCGATCGCATCACTTCAAGCTGCCAATTTTGAAGTTGCAAGCCATATTTTACCTGATGGCGAAAATTATAAAACCTTGGCATCGGTAGAAAAATTATACAACACAGCACTGGAGAACCGCTTAGAACGCTCTGCCACAATGGTAGCTTTGGGAGGGGGCGTCATCGGCGATATGACGGGTTTTGCAGCGGCGACTTGGTTACGAGGCATTAATTTTATACAAGTCCCTACAACCCTTTTAGCCATGGTAGATGCAGCCATTGGTGGGAAAACAGGCGTCAACCATCCCCAAGGTAAAAACTTAATTGGCGCATTCCATCAACCGCGATTAGTATTACTTGATCCTGATGTGCTGAAAACCCTACCCGCACGAGAATTTGGTGCAGGGATGGCAGAGGTGATCAAGTATGCTGTTATTTGGAATGCCCAGTTATTTGCTGAATTAGAAGCAAGTCTGCGTTTGGATGAAATGAGATATATTCAGCCAGAATTAATAGACATCATATTAACTCGTTCCTGTCAAGCTAAAGCTGATGTTGTCAGCAAAGATGAGAAAGAAGCCGGACTACGGGCGATACTCAACTACGGACATACCATCGGTCATGCAGTGGAAAGCTTGACAGGTTATACACAAATACTGCATGGGGAAGGAGTTGCGATCGGGATGGTAGCAGCAGGACAGATCGCTGTAGAACTGGGAATGTGGAGTCAGGCTGAAGCAAAACGGCAAGATGCTTTAATAGAAAAAGCAGGTTTACCAACTAAATTACCATCTGGGTTGGATATTGCAGCGATTATTGAAGCATTACAGATTGATAAAAAGGTAAAAGCGGGTAAAGTCCGGTTTGTATTACCAACCCAAATTGGTGCAGTGACGGTGACAGATCAAGTCCCAGCAGATATTATTCGACAGGTGTTGCAGAATATGTAATTTACGAAATAGGGGTGTAGGGGAATTGATTGGCTACAAACACCTTATTCCTCTCGCAACAAGACATACAAATTCTTCTGATTCCCACGCATCAGGCGAAAATTTTCATCTAAATAGGTAATATCTGTCCAACCACTAAATGAAAGCTGTGATTCAACAGGAGATTCATCATCTACTCCTAAAGCTTCTCGAAAGGCGAAATCACTTAAATCGCTATTTGCACTTTTGACGAATGTTTCTAGAAAATCTATATTTAGACGCCGGGAATCTTCTATTGTGTAACGTCCTCTGACAACAGTAACTGCTCTAACTCCAGAACTTGCTGTACACTCAATCAAGTTATTATATTGCTGATCAATTAGATAAATTTCTTGAAAAATACCACTAACGCTTACATTCACATTCGGTAGCTTTCCAAAAGAAAGACGTTGCAGAGTCGTTTCTCGTTCTAAACCAAATGTACTGTATAACAGCTGCCACCGCCCTTGTACCAATTCCATCTGCTTTGTAGGTTGGCTATTGGGATTGAAAACCTCAATTTTTTCTGCCAAACTCTCGATTTCCTGCTTTACTTCTGGGGTGCAGTTAAATCCCATATCAGCAGAATCTGCGATCGCAATCAGTTTTTGTTTGAGATTTCTTAGTTCATTATTCATAAATCACCAATTTTTGCCCATGAATAATCCAACAATCCCAAAATCAAAAGCGGGGATCGCGATCTGTAAATTCTTCCGGATGCATTCATTAGTCAGACGGATAAAGAAATGGTAGATGCACCCGAGTTTGTAGCCTTCAGCCTCTGGCTGGGGGCTTTATTATAGCACGTTTAAATATATTAAAACTTCTGCCTTGGTAGGGATTGAAAATATTTGTTCTTCGTTAATTTTTATGGATGCTGCTGTTAGCATCATGGATATAAAAGTAGTAGATGCACCTGGCGTTGCTGAATTTGGTCATTGTCGTTCGATACGAAATTCTTGTAGAGACGTAGCAATGCTACGTCTCTCTACATAAGCCTGAATGATAAATTCATATCTTGATTCAGCAACGCTATAAAAGTTTCTAATTTTAAATAAAAAATCAATTGCTTATTTATTAACGTAGGAGTTCTGGTAGTAAAGTAGGAGCTGCAAAAAATAAATAACCAATCAGGGTAAACAATAGAGTAGTTAAAACAGTAAATATGTAGCCAATACACATCAATAAACCATCAGATTCTATTGTTGCCACTGTTAATAGTAAAATACCTATAGTTGGGATAGGATTCGTAAGAGGAACAGGTGATATTAGCAACAATGCTAACCAAGAAATACAAAACCCATTAAACCGCCAAATGTAAGGATGACCAGCTATTTTTGACAACCGAGGGCGAGCAATTTTTTCTATAATTCTGGTAATGCGTCGCAAATTTTGCAATAGGATATTAGCAAAAGCACGAGGAAATTTGTATGTAGCTATTTTCCTAGGTAGCCAGGGCGATCGCCTACCCAAAACCATTTGCACTGACAAGATCAAGCAAGCGCCACCAAATGGCCCTGTTAATCCTGGTGGCATTGGAAACAAAAATGGTAAAACTAACAATGCAATCACCAAATTAAAACCTCGTTCCGAAGTTTCTGCCAGGATATCTCCAAGTGACAACGGTTTTTCAGCTAACCGTTGTAACAGTAACTTGATATCTTGAGAAAATTTTAGATGCATCTGTTCTGAGGTGATGTGAGTCTTCACAATACCGAGTCTTACTAAGTTATCTAAATTAAATTAGAGATCAATACAAATATTTTTACATTAATTCCGAAAATAGTAGATTGACATCTGTCAATAGTTAGTTATTAGTTATAGTTTATTAGTAGTTAGTTAAGAAGCTATATTTTATCTATGTGCCTACCGTTCTAGTAGACACACAGACACTTAATGGCTTGATGCAGGTAGCCGAAGAAGACACGTCTATAGCAATCCTATATGATTTGTCAAAATCGCAGAGCTTAGATCCCGACTTCTTTTAAGAAATCGGGGATCTTGTTTCTCACGAATGATTTAGGAATGCTATATGTGTTGAAAAAATAATGATTGAAACACCAAGACACTTAGACACTAAGAAATTTTGGTGAGCTATACAATCTCAAACTCTATCTGCTGACTGTGCAAAAAATCATGAGTAAAATGATCTACTACATTCGTATCACTCAATTCTAAATTATAAAAATCTACGTTATCATGCTCAAAATATGGGCCTGCGTGCCAAGTTCCTACATCTAATTTGATAAAACAATTTCCAGGAATACGGAACGCAGAAATATTTACTAAATCTGGTTGTTTGACTTCATTATTAGGAGGACAAACTGCAATTAACCAGTCTTTACCTTCTAATGAACCTAGACATTGAGTGCATTGGATGTGGCGAGTAATTTTGTGAAATTTTCGTCCGCGACGCTCCAAATGCATAATATAGAAACGGGGTGTACCTTTATCTAGTTTTAATTGAGCATCTTCTGTATCAAAGGTTTTCCCGTCTTTACTTGGAAAAATTACCTGTCCATAACGGGCAAAGTTTTCTGGTGTCAGCAATTGAGCTTCTAATTGTTTGACTGTCTTTGCTGTATGCATATTTATGATTATGTATATTAATGAATCTTGAGGGCGATCGCTATCTATGACTCTGCTCTTTTTTGATGTTAAAACAAGTTACTTGGACTGAGTTAAATGCATATATTTCTTCTGGTGTCAAGTTTAAATACTTAAAAGTTTCATGTTAAATTGATTACATTAGACTGTAATAAGGTTTTTTGGGTTATGATTTACAAATGAGTTATAAAAATAACTAATACATTTAATAGCGAAGCTCTGTGTTCATGAGATTTACATTTGCTGAGTTTGCTTGATCATATTTGCTCTGAGTTTAAAATCAAACCTACGATAGATGTTTTAGTATTAATACTCAAATAAAAGTTTTTTGGTAACATTTTTGTGGTTCTATACCTTGAGATTGACGCTTCTAGTACCACATTTGCTAGTAAGATCGAGTTGTTAAGTTTTATTGCTAGTGTTAAGCAACTTAAACTGCTAAACACTTAGTTATTTATTTTCCGAAGCTTCAGCAGAAGCTCTAAACTGGAAAACTGTAAAGAGAGGATTTCACAAAATGGCATTTACACAGCCCCCCCTTCCTTTTGCATTTGATGCTTTAGAAGCATACGGTATGAAAGCTGAAACTTTCGAGTACCACTATGGCAAGCATCACAAAGCTTACGTAGACAATTTGAACAAACTTACAGAGGGAACAGAGCTTGCTAATAAGCCATTGGAAGAAGTGATCCAAATTGCTTTTAAAGATTCCTCTAAGACAGGTGTTTTTAACAATGCTGCCCAAGTTTGGAACCACACTTTCTTCTGGAACTGTCTGAAGCCAGCAGGTGGCGGTACACCTACAGGTGATTTGGCTACCAAAATTGAAAAAGATTTTGGCAGCTTTGATAAATTCAAAGATGAGTTTTCTAATGCCGCAGCAACTCAGTTTGGTAGCGGTTGGGCTTGGTTAATTGATGATGGTGGTACCTTAAAGGTGATGAAGACACCCAATGCTGAAAACCCTGTTGCTCATGGTAAGAAGGCACTCCTAACCTTAGATGTTTGGGAACACGCCTACTACATCGATTTCCGCAATGCTCGTCCAGCATTTATCAAAAATTTCATGGATCAGTTGGTGAACTGGGATTTTGTCGCTGAACAATACGCTGCGGCTTAATTCAGTGAACAGTTATCAGTGAACAGTGATCAAAAACTGATAACTGGTTACTTGATTCATTCAAACTTCAGACAGTCACGATGCTAGTCGTGACTGTTTTTGATTCATCATTGTATTAGAGCAACTTATAGATCCAACAATTGAGAAATAAAAAACATGGATAGCAAAGACTTAGCCCAATACATGGAAGCAACTGACAGCATTGCCAAGCCTTGGTTGATGGTACAACTGCGACTGAAGAAATTGGAAGAATTGCGTGAAGCACTTTCAGAAACCGAATACGCTGATACTTTGGCTGATATTCACCAAGATTTAATGAATTTGGGTGAATGGTGGTGTGGTCAAGAAGATGAGGTGTTTTAACTTTAGTCATTGGTTATTGGTCATTGGTCATTGGTCATTGGTTATTGGTCATTGATTATTGGTGATAATCTAGGTGGTTGGGGCGTTGATCACGGTGTTTAAGTAATGGATTATAAAGACGCAGGAGTTGATGTTGAGGCTGGTCGAGCTTTTGTAACCCAGATTCGGAATTTGGTTCATAGCACTTTTAGACCGGAAGTGTTAGGCGGATTGGGAGGCTTTAGTGGCTATTTTCAGTTACCAACTGGTTTGCAGGAACCAGTGCTAGTTTCTGGTACTGATGGTGTAGGTACAAAGCTGAAAATTGCTCACACTCTCAACATCCATGACACCGTTGGGGTTGATTTGGTGGCGATGTGTGTTAATGATGTGTTGACATCTGGCGCGGAACCATTATTTTTTTTGGATTACCTAGCAACTGGTAAGTTAGAGAAAGAGCAATTAACTCAAGTTGTGGCGGGTATTACTTCTGGTTGCAAACAAGCGGGTTGCGCTTTGTTGGGGGGAGAAACAGCAGAAATGCCTGGTTTCTACCAAACTGGTGAGTATGATTTAGCTGGTTTTTGTGTGGGAGTTGTAGAAAAAAGTCAGCTACTCGATGGTTCGCAAGTACAAGTCGGAGATGTGGCGATCGCTCTCAGTAGCACAGGTGTTCACAGTAACGGCTATAGTTTAGTTAGGAAAATTATCTCTGATCACGGGTTTGCTTGGGATCAACGCCCAGAATTACTTGGTGGTAAAACTTTAGGAGAAACTTTCCTCACACCTACTCGTATCTATGTCAAACCTGTCCTCGCTGCACGCCAAGCAGGTTTAGAAATTCACGGTATGGCTCATATTACTGGTGGTGGCTTACCAGAAAATTTACCCCGATGTTTAGGACAAGGGCAAGCAATTAAAATTGATACTGACAGTTGGTCTATTCCACCTGTATTTCAATGGTTAGCTGAGACTGGTTCGGTGAGTCCCCAGGCGATGTATAATACTTTTAATATGGGGATTGGTTTTGTCTTACTTGTACCTCCACAACAAGTACAGCTAGCAGTTGATCATTTTGAGTCACAAAATATTGCAACTTATGTAATTGGTGAAGTGATTACTGGCTCCGGCGAATTATTAGGATTACCGGAATAAATGACAAATTGAATACATCTGATGAGGTTGATTTTTTTCTTAATCAAGTGGATTTTGTACTCGAATCATCAGTATTATAGCCGTTATTTCCATATCGATGATTGGTGGAAATAACGGATATTTTTGGCAAAATTGATTACTTTTGTTGAGGTTTGCAATTGAAAATACTCATGACCAATTGCATTTAAATTTGCTAACGTAGTCTTAACATATTGAAAAATATTACCAACCAAGCTTAAAAAAAAGCCACCAACACTATACATAAAGTGTAGATAAGTTCCGAGCTATGAATAGGTTGTGTTGGAGTGTTAACTATCACTCATTCACAAGAAAAGAGGGGGTTATGACTGTCAATTGTATTCGGACTGCTTTTGCCTCTAGAGAATTATTAGAAGAAGTATTTCAAAACATCGATGCTCAAAGTTGTCCGAAGTGCTTCAACTTTCACATGCACACCACTTACTCTGATGGTAAATTACAGCCTAGTGGATTAATGGAACAAGCGATCGCGATCGGTTTAGAAGGACTCGCAATCACCGATCATCATAGTATATCTGGCTACCAAGTAGCACAAAAATGGCTGGAAGATTGGCGATGGAATAACCCAGGTGTAAGTGTTCCTCACCTGTGGAGTGGTGTAGAAATTAATGCCGATCTACTAGGGATAGAAGTTCACATTTTGGCTTATGCTTTCGATCCTACACACCCAAGTATCAAGCCATACATCCAAAGAAGAATTACTACAGGAGAAGAATATCGAGCAGTTAACGTCATTGCTGCGATTCAAAAAGCTGGCGGGTTGGCGGTACTTGCTCACCCAGCACGTTACAGAAAATCCCATTTAGAATTAATTCCTGCTGCTGCGGAACTTGGTATTAATGGTGTGGAAACTTTCTACGCCTACAACAATCCAAAACCTTGGAAACCCAGTGCAACAGAATCACAACAAGTCCAACAGTTAGCTGTTGAATACGGACTTTATAACACCTGTGGAACTGATACTCACGGTTTAAGTTTATTGCAGCGATTGTAAGGATCAAGGATGAAGTAATTTTTGATAGTCTTGTACTCTCTTAATTCTCTCACTTTCTCTGTGTTCTTATTGACTCAGTGTGCGAGTTCAGCATACCAGCACACAAAAACTACATCAACCAAAGCATGAAGCACTCTACAATTAAGTTGAGTTGCTATATTTATAAAGATAAAGAGTGATGGCGCGATCGCTCAAAGTTGCCCCAAGATATATTGAAAAGGTTAAGTCTGCCGTTCAACGCAATGGTTATCCCAGCCAGCAAGTTTTAGCAAGTGAAGTTGGGCTATCTTTATCGACTGTTAAAAACTTTCTCAATAGTAAACCAGTTGATTACCTCAATTTTCTTGAACTTTCCAAAAAACTGGGGCTAGACTGGCAAAAAATTGCATATCAAGAACCAAGTGTTCAAGCTGATAGCGAAACAATAATTGAATTAATCGAGGAACATTCACCTTTTATTACTGGTACACCCATCACTCACCCCCACCAATTTTTTGGTCGGGAGAAAGAAATAAAACGCATTTTCAACTTACTTAAACGCCATCCCCTGCAAAACGCTGTCATAATTGGTAAACAACGTATTGGAAAAACTTCTCTACTCCATTATCTAAAAAATATTACAACTACTTCATCAGCACAATTACGTCCAACTCAAAAATCTGATTGGTTACCAAATCCAGAAACATACAAATGGATTTTTGTAGACTTTCAAGATGTACGAATGCAAAGCAGAGAAGGATTGTTGGGTTACATTCTTGAATCTCTCAATTTAATGTCAAACATTCCGAGACGTGATAGTAGTTTTCAGCAGGACAACTCGGAATCTATAGATTTAGATTTATTTATGGATGCGGTTAGCCATAACTTACACAATCCCACAGTGATTTTATTAGATGAAATTGGTGTAGGGTTGCAACGTTGTCCAGAATTAAATGATGAATTTTGGGAAAGTTTGCGTTCTCTGGCGACCAACCATACAAATGGGAACTTAGCGTTTATTTTAGCTACTAATCAATCACCTATTGAACTAGCACATAAAAACGGACATAGTTCACCATTCTTCAATATTTTCGGCTATACAGCATATCTGGGATCACTGACAGAAATAGAAGCACGAGAATTAATAGCAAGTTCGCCCATAGCTTTTTCTCAGGAGGATGTAGAGTGGATTTTACATCAAAGCCGTTGTTTACCACTTCTATTACAAATTTTATGTCGAGAAAGATTATTTAGCCTTGAGGAAGTCCCTAATAACTCTTCATGGCGCGAGGAAGCACTCAAACAAATTGAGCCATTTCAAGAGCTAATTTTTTGAACATTTCTATAAGTCAGCCATAACTCACACCATAAGCCAACCATAGCTAAGTTTAAATAGATATGTAGGCGAGTTCATTGGAAAAATGGTTGCCTTAAGTATAAAAAACTGGATGAGTCGTCACCTCAGCCAGTTTTTGCTAAAGTAGCAAAAAATTTGCTACACACTTGTGCTAATCAACGTTACTGTTATTCGTCGTCATTTTTGGATTGATCGATGCTCTCAATGATTTCCAGGATAACTGGAATAAGAACAGCGTCGTTTAACTGGATATCTCCAGAAACAACACCACCAAAAAGCAGAACGACAATTAACAGTCGGCAAAAGGTAGCCATAGGAACTCTCCCTGAAATTCAAAAGTTTGCTAGACTTCTGAACTCAGCCGTTAAGGAGAAGGTTCAGAGGCAGTTAGAGTGCCCACCCTTTAATGTATTGGGCACTTTATACTGTTTGCCTAAATTTAAAAATAACATGTAATTATTCAAAGTCAACTACTTCTCAGCTATTTGTTACCCTTTTGTTGACTTATGACTTAGTAACTTGTGATTGTTTTAGTCTAAATCGATGAGTTACGAAAAGTAGTAATTTAAAGTATTGTGCAGATAAAGTGGTAATTATTCCACGCAACGCCTACACTCACGCACCCGAACAGCACCCTAATTTGATACTGGGTAGCCTGCAAATATTATTCTGGCTTATTTTTCGTCCTACTGCTTTCCGCAATCACCTCAAGCGCATTGACCCTGCTTTAGATTTAGAGCATCACCATGAAAGCCCTATAAGATGGCGAAATCCCAGTCTGTGGCGGCTATTTTTACAAATACACCTAATATTACCCCTTTTCATTAACTTGATAGTTGGTTTGGTGCAATGGGTATTAAGTCAACCTGTAGAAAATATTGCACTTCGCCTAGTGTTGAGTTCCATGCTGAGTGTGATTTTGAGCTTAGTGTCATTTGGTGTGGGGAAATTACCAATATTGAGCGTATTTTTGGGTTTCATACTAAGTGCAGTGTCAATATTTGCTTCGCTTCCTTCATATATAAGCTTTTTGCTAGGCGCGATGTTAGGTTTCGCATTTAATGTGTCATCTACTGTTCTATTGTTTGGCGCAAGCACAGGTGTAATTTTTAGTTCTATTTTATGCGTAATAATATTAGGTCAGATAGGTTCAAGTTTAGAAGAAAAAATACTATCAGTCGTATTTGGTCTAGGATATTTATGTTTGTTCCAGTTGTTATCACTATCGTGGTTCGGTAGATTTCAATGGACATGGTTTTTCGGAATTATATTTCCAGCTGCATTCTTGATTAACATCTTGTTAACAAATCTATTGTTGAGTAATGATTCTCTAAAAACAGAAAAAATCTTAAACGCTATTCGAGAAATATTAAAGGTAACAAATATAACTTTAATGTCTGGAATAGTAATTATTGCAGGAATCACAATAATTTCTTTTTGGCGACATCTTGTACTTTTTCCATTTGAAATAGTATGGAATGCTCTGCTTTATCAATTAGAAAAAAGACGTACTTCCGAAAAACCCAGCTTATTAAGTATCAATAGTGCCTTTTGGGATGAATGGCAGTTTATACCTCTAACAAATTTAGAACGACATATTATTTTAGTTGCAAAACGCAAACCAACTGAAGCAGAGGCCGCTTTCAAATATTTGCTAAATACCCCTCAAAGCTGGGCATTAAAAGCTGCACAATTTGAACTGTATGCACCTCTTTTAGAAAATTGCACCAATATAGAAACTATCAGTAACTTGTACCACAATCTGGTGAGTAGTGACTTAAAGGATGAAGTCAGCCAGAGATTACGTATATTTAGAACTATTAGTGAAGATGTAGATGCAGCTCTTAATCAAGAAAGTAAATACAATCAACGTCTTGTACTCAAAGAGATTACAAAGCGTTTAAATTTTTTACATTTGCAAGAATCAACCCGTGGTGAAAAAAATTATTCCCCTCGCTTCTCCTTGATCGCGCAAAACTGGGGCGATATCATTACTAAGTATTTAGAAGAATTAGCAGAAGAAACCGAACTTTACCAAGAATTAGATTCTCCATACATTATCGGTATCCCTTTAACACCACAACAAGAGATCTTTATCGGACGCGATGATATAGGTACACGTATTGAGCAATTAATTCTTGATCGCCGTCGCCCACCTTTGCTACTCTACGGTCAGCGACGTATGGGTAAAACTTCCCTACTCAACAACTTGGGAAAACTACTACCCAATAACATCATTCCCATGTTTGTAGACTTGCAAGGCGCACCCTCATCAGCGAGTAACTATGCAGGTTTTCTCTACAATCTCGCCAGAGGAATGATCGCTTCAGCCAAAAAGCAAGCTGTTAATTTACCAAATTTAACCCGTGAAACCCTAGCAAATGATCCCTTCACCGACTTTGATGAATGGTTAGATCAGGTAGAACGAGCATTAGAACAAAATACGGCGTTGTTAATGCTAGATGAATTTGAAGTGATAGACAGCGCCATCACTAAAGGACGTTTTGATGAACAAGATATTTTGGGAATGCTGCGTCACCTCATCCAACATCGTCCCCGCTTCAAGCTGATGCTAGCTGGTTCCCATACTATCGAAGAGTATCAGCGTTGGGCTAGCTATCTGATTAATGTACAAGTTGTGCAAATTAGCTACTTGAAGGAAAACGAAGCTAGGCAATTAATTGAGCGCCCTGTCAAAGATTTTACTCTGCGTTATGAACCTGATGCTGTCGAGCGAGTTCTACAACTTACCCGTTGTCACCCGTTCTTAGTACAACTGCTGTGTAGTGAAATTGTTGCTTATAAAAATGAGCAAGATCCCTCTGTGCGCCGATTAGCAAAATTAGCAGATGTGGAAGCAGCAGTTCCAGAAGCTTTGAAAAGTGGCAGTTTTTTCTTTGCTGATATTCAAAATAACCAAGTAAATGCAACGGGACGAGATATTTTGCGCTTGATAGCAGCCCAAGGAGAAGGGGTTGTGGTGAGTCACAAAAGTATATTGCAAATTAATAATGTAACAACTAGTACTATTAATTTATTATTGCAACGGGAGTTGATTGAGGAAGTTGGTGAAGGTTATCGCTTCCAAGTCGAGATGATTCGGCAGTGGTTTGCTCAGATTAAGTAACAAATTACTCTTCATAATTCTTCGCTTGGTGTGCGACTTGAGGCGACACATATACCCGCAAATACAAATGCGATCGCACTCACCCAAACCCCAATCTCTGGTGTAATTAATTGCGGTTGGGGAAATACTACCGGAAATAAACCTCCCACCAACCCAAAACCCGCAAAATACATTCCCACTGCTAACCCAGCCCAACGAGGACTTACTAGGGAAAAGGAAAAGGGAATACCACCGTTGACTATTAAACAAAAGCCACATATACCTAGTAAAATTACAGGTATATATGTGCCTATATATAAACTCATCATTAAATATATACTAATTACACCAACACCAATCAGCATAGCTAGGCGATTACCAATTTTGACAGCCAATGCGCCTGCTGGTAGAAATGCGACCGCTATGACAAGATTGATAATTAACATTATGACGTCAACATTGTCAGTATTTAAATTTACCTTCAGCAATTTACTCAAAGCATCCATCATTAACCGCGAACCCAAAGCAATACCGACACCAGTACCCAAAATCAAAGCTAATGAGCGGAGAAATTGTCCTGGGTTTGTTGATGTTTGTACCTCCTCTACAAATGGATTGGGGGGATGAAATAATCGCAGTGTCGCCGCTGCACCTAGAAGAATAAACGAACCAATAGCAAAGGTAAAAATTGGCCCTAAACCAAGAATAAAATTACTAGCTACTCCTCTAAAAGCACCAGCAACTCCACCTACAAGAATGATGACGCTGAGTGCTGAAGGTAATTGTGGTGGAAGTGCGTAGTATACCAATAATGCAAAAATTGGGCTGCGAAACACCGTCATTGCTAAGGCCCATGCTACCAGCATTAAAGGTAATAGCCATTTTGTTATATCTGAAGGTGTGACAAAAGTGACAATTGAAGGGATAGCAATAAACAAAGCCGAAGATAAAATCACTCCCAAGGTGATAAAAGAAAAGCGACTTCCCACCCGATACTTGGCTTGATCAGAAAGCGCCCCCATCAGCGGTTCCATCAACACCGCCAAGATATTTTCTAAGATTACGACTCCAACTGCTAACGATTCAGGAAAGCCAAACCCAACCAAAAGTTTAGGCAAGTACAGATTATAAATTAGCCAGCAGATAACAATGGCTGCCTGTACTCCTGCTAAACTCCAAACTTGCAACCACAAAATTTTTGGCTGAGTGATGATTCCTGTATCTTTTTCCATTATCTATACATTCTGTGTTGTTTCACACAGGTAGATTCACATTGCTGAAATTGCTTTCCATAATTCTACATAGCTGAAGTCCTATATTTTGCTCAAAAAATTTTATGAAGTCGTCTGAAGACGACTTATGCTATCAGCTAAGGGTTTAAATCCTTATACCATTTCACGTTAATCGCGATACATATAAATTTTGTACCAGACGCGATATATCGCGTCTCTACGGATCTGTATTTGTATCAGATTTTTTGTGAAATGGTATTAGCTGATAGGAATAGCAAAGATAAACAATCATTCCACAGATACCGTCGGTTTCTTGGTCACAGAACGTGTTGTTCGTCGTTTTGACCTGCGCTTTCCACCAGCCATTTCATACTGATGACTATCTTTACCATAGCGACACGCAACACCCAGTAGCATATGCTCAGAATAACTGTTTAACACAACTTCTGCTTCTTTTAATGCATTTTTCGCCATCTCCATCATTACTCGTGCTTGATTATAGGCGTTTAGCTTTTCTCGTAACTCATTAATCATGCTTTTGTAGGTAATGATTGACAAACGATTACCCAAATCTAAATTAGGATCAATCGCTTGCAATCCTGCAACTCGTCTTTCAGCTTTACTTAGTGCAACTGAGTTTCGTTTCCGTTGTGCCATAAAGTTTTCCTTTTGATGAATTTAATCTAGATAACTCTGATTGTGTTTCACACGGAGTTTGCTACATATCATCAAAATACGTAAGAAAAGATGCATTAACCTGAGTGAAGCTACAGAACTTTTAGAAGATTCAAATTAGTGCAAAGAATAAATATAAGTAGATTTGCTGAAATTCGAGAGGGTAAGTTGTGTGGGAGCGGAGATATTCAGAGGTGTGGCGCTCCGCGTCTTTGCGTCTTCTTGGTCACAATGTCAGTTGAAATTGAGTTGTGGTTTTGAATATTTATTGAGCTATAGAAAAGATTCAAACGTTTGTTAAAAATGCTTTAACGTTTCTTATAAAGACTCATTGATATATAGAAAAGATTCAAACGTTTGTTAAAAATGCTTGAATTTTTCTTATGAAGATGAAAAATTTTTCACAAAGGTGATAATTTTCGTCAATAGACATAGGCGTGAAAAAGAATGTAGAGACGTGTTCGCTTTTAGCGTTCCCGCAGGGTAATTTCGCGTCTCTACAAGGATTCTGGCTTTTGAATTTTGAATTTTGAATTGTTTGGGTCACCCCTGATTTGCCAGCTGTCTCCTCTAAAAAATCGAGGATCTATTATATTTAGTATGTGGGTACAGATGGATCAATTTCCTTACTCCAAGCCAGAATACCACCCTTGACGTTTGTTCCGTCAATTCCTGCTTGCTTGAGAATTCCCAAAGCTTTTGCAGAACGCATACCCGACTTACAATGGACAATTAAGCGATGACCGTTGACTAATTCCTGAACTTTGTCTACACCACTACCATTTTCGATATCGGGTAAAGGTATTAATACAGAACCAGGAATCTTAGCAATTTCATATTCATGTGGGTTGCGGACATCCAGCAGTACAAAATTGTCACTACCGCTATCCAACAACTGCTTCAATTCTTGCACAGTCATTTCGGAAAGTTCCATTTGCTGTTTCGCCTCCTCTGCTTGCGCTTGTGGAATACCGCAGAATTGTTCGTAATCTATCAACTTTTCAATTACTGGACGTATCGGGTTGGGACGCAATTTCAATTCGCGGAATTTCATTTCTAAGGCATTGTACAGCAGTAAGCGTCCACTTAAAGTATTGCCTTGACCCATAATAATTTTAACGGTTTCGGTTGCCTGGATGACACCAATCATTCCCGGTAAAATTCCCAAGACACCACCTTCTGCACAAGAGGGAACCATTCCTGGTGGTGGGGGTTCTGGATACAAATCACGGTAATTAGGTCCACCCTCGTAGTTAAATACCGTTGCTTGACCTTCAAAACGGAAAATCGAACCGTAGACGTTGGGTTTATCTAACAATACACAAGCATCGTTGACAAGATATCGCGTTGGAAAATTATCAGTTCCATCAACGACAACATCATAAGGTTTAACAATATCGAGGGCGTTTTCGGAACTCAGACGAGTTTCGTAAAGATCAACCTGACAATAGGGGTTAATTTCGAGAATGCGATTCTTGGCTGATGCAATCTTGGGTTTACCCACCCAAGAAGTACCGTGAATCACCTGACGTTGGAGGTTGGAAGTATCAACAACATCGAAATCAACAATACCGATGCGTCCAATACCCGCCGCTGCTAGATATAAAAGTAACGGTGAACCTAGTCCACCTGTACCAATACACAATACACTAGCAGCTTTGAGACGCTTTTGACCTTCTAATCCTACTTCCGGCAAAATTAAATGTCGAGAGTAGCGTTCGTAATCGTCTTTCGTCAGCTGGATTTCATCCAAATTCGGATTTAGCATAGCAGTTTAGATGAGGAAGCGCGGACTTTTTATCCTACCCAAAAACGATACCCTTTGTGTGTTTGTATCTTCAGTGGTTTTTAAAATAACTTTTCAATTGTTTCTGGTTGGAATTGGTGGTGATCATCAAGACACCAGCTGTTGATCTCAGCAGCTTTGCCATTCTGCACAGAAACAATAATGTATGAGTATTCTTGCCAAGCACACTGTCGGTCAAATTCTGAGGGAATTGCTGGATAATCAGGATGAGAATGATAAATACCTATTATATCGATAGAACGTGTCCGTGCTGCTTTTTGTGCTTGTAACATGACTTGGGGTGCGATCGCATACCTGCGCTTCTTCTCATATATGATTTGATCATCAGGAAAATCCAGTGCTGCTTCAGCACTCCAAACATTTTCTGTGGGCTTAATTTCTATTACAGTTTTACCATCATCGCCACGATGACCAAAAATAATTCCACAGCACTCTTCTGGATAAGTAGTTTCAGCGTGACTGTAGATGGTTTGTAAATTTTGGGGAGTAAGTTTAATCATACTGTACGGGCGTAGACGTTTACCAAAAATTCGGTGACCCGCTCACAATCCCCATCTTAGGAATACCTTGAAGATCGGGACTTCCGCCACACGTGGACTCAATAACTACGTTAAGGTGTTTATGAGATCTGACGCTATTTATTACAATCAGGAGAATAAACCTTATTTTCAAGCAATTATTTATAATATCTTAATCACATGCCACCTTTACCTACATACACTCAACAACCTCAGACAGAAACCTACACTGAAATTATTGATGTTCGCTCTCCCAGAGAATTTAGCGAAGATCACATTCCTGGTGCAATCAATTTACCTGTACTAAATAATTCCGAACGCACAGAAATAGGAACTATATACAAACAAATAAACACATTTCAAGCCAGAAAAATTGGTGCAGCTTTGGTAACCAAAAATATCTCTGAGCATATCACTCAACATTTTGCCAAGAAAGAAAAAAGCTATCATCCTCTTGTGTATTGCTGGCGCGGTGGACAGCCTTCTTTAAGTATGGCTTTAGTACTTGGTCAAATTGGTTGGCGCGTAACCTTACTTGAAGGTGGCTACAAAACTTATCGTGCTTATGTGCGACAACAAATAGAAGAATTACCCAAAAAATTTACCTACAAAATACTGTGTGGTTTAACTGGTAGTGGTAAAACTTATATTTTAAGGCAAATGCGTGAGCGCGGCACTCAAGTATTAGATTTAGAAAATTTGGCTCAACATCGTGGTTCTGTTTTTGGTGAAGAATGGCAAGATAAACTTTCACCCCAGCCTACCCAAAAGTACTTTGAATCCCTACTATTGCAACAACTTCAAAGCTTTAATCCTAAGGAGCCAGTTTGGATAGAATCAGAAAGTAGAAAAATAGGTAAAGTCTATTTACCGAAGTCTTTGTGGGAGAAAATGAAACAGGCTTGTTGTGTAGATATTCAACTACCACTCACAGCCAGAGTCAAATTTCTTTTACAAAAGTATTCCCACTTTGTAGAATATCCTGAAATCTTAAAAGCAAAATTGGAAAAACTCAAAGACCGCTATGGCTGGGAAAAAGTAAATCAATGGTATCAATTAATAGATGCTGAAAAATGGGAATTATTGATCAGAGATATTTTATCTAATCACTACGATCCAACCTATCGTAAGTCTATTCAACGAAATTTTAGTAATTTCAAAGAAATGCGATATCTCTACGATTTATCTGATGAGAGTATACACGCATTGTTAGATTTAAGCTTGTGGTAGTCTACGATTGAAATCGCAATTTTATTTTATAGCTGCGCTTTGGGAAGATCCCCGGCTTTTCTAAAAAATCGGGGATATTTTGCCTGATAAAAAACGTGAGTTGGATGGATTGAATTCGCCCAATACCTAGCCCTCAAATAAATAGCTGGCTCATAGCAAAAACCCACTTCAAGTAGGTTGAAGAGGTTATTGATTCAGTCTACTTTTAGTAGACTTAGCTTATGAGCCGTGCAGTTGACTTGCGGGCGGTTAAATAGTACTAAATAGCAAAGGCTAAGTTTTCACTGGAGAATATTTTTTATAGACCGTAGCAAGTCAGCCAATAGTAGTAAGGACATTTTGCCTTGCAAGTATTAAAACTGAGATTATGAACGAAGCCAGGAACTTTTGGATGAAGAGACTAATTTATTATGTTGTTGCTTTACCTAGCTTGTTTTTAGGAATAATCATCGTTAGCGCCAAGACACTAGCTGTGGAAGCGGAAAATCAGGAGAGAGAGAAAATCTCTGTATCTGGTAAAATTGCTATGCCAATGTCTTCTGGTTTACCTTTATCCAAGGTATGGGTGATCCAAAACAATCAACAATCACAGCGTCAATCTTTCATTTGGGTAAAAAATACTCATAAAATTGAGCAGCAGCCTTTTTTACTGCTCGCGAAAGAATCACAGAACTCTGGTAAAGATAAGCCAGATGAAAAACCCGATTCTACTTCCAAACCATCAAAAAAAGAAGAATTGGAAGACTTTAACACAGTCATCAAGAATACTCGAAAACAGCAAGGTTTATTTACTATTTACCGCAACAAAGAAGACAATAAGATATATCTAGAGATTAAACCAGAGCAACTAAAGAAAAATTTTATCGCCACAGCAACCTTAGAATCAGGTATTGGTGAAGCTGGTATCTACAGTGGTATGCCTTTGCAAGATTTTTTGTTTTATTTCGATCGCGTCAATGATAAATTAAACTTTGTTGTCCGCAACGTCAATTTTCGTACTCGTGAAGGAGATCCCCAAGCGCGATCGCTAGCACGGTCATTTAGTGACTCGGTTCTCTATTCTCTAGACATCAAAAGCATTCATCCCCAAAGCAAATCAATTTTAATCGACCTCAGTGATTTGCTACTGACAGATATAGCGGGGTTAACCTCAAGTTTGGGATTACCAGGAAGTGCAGATGAATCTTATTTTGGTAACGCCAAAGCTTTCCCGGAAAATGTCGAAATCGAATCTGTAATGAATTTTTCTGGTAGTAGCGAGGATGACGAAGATGAAGAAACACAAAGCTTCATTACCGTACCAGATAGCCGTGGCTTTACCTTACGGGTTCACTACAGTCTTTCTCAACTCCCAAATAATAATTACCAACCCCGCCTAGCAGACGATCGCATCGGTTATTTTCTCACCGCTTACCAAGACTTATCCAACGATGAACGCAAAGAACCGTTTGTCCGCTACATTAACCGTTGGCATTTAGAAAAACAAGACCCCAACGCCTCTATTTCTCCCCCCAAAGAACCAATAGTCTTTTGGATTGATAACGCCGTACCCCTAGAATACCGCACCGCCATTACTGAAGGCGTCTTGATGTGGAACAAAGCCTTTGAAGCAGCTGGATTTAAAGATGCTATTCAAGTCAAACAAATGCCCGATAATGCCAAATGGGACGCTGCGGATATCCGTTACAACACAATTCGCTGGATTAACACCGTAGATGGATATTTTGCCATGGGACCTTCCCGCGTCAATCCACTCACAGGAGAAATATTAAACGCCACAATTTTAGTAGATGCGAGTTTTGTCCGCGCCTTGAAAAACGAGTATCGTCAAATTATCCAACCCAACGAACAACAAAATAGAACTTCCTTAACAGCATTAATGCAAAATCGCTTGCTTTGTACCAATGGTTTAGAAGCAAACAAAAACCCAATCAAATCAAAGCTATTTGCCAAACACTTATCGAAACTAGCTGGAGAGTATGACCTTTGTTACGGTATGGAAGCTGCTAACCAATTTGCTTTTGGTTCTATAGCAATGTCACTTCTCCAAGAAACACCTCCTACTACTGACCAAGTGAAAAATTATATCCATCAATATTTAAGGTTAATTATTGCTCACGAAGTCGGACATACTCTGGGGTTACGGCACAATTTCCGTGGTAGCACGATGCTGACACCAGAACAACTGAACAATACAGATATCACCCGCAACAAAGGGCTAGTTTCATCTGTAATGGATTATATACCCCCAAATATTGCTCCCAAAGGTCAAAAACAAGGAGATTATTTTCCTAACATGGTCGGGCCTTATGATGATTGGGCAATTCAATACGGCTACACTCAATTTTCAGCAGCAACCCCCACAGCTGAAAAACCCTTTTTGAATGAAATTGCCGAAAAATCAAACCAGCCAGAATTGACCTATGCTACAGATGAAGATATGTACGATTTAGATCCGACTGCTGACGCTTGGGATAACAGCAACAATGTCTTAGTTTATTCTCAATGGCAGTTAGAAAATGCTCGGATTATGTGGGATCGTCTCAATCAGCGTGGTCCTGTCAATGGTGATAGCTATAGCGATGTCAGAGAACAGTTTGGTACAGTATTGGGAAATTATTTCCAAAATATTTTCTACACAACAAAATATATTGGTGGACAGTCATTTTATCGAGTTCATCCTGATGATAAACAAAGAAAACTACCCTTTCAAGCAGTACCATTAGAAAAACAACGGCAAGCATTAGCGCTTTTACAAAAGTATGTCTTTGCCGAAAATGCTTTTAACTTCTCATCAGATTTGTTGAATAAATTAGCCCCATCCCGTTGGCGACATTGGGGTAGTAGTCCCCGTATCGGTCGCTTAGACTATCCGATTCATGACTGGGTATTGTTCATGCAAAGTCTGGTATTGTGGGACTTGCTTTCAGGCGATCGCCTCTCCCGCCTCAAAGACATGGAATACAAAAATAAAACCGAAAATTCCCTGAGCTTACCTGAATTATTTAATACTCTACAAAATGGGATTTGGACAGAAGTATTAAAACCCCAAGGCAAAACCATCGAGATTTCTAGCTTACGTCGAGGCTTACAGCGCCGATACGTGGAAACTCTCAATGAAATGGTGTTGCGAAAACAAGAAGTTCCAGAAGATGCTAGGACTTTAGCTTGGTATAAGCTGAAACAACTATCTGAAAAACTAGATAACGTGCGTGGTGGTGACGAATATACCAAAGCACATTTACTAGAGACACGCGATCGCATCAAGAAAGTTTTGGATGCACCTTTGCAGGGAAATTAGAAAGCCATATTTGCTCTTAGTGTCTTTGTGTTTTAATAATTATTTTTTAACCACAAAGACACAAAGACACCAAGAAAAATACATTGTTGTGTGTTGTGCGATCGCGACAAAATAACACACGCTGATTACGATAAAGGTAAATGGAAAAATGACCCTTACTTTTGATCAAAATGCTTATCGCAATCTCTTGGCGGAGGTTACTCCTACAGCAATTGAGACAGAACAAGAGTACGAACGTGTTTTGCAAGTAGTAGAACGGCTAACTTTTAAGAAGAATCGCACGATTGAAGAGCAAATCTTACACAAGTTACTAGTAATATTGGTTGAAGCATATGAAACGCAAAATTATCCGATGGATGAATCTGCGCCTCATGAAATTCTCCAACACATTATGGAAGCCAGTGAAACTCGTCAAGTTGATTTAGTAGGTATTATTGGCTCAAGTGGTGTAGTGTCGGAAGTTGTGAATGGTAAACGTTCGATCAGTAAGGCACAAGCCAAAGCCCTTGGTGATTATTTCAAAGTATCACCTAGCCTATTCATCTAAGTACAACATTACAACAAATCAGTTAAAGAAAACTGCCGTTGTTTATCTAATTCCTTAAGTAGTAGCTCTTCAGCTTGAAAAGCTTCACCATAGAATTTATATTTATCAGGTTCGATCTCTTGATCTGTTTGCAGCCACATTTCCTTAAAATGACGAGAGCGTTTTTCACGCATTACCTTCTCCATACAAGCAGTAGTTGCTTGAACGACATGGGGAGTACGTAATATTTCTTTCTCATTTTTTTCATTGAGTTGAAATAGATGGGAAACTAACGTCATTTCTTCAGAAAATTCCAAGCATTTGTCTTGTACCGTTGAGATTAAATCATCTTCTAAGTTATCAGATGCAAGTTCTAAAATTTGTCGCCACAAAAACCGATGGTGAGAAAGACTAAATTGCAAATCTCGTTCTTCTAAAGCATCGTTGATGGCTTGGCGTTGTTCGGGACAATGGAGATATATTCGCAGTAATAATGCTTCTGCTTGTTCTAGTAGAGTTTTTTCTGAAGTGACAGAAGTTTTTTTATTTGTTTGTGTTGATAAATCTTGGTTTTGTCTGTAGTGCGATCGCGCTATACTTCTGATATTATTTTGCGGCGCAACTTGAGTCAAAAGATTTTCGACTCGCAAGGGTACTAGTCTGGCGTCTCCTAAAGCTAAAATTTCTGCACAATAAGAAACATAATAATTAAGCGTATCAATATTAGTAATATTTTTGAGTAATTTAACTAATTGCTGCGAGACTTGCTGAAAATCTGTAGCTTGTTTTAAGTCCCGATCTTTGGTGATTTGCTGAATTTGCCAATTTAACCACAAAGGTGCATTCGCTAACAGTTGTTGATAATCTGCGGATGTATGGGTATGTAAATATTCATCGGCGTCTTTACCATCGGGTAAATTGAGAATTTTTAGTTGTACTTCGCCCTTGTACGCCAGTTGTGCAATTTCTCCAATCGCTCTTTCGGCGGCGATATTACCAGCTTTATCGGCGTCAAAGTTGAGTATGAGTTGTTTCGAGTCGGTGTAGCGTAATAATAACCGTACTTGGTCTATACTGAGGGCAGTACCCAAAGAAGCAACAGCGTGATTAATTCCCGCCGCATGAAGAGCGATCGCATCAAAATATCCTTCCACCACCACAGCTTGATCAATTTGGGAAATCCCAGCTTTGGCTTTGTCAAGAGCAAATAAAGTTTTACCCTTACTAAATAATTCAGTTTCTGGTGAATTAAGATACTTCGGTTGTTCATCTCCCAGAGTTCTACCGCCAAAAGCAATCACCCGCCCCATAACATCGTGAATCGGAATCATGAGGCGATCGCGAAACACATCATAATACCCACTGCTTTCTTTGCGGGGTTTAATTAATCCGGCTTTCTCCACCAACTGTACCGGATAGCGTTTATCTTCCACTAAATAACGATAGAGAGTTTCCCAAGCCGCAGGAGCATAACCCAAGTTAAATTGTACAATTGTCTCGTCTTGCAATTGGCGTTTTTGTTGCAGATACTCAAGGGCGACTTGTCCTTGGGGTTGTCTAAGGGCATGTTGATAAAATTGGGCAGTAGAAGCGAGAATTTCGTAAAGTTGCGATCGTTCTGATAATTGTCTTTGTAATTCCTGTCTTTGCTCTGGTTCCAGAGTTTGCACAGGAACTTGGTAACGTCGCGCCAAATCCAGTACCACTTCTGCAAAAGAATGCTTATGCAAGTCCATGAGAAACTTGATTGCATTCCCCCCCGCTTGACAGCCAAAACAGTAATATATTTGCTTTGTAGGACTGACGGTAAAACTGGGGGATTTTTCATCGTGGAAAGGACATAAACCCACAAAATCTTTACCACGCCTGCGTAGAACAACGTGTTCCGAAATGACATCATAAATGTCAGCCCGTTGTTTAATTTCCTCTATAGTATCTGGGTGTAGGCGGGGAGTGTACATATTGGGGATCGGGGAAAGGGGAAAGGGGAAAGGGGATCGGGGAAAGGGGAAAGGGCTAGACAAATCAAAAATCAAAAGTCAAAAAATTCTTAATTTTGTAGGCGCAAGTCTTCCCGTGGGGTATTTTGAATTGTTTTGTCCCCGATCCCCGATCCCCAATCCCCAATCCCTGATCGCTATTATATTCTTGTTCCCAAGCCAATAATGATGTATTCAATTACTTATACTGAGATTTTATAAGAGGAAATACTGAAAATGGGACGTGTTTTTCTTTCCGCAGCTCACGGAGGCAAAGAAACGGCTGGAATTGATCCAGGTTCGATGGCTGGAGGTACAACAGAAGCCAGAGAAATGATTTTGTTGCGTGATTTAATTTTGACAGAATTAAGGTCACGCAGTTTTGAAGTGTTATCAGTTCCTGATGACTTGAGTGCCAAGCAAACTATAGACTGGATCAATTCTCGTGTTCGTCGTGGTGATGTCGCTTTGGAAATTCACGCTGACGCTGCTAGTAGTCCTTCTGTGCGTGGGGCTAGTGTTTTTTATATTGCCAACAATAATGAACGCAAAAGCAATGCAGAATTAGTATTAATGGGGTTACTACGCCGCGTTACGCAATTACCTAACCGAGGAGTAAAACCAGATACAAATTCGGGTATGGGTAGTTTAGCATTTTGTCGCCAGACACAAGCGCCTGCTTTGTTAATGCAAGTTGGTTTTTTAAGTAATCCAGAAGATCGTGGTTTACTACAAAACCGCCGTCGTGATTTTGCTGTGGGTATAGCTGATGGAGTCGCTGCTTGGAGTCGTACTGTTGACCCTGGTTCAGAAACCGGTGAACCAACTTATTCAGCAATTAATATTAACATTAATGGACAAAAATATTCTGAACAAGGAATACTCGTTGATGGTAATGCTTACATCCCAATTGACTTAGCAGATCGCTTACAAATTGATCTCTCAAAATCACCCAATGTCCGCCGGATTACCTATCGTCGAGTTGTTTATGTTAAAGCTATTGAATTACGAGAATTTCATATTTCTATCAATTGGGATAGTACCAGTCGTACCGTCACTTTACGTTCCAACTTAGTAATTTGCTCCGGTCAAGTTGACAAAATCATGTCTCATGGTAATGCTTCAGAAGTGCAGCTACAAATATTTCTCAAAAATAACAATGAAAATGCCTTAGTCAAGTTTCCTGATATCGGCAAACTCTATCGGGAAGAAGCCGCAATCGAAGGGGTTAACTATGATATTGCTTTCTGCCAAATGTGTGTAGAAACAGGTTTTTTACGCTTTGGTGGTGATATTAAATTAGAACAAAATAACTTTGCAGGTTTAGGGACAATTGGCGGAGGTAGCGAGGCTGCAAGTTTTGAAAGTGCCAGAATAGGTGTGAGAGCGCATATTCAACACTTGAAAGCTTACGCTAGTTTAGAACCTCTGGTACAGGATGTAGTAGACCCAAGATTTCGTTTTGTCACCCGTGGAATTGCTCCCTTACTAGGTCAATTATCAGGGCGATGGTCAGCAGATTTAAATTATGGTGACAAGATAATAGCGATGCTCAAACGTTTGTATGAATCAGCAGGATTGATGTAAGTAAGTCGGCACAAATAAAGTTAATTAGTTGGGATAGTTATTTGTTATTTGTCATTGGTTATTGGTAGGATTTTCAGGTATGTTTACTTTTCGTGTTTCACGCTATATTTATTTTCATTGACTTAACTAGAAGAAAATTATTTAGCTTTTATTTTGAAAATATCTACAGATCAATCTACCAGGATCAACATCATTAAATGGCACAATAGTTCCATCTTCTTCAACTTTATTTTGATCACGGCAGTTGTAAACTTCTAGGGGTCTTTTGATTCCATTTACACTGACAATTGCCCTGTATTCCCAATAATTCTTAGCACTACGTTTAATACTAATAATACAAATTTGGTGTCCCTGCAAATTTCGACAGACGGAAGCTTGAACAGGAGATGTGACAGAGAAAAAAAGTATTAGTATTAGACCAAAAATGATCCAAACTGATAAATATTTAATTTGCATGATGATAAGTATAATTTAAGTATAAATAAATTTTTTAGGGTGGTATTACTCATCCTAGAAAATTTTTCAAAATCAAATGATTGTTATAAGTAAGTGGGTACACATAAAGCTAACTAGTTGAGATTGTCATTTGTCATTGGTAGCGATTAACCGCGTCTGTACTTTTAGATATGTTTACTTTTCCTAACTCAGTTATGTTTATTAAGACTGACTTACTTATCTTAACTGAGCTTAAGATTTGTAGTGATTTTCAACTCAATCAATTACAAAACCTCACCTCTATTACCAATTCCTCATTCAGAACTTTACTATGAAACCCTCAACTGTCGATTCCAAAGAATTTGACCAAAACTTTTCTGGGACGCTTTCAGATTATGTAACTGCGATCGCTTGGTCGCCTCAAGGTACAATACTTGCTGTGGCTTCTGCTGCTGGAGAAGTCGCACTTTGGCAAGATGACGAGTTAACAAGTTTGCAAACTGGCAATGATAGTTCTGTTGACTGCCTTGCTTTTTCTCATGATGGGCAATTTTTAGCTGCTGCTGGACAAGATGGTCAAGTAAAAATCTGGCAAGGAACTGAATTAATTGCTACTTTAGAAAATGCTCCGGCTTGGGTTGATCAACTAGCTTGGAGTCCCAAGACTCACCATTTAGCTTTTAGCTTGGGGCGGCGTGTGCAAATATGGAATGCTGATACTCGTGAGATTGTTGTCATTCTCAATTTTGAGTCTTCATCAACATTGGGTATTGATTGGCGTAGTGACGGAAAATACTTAGCTATCGGTGGTCATCAGGGTATAAAAATATGGGATTGCCGAGATTGGAATCAAGAACCATACAGCCTAGAAATACCTTCTGTCAGTCTTGCTATGGCATGGTCGCCTGATGGCAAATATCTGGCTTCTGGTAACATGGATCGGACGATCACTGTAGTTGAAAGTCAGTTATTAGTTTCTGGTAATGATCCTCAGCCTTGGGTGATGCGGGGTTTTCCTGGTAAAATTCGTGAAATTGCTTGGTCTAGTGTTGGCGATCAAAATGGTGTACCGATATTGGCTTGCTGTAGTGTTGATGGTATTGTCGTTTGGCAAAAGTCCCTGGATGAGTCTTTAGGTTGGGAAGCCACTGTATTAACTAATCATGTAGATATCATTAATGCGATCGCCTTTGCACCAAAAAGTTTTCTTCTCGCCTCTGCGGGATCTGATGGCTGGGTTTGTCTGTGGAAAAAAGCCAAACAAGTATCGCAAATTCTCACAGGTGCATCCAATGGCTTTTCATGTTTAGCTTGGCATCCCCAAGGTAAGCTATTAGCTGCTGGTGGTAAAGAAGGTGAATTATTTATTTGGGCAAAAACATCACGCGGTCAAGGTTTTGGACGAGATTAACACCAAATTAGGACCATCATTATTCATGATAAGTCAGTAAAGGCTAGGTATGTTATATTTTTATAGGGTTTTTTTATCAATTTATGAACATAATCAAACTAATTTTACTTGCTTTTCCTGTAGTTTTTGCTTCTATGCTGGTGGTAGTAAATCCAGCGGCTGCATCTCCTCTCCAGGCTGCACCTGCTATCACACAACAGATCACATTGCTATCTGCACAACCTGTTCACCAATTGGTTGCACCCAACTCATCTACTGATTCTCAATCGATCATTGATCAACTTGGTTGCAGTTGTGCTACCTGTGTGCAAGCTAAACTTCAGATGGAAGGCAAACTTTCACTAGCTGATCTACTGTAAGTTTTTTAAAAGCACTATTAAGTATTGTCAAACAGCCTGGGGAGTTATGAATCGGTTCATAACTCCTTATTTTTTGTCGTGCCAACACCAGACTCATTAAACTATTAACCCAAGTTGCGGGTTATCAAAATCCGGGTGCTTCTGATCCAGAAATTAGTGCGATCGCCAATGACAAATTGGCGGTTGCGCTACGCGCAACCACGATTTCGAGCAATCATTACAAGCAGTGTAATGAAGCGGTTTCAGGTATTAATAATTGCTTACTATAGAAATGCTTGTTTCAGGGTAAATGCAAAAATAAATGCTTCCAACTTAAGTATAAACCCTTGCCAAGTACATACGTGGATTGATTTTGGAAACACACAAGTGATGCTACTAAACACTGTTTCAATGTAATGCCTAATATGTTGCTTGATATACTGATTCCACGGTTCATCTTGACGCTTGGAATTTTTTTTCCTCATGACTTTCAAGGATATTTTGCTAGTTTCTTCGAGGTCATCTTCGGCAGTATAATCAGTGTATGCAGCATCAGTATATACTTCGCTGCCTGGTGGTAAATTTAACGGTAAGGCGTTCAATGCTCGCACATCAGAAGCACTACCAGGCATAAAAACAAATTCCACTGGAATACCAGTTTTGGTCGTTAATAACTGAACTCTAACTCCATAAAAATAACGTTTTTTCGATGCAATATAGCCTCTGTACTCTTCAGATTTAATTAACTTGACATTAAAGATCCGAATATTATCACAGATGGGTACAGGAAAAGAGTCTAAAAGATATTCAGTACAATCACTCATTTCTTTCAGTATCATTCCCACTTGATGAAACATATCATTCATCAACATTGATATACTGTGTAATCGTCGGTTGAAGCGTGACTTTTCTAACATATATATGTGGTATCAAGTTGTGGTCTTTCATATAACCGCAAGCTTGACTATGATTACCGTTAAAGAACATCGCGGCGATTATTACCGTTGTAATAATTTCTGCATCACTCATATTTCGACGGCAGCCTTCGTCATGCCCAATCGCCTTTAATAAGTCGTCAATGATAGCATAGACAGCAATTGTTTCATTTAGCATATACCCCTCCCATATTTGTCTCTGGAGGGGATTTTATTGCTTTAAGTGCTTTTAGCGATCGCCTGTTTGAATAACTAGCAACTTGGGTTAATAGAAAACCTAGAATTTTACAGTGGCGTTTATGGCGTTCCTCACAAATTGCGCCGAGAAAAAATAGATTGGGTAATTGCTACCTGTGGGCTAAAGGGACAGGAAAAAATGCTGACTGGACAGTTACCAGGTGGTTGGAAGCAACGGGTTGCTTTCGGTGCATCAGTGATGCACGAACCTGATATTTTATTTTTGGATGAGCCGACATCGGGAGTAGACCCACTTGCACGTCGTCAATTTTGGAAACTAATTAACGACTTTGCCCGCAATGGTACAGCTATATTAGTTACAACCCATTATTTAGAAGAAGCTGAACAATGTAACCGCATGAGTTTTATGGTAGCGGGTGAAACTGTAACGGAAGGTTCTCCAAGTTCAATCAAAGCTTCTCAACCTGGACAATTAATAGAAATTGTTGTGAATAATAATCAATCCGCCTCCAAGTTACTCAAACAACACTTAGATTCTTGGCGGGTTTCTATTTTTGCCAATGGTTTGCATATAGTTCTTGATCACCCTGACGCAGAACTAACCAAAATCCGTCAACTTCTCCACTCTGCCAACTTGAGTATAAAATCCCTTCGCCCGATTCCTTTCTCATTAGAAGATGCATTTATTGGGATTGTGCAACGAGCGCAGATTTGATGCGAGCCATCAGTTAATAAATTCTTAACTTGCAGTTACCAATCACATATTAGCATTGTTAAAATAAGAGTCAAATATGTTACTAATTTTTAGATCTCACTAAATAATAATGCTGTTAACTGTACAACTAAAGACACTTGTCAAAACAGTCCTCCCAAAACCCCTATCTTACAAGATTCAAAGTTTACTTTATAAAATTTCAGTGAGTCGGATACGGGGGTTTAGTTTACATTTAAACACCCCTGACCGCTATGTACTAGAAGAGAGTATCATCCCTTATTTTGTTGCCCACAGAGAATTTCATAAAATCCTTTTCGTTGGTTGTGATTGGTTTACTAAACCTTACAATGGCTACTTTAAGAATAAAGAATACTGGACTATAGAAATTGATGAATCTAGAAAAAAATATGGGTCTAAAAATCATATAGTTGATTCGTTTTTAAATCTAAGCAATCATTTTCCTAATGATTATTTTGATGTGATCGTTTATAACGGGGTTTTCGGATGGGGTATTAATAGCAGAGAAGATACTGAAAATTCATTCCAGCAATGTTTTCAATGCTTACGCCCAGGAGGAATTTTAGTATTTGGATGGAATGATATTCCTGCTCACAAGCCTTTTCCTGTCATCGAAGAATGTCAAAGTTTACAACAGTTTGAACCTTACCTTTTCAGCCCGCTATCTACTGTACAATATTCAGTACCTGATAAATCAGACAAACAGAAATTTGGACATGTATTTAACTTTTACATCAAGCCTTTACCTGATTGAGCAGGTTTGTTGAAATGTTTTTTGCGATCCATAATGAAAAGAATTTTCGCTCAATGTATTAAAGAATTAGTTCAATTTCGTCGCGATCGCCTAACTTTAGCGTTAGCATTTTTACTACCATTCCTCACGCTGTTGATTTTTGGATTTGCAATTCGCTTGGAAAGTAAGGATATTCCCTTAGTTGTTCAGGATTTTGACCATACTCATCTTAGTAACAGCTATATTGAGCGGTTGTATGCCACAAATCAGTTTATACCCCACAAATGGTCTGGTACTGATCCGGTACAGGATGCAATTGATCGGGGTATAGCTAAAGCAGCGGTGATTATTCCTCCCGAATTTAGTCGAGATATTCAAGGCAGTAAAAATACTCAAATTCAAGTATTAATCGATGCTACTGATGTCAACAATGCTCGTGTAATCAAAAATAGCATTGAACAAGTAACCAATTTTTTCATACGCGATCAAGGATTGCTACCCGCAACTAGTAGCATCACTCCCAAAATGCGCCTCTGGTTTAATCCTGGTCGATTGGAATCATTGTATATTGTGCCAGGAACTTATGCAGTTGTATTGTGGATTTTTCCCTCTTTGCTAAGTGCGATCGCCATGGTGCGAGAAAAGGAAAAAGGTACAATCTTGCAAGTCTATACTTCTAGTATTAGCGCCACTGAATTACTACTTGGTAAAGGACTAGCATACCTGTTGATTGGCATCACTGAAGCATTAATCGCAATGATACTTGGTTCAATTATTTTTCAAGTTGGCTTAGTCAGCGATCCTACAACTTTAATCATTGGCTCTATTATATTTATTGCCGATAGTGTATTGTTTGGTTTGTTATTAGGAGTACGTAGCAGTAATCAAAATGCAGCTGTCCAAGGTGTTTCTTTAATTGGATTTATTACTGCTTTATTACTCTCTGGTTTTATCTATCCACTCAATAATATTCCTTTTCCACTTTCCCTAGTTCCTAATATTGTTCCGGCTCGTTATTATATTGGTATCACTCGTGATGCTTTTGTACGCGGGACAGGATGGGCTGGTGTTTGGTTCGATTTAGTTATGCTGACTATATTGGGATTAATATTTTTTAACGTCGCCCGTCGAATTTTAAGTCGAATGCAATTATCAGATTAATATCACTAGTGGTTCATCGCATTCCAGGGTGAGAGGTTATAGATACCCAACTTGTTTAAGAAGTCGGGGATATGAATACCCGCGACTGCTCAAAATTAACGTGAAGGCTAAAATCTCCAATCAAACCTATCAGCAACTATAGCAATCCTAAATCATTCGTGAGAGGCAAGATCCCCGACAACTCATGCGAAGTCAGGGATCTGGGATTCCGTATTTTCTCACAATTCAATTAGGATTGCTATATAAATATTTTCTCTAAAAAAACTCAATTTTTGATTTTGATATGAAATTTATTCTTAGATTATTTGAAACTCCTTTTTGGGCATTAGTACGTAAAGAGTTTTGGCAAATTCTGCGTAATAAACAGTTAATTATATTGTTAATTGTACCTCCAACCGTGCAATTGTTACTCTATGGTACAGCGCTTGATCCTGAAGTTCATAATTTACGGTTGGGTGTGATTGATTACGCCAATGTGGAAGCAAGTCGAGAATTAGTCACAGCTATGACTTCCAATCGTGTTTTTATCTTAGAATCAGTTCCCAAAAGTGAAAAAGAATTAGATCGTCAAGTAGAAGAAGGAAAATTAGACGTCGGTGTAATTATTCCACCAGAATTCCCGCGTCAGTTAGCAAATAAATCAGCCAATATTCAAGTTTTTATTGATGGAGTAAATGCCAATACAGCAGGGATTGCTGGCAATTCTATTAATCAAATTATTCAACAATACAATCGCCGATTAGTAAATGCTCAAGCCAGTCTAGTTGTGTCACCCCAAGTAGTGTTTCTCTACAATCCTGGGTTAACAAGTAGCTGGTTTTTTGTTCCTGGAGTTATGGGTTTAGTGTTGACATTAATCGGGACATTGGTATCAGCAACAACAGTAATTAGAGAGAAAGATACAGGAACTTTAGAACAATTGTTGATGACACCTGCGGGAAACTGGGAAATTTTAATCGCAAAAATTGTCCCTTTGGTGGTTTTGATGATGGCAGATGTTTTACTAGCTTTGACGTTAGGATTAGTAGTTTTTAATTTGCCATTTCGTGGTAATTTGTTGCTGTTTTTTGCCTTATCCGCTGTGTATGTATTTGTAGGGATTAGTTTGGGAATGATGTTAGCAACGATCTCGCGATCGCAACAGCAAGTGTTACTCACATCCTTTTTTATCAATATGCCATTAGTACAAACTTCCGGTGCGATCGCTCCCATCGAAGCAATGCCACCTTTTTTTCAATACCTATCTTTACTCAACCCTTTACGTCATTACATTACCATTGTTCGAGGAATTTTACTCAAAGGAGTAGGTTTTGATGTCCTCTGGATGAATGTTTTAGCATTAGTTGGTTTTGCTGTGGTGTTGATGACAATCAGTGTAAAGAGATTTCGCAGTCAGTTAAGTTAGTTGGTACAAATGTTCCAGACGTGCCATGGTACGTCTGGTACTCGTTGGGGTCGTCATTGGTCATTGGTCATTGGTCATTGGTAAGGATTTTAGGGTTATTTACTTTCTGTAATATAGTTCAATACGGTTCGGATAAGACAAATTGATCAACATTTAAACCCTGTAGAGACGCGTTCGCTTTTAGCGTTCCCGCAGGGTAATTTCGCGTCTCACCAAAATTATGACGAAAAATCCTTAACCGAACCGTATTGTAATATAGTTAGGTTTATTCCTGCCGACTTACTTGCGGGGTTACTCACATTAAATTACAACAAAAACAGGTCAACTATACTTAAGTTGACCTGTCCTAAAATTAGAATTAATCGTTGGTAGTCAGCTGTTGATAGTCACCAGTCTATTAAACCGTCAACAAACAACAACTAAAATTACTTACCACCCGTTTGAGCGGCTACTTCATCTGCAAAGCTTATTTCTTGCTTTTCAATACCTTCACCCAGAACAAAGCGAACGAAGCGACGCACTTGGATATTTTCACCAATTTGAGCGATCGCTTGTTTTACTAGTTCTTCTACTGTGATGCTTTGATCACGAATGTAAGGCTGATCAAGCAAGGTCATTTCTTTCAGGCGCTTATCAATGCGTCCCTGAACGATTTTTTCTTTGACGTTATCAGGCTTGTTAGAAATGTCATCGCGTCCCATCTCAATATCTTTTTCCTTTTGGACGATATCAGCTGGAATGTCTGACACTTTCACATACTCTACGTTTGGACAAGCCGCAATTTGCATAGCGATGTTCCGCACGAGGGTTTGAAATTCTTCGCGGCGAGCAACAAAGTCAGTCTCGCAGTTAACTTCTACAAGTACACCGACTCTACCACCAGTGTGGATATAGCTGCCCACGAGTCCTTCGGCCGCCACCCGGTCAGCTTTGGCTCCGGCTTTAGCAATACCCTTTTTCCGCAGCCATTCTTCGGCTTTTGCTAAATCACCATCGTTTTCTTTTAGCGCCTTTTTGCAGTCCATCATGCCGGCGCCCGTTTTTTGACGTAGCTCTTGGACGAGTTTTGCAGATATTTCCGCCATTTTGCCTCAATTTCTACTTAGACTGACATTTCAGTGAACAGTTATCAGTTATCAGTTATCAACTAGTAACTGTTCACTGGTAACTGATAAGTGATTATTCTTCCTCTTCTTCGTCGGGAATGAACGAGTCAGAAAAATCGCTTTCTTCGTAATCGTATTCTTCCTCGGCGCCTTCGTAGTCTTCGTATTCCTCTTCTACATCCAACTGACCATGACGACCTTCATAAATCGCGTCCGCCAATTTACCAACAATCAGTTTAATTGAGCGGATGGCGTCATCATTGGCTGGGATGGGAATATCTACTACATCTGGGTCACAGTTTGTGTCCAGCATAGACACAATGGGAATTCCGAGCTTAATGCATTCTTGAACTGCGTTATATTCCCGGCGTTGGTCTACAATTACCACAACATCGGGGACTTTCCGCATAGTTTTAATGCCGCCCAGATATTTCTGAAGCTTCGCCAACTCACGGCGTAGCATTGAGGCTTCTTTTTTTGGCAATAAATCAAGAGCGCCGCTTTCTTCCCGACGTTCCAAATCTTTGAGACGGTCTACCCGCGTTTTGATCGTCGCCCAGTTAGTGAGCATCCCGCCCAACCAGCGCTGGTTAATGTAGTGAGCGCCACAACGGGAAGCTTCTTGAGCAATAATACCTGCTGCTTGTCGCTTAGTGCCAACAAAAAGGAATTTTTTGCCTTGTTCGGCTTGCGATCGCATATAAGTATACGCCTCTTCCATCAACTGGGCTGTTTGCACCAAGTCAATGATATGTACTCCGTTGCGGGCGGTATAGATGTATGGAGACATCTTTGGGTTCCATCTACGGGTCTGATGACCAAAATGAACCCCCGACTCCATCATCTGAGCCAAAGAAACTACTGGCATATTTGTACTCCTATTCGGGTTAAACCTCCACCCAGGTGGATCTCCTTATCGGAAACACCCGAACGCCTGGATGTGCGGAATTTTAAAGAACCATAATAGGGTAGCATATTTTGGCAGCCGGGAAAGGGGATCGGGGAAAGGGGATCAGGGATCGGGGAAAGGGGATCGGGTACTATTTATTGCTTCCTTCTCTAGTCTCCCTTTCAATCCTTTTTCCCTGCTCCCCAATCCCCTTTCCCGATCCCCTTTCCCCTTTCCCCGATCCCCGACCCCGCTCACCTCACTTCTGCATACGCTTCATACACACCCTTGACGTTGTACCAATTGAGGAAAATTCGAGCAATTTCTAAAGCCAATTGGGGCTTACCTCTATTGATCAGCCATTGCAACAAAGGAGCCATTGTTTGTTCATTTAAAGCACCATTTAAGGAAAGAATTCCCCACAGTAAGCGATGTAACCAAGTCATTTGAATCATCATTCGTACTTCCCAAGTCGGGTGCTTTTGATAAAACAAAACCCCCATTTTTCCTCGCTGAATTTCTTTGTCAATCAAGCTCTTAATTTGGTCTAAGCTAAAGGGTGGATGCCAATGGTAGCCTACTGCCTGTGGGCATTTAATTAGTGTTAAACCTAGTTTTTTTAGCCTCACGCCTAATTCTAAATCTTCCCAACCATAAAGTTGGAAACTCGTATCAAATAATCCAGCTTTCTCTAACCAATGTTTAGGAATAGCAACATTACCTGTAGCAAAAAAAGCGGCAGAAAAATCTGTGATTTTGTATGGTTCAGAGGTGGGATTGTCAAAATTGCAAGTGTTAATGACTGCACCATAGCTAAAGGCGCGATCGCTTCCCAATTTTGAGTGTCCCTCTGCTAGTGCATCTGCATGAGCTTGCAGAAAATTCTCTGTCACCACTAAATCGCTATCTATAAAGATAATAGTGTCTCCCTGCGCTTTCTCTACACCCAAATTCCGTGCTACAGCAGGGCCTTGATGATTTTGCTGAAAGGTTCGCACATGGGGAAACTCACTTTTGTGTGTCTCCAACCATTCCAATGTGCCATCAGTAGAACCATCATCCACCAAGATAATTTCGTAACCAGCGATTGAACTAGATGTACTCAATTGCTGTATTTCTAAAGCTCTGAGGCACTTTGACAAAATCGGCTGGCGATTGTATGTCGGAATCACAACGCTAAAAAACACAGTATCACTCACCACACTACTACCCATCTTTTAAGATAGGACAACTCACACACAAACACTGTTCCTTGTTTGTTTTGGACAGAATTTTAAAGCAATTTATCCAATTAACATCAGAATAAAGCATTTAACTGCATAAATTGGTTTGCTTACACCCATATCAAATTTGGAGAGTAGTTTTCAGACAAATAACTGTCTTGGAAATGGGTGTAGGGATGTAGGGGTGTAAGAAGAGTTATATTTTGATGCTTTATTTGTGTAATAAACTACAAAATTAATGCGTATAAATACAGTACTCAGTAGCCCCCATGGGATTAGGGGAAAAGAAGAAGCAAGAGTGGAGGTCAAGGTAAAGGAAAACCACAAACAACTGTACGAGTCCTAATTTTGGCGATCGTACTAACTATTAGTAACCAAGCACTAATTATGAAACTAACTATTCCCGAACTTTCTTTAGTTGTTCTGATCGGTGCTTCTGGCGCCGGTAAATCAACCTTTGCACGTAGACTTTTTCAACCTTTTGAGATTTTATCCTCAGATTTCTTTCGGGGATTGGTATCAGATGATGAGAGTAATCAATTTGCTACCAGAGATGCTTTTGATGTACTACAGCTGATCACTGCCAAACGACTCACAGCAGGAAAGCTGACCGTTATTGATGCGACCAATATCCAGCCAGAAGAGCGGAAAATCTTTGTGCAGTTAGCACGAAGATACCATTTTTTCCCAGTGGCGATCGCTCTTAATCTACCTGAAGAAGTTTGTCATCAACGTAACCAACAACGCCCAAACCGTCAGTTTGCTTCCCATGTGGTACGGCGTCACACCCAATTTTTACGGCGTTCTCTACGCGGATTAGAGAAAGAAGGTTTTCGCTACGTATATATCCTTGATTCCATAGCAGAAATTGATACCGTAGAAATTGAACGTCAGCCTCTGTGGAATAACCGCAAATACGAACACGGCCCCTTTGACATCATTGGTGATATTCACGGTTGTTGTGATGAATTAGAAGCTTTATTGGAAAAATTAGGCTACGTCAAAAGAGGAGTTGGGGAAGTTGGAGGACAAGGAGGACAAGGAGGACAAGGAGGACAGGGGGGAGTTGGAGGCAATTTTTCCTCCGTATCTCCCTTGTCTCCCGTGTCTTTTTTGTCTCCCTTGTCTCCCGTGTCTCCCTTGTCTCCCCCCCCTCCAAGCACACCTCCCTCCCTATGGAATGCTCCTACCTACTACCATCCCCAAGGACGCAAAGCTGTTTTTTTGGGTGATTTGATAGACCGGGGACCACGTATTCTCGATACGGTGAAATTGGTACGAAATATGGTGGTGGCTGGAACAGGCCTATGTGTCCCTGGTAATCATGAAAACAAATTTTTGCAAAAATTACGGGGTAAAACTGTCAAGATTAACCATGGTCTAGAGAAAACTTTGGCTGAAATAGAGGTTTTACCACCAGAATGGCGCGAACACCATACCAAAGAGTTGAAAGCATTTTTAAATACTTTAGTGACTCATTACGTCCTTGATGATGGTCGGTTAGTGGTTGCTCACGCTGGGATGAAGCAGGAATATCAAGGAAGAGGTTCGGCTCAAATCCGAGAATTTGCTTTATATGGTGAAACAACAGGAGAAATAGACGAATTTGGCTTGCCTATCCGTTACAATTGGGCAGAAAAGTACCAAGGTAAAGCAACGGTCGTCTATGGACATACGCCCGTACTCTCAGCAGAATGGCTGAATAACACTATTAATATTGACACAGGTTGTGTTTTTGGAGGCGAACTTACAGCCCTGCGTTATCCAGAAAAGGAATTAGTCAGTGTTCCTGCTGCTCGTGCTTATAGTCAACCAGCCAAACCGATGGATGGCGTTGTGACAGAAGCAATAACAGACCAGGATCAACACAATGATGTGCGACACCTTGATGACGTACTGGGTAAGGGAATTATTCATACCCGCTTACTACCTAATATTAAAATTCGAGAAGAAAATGCGATCGCAGCTCTAGAGGTGATCAACCGTTTTGCAGCTAATCCCAAATGGCTGATTTATCTACCACCTACCATATCTCCAGTGGGAACATCCCAATTTTTGGAATACTTGGAACACCCGGAACAAGCCTTTGCTTACTATCGTAATCAAGGAATTTCGCAACTCATCTGCGAAGAAAAACATATGGGTTCACCAGTAGTGGTAATTGTTTGTCGGGATGAAACAGCAGCGAACAAGCGCTTTGGTGTAGTGAATGAAGGTATTGGTATCTGTTATACTCATACAGGCAAAAAACTTTTTGAAGACCCGATAGAAGCAGAATTACTAGTACGCTTAAATACCAGCCTTACCGCTAGTGGCTTCTGGGAAAAATTTCAGACTGACTGGGTGTGCTTAGAGTGTGAACTAATACCTTGGTCAGCTAAAGCTCAAAGACAATTACCAGAACAATATGCGTCTGTTGGCGTCCCATCACGTCTTGCTGTTGGTGATGGTGTAGATGTGACTCTACAATTAAACAACTCTCGACAAAAAGCCGAGATGGCTGAAAAATACGTCACAGCTTACCCTCGCTACTGCTGGCCTGTTAAGGCTTCTGACTATAGACTTGCACCCCTCCACATCTTAGCAACAGAAACAGCCGTCCACACCGACAAAGACCACCAATGGCACATGCAAGAGGTAGGAAACATTGTTTTGCATGACCCCGGCTTACTGTCACTAACAGGATATAAAGTAATAGATTTAACAGACCCAAGCAGTGAAGCCGCAGGAATAACTTGGTGGGAAGAACTGACAGCAACGGGTGGTGAAGGTGTGGTCATTAGACCAATGCAATTTATTGTCAAAAATAATCAGGGAATCATTCAACCTGCGGTGAAATGTCGCGGACAAGAGTATTTGCGAACTGTTTATGGCTTGGAGTACTCTACACTTGGAAACATGAAACGTTCGCGTCAACGGGGATTATCACTCAAGCGTTCTTTAGCAAAGCGAGAGTTTGCTTTGGGTATAGAAGCATTGGAACGTTTTGTGACTCGCGCACCTCTGTGCCGTGTCCATGAATGCATCGTTGGAATTTTGGCACTAGAGAGTGTTGACCCGAGATTGTAGGGGATTGGGGACAGGGAGCGGGCATTGGGAGTTAAAGACTACCAGCAACTAACCAGCTACTATAACTATATATCTGGAGAATTATTATTACCAAGATATTTAGCTCGTAATTCTTCTAATTCTTCGTCAATTTTGCTGTGAGGAGCAGGTTGATTTGTGGATGGTTGGGGCGATGGCGTTGTTTTGTGATTTGCAGATTTATTAGAACCTAGAAATGTAGTTCTCATTTCTTCTAATTCTTTTTCAATGGGATTATGACTATGAGTAAGAATCGGAGTCGGTGTAGGTGTAGAACTCGGTGTTGGTGGAGGTGAAGTCACAACTGGCTTTGCGGGTAAGGTGAGACTCGTAGCAATAGATGATTTTTTATTTAAGTCTGTTAGGACTTCATCTGTAGTTTGGTAACGCTGGGCGGGAATGCTTTGAAGCATTTTGTTTAAAATACCGCTTAATTCCTCACTGACGGGATTTTTAACGTAGCGTTGCCAAACCCAAGTAGCGTTATTAATATCGTATAAATCGAAAGGCGATCGCTCAGTTAATAGTCGTACAGAAGTAGCACCCAAGCTGTAGATATCACTTGCAAATATTGCTTGTCCCCGCATTTGCTCCGGTGCAACGTATTCTGGACTACCAATGCTTGTACCAGTACGGTTGAGATCTGTGTGAGTAACAACTTTGGAAGCACCAAAATCTACTAGAACTAAATCTCTGTTGTGTTGACTTTCCTCACTTTCCAAGGGAAATCTACGACGAATAATATTTTCAGGTTTAATATCTCGATGAATGACTTGCCTAGCATGACAAAATTGCAAGACTGACAATAAATTATTAAGCAATTGCCGAATCTGCGTTTCGTTAAAAGCTCCTTTTGCTGCCAATTCTTCTCCCAGATTTTGCCCATCTATAAATTCTTGCACAAGATATTGCCTGTCATCTTGAGTAAAATACGCTAGCAGTTCTGGAATTTGTGGATGTTTCCCTAATTCATCCAGCCGCATTGCTTCCTGATTAAATAACTCCACTGCTTTTTGTACAGTACTAGTACCTTGAGCTTGGGGATAAAATTGCTTAATCACACAACGCGGTTTAGAAGGTTTATCTTCATCCACTGCGAGAAAAGTTCTACCAAAACCGCCTTGTCCTATGGGTTTAATGGCACGGTAGCGTTCCTTGAGAAGTAACTTAGCACCACAAGTTTGGCAAAACTTGCCATTATTCTTGTTTTGGGGGTGAGGACAGCTGGGATTAAGACAATAGCTCAAATAGCTCATATTGAGGATGGGGGGACACCTGTCTCTATTTTGCCCTGCTCAAGGCAACAGTGATGAGAAAAGTGGCAGTTCATTGATTGTAACTGCCATTTTTTCAGGTATTGGGTAATCAAGAAGATTGATTTTTTGACAGCTGGGAGGATTAGCCAATAATCATGCGATCGCTGTTATATTGTCCTGTAGCCTCCATCTCTTTAGTTAAAGGCGTACCATGCAGTTGCGGATCGACTTGGGGTGGTTGGGGTTCTGGCCCCAAAGGTTGAGGATTTTCGATATACTGAAATTCGCCTTTGCTGTCCATTGAAGTACCTTTTGCCCATCGACCTTCAGCACTTTCCTTACCTTCAGAATGGTTCCAGAATTGATAAGCAAACTCGCGCTTCTCAAGTTCCAAGGGGAAAGAACTGGGAACAGGACTATCTTCCAATCCTTCTAATTTCAGATCCTCGATCGCAGCCAGCCACTGATTTTGATGCATAGTATCACGAGCGATCATGAAACTCAGGGTATCTTTGACTCCTGGATCGTCACTCATCTCATACATTCGTACCGCCTGTAAGCGTCCTTGGGACTCGGCGTGGAGATTTGAACGAAAGTCTGCTAATAAGTTACCACTAGCAACGATAAAACGGCCATTCCAAGGAAAGCCTACACTATCAGCCGGCATTGCACCCAAACCAGAAACAATAGCGTGCTGAGGATTCATCGCCGCCGCCATAATCACATCCCGTGGATTTGTACCGCCCATCACCGCACCCACAACTGCGTCTTTAGCACCATCTTCTTGAACTTTTAGTGGTGCTTTATCAAGTAGGTGAGCAATCATTGTAGCTAGCATTTCGACATGACCAATTTCCTCAGTACCGATGTCGAGAAGCATATCTCTGTATTTCGCAGGGCCTCGACAATTCCAACCTTGAAACAAATACTGCATCATTACAGTCATTTCCCCAAAAGTCCCACCGATGAGTTCTTGAATCTTCATCGCGTAAACTGGATCGGGTTTTTCTGGCGGTTTAAAGTATTGTAGCTTCTTAGTGTGGTAAAACATTATTATTCCTTCGTGAATAAAATAGGGGTTGACACAAATTCGGATGTGTCTGGTGATTCTGAGATTTGTGTTGCCCCTCTTCACTAGGAAACCGAGTATATGTTTTCTCTACATCATCCTATGGTCAAATAAAAATAATACCCATTTAGAGAGGTGTATTTCGTTAGCACCAAGCCTTTTTAAATTTGCGTTAAAGCAAAAAATTTTTGCCATGATCAAAAATACTGACAATGTATAATACTTCTATTGTTTTCTCAGACGTAGTGTACTATCTATAATCTATATTTTGTTAACTACGTAAACATTACTAGATAAAGTGTTATAAAATAACAACACTTTAGACCATCTACCGAGCAATAAATCCGGAAACAGGGAGCATTCACCGAAAAGCTAAATATAAATGGTGACTTAAATAAGCAGCTCATGGCCTACCACATGATCGGTAAAGTACTACAAGGACAGTATCAAATTGTCCAAAGTTTGGGTGCTGGTGTGTTTGGACAAACATACGTTGCAATTGACGTTGAACAGCCACATCAACCTAAATGTGTGATTAAGCAACTAAAGGTTTCTAGCTCCCAACCTGCGTATTTACAATCGTTGAGGTTGCATTTTCTCACTGAAACTGAAACTTTGAGGTATTTGGGACACCATGATCAAATTCCTCAACTGATTGCTTGTTTTGAAGAAAACGAACGTTTTTATTTGGTACAAGAGTTTATTGAAGGACATGCACTGACAGCAGAATTACCAATTAATCAACGTTCCGATTATTTATGGACTGAATATGAAATTATTCAATTTTTAAAGGATGTATTAGAAATTCTGAAATTTGTTCACTCGCAGGGAGTAATTCACTGCGACGTGAAGCCAGAAAATTTAGTTAGACGTGATAGTGATGGTAAATTAGTTCTGATTGATTTTGGCTCTATTCAACCAATCAATTTTGGTGTAGATGGTGTAGATACAATATTGCCTATTTGTAGAGTTCCTGTAACTTCATTAGGTTATATTCCCCCAGAACAATTTATTGACCAGACACAGCCCAATAGTGATATCTATGCTTTGGGTATGATTGCGATCCAGGCTTTAACAGGTTTGTCTCCATTGCAATTAAAAACAGATCCTCGTAGTAATGAGTTTCTTTGGCGTTCTCATCATACTCCTATCAGCGATTATCTGGCTGCAATTCTCAGCCAAATGATCCGTTATGACTATAAAGATCGTTTTCAGTCAGTAGCTGAAATATTGCGGGCGCTGGAGCAAATGTCTATGGAATATTACCCAGCACAAACAATAGATTTACAGAATGCAACATCTGTTAATTCTAGTGAGCCAGTTCCTAATGTTATCCAAGAAGATGTATCTGTGAAATCACCTCCTTTGCTGACGGGAATGAGAGTCGGACTCTTGGCTAATTCTTTAGTGATGGGATTTGGAGTCTATTCTTTGATGAATTCTCCAGCCTATTCTGAAACCGAAACTTTATACAAAGCAACAGAAGAATTTCAAGATGGAGATTTGGAAGAAGCGATCGCTCTGGCAAAATCTATTCCCTTAAATAGTAATGTTTATCCAGAAGCACAAAGTACAATTGAAGACTGGCAAAACCAATGGCAACTTGCTACTGAGCAATATTTATTAGCGAAACAAGCATTAGAACAAGAACAATGGTCAGAGGTTGTAAACGCTGCTTCTCAAATACCTGATATTTTATATTGGAAATTAAAAACAGATCCCATCGTTGAGCAAGCTAAAGCCAAAATTGAAACACAAACAAACAATTTATTAGCAAGAGCTTATGAAAAAGCTGCTGTGAAAGATTTCAATACTGCTGTAGAATATCTTCAACAGATTCCTCAAGAAAATTCGGTTCATAATTTAGTTCAACAAAAATTAGCTGAGTACCAGCAAAAGCAGCATATTAGAGCAGTTTTTCTGTTACAACAAGCCTATAATAAAGCGGAAATAGGTGAATTTAACTCAGCTGTCAACTTTCTTCAGCAAGTTCCGAAAAATTCTTCTGTATATGCAACGGCTCAAACTAAATTGGAAGAATATGTCCAAAAGCAGCGTTTGCAAGGCAAAAATCAAAAAGTAGCTCCACCTAAAGTTGTTGCTGCATTATCAAAAGAAACATCAACTGGTAAATCTTTTGAGCCAGGTTCCTTAATGCAAGAAGTGAATATTACACCAAACACAACATCTTTATAAATTAATTGCTGATTAATTTTTGTCTTGATTAAGTTTATTTATAATTATCCAAAATGAACTAGTACCATTTCACAAAAAATCTGATACAAATACAGACCCTGTACCAGACGCGATATATCGCGTCTGGTATAAAATTTATGTGTATCGTGATTAACGTGAAATGGTATAATATCAAGCTCAGATAATTAGTTATATTTCCCATAGTCATTGCACCCTACCCCTTAATCCCCTGGGAGGTTTTGACCTTAGACAAAACCGGGGTGGGGTTCAAAAGGAATTATAAGTAATCTAGCGAACCTGACATAACTCAATAAATCAAACATTAGAGACTGCGATTTGAATTGCAAGCGGTTTTTTTGAACATTTGCAATCCTTCCAATGTATGGTAAGCGCTTCAGCGCTGAAGCGCTTACTACAAAGATTTAAGTTAAATTGAATTGGGTAGACGTAAATTCAAAGCGATCGCATCTAAATAAGGCTCAAAAGCTGCTAGATTTTCTAATTTATCAAATTTACCTGTTTTAGAAGCTGGATCAAAAGCAGTAGTAATCACATAAAGTGCTTTGCCATCAAAGGTAACATAACCTACATGCTGTTCTTGCACTCCACCTTGACGCTTTATTCCAACAAAGCCATATCGAATTCCAGGAAGTTTACCAATCTGTACTTTTTGAGGTGGATAGCTGGAAAAATTAATACTCCCGCCATAACTACCTTGACGATCTTTCTCTAATCCAGCGTAATGTTCATTTACCCAAGCATTTAGTGCTGATGATAGTTGAGTTTGATACTCAGGATTCTGGTGGTCTATCTTTTTACTAGGATCAATACCAGCTTGAGTTAGAAACTTTTGAAAATTCGGCTGTTTTTCTAGTGGTAAAATTAACATCTCTACTGTACCAACACGTTGGTTATTTGCAGAGATACATAATAAAGATGCATTACCATCACAAGGTGAAACTTGCCAACCTTTAGGACTAGCAGTTTTATCGACAAAATTTTTCCAAATATTGTTTCCATTAGTACTAGAACTGGTAGCGCGAGAAACTTGTACCACTTTGGGAGAATCACTCTTTTGAGATGAGCCAGAACCAGTAACCTTTAATCCCAACGGTACTAAAACCAACAAAGCTACACCGATGATCAGATGATAAAGTCGCAACATTTTAACACAAGGAGTATATCAAGAGTTACAAAATCAAAGTAACAATAAAAGATTGAGATTGGTAATGGAAAAAAAAAAGAAATGTTAATGACTAGCAAAGGGCGGAATATACAGTAATCTTCCCTTCAGAAAGTCTCTAGGTGTAGTGTGTGTGTAGCTGCGACTTCTAGTCGCTTAGTGCAAGATATCAATAAACACACAATATAAGAAAGATTGTCCGCCATGACTGTAGCCATAACTACAAAGTTTAAGTTGTGAGAAAGTCAGAACCCCTACTTCTAGGAAGAGTCGGGGTTCTTGTTGTTCGCGAATGATTTAGGAATACTATATTTTTAATTCTATACTTATGCCACGTTTTTATTTTGGCTATTCAGTAAAAATAGAATATCCCCTAGCCTTATTGGTAAGTAAAAGACTGGGGAAAAGGTTAACTTATATATTGCACCTAGCCCTAAATTAAAATTTGGGCTGAAAGCTAAAGTCGCTTCAAAACGGAGTGGTTAAGGTTTTAACTCATCAAAATGAGTTTAAGTTTTGAGCCGAAAATTGATTTTACGGCTGATTGCAATTGATGCAAGATGTCAGTTAAAGAGTAAAAGGATAAATTTGAATACCCCTTAACTCGAAACTTGCAAAATTTTTAAACTTCAGCACCTGGTTTTGGTTCAGCACCCATAGGTGAAACGTAATCACGGAAAACATTTATTTGCTGACCAAAATCCAACTGTTTAATCTTATTCAAAAGTTCCTGAGCTTGAGAAGAAAGCTGATAGTTAGGAGGCATAGGAACGATAGTAGCATTTTCCATTCCTTGCGCTAAACGATACCAAAATAGCAACTTAGTAGTATCGCTCATTGAACCGTATTCACGAGTATATCTATTGTCTGCTTTATTGATCAAATCCCGTTGTAATTGTAGTTGTTCTTCGTGAGATAATTCCTTGACTTGATTGAACAAACCTTCAGCAATATTTGGTGAAACAGTGCTAGCATTGGGGGCAGCAGGAGTAATAGAATCACCCATTTCTGTGTAAATGAACCAGAACAAAGCTAGCTGTTCATCTACAGGTAAATTTTGAAAAGCTTGGACAGATTCACGAATAGTTGGATCGTTAGTTTGAGTGTATGTCATTATTAACTCCGATTGCCATTAATTAAGATATCAATAGTAAAATTAACAAAGCTTTATTGAGTATTTAACCCTACTGAAGACAGATGTGTCTCAACCAAATTGAATAATCATTTAAAGGGGTAATTGGTAATTAGTAATTGGTAATTTGTTATTGGGTATTGGAATAAATTCTCCCTTGTCCCCCGTGTCCCCCTTATCCCCTTTCCCTTGTCTCTCGATTCCCTTATTCCTTGCGTTCTTGATAATCTTCACTAGATTTGGGATCTAACTCCCAACGTCTGTCATCACGCTGTTCTAACATATCGTTTGTGCGGAGAAAGGCGAAATCATTCATCTCTATTCCGACAGCAGCACCGATGTCATCAACAATATCTTGATCTGGAGTAGGAGCGGTACCACCTGGTGTTTCATCTCCTACTTCCGCTTCTTGTCTCCAAAGTGCATCTATATCTCCCCCTGTGATTGTAGGGCTACTTTGTCTATTGTCTTGGATTTGATCGCGGAGTTTGCGATCGCCAATGTTATAACCTGGCTCATCCTTCACACCAGTACCATAAGACTCAGTTATTTCCTCTGGTAAGTCAGAAATTTGCGGTGGTAAATTCTCCTCTTGAGCTTGCTTATCTGGATCTACTTGGTTTAGTTGAGCTTCTAAATCTTCTTGAGCTTGATAATTTTGTTGAATGTTTGGATCTACCATAAATACTTGCCATTTGTTGCATCCTCACGATAACGCTTTATTTTCTAGGGGTTGTCTTCCAAACGATGTATACCTATAGAAATAAAATCATTTCAACCTTTAGAGCGAAGAGCTGGTAGAGATTTGTGCATAATCTTAAGAAGTGAATCCACGCTATAGCCACTTCATAAAAGTTATGAGTTATGAATTTTAATAATATTCGTAAAGTTTATAACTCATAACTATTTTTTAAAATTAATTAATTAATTCAGTAGGAGTTGAACGTAAAAAACGTTGAACATAAATAAATTCAAGATGTATTTAGTAGGGGTAAAAAAATGAAATATGACGAATTTATTAGACATGTTCAAAGCGTTGCTCAGTTAGATACTCGTGAAGAAACAGAACGGGCTACTCGTGCCACACTAGAAACAATTAAAGAACGAATTGTTGGTGATGAAGCAAAAGATTTAGCTTCACAGTTGCCAAAAGAATTGGCAGAATGCTTGCATGGTAGAGAAGGTCAAACTGGTGAATCCTTTTCACTGCAAGATTTTATCTCACGGGTGAGTGAAAAAGAGGGTGTAGAACCGACTGCTGCTGCAATTCATATTCGTTCTGTTTTTACAGTTTTACAAGATGCTGTGACACCCGGAGAATTTGCAGATTTTCAGAGTAATTTTTCCGATGATTATGCGGAACTATTTCCGACCGGGTCAACGAGGGAAGTTTCAGCATAAAAATTATGAATAATGAAAGATGAAATTAAGTTAATTTCATCTTTCATATAAAGAATATAAAAACATTAGATAAACTAAGTAGGGAAACGAAATGTCAATGAATAATATTAAAAACAAAAAAATTGCTATTCTCATAGAAAACGATGTAGAGGATGTAGAATTTCAAGTACCATATAATGCGCTGAAGCAAGCGGGGATGGAAGTAGTTGTCCTCGGTTCCCGAATGAATGAAAAATATCATGGGAAAAGAGGTAAAGTTTCTATACAACCCGATGGCACAACAACAGAAGCAATGGCTTCTGCATTTGATGCTGTGATCATTCCGGGTGGTATGGCTCCCGATAAAATGCGGCGGAATCCTAATACAGTAGGTTTTGTCCAAGATGCTACGCAGCAAGGAAAATTAGTAGCTGCGGTTTGTCACGGGCCACAAGTTTTGATTGAAGGCGATTTGCTCAGAGGAAAACAAGCCACTGGCTTTATAGCAATTCGCAAAGATATGATTAATGCTGGTGCTAATTATATAGATCAACCGCTAGTAATTGATAGGAATTTAATTACATCCCGTCAACCTGGAGACTTAGCAATATTTACAACAGCGATTTTAAGTCGTCTAGGTTACGGTGGTAAAGAAGCCGCATTACCTGATGAAAATGATCAAACAGCCGAATGGTGGAAATTAGCTGATGCTTGGGGTGGTTCCACCAAAGGTGAGATTGTTAAAGCTTTAAATACCGCTTTGGCTGGTGAGCGTTATAGCTTAGAAGCTTTAGATAACTATATCCAAAAAGTATCTGATGCACAAATCAAATCTCTTTTGCAACAGATAATTCCAGTGAGACAGCAGCACATTCAAAAATTGGAAGCACGACTTGAACAATTGGGTGAAAAACCTTCCTTGGCTGCAAATATCGCCGATAAATATGCCAAAGTAAAAACAACCCTCACTGGTAGTGATGATATCTACCAATTACGCAGCGCTTTAGGTGATTTACAAACGGGTATAGGTGATATTGGTAACTTAATTGCAGCACTTACCGATCCAGTATCAACCATGATTTTCACTGAAATCCATGAAGACCTCTTAAAATGCGAGCAGCATCTAGTAGAGCTGTATCGATCGCGAATGGATGTAGAAGTAAAACCAGCTCAACCAACTACAGGTGCAGCTGTAACTATGTAGGTCTTTTTGGAACGAACCAAACAGGCGCTCTGATAGAAAGCGAGAGTAATAGAACTGTCTTTGCGCCGTGATGGTTCGTTAATTTGCAGGGAAGGAAATAGAAAAATGACATCAACATCAGGAGATGAACTCAGTAGCAGCCAAAGTGAAGCCAGCGAAGCCGAACGTTGGGCTTCTTTAATTGGCGGTAGTGCAATGGTTTTAATGGGTTTGAGACAACGCTCTTTACGAGGCGTTTTGATGGCGTTAGCAGGTGGAGGTTTGATTTATCAAGGCGCAACCAAACAAAGCACGATTCAACAGGCGCAGGAAGCAATAGGGATGAACCAAGCTATCAAAGTAGAAAAGACGGTAACTATTAATAAATCGGCAGATGAACTTTACCGCTTTTGGCATAACTTTGAGAATCTGCCCAGGTTTATGAAACATCTAAAATTTGTCAAGGTGTATGACGATAAAAGATCACATTGGATCGCCAATGCACCTTTAGGTCAAAGCGTGGAATGGGATGCATATATCTTAGAAGATCGGGAAAACGAATTTATTTCTTGGGCATCCGCACAAGGAGCAGATGTTGAGAACTCTGGTTTTGTCCGCTTCCAGAAAGCCCCTGGTGATCGGGGTACAGAAGTTAAAGTTGTGATGGAATACAACCCACCAGGGGGAGTATTGGGAGCTGCTGTAGCCAAACTTTTTGGTGAAGAACCAGAACAGCAAATTGGCGATGAACTACGCCGTTTCAAAATGTTGATGGAAGCAGGGGAAATTGCCACAACAGAAGGACAACCAAAAGGTAATGGTTAAAGGCGAAATCGGTCCATCTCAAGTTTTTACCCATCGCTTACCCCTAGAAGAAGCGAAGCAGGGCTTTGAAATTTTCAAGCACAAAAAAGATAACTGTATCAAAGTTCTGCTGAAACCATAAAAGGCTTGGTTACTGGTTAGTAAATAGTTGTTATGCACTAACAACTAAGAGGCTATTTATAAAGTAAATCTCAAGTAGCGTGTGTTACGACTTTGCTATCATGCATCGGTATCTAAAATTTACATCAGGCGCTTTTCAAATATATTTCATGATAAATCATATTTAAATCTGCGCTTCACACACCATACAAAAATAGTATTTTTACTTTGTAAATGACCTCTAATTATTAATCAATAACTAATAAAAAAACAAAACATGAAGGAGAATAATTATGAAGAAATTGCTTTCTGTGGCTAAAAATTTGCGTTTGCGTCAAATTATGACAGTTGTTTTAGCAGGATTGACTATTTTTGTCATGCAGGCTTTTAGTCATGTACTGCCAGCCCAAGCTGATGAAACAGTGAAATCACCATACGGTTATTATTATAAAGGCACACCAGACGAGAATATTCGCAACCGAGATTTTGACCAAAATCGAAACCTGATAAATAACGAAAAATCAACAGCAGATAACGCTAAAAATAATTTGAAAAATACTGCTGATAATATTCGTGAAAAACTCAATCTTGATGAGCCACTACCCCAAAGTACAAAAGATTTCTTGAAATCAACTAAAGAAAAAACAGAAGAATTAGTTGAACCAATTACTCAAAGTAGAGAAGGCTACTATCAAGGTAAATAATTTTATGAAATAATTTGTCCTTTGTCATTAGTCATTTGTCTCTGTACAAATGACTAATGACTAATAACTAATGACTAAGGATTTATAACAATGAAAGCAGTTTGCTGGCATGGTGCCAATGATGTCCGAGTCGATACAGTGCCAGATCCAAAAATACTTAATCATCGTGATGCTATTGTTAAGATTACCTCAACAGCAATTTGTGGTTCTGACCTCCATCTTTACGACGGTTTTATCCCCACGATGGAAAAGGGTGATATTCTGGGTCACGAATTTATGGGGGAAGTCGTTGAAGTTGGCAGTAGAGTAAATAATATTAAAGTAGGCGATCGCGTTGTCGTTCCCTTCACTATTTCCTGCGGTAACTGCTTTTTCTGCAATCGAGATTTGTGGTCACTATGCGACAACTCCAACCCCAATGCTTGGATCGCAGAAAAGCTGATGGGTCACTCGCCTGCTGGTCTCTTTGGCTACTCTCATATGCTCGGTGGTTATGCAGGTGGTCAGGCTGAATATGCCCGTGTACCGTTTGCAGATGTGGGTTTGTTCAAAATACCCGATGGCTTAACAGATGATCAGGTATTATTTTTAACAGATATTTTTCCCACAGGCTACATGGCCGCAGAAAACTGTCGTATCCAACCAGGAGATATCGTTGCAGTTTGGGGTTGCGGGCCTGTTGGACAATTTGCCATTAAGAGTGCTTTTATTTTGGGAGCAGAACGTGTCATCGCTATAGACCGTATTCCCGAACGTCTACGTTTAGCAGAAACTTACGGTGGTGCGGAAACCATTAATTACGAAGATGCAGACCCAGGCGAAGTCCTCAAAGAAATGACTGGTGGTCGTGGTCCTGATGCAGTCATTGATGCAGTGGGGATGGAAGCTCATAGCATGGATGCGATGGGTGTATATGATAAAGTCAAGCAAGCAGTACGCCTCGAAACAGACAGACCAACCGCACTTAGACAAGTATTAGTTGCTTGTCGCAAAGGCGGTAATGTTTCAATTCCTGGCGTATACGGTGGTTTTATTGACAAAATCCCAATGGGTGCAGCCTTCAATAAAGCCTTAACCTTCCGCATGGGACAAACCCACGTCCACAAATACTTACAACCCTTACTTGAACTCATCCAACAAGGCAAAATCGATCCATCATTCATAATTACCCACAAACTACCCTTAGAACAAGCACCCCACGGCTACGAAATTTTCAAGCACAAAAAAGACAACTGCATTAAAGTCGTCCTCAAACCATGAGACAACCCTCCAACAGGACAATAGCAACTTTATTTGCCCGTAATTGGTGGACACTGGTATTTCGCGGTGCGATCGCAATACTTTTCGGCATCGCACTTTTTATCTGGCCAGAAATTAGTGTTGCTGTGCTGGTATGGTTATTCGGTTTGTTTGTATTGATTAGTGGTATCTTGGCCTTAATAGCAGCGTTTAGCAGACGACAGGCAGAGGAAAACCGGGCGTTGTTGGTATTTGAGGGCATAATCGCTATTATTGCTGGTTTGCTAGTCTTCTTTTGGCCGGGTATTACTGCATTGATATTGCTTTACTTCATTGCTGCTTGGGCTATTGTCACTGGTATTTTGGAAATTATTGCTGCTATTCAGTTACGGAAGGAAATTGAAAATGAATGGCTGCTAGCGATCGCTGGTGTTGCTTCTATACTCTTCGGAATTTTAGCAGCAATTAGACCTGGTGCTGGTGCTTTGGCAATTCTCTGGGTAATTGGTATCTATGCAATTGTCTTTGGTGTGATGTTATTAATTCTCGGCTTACGGTTACGAAATTGGAATACACCAGGGCCACCAGTTATTTAGGAAAAGAAAAATATAAAAACAGAATATAAGGAGAAAATTATGCCTGACACAAGCGTTCAAAAAGTAGATTCTACCTATTCTCCCAAAGGTGAACATGGTGAAAAATACCTCGCATCTGGTAAATCAATTTCCATGCGCCTTTGGGAAGATGAACAACCCACAGAAGCAAAACCAGCAACAACACGAGAATATGAAACCGTGGGTTATGTAATTAAAGGTCGCGCTGAATTACATATCGAAGGTCAAACTGTTTTGCTAGAAACAGGAAGTTCCTGGGTAGTAGCAAAAGGTGCATCTCACACTTATAAGATTTTAGAACCATTTACTGCTGTTGAAGCAACTACCCCACCTGCCCAAGTTCACGGACGAGATGAGGGCTAAATTATCTCCTTTGTCTCCTTTGTCTCCCTTGTCTCCCTTGTTTTCTATTAAATTTAAGATACAGCAACTACAGGTAATAATACTTGGGAAAGAGAATCACCACCCGAACTAATTGTTAAGGTAATAATTTCTGCTTCCATACCCACGATGGAATTATTACCAGGATTAATTGCGTAGGCTGGGAAACAAGCTGCACTTAAGCTTAATCGTAAGGCATTACCTTTAGTAATTCGCGCACAGATGGTCTGCAATTGAATTTTTCTGGTGAGGCGATTTGTGCCATCTTGGCAACGCAAATAACCTTGTGTCAAGTTATATACTTTTCCATCAGGATAAATTTCTGATAACACCGCAGATAAATCAAAGCTGGGTTTATCTGCACTACAGGAAATAGCCACGACGACATCGCCGACTAAATGCAAGTCAAAATCAAGTGGTTCACTGGTGTAAGTTAAAACATCTGAGCGACAATCAATATGCGATCGCTCAAAAATACCCGCAGGTATACCAGCATGACCGCCCAAAGCAGGGACTGGTCGCCAGGGGTCATGAACTAAGATGTCATCTACACCAGATTCGGGACAAGTTGTGCTGAGAATACCTTCATCTTCTCGAATGTTAGCAATTCCGTAACTTGACAAAAAGTAAGTCTTATGTTCAAATTCTGGGAGAGTGGGAAAACCTTGCCAAGTATTACTGCCCATCTCAAACAACCACACAGGTAGCTGATCATTTAAACCTGTGTCCACACCTTTGAGAAACTGGTCAAACCAGCATATTTGCATTCGATCTACAGGGCTAATAGCATTGATGCCGAAGTCTACTTCCCCAATTTTGCGACCCCAAGGTAAATGTGTCCATGGCCCCACTAAAAGCTGTTGGCGGTACTGACTCCGCGCTGCCATATCTTTATATAGATTCAAAGTCCCACGCAAATAGGTATCTAGCCATCCGCCAATATGGAACATGGGCAAATCAACATTTTTTAGGTGCGTTTTGGGCGAAAGATTTTCCCAATAAGCATCAGGTTGGGAATGTTCTACCCATTCGTGATAGAAAGAATCAGGAGCAAGATTTTTGAGAACTTCTGGACGGGTAGGAAGTGGATCGTACAGAGGTAAATTTCGAGATGCACTCAATAAACTTTGATAGGCTTGTTTATCTCCTCGCAAACGAGCGGTTTCTGTTGCTAATTGGATTGCCCAAGCCAGATTTGTGTGTAAACAAAATGCACCACCTTCATAAGCCCAATCGGTGTATAAATCATAACCTATCATTGCCGGACAGATAGCTTTGAGGGCAGCTGGTTTAGCAGCAGCAGCGTATAGTTGGGTCATCCCTTGGTAAGAGAAACCATACATCCCGACTGCACCATTACTACCAGGTAAATTTGCAGCCCAATTTACCGCATCTTCACCATCAGCAATTTCCTGGGCAAATAATTTGAATTCACCTGCTGATGTCCCACGTCCCCGGACATCTTGAATCACGACAATGTAACCTTGGCTAGCGTACCAAGTTGGATGAGCATAGACAACAGTAGATGCGATCGCTCTACCATAGGGTTGGCGCATCAATAATACAGGAAATGTCCCTTCAGCATCCGGGCGATAAATATCAGCATCCAGACGGACTTGATCGCGAGTATACATGGATGCACTTTGTTTGGGAAGGACTTTAAGCATGAGTATGATGGGATATGATAAATTCAATCACAGTATAGATGCAGATTGCATTAATTCGTAGCTTTTTTAAACGCAGAGGGACGCGGAGTCAGCGCGGGGAAGTGCAGAGTTTTTCCGAGTTTTTTTCCCTACTAATCGCTTTCACAAATGCTTTAATGTTTTCTATGAATGTAAGAGTATTCATAAATAACGTTCAAACGTTTCTTGCAAATGCTTTAATCTTTTCTATGAATGTAAGAGTATTCATAAANAAATGCTTTAATCTTTTCTATGAATGTAAGAGTATTCATAAAGAAGGTTAAAACGTTTCTTGCAAATGCTTTAATCTTTTCTATGAATGTAAGAGGTGAACTACCCAAGTAGCCCAGACCTGTAATTTGATACCATTAATAGAAGCAGTCCACAAATAAGATAACCCTATTGACACTCCCCGGTCGCGCATACGCGGGGATTCTACATTCTACGTCAGAACTTGCTCTAGCAGGCTTGCACCAACTAGCGTAGTGGTTCCGACTCCTGTAGCGTTACTTTGGGACTGCCCGTCCCTAGCTTTTGCAAGATTGAGAATATTTTTTGCTGCATTCACATCTCTTTGCAACTCACATCCACAACTACATTTATGGGTGCGTGTTGAAAGAGATTTTTTCACAATCGCCCCACAACTCGAACATTTTTGGCTTGTGTAGTGCGGAGGAATTGCAATTAATTCAACCTCGAATTCTACAGCAAAATATTCTAACCAACGACGAAAATTAGACTAAGCCGCATCATTAATAGACTTGGCAAGACAATGATTTTTTACCATGTTCTTAACTTTTAAATCTTCATAGGCGACTAAGGCGTTAACCTTGCATACGTTACGCGCTAGTCTTTTAGCGTGTTCATTCCGTTGCCTACTTACTTTTAAATGTTTTTTCGCATATCTTTGTCTTGCTTTTCTACGTTGGTTTTTACCTTTCTCCTTTTTGTAAATCTGTCTTTGAGCGTGTTTAATTGATTTTTCGGCTTTCCTTAAAAACCTTGGGTTAGGTTCATGATGTCCATTTGAATCGGAGTAGAAATATTCTAATCCAACATCTAAACCAATCTCACGCCAATTAGTTAAGCAATCAGGATCTATCACTTCTTTTGGTACATCCAAACAGAATTGGCAATAGTAACCATCCGCTTTTCTAACTAATCGGACACGTTTAATTGACTTAACTGGGTATCTATGAATATCCCACTTACCTAATAGTTTGACTTCGCCAATACCTTTCTTATCGGTAAAAGTAATTCGTCTTTTAATGGGATGCAATGACCATCCTGAAGTTTTGTACTCAACAGAACGATTATCTTTTTGAAATCTTGGAAAACCTTTTCTACCTGACTTTTTAGCTTTACAGTTTGAATAGAATCTATCAATAGCTGACCAAGCTCTTTCTGTTGCAGATTGGCAAGCCATTGAGTTTAACTCTTCTACAAACTTGAACTCTTTTCGTAGTGCTGTAGAGTAATTGTTTAAAGCTATTTTATTAATTTTTGCTTCTTTTGATGCGTCCATCCAATACCGAATAGCTTTGTTTCTGATGAACTGAGTTGTTCTAATCGCTTCATCGATTGCCTGATATTGCTGACGCTTACTTTTGACTTTGTACTCAAGTACCAGCACTACTTAATCACCTCCTTGTTGTTTTTATTTATTAACTAATAAACTATAGCTATAGACAAATATACAAGAGGTTGATTGTAAAGTTATGGGAAAGTTTGAAGCAGATGAATACAGACATGAAGGTAACGCGGTATCCCTTCTCAACTACCATTTTGTGTGGATACCTAAACGGAGGAAAAAGGTTTTAGTCGGTGGTGTGGCAGAAAGATTACAGCAAATTATTTGTGAGGTGTGCCAAGAAAACAGGTGGAAAATCATTGCAATGGAAATTATGCCCGACCATGTGCATCTTTTTATTAATACAAAACCAAGCGATGACCTAAGTAAAATCATTCGGTTGATTAAAGGGCGTGCATCATCATATTTAAGAAAAGAATTCCCAGAACTTCTTAAACTTCCTACTCTCTGGACTCCTAGCTATTTTGTAAGTACTGCTGGCAATATTTCAACTGAAGCGGTAAAGAATTATATTGGACAACAGCGAGATTAATTTAGTATCGTGGCAGGTTAAAACCTGCGTCGTGGTTTTCATCCCCGGCATGAATGCACGGGGTTTTCAACCTACCTCTTATAAACGTTTTACCGAATAAAAAGCCTTCTCACAAATAGCTACTCCCAATCTTGAAATTTATCGCCAGTACTGCGGAGTAGAGAATTTAATTGAGCGCGATGGGTTTCAAAATTGGCGGCGATAGAGATTAATATGATACCCGCAACTAAGCCAATAATCCATTTAAAAAATGAGTAGCGCAAGCTAAAAAGCACCAATTGATAAAAACCAGTAATCAAAAAGGTAGCTGTACCAATATAAAGAAAAGCCCGCACTCGCAAACCTAAACCTGCAAAAATTGCGATGAGACTGAAAATTCCTGGTATGAGAGCTGTATCTTGATGAAATAAAATTGCCCATCCGCAAATTAAACCACTACTCAAAAGTCGCCAGTAGTGACGACTAATTTTCATCCCTGGTTGTCTCAGTTGTGGATCAAATTGGGCAATATATAGTAGTGATAAACCAATGACTGTCACATACCATAAACTATCATTCAAACCGAATGCAGCAAACCAACGGAAAATAGCCCAATCAATCAACACCACACTGATGTAAGTAACACGAAATTGATGGCTAATTATACCGAGGAAACTATAAAATCCAGCTGTTAACAGCAAAGCAATCGGATGAATTGTCTGCCTGGTTTCCCATAAAAGTATTAGTGGTATGATGTAAGCAGCTCGTTGCCAAGGTCTTTTTGACCAACCCCAGTTTTCCCAAGGTAAGATATAGAGGAAATAGGCAACTATACAAGCGATCGCAGCATTCCAAGGTACTAACGGGCCAGCAAACCATTCTCCCACAGACGTTTCTCGCCAAAAAACCCTCATCGCCGCTACTTCTAATAACCCCAAGTAAACCCAGATTTCATCAGGTGTAATAGCTGAGGTGCGAGATTCTTCTCTATGTCGTGGGAATCTTCCTTGAAAAATCGCATAACGAATCAAAAAGATTCCCGTTCCTAAACCCAAGACACGGTTAACTTGCATAGGTGCAGCGATCGCAACTATTAATAAAAAACTACTCCAAGCCCAGTGCAGATGAGCAATTATTTTTAATTCTTGTGGTGTCAATCGTAAATAATTGACCAGCCAAGGCGACAATAGACGATAGGCATACATTATAGTTGTACCTAAAGCCGACATAGCAATTAAACCATCGCCCCATGCACCCCCTGAAGCTTGCGACATTTGATAGAACAATAATTCATAAGCAGAAACTGATATACCCAGAATTCCCAGATAAACTAGAGGTTTGAATTCTTGCCGACGTCGCCCGACTCCAATTACAATTACAGCTACACCTAAAGATGCTAAACCTGTCCAATTGGTAAAAGTATTTAAACGCAGCAGTAAACTGAAACCTGCATAAATTAACGGGAGAATATGAAAGCTGCTGGGTAATCTTTCTAAACGGTGTCGGCGTTGCCACCATTCGCCAAATAATTGAGAGAATAAACCCAAAGCAATATTAGCGATCGCAATTTGAATTAGAGAGCGATCGCCAAAAGCGAGCAATTCAGCAATTAATAATTCTAAACACCAACCAATACCATAAAAAGCAAAGTTTGTTGGTTGTCGCCAACTACGATAAATGATAGCTGCCAAAATCATGACATTAGCAGCTACATATAACAATCCGGGAGTTACAACACCCTGATAAACCAAGACAGAGTGCAGTGTCAAATTTAATAACTCTACACCAGTTAATGCGATCGCCCATCTATCCGTCGCAACTATATATATACTTGCTAATTCATTACCTCTATTTTGCAGAGTTGCGCGAGTTAACCATAATCCCAGAATAGTGATTGCCCCAACTATAAACCAGTTCTGTGCTGACAATTGTACTACGTCCCACAGCAAGGTGGCGATCGCACTCAACACAAAACCGACTGTAATTACCGCAACTCTTTTGTGTCTTAAAAAACTAGTATTGACAAACATCAAAACCGCAGCAGCTACCAAACCGATTAATCTGGCTGTAGGTACAGGTAAAGTTAGTAACTGGGAAAGTCCTAATCCGATGACACTCAAGACAGTGGTTAAATCTCGCTTTCGTCCACCACTACGACTAGCAACACCTGTGAGAGTCAGGGGAGTAATTAACCAAATCAATCCCCAATTGGCATTACTAACATCATAGTTTTTCCAGACAGATTCAGCATTCACCCAAAGTAGGTAAAAACTAATTACAGCTAATCCTAAACCAATATACCAAGCACTACGTTGCCACCAACCATAACCAAGACTAAATAGCCACTCGCCTACCATGATGACTAACAAAATTGTTGCCCAAATTTCATTACTTAGATTCGGGAACATCCAATCAATGATTGAACACAGCGTCAACACTCCGGTAATATGAGTCAGATATATCAAAGTTGGGGAAACAGGGAAAGATGAAGATGAAGCATCTTCAACAGGTTCTCTGTTGCGATACATGTACCTGCGGGTGACAAATGCTAAAGTAATGGTAGATAGAATTAGATTTAGCGATCGCAATCCTGGGTTAACTAAAGCAATTACAGTTAACGCACAACCAAAACCAAATGTTAGCTGTTCACCAAACTTAGCTATTTCTCTTCTGTGAATGCAGTACAGTTTGTCTGTCAGCATCACCATCGAAATCACGTAGGGAAATAAAGCGATACTTAATAAAGCCCAAGCTTCTCCTTGAGAATTGGTCAGTTGAGTTGCTGTAGCGATCGCCCTTTCTTGGAAAGCTTCAGGTACTAATCGCCATCCCAGCCAAATTGTCTCTAAACCGATGAAAAAAATAGCTACAAAATCACGCTGGCGGTTATATAGTTGCAAACGACGGGCAAAAAACCACAAAGCTAAGACACTTACTGCTATTGCTTGTCCAGGATGATATGCTACTGAAAATAGCCAACCCAGAAGTAATAAGATACCACCGATTAGTTGCCAAGGTAATTGTAGAGACGTACCATGGTACGTCTCTATATTTGTACCATGGTACGTCTCTATATTTGTACCATGGTACGTCTCTATATTTGTACCATGGTACGTCTCTATATTTGTNCCATGGTACGTCTCTATATTTGTACCATGGTACGTCTCTATATTTGTACCATGGTACGTCTCTATATTTGTACCATGGTACGTCTCTATATTTGTTGATAATCCTAACCAACTCACCAGCCATCCGCAAATACCAACAGCTAATCCCAACTGAGTAACATCGAGGTGGTGAATGAAAATTCCCCTAATTAATAAAACCAGCAAAGCATAAACTACAACAGAGGCAGATAAACTAATACCATTCCCAGTTTGTCTATTTATTTGTCGTGACAGTGAACGAGTTTGGTAGACTGTAATTAGAGTCGTTCCTACTACTGCTAGATAAAGCGCTATTAAGGGAAATTCGGGTAAACTCCAGCCCCAGTGTAGATAACTTAATCCGAGAATATTGGCTAAAAATAATTTTTGATTGGCTAAATTCGCAGTAAATAACCGACTTTGTCCAATTAAAACTGTAATTGCAGTTAGACAAATAGCAGCGATCGCCACTACAATCCAATTTACAGGATTTTGCCATAACCCAAAGCGGTCTATAGCCCAAAAATTTATCGGTACTAACAAAAGCGTGACAATTAACAATGTCTGCGCTGTGAGTCTTAAATTACTTTGTTTAGCTGTCCAAAAACTCATTCCCCCAAAACTCAGGGTATAAGCAAACAAAACTCCATACTGTCCAGCTGCGGGAAATCTTTCCCACTGACTAGCTGCAAGGACTCCTGAAGACAGCACTACCAGAAATACTCCCAAAAATAGCAGCCAACGCACACTTAATTCTGATAGCAGTGACTGCAATATTTCTGATGCAAAATTCGGTTTGACTGGTTCTGGTGCGATCGCATCTACAGATAATTGTACAGCCTTAGATGTGACACTTGCTTTTTCTGGTTCAGGTTGAATTTGAGGTTCTAATACTAAGTTGCAAACAAGATACTCTCGACACAGTTGCCTAACTTGGACATCAGATATCAAGCCCAAATGCAGCCAGGTATCGAGTCCCTGTAATAACTGCGGATGGTAAGATGGCAACCTGACTTCAATTTTGAGCGGACGATCAACCGGGGATGACATAAGCAGTAGCAATACAGCTAAGATACTTAAATCATCAGTTTTTCCAAATATATTTTCGCTCTAGCTGTGCCACTTATGCTGCTGACTTTCGTTAATTTTTGTTTTGGTGCTAAAAAAGGACTAAAGTCCTGACTACAAACTTTTGCAAACTTTTAATTATTTACTTGATAACGAAAAATATTTCGTGCTGAGACAGACATCAAAATCAAGAAAGGAGTGACCAAAAGTAACACTAAATACCAGGGAACACCTGCATATAAAAAAGAATTAGACCACCCGGTGCTTAATATTCTCATATGATTGTTTTCGCTATATCTGTCACTTCACATACTTTTACCTACAGCGATCGCCCAAATTCCACTCATGAGTAAACCAACTCCAATCCACTGAGTAGGCGATACTTTTTCTTGAAGAAGTATAGAACCTGCTATGGTTGTAGCCACCACAGTCAATCCAATGACTACAGGATAAGCAATAGATAAATTAAATTGTCCTAAAACTTTTATATAAACAATTGTACTTAAAAAGTAGAGACCAATTCCTCCAAATAAATAGATATTCAAGAGATTTTGACCTGAGCCTAATTTCAAAAAAGTTTGAGCTACAGTATTTAAAGCAACTGTAACTAAAATCAAAAAACTAAAAAATATATGATTAAGCACGATGATTATTGCTCCCTAAATTCATTATTTTTTTAGGTAAAATTTATTTTATCCAACCTTGATGTTTTAGCGAAAGAATTAAAACCCTAAATCAGCCTTCGCCAATTCCGCAGCAGCAAAAACCTCCTCATCTGATCTTTCTTCCCAAACAGTATCGCCAATTTCTGCATAGAAAACGGAATCGTAAGGACGAGTACGCACTACTACCGGCATTGGTACAGCATGACCTAAAATTAAAGCTTGTTGCTTAGAATCTAACTTTGCCAAAACCGATTTTAAAGCACCAGCACCAGCTACACCTGTAAAAATGGCGTCGATATCTTTTTCATCGTTTAGCAAAGCGGTAACACGAGTTCCAATCTGGGACATGACTTCATTATCAATTCCAGATGGACGCTGATCAACTACCAACAGTGTGACGAAATACTTCCGCATTTCACGAGCGATTGTCCCAAAAATAGTACTCTGGACTATGGCAGGATCTAAGAAGCGGTGGGCTTCTTCGATAGTAATCATCAGCTGGGTTGGTTTATCGTTGGGATTTTTTGTCTGTAAAAACTTTTCAGCTTTAGCGACGTAATGTTGGTGAATACGACGAGTGATCATATTTGTCACCAACATGTAAGAAAGCATATCCGATTGCGAACCAAACTCAATGACGACGTTTTTACCTGCTTCAAGCGATCGCAAAACCTGATTAACATAATTATGCGGACAAGCCGCACGCATGTATTTTAAATTTTCTAGACGAAACAGTTTGCGCTGTAAGGCGGTAATTGAACCCTGGTGTCCTCGCTTCTCTTCACACAGCAGCTTGATTTCTTCATTTGTCATACTCAACAATTGCAGAATCCAAGACTTACCGAACTCAGCAAAAAGAATATTCGCATTATCTATGCTCGCATCTGAAAGCCCTAAATCACGAGAGCATAATTTAATATCTTCTACTTCTATTTGGTCGTAACTGAGATAAAGTTCTTGCGCGTGAGGAACACCACGCCGTTTTGTAGATTCGGGGTCGAGAGTATATACTTCTACTTTACTAGGAAATAATTGCTTTAAACCTTTAACCGTACTAAATTGTTTACCTTCTGAAACAGCTTCCCAGCCATATTCAGAATGCATATCAAATATTAAGTTTACTGCCGCATTTTTGCGAATTGTCCCAGCTAAAAGTAATCTAGTTAAAAAAGATTTACCAGTTCCAGATTTACCAAAAACACCATTACTACGTTCCACAAAACGGTTTAAATCTAGACACACTGGTACATCCATATCTAGCGGTTTCCCGATGGAGAAATTTTTTCTTTGCGGATCATCTTCCCAACCAAAGACGCGACGAAAATCTTCTACCGAAGCATCATAAACTTGGCTAAAATGACTAGGAATAGTTTTCACTGGCATCAATTCCATGGTTGTGCTTGTTTGTGGTTGAAATGATGCCAATGAACTCATCTTTTGAGACGTTGATGCTGGTTTTGTCCCATTTTTCCCATTTTCCAATTCCTCCATCTCTCCAGCTTCTAGAGGTGGAGTAAACATCAACATTGGTGCGAGAGTAATAGTACCGTAAGTACCACTTCCAGCTAAAACTTCTCGTAAAAAAGTATCCTCCCAACTGGGAGGATTGGCAATAATTCTTTGGTTCGCAGTTCCCAGTGCTACATCTGTAAGCATACAGAAAAAGCGCGATCGCATCCCTTGCACCACTAAAAATTTACCGACTCGCATATCTTCAACCAAGATATCAGGATGCAATCGTACTTCTAATCCACCTGTTAGGGAACCTTGAGTAACTGAACCTAATGGTTGTCCTAAAGTCATCGCCTTAATTACATACTTACGTGCCTTATTCTATGTTGAAATCGTTGATAGTTGGTAGATATTGGTTAGTAGTTAGTCGTTAGCAGTTAAAAACCAATGACTATTGTAAAGACGCGATTGATCGCGTCTCTACCAATGACCCATAACTACTGTAAAGACGCGATTTATCGCGTCTCTACCAATGACAAATGACTAATCACTCAATTTCAATCGAAGTCGGTGCAGTTGTACCTGAATTTGGTGTAAAACCTATGAGTGGTTTACGAAATTCGGCATAAAGGCGATCGCGCCAATCAAAGAATCGTTCATAGGCAATATTATCTGCTAAACCAGGTACTCCTTTGCCTCTTAAAGATAATGGTAGATCCAAATAAGGCCCATCGGGAAATTTTAATAATATCGATAAACCAGCAACTGCTAGGTCAGCAAGAGTCGGTTGATCTCCCAATAAATAAGGACTATCTGCTAAAAGTAGACATAAAGCTTCTAAATCTTGCTTTAAGTCCGCGATCGCTTTTTGGACTATCTCTGGACTGTAACCGACTCCAAAACCTAAAACTTTGAGGAAATCATTAGGTACTTCCCCAACAAAAGTTTTGAAAACATCTGGAACTGAATTCGGTAGTAAAGCTTTGCGGAAATTTTGATCTTGACTAATGGCAGAAAAAAGACCTTTGCGTCCTTTGATACCAATTGATTCATCCGCCCATTCTTCCATCATTAAGCATAAACCCCGTTGTTTACCATCTTGAGGTATAATTGGGCGTTCAGGATAATGTATGTCTAAATACTTAGCTATCTCCGTAGAATCAGAAATATAGTTATAACCATCCTTGAGAACAGGTACTTGTCGTTGACCAGTGAGGCGAAAAAGCTCTACTTGTCCAATTCCGGGTGTAACTTCTATTTTGCGATATTGTAGACCTTTATAATCAAGAATCAAACGAACTTTTTCTGAGTATTGAGATAGTTCAAATTGGTACAGTTCCAGCATTTTCCCAATCCCGCAATTAGTGTGTTATTTTACTTTACAATTTTAACTTTACAAAAATTAATTTTACTGATATTCCTCTAAAATTTCGATGTCAATAGTCATGGGATTTTGGACGCGTGGATTTTAAATTGCGGATACTCATATCTTGCATCAGCTTTTCATCCCGCCAACAAATAAATTTATTGGCTAATAGCTAAAGTCAGATAAATCTGACTAGGACGATGTTTGAGTCCGTTTTAACGGACTTATGTTATTAGCCTCAGAATTAATTCTGAGGCGGGATACGGGGTTGGTGCAAGATAAGCTGTTATGCATTTAAATTGTATATTTTGCGATCAGGTTGTCAAAAGTCAAGAGTCCAGAGTCAAAGACTAGCTTGGATTTTGGACTTTGGACTCTTGACCCTGGACAGTCCTAACGCAAGAATATTTAATCTAAGCGCACATCAGCTTATCAGGATAGAGCCCCAAGATTTATCCACTCTCTTGTACACAGACGCAATGTTCCTCACGTCTCTACAAATGACCAATGATCATTGTTCTATTGCCCGATCCAATTTTATTTCTCTTAAATAAAATTTGCTCATTCTCAATGACAGCAAATCAAAAAATATTAATTTCTAATTACACATCTACCCTAATGATAAAAAATCCTATTTCTGTAGTTAGATTTTTTGTGTAGCGAAATGTTATAAGTCTTTATGTAATGTGTAAAATTAAAGCCAAACAAAATTTATGAACGTAGATTATAGCAATTTTTTGAGTAAATTAGCTGGTGTGGCAGGAGTAACAGGTATCAGTTTACTCATTGGTTTACCTGTAGGAGCAAACGAAATATTAAATTCTAATCCTACTATTTTCCAAGAAGCACCCTATAATCGTAGTCAAAGAATTTTAGCAAATCCTGGCTACACACTCGATAAATCTGTAAAACAAACAAAGAGCAATACCCCAACTCAAAACACAGTAGCACAAAACAACAGTGGAGGTGGGCGACTAAATCCTAGTCCTAGTATTTTCAACGAACCACCATATAATCGCCGCAGCACACCTAGTCAACAGACACCAGTTGAACCTACCACTCCTCAAACTGTACCTTCAACACCAGGAACAGAAACCACACCACCCCCACCACCAGCAGCAGGTACTGGAAGCGAGACATTATTAGCACTGACAGAATCAAATAAAGAATTTACAGTGTTAACCAAAGCTTTAAAAGCAGCTGGATTGGTAGACATTCTGCAAAGTCAAGGACCATTCACAGTATTTGCTCCTACTGATGCAGCTTTTGCAAAACTGCCACAAGATGTACTACAAGAATTGTTAAAGCCAGAGAATAAAGAAGTATTGGTGAAAATATTGACTTACCATGTAGTATCTGGTCAAGTATTATCCAGTAATTTAAAGTCTGGCGAAGTCAAAAGCGTTGAAGGTGGCCCTATCAACGTCAAGGTTAATGACCCCAAAAATGTAATGGTCAACGACGCCAAAGTCATTCAAGCAGATATCAAAGGTAGTAACGGCGTCATTCATGTAATTGATACTGTAATTTTGCCACCTGATTTGTAATTGGGGATTGGGGATCGGGGAAAGGGGAAAGGGGATTATTCTCTCCCTTGTCTCCCTTGTCTCCCCACACCCCCACACTCCCTTGTGTTCCCGTGTTCGCAATTAAAATTTCTTAAGAGTTTAAATGATGTTAAATGATATTAAATAGAAGCTACATTTGACCATTTGGCCCTTTGCAGGACTCTGACACAACGATGCTGACTGAAATGTTTCCTTTTAGCTTTGACTTAGATACAGTAGCTATTGCCGGCGCAAGTTTGTGGTCTTTGGCCCTATATTTAGGTTTTTCACCAGTCAGTCGATGGATTATCGAACAACTTAACCGTTGGTTCAATTTTGCCGAGCGATCGCTCTACACTAGTAAATCAGAATTTGAAAAAACTCGTCAGGCAAGAGAATCACAAAACGCCTTTTACGCCTCAGTATTTAGCATCATACCCTTCCTTCTGATTGGCGCTTTATGTAACTGGGGTGTGGAATTAAGTCTAGGCTCTAGTTGGTCAATAAGTATGGGAATATTAGCCTGCATCGGTTGTGGTGTGTACGAATTGGGACGGCGAGATGGAGAGTCTTCAGGAGATTAAAAAACAGAGAAAAGATGAATCAGAACTCTTCGTGTCTACCCTTACGGGTAGGCGCGTAAGCGACTTCTGCAAGTAGCCGCTCCGCGTCTATGTGTCTTTGTGTTTCAATTTACTAATTTTTGGTATTTTTCCATCTCTTCATACACCAATTCTGCTAATTTATCCGCTGCACCACTTTCTCCCCTAATACTTTGCAGTTTCCCCCGTATTTTGTCTAATTTTTCTGGATGATTCAAAAAATCTAAAACCATTTTTGCCACTTCTTGCGGTTGAAGTTTACCAACTAATTCTGGTACTACTTCTGATTTTGCCCAGATATTAGGCCATGCTAATAAACCTTTACGCTGCAAAAATATCCAGTTAATTAACTTAGCAAAACTCGTACCAACTCCTGGTAAATTTGCCAAAATTCCTGGCAAACCATCCCAAGATCGCATAGCATCTAGTTGTTGAGTCGGTAGCAAAACAATCATTGGTACAGCTAAGGAACCAAGTTCGGCTGTATTTGCACCTACGGTAGTTAAGCAAATCTGGCACTGGGATAGTATATCGTAGGCTGGGTGATGAGTGATCAATTCTACAGTTAAACCTTTTGAGGTTTTCAAAATAGGAGATTCAGAGTTAATTAATTGGGCTGAAACTCCACCAAAAGTTTCTGTATAAGGGTTTTTCTCAGGATTGGCAAAACTCACTAAAGTTTGTAAATTCAGAGTTGGCGCTACAGGAATGAAAAACTTTGTTTGTGGTCTTTGAGCTTGAACATGTTCTGCGATCGCCAGCGTCAAAGGTACTCCCTGTGCTAATTTTGCCGGCTTGGAACCAGGTAAAATTCCAATTACTTCGATTGACGAGGAGAGAGGAAGACTGGAAGACAAAGCAGATGAGGAAAACAAAGGAGAAATTCTTCCTTGTCCCCCTTGTCCCCCTTGTCCCCTTACTTCCGAACCGACTTCCGCCATCAAATCTCCCACAACTGTAAATTTGTGGGCGTACTTGGCTGATACTTTAGCTGCAACTTCTGGTTTCATGACGCCAAAACGATCAATCAAATTATGCCAACGTGCTTCCCACTCTGCATACACCACGCTACGATAACCAAGTCTTTTAGCTATTACTACCGGAAAAATTTGATCCCCACCCAGAAAAACGACTACTCCCTGACTTCTCCAATCCCAATTTTCATCAGTTTTTCCCCAAAGCAAAAATTTCCAGAAATGCTCTGCTGACTGTACTCTGTCTACTTCTGGATAAGAACGGGCGATTTCGGCTTCTTTTCCACTGGCGTTGGGACAAGGCGAGAGAACAACTGATATTCTGATGGGCGTTAGTGTAGCGTCTCCTTTGGAGAATCGCTCATCTGTGAATTTTTGTCGTAATGACTTGACTACAGGACGTACCCATGTAGTTACTTCACCAGGGCCATTAGAAAGAATTAATATGTCAAAATTCATTGGTCAATGATTAATTGTAAAGACTTAGTGGTTATTAGAATTCCACTTATTGAGCTAAATATGATAAATAATCTGATTTTGTAACAAAATATTTACAAAATATGAGTAAATACTTTTTTAATTCGTCAAAAACTGTAACAATATGTTTCGTTGTTTATATCTTTTTGTGTCAGATAGGCGACAAAATCGCCATGCAGTAAGCTTTTTCTGATAAAAAAAGACTGAGATTGCCGATAGAGTAGAGAACACGCATCAAAGGAGCCGAGGAAGCATGTTCACCCACGTCAAGTCCACCATTAGACATATTGCGCCTGATGATCTGCGAGGGCGGCATTTAATTAAGGTGGTCTATGTCGTGTTAGAGTCCCAATACCAGAGTGCATTGTCACAAGCGGTAAGGGTCATTAACAAAAACCATCCTAACGTGGCGATTGAGATCAGCGGCTACTTGATTGAAGAACTTCGTTCGCCAGAAAACTACGAGGAGTTCAAAAAAGATGTCGAGAATGCCAATATATTTATCGCCTCACTAATTTTTATTGAAGACTTAGCTCAGAAAGTAGCAGCAGCAGTACAACCCCATCGCGATCGCCTTGATGTTGCTGTCGTTTTCCCATCTATGCCAGAAGTGATGCGCCTCAACAAAATGGGCAGCTTTTCAATGTCACAGTTGGGACAATCAAAGAGTGTTATTTCGCAATTCATGCGTAAGCGTAAGGAGAAATCCGGCGCTGGGTTTGAAGATGCGATGCTCAAATTGTTAAGGACTCTGCCCCAAGTGCTGAAGTTCCTACCAATGGAAAAAGCACAGGACGCGAGAAATTTCATGTTGAGCTTTCAGTATTGGCTGGGAGGTTCGCCAGAAAACCTGGAAAACTTCTTGCTGATGCTAGCTGATAAATATGTATTGAAAAATGTAGAGACGTTAAATCTAACGTCTCTACAATACGAACCACCCGTTGTTTACCCAGATATGGGTATTTGGCATCCTTTGTCAATGACAATGTTTGAGGATGTCCGAGAATATCTCAACTGGTACAACAGCCGTAAAGATATTTCCAAAGATTTAAAAGATCCCTTAGCACCCTGCATCGGCTTAGTTTTGCAGCGTACCCACCTAGTTACAGGTGATGATGCTCACTACGTAGCAATGGTGCAGGAATTAGAAGCGATGGGCGCACGGGTAATTCCTGTATTTGCTGGTGGTTTGGACTTTTCTAAACCTGTAGATGCTTACTTCTATGAACCAACTACCAAAAAAGCCCTAGTCGATGGTGTAGTATCTTTGACAGGTTTTGCATTGGTAGGTGGACCAGCACGTCAAGATCATCCGAAAGCAATTGAAGCCCTTAAGCGCTTAAATCGTCCTTATATGGTAGCTTTGCCACTGGTTTTCCAAACTACGGAAGAGTGGATGGATAGCGATTTGGGCTTACACCCGATTCAGGTGGCGTTGCAAATTGCTATTCCAGAATTGGATGGGGCAATTGAACCGATTATATTATCAGGTAGGGATGGGACAACAGGTAAAGCGATCGCTCTCCAAGACCGAATTGAAGCAGTCGCCCAACGCGCCTTTAAATGGGCAAACCTGCGTCGTAAACCCAAGCTCACAAAGAAAGTTGCGATTACAGTTTTCAGCTTTCCCCCAGATAAAGGTAATGTGGGAACCGCAGCTTACTTAGATGTGTTTGGTTCCATCTACGAGGTGATGAAAGCCCTCAAAAACAATGGCTATGATCTGCCAGACTTGCCAGAAAATGCCCAAGCCTTGATGCAAGAAGTCATCCACGATGCTCAAGCCCAGTACAGCAGTCCAGAATTGAACATAGCCTATCGGATGTCTGTACCTGAGTATGAAGCACTCACCCCTTATTCGCAACGTTTAGAAGAAAATTGGGGATCACCACCAGGACATCTTAACAGCGATGGACAAAACCTGCTAATTTACGGCAAACAATTTGGCAATGTCTTTATCGGTGTTCAGCCTACCTTTGGTTACGAAGGCGATCCGATGCGGCTGTTGTTCTCCCGTTCCGCGAGTCCCCATCATGGTTTTGCTGCTTACTACACCTACTTAGAAAGGGTTTGGCAAGCTGACGCTGTGTTACACTTTGGTACTCACGGTTCCTTGGAATTTATGCCAGGTAAACAAATGGGTATGTCTGGTGAATGTTACCCCGATAACTTAATTGGCACAATTCCGAATCTGTATTATTACGCAGCCAATAACCCCAGCGAAGCCACAATTGCGAAACGTCGCGGCTATGCAGAAACTATTTCTTACCTAACTCCGCCTGCGGAAAATGCTGGCTTGTACAAAGGTTTGAAAGAACTCAGTGATTTAATTGCTTCTTACCAAACCTTAAAAGACACCGGACGCGGTATTCCCATTGTCAACACCATTATGGACAAGTGCCGAATGGTGAACTTGGACAAAGATATTAATTTGCCGGAAACCGATGCTAAAGATATGTCGGCTGAAGACCGCGATAATATCGTTGGTATGGTCTACCGTAAATTAATGGAAATAGAATCGCGGCTGTTACCTTGCGGTTTACATGTAATTGGTAAACCTCCGAGCGCAGAAGAAGCAGTGGCGACTCTGGTGAATATTGCTGGTTTAGATCGTCCAGAAGAAGAAATTCAAAGCCTACCCCGGATTATTGCTAACAGTGTAGGACGCGACATCGACGAAATTTACAAAAATAGCGATCGCGGCATTTTAGAAGATGTCCAACTGCTGCAAGATATTACAATGGCAACTCGCGCCGCAGTTTCCGCCCTTGTGCAAGAACAAACTGACGCTGAAGGTAGAGTTTCCTTTGTTTCCAAGCTGAATTTCTTTAATATGGGCAAAAAAGAACCTTGGGTAGAAGCACTGCATCAAGCAGGTTACACCAAGGTTGATACTGCTGCACTCAAACCAGTATTTGAATATTTAGAATTCTGTTTGCAGCAAGTTTGCGCCGACAACGAACTTGGTGGATTACTCCAAGGTTTAGAAGGTGAGTACGTTTTACCTGGCCCTGGTGGCGACCCGATCCGTAACCCAGATGTCTTACCAACAGGTAAAAATATACACGCCCTTGATCCACAATCTATCCCGACACAAGCGGCAGTCCAATCAGCCAAAATCGTTGTCGATAGGCTACTGGCAAGACACAGATCCGAAAACGGTGGTAATTATCCTGAAACTATTGCCTCTGTGCTTTGGGGAACCGACAATATCAAAACCTACGGAGAATCACTGGCACAAATCATGTGGATGGTGGGTGCGCGTCCAGTTCCCGATGCTTTGGGACGAGTCAACAAGTTAGAGTTAATACCTCTACAAGAATTGGGACGTCCAAGAATTGACGTAGTGATTAACTGTTCTGGCGTATTCCGCGACTTGTTTATCAACCAGATGAACCTGCTAGACCAAGCTGTGAAAATGGCTGCGGAAGCAGATGAACCTCTGGAAATGAACTACGTCCGCAAACATGCTTTGCAACAAGCCCAGGAAATGGGGATAAATCTGCGTCAAGCAGCAACCCGCGTTTTCTCCAACGCTTCTGGTTCCTATTCGTCCAACATCAACTTGGCGGTAGAAAACAGCACTTGGGAAAGTGAAGCAGAATTGCAAGAAATGTACTTGAACCGCAAATCCTTTGCTTTCAGTGCCGATAACCCCGGTACAATGGATGAATCCCGCAAGATTTTTGAAAGTACTCTCAAAACTGCGGAGATGACTTTCCAAAACCTCGACTCTTCCGAAATTAGCTTAACTGACGTTTCTCATTACTTCGATTCTGATCCCACTAAGGTTGTCGCAAGTCTGCGTGGTGATGGTAAAACACCAGCATCTTACATTGCAGACACGACGACAGCTAACGCTCAAGTGCGGACTTTATCAGAAACCGTACGTTTGGATGCTCGTACTAAATTATTAAATCCCAAATGGTACGAGGGAATGCTATCTCACGGTTACGAAGGTGTGCGCGAACTCTCCAAACGCTTGGTAAACACAATGGGTTGGAGTGCGACTGCTGGCGCTGTTGATAACTGGGTTTACGAGGATGTGAACACCACGTTTATCCACGATGAAGAGATGCAAAAGCGGTTGATGAACATGAACCCCCATTCTTTCCGCAAGATTGTATCGACTTTGTTGGAAGTAAATGGACGTGGTTATTGGGAGACAAGCGAGAGTAATTTGGAGAAATTGCGTGAGTTGTACCAGGAGGTTGAGGACAGGATTGAGGGAATTGAGTAGGTTTATACATAACCAATAAATAAGCTAGGAGGCACGTTGATACCGTGCCTTCTGCATTTTTTGACTTTTTACTGGATGTAGAAAGCCAATTTAGTTAGCGGCAACTATTCCCATACTGTTTACATAATCTTTAGGATGCTGCTTATTATGAAAGAAAAAAAGATATATAAGAATCCATTAAACAATAAAGGAGATATAGCAATTTTTATATTTCTTGCAATAGATTAAGAGAAATAGATTTTAGAGTTATATGTATGCGGAATCGGTCTAAGCCCAAGAGAACATTTTGGCAATCACTACGAATAAAGGGAACGAAAAGAATACTTGAATTTTCAGATAAGCTTGAAAATCCCAAGCTGAAATTCTTGGAGTCTTTAAAACGCCACGCAGAGTATAAGTTATACCCTCACAATGATGAATTGATAGCTTGTCCAAGTGAGTTAGAAGTTGAGTTAGATCAAGTTGGCTTCTCCGATTTATTTTTTTCGGAAGATTTTCCTAAGCTTCAACAAGGTTTAAATAAGTTACTCTCGAACTACTCTTCATTTCCCATCGGTGATAAAGAAAACCTTAATCAATGGTTTAGTGATATATATAATTCTGGATCTGGAGGTGCTTCATTCATTAATGTCGGCACATTTTCATTTAAAAATAGAATAAATGATAAATTACTAAGGTTTATACAAAGTGCCAATATTCATCTAAATTATATTGCTCCCTCTTTCATTGTTCTATCCATTATTGTTAAACCATCTAATGAACTTATTCGTAAATTTATTACATTAATTAAAAGAATTCCATGCCCTCAAAATGAAATCTTAGGCTTTAACTTTAATTATGGAAGTATTTCCTTATCTACACTTCCACCTTGGCGTGTTAGGAAGGCCGAGCTTGAGGAATTTTTCTTAGAGATAAACAGAAGTATTGTACTTCTGTTTAGAAAAAACTTCGGTGTTGGTCTTTCCTCTTTTGGTTATTTGCCCTGTATTGAAGTTCTTAAGACAAATATTTCTTTGCGTGAAATTCCTGAAAAACAACATCTTTTAAAGACTTCTAACGAATTCAGAGCCTGCTGCAACTTTTTTGACAGCTTAGGAAATCCTTTCAAAATACATCCAGTTTATAAAGACAGTAATAGTAATTGGTGGAATTTTTATCAAGTAGATAGGAATGAGCTGTTTTATGAAAGTTATCCCAGTTACCAAGTATTAATCAGTTTAGTCGATTATGATAAATCGAAGGATGTACTCTATAAAGATTACTGGCAATCACCATCGGGAGCAATTAGTGATAGGCTTCATGATTTACTATCGCTATTAGCTTTAGAACATTTCTATAACGTTTTAGAGGACATAATTATAGATCTAAAAACTGAGCTAGAACCACATTTAAGTAGTCAAATGCAAGGAAAAATTACACTTGCAAAGTTAAAGTCAGCAATCTCTAAAATGGTAAAAATTAACGGTTTTTACTTTCAGCATTCAAGGATTTGGGCAGGAGTAAATGAAGAATTATTTTTGAACTATATATGTAAAGAAGCAGCAGCAATGTCGAGGGAAAAACATCACGAGAATGATTCAGGTCTTTTAAGAGATGAGATAAAGTATCGTATTGATAGAATCAGAAAATTCTGTGAACATCAACTTAGTATTTTGAAGTTATCTTATGAACAGATTTTAACTTATAAAACAATCACGCTAAATTATAGGATTCAGCAAGCTACCTTTTGGCTTTCAATAGCAGTTACTTTCCTCACTATTGTTACTCTAATTCCAGAAGAGATTAGACAAAAATTATTCACTAATATTTGGTTCTGGTTAAATAATTATTAATCTAATTTATACACTAAATTACTGATAAATTTCAATGAACCAAGACAGCGTTTTATTTTTGCCTAATTGATGAATGGTAAAGTATGATCGCTCTCATCTTCTCTACAGCGCGATCGCACTCTACAATACATGCCACCAGCGAATATTAGAAATCGTGAGTCAACAAGATAAACTTCTAGCTAAAATCCTAATCAGGTACATCTGATGCAAACATTCCCTTTGAGCAACTGTGCCAACTCTTAAGCCGACTAGGTTTTGATGAACGTATTCGTGGTAGTCACCACATTTATACTAGAGAAGGCATTGAAGAAATCTTAAACCTTCAACCTAAGCAAGGAAAAGCTAAAGCCTATCAGGTGAAACAAGTTCGTGAGGTGATTTTTAAATACCAGCTAGGAGGTCAAGATGACGCTTCGTTATGAAATTATTATTTACTGGAGTGAAGAAGATCAAGCATTTATTGCTGAAGTCCCAGAATTACCTGGTTGTGCTGCTGATGGTGAAACTTATCAAGAAGCACTACAAAATGTAGAAATTATTATGCAGGAGTGGATTGAAACTGCTCAAGAATTAGGACGTTCAATTCCTGAACCAAAACAGCGTTTGATGTCTGCCTAATGGATAAATGCTAAAGTACGATCGCCTAGCGTCTCCTTTGGAGAATCGCTCTTATCTTCTCCACTGTGCGATCGCTTTTTTAATAATATTATGATATCAATTATTGATAAAACCATGTTAAGTTACAAAAAATACATATCCAGTATTGAAACACTCTACGTATTTCCTGGCTTAACTTGATTCAAGGCAAAATCTCGAATGAGTTTATGGCGAGGTCATTGACACTTGCAAATAAGCCTACTAATGGGTCAGAATCACAGGTAACATTCGATTTTGGCGATTCGGTTTCCAGGTATAGCTTAACTGCTTCATTGACTATTGATTCAGGAGATTGACCTCTTTGATGAGCGAGAGTGATTAATTTTTCTAGTAAAGTCTGTTCTGGTTTCCAGTTAAATGTAGCATCCACAAGATAAACTTTTTTTCACTAACAACAAATTGATCATAACAATATGGCAAGATCAGCGCGATCGCCTAGCGTCTCCTTTGGAGAATCGCTCTCACTTTACCCAAAATGCGATCGCTCTGTTAGGCATGGCAGCATAAAATCAAAGCATGACTATTCATAAAACGGATATGCTAAAAACGCTTTGGGCTACTGTTCGGCAAGGAAAAATAGAACTTCTGGAGTCAGCGGAATTATCAGAAGGAACAAGAGTACTAGTGACATTGCTTCCTGATGATGAAACTGAATTTTGGCTTCAAGCCAGTCAAATATCACTGGATGCAGTTTGGGATAATCCTGATGATGATGTCTATGCCCAGCTACTCTAAAAATGACATCATTTTGGTTCAGTATCCCTTTTCAGATTTGTCCACTTCCAAGATTAGACCTGCGGTTGTGGTAAGTGCGCCACACGTTTCTCAAGATGTCCTAATCACACCTTTGACAAGCAAAACTGGAGCATTACTAGAAGGTGAGTTTGTGTTGTCTGAGTGGGGAGCAGCAGGTCTAAACGTCGCCACAGCAGTCAAGAGAGGTTTATATACGGTGCATGAAAGCTTGGTTGTAAAAGTGATCGGCAAGTTAGCTGATGCTGATGCTGAAATGCTAGAGCAATCGTTGCGAGGTTGGTTGGGGTTGTAATGCGTCGCAGTAGTATTAGCAACTTCGCAAAATTGAGAATTGAATGCATAAAAAAAGCGATCGCTCTCACTTTACCCAAAATGCGTTCGCGTAGCGTCTCCTTTGGAGAATTGCCTGATTTTTGATATTTTCTGCAAGGCGATCGCTTTCACTTTACTTTACCCAAAATGTGAACCCAAAAATCATTTCGCCGAACCCAAAAATCATTTCGCCGAACCCAGAAATCATTTCGCCGAACCCAAAAATCATTTCGGCGCACACAAAAATCATTTCGGCGCACACAAAAATCATTTCGGTGAGC
>NZ_NAPS01000001.1:1590100-1671357 GCF_004323185.1 Westiellopsis prolifica IICB1
CGCAAAAATCATTTCGCCGAACCCAGAAATCATTTCGCCGAGCGCAAAAATCATTTCAGCGCATACAAAAATCATTTCGCCGCACGCAAAAATCATTTCGGTGAGCGCTGTTACTTATTATAGTTATACCCAATATGATAAAATCATACAAATAGTTAAATATAAATACTGTTGAATTCTTAATTATTGCGTTGAATCAAAAATCCACATAAATACTGATATCAGGGACAAGAAGATTACATTATCTTGAAAAAAGAATAATTCAATAAATACTCCCATGTCTGTAAAAACTCGTGGTTCTGCTGCTGTTGATAAAGCTCAACGTCGTCTCGCCCTGCTTAAATCTATTGATGAGCATCTGAATTTAGGAAACGGATTAACCATTGAAGCCTACAATCAACTAATTAATACCACTCGTGCCAAGCTGGAAGCCCATAATAAACTGCTGTCCAATCTTGATGAATCTCGTCAGACATTAGACCAGATGGACAAGGCGCTTTCAGAAATGTCTGAACGGATGCTCAGTGGAGTCGCGAGCATGTACGGCAAAAAAAGTATCGAGTATTCAAAGGCAGGCGGTTCTAATCGAAAGCGGAATAAACAATCTACTTTACAAGTTCCTCCAGTTGCCGAGCTTCTTGCCACTCAACCAACTTAAACTGCAATGGCGAACAAGTTAATTGATGGCAACGGCAGCTTGAGCAATCACTCCGTTAGTCATTTGGATAAAATGTGATGTCTGCTTAATTGATCAATGCTAAATTGCGTTCGCTCATCTTGTCCACAGTGCGATCGCCTTTTTCCCAATATCATATTATGATATCATTCGCGATTAATCTTATTGTCGTTAAAGATTGCGCGAATGTTTAATTTCGTATCTATATTTATAACAGAGTTAAATAATCAAAAATTAGAAGTACAAATATGAAAATTAAACGCGAGAGAGAAGAAATTAAAACTATTAACGAAAATCTTAGAGCTATTGCCTACAGTATGGACTTGCTAATACCAGGATTATATTTTTGGTGTCCATATTTCACGATTAGAATTGGTGGTGCAGTACCTGATGATAACCCTTACAGATATCCCGGTAAAATTCACAGTTTTGTAGGTGTCGGAATAGTCCTACCAGGATACAAAATATTTACGACCTACCAGGGCAGCTATGACGCTTGATAAACACACAATACAAGGTTTAGCCGCATTTACTAGTAAAACATTATTGTCAAACGAGTTTGAAAAACTGATGCTTAATGCTGGATATTTTGAAATAGGAACTGCACCTGCTCAAGGTGGAAGAATAAAAATATGGTGGTCACACGATAGTTATCCAAGAGTCGAATCCATCTACAGTCCCGATAAAAGTACTGTATTGACCGCATATCATGTTTAAAAAAACTATGACTTATATTGCGATCGCCACACCCAGAACCTAATAGAATTTTCCAATAGACTGATGCTAATTAGCACTATTAGGTCTAATCTAGTACAGGCGAACTATTTAAATGAGTGAATGTCTGACTTAATTCTGTTTTGGCATCGTCGTGATTTACGTATTTCTGATAATACCGGACTTGCTGGCGCAAGACAACGCAGTGCAAAAGTAGTCGGTGTATTTTGTCTCGACCCGAATATTCTAGAACGGGATGATGTTGCACCTGCGCGGGTGACTTATATGATTGGTTGTTTAGAAGCTCTACAACAGCGATATGCTCAAGCTGGTAGCCAACTATTGATACTCCACGCTCACCCGACACAAGCAATTCCAGCACTGGCGGCAACATTAGGTGCAAAAGCAGTATTCTGGAATTGGGATGTGGAACCCTACTCTCAAGAACGCGATCGCACTATAATATCTGCACTCAAAGAAAAAGGAATCGAGTTTCTCGATCAAAACTGGGATCAGATTCTGCACGCACCAGATGAGATCCGCACTGGTTCCAATCAACCTTATACTGTTTACACTCCCTTCTGGAAGAATTGGGTTAGCAAACCAAAAGCAAAACCAGTAGAAACCCTGCAAAATGCTGAGGGTTTAACAGAATCAGAAAAAGAAACTGCCAAGAATGCTGGAGTTATTGCATTACCTTCAGCCAAAGATTTAGGATTTGTCTGGGATAATGAATTAATTATTGCCCCAGGGGAAGAAGCAGCTCAAGAAAGATTAGAAGAATTTGGCGATCGCTCTATTAACGAATATCAAGAACAGCGAAATTTCCCAGCCATTGACGGTACATCTCGGTTGAGTGCAGCTTTAAAATTTGGTGCGATCGGTATTCGCACTGTCTGGGAAGCTACACAAAATGCTCTGGAAAATAGCCGTAGCGAAGAAACCCAAACCAATATCCGCACTTGGCAACAAGAATTAGCATGGCGGGAATTCTACCAACATGCCATGTATAATTTTCCTGAATTAGCCGTAGGTGCATACCGCGAAGCCTTCAAAAGTTTTCCCTGGGAAACCAACCAAGAACACTTTCAAGCTTGGTGTGAGGGTAGAACTGGTTATCCGATAGTTGATGCAGCTATGCGTCAGTTGAACGAAATTGGATGGATGCATAACCGTTGTCGGATGATTGTCGCCAGTTTCTTGACTAAAGATTTGCTCATTAATCCCCAGTTAGGAGAAAAATATTTTATGCAGAAACTGATTGATGGGGATTTATCTGCAAATAATGGTGGTTGGCAATGGAGTGCTTCTAGTGGGATGGACCCTAAGCCTTTAAGGATTTTTAACCCCGCTAGCCAAGCGCAAAAATTCGATCCAGATGGTGAATATATTCGTCAATGGGTTCCAGAGTTGCGTTCATTTGATACTCAGTATTTACTTACTGGTAATATTACACCTTTAGAACGCCAAGCTGTTGATTATCCGACTCCAATTGTGGATCACAAACAACAGCAAAAAATGTTTAAAGAACGTTATCAACAGCAAAAAGTTTAGAGATTGGGGGGATGAGGGGGATTGGGGGGACAAGGAGAACAAGGGAAGGGACTGTTTGATTTTATGAAGTCGTCTTCAGACGATTTGCGCTATTAGCGAAGGGTTTAAACCCTTTGCTGCCAAAGCTAAGTAAACATCCACAAAGGATTGCAAAGATATTTAACTCATTCGTAAGTATTACTAACACTTTTTCTAGAATATTATAGAGAATATTTGAGAGATTTAATAACTCTGAATCTCAGCAATTAAAACACTAACCGCTACTAGAATTTGCAACTACGAAATATACAGATTTAACTGCACAAAAAACTGAAATATTGCTTCTTTCACTCATTTTCAACAATTAATGTACATTCTCTTTTCCGAGGAGGCAGAAACGATGACAACTATCATTCAACGTCGAAAAGAATTTGATTTTTTTAATCTATGGGATCGATTTTGTGCGTGGATCACCAGCACTAAGAATCGAATTTATATCGGCTGGTTTGGGGTGCTGATGATTCCGACTTTGCTCGCTGCTACTATTTGTTTCATTCTCGCTTTTATTTTGGCCCCTGGCGTAGATATGGAAGGTATTAGAGAGCCAATAAAAGGTTCTTTAATGGATGGTAACAATTTGATTACCGCTGCTGTTGTGCCAACTTCTGCTGCGATTGGCTTGCATTTTTATCCTATTTGGGAAGCTGCTTCCTTAGATGAATGGCTTTACAACGGCGGTCCCTATCAGTTGATTGTGCTGCACTTTTTAATTGGTATTTGGTGCTATTTGGGAAGACTTTGGGAACTTAGCTATCGCCTTGGTATGCGTCCTTGGATTGCCGTTGCTTTTTCTGCACCAGCCGCCGCCGCAACAGCTGTCTTGCTAGTTTACCCCATTGGTCAAGGTAGCTTTGCTGACGGTTTACCTTTGGGAATTGCAGGGACATTCCACTTTATGATGGCCGTGCAAGCAAATCATAATATCCTGATGCATCCATTCCATATGTTGGGGGTTGCTGGAGTCTTTGGTGGCGCATTTTTAAGTGCCTTGCATGGTTCGTTAGTCACCTCAACGCTGATTCGCAATACCGACGAAAATGAATCTATCAACGCTGGGTATCGACTTGGTCAACAGGAAAGGACTTACAGCTACTTGGCAGGACATTATGGTTTTTTCGGTCGCCTGCTGATTCCCCCTGTTGCTAGTCGAAATCACCGCACTTTCTATTTCCTGCTTGCTTGTATGCCAACAATAGGTATCTGGTTTGCTGCATTAGGTGTTTGTTCTGTTGCCTTCAACCTGAATGGATTTAACTTCAATCACTCTATCTTAGATAGTCGGGGAGCAGTGATTCCCACAGATGCTGACATCCTCAATCGAGCTAATCTTGGTATACAAGCAATGCACGCTCCTAATACCCATCATTTCCCACTGATTTTGTCTAGCGGTATACTAAATCATGAGGTAGATTCCAACGCTGCTCGATCCCAATTTCCTAAATTTGCAGCTGCATCATAGGTACTCTGCAAAAAGGCAAGGAGTACTGCATCCGGATCATCAGCTTGCCGTAATGCTTCATATGGCAAAATGAACTCTTGCATCTGGGGACTGTAAAATGCTTCCTTTGGTTGGATGGGGTAGTCTTTAAATCCCTCTGGTTCGGGATAAGCATAGGAGTAAAAAACAGGTTCGGCCACTGCTCCACCACCAGGCCAAAACCCAAAGCTACTCACTTCATGGGAATAAGCCTCTTTTGTTACCCAATCTGCCATGTTGGGAACCCCACCTGGATGTTCTGGAGCGCGACGCCCAGAGAAACGGGTAAAAGCCAAGTCAAAGCTACCCCAGAAAAAGTGTACAGGGCTACATTTACCAATAAAACGTGAGCGAAATACTTTCAACACCCTATCTGCTTGTACCAGAATACGCCAAAACCTTTGGGCGTACTCCGGATCATAAGCTGCATGTACGTGATCTTGATCAAAGGGAATTGGCTGGTTTACTTCTTGTGGACTTGTCCAAATCCGAACGGAAATGCCAATTGCGCTCAGTGTACCCATAACATCTTGGTAGAAGTCAGCTACCGAGCGAGGAGCAAGGGCGATTATTCTGGTGATCCCGTCGCTAGTCTCGATTTTTAACTGATGCTCAAGAAAGTCAAAGCTAATCTCTAAGGTGCGTGTTTCGTAAGGAATTGAAGAGGTCGTTAGTCCACGTGGGGTTACATACAGGGTAGAGTGCCACCAGTGGTTAATTTTGGGAGCCAGCGCCAGCCGAATTTTACCAATGATTTGAGTCCACAAATGCAGCGTTGCATATGTATCTTGCCATGCTGCAACAGGCAGACTGGGCCAGGTGGTATCAGTGAGTGTACTATCAACAGGTTCTACCATAACGGAAACCTCCATGTAGGGATATTGGTAAATTACTATACTGAGTAGATTAGACGAGCTTGTGGACGCGATCGCAGTTTACTTAATTACACTAATCAAAGTCTGCTGGTAAATCTGGGTTGCGGTAATGTTGAAAAAGTCGAGTGATTTGTGCTGGTGTGACACGCCCAATAGATAATTCGGGAATTTCATTTTCCGGGAAAAATCCTACTGCTTCTGTCTCAATGCTGGGTGTGGGGGAACCACCAATAAGTTCGCACAGAAAAAACAATTTATATATGTAATGGGGATGGGGTGAGTGTCCTTGTCTGTTTCTGTCGTATGCTGCTAAGAGTTTGACAGCGCGAGTCAGATATCCTGATTCTTCAAATATTTCTTTAACGACGACTTCACTGGGTGAAAAACCAATATCAGCCCAGCCACCAGGTAATGTCCAACCACCATCCACTCGTTCTTTTACCATTAATATACAATCATCGCGAAATACTGCACCACGCACATCAACTTTGGGAGTCGCATATCCGACATCACGATCAAACAGATCCAAGATATAACTCAGTTCAGCGTTGGTGTGAGTTGCGAAAATTTCCGCAGCGATCGCTTGTATTGCTTGAAATCGTTCTAGATCATACGGGTTTTCGGAAAAAGTTAGTCCAGTTTGAGCGATCGCTTGTAATTTTTGCGCCCATTCTAACCATTTTGATTCCATATTTTTTGGGATAGGGGATAGGGGATTAGGGATAGGGGATTAGGGATCAGGAATAGACAAGGTGGAGGCGGAAAAAAAATTGCTTTTTACTCCTCCCTTGTCCTCCTTGTCCTCCTTGTCTCCCTTGTCCCCTAGTCACTAATTACGCTTCGTCTAAAGCAGCAATTCCAGGTAATACCTTACCTTCTAGCAACTCTAAGCTAGCACCACCACCAGTGGAAATATGGCTCATTTGATCGGCTAAACCAACTTTTTCGACTGCGGCTACAGAGTCACCACCACCGATAATGGTGGTTGCACCGTTTTTGCCGATGTCAGCCAAAGTATGTGCGATCGCTTCTGTACCAACAGCGAATTTATCAAATTCAAATACGCCCATCGGCCCGTTCCAAACTACTGACTTACAATCAGCCAAAGCGTCTTGGAATAATTTCACAGAATCAGGGCCAATATCCAAGCCCATCCAACCATCGGGGATGTTCTCAATACTAACGGTTTGAGAATTAGCATCAGCAGCAAACTTATCAGCTACTACTACATCTGTAGGTAACAATAAGGTAACGCCTTTTTCTTTGGCTTTCGCTTCTAAAGATTTTGCTAACTCTAGCTTGTCTTCTTCCACCAAAGACTTACCAACACTCAAACCACGAGCTTTGTAGAAAGTAAAAATCATCCCACCGCCGATGATTAACTTGTCGCATTTTTCTAGCAGTGTTTCAATGACACCAATTTTGCTAGAAACCTTGGAACCACCGATGATTGCTGCTAAAGGACGTTGTGGACTTTCAATGGCGCTTTGCAAATATTGCAATTCTTTTTCCACCAAATATCCAGCCACAGAAGGACTCAAAAATTGTGTTACACCCTCAGTAGAAGCATGGGCGCGGTGTGCTGTACCAAAAGCGTCGTTGACATACAAATCAGCATTAGCTGCTAATTTCTTTGCAAATTCGGGATCGTTTTTTTCTTCTTCTTTGTAAAAACGAACATTTTCTAATAACAGTACTTGTCCATTTTGTAAAGACCCGACTTTAGCTGCAACATCATCACCGATGCAGTCATCAGCTTTAACAACTTCTTGTCCCAACAACTCAGAAAGACGTTTAGCAACCGGAGTCAGACGCAATTTTTCATCTACACCCTTGGGACGCCCGAAATGGCTTGCTAGAATCACCTTAGCTCCCTTCTGCACCAAATCTTGGATAGTTGGTAGAGCTGCGCGGATGCGAGTATCATCTGTAATATTACCTGCATCATCTACAGGTACATTAAAATCAACCCGTACAAACGCACGTTTTCCAGATAAGTCAGTTGCAGATAAATTTGCTAAAGTTTTCTTTGACACGTCACAAACCTCCTGATTGCCTTTTTGTTATGTTTTACATTTATTAGATCCTTTCTGTGATTGTACAGGAGTACGTGGTGCAAAGAATTGTTAAGTGATTAGTTTCTTGTTAATTGTCTGCGGTGACAATACCAAAACATGTGGAGAAATAGCCACTCTCATGCTCTACCAACAGGAAGCAGACAGTAAATTCTATCAACTAACAGGTGAATGTAATGTTCAAAAAAGTTCTGTTTCCAATTGACCAAAGTCGGGAAACTCAGGAAGCAATCAATGTCGTGATAGATGTTGTACAAAAATACAGCAGTCGTTTGGTGCTTTTGAGTGTGGTGGAAGAACCAGATACAGATGCACCAAAAGAGGATGTTGTCATGTCCTCACCTGAAAATGTTGCCAAACTGCTAGAGACTGCTAAAATTGCCTTTTCCCAACAAGGAATTCAAACAGAAACAATTGAAAGACAGGGGAAACCCGCATTTGTAATTTGTGATGTAGCTGATGAGATAGAAGCAAATCTAATTGTCATGGGCTGTCGCGGACTTGGTTTAACTGACGAAGGCGCCCATGAGAGTGTTACAAACCGTGTGATTAATTTGTCTCCTTGTCCGGTGTTGATTGTAACGTGAGCGGGGAGCGGGGATCGGGCATGAATCAGTTAACAGTTAACAGTTAACAGTGAGCAGTTTAATTTGATAACTGATAACTGATAACTGATAACTGATAAGTCTCCCTTGTCCCCGATCCCCGATCCCCGATCCCTTTTCCCCTCTAATCAACCGTCACCCGGAAGCGGATGAAACCAGTCTGTCCGCCGGGAATGTTGGCGGGTCCAACAACTACTGCACCTTGATTGTTGCTACTACCACAAATATTGGCAAACTCTTGTAGTGGTGCTAGAGGTGATAAGACTTGTCCTTGGTTGCTAATTCCAATCACGGAAAGACTGTTAGAAACATAGCTGGTACCTGCTGGAATCAGATCGCAGAACCTTGCATTTTGTAGCTGCTGAGTACCATCAGCAAGAAAATAAACTGTATACTCAACTTGATCACCACTGCTTAAGGGTGGTTGGAGATTAATTTGACCAACAGGCGATCGCCCAGCTTGCTGTAATCTGTCATCATCATTATTATTGGGGTCATTGATAAAAGTGTTGAAGCTGACACCACTGATGGGCTGATTGTTTCTCAAAGCATTGGTGATGCGCTTGACTATCCGCAGATTCGTTTCTCCAGATGCTCCCGCCTGACCTGGACGGAAACCAAAGTCTATGTTGAGATTTTCGGAGTTTGCGTCAGTGATACTAGCTGTTAAAGTCGTGTTGGTTGTGGCTGTGAAATCGCTTGGTTGTGTTACCTCTACAGTGTAATTACCTGGCTGCAAACCAGTAAACAAATAATTACCGTTGTTATCAGTACGAGTTGTACTCACGACTTGACCAGTACTATTCCGTAGGGTTACAGTAACATTTGCTATTCCTGTATCACCATTATCAACACTGCCATTGCCATTTCGATCTGTGAAAACAAAGTCCCCAATCGCACCACCAGGCGGTCGGCGCAAGCCAAAATCAACAGTATCTAAAGACTGACCAGGATTCAGTGTCACGTCAACTTGCCTACCACCACCAGTTGTGACATCTGGTAAATTAAAAGGAGGAGTGACACTTACTCTGTAAGGGCCTGCTGGCAAATTGGTGAAAGAATAATTACCGCTAGCATTAGTATTTGTTGTCTGGGTAGTGTCGTCAGGAGTACCTAGTTGTCCGTCGGGACCTGGTAAAGTTAGGGTAAGGGGAATATTACCAACTCCTGGTTCACCTGGGTCTTGTTGACCGTTACCGTTAGTATCATTAAAGACAGTATCACCAATGGAACCTGGTGCTGAAGGCGCACAGATAGTTAGATCAGCAAGACCAATAGTTTCATCTTGTCCAGGTCGTTGATTTTCGACGTATGATAATGGTCCACTCTGGTAAACGATGCGAATTTGGGTGACAGGTTGGGCAAATGTCGCAAAAACATTACCTAAACTCTGATCATTAGGTGAATTTCCTGGTCCCACACGCGGATCGGCTCCCCGTGCCACATTAGCGCTAACTATTTGAGCAACCGCACCAGCTCCAATATTAGTCAGGGTAACTGGTACACTTTGACCTTGATTGAATGCAGTAACTGTAACTTGATCCTGATAGGGAAGTTCGTCTTGGCGATCGCGATCCACGTCCAATAATGTCAGGGGAACAGGGAAAGTTACTGGTTGGGCAAAAGTGATAGTAAGTGTTGCAGTACCTTCCCGATAGTTTACGGTTGAACTTTGTTGTGAAGCATCTATTCCCCAGCGCAAATATGGACTATTAATGCCACCATAAGGGCCAGGGACAACCCCGTAGGGAACCGGGCCAATAACTTGAGGTGGTTGATCTCGGATAAATCCCGCTGGACTTTCCGTCATCTGAAAATTAGTGCTGACGCCCCCAATGTTGAAAGTTTGATTAAAGTTTGCCGTTTGGAAGTTACTCGTTCCCCAGCTGAGAGTTTCTTGTGTAGTACCCGCTGGACAACTTGTCTGTTGTGCAACAGCTTTTTGATTGAAAATACTTCCTTGTAGAGGAATTTGGGGAATAGCCAATAGTGCTGCTAGCAGCGTACCCCCACAAGGATGAAAATTTAAATGTTTAAATAGAGCTTTCATTTTCTAGTTCCTAAATATTTCATTTGAAAATAGGGATCGGGGAAAGGGGATCGGGAATTAAGGATTGGTTATTCTCCCCACACTCCCCACACTCCCCACACTCTCTTATCCCCGATCCCTACCTCGGAGCTTCTATTTGCAAGTCTTGTTCTTGTGGTTCTACGATGAGTTCGATACCTCGCACGTCTTTGTAGATGATTTCTGTACGGCGATCGCGTGCGTAATCAACACGTGTACTACCTTGGGTTTTCCGTTGGGTTTCACCGAAGGAACGAATGGTCATCCGTTCGGGACTAATACCTTTACGCAGCAGGTAATTTCTTACAGATAAGGCCCGACGTCTACCCAGTGCCAAGTTATACGCATTGCTGGCACGAGGATCGGTGTGACCTTCTAACTCGACCACAATGAAAGGATATTTTTGCAATACTGCTACTACCCGATCCAAAACAGCAGCACTTTCAGCACTAATAAAGGATTTATCTAAGGCAAAGTGGACATTATTTGGTGCTTGGATGCGGATGATTTCTGGGGGTTCTGGTGGTGGCGGTGGTGCTGGTGGTTCTGGTGGTGGTGGCGGTACTGGTCGAGAAGTACACTGTGGAGGCTGGGTTGGTTGAGAACTAGGCTTTAAATTCGGTTTTGTGCCATCAGTGCCAATAATTGCTGCCAGAGCTGGTTCCGATGTCCCATATTCCGGATCAGTGGCGATCGCACTGACTACATCTCCGGTTTGCAAGTTCTCGACTGTGGTGCTAAACTTACCACTCTGATCTACAGGTACGGTTGCTAATACTTCACTTAATGCGCCGTAACCCCGTTGATAATCACCTAAGCGGTAAATTGTCACTTGCGAACCGCGATCGGCTTTACCTTGTAAAGTGACGCTGTTACTTGTCGGCAAAAATGCCCTTTGTTTAAACTCTGGAGCATTAATCGCTCCATTCCCAGTTTCCAGGCGACGATTAGGGGAATCCCGGCGCGGATTGGGGCCATCTCCGATTTGAAAGTCGCTGACATCCAAATTTTGCTGAGTATTCAGGTCAATGCTCAAACCTTCTAACGTCGCAAATTTATTATTTTGAATAATATTCTTCACGCCTGGTTTTCTTTGACTAACATCATTCCTGGGAAAAGCCGACACCACGACCCCCGGCCCGGTTTGATAGTCAATTTCATTACCAACTACCTGGTGATTACTACCCATGAGGTAAACTGCTGCTCGGCGCAAGCGTCTACCGTTGTAAGTGATTTTGTTATTCTGGATTGCTACACTACCTTGAGGTTTGAATAAATACACACCAGCCCCATCATTACCACAAATCAAATTGCCTAAAATTTGCGACTGGTTGACCAAACCTTCAAATCTCAAAGCATCGGGCATCCCTGCAATACCGTTAGCAACGAGAATATTTTCTTGTACTACCGTATTTTCACCACGTACAGATGTAATTACAGCACTGCCATCATGATAATAAATCCGGTTACGCCGGATTGTTGCTCCTTGGGAGTTAAAAACATAAACCCCAAATGCTGAGGTTTGTTCTGGCATTTGTTCATTAGTTGTTAATCCCAGCCAGTTGTTTTCAATCACAACATTTTTGGGTGGCACATCGGAGGCGCGGAAGGGAAAACTACTGTTGGGTGGTTTTTGACGACTGATATCTGGAGGTGGGAAAGGGTGAGCTATGACAATATCCCCCGGTGGTGTAGTGAGAGTTACTGGCTTGGGATCAGTGTCAAAAGCGATATTTCCCAAAATCTGTTTTATCGGTTTACCCGTAAAACCGTAAATACTCAAGCCACGAATTGTTACACCATCAGCAACCACAGTCAATCCGCGCAAAATCTCTTTATTAGCTGCGGGGGTGATTGCTACTACTGGTACAGGAATGGCAATTTCCGCGGTTGCTGAACCTTTTGGATCGTATCCTGGTTGAGTTGAGCCATCGATAACTAATCCGGGAGTAGCTAAATCTGGTAGTTGGGTTTGTAACTCAATGGTAGTTGTACCAGCAGGTAAATTAAACTCAATTCGAGAAGCACCAGTTGTGGTTGGTGTCACCTGTGCTTTCTCAGCTGCACTGAGTTGTGCTGTTGGTAGCGTACCATTAACGATCGCGATCGCTTCTCGCAAAGTTACGGCATTATCAGGGGTAGGACTCCCGTCTTGATTGCTATTTACCACCACTCGCACACCGGGAGTGGGGGTTTGAGCGAAAGCAATTTCTGGAGGTAAAAGGTACACAGTTAAAGGTAAAAGGTAAATTATTCCTTTTGCCTTCTTTTTTTTTAATTTCAATTTGGACATTACTCACTCCTATGGCACCACGTTTGAAAACAATGAAGTATGAATTATGAACAGGATTTACGCAAAAATTGCCACAAAGTTTAATTTATTGAACCGCCAAGACGCCAAGACGCCAAGGATTTTTTGAGTGTGCGTAAGTCCTAATGAAGAATGCCAAAATATCATCCTTCTTTCTGGCCTCTAATTTCTGCTTTCAGCTTTTGTTTAAGGGCCTGTGTCTGTTTCAAACGCTGAATCAATTTACTTTGGGATGTCTGTTTTCCTGGTTCTGTTTGCGCCGTTGGGATTTCTGACTCTTGTTCTTGCTTGGGTACTGGTTTTTGTAAACCAAAGCCGCCTAAAAGTTCGTTTAATTTCAGGCTGATATTCACATAGAAACCACCTTCGGAACGATAACCGGTAAAGTCGCGGTCATCCACACTACCAAAGCTGTAACCGAGGCCCAAACGCAAATCAGGAGTGACGTAATATCCAGTTTCCACTGCAAAACCGAATTCGTCGTAGTCAGTGCCGCTATTAGAGTTTTGTCCAATCCATCGTCCTTCAACAGCTAAGTCGTTGCGATAACCCAGTCGAAAAGCTGCTCGCAACTGTGCCAAGTTTGTACTACCGTCATATCTTTCGTCGTCGAAGTAGGTGACGCCATTACGCAAAGCATATTTACCGTAGAATTCCCAGCGCCAATTGGGGGCATAAATACCCTCTGCGGAAAAGATATGACCTGTGGCTGTACTACCTGTAAGTTGAGTTTCGGGAATCGAATCAAAGTTTTGCCGCCATTCGTATTTCAGTAGCCCGTTGAATTTGTCGTTGGTGGGGTCGCGGTATGCCAAACCGATTTTGAGATTTGCTGTGTCTCCCAGTTCTTGGAATCTGATCCCGTTTGTATCGATACTGTTGACGGTGCTAGGAAGGTAGACGTTAGCTTCTCCTGCTTGTTGGAAGCGGACTAAGGCTGTTAAAGCTGGAGAGATTTTTCCGGCGGCGGCGGCAGAAATTACTAGGTTATTACTTTGATCACCATCACGATATTCAAAATCGGCGCGGGCTTTAAAATCAGGATTATCGGTGTATTCAAATCCCAAGCTGTAGACGGAACCAGAAAACAGTCCTAAAGTCGAAGCAGTTTGACCAACTGCGTAGTATTGCGGATATCTATCTCCGGCTGCTGTACCATTAAAGATATTTTTGAACACGTATTGATAACCCAGGTTGACTTTTAATCCGGGTGCAACTTTCAAACCCTGAGCCACGCCGAGAGCGCCTTGTCCCTGCAAGCCACCAAAGCCAGAGAGTACAGAATAACGACCCAGTAGGGAAGTATCATCTGATAATTTTTGATCGACAATTGTGTCTAAGGTGGTGAGGGAATTCCCTGGCAGTAATTCGCTGTCATCATAAAATTGGTGTGCTAGTCGGAATGTCACTCCCTCAGCAGCTTTCCAGTCTAAACCTAAAGTAGTCCGGTTGGGATACAAGGGGTCAGAGTCACCCAAATTTAGTTCGTTTTGGGCTTGGAAAGTCAAGGTATCTGTCAATGGGAACTTCAAACGGGAGACAATTTGACTCGCATCACCATCTAAGTCATCACCAATACGATCATCACGGGAACGGTTGACGTATTCCAAGCTGAGATCACTATTACCGAGCTTTTGCAAAATTCCTGCCCGGAAGGTTCTCAGTTCGTTACTGACTCGTTCACCAGGACGGTTTTGTGGCTGTGGGTCGAATAAATCAAAGAAGTTAGTAATGGAGGTGGGTGTAGTACCATAGTTTTCTTCGACGTCGTAGGCAACTCTAAAGCTAGTCAGGTCACTCAGTTTGGTGAGTAAAGATGCTCCGTAGCGGGTTTGTCCGGGTGCAAAGCTAAAGGTTGCGTTGTTGGAGAAGTTCGGCTCGACGGCACGATAGTAAGCTTGACCGAAAAGATTTTGTGTGATATTTCCAAAAGCTTCTAAGCGGTAAGCGTTTCCACTGGCTTCTTCCCCTGTAATCAGATTGTTATTGGAGTGGGCAAATTCCCCGACTATCTTGCCTGCATTTCCTAAAGAGATTAAGAAATCTCCACCGAATAGTTCAAAATCTTGGTCGCCTTGGTCTTCCCGCAGATAACTAACAGCGCCGAAGGTTTTATTGGTGAAATCGTTGGAGAAGTTATATTGCAAGCGTCCCCCCAGGAGGTTGGAGTCTTCGCCGCCTTCATTCTGGTAAGTAACGACAATACGTCTAACTAAAGTTGAACCAAAGGGGTTGAGTTCTGTGGCAAAAACCGGACGATTAAACCGCACTGTGCCGCGATCATAATCAATCTCGTAGTCGGCACCACGCACCATTTGTTTGCGTTCTACCACCGTACCAGGGCGGTTAATTTCCTCTGCTTCGAGATAAACAATTTCACTGCCAGGAACTAATAGACGTTTGGAAAGGAAGTAGTAACCACCAGTACCATCAGGAACGATGGTATCCCGTTGGAAACCTTCTATATTGTTGGCGTATAAGCCTGTGATTTGCAGGTTGCCCAGGTTGTAGTTGGCTTTGAAACCGTGGAGTTGGCGGGAGGTAGCTGTATACAGTTGGGAGGCGCGAGCAAATTCATTGGTGGTGTAGTCGCCCCACATGAAGTAATCTGGTTCTGCTCCCACAATCGACGGAGTACGTTCTAAGCGAGCGTAGAAACTATCAATCGAAGGGGTGGTGGGGGTAGCGGTGGAACTATCGCCGTAAACTGGATAGGGTTGTTCGCAGAACTGGACACCACCAAACAGGCGATTGTTACCCTCACAGTCTTGATTGATGGCGCGATCGCTATTGAATGCTCCTGTAAATAACCAATCTCCGATTTTTCCTGTAGCAAAGGCAGCTCCATAAAAATCTACGGTTGTGCCTTTGTCTATCTCGTCAGGATTGAGAAATTCTTGGAAGCTTCCCCAATAATTAGTTCCTCCTGGTCCAATCCGCAAATTCAGTACCCCTGTTACTAGGGAAGGTCGCAGATAGGTACTGAATTCTATTTGGGTGTAGGCTTCTATGGGTACTTGGGCAAATTCCTCTAGCCAGGAATTATCTGTCTGTTGGGGAAAGGTGGGATTTTTGATATCACCCAATTCTCTGGGAACATTGAGCGATGGTTTTTTGATTTTATCGATCGCGGCTCGAATCCGGACTTGTTGGGGTTTGATGTCTGATTGTAAGGTGGCGATGAATTCTCCATCAATCACACGCACCTGAAACCCGCCCTGGTCTTTGTCTTGGTCGGCGCCAACGAATTTACCGGCACTGGTGGTGAGGGTTGCGATCGCATCTTTGCGAATAATCTCACCTTTTTCATCAATAATTCTTCCTTGCAGTTTAATTGTGGAACGTCCATCGGCTTGCACACGCGGATCGCCGATAGGTGTGATTTCCAGCGTGATTTTTGATTTACCTGGAATCGTAGCAGGGGTAGTTATTGGTGAATTCTCTATTGATGGTGTTGTCTCTGGTGTTGGCGAAGTGGGTTGTTGTTGGATTGGCGAGTTAGGGTTTTGTTGAAATTCAATTGTCGGATCTTGTTGAAATACCGAGTTAGGATCACCGGAAGATGGGGAATTCTGGGCAATCAGGACAGGGGAAGACGCGGAGATTTGTTTCACCTTGTTTCCTTGTCCCCTTGTCCCCGTGTCACCGTGTCCCCGTGTCACCGTGTCCCCCTGTTTTCCAGAGACCACACTGGCAAAAACTGCGTTGGGAGAAACAAATAGTAAGGAAAGACCAAAAAGGTAAAAGAAAGAATTTTGATTTTGGTAAAGCTTTTTGATTTTTTTCATCGTTTCCCCCCTGAGAACGCAGGCGTAACCCCAAAATTGACTCTTGCCATGCCACTGGGTGCTAATTTGACCAAGCGAGATTGGCTGTTGCTTTCGATAAAGTATTTATTCGGTGCCAGTGCATAGCCAGGTAAGCTTGTCAAATCTAGGGCTGCTGTCCGATAACCTGCAACGACATTGGCTAAGGAGAATAAACCATTCGCATCGGTAATGATCCGGTTGCCATCATCTAGATAAATCACAGCATTCGGTATACCTGGCTCGTTCGGCTGCTGTTCACCGTCAAAGTTTTTATCAACAAATACACGTCCAATTAAGGTGCCACAATCAGACAAAATACCTGGTCGAATTCGTAAGACATAGCTGGCTTGGTTACTGGTAAGATTACCTGCTCTAGCTTGGGCTGTGTTTCTACCATCGCCCCGAATTGCATCTGGTGTCACCTCAGCAGCATAGTTGACTATCAAGCTTTGATTGGGTTGGAGTCCTTCATTGGAGGTGATGGTTACTGTCCGACTCGAACCGGTGGTTGCACTCAAGTTTACAGGTCTATTTCCTATCGAACCTTTGAGCGACTTGGAAATAAAGCGCATTCCCAAGGGTAATCTATCTGTAATTGATATCTGGTTGGTTGGGGAGTTACCAGTATTGCGAATCGTCAGAGTATAGATGACTGTATCACCCGGTTCGGCAGCTGCTCTGTCTGCTGTTTTGATGATTTGTAGTGCTGCTTGACTAGCACTCAAAGTCACCTCATTGGAGTTAACTACCCTTCCTGTCGGACTGTCAGGAAGATTATCTGCACTCCCACGAGCAGTATTTGTGATCACGCTTGTTTGAGAAAAAGCTGATGAAATCCCGAAAGTAAAAATACTAAAAATGTAAAAAGGACAAAAGAGGCTCCAATGCCTCAACCATGAAATTTTAGAAGTCATTGGAAGGCATTAATTAATAACAGCAGTTTTTCCAATATTTAGGGTTTTTAACCAAAAAACCAGTAATTATTGTGATTTTCAAACAATTTCAACTACATTTGTTAAATAACAGATGTATGACAGCGTTGGAGAATTATTCAGTTAAATCACAAATTATTTTGAAGTCACAGAAGCTTGCTAGTGGCTTGGACTTTCTTCTGTTGTTGGTTTGCAAAATCAATCTTGCGAGTAAGATGGAAAGACAACAGACTGAATTGTTTACTTGATGATAAAATCGCAATTTCACCGCCCTTGAGTAAGATTATTTTTTTGTGATGGGAGTCTAATTATCTCAGATTTGTGACTGTAAATAATGCAGATGTTTAAATAACATGACAAATACTGTCTGTAATCTTGTATTGTCATGAGGTAAGACCACTGATAACCCTACTCTGATTAAATAACATAGCTATTACAGCACTATCGTTGCAGCGAAGATATGCCAGCAACGAAAGAATAAAACAATAATTAGCTCTATTGAATAAAGCACAAACTTATTTAAGTTTTGTCTTTAGAGCATTGAACTCTTACGGAGTCACTACTAGGGAGAACTTTAATTAAAGTATTGCCAAACAGAGAGTCATGAATTAGATGATAGGGGAATTCCGTTATCAACCTAATTGATGGTCACATAGTAACGACAGTTATTTAACCTGGCTCTTAAGTTAATACGTTTCTGATGCAAAACCTCAAAAACGCTGTTCTCAATCAGCTAGGTTAAATTTTATTTTTAAAATCGCACTTCAGTAATATTACCCACAAATGAATTATAAGCAATCAGGGTTATAAAAATTTATTCAGTATTTTTTATTATCTTTACAAAAGGGAACCTATGCGTATCAGAATATTTCCTGAGAAATATAAAATTAGGTTAAATAAAATACTATTGTTTCCAATAATTTAATATTAAACACAGATGATGACTAACTTGCCAAATACTTGTTATGCCTTAATTTAAAAAAAAATAATCTAATTTGAGAAAAATCAGAGTATCAATTATTTTAAAATGTGAGTGCTTTAATTTACAATTATTTGATTTTTGATAAATTTCTATCTTCGTTTTTTTCTTTGGAGAGAATGTAAAAAAATATAATAATAATAATGTTCGGTACTGAATTATCCCTAACTAAGTTAGAGCAGACAATTATGAAACTGTCCACTTATATATACAAAGATTTTTGTGTATTTCTCTGAATAAAGAAATACATCTGCAAAAATTTATGCTTTTTGGTAATCAAAAATAACTAATAAATATTTACAAAAAAATATCTATAAGAATTATTTTGTGAGTAAAAACAAACTCATCCTCGACAGGCTTGGGTTTTCGATTTCAAAGCCTATTCATAAAATAACTATTAAGTTAGAGTGTGATTATACCAAAAAATATTGTCATTCACAAAAACAATACTTATATCATGTTGGCTTGAACAGTTGTATTATTCGTAGATGTCGGTAATCGGTAATGACAAAAACCTATTAAATAAACTTAATGACTAAGCTTTTGATCATAAGCAATTAGCCGAGCTTTATATAACTTAGAAGCGCAAGCGGATTTTTGCAATGTACACCGATGCACACCGATGAGATTGTAGTTTATATAAACTACAAGAACTGTAATTTATTCTTTTAGACGACTAATTTAATAGGTGTCGTCATATTCTGGTGCATCAACTCGTCTTGCTTCAGTCCGGGGTGGTAGGAATTCCGCTCGACGTACAGGAGCTAAGGGTGGTGTAGGGCCATTGTAGGGATGAATCACCTGAACAGTACGACTAGAACGTTGTTTAGGAGAAAATAAAGATAATACTCCAGCTACGACAATACCCCCACCAATGGTGAGAGACATACCTCCCACAGCCCAAACTATAGGTGAAGACCACCAGCGATTTTGAGATTGTTCTTGTTGCTGCAACTGTGCTGTACTATTTTGGCTTTGTAATTGCTGTTGATAATAAGCAGCAGCGTTTTGAGCATTTGCGGCTTGAACTTGAAGCTGCTGAAGCTGGATTTTGAGTTGGTCATTTTCCCGCTTGAGCATGTCGCTTTCCATCTTTGCTCGTTCAACGGCGACACTCTGATCAGGATTGGGGCTTACGGGTGGGCTTTGGGGGGGTGCTTGGTAGGGGGGGGGGTAGTAAGGTTGTTGCGGCACTAAATTTGGTATTTGAGGAATTGCAATGTTTGGTTGTTGCAGAGATGTTCCTGTCCCTTTCAGCAAAAGGATAGCTGCTAGCCCAGCAACAGCAACGCCGCCGATAAATGCCATACTTTCACTCATCGCCTTTACCCCTATATAGCGACGTCACTACGGTTTCTTGGAATCTAGACACTCTCACACTCATATAAATCTACATTACAGAACTATACATTACACCCGATACTAAACTATTGCATAATAGTCTATATTTTAATGCCGCGTATCTGCTTTATATATTCAAGACTATATTTGTTAAATTGTCTACCAAGGTTAGGGGAAAAACTTGATAAATAGAGACAGAAGAAAAAAGTAAACAGAAGAACGCAGAAAAGAAAAGTAGTTCTGGGTGAGAGTTTTACTGGTTGATGGCTGAAGTTTCAGTATCTACCTATACTTATTACTTTTTTTTAACTAACTTCTCAGTAATACTTCTGTATCTGTCCCTAAATTAATTTATTCACTAGCGATCGCCTGCTTCAAACTTTGACAAAACAAGGCGATTTCATTTAATCCTTCTTGGGGTGTACCTTGGCTGAGTCGTTTGACAAACGCACTACCAACAATAACTGCATCTGCACCCCAGTCTTTAACTTGTCTTGCTTGTTCTGTTTGGGAAATACCAAAACCAACACCGATGGGTTTATCTGTCACACTACGAATTTGCTTGAGTAAATCTGACGCTCGCGATTCTATTTGCGATCGCATTCCTGTGACACCTGTGACACTAACTAAATATATAAATCCTTGGGAGGCGCGAGCAATTGCTGCAATACGTTCAGCAGAACTGGTGGGAGCAACAAGTAAAATTACATCAATACCAATTTTTGCTGCTGGTTCGAGTAAATTAGCGGCTTCTTCTAAGGGTAAATCTGGAACGACTAAACCAGCTACACCAGCAGTGGCGATTTGTTGGAGAAAATTTTCTATACCCCGATTGAGAATCGGATTGTAGTAGGTGAAAAGAATAATTGGCGATCGCAAACTCGCACTAGTTGCTTTCACCATTTCTAGCACTTTATCTAAAGTTATTCCTCGTTCTAAAGCACGGGTAGCTGCGGCTTGAATTACTGGTCCATCCGCCAGAGGATCAGAGTAGGGAACACCCAACTCTATTATGTCCGCGCCACTGCTATCTAGAGTTCGCAAAGCTGCTGCGGTTGTTTCTAAATCTGGATCGCCAGCAGTAATAAAAGGAATTAAGGCGCACTTGCGATTTTGTCTGAGGGTTTCAAAGCAGTCAGAAATTAGTGTCATTGGTCATTAGAGACTCGAGGAATATCGCGTCTGTAAAATGGTCATTGGTCATGAGTCATTGGTCATGAGTCATTAACTTGAGGACAAATGACAAACAACAAATGACAAATGACAATTTTACACCTGAGAATCCTTTTCTTGTTCGATCTCGGCTTGAATTTTTGCGAGTTCTTCGGGTGAGAGTTCGTCTAAGCGCTTTTGGAAATAAGCTTGTTCGTATCGATCGCGCTGTTGATGGTAGGTCATTTTGTGGTTAACAGCGCGGAAAATATAAGTCATCAACCAGCCTATTAACCCACCGACTAGGAAGACTTGACTCCAGATACCTGCTTCTAAATTATCCAGACCAGCCAATTGCAGCACTAGATAAGCCAAACCACCTGTAATAAAAACGCCAAAAACAATTCCTAAAGCGTCAAGACGTCGCATAAGTATATGACCTACCAACTTAAATTACGCTTCAATTTGTCGCCGTTTTGGTCGTATATTTACAAACGGTGACAGAACTAATAAACCTGGAAAGAAGAAGAACACCAGAAAATACATGAATGCGCGTTCTATAGAACTGGCTACGTACCAACGCTGATTCAGATAGAACAGTACAGCTACGGGTATGACTAACAAATAAGCTCCAGCCAAAACCAAATAGAGCAATGGTACTATAATTCCTTCTTCAATCATTAGTTTTCCTCTTTCCGCAAAAATGGCCTAATGGTGCATCTGCTTTCCATCATAGTACTTCTTTGCAGCAACTACTTTACAATAGACCTCTTGCAAAAATATTTTTACCCCACCCTAACCCTAAGCGTAAACGCTTAGGGAACTAAATCTTCCCCTCGTTCACGGGGGGATTGAGGGGGGTTAATTCGACTTTTGCAAGAGGTCTAATATTGATTTTGATGATCTGCGAAATCCCTCATCCGCTCATGTAAAGGTAGGGGTTCTCACCCTCCCAGATTATTTTTGATAGAACAGACCACTAGTCAATACTGCAAGGAATAGAATTTTCCGTCATAATTTTGAATATGTACCAGACGCGATATATCGCGTCTATCAATTCTTGGAAAAACCGCAAATTTCAATTTCTTCTTGACTAAAATTATCCTTCAATATCTTGCGGAGAACACGCTGAATATGCAGGTGTTTTCCCGGTTTGACTTTTGTCAGTGTTAGCAGTAATAGGTTATTCTCTCCAAAATGTTCTATGCCAGCTACACGGGTGGGTTCTAGAACATCCTGTTCATCCGCCTTTAATTGTTGTCCTACTTTCTCAACCACTCTATATACATGATCTAAATTGGAGTCATAGGAAACGCTAAGTTCCACTCTTGCATATATATACTGTTTGGAGAAATTGATAATTGATCCAATGTCTCCATTACGAATAATCTGCAATTGACCATCAGGATGACGGACGTGAGTAGTTCGCAATTCAATCGCTTCTACAATTCCCTCAATATTTCTTTCTTCTACTTTCCCGACTTCAACATAATCACCCACCAAGTAATAGTTTTCAAACAAAATCAAAAATCCACAAACAACATCATTAATCAGGTTTTGCGCCCCAAGACCAACTGCAATACCCACAATTCCTGCACCTGCTAAGATGGGCGCCGGATCAATTCCAATTAGCTTGAGTATAGTAACTCCGGCAGTGAAGTAGATAAAATATTTGGCAAAACTCCGCATTAAAGGAATCAGCGTCAACCGTTTCTGTCGCTGTGAATCGTTTGCCTCTGTGGCTTTGAGGTAGAATTCATCAAGGATAAAGTAAGCGATTTCAATCAAAACATTGCTAATAAAATAAACCCCAATAATCTGCACAATTTTAGGGGTATAAGCACTTACCCAAGCTATTGGTTCTATTTCTGGAACAACAAGGTTTACTATGCCAACATAGAGGATGTATTCTAAACATTTTTTGAACAGGGGAATTAAGTGGCGTAAACGCTCGTATAAACGCAGTAAATTGTTAGAACTGGAGTATTTAAGACTTAGCGCGTCGAGAGTGTCAACTATAGTAGCAACAGCTTTGACAATGAGTAAGCCAACTGTGACAATAATGTATATTTTTAAGGCAATGTAAAGATATTTGGGAACTACTTCTGGAAGGTAGCAAAATTTAGCACTCAGGATAGCTGATGATATCCAAAGAGTATGATTGATAATTCTTTTTAAGACCTGAAAAAAAGCTTGAGTACTCTCATCATTAGCCTTTATTTGGTCGGCTTTCTTGGCGTAATTACAAACCCAGTCTATACCTTTGTTTAAAGGTGGTATGCTAAGTTTAACTAGCATTAGCAAACTCACAGTTTTAAAAATCGCTGTGAAGAGATTGATCCAAAATTGAGTAGGAAGACTGCGAATCAGATTAAGTTGAAATTCTTGAATGTTTCCACCTCGATAAATCACCATCCCATTCACACCAATCAGCACAAGACACAAAATCACAGAAATGAAAATTAAAAGTCTGCTGATATTCCGGCGTAAGAAGGTGATATTTGCAATTCTTCCTTGCAGCCAAGAAACTTTAGCAACCTGCTGGAAGATTATGCCAATCAGCCAGTTCAACAGAGAGAAAATGAGTATTAAAAATACTACTTCAATCAGGATTATTAGTATATTCATCTTTTGATGAGAAATTAAGCTGTCACGTCTTTATTTTTATAAAGTATTTTTGATATATCAAGGATCATCAGATTTTTGATTTTGGATTAAAAATCTTTACCAGAATAATTTCACTTTTAATATCTCTGATTTTTCAGAAAAATGCAAGGATAGTTAAGACAGTTAAGACAGTTAAGACAGTTAAGACAGTGAACTGACATCTCGCGACAGTTGCAATCAGCCGTAAAAAAGTTTTTCGGATCAAAGCTTAAACCCATTAAAATAAGTTAAAATCTGAGCCAGTCGGTTTTGAACCGATTTAAGCTTTCAGCGCAAATTTTAATTTATGGCTAGGTGTAAGATATAGGTTAACTCATATCTTGCATCAGGTTTTCATCCCGCCAATAAATAAATTTATTGGCTAATAGCTAAAGTCAGATTTATCTGACTAGGACGATGTTTGAGTCCGTTTTAACGGACTTATGCTATTAGCCTCAAAATTAATTCTGAGGCGGGATACGGAGTTGGTGCAAGATATAAGTTAAGACTGTTAATCATCAATATAAATTTGACTTACTGAATACTAAATGATTTGTGACAGACTCGAATATAACTTTTGTTATTTATTTAAAATTAATTTTAGGAGCGTAGACGTCAAAGTGCATCTACGCCCCTAAAATTACACGTTCACTATCTCTCTTGTATCTGTTGTTTTTTCGGTTGTGTAATTATTTATTTGTTGTTTTCCTGTAATTAATCTGGCGCCACGATGACGAGTGAAGTAATTCCATCCCCACTGAATCATGACTATGAGTTTGTTATCAAATTCAATTAAGAAGTAAATATGAACTAATAACCAAAATAGCCAAGCTACGAAACCTGTAAATTTGATAAAACCTAAATCTACAACGGCTGAGTTTTGCCCAATGACTGCTAAACTACCTTTGTCGATATAATAAAATCTTGGTAATGATGTTTGAAAGTGAAGTTTTTGTTTAATGAGTGAAGCAACGTACTCTCCTTGTTGCATTGCGACGGGTGCGACACCAGGTAAGGGTTTACCGTTTTGATGAGCAAAATGAGCTAAGTCACCAATTACAAAGATATTCGGATAGTTGTTAAGACTCAAATCTGGTTCAACTATAACTCGTCCGGCGCGATCGCATTCTACTCCTGTTCTTTGTGCCAATACTTTTCCTAGTGGCGAAGCTTTGACACCTGCTGCCCATAATACTGTTTTGGCATGAATTTGTGATACTTCTTCACCTTGTTTAATGGTAACGAGATCATTGTCGATATTTGTCACTAAGGTTTTTGTCTGTACTTTCACACCCAAGCGCTGAAGAGATGTTTCTGCTTGTGCTGATAATTCTGGGGCGAATGGTGGCAAAATTCGATCTAAACCTTCAAGTAAAATAACTTGGGCTTCGGTGGTGTCGATGTTGCGGAAGTCTTCTTTCATTGTGTGGTACGCTAATTCTGCGATCGCACCAGCTAATTCCACACCTGTAGGTCCACCACCAACAATTACAAATGTTAACCAAGCACGGCGCAGTTGCGGATCAGTTTCTTTTTCCGCAGCTTCAAACGCCATAAATATCCGATGACGCATTTCTATTGCATCTTCCACTGTTTTTAAACCAGGAGCAAATGATTCCCATTCATCTTTCCCAAAATAGGAATGTTTAGCACCTGTAGCCACAATTAATGTATCGTAGGGTATGACTTCATCACCCATGACAACTTTTTGCGCTTCGGGATCAATATCATTCACTTCTCCCAACAGCACTTTTGTATTCTTACTTTTGCTGAGAACTGAACGCAGGGGTGAAGAAATATCAGCAGGCGATATTGCACCTGTCGCAACTTGATACAAAAGCGGTTGAAAAAGGTGAAAATTGCGTCTGTCTATGAGTGTAACATCTACATTCGCATGATTAAGTGATTTTGCGGCATAAAGTCCGCCAAAACCGCCACCAATAATTACTACCTGATGGGGTGGTTGAGTCTCTGTCGTGTTCGTCATAAGTTTTGCTTCCTTTTGTTGATAATCATGCCACTATTCTTAACAAATTTTTACAAATTTGTTCACCTGATTCTGTTTATTTTTTACATTTTAATTTTTGTAAATGTAGTTAATAATACAAACAAAAAGTAATCCAAACTACATTTTAACTTTGTCTTGGGCTTAGGATAAGTGTGAAATTAATCATAAAAAAAGGCTTTAGTAATAACTAAATTTTATTTGTTGAGTTCAGGACTTACGCAAGATGTGACCGAAAACCTTATTCTTGCGTAGCGGTAATTCATGAATTACCGCTACCTTCGTTATGTTTTGCGTAAGTCCTGGAGTTGTTTCATAAAGTTATGGAACTTACGTAAAAACTCAGTCTTTAAGTGATTTTGTGGACAATTTTTCTAATTTACTTTTTCGTCAAAAATGCATAAGTTAGTTTTATGCTACCCAAATAAATAAATAGAAGAGAAGCTAAGTTTTAAGAACTTAGCTTTCATTTAGTTTATGAAATAGGACTTCACGCACTTGAGTCAATGCGTAATTCCTAACTCATAAAGATATATCATTTACCATGAGTTTTTTTATGCAGATTCATCGTGATAAATTTCAAGATTTTCATCACAGTCCAGATTGTCAAGTTTATGGGAAAAAAGTTGATACAAAGAATGGAAGAGAAGAATATTTGTTGATTGCTCCTCTTGAGCTTGTGAAGATAAAACAGTCTGATAATAGTGCTATATTTCTTCCAAATTTCAAAATTCCTCAGAACCAAGTCTCCGTTTTAACTACTGGTGGTGGGAATGTCGGTGTGATTCATAAATTTGACTGGTCATTGATCAATTCTAATGGCAAACCAGTTGTATATATTCAACCCCATAAGAATTTTCCTCTTCATAAAATATCTGATGTTACTAAAGACCAAGATTCTCAGCCAAATGTTAGTGTAGACGAATCTGTCATATTAGAATTTGATGGTTCACAGATTAAAGGAACTGTTAAAACAGCCCAGCCACAGAAACAAGCTTTTGGTGATTTTTCTTCTATGGTTGAAGTTTTTCAAGTAAAATTCGAGCAGAATTTATATACTTCGCATCATGGTTCACGAGTAATTATTAGTAGTAGCAAAAAATCACTTGGGATGCTGATTGCTACTCAAATTCAAGGTGATGGAACATCTCTTGCTTATGTGTTTCCTGCTCATCTTATTTAAAATAGTTAAAAACATAGTTTAGTTTGTATTTCCTAATTTTTTAATTTGGGGTCTTCCGAAAATGAATATACAAGTAATCTGAATTTAGGATTTTTGGTAAAAATTGAAAATACCCAAATTCAATAAATATCAATTGCATAAATTTTAAGGTATGAGTCGATATTTTATGATGCGTCGTATTGTTTTTGTATTTATCTCTTTTTTACTAAACGTTGTAGAAACTCCATTTGTACAAGCACAGACACAAACTAATCAACAAACGCAAACACAAAATTCACAAACACAAAATTCACAAACTCCAAATAAAAAACCTGGACTAGAGTCTGAACCAGACTTACTTCCAAGAGCTATCAGATTATCAATCGTAAATGGCGTAATTGAATATCTGCAAAATAGTAAACAAGTTACTATCGGATTGGAATGGTCTTTATTACCGATTGATGAAAATTTACTAGAATCAGCAAGAGAATTCTATGAAAAAGATGAACCAGTAACTTGTTCAATTCGTAATGAGAATCTTGGTAAGTCAAATAAGTGGATTGAGGATTTATCTGAAAAATGTCAACAACGTTTGCGTGAAGCATTCATGGTATCAGACCTAAAAACTTTAAATTCTGATCCAAATTCTCAGATAAAATTTCAAAAATATTGGAATCCTGAAGAAAATGGAGATGGAGTCCAGCTTGTTAAACAAGGATCTGTCACAGCATCGGAGTATTTTGGTCTTCTGCGAGATAATATCCAAATTACAAATTTATTGAAGAGTAAGGGTATTTCCTATTCTTTTGATGTTAGTGGAGCAACACCCCAAGGACAATTTCCCCGCATTAGTGATCAAGATATTACTTGGGATATGAAAATTTATAGGTTTGCTGTTGCGCGTCCACAGAATCAACCTATATATATTTATCGCTTTGTTGTCAAAGCTGTTATAGAACCATTTAATCTCACTTTTGCGAAAGCGGACAATACAAAAGCTGATTTGAACGTTGCTATCAGCTTTAAGAGAGGGGAAGAAACAGTAGGATTAAGTAATCTAAAGCTTATTGCTTCACCCATTCCAATAGAAATACAAATGAAAAAAGGTCAGCAGACGAATTTAAAAAAATTAGAAGACGCCAAAGCTTTTACACAATTAAATACTGCTTTAAGTTTTTTCGGTAGTCCTGATTTAAGTCAAATAGTCAGTAATAACTTTTTGGGAGGGACTAGTAATACTAGCATTATTACAGGTGGCTTGATTAACGATAAAGTAGCACAACCAATTATTGGACTTAATCTGGATCTACTAGATTTAGGTAGTTCTAAAGTTGGTGGTTTACTCGGAATTGGATTAACTGATAATAATTCTCTTTATATTGGACCTAGTTTTCAGTATTCTATTCTTACCTTGTCCGCTGGTGGGAGAATTTTTGAAAAAAAAGACTTTACGAGAATAGAACCAGCAGGTGTTATATCTTTTGATTTATCTCAAGTAATTGGTGGTAAACAACAAAATCGCAAGATTGAGCTTGATGAAAGTAAAGTTGGTGGAGACTGGGGAAAAGCCAGTGAAGAAATTGTTAAGGATTTGACACTTGTAGATTGGGGAGTCACTCAAAATCCTAATATTCAGCAATCTTTGACACTCGTTAGAGAAAAAGATTGTACAGGAAATCAAATTCAACCCACTGAATATGCTGAACTTCCAATTAATATTAGTACAGGTGAAAAATCAAGCTTGAAGTTTATACCTCAAGGTATATACAAATATCAAGGACTAGATAAATTACCAATCATATATGCATTACATGATGATGGTGTCCCTGTAGAAAAAAATTTCGATATTAATTTCTGTCCGACTGGAGAAAAACAAACAGTAAAAAGGATTCGTTTGAGTGTAGAAATGGTTAATCCAAGTTAAAAGTTAAAAGACAAAAGAAAGAAAAATAAAATATATATTTAGGTTTAGTGTCCCTAAGTTGATTTATGGGGATTATCTTTTGACTGACCATTCCGAGCAGGGTACAAGAAAGCGGACTCGTCCGTGGAATAAATCGAAAATCGAAAATCCAAAATCGGATGACTTTTATCTTTTTACTTTTTAACTGATTTGCTGTAAGCTAAACTTGATTTTTGCCATTTTCTTACCGCCTTAATCTCATGACAGCAGTGGAGAAATAACCATGTTAACGCGTCAGTTGGGAAAGAACGGGCCGACTATATCAGCAATCGGCCTTGGATGTATGGGTATGTCGGATTTCTATGGACCAGCAGACCGAGAGGAGAGCATCGCAACTATTCATGCTGCTCTCGATGCAGGTATAACATTACTAGATACTGGTGATTTTTATGGAATGGGTCACAACGAACTGTTATTGCATGAAGCACTGACAGGACGACGACGGGAAGATGTGTTTATTGCAGTCAAATTTGGAGCGTTGCGATCGCCTGATGGTAATTTTATCGGTTTTGATGCTCGTCCTCAAGCTGTGAAAACTGCACTTGCCTATACATTACAACGATTAGGAACCGATTATATAGACCTGTATCAACCAGCTCGGCTCGATCCAGCAGTGCCAATTGAAGATACAATCGGAGCGATCGCCGAAATGATCCAAGCTGGATATATTAGATATGTCGGATTGTCTGAAGCAAGTGCAGACACGCTGCGACGCGCACATGCGATTCATCCGCTTACCTGGTTGCAAATCGAATACTCACTTCTCAGTCGTGGAATTGAAAATGAAATTCTCCCGACTGTGCGGGAATTGGGTATTGGGGTCACCGCTTACGGTGTACTTTCGCGGGGTTTGTTGAGTGGTCATTGGTCAAAAGACCGTTCCCAAACAGCGCAGGATTTCCGCAGTCATTTACCCCGCTTTTCTGGAGAAAATCTGGAGCGGAATTTGTCGCTAGTCGAAGCACTCCGCAGTATTGCAGAAGAACAGAATGCGACTGTTGCACAAGTGGCGATCGCTTGGGTTTTGTCACGAGGTAATGATATCATTCCGTTGATTGGAGCGCGACGTCGCAATCGGTTAGAAGAAGCACTCGCTGCTATCAATCTACACCTTACAGATAATCAACTAGCTCAAATTGAAACAGCAATTCCACCTGACGCTGTCGCTGGCGATCGTTATGATTCAGATCAGATGGCGATTTTGGATAGCGAAAAGAGTTGAAAAGGGATTAGAGATTGGGGAATGGGGAAGAGATTTTCTGGCGTTGCTGAATCAAGATATGAAAGCCAATACGCTTGGTGTTAAGAATTTTTCGTCATAATTTTAAGCATGTAGAAACATTGCACTGCAACGTCTCTAGACATCGAAAAACCACGCCAATAATCTTAACCGAACTGTATTGAGATATAAGGTAACTTACCTAACTTCCAATTTCTTGCTATAAATTAGCCTTAAGTTGTCGCAATTGCTTTTTCAAATTCTCCAATCTACTTTCCCACTGATTTTTATTAACAGGTACGGGGATATCTACTGCTGGTAAAGCTGAATTGAGATTGCGGTAGTATTCCCAAATTTCCCAGTAGGGACAACCTGGTTGAATGCGAATACCTGCCCAATGTAAATATTGTAGGGGTTGATTGACTGCGGGATCAAATAGTACATGATCCTGAGTTTGAAAATTTGGAGTTCCCGCCCAATTTCCTGGTGCTTTCCCCTCACGACGGACTATATTAAAACGACGAGGAATGCGCTTGAGAAGCATATAGTTGATAATTGGTTGGTCAGATGTTTTTTGAGAAAAATCAAAATATTCAGGATGAGCAGCACATTCAGCGAAAGTTTCATACAAATCCTGTTCCGAAATTAGGTTTTTCTTAGAACCCCAAAAACCACCATTAAAAATATCTGAAATTTGATTTTCACTAAATATTTTGTTTTCTAAAATTCTGGATGTAAAAACATTATCAATACCACCCAAATGTTGATAGTCGCAACAGATAAAATCTACTGTTTTGAGATAATTGAGATTATCGATAATTCTTTCAAAAACAACAATATCTGTGTCAATGTAAAGAAATTCATCAAAAGGGCCAAACCAACAAGCTTGTTTGCGGAATTGATTTGGTCGTGCGAAAAATTTACCGCCGAAACTGTCATGTAATTTATGAGATAGTCGGTTGATGAACTCTAAATCTTCATAAATTCCGACTTGATAATGTTTGCTGAGGATGTTGGCAATGTTGTGATAATTGTCATCATAAGGAATCATGACAATTGGCGTTTCTTGGTCATACAATCTGATACTATTGAGGAGTGCGATCGCATGATCAGTTACCTTGTCATTAGCAATAATATAAATTCCCCGATTCATGAGATTATACCTCAACTTTTATGCCTAATTTTCTAAAAATCCGTGTCGTTAAACTTGGTGGCGCGTTGTAAGCTTTGGCTTTAGTGTTAAACTTCGGTTGTTGTTCTGGCTGATGCAAATAGCGATAGTGTAAGAATAGATTACGATAGGGAAAATCAATATTTTCACCATCACAAACTCGATTAAAAAGCTTGGAAGATAAACCAATATAATGCAAATAAGTTAATCTATTACCCTGATCATAGAGAACATGATTTCGGTTTTCAAAATGCGGAGAAGTCACACAACAGCCAGTAGCTTTGTTTGCAGGTAAATTCAGGGCAAAATTATAGAATGAAACGTTTGCTCTCATTCTCATATAGTTGAGAACAGATTGATTGGGAGCAGACATATATAAAACATCTGATTCTCCTGCATTTAATTTAGACAGTAACCAATCTCTTTGTTCTAGAGGAAATATACCTCGTTTAGAAGCATAAAAACCAGAACAGAAAATTTCTGAATTAATTTGTTGTTGATTAAATATTTCTAAAAGCTGAGGAGATTGCAAGTTATAGATATGAGCAGGATCTTTATACTGAAAGTCATAGACAACAAAATCATGATCTTCTAACTGCTCAAAAATAAAATCTAAAGGCTGCATCACTAAGGTATCAGCATCTAAATAAATAAAATTTTCAAAGAGACTATCAGAATCAAATGCACAGTAACGGCGATTTTCACCTACTCTGTAAAACTTTTTAATTCCTCTTTCTTCCCAAGTTTGAATAGCATTTGGATGAGATTGCCATACTTTCAAAGAAAACTCTTCCCAACGAGTAAAAATATCATTATTTTCTAGTAGAGTGACATTATTTCGCGATGCAACTTCGGCACGAACTTTTTCTATTTGGTCATTATAGGCAATCACACATACAGGTAAATTATTGCCAGCATTAACTTCTATACTATTCAGTAACGCTACTAATTGATTATAAACTAAATCATTGGCTAAAGTATAGATTCCATTTTTCATATTTTTATCCTTACTTGTTCACAAAATTTGATAACCAGTTGAGCAAATTTAATTCATGTAAAATAATTTGACGAGCTTCAGCTATAGCATCTTTAGCTTCATACCAAGCATCAGGAGTTTTAGTCATTTCTCGAATGTAATTAATACCTTTTTCATCCAAACTAGGTAAGCGTAAAAAACTACCGGGTGGTAATAACTTATCAGCTGCTGAACCTCCATAGTAAATTGGTAAACACCATGCTAAAAGTGCATCCCATAATTTTTCACTAACATACCAATTATTGCCGCTATAATTTTCAATTGCTAGATTGTAATAGTACGGAGCCATGCCATACCATTTGTTACTTAATTCACCTGAAGATTGTACCCAGTTTGGTAAATCTCGTCCGTAAAAATCAACTATAATTCTACTAGTTTGTAAAGCCTGCAAAAAATCTAAACGCTGGCGATGGTTAGCAGTACGACTAATTCCAGAAGTAATCCAACTACAATTGGAAATCTTTGCTGGCGGTGACATTTCATCCAAATCTCGAAAGGAATTAGCATGATACCAGATTGCAGGCATATAATCAGGATTTGGAGCAAAATCATCAGGACCCGAAACATAACCGCAATATTTTTGAGCTTCTTGATAAGCTAGTTTATGTTTTTCAACAACTTCATCTAGAGGTGGTTCACGTAGTAAATAAATAATTTTTTCTTGGGGAACATTACGTAGAAAATTTTTAATCTTAATTTCAGAATTTTGTGGTTTCAGGAAGTTATCTAACCAAGATGTTTTTTGATTAGGTTTAGGGAAATTAAACTGATACATTAATAGAAAATCTGGCTTGGATGCTAGTGATTGCATTTGTATATTTCCCCAAATACCAAACGGTTGGGGTGTTTGTTGCCATAGCCAATCAGCTTGTTTTTCTAATGCGTGATAGCTGCTAATCATGCCAATTTTTGTCATAATAATTAGTGGTTATTTTTTAATAATTCAACTTTGTGTCTTAGTGTCTTGGTGGTTCAATAAATATTTATAATCATCAGCCTGATATAATTAATTCAGGATGGAGATATTCATCAACGTAACTAAGGATTTTGGCAGCACGATTTTCCCAGGAAAATTGTTTGACAAATTCGATGATCTCTGGGTATCCTTCTTCTCTACGAGGATATGTTTCTAGTACCTGCTTTAATGCTGCGGCAAATTTCCTGGGATTATCTGGTTCACACCAAGCAGCGATCGCGTTAGTTTTTTTAAACTCCATTAATGAGGGAATTTCTGTTGCGACAATTGGATTACCAGAGGCTAAGTAATCAAATAATTTCATTGGTGATGTAAATGTTGCAGCTGCACCGGAACAGTGAGGATGAGCTAAAACATCAGCTGCTTGTAATAAAGATGCTAAATCTTCATGCAATATATAACCTAAAAAACTGATGTTATTCGCCTGTTGTTGTTGCGCTAATTGTTGATAGTAAGCAATTTCTTTTGCATCGCCACCTGCACAAACAAATTCGATATTTGCTAATTGTTTGGCAACCTCAATTAAAATATCAATTCCTTTAAATTGTCTTAAGGCTCCTGAATAAATTACTAGTTGTTTACGTCCATTCTTAAGTAGTTTTTGCCGCCATTTTCTTGCTTTCTCTGGTTGTCTTTCTATAAAAAAGCGATTATAGCCATTATGCAATTTTATTACTTTTTCGGCTGGCATTCCTTTAGCAATCATCCCATCTCGGACGGTATCAGCAACTGTAACAGCTACTTGAAATAAGGGATGATTAACGATTTCTGGCTCGAATTTTTTGTCTTCATGGTGATGATGTTCGTAAATAGCGGGAACGCCATGTTTGATAGCAGCTTTGATAAAATTCCAGTTCCAAGCATGAACAAGTTTGGTTTGAGAAAGAATATGAAATGGTAAATAATACTTTGTGGCGATGGTATTAGAATTAGTGAATTTTCTTTTGATATGATCAATAGGCCAGGGCATTGGTAAGGGTGCGATTTTTAATTTATCTTGCAGATTGTAGTATTTCACAAGTTCTGCTGATACTTTTATTGGTTGAAAAGGACGCGCTAAATTTAAAGGATTGAGTGCAGATAATCCTTTCGAGGGATAAGCTAAAACAGTTGAATAACCTAAATTAGCTGCTCCATTAGCTGCGTTGGTAGATTGAACTAAACTCGCTCCCGGTTTTGGGATTTCGTCTATCAAAAAAAATACGTAATGTTTGTGAGCAAAAGAATTTTTCATATTCAATTTAGTTTAATACTATCTTCAAAAGTTTCTAAATAATTAAGTAAGCGGATGGCAGATTGTAGCGCTTTTTGAAGAAATTCATTTTCTTGCTGAGGATTCTTTATTGATTGATTTAAAAGTAAACGCAAATAGTTAATGATTTCGTTAATATCTGTGTAAAATTTCTTTACGGTATTTTTGAGGTTTAAGTGTCGGAAGTTTATGTTGTTTTTTTCTGGGTTAGGAGATAGATTTTGCCATGTCATTTCTATGTTGATGATATCTTCCACAACATCAACAATATTGAGAATTTTCAAAGCAGATTTGTAAGCGTCTGCGATTAAATTCTGTCTTTCTTGAGGATTGTCTGCTAAGTTATCAACTAATAACAGTAGCAAACCAATCATTGAGTTTAACCGTATGCGAAATTCATGATAAATCCGCATTAAACCTTCTTGATATTTGCTGGTAGATGTTTTCTGTTCGTCAAATTGCATTGAGTACAAACGGGAATAATGACCATTTTTTTGTAAGAGTTCTTGATGAGTTCCTACTTCTACTACACGGCCTTGATCTAAGACGGCGATTTGATCAGCTTTCTGCACGGTAGATAAGCGGTGTGCAATTACCAAGGTGGTACGATCGCGACTGAGATCATCTATGGCTTGTTGTACTAAGCGTTCAGAAACTGTATCTAAGGCGCTGGTAGCTTCATCTAATATGAGGATGTCTGGATTTTGTAACAAAGCCCGTGCGATCGCCAGACGCTGTTTTTGTCCACCTGATAACATGACACCGCGATCGCCAATCAATGTATCAAATCCTTGGGGTAATTTACTGATAAATTCGTAAGCATTAGCCTGCTGAGTTGCAGTAATAATTTCATCATCGCTAGCATCAGTACGTCCGTAAGCAATGTTGTTTCGCACTGAATCATTAAACAAAAACGTGTCTTGACTAACTATTCCCATCCCTTTACGTAGAGATGTAATTTCAAACTCCCGTATGTCAATTCCATCAATGGTAATAGAACCGGAAACCGGGTCATAAAATCTTGGTAAAAGGTCTGCAATAGTTGATTTTCCCGCGCCAGAAGTACCTACCAAAGCTAAAGTTGTACCATGTGGTAGAGATAAATCCACATCTTTGAGTACCATTTTTTCATGACCGGGGTAAGCAAAAGATATATGATTAAAATTAATACTATTTTTTATTCTAATGTAAGTAATACTACCGTTTTTCATTAAAGGCTTGTCATCCCGGCGCAGAAAGTCAGCAGTTACTTCTACACTGGTGGTTGCATTTGCAAAGCTATTGCGGAGAGTATTTAACTGAGCAATTAACGGTAATAATCTCAGTAAAATTAATAAATACGTGAGTAAGACTGTTGAAAGTGAAGTAATTTCTTTTTGAAAAAACGTGCGGCTTAAGATGACTATTAATAATAGAGAAATAACTCCCATCACCTCACTGATTGGTGCGATCGCTTCCGAATTCATTTGAGAGCGAAAATCGGCTTTTTCACGTTCTCGAATAAATTTTTGAATACGTTGATATTCTCTTGCTTCGTTACCTGTTGCTTTAACTAACCGAATACCACTGAGAATTTCTAAAATCGCGACTGAATATGCTTTTGACATTTCACTCAGCAGTTTTCCAAAAGTGCGAGAGCGAGCAATTATATACTGATTAATTAGTGTCACGAAAGATAGCAAAATAGTAGCAGCAATTGTTAACTGCCAAGAAATCGATATTAGTAGACCGACAAAAACTAAGATCGTAATTCCTAGAATTACTAATTTTACGCTATTGCTAATCGTAGTTGCAGCCCTACCAATTTCCCCACCCAAGCGATTGATTAAATCCCCAACTTTCATCTTGGCATAATAGTCTATATCTATTTCTAGTAATAGCTGTACACCTACTTCTCGCATGTCAGAAGTCAAGCGACGTGATAAATAGCTAGATGTTAAAGCACTAGCATAATTCGCTATATTTTTTAAAAAAATTATTAATATAATTGCTCCAGACATTAGCCATAAACGGTTATTATCCGACATTTTATCAAACGGAGATATAATCGCTTTCAGAATAGGAGGAGCGTTACTTAAGTCTACTTCTTGTCCCACAATTTTTAAAATTATAGGCACAATTAAAGTTGTACCTACTCCGTTAAATAAAGCTCCAGAAAATCCTAATACTATTGTGAGAAAAATTAGACCTGGATAGGGTTTAGCAAATCTGAGTAGTAGTTTCTGAGTAGACATTGGGAAGTGAAATCAAAATATACTCATTCTTAACATGATTATTGACTAAATGTTTGAAATAGCTCAAAAGTGATGTTGAGAAAGTTAAATAATTAGAATATTGGTATTCAGTGTTTTTACGGTTGCATCTTGATTTATGTAAAGGTTAGTCAATCCAAATATAATCAGATTTTAGAATGCATATTATCAAAACTTACAACCGAGTAATTACTGATTTTAAACTAGATGCCATCGCCTCTAGACTATATTTTTCTATGCACCTTTCCCTAGCTCTTTTTCCACGTTCATTTGCTGCATCCAAATCTTTAAATATCAATTGAATTTGCTCGGCGATTTCTTCAGGAGAATCTGGTTTTGCTAAATATCCTGTATCCCCTAAAATATCAGGAATATCTCCTACCTTTGTTGATAATACAGGTTTAGCCATCGCCATTCCATCTGTTAGTTTCAGAGGGAATTGAGCGCGAGTTTCTGGGGTGTCTCGTTGGGGAACAACAACAATATGAGCAGCAGCTACTACATCCGCTATTAAATCAGCTGAAAAGTTGGGTAATTTAATTATCCAATGTCCCCATTTTTCTTGAAGTTGACGATCATAATCATCGTAAGGACTACCACCAACAATAACTAGTCTGAAATTTGGCTGATTAATTTTTTCTAGTGCGATGAAAATATCTTCTAAACCTTTATAAGGTCTTGGCGCACCGGGAAACATCAAGATTTTATATTCCGATAAACCATAACGCATTCTACTAGCATTACTGTCATATCGAGATGGATCAAATAAATAGGTATCTTTGCCATTGGGAACAAATATACCTCCAAAGCGTTGCTGTAAAAATTGATTATGTACAGTCACAGCATCAGCCTGATGAATCAAACTTTCCATCCATTTCAAATACAAAGGATGATATGGTGATCTTAAAGCACCATTTGATTGAATTACATCTCTAGCTAATTGTTTGAAGCTGGGACGATAACGCCAATCATCGCCACCGTACCAACTCATTTCCCAATCATCAATATCTACAATTACAGGACGATGAGTATATAGTTTTTTTATTAGCGCAACTCCAAAACTCGCTGGTTGAGGTTTAATTGCATAAATAATATCTCCATCAATACGTTTTAATATTTGACCTATTGATTTAAAAAAATCTGGATAATTTTTACCTTCTACAGTATAGACTTTGGTATCAGCAGGAATAGCTGCATATAACTCTTTGCCAAATAGAAAACCTAAAATTTCTACTTCAAATCCTAATTGAAGTAATGATTTTTGTAGTAATGATGCTCGAATATAACCATCATTGGTTGATAAATTCCAAACTAGTATTGATATTTTTGATTTTTTTTTCATAAATATTCATTTTCCACGCCAAGGATTAGTAACTTGATTAGGAATAACAAATTGAGCAAATTTATCAAATACTTTTGTATATACTGAACTAGTAAGATTTTTAGCGTACTGAGGTCTATAGGCGTATGTACAGTGAAGTACTTTAATATCTTCTTCAATTTGATAGCAGTCTTTCCACTTACTTAAATAGTTGTACGTAGGTGGTAATACCTTAATTTTAGGACGCACAGTTTCAATAGCAGCTGCAAAAGCTCCCTGATCTCTTAATAAAAGCTGATCTTGATGATTTTGAATAATTTCAAAATACTTTCTAAATTCCGCAAAAAAGTTTTGGACTATTTCATTTTTACGAAAAGCGATCAAACCACTATTGTACTGAACACTATTTTCTTGCAGTGGTAGACCTATAGATTGTAATATTTGCAAAACCTTGGGTAAATTTTCTTGCTGATTACCTCTGAGTAAATTTGTAGCTTTGGCAATAGCAGGTTGAACATCTTCTGTTAACAACAAATCAAATTGTTCCAAATATTCAAATACATCATTAATATTAGTCAGCAAACAAATATCTGAATCTAAGAAAATAGTTTGATCAAATTCAGATAATGAATATAAAGAAATTTTTGCTAGTCGCGATGCTAAAACGGGATTTTTATTGCTTGGAGCTGCCTTTAAAATTACATTTTTAAAAGCTGTGAGTAAAGGATAGAAAATTTGCGGGACGCGGTCAACAAGAATAATTATTGGTTCTTGATGAAATTTTCTAATAGCAGCTAAAAAATGAATGCAGTCTTGTAATGAGTATAGACCTGTTAAAATCGTAATAAATCCTCTTGTTTTATTTACCATTATTTTATTAATACAGTATCTTGATTCAGGGTTAATTATGCCCAAGGTTATTCAATACTTCTTGGGTAAGACAAATCTATTGATATTGAAACCCTGTAGAGACGCGATATATCGCGTCTCTACATGCCCAAAATTATGACGAAAAATCCTTAAACAATCACAATTGCATGGTTATTTAATTCTTGTCTAGTCAGCAAAGAATGAAATAATCTTACGTATTAGCTACCAATGAACTAATTTCAAACGCCCTGTTTGTATATAGTCAAAAATACGATTTATTTGGCGGCGTCCTCTTTCATCGATTTTACCGTTTGTAAATACATGAGATGTGAGTAATGCATGATCTTGAGGACTCATCTCTCCTGTTGTAATAATCCGATTGACAATTGCTTCCACTGTTAATTCAGATTTATTTTGAAGAGTTTGGTAGATGGAATTGTGATTCATTTTTTTGTGGCAGATGCAAAATTATTTAAATTTTTGCTCTATTTTTAATCAATTGAAGACAGTCATTAATCTCATAGCAAACTATGAATATTAATAGATAAAAGCAAATATTGATTCTGCTTGAGCAAAAATATTTTTATGTTTTGACTACGCAAAACAACCAAGATAAATTTAACTTTTTCTTTGGTTTTCTACCCTGAGAAATTCTACTGATAAATTGATCTATTGTTTCTATTGAAAAAACTAAATACCGTAAAATTACGGTTGTTGATTTCCGTTTTTTAAAGATTATTCGGGCTATAATGACAGAAATCTTAATACTTTATATAGCTTGTGCTGTTCGCCTCAAGCTTTTGTTAGGTATAGGATCGAAGCGTGAAGGAAGCAAAGTTAATGGAAGTAATCCGGGTAGAAGCACTTTCAGATAATTACATCTTTCTGTTGTGCGATCGCCAACAAAATATCGCCGCTGTTGTCGATCCCGCCGAAGCAAAACCAGTTTTAACAAAACTTCATGAACTACAAGTAGAACTCGTAGCAATTTTTAATACACACCATCATTTAGATCACATCGGTGGTAATCAAGAATTGCTACAAAAATTTCCACAAATAAAAATATATGGTGGAATAGAGGACCGGGGTAGAATTCCTGGTCAACAAATATTTTTGCACCCAGGCGATCGCGTCCAGTTTGCAGACAGAATCGGCGAAGTGATCTTTGTACCCGGACATACCCGCGCTCACATCGCCTATTATTTTCCTCCCCAGAATGCAGACGAAATCGGAGAATTATTTTGTGGCGATACTCTATTTGCGGGTGGATGTGGTCGCTTATTTGAAGGTACACCCACACAGATGGTAGACTCGCTGAGTCAATTACGTTCTTTACCTAATTCTACGCGGGTGTGGTGCGCCCACGAATACACCTTAAAAAATTTACAATTTGCTCTGACTGTAGACAGTAATAACCCTGATTTACAAACTCGTTACGAACAAGTGAAAACCTACCGCAGCAGAGGAGAACCAACAGTTCCTTCACTCTTAGGAGTTGAAAAGCTGACAAATCCCTTTTTGCGTTGGGAACAGCCAGCATTACAATCAGCAGTTAACAGCCATGATCCGATACAAACCTTTGCACGTCTACGGGGAATGAAAGATAGATTTTAGTACAGATGCGATAAATCGCGTCTGTACAATGGTCATTAGTCAGGGAAGAGGTCAAACGAGAACTTGTCAAACTCGCGTTTAATTAATACTGAATGACAAACGACAAATGACAAACGACCAATGACAAATGACAAATGACTTTTTCACAGTTATGGGTTGCGATCGCACCCTGCATTTCGCTAGGATCTGTAGGCTTATTGGCTATAAGCAAAAGCTTATTGGGGATCAAGCTACACATTTGTGAACTATCTTGCTCAAACCCCAAGAGATTGAGATTTTAAAGGCAACAACAGAAAAAAGAAAAACAATGGCGAAACGCGTACAGTTAGTTTTAACTCAAGATGTCAGCAAGTTGGGTAAATCCGGCGATTTAGTAGAGGTAGCTCCCGGCTATGCTCGTAATTATTTACTTCCTAAAAGTATGGCAACTTTTGCCACTCCTGGTATTCTCAAACAAGTAGAACGCCGTCGGGAAGTGGAACGCCAACGACAATTAGAACTGAAGCAACAAGCACAAGAGCAAAAAGCAACATTAGAAAACGCTGGTAGCTTCAGTATCGCCAAACAAGCTGGTGAAAAAGAAGCTATTTTTGGTACTGTCACCAGCCAAGATGTAGCTGATGTTATCCAACAAACCACCGGCTTAGAAGTGGATCGCCGTGGTATTTCTATACCTGATATTAGCAGGTTGGGTACTTACGAAGCAGAAATTAAGCTACACACTGAAGTCACAGCAAAAGTTAACATTCAAGTTGTAGCTAACTAACATCAGTGGACAATTATCAGTTATCAGTTATCAGTTATCGCTGGTAACTGCGAAATATATTTTTTGCTGTGAAGACGTTGCATTGCAACGTCTTTGTGCATTCAACAGGTCAAAAATTTTTGGACTATAAGAGAATATAGTCACATTAATCTAATATCTAAAAATTTTATATGTCTGAAGAACTAAATTTTCAAGCAATAGGTAGCGATCGCTTACCTCCGCAAAATATTGAGGTAGAAGAAGCGATATTGGGAGGAATTTTGCTCGACCCGGAAGCAATTAGTCGGGTGAGCGATCGCTTAGTTGCAGATTCTTTTTATATTAACGCCCATAAAGATATCTATAAAGCTGCTGTCGTTCTGCATAGTCAAGGTAAACCAACAGATTTATTGTCAGTAACCAGTTGGTTAGCTGATAATGACTTATTGCATCGTGTGGGTGGTAGAAATAAATTAGCTTCCTTAGTTGATCGTACAGTTTCAGCTATTAATATTGACGCCTTAGCCTCATTGGTGATGGAAAAATATATGCGGCGTCAATTAATCAAAGCTGGTAATGAAATTGTGCAATTAGGTTATCAAACAGAAAGCGAATTACCAGTAATTCTCGATCAAGCAGAACAAAAAATATTCGCCGTTACTCAAGAACGTCCCCAGTCTGGTTTAGTTCACATTTCTGATAGTTTGGTTAATGCTTTTGAAGAAATAGAAACTCGTCATCAAGGTGTTTCATTACCAGGTATTCCCTGTGGATTTTATGATTTAGACGCCATGACTAGCGGCTTTCAGCGTTCTGATTTAATCATTGTTGCTGGGAGACCGTCAATGGGAAAAACGGCCTTCTGCTTGAACCTTGGTTATAATGTCGCTGCTTTATATAAACTACCAGTTGCGATTTTTAGTTTAGAAATGTCTAAAGAACAATTGGTACAGCGATTAATCGCGAGTGAAGCAGAAATAGAATCTGGTTATTTGCGGAGTGGACGCATCAGTCAAGCTCAATGGGAACCTTTAAGTCGTGCAATTGGCCTGCTTTCAGAAATGCCAATTTTTATTGATGATACGCCGAATATTACAGTTACAGAAATGCGTTCTCAAGCGCGACGTTTGCAAGCCGAAGTTGGTTCAGATTTAGGATTAATTATTATAGATTACTTGCAATTAATGGAAGGAGGAGGTGACAATCGTGTGCAAGAATTATCGAGAATTACTCGTAGTATTAAAGGTTTAGCTCGTGAGTTATCAGTTCCAGTCATCGCTTTATCTCAGTTGAGTCGAGGAGTAGAAGCGCGGACAAATAAACGCCCCATGATGTCTGATTTGAGAGAAAGCGGATCGATTGAACAAGACGCAGATTTAGTAATCATGTTGTACAGAGATGAATATTATAACCCCGACACTCCTGATCGAGGTATTGCAGAAGTTAATATTACCAAACATCGAAATGGCCCAACTGGAACGATCAAACTTTTATTTGATCCACAATTTACGAAGTTCAAAAATTTAGCTAAACCAAATTATTAATTGTTAGTGGTTAATTTAATAAAGATCGAATACGTATAGTTCTTTGAGTGCTTTGATTAAGTTCAAGCGTAGACCATGTTATGAAATCACTAAGTACAAACTGTAAAGCTTCACAAACTCTAGTTTCTATAAAGGCTGGTAGTTCTTGACAATCAGAAATTACATAGAAAATCAAAGCAGTACTACAGTATGTAATGTACTCTGTACTGAGGAAATAGTGCTACTTTGATAGAAATAGCGGGCAAGGTAAATAGCGTTGATATTTCTCAAATCTTATTGGTGGTTAGTGGTTAGTTGTTCGGTACTTAAAACCAACAACCAACCACCAACAATTAACTAACTTTCAATAATTCCACATCAAAAATCAGGGTAGCGTTAGGAGGAATGACACCGCCAGCACCACGAGCGCCATAACCTAATTCAGGGGGAATGATTAACTGACGACGACCACCGACTTTCATAGTACTGAGTCCTTCATCCCAACCTTTGATCACTTGTCCTTGACCAATTTTAAATTTGAAAGGTTGGTTGCGATCGCGTGAACTATCAAATTTTTTACCGTTTTCCAGGGTACCAGTGTAGTGAACTGTAACTGTTTGTCCTGGTTGAGGAGTCGCTCCACTCCCCTCTTCTAACTCAATGTACTTCAACCCAGAAGGGGTAGTAACGACGTTAGCATCAGAGTTAGCATCAGCCATAAAATCGCTCGCAATCAAAGTATTGTTCTCAATCATTGTAGTGGGTGCTGGTGTGTCGTCTTTGAGTTGGACAGCGATCGCAGACTCTTGTTTCCCACCGCCAATTTGCGCTAGTACCAAAACCACGACACAGACCAGCATGAAACCCACGCTGAGTAAAATTGCTTTCAAAATCAGCCCTCCCTACTTAGCCTGTTTGAAAATTTAGCATAATCAGTAGGATAAAACTCAATTTAAACCAGAAAGCATACCGAGAGGAAATTTTAGATTTTAGATTTTGAAATTTAGATAAGTAGAACGATTTGAAAAAAACAAACTATGTGAATTAATGTAAAATTACTGGAATCTAGTTCGTAGTAAGGACTTTAGTCCTTATTTGAGGACTAAAGTCCTCACTACAAACCTTTAATTATTTACGCTGTTCTACTTAGCCTATTTGCTAAATTCTTAATTTTTAATTGCACCATTAACCATTAGCAATTCAGCCTTTAGCGCCAGAGTTTATTTTCTAAATCTCGTATCTGACGCTCCAATCGGTCAATTCTACCTCGTAATTCATCCACTTCTGATTGACGCGCAACGCCCAAATCTTGCATCATATTTCGCATTTGCCGTTGCATGTTAACTTCCCAGTTACCTTGTTCAGATTTTAACTGGTCTACCATATCATCCATTACTGCTTTAGCTTGATCAGGATCGAGTTTACCATCCTTGACTAACTGATCGCTGACTTGTTTCATTTTCTCTGCGACCAAGGATGTTGTACCAATACCAAGCATTAATAACTGCTGCATCCAGTTGTTGCTGTCCATACCTCATTCCTATTAATCTTTAATCTCACTAGAAACAAGAACCTTACTTTTGCATCTAGCCATTAACCAATGCTGCAAGGATAATTACTCTAGACTATAGCTCTATTCTGACAAACGTACATAGGGATTCAAAGGAGTGATTATCGAACTACTGCGGGTGAAAGTACCACCTGAACACCGAGAACAATACATCCAAAAGGACGCCGAAATTTGGACAGCAGCACTTGCTGGTTATCCTGGTTTCCTGGGGAAAGAAGTTTGGATTAATCCCCATGACACAAGTGAGGTTATTTTAATAGTGCAATGGGCAACAAGGGAACAATGGAAAGCAATCTCTCAAGCTGAAATAGATGCTATTGATCAAAAATTTAATCAAGAATTAGGATTTCAGTCTCAAATAGTAGAGTTATCTGAGTATCAAGTGCGAAAATTCCCGCAGAATTAAAGTTTTTTGCAATTGAGAGTTTGCAACGCTTTGGGGTTTATGATCCACAAATAAACTTATATCTTGCACCTAGCCCGAAATTAAAATTTGGGCTGAAAGCTAAAGTCGGTTTTTAACCGACTGGCTGAGGTTTTAACCCAGTTTAATGGGTTTAAGCTTTGAACTGGAAATTTATTTTTCGGCTGATTGCAACACAAAGCAGACTATTTGAGCAACTTTACTGATGAACACGGCTGTAAATAATACTCCAAACTTTGCTTCGCACTTGGTAAATGGAATACTGGCAATTAAACCAGTGTACAACCTTGCCAAACACCAAGCCCGTCAAATGATGATTAAACGGGCAGAGAAAATTGGAGTACCTTGGAGAAAACAAGTACAGGTACTGCGATCGCACAATTGGGAAAGCGAACTAGCAAAAGTACAAAATCCCCAACTCAAATACCCAGAATACTACGTCACTTCATTTCACGCCTACGACAAAGGTAATCTCAGCTGGGATGCAGCTCTAGAAGTTGAAGTTGCTGCTTACGCAGTTCACGCTACCATCTGGGCTGGTGCAGGAGTACAAGGTGATAGCCAGCTACGTCAAAGTTACCATGATATCCTCAAGCAGCAAATTCTCACCCCACCACAAGATATTCTCGACTTGGGGTGCAGTGTGGGTATGAGTACTTTTGCCTTACAAGACATGTACCCCCAAGCTCAAATCACTGGTGTAGACTTATCTCCTTACTTCTTAGCAGTTGCCAACTATCGATCGCAACAGCAGCAACGCCAAATCAATTGGGTTCACGCAGCTGCTGAATCAACAGGTTTTCCAGACTCTTGTTTTGATTTAATCTCCATTTTTTTGATGTGTCACGAATTACCCCAGTCACCAACTCGGCAAATTTTTGCTGAAGCAAGACGTTTGCTGCGCCCTGGTGGACATTTGACAATCATGGATATGAATCCCAAAGCTGAAGCTTATCAAAAAATGCCTCCCTATATTTTGACGCTGCTCAAAAGTACCGAGCCATATTTAGATGAATACTTCAGTTTGGATATTGAGCAAGCAATAGTAGAGGCGGGTTTCCAAACTCCTACGATTACTCGCAACAGTCCCCGTCATCGCACTATTATTGCTCAGTTCCTTGGGGAGTAGGGGTATACCACTACACGAGTCAAGATTGTTTTACTTGTGGGACACGAGTTAAAAAGTCGTTGTCTACTCGTACCCACAAAGTTTTATAATAAATGTACAGAAACACGTACATAAACTAATGTTTTCTTACGAAATCACATCCCCAACTGATGCGAGAAATGACTTTTTCAAGTTGTTAGACCTAGTTGTACAAAATCATCAGGTGTATATCATCAATCGTCGTGATAGTGAGAATGTAGCCTTGATTGCTGAGTCAGATTTGGTAAGTTTGGTGGAAACAGTTTATCTTTTGCGCTCTCCTGCGAATGCACGTCGGTTATTAGATGCTATGGAAGAATCGAAAACGGGAAAGATTCAACCTCAAACTATCGCAGAACTTCAGCAGGAATTGGGAATTGAGCAAGAAGAAGAAAAAGAAAGCTGAAAGCGAGGAAATTAAGCCAGTTGTAGTTAATCGCAGTCCTGGTTTTAGTTCTAGGTTTAAAGAAGATTTGGCTTGGTGGTTCAAGCAAGATTTTCAGAAAGCATCAAAAATTTTGGATTTGGTGACGACTGTGATGCAAAATCCCTTTGAGGGGATCGGTAAACCAGAACCATTAAAGTATTTGGATGCAGATATCTGGTCACGGCGAATCGACTTAGAACATCGGCTTATATATCGGGTGGGAAATACTCAAATTGATTTTCTCGCTTGCCGTTATCATTACGAATAAGGGCTTTAATTTGTTTTATAATTCATCTTTATCGAGAACATTCATTGCCAAGATAAATTTTCCGGCTCGTCGAACTTCAACATTGGCACCAGCCACGATACCAGTAAATGGCTGATCTATCTTTATTTCTCTGGGCAGTCGCACCCCCTTTGTTGCTTCTGGTTTTCTATTATTGGCGCTTTTCTAATAGCCCATCTTTACTGCGACTGTTGTTATTTTTTGTCTTTGGGGGAATATCTGGTTTCATAGCATTGAGTTTAGAGTGGCTTGTGGAAACACAACTCAACTCCTTTGCAGCTTGGCGACAAATTAGTCATACTCTTACAGGTGTCGCCCTACGACAATTACTAGAAGTAGGGCCGATAGAAGAAGGTTGTAAGTTAGCAATAGTTGTGGCTCTAGGTTGGTATTTTCAGCGTCGTCAATATCGCTTACGCCCCAGTACAATCTTTATCTCTACCATAACTGTTGCTCTGGGATTTACCGCCGAAGAAAACTGGATTTATTTTGTTAACGATACAGCATCGACTTTAGAACGAGCGATCGCAACACCAGTTCACGCTATGTTCTCTGCACCCTGGGGTTATGCCATAGCATTATCTTTAAAAAATAAGACTAGCTTACGCCAATTTCACCCAAATATTACCCAAGCTTGGCTCAATTCTGTAATTTGTCATGCCATAGTCAATGTTCTATCTACTGCTTGGCGTTATCCCCAACCGTTGTCTTTCCTCAGCTATGGTTTGTTTCCCTTTTTGTTGTGGATGTTTTGGCGACTCGAATATTTACTGCGAAAAGTACAAGGAATACCAACCATGACTTTAATTAGTGGTTACACACCACAGCAGCGTTTTTGGCAGAGGGGTTTGGTATTATTTGCTCTAATGTTGGGTGGTAATGCACTTTTTGGGTTATTTCTGTTGATCAGAATTCTCAATTCTTTGAGTTACACACAGTTTTTTGAACTTCATATCCTGTGGTTTATACTTAGTCGCCTCTGGTTTAATCTCGTTTTCGGACTAATCGCCTGGAAAATTTATCACTATTTGCGTACTCAAGTTCGTAGTAAGCACTTTAGTGCTTATATATTCAAGGACTAAAGTCCTTACTACGAACTTTTAATTAAATACGTGCTAAAACTGGCTGAGTTTCGGCAATATTTACAGAATTGGATTCTGTATCAGTGCAGTAAATTTCACAAGAATTATTTGGACTTTCAATTAATTTGACTTTATAAAGTTTGGCTCCCAATTTCTCAATAGGCGATCGCAACAAATTACTGATGTGAAGTGCAATATTTTCAGCAGTAGGTACAACTTCTGAAAAATAGGGAATATCTTTGTTCAAGAAAGTGTGATCAAATGGCTCAACCACATAGTCTTCTATGACTTGATTTAATGCACCTAAATCCACAATCATGCCAGTACGTGGATCTATTTCGCCTTTCACTGTTACTTCTAAATGATAGTTGTGTCCGTGACCGTTGGGACGCGCACACTTACCATAAATCTCGAAGTTATCTTGATCGCTAAGATCTGGATGCGCTAGCCTGTGAGCAGCGCTAAAGTGAGTACTGACACTGAGATAAGCTTCCATTCCGTTTCCCATATAGTCTGCCCAAAGTTCAGGATTTTCAAATAGCTGCACACGGACTAGAGGTAAATGGGGTGCTAGCTTTTGCCAAATCACCCTTGCAATATTTTCTGTCGTAGGCAAAATTTGTTGAAATTCTGCCCACACATCGTTGAGATAGGAAAAGTCTAGTTGGCTAGTTACTTCTTGCTTAATCACATGTTTGACATCAGACAAGTTCAGCACCATGCCATATTTATCTAATTCCCCAATTAGGGAGACAAATAAGACATAATTGTGTCCATGTCCTGGAAAGCGAGAGCAAACACCAAATTTCTCTAAATTCTCAGCTTCACTCAATTCTGGCAACCAATAGCGATGGCTGGCCGAAAACTGAGCGCGGCGATTCACAACGCATTGCATGAGTATAGTGGGAGCATTATTTAATATTTCTTAATATTTTAACGCTTCTAGGGTCAATTATTTTGTGGTTAAAAGCGATTATTGACCAATCTCTTTGTCAGAAATTAGATTTATAACCTGCCATGACTGCTTGAAGCTAAATAAACTTATGTAAATCATCTTAAAGTATGTAAACTCTAAGTGCAGTTTTCCAGGTAATTTATAAAAGGCAAAAAATTATCTCAAAGCGAAGTCAACGACTACCGAGTATTTTTGTGAATATATTGTTGAAGTCTGTGACTGAATTGACAAGAAAAATTTTGCTTGTTGACGACTGTCTAGAAGACCGAGCAATCTACCGTCGCTACCTATTGCAAGACAAGCAACACACATACAATATTTTAGAAGCGGATACTGGGGAAGAGGGACTTCAATTATGTCAGCAGCAACTTCCTGATGTGATTTTACTGGATTATTTGCTGCCAGACATGGATGGACTGGAATTTTTAACACACCTGAACACTCAGTTAGGTGAAAAAAATCTTCCAGTTATTATGTTAACGGGTCAGGGAAATGAACAAATAGCAGTACAAGCGATGAAAAAAGGTGCTGCTGATTATTTAGTTAAAAGCCATACAACAACAGTCGGTCTCAGTATCACTATTCAAAATGTCTTAGAAAAAACTAGCCTAGCGGGACAACTAGAGGAGAGTGAAGGATTATTCCGGGCTACATTCAACCAAGCAGCAGTTGGTATCGCTCACGTTGGACTAGATGGACAGTGGTTACTAGTAAACCAGAAGCTTTGTAAGATTGTGGGTTATAGCCATGAAGAACTAAATCGGCTAACTTTTCAAGACTTAACACACCCCGATGATCTCAATATTGATTTGGAGTATATTTGTCTTTTGTTGACTGGGGAAATTCCAACCTACTCAATCGAAAAGCGTTATGTCCGTAAAGATAAAACCCTGATTTGGATTAATTTGACTGTTTCCCTTGTTCGCAAAGCCTCTGGTGAGCCAAAATATTTTATTTGCGTTGTTCAAGATATCAGCGATCGCAAACAAATAGAACAGCGATTGCAAGCTGCTCATGATCAATTAGAAAGACGAGTATCGGAACGAACTGCTGAACTTGAGCAAGCACAAGCCAAACTAAGCGATATCATTAACAGTGCGATCGCTGCCATTATCAGTTTTCGAGTTTTTGCCAATCGAGATTGGGAGTATGAATATTTTTCTACAGGCTGTGAAACCATCTACGGCTACACTCCTCAAGAATTCATGGCAGATAAACATCTCTGGCTGTCGCGAGTACTACCAGAAGACCGAAAAACAGTAATATTACCACTTTTTGAGTATTTCTTTGCTGAAGGAGCAACGAAGATAGAGTATCGATTTTGTCATCGGGATGGTTCTATACGCTGGATTGCTAGCACTTATACCTCTCGTCGTGATCAAGTAAGAGATTGCTGGATCATTACAGCTGTGAACACTGATATTAGCGATCGCAAACAAGCAGAACAGAAAATCTGTGAACAAGCTGCATTACTTGATATTGCATCGGACGCCATTTTTGTTCGCGATTTACAACACAACATTTTCTTCTGGAACCAAGGTGCTGAACGCCTTTACGGTTGGCAAAGTTCAGAAGTACTGGGCAAAAAAGCGAATGAAATTTTTTTTGAGGAGACTTTACCTCAAATTGAATCAGCCATGAAGACTTTGGTGGATCAGGGTAAATGGCAAGGTGAACTGGAACATACTACAAAAGATGGTAAAAAAGTCATTGTCCAAAGCCGTTGGACACTAGTACGAGATTACACAGGACAACCAAAATTTATTCTCACTGTTAACTCTGACATTACTGAGAAAAAGCAACTCGAAGTCCAATTTTATCAGGCGCAACGGCTAGAGAGCCTCGGCACCCTAGCAAGTGGTATAGCCCATGACATGAATAATATTCTGTCGCCAATTCTGACAGTTGCTCAACTGCTACCACTGAAACTTCCCAATTTAGATGATAAAAATCGCCAACTATTCAAAGTATTAGAAGATAACTCCAAACGTGGTGCAGAACTAGTCAAGCAAATTCTGTCTTTTGCACGGGGAGCAGAAGGTAAGCGGATTCCTCTACAAATAAAACACCTGATCAACGAACTTGAGCGGATTGTCAAAAGCACATTTCCCAAGTCAATTGAAATCTACACCGAAGTATCACAACCCCTTTCTACAGTTTTCGCAGATTCCACCCAAATACATCAGGTGTTGATGAATTTATGTGTAAATGCTCGTGATGCCATGCCCCAAGGAGGTACTCTCAGTATTGCGGCTGAAAACTTCTTCGTTGATGAAAACTATGCGAAGATGAATCTGGAAGCCAAAATAGGTAACTACGTGGTGATTACCGTCTCAGATACAGGATGCGGTATCCCAAAAGAGTTATCGGAGCGAATTTTTGAACCCTTTTTCACAACCAAAGAACCAGGTAAAGGGACGGGATTAGGACTTTCCACAGTTATTGGTATCATTAAAAACCACGATGGTTTTGTAAACTTGTATAGCCAAGTGGGCAAAGGGAGCCAATTTAAGGTATTTTTGCCAACGAGTGAACAAGCCGCAACACAGGGAGATGATCACTCGCAAATACCAAAAGGTAATGGCGAATTAATTTTGGTTGTGGATGATGAAGCATCAATTCGAGAGATTACCAAAACCTCGCTCGAAGAGTACAACTATACAACTCTAATTGCTCGTGATGGCGTTGAGGCATTTTCACTCTACGCCCAACACCAAAATGAAATTCGCCTTGTGTTGATGGATATCCAAATGCCATGGATAGATGGGTTAAACGCTATTCGCGTTCTACAACAAATGAATTCTTCTGTTAAGGTGATTGCCATCAGTGGACTTGCATCCAACCGTCAAATTTTAGAAGCTAATGGTATCAACGTCGGGGCATTTTTATTGAAGCCCTACACTCTTGAGGAATTATTAAACACAATTAAATATGTATTAAGTAATACTCTCAATAGAGAAATTAATGCCAGTGACAAGATTATCTAACTGATGTCTGTATTGGCATACATAAGAGGCACAGAGCCATTTTCGATCCATATTTAAAAGCTTTGAACTTCGCTCCAATAATTTAAAATTATACAAAAATAATATGATTTTTACTGATATAATGAGCATCTTGGTATTTTTGATACTATAGTGATATCATTTTGATATAAGTTTTGGTTTATAAAAACTATGGAAGAGAAAATCAAGGAATTTCCAGCGTTTAAGGTCAACGGCTTCATCATGTTGGCTGTGGTAGTCGCGCTCACGCTGGTGGGAGGGTGGTATCTTTGGTCTCGTGTACAGGGGCTAGAAGCTTTACTAGCAAGAGGTTTGAAGGTTACTGATTTTATCGGTGGTGAGGATAGCGTTGCAGAGCTTGTTGCTTGGTTAGTTGCCACACTCCTCATTGTTGTCATCCCCTCACTGTCGGGCTTCTTTAGTGTTGAGCCGAATCAAGCGGTGGTGTTGGTGCTGTTTGGGAAATACATAGGAACAGTTCGCTCATCTGGCTTTTGGTGGACAAATCCCTTTGCTCGCAAGCAAAAAATTTCGCTGCGGGTTCGCAACTTTAACAGCAAAATCATCAAAGTTAATGATGCTGAAGGAAGTCCCATCGAAATTGCGGCGGTTGTCGTCTGGCAGGTTTTTGATTCAGCTAAATCAAAGTTTGCAGTGGATGATTATGAAGAATTTGTCGCTATTCAAAGTGAAACCGCCATTCGCTCTTTAGCCATTCGCTATCCCTACGACAGTCCAGATGAAACAGAAACTCCTTCGCTGCGAGGAATTCCTGATGAAATTGCTCACGCTCTGCAAAAAGAACTCCAAGCCCGTTTGGAAGTAACGGGTGTAGAAGTGATTGAAGCACGGCTCTCACATCTTGCTTATGCACCAGAAATTGCTCAAATGATGCTGCGACGACAGCAAGCAAAAGCCTTAATTGATGCACGACGGCAGATTGTTGAGGGTGCAGTGGGAATGGTGAATGAAGCGTTGAATCGTCTCAGTCAAGAACAAATGGTTGATTTGGATGACGAGCGCAAAGCTTCTATGATTAATAACTTGTTGGTTGTTCTCACCTCTGAGCAAACCGCCCAACCTGTTATCAATGCTGGAACGCTTTATAACTAAGAAATGGGACAAAAAAAACGATTTTTGTTACGTCTAGATGAGAGACTTTACGAGATGCTAGAGAAATGGTCGGCAGATGAACTAAGAAGCGTAAATGCACAGATCGAGTATCTGTTGGCTGAAGCTGTGAAGAAGGCGGGACGTTGGAAGGAAGACAAGGGTCAATCAGAGCAAGATTGACTGTGAACCGAGAATCCCCGCCAGGGCTGGGGAATGTCAAATTCTGCACTCAGGCTCAGGCAACAATTAGAATTGACATAGTGTGTCTTGGTTGGGAAAGTGTCTGATTCTATGTCTCTTCGCGATCGCTACCTCGCTTTAGTTGATGAAATTGTGGAAACTACCCTCAAGGGCAAGATCAGTTCTGTTGAGCAAGTATATCAAATGTTGCTCAAAGGTGTAACGGCTGGAACGGGGGAAATTTTTGAATTGGCGTTGAGCGATCGCCTCAATAACATTCAGCAGCAAGTGGACAATGAAAAAGACGAACTCAAAAAAGCCAAAGCTACCCGCAGTTTAAGGGCAATCAAGACAATTCAAACTCAATGGCAACGGGTTGAAGAACAAAACAAAGCCACAGAAACTACAGCAACCGCAGTTAAAGAAATTACCACAGCATCGCCCGGAGAACAATTAGCTACTTTTTTACGTGTCACTGATCCCAATAGTCAGTATCGCCTGAACTTACAACAGCTTCAACAATTGTCAAAAACTTTACAACAGTTTGCTCAACCAGATTCTGATTTACAGCAAATTTCAGAAGGTATTACCCGTGGAATTGCATCTTGGCAGCGACTACAAGACCATTTAGTTAGCTGGATGTATGAGCAAAATCGTGAATCCTTGGGTTTTGGGGGTATCCCAGGCGAAAGCGGCCCTTGGGCTACTTGGGCTAAACAACTACAAAGCGAGTTACCCCATGCACTGTTTCGCGCCTTTGCAAAAGAGGAATCTGCCATTGATTTTGCCAGACAGTACCGTCAGATTAGCCTCAGAGATTGGGTAGAAATTACAATCATTTTCCAATACTTACAACGGGGATTAGTCTACTGGTTTGACCAACAGCCTTACAATGTCAAAGCTGGATCAAAGCTTTCTATTTCTACACATTTGACCTTTGCAGTCATCTGGAGTCAACTGGCTAGTGGTTTTAGTGAAAATATCACCTACAGTAATGCAGCCTCGCAGGTGATGTTACAAATTTTGCGGACATTGGCTCAGGCTCAGTATTTTCCCTTCTATGGTGGCATCTTTGCTTCTTTTTCTGGTAGTTACTTGCGCGATACCTTGAACTATCTGGATGAACCATTGCGGAGAGTCGAAGGTACGCAAGAAAAAGCCAGGATATTAACAATTTTGGGTTATTCACAACGAGCTTTGGGACAATATGACAGATCAATTAACTTTCATCAACAAGCTTTAGAGATTGCTCGTCATGCAGGCGATCGCCCCTGTGAAATCGCGAATCTCAACCATCTTAGCCGTACTTATGTGCAAGAGCAAAGATATGCAGAAGCAATAGATTACAGTCAAAGAGCATTAATCATGAGTCGGCAAACAGGGGACAGAACAGGAGAAGCCTATGCTCTAGTAAACTTGGGTTACAGCGAAGTCATGCAAGCTCAACAACAAGAGCAAATAGAACCTGAAACCTATGAAATGCCAATTAACTATTTGCAGCAAGGTTTAAAACTATCAGAACAATTAGGCGATGTGCAAAGTAAAGCTTTGTGTTTAAGTAGTTTAGGAATTGCTTATTTAGTAATTGGAGATTCACAAAACGCTATTAAAAATTTAGAAGAAGGCTTTCAAACCGCACAGATATCTGGTGATTTATATCTCCAAGGATTAAATTTAGCTAATTTAGGTGAAGCAAATTATAACTTGGCAAATTTTGCCAGAGCGATTTACACAGGTTCTTTGGGAATGTATTTGTTAAACCAAATTGCTTCCCAAGAGTGGCTAAAAGTAGCGAAATTATTAACAAGATTACAAGAGCAACTTGGAGTAGAAGCTTTTCAAAATGCATTGCAGCAAAATCGCTCGAAAATAATTTCTGTAATTGGTGTGGATGGGTACGATTATATTCCGCAGTTGTTAGAAGAATATAGACGCCAGATGTAACGCGATCGCTTGTATTCACCTAAATCAAAAATTGCGATCGCTTTTTTTATGGGTGTAAATAGACATCTGGTGAAATTAATTGTGCTTTACCCAAAATCTTTGTAGAGACGCGAAATTTCGCGTCTCTACGTTTTTTTCTCAGAGGTCTAATGTATAGACACGCAGTGACGACTTGATTGTTTAGAAGTTGGCAAAAATATCAAACACACCGTGTCCTGTGAACACTTCAAATGCAATCAGAGACACAAAGCCAATCATTGCTAGACGACTATTGAGGACTTCAGCGTAAGGAGTGAACCCAGTGCGATCGCCTTGTTCATCTACATAAACCTTTGGTTCGATCGCAAAGTTGTTCATTTTTCCTTGGTCATCAACGATTGCACCGTTTGTACGCATAAGTATTTCCTGAATGAATAAAGGGGATAATTGCATTTATATTAAGAATAGTAACAATAAAGTTAAAAAATGTAAAGAAAATAAATTCTCTAATTGAAGTGCGATCGCGCCCAGAATGCGCGATCGTTACAGATAATCATGAGAAAAACGGGTAAGCTAGTTACTCGAAGCTTGGTTTTGATTTAGTTGCTGCAATTTTGTATCAATTCTCTGCTCCGCCGCTAATCGCTCTAAAGCATAGTCATTTAGATCTACGAAATACATGTTAGCCAATAATGTTGGGTGAACAACATTAATAAGTCGATATATTTCTTGAGCAACTATGCGGTAGGAAGGATGTCCTTGTCGCGAACTGCGTAATTCAACAAGGTGATAAACTTCACGTAGATTCAACTTTATTCGCCAACGTACTCGATAGGCAAAGGGTACAACATATTGTGCTGCATCTGGTAAATATGAGCTAATCAACTCAGTTGTTTCGGCTGCATATTCCAAAGCTTTACAGTAACTTTGGCTTAGGTTCGCTTCTTCTAGTTCTGGTGGAACTACATACCCATGACGAACACAGTAGTGTTGACGTTCTTGTGTGAGAACACGATGTCGATGCAGATCACGATACGCACCAAGATCAGCCAGCACATCAAAGGTGTAATAAGTTTCTTCAAAAGCGCGTCCAGGACGATGGAAGCGTGAGGAGCGATCGCCTACATAGGTATTGATAATCTCAACTCGCTCTTGAGTTGATAAAGCAGTGACGTATGCTTTGATTTGCTCAAATGTCAAATCAGTGTGAGGATAAAGAATCGCTGCAACAACCTTGACTTCTGCATCTGGATCATACTCAACTAATTGAACAGTAGAGCTTGATCCTGGCTCAATTTGTCCTAAATGTTTTTGTGTAAGTAATTCTGTGTGTTCCCAATTTCTTGATAAATAACGGGCAAATTGAGCGCCCCGTTCAGTTTTGGCACGCTTGACAAATGAAGGTATGATTTGATCTAGTTCTTGTTGCATAGAAACTCCAAGAGTACGCACTTCTTGGTGAGGTGAAGCAGCAAGTTTGACTAGCAAATACTCAAATGCTCGTCCATTGCCAAACAACCCAACATTAGTTAGAGTTGCCATTGGCAGTAAACCACGCAACAAGTCAAAAGTTTTAGCCCTTGTGGCACTGTTATATGCCCGCTCAGAAGTAGTAGTATCTCTGGGAGTACGAGCTTGTACCCAAATTAAAAGAGGCTCAATTAACTCAGTATACGTATCGAATAAATGATCTAATGTTGCCTCATAACGCTCTGCATGGCTTGATACCATAATCGACGGTTCGCGATAGTAGCGGTAGCGTCCGTTGATTTTGCGATTAAATGGAACGTATCTGGTTGACTTTTCTAGCGGGGAAATTCCTAAGCGACTGTCCTCTAGAACTTTAGCTGCAATATTACTAATTCCTTCACAAGCAAGGTGTGCGCCTCCTAATTCTGCGACTGAGTCATCACCATAACCAATCAAGACGCGATCATAAAAAGCCTCTGCTTGTTGAATCGCCACTAATTGATCAGCGTTATTTTCAGATCCTCCACCAACGATACGAGTAAAACTAGCTTCCGGTGCTTTGATAAACTCATCTAGTAAGATACGGCGTAAACTTTTATCACTACGGCTGTAGCGCGAGAACAATGCACCCTTAACAACTTCCGGCAAATTCCGCAAACCAAAAACAGCACGATCTGAATTTGTGATAAAAGGCTCTAACAATAAGCTCTCCTGTTCGGTCAGCAACTCTTCCAAAAATTCTTCCATATCTACCACCTCAGTTTAGTGCTGCGATCGCTCCTTGCTTATTTTGCCTTAGCTATCAGTCGCTTAACTTTTGCAAGCAGGCGACTTTGAGAACTCATGTATTTCTAACCAGAATATTCAAGTCACCTATCCTACCATTTAGATAGCTTTAGACTACTAATTTTTCGTTGTGGGTGATAGACAAATACTGAATACAGTATAAATAGTATCCAGTAGGATATAATTGCCCAACAATGTTTTAAAAGCAACATAGCTATGAGTGTTATCCCTTTTATATTAGGTACTACCAATAGAACAATTGTGCAAACAAGAAAAGAATATGAAGATGCTGGTGGTTTGGATGGAGACGTAATATTTATACAAAATCTTGATCGTGATCAAATGCTTGATACAAAATCCAGCAATGCAAGTTATGACTTAAGGGTTGGTGACGAATACAGAGATCATAGAGACTCTGGTAAAACTGATTTATTAGATAACGGTAAAATATGTCTTCAACCAGGATCTGCAATCATCATTGAGACAGCTGAATCAGTTCAGTTTCCAAAATCTAGATTTGGTCATATAGTTCCAAAAGTGTCTCTTCTACAGGATGGTTTATCAAATACTTCATCAAAGATAGACCCTGGATACGAAGGAAAACTTCTTATCACAGTTTTTAACTTGGGAAAAAGAACAATTTGCCTTAAAAAAGGACAAACTTTTTGTACACTTTATGTGCTTAGTATCCAAGGTGATGTTATACCTTATAAAAAAGGAAACCAGAGAATTTATGGAAACTCTAGAAGGGGTTTTATTGGTAAAGCTAGAGATTTTATTGAGACAAATCAAACATTTATTACAGGCTTGCTGCTTGTTATCAGCACAGTTACAGCACTAATCCAACTTGGAGAACTTGTAAATAAACAACAAGTAAAAATGCCCCAAGAAATAAATAGAGAACATATAATAAAATGATTCTTTCTGATCAAGATATAATTACAGCTATTAATAAGGGTGAACTTCAAGTTTCACCTCTAAATCAAGAGTTTATACAACCAGCGTCAATAGATCTTACTTTATGCTCAACAATCCGAATATTTGACTTACAAAACACAGAATATATAGATATTAAAGAGTGGATAGATCCTTCTAAAGAAGTAGAGTTAGAAAAGGATGGAGCTTTCCTATTACGCCCAGATGATTTTATACTCGGAGCGACAGTTGAAAATATAACTCTACCTAGCTATTTAGCTGCAAGAGTTGAAGGACGAAGTTCTCTTGGTCGCCTTGGATTAATGATTCAAGCATCAGCAGGTTACATATCTCCAGGTTTTTCAGGCAGTATCACTTTAGAAATCAAAAATATTTCTCGTATACCATTAAAGCTATATGTTGGGATGCGTATTGTACAGATTATCTTTGAAGTAATGTCCTCTCCAGCTCTCAACCCATACGGTCATCCAAATTCTAATCACAAGTATCAGTATCAAAACAAACCAACTTCTAGCAAGATCTGGAAAGATTTTAAAGATTCCTAATTGTTTGAGATTTTTGAGTGAATACTGAAGAATCAGACATTTATTGCTCATCTATAGTCAAAGCTTTACTTGCCAAGAAATCTTGAGCTTCTGGAGAAGAATTTGTAACTTGGCTGCTTTGGTGCTTTTAACACCCTTTCGCTAGCTGATATAAATTTCTCTAATCGTGGTTTATTACGAAGAGATTCTTCTCCAGTATAGGTTATTAAATTATTAAACCCTGGCAAGAGTTACAGTTTGAGGTTGATCCTGATACTTTCCAAAGCGATCAGCGTAAGTTGTTTGACATGGCTCTCCTTCAAAGAAGAGAAGTTGCAGGACACCTTCATTAGCATAAATTCGACAGTCTGCACTAGAGGCATTACTAAATTCTAAGGTTAAGTAGCCTTCCCATGAAGCTTCAGCAGGTGTTATGTTCGCAATAATCCCACAACGTGCCATCGTAGATTTTCCAATACAAATAACTGTGATGTTAGGAGGAATACGCAATCGCTCCAACGAGACACCCAATGCATATGAATTTGCTGGAATGATGAAAAAAGACCCATCTTCATCAGTTTGTAGTGGAATACGTTCCAGGTTATCAGGGTTAAACCGTTTAGGATTAACGACCGTACCTGGAATGTGTCTAAAAACACGAAAATCTGTTGGAGCTAGTCTCAAGTCGTATCCGTAGCTGGACAACCCATAGCTAATAACTCGTCTATCATCTATTTGGCGGACTAGAGAACTTTCAAAGGGATCAATCATCCCTAATTTAGCTTGTTCAATAATCCATTTATCGTTTTTCAACATCCTTGACCTATGCTGTAAGAATTGAACTTTAAGAATATAGCAATTACTGTTTCTTCAAAAGGTCAACCATCTCTAATTAAAATTTGATCTCACCTACTTGCTCACCTCTGGTTGGTGTTACTAAATATCTGGCCTTGCTTTGTCAATAATTTTCTCAGTGTGTTTAAGTTCTCCTGATAATCGAGCAAACCGTCTTCAGAAATTGAAATACACTCCGCTTGCTGAAGATTTTTAGCTCCTAATCCCCTCAAGGTTGATGACTGCGACGAATTTCTGTAATTTGATCTGCCACCTCTAGAATCGAATTAGGCATATCCGGCCCTGTGAGAATGATATCGACATGAGCAGGACGTTTTGCCAAAAAGGCTAAAACCTCCGTTTCAGGAATCAAATTAAAGTTAATCGCTAAACTTAACTCATCCAAGACAACGAGAGAATACTTAGCCTCACATACGACCTTTTGTGTATGTTGCCACAACTGCTGTAAGGCTTGTGTTTCGCTTTCGTCGAGATGTGGTGTATCGATACAACGAGGCAAATCGCAGCGAATCCAATCTAAATTTTGTCCCAACCGAATCGGGCGTTCATGCCCTTGATTAATGCCTCCTTTGAGAAATTGCACTACTAAAACTGGCGTACCTTGACCAGCTATTCTCAGTGCCTGAGCCATGACATTTGTAAAAAAGTTACGATGTGTACTCGTGAAAACTTGTACTAGTCCCTCTATTGAGTATGGTAGGTCAAGTGTTAAATTTCTGTTTAGGTTTTCTAGCTGGGCAACCATAGTTGAGTATTAAAAAAAATACAATACAATAAGGAGTTTTCGCTGAGGTTGATTCTAGTAAGTCTGCCTGTATAATCAAACTATTTTTAAGATGTGTAGTTTATTTGGCAAGTTGCATTCTTAGTCAAACACTACCTCTGTACTCAAGTCAAGGTTTATGAAGATTTAAATCATGATTTTGCCTATGAAGTTATTGGTAAAAATTAAAACATTAGTTTTGAAATTCAAATCAAAGAAAAAAATTGGCAAAATCTCTGAAATATCCCGATAAGCTTCTGAATTCTTCGGATATTAAATTTTTTTAACCGGCAAAACAGACTTAAGACAATTGTGAAATTGACAGGACTAGGAGTTTATGGTTGTAAAATTAGTCATTCTAGGAGGTTCAGGAGCCGGAAAAAGTACACAAGCCCAAAAGCTGTGTAGTCAACTTGAAATTCCTTTGATTTCCACAGGTGAACTATTACGTCAAGCAATCGCTAACTTTAGCAGCTTGGGTCGGCTGGCACAACCATACATAGCAACAGGGGAACTAGTACCAGATGAGGCGATTATTGAATTCATTTTGAATCAACTCAAGCAGCCTGATGCTAATCGTGGTTGGGTGTTAGAAGGTTATCCTCGGACAGCGTTTCAAGCAGAAGAATTAGATTTTTTGTTGGATGAGTTAGGGCAACAATTAACCTGGGCAATTTATCTACAAGTACCACAAGCAGTTATGGTTAGCCGTGCTTTAGGGCGTTCTCTTCCAGATGACCAACCAGAAATTGTCCAACGTCGTGTTGAATTATTCTACGATCGCACCATTCCCATCCTAGAATATTACGACCGTCGCCGCCGCCTCCTAACCATTAACGGCGACCAATCCCCAGAGATGGTACTACACACTATCATGAATCTGCTTTCTGTTTGTTAATTTTGCTGGAGAATCCCCGATCCCCGTTACCCCTTCGCCCCTAATCCCCACTCCCTTGGGGGAGTGGGGGCCCCGAGTTCCCCAAAGGGGACCCCTACCTTCCCCAATCCTTAGATAGTTGTTTAAATTTCCTGAAACTGCCAGTTAAAACGATACCCTGAAGGCAGTGTCTGATCAAATTTGAGGCTAGTGCAATGGCTTGGCAGCGTCCAGACGGTCGAAAACCTTATGAACTGCGTCCCGTTACCTTTAATCAAGACTTTACTCGCTTTGCTTATGGTTCTGTTCTGGCAAATTCTGGTGAGACTAAAGTGCTATGTACTGTCAGTGTGATTGAAGGAGTCCCTAAGTTTCTTGCTGGTACTGGCAGAGGTTGGTTGACTGCTGAGTACCGTATGTTACCAACTGCTACTCAGCAAAGGCAAGAACGGGAATTTTTGAAATTGTCTGGACGAACTCAAGAAATTCAACGTCTAATTGGGCGTAGTTTACGAGCAGCAGTAGATTTAGAACTGCTGGGAGAGCGTACACTGACTATAGATGCAGATGTTTTGCAAGCAGACGCCGGTACAAGAACAACAGCGATTACAGGTGGGTTTGTAGCTCTTGCACATGCTATTTCTAAATTATTGCAGCAGGGAGTTTTAGAGCGATCGCCTTTGCTTGGACAAGTAGCAGCTGTTTCTGTAGGGTTACTACAGGGAGAGCCTTTTTTAGATTTAAACTATGTTGAAGATGTTGCCGCTACTGTAGATTTTAACGTGGTGATGAATCAAGGCTTGGGAATTATTGAAGCTCAAGGAACTGCGGAAGAAGGCTGTTTTAGCCGTACCCAGCTCAATCAACTGTTAGATTTTGCTGAAAAGGGAATTCAAAATTTATTAGCTACCCAACGAGAAGCGATCGCTGATTGGGATCAAATATACCAGGATTGACAATATCAGTGAACAATTAAAAAACTGATAACTGTTAACTATTAACTGTTAACTGTGATTGTTACTGATGATTTTTATTAAGATTCGGCAAGATTTTATGAAATTGCCGTAATTGGTTTGAATAAACAAGTGTTATCTGCTGTCTGAAGTCCAGAGTCCAAAGTCCAAACCTTGGTAATTTGACCTTGACTTTACAAAGTCAGTAATTTCGATATGGTAATGCTGGAAGTCGCCAATATAATGAGGAAGCGATGAAGAGAAAAGTTGAGGTTTTACCAGATCAAACAGCTTTAATAGCGCGAGCTAAAGCACTGATTCTCTCGCAAATTAATGCTGCTATTGAACAGCGAGGAAAATTTACCATTGCCTTATCTGGCGGAAGTACACCCAAGCCGTTGTACGAAGCGATCGCCACCCAAAATCTCCCTTGGGATAAAATTCATGTATTTTGGGGGGATGAGCGTTATGTTCCGCCTGATCATCCAGATAGCAATGAAGGTATGGCCCGTCGTGCCTGGTTAAATCGCGTTAATATCCCAGCAGCTAACATTCATGCTGTACCCACCACTGAAGGTGATCCAGTAGTATCTGCGGCTAAACATGAAAGGGAACTACAAGAATTTTTTCACTCTTCACCTGGAGAATTTCCGGCTTTGGATGTGATTTTGTTAGGAATGGGTGATGATGCACATACAGCTTCTTTATTCCCACACACAGAAGCACTCAAAGTACGCGATCGCCTCATTACCGTAGGCAACAAAGATGGTAATCCTCGTATCACCTTTACCTATCCATTTATTAATGCAGCCAGATGCGTTATTTTCGTAGTTGCTGGCGCGAACAAAAAACCAGCCCTTGCTCAAGTTTTCGCACCAGAAGCAGATAACTCTACTTATCCATCCCGCCTCATTCAACCTGAAGGTGAACTGTGGTGGCTACTGGATGCAGCAGCTGGTGAAGAATTAAATCAGTAAACAGTGAACAGTCAACAGTTACAAACATTGAGAATAATGTAGTCACTGATAACTGATAACTGAATTGAACTACTTGTTAAAATCAGAAGCTAGAATCCTACAGTCAATAGCCCACAACGATGATATGAAAACCTCTTAAGCGATCGCTGATCCCTATTTTCAAGCTAGAATCCCACGGTCATCCGCTAACAGGATTTTAGATTACCCTGCGCTTCGACACGTAGACGCTTCTGCGGCTACTTGCAGAAGTCGCTACGCGCCTACCGTAGGTAGTGGCTTCTGTTAAGAGAAAGGGTTCCCGTAGGGTAAGTAGCCGCAGAAGCGTCTATGGATTTTGGATTGACGAGGCACGGGTGGCGTACTCTACCTTGAAGCCGCGCATAGCGCGTCTACGCGTAGCGTCCCGGAGGAAGTTACCTGCGTCGCCACATTGAGTGCCGTCCCCACGGACCGGTTCACTTTCTTGGGAATTTTGGATGCGTGGATTTCCGATTGGTTCCCAGGATTTATCCGCTTTCTTGTACCCTGCTCGGAACGATTGGTCAATAGCCCACAATGAGGGTATGAAAACCTCTTAAGCGATCCCTGATCCCTGATCCCCGATCCCCGATCCCCGATCCCTATTTTCAAGCTAGAGTTGTGCCTCTGCTTGCCGACACTATTTTACGATGACCTCAAACACAAGGTTTAATTTCCATGATCGTCTGCCCTAACTGCAATCACCACAACCCTGATGGCGCTACCCAGTGTGAAGCTTGCTATACCCCGTTACCAGCGACTACTAACTGTCCTAGTTGTGGGGCAACCGTGCAGGCAGATGCTTCTTTTTGCGGACAATGTGGCTATCACCTGCGTACAGGTACTGTAACACCAGTAGCAGCAACCGTAGCACCTGACATTCCTGTGGAGGTAGAACCGTTAGTTGTACCTGATCCACTTGTACAACCGCAACCTGCATCAGTAAGTGGATCTGCCAGCTACACTACACCTGACTCTCCACCTTTGCCACCAACGGCTGTAGCATTTCCTTCAGCAGAAAGTAGCCCACCACCACCCCCAATTCCAGCTTTTAATGCTGAGGAAACTAGTCCCTCTCCACCACCAGCACCACCAGAACCTCCAGAACCTCCAGCGTCAGTGCCACCTCCAACCGTTGCAGCCCCACCACTAGTGGTTGCCGAAGAAGAGAGTCCAGTAGTTGAAATAGAAAGTGAAAGTGAAAGCGAAAGTGAGCCAGCACCACAACCTGCGCCAGCACCACCGCCACAACCTGTATCACCACCTGCTGCTTCGAGAACGCAATTACAGCAAGTAACTGCACGGCTTGTCCATGTCCAAAGCGATAGGCAAATTGAATTACCACAGAATCTGTCTGTAATTCATATCGGTAAGCCTAATGATCGGATTCCCCCTGATGTGGATGTTTCTGGGTTTCCCAACTCAGAAATTGTTTCACGCATACACTCAGATATTCGTGTAGAGGGAGATGCTTACTATATTGAAGATGTAGGTAGTTCTAACGGCACTTACATTAATAATTTGCCCTTATTACCTGGAAATAGACATCGGTTAAGACCAGGCGATCGCATCAGTTTAGGCAAGGGAGATCTGGTGACATTCATATTTCAAATCTCCTAAAGGGTCAGTTATAGTGGTGAGTAATTGATACAAGCCTAGCACGTGATTACACTTATCCTCCTGCACCCACTACAACCCATTCCAGCCCAAAGCTGGACTTTTGCAGACGACGAACCAGCCATTTTTATCGGACGAGCGGCGGATAACCATGTTGTTCTCTATAGTGCTGTGGTTTCCCGCCGCCATATAGAAGTAAAACGAGTGGATAATGGCTGGGAAGTCGCCAATTTAGGTGCTAATGGAACTTATGTAGATGGGCAAGCAATTGTGAGAGTGCCAGTTACCGATGGGCTTATCCTCCGCTTGGCTAGTTCCGGGCCACAAATTAAGATCCGTTTAGAAGTATCAACCGCAGCAACACTTACTGAGTCACAAGTAGTAGTTAATTTCCTACTTTCGCGAAGCAGCTAGGATAGATAAAAAAGCAACTTCTGCTTTTGGGATTACTACCCAAGGAAAAAACCCATGAGGGAATCAAATAAGCAACATCAACCCTTATTAGCTAACGAAGCTCCACCAGAGGTTGAACGCATGGGGCTTACCTGGCTGATCACAGCGGCGATCGCAACAATCATCCTGTGGCAAGTTCCAATCGGTGAGTATATTTTATACCCATTTACGATCCTAGCGACTTGGTTTCATGAAATGAGTCATGGCTTGATGGCTCTAGTTTTGGGGGGAAATTTTCAACAATTACTGATTTTTTCCAATGGGTCTGGGGTCGCATATTATAGCTACAGTGGTAGTTTATTACTAGGTCCTCTTGGTCATGCTCTAGTTGCAGCAGCTGGGCCAATGGGACCACCTATTGCTGGCGCAGCTTTAATCTTGGCTTCCCGTAGTTTCAAAACTGCTTCGTGGAGTTTAAAAATATTAGGTGGTTTTTTAATATTATCAACGGCAATTTGGGTCAGATCTCTATTTGGATTAGTGGCAATTCCCTTATTGGGTTTAATTATTCTAGGTATTGGTTTGAAAGCGCCACGTTGGATACAAGGATTTGCTATACAATTTTTGGGTGTACAAGCATGTGTAAGTACTTATCACCAACTTGACTATTTATTTAGCTACAGTGCAGGGCCTTTAGGGATATCTGATACTGCTCAAATTCAGCAACAATTACTTTTACCTTACTGGTTTTGGGGAGCCTTGATGGCGATCGCATCTTTAATTATTCTTGTCCAGAGTCTCCGCCTTGCCTATCGTAGGGTGTAGGGGTGGGTATGGGGGTGTAGGGGTATCATGGCTCAAAAAGGATTGACAATGATGGAAAAGTACAAACCGTTTTCTTGCCAAGAGTCTTTTTCCTGGGAACTCACTGAAATTAAAGGAATACCCCAATCGAGGCGAGCAGTAAGATTTTTTTCCAGCTGTAGGCGCAGCCCTAATCCTACAGATAGCAAGGTATTGCTATCGAGGTCAACTTCAATGTCCGATCTACTAGAATCATTCCAACCATTACCAAAATCTACAAAGGGAGCCACCTGCAAAAAATTGTTGCGTCCTGAGAAGCGAACAACGGGAATTCGCACTTCCGCAGATGCAAAAATACCGTTATCTGTCAATAAAGCATCTTGACGATAGCCCCGCACAGAATCTAAGCCTCCAATACCAATTTGTTCAAAGGGAACGAGTGGTCTATCTGCTAGTTGTACATCACCTCGTAGCACTAACACAGTATCGCGACCCAATAAGCGCACCCACTGCGCTTGTCCTCTCCAAGTGACAAAACGGCTATCGGGGAAGGTTTCGTTGATGGTGGCGTCAAAAAGATCAAGTCCGACATTTAATTGAGAACGCATAGCAAATACTTGCAGGCTATCACGAGAAACCCATTCTTGAAAAAAGCGCACAGCTGTTACTCGTGTTCTTCCTTCAGCGTCTGTACCTGTCCCTGGGAAAGGAAGTTCGCCATCTAAAAATGTGGCTTTACTACGACGATGACTTGCTGTTATGCCTAAGATAAATTCTTGAGTAGGTTTTTGTAGTATGGGCTGACGCAGTGATACTTCGTAGTAATTAGAGTTTGATTGAATGTCAAGGACATCAAAGGGCCTTTCTATAACTTGATTGTTAGAAAAACCATAGCTAAATGACAAAGTGCCATTGTGGGCGTTAAGGGGCAGTGTATAATTTAAGTCAAAGACATTGCTACCATCTGTATTGGCGTAAGTAGCACTAATGGCATCGCCCCATCCAAACAGATTAGCTTCGTTTACTTGTATTTGCCGACGAAAAGTGCCGACAGCTGGCGATCGCCCATTATCTAAAACTAACTCTACATTAAAAGTATTGGTTTCTGTTATTTTTACTTCCAATAAACTTTGACCAGGACGAGATCCGGCTGACAGTTCTGCTGATAAAGTTTCAATTAAGGGATTAAGTTGTAATAACTGCAATGCTTCTAACAAGCGATCGCGATTTAGTGGTTTTTTTGTAGCAAGAGCCAGACGACTTTGCAAATATTTAGGGTTAAGTTTTTGAATGCCTATAACTTTTATATCTTCTAATTCACCCTCAACAACCTTAATTTCTACTACTCCATTCTGCAATTTTTGCGGAGGAATATAAGCTCCAGATGTAATGTATCCTTTACCGACATAAAATTTAGTAATTTCTGAACGAAGTTGTAAAAGTTGTGCAAAGGTAATAGGAATATTCGTAAAACGTTTAGTAATTTTATCAAAATCTTTAGGACTAAAAACCGTACTACCTGTGATTTTAAACTTTTTGACGATGATAGTTTGAGTAACTTCACCGCTGGGGATTGATTCTGGAATAGGAGTTGTTGTACCAGGGGGTTGCAATAATTCCTCTGGAGGTGGTAGAAATATTGGTGACTGTTCTGGTAAAGGCTGATTTGAGGGAGGTTCACCAGGTTTAGGTCTAAGATTTGGAACTTGAGCAGTTTTATGGTTTGGTATTTGTGTTGTTTGAATAACTTGGGCTTTTAATGGCTTGATTGCCGTTGCACTAAATATTATTACTACACTCAACCAACACCAGTATTTGTAAATGTTTAATTGCAATTGAATTTTACTGGACATGGTACGAGCTATGTGACAGGGTGATGCAAAGAATGAAATAGCCCTGGATATTTTTGGCTTTGTGTTAATTTTTGAGATTGATTATTATTGTCTTAGATATAATTTCATTTTTTCTAACAATATAAATTTATAAAACAATATTTAAACCTAATGTAATTAGGATGAATTAAGTGGATTTGCGTATTTTATAATAAATCAAAATATTTAAAATATTTATTTAATCAACATGATTTTCTATACTAATGATTCATTAGTTTCAAAGCTTAAACTAAAAGTGACTATAGTTGCAAGTACTTACAGAGCATACTACATCAAAAAAAATTGTTGAGCAAATGTAACTAAAATTACTTTTATTTTTACAAGAAAAATTAAGTTTTTCAAAAAAATCAGGTTTTCTAATACTTTTATCCTCAAACAATATTATGTACTTAGTACGTATTCAAACAATTATATAGTCATGATTTTATGACAAAAAACAATACTTCTCTAAGATACTATTTACAAAGTAAACCTTAAAAAAGTGGTGTGGATGCTCCTCCTGCTTTATTGTAGTTGTGTTTTACGCACCATGTTATCGGCGGTGCGTGATAGCGCTCACATTATGTTTTTCGTGAAAAATAAGATTAAAATAGCCGCCTAACACAACACCAGTGCGTTACTTTGGGAACCAAAGTAACGCACTGGCTTCCCCACAGTGATTTTATTTTTACTTTATAAATAACCTCTGATTATGAACCAGTAGAACAATTAGCCAAACAGTTAAAAAAATTGATTTTTGCTGGTTATATATGAGTCTTAGTATAAGTATTCAAAAATTTTTCAATTTATTCAACCAGCTTTTATAGCACGAATTTAAGTTAAAATATTGATATTTTTACATTATTTTTTAATTCATGACAATTAATATCTACTACTAGGTAATAAAATTAAATCAATTGTTTCACCTACTATTAAACCTAATACAGCTAATAAAGTTAAAAACAATAATGCATCTCGTTTGCTAAAGCCAGCAAAACGTAGTTCTATTTCTGCTAAAACTGTAGTTGCTAATGGCGTAACAATAAAAGTAAAAAATAGCGGCAAAATTGCTACTATAATAACCGATGCACTCAAAACCACGATCAGAATTAATACTTGAGAACCATAGTCCAATAAACGGTTTAACCAAGACAGACTCCGCCCAACTAAGGTTAACACCAAAGCAACTACCAATACTCCTACGAGCCAAACAATATGATGAACAGATAAATACCATCCTAAAAAAGCATAAGCCAGCCAGTGTAACACTAGAGTCATCAAAGGAAACTGATGAAAAAATTCAATATTCATAATCTAAGTAGTTAATAAAAATAAATATCAGCTGTAGGGTGCGTTGCGCTGCGCGACAACGCATCTTGAATTCTTGACCGTGCGTTATGCCGTAGGCTAACGCACCCTACATTTAAATTTCTTAACATAGCTATAAATATTAGCGCCAACTTACTTAAGTAGTTAATAAAAATAAATATCAGTGTAGCCGTCATCAATTGCGTACACCAGGGTAAATAAAAATATGACTCTTCCTACACCCCTTTTTTAAGTCAGTTGGACAAAATTAAATTCATTCATAGAGACAGAAAACTCTGGCGTTGCTGAATCAAGGTATGAATTTATAATTCACGCTTTATGTAGAGACGCGAAATTTCACGTCTCTACAAGGATTTCGTATCGAAGACAAATATGTACACAAACATAATTCATGACCAAATTCAGCAACGCCGACTATGAAGTAATTAAAAAAAATGTTAACTATTAATGCAGATTTCAACTTTGGATTGATTTTTTTTGGTAAGAAGTTCACATGGTATTTTTAACACAATCACAATTGTAAGGAGAAAATTCAGTTGCTGACATCTACTTTACTAGCGGCTGCAACCACACCTCTGCAATGGAGTCCAGCTGTTGGGTTGACTATGATTCTCTGCAATATCGTTGCCATCTTGTTTGGTAAATTCACCATCAAGTACCCCAATGCAGAACCGGCTTTGCCTTCAAACCAGTTCTTTGGTGGTTTTGGAGCGCCAGCCTTACTGGCTACTACGGCTTTCGGTCATTTATTGGGAGCAGGTGTAATCTTGGGTTTACACAACCTGGGAAGATTCTAATTTTTGTACCAGAAGCAACACAAGTGATTTGCCGTATTAATATTTGCGGTTAACTACTGGGTTGATGATTTTTTGTCTCCGATTAATAAGTCAGAGAATTCACACTCTCTGACTCTTTTTTTGTGGCGATCGCCGTCAATTTGCTACACTGGCATGGGAGTTTGACCCCGCATTTGCCGTAAAGCATTGATGCAAGATGTGCAATCACAGCCAAATAAATTTATGGCTGTATCGCTTTCTTCTTCAGTGAATCTCATTTCAACTATGTCACTGGGATTGTTATTTTGAGCCAGTTTCATTTCTGGTTTGGGTAGTGCAGCAGGAGTATTACTTACCCGTGCACATACCAAACGGTGAGTTGCAGAGTGAGGAGACTCTATACAAGAAACATGGGTTCGTGTTGAATTCACTGTTTGATTTGCACCTGCTGGTTGGGTCATCATCACCATAGACAGCATAGACGCAAACAATGCGGGGCTAGAAAGCAAGGAGAGAGCTAATTTTCTGTTCATTATTCAACAATTTTGGGGATTAACGAAAGCAGAATAGATAGTATTTTCACATTTGTATGGTTAGTGTTCCGTAAATTCTATATAAAGTTGTGTGATCTGATAACCCAAAGATTACGGAAAAGTGGTTATTGGTCATTGGTACAGACGCGATAAATCGCGTCTGTACAATGGTCATTGGTCATTCGTAAGGGTTTAATGCATGTTTAGTTTTCGTAACTCCTGCTATGTTTATTTCCGCCGACTTACTTATATGAAGCTAAGTTTAAGGGATGGACTAAAATAACAGTTGCCAAGTTCCCAAAATCAGGTATTGAAAGGCGGACATTCATATCTTTATGATTTTGCAACGCCTAAATCCTTCCATGTTCATCAAACAAGTATTTGCTTCTGTCAAATAAGCTACAAAATAGTGATAAATTAAGATGGAACTTTTGCAATTACCGACACGAGCGGATAGTATAAGTGTTCAAGCGGACATGATATTAATTTTTTTGTATGTATCGACACTTTTTGACAATTATCGGTTGCGTTATCAGTTAAAGCTTTGGACAAAGGATCTGGTTATATAGATAGAAGCTACTAAAAAGCAGGAGCAAAACAATGAGAAAAGTAGAAGCTATTATTCGTCCATTTAAGCTTGATGAAGTGAAAATTGCTTTGGTCAATGCTGGTATAGTTGGCATGACCGTTTCTGAAGTTCGAGGATTTGGGCGACAAAAAGGGCAAACAGAACGCTATCGCGGTTCTGAGTATACGGTGGAGTTTTTGCAAAAACTCAAACTAGAAATTGTCGTAGAAGATAACCAGGTAGATATGGTTGTGGATAAGATTATCGCTGCTGCCCGGACAGGTGAAATCGGCGATGGTAAAATATTTATCTCGCCAGTTGAACAAGTTGTGCGGATCAGAACTGGAGAAAAGAATACAGAAGCAGTTTAAGTTTTGTTGGTTGTTAGTGGGTAGAGACGCGAGGAACATCGCGTCTGTACATTAGTGGTTAATAACTAACAACTAACAACTAACACCAAGCAGCTATGATTGCAAATCTGGCAATTTTTGAAGTAAGCTTGCAAAAGCTTTGCCGCGATGGCTGATACTACGCTTCATCTCTGGTGTCATCTCAGCAAAGGTCTTTTGCATTTGGGGGACGTAAAAAATGGGGTCATAGCCAAAACCACCATCGCCACTGGGACTATAGAGAATTTCACCACGACAAATACCTTCTGATTGTAAAACGATCGCACCATCAGGACGAGCGATCGCTACTGAACACACAAATTGGGCTTGGCGCTGCACCTGATTACCTAATTCTTTTAATAATCTAGCAATGCGTTCAGCATCGGTTTTGCCATAACGGGCAGAATACACACCTGGTACACCGTTGAGAACATCTACTTCTAAACCAGAATCATCTGCAATCGCCCAGTTACCTGTGACTTTCGCAACCTGTGATGCTTTCAGACACGCATTTTCCGCAAATGTCTCACCTGTTTCCTCAATTTCCAATTCTTCTGGTTTGAGTTTTAATTCCCAACCAGAATTCGAGAGGTAAGCTTGCATTTCCCGCAATTTACCTGGGTTTCCTGTGGCTACTACAAGTAATTTAGTCATTGGTCAATTGTCATTAGTCAAGGGTCAATGGTTAATTGTCAATGGTCAATTGTCAAGGGTCAATTTGAAATTTTCTGTACTCTTGACGATGGACTCTTGACTATTGACTACTGACTATTCTGCCCACTGTTTTGCCCAAGCTAAGGTTTGATGGACTTGTTCGAGTGTTGAAGCTTCGCAGTAGAGGCGTAAAACGGGTTCTGTACCACTAAAACGAATCATCAACCAACTATCATCAGCGAGACGGAATTTATAACCATCTATTGTTTGGCAATTTGTGACTGCTTTGTCGGCGATTTCTTTTAATGGTTCTGTTTGCAATTGTTGCAAAAGGCGACTCCGTACTTCCATACTTGCTAGGGGTAAGTCAATGCGATCGTATGCTGAACTAAAGCCTGTTTGTTGTTGCAATTGCCGATAATAATCGCTTAAATCTAAGCCAGATTCAACGATCGCTTCGAGTACATACAATGCTGATAACAGTGCATCGCGTTCCGGAATATGGCTACCGTAACCGATCCCTCCTGATTCTTCGCCACCTAGTAACACTTGGGCTGCTAGCATTCTGTCTGCAATGTACTTGTAACCAACAGGTGTTTCAAATACTGACAGTTTGTGTAGTGCTGCGACACGGGGAATTAAGTCAGAACCACTCACGGTTTTGACAATTTCTCCTGTAAAATTGCGTCGCAGGGTCAAGTGATCAATTAAAATCGGGATGAGAATTTGCGAACTCAAAAAATTGCCTGCACCATCTACAGCGGCGATGCGATCGCAATCACCATCAAACACCAACGCCACTGTTAAACCTGTAGGGTTGTGTTCTCGGTGGGTTTTCATTATCCCAAACAGACGGGAAAGGTATTTAGGTAAAGGTTCTGGCGCCCCACCCTCAAAAGTCGGATCGCGATCGCTATTAATTTCCTTAACTGCATCGCCTAGTAGTTTTGCTAGTCCACCAGCCGCAGCACCATGCATGACATCAGCAAATACTGTCAGTTTTCCACTGGCTAGGGCTTCACGAATTTTGCTTATGTCAACTTTACTTTCTAGCTCTTGACAATAGCTTTCCCAGGGATTAAAGTTTTTAATCTTACCGGGAGTAGAGGCAACTGGTACTTCCTCTTCTAAAAGCGCTTCTATTTCTTGGGTTACTTCTGGCGGTACAGAACCACCGAAAGCACTTTTAACTTTTAATCCTAAATATTGCCCTGGATTGTGGCTAGCAGTGATTACTAGCGCTCCCAAAGCATTGTGCTGTTTTGCAGCCCAGCTAAAAGCTGGGGTGGGTGCAAAGCTTTCGCTAAACAAAACATCAAACCCTGCTGCACAGACAACATCAGCAACTTTCTGGGCGAAGTTTTCTGCCATAAAGCGGCGATCATAACCAACTACAATAGTGCGATCGCTGACTTTTTTCCCGTAGGTATTGAATAGTACTTTTGCGGCAACTGGCGCAACTAGGGCTAGACGTTCAAAAGTGAAATCATCGCCAATCACGCCGCGCCAGCCATCGGTACCAAACTTAATTGATTTAGCTGCAACTGGCATTGAGGTATCCCAATTTTTATTTAGGAGGATTGTAACATTTACACCAAACACTCAGTAAAAAAAGACTCAAGTATCAACAGTGTTGTTAAATTAAATTTTTAGGTAGTGCGAAAGCCTAATTAATTCAAATCAAAATAAAAATGACAAGACAAACCAATGATGACAGAAATTTCAGTGAAAGTGTTCCGTAAAGCAACATTACTTTCAGCAAAAACTCATCAAATAGAGTTTCAAATATATTAGGATCACAAAGCTGATTCTAGACACTTGGGATTATTCAACGTCATGACTTATCTCGAAACCGCAGCACAATTTTACAGTCAAGTCGCCCAAACTCCAGAAGTAGGACTTTGTTGTGTGCAAAGTACACCTTTACAACTACCTGGATTAAAAATTCCCCAACCAATGCAGCAGATGAATTATGGTTGTGGTACAACTGTTCATGCAGCAGAACTGGCAAACCAGCCTACTGTGCTATATGTCGGTGTTGGTGGTGGCTTAGAAGCCTTACAATTTGCCTATTTTTCCCGACGTTCTGGTGCTGTGATTGCTGTTGATCCGGTTGCAGAAATGCGCCAAGCTGCTACACGTAACCTGGAAATAGCTGCTACAGAAAACCCCTGGTTTGATCCTAACTTCGTAGAAATTCGTGCTGGAGATGCTTTTAACTTACCTGTTGCTGATGCTTCTGTAGATGTTGTCGCCCAAAATTGCCTTTTTAATATTTTTGAACCAGAAGATTTAACCCGCGCCTTGCAAGAAGCATATCGGGTATTAAAACCAGGTGGGCGTTTGCAGATGAGTGACCCGATTGCAACTCGTCCCATCCCACCACATTTACAACAAGATGAGCGTTTACGGGCGATGTGTTTATCTGGCGCCCTCACTTATGCAGAATATATTAAACGCATCATCAATGCTGGTTTTGGTCAAGTAGAAATTCGCAGTCGTCGTCCTTATCGTTTGCTAGATTGTCAAACTTATAATTTGTCAGAACCATTACTTTTAGAAAGCCTTGATTCAGTATCTTTTAAAGTGCCGATTCCTGAAGATGGAGCTTGTATTTTTACTGGCAAAACAGCAATTTATGCAGGCTCAGAACAATTTTTTGATGATGGCGTAGGTCATATTTTACAACGTGGTCTTCCAGCAGTAGTATGTGATAAAACTGCCACAAAACTTGCTGGTTCTATGCCAGAAGAAATAATTATTACTGATTCCACATGGTATTATGACGGCGGTGGTTGCTGTTAAATAATAGCTTTGAAAAGGATTTATTGAACCGCAGAGGCGCTGAGAACACAGAGACTTGAATCACGAAAAATAACAAATATTTAATAATTATGATTCAAACATCTATAACACCTTTCAAACAAAAACTTTCTTCACCTTTAACCAAGCAACAAATTACTGTTTTACAAATTAACTTAGGAAAGCGCTGTAATCTGGCTTGTAACCATTGTCATGTAGAAGCAGGACCAAAACGTACAGAAGAACTTTCTCCTGAAATCTGCCAGCAATTGATTGAAATTATTCGCAGATTTTCCCAGATTAAAATTGTTGATTTGACTGGGGGAGCGCCAGAAATGAATTATGGATTTAAGCTATTATTAGAAGCAGCAAAATTAGCAAATAAAGAGGTAATAGTTAGGTCTAATTTAACTATTTATTTTGAAGAGGGATTTGGTGATTTACCAGAATATTTTGCTCAAAATCAAGTAAGAGTAGTTGCTTCTTTACCCTGCTATTTAGCAGATAATGTTGATAAAATGCGTGGTGATGGTGTGTATGATGGTTCTATCAAAGCGCTGCAATGGCTGAATAAACTTGGTTATGGCAAAGAACCAAATTTAATTTTAGATTTGGTGTATAATCCTCAGTTAGCTTCCAGTGAAACATTTTCCTTGACTCCAGATCAAGTCAAGTTAGAAAAAGATTATAAAGTATTTTTAGAAGAAAATTTTGGGATTAAATTTAACAATCTCTTCACTATTACTAACTTACCAGTAGGCAGAACTAAACTACATTTAGAACGAAAGAAATTATATGCACCTTATTTGCAGTTTTTAGAGTCAAATTTCAACCCCAACACTGTAGAAAATTTGATGTGCCGTGATCAATTGTCTGTTGATTATCTCGGTAATGTGTATGATTGCGATTTTAACCAGATGATGAATTTACCAGCAAAAACTCGCGATGGTGAAAATTTGACAATATCCAAGTTACTAGCAGCTGGTAGCTTAGATTTGATTGATGAAATCCAAACTGCGGCCTATTGCTACGGTTGTACTGCTGGTTGTGGTTCTAGCTGTGGCGGTGCTTTGGTGTGAGACTCTCACGCGCATACGCTTTCCCGCATACCGCCAGATCTTAATGAGGTGCTATCAATAAAAAACCTCCTGCTTGTACAGGAGGGAAGATAAGCGTCTTGAAATTTAATTAGTTCATATTTCAATAATGAGTTGATAAAGCAAAAATAAGAAAAATCTAAGCGTTTTCCCCGGTTGTGTTGCCTATGCTCTATGAAAAGTCAAAATGTGGGATTATTCGCTATTTTTGCCACAATATTGACTCATAAAATTCCTGAGCATTGAGCCAACATTCCATAACTCAAACAAAGTAATAATTGATTCTCTACTTTACCAAACTCATATTATTTTGACGCACTACCTACTTTAATATTGTCAGTAGTAATTCATCTTTAGTCTGAGGTGTTTGCGAGCATGGCTTAACAGAATCAGCAGCTACGCTCTCACAAATTTTTCACAAGTAAATTTAGAAGATTTTTCAAGCAAAAAGAGTTTGAAAAATAATATTAACTGACAAGTGGAGTCAAGAAATTGAAACCTAAGTTTGACTCGTTAGTAGTGCATTGTACTAACAAAGCTGAAATCATTAGAGGCATACAGCAATTAGTTCCACCTGGGTCAAGCGCTCCAGAAGATCCTAGAGTGCTTGTGACCTTGCAGACCCTGACAGCAGAGCTGATTCAAGCATACATTGGAGAAGGCAAATTGCAAGCAGATCCTTTTGCCGACGTACACAATCGCAGGATTCACTTGTATCAAGCCGAAGTTAGCAAACAACTTCAAGGAAAAGTAGTGCTTGTGACTGGAGGTGAGGGTTGTGTCGGTAGCCATTTAGTCAAGAAACTTGTCGAGCTTGGTGTACGACGTGTGGTTTCAGTGGATAAAGCACGATGTTCTAACTCTTTAAAGCCGAAACCGATTGCAAAACAGAAAGCATCACTCACACTATATGCAGCTGATGTCCGTAATTACGATGCTCTCGCATATATATTTGGTGTCGAGAAGCCGGATATCGTCTTCCACCTAGCTGCACAACGCCTACCTTGGCTCGCTGAGATTCAAATTCGAGAAACGGTTACGACTGGTATCTTCGGTACACAAAATATCATTCAACTTTGTGAAAGTTATGGAGTGCAGCAATGCATTTTCTCCTCAACGGGCAAGGCGTCCAGGTATTTCACAACTGAAGTTTATGCAGCCTCGAAGAAATTCTGTGAGTGGCAATTTGCCCAAGCAGCCTCTGAAGGTAAAGTCACTTATGGAATGGTACGCTTTACTCATATGCTGGAAAACAGCTCGTTTTGTCAGCAAATAGACGATAAAATCCAGCAAAATAAAATTGTCAATGTTCATGCTCCAGATCGTTATGTAACAGCTCAAAATGTTAGCGAAGCTGTACACCTGTTACTGAATGCAATCGTGTTATCTCAACCTGGGAGCCTGCGATTTCTTACAGTACGTAGTCTAGGCTGGCCTACAGAAACTTTAGAAGTGGCACTATATAAAATACTTCAGTCTGGTAAACAGCTTCCAATTTATTTTCAAGGGCTAATACCAGGATATAAAGAGCATTTCTTTCTTGGTCATATTGATTGGAGTAAACCAACAGAAATTAATCTCCTAGCTAATGTGCTAGAGCCACAATTGATCGACAGTTATGAAGATATGTTTATTGGAGAAATGGCACAGTTTTCTCCACAACCACTGGCTAAATATTTAGCAGTTTTACAAACCTTGATAGATGTGCCTCTTTTACCAGAAATTCAAATAAAACAGTGTCTGGGAAAAGCAGTACGGGAGGTTGCTAGTTCCATTTTTTCCCAAGCATCTCCACAAACACTGTTGAAAATTTTAAAGTGGGGAGTTGATTCAAAATCTTTGTCAGCGGAAGGAATTTCTATACATGTCTATCGAGACATTCTGGAACTATTAGTTCAAGGTTTGTATGGAAGACTAAACAAAGAGATTTTGATCAATGCCCAAATGACTCCGAATAAATTTTATGAGTTAACTCAAATCCTGGCAAACTTATCTTCTATCCCAGAAGAGATTGCGTATCTACAGGCAGTGTCCCGAAATGCGAGAGATTTTGATGGGAGCAAAACCAGCAGTAACGCACCTTCTTTCCTACCTAAGTGCTGGCAAAGTAGGCGAAAATAAGGTAAGTAAGTCGGCAGGAATAAACGTAACTATATTACAGAAAGTAAATAACCCTAAAATCCTTACCAATGACCAATGACGACCCCAACGAGTTAGCTTTATTTGTGCCGACTTACTTAATTACAAAAATCTTGTTACAAAAACTGTTACGAGTGTGTTGGGATTAGTAATCATCGTTATTATGGGATCTAGTTAAGCTCCTCACACCACATTAAAAGCCGTAAAACAATTGTTTTGCGGCTTTTTTATTTATTTGTTATACGACTTTTTTATTGTTGTACAAACCTTTGAAAAGGGCGATCGCTTTTGCCGTAGGTCGAATTGAGGCAAGGAAATCCATCATATGACTTGCTCCCACACAATTTCAAAGTACCTCAACACAAGTTTGAAGTACCTCATACCATTTCACGAAAACCCTGATACAAATACAGATCCTGTAGAGACGCGAAATTTCGCGTCTCTACAAGATTCATATGTATCGCTATTAACGTGAAATGGTATCAACACAAGTTTGAAGTACCTCAACACGAGTTTGAAGTACCTCAACACGAGTTTGAAGTACCTCAACACGAGTTTGAAGTACCTCAACACGAGTTTGAAGTACCTCAAACTCTCGAAAAAGCTCTATGTCGAATTGCAGGAAAACCCTACCCTAGACTTTGGCAATGGATTGAGTTTGACAAATTGTTGAACGAATTATTTATTGTTCAACCGAATTATTCCTCCACAAAAAGAAGTCTAGTATTTTTTTATACTATTCAACTGTTACTGATTTAGCTAGGTTCCGGGGCTGATCGACATCTAAACCACGACGAGCGGCGATATGATAAGCCAGTAGTTGTAAGGGGATTACTGTCAGGATGGGAGAAAGTAATTCATCCACCAAAGAGACAGGAACTAAATCATTAAAGATTTCTGCTGCTTCTCCATCTTTAACTGAGGTAACACCAATTAAGCGAGAATCACGAGCTTTTGCTTCTTGGGCGTTAGAGATCACTTTTTCATATACATTACCAGGCATAGCGATCGCCACTACTGGTACTTTGGCATCCAATAAAGCAATAGGGCCATGCTTCATTTCTCCGGCTGGATAGCCCTCAGCATGAATATAACTGATTTCTTTTAACTTCAATGCCCCTTCCAAAGCAATGGGGAAGTTTATTCCCCTACCCAAAAAGATAAAATCTGTGGTTTCAGCAAATTCATGTGCTAATTGTTCGGTTAATTTTTCCTGACTTTCCAAAGTTGCTTCCATTTCTTTGGGAATCTGGCGTAACCCTTTGAGAATATCTTCTAGGTTTTCCAGGGGAAGTGTTTGACGACTATAAGCTAAATCCAAGGCTAAAGCATAAAACGCCATCAATTGAGCAATAAAAGTTTTTGTCGCTGCTACGCCAATTTCAATCCCAGCGAGGGTATTAATGATATGAGAAACCATGTGTCCTAGACTACTTTCAGGACGATTGGTGATGCCTAAAAGTCGCGCTTGATACTTTGGTTCTCTACCCTGGCGGCGTTCCTGTTCCATTGCTAGCGCTGCTAGTGTATCAGCAGTTTCGCCTGATTGAGTCACACCAATGGTCAGTGTATTAGGTGTCAGGGGTGAGGGAGCGTAGCGAAACTCAGAGGCATAATGTACTTGGGTGGGAATTTGTGCTAGTTGTTCGAGTAAATATTTACCGATTAAAGCAGCGTGCCAACTAGTACCACAAGCTACAATGTGAATTTGTTGTATATCTGCGTAAAATTCACTTGGTAAACCAATATTGATGGGAGAATTACTACTATTTGCTGGATGCCAATCGGTGTTAAAGTATGCTTCTAAACAAGCCCTTACAACTCCTGGTTGCTCGTAGATTTCTTTGAGCATGAAGTGTTTGAATCCTTGTTTTTCTACCATCATCGGATTCAAACTGAGTAGTCGGGGGTGTTTCTTCAGCCTTTGGCCAGCAAAGTTATAAATTTCTACACCCAAAGGAGTCAGACGTGCTAATTCACCATTTTCTAGGGGTAGCACCGCCTTGGTATGGGAAATAATCGCGGGAGTATCGGAGGCGCAAAAAAACTCTCCTTGGCCAAAACCAATGACTATCGGTGCTTGTTGACGAACCACAATTAATTCATCGGGATAGTCAGCACTTATAATAGCGATCGCAAACGCACCTTGTAATTCATTAACAGTTTTTCGTACAGCCTCCAAGAACAGAGAATCTGAATTAGTCTGTCCGCAAGCAATTTCTTCCTTGAGAAATTGAGCAATGAGGTGGGGAATTACTTCGACATCGGTATCGGAACGAAACTCGTATCCTTGCTGTTTGAGTTCCTCACGCAACTTAGAGTAGTTTTCAATAATTCCATTTACTACTACCGCTATCCGCATTGCTGTATCCATGTGCGGATGAGCATTATACTCTTCTGGCTTTCCGTGAGTAGCCCAGCGAGTATGACCAATACCAATTTGGGCAGGAGTTTGTAAATTTTCTAACTTGGAACGTAGGTTAGATAGTTTGCCTTTAGCTCGGACACAGTTAACCTCTCCTTCCCAAATCGTTGCCACTCCAGCAGAGTCATAACCTCGATACTCTAGTTTTTCCAGCCCAGATAAGAGAATTTCTGTCGCCGTTTGAGTCCCTACATAACCGACGATACCACACATTACTCACACCACTACAATTTTCAGGATGATTAAATTCCAGTATAGATGCTAAGTAAAAGATAGAGGGGAATAGGGGAGACAAGGGAGACAAGGGAGACAAGGGGGAATTATTTTAAGTCTCTTCCCAATGCACAATCCCCCATTCCCTTTGCTTGTTGACCGTTCCCCTTTTCCCAATGACGAATGACTATTGTACAGACGCGTAGACGCTCGTAAGAGCGGCTTCAAGGTAAGAGTATCATCGCGTCTACCAATGACTAAATGCTAAGATTTTTTAATTTTTATAAAAAACGATACATTTATAGGGTAGACATTTGTCACCAATCTGACTAGAGAGGCGATTAATGTCTACCCTACCTTGTAAAAAAAGTTTGCTAATTAAAAAGTGACTGCTCCCACACCGACCCGTCCCAATCGGGTATGGTGTGGGCTTTTTCTAGCTTTTAGTAAGCCAGACCCATGCTACGAGTTGTTTCAGCTCCCAGATATACCCGGATGCTCAAGAAGTCAGTGGGGCAAGCAGTTTCACAACGCTTGCAACCAACACAGTCTTCTGTGCGGGGGGAAGAAGCTATTTGATTAGCTCTACAACCATCCCAGGGAACCATTTCCAATACGTCTGTGGGGCAAGCGCGGACGCACTGGGTGCAGCCAATGCAGGTATCGTAAATTTTTACGGTATGAGACATTAAAAAACTCCTAAATGAAGTGTTCTTCTCCGCGAAAGAATCATAATCAAGGCTTAGTTTACCGCAGTGACTCATCTGTCGTAATCAAAAGGCTACATAACTTTAAACAACGTAATAGGATTGGGGATTGGGGATCGGGGATCGGGGATTGGGGATCGGGGATCGGGGACAAGGACGACAAGGGAGTGTGGGGAGTAATGTAGAGACGCGATTCATCGCGTCTGGGAGTGTGGGGAGAATAACCAATGCCCAATGCCCAATGCCCAATGCCCAATGCCCAATGCCCAATGCCCAATCCCCGCTCCCCAATCCCCAATCCCCAATC
>NZ_NAPS01000001.1:1671622-1707364 GCF_004323185.1 Westiellopsis prolifica IICB1
CCCGCTCCCCGATCCCCAATCCCCGCTCCCCAATGCTGACTACGGATTGGATATGTCTTCTACCCACACAAGTTTGTCGGCAAAAAAACTAATCTTGAGCGAGTTGTAGAATTTGCGATCCGCTGTGACAAGTTGGCATTCTTCCGTAAAAGCAAGAGCTATATAAAAACATTCATCTACAGTCTGTGCTAGGCTATTCGCCATTTCCATAGCAGTTTCTAACAGCAGTGTTGAAGGATAAGTCTGCAACATCACTGTCTTAAAATTATGTATAATTCTGCGGCTTGTTTCTTGGGTAATTTCCCCTAGCTGAACTTTTTTCCACAAAATATGCCCAAACTCAGGTAGTAGTAAGTCTGGGGCTAGTAATTCATAAGTTCCGTCCAAAAGACGAGCTGCTTTTTCGCTGTTAATCTCTGGTATGAACCATTTAACAGCCACAGTCGCATCAACAACGTAGCGATTCACTTATTTTTCTCCTTTCTGAGGAGTTCTGCACTATCGGTATGGATATTACCTACTAATTGCAACCGCATTTGGAAAGCAGCTTCTCTCACCTTTGCCATATTGGCTTGCTTGCTTGAAGTTGCCTCACTTTGTACTGCCATCTCCAAGATCCGTTTGATTTCTGCTTGCAAAGAGTGACCGTGCTGTTTGGCAAGGATTTCTAGCTTTTCTAGGATGATGGGGTCTAGGTCTTCAACCAAGACTTGAGCCATAATTGACTTTTTATGAGTTTGTTATATGGATTAGCTTTTTGAGATTATAGCTTGCTGTGGCGAATGCCTTACCGATAATAAGATACAAGAGTGTGCTTTCCGCCAATTTTCGGTAAAACCAGGCTCAGGCTGTGAAGATTTTACATATGTGAGAATTGATGTAAGTATTTTGGGAGTTGTTTTGCGTGGCTTGGGTAAATGGCGATCGCTTACAAAATGGCAAATACACCATTGAAAGAAAGTTAGGAGAAGGACGCTTTGGAATCACATATTTGGTCAAAAACAGGAATGGCGATCGCTTAGTCATTAAAACACTAAACGATGACTTGCTCAATTCCCTGAGTCAATCGGAACGCGATCGCTTGGAGACAATGTTTTTGCGGGAGGGTTTAAAACTCACTCATTGTCAACATCAGCACATTGTTCAAGTTACAGACACCTTTAAAGAAGGAGAACATTCGTGTCTGGTAATGGAATATGTGGATGGAGTGAGTTTAGCTGATCGTCGCCAGCAAAGACTTTCAGAATCAGAAGCACTACGTTATATTCAGCAAATTGGGGAAGCTTTGATAGTGGTGCATAAAAATCACCTGATTCATCGGGATGTGCGCCCAGGAAACATCATTTTGCGGGTGCGAGAAGGACAACCGGAAGCGGTGCTGATCGATTTTGGTTTAGCTTTAGACTTTGACCATATCTTAACCACAAACCGAACTAGGGAAACTTCCGAAGGATTTACACCGCCAGAGCTTTACGCTCAAAATACTAAAGCAAATGCCTATAGTGATATTTATTCTCTAGCTGCAACTTTATATGTGCTTCTCACCGGACAAACACCTGTGAGTGCGCTGAGACGTAGGATAGATAAGGCTCGTTTAGTTCCTCCCAAAGACATTAATGATCAGATTAGCGATCGCACCAACCGAGCAATTTTGACTGGTATGAAATTAGACCCCAAACAGCGATCGCAATCAATGCGGGAATGGCTCGATTTATTGGGGTTAAGTGGGGACACTAGTATAACGGAGACATCTGCACCACCAAAACCAGAACCAAAAATTAATTGGATTGCAGTAACTGCGATCGCAACCTTAATTGCAGCTATTGGAACCTTATTTTCAGGTATGGCTGGTTGGATTCCGATTTTCAAACCATCTCCGTCTCCTAGCCCAACATCCAATACGGTTCCGATAAGATAAACAACCGCTTTAGAAATAGAAAGAAGGAGAACAGGAAGAGAAAAAATCATTTCGGCAAGCTCAAAAACCATTTCGGCAAGCTCAAAAACCATTTCGGCAAGCTCAAAAATCATTTCGGCAAGCTCAAAAATCATTTCGGCACTTAACTGATAACTGATAACTGATAACTGATAACTGAATCGGTCATCTATCAAAACTCCGTAGAATTAGCTAAAATCTCATCAGTATGCTGGCTTAAAGTAATTATTCTAACTTTGAGGTATTCATGCCTTGGGTAACAGGACAACAACTGCAAAATGGCAAATATGTAATTGAAGAAGTCCTGGGACAGGGAGGATTCGGGATTACTTATAAAGCATTGCAAATTGAGTTAAATCGCCACGTTGTTATTAAGACACCGAATGAATATCTCAAACATGACCCAGAATATGACAAGTATGTAGAGCGATTTATCCGAGAAGGGCAAATACTAGCACGTCTATCTCAAGATCCCCATCCTCATATTGTGGGAGTTATTGATCTGTTTCGGGAAGGTAACACCCATTGTCTAGTAATGGAGTTTGTAGCCGGAGAAAATTTGTTTGAAGTAGTGAAGCGCAGGGGAGCGTTACCAGAAGCAGAGATTGTGCATTGTATTCGCCAGATTGGAGAAGCTTTGATGGTGGTGCATCAAGCGGGACTAGTACACCGAGATGCTCACCCCGGAAATATTATGTTGCGGAGAAATGGTAAAGCGGTTCTGATTGATTTTGGCATTGCCAAAGAACTCGTACCTAAAACTTTGAGTTCAACAGGCAATGCGGGTAATCAGGGGTTTGCACCATATGAACAGATGACTAGGGGTAGTCGGGAGCCAACAGTTGATGTCTATTGTCTGGCTGCCACTCTCTATTATGCAGTGACAGGCCAAAGTCCCACAAATTCACTAGCTCGCAAGCTCGATAATACTCCTTTGACTCTACCCAAACAAGTTATTCCAGGTATCAGTGACAAATTAAACCGAGCAATTCTCAAGGGTATGGCGCTGGAGGCAAAAGACCGCCCCCAGTCAATGCAGGCGTGGTTGGCAATGCTTGAAGTACCACAAGCGACACCTCCACCAACTGTTGAGCCAGTTCACAGGAAAGAAGTTGTTCGTCCGACTGTCTATTCCAGGAATCCACCTGTCACTTTCGGCGATGTTAAACCAGTTCACAGGAAAGAAGTTGTTCATCCCAAAGTTAAGCCGGAGTCAAAGGCTACTCCAAGTAAACCAGCCACTAAACGAACTATGGCTATGCCTTGGGACTTATTATTTTTTTACTTAGTATTTTATAGTTTGATAAGTCACCTCTTGATTAGATCTCATGCCCCATTCTGGGCTGTGGCTATGGTTGTGACGATGGCCGTTACGATGGCTGTGGCTGGGGCTGAGGCAGGCAATGCAGCCTTGACACTAGCTTTGTTTGTAAGTGCAATTATAGCTGGAGTTTTGGTCGGTGCTGGGACTGTAAGTTGGATTGTAGCTTGGGTTTCAATTATATTCGGGGTTGGGACTGGGATAATTGGAGCTGGAGTTTTGGTTGCTGCTGTGGCTGTAACTGGAGTTGGGGCTATGGTCGATAAAGTTAGAGGTTTACTGGTTGTGATTCTGGTCATGATTCTAGCTGTGTCTGGGACTGTGTCTGGGACTGTGTCTGGGACTATGTCTGGAACTGTGTCTGGGACTATAGCTGGGGCTATGGTGATTTTGATATTTGGACTTACAGGTTTGCTTGGAGAGGAATTACAAAAATCTATGAGCAAGTTTTATAGTTTTCTGATTTTGGCTGGCACTTCCAGTTTAGGTTTGGGTTTGGGATGGATAGGACACTTAGTCTTTAACACACGACCATAGTTTACTCAAGCTCCCGGAGATAAATAATTGAACCAAAGTTGTATTGGATAGAGAAGTGATGCACCTTAAAACCAAACACCAAAAATATTACACATCTTCGACAATGAATGTAGAGACGTGCCATGGCACGTCTCTACAAGGGTTTCGGGTAACGCAGAATTAAATTCGGTCGATGTCTATAAGACATCTGGTTCCACGCCGAGAGCGCGCAATTGTTCAGCCAAACGATCCGCTCGTTGACGTTCTTGTTCTGCTCGTTGAAATTCTTGTTCTGCTCGTTGACGTTCTTGTTCGGCTCGTTGAGATTCTTGTTCGGCTCTTTCCTCACCAGTCAACAACAAATTACCTTGCAAATCCCACCAGCGCAGCCAGGGTAATTCTACATTCTGATATTGTCCCTGCCAAATGCCCAACTCAACCCCCAAAGGTGTAATCGGATAATGTCCCCGTTCATTTGGTGCTAATAGCTGATACTGTCCTTCAATTAGGTGATAAACTTCGACACTGGCTTTTTTCGCTTCATAAATGCCATAAAAAGGAGGACGAATCACTTGCTCATAAATCCAAAATTTACCCTTCCAAGGAGTTTTGTCTCGTTCCTCAGCACTATCCCCAGACACAAATTCTAAAACAATCAACGGGGCAATAAACTCTCGCCAAAACACATAAGACCTCCGCGTTTGCCCATCCAGTAAAGGCGGTACATTCCCGACATAAAACCAATCCGGTGCTTCTGCTCCTTTCTCTGGGGGATCAGTCAAGCGCCAGTAAATACCTAAATCCTGCCCAATACAATATTGGCTATCGGGATGTAGTTTCTCAAGAATTGGTGTAATCGAGTCAGTCAGTAAAATACTTTGGGGATGCTCTTGCCAATTTTTCACAAAAGTGCCGTTAGACTCTGGTAACTGCGTATGATCTGGGAAAGGGGTGAGGGTGTCGGGTGAATTGATTGCAGAGGTCATAAGGCTACCTTTGCAGGAATAAGGGTTGTCTTCTAGTTTAGCAATAGAGGCAGGAAAAGAGCTGTCTGAATACATTTGGCTATCAGACCACGAGGACAAGCTAGAAGTATTTAGTTTAATGGCACAGCATCAATATCAATCACAGTAGCTGTTTGAGTCGAATTTGATGCAGCAGAAGTAACTTTTTTACGGTTTTTGAGTTGTTCTAAAGCAATTTGAGAAACTTCAGCAATCACAAAGCTAGCAATCAGCCCATCATCAATCCATCCTACAACTGGGACAACATCTGGTGAAATATCCAGGGGACTGATCAGGTAAAATAAACTCGCAGTAATTGCAAACCAGCGATATTTAGGATGATGCAGAACTTTACGGATTCCGTTTTGTAAGAACTGGGTAAAAAATCTTTTTCTCATTAAAAACACCTCCAATTAACAAGATGATCTTGACAAATTTATCTACAAAAATCTGGTGTAGATCACCCTTGGTTTTGTAGTGAAAATACACCATCTCATATATGTATGGTTAAGCGTATGTTGAGAGTCAGCCAAGAATGAAATAGCCCAGATTGGGAAGATTGGCTGCAAAATCAGACTAGAGAATTAAGACTAATTACTTCTATTGAATGTAGACCAATTTAGGACTTAGTTGGTTAGCTTGAGACTAGGAACTGAAATACTTAAGGTGAAAAAATGAACAGGACACTACTAACTATTTTGATATTTGTGTTCTTACTCTTGTTTATTATCTCCCCCTTTGCTGGTCTTGCTAATTTACTGCTTGTGTTGTTATTTGCGGCGTTGTTCTTTTTGATCAGTAATTTATTTCAAGCACTTATCGGTAGTAAAACTGATTCTCATAGTGGATGAAATAAAAATGAAAATAATTAGTAAATCTTAAATTGTAGTGGCGTGGCAAGGCTTAATTTATGTATTAACAAACCGCAGAGGCGCAGAGAACACAGAGATAGAATCAGAGATTTATTGCAATATTTTAGTCTTGCCACACCACTACTTAATGTTTAATTTATAAATAGGCTCTTACTCAAAAATACAAGAGTTTGAACAAAAAGATGCTTCTAGCTAAAGAAACAAGAAGCATCCAAAATTAGTGTTTTGACTTGGGCGACTTCACATATACAGTACAATTGTACTGTATATGATTAACAAATGACCAACGATAACTACTGTGCGATCGCACAAGGTAATTATCCTCTTGTTAAACGGATATGTTCTAGAATTTTCTGTTTGCGCTCATTTGAGATGGAGTCGGGCGTAAGCTTAATGAAATCGTTGGTACTCCGAGCCAGATGCTCCATGATTCGCCTTTGACGTTCAGATTGTGTAGCCATAATCTATTACCTAATCAGGTGTAAAATGCTACTTATCTCTTAGAAGGCTTTGGATTTTAACTAATCATTTGTCTGAGTACATTTTAGCGAATACTAAAAATAGATTCAGTTTTATAAATTAATTATTTCTTCAAGCTACAAGCTAATAGCTATTAACAGGTTTATAGCTATTCAAGTGCGTAGACGCTGCATCGGCTTGTCGTCAGCAGCTCATTAAATCACAGCACTCCTGCGTTTTGTGTAGGAGAACAGCTACAGTAAAAGAAAGAACTTGCCATCTTCCGAGGAGGAGGTGCAATATGAGTCAAGCTTTGGAAGTAAGGAAAAATACTGAGCATTATGTATGCGTGGCTCAGGTTGCTGATGTCAAAGCCGCCGCTTATGCAATTGTTTATGTCGAAGGACAGGCGATCGCACTGTTTGATCACAATGATAAAATTTACGCTATAGATAATCGTTGCCCACACATGGGTTTTCCTTTACACCGAGGCACTGTTAAAGATTGTATTTTAACTTGTCACTGGCATCATGCCCGTTTTGACTTGGCGAGTGGTGGCACATTTGACGCTTGGGCTGATGATGTACGTGCTTTTCCTGTAGAGATTCGTGGTGATCAGGTATGGATAGATTTAGCACCCCATGCAGACCCCCAAGCTCACCAGCGTCAGCGCCTCCAAGATGGTTTAGAGCAGGGTATCTCGTTGGTAATTGCTAAATCAGTGATTTCTTTGCTGGATGCAGGTATCGAACCAGCAGAACCATTCCGCATCGGACTTGATTTTGGCGTGCGTTACCGTAATGCAGGTTGGGGAACAGGTTTGACAATGCACACTTGTATGATCAACCTGCTACCGTACCTCGACCCGGAAGACAGACCCCGCGCCCTTTATCACGGACTGGCTGCTGTGGCGCGTGACTGTGCTGGTCAACCACCACACTTTGGAGTTCACCCTTTACCCACATCTGCACCCGATATAAATACATTAAAAAGATGGTTTCGCCAGTTTCTTGAAGTACGTGATGCAGAAGGTGCAGAACGGTGTTTAGTATCGGCGGTGCGTTCTGGTGCTGACCAAGAGCAAATCGCTGAGATGTTGTTTACTGCTGCCACCGACCACCGCTATATTGATGTGGGTCATGTTCTCGATTTTACCAATAAAGCTTTAGAAGCTCTGGATGCTACAAATTGGCAGAATGCAGAATCAGTCCTAACTAGCTTAGTTGCTGGGTATGCCAGTGCTGAACGCATGGAAGAATCAAATTCCTGGCGTTATCCAGTGGATTTAGTGGCAATTTTGGATCGTGCTTTTGCAGAAATTCCAGCAGCCTTAGAATTAGGACAGGATAAACAAGGAACCTGGGCAAATCGTGAAGCATTAGTCACAATAGTTCTAAGTGAAGATGCTCAAGCGATCGCAGACTCACTTTTAGAAGCACTGCGAACTGGTTGTACCGAAACAGAATTAGCCGGTGCTGTCGCCTATGCAGCAGCATTGCGAATTGCTCGTTTTCACACCAATAATGATTTTGGGGATTGGGATACAGCCCATCACACTTTTACTTTTGCGAATGCAGTCCATCAAGGATTACGGCGCGTCGCTTCCCAATCATTGCTGCGGGGTGTCTTCGATGCAGCTATGAGTGTGTATCTCAACCGATTTTTAAATGTGCCACCTGCACGTCTACCACAACCAAAGGAAACAGTAGACAACCCAGAAAAACTGCTGGATGAACTACCAAAATTACTGGATCGACAACAACAGGTGAATGAAGCAGGCGCCTTAGTCGCTCGTTACCTATATGGTGGTGGTAATCCTGATCGACTTTTAGCCGTACTGGGTAAAATGCTATTGCGCGAAGACCGCAGTTTTCATGTGATTCAAGAAATAGAAGCAGCTTTTCGTCAGTATAGTTTGCTACGCGATACAAAAGCAGGAAATCACGTCTTAATTGCGGCAACCCGCTATTTAGCAGCCCATGCACCAACCATGCGATCGCAAGGACAAACTTATCAAATGGCACATCGGTTACATCGAGGCGATCGGTTATTTGAAGAGTCGTAAGTTTGTGGGATTGGGGACAAAACAAGTCAAAAGTCAAAAGTCAAAAGTCAAAAATTTCTTAATTATGCCCAATGACAAATGACAAATGACCAACATTAAAGAGATAAACAATGGTACAGGAAATTAGATCCAATGAACCGCAATATGTTTGTGTTGTTGCTATTGATAAAATGACAGGTAATCAAGATGAAGAAATTATGACACTTGGTGTGTCTGCTGATGATGCCAAAGGGCAAGCAATGCAGTTATTAGCAGATAATTATCAATGTCAGGAAGCACAAATTGTGGAGTTAATGCAACAAGCAAAAATTGAACCTATAGGTCAATGGTGTGCGCCAAAATTGGCGGGTGAAGATTGAGGTGGGGATGTGGAGACGGTGTAGAGACGCGAAATTTCGCGTCTCTACTATTTTTCAAAATTAAAATGGCGTTTTTGTTTGTAAATGCAGTCTTTTTCCTAACTGAGGATGATCAAAACTGAGTTCTCTGGCGTGTAGATGTAACCGACTCGCCTCTGCACTACATCCATAAAGACGATCGCCTAAAATCGGAATCCCAAGTCCTGTTGGATCAGCAGCATGAACTCGCAACTGATGGGTGCGTCCTGTGAGGGGGATAAATTCTATGCGAGTGTAGTTTGCTTGTTTGCTAATTACCTGGTACTTTGTCAAACTAGGTTTTCCATACTGCCAATTTACTTGTTGATAGGGGCGATTCTGAGGATTACCCCACAGTGGGAGTTCGATGACACCTTGGTTAGTGTTGATAGTACCAGTAAGCACGGCTTCATAAATTTTGTGAACTTGGCGTTGTTGAAATTGTTGACTTAGTTGACGATAAGTTTGGCGATCGCGTGCCAATAACAGAATACCAGAGGTTTGTTGATCTAAGCGATGCACAGGAGTCAGTGCGATTCCATCTGGTAAAACATGGCGTAAACGACTGAGAACACTGTCTTGAGTGTCGCGATAACGACCAGGTACTGATAATAATCCTGGGGGTTTGTTAACAACAATCAGCCATTCGTCTTCGTAGAGAATCGGAATTTCTCCGGGAGGATGAGGTTGCAATCCCGACAGCAAAAACCCCATTAAAGGCTGACAGCGTTCGACACAAGCTCCGTAAAATTCTCCCTGAATTTTATCCTGATTAACAGAGGACGGCCCCCACCAAAATTCCGCCATTGCCAATGGTTTTAAATTATGGGTTGCGGCGTAGTGGAGTAATTTAGGGGCGCAACAGTCACCAGTACCAGTTGGTAAACCTTCTGGAATTAATTGTTGTAGCGATCGCGACTGTCCAAAGAAATTCATCATAGAATAAGCGGCGTGCATCTGTGCTTGTAGTTGGCGGGATAGTTGTTTGCGCTGCTGTTTCAATTCCCCGATACGTATATCTGCGATGTCAATTATTTGCTTGAGTGGTTGTAATTGTTCATCCCGTTGGCGCTTGAATTTTCGTCGTTCAATTCCGTCTCGACGACTTTCTGCTTCCAGTTGTTCTAAGGCTGTTGTCAGTGCTTCTCCTGTGAGGGTTGTGTTAAATAGGTGACGTTGGGTGTGGCGTTGCTGTTTGCGATCTCTGTGGCGATCGCTCATTTGTTGTAGTTGCTGTTCAAACTCATCAGATAATTTTTCGTATTGCTGTCGTGCGGGAAGTTGCTTGAGGGTAATCAGTTCCTGTTTAATAGTATCCAAATCAGCCAACGTCCGAGCTTCATCAATAGCAACCTCATCTCGTCCAGGAATCGGTGGAACCCAACCCGCAACTATACTACAACCATTCAGTAGTCCAGAGAAAGCTTTGAGTATCCGTTGTTCACCATCAACCATTTCTACTAGTAATATCCCGTACATCTTGCCTTCACGGGAATAGACCTCATCGTTAGCAAGGTATTGCATGAAATTATATGCGATCGCTTCTACTAAAAGAGTGCGGGGGAGTTTTAGTAGTTCGCCAGTTTGAGGACAAATACCTTCATAGTAATAGCTAGGGGATGAGTTACTGATTGTAGAGTTGTTAGGAAGGTTGAACACTAATGCTGATAGCATATCGTAATAGACAGGCACGGATATCATAATTTAACTTAAGAGGGAACTCTTAACAGGGAACGGGCAACAGGGAAATCCCCATAATTAAAATCAGGGGATTTGTGCAAGGACACATTCCAATTCTGTTAAGAGTTCCCGATCCGAAGGAGCTTGGTGAGCAAAAACCCGCCTGCGATTGAAATCGCAGTCTCATAGCGAAAGTCTGCTTAAGCAGACTGATTTGTTTGAGATTTTATGAAGTCGTCTTCAGACGACTTGTGCTATTAGCTAAGGGTTTAAACCCTTAGTGTAAGAAGAGCCATCCGCCAAAAATTTTTGACTACTTTGTTCTCCATTTCAATTGCTCAAAAATACTTTGATACTTCTCTTTATCTAATCTTCCCTTAATCTCTGAAGTTGCCATCCCAAGACTATGTCCCTGAATGTATTCAACCCCAAGTTCAACTACTAATTCTTGGAGTGAAAATTTACTATATTCATCAAATCCTTCAATAATAGTAAAACAATTAAAATCGTATTTTAAATCAACTAAATATTCTATAATACTTCTTCCCAACCTTTTCTCAAAGTGAAGAATTTCTCTATCTACTTTCACATAGGTAGGATCAACCTCTTCTAATCTCGATACGGAAGCATTGCCAACTCCAAAATCATCAACAGCAAACTTGACATCATAATTCTTTCTGTATTTTCTGGCTATACTCTTAAAGCTTTCTAAACCTTTGCCTTCATTATTAATAATTTCTGGGAGGAGAGTTTTTTCCGAGATTTCAAGCATGAGTTTTTTACCTGAAAGCAACTTCTGATTTCCTCTGACTAGCTTACTCAATAAATTCTCATATGCTGTGCGAAGAATACTTGAAGGATAAACATTAATTGAAAGCATTTTTTTCTCGTCATATCTCTCTGTTCTTGACTTCTCCGTAGCTTGCTTGTAAGTCCGCAATGCTTTCTCTAAAATATAAAGGTCTATCTCTGTTTGAAAACGTACTCCCCACATTTCAGCAATCTTGAACAAATTAACTGGAGCGCGACCAGTTTCTGGATCACGTGCTAAAGCTTCCCAACCAGCAATTGTCATATTTTCGTCATGTCTGTCAAAAAATATGATTGGTTCAAATAAAACTTCTATTTTTTGTAAGGACTCATGAAAACCTTTGAATCTTTCCTCATATACTGCATCACTCACATGATTATATTGACGCTTGACTGCGTCATACATTCTGTATTTAATGTGTTCTTTTGTTTTTAGTTTCTGATATTCTTCCTCAGAGTCATATAAACTACTGAGCATAGTGCCAATAATATCTTCTAGGGACTCTAATTGAGTCGATAAACCAAAAATAACGATAATAGAGTTTGAGTTTTTGTTGGGTATAGTGATCAGATAACCTTCCTCAGTAAAGTCTGGCTCTTTTTCTATATAAATTCTGTAGGGACTCTCTGCTTTTAAAGCTTTGGAGTATCGATTTTTCAACAAAGAATTGAAGGTATTTGAACAAACTTCAACTGCTAAATCAGTAGATTTACTCTCATACAAAACCCTGTCGCGCCCATATTTATATATGTAGACTAGCTTGGCATCGAAGAAATTTCTGATCGCATCAGTGATCATTGTTTCTGAGCAGTTATCAAAATTTATTATCTCGATAAAATCTTCTATAAAGCGGTCATATTTCTCTAAAATACTGCTTACTGGTTTAAAATAAATACCTCTTTCTCTGGAAGGTTCTTGAGTTACTGATTGTACGATATTTTCACTTTCATCTTGAAATGTTAAATAACCGCCTTGTTTTCTTTTGCAAGAAGGCATTAAGTTTTCTGCGGCTCCATAAAGTTGCATAGTGATACACCCAAGCATATACGCAGATTCATAGGTCTTTCCTGAGCCTAGTGCATCGTAAAAACTAACAGCAAATTCAATAGCATCTCTATCTTGAATCTCTTGTTCCATGCCAATGACATAATCTATATATTGGCTGATGACTTCAACTTGAATTTTTGAATAACAAGCATTGAGAAGTACACATTCGACTTGGGTATTAAAGGATTTAAAGAGATTAGCAAGACCATCTATGCTAATTAACTGTACATTGCCTTGGTTGTCTTCTAAAGCTATGCCTTCCTCGGCTTTACCATGTCCGCAGAAGTGAACAATATTAGGTTCTACCTCAGTCATAGCTCTGACTAAATCTCTTGGACGTACAGCCCATCTCGTTTCTAGATTAAACTGATTACGATTTTCTGATCTCTTGAGAGCTTCCTCAATATCTCGAACTTCCTCTGCTAGGCGTAATTGCGTAGTATTTTTAGGGTTTGCAGCTAAAATTAAAATCGTTTTTTTCAATTTTTCACTCATGTTGAATTAAGTATCAGTATATTTTGTATCTTAATATTCAATATAAATTGGTAAGTCTGAAATCAGAGTCAATCGATTTTGGATTTTGGATTTTAGATTTTGGATTAATTCCACCAAGCAATCCGCTTTCTTGTAGCATCAAAGAATGATTGGTAAATATTGCTTGGTTAACAGACAAGAATATTCGCCTGAAAGCTTAAACCAATTGAAATTGCTTAAAAGCTTGCCCAGTAAGCTAAAAGCTTAGTTTATCTTCAAAATATTCTCGTTGACGAGTATCAAAGACTCGTCGTCGAGTATTAAAGACTCGTGGACGGAGATCAAAGACTCGTTGACGAGTATCAAAGACTCGTGGACGGAGATCAAAGACTCGTTTACAAAGCTAAGGGTTTAAACCCTTAGCTAATAGTACAAGTCGTCTGAAGACGACTCTAATATATCAAGCAGTCCGCTTATGCAGATTTTTGCTATGAGACTGCGATTTCAATCGCTGTTTTTTGAAGATTTGAGATGCTCCCAGTTTCTACGGCTGAGGCTGTGATTCTCGTTACTAGGCTAAACATGCAATATTAGATAAAAGATTATACTCTTGTTCTCTAGCCTGTGCGATGAACTCATGCTGTGAAAAAATACGTCCTTATATAAATCCCCTTATTTTAATTATGGGGATTTCTCTGTTGCCTGTTGCCCGTTAAGAGTTCCCTTTTAAATTCAAAGACAAACTAGAAAGCTTATCTCATAAGCATTAATTGGATATTTTGTTATTCGCAAGTCCCTTAGATTTATTTTTTATATAACTTTATGGATGATCAAGAAGCACTACAGAAAACTCTCAACCGCGCCCGTCGCGCTCTCCAAATATTAGAAGAGCAAAAAGCTGGTTATGGAATTCGAGTTCCAGTAGATTTGCAAATTGAACTGGAAGAAAAGCAAAAAGAAGTCGCTAGCCTAGAGGCACGATTGAATCATAGCCAGGGAGTTTTGAACACAACCGACAGTATCGGGACAAATCAAAAGGAAGTTTTTATCTCCTACACCTGGCGAGATGATCACAGCGAACCATTTGTCCAACAACTGGAAAAAGCATTTCAGAATAAAGGTATCACAATTATTCGAGATAACAATGCAGTTGGCTACAAAGAACGATTTCAAGAATTTATGCAGCGATTGAGCCGTGGTAAATGCGTGATTGTGGTCATCAGCCACGAATATTTAAAATCTGAAAATTGTATGTATGAATTAGTTGAAATTGCCAAGAATGAAAACCTTGAAAAGCGAATTTTTCCTATAGTTTTAGCAGATGCCCAAATTTATGATCCTATTGAAAGCATTAAATATGTTAAGTATTGGGAACAAAAAATTCAAACATTAAATGACGCGATGAAAGAAGTTAGCGCCGCCAATTTGCAGGGATTTCGAGAAGAAATTGACCTATACACTGAAATTCGCAATATGTTTCCTAATCTCAGAAAAGTGTTGAAAGATATGAATGCCATGACAACAGATATTCATATCAAATCAGACTTTGAAGCATTGTTCAAAGCGATCGCCAAAAGTTTAGATGAGTAAGCTGAGAGCGAATGTAGAGAAATATCTTGTTACCCCTCCTCCCCTTTTCCTTTTTCAAGTGTAAATCCTGAAAATTATTTTTAAATTTTATGGATGATCAAGAAGCACTACAGCGAACCCTCAACCGCGCTCGACGCGCCCTCCAAATATTAGAAGAAGAAAAAGCTAGTTATGGAATTCGAGTTCCAGTCAGAAATATTGACTGATGTGTACAATGCTGCTGGCGGCAACCCCTTAGCATTGGATTGGACGCTGGGACAGGTAGCATACAAAGGCTGTTCGATTAGTACTGCCTTAGAGCGGTTGCGAAATGCTCCCGATTCTGCCGAACTCTACGGTTTTCTGTTTGCTGATACAGCCAGTGATCTCTCAGAAAATGATCGTACAGTCTTATCTGCCCTGGCTATATTCCGCACACCAGCAACAACAGCCGCCCTGGTAGATGCAACGGGTTTAGGTGGCAACAAAATCCAAGTTTCTGTAGACAAGTTAGTGACTTTATCATTGGTGAACGACTTGGATGGAGAACGGTTTGGGCTGCACCCCCTCACCCGCACCTATGTCCGGGCAGCTTTGGATGGAACAGAGAGTATTGGGACTGTGCCTCTAGTGGGTAGAATCAAATTTGACTCTGCTGCCCAACGCAAAGTTCTACGTTACTGGGTGGACTATGCCCAGAAGTACGGGGGACATGATAAAGATGCCTATCAAAACTATGACAAGTTAGAAGCCGAGTGGCAGAACTTGGAAGGCGTAGCAACAACCCTGCGGGAAATAGCAGGTATCCCCGGCACACTGAAAGACCGACAAGCTGCCCAGATGCTGATCGATTTGCAAGGCGCTTTGTATCAATTCCTCTGGTTTCGAGGCTACTGGGATGAGCGAGTGCGTTTGAGTGAGTGGCGATATCAGGCAGGAAAGGCGCTGGGTCAATGGAGTGATGCTGGTTGGGGTGCTTATAGTGTTGCTTGGATTCACTACTGTCGGGCAGAGACAGAACCAGCAACAAGTTGGGCAGCCCGGATGGCGGAGGTGATGGAACAGGGCGGTAATCGTCGGGATAAGGCTGTTGCAATTCAATTGCAAGGACAAATTGCAGAGCAACGCCAGGACTACGCAAAGGCGGAGCGGCTGTATCAGGATGCTTTAGCAATTTATCGAGAGTTGGGGGATGAAGAGATGGAGGCGATCGCCCTCAACAATCTGGGAAATGTTGCGCGATCGCAGGGACAATATGATCGGGCAGAGTCCTACTACAAACAAGCATTGGCGATAGAAGAAAAGCGTGGTGGTAAACATATGCAAGTAGCTTATCTAGGCAGCTTGGGAAATCTAGCCCTTGACCGCAACCGCCCTACAGAAGCCCGCCCCTGGTTCGAGCGTGAGTTAGCTCTGGCGCAGGAAGTGGGGCGACAAGACTTAGTACCTCATGCTCAGGAGGGGCTGGCGCGGGTTCTGGAGGAGGAGGGGCGCTACGCAGAGGCGTTAGACTTGGCACAGGCTGCTTTGGAAATCCGGGAGCGCCTACGCGATAAGAACTTGGATTTTTCGCGCGGGTTGGTTGAGCGGTTGCGGAGTAAGGCGACGTGACAGTTGTCAGTTTTGAAGAGGACGCGGGGACGCGGAGATTGATCTGTTGCAACACTATAAAGCAATAAGTCTCTTTCTTCTCTCTGTGTCCTCTGCGCCTCTGCGGTTGATTAGAAAAAATGACTTTGACAAAGAGTGCTAGCCTTAACACCAAGCGTATTGGATTATAGAGAATTACTATTACCCCTCATTGAAAGATCCCCGACTTTTCTAAAAAGTCGGGGATCTTTGATCACTGTTAACTCAATACGGTTCGGATAAGACAAATCGATTGGTATCTAAACCCTGTAGAGACGTGCCATGGCACGTCTCTACATGCCCAAATCATGACGAAAAATTCTTAACCGAACCGTATTGACTGTTAACTGATCACTGTTAACTGATTTAATAGCCGCCTTCTTCTTCGTACTCTGGCATTTTCTCTTTGACTTTCTTAGGAATGTTCACCGGCTGTGGTGGTTCATCGTCCCAAGCGTCGCGCTTCAGGTCATCGTCGTAATCATCATATTCTTCTGTATATGATGATTTGGCGGTGTAAGGTTGGGGTGGTTCGTAGGGTTGGGCTTCGTACTTGTCTTTACCCGTGGCTTCACTCCAGTTGTCTTCCTCTTCTTCTTCGTAGCGGATAGACTCGTAGGCTCGTGCTTCCATCACCCGCCGTTGGGGACGTTCTTCTTCGTAATAGTCTTCGTCCCATTCCTGTTGTGCTACAGGTTCGGGTGTGCGAATCTTGGGTTTGATTGGTTCAATTGGGACTCCACTTGGTAGCTGGTTTGTAGGTGCAACTTGACGCGGTGCGTAGTTGTAATCGTCCACGTCTTCGCGTTCCCAAGGCGCTTTACCGATACCAAGGCGCTCTAAAATACCAACTGTTAATTGAGTTACCCGTTCTTCTGCACCCTCGAAGACGATTAATCTGTTGGGACCTGTGCTGACGATTTCTTCGATTGACATTTCGTAGGTACTGAGGAAGGAATCAGGAATTTGGGGTAGTCCTAAAGAGGCGATAGTGATAGAATATATTTTCCCGGTCTCGCCGTTGAACTTGAAGCCCCGGACTTTTCCTAAGACTTCTCCTGTTTCTGTAATTACTTCCCAATTTATCAGGTTGCTGAAAGCCTCAACCTCAATGTCTTCGATGACATCCTCGTTATCAACCAAAATTACATCCCCGATTTGGTTGATGTTGTTGAGGTACATATAGCGGGGTATGCCAGACACGGAGATCAGGCTGTCTCGTAAGCCAAGAGCCACAACCTCTCGCTGATCTACATCCACCCAGACTTGACTGACTATGCCTAGCCGTTTACCGTTGTCACGGGTAATCACCTGGGTATTCAAAATATCGGAACGCCTAATTATTTGTTCAGAGGTCATTCTATACCGAGTCCTGATCTCGAATCCGGTTATCTATACACTATTATTAACAAAAACTCAAGCAGATGTATTAGACGATTGTAACTTAATACCCAATACTTGAGTAAAAGCACCTCTGGCTTGAGTAACGCCAATTGTGCGTTCGGCTGATTCTATCATCGGGCGACGCAAACTCACAACTATAAATTGTGCTTGTTGCGCCTGTTGTTTAATCATTTTAGCTAATCGTTCTACGTTTGCCCCATCGAGAAACATATCTACTTCATCAAAGGCATAAAATGGCGAGGGACGATATCTTTGGAGGGCAAAAATAAAGCTTAAGGCGGTGAGAGATTTTTCTCCGCCAGACATGGAAGCAAGGCGCTGTACTGGTTTACCTTTGGGGTGGGCGACTAAGTTTAAGCCACTGCTAAAGGGATCTTCGGGATTGTCGAGTTGTAAATAACCATCACCTTCGGAAAGGGTGGCAAAAATGGATTTAAAGTTTTCATTAACGGCGTCGAATGCTTCTTTAAAAGCACGTTGGCGGAGTGTGGTAAAGTTTTCAATTCGTAACAATAATTCGGTGCGTTCTGCTTCCAATGTCTGCAATTTTTGACTGAGTTCTTCTAACCGTTTTTGTGTACGTTCGTATTGTTCTAACGCCAGCATATTAACAGGTTCCATTGCTTGTAGGCGTTTGGCAAGCGATCGCAATTCTTTTTGTAAGTCTTCTAAATCGACTTTATCTGGTACTTCTGGTAATGGTGATGGTAAGTCAGCGACTACTGTTTGCAGTTGTGCTTGGATGTTGGCGAGTTCTTCTCGTCGTGTTTGCTGGGTTTCTTGCAGTTTTTGAATTTCCCACTCTAGTTGTTGTTGACGCTGGGTATCAGCGCGCAATTCCTGTTCGGTGCGATCGCGCTTTTGTTTTTCTTCTCCCAAGTTCGCTTCCATTTGAGTTAAACGCTGGCGGGTTTGGGAGATTTGTTCGTCTGTGGTGGTGATTTCGGTGGAGACGCGATGAATCGCGTCTGTACAAGAGGTTTGTTGGGTTTGGTATTCAATGATACGCTGTTCGGATTCTTGGATTTTCTCCTGTAGGCGCTGTTGTTGGTTTTCTAGGTTTTTGAGGTTTTGTTCTGCTGTTCGTAAGGCTTGATCACGTTGTTGTAATTGTTGCTCTTGCTCTTTAATGACAGCTTGGATTTGCTGCCATTCCTGGGGAGTTTGGGAGGCTTCCAATTCTGCAAGTGCGTGGCGCAGTTGTTGTAATTGTTGCTCTTGTGATGGTAAATCCCGATCTAAGATTTCTAAACGTGATTGAGCAGAAGTTAACTTTTCGGTATTTTGGCTAAGTTGCGATCGCGTGGTTTCTAACTGCGTAGTCAGGGTTTTGATTTCTTTTTGTAACTGTTCTAGCTGTAATTGCTGTTCGCGCCGTGTTTGACGTGCTTCTGTTAATTCCTGCGAAAGTTGTTTGGCGCGAGTTGCAAGAGATGCGATCGCTTCGGTACAACGCTCTAAAATTCTTTCAATATCTTCCAATCGCTTTTTCAGTGCAATTACTTCATCGGATTCCGCCGTTTCACCACTACCAAAGCGTAACGCCGAACGTTGAAAAACGCTACCGCCAGTCATCGCACCGCTAGTTTCTAACAATTCGCCTTCGAGGGTGACAATCCGGTAAAGTCCCAGATTTTTCCGTGCGTTTTCTAAGGTGGAAAACACGACTGTATTTCCGAAAACGTAAGCGAACACATCGCGATAACGGGGCGCACACTCTACCAAGTTTACAGCATAACCGATAAAACCTTGAGCCAAGCGCAGGGTGGCGTCGGGTGTAAACCTGGGTGCTTGAATTTTGTTTAACGGTAAAAAGGTTGCTCTCCCCGCCCGTCTTTGCTTTAATAATTCAATCCCAGCTGCGGCGATAGAATCATTTTCCACGACAATATGTCCCAACCTTGCACCAGCAGCAATTTCTAAAGCGAGTTGAAAACGCGGTTCCACTCGTCCTAACTTCACAACCAACCCACAAATCCCAGACATTCCTGATTGTAAAATGACTTTACTCGCACCAGTTCCTTGAACTTCTTGCTGTGCTTGCGCTTGTGCTTCTAATTTATCCAACTGGCGTTGTTTTTCCCGCTGTTCTTGTAAAAGGCGCTTTTGGGTTTCCTGTTGAATTTGTAATTCTTGTTCTGTCGCGGTGAGATTTGGCGTTAGGGTTTCAATTTCTTGTAGAGACGCGAAATTTCGCGTCTCTACATTAGAAATTTGGGATTGTTTATCAGCAATTTCTGGTTCTACTGTTTGAATTAACTGGGTTTGTTCTTGAATTTGCTGTTGTAGTTGGTTGTTTCGTTCCCTTAGCTGTGCTTGTTCGGTGCGCTGGGGTTCGACGGTTTGGAGTAAAGTTTCAATTTGGCGATTGAGTGCTGTTTGTTGTTGTACCCACGCTTCCGAAGCTGATGCAATTTCTGCTGCTGCTTGGCGAGATTTTTCTAATTCTTGTTGAACTGCGTCCCGTTCATTTTGTAGAGACGCGAAATTTCGCGTCTCTACATTTTGTTGTTGCACCAACTGTTCTATAGTTTGTTGATGCTGTTGAATTTCTTGCTGAGTTTGAGTTAAACGCTTGGTTGTTTCTTGGGATGCTGTTTCGAGTTCAGTTTGTTGACGCTGGAGTTGTTTACGTTCGGCTTCTTGATTTGCCAGAATTGCTTGTACTGCTAACAGTTCTTCTTCTCCCAATGCTTTCACACGGGCGTTGAGTTGGTCAAGTTCAAGATTTTTTTGGGTAATTTGGGTGTTAAGCTGGGTGAGTTGTTCGGTAAGTTCCGTGGAAGTGCGATCGCCTGCTTGAATTTGATTAGCTAATTTTTCTTGGTGATTTTGCAAGGTACGCCAAGACAACACCGCTTCCCACTTTTGTTTTTCCAGATATTCAGTCCGGAGTTTTTGGTATTTTTCAGCTTTGGCTTTATCTTGAGAGAGGCGATCGCACTGTGCGGTTAATTCAGTTTCAATAATTCGACAACTGTCTTCTTTTTCCCGAACTTCTTCCAGAGTATCTTTCGCCTGATTAATTTTACGGTCAAAGGACGCCACCCCTGCCAACTCATCAATAATTTCTCGCCTTTCCCGCGCATTCATCGAAATAATGCTGGTGACGTCCCCTTGCAAAACGACGTTGTAACCTTCAGGATAAACCCGCAGACGTTCTAATTCTTCGTGTAACTCTGTCAGAGTACTAGAAATTCCATTAATGTAATAGTTTGATGTATAAGTTCCTTGGGGAGTCACACGTAACCTCCGAGTGACACTCCACTCCCCACCAGCTACAGCGCGGATTTTTTGTTTGCGATTTTTTTCGTCTTCTGTTTGTTCTGCTTCCTGTTCTACTGGTTCTGTTTCCTCTGCTTCATCGTCGAAAGTATCAACTTCGACAGTGGAAACAATCGGTTCCATTTCTAAAAATTCATCTTGTTCATGATCCAATAAATCAAACGTCACCGTCACAATTGCTTCCACAGCAGCACGAGACTTGCTAGTTTGAGTCGTGTTGACAAGATCAGGTAAGCGATCAGCGCGCATTCCTTTAGAACTCGCAAGTCCTAAACAAAATAGCAGCGAATCAAGAATATTCGATTTCCCGGAACCATTTGGTCCAGAAACGACAGTAAACCCCGATAGCAGAGGGACGGAGGTAGTGCCACCGAAAGATTTAAAATTGGTAAGTTCAACCCTTTTTATATGCACCATAGGCGCTGATTATTTGGCAAGGCGGAAATTTCAAGTGTATCAGTGAAAGTTGTGAATAGTCATTGCTCATTTGTCAATCAATAAGCAAACCGCAGTTTGTTTTCTCATTTCGGTAGATTCATAAGCAAACCGCAGTTTGTTTTCTCATTTGCTTCAAACGCTTTCTCATTTCGGTAGATTAGCAAGCAAACTGGAGTTTGCTTTCTCAATTACAGATTCGGGAGCAGAAAGCCCATCGGTTTTTAGCCGTGGGGACGCGAATAATGCGGGAAGCACAGCTACACCGCCTAATCTACTCGTTGCAATTGTGCAACTTGAGGGTCGATAATTTTTTGACCAAGGTGATCAAATTTAATCGCCACGGAAACTTTTTTCTCGGAACCAAATACGTGTGTAATTTCACCTTCGCCAAAGATTTTGTGTAAGACGCGATCGCCTACTTGCCAATTTTCTGTAATGCTTTGTCTGGCTTTATTTCCCCGTTGTTGAATGTTACCGCTGGCTGTTTTTGTGTAAGCAACTCTACCCGGACGATGGGTAACTAATAATTCTTCTGGTAGTTCGTCGAGGAATTGCGATCGCACGGCTGGTTCTCGATTACCATAAAGGCGACGTTCCCGTGCGTGGGAGATAAATAATCTTTCCTGGGCGCGAGTAATCCCCACATAACACAAACGCCGTTCTTCTTCCAAAGCTGAGGGATCGTTCATCGAACGGTAGTTAGGAAATAGCCCCTGTTCTAACCCCACCATATATACCACAGGAAATTCTAAGCCTTTGGAAGCGTGGAGAGTCATCAAGGAAACGGCTTTTTGTCCTTCTTTGAGATTATCTAAATCGGAACTCAAAGCCGCACTGGCGAGGAAATTTCCCAAGGAAACTTCTTCGTTTTCTTCTTGAAATTGCAGTACGGCGTTTAATAATTCCTGGACGTTTTCGACTCTGTCTTCTGCTTCGTCTGTTCCCTGATTCATCAAGTCTTGGACATAACCAGAGTCTTCTAATATACCTTGTAAAATATCGGAGGCTGGGATGTTCGCTAGTTCTGCTTGCCAACGACTAATCATGGCTGCGAATTTATTTACGGACTTGGCAGAACGTCCAGCTAAGGTATTAACTGATGTTTCATCGCTCAGTATTTCCCACAGAGTTGTGCCTAATTGTTGAGCAGCACCAACTAAGTTATCAATCGTCGCTTTACCGATTCCCCGGCGAGGAGTGTTAATTACTCGTAATAAACTGAGTGTGTCAGCGGGGTTAGCGATCGCTCTTAAATAGGCGAGTACATCTTTAATTTCTTTGCGGTCATAAAACTTTAACCCGCCAACAACAGTGTAGGGAATTTGGGCGCGAACTAAAAGATCCTCAAAGGGGCGAGATTGAGCATTGGTACGATAAAGAATCGCAAAGCTTCCCCAATCTAATTCCGGGTTTTCTCTTTCTAAATTGCGAATTTGATTAATCACAAATTCGGCTTCGGCGATTTCATCGTCAGCTTTGAAAAAATAAATCTGCTCTCCTGCACTTCTGGTGGCGCGAAGAATTTTATCAATCCGTTGGGTGTTATTTTCGATCAGTTCATTGGCAGCTTGGAGAATATTTTCACAGGAGCGATAATTTTCTTCTAATTTTACCATTGTCCTGGTATCATCATCTGGCAAACCATCACCGAAGTCTTGTTGAAACTCCAGCAAAATAGTAAAGTCAGCCATTCTAAAAGAATAGATTGATTGGTCAGCATCACCGACAACAAAAACTGAGCGATCGCTCCAATTCCAGTTATGCTTATTTGTTTCACCATGGGTTACCAATAACCGAATCAAATCATATTGAGTCCGGTTGGTATCTTGGTATTCATCTACTAATACATGGTGAAATTTGCGATGCCAATAACCTAATACTTGTTCGTTTTGCTGAAATAATTTTACAGGTACGAGAATTAAATCATCAAAATCCAGAGCATTATTTTCTGCTAGCCGATCTTGATATTTATTATAAACTTCAGCTATTACTCTTCCGCGATAATTTGGTTGTTCTCTCTCAAAATCTTGAGGTGATAAACCTTTATTTTTGGCGTTACTAATGGCGTAGCGTACTGAACGCGGTTCAAATTTTTTATCGTCCAGATTTAACTGTTTTGTCACGATTTCTTTTACCAGACTCTGGGCGTCGGATTCATCAAAAATCGAAAAATTACGATTCCAACGACGTCCTTTTTCATCTTGATATTTTTCGATATCAAACCGGAGAATCCGAGAAAACAAACTGTGGAAAGTACCACACCACAAATCTTTGATATAAGTCCGCCAGACTCGCGATTTGAGCTTGGCTTGATCGTATTCTGGTAGTAGGTCAAAACGTTCACCAAATTCTGCGATCGCCAACTGTTCAGCAAATAACTTCTGAATCCGGTCTTTCATTTCCCGCGCTGCTTTGTTAGTGAAAGTCACTGCGAGGATATTTTCAGGATCGACGCGATGTTGCAAAATCAGATTAGCAATGCGGTAAGTCAGCGCTCGTGTTTTACCGGAACCTGCACCAGCAACAACTAGCAAAGGGCCACAAAAGTGTTCAACGGCGCGCCGCTGACTGGGGTTAAGGTGACTGAGAAAGTCAATAGTCATTAGTCAATAATCAAGAATCAAACAATTTTAGACTTTGGAAAATGAAATTGATCCCACAGATAAATTATCCTGTGGGTTTCAGAATTTTGGATTTTGGATCGATTTTACAGATAAAGTTGTATTCACCACTAAGACACATAGACGCGCTAGCGTCTACTTGCAGAAGTCGCTTACGCGCCTACCCGTAAGGGTAGACACTAAGTTCATAAAGCATTGACACTCCCACGCTTGCTTTAGCGCGTGGGATTCTTCTTTCAACCAGCCAACTTGAAAGCAGGAGTTTCCCCACCTAGATAGAGGTCGTTCTGTCCAGAAGCTTTAAGGGTTCCCACAAAATTCGCCGATTGAATCGGCGAATTTTGAGGGTTCCCTTTAGATCCCGTATGCCCTACGGTACTTTTAATTCCTTTGTTCAAAATCATAATCGCTGCATTGTGGTCACGATGCATTACTGTTCCGCAACAATGACACTTATGGGTACGAGTAGACAACGATTTTTGAACTCTTGTCCCACAAACAGAACAGTCTTGACTTGTATAGTGTGGTGCGACAGCTATCGCCCAAGTGTCAAAAACTTTGGCGTAGTAGTCCACCCAATCAGTGAACAATGACCAGGATGCATCGCTGATAGATTTAGCTAAATGATGGTTCTTGAGCATATTCTTTACCTGCAAGTCCTCATAGACTACCAAGTCGCTAGACTGGACAAGCGCTCTTGCTGTCTTAACAACAAAATCTTTACGCTGTCTACTTACCTTGAGGTGCTTTTTAGCTAATTTCTTAACAGCTTTATGGCGATTATAAGAATGTTTTTTACTCTTTGAAACTTGGCGTTGTTTGCGTTTTAAAGATTTTTCAGACTTACGCAATAATCTAGGATTTTCTACTGTTCTACCTTCAGAATCAGTGTAGAAAAACTCAAGACCTACATCAATTCCTACTTGCTTTCCATCGTGTTGATGAAGTTCAGTACGTTCAACATCAACACAGAATTGGCAATAATAACCATCAGCGCGTTTAACTATTCTGATACGTTTAATCTGTTTAATAGAGTAGAAACTAAGGTCACGAGTACCAACAAGCTTTAACTTACCAATATTAAAACCATCACTAAACATGATGTATTTTCTATCATTAGAAAGTTTCCATCCTGATGTTTTGTACTCTACAGAATGCCCACGCTTTTTGAATCGTGGAAATCCTTTTTTACCAGGTTTCTTAGCTTTGCAATTATCGTAGAAACGCTTAACTGCTAACCAAGCTCTATCAGCAGAAGCTTGACGTGCCATTGAATTAAGCTTGCTAGCAAACTCAAAATATGCAGCTAAAACAGCACAAAGCTTTTGTAGGTCATTCTTGCCAATATTTTTGTTATCGATCCAATGTCTTAGAGCCTTGTTGCGGATAAACAAAGCGGTTCTAATAGCTTCATCTATTGAATTGTATTGGCTTTGTTTACCTTTTAACTTAGCTTCTAAAACTAACATCGTTTCGACCTGTTGACGATAAATCTAATATAGTACAATATGGTTTATAAGTACAAGTTATTGACCACAGCTTTATTAGAACTTTAAAAATGACAGGCAAATATAGGCACAAAACAACTTCAGTTACTTTAATTAACTACCACTTTGTATGGATTCCTAAAAGACGGAAAAAAGTACTTGTTGGAGATGTTGCTAAACGACTTGAAGAATTGTTGTATGAAAAAACAAAAGAGCTAGATTGCGAAATCGTAGCTCTTGAAATCATGGAAGACCATGTACACTTATTTCTTTGTTGCCCTCCAACTTTAGCGCCTGACCAAATAATGTTTAGACTTAAAGGATATACATCAAGAGTGCTTAGACAAGAATTTCCGCATCTATTGAAACTTCCTTCAATGTGGACTAGAAGTTATTTTTGTAGTACTGCTGGAGATGCTTCAAGCGAGACAATTAAAAAGTATATTGCTAACCAAAAGACAAGATAGACTGCACTATCGCGGTGCTACGCATTCATCCCACACCGTGCATGACAGGAATCGTTGCTACGCAACTGTCCTTTGTGGGCTTTCTGCTTTAATCACTGTAATACCAAACTAGTTTATTTTGACAAAAAATATTTCCTAAAATAGATGAATTATCACTTTTTATATGGTACTTAAATTCAAATGTACCGGAGACTTGAATGTGGATTTTGTGAATAGCTTTTTTTATAGCGGGAATTTTATCCCACATGGTCATTGTTACCTATGGATGCCAGAGTTAGTATGGCTACATATCTTAGCAGATTCGCTCATTTCCCTGTCTTATTACTCAATCCCACTCACACTGATGTATTTTGTCCGTAAAAGAGAAGATGTGCCATTCAAGAGTGTTTTTCTCTTGTTTGGAGCTTTTATCGTCTCTTGTGGCACTACGCATATTATGGAAGTGTGGACACTGTGGCATCCTGACTATTGGTTATCAGGTACTATTAAAGCTATCACGGCTATAGTTTCTTTTTATACTGCTTTAACCTTAATACCTTTAGTACCTCAAGCACTAGCCCTTCCTAGCCCAGCGCAACTAGAAGCAGCAAACAATGCTTTACAAATAGAAATTATAGAACGTAAACGAGTAGAACAAGAGTTACGCCAATATAAAGAAAATCTGGAAGAATTGGTAGAACAGCGCACAGCAGAACTTGCTAAAACTAATGAACTACTCCAGCAAGAAGTGGTTCAACGTCAGCAGTCTCAAGAAAAAATGGCATTGTTATTAAAAGAATTAGAAAGTACTAACAAAGAGTTAAACGATTTTGCTTATATAGTATCTCATGATTTAAAAGCACCGCTCAGGGGAATTAGCTCATTATCAGAATGGCTAGTATCTGATTATGCAGACAAGTTGGACGATGAAGGGAAAGAATTAATTAATCTGCTGATTGTGAGAGTTAAAAAAATATATAGTTTAATAGATGCAATATTACAATACTCACGAATCGGACGTATTAAAGAAGAAATCCGCCGAGTAAATTTAAATGATGTAGTTAAAGACGTAATTGAATTACTCGAACCCATCGAAAATGTTGAAATCGATATAACTAATGAATTACCGATAGTTGATTGTGAAAAAACTCGTATAGTACAAGTTTTTCAAAATTTATTGGGTAATGCTATTAAATTCATTGATAAACCACAGGGTAAGATTACAATTGGTTGTACTGAAAAGAATGGGTATTGGCAAATCAGTGTTGCAGACAACGGTTCTGGGATTGGAAAAGAGCATTTTGAGCGCATATTTAAAATTTTTCAAAAACTATCTGACAACAAAAACTCAGATAGTACTGGTATTGGATTAGCCATAGTAAAAAAAATTGTAGAAATGTATGGCGGAGAAGTTTGGCTAGAATCAGAGTTAGGTGTGGGTACTACGTTCTTTTTTACATTGAAAAAACAGTAACGGGGATCGGGGAGCAGGGAACGGGGAGCAGGGAACGGGGAGCAGGGAGCAGGGAGCAGGGAGCAGGGAGACAAAGGAGAATGACTAATCCCCAATTCCCGATCCCCTTTCCCCTTTCCCCGATCCCCTTTCCCCGATCCCCAATTACCCATTCTCTCTACCAGTTACAGATAGTCCTTCCACAATGAGAGAAGGGGTATAACACGAACCATTCCAATCAGCGTCGCCGCCGAGTTTAGCTATTTGTTTGAGTGCAGTGTAAACGTTACCTGCCAGCATGGTATCTTTTACACGTCCTATGACTTCACCATTTTGGACACGATAGCCTAAATCTACGTTGATAGAAAAATCACCAGAAATTCCGCTTCCACTACCCAATATTTGATCCACGATTAAACCGTCATCCAGTAACTTAATTAATTGTGCTAGTGATCCCGAACCAGGTTGGATGAGGAAATTAAATAAGCCAGGGGTGGGATAACTACCTAAACTTGGTCGAAAACCATTACCTGTGGAAAAACTACTGAGTTGGCTTGCAGTGGTGCGATCGCAGTAAAAATTTTGTAATTCTCCGTTTTGAATAAACATCAAAGGCTGAGTCGGAGTACCTTCGTCATCAAAAGGACAACTGTAGGGTCCAGCTTCGGGATCTTGGTAAAGGGTAAGGGAGGGAGAAACTACTAGCTTACCAATGCGTTCTGCCCAAGGAGAAGCACCTTCCAAAACTCGTTTCGCATTTAACGCTGCTTGCACAGTCCCCCAAAGCATATCAGCTGCTTTAGAAGTAAATAGAACTGGGATGCGACCTTGAGGTGGTGGAACATTTTCTTTTGTCCAATCCAGATGCTGTAAAATTTGGTGAGCAAGTTTTTTCGGTTGCAGGTTGTCGCGTTCGGTTTCACCATCGGAAACACTTAAAATATCGTCTCCCCTTACCCATTCAGCCGAAATATAGCAACTGAGAGTAGTGTCGTTGTAGTAACAATCGAGACCTTTGCTATTTACAAGTCTAGTAGTTTCCACATCACACTCCCAGTCGCCGTTGCAAACAACTTCTGGGTAAACGTCACGAATCAGGGCGATTGTTTCTTTACCCCACTCCACTAATTTTTCTACTGATACATCTTGCCCTAAGTCAGGGTAAGAGGGCTGGAAGTTACTGGCTAACTCCAAGGTTTCGGGTTGATTTAGCTGACTCAACGATAAGGCGCGTTCTACTAATGCTTGTGGTTCCACAATCCCATAGGCCACTGCCAGTCCCGGACGTCCATTAGACCATAACCTTAATGCTGTACCCTCAGCTTGGTTAGTTTCTAGCTGTTTGAGACGGTTTGCCTCAAAAAATACTGGTCGAGAAAGCGATCGCGATTGATAAACTTCAACAGCTTCCGCCCCGGCTTTTAAGGCTAGTTCCAGCAATTGTTCTGCTAGTGTATCTTTTGGTAACTTTTTAGACACCATGGTTTGTACTGGCAGTGGAGGTGTGAGGGTGGGGCAATGGGCATGGGGCAATGGGCATGGGGCAATGGGCATGGGGCAATAGGCATTGGGCATGGGGGTATTGACCACCAACCATTGTAGGGGCGTAGCCGCGCATAGTATGGATACCTTGCGGCTACCCTTACGGGTAGTGCGTCTACGCCCCTACTAACCAATAACCAACAACTATTCCCCAATTAACTTTAAGATAGATTGATCTCACACAGCAGCCAAAATCCTGCAAAAGATTCGGATTGGGGATCAGACTGCACTCCGATAAAATGCACTCCGTTGGCTTTTTGCTTGGCTTGTTCAAAATTTCTTGCTTCTGCCAGAATTTGAGGTTTTTTGAGATTTGCTAAAATCCAGCTTTCTGTTGCACCAGTTTCTAGCAGCAATCTTCCTCCTTGTGCTTGTGGACTGTCGTCAAATCTCAACCAAGCTAAATCTAATCCAGACATCCAGCCTGCTAGGGGTAATGCTCTTGGTGAGAAAATTAAGATTCCAGGAATGCTAGTTTCAGGAGAAATTTGTGCTAAATCCAAGGGAAATCCTTCACCAAAGTCAATTTCCCACTCAGACATATCAAACAATTCTGATGCTGGTAAAGTCACAAATCCCCATTGTTGCCATTCCAAAGCATCTGGTAAGCGTTGAGGTAAAGGTGCTTCTAAACGTACTGAGGGATTTACCCCGCCTTGATACCCTGGTTCTTGTGGATACACTTGTTCTATCCGCTGCTGTAACCATTGATTAAGCACCAAAGTCCGCCGGCTTGGCTGTGCTGGAATACCAATATCAGCACAAGCTTTGGTAATCATATTATTCATTTGGCGACGGAAAAAGCGGATTTTAATCGGTGCTTCTCCTGCTTTGTCTATTGCTTCTTGCAAAGCAGTTCGCAGCCATACAGAGTTTACCTGGGTACTGGGGCAATACTGAGCATAGCGAAACAAAGAATCAATTTTGGTGCGCGTATCCAAGGGACTTTCGCACACTAGAACTTCCCAAACTTTTTTCTGATTTTCGTCCAAAATTGGACGGGAGTAAAAATCAAGTTCCCAAATACTGCCCATGTGATGCCGTGAAAATTTGGCTACTTTTTTCTATATCTTCATCATACGAGCCTATGTGTAGCGTCGGGGCAAAGGTTGGGATGTTGTTAGCCAAGAAAAAACTCAATTAACACCATACATAAACAAAAACAATCTAAATATTTATTAAAATTTGCTATTTTAGAAGCAATCCATTTATTGAGTGTCCTAAGCCTCTACAGGAAGCTTAGGATTTTTTTGATTATCAGTCATTGTGTAGAATTATTGCCTAAATAAGCCCATTTCTTGCAATCCTTGCCGTAATCGCTGTGCTTCTTGGGGATTATTTTTTTCATGTAAAGCGATCGCTCTACCAAAGGCAGCTAAACTAGCCTGTAAATTACCCACTTTCAGTAGTACAACGCCCAGATTTTGATATGCATCTGCGTAGTTAGGATTGATCCCAATAGCTTTTTGATAGCAAGCGATCGCATCTGTATATAAACCCATTGCTTTGAGAGTCATACCCAAATTGTAATGACCTGTGGCAAAATTGGGGTCAATTTTCAGAGTATTTTCATAAGCTATCTTGGCATTATTTAAATCTCCAGCTGTTTTGAGTAAATTACCCAAATTGTTGTAAGCACCTAGTTTGAGCATAGGATAAATAGGTAATTTAATGGCAGCTTGATAGTGAGCAGCAGCCTGTTTTTGATTTTGTAATCGGCTGTAAGCAATACCTAAATGATAGTAAAGTTCATACAAAATATCATAATTGTCTTCTGCGGTAGTTACTCCTCTTGCTAATAATTCCACACCTTCGGCAATTTTCCCAGTTTCGACATACAATGCCCCTAGTTTGCTGCAAACATAGGGATCATCAGGATGAGTTGTTAAAAACTCTTCCATCGCTACTTGTGCTTTAGCATATTTGTTATTTTGGTTAATGGCATCTTTTTCATAACCAGAATGCAGAATTGCCACACCTTGTAAATAACCTACTTGCCATTGCGGCTCTTTGGATAAAATTTCGGTGACGCTATCATCAACTAAAGCATGGTAAGGGCGGGAAAAATAGATATCTGGATGATGGCGAAATAAACGAGAAACTAGGGAATAGGGAGATTGTACCGCTCCGACTTCTTGACGAACTAGATTTATCAGTAAATATTCTTCTCTATAGATCGCTTCTTGCAACTGGGGTACTATTTTTTGTGTGAGACTTTCATCTGCATCTAAAACTAGAACCCAATCGCCTGTAACATACTTTAGGGCTGTATTTCGGGCTGCACTGAAATCATTGCACCATTGAAACTCATGTACCTTTGCACCAAATTTCTTAGCTATATGCACGGTGCGATCGCTCGAACCTGTATCTAGTACTATTATTTCATCTACCACATTTTTGACGCTGCCCAGACATTTGGGAAGTGCTTTTTCTTCGTTTTTAACAATCATGCACAGACTGAGCTTCATAGGTTGATCGTATTCTTCTTTAAAATTTATGTAAATATAAGCAACTTTTATTTTGTGCGAAAATCAATATCAAATAAAGAGCATCATGGAAAATTAATTCTGAAGCTTCTGATGCTAAATGAGATTGTCTTGTGGCGATCGCATTTCAAAAAGGGGTATAGGGGTGTAAGAGGATAAGGGTGTAGGAGGAAGAATTACACTGTTGCACCTCAGTTTTGTTTCTTCTACACCTTACACCCTATACTCCAATACGGTTCAGATAAGATCACAATCTCTTGTAGAGACGTAGCATTGCTACGTCTCTACACACCTGTATTTGTATCAAGATTTTTGTGAAATGGTATTACGTACGTGATAGCTACGCTATAACACACCCTACTGGACTGTCAAGGCTAAAATGATGCAATAAATCTCTGATTCTATCTCTGTGTTCTCTGCGCCTCTGCGGTTTATTAATGCACTATTTTGTTTTTGCGGCAATACCGACATCAAATATTTGATTGCCAAACTCCGTGAACGTGTTTGTGTTGAGCATTCTTTATCCCATATCGGTCATTGGCAAGGTGAACAGGCTCGTTATGTCGGTTCTCGCAAAAACTTATTTGACCTTCGTCGTGTAGCTGTTGTTCATAATCTTCATGTCCTTGCCAAAATTTTTACCAATACTACTGAGCCTGCCTCTACTTCTATCTGATTACTGAATCGGTGTTCTAGCCACCATAGGATTTTAAGTAATAAAGTTAAATTTATTTACCACTGTCTGTAAAGAATATTCAGTTTACCCCGTTCCAAGCTCATTTGTAGATATTGAACTTTGAACAAAAAAGAAAAAATTCGCGGAAAATCTGCGCGAATTTCTTCTTGTTTGTCCAAAGTCCAATACTAAAAGTAGACTTATGTTATGAGCCACGCAGTTTACTTGCGGGCTTTCTGTTAATTATTAATTCTTTGTTAATTATTGGGTTTTAATGTTTATTTTTAATAGAGACTCCCAATCTTGAATTGCTTCTTCAGACCACATCCAATTGTTAGCCAATTTATTTTTTTGAAAACTAATAGGATCATCTTTGATAACCATTTGCCGCAGTTTTACTGCTTCGCTAATATATTGATCTCGTTTAGAATCTGGCTGATTACGTGCAGATTTGTATAATCCAATAGCTAACCCTGCATAAGCTGTTAAAGCGTCCTGAGTTTCTTGTTTGGGTTTGTCTACGACATTACTGACTGATGTATTCTGTTTAACAGCTGCGTTCAATGCCTTAAACCAAGAGTCGTTAGCACGATTAAGATTGCCTTCTGCGTAGTAAGCAAAACCTAAAGCATTAGAATATAAAAGGGAATTTGGTTCTGTTTTTACAGCATTCTCCCAAAATCGACGGGCATCATCGACACTATATCTGGTGTCTTTGATTTGGGCAAACTGCCATGCTAATCGTCCTTTTAAAAAGTTGACAAAAGGATTGTCTAACTTATCACTAGGAATCAGATCAAGGGCTGTTTTTGCATTCTCTAGAGCATTACGATCAAGAAGTGCTTCTACAGCTAATAGTCCATTTTGTAAGTCACCGTTGCTAAGTTTATCAGTAGCATAAGCGGTAACAATTCCGGTTGCTTCTGTTTTGAGATTAATTGGTGACAGACTGGGACTAGATTTAGATTGTGTGGGAATTCCTGGTAGATCAGATACAGTAGGAGTTCGTTGATTTTGTCGCCACCAATTTATGCCTACAAATACTGCGATCGCACTTACTCCCACACTAATTATAGATAACAACTGGCGTCTAGCACGTCGTCTATAGGCAGCTTTTTGAGATGGAGTAATGTAAGAAGAAACAAAAGTACTTTGCCAATCTGCATCTACACCTGAGTTATCATCAACAGCGACTTCATCCCTTCCTGGTGCAATTTGTCTGTTTGGGGCTAATTGTGGTTCAAATTCTCCCCATAAAGCATCCATATCTTCATGATCATCTATATTACTTTCATGCTCTTCTTCATCTTCCCCTATGAGTTTGGCTGTCATTGAAGTTTGCTCGTTAGTATCTGTTTGACTACTTAGTTCACCAAATATCTCGGCAACGAAGTTAGAATCTTGAGCATAGGTTGGATCATCAGACTCAATTTCATCTACTAAATCGCCCCAGGTTTCTTCACCTAACCAGTCTACCTCCGAAGATTCTTGTGTCAGGTCGGAGGGTATTATGTTATCCATCGGCAAAGATAGACTAGTACTATCTGCTGTGCCTGAGTATAGTGCTGGTGTACCGCCTACAGCCTGATCATAATCGTTGAGCAATTTTGTGGTTTGGGGCGCATCAGTTTCTGGTCCAAGATAACCATTAAAATCTTTGTCAAGGTACAAAATAGGCAACGCCCAATACATCTGATGTGATCCATAGGCAGAAATTAAGCCTTGACGTACTCGACTCACACACAGATCCACAGGATATCCCTGAGCAAGGTTGCGGTAAAATAGTTGGGTTAATGTCAGTGCGACTTCATCAGGAATACGTTCTGACATTGCCAGAACACTCCTGATACCCCGCTTCACTAAGCTTTCGGTAAGATTGCGTTCACCAGTTTCTTGTGTGGGATCAGAAGTAGCTGCATAGGCTCCTAAGCAGGAATTAAACACTGCCATTTGAATGTTGTTGTTGACGAGTAAGCCTGCTAAATCGTCTCCACTTAGTGTTTCGGTGAGGCCTGTTCGACTACTGACAAGATAAATTTCGCCGCCGTTGGGGCCTAAGTTACTATGCCCGGAGTAGTGGAGGATATGATATCGTCTTTGTTCAAGGACTTGTGTTAATTCTTCTCTACCTGGTTGTTCTAACAAAGTTAATTCAATACCTGGCAGATAAGCCCCAGTTTCCGAGAAGCGTGGTGATTGACGATGCAGTTCGGCTTGTAGTTCTTCGGCTTCTTGTTTCAGGAGATTTAAACGGGTTCGATCATTAGGAGAAGCAATGATCATCAATACTCTGATCCCACCTTCTTCTAGGGGTGTCAGTAGATTTGATGGTAGACGAGATGCCGGATTAATTCCAGATTGGAAGCGGGAAAAGGCAATGTAAGGCCCCGTAGCTATGGGGCGATCGCCTGCGTGCATCACTTCCCAAGGCAAACGTGCTAACCGATTATCTTTTAACCCTAAACGTAACCGCAACACGCCTTGACGATTTTGGGCGATTCCTTGGGCGGCCATCCAACTATCTCTGAGGGTACCTTTAAACAATTTCTCGTAAAAGTCCCCACCCAATGCTGCTAGGTTTACAGAGTTTCTGGCGATCGCATCTCCCTGTAACACTAATTTCAATGGATCATTCATCAAATGTCCAGCAGCTGCCAACCAATCAGCTACAGGCCAAGTCACCAGTTCTTCTGCCAATGGCACTCCCTGCGCGACTCTTTCCGTCCGCACCAAGTAGTCGTCTTGCCCTACAGGGGTTACGGAAATTTGAAATTCCTGGGTCACAATTTCTCCTGTTTGCCTCCTACTGATCCGGTTTTACACGCGATTCATTTTCAAGTTGATGTTTCGCTGTTTCTGATACATTTAGATGCATCTTGCAACTGAGATGTTTCTGATTGCAGTTGTTTTGCTGCTTTTGCAACTTCTACAACTTTAATCCGGATTTTGTCGGCTGTGCCTAGAACATTCTTATTGGTAGATGCACCTTGATCTTTAACTCCCCTGTTTGGCTAATACACACTGGGGAGTTTTTCTATCATTACCAGAAAAACGTCCCCTATGCACCAAAATTTTACCTTTGCTTTTCATCCAAAGGCTAGAAACTGACATCAGGCAAGGAAAAAGATTTTCAAAATCATCTTTTCATTACCGCTGTTTTTGCTCTCTACTCCTCTAAAATATAGTTGGCTGATGCTGGGTTGAATATCATGTTTGCCTAATTATTTATCACAAAAACTCACCGCATCACCACATTACTGTGTCTGAGGTTTAGTCTTAATGATAAGTATTTGACTACTCTTGATACGACCCTTGTTTTGCCCACAAGTTTGTACAGACGTTATAGCAAGTTTAGTATATCTGGTGGAATGGCTAAAATTTTCTGCACTTACCGTGAAAAGCTAGAAAATTTTTCCTGATGACAATATAGACAACCAGAATTTTGAATGAGTAAATATACCCTGGTAACTGTGTTTCCCTAGTTGGCTGTCAAGCACTAGGGGGTTTTTATTTTTACTACCCTGCAAAAAACAGGGTAGTAAGCATAGGTCTAATTCATATCTTGCCAAAAATGGTAGATTTTTTCGGATATTGGATATGAAACCAGAAAGGTAAAAAAGCTAACTTAATTCCAAATGCTCAATTCACAATTATTATGCCTTATTTCCCATTCTCTGTTTTCTATACCCAACTATCCACTTAGTCCCATAATTTGATACTCCTAAAGTTTGCATCCTGATTTATACTGACGGTTTTGCTCTCAAACAAAAGATTGGTAGATGAATGGTAGATGACTGAAGAAAAATTAGTAGATGATTGGTAGATTAAATCTGATAACTCACTCCCCTTGTTGGTAATCGGCGACTGAGGGATTTTATGTTGTTTTTCATAACTATTTCATCCCATTTTCGCAAATTTATCCGGAACATGTAGGTTTGTCTTAGAACATATTAGTGGTAGATGCACCCTGATAACAAACTCCCCTTGATAGCTGTCGGCTACTAGGGGATTTTTTTATGTGCAGAAACAAACATGTAGCCAAATTTCTACACAAATTTATCCGGAGCATACTGGTTTGTCTTAGAACATATTAATGGTAGATGCACCCTGATAACAAACTCCCCTTGATAGCTGTCGGCTACTA
>NZ_NAPS01000001.1:1707593-1783631 GCF_004323185.1 Westiellopsis prolifica IICB1
CTGGTTTGTCTTAGAACATATTAATGGTAGATGCACCCTGATAACAAACTCCCCTTGATAGCTGTCGGCTACTAGGGGATTTTTTTTATGTACAGAAACAAACATGTAGCCAAATTTCTGCACAAATTTATCCGGAGCATACTGGTTTTTCTCAGAACATATTAATGGTAGATGCACCCTGATAACTCGCTCCCCTTGATAGCTGTCGGCTACTAGGGGATTTTTTTATGTACAGAAACAAACATGTAGCCAAATTTCTGCACAAATTTATCCGGAGCATACTGGTTTTTCTCAGAACATATTAGTGGTAGATGCACCCTGATAACTCGCTCCCCTTGATAGCTGTCGGCTACTAGGGGATTTTTTTGCTCAGAAAAACACATGATAACGCATCTTGGCAAAAATTGCTCAGATGTTTGAAAACTTTATGTTTTGTTTGCACTTCAGATACATTTGTGTATGAGTTAATTGCAAACTAATTTATTTTATCATTTTTATTGTTAGCTACATCGTTAGTTTATGTTGTGATGTGGAAGCACATGTCATTGCTGCTTAGGCTTCTTGATAAATTACTTCCTGAAATTGAATTACATCTTTTTGTGGGTCAGCGTGGGAAACTTTCACTGCAACTTGTTCACCCAATTTTAAAGTACGCCGAAAGGACATTGGCAACTGCAAACCCAAATCTTCCAAAAGAATGAGTGCTAAACCACTATCTTCTCTCAACCACATCAATACTGTGGCGTGCCAAACGTTATCTGTACAACGGCGCAAGTACTCTAATGCCCAATATCTGTTAGTCTGCCGTTCTACCATTGTTACTTCTTGGGTGATGGTGCTGACAGTCATCATTACTTCTTTGAGCTGTTCGGCAGAAAAGGGGAGAATATCTCCGCGCAGATGTGCTTTGATCTGAAAATGGGTGAGCAAGTCGCTGTAGCGGCGAATAGGAGAGGTAGCTTGAGTATAAGTATCTAAGCCTAAACCAGCATGACGCACTGGTGTTATGCTCATTTCACTCTTAGGCATACAACGACGCATAGCACAGGCTCGGACAAAACCTGCTGGTAGTTGGAGTAATTCTTGTTCGGGGGGTAATTCTGGTTGGGGTTGACCACGAAAAGGTAGTGGAATTTTATGAACTTGACCATAACGGGCAGCAACTTCACCAGCTAGTATCATCATCTCTGCTACTAGTTGCCTGGAGAGAGAGTCGTCTAAAACATAGATGTTAATGTCGTCTTCTTTGACTTTAATCATCGCCTCCGGCATATTAATGCTGATGGCTCCTTGGGCATATCTCCAAGTTTTACGCTGATTTGCCCATTTGGCGATCGCTGCAATTTCTGGTTCCGCCTGCACGCCTAAGTCTAACACTTCGTCTACGTCTTCGTAGGTGAGGCGATAAGTCGGTTTAATCAAACTGGCATGAATGTCGTAATCTTCTACCGCCCCAGATGTATCTAAAATGATTCCAAAGCTCAAAGCACAGCAAACTTGTCCTTGCACCAAACTCATCGGTCCAGTTGCCAATATTTCTGGAAACATGGGTACCATACCAGTAGGTAAATAAACTGTGCTACCCCGCTTTCTGGCTTCTAAGTCTAACTCGTCTTCTGGCATCAAAAAGCGTGTTGGGTCAGCGATATGCACCCACAATTTTTCCCGCCCATCTGGAAGTTTCTCCCAACTCAAACCATCATCTATTTCTGTAGTACTTTCATCATCAATTGTGTACACTTTGAGATAGGTCAGATCTAAGCGGTTAGAATCTGGATCAGGTGGGGGTGATTGCCATCGCTGTTGCGACACTTCTAGTACCTTTGGAGGAAATTGAACTGGAATTGAGGAACGACGCAGAAATAAATTTTCATGAGGACTCCACCAACCCAAGTCTACCAATAATTGCAAGGCTCCTTGGGGTGTTGCAGAACGTCCTAGCATGTTCATCGTTTCCAGGACTGGTGCTGGCGGCGGATAGGCACGAGCCAGTGAGTCATAACTTAACCCTACACGCACAATATCGGCAAGCAGTGCGGCATATTTTTCTAAAGCTTCTAAGCGGTGGCGGTCATGTCTTTGCCACTCGACTGCTTCACCTTTGAGCGCTTGCTCGACACGAGTTAAAAATTCTTGTTGTCCTTTTGCTTTGAGCGCTTCTACTTCTAGTTGGTGTTTGCGTTCTGCTACCTGAGCTGCTGTGCGGGGTTCGTAAGAGTCTCCTTTTTGCTTGAAATAGATTTTATCGTCTGATAGCAAGCAATAAGCAGCGTAACACTGAGGTGCTTGTGAACCCGAAAACAGTAGATTTGCCATCGCTTGTGGCGTTACTGTTTCCCCATCCTCTACTAGTAGTTCCCAAGCTACTTCTAAACTTGATGGATCTAAGTAAGGCTTGATTTCTTCTAAAAAACTAGCAATTTGTGAGGATTTATAGCTTTGTCCGTTGACTGTGTAGGTGATTTGTCTAGGCGCGAGACTGTGAGATTGACCCCGTTCATCGATGACGAACCAACGGGTTTTACCGTCTGGACGATCTACCACACCCAAACGGCGATCGCCTTGAAGTCTAAATTCAACTAGCGTCCCCTTCTCCACAAGCCTCGCATCTTAATTAAAATTTTAGATTTTTGGTTTTAGATTTTGGATGAAATAACTTGCTATTAAATCCTAAATCTAATTGATTTTAAGCTTGACTCAACCGATTTTACACTTAACTTTCTTAGATTTTAGATTTTGGACTCAGAAACGCCAAGTGCAATGCTACGTAAACTCAGCTGATTGCTCTAAAATCCAAAATCCAAAAATTATGATTATACTTAGCCTTCTGCATTGATAAACGGCAACAAAGCCAAAATTCTAGCGCGTTTAATCGCTAATGTTAACGCTCGCTGTTGCTGACATGTCAATCCAGTGATTCGACGAGGTAATATTTTACCGCGCTCGGTAATAAATTTACGCAGCAGGTCTACATCTTTGTAGTCAATTGGTTCTCCCGGCTTAATCGGAGACAAACGACGACGGTAATAACTCATGGTTGCCTATTTAATTTCCTTATGAACGGTATGTTTGTTGCAGTGAGTGCAGAACTTTTTGAGTTCTAAGCGATTGGTGGTGTTACGACGGTTCTTAGTCGAGGTATAACGTGAAACACCTGGAGAGCGTTTATCTGGATTTGTACGGCACTCCGTACATTCCAGTGTCAGTATGATTCGGACACCTTTAGCCTTAGCCATAATTTTACAAACAATTAAGCCTGAGAATAATTAACACAAATATCTATCTTCGCACATTTCGTTGCAAAGTTTCAAGCATTCGCTTGACTTTTATATCTAGCGAATAGCCACGACTTGCCGAAACGATTATAGTCTTAGCATAGCGGTCATGCAAAGCTTGCCGCAGCTGGTTGTCAGATGCAGCTGTACCACAATCGATGGCTAAGGGAAGTATTAGCAGTATAGCAGTGGGATTGCGGATAATATTGCTGAAGGCGATCGCAAGTAAAAGCGCACCTAAACCAATGATCGCTTCTCGTTTCAAAAGAGCTTGTAAATCTGGGACTTTTCCCCGTTCAACTTCCAGTACTCTCATATCCAGAGCATACTGACCTAAACTTTGTCCCTGGTTGTTATACACAACTAATACTCGTAACACCAGCCAAGCGATCGCAAAAACTAGTATTTGGAGAAATTGAATCCCAAGCGCACTACTTCCTAACAAAGAGCTTACTGACCAAACAATCAAAAAATCAATCCCAAATGCCATAATTCGTCGCCCAAATTCAACTCTGGGATATTTTGGTGGGGGTCTGTGTTCAATAGCCATTCGATTTTAGATTTTGGATTTTGGATTGACTCTACTTAGAGCATAAAATATTGCATCTGTATAATTTTTAATAAGTATTTTTTGCTTTTTATATATTTTTAATCTTAAAAGTTTTTGACTCTAAATGTTGCGATCGCGATTTAACCAATTCTTAATTGAAGATAAGCATTTTTTATAAGCTAAATACAAAAAACATGAGTAATATTGAGTAAATCTCAAAATAACGAAAATAAAGTTGATTAAATGAGTAAATTAACAGATAAGACCCACGAGAAGAGAGTACATCTTCATTATCTAGATGGTTTACGTGGTTTGGCAGCTTTATACGTGGTTTTTTCCCATCTATGGGAATTACAAGGACATGATTTACCAGGGATATGGCTGAATTTTAGCAAAATTTTTAGATATGGACTTTTTAGTGTAGCTATATTTATTGTCCTTTCAGGATACTGTTTAATGCTGCCAGTAGCTCGTTCTCAAACGGGCTATATTTCCGGTGGTTTATTGAATTATATAAAGCGACGAGCGCGTCGAATATTGCCACCATATTATTCGGCATTGATATTGTCACTAATTGTAGGGATATTACTCACAATTTTAATTAATCTTCACTTTTTGTATTGGAATAATAACATTTGGGGACATTTTGAGCATAACTTTTCACTTTTTGATGTTGTTTGTCATCTATTTTTAATTCACAATCTTATTCCCAATGATGAAATTTATAAAATCAACGGGCCAATGTGGAGTGTTGCTACCGAATGGCAAATTTACTTCTTATTTCCTCTGATTTTACTGCCTATATGGCGGCGTTTCGGCTGGTTTTTAGTGATTAGTTTGGCTTTTTTATTAGGATTATTGCCTTATTATTTATCTCATGGATTAATCGGTAGAGCGCATACATGGTATCTTGGTTTGTTTGCTTTAGGAATGATGGCAGCAGATATTGGATTTTCTCAAAAACACTATTTGCAAAGAATCAGAAAATCACTACCGTGGGGTTTACTAGCCGCAATGTTTTTTGGGATAGCTTTATTAGCTGATATGTTGCAAAAATTTGGCTTAGAAATATGGGTAAATGAATTGTGTGTTGGTTTAGCTGCTGCGTGTTTGTTAGTCTATTGTACTAACTGCATAGTAGAAGAGAAAACACCACCTTTAGTATTAAAAATTTTGCAATCTCCTGGCGCGATCGCACTAGGAACATTTTCTTACAGCTTATATTTAATGCACTCTATAGTTTTAACTGTTCTCAATCAATATCTACATGCTTTACAATTTACCCCTCTCCAAAGAGAGATTATTTTCTATACAACTGGTTTGTCACTATCATTATTGATTGCCTATATTTTCTATTTAATCTTTGAGCGTCCGTTTATGTCTGGCTTCTTACAAAAACGGAAGGTTCAAGATGCTGTGAAAATCGATGGGAATTGATGAGTTGTAAATATTGAGAGAGCTAGTACTCTGACAACCTAACTTTGAGGGGTTAAATAAAAAACCGCAGAGGAAGCAGCGAAAAGTTTGAGCGCCGGCTTCCGGCGATCAAAGCTTTTCAAGAGAGAGAACGCAGAGGAAGAGGAGGAGAGGATAAGATGAGAAATTGGTTTACTCGGCAAAGATGACTTGCAAGACCACTAGTAGTCCGTCAAGCCAACTTTGCTAGGTAAACCAATTTTAGATTCACCTTCTTTTCCTCTTCTCTTGGCGTACTACCTTACGGTAGACACGTAGTGGCTTCCGCAGGTAGCCGCTTGCGCGTCTAAGGCGCCTTGGCGGTAGCCTACGGCAAGCCGCTGTCGCGTCTACATTCCTTTACCCCTCAAAGTTAGGTTGTCAGACCACTAGTACATCCCCCAATACGGTTCGGTTAAGAATTTTTCGTCATAATTTTGGATATGTAGAGACGCGATATATCGCGTCTCTACAGGATTTAAATGCCAATCGATTTGTCTTATCCGAACCGTATTGGTACATCCCCGACCATTCATGCGAAGTCGGGGATTTTGTTGTTCACGAGCAAGCATGAACTATTTGGGGATTTGAGGTAATCTCAAAATAAAGGATTGTCACATCAGGCTGTGTACTGAACTATGGATATCATTCAAATCCTGAAAGAAGATTATCAAAGATTTCCAGCAAATCAAACTTACAGTATCTACGCTGAAGAGGTTTATTTTCAAGACCAAGTATTTAAATTTCGGGGTATTCAGCTATACAAGCTGATGATTAAATTTATTGAGACTTTTTTTCTAAATCCCAAAATGGATTTGCATGATATTCAAAAAGAGGGAGACACAATTACAACTAAGTGGACACTCAGTTGGAATACTCCGCTTCCCTGGAAACCACGCATTTCTATCCCTGGTTGGAGTGAATTACGTCTCAACTCTGATGGTTTAATCGCTTCTCACATAGATTATTGGAATTGTTCGCGTCTAGATGTGATCAAACAACATTTCTCTGCTAAACAATCGATAATGTAAATAAATGTAAAAACCTCTCAGATAAAGCAGAATCATCCATGCGCGTAATTTTAATGACCGGGAAAGGTGGTGTAGGTAAAACTTCCGTAGCTGCTGCTACTGGATTGCGTTGTGCAGAACTTGGTTATCGTACCCTGGTTTTGAGTACAGACCCCGCTCACTCTTTAGCTGATAGTTTTGATTTGGAACTAGAACACGCTCCTCGGAAAATTCGCCCAAACTTGTGGGGTGCGGAACTAGATGCGCTACAAGAATTAGAGGGTAATTGGGGTGCTGTCAAGCGCTACATCACTCAAGTTTTACAAGCGCGAGGTTTGGATGGAGTACAAGCGGAAGAGTTAGCTATCTTACCAGGAATGGATGAGATTTTTAGCTTGGTAAGAATGAAACGCCATTACGATGAAGGCGATTTTGATGTTTTGATTATTGACTCCGCTCCAACAGGTACAGCGTTGCGACTGCTGAGTTTACCAGAGGTCGGTGGTTGGTATATGCGCCGTTTTTACAAACCGTTTCAAAATATTTCTGTTGCTCTGAGACCTCTGGTTGAACCTTTGTTTAAACCTATTGCTGGTTTTTCTTTACCAGATAAAGAAGTGATGGATGCACCTTATGAGTTTTATCAACAAATAGAAGCGCTTGAAAAAGTCTTAACTGACAATAATCAAACCTCAGTGCGTCTGATTACCAACCCGGAAAAAATGGTAATTAAAGAATCTCTTCGCGCCCATGCTTACTTGAGTTTATATAATGTTGCGACCGATTTAGTTGTCGCAAATCGCATTATTCCTAACGAAGTCCAAGACTCATTCTTTCAGAAATGGAAAGAAAATCAACAGCAATATCGTCAGGAAATTCACGACAATTTTCATCCTTTACCTGTGAAAGAAGTTCCTCTGTTTTCTGAAGAAATGTGTGGTTTAGCAGCCCTAGAACGATTAAAGGAAACTCTCTATAAAGATGAAGACCCCAGTCAGGTTTATTACAAAGAAAACACGATTAGAGTTGTACAAGATCACAATCAATACAGCTTGGAGTTGTATTTACCAGGAATTCCGAAAAACCAAGTTCAACTTAGTAAAACAGGTGATGAATTAAATATTACTATTGGTAATCATCGCCGAAATTTAGTTTTGCCACAAGCATTAGCTACACTGCAACCAGCAGGGGCAAAAATGGAAGATGATTATTTGAAAATTCGCTTTGCTGAGGCTGTAAATAGTTAATTTTTAGAGGTGGGTAATCCCCACTTCATCAATAATTTTGCAATTCAGTAAGTCGCACAAATAAAGCTAATTCGTGAGGATCGTCATTTGTCATTTGTCCTTTGTCATTAGTAAGCGTCAGGACTTACGCACGGGTCACAGAAAAATAAACCACAGAGACGCAGAGTACACAGAGGAATGAGAGTTTGAGAGGTTTTTTGCGTAAGTCCTATAATGATTGCAACATACAGCAGTTTTCAGGTAAATGAGGTACAAATTTAAAAAAAAGCCATATACCAAAAAACTTTCAACTCTGTTCACTGTTTAGAGTTCCCTGTTCCCTGCTGTATTTTTGGTAAAGACGCGATCGCACGCTAAATTTTGTCTCGAAAAACCTATAAAATCGTTGGGTTGAGGGATTAGACCCATGATTCACCAGCTACATCCGCATAAATTGTCGGGAAACTGGGTCTGTCAATATGAAGATGTTCTTAAATAAACTGTACAGACGGTTGCATTAACAATGTAGGTCGATACATTAACAATGCAGGTCGATACATTAACAATGCAGGTCGATACATTAACAATGTAGGTCGATACATTAACAATGTAGGTCGATACATTAACAATGCAGGTCGATACATTAACAATGCAGGTCATCCGATTTTGGAATCATTGGTCAGCAGTTCTTAATTAATATTTCTTAATGACATAGTAGATACACTAAATTGCTATTATGTTTCAATAAAAATTATATTAACTTTCGTATAAATTAAAACTAAGTTTTATTGATGCAGTATATATGATTATACACTGTTACTTAACTTTCTCTTAATCACAACTAATACGTCATTTTTTTTAACACATGCAGGTTATTATCAAGCCAGAAACCCTACGGCTTCGGATTGCCAACCGTATTCGTCTTTCTTCAGAATTGCAAGATGTTTTGACAACAACGGTAGCAGAATTACGCTCATTTCTTGAAAGCGATCGCGTCAAGATTTATAAATTCCATCCGGATCAAAGCGGTCAAGTGATTGCGGAATCTGTGGATAGTAATAAGTTACCTTCGCTACTAGGTTTAAATTTTCCCGCAGATGATATTCCGCCGGAAGCTAGAGAACTATTTATCAATTCACGGGTGCGCTCAATAGTGAATGTTGATAGTCAACAAATTGGTCGCATACCCCTATGTGAAGATTTGGAAGACGCAGAAAATTTTTCTGAACAAGACTTTTACCGTCCGGTAGATCCTTGTCATGTGGAGTATTTAACGGCGATGGGAGTTAAGTCTTCTGTTGTAGTTCCGATTATGCATCACAACCAACTTTGGGGACTGTTGGTATCTCACGATTCGGAATCTCGTTTGATTCCAGAATCAGAATTAGAAGTGTTACAAATGGTGGTTGATCAACTTTCCTTAGCGATCGCTCAAAGTACTCTGACTATCCAAGCCAAGGAAAAAGCCACAAGGGAAATCATCAGCAAACGTATTGCTACTCTGCTACATTCATTACCCACAATTGAGTATCAGTCAGCTTTAGCAGAAACCATTGCTGCTTTTGGTGGTTCTGGTGGTAGGCTTTGTATTAAAAATCCAGCCGTGATGGAAAGCTTTGCGGATTGTTTGCAACTTGATAATGAGCATATCAAAATTTATGCTTACGGCAAACAACCTGTGATCCCAGACCAGGCAAAATACAGACATATGGAGCAATATAACGTCTGGCAGGAACGCTATAAGTCTGGTAAATATCATATCTGGGCGATTTTAGACGTTTATAAAGTTCCTGGTTTGCGAACTTTGCAAGTTGCTTTTCGAGCCACCAAAATTCGCAGTATTTTAATGATTCCACTCAATTATCGTCAAGAATTGCTAGGATATTTAAGTATTTTTCGGGACGAAGTTGAAACAAAAATTCTTTGGGCGGGTGAATTTGACCCTGATGGACGACAACTGTATCCCCGTCAATCCTTTGAAGTTTGGCAAGAATCGAAAGCCGCCCAACCTCGTGAGTGGAGTGTCGAAGAAGTAGAATTAGCACGAGAGCTAGGTCAACAATTTGCCTTTGCAATTCACGAAAACGAGCAATCTCAACAAATACGAACGCTTGTTACCAACGCCAGCACTCCAGTTCAACAAGATACTACCAACTTAGAGCAATCGATCAAACAACAACAAGCTCTCTCAGAGGTGATTGCGAAAATCAGAACCTCTCTTGATATTGAAACGATTTTTCAAACGACGAGCAAAGAAGTTTGTGAATTATTACAAGCGGATCGTGTAAGTGTGTATCGCTTCAACAGTGATTGGGGTGGTGAGTTTGTCGGTGATTATGAGGTGAGTAACCCAGAGTGGTTACATTTATCTAAACTCGGCGTTAATACAGTTTGGAACGATACTTATTTACAGCAAACACAAGGGGGACGTTACCGCGATAATCAGACATTGGCGGTGGATGATATTTATCAAATGAAATTTGAGCAATGTCATATCCAACTTTTGGAACAATATCAGATTAAAGCCTTTGCGATCGCTCCGATTTTTGTTGGTGAACAACTTTGGGGTTTGCTAGCAGCTTATCAACACTCAGCCCCCCGCCATTGGGAATCTTCTGACATTCACTTCCTAACTCAAACAGCAGCTCAACTAGGAGTAGCACTCCAGCAAGCTGAATTACTTACAACAACAAAACAACAGGCTGTTGAATTGCAAAAGGTAGCAGAACAACAGCAGTTATTATTAGATGTGGTGACAAAAATTCGCGCCTCTCTCGATCTCGCGACGATTTTTCAAACGACTACCAAAGAACTTTGTCAATTACTGCAAGCGGATCGCGTGAGTGTTTATCGCTTTAACAATGATTGGAGTGGTGAGTTTGTCGGTAGTTTTGAAGCAGCTAATCCAGAGTGGTCAAATTTAGACAAACTTGGCATTAATAGTATTTGGCATGATACTTATTTACAAGAAACACAAGGGGGACGCTATCGCCACAATCAAACATGCGTCGTTGATGACATTTATCAAATGGAATTTACTCCCTGTCATATTGATATTTTAGAGCAGTTTCAGATCAAAGCCTTTGCGATCGCTCCGATTTTTGTCGGTCAAAAACTTTGGGGTTTGTTAGCAGCTTATCAACACTCAGCCTCCCGTCACTGGGATTCATCTGAGATTAAATTCCTAACTCAAATAGCAGCCCAACTTGGGGTAGCACTTCAGCAAGTTGAATTGCTTGCCAAAACCCAACAGCAAGCGGTTGATTTACGAAAAGCACTGGATGAATTGCAAGCGACAGGAGAACAGAAGCAGTTCTTGATTAGAGTGGTTGAAAAGATGCGGAAGTCTTTGACATTTTCTACATACGATCACGATATCGAGGACAATTCATCACTTAAGTAAAGTTTTCTAAAAGCAAATTAATCATTCTGCACATTCATATCTGCTTGCGACTTTACCCATAACAAGAAAGGAATTGCTAACAGTTGACTAATCACGGAAAAGCCAATTAAAACAGTAATTGACCAATCGTATAACACACCCATCATAGTACTACCTAAAAACCATGCCAAACCATAGCCAGCACTGAATATTCCATAAGCAGAAGCCCGTTTGTATTTTGGTACAATTCCAGCAATGGTAGCTTTTAAAATTGATTCTTGAGCGCCCATACCAATCCCCCACAAAATCATACCTGTAAGAGCAAAACTCGTGTTACCAGAAAAAGTTAATGGTGCAAATAAGCAGGAAATCAGCACTGCCAAAATCAAGATAAATATTCCACTGCGGTCAAATAATCGCCCAAATATCAGTGCAGCTATAGCATCAACGCCCATCGCCAATGCATAAATTAAAGGAATTATTAACCCAGAAGCAATTTCTTGTTTTTGTAAATGATAGGCAATGAGGGGAAAGTCTGCATATCCAGCTGCTACAAGGGCGACAGCACCCAAATAAATCCAAAAAACTTGTGGTAATTCTTCCTGCTGTTGGCTAGTTGTTTCTGCTTCTAAATCTTGGGGGTTTGGATATAAATAAGGCAATACCAATAGCATCATTAAACCCAAAATTGCTGGCACAATCAGAATGAGAAAACTATTTTGATAACCGCCCTGAAAATACAAAACAGCCGCAACAGCTAAAGGCCCCATAACTGCACCAGTCTGATCCATCGCTTCATGCAGTCCAAAGCCAAAACCTCTACCAATTTGGCTGACACCGTGAGACAGCAGTGCATCGCGGGGTGGTGTGCGAATAGCTTTACCTGTACGTTCAGCAATCATCAAACCAGCTGCAACTTCCCATCTACCTGCGAAAGCTAAAAGAGGGACGACAGCTGTATTTACAAAGTAACCAATAGTAGTAATATTCCAATATTGATGGGTTCTGTCACTCAAATAACCAATAGCAAGACGCAAACCGTAACCGACTAATTCCCCAAATCCAGCGATTAAGCCGACTAAAGTGCCACTCGCTCCCAAAGTTTCGAGATATGCACCTGTAATGCTACGCGCTCCTTCATAAGTAGCATCCGCACATAAACTGACAAAACCTAGTAAGATTACAAACTTTAAAGCAGTGGTGTTTTTTCCCATTCCCTAAATCTTTTTGATGTTTTACCCTTCCAATTGAATCATTAGGTTTTGCCAAAAACCGTTTGGGTAAAACAGCCTTTATCTGTTTTCTATGTTTTCTTGAGCGTATGCTTTCGGAATCACAAGTACACTTAATAAACTCACAACTGCACTGATGATAAACATCACCGTGTATCCTGCTCGTTGAGCAATAATTCCACTGAGAATCGTGGCAGCAATTCCACCTAAAAACATAACCGAAACTTGAATAGTATAATCAGTTGCAGCAGTTGCGCGATCGCTCTTATCCATCATGGCACTAAGCAAGGCTGTATAAGCCATACTTTGAGTGGCGCTGACTAGAATGCACACTGCATACAACACAGGCAAACTGGCAACGCCCATTGCTGGTACGATGTACAAAAGTGTGGTCAAAGCTGCTACCAGTCCAAACAAAATTAAAGACTGTCTGCGTCCCAAACGTGTAATTATCACTCCAGCAACCAAGGCTAGAGCAATGCGGGCGCTGTAGCTAACTATACCCAATAACCAGCCAATGTCTGATAAAGACAAACCCCTATCTACCAAAAGCGGACGAATCATTGTACTCGTCATACTTTCACCCGCCATATACAGCAGAACAACGAAAAGCCACGGTAGGATTTTTGGGCGAGAGAAAAAGCGAACAAATATTTGGAAATAGGATTTGTTAACTTTTGAATTTGCTAACGCTTGTTCTCTATAAAGCAAAGTTGGTATTAAATTGAGCAGTATAAAAACCGACATAGCAATTAAACTATACTGCCATCCCACTTTTTCCAACAGAATCAGCGCCCCACCACCGCCAATAATTGCTCCGAAAAAATTTCCCCCAGCTTGAATTGCATTACCTAATCCTCGTTCTTGAGGTTCGAGCAAATTTACCGCTAATGCATCAGTAGCAATATCTTGGCTAGCAGAGAACAAAGACGCCAAAAACATGCAAATAAGCAAACCCGTCAAGTTATTTTGAATATCAATAAAAGCATTAAAAAATATAATTGCTGCTAATAACAATTGAAAACAAATAATCCAACCGCGATAATGTCCTAAATTACCTATACGGTAACGATCAATTAATGGCGACCAAAGAAACTTTAGCCCCGAAGGAAGAATTAAAAAACCCAAAAATCCAATCACATTCAGCGACATATTTTGTTGTCGCATAAAAACAGGTAATGCCTGAATAAAAAATGTGGTAGGAATGAACTGAGAAATATAAAGAGTAGCAAGCAAAATCAGTTTATAAAGCATAAAACAAAGCAGGGTAACGCCTTTTTTAAACCACACCGAATATACATCCCACCCCTTAATCCCCTCCCCGCAAGGGGGGAGGGGCGGTTTTGGCGTTAGACAAAACCGGGGTGGGGTTCTTTGTTTTGTTTCAAAGATTCGCACGGACTTGCACACCATATGTTACCGGATCACCAAATCCCGCCGTCACATTTGGTGGTGGGAAAAAGAATCCAGAAGTAATATAGCGAGTATCAAATAGGTTATTTGCATATAAATAAATGCCGTAGTTAGGCCCTTCGTAACCAATACGAGCATTTACTAATGCGAAGGGATCTTGTTTAATTGCATTGGCATCATCAAAATAATTTGTCCCGTAGCCGCGTAATTCTAAACGAGCAAAAATCCCACCGGGACTACGATATTGAGCTGCTAAATTATAGGTAAATTCTGGCGAGAGGGGAACGCGATTGTCACTAAAATTTGCACCAGTAAATGGATTTGTATAATCTTGGAATCTGCTGTCTACATAGCCAACTGAGCCAATTAAATCTAGTCCTTGTACAGGAGTGGCTTTAATTTCAAATTCTACTCCGGTGATGTTGACATCAGCATTGGCGACGTTGCGGAAAAATCCGAAGTTATCAGCTAGTAAGATTTGATAACCATCAACATTGGTATGAAATACTGACAAGTTTGCTGTTAAGCGATTGTCTAGCCAGGAAGATTTTAAACCGATTTCGTAAGTCCAAGATTTTTCCTCTCCATATCGGCGTGTGTCTTCTGTGTCGGCGCGGTAGTTGAAACCGCTTGGTCGATAACCTTTGGAGATTGTGCCATAGGCCAATAAATTTGGGTTGAATTGATATTGCAAGCCAAACCGAGGAATCCATTCATCGCTTTTTTGATCTGCTCCCCGTAGTTCGGGACTGCTAGGGATGACTCCGCCATTGGGAATTTCATAGACACGGCGGCGATCTAGGGAGAGGTTAGAAGATTCATAGCGCAGACCTGCAAAGAGGGTCAATGGTTCAATTGGTTTGTAATCTAGTTGTCCGAAAACGGCGTGGGTATTACGAAACTGTTCTGCGGAAAGGCGATCGCGTCCTGGGGAAAATAAGCCAAAAGCTGTGGCTCCAGTTTCTGTGTATTCGATTGTGTCATTGGCGGCATTGAATTCGCGAGACTCGTAGTATCCACCTAAAAGCCAGCGTAAGCGATTAGCACTTTCTGGGGATTGAAACCGGATTTCCTGTGACCAGACTGTAGAATTTATATCGACAATCTGCCGCAGAAAGTCGCGCTGGGGGACGTTATCTCCTAAAAAGTTATCTTGATTGGTAAAGCGTCGTGCTGTAATTGAGGTAACTTGGAATCCTGCACCGTCATAGTTAACTTTTAGGGCTTGGGTATCACTACTGACTCGCGCGTGACCATCAACTGTTTGTTCACTTTTGAAGGGATCGTCACTGTTGCGGGGGACAAAGGTAGGATTACCACTATCGGTATAATTAGCGTACGTGTTAAATGATACGTTCCATTCTGGTGTTGGTGTCCAAAGGAATTGCGCTCGTCCGACGAGTTGCGATCGCTCTCCAACTGTGCGATCAAGAAAGACATTATCTACCAAACCATCTCGTCCGCTGTAGACTCCAGCAAATCGAAACCCAAGCTTGTCAGGAATCACCGCATTGCTCAGTGATAGTTGCACTTCCCGGCTATTATAGTTGCCGTAACTAGCTGAAAATCGCATTTCAGGAGAATCCGTTGGCTGACGGGAAATGATATTCACCACCCCACCAGGACTGCTTCTACCATAAAGCGTACTTTGTGGACCTCGCAGTACTTCTACCTGTTGCAAATCAATCAAACCCAAGTCTAAAAAGCCACCGTAATCAAACGGAACATCATCGATATAAAAGGCGACACTATCTTGGCTAGCGAGAAAGTTAAAGTTGCTCAAACCCCGCATACTGTAGTAGTTAAATTCCGCACCCCCGGAAGATGTCGGAAAAAAGCTAAAGTTGGGTGTGTTATTGGCGATCTCACTGAAAGAACTAATTTGAGCATCTTCGAGTTCTTGCTGAGGAATCACCGTCAGACTCAGTGGTACATTCTGTGCGTCTTCTGAGCGCTTCTGCGCGGTTACTGTCAGTTCAATATCTGGTTCGCTGGGTTTTTGGTTATTGGCTGACGGTTGAGTTTCTGGTGTTGTTGGTGTCACTCCTAAAACTAAACCTTCATCGCTGTCAAACAGTTCGACGTTTGGGATCTGTGTTGTTCCCACTACGGTGATTTGGATACTATTTGCATCTTGATTCACCGCCACTATTTCCGTAATTCCCGCAACTGGCTTTTCTTGACGGAATGTATTACCACTTGCTAAACGCAGTTGTGCATTGGGAATATTTGCAATAAAGTTATTACCTTCAATTTTAGTTGTGACTTGCAATTTGTCAGATGCAGTTGTTTCTAAAATAACTTCTAATCCACTAGCTGTTTGATTCAACTTTATCCCTGTTACTGGAATAGTAGACTGCTTTTGTTGAGCTAGCCACTGCTTAACAGTTCTATGAGGAAGCTGAATATCTGAAAGTTGGGGAATTTGATTATCTTCTTTTGTTGTAGCTAAAGCTTGTTGATTGATAAATATGGCTAGTATTACAGCTAGTCCAAAATTTCCCAGTAGATACAGTTTCCTCATTCGCTCCTCACACCAAAAAATGATCTCAAATTGTCAAGAAAATTTAACTAAAATTAGGCTATTAGTAGCAAATTTACTCAAGCGTTTATGTTGCTCAATTGTTTGCCTTTGCGGTAACAGTGTCAAATGACGAACTGTCATACTTTCGTAAATGGTGTTCTCGGTTGAAAAGGGGTGTGGGGGTGTGGGGTGTAGGAGGAGTCAAACAATTTTGGATTTATTCCCAGGATAAATCCCCTTTCTTATACCCTGCTCGGAATGGTCGGTCAATCGATTTTGGATTTTCGATTTTGGAAAATGGAATTGACAATCTGTCTTACAACTCACCTCCACCTTGTTCAGTAGAGGAGAAAGTGTGATGCTTTTTGATGTTTTGTGGTAAAAATTTTTTGCTCAGGTATTAGTTCACTAACTGTAATGTTTGACAGCCTGTCGTTTGACAGTTATGGATGCATTGGTCACAATGAATTTTAACGTTTAATCTGATATTTAATAATGCAAAATACTCATAAAAATAGTATTTTTGCTTTATACAATCAAGATTTTATTCAATAAATATTCATTTTAAATATTTAAATAATTAGCTAATAATTCGACTTGTTTTAGATTTTTTCAAGGGTAAAATTAATTGAATAACGGTGAAATTATGAAAATAAATTTACCATCTTTAAAATCTATTGGTGCAGAAATTTTAGATATAGATGTTGTTTGCGTTACTCCATCAGAAGTTAAACTAATTAAACAACTTGTATATGAGCATAAGTTGATTGTCTTCAGAGAACAAAATATTAATGAAGACCAATATTTAGAATTTGCCCGCAAAATAGGAACGCCACAAATCTATCCTCAAGATAATTATCATCATCCAGATTATCCCGAAATATTTGTGTCTGCGAATATTGCTAAAGATGGGAAAAAATTTGGAGTCAAAGGAACTGGTAGATATTGGCATACTGACTGTGCGTTTCTGGATGAACCTCTACCATTGACGATGTTATATCCGCAGATTTTGCCAAATTCGATGAGAGAAACTTACTACATTGATATGCAGGAAGTTTATAAAAATCTGCCTACTAATTTGCGGGATTATGTTGATGGGAAATACATGATACATGAAGCTAAATGGCGTTATAAAGTGCAAGAGTGGGATATTGACAGAGCGATCATTGATATTATGAATGATTTTGAACAAAAATTTCCGCCTGTTAAACATCCAGCGATTATTACTCACCCCGTTACTCAGGAAAAAATATTGTACATGAATCAAGGTTTTACCACTGGAATTGTGGGTTTTGATTATGAAATTAATCAAAAAGTTTTGCCAGAATTATTTGCATTTATTGAACGTGATGAGCATATTTATACGCACGTATGGAAAGAGGGTGACATTATTTTGTGGGAGAACAGGTCTTTGAATCATAAAGCATCTATAGTACCGGAAGGTGAAAAAAGTGTGAGCTATCGTATCGGTATTTATGATGGATTACCATTTTATGTTGTTGATGAAGAGCTAACTTTAATATCCTGATATTGAGTTGAGTACTAAAGTACTCACTACGAACGAGAAGTTAATTTTACTGACAAATCCATTGAGTTCAATAATTAGCAAATTTATGGATATAAGACATAATTTTCATAATATAGATGATGTAAATCAGAATTTATTAGATACTTTTTTGGAGCCATATAAACAAGGTTGTAAATATCTGAAAAAGGCTCAATTTCAATATTGCGAACCAGTAAATCAAGGACAATGGTTTTTGAAAGCTGATTTTTCGATTCCTGAATCTTGCTATATTGCTGATACTGGACATTTTAATTCGGTAGAGTTTAATATTTGCTATAACCAATTATTCTATGTGATGATAGCTTATTTGGTAGAAAATAAGTTATTGGATGTCATGAAAGATTGGGATTTAGAAATATATAAACGCCGTCAATTAAGTGATTTTTTGATTGTCAAATTTTTCAGCACTTTTAAAAAACCAATTAACTCTAGTAATTTTCAAGGAACTCTAGGAATTAATAAATTTTCGGCTCGTGGTGATTTAATTATGCTTAAGACATCATGCGCCTTTTATGATGATAATGGTGGTTGGTCTGAAGGTGAAGTTACTATCGCCATTCTGAATAGGAAATCGAATCAAGATATTCATAGCGATCGCTCAACTATTCTTGCTTAAACCGCATGTCTAAAATTGCATTTTTCACAACTTATATTCAAGAAGAAATAGCTAAAGCAATTGGAATCAGCGCCTCTCAATTAGATGTTGAGATGTCTTTGAATTATTTGGGACTTGATTCACTGATTGCTGTAAAGCTGAGAAATAAGTTTAGAAAAGAGTTGGAAGTAGATGTTCCGGCGGTAAAATTTCTAGAAGATACTAGTGTTGCAAATCTAGCAATATTAGTAAATGAATTGAGCGAAAATGCTGACTCGAAAATAGAAAAGGATGATGAGTGGTTGGAAGGAGAATTATGAATTTAGTTGAGTTTCTCACGCACCTCTCACAGCAAAATATAGAATTGTGGATTGAAGATCATAAACTGCGTTATCGCGGTCCCAAAGAAGTATTAACTTCCACAGTTTTAAATCAAATTAAGCAGTACAAAGCAGAAATTATCGATTTGCTGCGCCAAGGTGTTTACTCTTCTAAATCTTATCCTCTTACTTACGGTCAGCAAGGTTTATGGTTTTTATATAAACTTGCACCCACAAGTGCAGCTTATAATATTGCTTTTACAGCTCGCATCCGCTCTTATTTAAATATTCCAGCTTTACAACGAGCGTTTGAGAAGTTGATTGCTCGTCATCCGACTCTACGAACGACATTTGGACAAAAAGATGGTGAACCTTTTCAACAGGTTCATGAATACCAAGAAGTTTGTTTCGAGAACACCGACGCTTCAGCTTGGAATGAAGATGAGTTGACGAGTAAAGTCATCGCAACATATCAGCGTCCCTTCGATTTGGAACAAGGTCCTTTATTGCGGGTAAATCTCTTTATTTGCTCTGAACAAAATTATCTAATTTTACTGACGATACATCACATTGTTGTTGATGGTTTTTCTTTTGGAATTCTTCTTGATGAGTTGCGTCTGCTCTACGAAGCGGAAAATACGGGTCGAGTCGTATCCTTACCTGCTATTAAGTACCAATATCTAGACTTCGTACAGTGGCAAAGAAATATTTTAGCAAGTTCTGTGGGCGATGAACTGTGGAATTACTGGCGCCAACAATTAGCGGGTGAGTTACCAATATTAAAATTACCAACTGATCGACCACGACCACCAATTCAGAGCTATCGGGGAGCTTCCCATACTTTTGAATTAAATCAACAGTTGATTTCTGAGCTTCGAGAAATGGCGAAAGTTCAAGGAGCAACCCTTTATATGACTTTGTTAACAGCATTTCAAGTGTTGCTTTACCGCTTGTCAGGTCAGGAAGATATAATCGTGGGTGCGCCTGTTGAGGGTAGAAGTCAGCCGGAATTTGCCGAAACTGTGGGGTTGTTTGTCAATATGTTGGCTTTACGGGTAAATTTGGCTGGAAATCCGACATTTTCTCAGCTTTTAACTCAAGTCCGCCAAACTGTATTGGATGCTCTAGCTCATCAAGATTATCCCTCTACTTTATTAATAGAGCGATCGCAACTCAACCGCGATCCGAGTCTTCCAGGTCTTTTTCGAGTTTCCTTTAACTTGTTAAAGCTCAGTGAAATTGCTAAAGACTATGAATTATCTGTATTGAATCAAACTCAAATTCGAGAAGATTGGGGTGGGTTAACTCTCGAACCTTTTGTGATTCCCCAGCAAGAAGGACAGAATGATCTTGTCTTCGATATGATGGAGACAACTGAATCATTACTTGGTATCTTCAGGTACAACACCGATTTATTTGAACAGGCGACAATTACCAGGATAGCGAGTCATTTTCAGACTTTGCTCGCAGGGATTATTGCTCACCCAGAACAGCAAATTGGTTCATTACCTCTGCTAACGGAAGCTGAAGAAAATGATTTGCTCTGGAAGTGGAACAACAACCAAGTTGAGTATCCCCAAGATCGAGTTATTCATCAGTTGTTTGAGAACTGTGTGAACAAGACACCAAACGCTATTGCGGTGGTATTTCCAAATGTAGAGACGTTCCATGAAACGTCTTTACAAATTACCTATCAAGAATTAAACAGCAAAGCGAACCAACTCGCACACTACCTGCGTTTTTTGGGAATAGGTCAAAACCAGCTTGTGGGAATTTGTGTGGAACGTTCCCTAGAAATGATAGTTGCATTATTGGGAGTTCTCAAAGCGGGTGGAGCTTATCTACCTTTAGATCCTGCGTATCCTCAAGAACGCTTGAGGTTCATGCTGGGTGATTCCCAAGTATCAGTATTGCTGACTCAACAAACATTAGTAGCGAGTTTACCAGTAGAGGATTTAACTGTAGTTTGTTTAGATCGAGATTGGAAAGAGATTTCCCAGGAAAGTGAAGCGAACCTGGTGAGTGATGCGACATCACAAGATTTAGCTTACGTGATTTACACATCAGGTTCCACAGGGAAATCTAAGGGAGTGGCGATCGCTCATCGCAGTTTGGTAAATGCATTTCATGCTTGGGAAAAAGCTTATCAACTCCAGTCTCTGACAAGTCATTTGCAAATGGCGAGTTTTGCTTTTGATGTGTTTTCCGGGGATGTAATTCGCGCTCTTTGTAGTAGCGCTAAGTTGGTTTTATGTCCGCGTGAGTGGCTGTTGGAACCAGAAAAGTTGTATAAACTGATGTTGGTGGAGAAGATTGATAGCGCGGAGTTTGTTCCCGCTGTGTTGAGAAACTTGATTCAGTATTTGGAAAGAACTCAGCAAAATCTTCACTTCATGAGGTTGTTGGTAGTCGGTTCAGATAGCTTGTACATCAAAGAATATCAAGAGTTTCAGCGTTTTTGTCACGAGCAGACACGTTTGATTAATTCCTATGGGGTAACGGAAGCGTGTATTGATAGCACGTATTTTGAATTGGGGATTGGGGATTTATCAGTGCGATCTTTTGAAAGAAATGGATTGGTTCCGATTGGTCGTCCATTTGCAAACACGCAAGTTTATATCTTAGATCAGTATCTGCAATTAGTTCCGATTGGGGTTGCGGGTGAACTATATATTGCTGGTGCTGGTTTAGCTCAAGGTTATTTAAATCGTCCCGATTTAACCAAAGAGAAATTTATCCCTAATTCCTTCTACCCGCACTCCCCTATTTTGTACAAAACAGGAGATTTAGCGCGTTATCTTCCTGACGGTAATATTGAATTGCTCGGTCGAATTGATGATCAAGTGAAGATTCGGGGTTTCCGAATTGAACTGGGAGAAATTGAAGCAGTTCTGAGTAGTCATCCGCAAGTACAAGCAGCAGTGGTGATGGTTCGAGAACTGCAAACCGAGAATAAATCTATCGTTGCATATGTTGTTTCTCAAAAGCAGTCCTTAACAACTAGTGAATTGGGTAACTTTCTCAAACAGAAGTTACCTGATTATATGATTCCGTCTGCGATCGCCATCTTGGAAACTTTACCTTTAACACCCAACGGTAAAGTAGATCGACGTGCTTTACCAATTCCAGATCCAGAACAGAATCGAGAAATAGACTTTGTTCCACCGCGCACAGCAACCGAAGAAGCGATCGCTAATATTATCGCTGTTGTTTTGGGACTCAAACAAGTAGGCATTCACGATAATTTTTTTGAATTGGGGGGACATTCCCTACTTGCGACTCAAGTTATTTCTCGATTACAACAAACCTTAAATATTGAGTTACCGCTACGCTGTTTGTTAGAATCTCCCACAGTTGCTGGATTGAGTGCAGCACTTACATCTTTCACAAAAACAGAATCTTTAGTTGATTTACCAACAATTGTCCCAGATCCAGAACAGCGCTATCAACCTTTTCCCCTCACCGACATTCAACAAGCTTATTGGTTAGGACGCAATGAAGCTTTTGAATTGGGGAATATTGCTGCTCATGGTTATTTAGAACTAGATTGCGATCGCTTAAATTTAACAAAGTTGAATCAAGCTTGGCAAAAACTGATCTTGCGTCACGATATGCTCCGCGCAGTCATTTTACCAGATGGTCAACAGCAAATTCTGCCAACAGTACCTGCCTATGAAATAGAAGTTTTGGATTTGCAAGATTTAGACATGATGCGTGAGCAGATGTCCCATGAAATCTTACCTGCGGATCAATGGCCTTTATTTAGAATTCGAGCTACACCTATAGATGAACAGCGTACCAGACTCCACCTCAGTTTTGATGCTTTGATTGGTGATGCTTGGAGTTTGTTTGTCCTGATGCGGGAGTGGTCACATCTATATATATATAGTAATTCTGAATTTGGATTACCACCCTTAGAACTTTCCTTCCGCGATTATGCGCTTGCGGAATTAACTTTAGAAAATACATCCCAATATCAACGTTCTCAAGAATATTGGTTTAACCGACTAGATAGCTTACCACCAGCACCAGAATTACCCCTAGCAAAAAATCCGAATGCGATCGCCAATCCTCGGTTTCAACGTCGCAGTTCGCAACTGTCTTCAGAACAATGGCGAAAATTACAAAACCGCGCTCACCAATTTAACTTAACTCCTTCTGGAGTTTTACTGGCTGCTTTTGCAGAAATCCTGAGTCAATGGAGCAAAAGTCCCCAGTTTATTATTAATCTCACACTATTTAAGCGTTTACCTTTACATCCCCAAGTCAATGAGATTGTCGGAGACTTCACCTCTTTGACACTTTTGGAAGTTAATCACTCAGTTCCTCAAAGCTTTCGCAACCGCGCTCAACAATTACAGCAACAACTATGGCAAGATTTAGATCACGGTTATATCAGTGGTTTGCAGGTACAGCGAGAACTTAGTCGTCAACGCGAAAGTTACCAATTGATGCCGGTGGTATTTACTAGTACCCTGGGTTTAGAATCACTTGGTCAGAATACATCAATATTAAATCAGTTAGGCGAGATCGTTTATAGTATCAGTCAAACCCCGCAAGTTTGGTTAGATCATCAAGTTAGAGAGCAAAACGGAACTTTAATATTTAACTGGGATGCGGTTGAAGAACTTTTCCCCGCAGGTTTGCTCGATGATATGTTTGCTGCTTACTGCGATTTGCTCCAACGACTAGTTACCTCAGATGCTGTTTGGAGCGACCAGCGACAATTACGAAAACCCACAATTGCAAATCATCCCACCGCACCAATTTCTGAAGAAACTTTGCACAGTTTGTTTATCAAGCAAGTGCAAATCCAAGCCAATTCCCCAGCAGTTATTACCCCAGAGCATACCCTAACTTACCAGGAATTATACCAACGCGCTGTACAATTAGCATCTCAACTGCAAGAATTGGGAGCTACCACCAACAATGCGATCGCGATCATCATGGAAAAAGGTTGGGAGCAAATTGTCGCTGTACTAGGAATTTTAATCTCCGGTGCGGCTTATCTTCCCATCGATCCCGAATTACCAGCAGAACGACAATCGTATTTACTCACCCAAGGACAAGTTAAATTAATTGTCACTCAACCCCATCTTCACCGATCTTTGCCATTAGGTGTTCAACAAGTATGTGTGGAAAGTCAACTCACAGGAGATTGGTCAGATATAAAACTAGTCCAAACTCCCGATGATTTAGCTTACATCATCTACACTTCCGGTTCCACAGGTTTACCCAAAGGGGTAATGATCGATCATCGGGGTGCGGTAAATACAATCTTGGATATCAACCGACGCTTTGGAATTAAATCAAGCGATCGCATCTTAGCGTTATCAGCATTAAACTTTGATCTCTCAGTCTACGACATCTTCGGTATGTTAGCGGCGGGTGGAACTATTGTTATCCCGTCCCCAAATAAAACTAAAGATCCCGCACATTGGTTAGACTTAATCAAATCAGAGCAAGTTACCCTGTGGAACTCAGTTCCAGCTTTGATGCAAATATTGGTAGAATATCTTGCCAACCAACCACAACAAACATCATCTCTACGTTTAGCTTTGTTGAGTGGAGATTGGCTACCTCTAAATTTACCAAAACAAATCCAAACATTGTGGTCAAATGTCCAAATCGTGAGTTTGGGAGGAGCAACAGAAGCTTCCATCTGGTCAATTTACTATCCAATTACCCAAATTCACCCCAACTGGAAAAGTATTCCCTACGGAAAACCACTTGATCATCAAAAAGTTTATATATTAAATCATAATTTGCAGCCAACTCCTGTTTGGGTGACAGGACAACTATATATAGGAGGAATCGGTTTAGCAAAAGGTTACTGGAACGACCAAGAAAAAACAAACGCTACCTTTATTACTCATCCCGACACCAAAGAAAAATTATATAAAACAGGTGACTTGGGACGCTATTTACCCGATGGGAACATAGAATTTTTAGGAAGAGAAGATTTTCAAGTCAAAATCAACGGTTATCGCATTGAACTCGGTGAAATTGAAGCAACATTAAAACAGCATCCCACCATCAAAGAAGCAATAGTCACCACAGTCGAACAAACACAACAACTAATCGCTTATATTGTGAGCGAACGCAACATTACACCAACTCCCAATCTAGGGGAAGCTTACCAACCACCTCAACAGGAAGGAGTATTGAGCGATCCTGGAGAACGCATCGAATTTAAACTTCAGCAACCAGGAATCCGCAAATCAGAATCATCTCAAATCACTATTCACTTACCGAAACCGGAATTTGACCAAACACCTTATCTAGAACGCCAAAGTTACCGACAATTTCTACCCCAACAGATTTCCTTAGAACAATTTAGCAAATTTCTCAACTGTCTCCAGCAAATCCAACTCGGTGATTATCCCATTCCCAAATATCGCTATCCTTCTGCTGGAAGTCTTTATCCCGTACAAACTTACTTATTCATCAAACCCAACCGCATCGAAACCCTTCCAGCAGGAATATATTATTATCATCCCAGCGACCACCGTTTAATCTTACTCCACAGCACCAACGAAATAGACAGCAGCGCTTACCGTGAGAACCAACCACTTTTTGAACAATCTGCTTTTGCAATATATTTGATTGGGAAACTGAGTGCGATCGCACCGATGTATGGAGAACTCGCCAAAAACTTCTGTCTTTTAGAAGCAGGACACATCGGTCAATTACTCATGAACAGCGCACCAACCCAACAAATCGGACTCTGTCCCCTTGGTTATCTAGAATTTCCCCAAATTCAAGATTTATTTAAATTAGAAGCAAATCAGATTCTCCTTTATAGCTTTATCGGTGGAAAAATAGATCCAACTGATTCTCAGCAATGGTCATTACTTAAAAACACCCAAACTGCCAAATCAAATTCTACCCAACTACGAGAATATCTACAGCAAAAACTTCCACAATACATGATACCTGCTGAATATATTCTCATTGACACCTTACCCCTAACCCCCAACGGAAAAATAGATCGAAAAGCTTTACCAACTCCCAACCTCACAACATCCAAATCAGCAACCTTAGTACCCCCGCAAACCGAAATCGAAAAAACAATAGCCGAATTCCTGCAAAAACTCCTGCAAACCGAAGCAGTCGGAATACATAATAACTTCTTTGAATTGGGAATAGACTCACTCAAACTCGTGCAATTGAAAAATCACTTACAAACTCAACTCCAAATCAACATTTCCATGCGTCAACTATTAGTCGAAACAACCAACATTCAACAACTAGCATTAGCAATTGACGAACAACAAATCATAGCCAAAATCACACAAAAACCCTTACCCACAGAACAAGACGACGACAAAGAAATAATCCAAATCTGAATATATTATTCGTGTGCATCGGTATTTGTTATAGAACCTAAGCACACTCTACTACTAGCGTGTCAAGGCTAAAATGTTGCAATAAATTTCTCTTATATCTCTGCGTTCTCTGCGCCTCTGCGGTTTATCAATACACTATTTAAAGATAGACACGCCACTACAAACCCTTAGTGTCTTGGCGGTTCAATAAAACAAAAAAATTATGAACAGAAACCAACTTTTAACCGAACTCCAAAAACGAGGAATCAAACTCTGGTTAGAAAACGACCTCTTAAACATCGAAGCACCAAAAGGAGTCTTAACACCAGAACTACGCCATTCCCTCAAAGAACATAAACAAGAAATTATCAAACTACTAAATCTCAACAATACAAAAACAACTTCCTTACCAATCATCAAACCAAATTCTCAGCAACATCACCAACCATTTCCACTCACCGACATCCAACAAGCACATTGGTTAGGACGCAACAAAGTATTTGAATTAAGCCATGTCAGCAACCATGTTTATATAGAATTTGAAACTAGTAATTTAGAAATATCACGCCTTACAGCAGCTTGGCAAAAACTCATTCAACGTCATGATATGCTACGGGCGATAGTATTACCCACAGGAGAGCAACAAATTTTAGAAAAAGTTCCAGATTATCAAATTACCATCTTAGACTTGCGAGAATTTGAAACTCAAAAAATCGAAACAGAATTAACAGCAATTCGCGAACAATTATCTCAAAAAAACTTCCCTTCACACCAATGGCCTTGGGTTGAAATTCGAGCCACTTATTTAAACAAACAACAAATCAGACTCCATATCAGCATGGATTTATTGTTGATAGATGCTGCAAGTATTCGGATTTTATTTCACGAATGGAATCAACTTTATCAAAATCCCGAATTATCATTACCACCATTAGAATTATCATTTCGAGATTATGTGATTACAAAAAATTCTCTCCAAAACTCAGAATTAGTCAAGCGATCGCAAACTTACTGGTTTAATCGTTTAGATACCTTACCACCAGCACCGGAATTACCCCTAGCTTGTTTTCCTAGTGAATTAAAAGAGTATACATTCAAACGCCGTGCTGGAAAACTGGAACCCCATATATGGCAAAAATTAAAACAGCGAGGTCAAAAAGCAGGTTTAACTCCTTCTATAATCTTACTGACCGCTTTTGCAGAAATTTTAACTTTGTGGAGTAAACATCCTCACTTTACTCTCAATTTAACTGTACTCGAACGTCTACCCCTCCATCCTCAGATCAATCAAATTATTGGAGATTTTACCAATACAAATCTCTTAGCAATAGACAATTCATCCCCAAACACATTTACAGATCTAGCTTTAAAAATACAGCAACAATTACTACAAGACTTAGATCATATCTATATTAGTGGAGTAGAAGTACTGCGGAAATTGCTCAGTCAAAAGCAAACAGAATTGACCGCAGCTATGCCTATAGTATTTAGTAGTGTTTTAGGTTTGGGTTCTTTTACTCAGAGAGATTTAGAATATAACTTTTTGGGAGAGGTGGTGTATGGTATTAGCCAAACCCCCCAAGTTTCCCTAGAACATCAAGTTACAGAACAACATGGAACCCTAATTTTTAACTGGGATGCGGTAGAAGCACTCTTCCCTATTGGGATGTTGGATGAAATGTTTACAGTTTACTGCAATTTATTGGAGCGTTTAGCCGAAGAAGATAAATTGTGGACAGAACCCATAGAATTATTACCACCAATCCCAATTCATCCTCATACACCAATCCCGCAAACAGCTTTACTCCATACTTTGTTTTTTGAACAAGTATCCCAACGTCCACAACAACAAGCTGTAATTAGCAGCGATCGCATTCTCACCTATCAAGAGTTAAGCGATCGCGTCACTGAATTAGCGCAAAAACTAGGCGATCGTTCTCAGGTGGCGATCGCCATTATTATGGAAAAAGGTTGGAAACAGGTTGTCGCTGCTTTGGGTATCCTTGCTGCTGGTGCGATCTATGTCCCCATTGATCCGGAACTACCAAAGGAACGTATATGGTATTATTTACAACAAGCAGAAGTCAAACTGGTACTGACTGAAACTCGCCTTATTCATAGCCTGGAATATCCAGAGAATATCCCAATTCTGTGTATAGATTCTCTACAACCTTTACCGTCTTATCCACCATTAAAGCAAATCCCAAAACCCACAGACTTAGCTTATATCATCTACACCTCTGGTTCTACAGGAACACCTAAAGGTGTGATGATTACTCATCAAAGTGCAGTCAACACAATTTTAGATATTAACGAACGCTTTGGTATCAATTCAAGCGATCGCATCTTAGCAATTTCTGCTCTCAGTTTCGATCTCTGTGTTTACGACATCTTCGGCATCTTAGCAGCTGGAGGAACAATAGTCATTCCTGATCCTATAAACAGCAAAGATCCATCTCATTGGAGCGACTTAATTACCAAACATCAAATCACAATTTGGAACTCCGTTCCTGCTTTCATGCAGATGTTAATTGAGTATAACTCAAATCAACCTCAAGTTCTATTTAATACTCTTAGGTTAGTTTTATTGAGTGGTGATTGGATACCCCTGAATTTACCCACTCAGATACAAGCATTATCCCCAGAAGTCGAAATCATTAGTTTAGGAGGAGCAACGGAAGCTTCCATCTGGTCAATTTATTATCCAATTACCCAAATTGACCCCAACTGGAAAAGTATTCCCTACGGAAAACCATTAAAAAATCAATATATTTATGCATTAAATAAATCTATGAAAATATGTCCTGTTTGGGTGACAGGAGAATTATATATTGGCGGTATCGGACTAGCAAAAGGTTACTGTAAAGACGAAGAAAAAACAAACTCTAGCTTCATTACTCATCCCGACACCAAAGAAAAATTATATAAAACAGGTGACTTGGGACGCTATTTACCCGATGGAAATATTGAATTTTTAGGAAGAGAAGATTTTCAAGTCAAAATCAACGGTTATCGCATTGAACTCGGTGAAATTGAAGCGATATTAAAACAGCATCCCACCATCAAAGAAGTTGTAGTCACCACAGTCAGAGAAACACAACAGCTAGTCGCTTATATTATTCCACAACCAGAGCCAAACATCACCACTAAAGAAGTACGTTCTTTTCTCCAAACCAAATTACCAACATACATGATCCCCTCTACTTTTATCTTTTTAGCATCTTTCCCGCTCACAGCAAATGGTAAAGTGGATCGTCAAGCGCTACCTATCCCTGAACCTACGCAACCAGAATTAACACAAACTTTTACTCCTCCTCGTAACCAAGCAGAAGAATTATTAATAGCAATTTGGACTGAATTATTTCAACTTCAGCAAATCAGCATCCATGACAACTTCTTCGCATTAGGCGGACACTCGTTTTTAGCACTACAATTAATCTCAAAAATCAATCAAAAATTTAGCACAAATATTCCTCTCAGTACACTTTTTTACTATCCAACTGTAGCCGAATTAGGAATTTTCGTCAGTTCTCTTACTACAAACTTAAGCAATAAAAGGGAACAGGGAACAGGGGACAGGGGACAGAGTGGTTTGGGATGAGGATTTAACCCCAACTCAAACAAACAACTTATAGAAGATGGGGTTTTAAACCCCGATGGGGAATAGATAAAAAATAGACAAATTTTGGGAAATACCAATGATATATAATCATGAAATTTCAACATTAGCAGAATTAGCCTCTGTACAAGCTCACAAATTTCCAGACGCTAAAGCTTTGAGATTCAATGATCATATTCTCACCTATCTACAACTCGATTCACAAAGTAATCGTGTCGCTAACGCACTTTTAGCCCAAGGAGTAAAGGCGCGATCGCGAATTGCATTATTAGCAAAAGATTCACTTCATAGTTATGAAATTTTATTAGCTTGCTCTAAAATCAACGCCGTTTTAGTACCGATTAATTGGCGTTTGGCTGCTTTGGAAATTAGCTATATTATCAATGATGCTAAGGTTGAAGTGATTTTTTTTGGTTCTGAATTTCATCAACTGCTTGAATCAATTAAAGACCAACTCAACGACATCAAAACTTTCATCAACCTAGAAAAATATTATACATGGTATCAGCAAAATAGTCAAACTCAGCCTGAAATTACGACTCAGCCCGATGACGTTGCTGTGCAAATCTATACTAGTGGGACGACCGGGCGACCAAAAGGTGTACAGTTGGGACATTACAGTTTCTTTGCGATCGCCAAGGAATTTTCCAAACAAAATCAAAGCTGGATCGGTTGGAATCAAAATGATCAAAGTCTGGTAACTTTACCTTCCTTCCACATCGGAGGTTTATGGTGGACTATTCGTGGTTTAGCTGCGGGCGCGGAAAATGTTTTACTCGCAACTTTTGACAGTGTTCAGGTTCTCGAAGCGATCGCCAAATATCGAATCACCAAAACCTGTATGGTTCCCGCGATGATTCAAGTACTGTTATCTGAACCTAGCTGTCAACAAACAGATTTTTCCTCATTGGAATATATCGTTTACGGTGGTTCTCCCATTGCGGAATCAGTTCTCAAACAAGCGATCGCTACATTTAACTGTAAGTTTGTGCAAATTTATGGTATGACCGAAACAGGGAACTGTGCTGTATGTTTACCTGCGGATGATCATACCTCTAGCAATCACGATAGGCTAAAATCTGCTGGTAAAGCCTTTCCTGGTGTATCGATAGCCATTTTAAATTCTCGTTGTAAACACGTAGAATGTGGTAAAATAGGTGAAATTTGTATTAAGTCCCCTGCCAACATGATTGGTTATTGGCAATTACCAGAAACAACAGCAAACACATTAGTAGATGGCTGGATTCATACTGGTGATGCAGGTTATGTTGACGCCGAAGGTTACATTTATATTTGCGATCGCGTTAAAGATATGATTTGCTGTGCTGGCGAGAATATTTATCCGGCAGAGATCGAGAATATATTATATGCACATCCAGCCGTAGCCGAAGTAGCCGTAATTGGAATTCCCGATCAAGATTTTGGCGAAACAGTAAAAGCGATCATCGTTTTAAAACCAGGAATCAAAGCAACCGCACTAGATATTATCAGTTTTGTCAAAGGAAAAATAGCCGATTTTAAATTACCTCGAAGCGTTGAATTTGCCCAATCCTTACCCAGAACACCCAGTGGTAAATTACAAAAAGGTAAACTGCGGGAAAAATATTGGCAAGGATATCAACGTCGCGTGAATTGAAAATGGGGATCGGGGAGCGTGAATTGAAAATGGGGATCGGGGATCGGGGATTGGAGATTGGGGATCGGGGATTGGAGATTGGGGATTGGNGAATTGAAAATGGGGATCGGGGAGCGTGAATTGAAATTGGGGATTGGGGATCGGGGATTGGAGATTGGGGATCGGGGATTGGAGATTGCGGATCGGGGACAAGGGAAATACGGGAGACAAATGACAAATAACAAATGACAAATTATGCGAAATTCTAAAATTCCAATTTGGCAACCGTTAACTGTACGCAATTTTCTACTTTTATATATTGGTGAAAGTGTTTCGCTGCTTGGCGATCAATTTTATTTAGTAGCATTACCTTGGTTGACAATTCAGTTAACTAACTCTGGTGTGAGTTTAGGTACAGTATTAATGGCAGCAGCGATCCCGCGTGCTGTTTTAATGCTAATTGGTGGTGTGGTGAGCGATCGCTTTTCACCTCGCTCCGTTATGCTTGTTTCTAATGCCTTTCGCGCAGTACTGGTTATCTTATTAACAACAATAGTTGCTTTAAAACTGACGCAGCTATGGCATCTTTATTTGTTTGCGATCGCCTTGGGTATCACGGATGGCTTTTTTATTCCCGCCGCCAAGTCAATCATACCTAGTCTTGTCAGCAAAGAACAGTTAGTAGCAAGTAACACTTTAAGTCAAGGCACTTCCCAACTAATTCTATTAATTGGGCCTGCTTTAGGTGGTTTACTGATTGCAACTAGCGATATTGAGACAGCGTTTGCAATTGATGCTGTTACTTTCATTTTTACAACCGTCACACTTTTGCTAATGAAAAGCAGTCTGAGGTCAAAGACAGAAAAGACAATTCCAGACACTACATTGGATGAAAAATCAAAACAAGTCTATGACTCATCTATTCAAAATCCTACCTTAACTAACAAAGCTGTTCGTTTAATTGCTAGTATCCGTGAGGGACTGAACTATGCATGGCATAATCCGGCTCTCAAAGCAGTTTTGTTGGTGTTAGTGATGTTAAATTTTCTTTTTATCGGTCCGTTACAAGTTGGTATGACATCACTAGCCCATAGTCGCTTTCCAGGAGGGGCTGTTGCTTTAGGAATAATGAATTCGGCTTGGGGTGGTGGTGGATTGTTAGGAACGCTCATGCCTCAACTTTTGCAACACCTGCCAAAGTTGGGAATTTTAATGCTGAGTCTTGCTAGTATACAAGGTTTTGGTCTGTTCCTCCTCAGCTTCATCCCAAATATAGTACTGGCTAGTATAACAATCGCTATATTGGGTTTATGTAGTGGGTTTTTTACTGTTGTAGGAATTACTTGGATTCAAAAGCAAACTCCACCTGAAATGCTAGGAAGAGTTATGAGTTTGGGAATGCTTTCTTCCTTTGGTATTGCTCCTTTTTCCTACGCTTTAGCTGGGATCTTAGCTGATTTAAATCTGACAATTCTTTTCAGTGTTACAGGTGGTATCATGCTGCTCGCAACTGCCTTGTTGACAGCCAATCCATCAGTACGCACAATTGATTAGAGACTTCTCAATCAAAAAATGGCAGCATCCCAAATTTATATTCAATTACGCAACTGTACAGGCATAGCTAAATAGGTCATTTTTAAACCACCCAAAGGAGTAAAAATTACTGGGGTAAGGTTTGTATTCATCTGCATTAAAATTTCGGAAGCTGGCAAAGCTTTTAAGCCTTCCATTAAATATTTAATGTTAAAAGCTATATCTATATCTTCTCCTGATATCTGGGCTGGCATAGATTCCATTGCACTACCCACATCTTGAGATTCTACAGACAAAGTTATTTCTTGAGCATCACCATTAACGCTGACTTTCACCAAATTATTTTTTTGGTCTGCGAGTACAGCAATTCGTTCTAAACTACTTAATAATTGCTTTCTTTCTAATGTCAATTCTCTTTGAAATTGTTTGGGAATGAGTAGATGGTAAGCAGGATACTGCCCTTCTAAAGTGCGGCTAGTCAAGCGTTGATGCTGCCATTCAAATACAACTTGACCTTGATCAAAATACAAAACCACAGGTTCTTCAGATTCAGAACTATGAGCCAACATCCGCTCTAATTCCCGTAAGGCTCTTGCTGGTACTGTTACCTCTAAACTATCTTTGCTACTAGCGTCTGGACTCTCATTTGTAGTTTCTACCACTGCGAGGCGATGTCCATCGGTAGCCGCAAATTCTAGGGTATCTTGCTTAATTGTCAAATGTACGCCAGTCAGTACTTGCTTGGTTTCATCTCCACTAGTAGCAAACAATGAACCGCGCAAACCTTCAATTAGTGTAGTAGCACTGAACTGCATAGGTTGAGCATTTTCAATTACAGGTAATTCTGGAAATTCTTCGCCTCCCATTGCTCGCACCTGATAACGTCCGCTCTTAGGTGTGAGTGTGACAATTAAACCGCTATAGTCTGGTAAGTTCTCGACTGTGGGAGATGATTCATCCTCTAGGGTAATTTCTCCCTCTGGTAAACGAGAAACTATATCATTGAGTAATTTCGCAGGTAAAGCGATCGCTCCTGGTTGTACCACATCAGCACTGAAACTAGTGCGGATACCCAAACTCAAATCAAACGCTGTTAAGCTAACTTGATTTGTTTCAGCATCAGCCTGCAACAGCACATTCGCCAGAACTGGATGAGTGGGACGAGAAGGAACAGCACGGCTGGTTAGTGAGAGGTGAGTACTGAGATCGCTTTGAGTACAAACAAGTTTCATGGTCAAACTTAGCTGGTGTGCTTGGATATGGTAGCACTCTTAGGCAAGGATCGGGGATCGGGGATTGGGGATCGGGGATTGGGGGTAATAGGGATTGGAAATTATTGGAAACTAATAATTACTAACCACAAATGTGTGTAAATTGTGGAAAACTTGTGGAAAAGTTGGGATATTTTTCCACAAGGTAATTATGCTCATTAAAGTTTTCCACAGAATCTTCATGAGTTTTCCACAGAATCTTTATGAATTTTCCACAATCTAATTTATTCTTAATACTTTTTTATAGTTTACTTAATAATTTGAGTTGTTTGTCAAGTGTCATTGGTCAAGTGTCATTGGGAAGAAACTTGTTAAATAATTTTCCCTTGTCACCGATCCCCGATCCCCTACTTAGGACGACTTGTTAGATTAATGCGATCGCTCAGTTGACGTAGTGTTTGTGCCAAGTTTTTATCTGTTTGTTTTAATTGAGTGATTTTTTCACAACTGTACATAACTGTTGTGTGGTCTTTCCCGCCAAATTCCTCTCCGATTCTAGGCAAACTTAAATCCGTGTGCTGCCGCATTAGATACATTCCTATCTGACGAGACCAACTAATTTCTCGTCGTCGTGAGTTGCCTTTAAGATCTTCAATGGTAACATTAAACTCATCGGCAATTATGGTCAAAATTGTATCCGGGGTTGCTTCTACTTTTTGAGTAGGAGGCTCTAATACTGGAGTAATATTTTCTACCGTCATAGATAAACCCCAAATAGAAACATATGCCAACGCTCGAATAAATGCTCCTTCCAATTCTCGAATATTCGAGGTGTAATTAGAGGCAATATATTCAATTACATCCTCCGGTAGACTGATATTTTCATACTCGGCTTTTTTTTGCAAAATAGCCATTCTAGTTTCTAAATCTGGCGGTTGGATATCAGCAATTAAGCCCATTGCGAACCGAGAACTCAGACGTTCTTGCAGCCGAGGAATATGATTAGGAGGGCGATCAGAAGCAATCACAACTTGTTTGCCAGCTTCATGTAAAGTATTAAATGTATGAAAAAACTCTTCTTGGGTATATTCTTTACCCTCGATAAACTGAATATCATCAACTAAAATCAAATCTGCTGCTCGGTAGTGTTCGCGAAAACTTTGCATACTGTCTTTGCGAATAGCAGTGATTAAATCATTCGTGAACTGTTCGGTAGAAACATAGAATATTTTGGAATCTGGGCAAATTTCTAAGCGATAGTGTCCGATCGCCTGCATAAGATGAGTTTTACCCAAACCCACACCACCGCACAAAAACAAGGGATTAAATTCTCTACCAGGTGATTCAGCAACCGCCAAAGCAGCAGCATGAGCCATACGATTATTGGCTCCGACTACAAATCGTGAAAAGGCATATTTGGGATTGAGTTCAGTAGTCTTCAGGCGATTTTTAACAGCATTGTCAGCAATATTACTCTGAGGTGGTAATGATAAAGATGCTTCTTTATCTGTAAACTGAGACACATCATCACCTTGAGCTACAGTAATATAAATTACTACAGGATAACCCAGAATATCCTGAACAGCATTAGCAATTGTCTTAATGTAATATTTTTGCAGCCAATTACGGGCAAAGGGGTTAGGAGTACAAATTACTAAATAGTTATTTTCTAATCTTTCAGCGCTAGCAGTTTTGATCCAAGTTTCAAAGGTGGGGCGAGATAGTTCTAGCTGCAAGCGTTCCAGAACCTGACTCCACAGACTATCTATGGGAATTGCCATTATCTACCACCTTTGCTGCTAACCGTCACAATAATATAAGCAAAGACCAATTTAACATTTAGCCACTTTACACCAGGAAGATGCTTTTAAGTTGTAATCTATGTTTGAACTGTCTTGCATTATTTGGACTTCCCCGGTAGGCAATATCCTATCACCATATTGCCGCAAGGAGGCTCACAGATTCAGATGGAGGAATAAGCACGGATGAAGAAAGTAGAGAATAACTTGCAACAGAGAAATCTTAATACTGAGTTAAGTAAGTTCACAGACACCGTTTTGCAAGACGCGGACGGTGTTTTAAATAAATTTTCCGCGTCAGAGCATTCCCACCTCTCCAGGCCTTCTACATGGTTACTGCTTGTGGTCAGCGTAGCATTTATATCCATAACTGGCTGTAATCGTAGCGTAAATATACCGAAAAATCAAACACCTAATTCTCAAGTGCAGAACCCGATTAGCGCTCCTCCTGCTCCTCCTCCGATTTTGCAATCATCTGGAGATCCTAATTTTGTGGTAAATGTGGTGCAGAAGGTAGGACCGGCTGTGGTTCGCATTGATTCTGCTAGAACGATTACATCATCAAGAGCGGATGACTTCGGTGATCCATTTTTCCGGCGATTTTTTGGAGATGAACCACAACCTCGACAGCGAGTCGAGCGGGGTAGTGGCTCTGGTTTTATTATCAGTACCAATGGTCAAATTTTGACCAATTCTCATGTCGTCAATGGTGCTGATACAGTAACGGTAAGATTAAAAGATGGTCGTACTTTTGACGGACAAGTAATAGGGGAAGACCCGGTTACAGATGTTGCTGTAGTGACGATTAACACTAGTAATTTGCCAACTATTGCTTTGGGTAATTCTGAGGGTTTGCAGCCAGGAGAAGCAGTAATTGCAATTGGTAATCCTTTGGGTTTAGACAATACCGTCACCTCTGGTATTATTAGTGCTACGGGACGTTCAGGTAGTGCGATCGGAGCCAGCGATAAACGTGTTGATTATATTCAAACTGACGCTGCGATTAATCCTGGTAACTCTGGTGGACCTTTACTAAATAGTCGTGGGCAAGTCATCGGTATGAACACCGCCATCATTCGTGGCGCTCAAGGATTAGGTTTTGCTATTCCCATCAACACGGCTCAAAGAATCGCTCAAGAATTAATTGCTAATGGAAAAGTAGACCATCCCTATTTGGGTATTCAGATGGTGACGCTAACACCCGAAATTAGAGAAAGAATTGGTAAATTAGGCATTAATATCACAGCAGATAAAGGAGTTTTATTGATTGATGTCATCACACGCTCTCCCGCAGCTAATGCAGGACTTCGAGAAGGTGATGTGATTCAAAGTATTAATAATCAATCTGTCACTGATGTCGAACAAGTGCAAAAATTAGTAGAAAACAGTACAATAGGAACTCCCTTACAATTAGAAGTACAGCGCGATGGACGCAATTTGCAAGTTGCAGTTAGACCTGCGGCTTTGCCAGTTCAGCGTCAAACTGAATAAATTATGAATGATCAAGATTTTATGACTGATCATTCTTAATGATGAGATTAGGAGTTTGAAATAATGAGCGAAATGCTCTCAATCATTCAATTAGGTAATACCATACTTCGTCAAAAAGCAGCTGAAGTTGAAAATCTCCAAGACGAAACCATTCAGAAGCTGATTGACGATTTAATAGTTACAGTTGGTGAAGCTAATGGTGTAGGCCTTGCTGCTCCTCAGGTTGCTCAATCATATCGTGTCATGATTGTGGCGTCACGGCCTAATCCCAGGTATCCTCATGCTCCACACATGGAACCCACAGCTATGATTAATCCCCGGATCATTGCTCACTCTAGTACTGTGAGTAAAGATTGGGAAGGTTGCTTAAGCATTCCTGGAATCAGGGGTTTAGTACCAAGGTATGAGTCAGTAGAAATTGAATACACAGACAGATACGGCAAAATACAAAGGCAATTATTAACTAATTTTGTGGCTCGTATATTTCAACACGAATACGATCATTTTGATGGTATAGTGTTTCTAGACCGCCTAGAAAGCAACTTGGACATTGTTACAGATCAAGAATACCAAAAATTAATAGTTAATAATTTTTGACAAAAAATAATTCTAAAGAGCTATACAAAAAGCGGAAATTTAAGTTAAATTTAATCTGATGTTAACCTTTTGGCTTTGAGGTAGCTATTGGGTAAATGACAAAAACTATTAGTAGTCGCAAGGGGTTAAGTCAACCGCTGCAACCATCTTCTGGCTTAATCTTTGCTCATCAGCAAAGCGATGAAGTTCATAAACATAAGGGTGAAGTATCTACACGGTCAACAGCACAATCAATGCTTGGCAAGCTGAAAATTATTCATGTAACTCAAGGCCGCGTGCGAATCCGTGCCACTGACGTCAGTCATAACTCGATACTAGAAAGTTTATCCCGGCAATTACAGCAGCATCATGGTGTAACGGAAGTTACGACTAATTACAAAACGAGCAGTTTGCTGGTTAAATTTGATGAAACTAGACTGTCTTTGCCACAGATGTTGACAATACTGCAAGAGTTTGGCATTCAGGAATATCAAGCTGTTTCAGATTCACAAAGTAATAGTGATCCCTTCGCTGCTTGGAAATCCGTAGAATTTTGGAAAGAGCAAGGACTTTCGTTTATTCCTTTATTTGCAGGATTAGGAGTCACAGGGGCGATAGGAATTAACGGGTTGGCAGCAATTCCGGTATACATGATTACAGCAGACGCAACCCGACGTGTGATTGAATATATAGAACCTCAATTATTGGGATCTAAAAAAAATAAAAAATTGAATACAGCTTCTGCAACCCAATCAATAACAAAACATCAAGTTACACCTCAAACCTCTTTAGCAAAAGTGGAGCAAATTACAGTCGTCAAACAAGAATTATTCCCAACAAAAAATCTGGACAATGCAAAGATTACTTACAACATTGTTCATGCGATTCCGGGACGTATTAGGATGAGCTTACCAAAACTAGCTCATGACCAAGATTACGCAAAACGCTTGGAGAGATTGCTCAAAGCTGATCCCCAAGTTACAAACGTACGTATCAATTGTGATGCAGCATCAGTGGCGATCGCCTATCAACCGAACAATATCAAAGTCTCTCGCTGGATTGATTTGATGCAACTAGCACAGCAGGAGACAACTGCACCACATGTTATTTATAAAGACGCTGGGACGCCCAGACACTCTGATGTCCAAAAGCAAGCAGAAAAACTAGTTACTCCTGCGCCCATCCAAGAAAAAGAATTCCAGACAACAAAAGTGGAATCAACGCCAGAGGTAACTGGCTTATGGGCTAACTTCAAAGCTCCAGCTTTGTCTTATGCTCTCGCCTTTATGGCGAACTTTCCGATTAATGCAGCCCCGGACTGAGGAGGGAGGAAAGCAATGGTTGGATCGATATTACGACTGGTATCTACCCCAGAAAAAAAAACCCAGATAAAAATTACGCCGCAGACTGATCACACTGAGCAGAAATCGCCCCAAGAAGTCTACAGCATTACCTATGCAATGTCAGGACAAGTCGGGTTGTGCGTACCTCGTATTTCCAGAGATTCTAGATATCTCGAACGACTTCAGAAGTTGCTGCAAGCAGAAGCTTTAGTCACAAATGTGCAAATAAATAGTACTGCTGCATCTGTGGTAGTAACTTACAACTGTGGAGAAATGTCAGATGAAGCGATGCGATCGCATCTCATTCATCTAATTCAGTCTGCTGCACAAGAGCTAGTCACGATTCAACCAGGAAATTCCCACCTCCAAACTAGTCAAAGACAAAGTGGACAGATTAAGTCAATTGAACTTGAACAGGTAAAAGAAGCTTACAGCATTACCTGTGCAATGCCAGGACAAGTCGGGTTTTGCGTTCCTCGCATTTCTAGAGATGATCAATATCAAGAGCGTCTTGTAAAATTGTTGAAAGCAGAGGCTTTGGTTACGAAGGTGCAAATAAATATCACTGCTGCGTCTATTGTGGTAATCTACAAATCTGGAGTTATGTCAGATTATGAGATGCGATCGCATCTAGTTAATCTGATTCAATCTGGCAGAGAACAGCCAGCAACGATACAACCAGCAAATTCATACCCAACAGTTAACGAAACAACAAATGTACAAAAACAAGAGCAGGAGAAATTATCAGTTCTCCCTGCATCTTCCCATCCTCTGGTCACTAAATGTTTTAACACCACTGCTGTTAAGAAAATGGCAGTTGCAACAATTACACAACACAAATTTCTACCTAGCAAAAACTTACCTCAAGTAAATATAAACAAGCAAGCATCCTCCGAAATTCACAACGGTGGAAACCAGAGTACTTGTTTATCTACAGCAAAAATCCTGCCAGTATCTTCGTCTGGTTCTGATTCTGCTCTACTTTCGCAGAAAACACAACACAAAGCCAAAGTAGCTTACAGCATTGCTCACGTCATTCCGGGAAGAATTCGTTTTCACGTACCTCGGATCACTCGTGATCCCCAGTATGTGCAATGCTTAGAGGCTTTATTAAAAGCAGATCCAACAGTCATCGGCGAACGAATCAACCGTGCTGCGGGATCAATAGTCATAACTTACAAATCTGCGGTGAAAGCCAATACCAGAGATCCGGATCGCAGTGTTTTGGAAGCTGCAATATCCCACTTAGCAAACCTGCTACAATCTGCTAGTGATGTAGCAGTTGCCTAACTGCAAGGAACCCAAAAGCAGAAATTTTCAACCAAAAACAGGCTTGAAGACACGTTTGTAGTAAGGACTTTTAAGGACTTTAGTCCTCATTGCAAACTATCTTCTCGTCACCAATAAACCTCTTTGCAGGTTAAAGGGGAAGGATTTTTCAATTCCTTTAATACCAATTTGAAAAAAGAATGCGACAGATAGATTGACGACAGAACTCTTATGCACAAAGAGTTTCCCAATCCAAAATCCAAAATCCAAAATGGTATAACCCCTCCCCCGACTTCTGCAAGAAGTCTAATGTTCACCAATATTTTTTTATGAGAGAGAAGCAATGGTACAAGTTAAGGTGGGTCTACCATCCTCCGCAGGTCAATCACAACTGAATTTGACCCAAAAGAATGGAAAAGCCCATTTTATAGAATATAAAGGACATTCACGCACCCATCTTCCCAAAGTAGACTATACTGTTGTTCATACAATTCCGGGAAGAATACGCTTAAGAATACCTCGCTTGCGTCATAATCCAGACTACGCACAGCGCCTCCAAGTTCTGCTAGAAGCAGATGCGTTAGTCACATCCTTTCGACTCAAGCCAGCTGCTGCATCGGTTGCGGTTACTTATAACCCCAAAACAGTTTCAGAATTTAAGCTGCGCCATCATCTAGGCCATGTATTTCAATCCGCAGCAGAAGTTGTGGTTTTTAAGCCAACAACGCCAAAAATCACAAAAGAAACAGAGGTATCTTGGCCTGGATTACAACTTTCTGGCGCTGCGACTGCTTTAGCTGTGCTGGGTGGTCCATTGGGTTTAACCATTCCGCCGATTTTGATGGTAGGAACCATTTCTCTTGCTACCTTGCCTGTTCTCCAACGCGCTTGGAAAGGAATTATACTAGAGCGAAAATTAAATATAGACTTTTTGGATTTAATTGCGATCGCGATTACAACAATCCAAGGTCGATTTCTCGCCCCAGCATTAATGCTAAGTTTAATTGATATTGGCGAAAAGATTCGCGATCGCACAGCTCGTTGTTCCGCACAGCAAACCTTAGATTTACTCAGTTCCCTGGGACAATTTGCTTGGGTAGAACGAGATGGTGAAAAACAACAAATACCCATTCAGGAAGTCCAGCGCGGCGATATCGTCATTGTCTATCCAGGGGAACAAGTCCCCGTTGACGGTACAATCTTGCGGGGGAAAGCGCTGCTGGATGAACAAAAACTAACTGGTGAGTCTGTACCTGTGTTGAAAACCAAGGGTCAAAACGTCTTCGCTTCTACCTTGGTACGGGAAGGACGCATGTATATTTTGACAGAAAGAGTTGGCAATGATACACGTGCTGGCAAAAGCCTCCAGTTAATGGAGCAAGCTCCCGTCCACGATACTCGCATGGAAAACCATGCAGCCACAGTAGCACAGAAAACAGTATTGCCAACTTTGTTACTAGGAGCAACAGTATTTGCCCTGACTCGCAACCCAGCCAGAGCCGCCAGTGTCTTAACTCTGGACTTTGCTACCGGAATTCGGGTATCTGTACCAACTACAGTTTTAGCAGCCCTTACCCATGCCGCAAAACGTGGTGTTCTGATCCGCAGTGGTAGAGCGCTAGAGCAACTGGCACAAGTAGACACCATTATCTTTGATAAAACTGGTACTCTTACTCAAGGGGAAGCTGCTGTTGTTGGTGTGGAAAGTCTCAATAGAGCCGTCTCTTCTCTCAGAGTGCTGCAACTAGCTGCAACTGCTGAACAGCGTCTAACTCACCCAGTTGCAGAAGCAGTTATGCGTTATGCCGAAGCTCACAAAGTTGAGATATTACCGCGTAGCAAGTGGGACTATCAGCTAGGCTTGGGTGTGAAAGCAGAGATCGACGGCGAGACAGTTTTTGTGGGTAGTGAACGTTTCCTGCGTCTTCAAGAAATAGATATGTCCAGTTTGGAGGGACATCAAAAACCAGCTTCGGGAATTTATGTTGGCAGCAATGATCAGCTTTTAGGTATAATAGAATATAGTGACCTATTGCGTCCTGAAAGCCGCGAAGTCATTAGCAGACTGTTAACGGTAGAAAATGTGGAAGTACACATGCTCACCGGAGACAATCAGCAGACTGCTAATGCTGTAGCTGCACAGCTTGGCATTGCCCCAAGTCATACCCACGCCGAAGCTTTTCCTGAGCAAAAAGCAACAGTCGTTCGTGAATTACACGATCAAGGCAAGACAGTTGCCTTTGTTGGTGATGGGATTAATGATTCACCTGCCTTAGCCTATGCCGATGTTTCCGTTTCCTTCGCCAACGGTTCCGATATTGCTCGTGAAACAGCAGACGTGGTACTGATGCACAATGATTTGCATGGCTTACTAGAAGCGATCGCGATCGCTCGCCAAACCAAGCAATTAATTCAGCAAAATACGGGCATTATTGCCATTCCTAACTTAGCTGCTTTGATCGTAACCGTATTCTTTGGATTGAATCCTTTAGCAGCGACAGTAGTTAACAACGGTTCCACAGTTGTTGCGGGAATCAACGGTTTACGTCCCCTTCTCAAACCAACAAATGGTTAAAAGTTGGTTGTTACTTGTGAACTACCAACAAAATTCTAAATCTCTATCGACAGCAGGATGAGATATCCATCTCAAATGAATTAAGGTTAGAGGTTTTAAAAGAAAATCCAATTCACGTGAGGTTAATAAATAATGGCACCGAAAATTACTGACTTTGTAGAAGATGCTGGCGCACCTGGAATTATCGCAGGTATTGGTGCGGTCATTTTAGCACCTGTTGTGATTCCAGTAGTAGCAGGAGTTGGTAAACCAATTGCGAAATCTTTGATCAAAGGTGGACTAGTTCTTTATGAAAAGAGCAAAGGAGCTTTTGCAGAATTAGGCGAAAGCTGGGAAGACATGGTAGCTGAAGCTAGAGCAGAACTTGCTGAATCTAAGCAACTGCCAGCTGTTGAAGCTGCTGATAATATATCTGACAATGGTGCATAACACAAGTGTTAGGTAAAAGTTAAAGGGCAAAGGGAAAGTTTTTCACTTTAGCCCTTTAACAATTTTGGATTTTGGATTAAATTCTCCTTCAATTGGAATAAAATTTGTAATTACTCAAGGAGAGTGGTTACGTGTTGAAAAATGGTAATGGCAGTCTTACTCAGATGCCAAGAACAATGTCGGAAAAAATCATTAAAAGACGGCCTAAACCAATACTGACAAAAATTGTTAGTAATACTCCAGGTAGATTGCGTTTGCGAGTTGCTCATTCCCATCGTCAAAAGGAAGAAATGCAAAGTCTCGCTAAAAGCTTGGAAGCAAATCCTAGTATCAATGATGTGCGAATGAATGTTCATCAAGGGAGTATTACCATCCAGCACAATCGCGACGACGAGAGTTTCCAAAACGTTCTCGCTACCCTATATGATTTAGGGATTATTTTTGCTGATATTACTGGTGGAAAATCTGAAGCAGCAGCAGGAGTATCTGATTCAATTGTTGATTTGAACAAGCGAGTCCACGATGCAACCAAGGGTTTAATTGACTTACGAATCATTATGCCCATAGGACTTGCTAGCCTTTCTATTCGCCAGTTACTCACTAAAGGTTTGCAATTAGAAATTATTCCCTGGTATGTGTTGGCATGGTATGCATTTGACAGCTTTATCAAGCTGCATGGTAGTACAAACCAATCAACATCTACGACTGAAGAATAGAATTAACTACCTATTCAACTTAACAGTAGCGGAACGATGAAGTTTAGAAAGGAAAACGAAAACATCAGGAAAAAGGCGGAAAAAAGTATCTTTACAGGCTGCAACAAAAGAGTAGTGGGAAGCAAGATAATCAATCGGCTCATCGGTAAAATGGATATTTGGATGAAGAACATGGTTTTCAAACTCTGCTTCACATCCTTTGTTAAATTTCAATGGTTCTCCTAAATCTGTACCATACTTGTAGTGCATCATCGCAATCATATGTCTGGGACTATCTGCATAGTTTGGCATACCTCGGTGCCAAAGTTGTGAGTGTCTAATCAACACACTCCCTTTCTTTGTATTGGCACGAATTGGTGGAGCAATTTTTCGGCGAGCTTCTAGAGCTGCTGATTCAATTCGCGCACCAACATTTTTAATTAGATGCGTACCAGGCCACAACTCGATACTACCATTATGTTCGGTAATATCGATTAGTCCAAAATTAACTATTAATGCTGTATCAATACCATCTACATGAACTGGTTGTGTTCCACTCCCAGGACAGTTGGCGTTACCACTATAAAACTTGTTAAATGTACCTTCTCCAAATATTTGCTTAGTCACTTGGACAGCAAATGGATTGCTTACTATCTCGCGAAAAATATAAGGAGCGAAAGGAGGAGGGATTTGTTTTAAGTGTCCTTTTACTTTACCAACAGCATCCCAATTAGGCTTAACCAAAAGCTGCCTAGTGTCCTCTAACATTTTTTCATGTAGTGCATCTAAAAACTTATGGAGTACAGCATTTTCTAAAATAACGAACCCGTGTATATTGATTGCCTGAACAGCTTGAGCGAGATGATCTGGCGACAACTCACCCTTGGCAAATTCTTCAGTGCTAATTGTGATAGTTGTTTGGCATTCACTACCTGTAGGATCTAACAGAAAGTTTTCCACTGTAGAGAGAGAAGCAGATTTTTGATTAGCAAAAGAAGATTTTAAAGATTCTGCATGGGACATAATTTCACCTAGAAACTCTTTAAATGATATTGAAATGTCATTGATATTTACTTGCAATATTTAAACTATAAATATGCATAATCAGCACATTTGTAGCAAAATTTTTCTGCTACAAGTCTGCCAAAATTATTGTGCTTGTTGATTATTTATAGATTAAAAATTATTCAGTAAATTACGATAGTTAGAAATTACTAGTACTGCATTTCATAAATTCGTAAGCCTTATCAATTCCTATGATTAGCACCAAAAAGTTTAGATTTTGGTTACGAGCTTATGAAATTCCGTATTCATATTTATAACTGAAAAACATTTTATAACTTGAAATTTTTACTTGATAAGTTATTACAACCAATCAATATGAAATCTTTAAAAAAACCAGCACATTAAAATATATTTGTTAAGCTTTTATGAAGCACTTAACCTTCTAATAACACTCTAATATGAAGACGAATACAAAGACCCCACCCCCTAAGCGCAAGCGGGGAGGGGCAATAGGGCGAATTCATTGTAATGAGAGAAAATCTATACTCCACGTCTTTCGTTTTTACTTGATCAAAAAAACAAAGAGCGATGACGGTAGATTTAGACTTCTAATTTTTCTCTGGTGAAAATGAAGTGTCTCTAGGGTTAGGGGAGGGGTAAAATTCTATCAGCTTCACGAAGAATTGGTATAAATAAGTAGGCGGAAAAAATATATTTATGTTAAAAAATATAAAATTTATGAAACACTTAGCTAATGACAAATAACATAGACGCGTAAGCAGCTTATCCTAGAGTCGGACAAATGACGACCCTAACAAGTAGAGAAAAGATGCGTTTTTGAGATAGAAGATAGATTGAATTACTTTGGCATTCAGCTTAGATAATAAAGATATTTGACCTCAATTCTCACTCAGCAAAATATGAAAAAACTCATCAATAATCCCCCTGATTTTGTGCGCGAAAGTTTAGAAGGTATGGCGATCGCTCACCCAGATCTAATTCAAGTCAATTTCGACCCTCATTTTGTCTATCGCACTGATGCACCTATCAAAGGTAAAGTAGCAATTATATCTGGGGGCGGTAGTGGACACGAACCAATGCACGCTGGTTTTGTGGGGATGGGAATGCTGGATGCTGCTTGTCCTGGTGAGGTTTTTACTTCGCCTACCCCTGATCAAATGCTCGCAGCAGCCAAAGCTGTAAATGGTGAAGCGGGAATTTTATACATCGTGAAGAACTACTCCGGCGATGTGATGAATTTTGAAATGGCTACGGAGTTAGCTCGAAGTGAAGGTATCCAGGTGCTGAATATCTTAATTGATGATGATGTTGCAGTCAAAGATAGTCTTTATACTCAAGGACGACGCGGTGTCGGAACAACAGTATTAGCAGAAAAAATCTGTGGTGCAGCAGCCCAAGAGGGGTATGATTTACAACAACTAGCTTCTTTGTGTAGGCGCGTAAATTTACAGGGACGGAGTATGGGTATGGCCCTGACTTCCTGTACAGTACCAGCCAAAGGTACACCAACGTTTACACTTGGGAACCAAGAAATGGAAATAGGTATCGGGATTCACGGTGAACCCGGAAGAGAACGCATGAGTCTGAAATCAGCAGATGAAGTTGCTGAGATGTTAGCGCTATCAATAATTGAAGATGCATCCTATACTCGCACACTACGAGAATGGGACGAAGAAACAGGTGAATGGCAAGAAGTGGAATTGGTAAATGCAAATTTTGCCAAAGGCGATCGCCTCCTAGCTTTTGTGAATAGTATGGGTGGTACGCCGATTTCTGAGTTGTATATTATCTACCGCAAACTCGCAGAAATTTGTCAAAAGCATGGACTCCAAATAGTGCGAAACTTAATTGGTGCTTATATTACTTCCTTAGATATGCAAGGTTGCTCGATAACTTTACTTAAGCTAGATGACGAGATGATTCGTCTATGGGACGCACCTGTAAAAACCCCAAGCTTGCAATGGGGTATCTAACTCAATTATTCAACAAAAATCAAATAACAAATAAAATTACTCTTTAAAACCCGTATACAACATCATAACTCTACCATTACCTGTGTATCTGCCGGGAAGTTGATCTTTCATTAGCTTTTTAGTTTGGCTTCCTCGTGTTTCTTCTACCCATATTTGGTAGCTATCATTATCAAAATACACTTCAGCTACACCAATGAAAGCAGCAGAAGCATTAGTAATACGGAAAAGAGGATCTTGGGGCTTTTGTTCACCAGCAGCATAAAATAATCCACCCAAAAGTTCAGTTAAGCCACCGTTTTTAGTCTCAATTTTTGTCTTACCTTTCTCTGTTTTAAAACCGAGAATCCACAGTTTTGCTCCATTATTAACTATATTAGTCTCTAAATCACCTTCAGGATTTACTTGGCGTACCCAAATATCTTGAGCAGGATTTAAAAATCTCAGTTTATCCATAACAGCATCATCAATAAATAAATCTCCAGTACCCTTACTTTCTAAACTTAGGTGACTGATACTGCGATAAACAACAGTTCTCTTAGCCACATTCTTCCATTTCAACTTAGAACCAAAATCAACAAAGAAGTTTTCCACAATCAGTGTTGGTTTACTACCGTTATCTGCGACTATTTCTCCTTTACCATTCATGACTCCTCCTGTACTAATAAATCTTTCTACTTTACCTCGTAGTCGCAGAGAACCGTCAATGATAAATGTTCCCTTCCCACCAGGTACTACTACTGTTGTGGCGCCAGAATCAATTGCCTTTTGAAAAGCAGCTGTATCATCTTTATTATCATTAGCAATTGCGCCAAATTTCTCAACGTTTACCCATTTTTTGGGATCATCCCATTTCAACTTGGGAAACTGTTTAAGAGGAAGTTGCAGTGACTTTGATGGTGAAGTAAATTGTGAAATTATGGGATGGGATGTATATTCCTTCAAAATAGAGCCTGTAACTATCTTTTTACCTTCTCTTGTATTATTTAAAAGAATTTCTTTATATCCAGAAGATATGACATTTCTACCATAAATAAAACCAGCCGAAGAAATTCCTGGAAGTTTATTAGCGCGATCGCGACCAACCAATTTAGCATTTACTAGAGTCAAAGTACTACCAGGATCAACACCGCCAGTGGGATCAATACCATTGATAATTGCCGATACAGAATTAATGCTATTAAAACCCTCCAAACTCATTGCTTGTCCATTATTAAAAATACCTGCAAAATTTTGCTCGCGGACAGTAATATTCTGCATGGTAATACCATTAATAGCGTTATTGGTACGCACACCATAATCAAAACCAACAACTTCTACATCCTCAATCAAAAGAGGACCAACTTCACCATGAGTTAAAGCTAAACCAGTAGTTCCCTTTTTGTCTTCAGAGATAATCTTGACGCTTCTGACTGCTCCTTGATTATTAGCAACAAAATTCAATCCCTCTGCACCGGGATTATTTTTTCCAATATTAATAGTCAGATTTCTCACAGAATTACCAAAACGTTGAGCCGCTATACTTGCTTTAAATTCTTCTGAATTGGTATCTAAATCTGGATCGAATCCTGTGGAAATGACTGGTCGAGGTTTGTTGGCGTCTTGGAATAGAGGAGATTGAGCTTGAAGGCGAATAATCACGCGATCGCGACTTTGTCCTTGTAGTGTAGTATATTTATAATCCGAGCGATTACGCTCTCCAGCTGGCCAATGTAGACTATTAGAAATATCATAAATACCGTTTGGTAAGTAAATAATTCGTCCTTGACCAGGAAATTTATTCAGTGCTTTTTGAATTGCTTCTGTGTCATCCTTTCCATCATTGGGTACAGCTCCATATTCTCGGTCAGTAACATCTATTACCCCTACATTTTTGGGAAAAACAATATTTTCTGGCACACTTGGAGTAGCTTGCGCGATTTGAATCTCAGCATTTTTGGTATATTCAGCACAAGTAGAAGTGACAATGGCCACAAAAATCAAACAGGGAATTTGTTTTAAAATAGAGGCTTTAGCAAAAAACACAAGTTGATCTTCTCTTAGATACTTTACTATTCCCTTTTACATTTGTTAATTGCCAAAACCGTAAAAACTCGGATATTTTTTATGATATCTGCGTTCAGCAGGAGGTATAAAGATGGTGACAACAGAGCAGATTTTGCAGTGGTTACAAAGATTTGCAACTATAGTTGAAGCAAACAAAGACTACTTAACAGAATTAGATGCAGCCATAGGTGATGCTGATCATGGTATCAATATGGAACGCGGCTTTAAAAAAGTAATTACTCAATTGCCAACGGTTGCAGATCAAGACATCGGTGGTATTTTGAAAACGGTGAGTATGACCCTAATCTCCACAGTTGGGGGTGCAAGTGGTCCACTTTATGGCACATTATTTCTAAGAGCAAGTACGGTAGTAGCTGGTAAAAAAGAACTTAGCGAGCAAGATATGCTGGCTATGCTGCAAGCGGGATTAGATGGTGTCCTTACCAGGGGGAAAGCACAACTAGGCGATAAAACAATGGTCGATTCCTTGTCACCAGCTGTAGCAGCTTTTGGACAAGCTGTCACAGGAGGTGAAAATACATTGTCAGCAATGCAACAAGCTGTAGCAGCAGCAGAAAAGGGAATGCAAGATACAACACCAATACAGGCTAAAAAAGGTCGCGCTAGTTATTTGGGAGAACGAAGTATCGGACATCAAGATCCAGGGGCGACTTCTGTTTATTTAATGTTGCAGAGTTTGCTAGATGTTATCAGTCATTAGAGACGCAATGAATCGCGTCTGTACAATGGTTGATATTCCTCACGTCTGTACGTTTTGAACTCGAAGTTTCTCGTTTCAACCCCCAATCCCCGTTATACCATTTCACAAAAAATCTGATACAAATACAGGTCCGTAGAGACGCGATATATCGCGTCTGGAACAAAATTTATATGTATCGCGATTAACGTGAAATGGTATTACCCCTTCGCTCCTAATCCCCACTCCCTTGGGGGAGTGGGGGCCCCGAGTTCCCCAAAGGGGACCCCTACCTTCCCCAACTCCCAATCCCCAATCCCCGTACTCTATGAGAAGCCGCTGACGCGTCTACGCGAAGCGTCTCCTCTGGAGAATCCCCAATCCCCTTCCCTATCAATAATGCGTAGTTACTCTCTTGATTTTTGAGCAGCACACATGTAATATAACTCACAACTAATCATAATTACTATAAGCCGAGCGACGAATAGTAGATTTTATGTAAACGGGGTAAATCGAATGAGTTCATGGCAGCGTGTTATTACAAAATCAAGACAAACCTTAATAAAAATTACTAGTGGGATGAGAGTTAACTCAATTAAAGGTTTTCTATCACTTGCTTTAGTTGGGGTGAGTTTAAGTGTGGCGATCGCATCCTGTTCTGGTGGTAATGGCAACAATACTGCTAGTAACTCCACAGCTAGTCCTGTTTCAGCAGCAAATAACAAGCAAGATGTTGAAGTAACTCTCGTTTCCTTTGCCGTTACCAAAGCTGCTCACGATGTTATTATCCCTAAGTTTGTAGAAAAATGGAAGCAAGAGCATAACCAAAACGTTACCTTCAGGCAAAGTTATGGTGGTTCTGGTTCCCAAACTCGTGCAGTGATCGATGGTTTGGAAGCAGATGTAGTTCACCTAGCGCTGGCTTTAGACACTCAAAAAATTGAGAAAGCCGGACTTATTGAACCTGGATGGGAAAAAGAAGTTCCAAATAATGCTGTTGTCTCTAGATCTGTAGCTGCTCTCATCACTCGCCCAGGGAACCCAAAAGGTATAAAAACCTGGGAAGACTTAGGAAAAGGCGACATCAAGGTGATTACCGCTGACCCTAAAACATCAGGTATTGCTCGTTGGAATTTTCTCGCCCTGTGGAACTCAGCCATTAAAACAGGTGGAGGAGAAGAGAAAGCCCTCGATTTTGTCACCAAAGTATACAGTAACGTACCAATATTAACTAAAGACGCCCGTGAAGCTACTGATGCTTTCGCCAAACAAGGTCAAGGAGACGCCTTAATTAACTACGAAAACGAAGTGATTCTGGCACAACAGAAGGGTGAAAAAGTTGATTATGTAATTCCAGATGTGAATATTTCTATCGACAACCCAATAGCAATAGTAGATAAGAACGTTGATAAGCACGGTACTCGTGAAGTAGCAGAAGCTTTTGTTAAATATCTATTCACTCCAGAAGCACAACAGGAATTTGCAAAATTAGGATTCCGACCTCTAGACGAAGCAGTAGCCCAAAACAAAGAACTCAAAGCACTTGCCGATAAATATACAAAAGTAAATAATCTGGGAAATGTTCAAGACTACGGCGGATGGGCTGAAGTGCAAAAGAAATTTTTTGAAGATGGAGCAGTTTTTGACCAAATTCAATCCAATATCAAGCGTTAGTCAATAGTCAAGGGTCAAGGGTCAATTGTCAATTGTCAATAGTCATTGGGAAGAGACTTGTTAAATAATTCTCCCTTGTCCCCAATCCCCGATACCCGATCCCTGATCCCCAATCCCCAATCCCCCAATCCCCATGACCGTATCCTCTCCTTCATCACCACCTCAACAAAAAGCTAGAAACCAGACTCCAGAATGGAAGAAGTTTTTGGATCAATTTTTCCATCTTCCTTGGACATGGCGAATTACCTTGGGATATCTAACAGTGATGTTAATTGTCCCAATCGCCGCCATGTTTTTGAAAGCGGCGACTAAATCTCCGACTGAGTTTTGGCAAATTGCTACTAGTCCCATTGCCTTGTCGGCTTATACCGTAACTTTTTTGACAGCTTTGCTGACAGCTTTACTCAATGGTGTTTTTGGTACTTTAATTGCTTGGGTCTTGGTTCGTTATGATTTCCCAGGCAAAAGATTTATTGACGCCACCGTAGATTTACCGTTTGCATTACCAACAGCAGTAGCAGGTTTAACACTAGCCACAGTCTACAGTGATAATGGCTGGATTGGTTCGCTATTTGTCCCCTTTGGTATCAAGATTTCTTTTACTAGTTTGGGTGTAGCAGTGGCAATGATTTTTATCTCGCTGCCTTTTATAGTACGGACAGTGCAACCTGTACTCCAGGAAATGGAGAAAGAAATCGAAGAAGCTGCTTGGTCTTTGGGTGCATCTCAATGGCAAACTTTCTGGAAAGTGATTTTACCGCCTTTATTTCCCACAATTTTGACAGGTGTAGCCTTGGGTTTCTCCCGTGCTGTTGGCGAATACGGCTCGACAGTGATCATATCTTCCAACACTCCCTTTAAAGATTTGATTGCACCTGTATTGATATTCCAACGTTTAGAGCAGTATGACTATTCCGGTGCAACGGTAATTGGCATGGTACTACTAGTGATTTCCTTGGTGATATTGCTAGCAATTAATTTCTTACAAAGTTGGGCAAGAAGATATGACACAAAATGAAGAAGCCTCTTTTCCACAGCCCCATTTTCACACAACAGAAGCTAACCCCAACAAACAAAAGCCAACCAAAACAAAGAATTTTGTTCCTGTCATACTAATTGGGGTGGCGCTGGTATATTTGGCGTTGATGCTATATATTCCTGCTGTCAACGTTTTTTACCAAGCATTCAAAAATGGAGCTGGGCCATTTCTTTCTAATTTGACAGAACCAAATTTTTTGAATGCAGCCAAGCTGACAGTATTATTGGCTTTAATCGCTGTACCAGTAAATACTATATTTGGTTTGTGTGCAGCTTGGGCGATCGCTCGTCACAAATTTCCTGGTCGCACTTTAATTTTGAGTATCATAGACCTACCCTTTTCAATTTCACCCGTCGTCGCTGGTTTAATGATTGTGCTGCTCTACGGACGAAATGGGTGGTTTGGGGGCTGGTTGCAAGAACATGGAATCAAAATTATTTTTGCTTTTCCTGGGATGTTACTGGCTACAGCTTTTGTCAGTATGCCGTTTGTGGCGCGTGAAGTCATTCCGGTGTTAGAGGAGTTAGGAAGCGACCAAGAAGAAGCAGCGCAAACTTTGGGTGCAAACAGCTGGCAAACATTCTGGCGTGTAACATTACCGAATATCCGTTGGGGTTTGCTTTATGGCTTAATTTTGACCAACGCCAGAGCAATGGGTGAATTCGGCGCAGTTTCAGTAGTCTCTGGAAACATCGCTGGTAAAACCCAGAGTATGCCTCTATTTGTAGAGGATGCTTATAAACAGTATGAAACAGAAGCAGCCTATTCAGCTGCTGTAATCCTAGCGTTGCTTGCAGTCGTAACTTTGGTGTTGAAGGGGATCTTAGAACGGAAAACAGGAATCAAATCATCAAAAGGTCATTAGTCATTTGTTATTTGTCATTTGTGAGGAAGAGAAACTAATGACTATTGTACAGACGCGATGAATCGCGTCTAATAACTGATTAATTCAAAAGTGGAACAGGAGAATTCAATATGGCTTCTCACAATACCCTTACCAACAAACGAATTCGCGTTAGAATTCCCAAAGACTATCGTCAGGAACCTGTTATCTCTCGCTTAGTTTCTGACTATGGTCTTACAGTAAATATCTCTGCTGCTGTTCTCGGAGCTAATGCTATTGGTGATGGTTGGTTTGACCTAGAGTTACAAGGAACACCGGAAAAAATTGATGGTGGGCTGAGTTATCTCAAAGAATTGCAACTGGAAATTTGGGAAGACAGCAACATAGGTAATTGGTAAAAATTATTGTTTGTTGGTGTTTGGTTGTTGGTTATTGTTTGTTGATTGTTTCAAACATCAATAACTAACAACTAATTACTATAAGAACGCAATATTTCAAACATTTGAAATCCTCCCTGCGCTCCTGCTATTAACATTTATATTTTCCAGTATATTTTGTATGACGACCTTTAAATATAGATGTGCAAAAATACCTCCAGTCCACATTCGGATTCGAGTTCCTCAGCATTATCATCGGCAACCTGTAATTTCTCGATTAATCTCCCGCTATAATCTCACAGTTAACATTAAAGCAGCTTCTCTTACAGTAGATATTGATAGCTGTGGCTGGTTCGATTTAGAACTTCAGGGTAATCCAGAACAAGTTATTAATAGCCTCTCCTATTTGCAACGAATAGGTGTGGATCTTATGCAAATAGGTATTGTAGGAAATATTTTAACTAGTGAAGACTCTCAGTCTTTTCCAATTTCAGATAATCATATAAATCCCAGTGAACATACTGATTTAGTAACAAAATGGGAAGACCAAATCTATCCGCAAATCTCCAACAATCAAACCAATATACTACGTTTGCAACTGTGTATCTCGAAAAATCACTACCACACACCTGTCATTTCTGAATTAGTTTCTCGCTATGGAGTAACAGTTAATATTACCGGAGCTTTACTAAAACCGGATATCCAAAATGATGGTTGGTTTGACTTAGAAATTTGGGGAAGACAAGATCAGCTTTTTTCTAGCTTTAGTTATTTGCAAAGTTTTTTTATTAATACTTGATTAAGTATAGCAATCCTAAAGTAATTTTAGAAATTGAGAAAGTTAAATCCCGACTTCTTCAAGAAGTCGGGTTTCTAAATATAAATTCATGATTATATCAAGAAAATGAGAAAAATAAATCATCGTCAAAATCTCAAAAAAACCAAACTATCTCTGTTAGATCAAACATCAAAACACAACAGTAAGACTCAAGTTCGTCTTCGTCTTTATATCCCTCAATGCTATCAAAACCAACCTATAATTTCTCAATTAATTTCAAAATATGGTTTGGTTGTAAATATTACTGGAGCTAGTTTAGAAAAAAATGCAGGCAAAGAGGGATGCTTTGATGTACAACTCAAGGGAGATATATCACAAATTTCCTCTGGGTTAAGTTACTTGGTATCTCTAAATTTAAAAATTATAAGTAAGCCAAATGCTGATGGAGATAGTTGGTATTGTTAGTTGTTAGTTATTATATGCTAGGTGTTTATAAGCATCAACAATCAATAACTAACTACCAACAATCAACAACTAAATACTCATCACTAGATACTAATCATACTTCTAGCTAGATTTCATAGTGCCATATTTGTTCTTCTTTCAGGACAATTCGATGTAAAGGTAGTCGGTAAATGAATCCTCTTTCCTCTAAATTAATGAGAACTCTCGTAATCGTCACACGAGTTGAATTCAACATTTCTGCAATATCTTGATGAGTTAGACGTAAATCAATTAATTGTCCAGTTTCTACTGCACGACCAAACTTTTTAGCTAACCAACTCAGCAGTTTAATGAGCATAATTTCTACTGTTTTATAGCTGCGAATCATCATCAATGCTTCTGCTTGTTCTATTTGTGCTAGTAAGATCTCTGTGAGTTCATATGATTGATTGACAGGAAAAATACTAACTTCTACTTTGGTTAAGCACTCTATTTCATATGGTTCTATTTTTGATAAGCTTCTACCAATAACATCTCCTGGTCCCCAAATTCCTAAAGTGACGAGTGTACCGTCTTCATGCCAGGTTAAATTTCTTACTACTCCTTTTTCAATCTTCCAGAGTATATTCGGTGGAAGTGGTATAAAAGAGCGTTGTTTCAAATACCGAGTAATAGTTTTATGAGAATAATTTATCAAAGGAGAAGAGGGAGATATCACGGATTAACTCCTTTTCAACGATAGATTAACCGTAGTTTTAAAATATCTCAATTTTGAAGCAATTGATATAGATCAACTTGAAATTTTAGATTTTCAAAGATGATTAATGGCAAATAACTGATACTATGAATCACAATCAAGATTTCTCAACCATCCACTCAATCGTGTTGTTAGGTGTACTGTTACCTATTTAGAACCAGAATTTTCAAGAACGATTCTCTGGGTCTTCATAGGGGCCAAGGAATCTCTCCCCATTGAAATGAATCATATGATCAGGTTGATCTGCGACCCAAACTTCAGTTTCCCAAGAAATCTCAGCAAGATACCGAGTCATTTCCCTACGGCTTGGAAAAGCTGTAACAAAAACTAGTCCTTTACCACCAGACTGAAAGAGTTGCCTTAATTCATTGTGACGTTTCAAGTTGACCGGACCATGACTAGTCACAGCTTCTATCAATACAAGCCAATCTTTCCGTTGATAGTGAACTACAATGTCTGGCATTTTACCGTGAGGATCTAACTCAATCCCCATTTCTCGGAATTTCTGAGTTTCATTAATAATGAACTTATCCCCAGCATCGCCTACATAGAGAACTCTACCTCCAGGCGTAAATCTGGGACAGAAGCTTTCCAAAATGTCTTTTATTAGTATATTTTGTCCACCTGATGAGATCTCAATGGCTTGACCGTCAGGCAAGGTTACGGGAATCATCGGTATATTGCGATTCCTCGCCTGCAATAAATTTGTGACTGAAACAGCATAATTTCGACAAGCCTCTTCCCACTGCTCAGAGCCATAGGATTTCAGAAGTGATAATGCTTGTTGATGAAGTTGATAACACCATTTGGGGCTATTAATTGGTCGGTCTGGTCGATCTGGATTCTCAACAACTATTCCCATCTGCACAAACTGATGCATCGTCTGTCGTCGAACTGTTTCGCGTGTATTCGGTGCATATTGTTTCCCATAGTAATCGTGAAACCAATCCATCATTTCTGTAATTCCACGTCTTGGTGCTGTTGCTTGATTCCAAGGTGTTTCAGGTCGAATGTCTGCCAATGCGAGTAAGCAAAGTGCTGATCGTTCGTTCTGTTGCTCTCTTGGAGCAGAAATATCTTTGAGAATTGCAAGAGCCTCTTCAATTCGTTTAGCAGCCCGAACTGCATTTGTAACTTCGCTCATAATCGACAAAGTTTTATGTACAACCTGATCAAGTTGCTCCTGATCAAACTGAGAATCACCAATTTGGCTTCCTAGTCTGATTAAATCATCTTTACAAGGGTACTTAATTATACGCAGATCTGTTGCATTGATTTGTGTGTGTCCACTAAACTGCCGGAAGTAATTATCAAATAAAGTTGAATTGAGGAATGCTGCTAAACCTCGTGCCAGATCAGGGTTCATTCCCTGACCTTTAGCATGGTAGTAGTTAAGATGATTTTCTATACCTAGCGCTGGTGCGTCTAAAGGAGAACAGACAGCAGCAACAACACGACGCTTTTCCTCCTTAGCAGAAAAACGCTTGATCAAAACGTACCAACCTGATTGAACTAACCATTTGCTTGTTTGTTGGTTTTGCTCAATTGCGATCGCCTTACGAGGATTGCTAGGTGGAAATAAAATTTTCCCTGGCTTCACAGTTTCTGGGTACAGTAGTGGAACATTCTGCTCATCCAAGCAAGTTCTTAAAAACGATTTGAGACGAAAATCGACAACCGGACCCGTTGAAACTTCTAAACCCATTTCATCCAAAGTAGATGAGAATTTATCCATTTGCACTCTCAAAGAATCTTCAAGGGAGTTTGTCACAATATGAATAAAACTCTCGGAATCATTGGTTTCAACTACTTTACTGTAAGGAATATATCTTAATTCTGAAAAATCATCTAATTTAGTTTCAAAATTCCTAGTTATTTCTACATAATCAGGCTTAATTTTAGTTTTACTAGCATGAAAAATAATATTTTCTTGCAATACGTTATCCTCTGCAAAAGCTGCTGAACGGCTCTCAAAAACATGAATTTTTTTTAGCGCCATGCTTTCTAGGAAAGTTTTCCGGAAAGGACGAAAATAGGTACCATTACAGAAACTTCTGGGCGTGATTGCAACTATCTCTCCGTCTTCGGCAAGCTGTAACATAGTAAGCCAAACAAATGCACTATATAGATTTCCTGTTTCAATTCCAAGCTTTGAAAGGATCTTCTTTTCTATTGATTGGCTGTGAATTTTTTTATAAGGTGGATTCAGAATTGCATGAGTAAATTTGATTGATGACGTAGTAAAAAGTGGTAAATTTATTTTTTTAAAAGCTTCTATAAAACTTTCTTCATGCAAACAATAATTTGCTTGAATTCCTCTACTCTTTAAAGCTGTACAACACTCTATAAGACATTGCCTCAAAGAGGATATGAAGGCTGATTCAACTTCATATGCTGTTATCAAGCAACTTTTAACCTCGTTAGGATTTGCCAATAACTGCTCTACAAAAGCAGCAGCTAATGACCCAACTCCAGCACCAGGATCTAGAAGATTGATGTGACCCGATAGACTACTAAATTGTCTAGCCATAAAACGGGCAACTAGGGCGGGAGTAAAAAACTGACCCAACTCGCTACGTTGCTTCAGATTTAACCTTGAAGAGAAATGAATCCTAGTGATGTCGGCAGAATCTGTAAGAAACATCGTCATCCAATTATTATACATAATCGGAAAGCAATGGGAAAGCGAGCAAGGACTCTCACCAACATATAAATTCCAAAAAACCGTGGTTATCACAAGGGTAACCACGGCATAAATTAAAAAAATGGTTTTTCTACTAGATATGCTTAGTCACGACCATTTAGGGCGATCAACAGCCTCAAAATGAAGATGAAAAGGTTGATGTAAGTTAAGTACATCGACAAAGCCGCAGGTAGGTATTGGTCATTGCGGTAGGTACGTGGCAGGATGTAAAAATCGACTACGGATGCTCCAGCAAACAGAAATACTCCCAAAGCAGAAATGCCAATTTCTAACCACCCTGGAGTATAAACACCGAACAAAGCAAAGACAAATTGCAAGCCTACAACCACGACCAAGGCAATAATACCCAGATTGATGGTTTTTGTCAGAGCCATACCGTCAGTCTCAGAAAGATTTGAACCAATCTGACGAGCGGCGATGAAAGTGATCCCACAACCAAGAGCTGCTATACCAATTCCCTGAATACCCACACCCTCTGTTCTTAGCGCCACAAAGACCAAGCCGCTGAGAGTATATCCAGACAACAAGCTATAGGCTGCTAATAGAGGCAGTGCAACACTATTCTTGCCCTTTTCAGCAACATTTTGGGCAACAAAGAACAAAATTAATTCTAAAATCACTGCGCCAATGAAGGTGGGAAAGAAAAGTCCGGGGTTAGCACGGATCACTCCCAAACCGCCATAGGTTCCCAATGCTGTTAAGATCAGGCCGCCTCCCAGATAAGGTAGAGCATTGGCGATGACATTTGGTCCCACTAGGGCGTGGGTTTTAGCCTCACGGATAGCATCACGGAAGTTGCTAGTATTGCTCATATTTCACAATTGAGTTTTTCAATGACGATATTACTGACTAATTCCATTCTTACTTAGATTTTTAGCTCATAATTGAGAAATGAATCCATAGAAATCCTGTTTTGAAAGCGCTGGGCCATATTTATCAAGGTCTTTGATGACCTTGAACTGCACAAGGATACATCCAAACTAAACTTTTTGTTACACAACCATCTCTGCATCTAACAGATATGGGTACAACAAATTGCGTAAAAATACCGGACTATCTAGTGAGACTCTATATAAGTTCAGTGAAACAACGAATGGTGTATCAAAGCATTACTAAGGAAAATAATTACAGCTTAAGTGAAGTCTACGCAACTCCGTTTTTTAGGGAATAGGAGTTACCAAAAAGGAATTTCTATGGCAACAAGTCAGTCCTCTATGCGGTCTGATGGTATGGAGTTATTGCAGTTATATCATCAGAATCCTTCAATTGAACTTCGTAATAAACTTGTAAAATTAAATACTGGCTTAGTACGTAAGCTAGCTCATAAATTTAGTCATCAATGTCATGAGCCTTATGAAGACTTAGAGCAAATCGGTTACTTCGGTTTAATCAGGGCAATTGAGCGTTTTGATCCCAGTCAAGGATACGCTTTTAGTTCCTTTGCTGTTCCTTATATTCGGGGCGAAATGCTACACTTTTTGCGCGATCGCGGTACTCTATTAAAGATCCCCCGTCGTTGGCAAGAACTTTACAATGAAGGGCAAAAAGTGCGTAAGGAATTGGCAGAGATTTTAGGGCGTCCCCCGAAAGATTCAGAAATTGCCAAGCAACTCAAGGTATCTGTACAAGAATGGCAAGAAACCAAGTTAGCTGCTCAAAACCGTATGCCTTTGAGTTTGGATGCTACAGTAGTCAACTATATTGATTGTCAAATCACCTTAGGTGAGGCGCTTCCTTGTCCCCGTTCTAGCGCCCAACAGCAACAACAAGAAGAACGGCAACAACTACAAGGGGCAATTAGCATGTTAGAAGAAAAGCCCCGTATGGCAGTAGAGTTAGTATTTTTAAAAGAACTTTCTCGTAAAGATGCTGCTAAGAAAATTGGCACTAGTCCAATGACAGTCACACGGTATCTGCAAAAAGGAGTTCAGGATTTAATGTCGATGTTGCAAACACAAGCGTTATCAACAGGCTGAAAATGCACTCACGAGCAAGCAGTAAAATTTAGGCTGGGTACTATTGGCGAGTCGGGAACTTGTGCCAACGCCTCTTGTACCACAGCATAACCTGCTCCCAGACGACAGGAATTTTCCGTCAGATGACGCTTCCAAACTCGACTACCCGGTTGTCCAGCAAACAACTGTAACATGTGGCGGGTAATTTTGTTGAGCTTCAGACCTTTTGTGACCCAGTAATCAATATAAGAAAACATTGCTTCAGCAACTTCATGGCGAGATGGAGGTTGCATCGCCTCTCCATAGATTTCATTATCTGCTGTGGCGAATAAGTAGGGATGATCATAAGCTGCACGTCCAATCATCACCGCATCTACCGATTGTAAGTGCTGTCTTACTTGATCTATGTTAATAATTCCACCATTGATTTCAATAAATAGCTGGGGAAATTCTTGTTTAAGACGATACACATCACTGTAACGTAGGGGTGGGATATCACGGTTTTCTTTTGGGCTTAATCCCTGTAACCAAGCTTTGCGGGCGTGGACTGTAAAACGTCGGCAGCCTGCTTGTGAGACAATGCGAACAAAATTTTCCATATCTTCGTAGCGATCGCGATCGTCAATCCCAATCCGGTGTTTCACACTCACCGGGATACGAGTAGCATAAATCATCTCGGCTACACAGTCTGCTACTTTCTCAGGGTGTGCCATTAAACAAGCCCCGAAATTTCCATCTTGGACACGACTACTTGGACAACCGACATTCAGATTGATTTCATCGTAGCCCATATCCTCAGCAATCCGGCTACATTCAGCTAATTCCTTGGGATTATCGCCCCCGACTTGCAATACAAGGGGCTTTTCTTGTGGGGAAAAACCGAGTAGATATTCTTTGTCACCATGCAAAATCGCGGCAGTTGTCACCATTTCAGTATAAAGCAAAGTACGGCGGGTAATCTGCCGCATAAAATACCGAAAATGGCGATCTGTACGATCCATCATTGGTGCAATACTCAGAGGATAAGCACCGTGAATCATGGATTGGGGCGAAGTAGCTAAATTCAAATAAGTCATGATCACGAGTCTAGCTTAGAGATAAGTTTTTTTTATAAATTCCATCCAGTGATTTCTTAGGCGTTGCTCGGATAAGGTTTATGTGAATAAACGTATCAACCAGTTGGTGAATCTTACTGCGACATCTGTGTGAGGACGAAGAGTTTGGCTTGTTATTGCTTTTCCTAGAGGATAGCCGGGTTCATCATGCCAAGCAAGATATGTATGAATCACCGCTTTACTAAGATGTACTTCTTTGAAAGTTGTGACTTTCCTTTCCTGCGCCTGTTCCACACATTCTCGTGCAAATCCTAGCGATGTAGGTTCTGCAAGTTCTGCACAAAAGTCTTCTAACATCCCACAATCTTGATTGTTTGGCATGAGCCAAAATCCAAGTTTAGGATTATCTGCAACACTCTTAACTACCGTCCCATCAGCATCAGGAGTTGTCGGAAATGGATAACTGTAATGTTTTAATTTACCTTTTATGCTCTGCCATCTGCCTTCAACAGAAGGTTTGTCAGCATCAAGCATAACGCCTATTACTTGAGGAGGATTGGGGCGTACAATTAAAGCATTCAGTCGCTTCAAAACCCCGACATCTGAACCACATTGATATATACCAAAAATTTTAGGAACATTGTGAGCCTTACATAAAGCCATAACGACGTGGCAATCGTTATCGCCTTCAACTAGCAACACTTTATCTGTATCTTGCCTACAAACATCACTCATACTACTCACCGCACTTCAACATCCATGTCAATAGCATCAGTGAGTGTCTCAGATGTATATTCTGTTGCCTTAATTGAGCCATTCTTGACATCAAGCCTAAAGAAAGAACCAAGTTCAGGATATTTATTCCATATACTCTCAAACCCTTTTATACAATCACGGCTATGTGTTGTGGCAAAAACTTGAACATTAAGCCTTTTTGAGAGCTGAAAAACAATGTCCCAAACTTTAGGTTGCACACTCCAATGCAATCCATTTTCAAATTCATCAATTAACAGAAGACCGTTTCTAGCATTTACAAGAGCAACAATTATATGAAACAAACGGGTAATCCCATCTCCCATACTCTTGAGAGTTAATGGTTCATCTATTCCTTTAATTTTTACTAAAGGAATACGATTGTCATTTGCACGACCTCTACTAATATCCTCTACAAAGGCGACTCCAGAAACTCGATCATCAATCAGGCGAAGTGCAGAAATCACTTCCGATTCTAAATCGGTCAAGCTCGTTAAATCCCAAAGAGCAGCTAATTTTCGATTGGGCATATTTTCTGTTGAAACAATTTGCCATGTGTATTTCAACTCAGATTCCTGTCGTTCATAAAGAATTCTAGAGTTACGTCGCATGTCTCTGACATCCCTATCTAACCTAAAAAGTCTCCTTGTTCTTTCGCCTTCTTTTGCTACAAGAAAAACTTCAACATTAGATAGGTCTTCATCAAACTGAACATCAGAAATACGAATTTTCCTGATTGTGCCTTCATTATCATTTTTATTTTGATATGCGGCAACACCAATATGAAGCTTTATGTCTGAGGAGACTTCCCCAAGAGAAATACCTTCTTCTCCTATTTTGGGCAATTCGTGACCGAAGAAAAGATGTCTCACAGGATTACCGAGAAAATTTTGAGAATGTGGTTGAGCTTCACTAAACCAAGTCTCCTGCCTAGACTCTACAAGATCAAGAAGGACGCTAGAAGAAGCATTGCTGGCATAAAGTTCTATTGCTTCGAGAAAGGTACTCTTTCCAGCATTATTTCTGCCAACAAGCAAGTTGACACGACCTAACCTTTTAACTTCAAGGTGTTGAAAGAGCCTAAAGTTATTTATCTGAAAGGACTCCAGCATAGAATATCTCCGTAATCCCTTTCAACTAGCTTACAAGATGCTTGGTTAGATGGTATGGACAAAGAACTTGCGATAAAATTCTCAGGTTACAAAAATATATCATCCTATACAATGCAAATTAACTGGCAAAGCGTCAAAACCTACGAAGACATTCTGTATCATAAAGCCGATGGCATTGCTAAAATTACCATCAATCGCCCCCACAAGCGCAATGCTTTTCGTCCTAAAACTATCTTTGAACTATATGATGCCTTTTGTGATGCTCGTGAAGATACTAGTATAGCCGTTGTATTGTTTACAGGCTATGGTCCACATACAGATGGCAAATATGCCTTTTGTGCTGGCGGGGATCAAAGTGTACGGGGACACGCGGGTTATGTAGATGATAGCGGTATTCCTCGGTTAAATGTATTAGATTTACAACGCCTGATCCGGTCAATGCCAAAAGTTGTAATTGCTCTGGTGGCTGGGTATGCGATCGGGGGTGGACACGTTCTACATTTAATCTGTGATCTGACTATTGCTGCTGACAATGCTATTTTTGGGCAAACAGGCCCGAAAGTGGGAAGCTTTGATGGTGGTTTTGGGGCTAGCTATCTGGCGCGGATTGTGGGACAAAAAAAGGCACGAGAGATTTGGTTTCTCTGTCGCCAGTATGATGCTCAACAAGCGTTGGAAATGGGGTTGGTAAATTGTGTTGTACCAGTGGAACAATTGGAAACAGAAGGTATCCAGTGGGCTAAGGAAGTTTTAGAAAAAAGCCCGATTGCCATTCGTTGTTTGAAAGCTGCATTCAATGCTGATTGTGATGGACAAGCTGGTTTACAAGAACTTGCTGGTAATGCAACTTTACTTTATTACATGACTGAAGAGGGAGCCGAGGGTAAACAGGCGTTTTTAGAGAAACGTCCGCCTAATTTTCGGCAGTATCCTTGGCTACCGTGAGGAGAAGGGGGACGAGGGATAGTTCGTAGTAAGCACTTTAGTGCTTGAATATTTGAGGACTAAAGTCCTCACTACGAACTTAGGATTTTAAGCTTTCTTAATTCCAAAATTCTATTTTTATTGATATATCTAAGTAGGATTGCGAAAAGCTGCAAGTTTTATTTGTGGCTTTTTATATCACTATATATTTTCACAAGTTTTAGCAACACACTGTTTTATTTATACAAAATGAAGTACTTTTATACACTGCCATCTGTATTCATTGGGGTATCGATGGTGTTGGTGCAATCACAAGTTGCAGTCGCTCTATCTCAGCAAGAGGTGGAAAGCGTTGGTAGAGAAATTACGGTGCGGGTTGTCGATAGTCAAAATCCAACTGTTTTTGGTTCGGGTGTTTTGATTAAACATTCTGGCGACACTTACACTGTGCTAACTGCTTATCATGTGGTGAAAGATGGCGGGAAGTACGAAATTATTACACCTGATACACAAAGCAATCAGGTTAAATCTGTCAAACGCTTACCGGATGTTGATTTGGCTGTAGTTGAGTTTAGTAGTAGCAAGGATTATAAAATAGCCAAGATTGGGAATTCTGACAAAGCTACGGCTAGCACAACAATATATGTAGCAGGGTTTCCGGGCAGAACAGCAGCAATTTCTAATCCGCAGTTATTTTTCAACAAGGGACAAGTTCAAGCAAACGGTGCGGCGCAGCGTGATGGTTACAACATTCTCTACGATAACGATACTTTGAGTGGTATGAGTGGTGGGGCTGTGTTGAATGAACAAGGGGAAGTGGTAGCAATTCACGGCAGAGTTGATGAGCAAGAAATTGGTGAGAAAAGTCAGAGTAAGATTATTACGGGTTTAGGGACTACTATTTATTCAGCGTTGCGGCAAATGTTAGCCGTGGGTGTGGATGTGGGAGTGCGTCCACCGGATGTTGTGGCGACTGGGCTGAAAGCAGATGACTTTTATATTCAAGCCAGGGAGAAGTTTGGTCAAAAAGATTATAAGGGTGCAATAGCTGATTTAACAGAAGCGATTCGTCTCAATCCCAATTATGCCAATGCCTACAATAATCGCGGTGTAGTCCGCAGTAAATTGGGATACCATAAAGGAGCAATCGCTGATTACAACACAGCCCTCAAAATTAATCCCAACGATGCTGAAGCCTACCTCAACCGGGGTGCAGCCCGCTCCAATTTGAGAGACCATAAAGGAGCTATAGCTGATTACAACACAGCCCTCAAAATTAATCCCAACTATGCCAATGCCTACTACAATCGGGGTGTCGCTCGCTCGGATTTGGGAGACAAGCAAGGGGCTATAGTTGATTACAACTCTGCCCTCAAAATTAATCCCAACTTTGCCAGTGCCTACCTCAACCAGGGTGCAGCCCGCTCTGATTTGGGAGACCATAAAGGAGCTATAGCTGATTACAACTCTGCTATCAAAATTAATCCCAACTATGCCAGTGCCTACTACAACCGGGGTGTAGCTCGCAGTAATTTGGGAGACCATAAAGGGGCAATCACTGATTACACCTCYGCCCTCAAAATTAATCCCAACCATGCTAAAGCATACTACAGCCGGGGTGTAGCTCACAGTAATTTGGGAGACCATAAAGGGGCTATAGCTGATTACACCTCTGCCCTCAAAATCAATCCCAACTATACCGATGCCTACAATAATCGCGGTGTAGTCCGCAGTAAATTGGGATACCATAAAGGAGCAATCGCTGATTACAACACAGCCCTCAAAATTAATCCCAACGATGCTGAAGCCTACCTCAACCGGGGTGCAGCCCGCTCCAATTTGAGAGACCATAAAGGAGCTATAGCTGATTACAACACAGCCCTCAAAATTAATCCCAACTATGCCAGTGCCTACTACAACCGGGGTGTAGCTCGCAGTAATTTGGGAGACCATAAAGGGGCAATCACTGATTACACCTCCGCCCTCAAAATTAATCCCAACCATGCTAAAGCATACTACAGCCGGGGTGTAGCTCACAGTAATTTGGGAGACCATAAAGGGGCTATAGCTGATTACACCTCTGCCCTCAAAATCAATCCCAACTATACCGAAGTCTACTACAACCGGGGTAATGCCCGCCGTGAATTGGGAGACAACCAAGGGGCGATAGCTGATTACACCTCCTCCCTCAAAATTAATCCCAACTTAGCCCAAGTCTACGGACAACGGGGTATAGTCCGTGTTGAGACAGGAGATAAGCAAGGTGGAGTTGCGGATTTACAGAAAGCTGCTGAACTGTTTAAACAACAAGGAAATACAGAATTACATCAAAAGGTGTTGGAATTGATTAGAAAGCTTCAGCAGTAAGTAACATTGCATTTGAAACGCCTGCGATTGAAATCGCAGTCTCATAGCTAAACTCTGCTAAAGCAGACTATTTGATTTGTTCGGGTGCGTAGACACCCAGTGGCTTGTCGTCAGACATCGCATTTGAAACGCCTGCGATTGAAATCGCAGTCTCATAGCTAAACTCTGCTAAAGCAGACTGTTTGATTTGTTGGGGTGCGTAGACACGCAGTGGCTTCTTGTCGTCAGACATCGCATTTGAAACGCCTGCGATTAAAATCGCAGTCTCATAGCTAAACTCTGCTGAAGCAGACTATTTGATTTGTTGGGGTGCGTAGACACGCAGTGGCTTGTCGTCAGACATCGCGCTTTTTGATTCTCTAGGATTGTGCGATGTCTGTTGACAAGCCGCTTTGCGTCTACGCATCCCCATTGAGTAAAACAGTAAGCTAGATTTAGCGGTTAGTTTAGTAAAAAGTATGGTGTATGAGTACTGAACAATTACTACTGGAAAAATGGCGATCGCTTCCCTTGGACAAACGGCTATAATTCCTACTAAATCTTGATTTTCGAGAAGTATAGTGTTGAAAATAAGTGTTGAAGAAGCAGCCGCTAACTTAAAAACTCTCTTAGAGCAAGTAGCCAAGGGAGAAGAAGTAATTTTGCTGGAGCAAAACAAAGTTGTAGCTCGTTTGGTTCCTCCACAAGAAAAGGAACAACGTTTAGCAAGTATGAAACAATTTCGAGATGCACTGACAGTCACAGGAGAATCTTTGAGTGCAACTGTAGTTAATACACGCCAAGAGGAACGCCATTGATTTATCTCGATACAAGTGTTCTGGCTGCTTTATATTGGGCAGAAGCATTGAGCGATATAGTTGAAGAACTCGTACTGGTAGAATCAGAGCTTGGTTTAAGTCAGTTAGTCGAAGTAGAACTTTTTTCGGCGCTGTCGCGTCGGGTGAGAATGCGAGAAATATCCCCAGAGGAAGCAACAGGTATAGTACAGAGGTTTCAAGCTGACTTAGATAGTAGTTTTTATACTTGTATTGCGGTAGAGCCTATTCACTATAACTTGGCGCGTGAGTGGATTAGTCGGTTTGAAACACCATTGCGTACACTTGATGCTTTGCATTTGGCTATTGCATCGCAAAATAACATTCGGTTGGTAACAGCTGATGAAGCTTTGGCTGCGAGTGCTGGAGTTTTAGGAGTTGAGTTTCAGTTATTACGGTGATTTCTTGTTCTGAATCTAAGTTTGGCTGTAATTGCACTTTGATTGAATTAAAAAAGCGATCGCGTTTGAAACGTCGGAGATCAAAATGAGACAATTCAGGTTTGAAACGTGGAACTTTGAGTTTCAAACAAGAAAGTTTTCGTTTCAACCAAGAAATTTCGAGTACAGAAGCTCAAACTCCAAATAAGATCCCCAACTTTTGATAAAGGTCGGGGATCTCGGTGCGTAGACGTGCAGAGACTTGTCGTCAGACATCGGACTGAGCTAATTAGTTATGGCGTACGGAAACACCATGTATATCGCTATGCTCGTTGCCTATGTAAGCATAACCGCCAGCGGCATCTACTGGTGCAGTATCTACTGTGTTGGTAGTACGGAGTACTCCTACCAGACGCCCGTGAGAGCCATTTTTAGTCAGCTTAATGATACCAATTCCTGGACAGCTACCCTGGCCTGAATGTGTTACGGTTACAGGAATTGGACCGCGCAAAGCAACAACTAAGTACTTACCGTCTGGTGTATTTTCTATCAGATCTGGAGCTGGATCGTTAAGTGGCAAACCGGAATCATCTGTTACCGAAGCTGTAGCACAGGAACCCACACCGTTACCTTCGCCATCTGCTGAGGTCAAATCGTAAGTAGTTCTCTCTAAGGTTTTGGTATTGAATACTTCAACTTTATTCTGAATGCGGTCAGTATTATGGACATGTGAATAAGTCAATGTTTGCGTCATACCGTGGGCATCCCGGCGAGTTGTAATCCCTGGCAATTGACCCGTGTTGTTGGGATTTGGGCTACCTTCGATGTTACCGATTGTGGCAGTGTTGGTAGCATCCTTATAAACAAGTACAGGTTGAGGAATGTTGGGTGCATTTGGGGTGGAACCGAAGCCCGCGTCATCAATAGTGTACATGGTGAAAGTAGACTGGGTAGCACCCGCAGCAGAAGTAGAAACACCGGCATTCAACCACATGTTATTGCCTACTTGTACACCACCACAACCAGCACCATTAACAACCTGGTTGTCATACTCACCTAAAATCGTCATTGGGGTAGTTTTGGTGTTAGCAATCAACAGACCACCTCCACCAAAGGTGATGTAGGCATGATCACGGTTGGAGACTATTGGGCAGATGATCACATTGTTAGTCCGACCACCAAGTGAAATAGGGTTTTGATTGCAACCGTTTTCTTTGCAATTACTATTTGGTGTCAAGTCGCTAAAGTCTGCGTTGTCGTAGCTACCCACAATACTACCAATCAAATCTTTTCCTTGACCGTTCTTGCCCAGATAAACTTTGGCATCTTCTTCGATGGTTATACTTTTTCCCACACCCAAGGAAGCCGATTTGTTGAAAGTCGCAGCGATAATATCACCACGACGATTGCGGGTGATGTCGATGCGTTCTAATACCTTGCCATCCAAGTTTGCTAACAGTAAGGCGCTACCATCACTGTTCCAGAAGGACATATGTACTGAACGACCAGTATTGGTGCGGGTGACACGAAATAAAGCTACGGCTCCCTTGGTTCTGCCATCTATGATGCCGACATAACCACCATTCGGAGCAAACAAGTTTACATTCATGTATTTGTTTTGCGGGTCTGTTAGCATACCATGCAGACGACCGAAGGCTGGCAAATTACCCAAAGTATTACCTGTTGGCTGTCCATCAGTTTTGTATTCGATTAGGCTAGCGGGGAATACATCATGAATATTACACGGGCCTTCACCAGCGCGGTTTTTGCCATCACAACCAAGGGGTTTTGCTTCTTTACCACCGTAGTTTAGTTGTTTATTGACATCCTTGCTGTCCCAAACCCAAATCCAGCTACCATTTATTCCACGAGACTGAACACCGGATACTGAGTTAGATTGGTCTGCACCCCAAATTTCATATTCATTATCATTCCTGCCATTGGCTGGACTGACTGTAACTATAATCCCAACGATCGCAATCAAAATTAACTTTATTATTGAGTTGAAATGATTCATTGAATATGCTCGTTTACTTAATTGTCTTGTTGGTACAGCAACTTAATCAAAGTTAGTTGTTATAACCAGGGGTTTAGGAGAATAGGGGTATAAGGTGATTTATTGTTCTTAGATCTATAGATTCCTGTAATATGGGAAACTTGAAAATATCTGAAGCTAAAACATTAATAAATCTTCAATATAAAAAGTTACACAGGATGAAATTTCGCCCTGTGCGATCGCAGGGGAATTTCCCCCGCAATTTTACTTTTATTTCATTTTTTCTAATGCTTGGACTATAGTTTCAGCATCTTTACCAAAAAAACTTTCCTTTTCACCATTACTCCAAATGATCACGCAGGCAAATTGCCAAGCCATGTTATAGTTTACTCTCCGAAAACAAACTTTGCGAGCGTAAGCTAAATTTACAAAGCCTCTGGTAGGTGTTTGACAAAAAATTGGTTTAGTCATTGCTACAATTTTGAATATCAAAACGATGAACGATTGTTTTGAGATAGAGAGGCGCTTGAGGTTGCTAGTCTGGAGCGCCTTCTCTATATCTTTAATACTACACTAAAAATTTTTAGTAAGCAAGCTAAGAATTGATAGTTAATAATAAATTACCTGTATTAAGTGCGATAATTTGTGGAAATTCTCTATGATTTTGCGATCGCATTTGCAACGAGAAACTTCGAGTTGATAGCAAAATTTGGGTGCAACGGATGATACCTTTTCATGCAGGAAACCCGAATGTTGTTGAGTGATTAAGAACTGTAGAAGATCCACAGATGGGAATTACCGTACATTACAAAAGCTGAAGTATTTTGGTAATAAACATCTTGCCTATACCAACAGAATTTAATTTAATGCAAGTATGTAAATAAAAAGACCTAAGTCAGGTTATAAATATGAAGTATTTTTACAGTGTTTCATCTGTATTGATAGGCGCGTCTATTACATTGACACAACCACAGATTGCAGTTGCTTTATCTTCTCAAGAGATAGAAAACATAGGTAGAGAAATTACAGTACAAATTGTGGATGATCAAATTCCTCCTGCTACGGGTTCGGGAGTAATTATTAGACGTTCTGGTGACAGTTATACAGTCTTGACTGCTTATCACGTAGTCAAAGAGAGTAAAAAATACCAAATAATTACACCAGACCAACAAACTTATGCAGCGAACAATGTCAAACACTTGCAAGGATTAGACTTGGCGCTCATCGAGTTTAGTAGTAGCAAACCTTACAATGTTGCCAAAATCGGTAACTCTGATCAAGCGACAGCAACCACAACTGTATATGTAGGTGGATTTCCAGCCAAAACAGCAGCTATTTCTAATCCCTACTTTTCTTTCAACAAAGGACAGGTAAACGCTAACGGTGCAGCCCAGCGTGATGGTTATAACTTAATATATGAAAACAAGACGCTCAATGGGATGAGTGGTGGCCCTGTACTCAATGAAAAAGGGGAATTGGTAGGTGTTCATGGTAGAGCTGATGAACAAGAAGTTGGTATCGGTACAACCATCAACGTTGCTTTGCAAAAAATGGTAGCAGTTGGGATCGATGTGGGAGGACGTTCATATATTAGAAATAGTACTACTGGGACTATTCCGACTGCGCCGAAAGCAGATGACTTTTTTATCAAAGCTTACGATAATTATCGCAATCAAGACTATCAAGGAGCGATCGCCAACTATACTCAAGCTATTCGCCTCAATCCTAGATATGCTAATGCCTACTATAACCGGGGTATAGCCCGCTCTGATAGTGGAGATAAACAAGGAGCCATAGCTGACTATACTCAAACTGTCAAGATTAACCCCAGACATGACGATGCTTACTACAACCGGGGTTTAGTTTATTATGAACTGCAACAATACCAAGCAGCGATCGCTGATTATAACGAATCACTCAAAATTAAACCCAATGCAGAAGATGCTTATCTAAACCGAGGTTTAGCACGCTACGAATTAGGAGACCATAAAGGGGCGATGGCGGATTATAATCAAGCCCTCAAGATTAATCCCAACTATGACAAAGCTTACTATAATCGGGCTTTAGCTCGCTCTGCATCCGGTGATCAAAAAGGAGCGATCGCTGACTATAACCAAGCGATCAAACTCAATCCCAACTATGACAAAGCTTACTACAACCGTGGCTTAACTCGCTATAGATTAGGAGACAGACAAGGGGAAATTGATGATTACAGCCAAGCAATCAAGATCAATCCTAATTATGCTCTTGCCTACTACAATCGGGGAGTAGCTCTTTCGGAAAAGGGAGACACTCAAAAAGCGCTGGATGATTTCAATCAAACTATCAAGCTGAAACCTGATTATACCGACGCCTATATTTATCGCGGTTTAACCCTTTATGATTTGAGAGATAAACAAGGAGCATTTAATAATTTTAATCAGGCGGTCAAGCTCAATCCCAACTATGACAAAGCTTACTATAACCGGGGATTAACCCGTTATGAATTGGGAGACAAACAAGGGGCTATAACTGATTACAATCAAGCTCTCAAGCTAAATCCAAAGTATGCCAATGCCTATCTTAACCGGGGTTTAACTCGCTCTGAGTTGGGAGATAAACAAGGAGCGATCGCCGACTATAACCAGGCAATCAACTATAAACCAGGTTATGACAAAGCCTATTATAACCGGGGTATTGCCTACTTTGACTCGAAAAATTTCCAACAGGCACTTGCTGATTTTAACCAAGCCATCAAAATCAATCCGAACTATGCCAATGCTTACTATAATAGAGCGCTGACGCGTCGTGATTTAGGAGATAAAAAAGGCGCCCTTGCTGATTTTAAACAAGCCGCAGAGCTTTATCGGCAACAAAATAATAATTATTATTACGAGGATACATTGATTCAGATGAGAAAACTGGAACAGTAGAGCTGCTTCGCGAAATTCAAACCAACCAACAACCAACTACTAAAAATCGCTCCTCTATCAAAGGAGCGATTTTTGATACATATCAAGGTTTTTTCTAGACCCATAATCATTAAAAAGCAAATTTTATCTTGGAATTAGCAAAGCTCTATCCTTTGCCGTTCACTTTTTCTACACTATTATCCGAAAAGTTGACTTTAAAGGGGTCTGAGTTTCATCTTACCTCAATGGATGTATAAAAACTATAGAATTTGTGCTTCTACTACTTAAGTTATTTCCGAACAGTAGTCAAAAGCTAATATGTCATAACCTTTGCTTTGGTATGTTCAGAAGTACAGCTAGCTACTTCGTCTGTAACAGTTGCATATTCATTGATATCTGAAATTAAGACTGGGGTAGCATCTGGTAAACTCCAAACATCTTCCAATTTTTCCCAAGAAGGAGCAAATGGTGGTAGCGCTAAAGAACAAGCTTTCCAAGAAGCTTGTACTGATGCTCCCAACTGTTGACACATACCACCACGACGCCCTTCTGGTTGGTAGTAACGACAATATTTACAAGCAGAAGTTAAGTAATTAATGTTTTTCATATATTATGCTGCCTTCTAAGGCTTATTGACATAATCTAATTTTGCATACACTTATCAATCGTGTTTTGTACCAAAAAGCATATTTATATATGGGTTATAGCGATCCCCAAGAGAGATATTGCTTTAGATTTTTTTTATCTTCGTGTTATGTTTTCAACTCTTTTGTTAAGAATGTGATACACAACAAAATAAATTGACATATGACTGATTTTAGATAAAACCAGCTGGGGATCAAGGCTAAAATAAAAACTATTGAGGCGTGAAGATTTTTAATTTAGCAGCAAGATACATAGCATAAGCTGATTTTTGTATATATTTTGGCATAGGAGATAAATAGAAAACGTAGCACAGATAACCTTTGAGGACATAGGTAGTTTATAATATACACTCAAGGCGCAAGCTGAGATATTGAATATCACTTAAAAGGGAACTCTTAACTCTTAACTCTTAACATGGAAATTCCCATAAATTAATTAACTCATATCTTGCATCAGCTTTTCATCCCGCCAATAAATTTATTTATTGGCTAATAGCTAAAGTCAGATAAATCTGACTAGGACGATGTTTGAGTCCGTTTGAACGGACTTATGCTGTTAGTCTCAGAATTAATTCTGAGGCGGGATACAAGGTTGGTGCAAGATAGAGTTAAGGGGATTTGTTCGCGAAGTATTCCCCAATCCCCACCTTAAGCAATCCCCGTTACCCCTTAGCCCCTTATCCCCAAAGGGGACCCCTACCTTCCCCAATCCCCGATCCCCGATCCCCGATCCCCGATCCCCAATCCCCGATCCCCGATCCGAGAAAACTTTTTAGCAGCACACAAACAACAAACACCCCAACGCTGGATTTCACCTGGAGGTGTAGGAGATTCACACTCAGGACAAAGGGGTAAATGGTGCGATCGCGCTTGTATTGTTACTGCCCAATCTGCAAAAGTTGTATTAGCATCACCAGCAGTGGAGTTGACATCATTTTCTCGTGCAATTTCTTGACCAAGGTAACTTGGATGCTGGGGATTTACAGATGAGTTTGGTTGATGAGCAACTTGTTTGCGAGAGCGCCACTCAGCAGTCGAAAAGCGAATATCCGCCAAAGGATCAGGTAGTACTGCATTTAACTTGACAAGTAGCCGTTGACGTTCAAAAGTCAAATTCTGCGCCCAAGCAGCACTAGAAGTTGCCACCCATAAGACGTTACGCTGAATTGACAATGGACGAGTATGAGCTGCTACTGCTGTTCCTACAACTTCAGACCAACATTTAAGCAAACGTTGAAATGGTTGCTCTCGTAGTTTAGTCTCTAGTTGGAGAACACTTAAAATATCATTAACAGATTTCAACGACATCCTAGTTTATGGGCGTCACAATTTAATTTGGGTAAATGTACGATAGTGTTGGTACAAAGATATTTTGAATCAATAGAACAATTGGCGATCGCACTTAGCTTTTTTAGTTTATCGAAAATGGCAGTCTAGGTTTGAGGCAGATAGACAATGAGTCAAAACCCTGTGGTAGATTCGGGTGCAAAATCCTCCAAAACACCTGAGTTAAAGCCAGTACTTGCAGCAGCACTGGCGAGTTTAGAAGTACAACTAGATCAAGAATTGGCACGTTATCGGCGTACACGATTTACATACAAGACACTTAGTCAAACTCGTATGGGTAATCCCATCAGTAGTAAATTTCAACAGATAATTGCCACTTCTACAACTGAAGTCACAACCCAATCACCAGTCACTAACAGTACTGAGGAAATATCCTTAGTACAGTTTTCCACCACCGCACCACCAACATCTCAACCAGATACCCAACAACAAGTACAACTACCAACACCACTCAAGGAAGAATCTACACAGCAACAACATACTTCTGCTATTCCCTCTCCACCTACACCAAATTCCGCTAGTATTGTGCCTGCGTTAATTAAAACAGATGAGAGTGAGAATCTCGTCAAACCAGACAATATTCCTAAACAACCTGATGACTATTTAGAATCATCAGAAGCGCTGCTGCGAAGTTTGACAGAAGAACAATCACCAACCCAAAAGCGGAAGAATTCTCATGACACTCTACTTTCACCTTTGGGTATAGGCTCAATGCTACTGCTGTTGATGGCAAGTCTTAGCCTGAGTTATGCAGTATTTAATATGAAAAATTTGCCGAATTTGAGTTTCGGCGGTTTATTTAAAAAAAATACCCCTAATAACCAACCACCAACAAACAACCAACCTAACACTACCGCAGTCGCAGAACCAGAACTTACACCCATCCCTAAAATCCCCAATCTAGAAACGGGCGAATTTCCAGAAGTTAAAAACCCCAATGATGTTGTGGGTTTAACACCAAAACCCAAGCCAACACCCGTAAAAGAATCTAGTCAAGTTGCTCAAAATTCGACAATTGCACCTGAGACTACTACAGAAGCACAACCAACATTCTCACCGATGGCAGGTGTGATTCCTACCACGCCAAAACCAACACCAAGTCTACAAAATATCGATGACCCAGGAATAAAACCATCGAGGGATGGATTTTTTCACATCATTATAGATAATCAAGATGACAAAACTTTCGCTACAGTCAGGCAAGTAGTTCCTGATGCTTATTTATCAAAGGATAAAAAATTAATTTATCTGGGAGCTTTTAAAACTAAACAACAAGTTAAAAAACAGATGCAATTTTTAGAAAGTCAGGGAATTACAGCCAAAGTGGAGTAGTTCATTAAGGTTTGGTTCTCAGAAAAGGATCATTTCGCCGAACCCAAAAACCATTTCGGCGAACCCAAAAACCATTTCG
>NZ_NAPS01000001.1:1783976-1808985 GCF_004323185.1 Westiellopsis prolifica IICB1
ATTTCGGCGAACACAAAAATCATTTCGGCGCACACAAAAATCATTTCGGCGCACACAAAAATCATTTCGGCGCACACAAAAATCATTTCGGCGAACCCAGAAACTAATACCAATTTGATAAAAGAATGCGACAGATGGATCTACAGAAATCTTATGCACCAAAGAGTTTCCTAATCCAAAATCTAAAATCCTGTTAGGGGAGAGTTGTCACACTTCTGCAAGAAGTCTATTCAGGATAGGGTGTAGGAGAATAGGGTAAAGGTAAGTCAAAAGTCAAAAGTCAAAAGTCAAAAGTCAAAAGAAATAATTAATATTCTTTTTACTTTTTGCTTGTTTGGCTTTTGAACTACCCCTAGAAAGTAGATGGAGGGCGAAATGGGACTAATTGATCGGATTGGGCGGGTAATTCGTGCTAACATCAACAGTCTGATTGGGTCTACGGAAGATCCAGAAAAAATTCTGGAAAAAACCGTTTTGGAAATGCAGGATAATTTGGTACAACTGCGACAGGGGATAGCAGCTGCGATCGCCAGCCAAAAACGCACAGAACGGCAAGCAGCGCAAGCCCAATCCGCAAGTGAAGAATGGTATCGTCGCGCCCAATTAGCATTACAACAAGGTAACGAAGTTCTAGCACGCGAAGCTCTCACCAAACGCCGTGCTTATGAAGAAACAGCCACAGGGCTTTATAATCAAGTAGAAGAGCAAAGTAGCGTTGTGGATCGGCTCAAAAAAGATATGCGATCGCTAGAGCTAAAGATTACCGAACTTAAAACTAAAAAAGATATGTATATTGCTCGCGCTCGTTCTGCTGAAGCCAGCGTGAAACTTCAAGACTTGCTAGAAGGTGTTTCTGGGACAAGTAGCTTGAGTGCTTTTGAGCGCATGGAAGAAAAAGTTCTCCAATTAGAAGCTCAAAAAGAAGCAATAGCCGTTACCGGAACAGATGAATTGGAAAAACGATTTGCAGACCTTGAATCTGAAGTAGATACCGAACTATCACAGATGAAAGCAAAATTACCTAGCAGTACGGAAAATACACAATCAACACCACAGCAATTACCCCAAGGTGAGAATTAAGCGCGATTGGGCAATTTGTAAATTAAAAGCATATCTTAAGAATAAGGGTTTATTAAGGATGAAGGATGAAAGGGAAAAGACGAAGGATGAAGGGTGAAGGGGGAAGGGTGAAGAGTGAAGGGTGAAGGGGAATGAGAACTCAATGAGTCTGAAAAGATTAAATTTAAATAAGTAGTTTTCATAAACTGCGTACAAATAAGAATATGACTCCGAAAATTTCTACCCTGATTCCCCGATCCCCGTTGCCCCTTATCCCCAGAGGGGGCCCCACCTTCCCCGATCCCTGATCCCTGATCCCCGATCCCCATTTTCAAATCCAGCTAATTGCCAAAGTCGCGCGTAAATCTTTCAAAGGAAAAACACAATTATGGGATTATTTGATCGTATTAAGCGAGTAGTCGGCGCCAACCTCAATGATTTAGTCAGTAAAGCCGAAGATCCTGAAAAAATGCTGGAACAAGCAATCCTGGAAATGCAGGAAGACTTAGTTCAGCTGCGCCAGGGAGTAGCTCAAGCGATCGCGGCTCAAAAACGCACCGAGAAACAATATAATGATGCCCAAAATGAAATCAATAAGTGGCAACGCAATGCTCAACTAGCACTGCAAAAAGGTGACGAAAATTTAGCACGCCAAGCTCTAGAGCGCAAAAAGACTTTTACTGAGTCAGGAACTGCTCTCAAAGCCAGCTTAGAACAGCAAACAGTTCAAGTTGACAGTCTCAAGCGTAACTTAATCCAGCTCGAAAGCAAAATTTCCGAAGCTAAAACTAAGAAAGAAATGCTTAAAGCTCGGATCACTGCTGCTAAAGCCCAAGAGCAACTCGAAGGTATGGTGCGAGGTATGAATACCTCCTCAGCAATGGCAGCTTTTGAGCGCATGGAAGAAAAAGTCCTAATGCAAGAAGCTCGCGCCCAATCAGCAGCAGAGTTAGCTGGCTCAGATTTAGAACATCAATTTGCGGCTTTAGAATCTAGTAGCGACATTGACGATGAATTGGCAGCTCTCAAAATTTCCCTGGCTCCTGCTAATCCCCCCAATCAACCACTACTACCCCAAGAATCTACCACTAACACCCAGCAACCAAACACTTCTAAATCCAACAATGAAGTCGTTGATGCTGAGTTAGAATCGCTACGCAAGCAATTAGATCAGATGTGAAGCTTTGATCATACTTTGGAAATGAATCCCACACCTTTATAGATGTGGGATTTTGCGTTAGGGGACATGGGAGTGTGGGGTGTAATGTAGAGACGCGATTCATCGCGTCTGGGTGTGGGGAGACACGGGGTAAAAGATTTAAAATGATTAGTACATTAAATTACATATATTTTATTTTTTGTCAACATTTATTTGTTAATAATTACAAATAGTTTATAGTGGTGATAATTATGAAATATTGACTATGGATGATTGACTAGTTTGGTATAGAGTAATTTTGTGTGTCAACTGATAACGATACCACCATTAGGAGACGGGAATGAGTAAGGGTGTCAAAACCATAACTGATGCTGAGTTTGAAACCGAAGTTTTGCAAGCCGAGGAGCCAGTATTAGTTTACTTTTGGGCTTCTTGGTGTGGTCCTTGTCAATTAATGGCGCCACTAGTGAACCTTGCTGCCAATACCTATAGCGATCGCTTAAAAGTAGTGAAAATGGAAATAGATCCTAATCCAATTACTGTTAAGCAATACCAGGTAGAAGGGGTTCCCGCCCTCAGACTTATTCAAGGTGACAATATTTTGGCATCTATGGAAGGAGTTATCGGTAAAGAAAAATTAATTAGTTTCTTAGATACTCACTTAAATTAGTCATTGGTAGAGACGCGATGAATCGCGTCTGTACAATAGTCATTGGTAGAGACGTGAGGAACATGGCGTCTGTGATTGGTCATTAGTATTTTAGACAAAGGACAAAGGACAAATGACAAAGGACTAATGACAAAGGACAAATACTCAAATGCAATTTGCCAAACGTTTACAGCCCTTACAATTTAATGTATTTGCCGATATGGATAAAGCCAAGGCGAAAGCTTTGGCTACCGGACAGCAACTAATAGATTTATCCTTGGGATCTGCGGATCTGCCAGCGGCATCACATGTAGTAGATGCGATCGCTCAGTCTGTCTATGATCAAAGTACCCACGGCTATTTGTTATTTCACGGCACTCAAGGCTTTCGCCAAGCTGCGGCGCAATGGTACGAGCAAAAATTTGACATTGCTGTAGATCCAGAAACAGAAGTACTACCACTGATTGGTTCTCAGGAAGGGACAGCCCATTTACCCTTAGCAATCCTCAATCCAGGAGATTTTGCTCTGTTACTTGATCCGGGTTATCCTTCCCATGCTGGGGGAGTTTACTTAGCTAGTGGTCAAGTTTACCCCATGCCACTACGCCCAGAAAATGATTTTTTACCCGTCTTTGCTGACATTCCTACATCCGTACTAGCACAATCACGGATGATGGTGTTGAGCTATCCACATAATCCTACCAGTGCGATCGCGCCATTATCTTTCTTTCAAGAAGCAGTCGCCTTTTGTCAGCAGCACAATCTTGTCTTGGTTCACGATTTTCCCTACGTTGATTTAGTCTTCCAGGAAAAGGAAAAAGAGAATTCAACAGAAATCCCCAATTCCAAATCTCTTGCTCCCTCGATTTTGCAAGCAGACCCCCAAAAAACCGTCTCCATAGAATTTTTCACACTTTCCAAATCCTACAACATGGCCGGTTTTCGGATTGGCTACGCCATTGGGAATGCTGAGTTAATTCGGGCTTTGCGCCAAGTTAAAGCAGCAGTTGATTTTAATCAGTATCGTGGTATTTTAAATGGTGCGATCGCGGCTTTGATAGGGCCACAAGATTTAGTCAAAACCTCCGTTGACAAATTTCGTCAGCGTCGAGATGTCTTTGTTAATGCTTTACATCGCATTGGTTGGCAAGTTTCTGTACCGAAAGCCACAATGTACGTTTGGGCAAAATTACCGCAACTGTGGAATCAGAATTCTATAGAATTTTGTACCCAACTAATAGAAAAAACAGGAGTTGCTGTTTCTCCTGGTGTTGGTTTTGGCAAATTTGGAGAAGGTTATGTTCGCTTTGCTTTGGTACATGAGCCAGCCATCTTAGAAACTGCTGTCAGTAGAATTGCTGAGTTTCTGTAGCTAAAAAACTTAGATGCAGCAAAGCTTTCAGGGTTTATATCTGTGTCATATTTTTCGTTAAATGGTATTAGTCTGTTGCTAACATTGGCACAACTTTCTCTCCAAACACCTCAATAAACTGCTGCTGTTCTCGATTGACGTTATGTAAAATCAATTCGTCAAACCCTAGTTCTATATCTTTTTGCAACCACTCAATATGCTGCTGCAAATCTGCTGAAATGCGGACGTGTTCGTTTAACTCCTCTGGTTGAATAAATTCTCCAGCTGCATCAAATTGTTGAGGAGTTCGTAATTCTGTCATCATTATGTTTTTAAAAATGTTGTTGCGCCACTGCTGATGGGCTTTTTGTTGCGCTTGTTCCTGATCGCGATCATAAGAAAGTTGGACTTTCAAAATCATGGGTTTGCCTTCTCCACCACCACGACGAAAAGCATCGACCACTGTTTTCAGTTTTTCTGGTGGACGAGAAATTGTAATCAATCCATCTGCCCAACTACCAAGCCATTCTGCGGTTTTAACGGTGATCGCAGCTCCAATAATTAGAGGTGATGTCTGGGGACGGGTATAAAGTTTTGCCTCTTCCACACAGACTAATCCGTGATGGGTTACTGTCTCTCCAGCCCAAAGGGCGCGGATAATATCGACACACTCTTTCAAACGGACATTGCGATCGCTCTTGCAAGGCCATTTGTCTCCAGTGATACGTTCGTTGAGTGCTTGACCACTGCCAACGGTTAGCCAAAAACGCTTGGGAAACATTTCCGCTAAGGTTGCCGCTGCTTGAGCAATAATAGCAGGATGATAACGCTGTCCAGGAGCGCAGACAATTCGATAACAAAGACTTGGAGTTGCTTGCATCGCTGCACCCAGCCATGACCAGGCAAAGCCACTTTGTCCCTGCTGTTCGCTCCAAGGGTAAAAGTGGTCAGAAGACAGAGCATGGGTAAAGCCAGCTTTTTCTGCCATCTGCACGTACTTTAGCAATTCACTGGGCTTAAATTGTTCATGGGAAGCATGATAGCCAATCTTTGCCATAAGTCTATTTAATAATTTATGTACGCAGTTGATGACCGAAGAAAGGCACTTATGCTGAGGGCAGAAGGCAGAAGGTTTAATAAAAAATTTATACCAAAAAATTCAGTCCTCTTCATTCTGCCATTTGGTTTCAAGCCCCCGAATTTATTCGTGGAAAAGATAATAAGATTTGTATCAAGATGCGTAGCACAAGATACAAGGCGTCCTTGTTAGAAACCCCTATATTTATTTATGGGGTTCCCTTCAGCATAAGTGCCTTCTTCCTTCTGCCTTCTCATGGCTACTTAATTCCATCAACTCGGAACCAGCGATAGCCGTATGCTGACAATGGGATAGAGCGAGTATCGCCATTAAGTGGTTCGTACTCGCAATTACAAAACAAATCAATCAGATACTTATGCTCTTGTAATTTGAGCGTAACAGTACACTCCTTATCTGCTAGGTTATGAATTGCAATCACCGCGTTACCTTCCCATTCACAGCAGTGGGCAAAAACGCATGGCTCTTCTGTTTCCAGAATGTGCCAATCGCCCCGACCTAACTCCGGACACTGCTTGCGAATCCGGATTACCCTTTCCATCCAGTTGATTAATGACTCAGGCTGACGCTGTTGGGTAGCAACATTAACTTTTTGATAACCGTATTCTCCCTGAGAAATCACAGGATGGGGAAGGGCATCACTAGAGGCAGTAGAAAAGCCGCCATTCAACTCATTTGACCATTGCATCGGTGTGCGGACGCTGTTTCTATCTTCGAGTGATAGATCATCGCCCATACCAATTTCTTCGCCATAGCGCACTAAGGGCGTACCAGGTAGACTAAACAAGAGGCTATAAATCAGTTCTATCCGCCGACGGTCACCTTTCACCATCGGTGGTAGTCGGCGCCGAATACCTCGTCCGTAAATTTGCATGTTTTCCTTGGGGGCAAAGGCTGCAAACACTTCTTGCCGTTCGGCTTCCTTAACTTCAGACAAGGTAAGCTCATCATGATGGCGGACAAAGTTCACCCACTGGCACACGTCAGGAATTTTTGGCAGGGTTTTTAATCCGTGACAGATAGGTGCTGCTTCTTGGCGAGCAAGAGCAAGGAACATATGCTGATTCAACCAGAAATTGAACAGCATATGCATACGATCGCCATCTCCAAAATAAATCGCAAGTTTATCTGGTTCTACGTTTGCTTCTGCTAACAGCACTGCATCACCACGACGGGATAAAAGAAACTCCCGCATATCTGATAGAAAATTGTCTAAATCAGATTTTTCTGCACCTTTGATCCCCATTCCCTCAATTAAGTAGGGAGCAGCATCTACGCGAAAACCAGATATGCCAAGTGCCAGCCAAAAAGCCATTATTTTATAAATTTCTTTCTGCACTGCTGGGTTAGCGATATTCAAATCAGGTTGTTCTTTGTAAAAGTGATGTAAGTAATAGGCTCCCGCCTTGTCGTCATACTCCCAAATACTGTCTTCTGTGCCAGGGAAGGCTACTTCTTGGGAGCCAGTTTTAGGCGGTTCCTTTACCCATACATAGTAGTCGCGATATTTGGAGTTTTTGTCGGTTTGCGCCGCCACAAACCAAGGATGTTGATTGGAAGTGTGGTTAACAACCAAATCAATAATTACGTGAATACCCCGTTCCCTTGCTTCATGCATGAACTCTACAAAGTCTCCCAAAGTCCCCAATCGGGGGTCAACGTTGTAGTAATCGATGATGTCGTAGCCATTATCACGGTTAGGGGAAGGATAGAATGGCAATAGCCACAGACAGGTGATTCCCAGTCCAGCCAGATGATCTAGCCGCTTAGTCAGCCCTTGAAAATCACCTACACCATCACCGTCTGAGTCTACAAATGTTTCAACATCTAAGGAATAAATGATTGCGTTTTTATACCACTGGTGTTTCATTGCAGTCACTTTACTAACCTCAATAGTAATTTCAAGATTAATTACTGCTGGCGTAAGCGATTGTACTGAGCAAAGCATTTTCACATTGTCTTGAATCAAGTCGTGTATGCTGCACAACTATTGGCACATCTGACTCAAAGACACTTGCCCAAAAGTTAAATTTTGATTTTATCTAAAATAAACTTTTTATTTATATTTATTTTTAATCATCATTATTAATCTTTAAAAAAGTAATCAATGCTAAATTATGTTGATAATGAACAATTAGATATTATTTGATGAAAGTTAATAAATTCTTCTAGCTCAGGTAATAATAATTACTATTCTTTAGACAGATTTAATTGTGTAAGTAGAACGATTTGAAAAAAGCAAACTATGTGAAGTAATGTAAAATTACTGGAATCTAGTTCGTAGTAAGGACTTTAGTCCTTATTTGAGGACTAAAGTCCTCACTACAAACCTTTAATTATTTACGCTGTTCTACTTATAAACAGCAGAAATAGCATATCTTAAAGGCTCCTCTACCCGTTTGAAACTACTCCCCAAATTGCCATGCTGCTTGAAAGAAGTCTTGCTCACACAACATAGCATAGCGATAAGTTGAGTGGACTGGATTAGAATTAGTTGCAAAACGCTCCACTAGACTTTCTAACTGTTGCACCAGTGGCTGAAAATCTGGACTGCTGTAAGTACGAATCCAATTGGCGTATTGATGCTCCGGAATACCATCTTGAGCCAACTTTTCTCCCAAAAAAGCGTATAGACGCATACAGGGAGACATAGCAGCAGCAGTTAAACCCACATCCCCACCCCAAGCAGTGGCTAGTAAAAAGTCTGTATAGTGACGCGTCGCTGCATCTGGTTGCACAGAACGTAAATCAACCCCCCACTGAGCAGCATAACCTTCATGCAGCCGCATTTCTTCCAATACACCACTAGCTAATTCGTGAAATGTGATAAACGCTTCCCAATCGGGTGCTTTGGCTGCGGCGACACTGTAAGCACGAGCAAATGCTTCTAAGAAAAAAGCATCTTGACCAACATAGTAAGCAAATTTCGCCGACGCAAGAGTTCCGTAAGCAATACCTTCAACAAAGGGATGTAATAAACAAGCTTGTGCTATATCTAGATTTGCTTCCCACAATTGCTTGGAAATAGTCATTTGTCAAGAGTCAATTGTCAATAGTCATTTATTGATTCTATCCATCTTCCTTGTCTCCCATGTCTCTCTTGTCTCCCTTATCCCCGCTTCCCAATCCCCTAAAAAGGTAAGAACTGGAGTAAGACTGAAGTCACACTTCCAAAAAAGTCCATAAAACTGGGTTTACCACGATCTAGCTGTGCTGTTTGGGGTGTTTGTAGTTGTTTAAGAAAAACTTGTGCTGTTTGTATTCCATCACGATCATTTTGATTTGTAAATAATTTTTCTGCCGCTTGGGCGTCTTGGAAAGCACCTTGTTGATCGAACAATTGGTAACGAGCAACAGCACGAGCTAAATAAGCACCAGCATAGTCTTGCTTGAGTGCGATCGCTTGATTAAAATATTCTAACGCCCGCTGCTGATTGCCTTTTTGCGCTTCGGTAACACCCCAAGCATAAAACTCTTCTGGTTTAGCAATTTGCGACGGGATACCGTAAGCTCCTTGCAAGTTGGCGCCGTTAAGATTCACTCCTGTTAAATCTGCATTGCTCAGATAGGTATTTCTCAAGTCTGTACCCATGAGAATTGTCCCAGTCAACTTAGCACCACTGAGGTTCACACCAAATAAGCTAGCACCACTCAAGTCTGCACCAGCTAAATCAGCACCACTGAGGTTAGCACGACTAAGATTAGCACCACTGAGATTAGCTCCTTTGAGATTTGCATTGCTCAAGTCAGCCATTACCAACCCTGCGCCGCTAAGGTCACAGTTCTCACATTTTTTACTAGCTAATAACTGTCTGATGTGTTCTGAATTTGCAGCTAAAACAGTTTGATTTAAGCTGATTGTAGCTATAAATGTGGCTATGGCTAGGATTTGCCTTTTCATTGTTTATACTGTTTTATTAACCTTACCTTAGACACATTTATACTCTAACTAAGATTTTTCAGCCAATCCCACCTTTGGAATTAAAAATTAAAAATGTAAAATTAAAAATTGGTTCGATTTTATGTATGAATCAAAATGTAAAGACGTAGCATTGCTACGTCTCTACAATGTTCAATGGTATTGGAATCACCTATTAGTTCCCAGATGGGTCAGCAGCATGAACTAAATCTGGTTCTTCTTCGTTGGCTGGAATTTGAATTACCTGTTTGATTGTTGGTCTTGTTTGTTCTGTAAACTCACCGAGTTCTACAGTTTTACCAGTTTGCGCCGATGCGATAATGGCACGAATAATACGAACATCTGCTAAACCTTCCTCTCCTGATGGTTCTGGGTCTTTACCATTCAGTATGCAGTCTGAGAAGTAAACAATTTCGGCAGCAAATTGATCGCCAGCAGGATAAGATTGCTCCTGAGTTTGGTTATCGATAGTAATTTGTTGCTTCAGTTCTCCTTGATAGGAATATGCAGAATCCATTCGTAAATCGCCTTTTGTTCCTAATATCTGCAAAGTAGAAACTGGCGCAACCCCAAAACTAGAAGTAAAAGTTGCCAATTTATCATCAGGAAAACGTAGAATTGCACTTGTCATTTCATCAATTTCTGCAAACCGCTGCTCACCATTATTTCCACACAATGCAACTACTTCTATGGGTTCATCTTGAAAAAGATAACGAGCGGCATTTATACAATAAATTCCCATATCATAAACTGTACCGCCACCATGAGAAATTGGTTCTAAGCGCACATTACCTTCGACTACTTGCTGAGAAAAGACTGAATTAAAAATGCGGGGACTACCAATTTTTCCTGAATTCACTATTTCTACTGCTTGCATATTGGCTTGATCGAAGTGCAAGCGATAAGCAATCATTAATTTGACGTTATTATTACGGCAGGCACGAATCATTTCTTCACATTCTTGTTCTGTTACTGCCATAGGTTTTTCACAAAGTACATGTACTCCTGCATTGGCAGCTTTTACAGTGTATTCACAGTGTAAATGATTCGGCAGAGCAATGTAAACTGCATCCGCAGCCCCACTTCTAAGAAATGCTTCGTATTCTTCGTAAGTAAAAGCAGGGACATCGTACTTTTCACTCAGGTCATGACGTTTAACTAGGTCATCAGAAAATAATGCTACTAATTTTGAGTTTTTGGCATTTTCAAAAGCAGGTAAAACTGTTTCCTGAGCAATCCAACCCAGTCCAATTACAGCATAACGGACTTTACTATTTTTTGGATTTGAAATAGTAGTCATAATCTTTGTCTCCATTCGATTAGATTGATTTTCAAACAATTTTGGATTTGAGATTATTCTGTCAAGAAGCTACACTTCGTGTGTCTATGAATGTTGGATTGATTACTTTGATGAATAAATACGGTTTACTCAAACTATAATTATTTTGAAAAATGCGTGTTTTATGCTTAAATATACATTCTTCTATTACAGAATATTATCTGAAGCGTCTTTTTTGAGAAATTATGAAATTAAATATTTGACTACTTCAATAATTGCAGGACTTACGCATGGGTAACGGAAAAACAAACCACAGAGAACGCAGAGGGCACAGAGAAATAAGAGTTTGGGCGGTTTTTTGCGTAAGTCCTAAATTGTAGAGGAACAGCTTTAGATAAATATTTCAAATCCGCTTTGGTCTCCCTCACCCTTACCAAAACAAAGAAGACATCTGTAATACCAATTCTATATGAAGACGCATACAAAGACCCCCCTCCCCTAACCTCCAAGCGCAAGCGGGGAGGGGTAAAATTCGGGAGCAGCTTCACGAAGAATTGGTATAACGGAAAGCATATCTCAAGCCGTTCCTATAAGTTAATTTTTATTTAGAATAACTAATGATGAACATGAATTGATCGTTGGCGATCAAATCAACTACCACCAAATTCTATTGCCATTTTCATCAACTCTTGCTTGTCGAATGACATCAGAAATTTCTTCAGCGTCTTTAACGTGATGAAGTGCTTTCTTTTCTCCATTTGGTTCATCTACTACAAAGTAGGTAGGAACAGTAATTTGGTCGCCTGTAATGTCAGGAGAATCTACAGCTACCTGTTGGCTTTTTTCTTCAATTGTTTGGGGTTCATCAGCAATGCGATCGCCAGGATTTGCTGTTAAATTTCTTTCTTTAACGTTTGGCTCGTCTTTGGAATGCCAATCTTTACTTACTGGTTGATTAATTTGGTTTTCTTGTTGGTCTGTCATAGTAAAATCTCTTTCGTTTTTAATTGATTTGTTACTACGACCACTTTAGTCAATTAAAACCTTATTTTGCTCCTTCGTCAGGAGTAATCTTGGTTTATGTATATTGATATAAATTTCCGAGACGCTAGTTAAGAGTGAATTGTTAGTTGCCCGTTAGAGCTTGATTTTTTTTAACAGGATATAAGCGATAAATTAATCTCTTCTATACAGACTGGTTTAGCTATAATTTTTCCTGGTGCAATTATTAAGATAATTACTAAAAACAATCTCTACTAACTAGCAACTAACAATTCAAATATCAAAATCAAACAAATAATAAAGATTGTTTATCCTCATTCTAAAGATAGAAAAATTTGTCATAAAATATGTATCATTAGAGATAAACTGAAATTAAGATATTGTAGATTTTATAAATATATAAAAATGCCCGACTTTGAGCAGCCTCTACAACCGCAAATCGATAACAAATTGTCTCAACAGCGGCATGTACCTGAACTATCTACAACAACAATGGTAGCAAATCAAGAGCAAGGGATGCTGCTTCAGCTTGTTGATGGTCGCATCCAGGCTTGTAATCCTTTATCTGAGCGGATTTTAGGAGTAAAAGCAGAGCAACTAATCGGGCGTAGTTGGCTGGATGAATCTTGGCGAACCATTAGTGAAGATGGTTCTCCTTTTGCTCAAGAAAATCATCCATTTATGGTTGCCCTGACAACAGGTCAAGCCTGTTTGAATGTGGTCATGGGATTATATCAGCCCCATGGTGAACTTGTCTGGCTACTGGTGAACTCGGAACCCTTGTTTTTACCAGGAGCAACTAGACCGCATACTATTATTACAACTTTTACTGAGATTATAGCCACATCAAATTTAGCATCGGTTTTTGAGCAAAATGAAGTTGCTTTGGCAACAGCCCTGAAGGAAAATCCTAATTTAATTCAAAAAATTGCTAGTAGTAGCTTAGGTACGCTGTATATTTATGACATTGTTGAGCAGGGTGTCATTTACATTAACACTCAAGTTACTCAGATCCTGGGTTACACTCAACAAGAAATTCAAACAACAGGGTTGCGATCGCTTGTGCAACGCATGTACCCAGAAGACTTTGCTCGGCTTCCCACTCATTATCATCGCCTCAACTGTGTTGCTGATGGTGAAGTAGTTAGCTTTGAATTTCAATATCCACATGCAAACGGTGAATGGCGTTGGTTACGTTGTTATGAGACGGTATTGAGGAGAACAACTGAAGGTTTAGCACAGAGGGTTCTGGGTTTTTGTGAAGATATTACTGATCGACGGCTAAAAGAAACCGCCTTACGACAGAGTCATGAACGTTTTGAGCTAGCAGCAGTAGCTGTTAACTGCCTAATATATGATTGGGATAGCAAAAGTGATACTGTACAAAGAACTCAAGGTTTAACAGAGCTTTTGGGTTACACACTAGAAGAAACTGAACAAACTGCCGCATGGTGGCGATCGCACATCCATCCCGATGATATCGAAGCAGCGGAAAGAAACTTTACAGAAAGTCTAGCAAAAGGAGACCGTTTTTGTACTCAATATCGAGTTCGTCACAAGGATGGCCATTATCTGTGGGTGGAAGATCGAGGATTAGCACTACGAAATCGCAAACAAGAGATTATCAGAATCGTTGGTGTCACCACTAACATTAGCGATCGCAAACAAACAGAAGCAGACTTACGCGAAAGTGAAGAACGCATCCGCCTAGCCACCAGCGCTGCTGAGTTAGGGATGTGGTTTTGGAATCTCACCACCAATGATTTAGTGTGGACAGCAAAATGCAAGCAACTATTTGGACTTGCAGCCAACACAGAAATGAGCTACGAACTATTTTTAAATTCTCTGCATCCAGATGATCGTCAGTTTACTCATGAAGCAGTCATGCAAACTCTGGAAGGCAAAGTTGGCTATGATGTGGAGTACCGCGTCATTTGGCCTAACGGGAGTGTACATTGGATTGCAGCTAAAGGTCGATGCTTGTACGATGACACAGGCAAAGCAGTGCGAATGATGGGTACTGCCCAAGATATTACCGAGCGCAAGCACACAAACGAAGCGCTATGTCAAAGTGAAGAACGCTACAGAATGCTGAGTGAAGCGATTCCCGAAATGATCTGGACATCAAATGCAGAAGGCATCACTGATTATACAAATAAACGATGGTGTGAATATTCGGGACTAACTCTAGAAGAAACTGTGGGAAATGGTTGGCAAAAAATACTGCATCCAGATGACTTGGAACCTACCATCCAACGCTGGCAAGAATCTTTACAAAATAGAATTCCCTTTGAAAACGAGCAGCGTTACAAAAGAGCAAGTGACGGTACATATCGTTGGCATTTAGTCAGAGCTTATCCTTTCAAAGACAAGCAAGGAAACATTATTAAATGGTTTGGTACTTGTACTGATATTGACGATCAAAAACAAATAGAACAACAACGCGCTCGCCTGCTAGAGTTAGAACAAGCAGCTCGTGCAGAAGCAGAAACCGCTAATCACGTTAAAGATCAGTTTTTAGCTATTCTTTCTCACGAATTGCGATCGCCCCTCAATCCCATCTTAGGTTGGACAAAATTACTCAGAAGCCGCAAGTTAGATCCAACAGCCACAGATCGCGCCTTAGATACTATCGAACGGAATGCTAAATTACAAATTCAACTAATTGATGATTTATTAGATGTTTCCCGCATTCTCCGAGGTAAACTGAGCCTAAATTTAGCTACCGTCGATTTGACAACAGTAATTAATGCTGCATTAGAAACTGTGCAATTAGCTGCACAAACTAAAAAAATTCAACTTGAGTATATATATCTCCCCACTTCCCCTGTCTTAGTTCAGGGTGACTCAAATCGCTTACAGCAAATCGTCAGTAATTTACTTTCCAACGCCGTCAAATTTACACCCGGTGGCGGTAGGGTGGAGGTGCGATTGTCTCAGGTGGTGGGAACTAGACATGGGGGAGATGGGGGACATGGGGGAGATGGGGGAGATGAGGGAGATGGGGAAAGTTCCTCCAATGCCCAATGCCCAATGCCCAATGCCCAATGCCCAATTACGAACTACGCCCAAATCACAATTATAGACACAGGTATGGGTATTTCTTCGGAGTTTTTACCCCACGTATTTGAATACTTTCGTCAAGCAGATAGCAGTACTACTAGGAAATTTGGTGGTTTGGGATTAGGATTAGCAATAGTACACCACTTGGTCGAATTGCATGGTGGTATAGTTACAGCTGATAGTCTAGGAGAAAACCAAGGAGCTACATTTACAGTAAAGTTGCCTCTCATAGAACAACAATCAGGTATTGAGGAAACAGACACAGAAAAAGAAGCAGATAAATTTAGCTCCTCATACCTAGCCGGACTGCGGATACTGGTAGTTGATGATGATACCGACACACGGAATTTTCTGGAATATTTATTAAAAGAGTATGGAGCGACAGTAACTGTTGCCAAATCAGCAACTCAAGCTCTCACGACTTTAGCACAGTTGCAGCATGACTTATTAATCAGTGATATTGGGATGCCTGAAGTAGATGGTTACGGTTTGATAGAGCAAATCAGAACCATACCTCCAGAACAGGGTGGAAATATTCCAGCGATCGCCTTAACTGCTTACGCCGGAGATAGCGATCGCCAAAGGCTATTAGCAGCAGGTTTCCAGAGTCATATTGCCAAACCAGTCGATATCGAGCAATTACTCCTAGCGATCGCAGATTTGTGTCGCTTTTTGGGGTAGGGGATTGGGGATCGGGCATTGGGGATCGGGCATTGGGGAGCCAGTGCGTTGCGGAGGTTCCCTCCGTTGTAGCACCTGGCGTCATTGGGAAGAGACTTGTCAAATCATTCTCCCCACACTCCCCACACTCCCCACACTCCCCACACTTCCCATCTCCCCTAATTTATTGACTTTAATCTTCAGATGTGCTAGCTTATCGCTGATAAAATAACCAAAACTCAAAATAACAAGGGTGAATATATCTAAATCACAAAAAAAACCGCGTGTCTTATCTTGGCAAGCGGTTTTCTCGCTATTAATGTTTGTATTCATGTATCTACCAATCTTGGTACTTGGATTTTATAGCTTTAATAATTCACCTTACAGTGCTGCATGGCAAGGTTTCACCCTAGATTGGTATCGCCAACTCTTGAAGGATGAGCAAATTTTGTTGGCTTTAAAAAACAGTTTAATAGTTGCTTTGAGTGCTGTAGGTATCTCAGCTGTGTTGGGAACTTTAATGGCGGTAGGTTTGGCACGGTATCAATTTCCGGGTAAAGCATTATATCGCGGAATTTCTTATCTACCGTTAATTATTCCCGATATTGCGATCGCAGTAGCTACCTTAGTCTTTCTTGCAGCAATTGCTATTCCCCTACTTGGCATTTCTTTGAATATATGGACTATTGTCGCAGCCCACGTAGTATTTTGTCTTGCTTATATCAATCTAGTTGTTTCAGCGAGATTGACTAACATAGATCCCCACTTAGAAGAAGCCGCCTTAGATTTAGGAGCTACACCAGTACAGGCTTTTGTGCAAGTATTATTACCTCAATTAATGCCTGGTATTATCGCTGGTTGTCTATTGGCGTTTGTCCTAAGTTTAGATGACTTTCTCATCGCCACCTTTACTGGTGGTAGCGGTTCTAACACTCTACCAATGGAAATTTTCGGCCGCATTAGAACAGGAGTCAAACCCGACATTAATGCTCTAAGCGTCATCTTAATCTTAATCTCAGCAACAGTCGCTTTGATCGCCGAATTAATTCGCGCCTCTTCAGAAAGAAATAGGCAATAGTCACTAGTCATTGGGCATGGGGCATTGGGCATGGGGCATTGGGCATTGGTTATTCTCCCCACACTTCCCCGCTCCCCGCTCCCCGCTCCCCGCTCCCCAATATTACCGCTTGACAAGAGCGATCGCTTCCGTTATTATCCTTCTCAGAACGGAAAACCGTGCGCTCATATTTATTTATATTTAAAAGGTTCTCAGGTACAGATAAACAAGTAAATAAAGGATTTCTTCATCTGTATGACACTTTGTGTGAGAAGATCACAGATGAGAGAATTTTGGTGCTTATTTGTCCACACATCTGTTTTCAATATAGATAGTATTGGGCCTACTCTCGAAAAGATGTAATATCTGGCTCGGCTATGCTAATCTGCCAAAATCCGAATTGCTCAAATCCCTTCAATGCTGATGGCAATAGGTTTTGCATTAGTTGCGGACAAAGCAACTTTGGCGAATTTTTACGCAACCGCTACCACGTATCAAGATTGTTAGGCGAAGGTGGTTTTAGCAGAACTTATGCAGCAGAAGATGTGGATAGACTTAATGCTCCCTGTGTCATCAAGCAATTTTTTCCCCAAGTTTATGGTACATCGGAACGTACCAAAGCGGCAGAATTATTTAAAGAAGAGGCTTTTCGGCTGTATGAACTCGGAGAAAATCACCTACAAATTCCGAGATTACTAGCTTACTTTGAACAAGGTACAAGTTTGTATCTAGTACAAGAATTTATTCCCGGAAATACTCTTTTTGCAGAAGTTTATCAAGAAGCTTTTACTGAAGAAAAAATCCGAGAAATTTTAGCTGACTTATTACCAGTTCTAGATTTTATCCATTCCCGTAACGTCATTCATCGCGATATTAAGCCAGAAAATATTATTCGCCGTCAAAACGATGGCAAACTAGTATTAATTGATTTTGGTGGTGCGAAACAAGTCACACAAACAAGTTTAGCCAGACAAGCTACAGTTCTATATACACTTGGTTATGCACCCAGTGAACAAATGGCAGGATTTGCTTGTCATGCTAGTGATTTGTATGCTTTAGGAGTAACTTGTGCGCGTCTCATCACTGGATGTTTACCGATTAGAGATGCTTACGGGCAAATTTATGACCGCCTATTTGATCCGATGACTTGTAAATGGTTATGGCGACAAGTCCTAGAAGAAAAAGGCATTACTATTAGCGAAGACTTAGGAAATATTTTAGATAAATTACTGAAACATTTAGCTTCAGAAAGATATCAATCAGCAGCAGAGGTTCTCAAAGATTTAAATCCCCCAAAATCATCTTCTCGATTACCCGTTATCTCTGCGACAACCTCAATTTCCACACCCCACCCAATCCCATTACCAACAACCATCCCACAATTAGTTACACCTGGATTTCCAGCTCTAGAAGCTTTTGAATTTGACACAGTTACCGTAGACTCTAGAGGTAGGGAAATTAAGCGTGATTGTCACATTGCCAATTACTATACAGAAGGGTTGGGAAATGGGGTGACTATGGAAATGGTAGCTATCCCCGGTGGTAGTTTCTTAATGGGTGCTACTGAAGAAGAAGGAGATGCTGACGAACGTCCACAACATCAAGTCACCGTCGAACCCTTTTTTATCGGGAAATATCCTGTTACCCAAGCACAATGGAAAGCAGTTGCAGCTTTACCTAAAGTCAAACAGTCTTTGAATCCTTATCCTTCTAAATTTAAAGGTGCTAATCGACCGGTAGAAAATGTATCTTGGCACGAAGCAGTAGAATTTTGTGCGCGCTTGTGGAAAAAAACCAGGCGACATTATCGCTTACCCAGCGAAGCGGAATGGGAATATGCAGCTCGTGCTGGGACGAAAACACCTTTCCATTTTGGTGAAACAATTACTTCTGAGTTAGCTAATTGTAGTAGTGGCGAATCTCCAGAAATCAGAAGTAAATACCGCAAAGAAACAACACCTGTGGGTAGTTTTGGTGTGGCAAATGCTTTTGGCTTATATGATATGCATGGGTTAGTCTGGGAATGGTGTGCTGATCCTTGGCATAAAAATTATGATGGCGCTCCCACAGATGGAACAGTATGGGAAGTCGGTGGAGATATGCATCGTCGTGTATTGCGCGGTGGTTCTTGGAGTTTTAGTCCAGAACTTTGTCGTAGCGCCAGTCGCAGCTGGAACGAAGCAGATGGGGGATTACGGATATGTGGTTTTCGAGTTGTGGCGACTTCTTTTGGCTCTGGAGTTTAGCAGGGCTTGCGGAGAAAGTTCATTTTTCCAAGCCAAAGCTTTCGAGTATCTTTACCAAAAGTGCGTATAAATTCTATTCTCCTAATCAAAACTCAACAGAGATAATTTGAGGTACAGATTTCGGGGTAGAAACGCTATATGTTGCGTCAAGAGTTGGGAGATTATTGTAGTATTGTCTGCTTCAAGGCGGCAATTGTAGGAATGGAAGAAGCACTGGGAGAGAAAGTGACTGCAATTGCGCTGAGTGCGGCTGGTCGTTCTCGTGGAAAGCAGTTGGCAGAGGAATTAGGTTTAGTCGATCAATCAATGGAATGGGATGTATTTGTAGACAAGCTGAGGTTTGCATTAGGAAAAGAAGGCACTCATTTGTGCATTATTGAAAAAATAATTGAAGAAAATGATGTAATAAAAGTCTATGCTTCAGAGACTTTTTGTTCGGCAAACGAGCCTCAAGGTTCACCACGCAAATCTACTTTTACATTAGGGGCTGTTTGGGGAGTACTGGAAACTGTTAAGGCAAAACGCTATCAAGGTAAACATACAGAATCAGTACTTCGAGGCGGAAGTCATGATGTTTTTGAGTTTACGCTTTTAGGATAAACATTTTAATTTATTAGGGAAGCACTCCAATGCCTATCAATGCAGTCAAAATAGACAGTATTATCCAGAACTTTGTTAGCGCTACAAGTGATATTCAAGGAGCTACCTTAGTATCTCCTGATGGTTTATCTTTAGCTGCGGTATTACCTACTGGAATGGATGATGATAGAGTATCAGCTATGTCAGCAGCAATGTTATCACTAGGTGAAAGAATTGGTAGTGAATTATCAAGAGGTAATATTGACCGTATATATGTAGAAGGAACTAAAGGATACGGTATTCTTACAAGTTGCGGTGAAGATGCAGTCTTGCTCATATTGGCTAGCGAATCAGCTAAACAGGGTATGCTAATGTTAGAGATTAAACGATTGGTTGCAGAGTTGAAATTAGTTTTAAATTAAGATTACATTATTAGGCTATAAAACTAATGATGTCTGGTTTCAATCCAGGAAATATTCACATAGAGTTAATATACAAATATATCGAACTTATGGAATGTTTCGTTTTTAATTTTAGTTCACTTGAAAAATATTTTTCAAGTGAGCTTATTAGCTGATTTTCGTTGTTAAGCATATCACTATTGTTATGGAAATAATGCGTTTAGTTGTAACTGGTCCCGTGGGGGCTGGTAAATCAACTTTTATTCGTTCTGTGAGTGAAATCAAAGTTGTAGATACTGACCGAAAAGCCACAGACCAAGTAAGTGATTTAAAAAAATCTACCACTGTTGCTTTTGACTTTGGTCGGTTAACTTTTGGTTCAAATATGGTGTTGCATATATATGGTACTCCAGGTCAAGAAAGGTTTGATTTTATGTGGGATATGTTGATTAGTCGAGCACATGCTTACATTTTGCTTGTATCAGCACATCGCCCTCATGAGTTTCGTTATGCACGTCGTGTCACTTCTTATATGAATCAATTAGCATCAATTCCCATGATTGTAGGTGTCACTCATGCTGATTATCCTGATGCTTGGTCTATAGAAAATATTGCAATTGCACTTGGGTATGTTGATGATTTAACGAGACCACCATTTGTTACAGTCAATGCAAATCAAAATGCGTCAGTGGTTCAAGCTTTAATTAAACTAGTACAGCATTATGTACAAACTTCAGCAATAGGTAAAATCACCGCATAGTCCATAGATGTACTTTTTGAGAAGCATTTATCCATAACTGTTAAACCTAATAATATGGCATTTACTGGTTACTTATCCAAATATTCTTTACCAGAATTATTTCAATTTATAGAGGAAGGTTTTAAAACAGGTTTACTGACAATTCATAACTTTCTTGATACTTCTGGTAGTATGACGCAAAGTTATTATATTTGGCTGCGTCAAGGTCGTCTTGTTGCTGCGGCTAATCGCTTAGATAATCAAGGATTAGTCTCGATTATCAGTCACCGGGGCTGGGCAAGTTCAGATACAATAGTCAAAACATTTAACCGTTCGCCAAATATGACGATGGGATTATGCTTGAAATCGCAAGGAATTTTACAGGCAGAACAGTTGAATCTATTATTCAGAAGTCAAATAACATCACAAGTTACTCCTTTATTTCAACTTCAAGATGCCGAATTTGAATTTAATTTTCAAGCGACTTTGCCCAATGCGGAAATGACGGGATTGAGCATACCTGCAACAGAGGCAACTCTGATTGGATTGCGAAGAGTTAAAAATTGGACTTTTTTAGAAAATAAGTTGCCTGATATATCTTCATCTGTACTACGTAAAAATCATTCCCTACCTCACTTACATCTCGATGCATTTGAAAGAAAAGTGTGGGAAAGTGCTGATGGTAAAACTACACTTATAGATATTGCCAGAAAAAATCAGATAACTTTAGAACAAATTCAATATGCAGCATTTAGATTAATAGTTAGTAATTTGATAGAAGAAGAATTTATTATTAATTCTACTAGTCAAAACTATACTCAATCTAATTCAAATGTTCAAAAAGATGATGAATTCGATGTCTCTCTACAATTGACTTACAATTCTCCAAATTCTGCAACACGAGAAAGTCAAATTACTGCTATTCGAGAATATAATGTGGAGACAGTTCTAGAATCTAGTGAAAAGAAAGCTTCTTTGAGTCAGTCATTTCTAGATAATTTAATGGTTTTTTTACAATCTCAAGCAGGGTAAAGTCATCTAAATCGTGGAGGTATTTCTTCTCCTACCCAAGCCAACCACAGAGGTTTTGATACCTTCAAGTTGCCTTTGATAGCTTTGAAACTCAAGTTTGCACAGCAAATTCTGCTGGTGTAACTCCCCAATTCGCCCAGGTAATGGCTTCTTGTGCTGATTGTACATGAGGTGGTACACGTAACACATGAATATATCCTGTGCTGGGACAACTCATTTTTAAAAGAAAAATTGGTTCTACATCCACATCGTTTTCTATTTTTAATAATGTATATTCTTGATGTTGATCTAATTCCGCTGCTTGTAATTGTTCGATCATCCGAGCATAACCAATACCCTGAATTAATACTCGTCGTAGTTCAGCATTATCTTCTTGTAGCAACCATTCTGCTTGCCATTGGTGGGGATGTAGCTTACCGTATTTTTCCGGTAAGATGACACCATGAGAGGCGTAAAGTTTATACCCATCAGCAAATTCGATCGCACTTTCACCTTCGGCGTGGAGCTGATTGTCACTATCAAAGCATAATTTAGTGGGGCGATCGCACACTACTGCTACTTTTTTATAAGGAAAAATCCAACCACAAGATTTAGCTAAAGATTGAAATAGCTGCAATAACTCTTGCTCGCCAGTGTAATTTAATGCAGATTTCCAAAAATCTAGCCAACTAGAATAACTACAAAAGGTAGCAGCCGGTATGAAATTACTATCATATTGTTCACCCAATTCAATTTGTAGTTGGTGATATAGTTCTGATAAGTTGACTTCGATTTCTAATTCTGTGATATATCCTAAATCAACTTGGAACTGCTGTTCTAAAGATTTCATGTATGAAATAAATCGATAATATAATGTTGTATGAATATGTACATTTACATTATCGGGTCTTTCAATAGCAAGATGATTTTGGTAAAACCTTGCTTGTTCGGGAAACAATTTTAATATACTTAAACGCAACTGCAATAATCTTTGAATTAAGGGTGAAACAATCAAATACTCAGAGTTTGGTAAAGTCTTACTCATAGCCTCATAAGGGCTTTCACAAAATATTATTTGTGGCATGGCAAGACCGCAAAAAGCGTAAATCTCTTTAACTGTCTCGGCAGCTTTTTGTCGGTCGATTCGCTTAGTTGAAAGAGCGATATTTTTCCACTTATGTTTATAAAATTTAATTAATTTCTCTTGTTCTGGACTTAACTTTGTAAATTGGTATGACATACTACAACGAGTTTAGTTGATAGATTTTTGATTTTATTAAAATAACTTCAATCTTCCGAATCTGCCACAGTGTTTGTTAATCTTTCATCTTGTAATAGTTACAATCACCCAGCAAACAATCAAAAAAGTTGTTATGATCTTCGTAAAATCCACATTCTCTATTGCAAATTAACAAATTATTGTATACATAATAAATAACCTGAATGTTTACATCATACAGGTATCTCTTCAAAAATCAGAATAAATGTTACTATTGCCCAGCTAATTTTAGAGATAACATTAATAATCATGAGAACACAAGTTACATGCAACAAGAATATATATCTTGAATCAATATTTATCTATCTATACATAAATCAAATTATTACTCCTAAGTTCATAGTACTTGAGATAGTACCGCTACCTTGGAGGTCAAAAGTCCGTAGTGAGAGTAGAGGTATCCATTTTAATGTTCTGTTTATTTGAGTGAGATTTAGTCTCAGATTGCTACAGTATAGTTCTTTAGTATAATAACTGTCAGGTACTTCACGGTTTATTTATAAAATTAAAGTCTTTTTTTATACTTATTATCAAAGAAAAACTTTTGGGTTGAATTATACAATTAAGTAAGTCGGCAGCAATAAATCTAAACTATGTTACAGAAAGTAAACAACCCTAAAATTCTTACCAATGACCCTTACGGGTACTCTACCTTGAAGCCGATGAGCGCGTCTACGCCAGTCGCACCCTGCGGGTAGACACGAAGTGGCTTCTGAAAGTAGCCGCTACGCGTCTACATGGGGGAGACCCCCTGCGTACCCGTCGCTGGCTCACAAATGACGACCCCAACGAGTACCAGACGTGCCAATAGCGCTATAGCGCATGGCTTCGCTAAGGCACGTCTCTACACTTAAGATCCCCTATTTCTTATAGAAGTAGGGGATATTGTGGAATGCTATAACCAGATTTCACCTATCGCAACTTGTGTATATTTTGCTCCCAATTTGCGCCGTCAAAAGGTATAATTTCAAAGTTTTGAACTACATCACCATCTAAGCAACGGATGTTAACATCAATACTGTCAGGATGACTGCGAGGAATATAAAAAGAGTGTATTCCACAAATGCGACAAAATTTGTGTTGGGCAACTCCTGTATTAAATGTGTAAGTTGTTAGTACATCATCGCCTTGTAGTAAGGTGAATTTATCTTGTGGCACAATTAAATGCAAGAATCCTTTTTTTCTGCAAACAGAACAATTGCAATCGTCTGCTTTGTGTCTATCAACTATAACTTCAAAACGTACCGCGCCACAATGGCATCCACCTTGGTAAGTGGTTGATTCTTGGATATTGGCTGTCATGTGATGTGGATTAATGCTAGGTTTCAGGCATGTAAGTTAGCTTGTTCTTGCAACCAAGAATCTACAGGTTGTCCATCTTTGCGTCGCAATTCAATTTCTACTACCATAACTTCTTTAGACCCTGGAGGAGCTGGTTTTTTGTGGAAAATAATTTCATAATCAGCAGGGTTATGATTACGCTCTTTCAACCATTCTTGGACTTTAGTTGTCGCGAAAAATGATTGTCCTTGTTCAAACATCTGGGTAATTTGCATTTGTAAAGAATAAGGATTTAGACGACCCATTTTTTACCACCTTGTTTAAGTAATGTTAAATTCAGGACTTTGCCTTACTTTATGTTATCTGGTGTTGCTAACTTGATCAGATACATTAGGTCAACGCAAACATCAGCTAGCTAAACAGTACCAATAAAATCAGAGAGTTCGGTAAACCTCATTACAGATCATTCATCAAGAGTAGCCAAAGTTAATCTATCTACAGAAAAAGGTTGTAAACTGATTGGTACGGCAACCTGCAATACTCAGTTGAGATTGGCGATCGCTAAAATTAAAGCGAAGCAAGAAAGCGAATAGGAGAAGCCACCAGGATGCACACAACATACAATTCTGATAAGCGCAAATTGCTATCATCTTTGTCTCATGGGGCAATTTTTTTTAGTACAGCATTATTTTCGATTGGGGTTCCCATTGTAATTAACTTAATATCCGATGATCCAGTAGTCAAGACCAACGCCAAAGAATCAATTAATTTTCACTTCAATGTTTGGTTTTGGGCAACAGTAATTGGAGTACCTATTGGGGTTCTATCTTTTTTGACCTTTGGGATTGGTGGAATTTTGTTTTTCCCTGTTGTTGCTTTCGGTTTTCTACTGCACTGGGGACTGACTATTTGGGCTTTGTTAAAGTGTTTCAGTAATCCGGATGAACCTGTTCGTTATCCGTTTATTTTCCGACTGTTCTAAGTACAAATGTAGAGACGCGTTCACCGAAGGTGTTCCCGAAGTCATTTGTACCAGACGCGATTCATCACGTCTCTACAATAGTCATTGGTAAGGGTTCGCCAAAATGATTTTTGCGCTCGCCGAAATGATTTTTGCGCTCGCCGAAATGATTTTTGCGTGCGCCGAAATGATTTTTGCGTGCGCCGAAATGATTTTTG
>NZ_NAPS01000001.1:1809025-1813671 GCF_004323185.1 Westiellopsis prolifica IICB1
CCGAAATGATTTTTGCGTGCGCCGAAATGATTTTTGCGTGCGCCGAAATGATTTTTGCGTGCGCCGAAATGATTTTTGCGTGCGCCGAAATGATTTTTGCGTGCGCCGGAGTAGTTTTTGTATGCGCCGGAGTGATTTTTGTGTGCGTCGGAGTAGTTTTTGTATGCGCCGGAGTGATTTTTGGGTTCGCCGAAATGATTTTTGGGTTCGCCGAAATAATCAAAAGCTACATAATAAAAGCGATCGCTTCCTTGGATAGCATTTATCTGCTTCGGGCGATCGCTGTGTGATATTCAACTTGATATTCTTCATTCTGCGCTAGCAAATATGTCCTTGACTGAGATTTAGATAAATCAGTTTTTTGAATAATTCCATCACTTCGATCAGTTTGATGTTTTCTTTCGTACGTATTCTAACAGGCGACTGTGTTCTAACTTCAGCATGTTTGGTAGAATCATCAACAAATTGAACTTCATTTGGGCTGATGATTTTCCCATATTTGAATAAGGGTTCAATTACTAACCCCAGATGTTCAGTCAAAAGTTGTAGTTGCTTGACATCATCTTTCGTAAATTTACGGGAACTAAAAGTACCAACATGAAGGACACCGTTTAGTTGGTTGTGAAGTACCACTGGAACACCAAGTATTGAGCGGATTCCTCTGTGACGCAGAATTGGACTGACTACTTCTACTTTTGACAAGTCGTCTACAATCATATACTCGCCCCTAGCGGCGATTTTACCTGCAAAACCAGTACCGAAGGGAATTCGGATTCCTTGCAAAATTTCTTCCTCTAAACCAATAGTGGCATATACACCTAATTGTTGACCATTTTCTGTTGGCAAGAGAATTGTGATCGTGTCTACACCCATGAATGTGCGTATGTTCTCAAGCAACACCCGCAGTAGGTTGTCAATATCCAACTCAGGAGTTGCAGTATCGTTGGTGCTGAGGTTCTGGAAATTCATCCAAGGAGTGTTATGAATCGTGCTAAGGTCTTCACTAAGTGGAATGGAAAAATGATTGCGCTCTTTGTAAATATATTTTTGTTCTGGTTCTTTATGATTGTGGCTTTTGACTATCACATTAAATAAACGTAACCCGTGATTACCAATAATCCTCAATTTTCTGGCTTGATTGTGGTTATTGTCAGTCTGAACTATGGCGCGGAACAAACAACTACTATTTTCTCCAACGTAGTGACTAAACTTTTGGATTTCCTCTTCACTCATTTCAAGTACAATACAATTTGACTCGTTCTCAGAGGTTTTATCAGGATTGCGAGCCTCCAAAATTGTTGTGAGGTGAGCGTGCAGAGACTTGGACTCATCATCGTTGAGGGTAATGCAGTTAAGTCTATGAATCAAGCGACTTGCTTCAGAAAGTTCAGAAACCGGAGTTGATGATTTGACATTGTGATCTTGGCGCGCATTTTCCTTTTGAAACCAGACTAGCAAACGGCTTAAGCTCAGAAGTAATTTATAAATCATCATTTCAAATCAATTTGAATCTATTTATAATTTCTATATTCTTATAAAGAATATAAAAAAAATACACTTATAGTATTTAATATAGCAATCCAAAGTCATATCATATTCGCTTAAAGACTTAATTATTTCGATGAGAGTATTCCAAATCTTTAATATCTTCGCAAACTGCAAGTCTGTTGCTCTACAATTCGTGAGAAATTTAGAGACAAGAAACTGAATAAAATTTGCTACTTAAACAATCAAGTCCACCTACGTGGACTTGAAATCTCAATCAATTTTTCTTATCCGAGCAGTAATAAATATTGCTGCTCTTAAAGTTTGGCTGTGAGATTTTCTGACTTAACAGCAAACCGAGTCTTCACATGATCTGCCAAGCGGATTGCCAAAGCGATAATAGTCAAGGTGGGATTGGCGTAACCTCCTGTTGGGAAAACCGAACTACCTGCGATAAATAAATTTGAGATTCCGTGAACCTGACAATTTGCATCGACAACACCCTGTTTGGGATCAATATGCATCCGCGTTGTTCCCATGTTATGGTGCGTACTAAAACCCAAAACCTTTGGAAGTTCTCCATCCCGTTCAATCTGCAATTCACCCAAGCCTGCACGAGCAATTTCTTCTGCTAGAATTGCTTGCGATCGCTTGATACTGCAAATGTCTATTTCGCTCCATCGATAAGTTAAATGTGCTTGAGGACAACCAAGTTTGTCAAGTTTAGTACCAAGCGTCACCCGATTATCCGGATTTGGGACTTGTTCGGTTTGGCTCAAAACTTCAAACTTGACATATCTGTTTTCGTTACCTTCGTGCTTCGACCATCCGCCATAACTCAAATCAGGGAACAAATATTCCTGTTTGATTTGATATTTATACCAGTCGCTGACCAACTCATCAACATGCGTGATCACATTACCCAAATGTTGAGCAGCATTTTTGGGAAGTTGTCCACGACGAATTGCAGAAAACAAAGTTTTTGCGGAAGCCTTAGCTGCCGATTTATATTTGTGATCTCTGGGAAATAGGATAAAACTCATATTGAGTAATTGCTCACGCTCCATCACTTGTTCACTCAAGTGAAGTTTTCCCATGACTGGTACATTATTAACTCGGCGTAAATCATATAAAGCTGTCGAATTGAACATTTTTCGACTGGAAGGATAAAGCATACCAGAGCGAAGAATCGGATGATCCATAAAAAATCTGCCGACAACATCGTTCTGATTAGCTAATCCAGTCTTTTGAATTTTGTTAGATAGCAGTAACAAACGTGCATTTTCGATCCCACCTGTGGCTAAGATAAACATTTTGGCAACTATCCAAAATTGATTACCATCGAGACAAGCTAGGCGTACACGCTTTACATTCTTAGCTGTTTCGTCAGTTTCAATTTCGACGACGTTTGCATTTAGATAAGTGGTAATATTAGGAGATTGATCAATTTGTTGGCGATATTCATTGGTGAAAATATCGCGAGGGCCAAATTGAAACATGCTGGTAGTTACGCGATCGCCAATGAAAGGTAACTGAGGAGATTGAGCATCCTCCCAACTCGGAGCGTCATAAGCAAAGGGGCCAAGTTTGCAGACTTCATGAGCGCGATCGTAGTAAGGATCTAGGTGAGATTTTCTAAAAGGCCAGCCACTGTATGGCACACAATCACGCTTTTCAAAGTCTATCTCGTCCAAGGTCATATGCCTCAGACCACGTTGATTTTGATTAATTTCAACATTCCAGACATTAGCATGTCCACCAAACTGACGATGACGCATATCTTGTAAGTTTGGAAAAGGCTCACCAACAGTTTCACCCTCACTTAAAGATTGCGTCTGTTGATTAAATTCTAAATCGCCACTTTCTACTAAACATACTCGAAAGTCTTGCCCAATCAATTCTCGCGCCAGTGTAATCCCCGCAGGCCCAGCACCAACAATACAAACTTCTGTTTGAATAACTTCATCTTTTGGTAACTTCCGGCTATCAATAAACATCAATGTTAATCTCCTGTTGTATTTTATAGATACCTATAGCAAAATCCCTACACAAAGCAATATTTTTTGGTACATCACTGGCATTTTCTCATCCAGAGTATTTATGACGCTCAGTCATAGTTTAAAGAAGATTAATCAGATGTAAAAATGTTTTCCAAAATAAACATTTTCTCCTGATATGAAATAATCTCGTCAAGGTAAATACATGGGAACGCAACAGTATTTATGAGCATTAAATACTGCCACACTCTTATGGTGTGATGGATTTATAGGTTCACAATTACATAGATATTTTTCGTAAAAAGTTTAGATATTTATGTATTTAGGTGATTTGTATAGAGACCGAATGATATTAAGCTTATAATTTAATTTTCTTATGCTATGTATAGAAATCAAAAAAATAGCCTGATTTTTGTAAAGATATGACCAAATTTCATCTCTCTGGAGTATGAGTTTGTCTTCAGTACGATTCAGTTAAGAGTATGCAATGCTGATGATCGGGGAAAAGTGAAAAGTTAGGTTTAAAATTATCTGATTCCTCAATAGACCTCTTGCACGAATGCAAAACTTGCCCTCATCCCCCACCCAGCCCCTTCTCCCAATTTTGGGAGAAGGGGAGCAATTTCAAAGTCCCTCTCCCATGCTTGGGCTGCGGTGTACACACAAGTCTTATAAAGTTGCCTAGTGGCGTTTTGATCCCCCCTAACCCCCCTTTTTAAGCAGCAGGGCTGTTTCATTCTAAAAAGGAAAATAGTAATAGGATATTATGGGCACAATGTCGTATTGCTCTGGTTAGGGAATCAAAACCATTGTGACGAAACAAGTTAATTACAAAACTGCGAAGAATGGAGAAATTTGCAGATGCATAACCATCAACCATTTGTGCCTTGTCTTCATCAAACACAACATCTTTGACCCAATGTCATCGATTTTCTACACCCCAATGACCACGAATGCCTTGGGCAAAATCTGAAGCTTCAAGGGTCATTGAACTTATGTAATATACGGTTTCCTCATAAGGCTTACCAGCACGAGTACCAAGACGTTCAACATGAACTATTCGTTTTAGCCCAACCCAATCATTGGAAATATGATCCAAATTATCAAACACCGATACCCGACGTTGAGTCAAGCGATCGCGTGTTTGCTCGAAACTCGTATCGA
>NZ_NAPS01000001.1:1814081-1824373 GCF_004323185.1 Westiellopsis prolifica IICB1
ATCTCCAATGTTTCAATTAAAGATTGTTTATGCCGTTTGACGAAATCTCCCAACCCTCTATAACCAAGACAACCACTCATTGTTCCCATGATTACTAGCAACAACACAAACCACAATGGATGTCTTTGTCCCTTTTTGGTGCGAAAATCTTTAATTTTTTTGAGTTCTTCAATCAAGCCTGCTGTCATAGATACCCCCGGACAATTTGTCGAAAGTCTGATTAGCGCTTGGGTGCGGCGTAGCCGCACCCTCGCTTAAGTTTGTTACCTCAGTTTCGATTGAATCATTTTTCTTCCAAGAATGAAACAGCCCTGCTGCCTTAAAAAGGGGGATTTAGGGGGATCAGAGGATTTGTGTGTACACGGTAGCATGTTTGGGAGAGGGATTTAGGGAGAGGGTAAAGATTCATGCAAGAGGTCTAATCAAGAAGGGAGTTGAGCCAGTCACGCACTTCTGGTTTTTGAATGCGATGTGAGGATTGGGAAGTCAAAGCATCCTTTACAGTTTCAGTCATAACTGGTTCATATGCAGAGAATCTTGGGTTGTAGAATTAGGTTTCAGTCCAAAATAGCAGTGTGCTTTGATGAGATGCTTTACTTTAATTTTTTTTAACTTGTCTGTCTCTGTCTCTATTTCAGTTGCAGTTAATTCCCTGTCTAGTTGAAATTCATAAGATTTTGTACCCCACTCTTTGATCAAAGTTAACAATATTACATCTTCAGCATTACTCATCTTTTCTGAATCACCTACCAAACCCAGTTTATTTAAAACGGAATTAGCTAATTTTTCTGACAGAGCTTGTAGTCCTTTAACATCAATCTCCTGAACTCCTGCACTATGAGCATTAATAGCAAGTCCTGATGCTTCTGCTCTAATGCGTAAGTGCCGCCATTTATAGGGAATACAATTTAGATATTTATCCCACATATCATGCAGAACAAGTTTATGAAGATTAGGATGCTTCCAGTCCGCTTGGCAATGATTAGCTAATTCATCAATAAATTTAGAAATATGATGCCAGAAGGGAAATTGAGAGGGTTCTGTGCGTTCGTTTGTTATTGAATTAAAAGTAAATCCATTCCAACATAAAGCTACACAATCTTTTGTTACTTCAGCAATCACAGACCAGCGAATATCCCGTTTATCTGGTTGACTATCAGTTCCAGTTCCTCGGCGAACAGAATCGTCAATTTTATAAGTTCGGATATACCATTTTTTATGAGGTTGATTTTGTTCTTGAATTGGCCCATACCAACCATCTTGACCGAATTCTTGTAACAAAGATGCAGCAGAATTTAAGTTTGGTGTACGAGCGCACTTACCTAGTTTCAAGCTCAACCATGTTCTTGGCTGTTTCACATATGCAAGTAATATATCATCTGAAGTAAGCTGACCTTTTTCAAATGCGTTAACTATATATATTGCTAATTCATCTTTTTTAACCCGACTTGTCCCTGATGAAATAAGTTGGAGGGTTTCACGAGTAAACTCATTACTAGATAAAAATTTTACACAGAATTCCTCACCTGGAGGAAAACCATGATCAACAAAAGCGTTAATACTCATAAACTATTGCTCAAAATTTTGTATCAATGCACTTGAAAGGTTGTTAAAAAAAGAGCATAGCAAAAAAGTATCTACGCTTAATCAATTTTATAGTAAGGCAGGCAAAATACCTGCCCTACTATAAAACACAATTAACCCAACCCTGCAATTAACTCAGCTTTCGCTTTCTCCAAAGCCTCTGGTAACTTAGTCGCATCGCGTCCCCCAGCTTGAGCTAAATTTGGTCTTCCACCGCCGCCACCGCCACAAATTTTAGCGATCGCACCGATAAATTTACCAGCTTGCAGTCCCTTCTGATTCACTTCTCTTGAAAAAGCAGCAACTAAGCTAACTTTCCCAACTTCAGGAACAGAACCCAGCACCACCGCTGCACCTGCACCAAGTTTTTGCTGTAAGCGTTCCGCAGCAGTTTTCAAAGATTCTGCATCAACGTCTTCCAATTGGGCGACGAGAATTTTATAATCGCCTACAGTTTCTACTGTTTGCAGGAGTTGATCAGATTTAGCGATCGCCAACTGTGATTTGAGGTTTTCTAATTCCTTTTGGCTGGTTCTCAGTTCGTTTTGCAGAATAGTGATTCTGTCTGGTAACTCTTCTGGTTTAACTTTGAATCTGTCGCTTAAATCTTTGACTACTGTATCGCGGACATGCAAGTAATCTAGAATTGCTGGGCCAGAAACTGCTTCAATCCGCCTGACTCCAGAAGCAACCCCAGCTTCCGAAATGATTTTAAATACACCAATTTCAGCAGTATTACTGACATGAGTCCCGCCACATAATTCCATTGACACGCCAGAAAAATCAATGACGCGCACTTCATCGCCATATTTTTCGCCAAACATCGCGATCGCACCTTTGGCTTTTGCTTCGGCGATGGGTAAAATTGCTACTTTTGCTGAGTGCGCCTCTGCAATCCAAGTATTTACCTGTTCTTCAACTTGTTGGATTTCTTCAGCAGTCAATGCACGAGAACAATTAAAGTCAAAGCGTAATCTATCGAAGTCTACCAAAGAACCTGCTTGCGAAATCGTATCATCGACAATTTTCTTTAACGCCGCTTGTAGTAGGTGAGTGGCGGTGTGGTTAGCTTGAGCGCGACGCCGACAAGCACGATCAATTTGGGCAGAAACAGCATCGCGGACTCTCAGCGTACCGCGTTCGATGTGTCCGAAGTGGACATAAAAATCCGATTCTTTCCTGACATCATTAATAGTAACGACAACACCCTCACCACTCAGATAACCTTTATCGCCAATTTGTCCCCCCGACTCTGCATAAAATGGGGTTTTGTCAAGGACAATTTGTACATCTGTTCCCGCTTCTGCTTCTTCTTCAACAATCCCGTTTACAAGTATCGCTTCCACTTTTGCAGTTGCTGTTGGTTCTGTGTAACCCAAAAATTCCGTAGCGTGAATGTGTTCTGCGAGCTTGTCGAGAGAACCTTGCACAGTTAAATCGATAGTTTCGTGGGCTTCTCTAGCGCGTTGTCTCTGCTTTTCCATTTCCACATCGAAGCTAGCAACATCAACAGTGAGGTTGTTTTCCTCAGCAATTTCTTGAGTTAGTTCTAAGGGGAAACCGTAAGTATCAAACAGGGTAAAAGCATCTTCACCGCTAATTTGGGTTTGACCTTTTTGCTTCACCTGAGCAATAATTTCCTCAAGCAGCTTTTCGCCTCTTTCCAAAGTTTGCAGGAACCGAGATTCTTCTCGTTGCAATTCTGCTTTAATATTATTTTCCCGTTGACGGAGATTGGGGTAAGCATCTTCGGCTAGGGAAATCGCAACTTCCGCAACTTGAGTGGTAAATTCCCCTGAAATACCAATTAAACGCCCGTGACGTACCACCCGCCGAATTAACCGCCGCAATACATAACCGCGTCCGACATTGGAAGCGCGAATTTCATCAGCAATCATATGCACAACAGCACGAACATGATCGCCAATGACTTTCAACGAGACTTTAGTTTTTTCACTAGTTTCGGTGTAGTCGATACCAGCGATTTCTGCTGCTTTTTTAATAATCGGGAAAATTAAATCGGTTTCGTAGTTGTTGGGAACGCTTTGGAGAATTTGCGCCATTCTCTCCAAACCCATACCAGTATCGATGTTCTGGTTAGCAAGCGGTGTTAAATTACCTTCTGCATCCCGGTTATATTGCATGAAAACGAGGTTGTAAAACTCAATAAACCGGGTGTCATCTTCTAAATCGATATTGTCGTCGCCTCGTTCTGGATGAAAATCGTAGTAGATTTCTGAACAAGGGCCACAAGGACCAGTCGGGCCAGAATTCCAAAAATTATCATCTGCACCCATGCGCTTGATGCGCTTTTCTGAGACACCAACTTTGTCCCGCCAAATTGCGTAAGCTTCGTCATCTTCTTGGAAGACACTGACAACCAGGCGTTCTGGGGGTAATTTAAAGACAGTTGTCGAAATTTCCCAACCCCAAGCGATCGCCTGTTCTTTGAAATAGTCACCAAAGCTGAAGTTACCCAGCATTTCAAAGAATGTTTGATGGCGTTTGGTGCGTCCGACGTTTTCGATATCGTTGGTACGGATGCATTTTTGAGAAGTCGTCGCCCGTTTGAATTCTGGGGTGCGCTGTCCCAAAAATATCGGTTTAAATGGTAGCATCCCCGCGATCGTCAGCAGTACTGTCGGATCTTCTGGAACAAGGGAAGCACTTGGGAGTATCTGGTGTCCCCGTTGGGAATAGAAGTCAAGGAATAAGGTGCGTATTTCGTTACCGCCGAGGTACTGGGGATGAAAAGACATGGGTTTTTACACGAAGACTAGGGAGTTGGGGGACTGTTAGTTGTTGGTTGTTGGTTGTGGAACAACTACTGTACGGGCGCAAAGCGCGTCTACGCCCCTACTAACCACTAACTAGTCTCTCTTACAGAAAAAGTATGCCGCAGAATAGGGCTGCTGTACCACCAATTAAGTAATACTTCTCAAGGGGGATTACTAGTTCAGTGTAATTCCATAACCAACTTTTGACAAAGTCGCTGTCTGATGTGCAGCTTTATATAGCGGCACAATTTCTAGACTTTAGTAGGATGATGAGATTAAGTTATGTTGAATAAAATAAAAATCTCAAAATCGTACTATTTTCATATACGGAGGTCGTTTATGGCACTGAAATTAACAGTCCCAAATATAGCGTGTGAAGGTTGTGCTGACACCATTCAAGCATCTATTCACACAGTGGAAGCTGATGCAAAAGTCGCAGTGGATGTCAAAGCTAAAACTGTAACTGTAGAATCCGCAGCATCGGAAGAATCCATTAAGCAAGCAATTGTTGCTGCTGGATATACTATTGAAGGCTATCAATAACTATCCCGATTGCGGGAATGATTAATCTGTTGGTCTTTGCGATCTCCCTGCATATACCTGCCCAAATTAGATATGTGGAAGACCCTCATATTTTTGGGGTTGTACCAGACGCGATATATCGCGTCTCTACATGATTTAAATGTTAATTGATTTGTCTTATCCGAGCAGTATTGAAATCCTGGGGATCGATCCAAAATCCAAAATCCTTCGACTGAGCGCTCACAACGAAGTCGAAAATCCAAAATCTAAAATCGATGACTGTAACACCAATTTAATATGAAGTTACAGAGAAAGAACCCCACCCCAATTCTCGCTTACGCTCGAATTTCCCCTCCCCGATTTCGGGGAGGGGATTAAGGGGTGGGGTAAAATTCTGTGCAGCTTCACGAAGAATTGGTATAACACCGAGGTGATAGTTATACAATTTTTTCGAGTATTTCAGTACGTAGCGGTAACCACGGATAATTCAATCAAGTTATTCATAAAGCTAATCTCAGTACATAAATCCCTGAAACTTATATGCATTCGTCAATTTAGTTGTTGCAGAAAATAATTAATGCAATACTTTTATCTTCTTAAAAATTTCAAGAAGATAATCCTGGAAATTACAGTAATAGTTTTATACATAAAAAGTTTATTCAGTATTTATACTGTTTTAAATTAAGGTTATCTCGACAGAAATTAGGTATGAGAAATTTGAATTATAGAAGCTGTGATAAATATTAGTATCTTAACGGAGAGGAAGATTGAAAATTACTTGTTGTTCGCACAAATAAAAAATAAAATAAGGGATTATACCTTGGCTACATATGTAGGTATATTGAATAAAGACATTAAACCTGAATATATTTGACTAGATTTATTTCCTCAATGTGACAATGGGGTAAAAAGTAGAACGATGAAGAATTCTATTCTGATCTTTGGAAGTGATAACTTTCTCGCCAGACTTCCAGATCAGATCTGTGATGCAAATTCTTTTAATTTAGAAGTGATCACCAATCTTAATCAGGCGATATCTTACATTCAAAACACACCACCCGATATATTAATTCTCCAAGCAAGTTGTGAAGGCTCTCTAGAACTCTGTTCTTGGTTAAAAGAACAGACCAAATTATCTTGGATCTACTGCATTCTTTTGGAAGACCGCTCTCAATTACTTCTATCAAGAAGTAAGTATGGTAGGGACTGGGAATTAGAAATGACTTGTGTTGCACTCCAAGAAGGAGCTGATGCCTATATATGGCAGTCTCCAATAGAATCAAGTAGTAGTCAAAACCTGTTGCTAGCACAATTAACAGTTGGTTTGCGAAAAGCACAAAAATATCGTGATTTAATCCACACAAATGATTTATTGTCAGCGATCGCCTTGGCTGATTCACTGACACAATTGAGTAATCGTCGGGCCTTAGAGTGGGATTTACCCAGACAAATCCAAAAAGCCCGTACTAACGGTACTCCTTTGAGTTTGATTATTTTAGATGTTGATTATTTTAAAAAAGTTAATGATTCTTACGGACATTTAGTAGGCGATCGCTTGTTGCAGTTATTATCTAACCGACTGCGACAAAATCTCCGATATCACGATACTCCTTTTCGTTATGGTGGAGAGGAATTTGTGATCATTCTTAACCACACAGGTTGTGATGAAGCAGTCGTGGTGGCGCGCCGTCTTAACCGCATAGTCGGTGAACAGCCATTCGCCATCAACAATCAACTTTCAATCAACGTCACCATTAGCTTAGGAACAGCTTGTTTACGAATGGAAGATGATGTTAATGGAATCAGTCTGTTGAACCGCGCTGATCAATGTCTATTACAAGCAAAAGCTGCTGGACGTAACTGTGTGATGAGTTGTGATAATTACTTGTCTCACCAGACTCCCCATCTACGGGTAGTTTCTTCTTACAAAATTTCATAATTTGATAATTTCTCATCAATTATTTTGACGCATTCTGACACCGTAGCCTTCTGTCGCATCGCATCTACCAAAGCTTGATAAGCTGACCAATTTTCTTGTAGTAAGGTTTTAGCTTGTAACACACAAAATCGCTGTTTTTGTTGACAAGCAGACGCAGAAAAACCTAAACTCTTCAGAACTCCTGCGAGTTTGCTTTTATCATCAGCCCCACCCTCAGCATTTTCATACACCAAAGTTTCCGCAGTAATACCCGCCATCCATACGGTACAGTAGCGATCTACCATTTGGGCGCTCAAGCTACCCCGTTCTAGTTGAGATGCTAACTCAGCATCATCAAAACTCACACCACCCTGTCCTGGTTGTTTTTGCTTCCAGGCTTCCCAAGCACTGAGAGTATAACCAATAACCGGAATACCTAAAAGATACGCAACCAAAAAGTGTCCAGCTTCATGATGAATAATGCGTTCTCTGTGTTCGGGAGAAAACGCCGCTACCCAATCTAAAAATATAGTTCCCCCCTTACCTTGCAAGCTGAAAGAATCGAAAGTCGCTATCCCCAAAATTGTGAAGGTAGCAAGTGCTGGTATGGTGGGCGATAAATTAAACATTGACCCCAGCAAAGTAGAAAGGGTCATGAGAAAAATAAAAATTGCGACTAAATTCAGAGCTGTTTTACTCATGCTTGATTACTATCTCGCTACTTTATATTTCTTAATTTCATTATGAAGCGATCGCAGCAAATATGAGTACAAATTACCGGAGTACCCCCAGGGGTACTGTCAAATTCTACAAATAATTTTACAATGCAAGCAGTTTGTAGTTGGCGTTTTATGCTGTTTCAATGTACTGACGCACTTGTGACTGTGGCATCTTTTGAATTTGAAAGATTAGTTAGTTTTTATACTAAATTTTTTAATCAAAAACCAAAAGCGATCATTTCTAATGTCTATGCTGAGTTCCAACTACCTAGTTTAAAATTAGGAATATTTAAGCCAAAACAAACCCATTATTTTGAATTTGAGCATTCCACTCAATGCAAAATGAGTTTGTGTTTAGAGGTAAATAACTTAGAAGATGCGATCGCTCACTTGAGTGTTTTAGGCTATCCCCCACCAGGAAAAATCATCACAGCATCCCACGGCAGAGAAATTTACGCCTATGATCCTGATGGCAACCGTTTGATTTTACATCAATCCAGCATCCACAGTTAATTAGTCAAAACTATTAGAAATATAAGATTAGTTTCTAGTCATTATTGATATCAAGTTCGGATAATTAGTTTACTTCCCACAGTCATTGCACCCCACCCCTTAATCCCCTAAGCGCGTGCGCTTAGGGGAGGTTTTGGCGTTAGACAAAACCGGGGTGGGGTTCAGAGGGAATCATAACTAATCAAGCGAACCTGATATGACTTACCATGGACAAATGACAAATGACTAATTACTAATTCCTCAAAAATGGGTATAACGCAAAACTATAAATTAAATTTAATTCAGTGGTATCCCGGTCACATTGCGAAAGCTGAAAAGAACCTCAAAGAACAACTCAAGCTTGTAGATGTGATACTAGAAGTACGGGATGCGCGCATTCCTTTAGCAACTTTTCATCCCCAGATACCACAATGGGTAGGAAGTAAAAAACGGTTGTTGGTGTTGAACCGTTTGGATATGATTTCTGACCAAGTACGCCAGTTGTGGATGGATTGGTTTAAAGCTCAAGGAGAACAAGTTTTTTTTACCAACGCCCAACACGGTCAAGGAGTCACGGCGGTATCAAAAGCAGCACAAGCAGCTGGTGTGGAACTCAATCAAAGAAGACGCGATCGCGGTATGTTACCCCGACCAGTTCGAGCTGTGGTGATTGGTTTCCCTAATGTCGGTAAATCAGCTTTAATTAACCGCTTGGTAGGACGACGGGTAGTCGAAAGTGCAGCCCGTCCTGGTGTAACTCGCCAATTGCGTTGGGTGCGAATCTCTCAAGATTTGGAATTACTTGATGCTCCTGGTGTGATTCCTGCTAAGTTAGAAGACCAAGAAGCGGGATTAAAATTGGCTGTTTGTGATGATATTGGGGAAGCAGCCTACGATAATCAATTAATAGCAGCAGCATTTATAGATTTAGTGAATGAACTTTATGAAATAGCACCAGAGTTATTACCAGCTCACCCATTACTTTCGCGTTACGAACTCGACCCCACAATATATACAGGTGAGTCATACTTGCACAAATTAGCAGAAGTTCGTAATAAAGGTGATGTTGAACGAACTGCACGCCAAATTTTAACCGATTTTCGTAAGGGTTTGTTGGGTACACTCCCCTTGGAACTTCCGCCAGATTGATGATACCATTTTGGCTCTTAGATTTCTCTAATAACTGTACGTTCGCTCATTTTTAAAGGGTGAGAGGAATTAATGCCTTACTGTTAAAGGAAACAATACGATTTTGGATATCCTAAAAGCATCACCGTGTAATACATGGAAAAAGGAAAAAAGCCCTTTCCATGTATTACATGGAAGCTATGGCTCATTAACATCTCATCTGTAATACTGAATATTACACTTTAAACTTCACTAATTTGGGGTTAAACTTACGATGTAATACACGGAAGAGGCGAATGTTAAAGCGGGATATTCAAGGGAAGTTCGCCCTGAAAGACGATGATTATCGTCAAGTGCGCTCTTTAAGATTAACGGATGAAACCTGGAAGGCTTTGGGGATCGCTGCCGAATGCTTGGGTATGACTAGAGCTGATTACGTCGAACAGGTGATTAGAAGGAATGCTCATCCAAGTATTACACGGGAAAAAAAGTTGGCACATAAAGCCAAAACTAGTGTTGTTGAAGTTGCGACCATGCCTCTAAAGGTGGCAACACTCGAAAGTTTACGTAACCAAGTAATATTGGAGTTGAAGTTAGGTAAGCAATCACCGGGCTACAAAGCAGCACTCAAAGCCCTCAATCATTTTATTGTGGTACTAAATAGCGAGTATACACAACAGTAGGAATTCGCTGTTTTGTATCAGTAAGCGGGGAAAACAGTGGACATAAGTTCTGAGCGGATTGACGATATTCCCGTCATCGTGGAATGGCTTGTTCAGATGGGGATAGCTAAATGTATTGACCAAAAACTCAAAAAWCCACACGGAAACCACAAAGGCATGAGTTATGGTCAATTGAGTGTATTGTTACTGACATATATAATTACTCAATCAGACCATCGGTTGTGTGCAGTGGAATCATGGGTAAAGGCACATCGAAGGATTTTAGAGTTAAGTACAGGGTGGCCAATAGGAGAAAAAGATACCAGTGATGACAGATTGGCAAGGGTAGTCGAAGAGTTAGGTAAGCAAACACAAGCAACGCGGGAAATAGAGGKCAAGTTAGGACAACATCTAATTCGCGCCTACGAATTACCCACACAAGTGGCACGAACTGATACGACTAGTTTTAGCGTGAATCATCAACAGGGAG
>NZ_NAPS01000001.1:1824408-1856661 GCF_004323185.1 Westiellopsis prolifica IICB1
ACGTTATGGCTATTCCAAGGACAAACGCCCAGATTTGTTGCAATACCGTCAATTATTGGCAACCCTCGACCCAATGGGAATGCCATTAGTCAGTACAACCCTTGAAGGTAATGGAGCTGACGACCCATTATATTTCCCTACTTGGCAAAAAATAGCACAAGTGATTGGACATAAAAAGTTTGTCTTCATCGCTGATTGTAAAGGCACTTCCAAGTAATAAAATGCCCAGCCGTATTAAATATATTTTGGCCAAGCCCAAAGATTTAGGCGCTTTCGCCGTTTAGGCGAAAGCGACGGCTGGGCATTTTATTATTTGGAGATCCCAAAGCTGGGTCGATTGCAACTCGCGCTCAAATCGCAGCTTCTAGGGGTATTTACTGCGTTCCTGTAGCCATGAGTGGGCAACACCCTCAATATCTTCAGCAATGGGTTCTCAACCCACCAGCAGAAATTGTGCCCATTCGTTTACGGCGACAAGATGAAGAAGAACCTGCGGTGGGAAAAGGTTTTGAAGTGGAGTTAGGTAAGTTTTGGTTCAACAAACAAACCAACAAATGGGTGCGTTGGCTAGAACGCTACTTAGTAGTTTACTCCCAAAGCCTTGCCGCATCAATGATACGTGGACAACAGCAACGCATCTTGACTGCTGAAACCGCTCTCCAAAGTTTAGCTAACAAGCCAGGCTCAGATCGGGAGCTACTCACCCATAAAGTAGAAAACATTCTCCAGCGCTATCGTGTCAAAAATTTTTTCTCAACCATGATTACAGAACAGATCACTAAAAAAACTCGTCATCTCGGACGGGGACGACCATCAAAAAACTCGACCACTGAGGAATTGACAGATATTTGTCTTCAACTTCATATCCAGAAGATAGATACTGCAATTCAGGAGGCAGAAACTTTGGCAGGGTGGCGATTGTATGTTACTAATGCCGATAGTAGCCAGATGAGTTTACCACTTGCTGTGATGTATTATCGGGATGAATGGCTTTTAGAGCGAGGTTTTCACCGTTTTAAAAGGGGTTCTTTGCCAGCCCTACCCATTTACTTTCAAAATACTGACCGAATCACTGGCTTAATGTTCTTGTTGAACATAGCTTTGCGTGTATTTACTTTAATGGAGTTTGTAGTACGGCTGGCTCTTGAGCAAACCCAACAATCTTTGGYAGGTCTTTATGACGGTAATCCAAAGCGAAAAACTGCTCGCCCCTCTGCTGAACAGATGCTCAAGGCTTTTTGTAATTTAACTCTTTATTTTTTACCCGATTCTACCATCTTCWTTACACCAATTAACGCGCTTCAAAAACAAATTCTTTATTTAATGAAAATGTCTGAATCCCTTTATCACATAGATTCGGTGGTGCGCTCGACATAATTCCTCTTACTCAATTACTTGCATCACTCCTGAAGGAGGATACACAGAATTGAAGTCCCATTTCAATATTAGCACTTTTCGTGTAATACACCAGAAATTGAATTTTGAATATTGCTGCTTTTCCATGTATTACATGGAAAAGCCTGACTTCAGATAACAGTCTCACAATGCATTTCTTTCATCGGTGTAATACACGCAAAGCCGCGATTTCTTTCCCCTGTATTACACGGTGATGCTGATTCAACTTTTTCCATGTATTACATGGTGATGCTTTTAGGATATCCAAAATCGTATTGTTTCCTTTAACAGTAAGGCATTAATTCCTCTCACCCTTTAAAAATGAGCGAACGTACAGTAATAACCATTGTACAGACGCGATTTATCGCGCCTCTAATAACGCGATTTATCGCGTCTCCAATGACCATGCTGACTTACTTAGAACAAATATTTCTCGTGCGACTCTTCCAAATCCAGCCAGATTCAGGGGAACTAATTTCTATCCATCCACCTTGTTCTCTACCTGTAACTGTCAATTTAGTTCCGGCCTTGACGACTTTTCCTGTTCTCCTGCGTCCAGATGATGAACGTAAATTAGATGAGCTAACAACAACAATACAATTATCTTTTTCTTTAGCTTGATTTTTATTGATTGTTTCTTGTGTTTCTGGGATTTGATTTTTTGCAGTTACGGATGAGGGTTGTGGTGGGCGACTTGTAGTCATCACGCCATAAGTAAGTATGATGCCAGCACCAGTACCAAAAATCAATAATGGTAACTGGCGACGTTTCATCTGAAATTTACCCCGTGATCCAAATAGATGAACAGGGGGAGATTTCACTAAATTCTGTCCCTGTGATCCCTGTGGTAGAGTTGGTGGAATTGTGGCTGTTGATTCGGGTGGGGATAGGGGAACTGTGGTATTATCTGGTGGAATGTAGCAAGGTTTTGCTAATTCTTGGAGCGATCGCATCACTTTAGTAGCAGACAAATAGCCTTGTTGCCAATACTCTTTTAACATCTGATTGACAACACCTGCTACAACAATTGGTGTGTTGGGATTAGTAATGCTATCTACTGCTTGTCGCACATCGGTTGCTGAATGATAACGGTATTTGTAGTATTGACGCACCATTTTGGTTAAAATAGCTGCCAAGCCATCAGTAACTTGAGCATGATGCTGCCATATTATTTCCCCACTTACAGGTTCTTCACCTAAATTTTTGGGATGCAACCCTGTCAAAGCTTGAATTGCAATCATACCCAAAGCATAAACGTCACTATTAGGATAAGGTCTACCTAATGCTTGTTCACTTGGCATATAGCCAGGTGTCCCAATCGGAATTGTCTCATTTTTCAGTTGCTCTGGTGTCATCTGCGAATACATTTTCACTTGCTTGACAGCACCAAAGTCAACTAAAACCATCTTATTGTCAGAACTGCGGCGAATTATATTATGAGGCTTGATATCTTGATGAATTACCTCGTGACTGTGGACAAATTCGAGGATGGGTAAAACTTCTTGCAGTAGATGAATGACTTGGTTTTCACTCCACTGTACACCCGGTTGCAATTCCATCGATAGGGAATTACCAGGAACAAATTCTTGCACCAGATAAAATTCTTCGTCTTCCTCAAAGTAAGCAAGTAGTCGAGGAATTTGGTCATGATTACCTAGTTTTTCCAGGGTTTCAGCTTCTCTTTTAAACAAGCGTCTAGCTGTTTCCAATAAATCTGGATCACTAGTAACTGGTTGGAGGTGTTTGACTACACAGGAGGGATTTCCAGGACGGCGAGTATCTTCGGCTATATATGTATGACCGAATCCACCTTGACCTAGTAGCTGAACCACCTGATAGCGCCGATCTAGCAATTTGCCAATCATGCTACGGCTAAACTCATATGCAAAATTAACAACAATAGACTTTTCTGATCATAAGTAGTTTCTTCAGGATTAATTGGAAAATTTGTGTATATAGATCAAATTATCTGATTTTGTGGGGAATGCGATCGCTTGATCAAGCTACTTTTTGACTAAGATCGCAGCCCTGATTCTAAGTATTGAAGCTGTTATGGCTGTAAAAAATATACCAATTAATATATTTCTCCAACTAATTTCTTTTCCGTTAGCACTCACCAAAAACGCTTCCAGCATCAAAGAAGGTAAAATTATACCAATAATTAGTAATAACCTATGAATTATTTGCCGATGTTTAGCCAAAATAGAAAGTAGTGCTAAGTAAATTCCTAAAGGTATAAAATTCAAGGCATAGTAAAATATTTTATTTTCTATAGGAATTAATTCTAACAAATTTAATGAATAAGAGTTTTGTAAGTTATCCACGTATACTTGAATAGTTGAGCGAAAATAACTAATGATAATATGATGTGATTGTTTGTCTGTAAAAACATTGGGAATATTCAGTTGTATATCGCTTGCATTTTCTCCAGTAATTGGTGTTCTGAGTCGCAAGTTTAAAGCTGTTCCCTGCTGTCCTAAAGTAAAATTACGACGCAAGTGATCAATAGAAATTGACACAATTCGAGCAGGCCCAGTTTGATTTATGTCACTAGTAGCTACAACTGTGCTGATTGTAAACTCAGAGGTATGAGATATTCTTTTATTCAATTTTTTCACAGACCCGGCTGTTTCTAGCCAATTACTGGAACTCAACAAAGCGCCTTTATTTTCCTGAACCTCTGAAGGCTGAACACGCCAGAATAATTTGGGTAAATTCCCACTTTTATCCCGATAGTAAGATTTGCCATTTTTGTCTAATTTATAAGCAGCTAACAGAGAATTTCCAAATTTATCAAAGTAATTTTCATCTGTAAATATCTCTGCAACTTCAATAGCTGACATGGCTTTATCAGTCATATTTACTTCCGAAACGTATCCTTGCCAAGGTCTATCCCCTGTGATTTCATTTCCAATTGTTAGCGGATAATTTAAGTTCCAATTACTTAAATTGGTTGTACTTTGCCAAAATACTAAATTCAGGGATGATAATAATATATATCCCAAGCAAAACACAGCTATTCTTTGATTAATCTGCCTACCTGTGTTGTTCTCTATCCTGGCTAAGGTGTAGGCAAAGCTCTGAGAAGAAAACCAATTAAAGCAAAGCCAACCAACAAAACCACCGATACTATTATTAATAATATCGATGAAAGTAGGTGTTCTACCAGGCAAAAAAACTTGCAAGACTTCAACTATCGTTGATAAACCCGTACTTATTAATATAACTATTAAAATTTCCAGTGCTAATTTTACTCTTTTTCGTTGTAAAACACTGCTAGCGAAGAATCCTAAAGGTATAAACAATAAAACATTGTTTACTCGGTCTTGGAAAGAGGTCTCGTTACTAAAAGTTCCAATCAGTTCTTGCCAAGAAAAATCATTGGGAAAGAAAAATGTAAAGGGATAAAGTGTCGCTAAGAGTATTACTAATATACTCATCGCGACAAGTGCGTAATTTTTAGTAAATTCGACTAAATGAGCGTTACGAATTATCTGAAGTTTCTTCATAGCCGCTGATTGTACTTATACAATTTACTGATTTTATCTAGCTAAATATATATTCCCTTTACATCCATTGAATTTCGTAATAGTTACTTAAAATTTTAGCCTGTGATTGAAATCGCAGTCTCATAGCAAAAGTCTGCTTTAAGTGGGGATGGGGGGAAACTCTCCAACGCACTGGCTCGTCTTGGTGTTTCAAAAGTCGATTTTTTAATCACCAAGACACATAGACGCGCTAGCGGCCAATACGGTTCGGTTAAGAATTTTTCGTCATAATTTTGGATATGTAGAGACGCGATATATCGCGTCTCTACAGGATTTAAATGCCAATCGATTTGTCTTATCCGAACCGTATTGCGCTAGCGGCTACTTGCAGAAGTCGCTTACGCGCCTATCCGTAAGGGTAGACACAAAGACACAAAGAAAAGTAGATCGGTAGGCACAGGGTTTTCAACCTACGCTCTTATAAACAGGACTTACGCAAAACATATTAACGCGCATTTGCGGTAATTCATGAATTACCGCTACGCAAGAATAAGGTTTTCGGTCACATCTTGCGTAATACCATTTCACGTTAATCGCGATTAACGTGAAATGGTGTCACCCCTAATTCGCCAGCAGTATCTTTTCTTTAGAGAAGTCGGGGATCTTGTGGTTCACGAATAAAATCGGATTACTATATTACGTAATAAATATAATTACTTACGTAATTGTATATTTTATTGCGCTTAGGTTGCGAAAGATTAACATTTACCAATCAAGTCTTGCTGAAAAGTCTAAAATTTTTATGGTAGCTGAGAGTATAGACACGGGTAAGCATTTAAAATAGACGACTTGTAAAAATGACTTTTGCATTTTGATATGGGCAAAGGGTAAAGAGGAAAGGCTTTACCAACCAATGAACACGTCGGTTTAGGTTTACCGTTGGGAAAACGTTTGTTTTTATTGCTTTTACGTTTCCCCCTTACCCTGCTTCTGCAAGAAGTCAAATGCTTACTAAAATTATTTTCTAAGGGAGGTTGGCTATGCCTATCGCCACAGTTAATCCTGCAACAAAAGAATTACTCAAAAACTTTGAAGCGCATAGTGATGCTGAAATTGCTGCCAAACTAGATTTAGCGCAACGAGCTTTTGAGGATTACCGTCAGACGAGTTTCTCTGAACGATCGCACTGGCTGGAAAAAGCTGCTGATATTCTTGAACAAGAAAAAGCAGATTTTGCCAAGGTGATGACGCTAGAAATGGGCAAAACTTACAAAAGTGCGATCGCTGAAGTCGAAAAATGTGCTTTAGTTTGTCGTTACTACGCTGAAAACGCTGCCCAGTTTCTCGCTGAAACCTACGTGGAAACCGATGCTAGTAAAAGCTTTGTTAAATACCAACCATTAGGTATAATTCTCGCAGTCATGCCGTGGAATTTCCCCTTTTGGCAAGTATTTCGTTTTGCAGCACCCGCACTGATGGCAGGTAATGTTGGTTTACTCAAACATGCTTCCAATGTGCCACAATGTGCTTTGGCAATTGAGGAAATTATCCACAAAGCTGGTTTTCCCAAAGGTGTATTTCAAAATTTGTTCATACCTGGTGCTAAAATCAGCGACTTGATGAGTGATGACCGCATAAAAGCTGCTACCTTAACAGGTAGCGAACCAGCAGGAATATCACTTGCTGTTGCATCTGGTAAACAAATTAAAAAAACCGTTCTAGAATTGGGTGGCAGTGATCCATTTATTGTGTTAGAAAGTGCTGACTTGGAAACAGCAGTTGCAGTTGCGACTACAGCAAGAATGCTCAATAACGGGCAATCTTGTATTGCTGCGAAACGTTTTATTATTCAAGAAGCGATCGCAGATCAATTTGAAAAGCTACTGCAAGAAAAATTCCAAGCGCTGAAAGTAGGCGATCCTATGCAATCAGATACTGATGTCGGCCCATTAGCCACTCCTGATATTCTCAAAGAATTAGATCAACAAGTGGAAACTTGTGTCAAAGCAGGAGCAAAAGTTCTGATTGGCGGAAAGTCTTTGGCTGATCGTCCTGGTAACTTCTTTCCACCAACAATAATTACAGATCTGTCTGCCGATAGTGCGATCGCCAAAGAAGAATTTTTTGGTCCAGTAGCTTTAGTATTCCGCATACCCAATATTGACGAAGCCATTAAATTAGCAAATGCTACACCCTTCGGTTTAGGTGCAAGTGCTTGGACAACAAACTCCCAAGAACAACACCGCTTAATCAATGAAATCGAAGCAGGTGCAGTATTTATTAATGGTATGGTTAAGTCCGATCCTCGCTTACCTTTTGGTGGAATTAAACGATCTGGTTATGGTAGAGAATTGGGAATCCAAGGTATACATGAATTCGTCAACATTAAAACAGTGTGGGTTAAGTGATTTAGTCATTTGTTATTAGTCATTTGTTATTAGTCATTTGTCATTTGTACAAATCTAAACCTTGGTACTTTTTTGATAGTAAAATCTCCCGTAAAAATCTGTAGAGTCCATCAAAAATCTAATAACCAATGACAATTGTACAGACGCGATTCATCGCGTCTACCAATGACAAAAATATTTTTCGCTAGTGAGGAAGTTTAATGAATACGGCAGAGTTATTAGTAAGGTGCTTAGAAAATGAAGGGGTGCAATATGTTTTCGGACTCCCTGGCGAAGAAAATCTGCATGTTTTGGAAGCCCTAAAACACTCCTCGATTCAATTTATTACTACTCGTCATGAACAAGGTGCAGCATTCATGGCAGATGTTTACGGACGTCTGACAGGAAAAGCAGGAGTGTGTCTTTCAACTTTAGGACCAGGGGCTACAAATTTAATGACAGGGGTTGCTGATGCTAACCTCGATGGTGCGCCACTAGTAGCAATTACCGGACAAGTTGGAACAGATAGAATGCACATCGAATCCCATCAATATTTAGATTTGGTGGCTATGTTTGCTCCAGTAACAAAATGGAATAAACAAATTGTCCGACCTAGTATTACACCAGAATTGGTGCGTAAAGCCTTTAAACTGGCGCAGAGTGAAAAACCAGGGGCAGTTCATATTGATTTACCAGAAAATATTGCTGCCATGCCAGTAGAAGGCAAACCATTATATAAGCAAAATGTTGACAGAACCTTTGCTTCTTTTGCCAGCATTCGGTCAGCATCAGCCTTAATTTCTCAGGCAAATAACCCAATAATTTTAGTTGGTAACGGTGCAATTCGCGCTCAAGCCAGCGACGCTGTCACCCAATTTGCGACTCAATTAAATATCCCTGTTGCTAACACATTCATGGGTAAAGGAGTAATTCCCTATACTCATCCTTTAGCATTATGGTCTGTAGGATTACAACAGCGAGATTTTATTAACTGTGGCTTTGATAATACAGATTTGGTGATCGCCGTTGGCTATGATCTGATTGAATTTTCACCCAAAAAATGGAACCCCGATAGCAAAATTCCTATTGTTCATATTGCTGCTGCTCCAGCAGAAATAGATAGTAGTTACATTCCGAATGTAGAAGTTGTAGGCGATATTTCTGATTCTCTTGATGAGATTTTAAAAGTAGCAGACCGCCAGACTAAACCCAATCCTTATGCTATTAGTTTAAGATCAAACATTCGTGCAGATTACGAACAATATGCCAATGATGACGGTTTTCCAATTAAACCTCAAAAAATCATTTATGACTTGCGTCAGGTAATGGGGCCAGAAGATATCGTGATTTCCGATGTCGGCGCCCACAAAATGTGGATTGCCCGCCATTATCATTGTCATAGTCCTAATACTTGCTTAATTTCCAACGGATTTGCAGCCATGGGAATTGCGATTCCCGGTGCAATCGGAGCTAAACTAGTTTATCCCAATCGTAAAGTTGTCGCCGCAACTGGCGACGGCGGCTTTATGATGAATTGTCAAGAATTAGAAACAGCTTTGCGAGTTGGTACAGCATTTGTGACTTTGATTTTTAATGATGGTGGTTATGGCTTAATTGAGTGGAAACAAGAAAATCACTTTGGTAAAGGTAGATCATCTTTTGTGCATTTTGGCAATCCTGATTTTGTCAAATTAGCAGAAAGTATGGGATTAAAAGGTTATCGAGTAGAAGCTGCTACCGATTTAGTTCCCATCCTCAAAGAAGCTTTAGCACAAGATGTACCAGCAGTGATCGATTGTCCTGTAGACTATCGAGAAAATATTCGCTTTACTCAAAAAGCCGGCGAATTGAATTGTGTGGTTTAATTGATAGTCATTGGTCATTTGTCATTTGTTCTTTGTCATTTGTGAAGAACGAATGATAAATGATATCAGGTTCGCTTGATTACTTATAATTCCCTTTCCCCGGCTTCGCCGCCCCTCCCCGCAAGCGGGGAGGGGTTGGGGCAATACGGTTCGGTTAAGAATTTTTCGTCATAATTTTGGATATGTAGAGACGCGATATATCGCGTCTCTACAGGATTTAAATGCCAATCGATTTGTCTTATCCGAACCGTATTGGGGGTTGGGGTGGGGTAAAAATATTTTTGCAAGAGGTCTAAGCATTCTTGTTGTAGTTGTTTGTGTACATCTAAATACTTAAAACATCTTCGTAAATCTCTGCCATGGTCAAGCTGAAACCAACCGAATCTAAACTCAATTCATAATCTTTACCTAAAATTTCGAGTAACCAATTTCCTTGAAAATTTTTACGATAAACTTCTACTTTCATATCATCTTGGGAAACTAATACATATTCCCGTAAACTATCTAACTTTTGATAATTAACAAGTTTTTCTCGTCTGTCTGTGACTTCTGTACTTGGTGATAGCACTTCTATAATTAAGCAAGGATAATTCAAAAAATAGCGGTCTTGGTCTTGGGAATTACAAGTAACAACAACATCAGGATAATAAAAGATATTGTTATTTTGAGCCGCTAATTCTATCCTGACTTTCATATCAGCCATAAACACGCTACAGGAACCACCCCGCAAATGCGATCGCAGTCTGCTGGCAATATTTAGTGTAATTGTATTATGTTCCTTGCTACCGCCAGACATAGCAAAGATTTGACCACCAAGATACTCATGGCGAACTTCGCTAGATTGTTCTAGTTGGAGATATTCTTCAAGATTTAGATAAGTTAATGGTAAAGACATCCTCTGAGTAAATTTTTAGTAAATTTTTGTAAGATGTGTTATTGCTTTAGCCTAACGCACAATTGTTTCTACAGTATCCAAAGCAAGTGCAACTGCACCCCACAACGGTGCATCATCACCCAATCCTGCTGGGACAACTTCAAAATTAATCTCTGGTAAAGCCGTTTCCCGCGCTACCTGACGAATAACTCGCCAAAAACCTTCCCCCGCTTTCGTCACACTCCCACCCAAAACAAACCGTTGCGGATTCATCAAATTTGCCACATTACCAATACCCACACCCAACGCCCAAGCCGAACGATGTAAAATATCCTGTGCCAACTCATCACCTTGCATCGCCGCTTCACTCACAATCTTCCCAGTAATTAACTCCAAATTCCCCTCCACCAAACCCCTCAATATCTCTCCTCCGCGTCCTCTGCGCCTCTGCGGTTCATTCATCAAAACCTCCCTCACATCCAACGCCATATACGGCCCCGACGCCAACCTTTCCACACATCCCCGCTTCCCACACAAACATATTGGTCCAGCTGGGTCTACTACCATATGTCCAATTTCCCCAGCCATACCATTTGCACCCCGCCAAGGTTTACCATTAAGTATCCAACCACCACCTACCCCAGTGCTTACAGTAATGTAAAATAAACTATCGTACCCAACCCCGGCACCATATCTGTATTCACCCAACGCTGCCACATTAGCATCATTATCAACACCAACACTTACACCATATTCATCAGCTAACAACTCTTGCAAAGGTACATTTTCCCAGCCTGGGACATGATGTGATAGCCTGATAGTACCTGTATTTGCATCCACAGGTCCACCAAAGCTAACGCCAATAGCCATTGGTTTGACTTCTTGCAACAGAGAATGAATAAGCGATCGCATGATCTCCAAATCAGTGCTAGCATAAGCATTTGCTGGTGATAAACAGCGTTGGTAACTCAACCACTCTTGAGAATTAGCATGTGCGATCGCTGCTGCTAGCTTAGTGCCACCAAAATCAAGCGCTAAAATTAAACTCACAATCTTGTTGGTTGTTGTTAATAAAAGACGTAGCAATGCTACGTCTCTATAATCATCCATTCAAATCAAGCACACCATCAATAAATCTTTGTAATCGCTCATAATGTGATCCTTTCCAATATATCTGAGCGCAGTTTTGACAACGATGAAATTCATCAGTGTATAACACCACAGTGTCAGGTAAGTGATCTATTACAGCTTGCTTATCTACAAGTTCCAAAATTCCATTGCAACGCAAACATCGTTTAAAAGGCGATACTAAATCAAATAAATCAAAACGTCGTAATACTTCAACAATTTGTTGGTGTGGGTCAGTATTCCTCACATAGTAACCATAAGTAACTACACTCCGCATCAAAAGACCTTTGTCGCGTGTTAACAGAATTCGGTTTTGGGTGCTGGAGATTTCTGCTAATTCAGGATCATGATAATTATTTTGGTACAAGGTATCAAATCCTAATAGTCGCAGAGAAGATGCTAATTTGCCAAGATGAATATCCAACACAAAGCAAATAGTATTTAGTGGTTTCGGTCGTACCAAACTTAAACAAGCTGTTTGCGCTACTGTGGAAATTGGATAGACATTAATCGTGTCTCCATCTTGAACAATGTAAGCAAAATCAACTGATTCCCCGTTAACTTTAATACAATCAACTTCAGGATGGGGAACACCCAATGCTTCGATCATGTCTTTTATCGAGGCTTTTTCTGCATAAAAATGCTCAATTCTCACTTGCCGTTTGTTGGGTGGCAAGAAATCGTTCAATTCTGCATAAAACTGGAAATTTGCCCTAGCCATACCAACAAATCATTAATCTTTCCTATATAAATCATATTAATTTATATGGATAAAAATAGACTACGACAAAGTATTAGTGGTTTGTAGCATTAATTTTGATGAGTCGCGGGTGTTCATACCATTTCACTAAAACCCTGATACAAATACAAATGGTGTTCCAGACGCGATATATCGCGTCTAGGACAAAATTTATGTGTATCGTGATTAACGTGAAATGGTATCAGATCCCCAACTTCGCAAAAGTTGTCGGGGACCTATAACCTCTTCATCTTTATTAATTCCGATGAAGTTGCTTATGTATTGATAATATTTATCTTTTAGTCTAGGATATGCAAGCATAAATGATATCAGCTTTTCCTACTCTGGAACCTATGTTAATATTGATTTAAGGGTGTTCTAGCATCATCCAAAATATAGATAAAGTCAGGTGTATTAGTAAATACTTGCAACTAAGATTGATCTAAGTTAAATTCGATGTAGATGCTTGTTTGTAAAAGATAATCTAGTTTGTAGTAGGAGGTGGAGAAGCTTCGCAGTTGAATTAATTTCAAACTAAAGAATTAAGTAAAAATACTTCTTATGGCTGTGTTTCGGTCAACAAGTAATTATTAATATACTTATTAACCTTAAACTATATTTTTTGAGGTTAAAAATGTTGATATTTGCTTGATTTTATACTGCATTTTATTTTTTGTAAAATAGTTGAGAATAATTTGCAACATGAACAAAAAATAAAATATATTGAGATTAGAGATTGGGTTAATTTCTTGACCAATCACTTTACTGAAAAATCAGTAATTGTATTTACTGAATAAGTGAATCAATTGATTTTTAAACATTTATGGAATGAAAGTAGAGATGTAGATTAATCAAACTGAATCAATAATTAAGTTGATTTCAACATTTATCAGATACACCAATTACATATAAATTTTGCTACTTTTATTTCAAAAACAACTTAATAAAATCTGCTTGACAAAACTAACAAAAATGACAATTTATATTTGCAATAAAGGAGTTTTTTGTAATCAAAATGTTGATACTATTTGTGAAAAAAATATTTACAGCACAAACCTTAACGAGAAATAATGTTATATATTGGCTACCAGGATAAAGCGATGAACTAGCCAAAAGTCCTGTTTTCTCTTGTTTGCTAAGTCGGACATGATTTTTGAGTTGCTCATATTAGCAAGCAGTTGATTGAAAGAAATTGTAGGTAGAAATACATCTCTTTTAATCAGATTATTTGTTCCCTAGTACATTCATCATTACCCTTCAATGAACACTTTCTTTTGTTCCGATAATTCCCGCACAACAGGAGAAGATATTATTGGTTGTGTAGCCAATCACCAAACTTATGTATTAATAGAATGTCCTACTCCTTGGGCTTCAGAAGCCTTTCAATCTCGATGGGTTCCAGAAAATTTACGGACTTTGGTAGAGGAAGCAAAACGTGCTAAATTACCAATAAAGTTTCTATTAATTGCTAATCATTTATCTCATAAATCAGACAGCACAACCCTTTTGATTTATCAACAACAAGAGGGTCTAATTAATGCTTTATCTAAACGAGAGTACAAATTAGAAAATATCCAGCAAGCAGCAATAGTCATCAAGAAATTTTTATTGGGTAAAAATTCAGAGAATTACGAATTAAATACAAATTCCACACGTGATATTCTGATCTGTACCCACGGTAGCCATGATAAATGCTGCTCTAGATACGGCAATCCTTTTCACTTTCACGCTACAAATGCTGTTGCTGATTTGAATTTGGATAATGTGCGGATTTGGAGATCTAGTCATTTTGGTGGACATCGGTTTGCACCAACTTGCATAGATTTACCAGAAACCAGATATTATGGAAATCTTAATCAAGATTTATTTCAATCAATATTGACTCGTACTGGCGATATTAAATCTTTGCAGAAAGTGTATCGTGGCTGGGGAATTTTGCCAAGTTCGATTCAAGTTATGGAAAGAGAACTGATGTTTCGTTATGGATGGGATTGGTTTAACTATAAAGTAGCAGCTAGAATAATTGACCAAAGTGCAGACAAAAATACAATTCGTGCAGAGCTTATTTTTGAAAAACCTGATGGTTCGCAATATAATTATCAGGCGAGATTAGTCAAAGACGAAACAAAAACTGTGGAATTGAAAAGTTCTTGCAATGCCAATCAAAAGTCAGTATTTGTCAAGTATGCTGTAGCTAGTCTCTGGCTGACTTCCACCCAATTTATCACTGTTACAGCGTAAGCGATCGCACACTTGTATCATGTCTGCTTGAAAACTTACAATATTCGCCTACGGGTAACGGGTAATTGGTAATTGGTAATTAGTAATAGTAATGTTTAGCACGAAAGTGCAATTACAAAATACAACGCTACAGTTGTGCGACTTTATCTAGAAGGTAGGGTAAAACATTTGTGATGCGGCTATATACTGTTCGCTTCTTTGAAGTTTGTCGCGCAAGTGCTTTACCCTGAGCTAAATCGTAGTTATTTGACCAATAATTATTTAACCAATAAATGGTCAAGTAACTATTTTTCAGCAATAATCACGTTTGTGTCTTCATTGGTTGAAGACTGGTTTTCTGTGAGTTGCTTCTTCACAGTTACCAAATAAACAGCTAACAAGACAGTAAATAAAATCCCTTCCATAGCCACCTCCAAAGGGTGATGCACTGAACTTACTGAGCAAGCGATCGCTTGATTCATACTTAATACATCACCACGTTTGCGAGGAATTCCAAAGTATAGTACAAATAACTTAACTTTTCAAGCAAATCTTACCGCTACACTACCTGCATGAGCCGGTAAACCTTCCGCTTCCGCAAGGCTAATTGCTGCTTTTCCGATGGTTTGTAATGCTTGTTCATCGCACTGCAAAGAAGTAATCCGCTTCATAAAATCGTACACACTCAATCCAGAAGCAAAACGCGCTGAACGTGCTGTTGGTAACACGTGATTTGGCCCACCGACATAATCACCAATTGCTTCTGGGGTGTGGCGTCCTAGAAACATGCTACCAGCACAGCGAATTTGCTTGGCAAGCTCTTGTGGCTCATCTACGCATAATTCCACATGCTCTGGTGCTAATTGATTCAGTAAATTAATACTTTCTGCTAAATCACTGACAATAATCACCGCGCCATGATTTTCCCAACTTTTAGCAGCTACTGCTTGAGTAGGTAAGGTTTTGAGAATTTGCTCAACTGCTGTTGTCACAGATTCGGCAAAACTTTGGGAATCGGTAATCAAAATCGATTGGGCGCTAGGGTCATGTTCTGCTTGTGACAGCAAATCCCAAGCAATCCATTCTGGATGATTCTGATCATCAGCTACTACCAAAATTTCTGATGGGCCAGCGATGCTATCAATGCCGACTCTACCAAATACCTGACGCTTTGCTTCCGCAACATAAGCATTACCAGGCCCGACAATTTTATCAACAGGAGCAAGGCTTTCTGTACCATAAGCTAAAGCTGCTACCGCTTGCGCTCCACCAATACTATATATTTCTGTTACATCTGCTACTTGAGCTGCTGCCAAAACTGCGGGATTAATTTCACCACCAGGCATCGGCACTGTCATCACAATTCGCTCCACTCCAGCTATTTTAGCAGGTAGGGCATTCATCAGTAGAGAACTGGGATAGCTTGCCCGTCCACCTGGTACGTAAATTCCCACCGTTGTTAACGCTACCCAATTTAAACCTAGTTTGACGCCGACTTCATCAGTATAGGCAATATTTTGTGGCAGCTGTTTTTGATGAAAAGCAGTTATTCTTTGAGCAGCAACTTCCAAAGCAGTTCTAACTTCCTGGGGACATTTCGCTGCTTGGTCAGCAATAAAAGTCTCACTCAGACGAAAAGACTCAGGGCTGTAGCGATCAAAACGGGTAGTATAGTCTTTGACTGCGGCATCACCACGTGCCTTAACATCAGCAATAATCTCTTTAACTGTACCACTGACATCAACCGTTGCTTCCCTGCGTTCGTTGACAAATGCTTGAAATTGAGTCGAAAAATCTTTGTCAGTTGTTTTCAGTAGCTGCATGGTAAGTCTCTCGGCAGTAGTGCGTGATTTTGGAGGATGATAATTTTAGTTTAAGGCGCGAATTAAGTATTTTAACAAAGTTTCAAACCTTGGGCGTTAGCACCAAAATCTCTCAATATTTTGGATGCGTCGCTTTCTTTACCGAGCGTAGTGATTGAATTTAGTAGGATGCGTTATGGACAGAACGTCCTAACGCAGCGAAAACTATCGGATGGTGCGTTGCGTTGCGCGACAACACACCCTACTGGACTGTCAAGGCTAAAATGATGCAATAAATCTCTGATTCTATCTCTGTGTTCTCTGCGCCTCTGCGGTTTATTAATGCACTATTTTAGCCTTGACACGCTACTACAAAAGGGGATTTGGTATTGATTTAACTTGCAGTCTCAACAGAGTTTTTCCGATTGGGACGCTTACGCTCTGATTTTTTCTTCAATCCAACCGCTTGAGCTTCATCACTATCTGAACCATACTGTCCCCGCACAAATTCTTTCATCGCTAAAACAGCATTGTGAAATTCCCATTCTGCTAATCGCGCATTATCAGCAGCAGCACGGTACAAAATTAACTTCTCGGTTTCGGCTTGTTGAAAAGTGAGCATTGCCTGATAAGCTTGCTGTAAGTTTTCAACAGAAGCATTAGCACGGGTTGTTTCGTAATTTACGATAGTTTGCAAACCGTGGAATGAGTCAATATCTTTACTAAGAATTTGAGGACGCAAACGGCTTGTTGTATTTTGGATAAACATTGTTGCATAAGTAGTGAACTACATATTTAATGTTCCCATTGCAACAATAAGAATAACGGTAAGGTGGTTAGATCCCCGACTTTTTCAAAAAGTCGGGGATCTAAGGATTCACAATACAGGTTGATGTCTTAACGGCATAGCCTGCGATTGAAATCGCAGTCTCATAGTTCAAGTCTGCTTAAGCAGACTGTTTGATTTATTTAAGTCGTCTTCAGACGACTTGTGCTGTTAGCTAAGACTTTAAACTATTGCGTCTCCACCGTTTAATCTCAGCTAATTGATTAGAAGCTGTGTTGCGGTCAATTTCTCCCTTCGCAAACTTTGCTTTCACGCGATCGCTAAAATATTCTGCTTTACTATTTACATCAAGAGAATTGAACTTGTTTTGTTCCTCTCGACTTTTTTTGACGTACGCATTCCAGTTAGCTTGAGTGCGCTCAATCTCACTAAAGTCGTTTGGGTTTTCATTCCAGTAAGGATTCATCCAGATTTTTTGAATATTTTCTTGCGCCTGCTTACTAGATATCTTTCCTTCTTTATAAGCTTTTATTTGGCGCTGATGTCGCGCTTGTGGAGACGCTTGATTGATCATAACAAGAGCAGCGCCTGCTAGGAGTACAAATTCAATCATCACTCACCCCGAAAAGACTCAAGGTTGGACAAATGTATCCCATCTCAGCTGCGCTATCTGCAATATCAAATAGAACTTCTGGATCAAGCAAGTATTTTTGTAAAGTTTCAAACTGTTCTTGATTCCGCATAGAATTACCTTAGTTGAATGTAGTAGGGCGTGCATGTTTAGTGTCAACGCCCTTTTATTTATCACTACTTACCTGGCAAATTCTGCGGTGTTGTAAATATTCAGTGTCTAGTTGATGCGATCGCACTTTCTCGCCATGTTATGTCAACTCCTTATGCATTCGTAATGCAGACCAATGCATTCACAATTCAAGCCGATGCATTAACAATGCAGACCAATGCATTCACAATGCAGACCAATGCATTCACAATTCAAGCCGATGCATTAACAATGCAGACCAATGCATTCACAATTCAAGCCAATGCATTAACAATGCAGAAGGTCGCATTTAGATAATATACCGATGCGTTTTCTAGGTGCGATCGCCAATTTGTTGATACTCCGCATTCCCAAAAATCGCTTCACTATCACGATAATACTTAAATTCCATTAAGTTATAAAATGGGTCTTCTAAAAAGAAAGTGGAATGTTCTAGGGGAGTACCAACAAAACGATGCTTGGGTTCTTCTCTAAACAGTAGTTGATGCTGTTGCGCTCTCAACAGTAAAGATTTCCAGTCGTCTTCTGAAGTAAAAACTAATCCAAAATGTCTGGGATAAATACCGCGTTGTGGTGTCAACGGTTCTTTGGTGACATGAGCCACCAATTGATGACCGTAAAGATTGAGAATGAGAGCATGGTGATTTTCTCGACCAGCAATACAGCCTAAACCATCAACGTAGTATACTTTTGCTTGAGCTATGTCGGCGACTGGAAAAGCAAGATGAAATATAGTTTGATTCATATTGAGGGATAAAACTGAGGAACTAAAGGCTAGGTTTAAGTAGCCGTATTACTATCTATATATAAATTGCAAAATAATCAGGCAATTATGCAACTCTAAATATATATGACCAATAACATCCAACTTCCTTGGCAACAAGAGACTGTAATTCGCCACAGCTTACGTATATTACGTAGTTTTGATTATTGGACAGGACGTTCTCTACTAGATGTTAATGGTTCTGCACAAGAGATAGCCCAAGCACTGTTTGCAGCGCCTTTTGCTTTAGTTTCTCACGGGACTGAACCAGACCCAATTTTTAACTACGGGAATCAAAAAGCCTTGGAATTATGGCAGCTTTCATGGCAGGATTTTACTAAAATGCCTTCACGGAAAACAGCTGAAGAGGTTGTACAAGAGGAACGTAATCGGTTGTTAGCGGAAACAACAACTAAAGGGTTTAGTAATTTTTCTGGTGTTCGGATTACCAGCACTGGTAAACGTTTTTCTATTAAAGATGGTATTTTGTGGAATTTATTAGATGAGAATGATCAGTATTGTGGTCAAGCTGCTGTTTATTCTAATTATGAATTTATGCTCTAGAAATTAGGCGTTGCTGATTTCATGTATGAAAATGATTTTAGGTAATTCCAAAACCTTTGTACTAGACGCGATATATCGCGTCTCTACACTAGATTCATACCGCGATTCAGCAACGCCAGAAATTAAAATCTGGTAGGGTGTGTTATGGACATTGGGCTGCAAGATCCCCGACTTTTGAAAAAAGTCGGGGATCTTTCTCCTCGTAATACCATTTCACAAAAAATCTGATACAAATACAGACCATGTAGAGACGCGATATATCGCGTCTGGAACACAATTTATGTGTATCGTGATTAACGTGAAATGGTATAACCCCTCAGAACTTATGCGACAGACCACTAGTCCTAACGCACCAATGATTCTTCAGCAGATGAAGAGACTGATTCTCCAAATTGAGACTGAGGGACGAAGATATCAGCGCCGTTAATTACTGCTCCCACTAATCCTAATTCTGATTCCACCAATTCATCTACAACTTCACCGAGCATGTTTTCTTGGGTATGATGTGGTCGGGTGACTAGGATAATGCCATCGCTGTAAGGTTGAATTAATAAGGCATCGTTGGATAAACTGATGGGATTAGTGTCTATAATTACTAAATCATAGCGTTCACGAGCATCTTCAATTAAGCGTCGAAATTCGCTAGATTCAAGAATAGCAGCAGGCTGATGTACAGAGCCGGCACTAGGAACAATGTATAAATTTTCGACATCAGGAACTAAGCGGATACACTCGCTCAAGCTACCGTAATAGCGTAGGGGTTCAATATTTGCATTGGGGTCAATACTCACTTTTAGCGATGGACTACGAGAAGGCGATCGCAAATCTGTTTCAATAATTAAGGTACGTTTGCCAGCACGAGCGGAAGCTATACCCAAGTTGTAAGCACTTGTGGTTTTACCTTCACTGCTGCTCACACTAGTAATTAATATTACTTTTAATTTTTTGCTGCCGAAGCGACGTAAATTGCTACGCAACTTCTCATAGTATTCTAAATAGGGGGAATAAACAGAAAGTAGGGTTGGTACTTCGTCTGGTGACAAGTCCTCTACTGGCATTAAAGGTAACTCTCCCAGTACGGCGACTTCTCGCTGTTTGAGATGATTGCGGATATCCTCTTTGGTTTTGAAAGTACCTTCGAGTGAGCCTAATAAAAATATCACCCCACCACCGACGATTAATCCGAAAACACCACCAATTGCTAGGGTAGCTGATACACTCTTCGGAGGTTTAATATCAGCAGTCACTAAAGGGACTCTAGCTACACTTAGGCTACTCACAGTTTCTGCTTCTGCTGCTTGAGCATCAATCAGCTTGGCTTGCATTTTGTCGAAGATGGCTTTTTTGAGTGCTAATTCTTGTTCTAAACGCGATCGCTCTAGTTGCTTATTAGGTATCAAAGCATATGCTTGTCGCAGTCGTTCTTCTTCTTGTGATAAAGAAACTAGCTGTTGTCGTAATGTTTCGTACTGAGTTTGTAAAGCTACTAGCTGATTGGCTAGTTGCTGACGAGCAGGGTCTAAGTTACTTTGGGAACGAATATCTGTAACTGAACTAGCAAGAGGAGCTGTCGCACCTTGACCACCAATAACTTCAACGGCTCGTTGTTGTATCAATTGTTCATAAGCATCTTTTTGACGCTGCAATTGTACCATCTGCGGTAATTCGGGACGCGCACCTTGTTTGGCAAGGACTCCCATTTGGCTTTCGACTTGATAAATTTGCGATCGCAAGTTGGCAATAATTGGATCAGCACTCAAAGCTGATGAAACATAAGCTTGGTTGACATTTAATCCCAATTTTTTCTGTAAACTGCGAACTTGAGCATCCACTCCAGTTAGCGTCAATTGAATTTGTCGTTGCTGATTTTGACTGCTGGTAATTGCATTCAGCAAACTACCATTTTCCGCAGCTATTAATGCTGGACCTTGAATGCGATCGTATTGTTCTAGTTTTTTCTCCGCTAATTGCAAATCTTGTTTAATCTGTGGAGAACGTTCGTTGATTTTTTTGATAATTGCATTTAATCGCCTGCTATTAATCTCACCACTCAACTTAATCATGGCTTCCATCAATAACTGTACTGTTTGTTTAGCACGCTTTTCGTTAGAGTCTTGATATTTAATTTCAATCAGTGTGGATGCTGGTGCTTCTCCTGGCTTACTTTTTTCCGGTACAGTCAGAGCAATATTTTTACCAATTTGTTTTGGTTTAACATTGACTTTTGTTGCCACAGCCTCAATGATTTGGTCTGATAACAAAATTTCTTGAGTTAATTCTTGACCTTGTTGCTGAATTTCCCCCCCAGTCACAGAAAATAAAACCGGAGGACTAGAGTAAGTAAGTGCAGCATCTGTAATATAACTAGCGGGTGGTTCTGGTTGTATAGCGATCACCGTTGAACCAACTACAACTAAAGTGAAACTGGCTAAACCAATCCACTTATACTTCTCAAAAGCTATCAAGTAGCGCTTAACAATCGGTGGTGTCATTCGATTTTGGATTTTGGATTACTCTACCTTGAAGCCGCTTACGCGTCTATGGATTTTAGATTTTAGATTTTAGATTTTAGATTTTGGATTTTGGATTGACTGTGATTTAAAAAAGAGGTGTAATACCATTTCACGAAAACCCTGATACAAATACAGATCCTGTAGAGACGCGAAATTACCCTGCGGGAACGCTAAAAGCGAACGCGTCTCTACAAGATTCATATGTATCGGTATTAACGTGAAATGGTATAAGGGAAAGGGGAACAGGGAACAGACAAAGGGGAACGAAAAATATTCTTCCTTGTCCTCCTTGTCTTCCTTGTCCCCTACTTCCCTCCACTCCCCCCTCCACCGATGAAACTATCGAAGAAGTTGAGGAAATTCTGAAAACTGAAGAAGGGTTGGGTAATGGTAGATATTAAGTTCGTAATTTTACCGATGAGGTTTCGACCAATCACGATAACATCATTATCTTGAAGTGGCACGTTTTGAGTTGGATCTCCACCTAAAGCCTTTTTACCGTTTAATCTCTGAGTGATAGCTTTACCTCGTTCTGGATCGAAGCGAACTAGGGCAATGTCCCGGATGTTAGTAAAATTAGGGTTGACTCCTGATAAAACATCTACGAAGTTACTACCATTCGGCAATGTTTGCGTTACGATTCCGCCAGTAGCGTAGTTTAATACTCTGACTCGAATTTGGGGTTGAGCTAAAGAGGAACGAGCAACAAGATTGCGATTGTAATTATGATCATTAGCTGAGTTGCGACGCATGACAACGATCGCATCTCCATCTTGCAAACGGAAGTTAGGTGCGGTCTCACCTTTGAGTACAGGATTATACAGGTCAATATTTTGGGTAATAATTGAACCGTCAATTAACTTTCGCCGTAGTTGCACTTGTCGCAGGTCTGCCATCATAGTAGAACCGCCTGCTAGTTGTAAAGCATCAACGATCCGAGGTGTTGGTGAATTCATGGGATAAATTCCCGGTTTTGGTACTTCACCACTAATAGTGATTTGTACTGTTCGAGGTGATGCTAATGATACAGCAACTATTTGATCGGGTGTAATGCGATCGCGTAGTAAGCGAATTTTTTCTTGAGCTTCTTCCAAACTCAAGCCTTTTAAGGATACTGTTCCCACTTGAGGCAAAACAACATTACCTTCAGGGTTGATTGTGACTGAAAAATTTATCTCCGGTCGCTGCGACACCAAAGATAAAGTCACGATTGGATTAATGACATAAGTATTGAATAAAGAGCGAATCTGATTTTGTGCTTCTGCTAAAGTTAAATTTTGTAGTGATACAGTTCCCAATAAAGGAACAATAATCTTTCCTTCGGGATTGACAGCAGCTTGAAAACCTAAATCTGGAAAACGCTCAATCACAACGCCAATCACATCTCCTGGTCCTAAACGATAAGGGCCAAAAGGACGTTGAACTTGGATAGTAATTGTATCTCCCGACCCCAAAATATAACGGTCGAGTTGAGACGGTATTTCATTATTATTAACACCCAACGGAGTAAATTCACTGTCTGTGACAGAACCAGGAAATGGCGCTTGAGCAACAACAGGTATTGAAGTTGTTGTTAATAAAATACTGACTGAAAAACTCAAATAGTACAATGTGCTGAATGCACGCATATCAACAAATAGAAGTTATAGACGATTTAATTTAAGCTGTGAAGCCGTTCTCAGGCTGCAAAATTGTCATTAAATTATCTTGTACTGTTTCGCCAAGAGATTTAACTTCAGACCAAACTGTATCAATCTTTCCTAAAGGTTCCATCGGTACAAGGATACTGACAGCAACCCAAGCAGCACGTTGCTTTTGTAATTGAGCTATCTGATCTGCCAATAACCATTGCAAAGTTGATGGATCACCACCATCGCGCCAAGCGTACCATTGCAGAACTGCAAAAGTTTGCTCTTTTGTCGCAGCACGAAAAAATCTAGCTTTTACCTTTGCTTGCAACTGCTTGACAGTAAATTCAACTAAACGACTTTGAGCAATATCCCACTGTCCCCAACGTGAATGACCCCAACCATTAACCTCTGTCCATTCTACTTGTGGCTGTTTTCTTGATCCATTTTGCGGTAATAACAATAACACAGCCTCAGTATCGGCATTTTGTTTTTTAATTAACTGCAAAGACCACTTTTGTTCGCCAATAGGTTGTTCTGCTTGTTCAACCGTTTGCCAACCAGGAAGAGTCAATCCTATTTGACGTATCCGTTTTAACTGTTTGAGATTGGTAACAGGTGGTGGTTCCTGCCATTGCCAGTATCCTTTGAGGTATCCAGGAACCGCTCCTATTATCAGTATTATTAACAATAACAACAGCGTTACAACCTGAGCAAAGTAACGCTCTTTGAAAAGTTTAGAAGAAGTCATCAGTAAAATACGTAGAATATGAGAAAATTTTAGACTCAAGTTTGCTGTAATGAGTTCAGTTATATTACTGAGTGTTTTCCAAGATTCTAGTCAGAAGTTTGGTTTTAAAATATATAAGCACGCTTGGTGTTTACTATGAACTTATCAAAACTGATAATTATCTGACAGATTGCACCAGTTGCAATCTGCCGTAAAATAAATGTGTTTATTTAACAGGTTAGTTTGCGATGTGAGGGATGAAAAGAATCCAAAATCTAAAATTTAAAATTGAATGACGGACAAAATATCTAAGATGGGGTCTGAGACTAATCATTTGTGGCTAACCGCACCGACAAATTTAACCTTGTTACCTGATGATGTGCATGTTTGGCGAATCTCGCTAGACCGACCAGAATCGGAACTGCAAGCTTTACAAACAACCCTCTCTAGTGACGAAATTGCTCGCGCTCAAAGGTTTTACTTTGAACAACATCGACAGCGTTTTGTTGCAGGTCGGGGTATCTTGCGTACAATCTTGGGTCGCTACTTAGGTGTGGAACCGCAAGCGGTGGAATTTACCTACGAACTTCGTGGAAAGCCATTATTAGCTGATAGGTTTGCTGATAGTGGAGTATCATTTAACTTGTCTCACTCACAAGATTTGGCTTTATGTGGTGTCAGTAGGAACCGCAAAATTGGTATAGATGTAGAATATATGCGGTCAGTCAGTGATGTCGAAGCTCTTGCGGAAAGGTTCTTTGCACCTAGAGAATATGAAGTAGTGCGATCGCTCCCCTCAAACCAACAACAACAAGTGTTTTTTCGCTACTGGACTTGCAAAGAAGCTTACTTAAAAGCAATAGGAGTCGGAATAGTTCAATTAGAAAAAGTAGAGATTTCTTTGACTCTAGAACAACCAGCAAAACTTATCACTGATGAAGAATGGAGTTTAATTGAACTCGTACCTGGTGATCATTACCTTGGTGCAGTTGCTATGGCAGGTCAAAATTTAGATTTAAAGTACTGGCAGTATTAAAAATTTTAGTACTTATTTATGATTAGGAATAAGCAGATGTTTTTTGGATGATGCTGTCAACTAAACCATAGGCTTTTGCTTCTTCAGCACTCATAACAAAATCTCTTTCAGAATCAAGTTTAATTATCTGTTTCGGTTGACCAGTGTTAGTAGCTATTATCCAAAATCTGATACAAATACAGACCCTGTACCAGACGCGATATATCGCGTCTGGTACAAAATTTATGTGTATCGTGATTAACGTGAAATGGTATAAGATTTAATTTTTAACTAACCGTACTAGGATGCAGAGAGTACGGTGTCAGACTATGACATTTGCTAAATTGATGCTTCCTCAAATACTCCCATTGCTCCAAGGCGAATAGTAATGATTTCTACGTCTGTAATTGCTTTGTGGGGACCATTTTTAGTATTGGCTGGTGTAAACCAAAATGTTCCCGATGTGCATTCTCGTCCACCAGTTTCGATTATTCCTTTGAGGACATAGACATATTCATCACAAGGATGGTAATGAATAGGAATTACTGTGTTAGCTGACTTCGATCGCTTAGGAATTGGTACGGGTGTGCATTGCGTCCTCGAACTTGGTGAAGAAGGCCCCCAAGCCAGTACAGTAAAGATTGTTGACAAGCCTGGTGTTATTGCTGGTAAAGCAGGACAGACCATTGTTGAACCGCCATTGGGATGGCAGCAGTAATAAAATTATTTGATAGACCAGGGAAGGAAGACAAAGGGGACAAGAAAGACAAGGGGGAGGTATTTCATCACTCCTTTCAATGATTTGATGCTTCGATGTCTGTGTTTTCGAGCCATTCCCTGATATATTCCATACCTTGTTCTAGAGTGATTTTTGGCTTATATCCTAGCTGGGTTTGTGCTTTTTTGATCGAATAAGCATGAGGACTAGTAGAAAAATCTACAGCAGCTGGGAAAATCACAGGTTTTAAACCCAAAATTTTCATTCTTAACCACTCCAACCGAATCAAAGACTTGACAATTGGTGCTGGTAGAGACAAAGGCGCGGGTACGTTTCCAGCTTTAGCTAAACGTGTGTAGTATTCTTTCCAAGAAGTTTCCTGTCCATCAGAAATATTAAAAGCTTCTCCATAGGCTTCTTTTTCGATGGCGAGGAAAATTCCATCAATTAAATTATCTATATATAAATGGTTCATAACTCCCCTTCCCGCATCAGGTATGACAAATCTTTTTTGGCGCATTAGCGAAAGGGGACGAACAACCCAAGGGTTACTTCTTGGACCATAAACAGCGGTTGGTCTAATAATAATTACACCAAAATTTGGTGGTGCGTTTAGCTTTAAGATTTCTTGTTCACTTTCTATTTTTGTCAAAGAGTAAGGATTGTTTTCGCTACGGAGTGGACCTTCTTCTGTAACTTGATTAGGATAAATAAAACCGTATACTATGACGCTTGAAAGGTGAACAAAAGTCTTAACTCCAGCATTCATAGCTGCTTTGGCGATGTTGAGAGTACCACCAACATTAACATTACGAAACTCCTCCAGTGATCCTCCTTCTTTAACGAGAGCGGCTGTATGTAGCACAATGTCTACTCCTTGACAAGCTTCTTGTGCTACAGCTGGATCGCAAATGCTACCAACAAATACTTTTGCGCCCAGACTCTGGGCTATTTTGGCGTTATTGGGATCATTTTCTATTCCTCGAACATGCATTCCTTGGGCGATCGCTAATTCGGTAGTACGTAAGCCAATAAACCCACCTATTCCTGTGATCAGGATAGTTTTATCTTTGAGGTTCATAAATTTAGATATCCTTTGTGGAGCAAGAGATTTTTTGTTCATAATCTCATGAACAAATATTTCAGGAGATAATTTATAAGCATTTTTTGGGGAGTGAATGAGAGAAGCAAATTAGTACCTGAAGTGAAAATTTAATGCCCTAATGTTTATAGTAAATAAATTTTATTTTCATACCAATCTATCATTTGGTGTATATATTTTTGAAAAAATAATTAAAGAAGTATTTTTAGTATTTATATTTTTAGGAATCAGTTCAATATAAAAATATGTTTAAGCGGGGTTTAAAAATAAAGTGAGGCTTGATGTAAATAAAAATTATGACAAAATCATTGTTGGTCAATCGACTACAGATGCACACAGATAGACACCGATAAATTATCTGTATGCATTTGTAGATTTAGTTTTAAGCTACATTTAGGAAACCATTTTGCAGCAAGTAAGTAGAGTAAGTCATAAACAGTTGTGTATCCATTGGTGGACAAACGATACCACTACCAGCAAGTGCATTGAGTGTTGCTTCACAATTAATTATTGGTCTTCTACTTTGCAGATACAAATCAGGAATAGTGATTTGTTCTTCTGACCAACGTTCTAGTAAGAAAGGTCTGAGTGTATACAAAGGATTCTCTGCGGAAGAGATATCATTAATTAACTTTGTCTGCCATTCTTGATAAGGAATTGTTTGAATAGCAAAACCAAGAGAATCCATCCATGCAAGCAAATCAGAAAAGGGAACAGGTACAGGATGCTGTAGGTGGAATGCTTTCCCTAAAGATGCTTCTTGTTTGGAGAGATAAACAATGGCTTTGCTAACATAATCAACAGGTGATGCATCCAACCGATAATCTACGTCTGGGAAGTATCCCATCTGGATACAACCTTTAATTACTAAGTTGATAAAATCATCTGTATTACAAGCACCTGTTTGGCTATCTCCTGCGATTAAAGGCGGTCTATGGATAGTTACAGGAAGACCGCGATCGCGAGCAATTGTGACTAGTTTTTCTGCTACCCATTTTGTTTGCGAGTAACCGAGAAAAATACCTTGCCAATGTTCAAAGCTATCATCTTCTTTGACTATTTTACCAGCATAAAATGGTGATTCAAATACAGCGACACTGGAAACATAATGTACTGGCTTGACTTTGAAAAGACACGCCAAACGCAATACTTCTTGTGTCCCTAAAACATTTGGTGTTTTGAGTGCAGAATAGGGATAAACATAATTGAGTGTTGCAGCACTGTGATAAATACTATCAAGATTAGCAGCTAGCATATCAAAGGCTTCTTTGCCAATTCCTAATAGTGGCTGAGATAAATCACCAATTACTGGCATAATTCTGGGATGGAATATTTCATTCCAAAGTCCATAACTTTGCAAGTTTTTCTTGAGTTTCTGCTTACCTTCTTCTGGATGAGCAGCACGTACTAAACAATAAATATCAGCATTGGTTTGTTGTAGCAGTTCGTAGATTAAAAAAGCTCCTAAAAATCCTGTTCCACCTGTAATAAATACATTCTTTGGTTCACCTGTGAACACAAAAGAACCAGATGCAGGACGTATATTATGATCAAGAACAGCTTCAGCACTTAAATCTAAAATCGGAGCGACATTTTTAACTGCAACAGTGTCTTCTACATCTGACGCTAATTCTTGCGATTCTTCGGCTAAACGCTGTGATAGCGATGCAATAGTTGGGTAATGCCATAATAATGTCGGAGCGATTTTAAATCCGAGCATCTTTTCGGCTTTAGTGACAATTAACATCGCCTGAGTAGAATCCAAACCATAAGTATCTAATGGCTGTTCGGTATCAACTTGCTCTGGTTCTACCTGGAGAGTTTCGGCAAGATTAGATAACAACCAAGCTTGAATTTCTGCTGCTGTTAAATATTTTTTTGCTGTCATCATATTTAGGCTTCCAATGTAGAATTTACAGGTGTATATTGACTGTAGTAATTTGGAATTTGCAGCCCTTGAGTTTTCAAACTTTGAATTCGGTATAAGTAGGCAGAACCGATCATGATATGGTTAGCAACATCCACGACACGACGATGATTTGGATCTGCTAGATAGGAACCCCGCACCCAGTCATTAAAGCTACCTATTGCAGGACCACACCAAATTTGATAATCAACTTCTCGACCTTTTTCTCCAGCATGAGACCAACGAGAAGATAACCCTAAATACCAACGAAAAATTAACGCCATTTTCAATTTAGGATTATTAACAGCTTTCCCCAATTTCTCTGGATTTTTTTGTGATAAATAAGAAACTGTTTCTTCCCAAACTTGAGTCAGTGGCTTGCGAAAAACTTGTTTTTCTAGTTTCTCTCTTTCTTGAGTCGGAATCTCATCAATGGAATTATAATTCCTGTAGATTTCATATAACTTTTGAGCGCGGAGAGGAAACATTGTACCGCGTTTGAGAACTTGCAGTTTTACCCCCATTTCAAACATATCTGCGGCTGGAGCCATCATCACATCAGCCATATCTGCTTGTGCTAACAATTGCTTGGTATGCTGACAACTTCCAGCTTCAATACATGATTGATTAATTGAACCTGTCACCACATATGCAGCACCCATCATAAAAGCAGCTAAAGCAGATTGTGGCGTAGCAATTCCACCTGCAACCCCTACTCGAATAGGTTTTTCATAATTATATTGTGCTTGAATTTCATCCCGCAAAGCCACAATTGAAGGTAGCAAACAAACCAGTGGACGATTATCAGTATGACCACCAGAATCAGCTTCTGCTGTAATATCATCAGCAAGAGGAATTTTAGCTGCTAAATTTGCTTGTAATTCACTGATTAATCCTTGTGCAACCAACTCTTGCAACATCTTTTGTGGCGCTGGTTGCATAAATTTAGTTGCAACTTCGCGACGGGAAATTTTAGCAATGATTTTGTTTTTTATTTCAATTTCATTAGCTGAATTGACACTTAGTCCTGCGGCACGGTAATAAACTATATTAGGAGTAATATCTAAAAAAGCCGAAGCTTCTATAGTTCTTACCCCATATTTGAGATATAAATCTACAGCACCACGTTCTAGTGCAGGTTCATTAGGACTATGAATTAAATTAAAAGCATAAGGGCCATTTGGTAAGGCGTATTGGATGCGATTAATAGCTATTTCCAAGCGATGCGGTGGTAAACCACCCGCACCAAAAGAACCCAAAATTCCCGATTTTCCTAAAGCAATGATCATTTCTTCTGAAGCGATTCCACCAGCCATTGCACCAGTGGTATAGGCGTATTTCACACCATGAAAAGCCAGGAAATTCGGGTCTCCTAACTGTTGTAATCTGATGGGTGGAATTACCATCAACAGTTCAATTTGTCCTGTTTTACCATGCTCAAGAGGAGACAAATAACCGTCGTTTGTGACACCAATTTTGCCGTCAACTTTAACGATGTAACAAGGTTGATCTAATGTCAGAAGTTTTTCTTTAATTATATTAGGGTCAAAGGCTACGCAATCTAAGGAACCTTTCCATACTTGATTAAAGTTGCAGGGAGAACCATAAAATTCAAGACCATTCTCTAGTACCACATCTACTGTTTTCACCGTAGTGATTCCTCAAGATAGTTATTAGTAGTTGATTTATATTGCATCCTAGTTGAGAGTATTTTTTAATGAACCGCAGAGTACGCAGAGTACGCAGAGGAAAGAGGAGAGAGGGGAATAATTACGTTGTTATAATTTCTCTCTCTGTGTTCTCTGCGTCTCTGTGGTTTTTTACTCATTTAACAAGTTTTCAACACAAGCAATTTGTAGTTGAATCAGTTCGCTGATTTGCTGGCTAAATTCGTGACGAGATTGTAAGAAGGTGTCATGAGTTTGATGAACTTGGAAATTATTGGCGTTCAATTGTTGGTAATGAGATTGATTGAGGAGACTAATAGATTGGGTTGACTCAACAAATTGTACTTCTGGTTTTGGCTCTAAGCTGTTATCCATGATATTTTGTATCGGCATTTTTTCTGGTTGAGTCGCAGGTGGGTTGATGGGTCGAGATTTTTTGCTAGTTGTGGAGATGTTGCGAAAGAGTTGTTTGTTTTCTTCTGTTAATATTTTGTCGGTAATGCTTTGTCCACCCAAGGTGACTTTTTTGAGGGTGAGTTGGGATTTTTTACTTGTTTGTGTTACTTGGGTGTAGAGTGGTGACAGGTCAACGGAAACTTGATGACTGACGAGTTTTGCTAGCGCTTTGACAATACCAGAATGATCGTCTAAGCCTCGGCGATTGAGGGATATGGTAATGTGTTGTTTGCTGCCGAGAATTTTATCTATCCAGCGTGAACAAATGTTACCTGCACCTGTTTCGATAAAGATTCTCGCGCCATCGTCGTAGACTCGGTTGACTAGGCGAGGAAAGTCTAGTTGTTGGGATAAACCTGTGGCGATACTGTTGGCGATCGCACTACTTTCTATTTTCACTGGTCCATACTCAGCAGCAGAGTAGAGGGTGACATCTGGTAGGTTTTTCTGGATGGGTAGGGTGTTGACTCTGGCGATTTCGCTATACTCGGAACCCATCGCTTCACAATGGATCACGTGATCGAAGGGGGCGCGAAAAGCGTTACAGCCTAATATTTGAATGATTCTTTCACAAGCTGCTGGTTGACCGGCGATGACGACTTCTTCTGGTGTGTTAATTTGGGTTAAGAAGACGCGCTTCTCATGTTTGAGGTATTCTCTGACTTGTGATGGGGTTGTCATGAGAACATAGTTAGCCCAGAAGTTATTATCTTCGGTTGGTGGTAATTGCCAATACTGACGAACGGCTGTTTTTGCACCAGATAATCTGTCGGCGAATAGGGGTGAGGTGTGGAGAGCGCGGATTCCTTGGGTGAAGTTATCCCAGACACCAGTCGCAGACATCATACTGGTTTCACCTAAGCTGTAACCAAAGACAAATTCGGGTTTGACTTGGAATTGATCACGGATGATTTGGGTGATGAATCTGGTAAACAGCATGTCTACGTCGAAGATTGCTAGAGGATCATCCAGAAATTGCTGTTCTTTGGTTTCGAGTTGGCGGGATGAAAGTTTGTTTAAGCTTCTGGGGAAGACGATGCGGGAAATATCGGCGACCAGGTTTTGTAGTTCTTTGATGGCGATGTCGTCGAGGATGTTGGGGAATAGACGGAAGAGGTTACGCGCAATACCTAGATAAGAATTGACTGCTGCTGGGTAGACGTAAGCAACTCCCCCACGTTTACCGAGTGGTTTAGCTGTAAAGTAACTTCCTAGTGGTGTTTGCCAATCTTGTTGTTTAGCAAAGGCGTTATCTATACCTTTTCTCGCGGCTGCGATTTCTCTGGTGAGTTCGTTTTGGTTATGTGCCAGAATTACTAAGATGTAATTTGCACTCGGATCTAGTTTATAGTTGGCAAAAGCAAGATTAGCAGCGTTGGCGAGGGAAGTACCGTTGGTTACGGTGTTTTCGAGAGCGTCAAGTTGGGTAAGTAAATCAGTGCGATCGCGTCCAGTAATTGGAAATAAATAAAAGGGTGTTTGCTGCAAAAATCTGCTGCTGCGTTCTTGTTGTTCTGGTTCTTCTGATAAGATGGCGTGAGCATAACTACCATCTATTCCTATGCTATTGATAGCAGCAATTCTTTTTGTAGCTTGTTTATCGAGAAACCAAGGTCTTGATTCTGTCGCAACATAGAAAGGAGTGTGGGAAGTGTGGGAAGAATTTAATCCCCCTTGTCCCCCTTGTCCCCCTTGTCCCCCTTGTCTCCCTTGTCTCCCTTGTCC
>NZ_NAPS01000001.1:1856747-1918741 GCF_004323185.1 Westiellopsis prolifica IICB1
TCCCCTTGTCCCCGATCCCCGATCCCCGATCCCCGATCCCCAATCCCCGTCCAATTTGGTGTACCGGGAATATATCTATAGTAAAGACACAAGGCTGTTTTGATTAAACTAGCAATTCCCGATGCAGTGTATGTATGACCGATATTAGCTTTCACACTGCCAATTGCATAGTTTAAATCATTTGCACTTCCTGGATAAGCCCTAAGCAAACCTGTGATTTCAGCTTCGTCTTCTTGTTTGTTACCACTACCGTAAACTTCGAGATAGTTCACATCAGATGGTTTGATACCCGCCATTAACAAAGCTTGCTGACAAACTTGGTGAATGGCTTTAGGATTACTATTTCCTAAACTATCTTGCACAAAACTGATTGCATCAACAGCTGCGTAAATGTGATCGCGTTCTTTTTTCGCAGTTTCATGCAGTTTTAAGACTACCGCACCTGCACCTTCTCCAACCATCCAGCCATTAACTTTTTGATCATAGCTGAGGGTATTTGTACCAGAATTAATTGCTGTTCTTTGATTTCGCAACAATACATTTTCCATCCCGCCAGCTAAATCAACTGCACCCACAAGTACAGCATCTGCTTCTCCAGTTGTGAGTAAATGTTGGGCGACTTCTAAAATTTTGAAAGTCGAATTTTCACCCGCAGTTATAGTAAACGCAGGTGCTGTAAAATCCCACAGCGAAGAAATACGACTCGCCATAATATTAGCGATATAACTTACATATTCGCTGCTTTCAACGGGATGATGAATACCATCTTTAACGATGGTTTCTAATTGATCAACTTTATCAGCTGGTAGAGAAATTTCTCCGGCAATTAAGCCTTCCTTAATCTGCCAATCTAAATTCCATCTTTGCTGTAAATGATGTACAGAAAATTCCGTTTCTGCGGCAATTATTACTGCTACATTTGCACCTTCTTTAATACCTGCATCTTTTAAGGCACGTTCGGCAACTTTCAATAATAATAATTGTTGTTGATTGAGTTTTTCTAGTTCATTCGGCGGAATTTTGCTGGAAACTGTATCAATTTCAAAATCTGTAATGTATGCGCCTAATGGTGGTTTCCCGTCAGCCAAACCGTATTTTTTCAGTAACTCTGTTTGCTTCTCTATTCCGTACCATCTCTGGGGGGGTAGAGGAATAAAATGTTGTCTACCCTCGTAAATACTGCGTTCAAAAGCATCTAAACCATCACATCCACCAAAAAAGGTATCCATCCCGACAATAGCGAGTTTAGGGGGGAAAGGGGATTGGGGAAAGGGGATCGGGGATCGGGGATCGGGGATCAGGAACTCTTTTTGTCCCCCTTGTCCCACATGTCTCCCATGTCCCCCTTGTTCCCCTTGTCCCCGATCCCCGATCCCCGATCCTTCTTCTAAAATCATATGAGCATTAGTTCCACCCAAACCAAATGCACTGATAGCGGCGCGTTTTATCGGTTGGTTTCCTGGCCAATTGGTGGTGTTGGTAACAATGCGTTGCGGTGAGACAACATTGTTGTCTGTACCCATCGGTTCTGTAATATTGATTGTGGCTGGAATGACGCCATTAGACATGCTCATCAGCACTTTAATTAAACTAACGCTACCAGCAGCTGTCAGCAAGTGACCAACATTAGATTTTACAGAACCGAGTAAAGGTGTGGCTTGGTATTTACCGAAGAAGGTTTCTATTGATTGGGACTCGGTGGTATCGCCTAACAATGTCCCCGTCGCATGGCATTCCATGTAATCTATATTACTAGGATTAATCTGTGCTTCTTGGTAGGCACGCTCAAAAGCAATGGTTTGTCCTTTAGTATTGGGGCTGAGTAAGTGTTTACCCCGACCATCATTAGAAAGACCATTACCCGTGATGGTAGCATAAATGCGATCGCCATCTCTAACAGCATCACTATATCGCTTCAGTACCACCATCCCTGCACCTTCCGCAGTCAGCATCCCCCGCGATAATTTATCTAAAGGACGGCTAATATCATCATTTTCGGGATATCCTTGAATTCCAGAAAACAACATTCTAATAAATAGCGGATCTGCACAGCTGATACCACCTGCTAACATCAAATCAGCTTTGTGTGTCCACAAATAATGAGATGCCAACCTGATAGAATATTGTGGCGATGAACAGGCAGCATCGATACAAAAATGTATATTTGATAATGAGAAAGCTTGAGCAATAATCGCTGCTGGTAAGCCTGAGATCATCGCATTGTAAAATGAAGCTTCCTCAGATGAATTTAAAGCAGCTAAATCAAAGTCTTGCTGTTGTATGAGTTCTCTAATTGCAGGTGTCAGGATTTGTTGATAAATTGGTGCGAATAATTGATTAGATGCTTTGGTAGGAAGAGAGAGTGTACCTAATATGACTCCGCATTGAGAGAGAATAGATTCTTGATTGAAATAACCGCTATGTTGCAAAGCTTGTTTAGCAACATAGAGCGACCATTTAAAGGTATTATCTAGTTTTTCTAATACTTTTGCTGGTAGTTTGTAACCTGTAGTATCAAATTGAAAATCGCGGATGAATCCACCTTTGAGAGAGTAAACTTTATCTGTTTTTCCTTTGGTTTGTTCGTAAAATGTTTGAGGATTGACTCCGAGTTCTTGGGAAGTTAAAGATGATGTTGAATCTTTTTTTTGAATAAGGTTTTGCCAAAATTCTTCAGGATTTTTGGCGTTAGGAAATAAGCATGAGAATCCGATAATGGCAATTTTTTCCACAGATATTCTCCTAATACTATTATTTCTTGGTGTCTTTGTGCCTTGGTGGTAAAAAAAGAATATTTTAAACACGAAGACACTAAGACACAAAGATGTCTATTTGAAAAACCGCAGAGACGCAGAGGACACAGAGAGAATTATGCTTTTGGACGCATTAATTTGGCTGGGAAGATAATACCTTTTCCTCCGAGAAGTTGTGAGTAGATTTTTCCTTGTTTATCGTGTACGAAGAAGTCAGCAATAACACCTGTTTGTGTTTTGCTTCTGACTTCGCAGGAGACGTAGAATGGTTCGTTGTAGGGGGTTTTAGCAAATTGTTCGTATTTTTCTTGTTGTCCTGGTAAGCAAATTTCTTGATGGTAATGATTTAGCCAAATCCATAAGGGATGGGTACTCAAATCAGTTGTGAATCCATTGATCCAATATGCTGGAAATTGTCCTTGTTTGGCTTTGTCGATTTCTTGCCAAAAACATTCGACGGTGATTTTTTGTGAGTTAATGTTTATAACTCTTCTGAGTTGTTGAAAAGCTGCGCCATGAAATAATGCGGATTCTCCTGTTTGATAAAAGTCTTTATCTATGGTGGTGATGATATTATCTTCTGTCAGGTTCAGTTTTTCATAGATGGGAGCGGGAGGAATATCACGCAAGAGTTTAACTTGTGTGCTGAAGTGATATATGGTTTTACTTTCGGGGTTTTTACTCCAGATTCTGCACAGGAAATTTATTTCGTGATTATCGAGGTTTTTGGATGTTTCTTGTAAGTCGAGAATGTATTCATCTGCGAGGGTTTCGTTAAAGGTAATTCCTTTAAAAATTCGGAAATCTGTGCTACTGAATGCTTTATAGCCTGGATATAATTTTTCACAGACATCAGACATCCATGAAACTGCACAGGTAGCTGGTAAAACAGGATTTCCAGCGATGACATGATCCTGTAAAAATGGATTTGCTGCAAGTGTAAGTTTGCGACGGATGCGATAACTACGAAGTTCAGTATCTAAAGACGCAGCTGGTGTAGGCATGGGGCTACCAATCACAACTTGTGTGGTATTGTGATTAGTATTATGCAGTTCTCTGACTAACATTTGTGTCCCTGCTTCTACTGGGATTATATCAATACCCCGACGCGCAAATTCTTTTTTCAATTCTGCTGTCACCATTCCACTATCCCAACCTCCCCAGTTAATTGCAACAACGTGAGATTGAGGATTTTGTTGTTTAAATAAATGGGCTGATTTGTTGAGAATTTCGTTAGCGATCGCGTAATCAGATTGTCCGATATTACCGTAAAAACCAGTTACGGAAGAAAATAAGACTAAATGCTCAATCTGATTAGGTTTGACACAAGCTAAAATATTTTCTAGCCCTTGAACTTTAGCTGTATAAACTTTTTCAAAATCCTGTTCTGTTTTCTTTTCAATTAATTTATCGGCTAAATTACCAGCACCATGAATGATACCTGTTATTTCACCCATGCGTTGAACAGTAGCAGTCAGTTTTTGATTTAAAGCTGAAGTATCAGTGACATCTACACTAATATATTCGGCTTGTCCACCTGCTTGTTGAATTGCTGCTAATGTTTCTTTAATTTCTCGACTCGATGCTATTTGATTATATAACTTCTGTACACTCATGGGTGTGGGCTTCTCTCCAGTGGAAAGAATATATTCCATGATGCGTTTTTTTAATGTTGCTTCATCAAAACAATTTTGAGCAAAATCTGGTTCTGTTTCTAAAAGTTCCGAACGTCCTAGCAAAATAAACTTACAAGGATGCTGCTGTGCTAATCTAATTGTACATTTAGCCGTAATTCCCTTAGCCCCACCACTGACCAAGAAAACAGATGTAGGGCGAATCTGAGTTGCTGTAATCATAACTTATCCTCTCGCAGAGATAATTTCAATAAATAAAGTTGAAAATACTTGGTGTCTTTGTGGTGATAAAATATTGAAACACATAGACGCGCCAGCGGCTACCTACGGTAGGCGCGTTAGCGACTTCTGCAAGTAGTCACTCCGTGTCGAAGCGCAGGGTAGGCACTAAGACACTAAGTGTATTGCGCCTATTAACTGGATTTTTTTGAGGTGAAGGTTTGAAGGCGATCGCCATCATTAAAAACATCATCATCATGACTGCTATGATTATTGGCAAAGGAACAAAATTGTTATTTTGAGATTGAGATTGTGAACTAGAATTTGTACTTAATTTATTACTAGAAGCTAAACTAGAACTAGAACTAGAATCTGAGCTTGATTTGTTACTAGAATTAGAATTAGAGCTAGAACTAGAACTAGAACTAGAACTAGATTTAATATTAGAAGATGAACTCAAGTTAGAATTAGGTTCAACTAGTCGAACATCACCAAGATCTTTTTGTTTTGGTGATAGTTTTATTGAAGAGTTATAATTTTTGTAGCCATTGGCTTGAATAGATAATTGTGATTGCAAAGAATCGCTGTTATTAAAGTTAATTGTTAATCGATATATTCCTTCTAAATCTGTGTAGGTAATCACTGAATTACCTGGATATGTTAGTAAAATTTTAGCCCTACTAATTGGAGCTTGTTTTTTTTGGTCAATAACGCGACCAAGAAAAGTTATTGTTTGATGCTTGGACATATCTTCAAGAGTGAGGTGGGAAGGAGGACGAGGAGGACTAGGAGGACTAGGGGGAATAGGAGGACAAGGAGGTATTTCTTCTCCCTTGTCTCCCCCCTCTCCCTTGTCTTCCCTGTCTCCCCCCTTTCCTGGTCTTTCTATCTTTTGTTATCTGTCGAGTACGCTAACTAAAGTTACTCTTCCCTGGGAACCATAGGCTACTTCGGTAAGATAACGATTGGGGTCGTGAAGTTCAGCAAAAATGTGTTGTGCTGATGTTTCGGCGCTAAGATCAGGACTAAGGTCTATTGCCCGACAATATACTTTTGGCCATTCCCAAATCATGGTTTTGGTTAATCCAAATAAACCTGCACCAATCGCCCCAAAGTTAACTTTGTGTTCAACTCCAAAAGCCCCGTCTAGACGTGCTACGGTACAGAAACAACTGCGTCCGTAATTGGCTGCTGCGTTGAGGGATTTTTTCAGGTGTTTCGCCATGAAGAAGACTTGCTTAATAATCGCTTTTTCGGCTGGGAAATAAGCAATCTTACTGTTGTTGCTAGCCTGGAAGACGGGGTGAATGTGAATAAATGCGCCAACGTTACCGTAATGAGTGGCGATCGCTGCTAGTTGTTGTTGTAGATGTTCTTCAGTAGAATCTTGTAGGGTAACGCGATTCACACCTGCTGGTAAGGGGGATTTTTCGGGAACTAGGGACGGAGGTAAGTTTAAGACTACTACTTTCCATCCCCGTTGACTCAATAACTCAGCAACTTTGGTAGTGGTGAGGGAACCATCGTCGGTGATTAAGGCGATGTGTCCCTCTGGTATGGGGGATTCCCAAAAGTCGGGGGGTGGGAGAATTTGCAGCTTGGCTGGACGACGTTGGATGTTGGGTACTAACTCATCTGGCTGGTTAACAGATTCATGTTGCTGCTTTTTTTTTTCAGCCCCAGCTAGTTTCTGGAGGTACTCAACTATTTGACCGATGGTGCGTAGTTCTGCTAGTTCTTCCACATTACTCGGTTTCGGTAGGTCAGGGTATTTTTCTTGTAACGCTCCCATAATTTCTACCCGTTTAATCGAGTCAATCCCCAAGTCTGCTTCCATATCCATGTCGAGTTCTAGCATCTCGACTGGATAACCTGTTTTTTCGCTAGTAATAGCTAACAGGGTTTCAGATAGGTTACTTAAGTCAATTTCTGCTGCGGGAGTGGCTGTTTCGGTAACGGTGATGATTGGTTCGGCGGCGACTGCAACACTTGCGTGAACAACGGTAGAGTCGTTGCTGAATTCAGGTACAGCTTCTGAAGACGCGGTGACGGAGAGACGCGGTGACGCGGAGAAATTATCAAAAATATTCTCCGTGTCCCCCATGTCTCCCATGTCCCCCATGTCCCCCATGTCTCCCTTGTCCTCTACCAACGCGGGGGTAAAAACTAACGATTGTAGATACTGGACGATTTGACCGATGGTACGTAGTTCCGCCAGTTCTTCTACATTACTTGGCTTGGGTAAGTCGGGGTATTTTTCTTGCAATGCACCCATGATTTCTACTCGTTTGATCGAGTCAATTCCCAAGTCTGCTTCCATATCCATGTCGAGTTCTAACATTTCGATGGGATAACCAGTTTTTTCACTGGTGATGGCTAGCAGAGTTTGATCTAACTCAGATAGATCAATGGTTGGTGCTGATGCTACTAATGTTGCTGGTGGTAGTGGCTGTTGAGTAATTACTGGTTGCGGTGGTGCGCTGATGGTCGGTGTGTTGGGAGTGGGAGTGTGGGAGGTAGGGGGAGTGGGGGAAGTCGGGGGAGTGTGGGGTGTGTGGGAAGTGTAGGAAGTGGGGGAAGTGTTTTCTTGTGTGACTTCTTTGAGTGGTTTGACTTCTGTTACTTGTGTGACTTCTTTAATTTCTTTGACTGGTTTGATTTCTTCTGGTGTGGCTTTTCTCCCATTTGTAGAAATTACTGGTTGAGTGGTTCCACCGTCGGTGATGAGTTGGGAGTATTCTTGCTGAACGAGTTGGAAGAAGTTTTTGGTGTATTCTACCTGATCTTTGAGATATTGTTGATGAATGCGTAGGGTTTCACCTTGTTGGGCGTGAAACTGCATCATGCTACGGTCTAAGCTTTCGATGATGCTTGGTTTCAGTTTGGCTGTATCTGGTGAATTGTTACCGTTAGCAAGCAGGGAATTCTGCTGCTGCATCAGTTGGAAAAATGTTTTAGCATATTCCATCTGATGGTTCAGGTAGTGGGAATGAACTTGTAAATTCTCGCTTTGATTTTGTTGAAACTGTGTCAGGACGTATTCTAAGCTTTCTAAAATTCTTTGGTAATTTACAAGTTTATCTGGGATTTCTGGTTGCATTGGGGATCGGGGAACGGGGATCGGGGATTGGGAGGTGGGGAGAGTGGGGGGAGTGTGGGGAGTAATGTAGAGACGCGATTCATCGCGTCTGGAAGTGGGGGAGGTAGGGATTAGGGGTTGGGAATTACTGTTACCGTTGGTTTTTACCATTTCCCCTTTAACCATCTCAACAGTGTTTTCTACTAACTGGGGTTGTTTGCTGTGTCCGTTAGTACCGTTAGTACCGTTAGTTTGTGGCAATGCGATCGCACTTGTGGAAACAGAATTAGAATTATGCTGCAATTTTACTGTTTTCCCGTTCTGCAATGCTTGCTCAAATGCCATTTTCGTTTTGTCTGATACGTAGTTACTACCGCATAATTTGACGTTCAAACCTTTGTTTTTCGGTGGTTCGGCAATTACTGGCGGTAGTTGGTAGGGGTCGAGGTTTTTCAAAGACATACCCGCAACCCGCAACTGTACAGCGGCTTCGCGCACAGAACGATCACTGTTCTTTTGGGCGCTGGGGTTAAGTGCGATCGCCATATGAGGGCGATCGCCTAAGATGTCTTTGATTAAGTTGGTGAGAATGTTTCTCGGCCCAAATTCTACGAAGCAATAACCCCCAGCTGCGTAGATATTTTCGATTTCCTGCTTGAACAGTACGGAGTTGGAAAGGTGGGTTTCGAGGGTTTTTTGAATGACTGCTGGTTCTTTGGGATATTCTTTTCCTGTGACGTTGGTGTAAACAGGGATTTGAGGAATTTGGAAGTTGACGTTTTTAATGGCGATCGCAAAGGATTTTTGAGCAAAAGCAATTAGCGGTGTATGGAAGGCTGCGGATACTGGTAAAGAAACAGCCGCATATCCTTGTTTGTGTAATGCATCCTTTACTTGGGTAATAGCGTTGGTGGGGCCTGCTAATACGACTTGGCGGGGTGAATTGAAGTTAGCGATCGCCACCTGGGGATAATTCCTCAGTACGGCTTCTACTTTACTCAGGTCTTCTTTTACCGCCAGCATTGCTCCTGTATCATAATTCGGATCTTGGGGTGCTGCCATTGCTTGTCCCCGTGCTTTCACGAGTAAGCAGTAATCTGCATCACTCAACACTCCCGCCGCCCACAATGCTGTCAGTTCACCAAAACTGTGTCCAGCGACGAAATCTGCCTTAAATCCAGATTGTTGCAGAATTTTATACATCCCTGCGCTTAACATCCCAATTGCAGGTTGAGCATATTGTGTCCGTTGTAATGCTGCAATTTGGGCATTCTTTTCTGTCTCTTCAAATACGGGATGGGGAAAAACTATTTCGGATAGTGGCTGCAAGTTATCTTTGCATAACAAGCTATCCATGTAGCCATACAGATTCCGCATTTCCGGGAAATTCATCACTAATTCCCGACCCATATTCAAGTATTGCGAACCCTGACCGGAAAATAAAGCTACTACTTTTCCGGCTAATTCCATACCAGAAGCGCGGTAGTAAACACCTTGGGGATGTTCCCAGGATATTGCAGTTGCTTTGTTTTTCAACAAGTCAATGCTAATTTGTAGTAACTTGCAAGCCTCAGCACTATTCTCAGCGACAAAACCAACCCTAGCAGCACCCTGGGGAATTTCTTTGGTTTTGCAAGCTTCGACCAACTCTAGATAATGTTTATTACCTGCTTCAGACTGCAATTGAGCTAAAGTTTCCTGACAACTGCTTAATAACTCTGCTGGAGTTTGAGCAAACAGGACTACTTCACTAGGCGCAGTGTGCAAGCGGTAAGCTTGGTTGTGTTCGCCTTCGTATTCTTCCAGAACCACATGATAGTTTGTACCACCAAAGCCAAAGGAACTGACACCCGCCCGTCTTGGTGCTTCCCCTTCTGACCGAATCCAGGGTCTTGTTTCTGTATTTAAATAGAAAGGTGAATTCTTGATTTGAAGTTTGGGATTGGGTTCAGTAACGTTAATTGTCGCTGGTAGGATTTTGTGGTGGAGTGCCAAAGCAGTTTTGATTAAACTCGCCGCACCAGCTGCCGCTTTTGTATGTCCAATCTGGGATTTGACTGTACCAAGGGCGATATGATGTCTTTTGGAACTATTTTCTCCGAAAAATTCTCGTAAAGATCCGAATTCAGTTGGATCACCCGCCATAGTCCCTGTACCGTGGGCTTCAATCAGGGAAACAGTTTCGGGTGTAAAGCCTGCATCTTCGTAGGCGCGGCGTAATGCTTGTACCTGTCCCGCTTGGCGAGGGGCGTAAATACTTTTATAGCGTCCATCGCTGGATGTACCGATACCTTTGATGACTGCATAGATTTTATCGTTGTCTCGTACCGCATCTTCTAAGCGTTTGAGAACAACCATACCGATACCTTCACCCAACATCATGCCATCAGACTGGGTATCGAAGGGTCTCACGACGCCGCTAGGAGTCACCGCCGGAGTTTTGCTAAAACTGATATAAGCTGTGATCGAGTTGTCAGTGTCAACGCCGCCAGTCAGCATCATGTCACAACGATGCTCGACTAACTCGCTAATTGCCATTTTCAGAGCGGCGAAGGAACTTGCACAAGCAGCGTCAACTGTACAATTTATCCCGCCTAAATTCAAACGGTTAGCAATACGTCCAGAGATGACGTTCGCTAACATTCCGGGGAAAGCGTTTTCATCCCACTTGACATAAGCGCTTTTGATTTTCTCAATCACTTTTTGGGTATCTTCATCAGATAAGCCGCTACTTTTGAGGGCTTTTTCCCAAATTGGATATTGCAGACGCGCAGCCAAGGGAATCCCTAATTTGAGAGCTGCTGATCCTAAGATGACGCCAACAGTCTCGCGACTAAATTCCCGGTTTTCGCTGTAACCAGCATCTTCCATCGCTTGTTTGGCAATTAGCAAGCTCAACAGTTGGGAGACATCTGTTACTTCTAAAATATTTGGCGGAATCCCAAAATCCATGGGGTTAAAATCAACATGGGGGAGAAATCCGCCTCTTTTGCAATAGGTTTTGTCTTCTGGTGTCCTGGGGTTTGGATCGTAGTAATCTTCCACACTCCAATGGGTGGGTGGAATGTCGGTTATACAGTCGAGTTTATTAACAATATTTTGCCAATATTCCCGCAAGTTTTTCGCTTGGGGAAATAAGGAAGCCATACCAATAATAGCAATAGGATTATGCTGCAATTTTCTGTTTATTTTTTCGATTCCCATAGACTTATCCGACATCCTTTTTTTGACCTCAAGAAACCTCACCACTGCCTTTTCACAATTGTTTATCTGTTCTTCCAATTGCGCTAAGGCAATCTCAATTGAATGAGCAGACATAGAAGATGATTAATTTTTGGTAATGTGGATGATATAACTGCTACAGTTTCTGTAGCGAATTAATGCAGCAGTTATCCTATGCACAAGGGCTAAATACTTGTATTGACATCAGCATCCAATAGCAAATGTCACCCTAACAATTTTGGATTTTGGATTTTGGATTTTGGATTAATATTTTTTGGAATATCAATTCTAAAATCGCCAATCTTAAATCGGTTTACTCGATGAAAATAATTTTGCTTGTGTCTGTTGCAATTAGATCAAAAATATTACACAACGCTCGACTCCTGAGATTGCGGTAATAAGTCGATGACGTTGTTGTAACTAGTAAAGTAGTCTTGCAGTGCGTTAGCTGCCTGACCCGTAAACTCTATCCATTCGTAATTATGGATATTGGGGGAGATGCTTTCACACTGGAATATTGGAAACTTAGGAGTAACTAAGAGAACAGAAACGCTTTTTATTTCTGAGGCAGTTTGATTATCTAGCTTAACTGCGGCAATGTAGCTGGTGTTAAGAATAACGTTCTGAATCTTGATAAATGCCATAGCAGTTTCGACTTCCAAGATAATATATTCTATGAATTCTGTCAAACAATATTTGACAAATTCGTTACAGAAAAATACCTCCTTTCATTTGAATTCATAAGCAATTACAAAAATAATTGAACTAATTAGAACTTAGAAAGATAAAGCCGCTTCCTGATTGGATTTAAAGAAGGAGCATTTTAAGTTTAATTCTGTTCACTTACTCAATCATTAATAATGGCATAGGGACTTTTTTAGTGCGTAGTTATGTACTCTCAATTAATTATTCACTAACTAATAAGCCTTGTTGCCTAAAAGAACGACAATTAATACCAAGATTAGCATAGCCAGAATTAACTGAACTGTTCGTAGAAGGCAATTTTAGAAAAAAGATAATTACTAACTTGAACAATCATTAAAAAGTAGCATTTCTTACTATTGCTTCAAGTAAAAAGTAGAAAGTGCCTATACTACGGTAATAAATAGGCATCTCTTTCGCAATTATATTAATAAATAGCTTCAAGAAATATTGATTTTGGAATTAAATTAACAATGTGATCAAAAAAATTGTGCAGCCAGTAAACATCAGTATATTTTTCCTGACAAGCTGATGATTCAGCTATCAATGATGCTGATTTTGCAATAAAAATAAACTAGACACATTAAGAGGTTATTAAAGTCAATATTTATTTACATTTTTTTGTTGGTCATTAGAGACGCGATTTATCGCGTCTGTACAATGGTCATTGGTCATTCTCCCTTGTCTCCCTTGTCCTCTTTGTCCCCCATCACCCCATCCTCACACTGAGATTGGCTTTTTTCCCTGTCCATTTTTCCCAACGGATAATTTCGCGACTGACTAATTCTGGGTTAGGATCTCCGATAAAACAGATACGTCCCATCCTTTCACAAGCGCTCAAAATTTCACCGTTTCCCATAAATGGAGCAATGACAAATTGATCTTGATGACTTGTATAAAGGTTGATCAGGTAATTAATTATTCCCTCAATACCTTCAATATGAATTGGTGTTTGTGGCTTGGATATGGATTGATGAGAAAAAATGCCAATGTACAGGTTACTAATGATTAATTCATACTGGTAAGGCATCCGAGTTTGGTTGCAAAACTCATAAATTTGATCTTGGGAACGTACGACTGCAACAATTCTTGCTTCATCAACCAAGTAATCATGATTCCAAGTAGGCGATAGAGTGGCGATCGCTAAAGCTGCATTTGAGGGTAATAGTTGTCTAAAATCTTTACTACTGGTATCACCACAATAAACTAAATGCCTACCCAGCACTAATTCATCACCTACTTTGACTTGCGGTTCTTTGAGAATAATGGTAGTTTTGCTGTCTGTATTTTCTAAACGATTTGGTACTTTTTTAATAGCTGACTTTGCTTGTTTTTGTGCGATCGCACTTTTTAAGGCTAATAATTGTAACTCCTTTTGCTTGGCTCGTGATTCTGCTGCTAATTGTGCTTGTCGTTCAGCTTCTTGTTCTTCTCCCTTGGCTTTGGCTAATTGTGCAGCTTCTTCAGCTTGTTCTGCTAAGGTACGTTCAGCAGTAGCAGTTCTGGCTATTTCTAACTGAGCTGTAGTACTTTTGGCTAATGGCGTTTCTTTAATTAACTGTTTTACCTCTGGATGAATAGCTTTAGCAATTTGTAAACCTTGCTGCAAAGTACGTTCAGAGAAACCTGTTTGTTTTGCGATATCCTTGGTAGTTTTAGCTGGTGGTGAAATGGTTGCACTACCTTTGAGGGTATATTGGTTATCTCCTGCTTTGGCTCTGAGTCCCATCCGTTGGAGAATTTGCTCTCGTTCCAACCAAAGTTCATTACGTTCGAGAGGTTCTAACTCATTGCGGATCAAATTTTCGTCTATTTCCGCTAAACGAGATTGTTCAGTATCTTCATAATGAACAACATTGCACTCAATTTCTTCTAAACCCAGCATCTGACAAGCCGTCAAACGGTGCAACCCAGCAATTAAGTTGTAATGTTGATCTACCGTGATTGGGTTTAAAAGACCATTTGCTTGAATAGATTCTTTTAAATCCTTGACTTTCTCGCCATTTAATGGACGACGATTCACACCAATTTTAATTTTGTCTATAGATATTTTAGGCATAATTACTGTTTTTCTAAGTCGTCAGTCAGAATACCCGCAAGACGATAAACCCGATTTTATTTCACCAGTGCGATCAAAAACATTAATTTTATGAAAACTCTGATGAGGATCTCTGAATGCTTTACGGTCATTCGATTTTAGATTGATTTCACTGAGAAATTTGGGGGCTTTTACCTCGCTCTTACAGCCTTATTGAAGCCAATGCTCTTAAAAAAGTTCCCCCCTTTCCCCCCTTCCCTCGCTTATCCCCAATCCCCAATCCCCGTACTCTATGAGAAGCCGCTGACGCGTCTACGCGAAGCGTCTCCTCTGGAGAATCCCCGATCCCTTATCCCCGATCCCCTGCTTGACAACATCAAAGTTTTTTGCCATATTGGAAGGCGAGTTTTTGATGTCCATATCATCGCCGCTTCGTTTTGAACTCAAATTCTTTTTCGACGTAAAAGTTTTCTAAATTAGTATTGTTATTGTTCAGGGCCTACTTTACCAGATATCTACCAAGAGTAAAATTGAGAAAATTTTGGTGTAAGGCTGCTGTTGATTGTGTGATCAATTACATTTAATTAGGTCGGCACAAATAAGGATAACTGGCGAGGAGCGTCATTCGTCATCCGTCATTTGTCATTGGTAAAGGTTTCTATTAATCAGTGAACAGTTAGAAAAACAGGTGTAATTTCCAGAATCGATGAATAACTGATAACTGATAACTGTAATATCGAAGAGTCATTGTTAGTCTTTTGTTATTTGTTGTTTGGTATTTAAAGCACCAATCATCAACAACCAACTATCAACAACCAACAATCAATATCAACCAATAAAAATATGACAGCAGACAAGAAAAGCTTGTTCTTCGCAAAACCTTTAACTAGGTGGGGAATTTTTTTGGCAGTTTCCATTGCTTTTGCTACGGGTTTAGTGTCTTTCTTCAGTTTGTTATTGCTTCGATCTCAAGTTCAAACCGAACCACAAAAGCCTGTGAAAGCTGCGCCTGCAAGAGTTGCTGTGACTGCTTTAGGGCGTATTGTACCTGATGGTGAAATTACTCAATTGTCTGCTCCAAGTTCAGTAAATGGTGTACGAGTAGAAAAGCTGTTAGTGAAAGAAGGAGAGCAAGTAAAAGCAGGTCAGATCATAGCATTGCTGGAAGGATACACGCGTACTTTGGTAGGTGTACAACAAGCTTTAGACAGTGTGACAGTGGCTCAAGCTAAACTAGCACAGGTTAAAGCTGGGGCAAAAACAGGCGATATTGATGCTCAAAAAGCAGCGATCGCTCAGGTAGAATGGCAATTACAAGGAGAAATCACCACTCAGCAAGCAGCGATCGCCAGTCTCGAAGCCCAAGTCCAAAATGCTGAAACTGAAAACAACCGCTATCAACAACTATATAGAGAAGGTGCGATTTCCGCATCTACAGCAGAGAGCAAAGCTTTGCAACTGAAGACTTTGCAACAGCAACTAGCTGAAGGTAAAGCAGCTCTCACGCGCACTGTTGATACTCTCCAACAACAACTCAGAGAGTCTAAAGCCAAACTAGGAAGTATAAAAGAGGTGCGTCCCACAGATGTGCGCCTAGCAGAAGCAGAACTCAAGAGTGCAATGTCTGATGTGAAACAAGCACAAGCCCAACATGAATTAACTTATGTAAAATCTCCAGTCACTGGTAAAGTTTTGAAAACTCATGCCAAATCAGGAGAAGCAGTCGCCGCTAACGGTATTGTAGAGATCGGTAAAATTTCTCAAATGTACGCGATCGCAGAAGTTTACCAAACAGATATTCAAAAAGTACGTATAGGTCAAAAAGCAATCATCACTAGCACCGCCTTTCCTGGTAAAAAATTACAAGGGACAGTCAGCGAAATAGGTTTACTCGTTGACAGACAAAATATCTTAAGTGTCAACCCTGGTGCAGATACAGATCGCAGAGTCGTTGAAGTCAAAATCCGCCTCGATAACCCAGCAGATAGTCAACAAGTCTCTGATTTAACCAACTTACAGGTAGATGTGGCTATTAAAATTTAGCTACTCCCAGCATAGTTAAATCACTCACAAAACAAAGTAGCTAGGCTGGTTTTTTACTATTAATTACTAACCACTAACTACCAATTACCAATTACCAATTACCAAATCATGGTGTTTAAAATTCCTCTGGGATGGTTGCAACTAGTCAGAAACAAGATTCGTTCACTAGTAGCTGTAGCCGGCATTGGTTTTATTGTAATTTTGATGTTTATGCAACTTGGATTTCAAGATGCTCTTTATTCTAGTGCTACCCAGGTGCATCGCAATCTCCGAGGTGATTTATTTTTAGTCAGTTCGCAGTATAAATCTTTGACTGCAATTCAAAGCTTCTTTCGGACTCGATTGTATCAAGTTTTGGGGTTTGATGGTGTAGAGTCAGTTAGCCCTATATATTTGGGATTTGCTAAATTTAAAAACCCCGAAAATGGCGAAAAATATTCAATCTATGTGATTGGTTTTGAACCAGGAAGACCAATCATGAATATGCCGGAAGTTGAGAAAAATATAGATAAAATTAAAATTCCCGACGTCGTACTTTTCGACCGGAATTCTCGTCCAGAATTTGGACCAGTTGCCAATAAATTTATTCAGGAAAATACCGAACAAATACTAGAAATATTTCCCTTTGATTCCCTCAGAGGTTATAGAGTTAGAGTTGGTGGTTTATTTAGTCTAGGGCCATCCTTTGGTGTAGATGGAAACTTGATAGTCAGTGACACAACTTTTTTGAGGATATTTCCTAACAGTCGTCCTTCAGAAATGATTGATGTCGGTGTAATTTCACTACAACCAGGTGCTAATCCCCAAAAAGTAATAGCAGAATTGCGAGCTAATTTACCCAATGACGTGAAACTTTTTACTCACCAAGAGTTCATTGATTTTGAGAAAGAATATTGGGCTACAAGAACACCCATTGGTTTCATACTCAATCTTATGCTTTCAATGGCTTCAGTTGTTGGTATCGTAATTGTTTATCAAATTCTCTACAGTAATATATCCACTCAACTAGTTGCTTATGCAACCTTAAAAGCCATAGGTTATGAAAACAATTATTTATTAAATGTCGTGTTTCAACAGGCTTTTATATTGTCAGTTTTAGGTTATATTCCAGGGTTTTTTCTATCTATATTCATATATGATTTTGCTATGGAAGCAACTAAACTACCCATTATGATGATTCCTCAAAATGCAGTCATTGTTTTCATTTCAACAATCTTAATGTGTATGACATCTGGTGCATTAGCTATCAACAAACTGCGCTCCACAGACCCAGCAGATATTTTTTAGAAACGCGATTTTTCGCGTCTGTACAATGGTCATTGGTATTTCATCTCTCACACTCCTCAAATAATTTGTATCCAAATATGAACTTGCAAAATAAAACTATCCTGATCACTGGAATTGGCGAATTTATCGGTTTGCGTACTGCTCAATTAGCGATCGCCAACGGGATGAAAGTTTGTGGAATGCAAAGTTCCGCAGATAAAGCAAAAAAAGCACAGAATTTAGGCACAAAAGTCATCATTGGCAATATCACCGATTCTACTACTGCTGAATTAGCTTGTCAGGGAGTAGATATAGTTGTACACACAGATGAAATTGCCAAAGAAGGTGGTTCCCTAGAAGAATTTCGCAAAGTAAACGTTGATGGAACTATCAACATAGCTAAAGCAGCGAAAAGTGCTGGTGTTAAAACCTTTGTTTATATCTCCAGTGGATTAGTTTATGGCTTTAATTATCCAAAACACATCACAGAAGAAGGACCACTTTCAGGAGATAATAATCCCTATTGTCAGACAAAAATAGAAGCAGAACAAGCACTTTTACAACTAAATAATCCACCTGATTTTGGCATCATTAATCTTAGAGCAGGTGATGTTTACGGTCCAGGTAGTATTCCTTGGATAGTCCGACCATTAATCATGATGCGGCAAAAATTATTTGCCTATGCTGGTGATGGAATGGGAATCATCAATCATGTATATATTGATAACCTAGTTACAGCTATATTTTTAGCAATAGAAAAAGAAACCTACGGCGAAACTTTCAACATCACTGACGGACAGGAAACTACTTGGAAAGAATATTTTACTTGCTTGGCAGAAATGGCAGGTTTACCAGCACCTTTTTCACTACCAAAAGACGAACTCAAACTATTTCTCAAGCTGCGCTACCAGGGACAAAAACTCTTTCGTAAACAAGCTGATATCTTACCAGAAGCCGTAGATTTTATGACTCGTCCCTATGCTTATTCAATTGAAAAAGCACGTAAAAATTTAAGCTATGAACCCAAAATTAAATTAGAAGAAGGAATGCGTTTAACCCAAGAATGGGTGAAAAAAACAGACCTCAAGAAAATTGTTAATGCTTAGGGGGAATGTAGAGACGTACCATGGTACGTCTCTACAAATAACATTCATTACCAACAATATATTTGTGATGGTGAAAATAATGTTAACGAAAGCTTCTAAACTTTTGACATTTCTACTTCCGAGTTTGGTAAGTATTGGTTTGTCTAACACAGTGCAAGCAGAACCCACAACCACACTTACTGTAGTCGTAAATGGGATCAAACACCAAAAAGGTCAAATTTGTCTGAAAGTATATGCGAGTGAAAAAGGATTTCCGATGAGTGAGACTAGTGGCGTAAAAAGCGGCTGTGTCAAAATTACAGGAAGTTCTGTAACCAAAGAATTTGTTGGTTTAAAACCAGGGAAGTATGCAGTTGCTGTAGTGGATGATCAAAACGGAGATTATAAACTCAATCAAGATTTTTTAGGCATTCCTCAAGAAGGATTTGGGGTTTCTAATAACCCAACCGTATCAGTCATAACTGGTACACCAAAATTCAATAAAGCAAGTTTCCGATTGCAGAAAAATACAACCATCAAAATTGAAATGAAATATGGATTAGACCCATAAGAATTTGTTGATAGTTGCTAGTTTTTTATTCTCTTCCTAGTCCCCCTAGTCTCCCTAGTCCCCCTTCCCTTCTCTCCTCATCCCCCACTCCTCACACTCCTCACCAATGAAAGAACTAGCGATATCTCTGTCTAGAATGTTGCTAAATTGGTTGGCAATTCAAACATTTGTGACGTTAGCTTTTTTATGGACATTAAGAACGCATCGCAGAAATTCCTTACCAGATGAACAGCTTCCTAAAACAGCAGTTATTCTTTGTTTACGGGGAAGCGATCCGTTTCTAGCCAATTGTTTAGAATCACTTCTGCAACAAAATTATCCACAATATGATTTAAAGATAATTATCGATCATCGTGAAGATCCAGCTTGGAAAATTGCCACCGAAACTATAGCTTCACTCGGTGCAACTAACGTCCAAATTAACCCTTTGACTATCAGACGATATAACTGTAGCCTCAAATGCAGTTCTATAGTTCAAGCTGTCTCAGAATTGGATGAATCTTACAAAATAGTTGCATTTGTAGATGCTGATGCGGTAGTTCATCCCAACTGGTTACGCGAATTAGTTAGCCCTCTAGCCAATCCGAAAGTAGGCGCAACAACTGGTAATCGCTGGTACTTACCCACAGGTAAATCTTGGGGTTCACTGGTGCGGTATTTCTGGAACTCTTCTGCTGTTGTGCAGATGAGTCTCTACCGCATTCCTTGGGGGGGTAGTTTAGCACTGAAAACAGAAGTAATTCACGAAACTGAACTACTAGAAAGATGGGCAAGAACCTACACTGACGATACTATGATCCGTAGAGTTCTTGCAAATTATGGATTCCAGGTAAAGTTTGTACCATCTCTGTTGATTCTCAATCGTGAAGAGTGTGATTTACCAAGATTATTTGACTGGACAAAGCGTCAAATGTTGTCTTCGCGCCTGTATCATCCCCAGTGGTGGGCGGTAATTGCTGATGCATTGCAAACAGTACTACTTCCGAACTTGCTGTTGGTGTTGTCTATAGTAGCGTTATGGATGCAACAATGGGATACTGCGGCTCTAGCTTTCACTAGTTATGGTAGCTATATAGTAGCATTGCTATTGTTGGCGATCGCCCTCGAAATCGGAGTCAGACCAATAATTCGCGACAACACAAAGGTCAAAACCAAATTATCACCAGCTACGATAATCAGAATGCTGTTTGGTATACCTCTAACACATTGGTTTTATGGGTTTGCACTGATATTATCTTTTTGGATGTCAAAAGTCACCTGGCGCGGCGTCACCTACCAAATAAAAGGGCCTTGGCACATTCGTCTGATTCAATATCGCCCCTATCAAATCTTAGACCAACCCATTGATAGCAAAGTATCTTTGTGAACATCTAACAGAATTATTATCGTTTCATAAATTCCTACACCCTTATACCCTTACACTCTAAAACCAGTATTTTTTGGGCAAAGTGTAAAAAAGCTACATCTATTATCCTATCTCCTCATTTCTCCAAATAACTCCTCCCTTAACTATGAAAAAACAACCTCTTCGTGTAGCGTTAATTACAGGATTGTATGCGCCATTTTTGACAGGGGTTTCCATCGCAGTACACCAACGAGTGCGCTGGTTACTACAACAGGGACACGAAGTATTTCTTATCCACCCAGAAATCAACGACCAGTATCCAGAAGAAGTTGGTAGTCGTCCGATGGCGGGACTCAAAGAACTCCAATCTTTCCCCAAATTTTCTTCCTATGCATTTCCTACCCAACCCCTAATCTTTTATAAATCTCTTCCCCAACCATTACACTACCGTCACTGGAGCGATACTAAATTACTGGAGAACTTTAAACCAGACATTGTAATTGTTGAAGAAGCACCACAAATGCGAGGCTTTTATTCACTTTATTTACAAGGTTACGGTCGCCCAGTAGGTATTGAATACGCTAAAAAAACTGGCACACCAATCATATCGCTATTCCACACCGATATTGTTGCTTATATTCGCTATTACATGGGCAATCAATTTTTTAGCTTTATTCGTCCCATGTTACCCATGTTAATCAAGCAATTCAGCGAATCTTACGACCATAACTTTTTTTCTTCGCGGGAACAACTTGAAAAATATCAAAGCTTAAAATCCCAACGTAGCGAATACCTACCCTATCAAGGTATAGATTGCCAAAAATTTAATCCTGCAAATATCTCTTACAACCCCATACCCAACGACAAGCGTCCCACACTTTTGTTTGTTGGACGCATTGCTCCCGAAAAAAGTGTGATTCAACTTCTAGACATATACCCAATTGTCGCTGCCAAAATCCCTGATGCACATCTAGTTATCGTCGGTAGTGGTCCCCAACAAGAAGAAATCCGTCAACGTGCAGCTCAATTTGGTAAAGGCGTCACCATCTGGGGAGAATCTCACGGTACAGAACTCTTGGGATGGTATGCACGAGCCGATGTTTTTGTCAATGCATCCGTTACCGAAAACTTCTGCACTTCCACCAACGAAGCTTTAGCATCGGGAACTCCTGTAGTTGCAGTCAAAGCGCCCTCAACCTCGGAACAAGTAGTTCCTGGTCGCAATGGCTTTTTAGCTCAACCCAATAGTCCTTGGGATTTTGCTAATAAGGTAATTAGAATTCTCGAAAATCCCGAACTCAAAGAAGAAATGTCTCTCCACGCGCGTTTTTCTGTTCTGGAATATGATTGGTCTGTATGTATGCAAAAGTTTGAACAGAGACTACATCAAATAGTAGAAAAATCCAAAAATTTAGCAGCAACACCAATCTTATAATTACCTGCTTGGTGTCTTTGTGGTGAAAAATAGCATTTTTTTTAACACAAAGACACTAAGACACATTTGAACTCTCGATTTGATAGTTTTTTGGTTTGCTCGTATCGCATAACTCAGTTGAATCAAGCTAAAAGCCTCCTCTCATACCATAAAATAATTCTGCAAGAGGTCTACTATATCAGTACAAAGAGATAGTTACTCATAGTAATGAATACGTGTAGAGACGCAAAATTACCCTGCGGGATCTTGCTACGTGTCTCTACTTTATTGTGGAATTTGTCTAGAAAGTTTTTGAATTTGTCCAGAAAAGTAATCTTCCTCGTATTTTAATTGTTGTGCTAATTCCAGCCCTTTTTGAAAAGCCTGTAGTGCTTGAGGATAGTCTTTACGTTCTAACTGCATTTTGCCGATTTGATCGTAGGCATTCATTAAACCATAAAAATTGGAAGCTAATTGTTGAGTCTGTACAAGAATTTCACTAGCTTGCAATGCTTCTTGTATTTGTCCTTGGGAACGGTAGAGTGTGATTAATTTTTGCAAAGCTTCACCAGCACGCACGTACTGCTGTGATTGCCAAGCAATTGTGTAAGCTTGTTGATAGTTATTAAAAGCTTCTTGGAGGAGATTAGGATTTTTCTTGGCGAGAGATTCATAATCTGAAGCGATCGCTAGTTTTAAAGCTGGTAGTTGAGTTAGATTATTCTGTCTTTGATATATTTCTGAGAGTCGGTTCTGTATTTCGATTGCTTGCTGGGGTTGTCTTCCTTGTTCGTAAATGTAAGCTAATCTTTGTAGATACACTAACTCGTTGACACTATCACCCCTAGCAATAGCTAGTTTTAACAACTCCTGATAGGTATCTGCTGCTTTGGTGTAATCAAACCAACTCAGATGTACTTGGGCGATCGCTTGTAAAATTTCAACCTCTTTGGCTGGATTTTGCTGTTGTCGCACCGCAGTTAAAACTTGCTGATACATTTCCACTGCATTTTGAGGCGATCGCACTTGTTGGTAAGCTTGTCCTAGTGCTTGCAATAACTCTAAATTAGGGGTTTTTTGGGATTTTGCTTGTTTTTGAATCGCTTGCAATCGCTGAGTAATGTATTGTACCTCTGGACGATTGCTTTTTTGATAGGCTACAGCACCCACTCTTCCTAGTGCTTGCACCTCTTTGATAGAACCCAAATAGCGACGCAACCGTAGTTCTCGGTTCCAGATATCAAATGCTCCTAACTCATCACCTGCTTGCAGTTTCGCGGTAGCTTGTTGATTCAACTTGTCCAACTCCGTCTCCAACCGTAGCTGTTCAATCACAGATAAAGGCTGTTTGTCTTTGTCTGGATTACGTGGTAACAGTGGATCAGGTGTGGTAATTTCTAAGGGTGATGGCGGAAACTCATCTGGTGGTTGAGGTTTTTTAGTCGCCGCCATACTCAAAGAACCACCAAGTAACCACAAAGCAGTAGTAGCAGTAATTGTCACACTTAAGCGTTTGAACATAATTTTTGGTCATTTGTCAATGGTCAATTGTCAATTGTCAATTGTCGTTAGTTATTCTCCTTTTCCCCCTTACGCGGGAGACCCGCGCAACGCAGTGGCTCCCCTTGTCCTCCGTGTCCCCCTTGTCCCCCGTGTCTCCCGTGTCCCCCGTGTCTCCCGTGTCCCCCGTATCTCCCGTGTCTCCTTTGTCTATACTGACGATAGTCATTCAAAAATTCTCCTGCAAAATCAACAACTTTGCTTTTTTTGAAAAACCATAGACTGACTTTAGCCAAAAAGCATTTGTTCAGCGAGGGTGAACAGCCATGACAGGTAAATTAGAAGGCAAAGTTGCAATTGTTACCGGGGCTTCTGCTCGTATTGGTGAAGCAACTGCGATCGCATTGCTAGTTATAAAACATCTGGTAACAAGCACGATTAGGCAGCTTGATTAACAGTTGGCTCCGGAAGGGGTTCATTTGTTGCTTCATAAGCCATAATTAAAGACTCTAACGCTTCAATCCCATTCGCCACAGCCTCTTCATAAGTATTGCCATGAGTCCGCCAACGCTGTCCGGGAAAATCAGGAAATCCAACCAAGAAGCAGTTGTCTTCAAGAGACCATTGAATCAACATTTGGTACTTAAATTTACTCATCTTCCAGCTTCTCCTGCTGTTGCTTCTCCTCTACCTCTTTTATAGCTTGTTGCACATCCTTTTCTTGGTAGGGTTTAGCGTCCGAACTATCTTTCCCTGAAACCGTTAGCTTTCCAGTATATAAAGGATGTATCCAGTTAGTGTGGCTTCCTTTTCCTGGGAGTTCTGTAAAACCTACTTGGCGTAGCCATTGTTTTAACTCCCTAATTTTCTTGGGCATTAATGAGATATTGACTATCAACTACAGCATAGTAACCTTAATCTCACCTAAAAAAGGGAGCCTTTAAGTGTGTGTTTAGATGATCACTCCACCTTATTCTCTCACTTAAAAAAGCCCGTGGCGAGGATTGAACTCGCGACCTCACCCTTACCAAGGGTGTGCTCTACCACTGAGCTACACGGGCAAAACTAACGCATTCATAAAATTAAAAATGTAAAACTAAAACTTTTAAATTTTAATTTTACATTTTTAAATTTAGCAGGTGGGCCGGGCTGGATTTGAACCAGCGTAGGCGCTAGCCAACGGATTTACAGTCCGTCTCCATTAACCACTCGGACACCGACCCGTGAGACCCACGATTAAGAATATTAGCACAAGGTTTTAGAATTTCCAAGCTTTTTTTCAAAAAAAAATTTATTGGGGAAAGGGGATCGGGGAAAGGGGATCGGGGATTGGTTACTCTCCCTGCTCACTTGTCCCCCTTCCCATGTCCCCAATGCCCCATGCCCAATGCCCACTAACTCAGTAATTCCCCTGTTTCTTGCAGTGCGTGCAAGCGATGGTAAATACCACCATGACGCAGAAGTTGTTCGTGATTACCGACTTCTATAATTTTGCCTTGGTCTAAAACCACGATCTGATCTGCTTCTCTGACTGTACTTAGGCGGTGAGCAATTATAATTGTGGTACGAGTTCCTTGGAGTGATCGCATTGCTAATTGAATGGAACGCTCAGACTCATAATCTAAGCTAGAAGTTGCTTCGTCAAAAATCAGTACATCCGGTTCTACTAGTAACGCTCTAGCAATTCCCAGGCGCTGTCTTTGTCCGCCAGACAACCTCACACCTCTTTCTCCTACGACTGTGTAATAACCATGGGGTAAATTCTGAATCACTTCATCAAGTCTGGCGATTCTACTAGCTTCTTCAACTTGCTCAAAGGTGACATGTGAGCGACCATACTTGAGATTATCCAAGACAGTTCCGTTAAAAACATCTACTTCTTGGTGAACTATTGCCAGTCTCCGGCGATAATTCCCCACATTTAAAGTACGAATATCTTGACCATCAATCAGAATTTGACCTTCATTTGGTTCAAAATAGCGCAATAGTAATTTCACTAAAGTAGATTTACCCGAACCTGATCGCCCGACCAATGCTACTGTTTGATATGGTTCAATCAAGAGGCTGATATCCTGCAAAACAGGACGTTGAGGTTCGTAACCAAAGCTCACGTGGGAAAACTCTACTTTTCCTGTAAATTGATAAGCAGAATCTGGTTGTGGTTTCTCCAAAAGACCAACGGAATCAACTCCAGATGGTTCTTGCAAAAATTCGTTAAACCGGATCATAGAACTATAGCGACGAGCAAACATCTCTGCCAATACGCTAATTGGTTCCAACTCCGCATAAGCCATACTGGAAAGAGTTAAGGTCATGATAAAGTGACCAAGAGAAATCCTACCAGCTACAGTTTCGACGAGCGTCAAACCTAAGATTGCAAACACGCAAAACTGAATGACAGTTCTTTGCTTGGTATTCAGCTTGACATAACCTTTGTGGATACGATGATCCACCACAGTGAATTCACGTTCTAAACGGACTTTTTGCCGTTCTAGTTCTTTGGCTTCTGTCGCAAATGCTTTTACTGTTTTAATATTGCTGATAATTTCCGAAGTTCGGCTTTCTGTTCCTTCTCCATATTTATCCAAGCGGTTATCATGCCAAACTAGGCGTTTTAACTTTTTCAAGGTAAAGCCAAGAATCACCACAAAGGAAATTAAGTACAAAATTGCGATTCGCCACTCCACAAACCAGATAAATACAAAAATTCCCAAAACCCGAAACAGCTTCGGAATCATCTGTCCAGCGATTTCGGGATAAGTCCAAGTGTGGTTGGCGATACCTCTTGCTACTCGCCCAGCAATACGTCCGGGGTTATTTTCGTCATAAAATTCTAGGGGTAAGGTGAGAATCTTTTCAATCGCTTTTTGATGTTGATCTCGACGCGATCTTAAGGCAATATCCCAATGAAACCAACTAGTTAGCCAAGGTTGTGTCGGCGCTCTCACCACAGTGACAAGAAAAATTAAACCCAGCAATACACCTAAAGATAGAAGCTGATTTACTGGATAATTGATAAGGTTTGCAATTGTGGCGATCGCTACTACTAGCGGTTTATCTAATGGTTGATTAGACAACACATTCAAAATTTGTCCGATCGCATACGGTACGACCAAATCAATAATCTCGTAAACACTGGTAGCTGCAATACTGAAAATACTCAGCTTCCAGTAGGGACGAAAGTAATTGAGAATATCTCTAAAGTTTGCCATGATGCACACTGTCCAAGAGCATGAGCCTTTAGCTCTGGAAGTTTTATACTACATGCATATTACATTGTAGTCAAGAGGCAGATTGGTAAATTAGTCTTTGGGAAGAGATGAACAGTTATCAGTAATCATTACTTTGACCATCTTTCCGCCCACTCCTTACCTAATACACGCAATAATGCTTTGAGTCCCAGAATGTATGGGGGTTCAAAGCGAATATTCTCTGATTTACCTCTGATTTTCAGTAAGACATTTGTCAATTCACGGTTTGTATCCCGCCATAATTTTTCGTTGTCTTGAAGGTCTAGACTTCTTCTATATCCTTGTAGAGGTTTTATTCCCTCGACTTCTAAATCTCTCAATGCTACATGGAAATCATAGAGAAACTTAGGTAGTTGTACTAATTTAGGAATGGCAAATTTTTCAATTTCTTCTTCATCTTCTTCCAATTGCAAACGGGAATTCCAATCAATAGTTCTACCATTAATTTCACATTGTTCACCTGCAATTAATGGATCTTTGGTTCTTCTTTTCAAGTCTTGAAGTTTTGTATCATGCAGTACTAAACCACAAGCTACTTCATCTTTGGGATTTTGGCTTAAGCGTGTCGGAACTTCAACGTCTTCAAAACCAGAGGCTTTACTTAGCATCTGGCTAAATAATAAGTTTATTTCGGAGTTACGGTCAAATTGTGCCGTCTCCGAAAGCCAATTTAAAAATTTACCACCATTTCCAGCAATATAAACAGGGGTAATCTCTTGGCGTTGATACTTACCTTCTTGGTGCAGTGTATGGAGAAGAATTCCTACATAGTAATACAATCCTGCCATACCAATTGCTGTTAGTTGTATCAGTCCTTGAAAATCTGGTTCATCTGCAACAAATGCTTTTCTATTATTCAGCCAATTATCTCCTTCTAAGCGTAACCACATGTCTAATTTCAGATTGAAATCTGCTCCTTTCAGTCCTTTGACTTGAACAGCTTCGATTCCAAATCTACGCTCTAAAAACTTAGGGTTTAGCTCTAGGAATTGTGAAAATAAATCTCGTCCGGCTAAAAAAACTGAACATTGATGAACAAGAGTTTCTTCTTCCCAAATTGATATATCAGAAGTATTACCACCCACATCAATACAAGTAGTGTTAACTAAATCATGTCCTTCATGGTCGGCGAAATATTGGGCTACTGCTAAACTTTCCAAACGAAAGTCGTCTAAATTATGTATTTCTGGAGAAGTGTGCTTAACTCCTGTTTTTTCTTCTAGTTCTTTGGTGATATCTTTCCAAGTTTTGGCATATCTAGCTCTGTCAACACGAGAAAAAGACGAGCGGTAAGACAAAGACCATTTAATTTCTGCAACACCATTCTTGGCTGCGATCGCAGTGATGTGCAAAGCTAAATGTTTGAGGAAGAGTTGATTATAAGCTAATTTTTGATTGTCTTCCCACTTTAAATCCGTTTTAATCCAGTCTTCTTGGGGTTTAAACTTGTAGCTATTTGGAACATAAATCCGACCGTCTAAAATTGGTCTCATAACATCGTTATGAGTAGCAAAACCTCCTCTTGTGGTAAGTACGTTTCGCAAAGGTAAGGGCTTGTTTAAAGGAATAAAGTCTTCTGGAATGAAGTATTCATACAGCAGAGGTAATCGAGTTTCTTGGTTAAACTCTGCTACTTTAAGATGTAAATTTTCTAATCTCAATGGTTCTACAATACCATCTCTGTTGACATAAACATTAGTGGAAGAAGTGCCAAAATCTACACCTATTTCCCATAAAAGTCTCATAGGAACTTCTAATGGAGATCGCAATATAATTAAACCTAAAATTTGTCTATCTTGCCATTGACGACATTCAATATGAGATGGGAATTCCTCTAAGTAAGCCATTTGATAAGAACCACGACCATCTTTAAAAATGTGTGGCTGTTTGGCTTTGGGAAAATTTACTTGAAAAGTTTCTTCTGCATGTTCACCATCGTAGTAGAATGCATAATAAGATTTCCAATTTTTAGTATGGAAGTTTGGCCATATTTCTAAAACGGGTACTTCTGGTAAAGCATTCTCTCCTTTGAGCAGATAATCTTTTTGGATGCGATAATTTTGGAATGAATGATCATAATTCATCCCAGACAAGGGTAAATCTAAAATCACCCGTACTAGCTGTACTTCATCTGTATCAATTGGTTGCAGTGTCAATCGAGAAATTAAATCTTCTGGTGTGAGATAATCAAGTAGAATTGGATTAAGCGGAATCAAGGGAGTAATGCGATCGCCCTCAAAGGTCAATGGTACAATTTCCTTGGGTAATAACGCACCAGGTAAAGCTTCTTCTTGATTAATAAATTTAAACTCCGGCAAGAATAAATCTTTAGGTTCAATCCATTTTACATCTGTCCAAATAATTCTTTTTTGCCGTAAATCTTCTATATTTAAAGCCGCTAAAGTTTTCCCGCCATGAATCCAAATATCTTGAGGTGAGACATTCCAAACTCTAGCTATTTCTGGATCTATGATTAATAAATCAGGATATTGCCATTTATTTAAACTGGGAATCAACCGGATATTGGGAAATCTTACCGGTGCTTTTATAGGAAAATTCAAAGCATGGAGTACTCCTCGATTGAGGGGAACTCCAAAAAATTGCGGTTCTTCAGTTAAAATAAATTGTTGATTAGTATCTGCGTTTAAATCAATACGAAATTCATCTATTAACCCACCAATCATATTAATAGCGTGCCTTTTACCATTATGCTGAGTTATCTCTTTCCGCAGATTTTCTAACCAACGCCACAATAGAGATTTTTCAGTAGAATTTATATAATTAATTGGAGAGTCTAGCTGACCTTTTGACCACCATTGTAATCCTATCCATTCTCCTTCTTCTGAAGGAGAAACTAAGGTACTAGGTGAGGTCATTCCTACTGGTTTATTTTGCCATAAAAATACATAAATATCTTCCCAAGGATGTTTATTTTCTAATGTGTAAAGGGTGTTCTCATCACTAGGTAAAACTTCATGTAAACAACGAGCAAATTCTTCTTCATATCTTAATTGACCCAATTCTATCAATTGTGCTGTGAGTGGAAAACCGCGTACTTCTGCAAGTGCTATTGCTGCTAACATCCCCCGCCATTGCTTAATCATTTGTTCACGGAGCGGATGATAATAATCATGTAGAGCCATCTCCATTGATAAGGGACGCGCCCACATATTTGGTACGAAGCTAACACTTTTTACTTCTCTTGGAGCTTGATAATTTAGACTGTTAGCTATAGATGTAAATGCTGTGTTTTCATATGCTTCCCATTTCCCGCTCTCGTAAGGAACTTGAAGGTCATAATCACGCTTTAATGAGGGTAGTAGTGAAACAGTAAACGCCGTTTTTTGCTTTGTTATGGGTGTGTCAGGAGCAACTGTATTTTCGAGAATCTCAGATGCTTTAACAGATGAAACTTCAATTGGATTTTCGGGAATCTCAGGTGCTTCAATAGATGGAACTTCAATCGGATTTTCGAGAATCTCAGGTGCTTTAATAGATGAAAGTTCAATTGGAATTGACAACTTTATTTCAGCAACTTCAACTTGATTTTCATGTATTGATAACTGGCGAAATTGTTCTTCTGCTTCCTCTATATTTCCACGAGTAAAACTCTGCATTCCACGAGCATATTTAATTAAAGGCGGAGAAAATTCTGCCAATGCTTCGGGAAGAGTTTCTATTAATGATGCAAGCTGAAAAAGTTCATTCCAGTTTTTTTGTTTTAACCTTGATTCGATTGCTTCTGCTAGTTCCTGACTAACCTGATGAGGTTTTGTATAAGTCAATGCTGTCCAATATTGTGCTTGTGCTAAATCTCTTGTTCTTGAGTCTTCATCCTCAAGTTGGTGTTTTACGTATTTAGTCAGAAAATCTGCTAATTCTTCTAACCGTTGTTGACCAAAACGTTTATCTTCTTGCAGCTCTGTTAACAATAAATTACGGACAGTAACATTCATTTCATAAAGCTCATAACCCACTTCACGACACAAACGTGACAGAAGTATACGAGCAACTGCTGTCCAAGGAGCTTGGGGAAGGAAGCGAAGCCAAATTTGATAGAGTAAATCTGGTGTCAGTACTATTGGAAATGCAGCGTGACAAGCTAAGTCAAAATGTGCGCGGTCGAATTTTTGGGCAAATCCGACAACTCGCTCAACGGCAAATTCTAACTTTGTCGTATCAGCTTTGTTTTTCATCGCTACGACAACATCCATTGATAGGGGCGTTCCCAATAGACATACCGTCCGCGCAAGGTATTAATAGCTGCATTGAGTCCTTGGCGACTCATCTCAAACATCGGCACTAACAAAGCAATCTCGCCAGCAGTAGTATACTGCCAACTTTCGTTTGGCATAGGATTAAGCCATGCAAAATAACGCACAAACTGCTGGAGTTGCTTGATAAAATTTTGGCTCTCCTTTACTCGTTCTGCATTATAGTTACCACGTGCAGCTCCTGCATCGCTGACAATCAATACAGCTGCTTTTTGATCAATTGATTGTAAAACTTCGTTTAATAATTGAGCTTTGAGGCGAGTGGGATCAGTATAAATATATTTTTCAGGATAATTGTGAAAATAGTAAACACGGGTTCGAGTTATGTTTCCACCCTGTTGAGCTTTTTCGATTAATTGACGGGATAAATGATGAAAAGGTGTCATTGAACCACCTTGGTCAACGAGTAGAACTAGTTCACTACAGTTAACATAGCGTGGTTTGAATATTGGTTCAATGACAATACCTTGCTGAGAAATTTTTTCTACTGTAGCTGCTACATCTAATTCTTCTAATTTACCTTTACGTATAGGACGACGCAGGATACGCCAACTCTGCTTGATTTGTCTACCTGTAACTGGTAAATATTGATCGGTTGAGTTTGGATAGGGGTAGATAGTAATTAATGATTCGCGCTTGTTATGGCGAATAGCTTGAATTACTTGCTCTGGTTCTTGGGAAATTTCTACATTTTCTTCTTCAGATTCAGTTGAGGAATTGGTGGTTGAATTGAAAGTATCTTCTGCTGGTGGTGGAGCAGGGGTATCAACTGGTTGTTCAGGCTTGGTCGAGGAAATTTCAGATAAAGAAGAATTGGATGACTCTTGAGTTGGTGATGGTTCTACTGTAGGAGATGTTTCAACTTCAATATCAACCTGTGCTAGAACCTGATCTAGAAGTCGATGTAGCAAACGCGCTTCTTCTTTAGATTTTGTCCATAGTATACAGCAAAGTTGTTCTAGAGATTGGCGATCGCGAATTCCAAATCCACCTTGCACAGCTTCCATCGCCAAAAGATAATCATCAATTCCTAAAGGAAGACCAAAATCACGTAAATTATAAAAGAGATTTAATAAAGCATTTAATAAAGATATTTCGGTAGGATTCATGTTTTATCCTCCCGTAAAAATAAGTAATCCCGGTAATCTTTCCAATATTTAAGCAATGCTCCAGCAAAAGGAAGCTTTCCTTGAAGTTTTGCTAAGGCTTGGTCTTCTGGATATTGACGCAGCAGTGTAAACCAATCAATCAACTCACTGGTACTAACTTTTTTGCCAGTTCTACCGCTATCTTTTTCCATTTGTTCTCGTAGCTGTGTAAAGCGAATAACGGCTGCTTCAATAATGTCTTGTGAAGAATCAGGAAAATGGAGGTTAATAATATTTTTTAAATCAGACTGAGAGGGAAAGTCAATATAATGGAATAGGCAACGACGCAAAAAAGCATCAGGTAAATCTTTTTCATCATTACTAGTAATAAATATAATTGGTGGATGCTTTGCCTGAATAACAGTTTGTCTCATTTCGTGAATAATAAACCGCTTTTCATCAAGTTCTTGTAATAAGTCATTAGGAAAATCAAGGTCTGCTTTGTCAATTTCATCTATCAGTACAATAGTCCGTTTCTGGTTGATAAAAGCACGACCTAAAGGCCCTAGTGTAATGTAATTTCTCACATCATCAACCTTAGAACGTCCTTGTTCATCAACACGTGTTAGCTGTGCATCATGGAGACGAGCGACAGCATCGTAAGAGTAAAATCCATCTTTTGCTTTAGTTGTAGATTTTATATACCAAGGCTCGTAGGGTAAGCGTAGTTCGTGAGCTACAGCCTCCGCTAAACGAGTTTTACCACAACCAGGTTCTCCCTTCAGCAATAAAGGACGTTTCTGTAAAAAAATCGTAAGGTTTACTACCTCAACTAATTGCGGTGAAGGAATATAAGGTGCAAGTCCAGCAGCACGTTCTTCTTGAGAAGGTTGCTGTGTACCTGTATAAATAAGAGGTATTACTGAATCAACCATTGTGCTAATCTTCCCTCCCAACTAGAACCGCAGTGAAGACAAATTTTTTGATAAACAAGTTCTGGTACACCTGATTTTGACTCTTTCAACAAATTTTCTATAGATAAATTCTCAAGGTCTATTTCTGAATCTGTGTTGCTTAACCATTTGGCAAGTTTTTTATATGAAAATCGGTTAGCTTGAGTTAAACATAGAGGAATTTTCGGATATTCTGCTTCAGAATGATGATAGACTAAAGGAATACCGGAATCACAAACTTTTGCCTGATTGTCAAGCCAGAACATGACTAAGTATTTCGTTTGACAATTTACTTTTTCTATAATTGGTTGCCAGAAATATTCAATTAACTCAGATAAAAAACCTATATAAGTACGATGAACTTCATCAAAAATAAAAATTAAGTGCTGAGTTTGCAAACATTCCGCAATTTTATCAAAAATTTATTCTTCGCAGATGTATACTAGCTGAGTTGATTCAAAAAAGTGTTTGGCTATCTCATTCCATAAATCTGAAATTTTACCCATACCTCCTAATTTAATTTTAATCTTTCTGCCATTACGCAATTGTCTTAATTGAGACAATCGTGTAACTAGAATTTCTTGACCATATTTTTCCTGACCATGAATTAAAAAAGCTGCAACTCTGTTGGGATGAAAATCTAGAGCTTCCACAAATTCTTGTTCTTGCTCTTCAAAATCAATAGCAAGTATTGATTTAAACAAATGCTGATCACATTGATTTATTGGTATATATTCTTTTTTTTGTTGAATTTCAAATTCTTTTATTTTACTGTATAAAATATCTATCTCCTTCCATAGTAGTTCTTCTGTCGCCTCGTAACGTAATCTAAGTTTTCAACATCATTTTCACCGTTGTGTAGTGCTACTACCTGCCAATTAGTAACATTCAATACAGCAGCACCAGAAGTTCCTTCTTCTGTTGGAGCGCTATGCAAAATTTGATTTGGATTAGATGCAAACCTGATAAATCTACCTGCGGAACGCTGTTTTTGCTGTCCTTTAGGATGTTGAATTACGTATAACTATTTCAGAGGGTTTAATGTGATGATATGAATAAATATTTGTCGAGTAAGTGTAAACCCTCCGTACTGTGTTGAATAGGATATCAAAAAATCAAAGTAAAATCTAGAAAACTTACGTATTGATACTTAATTATACATAAATACTGCTGATTCATAAGCCATATCTAAAGCCTACAGAGTATATATAGAGCTTTTGCTAATCCAGCAGCACCCTGGTTTGGTTCCTTGAGGTCTCTTGGTTCAGAAATCAATTTGACGTGTAATTCCTGTATCGTGTCTCGTGTTTGCTTACTTCTATCCCGACTGTCATCAATTACAAGAGTGGGAAATAGCTCTAATTTAGGTTGCAAAAAAGAACGAGAAGCAAAAAGTTGAATGTCATCACCATCACCTTGATGAATAGCATGTAACCAACCTAAATATGTTTGACACCAGTTAGTCACAACATTGATTGTGCCTTGTTCATTTGCATTACCCAACTCAGGTAAATCTTTACCTCTTCCCCCGAACAAAGTTTGAGGGCGGAAAAATCTGCTAAACCAAGCAATATTTTTTTGCGCCCAGGGAATTCCTTGGGTTTGAGCAGTTTTTAATTCGGGGAGAGTATTTGCTAGCCAAGCATAAGCAAAACGTGTGGCGTTTACTAATTCCTGCTGAACCACACTTTTATCTGGAAGATCATTCCATGTGATTTTATCTAAACTTTGACGAGCAATTAATGTTACAGGAAGTTGTTCGTTACAAGGTTTTAAGAAAAACTGTCTGGCTGCTAATGCTGCGTAAAGTTCGATAAAATGAGGGTCGTTACGTTGGGTGTTTTTACCAATACTAAAATCAACTTTTTTGGCGTTCTGATTCCCTAATAAATATACGGTATTAAAGATTTCTCGTGCTTGAGTAACGTAGTAGCGCAACGCTGCTTCTGTATTTAATAAAAACAAATCGGATTGGGCGTAAACACCATCGGCATCTCCTCCTACAGGCGGCGAAAAGCAAAAATACGGTAACATGAATAAACAACCAATCTTAACGCGATCGCGTACATTCAGCCGCCACAATTTGTTGTTAAGCAAGCTACCAATGGTAGGTAAGCCAGAAGCACCTGTTCCGCCAAAGATCGAACCGCAAAGCAAAATCTTGGTTTCGCTTCCCTGTCCTACATCTCCCTGAATTTGACTGATGAGCGATCGCCATGTTTCATTATCTAAAGCATCCAAATCGACTTGGCTCATAATTGCTGAACCAATCGCCGGTCGTCCGCGAAACCCAACATCTAAATCAACAGTTCTTTCTTCTTTGGTGTAAAGAACATCAAATAAATTGCCTAATTCTTGATAATCTTGTTTCAGGTTATTGTAATTAAAAAAAGACCCAAGATTTTTATTAACGTTAGCTTTCGCAAATGGCGACCATGAAGAAAAAGACTCAATTGGAGTTTTCATCCAAGAACATTGTTCTTTTTCTCCAGCGATAATTTGGTAGCATATTTGGTAAAGGTTGAGAGTGCTTTGAGTGCGTTCCAAATTACCATTAGATTCATCTGGGTCTATAAATAAAATTTTGATGGAATTGTTGCTAAAAAGTCCAATACTAGCTAACTGAATTACAGCTTCTACACACTTAGCACCTGTCCCACCAATGCTAATTAAGTAAAGTGACATTGTTTAATCTTCAAATAAAGGAAGACGACGTAGTGTAAATGCTCCCGGAGGAATGTACATTAAAGCTTTGGGAGAACTTGTAGCCGTAGTAAACCAATAAAGGAACGCAACATCCAATATAAATAAAGTAGTCAGAGAAAAAAGAGCTTCTGAAGTATAGCTGTAAAAGAATAAAGCAATCCCAATACTTAACACTGGTAAAAACAAAATTATACACCAAATCAGTAGCCAATTCTGCCGATCATGCGCTGTTCTGGGTTGCGCTCTGGCTGCTAAAACATACCATAATAATGTTGAGAAAATACTAACACTGAGAACAACCGTTGCTCCTGGCGTGTAATAATTAACAATCCAAACTTCAAGGTTAGGTACTTTGCTCAGAACAAAGAAAAAAATTTGACTGCGATAAAATATCGGCTGTACCCAAAGCATCACAAGCGAGCCGAGCAAACTAAAAGCTATGATGCGAATCCATTCACTCGCCTTCACTCATCCTCCTATTACGATTACTAGTACAAGTTTGTAAAAATATGCCAATTTCAGTAGATCACAAACTTTTCCCGAAAGGATGATCGCTGGTGAGATGCAGCACACTTTCAGGGAAAATACATAATAAAAAGTTATAGTTGACTACGAGCTAAAAAATGAAATGATTTAGAGTTGTGAATCAAAATGTGGTGAAAAAAATTGACTGTTTTACGAGATAATCCATCTCTTACAGACTCAGAGACGCTTGACGAAGTTCTTAATTGTTTAGTATAAAATATATCGATTGATACCCAAGGTGCCTGTGACGAAAAAACATTATTTGAGATTTTAATTAAAGCAGCTAGTAGTGGAGATAGTATTGAGAACACATCGAAAATATTAGATAATATTCCCTCTGGGAATGATGTTAGATATCATTTGGACAAAATCAATAATTTTGAAGAATTAGAATTACAAATTAATCAGGCTCTGTTAAGTCGTATTCCTGCAAGAATCAAAAATGGAAGTCATTCTATTGCTATAGATTTAAACCTAATTCCTTATTATGGAAAGCCTAGTCCTGAAGAATTACCTTATATATATAGAAGCCAAGCAAAGTCTGGTACTTGTTCATTTTATGCATATGCAACTTTATATGTAATTACCAAAAACAAGCGCATCACTTTGGCAGTAAGAGGCGTACGCTGCTTTGATACTAATGTAGCAATTATTACATATTTACTCGCCGAACTAGAACCTCTAAAAATTCAAATCAAGAAATTATTGCTTGATAGAGTCTTTTTCAGCCTTTCGGTTATTCGTTGGTTGCAAGCTCTAAATATACCTTTTATTATGCCAGCAATACGCAGGGGTAAGCAAAAAGGCATCAAACAATTTCTTAAAGGTAAAAAAAGTTATAAAACCCATTATACGATGACCAAGGGTAAAGATGATTCAGTAACTTTTAACTTATGGATAGTCTGTAAATATAGAAAAGGTAAGCGAGGTAAACATGGAGTTGAGTATTTCGCTTATGTTATTTATCAAGTAAAAACTAGTTTATCTTACATACATCAACACTATCGAAAAAGATTTGGAATTGAAAGCAGTTATCGGTTAAAAAATTTATGTCGAATTAGAACCACTAATAAAAAACCAGCGCTTCGATTATTATTCGTTGGCATTTCTTTCCTTTTAGTTAATATTTGGGTTTATCTTCTCTGGTTAAAAATTAGCCTGAATAGAAGAGGTGGAAGGCTCGTTTATCATCAATTATTTGGTCTGAAGCAGATGTTAGCATTCTTGCGTCAAGCTGTTGAACGAAAATATCAAGTTATTCAAGCTGTTTATCTTCCGTCTAGTTAATATGCTGAAAACAAAACTGTCAACCATTTATAAATGTAACTTATTAATTACTGCACTGTTTTTATAAATATGACAACAAAAAGTATCCTATCTTACAAAAATCCGCAGCGATCGCCCTTTCGGGAAAAGTTTGTGATCTACTGAATTTTATTTAGAACCAAGATCAATACAAGAAAATAAACCTATCATGAGTTGCTTTTGTTATGGGATTGATAAAAAGTAATAAAAATAACTATTAACAAAAGTCACACTAAATATATATAGCAGTCGTAAATGACCAGATCCCCAACTTATTCAAGGATACAACTGGCAAATCAGGGATGACATCCCTTATTAAAGATTTTCGAGACATAACACACGTAGCAATGTTACCTCTTTTAGAGCGATCGCGTTCCGAGAAGCGCGACACTTTGCATCTGTTGCTTGATTTTAGTGAATTGGTATGACTCCTGCGACATATCCAATATACATAATAGCATTTTAAATATAAAATTATAAGAAAAAATATTTAAAAGGATACTGCAAATAATAGCCAGTCGTATTAATATACAAATAAGAGAGGCGTTCCCACGACCAAGTAGACAACGCCTCTCCCACCCAACTATATTCAGTAAGGTCTTATTAACTATGATGCCACAACCGATTCTTTGTCAAACACCCACAAGAGATTTATTAAATTTAAGTTACGCTCGTCAAATTCGATTTTGCGATCTTCATTTTCAAATGTCTTGGCGATTTGTCTGTTTTATTACCTGGAAGAATGGCGACGAGCAAACTTTTGACGGTAAAGACGCGAAAGCCATTGCTCAAACAGTAAACAAAATTACACAAACTAAATCTTGAGCCAGTATTACCTTCAAAGGGAAAGATCCCCGACTTTTTAAAAAAGTCGGGGATCTGATGTATTTGGAGTTGCAAAATTATTTTACAGATGAGCGATCGCATTTCAACAAGTCACCCTTCATCACAAAAATCCTCTGATTCATAACTAACGTCGTGACGTTATTTATGAACGAGATGACATTTACAACAAACGGGAAACCAATGCTGCAAAGCAACCGCTACGCGATCGCAAATAACAATGAAATTTATTGCTAGAAACAAGATCCCCGACTTCTCACCAGAAGTCGGGGATCTGGCCACTTTTCATTTTATCTCCACTAATTATCGAAAAAATTCCAAGCGATATCGATACAAAGCAACTGGGTGAGAACCAGCTTGGAAATAGTCTGGGTCTTGGGGTGAAAGGTAAACAGCAGTAACTTGATCCGCTTCTATGGCTGGATTGGAAGTAGATAATTTGCGGTAAGCAGTCGTAGATTCCACTAAATTGAAATAGGGACGTCCACCACCTTTAAATAGTTGTTGAAAAACTTCTGTTGTAATAAACCTACCATCAGGTGTAGTTTCTGTAGACCGTTCAGAAACAATCGAAATCAGCTGGCGTTCATGACGTAAAAACGTGATCTGACGATTAGGCGAATTTGGATCTACTTTGACAGAAATCACAGCTGCATCGCCTAAATAAGCCCGTGCCAAATTTAAACCGTTAAATCCTCGATCCGCAACTACTACTGTTTTTTTATCTACACCAGAGTTGATTTTTAATCTAGCAACAGGTGTATTTTGCTTGACAAATCGCACTTGACACTCAATCGGCTGATTGAGATACTGACGATTTCCCTCAAATCCAGGGGTGACAATTTCAGGTGCTAAAGGTGCAACCATATCTACAAGTGTGCTGCTAAGTTGCCACTCACCCAGCATCCACTCAGGATATACTAAGTCTCCCGTCGCAGGTTGGGTAGAAGTGATTTTTTCCCAAACAGGAAAGTTATCTAAACGTTTGGCTAACTCTCCCGCTTTTGCTTCTCCACTCCACAACAGCAATAAAAAAATCAAACAAAAACTCCAAATTCTCACCATATTAATGATCAGTACTATTGTTTTCAAAATTTAAAATTTATGAGATTAATAGCTCATCCAATTAAAAATTATGTTGCAATTCCGTTACTAAATTTAACTTTTACAGCAATAATTTCAATAAAAACATTAATGTATTCTGAAAAGACTGAGATCCAAGTAATAATTACAGCCTATTTTCTTAGTTAGAGGAGGTTATTAGCCAAAAAATACTGATAATTTGACTAAATATGTGTATTTTATTTGTGTTTTGTCTAAAAAAGATGTAATTGCTACTTTTTAGCTTGATAATAATGTTGTGATTTAGCTGAGTACTTTCATCAAATAATCTAACAAAGCTTTAATTTATACTTGTTATTTTAAACATATAGTGTTATTACTTAATTTACATCAGTCAGAAATAGATTTAGTAGTAAAATTACTTATTCTAATAAAGGAAATCTGTATTTTATGCTTCTGAAGTAATGTAATTCCAAAAAGGTAAATTATTTTTCAAAATAGTAACTATAAGTTTTGTATATTAGCAAAACATGGTGAAATTAGTATGGTAACTCAATTAGGAATTTATAGTTTTAAATTCCTGATATATGAATATTAATCGACACTTGTAAATTCAAATACTAGTTGTGATTTAGTAAATCTAAATTTGTTTATTTGCTTATATTTGTAAGTGTTTGATCTAGACGCGTAGACTCAACAGCAGCTTCAAGGAACAGTAATCTAAAATCCTGTTAGAAGTTGATTTTGTTGAAGAGTAATAATTTCAAACTGGCAAAAGATTTAATAACTTATTAGGGTGTAATCTTCACTGATTACTTTATTTATGTTTGGATGAGCTAATGAACCTATCTAGTTCTTTCACAGATTTTTCTTTAGCTGAATTGTTTCAACTGATTGATCAAGGTAGAAAATCTGGTTGTTTAAGTGTATGTACTCTACCAGATATTCACACTCCTAATTCTAAATCCCAATACTATTATATTTGGTTTAGACAGGGGCGTGTAGTTGCAGCAGCACATCGCTTAAACGGTCAAGGTTTAGCCTACAAAATTACTCAACGAAATTGGGTAAGTCAGCAAATTATAGAAAAATATTGTCGAATATTTTCTCCCGAAAAACCTCTTGGTTTATCTCTCAAAGCTGAAGGTTTACTCAACACAGAGCAATTAAATTTATTATTTGCTAGTCAAATGCATCAGGTACGACAGTTGTTTGAAATTCAAACAGGTGTATTTAAACTTGATAGCAAAGCACCATTACCTATTAAAGAAATGACAGGATTAAGTCTCAGAGCAATAGAAATTGCTCTGGTGGCTTTAAGAACACTCAAAAGCTGGAAAATATTAGCTGATGCACTCCCAGACCCCAATTCGGCTATAGACAGCATTGCTGAAGGTAAACCACAAATTCATTTACATGCTTTGGAGTGGCAGGTATGGGAATTTGCCAATGGTAGTATATCTTTAAGTGCGATCGCCCATCAAATCAATCAACCAATAGCTGTAGTCCAACAAGCAGCTTTTCGACTCATATTGGCTTGTTTAATAGAAGAAGTTCCCTTGAATGAATTAACACCAGAACTGAGTAATTATCCTGTCGATTTAAACTTAGTTAATTCTTCTAAAGCAGTCAAATCTTCAGTCGGGACAACCATCAAGATCAGTACTTTATTTCTACAAAATATAGTTGGCTTTTTGAGGAGTAATAATTGATGGAGATCCTACGCATTGTGATCACTGGAGGCGTAGGTGCAGGTAAAACTAGCTTTATTCGTACCATCAGTGAAATCGAAACGGTAGATACCGATAGAAAAGCAACTGATGATATCGCACTCCTGAAAGAAAAAACAACAGTTGCATTAGATTTTGGGCGATTGACTATTGGACTCAATCAATCACTGCATCTTTATGGTACCCCTGGACAAGCCCGATTTGATTTTATGTGGGACATTTTAATTCAAAAAGCCCATGCCTACATCTTATTAATAGACGCACACCGTCCAGAACACCTGCGCTATAGTCGAAAAATTCTGCAATTTATGAAGCATCGAGTCAAAATACCGTGTTTGATTGGGCTAACTCATACTGATTGTCCTGATGCTTGGGAGATAGAAGATATTGCATTAGCTTTAGGATTATTAGATGCAAATAACAGACTACCAATCATGTCTGTTAATGCAACACAACCTGCTTCTGTTAAAGAAAGTTTAATTGCATTGATCGAAGAAATTACCAAATATTACCAGTATCTTAACGGTTAAATGACCAATAATTCCCAGCAGGGTACCCCCTAAACCCCAAATTCGGGGAAATCTAAAATCGCATAATGTTCTCTTGTGTAAAAAAACTCAAAAATAGAATGTAAAAGTTAAAACATGTAACAAAATTTTTATCCTGTTGTACGGGATTTTCCTTGTTACTTATATTGAGTTGTCTAAAGTCTTGGAGTCAGATAATGACACCAAATCATGCGATCCATCACGCTATTCATAGCCTGTTGTTTAACCGCTATGCTTCTGGGCTACTTACTAAAGCTATTGACTAGGGATGTTCAAAAAAAACCCTCTCTGGACATAGAAACATCACATTTGTCAACAAAAATACATTCCCTAGAACCGGCAACTGCTGGAGATACAGCACAATCGTTACCCGTAGTAACGGTAGATTATCTGTTACCAACAACTTCTGATCAAGCTCATATATCTGTACCAAAGATTGTGGAGGAAAAATTTATGATTAACGTTTCAATGCTGCAAGACGAACTGCAAAACTTCGTGTCTGGAACCTCTGATATTCAAGGTGCAGCTTTAGTGAGTCCCGATGGCTTGGCTTTGGCTTCTGTGTTACCAGGTGGGATGGATGAAGAACGGACTGCTGCTATGTCTGCATCTATGCTGTCCTTGGGTGAACGTATTGGTCGTGAACTAGTTCGTGGCAATGTAGAGCGTATTGTTGTAGAAGGAGAAAAAGGTTACGGCGTTTTAGTTGCTTGTGGTAGTGATGCAGTTTTATTGGTACTAGCTAGTACAGGAGTCAAACAAGGGTTACTGTTTCTAGAAGTCAAACGTGCTGTTGCTAGAATTGCGCCTCTGTTAGCCTAACTAGAAACACAAAACAATCCTTATACCAATATTTGGATTACTGATTTTGCATCTTAAAAATTGGTATTCCAAATTGCATTGAATTGTACAGGAGCATCACAAATGTTACGTCCAACTTTGGGAGATTTTAGCAGTATTGTCTGTTTTAAGGCAGCAATTACAGGTATGGAAGAGGCTTTGGGTGAAAAAGCAACTGCGATCGCTTTAACTGCGGCGGGTCGTTACCGTGGTAAAAGTTTAGCTCAAGAATTAAACATAATAAACTCCTCGATATCTTTAGAGGAACTAGCCGACAAACTTGATCATGTTTTCGGCAAGGATGGTACATGTCTGTGTATGGTCGAGAAAATTTTCCAAGAAGATGATGGGGTAATCAAGGTACATACATCAGAAACCTTATGTTCTGCGGGCGAACCTCAAAATTCAAAGCGTAAATGTACTTACACTCTTGGTGCTATTTGGGGTGTCCTAGAACTAACTTTGAATCAGCGTCTACAAGGTAAGCATACCGAATCTGTATTGCGCGGTGGCGAATACGATGTATTTGAATTTACCAAAATTTTATAGGTTCGTTGTTTAGTTGTTAGCTGATGTCGCTGATTAATAATTCACACCTGGTGAAGGCAAAAATCAATGCTGGACTATCAATCATTTTTGAAATTGGTATGAGTTTTGTCAATTGATCTGTTACATTCTGGCCTCAAAATAGTATAATTACTTATATATTATGTAATTATTATTTAATCATTACATGATTATTTCCGTGTATATTTCGCATAAGGAGAACTCAATCATGCCTTTAGAACCAGTAGCTTTTTTGTCTACGCTAGAACAGCGTGTAGGCTTGACAGATGAAGACAAAGCTATACTTAACTCCCAATCTGATTGGGGTTTACAAGTTGCTCCCGAAATGGCTGATCATTTTTATGCTTACTTGGGGCGTGATTCAGAAATGAGTGCTATTTTGCATGATGATAACGGGCGTATCCATCGCTTGCGTGAAACCTTTATTCAATGGTTTCACGAAATGTTTACAGGTATGGATGATTGGGGTCAAGCTTACGCCGACCGTCGTTGGAAAATCGGTTTAATTCACGTCCGTATTGGTATTGGACCTCAACACGTTGTTCCAGCAATGGCGACAGTAATCCACCAAGTAGAAAAGCGCCTACAAGTTGATGGTCAAACTTCAGACCTTAAAGATGCACTCAGTCGCATCTGCATGATTGATTTAGCATTTATTGAGCAAGCTTATGTAGAAGTATCTTCAGATGCTGTTCTCAGAGAAACTGGTTGGACTCAAGGTTTGTTTAAGCGTTTAATTGCTACTGGCGCACGCTCAATGTAAGTAAATCAGCACAAATAAATTACAGGGTGCATTCTCCACACAACCTTAAGATTAATACTCTCACTGAAATTAAGAAACATTTCTTATTTGTTAATAAAATTAAGGCAAAAATTCAAATTTTAGTTATACATTTTACATATAAGCTAATGTGCGCTTAGATTAAATATTCTTGCGTTAGGACTGTCCAGGGTCAACAGTCCAAAGTCCAAGCTCGTCTTTGACTCTGGACTGTTGACTTTTGACAACCTGATCGCAAAATATACAATTTAAATGCATAACAGCTTAACTTCTCTGGCTGCGAAAGCTTCATCATAAGTAAACGTGAGTTCGATAGATTCTGTTAGTCTAATATCCCACACTCAAATAAATAGCTGGCTCCTAGTCAAAACCCACTTTCACAGTTAAAAGTTAACAGTTAACTATGATCAATATATAGGACTCATATTTGATTTCTGAAATACACGTAGGGGAGGCAAAAAGGGGTGTAGATTTTCTTCCCCCTTTTTGCCGTTGTGTTACGCCAAAGGCTAACGCACCAGTTAAGGATTTAGGTGCGTGATAGCGTAGCTATCACACACCCTACAGATACTTAGATTTTTTCAGAAATCAAATCGGACTCCTATATAACTGATAACTGATAACTGATTTATGTAGACTTGGATTATTAGGGCGCAGTTTACTTCCGGGTGAATTGATTGCTTGATCTGATAATATTTATCAAACTCACGTTAAGTAAAAATCAAAAAGTATGTATAAAACTTGCCGCAAGCACAGGTATGAATATTTAGGGTGCGAGTTTGGAAAAATAGCTTTTTATAATACTTGAAAGAATGAGTCTACATAGTTTTTTAACAGATTTCTCCTTAGCTGAATTGTTTCAAATCGTAGACCAAGGAAGAAAATCTGGTTGTTTAATTGTTTGTAATTTACTATATGATCCTGCTTTAGTAGGTCAATCTCGATATTACTTTATCTGGTTCCGAAAAGGATGTATTGTTGCTGCGGCCAATTGTTTAAACGGCGAAGGTTTAATGAATCAAATCAAACAACGCAAGTGGGTAAAACCGGAAATAATAAATCAATATTATGCGATCGCACCAGCAACAACACCCTTTGGTTTACATCTCAAAACAGCAGGAGTATTGAATGCTGAACAATTAAATTTACTATTTGCTAACCAACTACGGCAAATTCGGGAGCTTTTTGAAATTCAAAAGGGTGTATTCAGACTAGATAGCAAAGTAACTATACCTGGAAAAGAAATGACAGGTTTAAGTTTAAGCGCTATTGAAGTCGCTCTGATGGCTCTAAGAACACTAAAAAATTGGGATACTTTAGCTGATGCTCTCCCAGACACTAATTCGGCGATATGTAGCATTACCCAAAACAAACCCAATATTCACTTAAAAGCTTTAGAATGGCAATTATGGGAATTTGCCAATGGTACTATTTCTTTAGGTGCGATCGCTAATCACCTGAATCAACCAACAACCTTAGTTCAGCAAGCAGCTTTCCGGCTCAAAATAGCTGGTTTGATCGAAGAAATTCCACTTGAGCCATCTATTCTAGAATTGAATGATTACCCTCTAGATGTTAACAGCGCAGACTCTTCTGTTTTACTCAATCAAAAATCCACAGAATCAGAAATGACTACACTCAGTACTTTGTTTTTGCACAATCTGGTTGGATATTTAAAAAATAAGGTTTAATTTACGAATTATCCTAAATAATTTTTAAGAGCGAACTCTTATACCATTTTACGTTAATCACGATACACATAAATTTTGTCCCAGACGCGATATATCGCGTCTCTACACCATTTGTATTTGTATCAGGGTTTTAGTGAAATGGTATTAACAGGGAACTCGTGAGCAACAAAATCTCCAACTTATTAAATAAGTTGGGGATTTTATTGCACAAAGTGATTGCCTGAGTCTATAACTAGCAACTTGGGTTAATATCTTTTTATCAGCTAATTAATACAAATTAGAATTACTATGTAATCTCACTACTTTCCAATTCATTTTTTTCTTTATTTTCTTTATTTTCTTTATTTTCTTTATTTTCTTTATTGTCTTTATTTTCTGTAGATTCAGATTCTTTAACTCGACGTATAGGAACATTGGCAATTAAAGCACTTGTTCGCTGATTGCTTTCTAAAGAAAACTCTAAACCCTCGGTTTCGATTTCGACATAGCGACAAACAATATCCAAAATTTCTTGTCGCATTTTTTCGATCATTTGGGGGCTTAAATCAGCGCGGTCATGAGCAATTACCAATTGTAGGCGACGCTTAACTTGATTACGACTGTTAACGTCAGAATTACGAGTAAATAATCGTTCTAAAAGTTCTATGATCATTGCTGCTAAGTATGGACAGATGGAGAAAACATCAAATTATTTTTGTCCACAACAATCTCCTGAGACGAGAGAAGATGCTGTCATTGGGTGAGTCGAGTTCAAGAAATTCGACGGTTTCACCTTCCAATCTGCGAGCAATGTTATCAAAGGCGGTAGCCGCTAAAGAGGGAGTTTCTCCTAATACTAAAGGTTCGCCGCGATTGGTAGAGACTATAACGCGCTCATCATCCGGGATGACCCCAATCAGAGGAATTGCCAGAAGTTCCTGAACATCCTGCACAGACATCATATCATTAGCCCGTACCATTGCGGGCTTGATCCGGTTAATTATTAAATGAATACGTTTGACACCTTGTGCTTCTAATAACCCGACGACGCGATCGGCATCTCGGACGGAAGCAATTTCCGGTGTGGTGACAATTAATGCTTCTTTGGCTGGGGCGATCGCATTTTTAAACCCCATTTCAATACCTGCGGGACTATCAATAATTACATATTGATATTTTTGTGCTAGTGCATTCACTAATAATTTCATCTGGTCAGGAGTGACTGCATCTTTTGTACGGTTCTGGGCCGCAGGTAACAAGACTAAGTTTGGTTGACGCTTGTCTTTTACCAATGCTTGTTCAAGGCGACACTCCCTAGCTAAAACTTCTACCGCCGTATAAACAATGCGATTTTCTAGTCCTAGCAACAAATCTAGATTTCTCAAGCCAAAATCTGCATCAACTAATGCTACTTGACGCCCTATTTTTGCTAAGGCCATGCCTAAATTGGCTGTACAAGTGGTTTTACCCACGCCTCCTTTACCGGAGCTAATCACAATAATGCGAGTCATGACAAAAACGCGCTCGATGATGTTTCTGTAAATATATAACAATAGAGCTTCATGGCTCTTGGTTTATCCGATTAAATAGGGTCTTAGAAAAATCACTAGCCCTACCGATACGAATTCCTCGTGGTGTTACATATGCCACTTCAGGATAAAATTGCATCGGCAATTTTTCTGGCGCTCTAGCAACAGCATCTGCGATCCGCAATTGGGTTGGTTCCATTTGCAAGGCCATAATCAGACACTCACGATTACCCCCAGCACCAGCATGAGCAATTCCTCGGAGACGACCCCACACGAGAATATCACCATCTGCAACTACGATGCCACCTGGATTTACATCTCCTAAGATAATCACACTTCCAGGGTGGCGAATTTCTACACCAGACCGCACCGTCATCTCTAGATAAAGAGCATCTTTTGAGGGTTTGTTGCTGATTTTAGAATTAGAACCAAGGATATTTTCTCGTTGTATTTGTTCAACAGAGTAACCAGCAGTAGCTGCTGCGATCGCAGTTTGGCGACGACTGGTAGCAACCGATTTCAGTTGCATTTGCACATTCCCTAGAGATTCGGCCAGTTGTTGCAGTTGTCTTGCATCTAAAAGGCGATCGCCTGCTACTAAATGCACAGGTGTATTCGGTGCTGTAAAGCGATCGCTACCATGAAGTCGTACCTTTAATTGTTGCCAAATATCATTCCAATTTCGTTCCGAACCAGACAATTGCGATTCTGTGGGCAAAATTAATAAAAATCTTCCCTCCTCTGTTTTCATCTGAATTTGAATATTCTTCTTCACCCCATTTTCTGCTGGAGGTGATTTCGGCACATCTTTATGCAAGAGGTCAACATTCAATTCTGCATCCACAATCGTCTGGGACTCTACACTAGCAACAGTAGAATTTGATTCCAGTTCACTAGAGACAGAATTGGACTTTAAATACAGCAGTACAGAATTTATTTCCGCTTCTGGAAGTATAGAAGTAGACTCCGTATCATCCACAATAGAATCAGTCTCTGTAGCAGTATCTTGCTCTTGAGCTTGATCTTGATCACAAACAGTTAATTTTACCTCTATATCAGAAAGACTGGAGATTGATTCTGCATCATCAACAGCAGAATGTGACTTGAGATCGGGCATAGCAGAATCAGAAGTCATGTAGCATTAGCCTAAAAAGAAAAACTGAGCAACTAACAATCTTAAATTATTTGTCTTTAATACTGGGTTGTTGAAAGTTGTAAATTATCAAACAAGTATGAGACAGAAGAATTCCTGTCTTTAGAAGTTCATATGAATGATAGATGTTTACCCCGGCTTGGTATAAGAATCTAGCACAAATTCTCTTCAGAATTTGAAAGCACGATTTGAAACAAACTACTGAAATCTTGGCTCCAACAATTGTACAACGCGATTTATACAGAATTCTTTGCAAAACTGTTTCATCCACAACACCTCTGGTTTCAAGGAAAAAGGGAAAAACAAAAGGGACGAATATTTATCCGTTATGTCATTTCCCAAAATTCCACACTCCCCACACCCAGACGCGATGAATCGCGTCTCTACATTACACCCCACACTCCCCACACTCCCTTGTCCCCCTTTTCCCCGCTCCCCGCTCCCCTTACTTAGTCTTTTGACTCAGCCGTTGATACACAGTTGCCAAACCATTTGCATCACCGACGTTCCCTGGAAATAGGACAACTGGTAAATTCGGAAACTGCGGATGGTCAGATGGAGTCCGTACCATTGAACAACCGGGTAAGATTTGACCAAGTAATCGGGCAGAAGTCAAAGCTAACCCTGTACTCAAGACATCGTTAGAAGTTATACCACCTTTACTAATTAAAAATCCTAAATCTGCTGGCAAACCCTGGACAACTTCCATTAATAAACGGGAAACTTTAGCTCCAAATTGTAAGCGTGTATTCACATCTTTAAAAGTAAGTTCTTGGCGACTGGTGTAAACTACTGGTGTTTTGCCGCCTGCATGAGCAGTGTGAACTTTTTCGAGGACTTCGCTTAACAATGTGGCAGATTGATCAACATCATCCAATAAACGCGCCACCTCAACTTCAACCCCGAATGTACCTTCTGCTTGTAGTAGTGCTTCTAGCTGCTGAGTTGTTTTTTTGACATGAGAACCGACAATCACAGCCCCTGGTTTGCCATTGCGTACATACTCAGCCATATTTTCCGGTGCGATCGCTTGCGGGGGTAAAGCAGCCAAAGCTGTTAAAATACTGGCAGCACTGCGAAATAAAAAGCGTTTGCCTTGACTTGCTGCTGCTAAAATATCTTGAGCAAAACGATCTAGATCCGCTTGAGTTTCTCCATCTACAACACAGCACTGATTACCATTCAAATTCATCAAAGCTTCTAAACTGCCATTACGGATATCTGCAAGTAAAAATCTTTTTACTGAGTCTGCATGAATCCGTCCTTGTGTTTTTTCTTCTACATATTTGGGTAAATAACTGTGATGGTAGCCAAAAACAGAATCACGAGCAAACTCTGTTTCATGAACAGGTTTAGGAACACCATCAACAATGAGATAATGTATGCTGTCGCGGGTAATACGTCCACCCTCAAAAAAAGCCGGGACGAGAAAATGAGCATCAAAAGGGCCGAGTTCTTCTGCAATCACATCGGTTTCAATCGGGTAGTGTCCCCGTAAAGTCGAGTCAGAACGACTGACGATGAGAAAACCCCCCATATCCCCCCCTTCTGAAGGGGGGGTAGTCGCTAAAGCTGCTTGCAAATTCTGACAAACTTCTTTGGTGACAGAAGCAGCCGACTCAGGCGGTAAGGCTCTAGTATTTGTTAAGACAAAGAAAATTGGTGCATCGTCTTGCAATCCCAGGCGTAAAGTATCCACATCCCAACGCATGAGTAATAAACAGCTGTGGACTGTTTGTGAACCGGTTGGATCATCATCAAGGACGATTATTTTTGGTTTTATGGTCATTTTTATATCAAGAATGCGACTGCTGTAATTTTCTTATCTGGCTTTGTACGTCTAAGTCAATCTGTAATAATTGATTGAGAATTTGAGCATGTTCCCCTGCTGAACTGCTAACTTGTAAAGCTTGGAGATTAGATAAATTATTGACAAATAACTCTTGTTGATCAATAACCGATTTTTTATTATCCCTTAATAGCCGCTCGATTTTCAAACCACGAACTAAATCTTCTCTCACCAATTGTAGTGCAGCACTAATAGTTTCTCGCTCATGAGCATTATTTTCTAAGTTTTCAGAGATGGCTTGTTGGTCAAGATTATCTACCGCTTGCACCCCTGCATGATATTTATCAACTTCATTTAAAAGAATTATTAATGCTTTGGAATAACGAAAACGTCGCCACAACCAACGCCCAACTACTACTACAATTGCTACGACAATTAGCAAGATAATTCCTAAGCCAATTTGCGAACCACTTGTTAGAGTAATTAACGCATAAATCAATCCGGTAATTAACAAAACCAAAAGCAATGTTTCCCGGACTTCTTTGAGTAAAAAAGCAAAGCGCTGTTTGCGATTTTCCATCAGCGAAGGTAGGAGGAAAAGTTCTGGTTTGACACCAGTTAAACGTTTCAATTCTCCCTTAGTTATTTCCAAGCCTAGTAAGTCAGGCTGCACAGAGATACTCCTGTGGAAGTGCAAGTTGCGTATATAGCAATCCTATATGATTTGTGAGAATTGCAGAGCTTAGATCCCCGACTTCTTTAAGGATACAGCTGGCGAATCAGGGGTGACACCCCTCACCGACGATTTTTCGTCATTCCACCACATGTAGAGACGCGCCATGGCGCGTCTCTACAACCAATTTGTGGGCGAACGAGGGGTTTGACCCCCTATTCGCCAGCTGCATCCTTTAAGAAGTCGGGGATCTTGTCTCTCACGAATGATTGAGGAATGCTATGTATCAATAAGGTTCAGTTAAGGACAGGACTTACGCAAAACATAACGCGCATTTGCGGTAATTCATGAATTACCGCTACGCAAGCATAAGGTTTTCGGTCACATCTTGCGTAAGTCCTGAAGGATAATTGTAGGTTGAGTTGAGGCTTTGCAAAACCCAACAAACGTTTAAACTAGAACGTTGAGCCTCAGAACTCGAAATTTGAGAAGCTACGCTAGTCCCAACTGTTGCTTTAACGCTTCTGGAACATTTTTTGCTGTTTCAAATCCACGTACACCTTCCCACTTAGTATTTTCATCCCACCGGATATCTCTTAATATTTCACCATCGCTTAAGGATCTGAGTATTGCACGACTTAAGAATTTACTACTGACATTTACATCAAGAAATCTATCACTGAGAAATCTGTCGCTGAGGATAGCTCCACTCAGATTTGCACCACTCAAATTTGCCCCACAAAGATTTGTTCCGTTGAGGATAGCTCCACTCAGATTTGCACCACTCAAATTTGCCCCACAAAGATTTGCTGCGCTCAGGTCTGCGCTTCTGAGGATTGCGCCTGTGAGGACTGCACCACTAAGGTCTGTGTGGCTAAAATCTACGTCCCAGAGATCTGCGTTGCGGAGGTCAGCGTGACTTAGGTTTGCATTGTTAAGGTCTGCATGGCTGAGAACTGCACCCCAAAGATGTGCGCGATTCAGGTTTGTGTAGCTAAGAAATTGCCCAACAATACTATGGAAAGTCCAAAGCTTGAGTCCGTTAGTATAGTGAATAATGGGAAGCAATCTCCTTGTAGAAGGATTTTGTTCATCCGCTTGACCAGAAGGATAAAAAATTATTTGTTCTTTCAAATCTTCTCGCCCTTGAGCATAGCGGTGCAACCCCAAAAGCAAAATCATCACATTTAGCCCAGCATAAATATCTACCTGTCGCTGTCCCAAGGAAATATTTTGCTCGTGCAATTGCCGTGATTTTTTTTGAGGTAAGGTTTCTGTGTAAGCATCAATAAATTCTCCCTCGCACCAACGCTCATAAAAATCATGTAATCGCTGGAATAGTTGGACTGGTCGAAATCTCTCTCCCCTCTGTGCTTGCGGAGAGGGGTTGGGGGTGAGGTCAGGCGCTGTGAGCAACCCCATCAAATATTCCACAATTTCTAGCGTCAGCCCACCGTAACCCAACAAATCATAAATTTCCCAATCCATCTGGTCTTGTTGAATATTAAATCCTCTCCCCTTTCTTCCCGGTTCTGTCCAATTTTCTAAGCTTTCTTTTAAGCGTTCAGCACACAAAAACTCACTAAAACTTTTATGGGCAAATTCTACTGAACCTGTTTGTTTACCTGGCTGGAGATAAAAAGCTGCTAAAGCATTTCTCAAAGGATTATCGCCTATGCGTTTTCTTGCTTCTTCTAATAATTTTTTAGCTGTGTCATCAAGCCGTTTTTCAATCATGGAGATTGCTGCACATTCTCCACCAGATTGCACCACACATAAACCTGCTTCTGTGAGAATACGCCGTAAATCTTCTGTATCTTGTTCTGTTAATTCCCGATTGAGAATCTCTGGCCGTTGTTTTGTTAATACCCAGTCTAAAGATTTTTGATAAATCAGAATTTTTGCTTGTGTACCGTTAGCATCGGCAAACATTTCTATAGTTAGTTCACCATCGCGATGCATCGCCGCTAACAGATAAAGTAATAGCGGCTCTTGTGCTAATTCTCTGACTCTATCAGGACAATTTTGATTTTGCAAAAACTGCTGAAATGCTATGGTTTTATCTTTACCTATTTGCGCCGACCATTTTTAAAACCACTGCTCTTGGATTTTTTTATCCATTGGCAAGATTTCCACCCGTTCCAGATTGGCTGGCATATTTCTTTCTATACTTTGTAATGCCAGAGTTCGCCCAGTAATTAATACTCGATGCCCTTTTTCAAGGTTACGCTGGCAACTTTCCTGAAACCCTCCCACTTGTTTGAGAAATTCTTCTAAACCGTCGCTGGTTCTTTTTTCCATCAACAACTCATCAAAACCATCCAGCAAAAACAAATATCGAATGTTTTTATCTGTTAACCAGCCATCATCATTATTAGCAAAATCTCTATCTACTGCCTGACAGATTGTATTTTCAAAATTCTTTTCAAAGGTTCTAATATCCCGCAAGCGGATCAAAATAGGTGTCCAAATCGGATGTAGATTTTGTCTAATCCAATCAGCAAACATCCGACAAAATACACTTTTACCCCTTCCTGGGCCGCCTTGGATAAATAAAACTTTATCTTGTTTATAGGAGTTTTGAAGTAAGTCTTTTGCCCAAGTTTCTAAATCAATTGGTTGCTTTTCGCTATCCTTTTGACCATTTGTATCCAGTGGCTGTGATTGTAGCGGAACATAGATATCTTTAAAAGTGAATTGTTCTGCAAATACTTTTTCTTTAGGTTTTTCTGCAATCTGCTTATTTAAATAATCATCAATACTTTGATATTTTTCTAGTTCTTTGCGCCAGCCATCGCGGAATAGTCCCGCTAAGTTTTTCACTGTATCTCCTGCTTCCGCTAAGGCTTGGTTCATGTATCGCTGTGTATTCCAAGCCACCCGTTGAGTAAAAGTTTCTGCTTGTGTGGGGCTAAGTCCTGCTACTTTTAAAATATATGACAACTGGCGGTTAAACTCTTGAGCTAATTTCGTTTCCCGAAAGCAGGTGATAGCTTTTCTTGCTTCTTCTTCATTAATTTCAATGAATCCTTCTGCAACAGCTTCACTTGTATGTATTGTCCCAATTTTTGCCAATAAATCTTGGTCTTCTATCGTGTTTAATATTCTTTCAAAACTTTCTACATAAGCTATCCGTGCTGCAATACTAACGCATTCCTCTAGACTTGCTTCTCCAGTCTTTTCTTGGTAAAACTTGATCGCTTTGGCTGTCAGTCCGACAAAGGATAGTCCAGCAACAGCAACACCCACTGGTGCGAAGGGAGTACCTAACAATCCTAATGCTACGGCTAATTCCAGACTCGCTTTAGAAACTTCTGCACCTGTTTCTGTTGTGTTTGTTGGTTTTTTTAAGAAATCTGGGATATCTTTAGTGAAAAAATTCCGTAGCTTTTCCAGCCTTGTTGTCATAATTACCCTTTGCTTGCTGACTATTAGACCTCTTGCATGAATACAATATTTACCCTCATCCCCCAGCCCCTTCTCCCAAAATTGGGAGAAGAGGAGCCAATTTCAAAGTCCCTCTCCCATGTTTGGGCTGCGGTGTACACACAAGTCTTATAAAGTTGCCTAGTGGCGTTTTGATCCCCCCTAACCCCCCTTGAAAAGGGGGGAACTAGAATCAAAGTCCCCCTTTTTAAGGGGGATTTAGGGGGATCAGAGGATTTGTGTGTACACGGTAGCCCATGTTTGGGAGAGGGATTTAGGGAGAGGGTAAAGATTCATGCAAGAGGTCTATTCTGAGAGTAACAGTCTTTAATTGTCGTGCGCGAGTAGAGGATTTAAATTAACTTTAAAGGTAAACCATCTTGAAATGTGAGAAATTCCTCCAGTTTGATGGGTGTCCAAACTTCGTTGTTGGTGAGAGGAGTCGCAGTGAAAGTACAAATCATCATTTTTGATGGGTTTGATGAGCTTGATGCTATTGCTCCCTTTGAAGTTTTGCGGAGTGCAATGGCGATTGGTGCTGACGTGCAAGCAGAACTTGTCACTCTAGATGGCTCTACGGAGGTTATCGCAGCTCACGGATTGCGAGTTCAACCTGATGCCAAACTTGAGCTTGATCAGAAATTAGATATTTTGATTGTGCCAGGTGGAGGTTGGGGGAATCGCGCTACACAAGGAGCGTGGGCTGAAGCGCAACGAGGTGAGATACCAAGGGCAATTTCCCAGTTGCACCAAAGCGGCACAACGATAGCCTCAGTTTGTACGGGTGCGATGTTGGTTGCAGGAGCGGGTCTTCTAAAAGGTCGTCCAGCAATTACACATCATGTAGCTATAGAAGATTTAAAAGCTATTGGTGCAGAAATTGTACAAGCTCGTGTTGTAGATGATGATGATATTGTTACAGCAGGAGGTATAACTTCTGGTTTAGATTTGACATTGTGGCTACTAGAACGGTTTTTGAGTTCTCAAATTGCTCATCAGGTGGAGAAAGAATTGGAGTATGAGCGTCGCGGTACGGTGTGGCGTCGGTCGGCAGCATAACAAACAATTTTGGATTTCGGATTTTAGAAAACCCAATTGAGTCCCAGGATTTATCCGCTTTCTTGTACCCTGGGAGGAATTATCGGTCATTTTGCGATCGCAGTGGGAATACAAAGTGATTAACAGCACATGATATGACAATCTTTGAACCTCGTCGATGAGTCTTTGAACCTCGTCGATGAGTCTTTAATACTCGTCAACGAGTCTTTAATTGTCGTGGGCGAGTCTTTGATACTCGTCGATGAGTCTTTAATTGTCGTGGGCGAGTCTTTGATACTCGTCAACGAGTCTTTGATCTCCGTCAACGAGTCTTTGAACCTCGTCAACGAGTCTTTAATTGTCGTGTGTAAGTAGAAGATTAACTTAACTTCAAAGGTAAACCATCTTGAAAGACTAACAATTCCCCCGGTTTGATGGGTGTCCAAACTTCATTATCGGTGAGGGGAGTCGTAGCAATCACAGCAACGCGATCGCTTGGAGTTGTCAATTCACTAAAATCTACTGTTACGTCTTGATCAATCAGGTGAGCAGCAGCAAAAGGAGCTTGTCTGACTATATAGCAAAGTTTTGTAGAACAGTGAGTAAAAAAGTATTCGCCATCTGATAACAAGTAATTAAAACTACCCTTTTGCGAAATATGATCCGTGATATCTTTCAACACAGGATATATTTTTTCCAAAGAGGGTCTACCTTCAGGAAAAGCTTGACGTATGGTTTCTAAAATCAAGCAAAAAGCTTTTTCACTATCAGTATTGCCTACAGCTTGATAATATTGCATACCCGTAGGATTAAATTCTGGTAAATCACCATTGTGAGCAAATACCCAATATCGTCCCCACAGTTCCCGACGAAAGGGATGGCAATTTTCGAGAACAATTTCACCTTGAGTTGCTTTGCGAATATGGGCTATGACATGGGTGGAATGAATCGGATAGCATCGGACTAATTCTGCTATGGGAGAATTAATCGAGGGTTTAGCATCAATAAACATTCGACACCCTTTACCCTCAAAAAAAGCAATACCCCAGCCATCACGATGATCATCAGTTTTTCCTCCCCGTGCCGCAAAACCTTCAAAAGAAAAGCAAATATCTGTGGGAGTATTGCAACTCATTCCTAACAGTTGACACATGGCGTATTTATGGACTCAACCTGTTTGAAAATAGGATAATGCAAACTGCCGGGGCTAAATCTGAAGCTTTTCTTACTTTCTGCTAGTGATTGGAGCAAATTGACCAACTGGTTTTTTGATCTATCGCGCTTGGGTTTAAACCCTTAGCTAATAGTACAAGTCGTCTGAAGACAACTCAAATCAATCAAACAGTCTGCTTTAAGCCAATACGGTTCGGATAAGACAAATCGATTGGTATCTAAACCCTGTAGAGACGTGCCATGGCACGTCTCTACATGCCCAAATCATGACGAAAAATTCTTAACCGAACCGTATTGTGCTTTAAGCAGACTTTTACTATGAGACTGCGATTTCAATCGCAGGCTGAACATTTGGGATGCTCCCCAACAACAGGGGCGGCTAAAGACGCAGAGATTGAAGCTTGCTTGATCACCAACAACCAACTAATGAAGAATTGTTTCTAGAGCTGGTTTCAAATCAGGATATTGAAAATTAAAGCCACTTTCGAGGGTGCGTTTAGGAAGGACTTTTTGCCCTTCTAAAACGACTACAGCTCCGTCTCCCAAAAGTGCTTCTATGGCAAAATTAGGAACAGGCAGCCAGGAAGGACGATGCATAACTTTCCCCATGCTTGTAGATAATTCTGACATCCGAATCGGATGAGGAGCAGTAGCATTATATACGCCTGACATTTCTGACTTAGTTAAAGCTTGGATAATCAACTTGACTAAATCATTTATGTGAATCCATGAAAACCACTGTTTACCGCTACCAATAGGGCCACCAGCAAAAAGTTTGAAGGGTGTAATCATCTTACCCAAAGCTCCACCCAGACCCAAAACTATCCCGAATCGTAGAATTACGAGTCTGACACCAGCTTCTGTAACTTTTGTTGCTTCTGCTTCCCAAGCTTGACAAACTTGGGCGAGAAAATCGTTACCAGATGGGCTTGTTTCATCGAAAGTAGCAGTTTCGCTAGTACCGTAATAACCGATTGCAGAGGCGTTAACTAGAACACTAGGTTTAGGGTTAGCCTTGGTTATTGCTTCCACGATTTTTTGAGTAGTTAGTTGACGGCTATTAAGAATTTCTTGTTTTCGTTGTCGTGTCCAGCGTCCCTCACCAATGGGTTCGCCAGTCAAATTAACTATACCATCACATGTGGCGATCGCTTCTTGCCAACTACCAGAGATTGTCGGTGTATAAGCAATTATTTCCACATTCGGAAAAGCTTGGCTGGGAAAAACTTTTTGGGCGTGAGCGATATTACGAGTTAAAACCAATACTCTATTACCATCTTTGTGGAGTTGTTCTACCAAGCGACTACCGACAAATCCTGTTGCACCACTTACTGCTACTTTCATGATTTAACCTCTATCAATCCTTATTTTAAAGTTTTTTATTCACCTGAAATCAGGATCTGGCAGATTGAAAACAACCAGCAACTACTTAATCCAATTTAAAAATTGTTTGACACTGGTGGTCTGTCCTATTAATTTTGCTGGGCTGCAAGATCCCCGACTTTTTTCAAAAGTCGGGGATCTGTCTCCTCGTAACCCCTCAGAATTTATGCGACAGACCACTAGTCCAGATACACAACCTAATTCCCAATCCAAAATCTAAAATCCAAAATCCAAAATCGTATAACTTGCGTTTAAGATGGTTCGATATTATAGGATGGACTGAGTGTTACAAGGCTTGGGGCTATTATGGCTCGCTATACCTGTTCGTTTATTCTTTCTATTGATATTAACCATCTCCAGCCGTTACTTATAGAACTGCTGCAAGACTGCAACCTGGATATACAGTACTATACATTGGATTACATCATGGCACGTGAAATAGTCGGTACTGTTTCTTACTCCAAAATGGTGACAGTAGAGGTACTGATTGATAAAAGCACAGCTACGGAAACTGAAACCAGAATGAGTATTGTGATTAAAAACCAGGAACTACCACTCCAGTTAGATAATCACTGTCGGCAGGTATTTGAGTATATTAAGCAAGCAATTGAAGACAACCGTAATTGGCATTTGATTCAAAGCCTTGCAGGATAATTAAAAATACTTGTAACCAAGGGCATCTGCTACAGCTAGCTTTGTGCCAAGCTAGCTTATAGACAAATTTGACTAAATTAATCTTCTAAATCTTCTGCCATGCCAGGGTTAATCAGTGTAATATCATACTCGCTGGCATCAATCTGACCAGGTGGTACTGTATCACGTTTTAACAGATAATAAATGGCACGTACTTGAGGGCCAAAAACAACTTCGTCTTCATTTTTAAGGTCATAGGCTGACAGCTTGCGCCCATTAATCATCAGACCATTAGAGCTAGGCTTCCCTCTGGCGTCGCCATCAATAATTCGATAATAATGACTGTTGGTGCGATCGTTTCTGGGTAATCTTACTAATGTGGCGTGACGGCGTGAGACGAATTGTGAAACTAAACGAATATCACATTCTCGATCTCGACCAATAGAATAAATGGGACGCTCTAGAGTGAATTCCTTACGCCCTTGATCGTCTTCCACAATCAGTATATGGCTTTCATGGTTTTCTGCTGCCATTGACAAATCGTTACTATAATCGGTTGAAGTCTTATTAATTAAGAATTGTTTAGAATCGTTTTCTGCCATTCTCTCAACCAGAGTCTGTGCTACTTCATGGTAATAACTAAGAATCAAACAACAATGTAATGTTTTACCCCTTAGTATCTTTAGTATCTACAGTTGCCTTTACTGGCGCTCTGGAAACAGAGTCAAGGATTTTGTGAGATTTTCTAAATAGTGACTATCGATTTAGTTTAACCTGAGACGGGCAGAACGGATATTCACTCTTTTAAAATATTAAGGCTAAATATCCTACAAAAAATTAGATGGGATGCATGAAAGCCACTGACTTTAAGAATTTTGGTAAACCTCTCCTCGGTGCAGAGAGGTTTTGATATTTTTGTATTAGCGATGAGTAAATCGCCGTAGTAGTAGGGAATTGGTAACGACACTAACCGAGCTAAAAGCCATTAAAGCCGCAGCGCTAGCAGGACTGAGGACAAAATGGAAACTGGGTAATAGGACACCAGCCGCTAAAGGAATTCCCAATGTGTTATACGCAAAAGCCCAAAACAAATTTTGGCGAATTTTGTTGAAAGTGACCCGACTCAGTTGAATTGATTCTACTACATCAGTTAGACAATTTCGCATCAAGACAATATCAGCCGTTTCGATCGCCACATCTGTACCTGTGTGTAAGGCAATACCAATATCTGCTTGAGACAAAGCCGGAGCATCGTTGATACCATCTCCTACCATTGCGACTATGGATTTGGGATTGGCAGTTGTTTGACTGTCCCGATTTTGAAGAGATTGTATAACATTTGCTTTCTTGGCTGGAGGTACACCCGCCATGACATCAGCAGTATCTAGTCCTAATTGGTTGGCAATTGCGATCGCAGCGGCTGGTGTATCACCACTCAGAAGCATAACTCGCAACCCCATCTGCCGCAATTTGTCTACAGCTGCTTTTGCATCTGGTCTGAGGGTGTCTTGAATCGCAATCAGTCCGGCGACTGTTCCAGCAATTGCCACTGCTACAACAGTTTTACCATCCTCTGCTAACGTCTCTGCCTGCTTATGTAAATTTTCATCAACAGTAATTCCATGCCAACTCAACCAATCCCAATTTCCCAACAGTACTAAATTGCCTTCGACCACAGCAGAAACACCAAGTCCCGGTTCTGTATGAAATTCAGTAGCTGGTGGAATCGCTAACTCTTGCTGCTGTGCTTGGTTACGAATTGCTGTCGCTAGAGGATGACAAGTACCACTTTCGACCGCAGCTGCGAGTTGTAAGAGGTATTGGGGATCGGGGATTCTCCAGAGGAGACGCTTCGCGAACGGGGATCGGGGATCGGGAAGAGACTTGTTAAATAATTCTCCTTGTCCCCCTTGTCTCCCTTGTCCTCCTTGTCCTTCCAGCACAACACAATCCGTTACTGTTGGATTACCAGTTGTCAGCGTACCTGTTTTATCAAAAACAATGGTATCCATCTGGTGGACTTTTTCTAAAACATCACCGCCTTTGATTAATAAACCACGTTCGGCAGCGATCGCAGTTCCAATCAAAAGCGCTGTAGGTGTGGCTAATCCCAAAGCACAAGGACAAGATACCACCATCACCGCAATTGCTAATTTCAAGCTGACTAATAGCGGAGAGTGATAAGTGGGTACAGCTACACTACTAGAGTGATGAGCCATATCTACCATATCCATGCCAGGGGACATGGTGACATCTTGCCAAATATGAGTGCCAATAAAATACCAAAACAAAAATGTCAATACAGCCGTCGCGAGTACACCGTAGGTAAAGTATCCAGCGACTGTATCTGCTAATTTCTGTACGGGTGCTTTTCGAGTTTGTGCTGCTTCCACTAGGGCAACAATTTGTGCCAAAGTAGTATCGCTACCTGTGCGGGTTGCTTCAATTGCGATCGCTCCTGACTGGTTGAGTGTTCCAGCTGTGACTGTATCTTGTCTTTGCTTCAGCACTGGTACAGCTTCCCCAGTCAGCATTGATTCATCAACAGTTGTTTGACCATCTATCACAACGCCATCAACTGGAATTTTGTCTCCTGGTAGAACTTGTAACCATTCACCTACACGTACTTGTTCCGCAGGAATTTCTATAATCTCGCTCATGGAAGGTTGTACAGACGCGCCAGGACGGTTTTCTACAGCCCTTTTGGGAATCAATCTTGCTACCTGAGGCTGGAGATCAAGTAAGTTTTTAAATGCAGCGGTAACTCGACCTCTTGCTTGTTTTTCTAATGTTCTTCCCAATAAAATAAAGCCCAACATCATCACAGGCTCATCAAAGAAGCATTCCCAACCAAGCTGAGGAAACAACAGAGCAACCAAACTAGCTGTGTAGGCGATTAGCGTCCCCAAGCCGACGAGAGTATTCATATTGGGTGTATTCCGTCGCCAACTCACCCAGCCATCTACCAAAATTGAGCGGCCAGGAATGAGTAGCGCTACCGTTGCTAATCCACAGTGAAACCAGATGTTATGCAAAACAGGTAGCACAATGCCACCAATGTTACCAAAGTGTCCGATAGTTGACAGCACCAGCAATAATCCAGCAATTATCAACTGTTTACGTGCAGACTCAATCTCTTGGCGCTGTCGTTCTGCTGGATCTATCTTGCCTTGATTTTCATCGCTGAATTTCCCACTTGCTTGCCTAAGTTGAGACGGAAATCCCGCCGACGTTAATTGCTGTGCTAGTGCATCTGCATCTACCACACCAGTTTCTAGCTCTATGACAGCAATTTCTGTTGCCAAATTTACACTAGCACTCTTAACTCCAGGAGATTGAATTAGCTGTCGTTCAACAGCCTTTACACAGCCACCACACTTCATACCTCCAACATCTAAGATGATTTTCTCAGTTACGGGAGATGATTCTGAGGAAAGGTTAGTTTTTGGGACAAGTTGCATGAAATAAATTTGAATTTGTTACGAAACGTCAACGTCTTAAAGACTTCTTGCAAAATTCAGGAAAAAGTTCAGTTGTCAAGGGTAAGAGTTATTAAGAATTAAGAAGTCTTTTCCTTTTACCTTTTCCAATAAGAGTATCTATAACTCTTGTGCAATAAGTCTAAAAGTACGGCTAAACCGCACCTCTATTTCGAGAGTAGGCGAAATTCGCAACAACGACTTGTTGTCAAAAATATGAAGTTTTATTAAGTTGATGACCAAGCCACTTTGGGGCGGGTGTGTAAGGCTAATATAGCCTCAATATTGACTGTGTAAGATTTATTAATTTCTGAATGGGGATTCCCCTACACTTTTACACCCCTATTTCTTGACTCAGCCAATTGTTTTTGACTCCAGCGCAGATATGTCCAATAGATGATGACAGCGAACTGTGTTGGCATTAAAGCAATTTGACTTCTGAAAAAAGGATTTATATCTAAATTAGATATAGTAGTAAAATATACCAATCCGAAGAAAGCAAAAAATACTAAAGAAATATACTTACGTTTGATAATTATCATATCTGTAGGTAGAGGGAATTGGGGATCGGGGATCGGGGAATGGGGATTGGGGATTGGGGAAGGTAGGGGTCCCCTTTGGGGATAAGGGGAAGGTAGGGAGGGGTCCCCTCTGGGGAACTCCGGCCCCCACTCCCCCAAGGGAGTGGGGATTAGGGGCGAAGG
>NZ_NAPS01000001.1:1918781-1977450 GCF_004323185.1 Westiellopsis prolifica IICB1
ATTGGGGATCGGGGATCGGGGATCGGGTATTGGGGAAGGGAGAAATTAATAGCTACTAACGACTAATAACCAATAACCAATGACCAATAACCAATAACCAATAACCAATAACCAATTAAAACCAACCTTGTTTGTTAACAAAGTAAGTATCAACAAATTGGTTGTAGGACTTGTTGAGGTAGATCATCCCTTCTAGCAAACCCACAAGCTGCATGATGAATAAGGTTAAGCCGTAGGTAAAATAACCTCCCACCAAAGAAATCATGAGCATAATAAAGCCCTCTACGGTATAACCCAAAACAAACTTATGAATTCCAAGACCCCCTAACATAATGCCGCTATATCCAGCTAATAGTTGTTTGGTGGCATGACTGGGGTTGAGATTTGCCATATGAGTGCTACTCCTTTATGAACTATGTATAAAATTGAAATTCTATATTTTTAGCAAAAAGTAAATCTACTGACTATCTTATTTCCACTATGTTTCGGGAAAATCAACAATTTTTTACTTTTTATTCAGTATAAACACTGTTAAAAGTAGATATGCAGAAATGGCGTAACTTGAAATCGCAAGTACGCTTTCTCAGGAGATAAGTGTTCAGACATAGCCTGAAACTATGTATCTCCACAAAATTATTTTGAATAACAACAAAAAACCGCTACACAAATGTTTTGAATATTAAGCTATAAAACTCTGTTTTACAGAATTAACAGCTATCATCATCAAACAATTGCGTCGTACTACTTTTTACACATCAGATAGTATCATTTCCGGATTTTTTTATTTTTGCGGCAATAATTTAAGGATACTGATTTAAAGTAATGTAGACGCCTTATTTAAGCGGCTCTTTGCACATGGTTTTCTAAGTCTAGTCAAGCAATTAATTACAAACTAATGTGTGTAAATCTTCCGTAATCACTTAAGTGAACACGGAACTTAGAAGCTAGTATTCCCAAACCATAACTGGAAATAAGCAATCCTCAGCCACAAAAGACTAATTTCTTATTTTTTTAACTTTATTGCTTGAGTTTTTTATGAGATATGTATTTTCTCTCAACCTAGCATTTTTTTATAGTTAATATCAACATACCGTTGGTAGATTTTTGTGACATATACGGATAGGGGAGTGTGGGGAGACAAGGAAGCTCTTAGCAGGGAGCTCTTAGCAGGGAGACAAAGGAGAATAACCAATGCCCAATGCCCGATCCCCGATCCCCGATCCCCGATCCCCTAATTACTACTACCAAGGATAAATAAGCTAAGTAGGGTGCCGCTGTTCCAAAGGCTATGGAGAAGCATGGGAGCAAGGAGGTTGCGCGATCGCGTGTACACTATCCCTAAAACAACTCCCAGGGCAAACAGGGGTAAAACTTCTGATAAACTCAGGTGAGCGATCGCAAACAAAAAGGCACTGGTGATAATTGCCCACCACACAGACACGTAGCGAGTTAGGGAAGGTAACAGAAAACCACGAAAGAGGAATTCTTCAAATAATGGAGCAGCGATCGCGGCAGTTACAAAAAATATACCCAATGCTACAGAATCTTGACCTTCCAATGCTAACTGCAACAGAGGATTACTACCACCTTGACCTTGCCATATTTGTTGATTAATCAGGGATACCACTACAACCACTGGTAACGCTGCACAATAACCACCGAATCCCCACAAAAACCACTTACCACCTAAGTTGAAGCGAAACCAGCTAGACTCTAGCGGTAAAAAACGTTTAATAGATAAATACAATACCGATATCGCGCCCAATGCCACTAAGATGTAACTTAAAAATACATAGAATGCTTGGAGTCGCAGATTTCCGGCAGCACGGGGGATAGGAAGCAGCTGTAACACAATGGGAATCAATATTTGTCCCATGAAGAAAAAGCCCACGACAAATACTTGCAAAATTGTTTCGCCATCCCAAGGTACTGACCAACTGGTGTTAGCATTTTGCTCCAATAAACTAGCTTTCCCCTTGACAACACGTTGAGCAATCAGAAAAATCACTAGTCCAACACCAATAAAAGCTCCCAGGGCTGGAATAGTACCAATAATCGCTAATTTCACAAAAGCTTGTTCAGCAGCTTTTTGTTCTGCTATTTTCAGGTTTGCAACAGCTTCTTGACGTTGCTGGAGTTGGTAAAGTTGAGTCAAAGCAGTAAAGCGAAACCAGCCATCTAGATGATCTTGAATCAGTTGTTGAGCATTGGGAAGCAAACGAGGTGGATCACTCCACATTCCACTCAACGCCGTCGCAGTTTCACGTAATTCAGGTTTAATTTGGGAATTTTGCTGCAATTGCTTCCAACTTTTAACAGCTGCATCTGTTTGTTTTTGCTGTGCTTGTAAAATTCCTAAGCGCAAATCGATCTCAGCAATTGATTTTTGTAGTTGATCAATAGTTTTTTCTAATTCTTTTTGCTGTACTGAACGAGAAGTATTAGTCGCAGGAGGAATTTCCGGTTGAGGTTTAGGAGTTGTGGGAGTCGTTACAGGTTCAGAACTAAGCTCTATGAGTTGTTTTTTAGCTTTTTCCAAATTAGTTTCAGCCGATTTCCGTGTTTCTTGATACTGCTTAGTCGCGGTTTCCAGGGGTTTTTCACCTATAATTGCTTCCTTCGCTCCTTGCAAATTCTCATCTTTGCGATCTGAGGCTTGCCACTGGGAAGCTTCTAGGACAATATTTGTCTGATAAAGATCCAGACTATTTTGAAACTGTGGTTCTTGCCAACTATTTAGTAAAGACGAACCAGCAACAAAGATAGCTAATAATGTTAACAAAAATAAACCTAACCGCTTAGGTGTCATCTATTCTCCCCTTGACTCATACTGAGTTGCAATTAAATCATCATAATTAAAAAATATGGAGAACTGGGGAGGAAGGGAAGACCCATCAGCCTATCAGTCTCCACGACTAAATACTACTTTTTTTATCAGCATTTTGGAGTGGTTGCGGATGCGTGAAAATTTGCGATCGCTCTCAACAACTAGTCTCCCGTGTCCCCCGTGTTTCGATGTTTCAGATAGACATTCCCCACCCTACTATATTTTAAGTAGGGTTTTTCCACAGGAGATAGATATGTTTGGATTGGGATGGACAGAAGTCGGTGTAATAGCGATCGTCGCTTTGCTAGTTTTTGGGCCAAAAAAAATCCCTGAACTGGGAAGCGCACTAGGTAAAACCTTACGGGGTTTTAAAGAAGAACTGAATAAAACCACCAGCGATGAAGATTCCACGCCAGAGGAAGAAGAAAAATAGTCATTTGTCCTTGGTCATTTGTAAACACAAAGGACAAATGACAAATGACTAAATAATCGAATTGACAATGGATGAAGTCACACCCATTTGAGAATCTACAGTTGGGGGGGTGGTATTTTGTTGAGGAACTTCTTCTTTAACAACACCACGCGCCTTAATCAACTTGATGGCACGATTGACACTTTCTGGTAAGATAACCACCAAACTGTTCTCAGGGGCGATATCCAAAGCTTTATTAATTGCTTGGGTTTCATCCAGAATCGCTTCATATTCGTAATCAGGATTGACTTGTTTAATACCTTGAATAATTAATTCCGCAGCTGAACCCCGCGCCCTTCCTCTGGTGTCGTCGTCTTCTTTGATGATTACATAATCAAAAATTTCGGCTGACAGTTTACCCAAAGCCACAAAATCTTGATCACGCCGATCACCAGGGCCACCGATCACACCAATGCGATCGCCATTTGTCCAGTTACGAACAAAGGAACCCAAAGCTTGGTAGCTGTGGGGGTTGTGGGCATAATCTACCAAAGCGTGGAAGTTACCCAAGTTAAACAAGTTCATCCTTCCTGGCGTTTGACTTACCGAAGCTCGGAATGTGTTTAAACCAGATCGAATTTGCTCAATTGACACATTCTGGACAAAGGCCGCTAAGGAAGCTGCTAAGGCGTTAGCAATCATAAATGGCGCTCGTCCACCCATTGTCAGGGGAATATTTTCTGCCCGTTCAATCCGGTGTGTCCAATCGCCTTTTAATATTGACAAAAAGCCATTTTCATACACTGCTGCAACTCCGCCTTTTTGGATGTGGTTTCGCACCAGTTCCGATTCTGGGTTCATGGTGAAGTAAGCAATATTAGCTTTTGTGCGTTCTGCGATCGCCGCTACACGGGGATCATCGGCGTTGAGAACAGCGTAGCCATCAGGATAAACAGCTTCGGCAACTATACTCTTGAGGTGTGCCAACTGGTCAATTGTGTCAATGTCACCAATACCCAAATGGTCAGCAGCAACATTTAATACAACACCGACATTAGAGGCTTCAAAAGCTAATCCAGAGCGGAGAATCCCACCGCGAGCCGTTTCCAGGACTGCTACTTCTACCGTCGGGTCTTGCAAGATTAACTGGGCGCTTTGGGGACCTGTGTTGTCGCCTACTTCTACTAAGTAATCTCCGATATAAGTTCCGTCTGTTGTCGTATAACCTACTACTTTTCCTGTCTGTTTGTAAATGTGAGCTAGTAGGCGAGTAGTAGTGGTTTTACCGTTTGTCCCTGTAACACTTAATACAGGAATCCGGCTGGCTTGCTCATTGGGGAACAGCATATCAATTACTGCACCGGCAACATTGCGGGGGATGCCTTGACTGGGGGCAACGTGCATCCGGAAACCAGGAGCAGCATTTACTTCTACGATCACACCGTCAACTTCACGCAAGGGGCGGCTAATATCTGATGTCACAACATCTATACCAGCGATATCCAAACCAATAATCTTGACAATGCGCTGGGCTAACCAAACGTTTTCGGGGTGAATTTCATCTGTCCGATCTACAGCTATACCACCTGTACTTAAGTTTGCTGTTGCCCGCAAGTAGCAAATTTCGTCTTTCGCTAAGACACTGTCGAGGGTGTAACCTTGTCTTTCTAATAACTGATAACTGGTGCGGTCTAGTTCAATTTTGGTGAGAATCTTATCATGTCCGTCACCACGATTTGGGTCTTTATTGGTTTCTTCGATTAATTCCGCAATTGTAGATCTACCATCACCAACCACATGAGCAGGTACACGTTCTGCAACCGCCACCACTTTACCATTTACAACCAAGACTCGATGGTCACGCCCGCTGTAATACCGCTCCACAATAATCGAGCGAGAAACTTGTCTGGCTGCGTCATAAGCTGCTTCTGCTTCTTCCCAACTTTGAATGTCGATGGTGATCCCACGTCCGTGATTACCGTCTAAGGGTTTGATCACTATCGGATAACCACCAACGTGTTCTACTGCTTCTTGCAAATCATCCAAGAAATTAATCACCGTACCTCGCGGCACTGGTACACCAGTACTAGCAAGAATGCGCTTGGTGGCTTCTTTGTCGCAAGCCAACTCTACACCCAAGATGCCGGTGTTATCGGTCATGGTAGCTTGCATCCGCTTTTGGTTGACACCATAACCTAGTTGAATTAAGAAGCGCGCCCCTAGTTGCATCCAGGGGATACCTCTTTTTTCAGCTTCTTTGATGATTGACTCTGTGGAAGGTCCCAGGGCTGAATCACGCCATAAGTCTTTGAGGTCTTGTAAATCTTGCTCTAACTCTGCCTTTGGATAACGCCCTCGGTCAACAATGCTTTGGCACAGCCTGACTGCGGCTCTACCTGCATAACGTCCGGCTTCCTCATTTAGATACTCAAAGACGACTTGGTAAACTCCGGATGTGGACGTTTCACGAGTACGACCGAAGCCGACGTGCATCAGCGCTAATTCCTGTAGTTCTAAAGCTACATGCTCCACGATGTGACCCATCATGGTGCCTTCACGCACTCGCATCAAAAAACCACCACGACAGCCAGGCGAGCAGTAGTGACCCTCCAGACTAGGCAGAGCCTCAACTAATCCTTCATAAAAGCCGGGGATCTCATTTGAGGGCGTCTCGGCAAGATTTTCTAGATCAAGGCGCATGACGATTAGCTTGTGGCGTCGAATGCTCCAGTAGTTGGGGCCGCGTAAGGTCTGGATTTTGAGGATTCTCATGGGAATAGGTAGATGGAGATTCGGAACCAAAATTCTAGTTTCTTACTGAAATTGACCGCCAAACTGTTCATAGTAAACAGTTTTTTCTTCTTACATCGTATTACTCGCACTTTTTTGCTGCAACGCCGAATTACGCGGTCAATTCAGTGTAACTTCAGATACTTAAGTCCGTCAGCTGGAAATCCGGTAGACAGCGGGTAGAACGGTACGTTGGTAAAGGTGGAAGCGATCGCCATGACTGAGAATGTGTAGGCGCAAATTGTGAAGATTCAAAGGTTCAGTTGCTCCCACATGAGGTTCATTGGTGTGAGTCACTTCGGTCGGATCTACTATTGTAACCGAACCTTTACCCAAAACTTGTAGCCAACCATCACGCTCAAATAACGCACAAGTATCTTCATCAATGCCGATACCCAGGCGATCTGGATGAGAAGCGATCGCGCTCATCAAACGCCCCATACGATTACGATTGTTAAAATGTTGGTCTACAATTACTTCAGGTATAAATCCTAAGCCCGTCGCCATGTCCACCAAAGAACGATTGGGTGACTCACCGCTACCACCGCCTGCAATCATGTGATGTCCCATAACTGCCGCACCTGCGCTAGTACCTGCCAGAGTTAGTTCTCCAGATCTAACTCGCTGCCGGATAATGTCCATTGCTGGTGTGTCTGATAAGACCCCACACAGCCGCAATTGATCACCTCCTGTTAAAAAAACCCCGGTACAAGCTTCCAGGGACTGTTGGTAATCACGGTATTCACACTGTTCTCTTTCACGTATATCAAGAAGTTCAACCTTCTTGGCACCCATATCTTCAAAAATGCGAATATACCGACCACCAATAATCGAGGGTTCGCGAGAGGCAGAAGGAATAATAGCAATATGGGCGTCATTAGCACCAGCACGGGCAAAAAAAGTCCGCAGAATCTCGCGACCATGGACTTTATCTTCTGCGCCTCCGATCACCAGAACGGCAGTTTTGGTTGCTTGGGGTGTCCTCATTTCCAGCAATTTAGCTTGTAATTCCGGCATTGTGTTTCTCCTGTCAACAACTTCAGGTGAAAATTACAAGAGCAGCAGCCTAATTGTTTTTGCGCCTCGCCTCTTGCCAAGGACAGTGCTTTAGGCAATTGGTAATGGGTAATTGGTAATGGGTAATGGGTAATGAATTGGTAATTGGTAATGAATTGGTAATTGGTAATGGGTAATTGAAATATTGATGATTTTTCTCTACCCAATTCCCGATTCCCGATCCCTGATCCCTGATCCCTGATCCCTGATCCCCGATCCCCATGGCGACAGATTTATGGTTGTAGTCAATAAAATCCTGTTGTGATGACTGCCGTTGCAATGCCATTGTTCTGTAGACGCCTAATAGCGAATCCCTTGGGTGATAACTGTCTGTTTGAGTGTCTCCTCTAACTTTGGGAAACAGAAACAGATATTGACGCACTTTTTCTTTGAGGCTGGTTCGATGCATCCTGGAAGTTGTTAACCTAGTCAGAAGATTAATTTAAATTTAGATGTGACAATATTTAAACATAAATTAAGTAATTAGAAAAACTTTTGTTGACCCATACAATCCAACTATTTCTAGTACTCCATAGATACGCTCAAACAAGCTCTTGTATATTTTGTACAACATTAGCTAGTTGTCAGTGCTAAAAAGCAGCTATGCTGTAGACGCTCGTTCAGACAATGTATCTGTTAGATAGACAATCAGGGGAATACCAAAAGTCATCGCCTGCGGCAGCAATTTTTGGGAACCCCAGCAGAAAAAAATCAATCAGCATAGCATCTACTTTTTTAACTTGTTTATTAACTATCTAACTATTGCTGCCGTACTGTACCAGACATTCCAATTTTAAGATTAGTGTTCTCCAATACGAAATACTGTGCGCTTTGATATAGTTACGCTATTTCCTGATTGTTTTACCTCTATTCTTAGTTCAGGGCTAATTGGTAAAGCCTTGGCCAAACAGATTGCTCAGGTGAATTTGATCAATCCTCGCAACTTTACTACCGACAAGCATCGCAAAGTTGATGACGAACCCTACGGTGGCGGTGTCGGAATGCTAATGAAGCCAGAACCAATTTTTGCTGCGATTGAGTCTCTACCTGTTTTACCCAAAAGAGAGGTGATTATGATGAGTCCCCAGGGACAAACGATGAATCAACCTCTATTACGAGAATTAGCGACAAATTACGACCAATTGGTAGTGATCTGTGGTCACTATGAAGGTGTAGATGAGCGAGTACTGCATTTAGTTACCCGTGAAGTATCCTTGGGTGATTTTATTCTCACCGGCGGAGAAATTCCAGCCATGGCTTTGATAAATGGTGTGATGCGCCTATTACCAGGAACTGTTGGTAAAGCCGAGTCCCTCAAATCAGAAAGTTTTGAAGAAGGATTATTAGATTATCCCCAGTATACCCGTCCCGCAAATTTCCGTGGTTTGAAAGTACCGGATGTACTGCTGTCTGGTAATCATACTGAAATTGCTAAGTGGCGATTAGAACAACAAATTCAAAGAACAGGCGATCGCCGTCCAGATTTACTCCAAGCTTGGCTAGAGGAAAATGCAAAATTCAAAATTCAAAATTGGGACAAGGGAGACAACAGGGAGATGGAATGAATAACTAATGACAAATGACACTTGACTATTGACAAATGACCCTTGACTATTGACAATTGACCCTTGACTATTGACTAAAAATGAACATTCGGATTGGTAATGGTTATGATATGCATCGATTGGTGAGCGATCGCCCTTTGATTCTTGGCGGAATCAATATTCCTCACTCTCTGGGTTTGCTGGGACATAGTGATGCTGATGTCCTCACCCACGCGATTATGGATGCGATGCTAGGAGCATTATCCTTGGGAGATATTGGACATTATTTTCCCCCCAGCGATCCGCAATGGGCAGGAGCAGATAGTTTAGTGTTATTAAGTCAAGTAGACCAACTGATTCGTAAACAAGGTTGGCAAATAGGAAATATAGACTCGGTGGTAGTCGCAGAACGTCCAAAATTAAAACCTCATATTGAAAAAATGAAGGAAAAAATCGCAGAAGTTTTGCAATTACAACCAAATCAAGTGGGAATTAAAGCTACTACCAATGAAAAACTAGGTCCTGTTGGGGAAGAACAAGGTATTTGCGCCTATGCAGTTGTTTTACTATCACAGGAGTAAAAGATGAATAAGTTTTAAAGGGAACTTTTAACAGGGAAGCCCCATAATAAAAATTAGGGGATTTTGAATAAAACCAATTAAAGTCAGCTTTGAACTGACTTTAGCTATTAGCCCCAACTTTAGTTGAGGGCAAATAAAAATATTAAGAATATCAATTAATGATGAGCTTTGCTAATATCCTTCGTCCTATTAAGCGTTTTCGCTTGTTACTAATTCTGGCTTTGATCGGTGTCTTCATAACCGTTGCTTGTAACCCAAATAATTATGAAATAAAAGCTGCTCAAGTGCCGCAAATGATTAGTGCCATTCTGGGTGAGCCTTCAACTTTTAATCCTGCGCTAAATGAGTCGTTGTATAGCGTTTTTGGCCCACTTTATGACTCATTAATTAACGAAAATCCCCTGACGACTAAGCTAGAACCCGGTTTAGCTGAATCTTGGGAAGTATTTGATAATGGACAACGGGTTGTCATTACTCTTAAAAAAGGACTCAAGTGGTCAGATGGTAAACCGATGACTGCTGATGATATTGTATTTAGCTACAACGACATTTACCTAAATCCCAAAATTCCCACACCAACCAAAGATTCTTTGAGAATTAATCAGCGCGGTGACACTCCCAAAGTACGAAAAATCGATGATTTGAAAGTAGAATTCACCGTACCAGAACCATTTGCTCCTTTTTTAAGATGGGTAGGTGGGATTACAATTTTGCCCGCTCATGCTCTTAAAGAATCTGTCCATACAAATGATCCTGGTGGTAATCCCAAGTTTTTGACAATGTGGACAACGGGTACTGCTCCCAAAGACATTATTGGGAATGGACCTTATTTAATGGAAAGTTATGTACCCAGTCAACGAGTTATATTCCGACGCAATCCATACTACTGGCGTAAAGATGCTCAGGGAAATCCTCAACCTTACATAGAACGGTTGATTTTCCAGATAATTGAATCAACTGATAACCAATTAATTAGTTTTCGTTCTGGACAATTGGATGATCTCGAAGTTCCTCCAGAGGGTTTTAGTTTATTAAAGCGAGAAGAAAAACGGACAAAATTTAAAATTTATAATGGTGGACCGGATACTGGTACAACTTTTATTGCTTTCAATCTGAGTAAAGCTAAAAATTCTAAAGGTCAGCCTTTTGTAAACCCGGTCAAGTCTCGTTGGTTTAATAAAAAGGAATTTAGGCAAGCAATAGCCTATGCTCTTGATCGGGAAACAATGAAAACTAACGCTTTTCGCGGAATAGGCGAGTTACAAAACTCTTTTGTTTACGTCAAGAGTCCCTTCTATTTACCTCCAGAAAAAGGCTTAAAAATTTACAATCACGACCCAGAAAAATCAAAAAAATTACTCCTACAAGCTGGCTTCAAATATAATTCTCAAAATCAACTAGTTGATGAAGATGGTAATCAAGTCAGATTCACCCTGCTGACAAATGCCGAAAGGAAAGTCAGGGGAGATATGGCAGCACAAATTAGACAAGATTTAGCTAAGATTGGTATTCAAGTTGATTTACAAATTCTTAGCTTTAACGCTTATCTAGAAAAACTCAAAGTCAGCCAAGATTGGGATTGTTATCTTGGTGGTTTTGCTGGTGGCGGTGTTGAACCTCATAGTGCTAGCAATATCTGGAGAATTAACGGTGCATCCCACGCATTCAATCTTGGTCCCCAACCAGGCGACCCACCGATGACGGGCTGGGAAGTTTCTGACTGGGAAAAGGAAATTGACCGTCTTTATATCAAAGGCGCTCAGGAAATAGATGAAAACAAACGCAAGGAAATTTATTACCAATATCAGCGCATAGCTTCAGAACAACTACCATTTATTCACTTGGTAGAAAGATTAGACTTGCAAGCAGTACGCGATCGCTTCCAAGGTATCAAATATACTGCACTCGGCGGTCCATTCTGGAATTTGTATGAACTGAAAATTGCTGAAGAGAACTAACGGGATCGGGGATCGGGGATCGGGGATCGGGGATCGGGGATCGGGGATCGGGGATTGGGGACAAGGGAACAAAGAGGAAAACCAATGACAAATGACTATTGTAAAGACGCGATGTTCCTCGCGTCTCTAATGACAAATGACAAATGACAAAAATTTGCGATCGCTCCTTGAAGCAGTCGCTAATGGTAATGTTTCTCTAGATGTTGCACTAGATGAACTCAAACATTTAGCTTATGAACCTGTGGGTGAGTTTGCCAAAATTGACAACCATCGCGCTTTAAGAACGGGTTTTCCAGAAGTAATTTGGGGACCTGGTAAAACCCCCTATCAAATTGCTCAAATTATGGAGGTGATGCGTCTACGTAACTCTGTAGTGATGGCAACTCGCATCGAACCGGAAATTTACGCAGCACTACAACCCAAGGTGAGAGATTTACGATACTACGAATCAGCACGAATTTGTGCGATCGCTCCCACTACTATTGAACCAAGTTTTCCTGGCACAATTGGTATTCTTTCTGCTGGTACAGCCGATTTACCCGTAGCTGAAGAAGCTGCTGTCACCGCAGAACTTTCTGGTTTTCGCGTCCAACGCCTTTGGGATGTGGGAGTCGCCGGGATTCATCGCTTGCTGAGTAACCGCCATGTGATCTCGCAAGCATCAGTGTTAATCGTTGTCGCAGGTATGGAAGGCGCTTTACCCAGTGTAGTAGCAGGTTTTGCAGACTGTCCGGTGATTGCTGTTCCTACTAGTATCGGTTACGGTGCAAGTTTTGGAGGTTTAGCCCCTCTATTGACAATGTTAAACTCTTGTGCTGCGGGAATCGGTGTAGTGAATATTGATAATGGTTTTGGTGCAGCAGTCCTAGCAGGGCAGGTTTTGCGAACAGCCGAAAAATTACGGATGGCATCGTCTGATTCTTGAGTTATCACGGTGAGATTACTCTTATATTTGGTAAAAAATATTACTGAAAATGAAACTTTTAATCACATTATTTGCCTTTATCTTAAGCTTTTGGCTAAGGATCAGTATATCGACTTAAGAAGAGAACGGGGAACAGGAAACTCTTAACAAAGAACAGGGAACAGAGAACAAAAAAATCGACAATGTCTAATTTATTTTATTTAGGTACTTAATTTCGATGTCTCAGTTAATTTGGCATTTACCAGAAAATTTGACTATCTTAGCTCAAAATGTTACTGACCCAAACCTTATTGGTCAAATGCAAAAAGCCTTCACGCATTTTGTACAATCAGGCCAAGCTTGGGCGCTATTGATTGGATTGGCAATTGGTTATATGATCCGAAATCTCACAAGTTTTGGTTAGTAGTTAATGGTTAGTAGTTAATGGTTAGTTATAAATGATTAGTAGTTAGTGGTTGTTAACCAGCGCCGATCCCCTTTCCCCAGTTCCCTTTCCCCTTTCCCCAGTTCCCTTTCCCCGATCCCCAGTCCCCAAACATGACTGAACAGCAAACTTGGAGCCAGCGATTTGAATCAGCTTTACATCCTGCGATCGCTCGTTTTAATGCAAGTATTAGTTTTGACATTGAATTAATCGAATATGACTTAACTGGCTCTGTTGCTCATGCTCAGATGCTAACTAAATGCGGTGTCATTCCTCTTGAAGAAGGAGAGCAATTAGTTGCTGGTTTAGAAAAGATTCGCCAAGAATATCGCCAAGGCAAGTTTAACCCTGGCATTGAAGCAGAGGATGTACACTTTGCTGTTGAGCATCGTCTTGTGGAAATTATTGGTGATGTAGGTAAAAAGTTACACACTGGGCGTTCTCGTAATGATCAAGTAGGAACAGATACCAGATTGTACTTACGCGACCAAATTCAACAAATTCGTCGGCAACTACGAGAATTCCAAAGTGTCCTTTTAGATATTGCTGAGAATCATGTTGAAACTTTAATCCCTGGTTACACTCACTTACAACGCGCCCAGCCTTTAAGTTTAGCTCACCATTTGTTGGCATACTTTCAAATGACACAACGGGATTGGGAACGTCTAGGAGATGTCCAGAAGCGAGTCAATATCTCTCCTTTAGGTTGTGGTGCTTTGGCTGGAACTACTTTCCCTATTGATCGACATTACACAGCCCAACTATTGCATTTTGATAGTGCTTATGCTAATAGCTTGGATGGAGTGAGCGATCGCGATTTTGCGATCGAATTTTTGTGTGCCGCTAGCTTGATCATGGTTCACCTGAGCCGTCTTAGCGAAGAAATTATTCTTTGGGCGTCTGAAGAGTTTGGTTTTGTCACCCTCAAAGATAGCTGTGCAACGGGTTCCAGCATTATGCCCCAAAAGAAAAATCCAGATGTCCCAGAATTAGTGCGGGGTAAAACTGGGCGTGTCTTTGGTCATCTCCAAGGCTTGTTGGTAATCATGAAGGGACTACCCTTGGCATATAACAAAGACCTACAAGAAGACAAAGAAGGTCTATTTGATAGCGTCAATACTATCAAAGCATGTCTGGAAGCAATGACAATTTTGCTACGAGAAGGTTTAGAATTTCGCACCCAGCGTTTAGCACAAGCAGTGTGTGAAGACTTTTCTAATGCTACCGATGTCGCAGATTACCTAGCAGCGCGAGGTGTACCCTTCCGAGAAGCATACAATCTTGTAGGTAAAGTCGTAAAAACTAGTATTGCTGCTGGTAAACTCCTCAAAGATTTAACCTTGGAAGAGTGGAAACAACTTCATCCCGCATTTGCAGAAGACATTTACGAAGCAATATCGCCTCGGAAAGTAGTTGCTGCCCGTAACAGCTATGGTGGTACAGGTTTTGATCAGGTAAGAACAGCAATTATAAATGCCCGCACTCAAATTGCAGAATAGTGATTAGTAGAGATGTAGCATTCATTGCTACGTCTCTAAAAGGATTTATAGGATTTATACTTCAAACCAGCAGCGCCGGATTTATAGTCGTGCGCCGCTACCCAAAAGAGCTTGGATAACCTGAGTTCGGGATAAGGAAAGGGACAGGTAGTAAGCTGAAAATAACGTCAAATCCAGCACCTGTCCTATGTTTAGTTTAGAATCTTTGTTCTGCCATGTAGATGATTTCTGTAAAGCTTTTGAAGCTCAATGGCACAAAAAGCTATTACAGGGAGGAGGAATAAAACGCATTAGGGCCAAAAGCCTATGTTTGAGTGAAATCATGACGATACTTATTGCTTTTCATCAAAATCACTATCGGAATTTCAAGCATTTTTATTTAAATCACGTCAAACAGCATTGGAGTGATGCTTTTCCAGCTCTCCCGAGTTATCAGCGTTTTATAGAGTGGATACCATCAACAATCATACCTTTGTGTGTCTACCTAAAGCATTGTTTTGGACGATGTACGGGTATCGGTTTTATCGATTCAACCTGTTTGAAAGTCTGCCATAATCGTCGAATTTCTCGCCATAAGGTTTTTGACGGTTTAGCGGCTCGTGGAAAAACTTCTGTCGATTGGTTTTTTGGTTTTAAGCAACATAAAAGTCGTTAATGAACTGGGTCAACTGTTAAATGTAACTTTGACTCCTGGTAATATTGATGACCGTAAACCAGTCCCCGATTTACTGAGCGAGCTTTTTGGAAAAATATTTGCCGATCGCGGTTATGTCTCTCAAAAACTGGCTTCTCAACTTTTAGAAGAATTTGGCATCCAATTTTTTGCCAAACCTCGTCGCAACATGAAAAACATGCTTATGCGTGTTCATGACCTTCGATTCAATGAACTTAAAAATGGGGCAGGCTTGGTTTAGTCCATCCACTTGGCCCAACGAGTTATCTTTTTAGAAGCCTGCCCCATTTTTAAGAGGAGAAAACTGTGACAAGCTTTTGTCTCGTAAACGCTCCATTATTGAGACCATTAACGACCAACTCAAGAACATTTCTCAGATTGAACATTCTAGACATCGAAGTCCCGTTAATTTTTGCGTTAACGTTCTGTGCGGATTAATCGCTTATTGTCATCAACCCAAGAAACCCAGCCTTCAGATGGAGTGGCTTTTACCTCAATCTGCTTAACCCGAACTCAGGTTTGGATAATACAAAAACCTTGTATAGAGACGTGAAATTTCACGTCCCTACATGTAATGAAAAAAGGCGTATCTATATACGCCCTAACAACTAAAACAAAAAAAGAGCAACCTTTTGAGTAGGGAAATTATTCAGCATCAACTGCTGCTGCTCCCTCATCCTCTTCACTCTTCGGCGGTCTTTGTTGGAATCTTCTCTGCATCCTTCCTGTGGTAGTCCGTTTACGAAACTTTCGGGCATATGCCTGGTTCCGTAGCGCCTTTTCTTTTTTCGGATTGCGGCGCTTAGCCATGTTCACCTCATGAATAAACAACAAAAAGCCTTACTTAGGCGATATCTAGACAATTTCAACTAGGATTATCTTTACTTTAATTGTAGTTTGAGCCTAGTGAAGCTTTGAATAATCCTACGGCTGAAGGCAGCAGGGTTATTTATTGACACTCTCACCGCCAAGCTTTACGCTGTGGTGGGAGATTCTTGTTTCATCGGGTTTGTCTAGTTTTGGATCATCTCTGTTCCAAAACCCCGTCCAGATTCCCCTCCACAAGCATCTGTTTAAAGTTCACCGACTGCCCGACGGCAAACCATAAAATACTTGTTGACACCTATGAGCTTTGTTTAGCCTGCACGGGATGTCCTACAGCACAGTTGTAGCAAGATCCCTAAGGGTACAAGTACATATCTTCGTAGGAAGTCCCTAGCTTTAGACTCTTACCTCTAACGTAGTACGCAAGGTACTTAGTCTGGTCAGATTAAGGTTTTTTAAGACCCTATCTTTAGGCATGGGGTTTCTGACCCGGTAGGTTTTTATATCTTGTACTGTTAAACAGCAATACATCCTAACGTATGTTTATTGATTTTGTCAACTGAAATTCCGATTCTGTGTCTTATTAACTCTATCCTTAGTTAGAAGTATTAATGACAGTAAGTGATAAAATAGGACGCGAAATTAATATAAGTTATAAATTATCACCGAGCAAAAATTAATATATCAGCAATGTGCTTAACCCTAACTCTAGCTCACTTGTAATTTATAACTAGATAATACAAATTACTATTAATGTTATTTAACAAAAAAATATGATTGCAATTACTGTATACAATTAACACGGAAGAGTAAAATTTTAAATCATTACTATAAAACAATATATCTGTTTGTTTTAGAATTCGTGAATATATTTCTATATTAAAAGAATAAAATTATTTGTTATATGCAGAAAGCAAAGATTATTATAAAGTTTTTGAATAAGGCTTAACCCATCCTAGAATAAGGTTATACATCTTTATAAAAAATTAGATTAGCTTTAAGCTGTTATGCATTTAAATTGTATATTTTGCGATCAGGTTGTCAAGAGTCCAGAGTCAAAGACTAGCTTGGACTTTGGACCTTGACCATGGACAGTCCTAACGCAAGAATATTTAATCTAAGCGCACATCAGCTTATAGAAAAATCACTATACTTCTTTGTTTTTATCTAACTTATAGCTTGTTTAGCAAAACTAAATTATGTATACTCACATTCACTCTAATTCCTGCAAAGTAAATGTTAAAATTTGTATGTTCTAACCTAAGCATTAGAATCAATCCCAAAATCACAAATCTTATTGTATAAGAACATACTTAACAATTTAGTTGAGTAAATGTGATTAGTGGATAACTTCAAAGTACAACACACATAACTTACCAATATTTGAAGATTGAACGTTCTGGCTTTTTTTACTGTGGCAATCCAATGCACACGTAGTTTATGGCGATTTGGACAAACTGTACTGGGGATTATTTTCCGTCATCCGATCCCCGGTACAAGTATTATTCCTATTTTACCCGATGGTCAAATAGTGCTAATCCGAAGGCGAGATAATGGTCGTTGGGCTTTACCTGGAGGGATGGTAGACTGGGGAGAAGATATACCGAATTCAGTCCGTCGAGAACTGATGGAAGAAACGGGATTAGAATTAGTCAGGATTAGGCGATTAGTAGGAGTATACTCTGCTCCAGACCGTGATCCAAGAATCCATTCAATTTGTATTGTAGTGGAAGCAGACGTACAAGGAAAAATGGAGATTCAAGACACATTAGAAGTAATGGAAATCCAGGCTTTTCCTCTCGAATCTTTACCTCAAGAGTTTATGTCTCATGACCATAATCGCCAATTAGACGACTACTTAAAAGGTCTAACAACACTGGCATAATTTTTAGTGGTTAGTGGTTAGTGGTTAAAATTTTTCACTAACTACTATCTACTATTTACTATCAATTTACAATTTTAAAACTTAATTACTAAATTAAAAATGAATAACCTATTTCGTAACTCTCGGAGAAAGTTGTCTCAAGGGTTATTATTCTGGCGTGAAGTTGGGGATGGAATACCTGTAGTTTTCTTGCATGGTGCTTGGAATGATAGTAGTGAATGGGTAGCAGTGATGGAAATGCTTTCATTAGGCTTCCATTGTTTTGCGCCAGATTTATTCGGCTTCGGTGAATCGGACTATCCTAATATTCACTACTCGATAGATTTGCAAATAGAATGTCTGGCTGAATTCTTACAAGCTTTAAAATTAGAAAGAGTATATTTAGTAGGGCATTCTCTTGGTGGTTGGATTGCTACAAGTTATGCTTTAAAGTATCCAGAACAAGTATATGGCTTAGTATTATTAGCACCAGAAGGTGTAGAAACTGAAGCATTAGACAAAAATTGTCAAAAATTACAGGGTTTGATGAAACGTCCTTTGTGGATATTTAAAATATTAAGAATACTTCGTCCTTTGACTAAAATTCTGGGTTTAGAGACGCAAATAGAACAGGATTGGCAACAACAACAATTAATGCGGCAAAATCCAACAGGTAGTGAGTTATTATTCTTACGTCAATTACCAGAAATTCGTGCCGAATTAGTACAAGATAAATTAGATTTTATAACAGTTCCTGTTTTAATTTTACAGGGTGGGAAAGACTCTCCAGATGTCTTGGATAAGAGTAATTATTACGCAAAAATAATTCCACAAGCCAATCTGAAAATCATCGATCACGTAGGAGAAAATTTGCCGGAAAAGTGTGCGGCGATTGTTGCTGGAGAGATTCGGGATTTTATTAAAGGATAGATAATAAATAACTAACAACTAGCTACAATTTCTCGCATTCCCCAGAATACTAAATTTGGTTCTACAATTATGTGTGCTGCTATCTGTGGTAGATGGGATCGTAGATAGTTGATTAAAAAAGTGCGATCGCCCCCAGTAATAGCAATCTTACTTTGAGGAAATAACTGCAACCAAGCCTCAACAAAATCTTTGATTCCAGCTAACAAGGTATAAATCACCCCGCTTTGGATGGCCTGTGGAGTATTTAGTGCAAACCGTTGCGGTAAATCTGGGGGTAATTCCACATTTGGTAATTGTCCAGTCTTTTGGTTAAGAGTTGCTATTTGCAAACCCAATCCCGGTAAAATCGCACCCCCAACAAGATTTTGGTTTTCATCAGCACCAGTGAAAGTCAATGCTGTACCCGCATCTATTACTAACATGGGAAAACCCCAAGTTACCCCCGCACCCCATAACGCCAAAGCTCGATCTATTCCTAAAGTAGGATACATACCTTCGAGGGGTATTTCATCTATAGTAATAATACGTACATTTGGGTAAGTTAACCATAATGCTGTTTGACTAGGAACTACTGAGGTAAGCAGGAGGGGAATGGGGACTTCGGGAGTATGGAGGGTATGGAGGTTTTGGGGAGTCAGAGAAAGACTGTTGAGTATTTCGTTAAGGTTTCGACATTGAGATAATTCATATACAAACGACTTAGGAAGACGTTCTGTATTCCAGGTATGGCAAAGTTTTTTACCTTCAAACCAACCCCAGTGCAAGCGAGAATTACCAATTATTAAAGCTAACCAATTTTCTGAGTACATCTACGTAAGAATTTTCCTAAAATTTCTTAGTAATGCCAGAAAGAGAGCAATCGCAATACAATCTTTGTGGATGGCACTTTCAATGTTGCTAAAACCATACTATAAGAATACAGTTATACATTTCTTCTATCTAAGGTTACTTAATTAAGTGACAAGAGACTCTAACCATCTTCAGTAGACAACACCCAAATTTTTGAATTTTAGCCAGTTGTGAACTCTGACTCACTCTTTTTATTAGTAGAAATTTATACTTTTAGCTTTTTTTAACTAATCTATAAATTATTTAATAAATATTTACAATAACCTCGTGTCAAAATATAAATACAGGAAAAAATACTCATTCGCTATGGAGGGCAGTTATGGTAGCACTCGCCGAAAATCCGAAAAAAAGACTGACCATCCAGGTCACTGATATTGCGTTGGAAACAACAGCTATTCGTTCTCTGGACTGGGATCGCGATCGCTTCGATATTGAATTCGGTCTGCAAAACGGTACTACCTATAATTCGTTTATCGTACGCGGTGAGCAAATAGCTTTAGTTGATACCTCTCACGAAAAATTTCGCCAGCTATATCTAGATACCCTCAAAAATCAAATAGACCCAGCAGACATTGACTATTTAATTATCAGTCATACTGAGCCAGATCACAGTGGTTTAGTTAAAGATGTCCTGCAACTCGCCCCAGATATCACCGTTGTTGGTTCCAAGGTAGCGATTCAGTTTTTGGAAGACTTGGTACATCAACCCTTCAAACGGCGGATTGTGAAAAATGGCGATCGCCTAGATTTAGGTAACGGTCACGAATTAGAATTTGTGATTGCCCCAAACTTACACTGGCCTGACACGATCTTTACCTACGACCACAAAACCGAAATTCTCTTCACATGCGATGCTTTTGGGTTGCATTATTGTTCAGATGCCACATTTGACGAAGATTTAGAAGCCATATCCCCAGATTTTGAATTTTACTATGAATGCTTAATGGCTCCTAATGCCCGGTCAGTGCTGTCAGCCCTCAAGCGCATGGGCGAACTGGAAAAAATCGGTATGATTGCCACAGGTCACGGGCCGCTACTTTCCCACAACGTTGAAGAATTAACCGGACGCTACCGCACTTGGAGCCAATCTCAAACCAAAGCAGAAACTATGGTTGGCGTATTTTACGTTCCTGGTTATGGTTGGGGCGATCGCCTAGCACAAGCTGTTGCTAATGGTATTACCAAAACAGGTGTAGCAGTAGAATTAGTAGACCTCAAAACCACAGACTTGCAAGAACTCCGGGAAATTGTTGGTCGTTGTGCAGGAATTGTTGTTGGTACACCACCAGTATCTAACCCAGCAACACAAACCGCCCTCAGCACTGTTTTGGGTTCTACGAAAGAAAAACAAGCTGTGGGGATTTTTGAATCCAATGGTGGTGATGATGAACCGATTTATCCCTTGATGAATAAATTCCGGGATTTGGGTTTAACACCAGCCTTCCCAGCGATTCAAATTCGAGAAACACCCACAGAAAACACCTACAAGCTGTTAGAAGAAGCGGGAACAGACTTAGGACAATGGGTGACACGGGATAAAAGCATCAAACAGATGAAAGCCCTGGATGCTGACCTAGATAAGGCTTTGGGTAGAATTAGCGGTGGATTGTACATCATCACTGCTCAAAAAGGCGATGTTAAAAGTGCCATGCTAGCATCTTGGGTGAGTCAAGCTAGCTTCAAACCCTTGGGAATCTCGATTGCAGTAGCAAAAGATCGGGCGATCGAATCACTGATGCAGGTGGGCGATAAATTCGTGTTGAATGTGCTGGAAGAAGGTAATTACCAAAATTTAATGAAACACTTCCTCAAACGTTTCCCCCCCGGTGCAGATCGTTTTGAAGGAGTGAGAACTCAGCCAGCCCAAAACGGTACACCAATTCTCACCGACGCTTTAGCATACATGGAATGTGAAGTTACCAGTCGGATGGACTGCGGCGATCACTGGATTGTCTACAGTACAGTTGAAGCGGGACGGGTGAGTAAGCCAGAAGCTTTAACTGCTGTACATCATCGCAAAGTTGGAAATCATTATTAGAAGGGATCGGGGATCGGGGATTCTCCAGAGGAGACGCTACGCGAACGGGGATTGGGGATCGGGGATCGGGGATTAGGAAATAAATTAGTCCCCAGTTCCTGATCAGCTATTTCTAATTCCCAGTTCCCAGTTCCCGATCCCCAATCCCCAATCCCCAATCCCCGATCCCCGATCCCCAATCCCTTACCCCTAAAAAACCATGACATTCACAAAACCTCGCGACGTTCAAATTCTCCCCATTGCAACAGATACAACCATATTGCGATCGCGTAGTTGGACTCGTCTGAGATTTGAAATTGAATACGCCCTCGCTAAGGGTACAACTGCAAATTCTTATTTAATTCAAGGGGATAAAATTGCCCTGATTGACCCACCAGGGGAAACGTTTACGGAAATTTACTTAGAGGCACTCCAAAAACGGTTTGATTTAAAACAGATAGATTATGTGATTCTTGGTCATGTCAACCCGAATCGTGCTGCTACTCTCAAAGTTTTACTGGAACGTGCGCCGCAGATAACTTTTGTTTGTTCTAATCCAGGAGCTATCAATTTGCGGGGAGCATTGGAAAATCCAGATTTGCCAATTCTAGTTAAACGTGGGGAAGAAACCCTCGATTTAGGCAAAGGTCATCATTTGCAATTTATTCCCACGCCTAACCCCCGCTATCCAGATCAACTTTGCACTTATGACCCCCAGTCAGAAATTTTATACACAGATAAACTATTTGGGGCGCATATCTGCGGCGATCAGGTATTTGATGAAGGTTGGCAAGCTTTTCTTGAAGACAGACGCTATTATTTTGAGTGTCTCATGGCTCCCCATGCCCGTCAAATCGAAACTACATTGGACAAATTGGTCGATTTGCAGGTGAGAATGTACGCGCCCAATCACGGGCCTTTGGTGCGTTATGGCTTAATTGATCTAACTAAAGCTTATCGGGAATGGAGTCAGCAGCAGACATCTTTAGATACTACAGTGGCATTAATTTATGCTTCCGCTTACGGAAATACCGCAACATTAGCACAAGCGATCGCCCACGGAATTACGAAAGCCGGTGTCAGCGTTGAATCTATTAACTGTGAAGTCGCCGAACCTAGTGAGATTCAAGCTGCTGTTGAGAAAGCAGCAGGCTTTATCATTGGTTCTCCTACCCTTGGCGGACATGCACCTACACCAGTACAAACTGCTTTGGGTATTGTGCTTTCCACGGCTGCTAAAAATAAACTCACCGGTGTGTTTGGTTCCTACGGTTGGAGTGGCGAAGCTATTGATCTAATTGAAGGTAAACTTAAAGATGCTGGTTATCAGTTTGGCTTTGAACCTATCCGAGTCAAATTCAAACCCAACGATGTCACTTTACAAACTTGTGAAGAAGCTGGAACAGACTTTGCTCAAGCACTGAAAAAAGCCAAAAAAGTACGTAATTCCAGCCAACCTGCTACCAATGTCGAACAAGCTGTTGGGCGAATTCTTGGTTCTTTGTGCGTGATTACAGCTAAGCGAGAGGATGTATCTAGCGCTATGTTAGCTTCTTGGGTATCTCAAGCTAGCTTTAATCCTCCTGGCTTTACTATTGCTGTTGCTAAAGATCGGGCTGTTGAACCTTTAACACACTCTGGTAACAAATTTGTCCTTAATGTTTTAAAAGAAGGGAATCATATAGGGTTAATGAAGCACTTCCTAAAACCCTTTGGCCCAGCACAAGATCGTTTTGAGGGTGTTGCTACTACAGAAGCCGAAAATGGTAATCCCATTCTTACAGATGCGTTAGCTTACCTTGAATGTACCGTAGAAACTCGGATGGAAGCAGGCGATCACTGGCTAGTTTATGCGACTGTAGATAATGGTCAGGTTCTAGACGATGGTGTTACAGCTGTGCATTATCGCAAGTCAGGGAATCATTATTAAATATTACATCTTAAAGTTAATTAGTGGTTAATATGTTTACTTTTTAACCACTAATACCATTTCACGTTAATAGCGATACATATGAATCTTGTAGAGACGTGCCATGGCAAGACGTGCCATGGCACGTCTCTACACACCTTAAATCCGTTTTTCCAAATATTGACCAATCATCAACTGTTCACCCGCGCGAGAAATGATAGATTGGCGTGTGCGGTACTTGGTACCGACTAGCTTTAATTCTTCCTCAAATACTGAATTATTGTACTCGGTTCGCAAACATAAGGTTGTGGGATTGGGGAAGTAATACTGGGCTGTGACTGGCTTAGTTGTGGCGAAACCGCGATCGCGATACAGTATGTTACCTAAAGCCCCAAATAAAGTTGTTCCGTTGGATTCTTTCTTTCCTGAAATCGAATTAGTGCTTTCCCATATGACTTCAGCACCACAGGTTAAGTTTGCTGTATCCGGTAAGCCGTGTATCTCAGCTAAGTTACGTAATTTTTCGCATCCATAATCCAAAAATTTGATCGTAATTACACTTACCATTTCTTTGGTTTCTCCCTCTGGAAGAGTGTAATAGCGGCGTTCTGAGTACCATTTACCCACAGATGCTTGAAAAAATTCCGCAAGCAGAGATTCGTCGGTTGTTTGTAATATTTGTAGTGGTGATGTCACAGTTAGCCTTCCTCGCGCCCAGTTAATTAGAATTGGTTATACAAGGACATTCACATTGTGTATCCTATTTTCCAAAAGTTTTACTTTTTTTAATATAATCTCAAAGCAGGAAGAGTTATTGATATATTTGCTACAACTCTAGAAAAAATTTCTACAAAATTTAGCACAGACGCGACTATACTCCGGATTGTGGGCTGATTACCAAGCGTATTGGACTATACTCTTACGCCGCTCTTACGAGCGTTTACGCCTCTGTACAAAGTAAATCAGGTTTTGGAGTTTTAAATCAGGTTTGGGAGTTTTAAATCAGGTTTGAGAGTTTTAAATCAGGTTTGAGAGTTTTAAATCAGGTTTGAGAGTTTTAAATTAGCTTCACAACTCATAAAACAGATTTTTGTGTTAAAAATGTGGCTTAAATCCCATTGGTCTCTTCGTTTCATCCAATTTCACTTGAATGCTTTTCAATACTGCTTCTTTGAAGATAAATCTATTGGCATTTAAACCTGTAGAGACGCGCCAATAGCATTGTCGCGCATGGCTTCGCTAAGGCGTGTCTCTACATGACCAAGCCCCTACAGGAGTCCCCTCATCCGCTCCACTCCCCAATCAACGGTTCGGCTTCGCTCACCGTCAACCCTGAGCGAAGTCGAAGGGTCATCGCTAGCGGTTGGGGTATTCCGCCAAATTTGGTAAAAATATGACTTAAGTCATGGGTGTACACATGACTTTCTTCTCATGTACTTACTAGGTGTGGTTTCTATGATAAATAAAAATGCGGTTATTAACATCAAGGCGCGTGGGATACACGCCCTCAAAGCTCAATTAATGTCTTCATAGAAGAGTAATTGACAAGCCCACACTCACCGTCGATAGGAGTGTGTGGAGTATGTCACTCTTATGCCTTTAAGTAGAGACAAGTTAAACCATAAATATTTATACTGTATTAATAATTGTATCAGGTAGATGAAATTTTACCGAGTTTGTAATAGGGACATCTTCTTTGATATGCTTTGTCTAATAATAGGTAATTAAAAATACATAAAATTTAGTAAATGTAATGAAATAAAAGTTACGCTTTTGTGTTTATTCAAGGGTATTTTCCCTTGTTCTCATATAGCCTGAGTAATATTCACAACAACATCTATAAATTAGGACTAGTTATCGGCGGCTGTGATTAGGCAAAAACCGCCTCAGTAGGAGCCAAACATAATGATTTGCGACGGAAATAAGCTGCGTCTATTAGTTAAAAATTCACCTTTATTGCCAAACTCATCTGTATTCTTGGTGGTTTCCTGGCTGAGTGTAGGATTGTTGATGGGGGGTTGTGGATCACTTCCCAAAGAATCTGCGGAAGCTCAACAAGAACGTCGTGGTGTATCTGGACAAACAGATAGTGCAACACCTGTAGATGTGGCGATCGCTCGTCAAGATGATCTGCAACAACTATTAGAATACACTGGTACTACTACACCATTCCGTACCGTGTCGCTGCGATCGCAAATTGAAGGGCAGCTTTTGGATTTAAATGTAGATGTCGGCGATGTTTTAACCAAAAATCAAGTAGTCGGACAGGTAGATGAGACGCTACTACGAACAGCCTTAAATCAAGCTGAAGCCGAACTCGCAGCTCTCAAATCAGAAGTCGCAAGGGCGAATGCTCAAGTGAGTAATGCGCGTGTTGAGGTAGAACGGACGCGATTAGAAGTAGCGCAAGCCCTTGCCGATGCCCAAAGACAAGATAAACTCCTCAAAGAAGGAGCGATCGCTCAACAAGCAGCTGAACAAGCACGCACCAACGCTCAAACGGCGACACAAGCTTTCCGCGCCGCACAGGAACAAGTACGTACAGAACAACAAGCTGTTGCTGCTGCGAAAGGAAGATTAACAGCTCAACAAGCCTTAGTAGCAGAAGCCAAAGAACGCCGATCCTATGCCAAACTAGTATCTCCGATTGCGGGCGCAGTCTTAGAAAAAGTTACAGAACCCGGAAATCTTTTGCAACCAGGGAATGAAGTTCTAAAAATCGGCGATTTTAGCCGTGTCAAAGTTATAGTCCAAGTTTCCGAATTAGAACTGGCAAATATTCAGGTGGGACAATCAGTACAAGTACGGTTAGATGCTTTTGGTGATAATACATACGCTGGAAATGTGACACGTATCTCCCCAGCTGCTGACAATACAGCTCGTTTAGTACCAGTAGAAATAGTGATTCCCAATAATGGAGCAAAAATCGGTAGTGGACTTTTAGCAAGAGTGAATTTTGCTCAAAAGGGACAACAACAAGTAGTAGTACCTTTAACTGCAATTCAGACAGGAGGGGGAAATAAGCAAAACCGAAATCCAAACTCGAAACCAGAAAGTAATCAGGGTAAGGTGTTTGTCGTGAAGCGAGAACAAGGCAAAACAACGGTTGCAAGTAGAACCGTAAAATTAGGTAACACTAATGATGGCAATGTAGAAATTATCTCTGGTTTGCAACCGAATGAGGAGTACGTAGTACGCAGTGGTAAGCCTCTCAAAGAAGGGGATGCTGTACGTCTTTCAATACTTTCGGAAAAATTGGACGCTATGACGACGGGGAAATAAATATAAGTAGGGGCGAAGTATTTGTATAAATATCTTCGTAGAAATACTTTGCCTGTACAACAAAAAATATTTTTATCTACTCTAAATATAAAAAAATGCAGGCAACAAAAAAAAGTGGGGGATTTAGTGTCAGCGCCCTCTCGATTCGTCAACACATAGGTACACTGATGCTTACTTTGGCAGTCATGGTAATGGGTATCTTTTATATTACTAATTTACCAGTAGATTTACTGCCATCAATTACTTATCCCCGCATTGGTGTGCGATTAGAAGCCCCTGGAATTTCACCAGAGGTAGCGATTGATGAAATCACCAGACCACTGGAAGAAGCTTTTGCGGCTACTGAGGGTGTGGTGCAAATTTTTTCTCAAACCCGTGAAGGACAGGTAAATTTGGATCTGTTCTTTCAAACAGGGGGTAATATTGACCAAGCCCTCAACGATGCTACAGCCTCATTTAATAGAGCTAGAAGTGGCTTACCAGACACAATTGAAGAACCCCGTATATTTAAAGTTGATCCTTCTCAATCACCAATTTACGAATTAGCGCTCACTTCACCTTCGCTAGAAGGTGTAGATTTACGTGTATTTGCTGAAGAAGAACTAGTCCGTGAACTCAGTGTTGTATCTGGAGTCGCGGGAGTAGATGTATCGGGGGGAGTGCAAGAAGAAGTTAGAGTTAATATTGATTTGGATCGCTTGCAAGCCCTTGGTGTTGGTTTAACAGATGTACTCGACGAACTCACCAACCGTAACCAAGATGTTTCTGGTGGTCGAATTTTTGGGCAAAATTCTGAACCTCTCACTCGCACCGTCGGACGCTTTCAAAGTGCGGATGAAATCAGCAATCTTTCTTTTGAAGTTTCTTCTTCTCCCTCGAATTCCTCAACTTCCTCCACTACTTCCACTACTTCCACTACTTCTTCTACTTCCACAACTTCTACTCCAAGTCGCCGCGTCTACCTACGTGACTTTGCGGAAGTGATTGATGGTACAGAAAATCAACGTTTGTTCGTTTTACTCAATAAACAACCAGCAGTAAAAGTCAGCATTCAAAAGCAACCGGATGCTAACACCATAGATGTTGTAGATGGAGTCAAAAAGCGAATCGAAGAACTGAGAAAATCTGGCGTTATTCCAGAAGGAACAGTTCTCACACCTACCTTGGATGAATCACGGTTTATCCGTAATTCTATTTCTAACGTTACCAGTTCTGGTTTAATCGGAGCAGCACTAGCCGCGATCGCAGTTCTGTTATTTCTGGGTTCGGTGCGGCAAACTCTAATTATTGTAGTTGCAATTCCCTTGGCAACTTTAGCAGCGATCATTTTGATGGGATTATTTGGGCTATCTTTAAATATTTTCAGCTTGGGTGGTTTAGCCTTGGGCGTGGGTATCGTGGTGGATAACTCTATCGTCATGCTGGAGAATATTGCCGAAGGTGCAGGTATGACTCCTGGTAAAGATACCAGAACTCGCCTCAGTTCATGGCAACTGATTCAACAAGCAGAACAAAGTAGCCAAGAGGTAGAATCAGCTTTGCTAGCTTCTACTAGCACCAACTTAGTTTCAGTTTTGCCGTTTTTGCTGGTTGGCGGCTTTATTTCGCTGTTATTCAATGAACTAATTCTGACAATTAGCTTTGCTGTTGCTGCTTCTATTTTAATTGCAGTAACTGTAGTACCGATGCTGACTTCTCGGATGCTATCATGGCGAATTTCCAGCGGTTTGAGTAATTTTTGGTTTCTTCGGGAGTTTAATCGCCGTTTTGATGCTGCAACTAGAAGTTACGGTGGTTTTTTGAGTAAAATTTTGCGTTTTCGCTTGATCACAGTAGCGATCGCGATCGGTTTATTAGGTGGTGGCAGTTTTTGGGTAGCACCGCAAATTCCCCAAGAAATTCTACCCCGGATCAACACTGGACAAGCAAGTTTATTTGCTCAGTTTCCTCCCGGTACTCCTTTAGAAAATAATCAAAAAGTCATGGCTGCGGTTGATGAAATTCTCCAAAATCAGCCGGAAACCGAATACGTATTTTCCACAATTGGTGGTGGTTTGTTTGGTAGCAACACTAGCGAAAATCCCCTACGGAGTTCTAGTACCATTACCCTTAAACCTGGTTCTGATGTAGAAGCCTATGTGGAACGAGTTACCCAAGAATTTAACAAACTAAATTTAGCAGGTGTGCGTTTGCGCGTTGCTCCTGGACAAGTACGCGGTTTAATTCTCACCAACTCTCCAGTCAGGGGAGCAGAAGTTGACATAATTCTGCAAGGAAATGATGCAAACACCTTACAGCAAGCTGGACAGCAACTACTAGGAACTTTAGAAGAAAAAGTAACCTTAGCCAGATTCCGTCCCGATGCTGATGCACGTCAACCGGAACTGCAAATCCGTCCAGATTGGGAAAGAGTTGCAGCAGTGGGATTAACTGCTAGAGAAATCGGTGACACAATTGCAACCGCCATTGAAGGTAGCATACCAACACAGCTCCAACGCAATAATCGGCTTGTAGATGTGCGGGTGCAATTAAATGAAGAATCTGTGCGATCGCCTTCCCAATTACAAAGATTACCTTTATTTGTAGAAAATAATCGCCAAATCCGTCTCAGCGATGTTGCAAAAATTGTCGATGCTCAAGCTCCTTCAGAAATTCAACGCATTAACCAGCGTCAGGTTTTCATTATCGCTGGTAATTTGAGCGAAGGAGCAAATCTCAGTGATGCCCAAGCACAAGTGAATGAGGTATTGAATAACTTAAAATTACCTCAAGGTGTGAGCATCCTACCTAGTCAGACAGCAGAAGCTAATCAGCAATTACAGAACTCTTTATGGTTGTTGGGAGGATTAGCCAGCTTTCTAGTCTTCGTAGTTATGGCTGTGCAGTACAATTCCTTAATAGATCCCTTGGTAATAATGTTTACAATTCCCTTGGCATTAGCAGGGGGTATTTTCGGACTTTACATTACCAAAACTGCCATTGGTGCAACAGTGATTGTCGGTGCAGTCTTGCTAGTAGGTATCGTTGTGAACAACGCTATTATCATGGTGGAGTTAGCAAATCAAATTCGCGAGCAGCAAAGCGTTGATCGTAAAACAGCGATTTTGCAAGCTGCTCCCCAACGTTTACGCCCAGTGTTAATGACTACAATTACCACAGTTTTAGGTATGTTTCCTCTAGCATTGGGAATTGGGGAAGGTTCGGAATTTTTACAACCTTTAGGTATTGTAGTGTTTGCAGGATTGTCCTTAGCAACATTGTTAACCCTGTTTATCATTCCTTGTTTTTATACTTTGCTCCATGAGATATTGACCTGGAAATGGATAAACTCTGTGATCATGCGTTTGGGAAAGTTGAGAAAAATCTAAACTAAAATTATCTGTGTTGCTCAGGTCAAAGCATTATGACTGCTATTACATTTAACCTCAACAACATCATTAAATTAACCGACGACCAATTTTATCAATTGTGTCGAGATAATCCTGATGTTAAATTTGAGCGTAATGCTTTGGGAGAAATCATTATAATGTCACCGACCGGGGGAGAAACTGGGAGATACAATGCTAGATTGACTGCTAGATTTGTTTTTTGGAATGAAAAAACTCTATTGGGTGAAGTGTTTGATTCTTCGACTTGCTTTAAATTACCCAATGGTGCAGACCGCTCCCCCGATGTTGCTTGGATCAAAAAAGATAGATGGGATACACTAACATCAGAACAAAAGGAAAAATTTCCCCCCATTGCTCCTGATTTTGTTTTAGAGTTAATGTCCCCCACTGATAGCTTGCAAGAAACACAAAAAAAGATGCAAGAATATATCGATGCAGGGGTAAAACTTGGTTGGTTAATTGATAGAAAAACTAGCCGTGTCGAAATTTATCGACAAGGAAAAGAAACAGAAATATTACAGCTTCCTGCTAGTTTATCAGGAGAAGATATTTTGCCTGGATTTATTTTAGATTTGAAAACAGTGTGGCAGTAGTTTCAGTTATACAAATTTGCAAAAAGTAATTAGTGACAGAAACTTTTTACTTAAAAAAGCGAGTCGCGAAATTCTGCTCACGCGTCGGCGATAAAGCCCGTGCTTTGATAATTGCTGTCACCAATAAAACGTAAGATATTCCCCCGACTACTACCAATAACCCTAAAACAAACACTCCCAACGAACCCGCCAAACCTGCACTGCTGTTCCATAAACCGTGTAACCCAGAAGCACTTAAGTAACCTATGGGTAGAATTCGGGAAGCTAGACGCGGTTTGAGGATACTTAAACCAATACAATATCCAAACCAGCCACTCCAAGCCATGTGTCCTGCAACTTCGCCTAGTATTCGCGGAATCAGTAACTGCAACCCTGCTCCCAAACCAGCTTCTGTTCCCATCTCTTGAGCTACTTCTGCAATCCTACCAGGTACATATTGACCCAAGGTTTCAAACAAAGTAAATCCCACTGCGGAAGCTGCACCGAGCAAAATTCCGTCTAAGGGTTCCCAAACACCGATCCGTTCTCGCTTAGGAGATGCTAGGGATTTGCCAATCAGATAAAATCCAATAATGGGTAAAGCTTTGAGTAATTCTTCTAGCAAGCCAGCACCAAAAAAGAAGCGAATAAATAACTCTGGAAAGCTGAGGTTACTGGGATCTTCAGGTATGCTTCCTGGTAAAATACCGCGAAACACGAATATAAAAAGATTTAGTATTGGACTAACCAAAACAACTATTGTGGTTATTGCTGAAACAATTAGTACCCACCAAGGTTTTGGTTTGCCACATAACTGGTAGATAAAATATAGGGTCGCACCACCTAAGTAACTTCCTAGTAATATTTGATATAAATAACCTTGCACAAAAAATAGTAGTACTACGAAGACAACAGTAATAATTCCTGGTACTAAGTACGCTTTTTGAGTTAAATCTTTGGGTGCAGACAAAAGCGGGATGAGTTGCGATAAGCTAGTGTCGTCATTATTACTGGGTGAAGGTGGTGAATAGTTAAACGCTGCTGTCGTTTTTGGGGGTTCTGGCTGTGGTGTTCCTAAAGGTGGTTGGGGATTGTACTGATACTGATACTCGAAAAAGAATTGTGGGCCGTTACTTCCTAGAGTAATGCGATCGCCATGTTGCAGTTCTTGACACCCCTGCAAAATCTGTCCATTTAAATAAGTTCCATTCGCACTACCGAGATCGCATAGTAAAAAGCTAGTTCTTCCATCTGGTGTTGGAGATGGGCGAATCGTCGCATGACGCCGCGAAACCATCGTGTAAACATTGGAATCTAGGAGTATCTGACAACTATTAGGATCACGTCCCAGTACCATTTCACCAGTAGTCAGCAGTGAATAAGAATACTCTTCACTACCAGCAACCATACGTAGAAATGCATTACTCATTAGGCTATTCCTCTACCAGCCAATAGTAATTATCTATACACAAAAAATATGTGTTTTTTACACATTTTGTGTAAAAAATATAGTAAGTTTTTAAACATTAAGATAATTATAAAAGTATATCGAACAGTTTCAAAGTTGATTTGATACAGCTAAAATTATTGATTATTTATCATCAAAATAATAACAATGATTGTTCGTATATTAAACCATCAAATAAAACGACTAGAAATTTTGTGTGACACTTATTGAGCATTTAGCCAGTGCTATTTCACACAACTTTTGATACAAATCCTCTCCTTCTCTTATCCTTCTCGTCTCCTTGGTAGCTAAATGTATCAAACTTAATTAGTGAAACAGTATAACCTGTGGATGCACTCAATCAAACTTAATTTATTCTTACTAAACTTCCGTAATTTGAAGTTGGTCAATTGTTTGAATTACTAGATAGCTAGTATCAGCAGTCAAAAGGCAGTCCCAATGAAAAAAAAATTACCGCCAAGCATGAAAATAGGACTCCTCCTACACCCACTTTCAAGTCAGGAGGTATAAGGCAAAAAACGATCGCTTTAATAAATTGTCTGTATTTTCAAATGTCTAATTATTTCCACTGTATTCTACTAGATACTCGCTAGATACAGTCAGAAAGATAACATAAAGGTTGTGTATTATCATGTTACAAACTATTATCAACAATCGTTACAAGATTGTGAAAGTTTTAGGAGAAGGTGGTTTTGGTAAAACTTTTCTGACAGAAGATACACATTTGCCTTCAGGTCGTCGTTGTGTGATCAAGCAGCTCAAGCCCGTCACAGAGAATCCGCAAATATATAAAATGGTGCAAGACAGGTTCCAGCGAGAAGCGGCGATTTTAGAAGACTTGGGAAACAGTAACAACCGAATTCCTAATTTGTATGCGTATTTTGCTGAACAAGGTCAGTTTTACCTAGTCCAAGAATATGTGGAAGGCAAAACTCTCACGCAAAAGATACACACTGAAGGAGTGATGAGTGAAAGTGCTGTACGGGAAATCCTCAAGAGTTTGTTATACGTTCTGAACTTCGTACACAGCAAACACATTATTCATCGGGATATTAAACCAGATAATATAATTTTGCGGGATGCAGATAATGTACCTGTGCTAATTGATTTTGGCGCAGTCCGGGAATCGATGGGTACAGTTGTTAATTCTCAGGGAAATCCTACTAGTTCGATTGTCATTGGGACCCCGGGATTTATGCCTCCAGAACAAGCAGCTGGTAGACCTGTTTACAGCAGCGATCTCTACAGCTTGGCGATCACAATGATTTACCTGTTAACTGGGAGAATGCCACAAGAGTTGCAGACAGATCCTAGAACCGCAGAAATCATGTGGCACCAGTATGCGATGAATGTTAGTCCTAGTCTGCGGATGATTCTGGATAAAGCGATCGCATATCATCCAGGCGATCGCTACCCCACTGCTAGAGACATGATTGATGCTTTGCAGTCTCCTGCTGTTAATCCTGCTGTTAATAATTACGTAGCCCCCACAGAACCTGCTCCGCAATACAACCCACCTGCATCACCAAACCCCGATGCATATTCCCCACCCCCCACAATCATCAACTCACGCGGTCAAAATCCTCAACACATCCAACCTGTTGTTACTCCTGTGGGTTCAAACCCTAATTGGTCAGGCGGAAGTTACAATCCTCAGCAGTATGTCTCACCTGCTGCAACCACCAATCCTAGTTTCTTAGGTGGTGGTGGCACATTTAACACTAATGTTCCCGTACCTCCAGAAATTCAAGGTTGGAACTGGGGAGCATTTTTGTTGTCACCTTTATGGAGTATCACTAACCAAGTTTGGATCGGACTATTATCTTGGGTTCCTTATGTAAATCTACCAATGCCTTTTATTTTGGGTGCAAAAGGCAACACTTGGGCTTGGAGAAGTCGCCAATGGAGTAGCATTGAAGATTTTAAAGCCCATCAAAGAGCTTGGACAAAAGCAGGAATTATTGTTTATTCTAGCTTTGGAGTTCTCATCGTACTATTGGCTGTAATTGGTGGCATTGCTTCACAGCAAGAAGACTCTGATACATCACAATCAACTCCAACTCAGGTAAGTCCTAGTCCTAATGAATCTTCTTCTCCCAGTTCTTCAAGTTCTCCATCCTCAGAAACCACAACTAACAACTCCCAAAAACTGATAATAGGCGATTTAAAAACTTATTCCTACGCAACTCGTTTATTTTCTATCGATATTCCTGAAGGCTGGAATCTTAAGGATAACAGCAATGATAACGAAGTCATTATATATTGGCTTGATCCAACCGAAAATGGTCTCATTCAAGTGAATGTCTTCAATACTCAAAATAATCCAAACCAGGAAGAATTAACTAATATTTTGAAGCGATTTATTAACAAATTTGCTGATGACGAACAAGACTTTAAAATGGATCAGCCCGTCAGACAAAAGGATGGTAGTGTCAGAATTACTTGGAGCTATACCGCTAAAAGCGGAAATTCTTCTATATCACTCACAGCTAACAGTTTTATCAAATCCCAAGAAGACAAAATTTCCATTGATTCTTACATTGTACCTAGCGAGCAATACAAAGAACTACTACCAACTGTTAATCAAATTATTGGCAGTTACAAACTGAATGCTTCATTTCCTTTGAAGTAATACCAATTCCCAAAATGATTGATACAGATAGATTGATAAAAGTCGGGCGCAGACAGCAATTGTCAATTCCATTTTCCAAAATCCAAAATCCATAGACGCGTCAGCGGCTTCTCGTAGAGTAATCCAAAATCCAAAATGGTATAAGTAGGCTCACTCCCACCCCTGAGCGCAAATTAAGCTAAAATTCAAGCAGTGCAAGGACTTTCCATTTATCTAGCCCATGCTTGAAAACCTGCAAACCCAATTTTACGAAATAGAACAATTCGCCAACTCCCTTGTCTCTAATCAGTTGACGCATTTGAGTTTATTAAGCGTTGGTATAATTTTTTTTGCCGGACTGATTACCAGTCTGACGCCCTGTATGCTATCTATGCTGCCGATTACTGTCGGTTACATTGGCGGTTATGAAGCGAAAAGTCGTCTGCAATCAGCCGCCCAATCTACTTGGTTTGCTTTAGGATTAGCGACCACTCTTGCAAGTTTGGGGATAGTAGCAGCTTTGGTTGGAAAAGTCTACGGACAAATTGGTATCGGTTTGCCAATTATTGTCAGTGTGATAGCTATCCTCATGGGGCTAAACTTACTAGAAGCTTTGCCATTGCAAATGCCCTCTTTTGGTGGTACTGATTGGATTTCTCAAGAATTACCTCAAGGTGTGCGAGCCTATGCTATCGGTCTGAGTTTTGGTTTAGTCGCTTCTCCTTGCAGTACTCCTGTTTTAGCAAGTTTATTAGGTTGGGTTGCTAATACACAAGACCTAATTTTAGGTGCAGTTTTACTCATTTCTTACACCGCAGGACATGTAGCACCATTAATTTTGGCAGGTACGTTTACTGCTTCCATTAAAAAAATACTCGAATTACGCCGTTGGTCTAGTTGGATTAACCCAATTAGCGGAGCTTTGTTGGTAGGATTTGGTGTTTTTTCCCTCGTTTCTCGTATTCCTTTTTCATAACAGTTGTTGATTGGTAGTTGTTTAATATTTGGAATCAACCAAGCACCAACTACTGTAGGAGCGTAGACGCGCTACCCACTAACCACTAAGAATTTACAAATGACTTTAGACAATACAAAGAATTCAGTTTCTGAAAGATTACCTGAAAAATCTACAGAACAATCTACTGAAAAATCAAATTGGTGGTCGGTTATCGTACAATTTTTACGGCAGGAATTTTTACCTGTACTGACAGATTTACGTTTAGCGATCGCACTCTTACTCATCATTGCTCTATTTAGTATCACTGGTACTGTCATTGAACAAGGTCAATCACTCGATTTTTACAAAGCTAATTATCCAGAAGACCCAGCTTTATTTGGTTTCCTATCTTGGAAAGTAATTTTAACTGTGGGGTTAGATCATGTTTATCGTACCTGGTGGTTTTTTGCTTTACTCATATTTTTTGGTACTAGCTTAACTGCTTGTAGTTTTACTCGACAGTTACCAGCTTTAAAGACTGCGCGTCGTTGGAAGTTTTATGACCAACCCCGACAATTTACTAAACTTGCATTGAGTGCAGAATTAGATCATGGTTCTGTTGATTCTCTGATCCAAATATTACACAAGCGCAGCTACAAAGTTTTTCAAAAAGAAGAGCAAGATAATATTCTTTATGCGCGTAAAGGAATCATTGGACGCATCGGCCCCATCATTGTACATATTGGTATTGTCACGATTCTTGTAGGGTCAATGTGGGGAGCAATGACTGGGTTTATGGCCCAAGAAATAATTGCTAGTGGTGATACATTCCAGGTTAAAAATATTATTGATGCAGGCCCTTGGGCTGCAATAAACAAAGCTCAAGATTGGTCTGTGCGTGTGAATCGTTTTTGGATTGATTATACTCCTAGTGGCAGTATTGACCAATTTTATTCAGATTTATCTGTTTTAAATAACCACAACCAAGAGGTTGATCACAAGACAATTTTTGTGAATCAACCTCTGCGTTATCGGGGTGTAACTTTTTACCAAACAGACTGGGGAATTTCCGCTGTACGGGTACGGGTTAACCAAAGTCCAGTTTTTCAAATTCCCATGGCGCCACTCAACACTAATAATGGGCGCATCTGGGGAACCTGGATTCCGACAAAACCAGATTTAAGTGAAGGTGTCTCATTACTAGCCAAAGATTTACAAGGAACAGTATTAATTTATGACGCCGCAGGTCAACTTTTTAACACCTTGCGGACGGGTATGGCCACCGAAATCAATGGTGTGAAACTAACAGTTTTGGATGTCGTTGGTAGCACAGGTTTACAGATAAAAGCCGACCCAGGAATTCCGATGGTTTATTCTGGGTTTGCTTTGTTGATGTTGGGTGTGGTAATGAGTTATTTTTCTCACTCACAAATTTGGGCGTTACAAACAGATGGACGCTTGTATGTAGGTGGAAAAACAAATCGCGCCCAGGTAGCATTTGAACAGGAAATTTTGGGAATTTTGGATCGCCTAAGTCAAGAAGGGGATAGGGGATAGGGGATCGGGGATAGGGATCGGGGGAAGGGGGACGCAAAAAATAAGCAATGACCAATGACTATTGTACAGACGCGTAGACGCTCGTAAGAGCGGCTTCTCTTAAGAGTATCATCGCGTCTCTACCAATGACCAATGACTATTGACCCTCAGATTTCACATGATGAACTTCAATCACTGTGTGTACGTTACCACGTGGTGCAAAATCTGCTTTAAGGGTGATTTCTAAAGGATCACAAGCAGCGACAAAATCATCCAAGATTTGATTGGCTGATTCTTCGTGAGAAATGTAGCGATCGCGATAACTATTAATGTAAAGCTTGAGGGCTTTTAATTCTACCACCAGTTGATCAGGTATGTAGGTAATATGAATGGTGGCAAAGTCTGGATAGCCGGAAAATGGACATTTACAAGTAAATTCCGGCAATGTGATATCAATGTTATAGCGTCGTCCGATGCGCGGATTAGGAAATGTAATTAATTGTCCTTCGGCAATTTCGCGTTCGCCATACTTTATTTCTTGACTTGGCTGTGACACACTTTCAGACAAAGAGTTACTCATAATAGTAATGTTTAATGGTCATTAGTCATTAGTCATTAGTCAATGGTCAAGGTTCAATCCAAAATCCAAAATTGTTTGACTCTGGACAATTAACATTTGACATTTGATTTTTAACTTAAAATTCTTCTGATTGCCAGTCTGGGCAATTGTCACCATCCCAACCATAAGGATGCATACCACAGACTAATAAGTTACCACCATATGCTTGACCGTGGTAGTGGTAGCAACCAATGCAAGCAGGATTTTTTTCAGATGAGGGTTCAACTGGATAGGGAAAACCGGGATCTAAATCATCACCCATAACATCTTCCAATTCCCAGTACATTTCCAAAAATGGTTCAGTCAATTCCTGAAAATACTGATCTATTTCGACAGCGATTGTATTTTGTAATTCTTCGGTAACTTCTTCTGTAACTTCAACAAAAGCGTCTACCATTTCACTGATCCCCAGGAAAAAACCTTCAACTTCATCGCTTACTGTTTGTACCATTTCCCAAAAATCCTTTTGCCAATTTTCCATATCATTAATGCTTTAGTAGGTAGTAGTGGTTTACTATATAAAGTCTGTAGAGTCTCAGACCTTTCAACGTATAAATTTGAAAAATTAAAATTTCTTGGTGTCTTAGTGCCTTAGTGTTTCAAAAATTATTTTTTCACCACAAAGGCAGTTTTCTAAAGAGTAATATTTTACAAAAATTAAATATTACTCTGACTTAAATGCTACCTAACTGACAGCAACGAACAACAGCTAAACAAACAGGCTTTAACTAAATTCTACGTCATATAGCAATGGGTTGATCTCAGCAAAACAAAGCTAATATCAACCCAGCATAAATTTATAATTAATCATCGCGTTGCAAACGCTTTAACTCGTTTTCTAAATCCAGAACTTGCTGGCGTAGTTGATCTACATTCTCATTATCGCCTTGAACATCTTTCGCCGTCGGCTGATCGTCTTCTTCTATAATTTCGATGCGGCGCGGTTCAGATGGAGTCGTTGTTGGTGGAGCAGAATCATCACTTGCTTGCTGCTGGGCTTGTTTCATCATGTCTTCTACGAAACGGCGAGCCTCTTCTGTGGTCATTTCGCCTCGTGCTACCATTTCGTCTGCCAGCTTTTGGATTTGCGATCGCACGTCTGCTAGTGTTCCGCCTGCTTTCTCGCCCGCGTAAGAAGCTAACCCAACACCAAGGTAAAAAGCTTTTTTAACAATATCTCCAAAACCAGCCATTACAGCCTTTACGCTCCTAGAAATAGGGCGACCCGGAGATTACGCCTACCATAAGCATCCCGTGTTGCTGCTACCTTCCGGTCCTGACAAGATTTGGGCGTTACAGTCGCATAAGTCCAGGTCTAAAAATAATCATAGCATCAAATATTGTATATGTGTTATTCGACTACAATTTTCCATTCATATAGTTTGTAGCTAACACAGTCGTTTATTATTAATGGGTCGTTGGCTACAATTGCTTGTGCTTCTGCCATTGATGCAGCTTCAAACACCATCATCCCGCCTCCCTTCTTTGCCCAGTAGCCAGTTTTAGCATTGTGTCCTTTGGCAATTAAATCTTTGACGTAAGCTTTGTGAGCAGGTACATATTGGTCAAAAATAGATTTATCAACTTTGCCTTCCTCAATCTTGACAAAAATCGGCATGTACTTGTCAGTTCCCATATAAATAGACTGTAAATTGATTATCTTATAACTGATAAACTCCCTTGTTAAAATCACAAACTCTTTTTTTCATAGCCCTGCTACCACCACAGGAAATTCAGGATTATGCTAACCAAATCAAGCAGCACTTTGCTCTTAACTACGCCAGTCGTCACGCCCAAAAATCTCCACCTCACATTACCCTACAACCACCTTTTAAATGGTCTGATCAAAATTTACCAGGGTTAGAAGCGTGTTTGCAGGAATTTGTCAGCACTCAAAATCCAATACCAATTACCTTAAGTGGTTACGGCGCGTTTATTCCCCGCGTTATCTATATTAATGTGGTGAGAAGTTCCGAACTATTGGCTGTGCAAACGAATTTAATGACACACTTAGCCAACCAACTGGGAATTGTTGATCCAGTATCTCAAACCCGACCTTTCGCACCTCACATGACAGTGGCGTTTAAAGATTTAACACGTCAGAACTTTAAAGCTGCTTGGCCAGAGTTTGAAAAGCGTGAGTTGTATTTTGAATTTACAGCAGATAATTTAACGCTACTGCGACACGATGGTCAGCGGTGGAATGTGAAAGCAGAGTATCCGTTCGTAATTGGCGATCGCTAATTGTTATTTACTCTGAAGCGAACTTACCAAACCTCTTCACCTGATAAATGATTCTCAACGCTGTAAAATTTTTTATGTCTCTACATTTTTTACTCAGCGAAAGCTTCATAAACTTATGTCATCCACATCCCATTACAGTTCAGCTAAGGAGCAATCTATCGGCGTTGCAGTTGTCGGTACAGGGTTCGGTCAAAAAGTCCACATACCTGCATTTAAGTCTCATCCCCGTACCCAAGTGGTTGCTGTTTATCACCGAGATTTAGAAAAAGCCCAAGCTATAGCCCAATCACAAAACATTCCTTACGCTTGCGATACTATTACAGATATTATTTCTCTGAGTGAAGTTCAAGCAGTCAGCATCGCGACACCGCCGTTTCTCCACTACGAAATGGCTAAGGAAGTTTTGCAAGCTGGAAAACATATATTACTAGAAAAACCTGTAACTTTAAATGTAGACGAAGCTAAAGAACTTTATTTTTTGGCAAAATCAAAAGGTGTGATTGCTACTGTAGATTTTGAATTCCGGTTTGTACCTGGATGGCAATTATTTGCTGAACTTTTATCAGAAAACTATGTTGGCAATAAACGTTTAATTAGAATTGATTGGTTGGGTTCTTCTCGCGCTGATGCTGGCCGTCCTTGGAACTGGTATTCGCAAAAAGACAAAGGTGGTGGTGCGTTAGGTTCTTTAGGTTCCCACACTTTTGATTATATTAACTGGTTGTTTGGACCTGTACGCAGATTAAGCGCTCATTTGAGTACAGCTATACCCCAACGACAAGATGCTAACACAGGTGAATTCAAACCAGTAAATACCGATGACACCTGCATGTTGATGCTGGAATTAGCAGATGGGACACCTTGTCAAGTTTCCATTAGTGCGGTGGTACATGCATCTCGTACACATTGGTTAGAAGTGTATGGCGATCGCGCTACTTTAGTTTTAGGTAGCGAGAATCAAAAAGATTATATCCACGGTTTTCGTGTTTGGGCATCTCAGCCTGGTAAACAATTAACAGAAATAGAAGTTCCTAATCGTTTAGTTTTTCCAAAAAATTACGCCGATGGTCGTATTTCTGCATTTCTCAGAGTAGTAGATCAATGGGTACAGGGAATTGATCAAGGAGAAGAAATTGTTCCATCTTTGCGAGAAGGAGTTTATTCTCAGTTATTGATGGATTTATCACATGAATCAAATATGAAATCAAACTGGGTTGATGTGCCTAGTTTAGAAGAAGTTTTAAAGAGATGAAAAGCTAACTTGGGATAGAAGTACGAGCAAGTGTCAACATTTAAAATTTCACTAGCGTTTGTGAAATTTTCCATGTCTTTCTTACCTAAATTAGATCATCGTCGCAAAGAAATTCTTCGCGGTGTTCTGGCAGTTGCTATTATCATTGTTGGGACTACACATTTTATCAGACCTGAGCAATACGCCCGCATCGTTCCACCACCATTTCCACCATTCGCATCTGTTTATATTAGTGGTTTTTTTGAAATTCTTGGTGGTATTGGTTTAATGATTCCATTTGTCAGTGTAGCCGCAGCCTGGGGATTAATTGCCCTATTTATTGCTGTGTTTCCTGCCAATATTTATATGACCATACACAACATTAAAGTTGAGGGAATTCCTCACAATCAGTTACTTTATATAGCAAGGCTACCTTTGCAAGCAGTGTTAATTGCTTGGGCATATTGGTATACTCGCAAACCAGAAGCTCAAAGTGGAGCGTCGGAAGTTACTAAAGAATTAAAAGATTCTTCTTTGGTTAAGTAAAATCATGAAATTATCGTCCATTTTATTTCTAATGTTAGATTGGAAATTGCGAATTGTTCAAACCAAGGATGGATGATTAATAAACGTGGAAATTGACAAAATCTGACTAGATCGCAAAGGATGAGGCAAGAATGCATGATTAAATCTTGGATGGTAATTGGTGGGGTTGCTTTCTTAGTTGCTTTAGGTGCAAACTTTATCACTCCTGGCGATCGCAAATGGTTTAAACGCCTACAAAGACCGAGATGGCTAACATTTGAAGCAGCAATTCCTGTGATTTGGACTGTAATATTTATTTGTGGTGCTTGGTCTGCTTATATTGTTTGGGAAAAGAACCCAGGAACGACCACAACCTGGTTATTAATGGGGTTATATTTGCTTTTAGAAATAGTTACTATTGCTTACACTCCTGTAATGTTTAGGACTCGTCATTTGCGAGTAGGTACGATTCTTGGTGGAACAGGTTTTGTGATTGGGGTGATACTAGCGATCGCAGTTTTTCCCGTTTCTGTTTGGGCAACATTATTACTTGTACCTTATTTATTATGGAGTCCAATTGGTACATACACAACTAAAGCTATGGAACGCCTCAATCCTCAAGATGTATAAGTTTTGTTTGCAGAATTTACGCACAGGTAATGGAAAAACAAACCGCAGAGGACGCAGAGTACACAGAGAAATAAGAGTTTGAGAGGTTTTTTGGCTAAATTCTAGTTTGTTGATGTTGTTTGGAAGTAACAACAATTAACTATTAACAATTAATAATATGACTAATGACTGATTAAACTCATATCCTAAATTGCCAAAATTGCTGTGTAAAACTCATACACACCAAAGAAGAGAAAATGATTCAATCTTGGATGGTAATTGGGGCTGTAACTTTTTTAGTTGCAGTTGGTAGTTTTTTGATCACACCACGTGATGTGAAATGGTTCGCACAATTAAGTCGTCCGCGTTGGCTAGTTTTTGAACCATTCATCCCTGTAATTTGGACTACGATTTTTATTAGCGGTGCTGCTTCTGCTACTATTGTTTGGCAAAAAAATCCAGGTAGTTTAATAACTTGGTTATTAATGGGTTGTTATCTATTGCTGGAAATTATTACTGTCACCTACATACCTTTAATGTTGAGGTTTCGCAGTCTCAGAACCGGAGAAATTATTGGTTCAGTTGGTCTTGTTTTGGGTATAGTGCTAGCGTTATTTGTTTTACCTATTTCTCGACTGGCTAGCTTATTGCTTGTTCCTTATTTGGTTTGGAGTCCAATTGGAACTTATACAACTGAAGAATTAATTCAGTTGAATCCTGAAGATGCGTAAGTTTTGTTGGTTGTTGGTTGTTAGTGCTTGATAACAACCAACAATCAACAATTAAGTATTTACCAGGACTTACGCAAAAGTTGCCAAGGGGCCAAGAACGCCAAGGATTTTGAGAGTGTGCGTAAATTCTATTTAAATTAGCCTAGCGTAGTGTGCGATAAAATTTTTACTTGGATCGGCTTGATTATGTAACCAAGCCCACATTTGATCACCTATGGAAAAATGCCACCATTCGCGTGGATTGCGTTTAAAATCGGCTTTTTCCATGACATTTTTTAGTAGTAAACGATGAGCGTGATATTGTTGTGCTTGTGGTTGTTCACTATTAGCATAATAATCAGGAAGCGATCGCTCTGACATTTCATCAATAGGCGAACCCATATCTACAATTTCCCCATTCTCATCCACCAAAGTTATATCCACAGCAGCACCAGTACTATGAGGTGGTGGTGCGTTTTCATCTAAACTAGGTTCAGCCCAGATTTTGTAAACTTCTTGCCAAATTTCTTGACGCTGAGTTGCTGATAAATTTACCTCAACAAGTCCTTTTTCTCGTACCGCTTCGGCAAAACTGTACTCTACCATAAACTGTTGCACAGCTACAGGACGATAAGCATCAAAAATTTGAATCTGCCAGTCAGGACGCAGCAATTGTAAATGATTTTGGGCTGCAATTAAACTATCAACAACGCTTTGGCGAAGAAAATAAGGTGAATGTTCCCCATAAGGTGCGCCTAATTTCTCATAAGGATGGGGAGATTCCACCGCAAACATTTCTAGGGGAATAGCTACTAGCGGTTCGCCACACTCTTGAATGGGAATATGATGATAAGGTCTCATGGATTGTGAGGTAAAAATTTGATTTTCCAAATGTTAGCTTGTGACATTCTCAATTAGTTTAAAAGATCGCTTGATAATAATTAGGACCAACCCTTTCAAGGTGACTCATAAAATCTCTTTTTTCCTGTCTGCGCTCTCTGCGTTCTCTGCGGTTTAAAAGTAATTTATTTAACCGCAGAGGCACAGAGAACACAGAGATAAGAGCTTACAGAGGAGTTGATTGTCGAGAATTTTGCTCCACCTTGAAAGGGCTAATAATTGGGACTAGCCCTTTCAAGGTGACTCATAAAATCTCTTTTTTCCTGTCTGCGCTCTCTGCGTTCTCTGCGGTTTAAAAGTAATTTATTTAACCGCAGAGGCACAGAGAACACAGAGATAAGAGCTTACAGAGGAGTTGATTGTTGAGAATTTTGCTCCACCTTGAAAGGGCTATAATTGGGACTTATCCATTGACAAAATGAGTTACTTATGTTTTCAGTGTCCGGTGTGTCTGATTGTCTTCGTGTCTTCTTTTACAGATGAGCTAAGGTTGTAGATAAGTAGCAAAACTCGTAAAGAAGCTTGAATAGCTAGTCAATACTTAAGAAGCCTAGACTAGACTAGAGACGTCGAGTAATCAGTAAAGGAATTATGATGAGCGATCGCGACTACACCTTAATCATCGATAAAAGTGGTAGCATGTCAACTCCGGATCAAGTCGGTGGTAGAAGTCGATGGGAAATTGCTCAAGAATCTACCCTCGCTTTAGCACGTAAATGTGAACAATTTGACCCAGATGGTATTACTGTTTACCTATTTTCTGGGAGATTTAAACGCTACGACGATGTTACCTCCGCTAAGGTAGCACAGATATTTTTGGAAAATGACCCATCTGGTACAACAAATTTAGCAGGTGTACTTCAAGACGCAACCAATAATTACTTTCAACGCAAAGCAGCAGGAAAAACTAAAGCCAATGGTGAAACAATCTTAGTGATCACGGATGGTGAACCAGACGATCGCAAAGCCGTATTTGAAGTTATCATCAGTGCAACTCGCCAGATGGAACGCGATGAAGAACTAGGAATTTCCATCATTCAAGTGGGTAATGACGCGCAAGCAACTAAATTTTTGAAAGCTTTAGATGATCAAATGCAAAGTGTCGGTGCAAAATTTGATATTTGCGACACAATCACCCTTGATGACATGGAAGATATGAGCCTTGCAGATGTTTTAATGAATGCAGTAACTGATTAATTGGTTATTGGTCAAGAGTTAACACGCAACAAGCAATTATCAAGTATTAATAATCAACCAATCATTGCTAATTGGAGAAGAAAACAATGCTAGAAAATCGTGACTATACTCTAATTATTGATAAAAGTGGCAGTATGGCAACGCCGGATCAAAAAGGTGGTAGAAGTCGGTGGGTAACTGCACAAGAATCTACTTTTGCTTTAGCAAGTAAGTGTGAACAATTCGATCCAGATGGTATTACTATTTATTTATTTTCTGGTAGATTCAAACGCTATGAAAATGTGACATCAAGTAAAGTTTCACAAATATTCCAAGAAAATGATCCCGCAGGAACTACTGATTTAGCAGCAGTGTTAAAACACGCTACTGATAATTATTTTGAACGTAAATCAGCAGGTCAAACTAAACCAAATGGTGAAACAATTTTAGTTGTCACAGATGGTGAGCCAGATGATCGCAAAGCAGTCATGAAAGTAATTATTGAAGCTTCTCGGCGTATGGATAGAGATGAAGAATTAGCTATTTCTTTTATTCAAGTTGGCAAAGATGCTCATGCAACCCGTTTTCTAAAAGTATTAGATGACGAATTGCAAACTGCTGGTGCAAAGTTTGATATTTGCGATACCGTGACAATGGATGACATGGAAGACATGAGTTTATCTGAAGTTCTCCTGAATGCGATTAATGATTAAGTAGTTAGACAAAATTACATTTATTCGTGAAGGTTAGGGAATTATTAATAGCTTGAATAATGTGTAATTAATTTTGTAATGCTACTTAACTACCCAATCTTTCAAAATCACAAAATAAACCTCTACAAGTGAATCGCCACACTATTTTTTTACAGCAGATAACTAGAATAGTGAATATTTTGATATGCAGTAAATCAGGAGTTAAATATCATGGACTCTATTGATAAGCTGTTAGCTGAACTGCAAGCTGAATATCAGCAACAAAGCAATGAACAGCCCAAACAACAACCAAATACAGCAACACCAAATATTCCTCAATCATCTTCAAAGTCAGCATCTTTAATAGATAAACTTTTAGAAGAAGTAAAGACTGATTTTGAAGAACAAGACCAAGCAGAAAAGTTAAGAATTCAGCAAGAATTAGAACAAGAAAAGATTAAGCAAGAACAAATTCAAGCCAAGCGAAGGGAAGCTTTGAAACAAAAAGCTGAAGATTGGTTGGCTAAGTTAGATCCTTTCTCACCGGAGGGATTATGGTTTGAAAGATTCGCGGAAAGATATTCATCAAAATTAGAAGCAGCTATCGATTATTTACAAGCTAACGAGTAGAGTTTAGAGTTAGTGGTGATATCGCCTATTCATTTTCGGTTGCTTCGGCTTCAAATTGAACTTGTCGGTACAAATCAGCGATCGCTATTTCTACGTTAACCGATTCAAGTCGTAATTTATCGCTCAAATTATACTCCCATAATACCCATTGTCCCTGTTGATTGCGTCGAAAGACTTCCACACTCGGTTGTCCTATTTGTACTAAGACATATTCTTGCAAAGTTGGAGATTGACGATACGCAGCAAACTTTTTTCCTCGATCAGCTGCTTCTGTTGAAGGTGATAGCACTTCGATAATTAAGCAGGGAAATTGTATCAATTGTGGATCGCGATCGCGCTCGTCGCAAGTCACCACCACATCAGGATAAAAATACTTCAGCCCCGGTTCTACCTGCACCTTCACATCAACAATGTATACTTCCCAAAAGTGATTTGCTAGGGCATCATCTAGGAGTTTGAAGAAATTTCCAGAAACCCGATTATGGTTACGTGTCCCACCACTCATTGCTATAACTTCGCCATCCCAATATTCGTAGCGTTGTTCTTGGGTGGATTCCCAAATCAGATATTCTTCTGCGCTCAGTAAAATGCGATCAGGTAAAGCAACCATCGTTCAATCGAGCAAAGATTTTTTTCTAGTTTTCTAGCATAGCGAAAAAAAAGAAGCAATCAACTACCAAGACAATTATTTATTGATTTTCTCGTAATATTGAACTGCCCAATCATGCATTGCATAGAGAATTGGTTGGAGACTTTCCCCTAGAGGTGTGAGTGAATATTCTACTTTTGGCGGAATTTGTGCATAAACTTGACGATGAATAATCCCATCTTCTTCCATTTCTCGCAGTTGCTGCGTTAGCATTTTTTGTGTAACTCCTGGTAAGGCTCTTTGCAATTCACCAAAACGCTTTATCCCCGTCATTAATTCTCTAATAATTAATACTTTCCAACGTCCACCGATGATATTCAGTGTAGTTTCTACTTCACATGTCAGTCTGGTAGGATTTTCGGCTTCAGCTTTCATAGTGGATTGGGGGTTAGGGAAGATGGGTTTTTATGCTTTATTATTTTACCTAAAGGTTGTTGCCCTGTAAGAAGCCCGGTTTCTTAAAGAAACTGGACTTCCGTGTTTTTATTTTGGACAAGCTGGTAAAGATTTGTCACCATAGTAGCAGTCAAAATGTTCTAATGCTTCCTGACTAGACTCAAAGTTGCTGCTAGTTGTATAAGCGTCTTCTTTACCGTAAGATTCCCGTTTCCAGATTTTAAGATAGTACCGTGTATTATCTTGCCAGAGTTCGTAACTATAATCACCACCAGAACCGTTGCTTACTAAAGTATCAGCCTTTGCAACTGTGGATACACTTATGAGAGTCAAAGTCGTTAATAAAGGCAATAAAAATTTTTTAACCATATTTTAGATGCATGTAACTATTACATTCACATTGATAATTTATTTAGCAGCCAAAATGGTAAATTTATGCCTTTAATATGATAAATTTGGTTTAAAATTTTACAGATATTTTCGGTCTGAATTATGTATATATAAGTAAGTTGGCGCAAATAAACCTAATTATGTTTCAGAATGTAAATTTAACAAAACCCTTGGGATTGCTTCGTTTCACTTCGTTCCACTCGCAATGACATACATTGAAATTTTCACGCCGATTTACTTACTGAAAATAGAACACTTAAAAATGTTTGTAGTGGTGTAAAGAACACCAACTACAAACAACCTGTAGCTTTGAATCAGAGAATGTAGTATGAGATTTTCACAGAAGTTTAAGTTTAAGAACTTTCCCTTCTATTTTTTATGGGCAAAACAAAATCGACTTATGCAGTTTTGCGATAGAAACAGAGAAGAATACACAAAGAGCAATGATCGCATCTCATGAGTAATCACAATAAAATTCTTGGACTAGATAAATCTCTTTATGACTACTTGCTTTCAGTATCGTTGCGAGAGCCAGAAGTTTTAACTCAATTGCGCCAAGAGACGGCGCAGCAATCTATGGCTATTATGCAGATTGCACCTGATCAAGGACAGTTTTTAGCTTTGCTAGTCAAGTTAATTGGAGCTAAAAAAACTTTAGATATTGGTGTATTTACTGGCTATAGTTCTTTAGTAGTAGCTTTGGCTTTACCAGCAGATGGTAAAGTTGTAGCCTGCGATATTGATGAAGAATATACAGCGATCGCTCGCCGTTACTGGCAAAAAGCAGGTGTAGCAGATAAAATTAGTTTGCACATCGCTCCAGCTTTAGAAACTTTAGAAAAATTAATCGCAGCCAAAGAAACTGAAACATTTGATTTTGCTTTTATTGACGCCGATAAAAGCAACTATGACAACTACTACGAACTAGCTTTGCAACTTGTGCGTCGGGGCGGACTGATTGCGATCGATAATGTTTTATGGTCAGGTCGAGTCGCAGATCCTCAAGAACAGGACAATAGAACTAACAAAATTCGGGCTTTTAATCAAAAACTGCATCAAGACCAAAGAATCACACTCAGCATGATTGCGATCGCTGATGGTTTGACTTTAGCAATGAAAAATTAAAGAGGGAATAGGGGATAGGGGATAGGGGATAGGGGATAGGGAAGACTCTAAATTTAGCATCGACGATCATCCGAGAGAAAATGGAAAGAGGAGAACTTTCAAGCTTGTTGGTGGTAGTACCTTGAATAGCGAACCAGTAGCTCAAAATATTTCTGATTCTAAGCGATCGCCATTTCAAATCTGGTTGGCTTTGTTAAGTGTAGGACTGGGCTTGACAATGTTTACGCTTGATAGTACCACAGTCAACATTGCTCTACCTACAATTACAAAGGCTTTTGATACTCACTTAGCTATTACCCAATGGGTGATTATCAGCTATCTAATTTTTTTTACGGCTCTGATTTTCACCGTTGCTCGTTTGGGTAATATACTTGGCAGACACAAATCATTCCAAGCTGGATTAATTTTGTTTACCATCAGTTCATTACTGTGTGGGTTAGCACCTGGAATTGGCTGGTTGATTGGCTTTCGAGTCTTACAAGGATGCGGTGCTGCGCTCATTGTGGGATTAGGAATGACAATTATTACTGACTTGTTTGCTCATACCTCGGAATATGGATTAGCTCTAAGTCTTGCTGCGGTGACGCTTTCTATCGGTTCTGTGTTAGGTTCAGCGATTGGTGGTTTACTGGTTACACTTGGTGATTGGCAGGCGATCTTTCTAATTAATCTTCCCATAGGAATGATTGCGATTTTATTATTCGCTTGGTGTGTTCCGTCTTCCCCAAATCCCCGTAGTCACCAAGAAAGCTTTGATGGACTGGGAGTAATTTTACTCGCGCTAGTGATGCTTAACTTAGGGTTGGCAATTAGTGAAGCACAAAAACAAGGCTTTCACAGTGCGATCGCTCTGATTTTACTAATTATTGCCATCATCGGTTTAATTGTTTTAGTTTTGGTTGAATCTCGAACCAGACAACCAATAATTGACTTGTCTTTATTTCACAACCGCACCCTCAGTATTAATCTCTTGACTATGGTAGTAGTTTACATAGTCATGGCATCTCGGTTATTAATCTACCCTTTTTTCTTAGAATTAGTTGTACAGTATCCAACCGAGCAAGTTGGAATGTTAATGATCACCTTACCAATCAGTAACGCCATAATTGCACCGATATCAAGACGTTTCGCTGATCGGTTTGGTAGTCATCGCTTGATTCCCATTGGTTTAATACTGTTAGCATCTGGATGTATGCTCGCTAGTACCTTTAGTACCCAGTTAACACCCTTGGGTTACGTACTTAGAGATATGGTGATGGGTGCAGGTTTAGCGATGTGGCGATCGCCCAATAATGTCGCAACCATGAGTATTGCTCCCCAAGATAAAATTGGTATTGTTTCGGGGTTACTAAACGAATCATCTTTAGTTGGTCAAACTCTCGGAACTCCCTTAGCAGCAACTTTATTTGTCACATTTATTTTAAGTGTTGTCAATCTACCTCATACAACACCGCTTGGATCTGTACCACTCCCAGCATTAGTTTTTGCCATGCACAGGACATTTTTGATTTTGGCAATCTTCCTGGGAATTATGCTTGTTGTTAATATTGTGTTTCAAATTAAACAAAAATTTCTCAGCAATAATTCGTAAACATGATTTCTTCGCATAAGTAGCCGTATTAACGTGAAATGTGATTACCAGTACTAACCCTTTCAAGGTGGGTAAAAATCTTCACAAAAATACCGATTTTTGGTCTTTTCACCTTGGTGTCTTGGTGTCTTGGTGTTTCAAAAGTCGATTTTTTAACCACCAAGACACAAAGACACAAAGAAAAGTATGTCAATTCATGCAAGAGATCTAATGTATTGACTTACATTGTTAATGTATCGACTTACATTGCTAATGTATCGCCCTACATTGTTAATGTATCGCCCTACATTGTTAATGTATCGACTTACATTGTTAATGTATCGGCTTACATTGTTAATGTATCGACTTACATTGTTAATGTATCGGCTTACATTGTTAATGTAAGCTAAAACACATCTAATTTGTACATTTTAGAATTTTAATAAAAATCATCAAACCCTTTGGAGTCTTACTCTACATTCTGTTGTGTCTGGAGCGGTTTAACCAATCTTTCCATCAAACATTACCATCCGTTAACAATAGGAACGTAGGTTTAATTTATAGTGAATCCCCGATCCCCGATCCCCGATCCCCAATCCCCGATCCCCAATCCCCGATCCCCTATTTTCTTATGACTGCAATTGATCCCAACAAAATAGCGACTTTACAAATAGAAGACGATCGCACAGGTTTAAATATTGAAACCCTGCGGCGAGCGATGGCGGATAATCTTTTCTATATTCAGGGTAAGTATCCTGAGATTGCTACAAAAAATGATTTTTACATGGCGCTGGCTTATACAGTGCGCGATCGCTTACTCAAACGCTGGATTAGTACAACAAAATCATATATTGAAAAAGATGTCAAGGTTGTTTGCTATCTCTCAGCTGAGTTTCTCATGGGGCCGCACCTAGCAAATAACTTAATTAATTTAGATATTTATGAGCAAGTACGCAAAGCAGTTGTAGAATCAGGATTGAATTTAGAAGAATTAATTGAGCAAGAAGAAGAGCCGGGTTTGGGTAATGGTGGTTTAGGTCGTCTTGCTGCTTGCTACATGGATTCTCTCGCTTCCTTGGAAATTCCAGCAATTGGCTATGGTATTCGTTACGAATTTGGTATTTTTGACCAAGAAATTCGTGATGGTTGGCAAATTGAAATTACTGACAAATGGTTACAGTGGGGTAATCCCTGGGAAATTCCGCGTCCAGAATTAGCCTATGAAGTTAAATTGGGTGGTCGTACAGAATCTTACACTGATTATCAAGGAAATTACCGAGTACGCTGGATTCCTGATCAAATAGTCAAAGGTATTGCTTACGATACACCGATACTAGGTTATAAAGTCAATACTACTAATATCTTACGCCTGTGGAAAGCAGAAGCCCCCGAATCATTTGATTTTCAGTCATTTAATATCGGTGATTACTACGGTGCTGTTAATAAAAAAGTCGTTTCCGAAAACATTTCCAAAGTTCTCTATCCTAACGATGAACAAGTCCAAGGTAAACAACTGCGTTTAGAACAGCAATATTTCTTTGTTTCCTGTTCTCTCCAGAATATGATTCGCATTCATCTAGATCGTGCTGGTAAGAGTATGGAAAGCTTCCATGAATATTTTGCTGTTCAACTCAATGATACTCACCCTGCAATTGGTGTAGCAGAACTAATGCGGTTGTTATTGGATGAACATGAATTTGGTTGGGAACAAGCTTGGGATATTACCCAAAAAACTTTTGGTTATACAAATCACACTTTACTACCGGAAGCTTTAGAAAAGTGGTCTATTAGCTTATTCGGTAAATTGCTACCTCGTCATTTGGAGATTATCTACGAAATAAATCACCGCTTTCTTGATCAAGTGCGGTTACAAGATCCCTACGACCAAGGTAAAATTGCCAGACTATCGCTAATTGATGAAACAGGTGATAGATATGTGCGTATGGCTAACCTCGCATGTGTTGGTAGTCATGCAATTAATGGTGTAGCAGCGTTACACACACAATTGTTAAAACAAACAGTTCTGCGAGATTTTTATCAATTGTGGCCAGAGAAATTCAGCAATAAAACTAACGGAGTGACACCACGACGTTGGATAGTTTTAAGCAATCCCAGCTTGACTAGTTTAATTTCTAGTAAAATCGGTGATAACTGGATTAAGGATCTTGAAGACCTCAGACAATTAGAAAGCTTTGTTGAAGATAGTAATTTCCGTCAACAATGGCGACAAATTAAGTTAGAAACTAAGCGTAATTTAGCAAAATATATTCAAAGGAAAACTGGTATTGTTGTTAATCCAGAATCACTGTTTGATATTCAAGTCAAGCGCATTCATGAGTATAAGCGTCAACATCTGAATGTACTGCACATCATTAGCTTGTATAACCGCATTAAGCATAATCCTGATGTTGAGATTACCCCGCGTACATTTATTTTTGGCGGGAAAGCTGCACCGGGTTATTATATGGCCAAGCTGATCATTAAATTGATCAACTCTGTAGCAGAGATTGTTAATGCTGACCCCCATGTACGCGATCGCATCAAAGTTGTCTTTTTACCAGATTACAACGTAACTTTAGGTCAAAAAGTATACCCTGCTGCTGATTTGTCGGAGCAAATTTCCACTGCTGGATTAGAAGCTTCTGGTACTGGGAATATGAAGTTTTCGATGAATGGAGCGTTAACTATTGGTACTCTTGATGGAGCCAATGTTGAAATTCGTCAAGAAGTCGGCGAAGAAAATTTCTTCTTATTTGGACTACGAACACAAGAAGTTCAAGCACTCAAAGCCCAAGGCTACAATCCTTGGAATTATTATAATTCCAACCCCAAACTTAAAGAAGTCATAGATTTAATTGCTTTCGGGATTTTCTCTCATGGTGATTTAAATCTGTTTCGTCCTCTACTCGATTCTCTACTCCACCACGATCCATTTTTACTACTTGCTGACTACCAATCTTACATTGATTGTCAACAGCAAGTAAGTCAAGCCTATGGGAATCAAGATAATTGGACTCGGATGTCAATTTTGAATGTAGCTCGCATAGGCAAATTTTCCTCAGATCGCTCAATTCAAGACTATTGTCAGGACATTTGGCAAGCACAACAATTAACTATCGAATTAGAAGAGTACGTTCAGTCAAAAGCTAGTTTAAAAGTTTAACTTTCACAAAAATACTATATTTTGAAATGTGGTGTAGTTAAAAAATGCATATTTATGCTTGAACCAGCAGAAACCGTAAAAATCTTTCAAAAACAGCCAACCATCAAAACTTTTTCCAGTGGTCAAACCATCTTTACAGATGGAGAAATTGGAAATTGCATGTATGGCATTTTGAATGGAGAGGTAGAATTATATGTCGATGGCAAAGTAGTCGAAACTATTAATCGGGGAGATGTATTTGGGATGGGAGCATTGGTAGTTCCAGAACAAACTAGAGCATCCACAGCAATTGCTAAAAGCGATTGTGAATTGGCGATTTTAGACCGAAACGGTTTTCTGTTCGCCGTCCAAGAAACCCCCATGTTTGCACTACTGGTGATGCGAAGTTACTCAGAACGTTTACGTATACTAAAGCGTTCTGTTTAATACTTTTGGGGTAATGGGTAATTGGTAAATAATGTCTTTGATACATATCAATGCCCATTGCCCAATGATTACGCTAAAATAATGACATTGTTGCGATGTTGCGATCGCTCGAAAAAAACAAAACACTTTGGTGACTGATTACTTCCGAGTAGAGTGCAAAAAAGCGGATAAATCCTGGGACTTAATCTGCAATCTAAAATTCAACTATCCTCAAGTCTTTGGATAAATCCTCAAGGTCAATCCAAAATCCAAAATCCAAAACTGTTTCATTCATCGTGCTACAAAAATTGCAATGCCTAGTTAGTGGTTGAATTTCATTAAATTCAGGAGATTACTAATGGCACATCTTACTGTATTAGAATTCCCCACGGCTGATGGTGCAGAGAGAATGGAAAGTAAACTGCTTGAACTACAGCAGCAACATTTACTAGATATCCAAGACGCAGCTATTGTTTCATGGCCAAAAGGTAAAAGAAAGCCCAAAACTCGCCAGCTACATAACTTATCTGGATTAGGTGCATTAGATGGTGCTTTCTGGGGATTACTGTTTGGTATCCTTTTCTTTATCCCGATTCTGGGAATAGCAATTGGTGCGGCGATTGGTGCTTTAACAGCCTCCTTTGCAGATGTTGGTATTGACGATAATTTCATCAAAAAAATCCGTGAAGAGGTTACTGAAGGAACTTCTGCACTTTTCCTACTCACCTCCAATGAAGTAGTTGAACGCATTGCAGAAGCTTTAAAAAACGAAGATTTCAAGATAGTTGCTACTAATCTACCCAAAGAGCGAGAAGACAAACTTAAAGAAGCCTTTGCTCATTCCTAGTTACGACTTCAGTAGCAATTAATACCAATTTGAAAAAAGAATGCGACAGATGAATTCTGTAGAGACGCGATAAATCGCGTCTCATATTCTGAAGGTGTCGCAAACATTTTTTGAATCGGTATAAGTTATAGATTGGGGACAGGTTTACAAACCTATCCTCATTTTTTTATGTCATGGAGGTTCTATGAACGCCGAAACAACATCTCCTATACCTGTTGCTTTAACTATAGCTGGTTCAGATAGTGGTGGTGGTGCAGGAATTCAAGCAGATTTGCGGACTTTTGCTTTTCACTGTGTCCACGGAACTAGTGCGATTACTTGTGTTACCGCCCAAAATACTTTGGGTGTGATGCGCGTTGATGCGATGTCACCAGAGGCAATTGTTGCCCAAATCCAAGCTGTATGTCAAGATATCAGTGTCCAAGCAGCAAAAACAGGAATGTTGCTGAACAAAGAAATTATTGCAGCTGTTGCCCAGCAAGTAGAAGCTTTAGAAATTCCAAATTTGGTAGTTGATCCGGTGATGGTATCACGAACGGGAGCGCAATTAATAGACGATGAAGCTATAAATACACTTTGCCATACACTTATACCTCTCGCTGCGATCGCCACACCAAATCGTTACGAAGCCCAAATTATGAGCGGTTTACAAATTAATACCCTCGATGATATGCGCGACTCTGCCCAAATTATTCATGATAAATTCCAAGCCAAGGTGGTATTAGTCAAGGGTGGTGGGATGTCGGGGAATGGACGCGGTGTAGATATTTGGTTTGATGGGCAAAAATTCGAGACTCTGAGTGTGAAGCAGGTAGAGACAAAAAATACTCACGGTACTGGTTGTACTTTATCAGCTGCGATCGCAGCTAATTTGGCACGTGCTTATGATTTATTTACAGCCGTGCAGCAAGCAAAAGAATATGTTACTAATGCTCTATCCTACGCCCTAAATATTGGTAAAGGGCAAGGTCCGGTTGGACATTTTTACCCATTGTTGCTAACGAGCAAAAATTAAATTACAAAATCTTTGCTCTCAGGTAATTTTTCTATTATTCTTGGGCTTAGTTTGTATCATTATTTGCTTTTCAACTAAAAATGCGAACAGCTAACGGCTCTTTTTATAGTCATACCCCTAGTACGACTACTCAGCATTATTCACCCTCTGTACCCTTATCTGTATATCGAGATTTGGCAGCAGAGTTACAAGCCGCACAGTCAAAAATCAACGCCCTGACCGCCCAACAAGCACAAGTCACTCAAGAAAATCAACTTCTCAAGGAAGAAATTGCCAAAGCAATCCAATCTGTTTTAAAGTTACAAAAATTACTTGATGCTTCTAGTCAGTCTCAATCTCAGCAGGTTCCCCAAACTCAAGTCACAGCAAACGTAGAGACGGTATCCCCATCAATATCTTCTACAAGCAATAATCAAAAGCCACCACAGGAAACACAAAAAGTTGCCCAAACCAAAGAACTTTCAGGGAATCCGACAAAAAGCAATCAACAGGTAACGACTTCCCCTGCTAATAAACAGCAGGTAAATAAGACTAGTAAACCTCAAGCAAAAAAAGGACAACCGCGCCAGCAGCCTCAGCCACGTCCACCTGTTGTTTACACAGAAATGGAAATTCCTCTATCCATGTCAGAACCAGTGTTGATAGAACAGCAGGAAGTCGTCGCCTACTCCAGCAGCGAACCAGAATCAGAAAAAGTAAATGGTTGGTGGTTCTTTTTTATGATCGTATTGATCATATTTTTGGGTTTTGGTGCTGGTTATTTGGTTGTGCGTCCCTTTATTGAACATCAAAATCGATAACTCATACTAATTCAATTAATGATTGCAACATATCCTTGGTAAAGACGCGATCAATCGCGTCTCTACAGAAATTGGTATCAAATTTTGGTGTTGCTCAATCAAAACTTGTTATGGCTACTAACTACATGTACGGGCGTAGACTGATTTTGTGCGGCTTTAAGGTGGAGTACCTTCGCCTCTGCTAACCACCCCAAATTCTCCTACAATGCGCTTGTTGGGTATAAAAGCATAATTCAAGCTATGACGAATCAAAATCTGATCCCTGTAATTGTCAATGGTGCTGCTGGTAAAATGGGGCGCGAGGTGGTCAAAGCAGTTGCACAAGCATCTGATATGAGTCTGATGGGTGCGATTGATACAAGTTCAGAACACCAAGGTAAAGATGCAGGCGAACTGGCTGGTTTAAGTGAACCTTTGGAAGTACCAATTACCAATCAATTGGAACCGATGCTAGGTTACGTAGCTGGTGAAAGACATATGCAACCAGGGGTAATTGTAGATTTTACTCATCCTGATTGTGTATATGACAATATTCGCAGTGCGATCGCCTACGGTATTCGTCCAGTTGTAGGTACTACAGGCTTAAGTCCTGAACAAATTCAAGATTTGACAGCGTTTGCTGATAAAGCTAGTACAGGATGCCTACTAATTCCTAATTTTTCTATTGGTATGGTACTGTTACAACAAGCCGCAGTCACAGCATCTCAATATTTTGACCACGTAGAAATTATCGAACTGCATCATAATCAAAAAGCTGATGCTCCCAGTGGTACTGCGATTCAAACTGCCCAAATGTTAGCAGAAATGGGTAAAACATTTAACCCGGCAGTAGTTCAAGAAACAGAGAAATTACCAGGGGCAAGGGGGAGTGTTGCAGACGAAGGTATTAGAATTCATAGTATACGTTTGCCAGGGTTAATTGCTCATCAAGAAGTTATTTTTGGCGCACCTGGTCAAATTTATACCTTACGACATGACACAAGCGATCGCGCGGCTTATATGCCAGGAGTACTACTAGCAATTCGCAAAGTCTTGGAGTTAAAGTCGTTAATATATGGATTAGAGAAAATACTTTAAGTTTTTCATCTCAAATCCATCCATCCAAAATCCAAAATCCAAAATCCAAAACCCGAATGCTTGTCCCACTGACTCGCCAAAAATTTAATCAACTCGTCCCCTTAATTGCCACTAGTCAGCAGTACAAATATTATTGGGGAAAATTTCCAGATTTTTTACAGAGGCTGTTAATTTCTGTGGTCATTGCAGGTGTTTATGTCCTAGCAAGAATTTTTACCATACCTGGTTTTGGTCCAATAATATTTTTGCTAGGAGTAATTGGTGCTTTTTACTGGCTATGGGGGCCTATATTCTGGGCTAGTATGCGGAATGCCAAATGTCGCCGTTACAAATACAGTGGGTTTTTCCGTGGTCGGATTTTGGATTGGTGGATTACAGACGAATTAGTTGGTAAACAAGAAACCGTTGACAACAAAGGTGATTTAGTAATAGTAGAAAATCGCGAAAAGCGAATCAATCTGGAAGTGGGTGACGAAACCGGATTTACCGCTCAACTTGTAGCACCATTACGAGTTGAGCATAAAGTAATTGCCCGTGGTCAGAAAGTAGAAATGGTAGTAATGTCAAATCGCCCAGACTTGAGCAGAATTGAAGAAATCACCGATATTTACATTCCCAGTCGCGATTTATGGGTAAATGATTATCCCTATTTGCGGCGAGATTATTTTCCGGAAGTGAGTCGTCGTTTACGCGATCGCCCCACAGAAAGACCCCGCAGACGTCGTCCCGTAGAGGAATAGGGATCGGGAATCGGGGATCGGGGAAAGGGGATCGGGGAAAGGGGATTGGGAACAAGGGAGAGGGGGAAGTGTGGGAAGACTTATCAGTTATCAGTTATCAGTTATCAGTTATCAGTTATCAGTTATCACTCTTAACTGCTCATTGTTAACAGTTAACTGTTAACTGTTAACTGATTCATGCCCCATGCCCCATGCCCCATGCCCAATCCCCAATCCCCGATCCCCGATCCCCGATCCCCGATCGTTTCTTCAGATAGAACTGTCAATTCTCAAAAATT
>NZ_NAPS01000001.1:1977480-2008424 GCF_004323185.1 Westiellopsis prolifica IICB1
GGATTGAACAAACGCTTTAATCTTCTCTATGGATCAAGGAAGGTTAATAAGTAACGTTAGAAGGGATTGAACAAACGCTTTAATCCTGTCTCTTATACACATCTAGATGTGTATAAGAGACAGCCCCATGCCCCATGCCCAATCCCCAATCCCCGATCCCCGATCCCCGATCCCCGATCCCCGATCCCCGATCCCCGATCCCCGATCCCCAATCACCTCGCTTTCCCGTAGGCTTGCCAAGCTAAATCTACTAGACCCTCAACAATTGCGGTTGCGACTAATGCACCACCTTTGCGACTGTCGATAGTAATATTCGGGATTAGAGAATCTTGCAAGCGCTCTTTATCAGTATCTGTGTTGATAAAACCTGCTGGTGTGGCAATTACCAACGCTGGCTTAATTTCTTCCGCTTCAATTAAATCAACAAGTGTAGATAAAGCCGTTTGCGCTTGACCGATGATAAATAAGCCTTCAGGATAACGTTTAGCTAAGGTTTCAATTCCCCAAGCTGCACGAGTTTTTTCTTTTTCAGGACGAGTAAGTGTATTGATGCTGCAATACAAGGGGTTAGCAAAAGTACTTTGAATCTCGTAGTTAATACTTACTTGCACCATCGGCACATCTACGATTATCGTTGTACGTGCAGCTAAAGCTGATGCCCCAGCTTGCAAAGCACGCTCAGAGAAACGAATCAAAGATTTATATTCAAAATCAGCAGTAGCATATATAACCCGCCGAATAATTTCATACTCGGCAGGTGAAAAGACATGATCGCCAATTTCGCTATCAATTATTGCTAAACTCTCAGCATCAGTTATGTGCCATTCCATTGCGTTTCAGCTTTCAGCTAACAGCTTTCAGCTTAAATGAGTCATTAGTCCTTTGTCCTTTGTCATTTGTCATTTGTAACAAATTCTATGCAGCTTCACGAAGAATTGGTATCAGCATACATTCTTTGTGTTCGCGTAGCGGCTACTTTGCAGCATTGCTTTCACGTTTTCTCGTTAATAAGCAACGTTGAAGCGGATTGAACAAACGTTTTAATCTTCTCTATGGATCAAGGAAGGTTAATAAGCAACGTTGAAGCGGATTGAACAAACGCTTTAATCTTCTCTATGGATCAAGGAAGGTTAATAAGNGTTAATAAGCAACGTTGAAGCGGATTGAACAAACGCTTTAATCTTCTCTATGGATCAAGGAAGGTTAATAAGTAACGTTAGAAGGGATTGAACAAACGCTTTAATCTTCTCTATGGATCAAGGAAGGTTAATAAGTAACGTCACGATGTTCTCTATGAATCAGACGATTTTTGTGATCAAGGTGAATTTGAAGAGTGCGATCGCCATAGCAATCATATATTATTTGTAAAAATTACAAAGCCCAATTACCATTGTACAGACGCGATTTATCGCGTCTACCAATGACCAATGACCATTGTAGAGACGCGATTTATCGCGTCTCTACCAATGACCATGGACCAACTCACATTTCTGATGCTGAAGAACGACTGAAAAAGTTCGATAAGTAAGCAACTAAGACACCGATGAGAAAACCAGCGATATTACGGACTAATGGTAGCCAGTCGGAAGTCCGAGTTACTACTGGGCCAATACCGAAAGCGATAAATAAAATTCCCCACAGAGGAGAAAAAATTAAAGCCCATTGCCAAGCAACAATTTGTCCTTCACGCCGGGGTTGAGCTGCAAAACCACAAACAACCCCGCCAATAATTGAGCTAATCAGCGTCAGAATCCACTGTTCTTTTGGTAGTCCAGGAACCACACGACAACCACCTTGACGTAAACAAGTTTCAATTGATTCTAGAGCTTGTATGATTGCTCCGTCTTCCCCTTCTTCTCGTACAAAGTATAAGTTGCCAAAGCGGGTTTGTAGTTCTACCCAAAATGTGCGGGGTAGTAACTTGTAAACTGCATCGCCGACATTGAAGTTAAGAATATTACCACCACTGGCATCAGCAACTAATAAAACACTTTTGTCATCGAGTTTCCAAAAGTTTTTAATTGCTAAACCCGGTGTACGGTCATACTGAGTTAAAACTCTCAACTTCCAGCCGGTTTGAGCTTCAAATTGTTCTAGTTTTTTAACAAGGTTTTCTTCTTGAACTGAGTTGAGGGATTTAGCTAAATCTACGACTGGGGTTGGAGTGTCTGGTAGTAAATCTGGATTGTCGTAAGCATGAGCGTAGGGAGGATGTGTTACCCAAATTGACCCTGCCAAGAAAAATACTGCACAAAATACCAGAATTCGTCGCCAAAAACAATGCTGCATGGACTTTTTTATACAATTATCTACAGTAAACGTGAACAAGTTGTTTTAAAAGATGAGAGGAAAACAGAATAATTCTTTACACTTTTTAACTTTAATCTAATTTAAGTCATTAGTCACTTAGTCAATGGTCATTTGTCATGAGGCATGGAGTACCTCACTGAATTACAAATGAGAAGGGAGCATAGCAATTTAAACATTTCGGATGCTCCGAACGACCAATGACAAATGACTATTGTACAGACGCGATTCATCGCGTCTCTACTAATGACCAATGACAAAATTAAAGTGGTTTTTGTGTAGGTATGCCGACTGCACGGGGAAATTTAGCTGGTGTGGGTGCTACCTTCCGTAAGTACAAACAGTGGCGTAGGCTATGACTCAATGGAGTGGTAAATTGATCAATAGCTTCTATTTCCCCACCAAGCTGTTTTACAGCATCTGTTAAAGCTGTGGTTTCATCTTCTGTCCAGTTACCCCGATAAACTATGGCTAAACCACCTTGCTTGAGTAATGGCAAAGCATATTCCGCGCACACTGATGCATTACTAACAGCGCGAATCATGGCTACGTCATAGTTTTGGCGGTGCTGGGACTGTTGACCGATTTCCTCAACTCTACCAGTTAGTGTTTTAGTATTATCTAATTGCAACTCAGGTAGAATCTGTTCAAGAAAAGCTGTTTTTTTGCGAGTAGAGTCTAGAAGTGTGACATTGCAATTAGATAGTGCGATCGCCACAGGAATACCAGGAAAACCCGCGCCTGTACCAATATCAATGAAATGCTGGGATGGTGAAGTGAAATTTTTCTCCCTGTCTGTTAGTAAGGGTGCAACTCCCCGCAGCGAATCCCACAGATGTTTTTCCCAAAATTCCTGGGGTTCGGTGATTCTGGTTAAATTAAGCTTTTGATTACCTTCTAAAATCAATTCATACAACCTCTGCAATTGTACTTGCTGTTCGGCTGTCGGTTGCCAATTGAGAGTTTGCTGCCATAGCTCTGGCAATTCTGGTAAAGAAGGCACAGTTAAGTCGTTCACAATTTCACTCTTACAAAACTAGCGGGGTAAGGGTGTGAGGGTATGAGGGTGTAAGGGAAATATTTAAGGTTCTTCAGTACCTAGTATGCCAAACTATTAGTTAAACATTTAAATGTTTTTCTTCCCCCTACACCCCTATACTCTTACACCCCTACACCCTTTGAACTTAAGTTGCTGCTGCGAATCGTTTGTTGATTTCATCCCAGTTCAGCACGTTCCACCAAGCGTCTAAATAATCGGCGCGGCGGTTTTGGTATTTGAGGTAATAAGCATGTTCCCAGACATCATTACCCATAATCGGATATTTGCCTTCGCTCAGGGGAGTATCTTGATTGGGTGTGCTGACAACTTCCAGCTTGCCATTTTGATTGCGGACAAGCCAAGCCCAGCCACTACCAAAACGTTTACTACCCGCATCGTTGAATTGTTTTTTGAAATTTGCAAAACTACCAAAATTTTCTTTGATAGCGTCAGCGATCGCCCCGGTTGGTTCCCCACCACCATTGGGTTTCATGATTAGCCAAAACATCGAGTGGTTGATATGACCACCACCATTATTGCGTACCGTTGTGCGAATATCTTCAGGAACGCTGTTGAGATCACGCAGTAAATCTTCTACGCTTTTGTTTTTGAGATTTGGATATTTCTCTAATGCTGCATTCAAATTTTTGACATAGGCTGCATGGTGTTTGTCATGATGGAAGCGCATTGTGGCTGCATCAATGTGTGGTTCTAGGGCATTGTAATCATAAGGCAAAGGTGGTAGTTGAATTGCTCCAGAATTATTTGATTTATCGGAACTTACAGAAGTTGGAGAAGTTGTAGAAGTTGGAGGAGTGGGATTAGGAGTGCTTGCAGAGGCGCAAGAATCTAAAGCAAAAGCGCCTACACCTGCACCAAGCAAAACTAGAAAATGCCGACGTTTAAGAGTCATAAGATTTACACCAAGGAAATACATTAGCGAAATTGGTTTGCAGTTATTATTTTCGTAGATTTTGGTCAATTAACTCCCTGATAATGTCTGTATTGCCTCACCTTGCAAAATTTGATGTGCTTGTGCAAGGATGCTAGGAATTTTGTCTGCATGGGGACTGCGACTCAGACATGGTTGCAAGTCTAGTTTATGTATTTGCTCTGCTTTTTTACCGGGAAACCAGTGACTACCATTGCCAAGTCGGTTGTAGCGCATTTTGGCATAATCTATCATGTCGTAGGCGATCGCTAAATTCCATAGCCACAAAATTGTTGGAATATTTACTTGTCCAGGAGTTTGTTCATAGCTGGGTAAATTAACATGCCAAGTTTTCACCCAATCTTCTCCGAGAATAGTAATGGCTTCCTCCTCTAAACGTGTCAAAATTGGTGGCAAAATTTCCGAGGCTTGAGCTAGCAAATCTAAAGTTTTCAGGTGTTCATCAAAGTCAGTGGGTTTTGCTGCTCCTAAACTTAAAGTATGTACTTGGGGATGACTCAAACAAAACAAATCATTAAACACCATCGGACTCAAAGGAGAACAAAGTTTAACTAACTTTTCTGGTGGATTATATAACTTTCCTCCCTTATCAGATGGACTAATAATAAACACACCCATGTCATGTGCTGTAGCAGCCTCAATTGCAGCCCAATTCACTTGATTAATGTAATACCAGTGCAAATTCAGGTAATCGAATTGATTAGTGTTAATTGCTTGGATAATAGTATCTGTAGAACCATGGGTAGAAAAGCCGATAAACCTGACTTTACCTTGGGCTTGTAATTTTCGTGCCACTTCTAAACAACCACCCGGACGAATGGTGTAGTTTAATAGTTCAGAATTATTTATACCGTGTATTCCGAGTAAATCAATATAGTCTAAGCGCAGATATCGCAGTGATTTTTCAAATTCACTGAGAAATTTTTTTGCATCTGCCCCAGGTTTGATTTTAGTCTGAATAATTAATTTGTCGCGGGGCAACTGGGGTAAAATTTTACTCAACTGCATTTCCGAAGTACCGTAACCACGGGCAGTTTCAATATGATTAATCCCTAATTCTATAGAACGTAGAATAGTCGCTTCCAAATTTGCCTGATTATCATGGGGAATCTGCCACTGTGGCACATCTTGCCATTTATATTGGTATCGCATACCTCCACAGGAAAACACAGGTATCTGTAAATCTGTACGACCAAATCTTCTGTATAGCATCAAAGGTATGGGTGTCATCCAATTTTGGATTTTAGATTACTCTGTCGAGAAGCCGCACTGCGTGCGTCTATAGATTTTGGATTGACCCTACGGATCAATCCGCTTTCTTGAGGATTTTGGATTTTGGATTTATTCCACGGATAAATCCGCTTTTTTGTACCCTGCTCGGAATTATCGGTCAATAAACTCAATTTGGTTGTTTGTTGCTTGGTCTTTCTCCCAAGCAACAATTAACCACAAACTCATTGTAATTAAGTAATCGTCAACCGATTTTGGGCTTGTAGAGACGTAGCATTGCTACGTCTCTACAGAATTGAAATGTCAATTGATTATCTTACCCGATCAGTATTGGAGAGAGCCAGATCCCCGACTTCTTCAAGAAGTCGGAGATCTTAATGCTATAGATATTTACTTTAGGTGGTACATTTTAATCTGATGACAAAAATTGAATAGTTTTGATAGACTTAAATGAATGATTTTTTCTAGCTAATTGTATACTAAACCACATTATTTATTACGTTTAATCACTAACTGTCTTAACTGTCTTAACTGTCCTTGAATTATGATTTAAGTTCTGCAAAATTAACAAGTATAGGATTCATGTTTGATTCTTGTTACCTATACTGAAAACTAAACTTTTTTACGATAAGTTCTTAGCTTATTCAGTTTTTTAACAATTAAATATGAATCCTAGATCAACTTTGCAAATATGACAAAAATATGACGCTATATCAAGTGCAAAATCAGTGGGGCGGCTCTTCTGCTCCATGGAATGAAGGTGGCAAGTGGGTGATTGGCGCTCGTTCTAACCAGAACGTTGTCGCTATTGATGTGAAATCTAATGATGGCGGACAAACCCTCAATGGAACCATAACTTACCAAGGTGAAGGGCCTATTGGTTTTCGGGGTACCCGCTCAGGTAGTAATAATTACACAGTAGAAAACCAATGGGGAGGAAGTTCTGCTCCTTGGAATCCCGGTGGTACATGGGTACTTGGTTATCGTGCTAACCAGAACGTTGTCGCTATCAATGTTCAGTCTAACGATGGTGGACAAACTCTTAATGGAACCATGACTTACAAGGGTGAGGGACCTATTGGTTTCAAAGGTACGAAGGCTGAAGGTGGTGCATATACAGTAGAAAACCAATGGGGAGGAAGTTCAGCCCCGTGGAATGTAGGTGGTGTCTGGGCTTTGGGCTGTCGCAACAAGCAAAATGTGGTTGCTATCGACATCAAATCCAATGATGGCGGCAAGACTTTGACCGGAACCATGACTTACAGTGGTGAAGGCCCCATCGGTTTCAAAGGAAATCTCTTAGGTAGCAACAACTACAACGTAGAGAATCAGTGGGGAGGCTCTTCTGCTCCATGGAATCCAGGAGGTCTCTGGATTATTGGCTATCGCGAAAACCAAAATGTAGTTGCGCTTAACGTCAGTTCTAATGATGGTGGCAAAACTTTGACTGGAACCATGACTTATGACGGAGAAGGACCGATTGGTTTCAAGGGATCGCTGAATTGAATCAAAAATAGGCGATGAATTAAGTAAAAAGATCAAAGTAAAAAGAAATCTCCATGAATAAATTCTTTTTCTTGGAACAAGGAGATTTTTATCTTTCTCCATGAATAAATTCAATGGCTTGTATATCTTGATATAAAGCTTTTTTTTACTTTTTACTTTTGACTTTGAACTTAAAAGATAGTCTAAGTAATGCCGATTCAAAAAATATTAGCAACACATCTTGATTTAAGGACGCGCCATGGCGCGTCTTTAAAAATATCTTATAAAAATAGAAATTAAAGTTCAAAAAACCCACCTGCGATTTCAATCGCAGTCTGATAGTAGGAGACAGAGGCTGGGAGAGAGAGATTCATCAAACTGGCGTATTTTTAAGAAAATTTGCGAATATGCGTCATAACATGACGATTTGGTTTCTAATACTTTATTAGATGCTATGTTCCGTATTTTTACTTGTCAGGGTTCTCTTCCATTATTAAAACAGGATACTGAGGATGACACAGCTGAGGCATATATTTTTTCTCTTCACCTTGCCCGTAGCAATATTAGAAACTCTCGTATGTATCACTATTGCTCAAGCACAAATCACACCAGATTCTAGTCTGGGTGCGGAAAGTTCTGTTGTCAACCCAGATGTAATTAATGGTATACCGAGCGATCGCATTGATGGTGGTGCAACTCGCGGCTCAAGTCTGTTTCATAGTTTTCAAGAATTTAATGTTGGTGCAGGTAGAGGAGCCTATTTTTCTAATCCGGCTAATATCACCAATATTCTCACCAGAGTCACAGGTGGTAATCCCTCAAATATTCTCGGAAGACTTGGTGTTTTAGGTAATGCAAATCTATTTTTACTCAACCCTAAAGGGATTTTCTTTGGTCGAAATGCCAGTTTAGATTTAAATGGTTCATTTTTTGGAACCACAGCCGACAGTTTTATATTTAACAATAATTTTGAATTTAGTGCGACCAATCCCCAAGCAGTACCACTGTTAAGTGTAAATATTCCCATTGGTTTGCGGTTTCGGGACAATCCAGGAAGTATTCAAGTACAAGGTGATGGTCAGGGATTGCGATCATATACTGATGAGATAATCAACACAACATCTGGACTACGAGTGCAACCAAATCAAACTTTAGCATTGGTGGGAGGAGATGTCTTTTTAGAGGGAGCAACACTCAAAACAGCTGGTGGACGGATAGAATTAGGCAGTGTTGGAGGTTCTGGTTTAGTTAGCATTACACCTATCAACAAAGGTTTTGCTTTGGGATATGGTAATGTACAAAATTTTGGCAATATTCAATTATCTCAACAGACTTCAGTAGATGCCAGTGGTCTTGGCGGTGGTGATATACAAGTTTGGGGTAGGCGCATCACCCTTGCTAATGGTTCACAGATAGAAGCTAGTACTTTGGGATCTCAACAAGGTGGACTTCTATCAGTGAATGCAACTGAGCAAGTAGAAGTAGTAGGTACTTCATCTGATGGGGGATTTCTCACTGGCTTTTTTACTCAAGTATACCCAGGAGCAACCGGAGCCGCAGGAGATTTGATAGTTAATACTAGTCAGTTGTTTGTGCGAGATGGCGCACAGATCAACGCTAACACTTTAGGTGCTGGTAAAGGTGGAAATCTAACTATTACAGGGGACAAAGTCCAGTTAATTGGTATTAGTACTACCGCCAATGGTGAATACCCCAGTGGTTTACGTACTGCAACTGAGCCAGGAGCAACCGGAGCCGCAGGAGATTTAACAATCAAAACTGGTGAGTTGCTTGTGCGAGATGGCGCACAAATCAACGCTAGCACTTTTGGTGCAGGCAAGGGTGGAAATTTGACTATTACAGCTGACAAAGTCCAGGTGATTGGTCGTAGTACCAACGGTCAGTTTTATAGTGCTTTGGGTACTATAGTTGGCTCAGAAGCAAGCGAAGCCGCAGGAAATTTGACCATTAACACTGGTGAGTTGATAGTACAAGATGGAGGGGTGATAAATGTCAGCACTTACGGTCGAGGAAATGCTGGCATTATCAAAATTAATGCAACTCGCAATATTTCCGTAGATGGTAATGACAGTTTCATTGCTAGCGGTGTTGCATTCTCAAGTGTAGGCGGCAATGCTGGTGGTATAGAAATCAACACAAATAATTTTTCTCTTACCAATGGTGCAGAAATTCTTGCCGATACCTACGGTCAAGGAAACGGTGGAATTGTCAAAATTAATGCAACAGGTAATATCACCGCAGATGGTTTCGGTACTAAAATTTCTAGTGCTGTTAATTCCTCTGCTGTAGGCAATAGTGGTGGGATTGAAATAAATACCAACAATCTTTTCCTCACCGATGGTGCAGAAATTACTGCCAACACCAATGGTCGAGGAAACGCTGGAATTGTCAAAATTAATGCAACAGGTAATATCACCGCAGATGGTGGTAGCGAAATTTCTAGCGCCATTAACTCCTCTGGTGTAGGTAGTAGTGGTGGGATTGAAATAAATACCAACAATCTTTCTCTCACCGATGATGCAGAAATTAGTGCTAGCACCTTTGGAGGAGGAAACGCTGGTATTGTCAAAATTAATGCAACTGGTGAGATCTCCGCAGATGGTGGTAGCGAAATTTCTAGCATTGCTGGATTTTTTGTTGAGGGTAATTCTGGTGGTATCGAAATAAATACCAAAAATCTTTTCCTTACCAATGGTGGTCAAATTAATGCCAACACCCGTGGAGACGCAAATGCTGGCAGAATTATTATTAATGCGACTGGTAATATCTCTGTTTCTGGTGAAACTAAAAATGGAAGCAGCAGTGGAATTTTTAGCCAAGTCACCCAAACAGCACAGGGAAATTCTGATGGTATTCAAATTAGTACCAAAAACCTTTTTTTAAGTGATGGGGGACGAATAAATGCCAGCACTTTTGGAAATGGAAATGCTGGTAGCATAATCATCAATGCTACTAACTTAGTTTCTATAGATGGTGAGAGTGATATTTTTAGTCGTGCAGAATCACGACGATACGAGGGAAATGCTGGTGGTATCCAGATAAATACCAAAGACCTTTCTCTTACCAATGGTGGACAAATTAGTGGCAGCACTTTTGGAAATGGAAATGCAGGAAGAGTTGTTATTAATGCCACTGGCGATATTTCCATAGACGGTGAAGATAAACAAGGCTTCCTAAGTGGAATATTTAGCCAAGTTGGCTTAAGAGCAGAGGGGAATTCTGGTGGTATCGAAATCAATACCAACAATCTTTCTGTGACTAATGGCGGAATAATTGATGCTAGCACTTCTGGAGAAGGAGACGCAGGAAGAGTCATTATTAACGCGACTGGCAATATCTCCGTAGAAGGTGAAACTAAGAATGGACGAAACAGTGGAATTTTTAGCAGAGTATTCCAAAATTCAGAAGGCAGTTCTAGTGGTATCTTAATAAATACCAAAGACCTTTCTCTCACCAATGGCGGACGAATTGATGCCAGTACTTTTGGAAAGGGAAATGCTGGCAGTGTGATCATTAACGCAACAGGTAATGTCTCTGCTTCAGGTGAGACTAAAAATGGACAATTCGTAAGTGGAATTTATAGCGTTGCTAATCCATCAGGTGTAGGCAATGCTGGTGGGATTCAAATCAATGCGCGATCGCTTTCTCTTTCTAATCGTGCTATTCTGTCTGCAAATAGTGAAGGAACTGGTGCAGCAGGTGACATCAAAGTCACAACAGTAAAAGACATCCGGCTAGACAATCGAGCATCAATTACTGCCACTACTAAGGGTGATCAAGGTAATATTTTCCTTAATTCCCGTGACTTAATCTTACGTCGCAATAGTAATATCACTACCAACGCCACTGGTACAGCTAGAGGTGGAAATATCAGGATTGTGACTGGTAACTTTGTTGCTTTAGAAAACAGTGACATCACTGCAAATGCTCAAAAAGGTTTTGGGGGCAATATATTTATCAAAGCTGCTTATCGATTCGCTAGTCCAGACAGTGATATTACTGCTGCTTCTGACCTTGGAACACAGTTCAGTGGCACGGTACAAGTTAACAACACAGATGTTGACCCCAGTCAAGGATTAATGCAATTACCAGATAATCCTACCGATGCAAGTAATCAAATTGCTGAAAATCCTTGTCAAAAAGGTTTTGGCAGTTCATTTATCATTACCGGACGCGGTGGTTTACCTTCTAGTCCCAATGATAGTTTTGCCACTGACAATGTACGTGTTGATTTAGCCCAACCAGCTATCAATAGTAGTTCACAAGCTGTTACAAGCAACCAACCAAAAGCCTCTGCTACGACTAAACAGATTGTCCCTGCTCGCGGATGGATATTTAATGAGAAAGGAGAAGTCGTTCTGACTGCCTACGATGTTAACAGCGCGGAGTTTCAGCGTCAGTATCTGCGCCAAAATTCTGCCGGTTGCAGAGCATTTTAACTTAACGTAACTTGAAAGTGAGTGTAGGGGTATAATACCATTTCACGTTAATCGCGATACACATAAATAATGTAGAGACGCGATATATCGCGTTTCTACTGATCTGTATTTGTATCAGATTTTTTGTGAAATGGTGTAATACCACTTCACGTTCAATACGGTTCGGTTAAGAATTTTTCGTCATAATTTTGGATATGTAGAGACGCGATATATCGCGTCTCTACAGGATTTAAATGCCAATCGATTTGTCTTATCCGAACCGTATTGACTTCACGTTAATCGCGATACACATAAATAATGTAGAGACGCGATATATCGCGTCTCTACATGCTGTCGTTAGATCACAAACCCTTGTCGTGAGTTCTACATTTTTCGCACAACAGGTTGACCATCTTTGACTTCGCCAATTAAAACTAGATCCGCGCAATTAACGAAAATACCATTCTCCAAAACACCGGGAATATTATTTAATGTTTTTTCGAGGTTAACTGGATCATCAATCGAGTCAAATTTAACATCTATCACCATATTGCCTTGGTCTGTGATCACAGGACCAGCTTTTTTCACACCCATTCGTAGTTCTGGCTTACCGCCAAGTTGTGCAACCGCGTGCATTACAGGGGTAATCGCCATTGGTATGACTTCCACTGGTACAGCAAAAACTGAACCCAGGCGATCGACTAACTTACCAGCATCCACAACAACAATAAACTGATCTGCTAAGTAATCGACAACCTTTTCGCGGGTATGTGCTGCGCCACCACCTTTGATTAAATTCTTCTGTGGATCAACTTCATCAGCACCATCAATTGCAATATCAATGTGGTCAATTGCATCTAAAGTAGTTAGTGGAATACCGTATTCCTTCGCTAGCACTTCTGCTTGAAAAGAGGTAGGAACACCCACAATATCTTTGATATCGCCAGACTTAAGGCGTTCTCCAATATATTGAATCGCATACGCTGTGGTTGAACCTGTACCTAAACCGACGATAGAACCAGATTTGACTAAATCGGCGGCGGCTTTACCAACTTGTTGCTTCATCAATTTTACCGGGTCTGCTGCTGCGGTCATTCCCAAAGCTCCTGAAAAACTGACTTATTCTACAAATAATAGTAGGGGAGAAGGGGACATAGGGGGACATGGGGGACTAGGGGGATTGGGATCTGTCAATATGAAGATGTTCTTAAATAAGCNCAACTTGTTGCTTCATCAATTTTACCGGGTCTGCTGCTGCGGTCATTCCCAAAGCTCCTGAAAAACTGACTTATTCTACAAATAATAGTAGGGGACATGGGGGACTAGGGGGACATGGGGGACTAGGGGGATCTGGATCTGTCAATATGAAGATGTTCTTAAATAAGCTGTGCAAACAGTTTCATTAACAATGTAAGTCGATACATTAACAATGTAAGTCGATACATTAACAATGTAAGCCGGTACATTAACAATGTAAGCCGGTACATTAACAATGTAAGCCGATACATTAACAATGTAAGCCGATACATTAACAATGCAGGTCGATACATTCATCTTTTTCAACAAGAAGGCTCACACGCTCACCTATACTCAGGTCAGTGGTGGGTAGTTTACTATCTAGACAGAATTAATTACACATATTGTTTTTCTGTTCTCTGTTAAGAGTTCCCTGTCCTCTGTTCTCTTTTTTATAATCTAAAATCGCAAATCTAAACTTCCTATACTATGGCTCGTACAGGTTACACTCTACCAGTATTTGCAGTAGCTGCTGCTAAGGCTGCTTTGCTACATCTAAGTAGCAAGATATACTCACAAGTATCCGTTGAAATTGACCTGTTACCTGGAAAAGCAGAAATTTCCATTTCTCAACTAGCAATGCTAGAACCACATAGCGCTCTAGCTATTACCCTTAGTGACCCTGGTGATAATTTAGATTTGACTAGAAATACACCTATTTGGGCTTGGGTGAGATTGTCACAACGACAATCTCAAGCTTTGGTTTTGGAAGCTGGTGAAGGTTTGGGAAAAACAGCTGCTGGGGAAGCAGCAATTTATAGCTATGCTCGTCGTTTGTTTGATGCGAATTTACTACCCCTGATTCCTCCAGAGCAAACATTAACAGTATCGATTATTTTTCCCGAAGGTCGCCAATTAGCACAACGCACTTCTAATGAAGCTTTTGGGATTTTAGAGGGACTGTCATTGTTGGGAACTAGTGGTATTTCTCAACCCTTGTCTGCGGCTGATCATCTAGAAGAATTTCGCCAATCATTGCAAACTAAAGTCAGGGATTGTATTGACTTAGTATTTTGTATAGGTAGCAATGGTATGCAAGTTGCCCAACGTTTAGGTATACCAGAGTCAGCGATCGCACAAACTGGTAACTGGATTGGCGCTATGCTTGTAGAAGCTGGGCTATATCATGCAAATTCTGTTTTATTGTTGGGATATCAAGGTAAACTAATTAAGCTAGCAGGGGGTATTTTCAATACTTCCAGTCATTTAGCAGATGCCAAATTAGAAATAATTAGTGCTGCTGTAGTAGCTGTTGGTGGTAATTTACAGGCTGTAAGCGCAGTTTTAGAAGCCAAAACCGCCGATGCAGCACACAAAAAATTAATCGAACTGGGATTGTCAGAATTAGTATTTGGGAAACTGGCTGAAAAAATTAGCCAGAAAGCCACAGCTTATGTACAGAAGTATGCAAATGTCAGCTTGAAAGTTGGTACTGTATTGTTTGACCGTAAAGGCGAAATTATTAGTCAAGATTCACAAGCAACTGAATTGCTGGGGATAGGGGGTAGGGGATAGGGGATCGGGGATCGGGGACAAGGGAAGGGGGACAAGGGAAGGGGGACAAGGGGGACAAGCAGGACAAGGAGGACAAGGGAGTGTGGGGGGAATTATTTAACAAGTCTCTTCCCAATGACAAATGACCAATGACCAATAACAAATAACAAATGACAAATGACAAATGACAAATGACCAATGTGAAACGTCTTCTTATTCTTGGTGGAACGGGTGATGCTGCTGAGTTAGCGGCTAAAGCTTCGGTGATTGAGCAAATAGAGGTGATTACATCTTTAGCTGGTCGGACTCGTAACCCACAAGCGCCTACGGGAATGGTGCGGATTGGTGGTTTTGGTGGGGAAGTTGGTTTGGTTGAATATCTGCGTGAAGCAAAAATAGATTTGCTGATTGATGCAACTCATCCGTTTGCAGCCCAAATATCTTGGAATGCGGCTAATGCTGCTACAAGTTGTAATATTCCTCATTTGTTGTTTATTCGTCCCCCATGGTTACAAGTTCCTGGAGATGAGTGGATAGAGGTTGATAGTGTGGAAATTGCTGCGAGTGTGTTACCTGAATTTGCCAAACGGGTTTTTTTGACTATTGGTAGACAACAACTTGCACCTTTTGCCAGATTAGATAGTATTTGGTTTTTGATGCGATTGATTGATCCACCTGCGGCTGATGTACTGATACCACAAGGAATGATATTGTGCGATCGCGGCCCTTTTGTTTTAGACAACGAACGCCGACTGTTAATCGAACATCAGATTGATACTTTGGTAAGCAAAAATAGCGGTGGTGATGCGACTTATGCCAAGATAATTGCGGCGCGGGAGGTGGGGGTGAAGGTGGTGATGGTGAAGCGTCCACCGACTCCACCGGGAGAGAAAGTCAGTGATGTGGAAAGTGCTATGCAGTGGTTAATTAACCAAATAATTCAGAAGGCAGAAGGCAGGAGGCAGAAGGCAGAAGGCAACCCACCCTTAAAAGAGTGGGATTGAAACAAGGACGTTTTATACCTCACTGCAAGCAGTTTCGGTATAATTATCATTCTGAACTGGGCTTTAGACCCAGAACTAAAGTATCAATTAACACTCCCCAACATAAGTGCCTTCTGCCCACCTACGGAAGCCGCTTTGCGTCTACGACCCTCTCCTCTGCCTTTCTTTGTAAGTCGGCACAAATTTAGAGACGCGATATATCGCGTCTGGTACATCTAGATTCATACCGCGATTCAGCAACGCTAGATTTGAAATGCAAGTTGTGCAGCTTCTCCCCATATCAGACTAATGAAATCCATAGAACTCACGTTGATCAATTACTCTACAAACTGCACTAGACCCCATTGTCCATTTGTCAACCAATCAGAATCAGATTTTGATACTGTTTCAATCACTTCTGGTTGCAAACCTACTGCTACTTCTGATTTCAAAGTACGTAAAGCCACCATTGGCACTGGTAAATAACACACAATATCTGCAATATTAGTTGTGAAATTCCAGTGTCTATCCCCCAACAATCTGCGATAATTAGCATCACCTTTAATGATCAATAAATCAGCAGCAGCTAATTTTTGTTTGAGTGAGGCGGGTATTTCCCAAAAAGCTAGAGGTGATGTCCAAAAGTAATCATCAGACAAAATCAATTTTTCCGATGCAATATAACTTTTTAACCTTTCTGCAACAGCGACGACTTGCTGAGATTTAGAGCCAGCTAGAAACTCAACTGTATCATACACATCTTTAATCAAGGCATCAGATACAAAAGTGGGATGAGGTTTTAAATGCAGCTGAATTTGATGAATGACACCACTACCCAACAAGAAATCTACCAAACACAAATCACAAATTAACTCAAATCCAGCATTATCAACTACAAAATCAATACGTTGACATGCACTACTCATTAATAATTCTGTAACAAGGGAAGCATCATCCACCAAGATATGAGCTTTTTGATTTTCAACATCAAAATCACTGCGATCGCTCTCAAATGCTGACCATACACTCAAGTCTACACGATTACCCCAAAGTGCAAAATGTAAGAGTGTAATCAGAACATTTTGATTGATTTTCCTATCTTTTTCGCTATCTTTCAACCATTGCGTTACTTGCTCGCACAAAGCAATTATCGCCTCAAGGGATGTATTTAATCCTTGAGATTTCTGTAAATGGAATGGATCGACACCTTGCCATTCACCAGGGCGAAAATAATTGCTAATATTGAGGATTAATCTGTAAAAATAAGTTTCCGCAAAAAACCAAGGAATATCTATCCAACGCTGTTCTTTGTATGGTTCTAAATATTTTTGCCAATCTCCGACATCAATTCCAGTATCATCTTCAAAAGCTAATAAATATCCTGATGGTAACTGATTCGCCAAGTTTTCTAAACTTTGATTAATATTAGGTGAAAAATTGTTTTCCGCAATGACTCGACGAGCAATACCAGGCATCCTTTGAGTTACTGTAAACTCAGTAAAGGTGCCAATTTCTGAGCCGACAAGTGATTCTGGCAGTGGTAACTTGGGAATTTGCGATTTCATCACTAAAAATTTCTCTTTCCCTTGTGTTTTTAGTATTTTATCTTTTGTCATTGGTCAAGTGTCATTGGTCATTACTTATTTTCCCGATCCCCGATCCCCGATCCCCGATCCCCGATCCCCGATCCCCAATCCCCAATCCCCGATTCCCGATCCCCGATTCCGAATCCCAGTCCACGCCATTTTTTAGTGCGGATGATAGAAGCAGCAAAAACTCAAGGATTAGAAGTACAAGCTGCATTTGAAAACGAATTTTACTTACTGCAACAATCAGGCGATCGCATTATACCCGCAGATTCTACAGTTTTCGCCTCTACCCAAGCAATGGATATTCATCGCGAAGTCAAAGATATTAGATGATACCATTTCACAAAAATCTTGATACAAATACAGGCGGTGTAGAGACGCGAAATTACCCTGCGGGAACGCTAAAAGCGAACGCGTCTGGAACAAAATTCATATGTATCGCGATTAACGTGAAATGGTATGAGTTCGATTAATAGACTTGTCACTTAAGAAAGCCCAATTAAAAAACTTAAATGCAGCCTGGTTTTGCGGGTTTGGATCTGTTGCTTGATTTTGGAGAATTGGTATTTTTTATAAAAAAGACTCACAAATAATCGTTGTTGTGTACGATTATTTATGAGCTTTGAATGAATAAATAAATAAAATATTTATCTTCCTAAATACCTAGTTGCCATCTGCATAGCATCAGCAATATCAACATCACCATCATTGTCAGCATCTAGGAAAGAATTCAAGACAGAGTTTCCACCCGCTTGGGAACTTGCACCAGTTTTCAAGAAATTCAGGACAGTAGGAACCAACATTGGTAGTAGTTGTTGAATCATACCAGCATCTAAACCTGTGCGCTGTGAAACAACTTCAGCCACCTGCTGTTGCATTTCTGGCGAAAATAGAGAGTTGACAGCTTGGGGATTAGGAGAAGTACCACTGTATTCATTCACAACAGCTTGCGCTTCTTCAGTACCACCACTAGCTTGCTTTTCTTGCAAAGCAGAACGTACATAATTACCCACAATACCAACAACTGATTGCATGGTAGAAGGGTCTGCACCAGTAGCATTACTTAGCTGTTGTACAGTATTAATGATATCATCCAACTGTCCTGTACTACCTTGCTGGCTAGGATTAGCGATCGCATTGATAACTTGGTCAAAAAGTCCCATAAGTTTTTCTCCTTTATACTCACGGCAACAAAACCAAATTGTCAATGGTCAAGGGTCATTGGTCAATAGTCATTGGGCATTGGGCATTGGGCATTGGGAAAAGATTTGTTAAATAATTCCTCCCACACTTCCCCGACTCCCCACACTCCCCACACTCCCTGCTAAGAGCTCCCGTGTCTCTAACCAACCGGGAGGGCGATCGCAAATTCTGTACCTGAATTTAGTTTTGAATTACAAGTCAGCTTACCACCGTGTTTTTCGACAATAATCTGATGAGTAATCGCTAACCCCAGACCAGTACCAAGACCTCGTGGTTTTGTTGTGAAGAAAGTTTCAAATATTTTATCTTGATTTTCTTTAGGAATACCAGGTCCGTTATCAGTTATTCGCACCACTACCCAATTACTATTGATGAGTTCTGTACTAATAGTAATCACAGGTACAAATTGTCTATCTTGAGCCATTTTGTCTTCTAAAGCATCAATAGCATTGATTAACAGGTTCATAAATACCTGATAGAGTAAACCTGTGTAACCTGTTATCGGTTGAATCTCTCCATAATTGCAAACGACTTTAATACCTTTTTTCAGGCGATTTTGCAGAATTAAGAGTGTACTGTCGATGCAAGCATGTAAATTAACAGACTGAACTTCGCTGCTATCTAAACGGGAGAAGTCTTTTAAACTCCTAATGATTTCTCGCGTTCTTTCTGCTCCAAATTCCATTGATTTCAGCAGTTTTGGTAAATCTTCAGCGATAAACTCAAAATCAATTTCTTCTTCTTTAGCTTGGATTACTTCGTTTGGATGAGGAAATTCGGTTTTATATGTTTGTAATAAATCAAATAAGTCGTTTATATAAGTTTTGGCACTGCCTAAATTGCCATAGATAAAATTTACGGGATTATTAATTTCGTGAGCAATACCAGCGATCATTCTGCCTAAGCTAGACAACTTTTCGCTTTGAATTAATCGTTCTTCAGCCTCAGTATTTTGTGCTTTTAAGAGATATTGTACTTGTTGGATCAATTTGTTGAGAGAGTCAGCGAGAGTCCCGACTTCATCTTTCGTTGTAACAAATGCTTGCAAATCAAAATTTCTTTGTTGGGTTACTTTTTGAGCAACTTGAGTTAGGGTTTGCAAGGGACGTACAATAATAGTACTTGTGTAGAGCGCCAAAATCGTAGCGATCGCAGTTGACAGTAGAATGCTACCAATAATAATCTGAGCTTGCAAAACAGTTGCTTGATTTAGAGCTTGATCAGCTTCTTCTTGGTGTCCGCGAACTGTTTTGGCAAACTTGTTTAACTCATGGGTAAATTCATAAAAATCAAGAGCAGTTTGACTTTGAGAAAATTGTTGAATTAATTTTTCTGATTTGGCTGCTTCCTGTGGCTGAGAAGCAAGTAACAAAATCTCACCGACAAGCTTCTCGAATTCCTGAAAATATAGCTTTATCTTACCATGATTTTGTTTGATGAGCGCCTGTAATTCTTTTTGTGATGTGCTTTGACTTAATTCTTCTAACTGAGAAAATAACTTTTCAGCTTCTGCCAAATTTGTTTTTAACTCAGAAGTTTTTTGCAGCAGTATTGGCGCTTTATTCAACAAAGGTATAATTTCTTGTTGATAGGACTGGATTTCTAATAATTCTCCTTGCAGAGTACTAAATAAATGACTCTCTTCATCCGCCATCATCATTTGATATCTGGCTTGCTGGAAGTGATTTTTGCCAACTAATAACCCCGCCGTTGTTCCTAAAACTGCAACTCCGAGGGTCAGACCATATCCAAGAATAATTTTTTGTCGAATACTCAGTCGATGGAACACTCGTTTAACCAGATTATAGTGACGTTCTGGCGACTGGTTTAATTCAGATGATGGGGTCATGAGTTAATTAGATGTTGCAGTTTTCCATCTGGCGGGTTTCGAGTATAAGCGATCCTGTAATTAGCTGCAAAGTATAATTCTATATGAAAAATTTTCTCAGTTTATCAAAACATACTTCTTTCTACTCTGGTGAAAAATACTGAAACAATTAATATTAAAAGCAGGATGAAGGATAAAAATCAGTGTAGACGCGTAGCAGCTTGCCACAGTCTACAGTAAACACTAAACAGTGATCAATTCCTAGCTGTTAACTGGTAACTGATAACTGATAACTGAAATTTGCCTTCTGCCTTTTTGTGTTAGCCTGTGTCATCCATGCCTCTGTCGCGTATAGTTACGCTTATTGTCGGTCTAATCCTGATTTTGGGACTTTGCTTGTGGCTGATTGACTCTCTGTCACGGCTTTATTGGCAATTGTCTTATTCTCCCTTTTTGGGTAATTTGCTGCTGTTTTTGATCATTGTCTTAATCGGTGCTTTAATCGCTGCTTTTGTCTATTATGTGCTAGTGCTTCAAGCTGGCGAAGAGCGCGCCCGTCGCGCTAAAAGACAACGCCAACAAGTGCAAATTCCTGCCGCCAAATCAGAAGCAGCTTCTTCGACTCTGCAAGCTGTCAAGCAACAAGTAGCCCAAATTCAAGATGAAGTTGCACGCCAAGCTTTACTAAGTAAATCGCGAGAAATTGAAGCGAACCTCAAACGGGGTGAAATTCAAGTCGTGGTATTTGGTACTGGTAGCGCTGGTAAAACTTCTTTGGTGAATGCGATTTTGGGACGGATGGTGGGCAGAGTCGATGCACCTATGGGAACTACCACAGTCGGAGAAACCTATTGTATGCGCTTAAGGGGTCTAGAGCGCAAGATTTTAATTACCGATACGCCGGGAATTTTAGAAGCGGGGATCGCGGGTACGGAGAGAGAACAGCTAGCTAGAGAACTAGCAACATCAGCAGATTTACTGTTATTTGTAGTTGATAATGATCTCAGACGTTCAGAATACGAACCTTTGCGAGCATTGGCAGAAATTGGCAAACGTTCATTATTGGTATTGAATAAAACAGACTTGTACACAGAAGACAATCAAGAAGCCATTCTCGCCAGATTGCGCCAAAGAGTACGGGGGTTTATTGCTGCTGGCGACGTCGTGGCAATTTCTGCCAATCCCCAACCCGCCCAGCTAGAAACTGGCGAAATGTTCCAACCAGAGCCAGAAATTATACCTCTATTACGGCGGATGGCAGCAATTTTACGGGCAGAAGGTGAAGATTTAGTTGCAGATAATATTCTGCTGCAATCGCTGCGGCTGGGAGAAGAAGCGCGAAAACTCATTGATGGACAGCGTCGCCGCCAAGCTGACAAAATTGTAGAACGGTTTCAATGGATTGGTGCAGGTGTGGTATCAGTTACACCATTACCAATGGTAGATTTACTAGCAACGGCTGCTGTTAATGCCCAAATGGTAGTAGAAATAGGGAGAGTTTACGGTTGTGAATTAAATATGGAACGGGGACGGGAGTTGGCTTTGTCTCTGGCGAAAACAATTGCTGGTTTAGGAATTGTCAAGGGTGCGTTGCAGTTACTTTCTACAGCTTTGCAGCTCAATGTTGGTACTTTTATTATTGGTAGAGCTATTCAAGGTGTGACAGCTGCGTATCTGACACGTATTGCTGGTAAAAGCTTTATTGAATATTTCCGCAATGATCAAGATTGGGGTGATGGTGGGATGACGGAGGTTGTACAACGCCAGTTTCAACTGAATCGCCGTGATGAATTTATGAAGGCGTTTATCCAAGAAGCGATCGCACGAGTTGTCAGACCCTTACAAGGAAATGCTGAACTTGTGGAAGAAGAGGAAAAAAAACTAGGAAGTGGAGATTAAATTTATTAAATATAAGTCCCTATGAGGCTGTAAACCAGAGCAGTTAGTACTAAGGTGGTAATTGTCACATATATCCAGTTTCTTTGTATAACAAAAAATAGCAAAGAAACCACTACCCGTAAAATAGGTGTGGCTACTAATAGCAATAATCCTAGTTGAATAATGCCACGGTGACTACCAGATAAAATAGTTGTGATTACACCCGTGATGGATCGAAACTCCAATGGTTCGCTGTGAAAAATATGGTAATCTACAGGTTCAGACCCGTGGCGAATCAGATATGGTATGGCGCCAAATAAGACAACAGTACTGGCAAACAAAACACCGTATTTGAGGAGATTGCTGAGTAATTGCTCTAAGAGTAACTCACTTGATTTTGGTGTGAGGTGAGTTTCAGTTTCCATCTCAGTTTCACTTGAGTGCAATGGTAGAGGCATGATATCTCTATCTGGGTGTGTTGACAATACGGTTCGCTTAAGAATTTTTCGTCATAATTTCGGAGAAGATATTATTGGTGGTCTTGGTCAATGTGTAGCGGCGATGATTGCGGCACAGTTATTTAATCAAAATCAAGGTAATGAAGTGGAACGGATTTATGGATCAGTTACGAGTGGAACTAATTGGAAGTTTTTATTTATAGAAGGAACCACTGTTTATATAGATTCGGTTGAATATTATATAGGACTCCTATTTGATTTTTGAAAAAAACTCAGTACACTTTCTGTTAAGAGTTAAGAGTTAAGAGTTCCCTACCTTCACGAGTAAGTTCATAAATCAAATCGGACTCCTATATTAAAGAAGTTGATAAGATATTAGGGATTTTGATGCAACCTTTTCAGCCTGTTTTAACTGCTGTTTAAGATAAATATAAAGCTAGTTAAGAAATATAAAATCGCTGAGACTTCACCTGATTGTCCTTTGTAAATACGTTCCTCATCAATTTAAGGGTTGGTAGTAAGCACTTTAATGCTTAGAAAATCAGGACTAAAGTTCTTACTACGAACTTTTTTATCTCACAACTATCTGAGTCGCCCTAAAGTAGTAACATACAAAACTGCTTCATCCGTAGGAATCCCTAAGACTTCATTGACTTGATCATCAAAGAAACCACCAATTCCGCTAACCCCTAAACCAAGGTGAACAGAAGCTAGATTAATTCTCTGTCCTAAATGACCAGCATCCATATGTAAATAACGATAAACGCGATCGCCATACTGGGTAATTGCTGCTTTCAAATCGGCTGTATGGAATAATACAACTGCTGCATCTCGCCCTAAATCTTGTCCTAAACAAAGAAAATGTAACTCACGCCGGAAATTTTTAAAGCGGATTTGGCGTAATTCTTGGGCTTTGGGTGCGTAATAATAACAACCAGATTCCAACCCATTCACCCCAGAAACAGCAATGAATGTTTCGATTAAATTTAGGTCAAAGTAGTCTGGGGAAATATCAAAATCTTGATCGATATAATTATGAGGTTGGTAAGTAAAATCAAGTAAGGCTTTTAATTCATCAAATGTCAAATCTCCACCCGAATAAGCACGGGTAGAACGTCGCTTAAGAATCGTACTTTCTAAATCTATTAGCTTTTCACCCCAGTTAACTGGAACTGTGACGGTAGAAATTTTTTGACAAAAAGGAAAATTATATTTATCCTCTAAAGATTTTTCTTGTTTAATCTCAGGTAAATTAAGCTTTTCTGTAGTACCTGGTTGAATGTAGGTTGCTTTGTGGAAATATGTCAGTAACTCGCCATCAGGAATTTTAGGATAATTGGTTTCTGTCGCAGAAGGTAAAGCAGTTCGCCATGTTGGTAAGTTTTGCTGAATATCTAGCATATCTGCTAAAGGAAGAATTGCGATCGCTCCTTCTTCCTGAGAATCTACATAAAGTAACTCATTTACTGCTTCATCCACAAAACCACCAATTAAGTGAGGACGATAGTCAGTAATCGCACTCGCTAACTCGATATTACCTAATAAATGTCCCAAATCTAAAAAAATACGACGGTAAGCTCTATCTTCATAGCGCCATGCAGAGCGATAAAATACCGCAGTAATAATAATAGCCAGTTGGGTACTCTCTAAAGCAGGATGCCAAAAACAAGCTTCTTGTAAATCTTGCCAAACATCACTTTCCCAAAAATGCATCAAAGAATGATTCCGACACTGGTAGTTATAAAGTCCTGGAGGTAACACCGATGTCCCACGGGAAATGAGATACACTTCTGCTGGGTATAATCCACCAGCGCTAGGCGCAGCACGGAGATATACTGCGCTTCCCATCGAAGGGATTTTAGCAGTTAGTCCATAGCTGCAAAACAAAAGCCGTGATAATCTTTGCCACCATCGCGCTTGTGGGTGATTAGCAAAAGTTTCCGGTTTATCTTGAATGTAGGGCTTAAGGTCAAAACTAGAACCTATTTTATACTCTTTAAATGGCACTGGCTGTTTCGCCCAGTCTATTCCCTTACTTCTAGAAGCAATAGTCTGAGGGTCATACTTAGTGCGTTCGTGGTAGTGTTGAGCAATAGAAGATTGACGTACTTCTGGCATAAGAATTTAAATATGCTTCTGCTACAATCTTGGCATTTCTGGGTACTAAGATTTCGTCATAAATTCTACAATCCTATTACTAGTCTGTGAAATTTTTGCAAGATTGGCATAAACAATACACGCTTTTCAAAAACGTAAAATTTTTATGTCAAAAATCTAACAAGCTTTTGTTTCAATGTTTTAACTGAAATCTATGTACTAATATAATTCAGTACATTACTTTTTCATTGATTATGTTATCATAGTATATAATTATCGTGTTTATATCAATACAGATAGTTATTTTTTGATCAGTTGATTGATTTGGTTTTGCATTTTTTCTCTTAGTGCTTGTGCTATTTGATAAATCATTACACGTTTATTATGTGAATGATTTTGTTCATTTGGTTGTAAGTTAATTATTTCTAAAGATTGAATAAAATAACGTAAATGACTTTTAGCTGCCCAAACACCCATGGATGGGAAAAGAATAAACACTAGGATTAAAGGCGATAAAGGTAAAAAAGGTAGCTTGAATAATTTTTGTAACTTATGCAGATTAGTAGTCCAAGGATGTAGGTTTTCATTACCAATACAAATTACAGGTAAAATTGGAATTTGAAAACGTTTACTTAACTGTATAAAACTAATATCAAATTTTTCTAATTGATAACGTTTTTGCCAACCTTTTCTTGGACCACGTAATCCTTCTGGTGCATATAAAATGACCGTATTATCTTGCAAAGAGGTAGTAAATTCATCTAATTCCGCTCTCACACCACCTAAAACTTTTGACCATCCAGGTGGCAACCACCAAACCATCCAAGCATGATCAAAGAGACTGACACCAGCTAAGGTTCTGACTATCCATCCTCGCTCTTTTCCTAATAAATAACATAAAGATAAAAAATCCCAAGGAAAACACATTCCTGCATGATTCATGGCTAATAATAATGGTTTTGTATTTGGTAGATTCTCAAGTTGATGCAATTCGCCATGAAAATAGTTTTCAACAATTGGAGCAAGGATTTCTTTACTAAAAACCTGTTGATAACTAGGAATAAATTCAGTGATTTCTTGCCGTGGTTTTCTACATCCCAAGCGCAACCACCGAATAAATATTGCTAAATAGAAACCGCAAGGAATTAAAAATAAAATATATTCTAGCCAATTCCATCCATCAGGATCTGAATGATAATGTTGCCAGTGACGGTTGAATAATATTAGCCAGCCAGGAGGATACCATAAGCAAAACCTGTCAAACCAACTAAATTTATACCCTTCAATTGAAGAGTTAATTATATTTTCTTGATTTTGATTAATCACAGTTAAGTAAGTCGGCAGAAATAAAGGTAACTAGTTATGGTCGTTATTTGTCATTAGTCATTGCTCATTGGTCATTGGTAGAGACGCGATTTATCGCGTCTGTACAATGGTCATTGGTAAGGGCTTTGGGTTTATATGTTTATTCCCTCCGATTTACCTAATCAAAAAATTCAAATATATGATCAGCTAATATATTAATTTTTAACTTTGTGATTTACATCTTGCTTGAGACATAAAACAAAAAGTTTGTAATGAGCTTTTTAGGCTTCACCACAAACTTAAAATAATTATTCTTTTTGATTTTTAGCTAAGTTCTGCAATCAATTTTAAAACTCGTTCTTTGACTTGGTCACGAACGCGGCGAAAGGTTTCGATTGATTCTCCTTCTGGATCTTCTAATTGCCAATCTTCAAACACTTCTCTAATTACCCACTCTTCTGGCAAATTTACCCCACAGCCACACAAAGAAATCACAGCATCGTAATCTTCATGATTAAAATCACTTAAAGGTTTGGAAGTTTGATTACTAATATCAATACCAATTTCGGACATGACTTGTACTGTAATTGGATCTACGTGAGAACCTTCTAAACCTGAACTTGTGACGGCAACTTTTCCTTGTCCTAATGTACGAGTAAATCCTTCTGCCATTTGAGAACGACGAGAATTTTTTTTGCAAACAAACATTATTTTTTTCATGGTTTTTTGGTTGTGGATTAGTTTACTAACAGAAAACTTTTAACTAAGTCAATGCAAAAAAGTCGTTATTTGTCATTTGTCATTTGTTATTGGTAATGCACTATTTGCTAATCGAATAGCTTCTTTAGCAGCTTTTTCCTTGCGTTCGCTGTAGCGGTCTGTCAGGTAATCTATTTTGTCACGTAGTAACATGGTGAACTTATAAAGTTCTTCCATGACATCTACGACGCGATCGCGATAAGCTGAATCTTTCATCGTGCCATCTTCGTTAAACTCTTGGTAAGCTTTAGCAACTGAAGACTGATTCGGAATTGTAAACATCCGCATCCAACGTCCGAGAATTCGCAGAGTATTGACAGCATTAAAAGATTGAGAACCACCACTTACTTGCATTACAGCCAAAGTTTTGCCTTGAGTGGGTCTGACTGCTCCTATACTCAAAGGAATCCAGTCAATTTGGTTTTTCATAATGCCACTAATATTGCCATGCAATTCTGGTGATGACCATACTTGACCTTCAGACCATTGGCTCAATTCTCGTAATTCTTGAACTTTCGGATGGGTATCAGGAACGCTATTATGAATTGGCAAATCACGAGGATCAAAAAACTTTACCTCCGCACCACAATCCTCAATAATGCGAGCAGCTTCTTCTGCTAATAAACGACTATAAGAACGCTCTCGCAAAGAGCCATATAAAAATAATATTCTTGGTGGATGATCAAAGGTTTCATGCATAATTGCTAATACTAAAATCCCTTATTCTCTTAAATCTCGAAATCCATTGGAAAGCTGGCTATAGATCAACACTGCTAATTGCGCTCCCAAAATAGGTGCTAACCAATAAACCCAATGATGTTGCCAAATTCCTCCTACTAATGCTGGGCCTAATGAACGAGCTGGATTCATACTTGCACCAGTAATTGGCCCCATAAACATAGCTTCCAATCCTACAGTTAGACCAATTGCTAACCCAGCAAAACCAATCGGTGCGCGGCGATCTAATCCTGAACCAAAAATTACAAACATCAAAATGAAAGTGAGAAGTGTTTCTAAGACAAAAGATTGCAACCAATTATTATTTAGTGGTAAAGTCGCCCCCAAATTTCCGACTTTCCCTAAGCTAATTAGTAATGCAGATGAAGCTGCGATCGCTCCAATTGATTGTGCCAAAATATACGGTAAAACTTGCCGTCTAGGGAAAAAACCACTTGTCCAAAATGCTAGTGTTACCGCCGGGTTAAAATGTGCGCCGCTAAGATGACCAACGGAGTAAATTAAAGCAGCTACCACTGCACCAAATACAAAACTAATTCCTACATGAGTAACGGCACCTTTACTTACTTCGTTCACCATTACTGCACCTGTACCCGCAAACACTAAAGTAAAAGTGCCAATTGCTTCTGCTAATACTTCTTGTCTAAATAAAGAAAATTCTTTTACCAATGACTTCATTGTCTACTGTACGTACTGGTTTGCGGATGATTTTCCTAAAACTTTGCTTGTTTTCTTAACAACTCTCCGATTGTCAAGTTCACCTCTGCTTCTCCTGCAAAAACTGTTCCGACCTTACCTCTGGTAAAGTGAACTTCATCAAGGTGATAACCTTCTTCTGGTAAAGGTACATACCCCACAGAAGCTACTGTTGTTGGTGCTTTTTGAATATAGAAATCTACAAAATTTTTGACTGCTGGTTTTTTTTGAGCAGATTGAGCATTAACATAAATAAACAGTGGGCGAGACAAAGGTTGATATTGAATTTTTTCCACTGTTTCTCGATTAGGTAATACTGACCCTTTGCCATGGTTAACAGCTAGTGCTTTTAACTTGTTTTGATTTTTTTCAAGGTAGGCAAATCCAAAGTATCCTAAAGCATTCGGATCTTTACTGATGCCATCTACTAAGACTTCATCATCTTCACTGGCTGTATAATCGGTGCGACTGGCTCCGACTTTACCAACGATTGCTTCTGTGAAGTAGTCAAATGTACCAGACTTGTTACCAGCACCATATAAATTCAATGGGCGATCCGGCCAAGATGTACGTACTTGGTTCCATTTGGTAATTTTATTTTGGGCTTCTGGTTCCCAAATCTTTTTTAATTCAGCAGTAGTAATGTCTTTTGCCCAAGTGTTTTGAGGGTTGACAGCAATAGTAAGAGCATCAAAAGCTACCGGAAGTTCTATGAATCTGACGTTATTTTTGTTACATGCTTCCATTTCTGCTGTGAGAATTGGTCGTGAGGCATTATTAATATCTGTGGTTCCAGCACAGAATTTCTCAAACCCACCGCTAGTACCAGAAATGTCTACTTTTACTTGGGTTTTATCTTGGGATTCTGCCTGAAACTGTTTTGTTATTGCTTGGGTAATTGGATAAACGGTACTGGAACCGTCTATTGTTACTGCTGCAACTGTTTGTGAATTAGTAACTTCTGTGACATTGGATGATGGGGAAGTTTGCGTAGATGTCTGGGAGTTTGTTGTGCAACTAGTAACAAATACTAAGATCCCAAGCGCGATCGCTAATTTCTCTCCTGTCGCGCTCATCGTTTTACCTCGTAAGCTTATATAATAGTTACACTTTATATCATTTCAAAAAAAGTTGATTTATTAGTGATAACTAGAATACATTTTACAAAAATAAATCAAAAAAAATTGATGGATTTATTTTACCGACAATCAGCCGTGAAATAAATTTCAAAGGTCTAAGCTTAAACCCATTTAAATGGGTTTAAGCCTTAGCTTGTCGGTTTTGAATCGACTTTAACTTTAAGCGATGAATTTTTCTTCAGGGATCAATTTTGACTCAAGATTCGTCTCTGCAACAACGTGCTGGTAATATTTGGTACAAATGACGGTAATCTGCTAAATACTGTTCTAAAACAGCAAATTGAGGCAAATTGAGGCTGTAATAAATCCAACGTCCTTCCTGACGAGAGATGACTAGATCTGCTTCCTTAAGAGTCTTGAGGTGAAACGATAGCTTTGATTGACTCACCCCCAAAGCATCACACAAATCACATACGCATAGTTCCCGTTTTCGTAGCAATTCCAACACTTTAATCCGTAAGGGTTCGGATAAGGCATGAAAGCCAGAAATAATTGTATTGGGGATAACAGAGGGAGTTTGCATTAATCACAAGCGAGTTATGGGTACACCTTCTCTATTTTGAACTAGAGACGACAGCCTCGGCTTGATAACAGATGTTAGCTTGTTGAAATCTGTGCAAAACTTCACCCAAGCGATCGCAATCCGCAATTAAACTAATTCGTACGTATCCCTCACCGCCACTACCAAAGGCATTACCAGGAGTGACAACTACACCAGTTTGTTGCAGCACCCACAAAGCAAAGTCTGTGGAACTCATTCCCACAGAACAAGGAACCCACAAATACATCGTTGCCTTGGTTTTAGGGATATTCCAACCTAATTGTGTCAAGCCTTGAATGAGAAAATCGCGACGGGTACGGTAGCGAGTTTGAACTTCTTGTAAATAAGAATCTGGTAGTTGTAAAGCAGTTTCGGCAGCTGCTTGCAAGGCTGCAAAAATACCGTAATCCAGGTTAGTTTTCAGTGTCCGCAAACCTTGAATGACGTGACGATTGCCAACCACAAATCCAACTCGCCAACCTGCCATATTATAAGTCTTAGACATCGTGTGAAACTCCACACCAATATCTTTTGCACCAGGAATTTCTAACAAGCTAGTTGGTTGATAGCCATCAAAAGCTAACTCGGCATAACACAAATCGTGTACCAAGAGAATTTCGTATTTTCTAGCAAAAGCAACGATTTCTTCAAAAAACTCGCGGGGTGCAGTAGCGGCGGTGGGATTGCTAGGGTAGTTAAAGTACAGTATTTTTGCCTTTTCGGCAACAGCATCGGGAATTGCAGCTAAATCAATTAACCAGTCATTTTCTGGTTTGAGAACCAAACTATGAACATTTCCCCCAGCAATTACCGGACCACGAAAATGAACTGGATAGGAGGGTGAAGGTACCAAAACCACATCACCAGGATTGATATACGCTAGTGCCAAGTGTGCCAACCCTTCTTTGGAACCCAGTAGTGGTAAAGCTTCGCTGTCTGGATCTAAAACAACTCCATAACGACGTTCATACCAATTAGTGATAGCACGGCGGAAATTTGCAGTTCCTTCAAAGGGAGGATAGCCGTGATTACTGGGATTGTGCATAGCTTTCACAGCAGCTTCAATGACGGGCTGTGGCGTTGCACCATCTGGGTTACCCATACCCAAATCGATTAAATCCAGTCCTTGTTCCCGCGCCTTATTTTTGAGTTCATCCAAACGGGCAAATGGATAAGCTGGTAATTTTTGTATACGTTCGGCTGGAGTAATCCAATGCAAGTTCATTGATGTAGTAGTTCCCGATGCAGTTAATTTATGAGTTAGTAGTTGGTCATTAGTCAATGGTAGAGACGCGATGTTCCTCGCGTCTGTACAATGAGCATTGAGCATGGGGCATTGGGCATTGGGCATGGGGCATTGGGCATTGGGCATGGGGCATTGGGCATGGGGCATGGGGCATGGGGCATTGGGCATTACCCCCGATCCCCCTGCTCCCTGCTCCCACCTCCCTGCTCCCCACGACTCACCCGGAGGGGAGCGTGGGATGA
>NZ_NAPS01000001.1:2008510-2019515 GCF_004323185.1 Westiellopsis prolifica IICB1
GTTGCCCCTTCGCCCCTAATCCCCACTCCCTTGGGGGGAGTGGGGGCCGGTGAGTTCCCCAGAGGGGGCCCCACCTGCCCCTTATCCCCAAAGGGGACCCCTACCTTCCCCAATCCCCGATCCCCAATTCAGTGTTCAACTTGTTGATGAATTTCTTTTGTTGAAACACGATGAATCGAGTCTTTGTTTTCTACTGGTGCAGCAGTAGAAACCATCGCTGCCATTAATTGTTCTAATGTGACTTTAAATGGCAATCGATGAATGTCAGAATTGGGAGCAAGGGCAATTTCCGCAGCTTTTTGCAATTCGCCCAAAGTCACACAGTCTAATCCTAAATCACTGAAGGTTTGCGGCAGTCCAATTTCGCCATAAAACTTCAATAATTGTTGCCGTGCTGCGGCTGCTAGTTGATTCCCTTGGATCATTTCTTCTAAACGCAGTTGCACCAAGATTCCATAGGCGACTTTTTCACCATGAATACTGCCACTTTTGCAAATGTGCGTTAAACCATTATGTACGGCATGAGCAGCCACAGTGCGACATTGAGCGCCACCAACACCACCAATCACCCCAGCTAATAAAACAGTGGCGTCTACAACTTGCTGCCAAATTTCGCTTCCTGGTTGTTGGAGAGCAGTAGCAGACTTTTGGAAGAGAATATCCCGTAAGACTCGTGCTTGTTGCACCGCAGCAATAATTAAAGTTTGATCTGAGTGTCCACTACTAACTGAAGCCTCATACCACTTGGCGATCGCATCTCCAATTCCTGCTATTAGAGTACGTGGTGGTGCAGTTTGAATTAAATCATAATCGAGAATCAATAAATCAGGACAACGATCTAACGCGACGTCATACAAAAAAGCCCCTTGATCAGAATAAACGTTAGATAGGGCAGTCCAAGCGGCGCAGGTAGCTGCTGAAGTCGGAATTGTCACTACTGGCAATTGCAACTGATGGGCAAGCAATTTTGCTGTGTCCAGCGCTTTTCCGCCACCTATACCGATAACGACATCAGCTTGATGTTCCTTGATAGCTTTTCTTAAAGCTTTGAGACTTGCTTCGCTACAATCTGGAGTGTAGTAAGCAAAAGCAAATTGTAACTGCTGCTGTTCTAACAGTGGTTGCAGCTGAGATTGAACGGCTTTTTGGGTGTGATTTCCTGCGACAATCAACGGACGAGTACCCAGACGAGTAATTTCATCAGATACTTGTGCCAATATTTGAGAGCCACGGATCACTTTTGCGGGCGCTACCGTCAACCGCATTAATGAATTAGGAGTTTGAGTAGACAACTTTTCTGAAAAATGAATAGGCATAATAACTTATGAATTAACAGTAACATTTCCAGATATTTTGGAAAACTTCTTAATATAACCGACTATTCATAATTCCATGCTTTTCATGACTGTGAGGGTAGGTGTAAAACCTGGCCTTAATTCACATGTTTTGGTAGCAGTTTCATAGATAGATAAATATTTTAACTAAAAATTAATTAATTATGTATTAGAAAACACAAAAAAAGTACTCTTTTTTAATAAATCAGGCACTAAAAGTCAAAACCTAAAGTATTAGTTAAATATAATACTCAGTAAATAAGCGAGAATTCCTTGATGCTACAAGCCCTCACCAATTAAAAATCCACAGACGCGATCGCGGTCTCGACAGAGTAATCCAAAATCTAAAATCTAAAATCTAAAATCGAATGACGTATTTAAAGTACCCCACCTGAGTGATGTTATTAAGTGCTTAAAAAATTACACTGTAATAAAGACCGCTCCCAAGGAGTAGGAATATGGAATTAACAAGTGATAGCAGCGACAGGATACCAGGAACAACACAGTTTGAGTTAAACAAACCAGAGTTGCAATTAGGTTCTTATGGTGAAGCGGTTGTAGAGCTACAAAATCTATTAACTAACTTGAGTCTTTATACTGATAAAATTGACGGTATTTTTGCAAAAATGACACAAGAAAGTGTCAAAATATTTCAGCGCCAAGTTTTTCTGCAAGAAGATGGTATTGTTACAGAAAAGACTTGGCAAGCATTGTACAAAGGCGGACCCGTAAATTTACCCGAATTGAAACAAGGCTGTCGGGGAGAATTAGTGATGAAGGTACAACGTATTCTCAAATCTACACAAGACTATGTAGGATACGTTGATGGAGAGTTTGGACCAGTTACAGAGTCAGCTCTGCAAAGCTGGCAAATGCGTAATCATCTCCCTGATACTGGCATTATTGATGAACTTACTTGGCGTACTTTAAGCCAAATTCCCCAATAAATGTAGTTAATGTCATTTGTCATTTGTCATTTGTCATTTGTCATTTGTCATAAATTAGTTAACAGTTTAATTTGATAACTGATAACTGAGAAGTTGTATCCCTTGTCTTCCCACACTCCCCACACTCCCTTGTCTCTCTACCTTATGATGAGGTGTTGTTGGATTTTGGCAGTTGAGCAAATTTATCTTGGTAAATGTCAATTGCCATTTGCGAATCTTCACGACTAGCAAGCGATCGCTTGACTTGACCCAAATAAAGTGGTGTGGAAACTCCTGGTTCGGGATGGACAACCGTACGGGCGCGAATAGTCAACTGGTTGTCACCAGCTTTACCCAAGCGACCATAAGAATATAGATCATTAGCTGCTTGGCGCAAAGTTGCTTCTAATTGAGTGGGAGTGATTTGAGGAGAAATAGCAATTACGGTTTGTGTTGAACCAGTGTCATAAACCAAATGGTACCGCACTGCTCCCGGAATAACCGTACGTGTCAAAGGGGCTAGGGATAGGGTAAATAAACCAGCCGTCAGCACTAACATAAAACCTGTCGAACCCACTAGCCGAAAGCGCAGACCCCATTTGAAAATAAAACTCAAGGCTGTCAACACAGCAAATACCAAGGTCGCAATACCTGACCATTGGGCGTATTGGATAAAATCAGCTTGTGAGAACATAATAATAACTGAACAGAGTAAATGTATAACACCCAGAAATTCTACACAATTTCTGGGTGTTACGTTTGCGGGAGAGAGGGGATTGGGGATAAGGGAGCGGGGACAAGGAGGACAAGGGAGACAAGGGAGAGACTAAACACCAATGACCAATGACCAATGACCAATGACTAATGACTAATGACTATGAACAAATTGCATCTTTATCGACAGCAGTTTCCAGCTTTAGAGAACAAAACTTATTTCAACTATGGTGGTCAAGGCCCAATGCCGCAAGTGGTGATGGATGCGATTACTGAAGCCCAAGCTTACATACAGGAAATCGGGCCTTTTGGTACTGAAGTGGGTAGGTGGATTGATGAGGAAACCAAAGCAATTAAAGTCGCGATCGCCTCTGAGTTAAATGTACTTCCCGAAACGATTACAATTACTGAGGATGTGACTGTTGGTTGCAATATTGCTCTGTGGGGTATCGACTGGAACTCAGGAGATCACCTGTTATTAACTGACTGCGAACACCCCGGTATTGTGGCTATAGCCGAAGAAATCGGGCGCAGATTTGCGGTTGAAGTCACTACCTGTCCGTTGATAGAAACTTTAAACGAGGGTGATCCAGTCGCAGTCATTGAACAACACTTACGCCCAAATACCCGTTTGGTTGTCTTGAGTCATATACTATGGAATACAGGTCAAGTTTTGCCTCTTGACACAATAGCAAAATTATGCATTAATAACCAAACAAGACTTTTAGTAGACGCTGCCCAGTCTGTTGGTTCAATGCCATTGAACTTGACTGAACTAAAGGTAGATTTTTATGCTTTTACTGGTCACAAGTGGTTATGTGGACCTGGCGGTGTGGGCGGTTTGTACGTCCGACCAGAAATCAGAGATAGCTTAAAACCCACATTTATAGGCTGGCGTAGCATTATCACCAACACTCAAGGTAAGTTTGTAGATTGGCATCCAGACGGAAAACGTTATGAAGTAGCTACTTCTAATTATCCCCTTTACGCAGGCTTAAGAGAAGCGATCGCCATTCATCAACAATGGGGAACACCAGAGGAACGCTATCAGCAAATTTGTGATCACAGCGAATATTTGTGGCGACGTTTAGCAACCTTACCAGATGTGATTCCCTTGCGGACTTCACCTCCTCAAAGTGGTTTAGTCTCATTTCAACTTAAGCAAAATACTCCGCAAGCCCATCGACAACTAGTAGAGTTTTTACAATCGAAAAAAATATTCACTCGCACAATTGCTGATCCAACTTGTATACGCGCTTGCGTCCACTACTTTACACTTGAGTTGGAAATTGACCAACTAATTGAGGGAATTCAGGAATGGTTAGTTGTTGGTCAATAGTCAATAGTCAATAGTCATTTGTTATTTGTTATTTGTCCCTCTTATCTTGCTTCTCCCCTTTCCCCTTTCCCCAATCCCCGATCCCCGTTACCCCTTATCCCCAGAGGGGGCCCCACCTTCCCCGATCCCCAATCCCCTATGAAACGTCCAATCTTATACATAGCTATTACCAATCACGGTTTTGGTCATGCTACTCGCACCGCAGCAGTTGCAGGAACTATTCAAAAGTTATGTCCAGAAGTCTTGCTAATTATTGTGTCCACTGCTCCACGCTGGTTGCTAGAGTCTTATATTGAAGGTGATTTTATTCATCGTCCCCGTGGATTTGATGTGGGTGTGGTGCAAAAAGATAGCTTGACTATGGATAAAGCAACGACATTAGAAAAGTTGCTAGACATTAAAAAGAATCAAAATTCTATTGTTGCTTCAGAAGTCAACTTTATTCGTCAAAATCGTGTGCAGTTGATTTTGGCAGATATTCCCTTTTTGGCAACAAAATTTGCAAAGACTGCTGGTATTCCCTGCTGGATGATGAGTAATTTTGGTTTTGATTTTATTTACCGGAGTTGGGGTGATACCTTTAGAGAAGTTGCTGATTGGATCAGTGATTGTTACAGTCAATGCGATCGCTTGTTTCGTCTGCCTTTTTATGAACCAATGGCAGCATTCAGTAATCGTAGTATTACTGATGTTGGCTTAACAGGTGGTTCTCCCTGTGATTGTGCTGAACAAATTCGAGCAACTTGGGGAATAACTGCGCCAACAGAAAAAACTATCTTACTAACTTTTGGTGGTTTGGGCTTGCAACAAATTCCTTACGACAGTTTACAAAAATTTCCAGATTGGCAATTTATTACTTTTGATCAATCAGCCCCAGACTTGCCTAATATCATCAAAATTCGTGATCATAAATATCGCCCTGTAGATTTTATGCCTATTTGTGGGCGAGTTGTTTCTAAACCTGGTTTCAGTACTTTTGCTGAAGCTACTCGCTTGAGTGTACCGATTGTATCTGTTACCCGTGATGATTTTGCAGAAGCGGCTTTTCTATTAAAAGGAATTTCTCAGTACAATCAACATCAAATCCTCACCCCATCAGAATTGTTTGACGGGAATTGGGATTTTTTGCTGCAACCACTCCAACAACCACTTTCCTCAGAACCTATTGCTAAGGATGGGAATGAAACTATCGCCCGTGAGGTTTTAGGTTTTATTGGTTGTTGGTCAAGAGTCAATGGTCAAGAGTCAATGGTCAATAATTAATTCCAATGCTCAATGGCCAAATTTTCAAAATTTAGATCGCTGGTACTTATTTGATGGTAAAAGCTCTCCTGATTTATCTATGGAGTAAGCTAAAATCCAAAATCCATAGACGCGTCAGCGGCTTCTCGTAGAGTAATCTAAAATCCAAAATCTAAAATCGAATGACTCACTACCAAAAGCTGCTCAGAATTTCCACTACAGGTAAATCTTTGCACAACATTACTACCAAAATTGAAGCAATAGTCGCAGAGTCAGGAGTTGAAACGGGACTTTGCACTTTATTTTTGCGTCATACTTCTGCTAGTTTGCTGATTCAAGAAAACGCTGATCCAGATGTACTCAGAGATTTGGCAAATTTTATGGGCAAAATTGTCCCAGAATCAGCCCAGTATATTCACGATACTGAAGGACCTGATGATATGCCAGCACACATACGTACCGCCCTTACTCACACATCAGAAACCATCCCCATTAACAGAGGTCACTTAGTTTTGGGAACTTGGCAAGGAATTTACGTTTGGGAGCATCGCCAGCATAGTCATCATAGAGAATTGGTTGTTCATATCTCTGGGTAGTTGGGGATTGAGGGAACAAGGAGGACAAGGGAGACAAGGAGGACAAGGAGGACAAGGGAGAATTATTTAACAAGTTTCTTCCCAATGACAAATGACCATTGTACAGACGCGATTTATCGCGTCTCTAATGACAAATGACCAACAAACAAGAAAATGAAAATTACTGATTTAATCGCTTGGTTTGAAGAATGGGCAAATCCAGCTTGGCAAGAAAGCTGGGATAATTGTGGTTGGCAGATTGAACCGGGTATTTTAAAGGAACAAGCAAGGGTTTTGGTTTGTCTGACACCGACTTTGGCGGTAATGCAGGAAGCGATCGCCTATCAAAAAGCTGGTATCCCTGTAAATCTAATTTTTGCTCACCATCCTCTCATTTTTAGTCCGCCTAAGTCTCTATGTAGTGGAAACCCGATTGCGGAAATGGCACGGTTAGCTTTTAGGCACAATATTGGAATTTACACTGGTCACACTAATTTTGATCAAGTTCAAGATGGTACTGCTGATGTTTTGGCTCAAATTTTGGAACTTCAGCAAGTTTCTCCCATAGTACCCACGCAACCAGGTTTGGGATACGGGCGTGTTGGTGTTCTCGAACCTGCTTTAGTGTTGCAAGATTTATTGACGACAATTCAGGAGCGGCTACATCCTCCTTCTTTGATTTTCTCTCCCACGGCAGATTTACAGCAAAAAATTGATAAAGTAGCCGTTTTGGGAGGTTCGGGGGCTAGTTTTATTTCGGCGGTAGTCAAAACTGGCGCTCAAGTATATCTAACTTCTGATTGTAAGTTTCATCAGTTTCAAGAAAGTCGCGATCGCGGTCTAGTTTTAGTTGATGCTGGTCATTATGCCACCGAACGTCCTGCTTGCGATCGCCTGGTGCATAAGTTCCGTGCCTTAAATCTGGATTGGGTACACTTAAGTCAACAAGATGAGGATTTCCGTTTATTTATGTGCTAGCACCGTAGGAATTTTCCTGATTAAGTATATGTAAAGATTTGAATCAAAAGCTGGTTTTATTACGTACAATTACATATTGTATTGGATTTTTGAGGTAGTTATTACATACTTATAAAGTATAAAAAATGAAAAAATTTTAAATACTTGGGTAATGATGTGATTTTAATCACATTAAATTGAAACTTGAATCACTCTTACTTGCTGATCTCTATCAACTCAACAAAGACCAATATGTTTCACAGTAAAAGAAATAATCGCCAAATTATGATCTAATCACAATGATCCGCGCTCTTATTGAATCTGCCTTTCAAACAGGATGTCTTAGTGTTGAATCTGAGGGTCTTCTTCATCAAATGCTGGCGACGAAAAGCTATAACCCAGAAGATTTAGCTGACCTCTCAACATTACTAAATGCTGTTCACACAGGTCGAATTAAGCGAGAGGCCTCTTCAAATTTGGTCATGGAATGCCCTAAATACAATAGAAGAAATTAAAAAACTTAGCATTGAGTAACGATTGACTAAGAAGACGCATAAGTTTTTCAGCATTAGTTGTTGAAAAGCATGAAGGTTACTAGAGAATAAGCTAAGATCAATTACGTAGGGGTAAAAGTAAAGCCAAGTCCCTAGACTTCCCAGCAATACCAATGAATACAAGTAGGCAACTTCAACAACCGCAACCTAAGCTTGTTTTTGAGTATCTTTTATTACATAATGGTACTAAGGAATTACCACCAAATACTATCAACCTGTTCAGGTTAACTCCTGAATTATGTGACTTCTACGAAGTTAACATTCCCTAAATGACCTTAATAGGTGAAGGTGAGTTGGTGAATTAAATACAAGCCAACTTTAATTAATGATCCAAAATTCTCATTGGTTGACAACCATAAACAAATCTTGAGTTTGGATCAGATAAAGCATTTTTGAGGGTTAATTTTATCAACCCAGAAAGATTGCTATAAATTGGGGAATAAAACCCACATGTTAACAGATTTAACTAGAAAAAAGGCAGAAGCAGTAGATGCTACACCGCAAGATTTATCAACTGTGTTGCGATGGACGGGAGGTATGTGTGTTCTTGCGGGACCAGCAACGCTGGATTGAACGCGCCCGCATCATCGACATAGAGGGAGATTTAGTGACCCTACGCTATGAGACAGAAGAGGAAGATGAAATTTGCTCTTGGGAGGAAATGGTTCGCCTCGAAAGTATTGGTGCCATAAACCAAAAATTAGCTTCCGTGCCACGTGGTAATGTTGAACCTCTCTTAACTGAAGACTGTCCAGAGGTAGAACGTATCCGTAATCGGTACACAGATTCTAATCCAGACTAGTTAGTCAAGGGTCAAGGGTCAAGGGTCAAGGGTCAAGAATTCAGAGTCTAGAAAACTTCAAATTCACAATTGACAATGGACTCTTGACTATTGACTATCATTTGGACGCTCAAAAGCCGGACAGTAACCATCAAGGGTAACTTTGAAATTATACAAAGGGGACGCGGGATTCCAGCACCGTTGTCCCCTTTGATGTCGGCAGGTTCCACAGCAATCTACATCAGACCACACATAGCGATCGCTACTTTGATTGAGAAGTTCTCGTTGCGACAATCCGCGTAATACCAGTTCTTCTCCTTGCCAACGGGCTTCGATTAAACCTGTATCAGCAAATTGTTGCCAACGAGGATCGGCTGTAATCGCATCAGGAAGGGCTATTGTTACAACCGTTTCCAACTCCGTCAGTTCACCTTCATAATTTGTTTCCGGTGCTGCTGGTTGTAAAAATGTCTCACCAAACAGTAATTCTACTATTGTACCTACTGCGGGAGAATGTACGTGATAGCGGTTTTGTAACTCTTCCAAGCTAGTCAAATCTGCCAAGTAGGTAGGAATAGCATGAAAAAAGATCACATGTTGTGGTCGCAAATTATGAATTAATTGAGTTGTACCAGGACCATCACTATGCTGGGCAAGTAGATAATTTTCAATAGTCACTATTCCTGGAAAATGTTCATGATTAATATTGATATCAGTTTTTTCTGGTAAGAGAATGAGCCAGGGTCCTGTATCGGGTTGCATATAATGACTCAGATCGGTTGTAGAGTCAGTGACGACAATACAGGGATACTTTCCAACAGTTGCACGTTGTTGTGGCTGCAAACGCCGGACACGCGGACGTATCCGTTCATCCCAAAATAACGGTTGATGACGGGCAAAATTCTGTACAGAGGGCGGGAAGTGAGGCAATAATTCTAAGTAAGCATCGCAGCCAGTAGCAACAGCACCGTTAACCCAGATATCAAGATCACGACCTGTAAAATGATGATGACTGCGTAAAAGCATTAATAGTTCTTGTCCCAATCCTAAAGCAGGTGTGGGCATGAGTACAGAATAACGGTCAGCGATCGCGCGATTAATTCTTTCTGCAAGTTGATTTTCTTGGTTGCGACGGTGAGGGTGGCGAGAAGTACCATAAGTCCCTTCAATAATTAACACATCTAACTCTAAACCCCGCAATTCTTCTAACCGCAAACCCTCAACTAAGCGTGAATTAGATAAGAAAAAATCACCAGTATACAGTAATTTGTAAGTACGCTGTGGGGTAATGTAGGTAAACAAAATTGCTACAGCACCTGGTAAATGCCCAGCAGCGAATAGTTCCACCACCAGACCATCTTTAAGTTCCAGTGGCGATCGCAATGGTAAAGCTTGACAAAATTGTGACAGTTGTTGACCTTCTTGATCAACCCAATTTAACGGTAGTAATTTACTAGTGACTTCGCTGGCGTAGATTGGTAACAGAGGAAAAGCCTGATGTAGGGTCAGTAACCCTCTAGCGTGGTCTGGGTGAGCATGACTGACAAAAACAAAGTCAGCAGGTAGAGGCGAACTACCCCGACGTGCTGGCTTTGTCACCCCTTTGAGGATTGGCGAAATATCTGCTAAACCGCAGTCTAGTAAAAAGCGGTGTGGTCCCATCCGCACCAACAGACACACACCTTCATCGGTATGGTTCACACCATAGGGTATACATTCCAATTCACTAGCTGTTTCCCCCGGATCAATACGAGAGGATGCTGATAGGCGATCGCTCATGCTTTCCTCCCCGTTGAACTCATTTTGATGAATATTTCCGACAAGCCAAGAACTGTTACGAGGATATTTATCACTTTATATAGGGGCTAATTTCCTAACTTACGCCCCTACGCCCTTGGAAAGCGGATTTGCTATTGGGGAGGAAGTCTTCACAGAATCTATTGAACAGTTATCAGTTATCAGTTATCAGTTATCAGTTTTATGATCTGGGTTAAATCTACCACTAAAGTGTGAAGTCGAGACTTTGGTGGTGCTTAATCAGTTCCGCACCATAAGCTGATAACTGTTGACTGATTTCAGAAAATTTGAATCATTAAGAGTTCTGATCAGACAGATTAGGGGCTGATTCCTTTGACTATATTTCTATCAATGTGCAGACCCGTTGCCATGGTAGTTGTCAGAATCGTAGAAACCGTTTTTAGTGCCAAAGAACAAGCATGATACAGTAAAAATTGCTGTCAGTACGATTAATATTACCTTTACATCCATTTTGCTTGTTGTCCTCTACTAAAATACTCTCTTCTATTATGTAAGTGATTTCGCAAGCGAAGTTAATTACAGGACAATCTTTACCATGTTTATGGTAATTATACAATGAGTTAATTTACTACAATCAGTAAAATTGTAGAATTTTTCTTGCATCCTGTCTATCTATTTGGGAATAAGGAAGTGGGGGGAGTGGGGGAAGTATGGGGAGACAAGGGAGACAAGGGAGACAAGGGAGACAAGGGAGAGAATAATACCCAATATCCAATATCCAATCCCCAATCCCCAATCCCCAATCCCCAATCCCCAATCCCCAAT
>NZ_NAPS01000001.1:2019600-2032729 GCF_004323185.1 Westiellopsis prolifica IICB1
CCCCACCTGCCCCTTATCCCCAAAGGGGACCCCTACCTTCCCCAATCCCCGATCCCCGATCCCCGATCCCCGATCCTCAATGACTATTGACTAATGACACTTTGTAGTGTGGGAATAAAATTTGGATAAGAAACACTTGCTGCTTCTGCACGGTGGATCGTAGTTTTACCAGTGGCAACTAAAGCGGCGATCGCTAAACTCATGGCTATGCGATGATCTGTATAGCTATCTAAATCTGTAGCCACTAGGGGAGTACCGCCTGTAATTTCCATGCCATCAGGTAGTTCGGTAACTTTTGCTCCCATTTTATTTAGTTGCTGCGCCATCACAGCAATGCGATCGCTTTCTTTCACCCGTAATTCGGCAGCATCTTTAATTACAGTTGTACCTTCGGCAAATACTGCGGCTACTGCCAAAATTGGAATTTCATCAATTAGCCTGGGTATAATCTCCCCTGCGATCGTACAACTTTCTAGGCGACTGGAACGCACCCGCAAATCCGCGACTGGTTCACCAGCGACTTCCCGTTCATTCAATAATTGAATGTCTGCTCCCATCATGGCTAAAGCTTCTAAAATGCCTGTACGGGTGGGATTAACGCCAACATTCTCAATCACTAAATCTGAATTTGGTACGATCGCCCCAGCTACTAACCAAAAAGCGGCGGAACTGATATCACCAGGGACAATTACTGTTTGTCCGACGAGTTGAGCAGGACCGGTAATCGTGACACTATTAGTTTCTGGGTCAATATCTAATTTTGCTCCAAACGCCCTCAGCATTCGTTCACTATGATCACGGGAAAGGGCTGGTTCTGTGACGGTGGTTTGTCCTTCTGTTAACAAACCTGCTAGCAAAATACAGGATTTGACCTGAGCAGAAGCAATGGGAGAATAATAGTGAATAGGTTTGAGAGCCTGTCCAGAAATTGCCAAGGGTGCTAAAGAATTTCCTTGACGTCCCCAAATTTGCGCCCCCATTTGTTGGAGTGGTTTCACTACACGGGACATAGGACGCGATCGCAAAGAACTATCACCTGTAACAGTAAAAAAGCGTCCTGGATGAGATGCTAATAATCCCAACATTAATCGGATTGTCGTACCCGAATTACCAGCATTTAACACATCTGCTGGTTCTTGCAAATTTCCCAGACCAATACCTGTAACTGTTACTAATTCACTATTCAGCTCAGAAATTTCAGCCCCCATCGCTTGGAAACAGCTAGCGGTGCTACAAGGATCTTCACCCAAAAGTAACCCTTTGATTTGGGTTTGACCTTGAGCGATCGCACCCAACATTAAAGCACGATGAGAAATAGATTTATCTCCTGGAATCTGAATCTCACCTTGTAAAGATAATCCAGAAGCAGGCGGCTGAATGACTAAATTTTGTGAAACGTTTTCTTTAGTTTCTACGGTTATAACAGAAGGTGACATTAGGATAAACTGGCTTGTGACTGTATAGGAAGTTGATAAATAGCAAAAGTGTTAACAGTTATCAGTTTCATTATTGGGTATAAGTTCCCCACCATAAACTTGATAACTGCGGCTGTTACTATTCGCTGATTTAAGCGATTGCTAATAGTTCACCAAATGATTTTTGCCTAGTTTGTAGTGAGGACTTTAGTCCTTCATGAGCGCTTAAGCGCTCACTACGAACCCCGCAAACTGAGTTTGGCAAAGTGCTAGTTACTTCCTCGCTAGTATCCTATCGCTTTCTGTTGTATGAAAATTACTCAAAACAGTTATCAGTTATCAACTAGTGGTCTGTCGCATAAGTTCTGAGGGGTTACGAGGAGACAGATCCCCGACTTTTTTTCAAAAGTCGGGGATCTTGCAGGCCAGCAAAATTAATGGGACAGACCACTAGTAACTGATAAATCTTCACTCGTGACTATTTGTCACTAATCCGACAAAACAGTAATACTTTACCTGTTTATGGGCAGTAGCATTTGAATACTTCAGGAAGTCACGCTTTGCGCTTCTACAACTACTCTCACTTCCTTATAATGTAACCAGCAAGTTCCCCTGAGCTGAACATAGCTCAAGCACAAGTGTGTTTACTTTGATTACAGCACATTGCAACTACGTAAACTATCATTGCTGAAGATAAATTTAGAAAAAGCCTGATGAAGGCTTCATAGATTGGTATCTTACTTGTTTTAAGCCCAATTTGTCCAGCTTATCAAAGCCTAGCTAAATAACATTGAGTTGCTTACCACTAATTGCCGATCGCCTGATTTTTGACTTCGTTTTACTCCTTAGCTTTTAGCCTTTATCGCTCCCATGCTGACACATCACCGCAAGCCCGTGTGCTTATCACTGATTTCTACAGATCTGCCACTTTGGTCTGTTGTTGAAACTGCCGCAACATTGTATCAAAAAGACCGCGATCGCTTTCATTTACTGTTGACAGCACCGACTGTCAATAACAGTAAAGAAGCACTAAGTCCCAGTAGTCCGAGAGTATTATGGCTAGAGATTTCGCCCTACCGAGTAACCATGACTATGCAAGGAAATGCTCAGTTGAGCTATCGGCATTTTTGGGAACGAGGTGTATATGGAATTACTCGCTACTGGTTGCCCAATGAGTCCCTAAAACCACATCAGCCAATTCGCCTACGTAATTTTACCCGTAGCTTAACCCTGAATGGACACCCACTGCCGGAAAATTTACGGCTGGAGTATGAGTTATGGGCAGGAAAAGTCCAATTGGGATGCTACATTCTCAATTTGGAGATACATCATTAAATTTGTTATTGGTTAGTAGGGGCGTAGCATTTGTATTGGTATCTTGAAATCGAGAACTAAATCTCATCGTATAAAAGCTTCGCCCTTATTTCTCTTTGATCACTGATAATTGTACAGACGCGATGAATCGCGTCTGTTGCTGATAACTGAATCACTGATTCAAACTAACCCAGAACGCAAAGCTAGGACTGCTGCTTGTACGCGATCGTCAACCGATAATTTATTCATAATTCCCCGGACATGGGTTTTCACAGTATTGGGACTAAGGTAAAGTTTTTCGGCAATTTCTGGGTTACTATAACCTTCTACTATCAGTTTTAATACTTCTAGTTCGCGTTCAGAAAGGTTAGCAACATTTCCTTTAGGGGAAGGTGGTTTGAGATTTTCGATAACTTGTCTAGCAATTTGAGGATCAAGGTAAGTTGCACCTTCAACAGCTGCTGCGATCGCACTTAAAAGTCGCTCTATCGTTGCTCCTTTGATACAATATGCATCAGCACCACTAGATAATGCAGCAATAATTTCTGTTTCTGTTTTATGAGACGTTAGCATCACCACGTGAGTATTGGGTAATGCAGCTTTAATTTGTTGTGTCGCTGCAATTCCATCTAAACGGGGTAAGCCAATATCCATGACTACCACATCTGGTTTAAGTTTCAGCGCTGCTTGTACACCCAAATAGCCATCTTCAGCTTGTCCGACAATTTCCAATTGGGGATGCGCCATTAGTGACTGTTCTAAACCCAATTGCATCATCGGATCATCTTCAACGATTAAAACCCGCAATGGTTCAGCATCTGGAGACAGATTAATAGAAGTATCAAAATACATTTTTTATCAATTTATCATTTGTCATGTGTCATGTGTCATTTACTAATGACCAATCATTCCGAGCAGGGTACAGAGCAAGCAGATTTCTCTGTGGAATAAATCCAAAATCCTGTTAGAGGTTGACGATTGACCAATGACAAATGACTAATAACTTTATTCTTCCACGCGATATCCCAACTCTGCCAAACGGATACGAGACTGACGCCATTTTGGTTGGACTTTCACAAATAATTCTAAATAAACTTTGCCTGCAATTAACTTTTGAATTTGTTCTCTAGCGTCGCTACCAACAGCTTTCAGCATCGATCCACCTTTCCCAATGAGAATTCCTTTTTGAGAATCACGTTCGACATGAATTGTGGCGAGTACGCGGGTAACATTTGTTGTTTCTTCGACTTTATCTATGGATATCGCCACAGAATGGGGAATTTCTTCACGGGTTAATAGCAAAATTTGTTCTCGAATCAACTCGCCCATAATAAAGCGTTCTGGTTGATCGGTTACTAAATCAGGAGGATAGTAGTAAGGGCCTGGTTCTACATTTTGAATCAGTAATTGCTGTAGTTCGCCCAATCCTGTACCTGTTTTCGCAGAAAATTTTACTGTTTGCCATTGATAACCATTTGCCAATTGGGTGTAACTTTCATCTATATTCAGAGAATCTGCTGTTTGTTGATCGACTTTGTTTAAACCCAAAATTACTGGTGTACTACTGCGACTCAGCAAATCAGCAATGTAGCGATCGCCTGCACCACAAATTGTTGTACCATCGACCACAAATAGCACTACATCCACAGATTCAATCGCGATTTTGGCATTCTGCACCAGTACTTCACCCAATTGATGGTGAGGTTTATGAATTCCTGGTGTATCTACAAAAATTAATTGCGCCTCTTTTGTGGTTAAAATACCCCGCAGTCGATTGCGTGTAGTTTGGGCTACTGGAGAAGTAATGGCTATTTTTTGTCCTACTAATTGATTCATCAACGTAGATTTACCGACATTGGGACGACCGACAATACCGATAAAACCTGATTTGAAACCAGGAGGAGCTTGTGGAATCATTACTTCCCCAACAAAAGAGAAGATGTCATTATTATTACTAGTCACTTGTGACTCCATTTACTCTACGTTTGCAATTAGTAATTTGGTGTGTAGAGACAAAAGAAACATAGAATCACCCTGAAGTTTTTAGCTATTGCCTTTGCTTTAGTTTAATCCACTACTAAATATATTTAACTACCAAATACATTTCACACACCAAATCTCAAAACCTATAGCCCAGTCAATGTTAAGATTCACTAACAAAGCCAAACTAAATAATACCCTAGTTCTAATTACCGATAGAGTAGATATTTATTGATGAACATATACATTTATGTATCTTTGTTGAATTATGTCTAGATATAGCAATAAGTTTAAGAGTTAGAACCCCGACTTCCTAAAGAAGTCGGGGATATTTTTAATGCTATTGCAGTTCTAAATCATTCCCAGTACAAATTCCCCTTCATTCACAGCTTGATTCGTTGCTACATCATATACTAATCCATTTCGCTCAGAGTAAATATCAATTACTTGAGGTAGCTTACCTTCTTTATTGAAACTCAGAATTTGATAAAGCTTCTGTCCAGCTTTAATTTCACTTCCCAATTCTACTCTTGATTGAATCATTCCGCCTGCTGGAGCATAATATTTCTGAATCTGACTTCTGGCTTTAAAAGCCATTTCGTGATTTTCATTATTTGCTAAAGGAAAATCAGCAACTTTTAGCACTCCTTTAGATGCTAAATAATTTTTGATTCCTAAAATTCCCTTAGCTACAGAATCAAGATTCATTTGCATACCCATACCTAACTCCAGTGTCCAGGCTTCTACATCAAACTTGACATCTCTTCCTAGTTGTTTAAAAATTTTTTCTAATGCTAACCAAGGTTTAATAAATGCTTCATCAAAAGCATCACCGTCATATTCATCAAGCACAATCCCAAAATTGAGTAAAAAGTATTTCGCACTATCTTCTCGATTTGGGAAGTAATAAAGGTAATTTAAACCTTGATTGGTAGAACTATGTAAATCAATTAAATAATCAGCATCTAAACTCAGAGATTGTAGTTTGTAGCGAAACCTCTCAGTATAAGGTACACCACTGGGAGAATTAATTTTTTCTAAAAGTTGCGTGAATCTTTGCTGAATTAAGGCAAGATAATTTTGTTTGACGACCTCCCATTTTAAATGAAGTTGAGATTTAGCAAACACAGCTAAATCATCAGCTTCTTTTTCATAATCCCAAAAGATACGATTCCAATCTTTAGCCTCATAAACACAGTATCTACCAGGTGAAAAGTGATGCACACGAGTATTGGTTCCCATCGGATTACAAACAGGAACTAACCAAATTTCTCCTACTAAATCAGTATCATTGAGCGTCAGTAAAAACTCAATTAATTGGTGAATCACTGCATTACCAGCGATTTCTGCACCATGTAAATTAGACTGAATGTAAACTTTTTTGCCGGGGTAAGCACCAATAAATTTATATACTTGTAGTGATAAACCATCACCGGAAGCCATTTGGCGTAAAGGAATTGTAGAAATATTTGGAAGCATCTTGGGGATTGGGGATCGGGGATCGGGGATTGGGGAAGGTAGGGGTCCCCTTTGGGGAACTCGGGGCCCCCACTCCCCTAAGGGAGTGGGGATTAGGGGCGAAGGGGTAACGGGGATTGGGGATACGCTTGCGCGTCTACATTGGTGGTGGATTTTTTTATATCCTTGTTGTTTGATGCTTGGAGTTTGTTGTTTGAAACCTGGAGTTTCTTGTTTCAAGCTAGTCTCTCACCGGAAAATCCCACAACCTTTGCACGAAAATATGACTTCTCCTATACTCGCAATACGGTTCGGTTAAGAATTTTCGTCATGATTTTGGGGTTTTACCAGTACCAGACGCGATTTATCGCGTCTCTACAGGATTTAAACTCTTAACTGTATATTGAAAAATTGGGATGCTCCCCCGCTACACTCCCACACCCAACAATAAACATTAATTTTTGACCTAAACCAATGCAATCTCAAATAATTATTCCACAACCTCTCCAACCTGGCGATTTACTGCGAGTCATCGCACCTAGCGGTGCTTTGCGAGAACTGACGACATTTGAACGGGGAGTAGAAATTTGGCGATCGCGTGGTTATCGAGTAGAAGTAATCCCAGAGATCAATGACAGATGGGGTTATTTAGCTGGGAGGGATGAAAATCGTCGTCATCACCTAGCATCAGCATGGCACGATCCCGAATGTCGTGGTATTCTCTGCGCCAGAGGTGGTTTTGGTAGTACCCGGATTTTGGAAAATTGGAATTGGGAAGATGTAGGAGGACAGGGGGAACAGGGAGAACATGGGGGACAGGGAGACATGGGGGACATGGGGACACGGGAAATATTATTACTCCCCACACTCCCCACACCCCCCACACCCCCACTCCCAAATGGATCATCGGCTTTTCCGACATCACCGCTTTACTCTGGAGTCTTTATAAACTGGGGGTTTCCGGTGTACATGCGCCTTTGTTAACCACCATTGCTGATGAACCAGAATGGTCAATTCAACGCTTATTTGATTGGGTGGAAGGACGTTCCCTTAATGGTTTAAAAGGTTGTGGTTGGGGAGGCGGTGTCGCTAATGGTATCCTGTTACCAGCTAATCTCACTGTTGCTACCCATCTTCTGTGTACACCCATTCAACCAGATTTAGATGGTGTCATCCTAGCTTTTGAGGATGTGACAGAAGCGCCTTACCGTATTGATAGAATGCTGACGCAATGGCGAATGAGTGGTGCTTTGTCTAAGGTTCGTGGGATTGCTTTGGGTAGTTTTACTAACTGTGAAGCACCAGCAGGTGTTCCCAGTTTTAGTGTGGCAGAAGTTTTGCGCGATCGCTTAAATGATTTAGGAATTCCCGTTGTCTCTGATTTACCCTTTGGTCATGAAGCACCAAATGCAGCTTTACCTGTCGGTGTGGAAGTAATTTTGGATGCAGACCAAGGTATGTTAACTATTAAATAATAAATAATAAATATGGATAAAAACTTAATTATAGATGTTGGTGTTCACACAGGTGAGGACACTGAATTTTACCTCAAAAAAGGATTTCGAGTTATTGGTATAGAAGCTAACCCTGATATTTATGAGGGTACAAAGAAAAGACTAGATGCATACATACAAACTGGTCAGCTTATTCTACTCAATTTTGCTATATCATCCCAAAATCAACCAGTTACTTTTTACATCAACTTGGATAGAAGTATTTGGAGTACAACTTCATTAGATTTTGTCAGTCGAAATGATTTTTTGGGGACACGTTCTACTGCTACCACTGTAGAAGGGCGTAAATTTGAAAATATTCTACAGGAGTTTGGTATCCCTTATTATCTGAAAGTTGATATTGAAGGTGCTGATCTATTATGCTTACAGGCTTTACAGAGCTTTGGAACCAAACCTCAGTTTCTATCGATAGAATCTACACAAACATCATGGAATGACCTGTTAGCAGAATTAACACTGTTAAAAGAACTTGGTTATAAAAAATTTAAAGCTATCAACCAAAAAGACGTACCTAAACAAGTTTGTCCTTTTCCAGCCAAAGAAGGTGAATATATCAAACATCGGTTTGAATACGGTAGTAGTGGACTTTTTGGAGAAGAAACACCAGGAAACTGGCTATCTGAAACTGAAGTTATCAAAGTCTACAAACGTATTTTTTTACAATACAGACTTTTGGGAGCAAACGGATTTTTCAACCAATTTTCCTTAGGAAAAATGGTTTTAAATGAACTACAACTTAAACTCCCTTGGTACGATACTCATGCTCGTTTGATTTGACATGAAAAAAAATCAGCGGATTTTTTTGAAGTTAATTCCATTTTCTATAACAACGCGCAAAGGTGTCATAAGGTTGAAAAATTTCCACAAAATTGCTCTGAAGAGTGCGGAAAAAAGCATCTACTAGCTGAGGATCATCTAAGTGAAACGGATGGTCTTGATTGAAACCTTTAAAGAACAACCAATTGAGAATCATCTTACCTTCAGATGTCAGAATTTGATCAAACTTTAGTAACTGCTGACTAGGGTCTGGTAAATGTTCTAAAACATCAAAGCAAAGAATAGTTTCAAAAGTTTCATTCTCAGGTATTTCTGAAAAAAAGCGAATTTTGTCACTTAGTTCCAATTGAGCAGTCCGATAACGCACGAAATCAATATTTATCGGATTAATATCACAATAAATTACTTCTGTAACTTGAGGACAACAAGCAGCACCAATTGCATGAGTTCCAATTCCACCTCCAAAATCCAACACCTTACCTTGAGCATGATCTGCAATTAACCGTAGCATATTACCAAGACGTTCATGAATTGATAAATGCCATGCTCCTAAATCAAATAAATAAAGCTCTTTAACTTTATCCTGATAAAAAGCCGTTGCTTGTTCCCAGTCAAAATCTTTATGACCTAAAGCAGCCATTTGTTGCTGACCAGCTGCTAATTTAGTCTCCAGAGTTTCTGCATCTATATGCAAAAAATCTTTGAGATGCTGTTTTAAGCTAAATGAATCTTGCCAATAACGATTTAAAAAAGGTAAAACAGGTTGTTGAATCATAACTTTTAATAACGGGATATGCTGTCGCCTAAGTTTAAGATTAAGATACTGCCTGTTCAATAATATCAACAGCACGAGTCACTCCTCCTGCTTGCTTCATTGCAGTTTGTAACCTCATAGCATTTTGTTGGTAAGATTTCTGTGTCAACACTTCTTGAATAGCCTGACGCAATCTCGCAGTAGTCAAACTAGAAGGAGAAATAAATCTCCCTACACCAGTCCAAGCAATACGCGCTGCTACTCCTGGTTGGTCATTAGTAATAGGAATAGTCACTAAAGGTACACCGTAATACAGAGATTCAAACACCGTATTGGTTCCTGCATGGCAAATAGTTAAACTAGCTTTTTGTAGGAGTTCTAGTTGTGGTGCATATTTAACAACTAAAGGTTTTCCTGGTAAGTTTGGTAATGCTTCTGGTTCTAATCCACCACCAAGAGAAATCACTAGTTGAACATCTAACCCCACACACGCTTCTGCAATTTTGTAAAAAATATGATTGAGGCGATTTTGTAATGTCCCCATTGAAGCATAAATTAGAGGTTGACCATTCAATTTTTCAAAAGGAAAATCAATAGGTTTTCTACCTGTATGGTCAAAGTGGGGACCTGTAAAGTGAACTAACCCAGCTAATTTAGGTCTTGGATATTCCAACTCTGTGATTTGCTGACTTACTATTGCTAACTTTGAGACGGAGTAAAAATCATTAACATTAGAACAAGCAGGTAACTTCCATTGACGACGATATTCTGAAATTACTTCCCGAATTGATTTTGAAAAACTCAGCATCAATGCATAAGCAGCACGATTACGTAACCGTCCCCACCAAGTTGGATTATATTTCCAAGTTGTAAAAACTGGAGGAATAGAATCATCAAAACCGTTCAACAATGCAGAACAAGCTGTCACAAACGGAATATTTATAAAATCTGCAACAGTACTTCCTCCAAATATGCATTCATCAATTATTAAAGCTTCTACCCCAGCTTCTTGAATAACTTGTGGTGCGTCTCGCAAAAATAAACCCGTTATTTTTTCAGATAAACTAGTTGTATAGCGCAATGCTGTTATACCGTTGAGTTTTCCCAACTGCTCATAAAATTTAGCTGTTGTACCTACAGGAAACTCAGAACCTGATATGGCGCGAAATTCTAAACTCGCAGCTTGAGCATAAGTTTCCGCATCCGGCATACCAAGAACAGTAACACGATGACCACGCCTTTTTAGTTCACGCCCTAAAGCAGTCATGGTATTAAGATGTCCAGTTGCAGTAGGGCAAATAGTACCAAAATGAATCATACTAAATATTAGTCATTGGCATTATTATTATGTAATTAAACTCTGTATTATGTAAACAATATCATTTTGTATAAAAATATCTATAATCTGATATATTTATTTTCAGACTATGATTGTCTAACCAATCAAAAGGATATTTTCAAAGTTAGGAAAAGTAATTTTTGTGATTTTGTAGACGCTTCTACGGCTTACGCAGGCTGCACAAAGAGATAACTAAAAGAGTTTAAGGTTTCAGACACATAGTGAGATACCTTATTTCTCTACCTTATGGAAAGTGTTCTCAGGTCTAAATTGCAAACCTCTTGGAAAATCTTACAAAACCCTGTTAAAATAACATCTCTTATATCTGAGATGTGATAAGTTGATGTGCGCTTAGATTAAATATTCTTGCGTTAGCACTGTCGAGGGTCAAGAGTCCAAAGTCCTAGCTAGTCTTTGACTCTGGACTCTTGACTTTTGACAACCTGATCGTAAAATATACAATTTAAATGCATAACAGCTTATTACAATTATTAGTAAAATTAATAGTCATAGCCAAAAATGAGTAGTGTAATTTTTGATCCAACTCCTGAAATATCAGTAATTGTCTGTACCTATAATAGAGAAAAATATTTAAATCATTGTATTGATAGTGTTATTACTCAAACTTTTCAAGATTGGGAACTGATTATAGTTGATGATGGTAGTCAGGATAACTCTTTTGCAATTGTCAACAATTATCTGCAACAATTTAATAATATTCGTTATCTAAAACATAAAAACAAAAAACAGTGTTACGCTAAAAACGCTGGAATTCAAGCATCTTTCGGGCGATATATTACATTCATAGATAGTGATGATGGTTACAAAAAAAACCATTTAGAATCACGTTTAGAATATATGAAATCCAACCCAGAAGTGGACTTAATTGAAGGAGGTTTTGCAACTGAAGAAGAGATTTTCGTAGTTGATTATTATCAACCGGATAAATTAATTAACATACAAGATTGCGTTTTGGGTCCAACATTCTTTGGTAAAAGACAAGTCTTTTTTGAGTTGGGAGGATTTCGTCATTTTACTTATGGAGAGGATACTGATTTATGGGAAAGGGCAGAAAAAATCTTTAGAACTCGAAAAATTACAGAACCAAAAACTTATATTTATACTAGAGCAGAAACTAGTGTATCTAAGAATTTTTTAGAAAATATTTCCTCGTCTGGCTAACTGTTTGGTATGAATAACATTATTTTCCTATCTCATATCAAAAAACTTTTTCACCAATTAACCAGCTATACTAGGCAAGCTCTCGTTTTGGGAGCTATCCTGAGTTTTTGTCTAATATTAACTAGCTGTCAGAAACCAGCACCTCAAGACACCGGAGTCATTCATCTGACATTATGGCAGTCAATCAATCCGCCGACAAATCGGGATGTTTTTCAAAAGCTGGTAAATAAATTTAATCAGACTCATACTGATATTCAAGTCGAATCTGTCTATGCAGAGGGATTACCAAAAGTATTAACAGCAGTTGTGGGTAATGTACCTCCAGATATTTTGACATTTTACCCCCAAGTTACAGGTCAGTTTGTAGAATTAGGAGCGATTCAACCTTTAGATGAATGGCTGGAAAAATCACCTATAAAATCTGAAGTTTTCCCCAGTTTATTTGAAGAATTGCGCTTAAATAATCAAACTTGGTCAATCCCTTTATATACGAGCAATATGGGGATTTTTTATCGAGCAGATTTATTTAAAGCTGCGGGAATAACTGAACTACCAAAGACTTGGGAAGAGTTACGCCAAGTTGCGAAAAAATTAACTATAGATCGTAATGGTGACAAACGCCCCGAACAATACGGAATGTTATTACCCTTGGGAAAGCAAGAATGGACTGTATTTAGTTGGTTTCCCTTTTTATTAGGTGCGCGGGGAGAGATTGTCAAAGATAATCAACCAGATTTGCTGAACAAAGGAGCGATCGCAGCCTTACAATTTTGGCAAGATTTAATGAAAGATGGTTCAGCAAAACTATCCGCACCAGAACGAGGTTATGAGGAAGATAATTTTATCGCTGGTAAAGTGGCGATGCAAATTACTGGTCCTTGGACTTATATTATGAAGTCTGATGTCGATTTTGATGTATTTCCCATACCTGGGGAAGTTGAACAAGCTACAGTCACAGGTACGGGGAATATGTTTGTGATGAAAACTACGCCAGAAAGAGAGCAAGCAGCATTCAAGTTTTTAGAATACGTTTTGAGTGAAGAATTTCAAACTGAGTGGAGTATTGGCACAGGTTTTTTACCAGTAAACATTAAATCTGCTCAAAGTCAAGCTTTTCAAGAATTTGTCAGCCAAAAACCAGTGCTAAAAATGTTTTTAGAGCAAGTGTCTGTAGCACGCGCTCGACCGATTATTGCTGGTTATAGCCGTATTTCTGATAGTTTAGGGAGAGCCATTGAGGCTACTTTATTGGGTGAGTCTCCTGAAAAAGCTCTCAAAACTGCTCAAGAACGTTTAGATATGATTTGGGGGAAGTAGGGGATCGGGGATCGGGGATCGGGGGTAAGGGATCGGGGATTGGGGATCGGGAACAAGACAAGGGAGACAAGGGAGACAA
>NZ_NAPS01000001.1:2032734-2060468 GCF_004323185.1 Westiellopsis prolifica IICB1
TTCTTCCCGATCCCCGATCCCCGATCCCCGATCCCTTATCCCCGATCCCCGATCCCCTATCCCCTTTCTACTCCCAATCTATCCAAGACAAAAGCGTATTCAAAAGCAAGTTCTCGCAAACTTTCGTAACGTCCAGATGCGCCACTGTGTCCTGCACCCATGTTAGTTTTCAACAGGAGAATGTTGTCATCTGTTTTGAGTTCTCGGAGTTTTGCTGTCCATTTTGCAGGTTCCCAATATTTCACGCGAGCATCATTTAAACCTGCTGTAATTAACATATCTGGGTAATTTTTTGCCTCGACATTATCGTAGGGCGAGTAGGATTTCATGTAGTCGTAATAAACTTTATCGTTGGGATTTCCCCATTCTTCCCATTCCATTGCTGACAGAGGTAGGGAAGTATCAAGTATGGTTGTGACTACATCTACAAAAGGGACATCCGCAACTACAACTTTAAACAAATCAGGGCGCATATTGACTACTGCTCCCATCAATAAACCGCCTGCACTACGACCAGAAATAGTAAGTGAATTATTTGTTGTCCAGCCTTGGGAAATGAGATATTCTGCACAGGCAATAAAATCTGTAAAGGTATTTTTTTTGTGCAAGAATTTGCCATTTTCATACCATTTGCGCCCCATTTCTTCACCGCCACGAATATGAGCGATCGCAAATACAATTCCCCGCTCTAATAAAGATAATTGCGATGAAGAAAAATATACTGAAGAATTTACTCCATAAGCACCATATCCCGTCAGATACAAAGGATTTTTGCCATCTTTTTTGATTCCCTTTTTATAAACAATAGATATGGGAATTTGTGTACCATCAGGAGCCACAGCCATCAATTTTTCACTGTTATACAGAGTTCTGTCATACCCTCCTAAAACTTCTGTTTCTTTCTTCAATTCTCGCTCATTTGTTTCTAAATCGTAATCAAATACGGATGGTGGCGTAATCAAAGAAGTGTAGTGTATCCGCAAAGTAGTGGTGTCAAATTCTGGATTACTACCTTCAAAAAATGAGTAGGTTGGTTCAGGAAAATTAATATTATGTTCTTTGCCATTCGTGAGGTTGTGTACCCTTGCAACTGGTAATCCGTCTTGACGTTCGTAAATCACCAAGTAATTAGCAAACAAACTAATTCCTGATAACATCACATCTTCTCGATGAGGAATAATAGTTTGCCAATTTTCTTTACTGGTTGCATTTACAGGAGTTTTCATTAACTTAAAGTTAATTGCTTGCTCATTTGTGACTATATAAAAATAATCACTATGATGATCAATGTCGTATTCTATTCCTGTAGTGCGAGGATGAAATAACTGAAATTTGCCCGTAGGATGATTAGCGTCTAAATAGTGGATTTCTGAAGTGATTTGACTCCCCAAAATCAACAAAATATAAGCTTGGCTACGAGTTTTGCTCACTCCTAAATAATAAGTATCATCCGGTTCATGATAGATCAAAATATCTTCATTAGCATCTGTTGCTAATGTATGTCGAAATAACTGATAGGGACGATTAGCAGCATCTAATTTCGTATAAAATACCGTTTGATTGTCATTAGCCCAAGCAAAGGAAAAATAAGTATCAGAGATACTTTCAGGATAAAGTTGACGAGTATTTAAATCCAAAAAACACAGTGTATATCTTTCCGAACCCGTCGTATCTACTGAATAAGCCAAAATTTGATGATTGGGGCTAACTTGTAGAACTCCGATGCTGAAAAAATCGTGGTCTTTAGCCAGTTCATTTTGATCTAGTAATATTTCTTCAGAAGCATCAAGACTGCCTTTTTTACGACAATAAATTGGATAGGCTTTACCTTCTTCTGTGCGCGAATAATAATAATATTCATCTTTACGATAAGGCACAGAAAGGTCTGTTTCCTTAATTCGAGACAGCATTTCTTCGTATAACTGTGTTTGGAAAGCTTCCGTATGCTGCATCTTGGCTTGAGTGTAAGCATTTTCTGCTTCCAGGTAAGCCATAGTTTTCGGATCTTCGCGATCGCGCATCCAAAAGTAATTATCTATCCGCTTGTCGCCGTGCAACTCTAACACCTGGGGTTGTTTTTCAGCGACGGGTGGAGTAACTGTCGGATGTGAGGAGTCAATTTTGTTCATAATTAATAACCTGATTTTGCTGCAACTACTTTGAAGGAATGATACGGTGGGAGTAAATTTTCAACCTGCAAAAGCCGATGGCTGGAATAACTCCTAAAATAATTGCCGTCAATGCTTGTCCACTTAAATACAATATCTGAGCGCGGCTGACTTCTGGAATTAGATCTTGTAAACAAGAAAGTAGCCAAACGAAGATACTGATACACAAATAGGAAAATGAAGGTAAGAAATTCCACCACCAAGCACCTGCGGTATATCGGCGTAATACCAGCCACTGAAGAAATCCTACCCAAATTCCAGACAATACATAGGAGAGGGTTGATAAACCTCCAAAAAATATTACATCCTCAAGAGATAAAGTTTTATCCAAAGAGTCAGCTATTGATGAAATATAGTTAATCCATGCTGTTGAGACATGATTAGCAACCAACCAACCGACGCTGGTAGCAAGCACCCACAACCACCATGCAGATAAATATCGGCGCAAGACAAGCGCTTGGTCGGTGGCGAAAATTATTGCAAAAACAACACTACTTATAAATTTGACCAATCCATACCATGAGGGTTGTTGTTCGAGTACAGCAGGTGGGAGTGTTTGCAGAAAGTATTTTTCTAAAGCAATACTAGTAATTCCCCCTACAATCCATCCAGTGAAAGTCATCACCGTAAATTGGAGAAAAAACTTACGTCGCTGCGATCGCGGTATTAAAAGTTTCTGTAATTTGCCATTACTAGAGATAAAAGCCTCTCCAGAAGGTATATTCGATTGTGTTTGCATCCGTCTTTAAGTAAAAATCTTTACGATAATGGTGAATTACTGAAATAAGAATAAGGCAAAAATGTAAATATTGTGGTCATTTGTCAATGGTCATTTGTCAATGGTCAAGAGCATGGGGCTTTAAACAAGTATTTGTATTTCGCTGACGAGTATAAAAGACTCGTCGTCGAGTATCAAAGACTCGTCGTCGAGTATCAAAGACTCGTCGTCGAGTATCAAAGACTCGTCGTCGAGTATCAAAGACTCGTCNAGACTCGTCGTCGAGTATCAAAGACTCGTCGTCGAGTATCAAAGACTCGTCGTCGAGTATCAAAGACTCGTCGTCGAGTATCAAAGACTCGTCGTTGGGTATCAAAGACTCGTCGTCGAGCATCAAACACTCGTCGTCGAGTATCAAACACTCGTCGTTGGGTATAAAAGACTCGTCGTCGAGTATCAAACACTCATCGTCGAGTATCAAAGACCCATCAGCGGAATACAAATACTTATTTACAGAAAGATAACTCTTAAAGCCCCATACCTCATGCCCAATACCCACACACCCCACACACCCAGACGCGATGAATCGCGTCTCTACATTACTCCCCACACACCCAGACGCGATGAATCGCGTCTCTACATTACTCCCCACACTCCCCGATCCCCGATCCCCGATCCCCGATCCCCGATCCCCAATCCCCAATCCCCAATCCCCAACTCTCCTGAAAAACCGCAAAGCAGAATGATAAGCTAAACAATGACATAAATAAAGAGTTTAGGATGAGTTGTTAATGGGTATTTCCTCTAGTGATCCTCTTCTCCTTAGAGCAGCTCGTGGTGAAGTTGTAGATCGTCCGCCGGTATGGATGATGCGACAAGCGGGACGATACATGAAAGCTTATCGGGATTTAAGGGAGAAATACCCTTCGTTTCGTGAACGATCTGAAATTCCAGAAGTTGCGATCGAAGTTTCTTTGCAACCCTGGCGGGCTTTTCAACCAGATGGTGTAATTCTATTTTCTGATATTGTGACACCATTGCCTGGTTTGGGCATAGATATGGATATTGCGGAAGGTAAAGGACCAATTATTCAATCTCCCATCCGCACCCAAGCACAAGTTGATAACCTGCTTCCCTTAGAACCAGAAAAATCTCTGCCGTTTATCAAAACTATATTGCAAGCACTGCGCCAAGAGGTGGGTAATAAATCAACGGTGTTAGGGTTTGTCGGTGCGCCGTGGACTTTAGCAGCTTACGCTGTAGAAGGAAAAGGTTCTAAAACCTATTCCATTATTAAGAATATGGCGTTTTCTGATCCGACAGTCCTGCATCAGTTTTTGGAAAAACTTTCAGATGCGATCGCCACTTACGTTTGTTATCAAATTGACTGCGGCGCTCAAGTTGTGCAAATGTTTGATTCTTGGGCAGGACAATTAAGTCCTCAAGATTACGAAACTTTTGCCTTACCTTATCAGCAAAAAGTTTTCCAAAAAGTTAAGGAAACTCATCCAGATACACCCCTAATTCTTTTAGTTAGTGGTAGCGCGGGTTTGCTAGAAAGAATGGCAAAATCCGGTGCGGATATTATTACTGTAGACTGGACAGTAGACATGGCAGATGCGCGCGCCAGATTGGGCAAACACATGAAGGTGCAAGGTAATCTTGATCCTGGTGTATTGTTTGGATCTAAGGAATTTATTCGCGATCGCGTGATTGATACGGTTCGCAAAGCTGGTAACTGGGGTCACATCCTTAACCTTGGACACGGTGTTCTCCCCGAAACCCCTGAAGAAAATGTCGCCTTTTTCTTTGAAACAGCCAAGCAACTTAATGCAGTTAGTTGTTAGGTGTTGGTTGTTGGTTGTTGGTTGTTGGTTGTTGGGTGTTAGTTCTTCGGAAACAAATCTCCGTTAATCAACAACTATTCCAGTAAAATCCAAACAACAGACAACCAGCAACAAATAACAAATTTTTATGACTAAAAAGCGAATTTTTGTCACCGGTGCCAGTGGCTGTATTGGTCACTATCTTAGTGAAGCATTAATTCAACAAACAGACCACGAGCTATTTCTGTTGGTGAGAAACCCAGAGAAATTAAAAGTAGATACACAAGTTCGTCCAAATGTCAACGTCTTGCAAGGTGATATGCAACAAATTCGTCATTTTGCGGACTTATTGAAAACAATAGATGTTGCAGTATTAACGGCTACAGCGTGGGGTGGGGCGGGTACTTTTGATATTAATGTCGTCAAAACTCTAGAATTACTGAATTATTTAGAGCCAGCAACCTGTGAACAGGTGATTTATTTTTCAACTGCTAGCGTATTAGACAGCAACAACAAACCACTGAAAGAAGCAGGAGAACTGGGTACAGATTATATCCGCTCGAAATATGATTGCTTGCAGAAAATTAGCAAATTAGCGATCGCGCCTAAAATTACTGAAGTTTTCCCCACATTAGTTTTGGGTGGCGATGGTAATAAACCCTATTCACATCTCACACCTGGTATTCCTGAAGTTACAAAATACATCGATTACATTCGTTTTTTGCAAGCAGACGGTAGCTTTCACTTTATTCATGCACAAGACATTGCCACAGTTGTCCGATATCTAATCGACAATCCACCTCAAGAAAATGAAAGCAGGCAATTAGTTTTAGGTCAAGCACCGTTAACTGCAAACCAAGCGATCGAAGAACTGTGTGCTTATCTTGGTAAAAAAATTCGCTTTCGTATCCCCCTGTCTTTCTCATTAGCTAACCTATTAATAGTTTTGTTTCGTATTAGGATGGCTGCTTGGGATAGATTTTGTATGAACTATCGACATTTTACTTATCAAAAGTTCGTGAATCCAGATAGTTTTGGCTTACCAAATTACTGTGCCACTGTTAGTGATGTTCTACGAATTAGTGGTGTGCAAAGTTCTCAGTAAGTTTTGGCAAATTATATTTTGTGTTTGATTTCTCAAACACTAATAAACACAAATAATTGGTATTCTGTTTGCCAACAACAAAGCTATAGTCTCATCTATGACGAAATTTGTTGACAATCTCAGATATTTAAGAAAATTTGCTGGAAGTTGCTCATCACCCTAGCGTGGGAAAATCAGTATATAAGATCTAGAGAGGAAAACGCTATAGTATGCATTTGAGTGAAATTACCCATCCCAACCAGTTGCACGGTTTATCAATTCGCCAGTTGCAACAAATAGCCCGTCAAATTCGGGATAAGCATCTGCAAACCGTAGCAGCAACTGGAGGGCATCTAGGGCCAGGGTTGGGTGTTGTAGAGTTAACCTTGGGTCTATATCAAACACTAGATTTAGATCGCGACAAAGTCATTTGGGATGTCGGACATCAAGCATATCCCCACAAACTAATTACAGGACGCTACGGTAATTTCGATACTCTACGGCAAAAAGATGGAGTTGCTGGTTATCTCAAGCGTTGTGAAAGTAAGTTCGATCATTTCGGCGCTGGACACGCTTCTACCAGTATTTCCGCCGCTTTGGGTATGGCTTTAGCAAGAGATGCGAAAGGAGAAAAATTTAAAGTAGCTGCTATTATCGGTGATGGGGCGTTGACTGGCGGTATGGCATTGGAAGCCATCAACCATGCAGGACACCTACCTAAAACTAATTTATTAGTTGTCCTCAATGACAACGAAATGTCCATATCTCCCAACGTTGGCGCAATTCCCCGCTACCTCAACAAAATGCGTCTTAGCGGTCCGGTGCAATTTTTCAAAGATAATCTTGAGGAACAATTGAAGCAAATTCCTTTTGTTGGTGAGTCTTTTTCGCCAGAATTAGGACGCATCAAAGAAGGGATGAAGCGCCTAGCTGTACCAAAAGTGGGTGCAGTTTTTGAAGAACTTGGTTTTACCTATATGGGGCCAGTAGATGGACATAATTTAGAAGAATTGATTGCTACTTTCCAACAAGCGCATCAAATTGTCGGGCCTGTGTTAGTGCATGTAGCAACAACAAAGGGTAAAGGTTACGAAATTGCCGAAAAAGACCAAGTTGGTTATCATGCCCAAAACCCCTTCAACTTGTCTACTGGTAAAGCTGTCCCCTCTAGTAAACCTAAACCCCCTGCTTACTCAAAAGTATTTGCCCACACTTTAGTCAAACTCGCCGAACAAAACCCAAAAATCATCGGTATTACGGCGGCGATGGCGACAGGAACAGGCTTAGACAAATTACAAGCCAAGCTACCAAATCAATATATAGATGTAGGTATTGCTGAACAACACGCCGTTACCCTAGCTGCTGGGCTAGCTGCGGAAGGTATGCGTCCTGTTGCTGCTATTTATTCCACCTTCTTGCAACGTGCCTTCGATCAAATCATCCACGACGTTTGCATCCAAAACTTACCTGTATTCTTCTGTTTAGATCGTGCAGGAATTGTTGGTGCTGATGGCCCTACCCACCAAGGAATGTATGATATTGCCTATCTGCGCTGCATTCCCAACATGGTACTCATGGCACCCAAAGACGAAGCCGAACTTCAGCGCATGATTGTTACAGGCGTTAATCATACCACAGGACCGATCGCCATGCGTTTTCCTCGTGGTAATGGCTATGGTGTGCCGTTGATGGAAGAAGGTTGGGAACCCTTGGAAATCGGTAAAGCCGAAATTCTCCGTCAAGGAGATGATTTACTGATCTTGGGTTATGGCACAATGGTAAATCCAGCGACGCAAGTAGCTGAAATCCTCAGTGAACATGGCATAGAAGCAACAGTAGTTAATGCCCGTTTTGTCAAGCCTCTCGATACAGAATTAATTTTCCCCCTCGCCCAAACAATCGGACGTGTTGTCACCTTGGAGGAAGGCTGTTTGATGGGTGGCTTTGGTTCCGCAGTCGCCGAAGCACTCTTAGATGCTGATATTGTGGTACCGATCAAGCGGATTGGTGTACCAGATATACTAGTAGACCATGCAGAACCAAATCAATCGAAGGCAGAATTAGGTTTAACAAGTCCACAAATTGCTGAAAAGGTTTTACAAGCTTTCTTTAATCAGCCAAAATCCGCAGTAGTGTAATAAAATTAACCACAAATACACAATAGACATAGGCGTGAAAAAAATGTAGAGACGTAGCAGTGCTACGTCTCTACCAGGGTTCTGGATAACGCATATTTAATTTCACCAGATGTCTAATAGGTAATGGGTAATGGGTAATAGCCCCATTACTTATTACCCTTAACCTTTTCCCTTTGCTTTTCCCCATTGCCTGATTTATTGTTTTTGTGGTTGCCAATTAATTTTCAAAGAATATGATGTTTCAAACTAACCAAGTATATCCCGTGATCTGGCACAACGACTTGGTTTCACTGATTGACCAAACTCGTCTGCCAAATGAGTATGCATTTGTAGAAATTAGTCGCAGTGAAGATATGGCAGTTGCCATCAAAACCATGATTGTCCGGGGTGCGCCTGCAATTGGTGTTGCTGCTGCTTATGGAATCTATCTTGGTGCTAGAGAAATTCACACAGACAATCGGGATGAATTTTTAAATCACCTAGAAAATGTTGCCGAAATGCTACGTTCTACCCGTCCCACAGCAGTAAATCTGTTCTGGGCAATCTCCCGGATGATTAAAGTAGCATATGAAACGATTGGAACAGTGGACGAGATTAGAAAATCTCTATTCCAAACAGCCCAAAATATCAATGCTGAAGATTTACAAACCTGCCAAGACATCGGTGATAACGGCTTAAAAGCCTTACCTACCCAACCAGGACAACTGACCTTACTGACTCACTGTAACGCTGGAGCATTAGCAACCGCAGGTTACGGTACTGCTTTGGGTGTGGTACGTTCTGCTTGGCGAGAAGGACGTTTGGCACGAGTATTTGCCGATGAAACCAGACCCAGATTGCAAGGTGCAAAATTGACGGCTTGGGAATGTGTACAAGAAGGCATCCCAGTTACGGTAATTACTGATAGCATGGCTGCTCACTGCATGAAACAAGGTTTAATTCATGCAGTAGTTGTAGGTGCTGACAGAATTGCTGCCAATGGAGATACTGCCAACAAAATTGGAACGTATAGTTTAGCACTAGTATCCAAGGCGCATAATATTCCCTTCTTTGTTGCCGCACCCCTATCTACAATTGATTTTGACTTAACTGATGGTAGTCAAATCCCGATTGAAGAACGCCACCCAGGGGAAATATATCAAATCGGTGATACTACTTTGACACCCGATGGTGTGGAATTCTACAATCCCGCTTTTGATGTCACCCCAGCAGAATTAATTACAGCCATCATTACTGAGAATGGTGTATTTGCTCCGAGTGAATTAAAACACTTAGAAGCAAAAAAAGTAGCTTAGGGATTTTCAAATCTAATTGTAGGGGACAAGGAAGACAAGGGAAGGGAGACAAGGAAGAAAAACTAATCCCCGATCCCCGATCCCTGTTCCCTTTTAGGGAGCATCCCAAAGCTTCGCTAATCAAGATGGTGCTAGTAAAGCATTGATATGTCGCTGCACGAGGTATCGTTGTTGCTCTGCTGAGAATTGCTCAGGACAAATGACAACACCAGTGCCAATACCATCCACTAGGGCGATGAGCGCATTAGCTTCTAGGATGACATCGAGTTCAGATCGAATCAGCTTGGCTGTTTGTAACTCAGCTAGCTCTTGACAAATCATCTGCCGTAAGAAGTCATAGCGTTTTCGATGCTCCTGAACAAGGTGTTCACGCCCGATAGAATAGCCCAAAAATGCCACCCAGACCTTCCAATCAGTTCTGTCAATATCCTCCAGAGGTAGAGCGACAAAAATCATCTGCGTTAGTCTGTCAATTCCTTGCTGTCCTTCGGCACAGGTTTTCATGTTCACCAAGGTGTTTTCAAACACTTGTTCTAAGGCAAATAGGATGAGTTCTTCTTTATCTCGAAAGTAATGGGTAACAACCCCCGTCGAAGAGCCTAACTCTTGCGCGATCGCCCGCATACTGGCGCGATCCAATCCTTCGCGGACAATCACCCGCCACGCTGCTTGAGCAACTTTAATCCGGCGATCATCATAACTCATAGCTCTTCTAGAGTTTACAGCAACATAAAACAAATCCCTTGACATTCTATCACAACAGTTGTTATGTAATAAAGTTACAACAGTTGTTATGCTATCTCCTTTGCTAGTTGAGCTGCTTTACATGCACACGGAGTTTGTGATGATTCGACCGACCACGCCCGATGACACGACCGCACTGATTGCTCTAGCTGACGCAACCGGACTGTTTGAGCCGGAGCAACTTGAGGAACTTGGCAAGATGCTGTCTGATTACTTCAGCGTTAACAACGACAGCGATTCTTTACGAGATGGCAAAGCCGAGCGCTTCTGGCTCACCGACGACGATAACGGGGCGGTAGGGGTCGCTTACTGTGAGATGGAGCGGATGACTGATAGAACTTGGAACCTACAATTGATCGCGATCCACCCCGATTGCCAAGAGCAAGGACGCGGCACAAAACTGCTGCGCCATGTTGAACAAACATTGGCGGTGCGCGGTGGGCGTGTGCTACTGGTGGAAACGTCGAGTACACCGGATTTCGAGCGCACGCGAGCATTTTACCGCAAGTGCGGTTATTACGAAGAAGCAAGGATTCGTGACTTTTATACAGAAGGCGCTGACAAGATCGTTTACCGTAAGGCGCTGTCTACTCAAGAAAACTATTGATGAAAGGCGATCTCACTGTAAATGCTTGATCTCAAAATACATGAACACTAACAAAAATCACTCTCTCCCAGATAGCGGCTTCTAGAGCTTTTTCGTCATAAATACGCTATTGGGGTCATCAATGTAGTTAGCGAAGGGGCCTCGGTACTCGAATCCATACCGTATGTATAAGGCTCGTGCGGGGGCGAACTCACTAAAAGCTCCTGTTTCTAAGTTCAGACAATCGTAACCGCGCCGTTCGGCTTCTTTGATGATGTGTTCAAGAATTTTAGAGGCGACACCCTTGCGGCGGTGAGCCTTAGCGGTACGCATTGATTTGATTTCACCACTTCTGGAATCTAGTTCTTTGAGGGCGCCGCATCCGAGTAATTCATAGCCCTCCCAAGCTGACCAAAAAGTAATATCGGGCGATCGCAATGCGTCTAAATCAAGAGCGTGAACACTTTCGGGCGGACTAATCTCATACATATTTTCGAGATGTTCTCGCAGAAGATCAGCGATCTTTTTACCTGTGAGGTCATCTTCGCGAATTTGCAATCGACTCATCTCCATAAAGGTTTTGTCTAAATATTGTGTATCTGTGTGTATTTGCGATTAAAACACCATCAATGCCCACGTCAAAACCATAACTATTCATCAATCTACATTGATATTCGCCATAAAAACAGCAATTTAGCCAACGCCAAAATTTTTGTTGGCATAATACCTCGCCTGTGATGGGTCTATTACATCTAAGATAAATTTGTAAAGACGCTCACTTGCAATGGAGCATGACTATAACACAGTTAAATAACCGCTATAAAGTTATCGAAGTACTTGCTGCTGGGGGGTTTGGCGAAACCTTTTTAGCAGAAGATACCCATATGCCTTCTCGACGTCGCTGCGTGATTAAGCAACTCAAACCAGTGACAAACGACCCGCAAACCTACAAAATGATTCAGCAACGGTTTGAACGGGAAGCAGCTACTTTGGAGGTTTTGGGTGAAAGTAGTGACCAAATACCTCAACTCTACGCTTATTTTTCTGAACACGGACAATTTTATCTTGTCCAAGAATGGATTCAAGGTCAAACTCTAACAAACCTTGTCGAAGCCCAAGGGCCAATCAGTGAAGATACAGTCAGAGAAATATTATTAAATCTTTTATCAGTTTTAAATTATGTCCATAGTAAAGGTATAATTCATCGGGATATCAAGCCTGATAATATTATTCTTCGTATTACCAATAATCAGCCTGTATTAATTGATTTTGGCGCAGTTAAAGAAACGATACGTTCGATCGCCGCTACACCAGGTTATCTAACTCAATCTTTGGTGATTGGTACACCGGGGTATATGCCCAGTGAACAAGCCATAGGACGCCCAGTCTATAGTACTGATATCTATAGCTTGGGTTTGACAGCAATTTATCTGTTGACAGGTAAGCCGCCACACGAGTTACCAACTAACCAACAAACAGGAGAGGTAATTTGGCAGGATTTTGCCCCTGGGGTGTCGCCAGAATTAGCAATGATCCTCAAACAAGCAACTCAGCCTCAAGCAAGCGATCGCTACTCGACTGCTAGCAAAATGTTATATGCTTTGCAATCTGCAAATACTCTGCCCCCAAAACCATCATATTCAACAACTCAATCGACAGTTGCCCTATCCCCTGCGCTTGCACATACACAAGCAACCCAGCCTTTCGTTTCTGCACAAAAGTCGGCTTTTATAAGAGCGTCTTCTAGTTCTCGTGATTGGCAAAAACCTGCGCTGATTTTTGGTAGTCTAGTTTTCGGTGGTTTGATTGCTGGGATTGCGATCGCGAATATGACTCGCCAACCACAACTAGAAGCAACTATTGATACAATACCCACCAAAGAAACTACACAAGTACCCACGCCGATCAATCCAACTTCTACACCCTCATCTATAGTTCCCACTACTGAACCTGCCAATACACCTGTTGCTTCCCAGTCACCTTTAATACCTACTTCTCCACAGCAACCAGAATCTTCTCCTCCTACTACACCTCCAGTTGTATCTGCACCGCAGCAACAACCATCCACAGTTACATCAGTTGCACCAACACCACCCCCAGAAGATTCTCAAACCGCAGCAGTCCCTACACCAGAACAGCAACAACCTGCTGAAAATCCTACTCCTGAAACACCGACACCACCTCCACCCCAGGAAAATCCACCAAAAGTTGCTACTGCACCTACTAGTACTATAAGTGTACCTGCTTATCCCACAGGCACTTCGGAAAATACTGTAAAATCTTCACTGGGAAAACCCGCTAAAGTTTCTAGGGGTTTATGGAACACCCGTGCTTATCTTTATCGCTTACATCCAAATCAGGTCGATCTTGGTTATTTATTTGACCGGAAATCAGGAGCGTTACGGCAAACGGAAGTATCCTTTGCCCAATCTGTCGCACCCCAGGTAATGCAATCTACTTTGCAAGGGATGCTGGGAAGCAGTGCTTCTGGTGAAATTAATCAAGCACTGCAACGAGTATATCAGCGTCAAATTAACCAATACTCTTTTAATGCTGGAGGAGTAAAAGGTGTGATTCAACGCAATTCAGAAGATAAAATTTATATTGGCGTTTGGGATGCAGATTTGCATTAAAAAAAGCCCGCTTGTGCGGGCTTTTACAATAATTAATTTTGCTTGAATATATTTAAGAATAGATATTCTAACAGCATAAAACTTTTATTCCTAAATCTAGCTAATTATAGAATTCACAAAATACATAATATATATTTTCTTTTCTATACTTTTTATTTCTTTGTCAGGAAGCTTTACCTCTAGGTATTTAGTCTACAGTTGAAAAGGGCAAGCCGGAGGAGTTTAACAAAAGCTTTTAAAGGATCATGACAACGACGCTGTTGAACAATCGCTATCAAGTGATCCAGGTGCTGGCTGTTGGTGGCTTTAGCGAAACCTTTTTGGCAGAAGACAGCTATTTGCCTTCTCGTCGTCGTTGTGTGATTAAACAACTAAAACCAATCGCAAATGACCCAAATATTTATCAGAAAATTCAACGACGCTTTGAACGGGAGGCGACCACCTTAGAGTTTTTGGGGGAAGGTAGTGATCAAATCCCCAAACTCTACGCTTATTTTTACGAGAACGGGCAGTTTTACTTAGTTCAAGAATGGATTCAAGGTCAAACTCTGTCTAATATAATTAAAACTCAAGGTTCACTGAGTGAAACAGCAGTCAGAGAAATTTTGTTGAGTCTGCTATCAGTTTTGGATTATGTTCACAGCAAAGGTATTATCCACCGTGATATCAAGCCAGATAATATTATTCTCGACTCGTCTAATCACAAGCCTGTATTAATTGATTTTGGTGCAGTCAAGGAAACAATACGAACAGTAGTGAATTCTCCGGGATACACAACTCAATCGCTGGTGATGGGTACGCCTGGATATATGCCTAGTGAGCAATTCACAGGACGCGCAGTTTACGCCACTGATATTTATAGCTTAGGATTAACAGCAATTTATCTATTGAGTGGTAAACACCCGCGACAGTTGCAAACTGAGCCACGGACAGGAGAAATACTTTGGCAGCATTATGTTCCTGGGGTATCACCACAATTAGCAATGATCATTAGTCGCGCCATTAAACCCCAAGCAGGCGATCGCTATACTACTGCAAGCCAAATGCTATATGCTTTACAATCAGCTACTAATTCTCAGCAATTACTTATTAGCTCTTCTATACCAACGACTACTACTCAGCCCACAGTCTCCACAGTCTCCCCAGATATCACTACTGTTACATCTACATCTGTAAAAACTCAGTTATTGTCTTCTAATTCCAGCGCCCCAGCTACCCTTACCTACCCAATTCCTCAAAACTGGCAAAAGCCGACTTGGATTATTGGTAGCTTAGTTGTAGCAGGCTTAATTGGTACAGTAGCGATGATTGGTATTACCCACAAGCCAGAGTCTTTAGACTCAGCAAGATCAACACCTACACCAATCTCAAAATCGGATTCAAAATCTGAAACTACAAATCCTACAGACTCGCCAGAACCCAGAGATTCTACTGAAAAACAAAATAATACTAATACACCTGTGGCTTCGCGATCGTTGCCAAAGCAGCCTGTTTCCTCACCTTCTCCCTTCTCAGTCGTACCTACGCCATCAGAGCCGGAAGATACTCTTAATACTCCTGCGGTTTCTAAACCAGAAAACAACACGCCTCGTAATCAATCACCTAAGACTACCAATAAACCCAAAGTTCCGGGGTTCCCTACAGGTACACCAAGAAATACTGTACAAGTAACCCTTGGTAAGCCAAATCAAGATACAAGAGGTGTTTGGGGTAATACTCGTGCTGTCAGTTACATTTTAGTACCAAATCAAATTCAGCTTGGCTACTTATTTGACCGCAATTCTGGAAAAATTCGACAAACTGAGATCGCTTTTGCCCAATCTGTAGATATTCAGCTAATACTAACAACCTTTGAAGAAATGTTAGGCGGTAAATTAACTGAAGAAATTAAGCAGGGACTAGTGCAAGTTTTACAGCGACGCTTGGATGATTTCAGTTTTAGCGTAGGTTTCCTCAAAGGTCAGATTGTCCGTCAAAATTGTGGTCTGATTTATATCAGTATATGGGATGCCGATTTACATGATTTTGTAAATCCTAGTGATGCTAAAAAGTGTTAAAAAAGGAGCCTGTATTAGACTCCTTTTAAATTTGGAATTGGCAATTAATTTATTAGAATAATGCCAAATTCCAATTAGTAATAACTATTTCACACTGACTTTACCGCCAGCTTCTTCGATGCGTTTCTTAGCATCTTCAGCTGCTTCCTTGGGCATACCTTCTTTAATTGCTTTGGGTGCAGATTCTACTAAGTCTTTTGCTTCTTTGAGACCTAAACCAGTCAATTCACGCACAACCTTAAGGATAGCAATCTTCTTATCAGCTGGAACATCTTCGAGAACCACATCAAATTCGGTCTGCTCTTCTACAGGTTCAGCAGCCGCCGCCGCAGCACCAGGAGCAGCCATCATCATCATGCCACCAGCAGGTGCAGCAGCACTCACACCGAAAGCATCTTCAATTTGCTTAACTAACTCAGCAGCTTCCAGCAAAGTTAGGGCTTTTAATTTTTCCAAAATTTCATCAGTTGCAACAGACATTGATATAACTCCTGTAATTTAAATTTGTTGATGGTTGGCAGTTGGTGGTTGTTGGCTGTTAGTTATTGGTTTTTCTAAACAACAAACAACAATTTTCAGACGTACTATGCTACGTCTCTACAACAACTAACTACTAACTTCTTCGCCACCTTTTTCTTTATCGGCATAGGCCTGCAAAGCACGAGCCAGCGAGCTGGGAACCTCGTTGATACCAACAGCAACTTTGGTAGCCAAGGCGTTGATTGCTCCGGCAATTTGTGCCATGAGTTGCTCTTTGGATGGCAAATCGCCTAGTGCTTTGACATCTGGTTCTTTCAGCAGGCGACCTTCCATAACGCCGCCACGCATTTCTGTCTTTTTGGTGGCTTTTTGGAAATCTTGATAAGCCTTAATTGCAGCAGAGAAATCCTCTTGAACCAACAAAAAAGCAGAAGAACCTTTGAGCAATTCTGATAAAGGTTGCCATTTTTCATCATCTTGAATGGCAATTCCCATCAGGGTGTTTTTTGTTACCTTACATGTCGTTCCTGTGGGACGCAGCCGCCGCCGCAGGTCTGTAATTTCGGCAACTGTTAGCCCTTGGTAATCAATCACAAGTGCTAATTGCGACTGACTCAAAGTTTCTTTGAGTTCAGCAACAATCTCTTGTTTGTCTTCTATGGTTCTACCCATATTTGTTTCACCTCCTTGAAAGGATTTGTTGTTGGTTATTAGTTGATGGTTGGTGGTTGGTCTAGAGCAACAAGCAACAAACAACAAACAACAATCAACTAGAAATTAATAAACCCCAGCTGCAAAAGCCGGGGTTTTAGTTGAAAGGTAGATTTGAAACCACCCTTCTCCTGATGCCAGAACTACCACACCAAAGAAGGATGGAACTTCAAGCAATTTGGATCAAACCTCGGCAGGATATTAAGCCAACGGCACCTGCTGTCTACGGCTTTGTTATTTAATTTTGTTGTTGGTCATTGGTCAAGTGTCATTGGTCATTTGTTAATAGTTACTATCTGTTACAAATGACGTAGGACAAATGACAAACGACAAACTTTATGCTGCTTCAGATTTCAGGTCGCGTAAGGCGGTGATATCGACTTTAATTGATGGTCCCATTGTGGCAGAAACATACATTGTACGCCAATAACGTCCCTTCGCTCCTGAAGGGCGGTTACGGTCAATTGTTTCTTGTAAGGCCTTCAAGTTTACCAGTAAATCTTCTGGTGAGAATGACGCCTTACCAAACATAACATGAACAATACCTGTACGATCAGCACGAAATTCTAGTTTACCTGCTTTGAATTCTGCGATCGCACTTGCCAGGTCAAATGTTACTGTACCACCTTTAGGTGAGGGCATCAAACCACGTGGACCAAGCAATTTACCAAGTTTCGCTACCTGTGGCATAACATCAGGTGTGGCGATTAACTTGTCAAAGTCCATCATTCCTTTTTGAATTTCTTCTATCAGTTCTTCTGAACCGACGATATCAGCACCTGCGTTGGTTGCTTCTGTGACTTTTTCACCTCTGGCGATTACTGCCACTCGTACTTCTTGTCCTGTACCTTTAGGCAGTACAACCGTTGTCCGCAGTTGTTGATCAGTATATTTTGGATCAATTCCCAAGCGAATATGTGCTTCTGCTGCTTCGGGAAATTTTGCTGTTGCTGTCTCTTTTAAAAGACTTAAAGCATCTAAGGGAGCATACTCCCTATCTTCTACTTTTTCTAATAGCGTCTGTAAACGACGCGATACTCTTTTTGTCATTTTTCTCTCCTGGGGTCGTTAGCGAGGTTAATTCTCTCCCCCGATAAAGTTTTGCTATTTGTCATTTGTTCTTTGTCATTTGTCATTTGCTTAATAACTAATAACCAAGGACCAATGACACTTGACCAATGACTAATCTGTGACTGTTACACCCATATTCTTGGCAGTGCCTGCAATGATCTTCATTGCTGCTTCAATATCATTAGCGTTGAGATCAGGCATTTTTGTTTGGGCTATTTGCCGCAGCTGCTCTTGTGTAATTGAACCAACTTTCCTTTTGTTGGGTTCGCTAGAGCCTTTGTCGATTTTTGCCGCTTTGGTGATCAATACCGATGCAGGTGGGGTCTTGAGTACAAAAGTGAAACTCCGGTCTTCATATACCGAAATTTCTACTGGTATCACCGTCCCAGCTTGGTCTGCTGTTTTGGCGTTGTACTCTTTGCAAAACATCATGATATTGACGCCATGCTGACCCAAGGCGGGTCCAACTGGCGGTGCTGGGTTGGCTTTCCCAGCATTCAGGGCCAATTTAATGACCGCTACTACTTTTTTCGCCATTTGTAATTAGCTCTGTTTTTGAACCTGATTAAATTCCAATTCTACTGGTGTATCTCGTCCAAATATCGACAGCAAGGCTTTGAGTTTACTCCGCTCTGGACTTACCTCTATGACCTCACCTTCAAAATCTTTAAACGGACCAGTAAGCACGACTATCTTATCACCAGTAGCCATGTCAATTTTGACAATTGGCTCTTGTTCGGTGGTCTGTTTGAAGATTCTTTCTACTTCTGTATGACTTAGTGGCATTGGTTTAACGTGACCACGACCTTTACCGGTACCACGTCTTTGTTCTGCTCCCACAAAATTAATCACATGGGAGGTGTTTCGTACCACTTGCCAGGTGTCATCATCCATGAACATTTTCACCAGTACATAACCAGGGAATACTTTTTCCTCGGTGTGCTGACGGCTACCATCCTTGCGGATTTTCACTGCTGGTGTATGCGGTATCTCCACCCGAATAATTTTTTCAGCTACATCAAAGGTTTGGATGCGCTGTTCTAGGTTTGTCTTAACACGCTTTTCACAGCCAGAGGCTACTTGTACTGCATACCAGCGGGCTTCTTGCTGTTTTCCCGCAGGTTCTAAGTTCTCATCTGACTGCAAAGCCAAATTGTGACCTTCGTCTGTTGCAGAAGTCATCCGAATACCTGTTGTGCTGCCCAAGTAAAGAATTTATCGACCAAAAAAATTATAGATGCGGAGAGTGAAACCATTAACAATACTGCTGCTGACTCACTCACCAGTTGCTTCCGACTGGGCCAAACTACTTTTTCAAACTCTTCTTTAGTTCCTTGAAAGAAGTTCCCAAAGCTGAAACCATTGCTAGTTTCTGGCATTTCTGCTTCATTTTTCTTGGCCACGGTCGCTTACTCCCCCATTGCCTGATAGCTATTAACTGTAGTTTTCTATTTATAACTGTACCTTGTACTCAAACTAAAACAGCTTGAGGCTTGAAGCTACAAGTATAGATTTAATTATACCCAAAATCAAATTTTAGCATCGCTATTGTAATGGCGATCGCATTTGTTCTGGGATTATTTTTCCTCAGTTACAGCGCGCCCTGGAGGACTTGAACCCCCGACATCAGGTTTTGGAGACCTGCGTTCTACCAACTGAACTAAGAGCGCATGTGCTGCTTTCGATTCAGCTATTGCGTTTGACTTTTACTAGTTTAACGCAATTTGGCATTTTTTGTTAACTTTTTTTGGTCGGGGGACAAATCAGCGGCTGAAGCCGCTTGATCTTGATGGTTGAGTTTTCTCCCATATCTTAACTTGTCTATCACAAAGGGCGGTCAAAGCGTTGTTTAATCCGGGTAGCCTTGCCGACACGATTGCGTAGATAGTAAAGCTTTGCACGCCGCACTCTACCGCGACGTATTACTTTAATGCTGTCGATCCGAGGAGAGTGAAGTAGAAACACTCGCTCGACTCCAACACCTTGAAATACACGACGGACTGTAATGGTTTCATTAATCCCGCCGTTCCGCTTAGAAATCACAACTCCTTCGTAGGGTTGTACGCGGTATTTGTCTCCTTCTTTAATTTTGACTCCGACTTTGACGGTGTCACCGACATATATATCGGGCAGATTAGATTTTAGTTGTTCCGCTTCGATCGAGCGGATGATCTCTTGAGCGTTCATAGTCTATCAAAAACTCACAATCATCCATAATAAATCCACTTTCGCTTTTGAGTCTAGTAAATTTTCATGGCAAGGGCTTTGACATTAAGCCAAAATTTTTATCTATGCCGACAAATCCTTTTACACCCTTGTGATCGCAACAATCCACCCATCCAAAATCTTGTTAGAAGGTGACGTTTCCGGGAGTTGTGTCGTCAAATAGAAGATGTATTCAAGATGACCTTGCCACAGGGTGTGAGTTTTATGAAATTTAGTGTGGTCATCACGACCTACAACCGCTTAAACTTGCTTAAAAGAGCAATTAATTCTGCTTTGAATCAGACTGTTGCGACTGAAGTCGTTGTAGCTGATGATTGTTCTTCTGATGGTACACAAGAGTATGTGAATAGCTTAATCAAAAAGTTATCACAAAGTGGAGATTCACGCTTGGTCTACCATCGCAATGAGATAAACTCTGGTCATTCAGCAACTGTGAATGCTGGTATTGGTAAAGCTAGCGGTAAATGGATTAAGTTTTTGGATGATGATGACTACTTAGCTGTGAATTGTCTAGAAGAAATGACAACAGCGATCGCACTCCAACCTCAAGCAGTAATTTGTTCCTGTATTGCTATTCAGGTCGATGAAAAAGAAGTTGAACTCTCTCGCACGCCGCAAATAGGTCCCGGTCTAGCTTTTTATGTTCCCCAAGCTGATATTCATTATGGTATGTTGCTAGAACTTCTGCCTTTTGGTACGCCTGTACAAGTAGCTTGTCGTCGGGATGCTTTTTTGCAAACAGGAGGTTGGGATTCTAAGTTTGATGCTAATTGTGATGATATTGATTCTTGGATTCATGTTGCCAAATTTGGAGATGCGATTTTTCTCAATCAATCCCTTGCTTACCGCACCATTTGGTCTGGCGCTTATAATCACAAGTTTTCTCCCTCTCGGCGCTTACATACAAATATTTTAATTAAAGAAAAAATTTATGTTTTAGTTGATGAAATGCATCATTCTCATATTCCTCATTTTGAAGATATTAAAAATTATTTGAAATTACATTGGTCTATAGTAGCTATTAGACAAAAAAACTTTCATAATTTATTCAATATTATCTTTCCCTCTATCTTTTATTGGAAAGCTTGGCAGCTTTTGTTTCAATCTGTAGCATTACGTCGTTTTCATCACCAAAACAATCATATTCGTAAATGCATATTGATTGAGTTTTGATTTTTTGGGACTAGCAATGATGAATGACAAGTGACAAGTGACAAATAACAAATGATAAGTGACAAGTGAGATTATGCGAATTATACATATCTTAAATGAGGTTCAGGAAATTGGTAATGGAATTGTCAATGTAGCTGTTGACCTGGCTTGTTTACAAGCAAAAGATGGTCATGAGGTAGCAGTAATATCTGGTGGTGGAGGATACGAAAATTTATTAGCAAAATATGGTGTTAAACATTATCTTTTAGATCAAAGACGCAAACCCATAAATCTCGTTAAAGCTGGTATTAGTTATCAAGGAATTGTCAAAGAATTTCAGCCAAATATTGTTCATGGTCACATGATGACAGGAGTGATATTAGCTGCTTTTCTGAGAAAGAAAGGTAAAAATAGATATGGTTTAGTTTCCACCGTACATAATGAATTTCAACGCAGCAGTATATTTATGGGTCTAGCTGATCGGGTAATTGCTGTTAGTAAAGCAGTTTCCGAGGCTATGGTACAGCGTGGGATCTCTAAAGAAAAATTGCGGGTAGTATGTAATGGTACATTGGGAAGCCCCCGCAATCGTCCCTTACAGGAGTATGAAGCTTTACCTTTACAACATCCAGCGATCGCAACTGTGGCAGGGATGTATCATCGTAAAGGTATAGCCGAGTTAATTGCAGCTTTTGAGCAAATAGCCTCAGATTTTCCCACAGCAAATTTATATATAGTTGGAAATGGGCCTAATCGCCATGAATTTGAAGACCAAGCAAGCAAAACAGCTGTCAGTTCGCGTATCCATTTTGAAGGCTTTCAACCAGAACCCCAGCGTTATTTACTAGCTTGTGATATATTTGTCCTCGCTTCTCACCGCGAACCTTTCGGTCTTGTTTTATCAGAAGCCCGTGAAGCCAGGTGCGCTATTATTGCCACTGATGTAGACGGAATTCCTGAAGCATTGGATAATGGGCAAGCTGGAATTTTAGTACCAGCAAAAGATTCTAATGCCTTAGCAGCAGCATTAGTGAAATTGCTAAGTAATCCAGATACGTTAGAAGAGTGGAAGACAAAGGCGCATCAAAATTTAGAGTGGTTGCATATTGACCGGGTTCATCAAGAAACACTGGCGGTGTATGATGAGTTACCGTGAGTTCGATAAATATGATCAGACTAAACGATCAACTCGCCCGTAAGCCCGCAGGGTTTCCACACTCCCGATCTCCTCAAACTCCCCCAATCTCTCTACTCTTGCCAGGATTCATCAACCCATAGGGATCTACCATTTCCTTAAATCGCAATTGTTCTGGATCGATAACTTTTCTACCACCATCTTCAATAATATAAGTGTGGGGATTGGCAATAAATATACCATGTTCTTCGTGATGGCGGATGATTTCGTTCAAGCGTTCCTCGGTGGTGTAGCGTACAAGTTGTAAGGCGGCGGGAATTGTTACACCATTGGTACGAACAAATTCTACATGCATCATGACTTCATCCCCGTAGTAATGATACATCTGCTCTAATAACTGTAGAGACGCCCCATTGCGCGTCTTTACATCGGCTGGGAAAAGACTTTGTAAATAGGTGATGGAAGTATCAAGACTGCGGGCGTGGAGAGTGGTGTGATTCCAAGTGAATTCTAATAAGTTCGCACCTTTGCCAGGTTCTTGTACTGTTTTTTGATATGTAATATTGCCACCATGTTGCTGCACCAATCCAGGCAAAAACTCTAAACTCTGTTCCGCAATTAACAACAGAGCGGCGTGAGTATCATCGGGGATATATTGCCGCAACGGTGTAAAGTATTGAGGGATGGGGGATGCAAAGACAGCAATTTCTTTTTTAATCATGCCATCAGCATCGCCAAGGCTCTGCCCAAATCTGGCTGCTGCCATAAATTCTGGGAAGGTAATAATTACTTCTGCCCAAGGATAAGACGGACCCAGGGGAATTTCTACTTCAGTGATAATACCATTAATCCCCCAGGCATGATTGACTTTTTGAACATCATCACCACGTAGTTCAATCACACGTGGTTCATCTTCTAAGGTGACGACTTTTAATGCTAAAAGATTACCGCGATCGCCTAAAAATCCATACTGTATTGAGCCAATTCCCCCACTACCACCAGCCACAAAGCCTGCAATTGTTGCTGTGCGGTAGGTAGAGGGTGCCATGCGTATTTCCCAACCAATTTCCCGTGTTTTTTTATCGAGTGCTGCTAATTTCACCCCTGCTTCTGCTCGCGCTACTCCTGGTTTAATCCAGCAAATTTCCTGCATCCGCGTCATATCAAGGATGACACCGCCGTGCAAAGGTACACATTGCCCATAATTTCCTGTTCCTGCACCCCGCACTGTCACTGGAACTCGATGTTTGACACAAGCCGCTGCAATTTTTAATACTTCTTGTTCGTTGGCAGGGCGTATAACTATATCTCCGACTTTTCCCGCTAGTTTGGGAACCAAAACCGGGCTGAAGGTATGATAATCCTGGGATAATTTTGCTACTTGAGAGGAATCTGTAATGATTTCGATTCCTGGTAGGGAATTGATTAGGGTTTCTAAATTGTAGAATTTTTTATATGTTGTCATGGTTGAAATTTATCTTTTGGCAACGAACCGCATAGACGCGCTAGTGGTGAGCCAGTGCGGTGGACGGGTTCCCCGGCATAAAGCACCTGGCGAACCCGAAGGGCTACTTGTAGATTAAGACACAAAGGGCACACACAAAACAGAGGTTAATTACACATTCTTCAAGCTATTCCCCGTTAAGAGTCTCCGTGAATTTAATTTTGCCTATCCACATTATTAACGGTGCGATCGCACAAATGTTGTTTGTCTAAAAAATTACAGCACCAGCAAACAAAATGTTTTGATTCAAATTAATTAGGTTTTTATAAAGCTAGCAAAAAAACTTTAAATTGCTTTCAACTGTTATTATCTTTCCAGCTTTCTAATGTTAATAAAGTGGCTGGAAAATTTCTGGCTGGCTACTGGTTGTTATTGACACAAGTGAATTTTCCACTGGTATCAATAACAAATAAGCCATACTGGATAATTATTTGCACCAATTGAGACTTTAAATATTATTCTTTAGTCTTTGGTCAAATTTAATACAAAATATTCTTCTTTATTTTTTGTGTTTTAACTTAATCGATATGAACATTCGAGAATTAGTTTTTGATTTACCAGAGAATAGGGTTGAATTGCGAGGGCGCGCTTAAAAGCTGCGATCGCTTTTGCATATTCTCCTAAAGCTGCATAACTTAACCCCATGCCATGCAGTGCGCCAAAATGAACTGGATTAATCTGAATAGTCATTAGACAATCAGCCAAAGATTTTTCATATTGGCTAGTAGTGTAGTACAGAAAAGCACGACGATTCCAAGCTTCAGCAAAGTCTGGTTGTTCATTAATTAACTCAGTCAAGACTGCTTCAGCTTTGCTAGTTTGACCTGAATCTAGTAATTTCTGACTGCGTTCAATCATTTCTAAGCCATATATTCCCTTTTGCTGATACCAGATGCGCCAAAGCTTTTTTGTCGCTTGTTCGCGGACTTTTTCATCCGAATTTTTCAAGTCTTCAAGTAAGGAATTGACAAATAAAGAATCCATGAATTTGACGTGAGAGTATAGTATCTTTGGATCAAATTTCGCACAAAACGTTCTCAAAATAAACTTCTTAATCGACCTTTTAAAATTCACCTTATAAATTGCAAGTTAAAGCAATCAATGTCTGGTTTGTTGTAGCCTGTAATACGGTATTGTGCAATCCGGAGAGAATCAAGGTTTTTAGCTTTGAGAAAAAAGGGTGTAGAGGTATAAGAGTATAAGGGTGTAGGAGGATTGTATAGATATGAATCAAATTTTCGGGATATTTGTAAAGATATGAAGCATAAGAAAAATGTCATAGAACATGTAGCGATCAACTATTGACGTTTGACTGCTAGCTAGTGACTAATAAGAAATATCCCAAAAAAAATAAATGACTATGCCAAACCAAAACAGCGTTTCCAGGCATATAGTTCTAACTTCTCATCCTAGTCGCTTTGGCCCCAAACCAATTCCTATTAAATGGGGAGCAAGCGACCCGATGGAACGGGGTCCGATGATTGCCACTTTGACAAAGCAAGCACACCGTAATGTGATTGGTACTCATTCTGGTAGTTATGCGGTTTATCGTGCCTTAGCGGTGGCAAGTGGTGCATTACAGTCAGATCACAGGGCAGATCTCACTAATACTTCTCCAATTGAACATATCGGACCGCATCCGAGTTGGTTTGATCCTGATAAGATTGTTTCCCTCGATCCTTTTGGGGCAATTGTGGGTGAAGTATTCGCACCTTACTACGAACAAGGGTATGATATTCGCCCGACGATCGCGATCACCAAAGCCCACATCAATATGCCTGAATTACTGGAGGCTGTAAATAAAGGACGCTTGGCGATTGATGGCAAGATTATGAAACCAGGCGGCGATTTGGTTGTTACCAAAGCTGCGATTGAGCCAGTTTGGTATTTACCAGGAGTTGCCAAACGTTTTCAAATCAGTGAGGGTGAATTACGACGTGCTTTATTTGAACAAACTGGAGGAATGTTCCCGGAACTAGTGACACGAACTGATTTGGAGGTATTTTTACCGCCAATTGGGGGTGTGACGGTTTATATTGTCGGGGATGTAGCAGCAATTAACGACCCTAGCAAACCTTTAGCAGTACGAGTACATGATGAATGCAATGGTTCCGATGTTTTCGGGTCAGATATTTGCACCTGTCGCCCCTATCTGGTACATGGCATAGAAGTTTGTGTGCAAACCGCACAGGAAGGCGGTGTAGGGATCATTGTTTACTGCCGCAAAGAAGGACGTGCTTTGGGAGAGGTGACGAAATTCTTGGTTTACAACGCCCGTAAGCGACAAGAAGGAGGCGATCGCGCTGATGCTTATTTTGCTCGTACTGAATGTGTTGCGGGTGTCCAGGACATGCGCTTTCAGGAGTTAATGCCAGATGTTTTACATTGGTTGGGAGTTACCCGCATTGATCGCATGGTATCGATGAGCAACATGAAATACAATGCCATCACGACAGCAGGGATTGAAATAGGGGAACGCATACCCATTCCCGAAGAGTTGGTTCCCCAAGATGCCCGTGTCGAAATTGAAGCCAAAAAAGCCGCTGGTTATTATACCACAGGTAAGGTCTTGCAAATAGATGATTTAGCGGAGGTAAAAGGACGTTCTTTAACAGATTAAGTCAATGGTCAAGAGTCAAGTGTCAATTGTCCAGAGCAAATGGTTTTTTGACCATTGACAATTGACCGTTGACAACGGACTCTTGACTTTTTTGAGGGGGTGTGTCGGTTGGAGAAAGTTGAAAACATGGAAATAGAAACCGCCAAGAACGCGATAGAAGCGCAAGCGGGTAATTTTAAGAGTAGAACGCCAAGAGAAGAAACTGAGGTGGTTCCTTATTTGCGATCGCCAATTGCAATTCGAGAGCGTTGCGAACAAATATTTACAATGGCTGTTGCAGGTAAGTCTGATCATTTTGCTTGCGATTTAGATCAGTTGGAACGAGTAGCAGATTATGTGATTGAAGTGATACGGGAGCAATATCCTGATTTACAAATCCCGTTTCACAGTCGTTGGCGACATTTTGAAGTTGGTGGTGTACCACGGTTGGCGAAGTTGGATGAAAAATTAGCCCAGATGACGCCCATCGAGAAAGCTGCTACTAAGTTTGATTTAGCCATAATTAGTGTTTTATTAGATGCTGGTGCTGGTGATCGCTGGCATTTTTATGAAGAAGAAACTCAGTTGAGTTTTAAACGTTCTGAAGGTTTGGCAGTTGCTAGTTACCAAATGTTTTGTCAAGGACTTTTTGCGAGCGATCGCCATCAACCTTTACAAGCAAATACCCTCAGATTGCAACAATTAACAGAACAAGAATTAGCTGATGGATTTGGTGTCACCGCAGATAATCCCTTAGTGGGAATTGCAGGGCGATCGCAATTACTACAAAAGTTAGGTCAAGTCCTGCTAGCTTCGCCCCAGATGTTTGGGGAACAAAATCCCCGCCCTGGTAATTTAGTAAATTATCTTTTAACAAAAGTCAAAAATAATCAGTTAGCAGCTGCAACTGTATTAAATGCTGTTTTGCAAGGACTTAGCGACATTTGGCCCGGACGCGTAGAAATTGCTGGGTCAAATCTGGGAGATGTCTGGTTTCATCCAGCCGTTAGTGATGACGGTTTGATACCTTTTCACAAACTATCTCAGTGGCTGAGTTATTCTCTACTTGAGCCTCTCCAAGAATTAGGTATACAAGTAATCAACTTAGATGCTCTGACTGGATTACCAGAATATCGTAATGGCGGTTTATGTCTAGACTTGGGACTGATCAAGGGTAAACATCCAGATATTTTTACTGAACCTCAATCAGTAGCGTCTGAAGTGATCGTTGAATGGCGCGCCTTGACTGTTATTCTCCTAGATCAAATCGCCGCTACAGTTCGAGCCAAGTTAGGTATGAGTAATGAGGAATTACCACTGGTAAAAATTTTGCAAGGAGGAACCTGGACAGCTGGACGAAAAATAGCTGCTCAACTCCGCACAGGTGGTATTCCTCCCATACAGATAGAAAGTGATGGCACAGTATTTTAGTTGTCATTGGGTATTGGTCATTGGGTATTGGTCATTGGGCATTGGGCATTGGGCATTGGGGGGCATGGGGCATCGGGCATTCTCCTTTGTCTCCCTGCTCTCTGCTCCCTGCTCCCTGCTCCTTTGTCTCCCTTGTCTCCCTTGTCTTCCCACACTCTCCCTTGTCCCCGATCCCC
>NZ_NAPS01000001.1:2060501-2088593 GCF_004323185.1 Westiellopsis prolifica IICB1
TCCCCGATTCCCGATCCCCGATCCCCGATTCCCGATCCCCAATCCCCGATCCCCAATCCCCGATCCCCAATCATTAAATATGGGAAATCAAGTAATACTAATTGAGCATCCATTAATTCAGCACAAACTGACGCTGATGCGTAAGGTTGAAACCAGTACGGCAAAATTTCGCTTTTTGTTGAAAGAAATTAGTATGTTGTTGGCATATGAGGTAACACGAGATTTAAAACTTAAATATGAACTAATTCAAACACCTCTAGGTCAAATGAATGCTCCTGTGCTTGCATCAGACAAAAAGCTGGTGATCATTTCTATTCAACGAGCAGGACAGGGAATTTTGGACGGAATGTTAGAACTGCTACCATCAGCACGAGTGGGACATATTGGTTTATACCGTGATCCCAAGACCTTGATTCCTGTAGAGTATTATTTCAAAGTTCCCCACGACATAGAAAAGCGAGATGTACTAATAGTCGATCCGATGCTAGCTACTGGGAATTCTGCTGTCGCAGCAGTGGAAAGACTCAAATCAACCAATCCGCGATCGCTCAAGTTTGTTTGCTTACTTGCTGCACCCGAAGGAATCGAACATTTCACCGAAGTACACCCCGATGTCCCTATATACACTGCGGCTATAGATGAAAAGTTGGATGATCATGGCTACATTATTCCCGGATTAGGAGACGCCGGAGATAGATTATTTGGAACCAAGTGAAGTGACAAAAACTTAGTGTGTAAGGGTATAAGGCAATACGCTCGGTGTTAAATCCACAATTTTTTTGTAGAGACCGTAAATTTACGGACTCTACAGACCAATTTTTTGTACTAAAAATCCTTAACACCAAGCGTATTGCCCTTGAACCCACTTTAAGTGGGTTTTGGCTCTTGAATTGCGCGAAAGAGGTAAAAAAAACCTACACCCTTACATCCACTTTCAATTCAGAAGGAAAAAATTAGCAGTCATTTCTTATGCTTTCTAATACCTACTTTAACAAGTTCATACGTAAAAAAAAAGCTCATTATGTATTCTATCTGCTTCCAAATTCACAGGAAATTGCTGTTTTAATATATTTATTTTTATACTTCTGATATGTAATTTTACTGTTAAAATGGTTTTTGTAATGAGTTTTTTGATACTATAACACTTTATTTATAACAAATGCTACGGTATTAAGTGTTGTTTAACTTAGAATCCACAAGGTGTTCATATTCGGCAAAACTATTAATATTTGTTATCTACTTCATTAACATTATTGATTTGATGAGTTGCGGGTGTTCAGATTCCCGACATCGCAAAAGTTGTCGGGGATCTATCACACTTCATGATTAATGTAGTCAAATCTTAATTGCCTTTTTTATGACCAATTATTCTTTGATGGTACAAGCCCCCAGATTTATCTGTGGGGTCAATCCAAAATTGGATGACTTCTAAACACTCTACTTATCAATACATATTATCAGGCAAAATTGGTTGACAATTTTTTGATATTTTATGTTTGATTTTTAGGCTTCTATCATATAGGAAATTAATATGTCAGTACCTACTATTGGACAATTAGAGAGAGAGATTTCTAATCGTATTCGTTCTCTGTATAATGTTGAACTTGGGTTACGTCCTAGTAAAATTAATTGTCATTTCTTCCATGGAGAATTAGCAATTACTCTAGAAAATGCTGTGAGTAAAATTGAGCAAGTTTTGATTAAATCTGGTTCTGATATCCTGGCTGAACAAGTAAGAATTGATATAGACAAAATTATCATTCCACAGATTCAGTATTTGATTGAAGAAGTGATTGGTAAACCCATTTTAGACCTAATTACCCACACAAATTTAACAAGTGGTCGAACTGGAATTATTGTTTTTATAGGAAATTTACCAGAAGTTCGCAATCCCCAAGCTATTCCCAAAGCTCATAAAAAAAAAGTAGCTGGCTTGAATAGCAATACATTAGACCCTGGTGAAAATAGTGTAGAGACGTTGCATTGCAACGTCTCTAGAAGGATTTTGGGTAACGCATAGCTAATTATCACCAAATGTCTATCAGGACTTATGTAAGATGTGACCGAAAACTTTATTCTTGCGTAGCGGTAATTCATGAATTACCGCAAATGCGCGTTATGTTTTGCGTAAGTCCTGTCTATTTTAAATATAGTTAATAGTTGATGATTGATGGTTGGTAGCGCCAAATTATTTGGGTGCGGGATGTTGTTGCTCATCAAATCTATCGAACTCACGTTAATTTTGTATTGATTTGCATAAAATTGTAACGTTTTTAAACGCAGAGAAATACGGCGTCTAGAGCATACACTTGTATAAATTAGTACTAATAAGTCAAGTTATATATTTAGGTATCTAATGATTAAATTAATCACTGTAAACAAAGCGCTAGTCCATACAGTGAATACAGACTAGCGCTTTATTTATATATAACCTTTTGTTATTTTTAGGGTCTTTATTTTGCTGACCCCAATGTTATCTATACTTATGATCCCCCATTTTTGTAGTAAACAGAGTTTTTTTAATTTTTTCTTTAGATTTACTTTCCTGACTATTTGTGAAGGTTTGTAAATCTACGTTTTTTAGGGCTTATGGAAGCTCCCATGACTTCGGATACCCAAACTTCAAAGTTGCGGATTGGATGGGAGCGCAAAGCAATATCAGGATGAACAATTGGTTCAACCAAAATGGTAAACATTCCTAGACGATTACCAGCTAAGACATCGGTAAATAAGCGATCGCCAACCATTGCGACTTGTTTTGCAGGTAAGTTCATCGCACTGAGCGCAGCTCTAATCTTACGTCGCGAGGGTTTAGCAGCACCCAAGTAGTAAGGTAAATCCAAAGAACGAGCAATATTACCTATGCGGACTTCACTTAAGTTATTGCTGACAAGATATAGGGTTGCTACCTGACGAATTTCCTGAACCCATTGTTGTAGTTCTGCTGAAGTCGATACTACTTTGATTGGTACTAATGTTTCATCTACATCCAACACCAGACCCTTCAGCCCATATTGTTGTATGATGTCGGGTGTGAGATTCAACACTGAACCTTCCAAAATTAAGTCAGGCTGTAAGAGTTTATTCCAGCGCATAGTCAGTTAGAAGTCAATGGTCAATGGTCAATGGTCAATGGTCAATGGTCAATGGTCAATGGTCAAGGGTCAAGGGTCAAGGGTCAATGATCAATGATCAATGGTCATTAGTAAATAACTCTTGACTATGGACACTGGACTATAGGCACATTTCTATGCAATAACCAAAACATTTGGCAAAAGTCCTGCCAAATGCTTTAGCTTGTAGTTAATAATAATTAAAAATTCCTGATGTAGAAATTAAGCATGACCTTCTTTTGTTTTGAATTTTTAATTTTATTCAACTTCATTAAACAAATGTTCTTCTAACAACGGTTGCACCTGACGGAATTCTTCTGGAGAGAGTAATTCTGGTTTACCAGTTTTAGATATGCGTGCAAAAAATAGCAGTGGATCAAGGGGAGTATAAATCGCGTACTCCTGATCTTCATGGTAAAAGCTGGCTAGCAATTGTAATTGCTCTGGTTCTAAATCTGACTGTTCGTCTTCGATTTCTAAAGTGAACAGTTCTGATTCTTCTGCTGGGGGTAATTCACCTGCAACAGTTAAAGCATAAGCTGTATTCTTAAGAATGAGATTTTGTTCTGATAGCACAGCTTGGGCAGTGCTAAAAATTTGCTCGATAGTAGTATCATCTTCTACAAGAACAGCCTCTTCTTCTTCCTCTTCACCTTGCCAAGCAAAGATTTCTACAGGTGAGTCAACCGGTAGTAGCAAAAAGTAGCCTTGTCCATCAACTTCAAGTGAATGCTCAATATAACATTCGAGCGATCGCCCTTTATCATCGCTCAAAGTAATAGTTCCAGCATGTTCGCGTTCGTGTTCGTCAGAAAAATAAGAAAAAGACATAGCCGAGATATAAACTGTATGACTACCAGCTATTTTATCGATGGGAAAAGAGGAAGGAGATTAAGGATTAGGTATAAGAGATTGAGGATAGGAAGTGAAATACCCATTCCCCGTTTCCCGTTAAGAGTTTCCTGTTTCTTTCAATTCTTTCCTACCTTGGCTGGTTAACAGATTTCAGAATATCATGGGACAAGCTATGCTTACTCAGCAGATCATTCTGTTGCTTGTAAGCTAGTTCGCCGTGTATCCAACCATTGCTGTAATATTAAAGCTGCGGCCTTACGGTCAATCAAAGCTTTATGACGTGATGGAGAACGATTTTCAGCTAAAATCAACTGCTCTGCTTGAAAAGAAGTTAATCGTTCGTCTACGTATTCCACAGGTAAGTGCAGAGCTTTGCTTAGTCGTGTAGCAAACTTTTGCACTTGTTTGGCTTGGAATCCCAAAGAACCGTCCATTGAATAAGGTAAACCCACGACTAAAACTTCTACTTCTCGTTCTTTAATTAATTTTTGTATCTGTTCTACATCTTGTTGAAAAGATGTGCGTTCGACAGTAGTAATTCCAGTGGCTATTAAGCCTAGGCGATCGCACCCCGCCACACCAATTCGTTTACGACCAACATCTAATCCTAAAGCAGAAACATATTTAGAACTAGAGTAAGACACAGAAGTTAAATTCCTGTCTTCTCCCCCATGTCCTCCATGTCCCCCGTGTCCTCCTTGTCCCTGTCCAATATCCACAGCACTACTCCTGCTGTCCATCAACTGAATCTGGCTGACAAAATGGCTCTACAACGTGAGAGTTTTTGCTAGAAAAAGAAATATTTTCTTTTGATGGATTCGGTTGGGTTGATCTATCTGGAGAAGTTGGCTTATGTTGTGGTAGCCATGACATTCCCCCTGGTATGGGTTTGCGTGCAGGTTGCAAACCTTGTAGTACTTCAGGTAACTGAATTCCTTCCAAAGAGACAAATTTCGATTCTCGGACTTTATGCCACACCGAGCGAGACATAATAAGAGTGTGTTCTATGCGACTTGCTCCAATTTGTTCTAAATACTCTTCTCCCTCTGGTTGATAGTCCGCCGAAGCTAGTTGCAAAGGTTGCTGGGGAAAATCCTGAGAAATTCGAGCAAGTTGAGTCAACAGTTCTGGATACAGCCAAGTATATGCTGGGTGAACTGCTAGCGTCGCCATGTGTGGTTCTTCACCTTTGCGGTCTAAAGTAATCTGAAAATAACCGATCGCTGCTTTACGTTGAGGTTCAAATACATAACCGCTTACCACTTCGGTTTTTGTCACCCATTGCTTCACAGCATCAACCAAAGCGCCAAATAGGTTGGTTTTAAAGTCATCGGTTTGGCGATCAAAGACCTGGCGTACCAAAGGTGGCATTGATGCTGTATCTAATTGATATAGCAGTTGAGCATCAGCGTTACTGATGGGTAGCATATTTGGCAAGTCAGGGTTAACCTGTGCCAATTCAGACAACAGTTCTGGTTTAATTTCCCAATAAGTCATTTCAGCCAGACGCTGAAAACCATTTTGCCGATACAGCGCTAGTGCTTCTGTATCATTAATGTTGACTTCTAGTATCCAAGTACGAGCTTCTAAAATTGACTCAAAACAGTAACGCAAAAGCTGCGAACCAATTCCTTGCTTATCAGCAGCCCGTTCTAAGATTACCCGATCTACACGCCAAGTACTACGCGTACGATTAAATGGCGAGACTTGGATCATTCCTAAGAGCGATCGCCCCTGTTCTGCTACATATCCACAGAAAATATACTGTAGTGGATTTGGAAACCAACTTAAAAATCTCAACAATCCATACCAGCGGCGCAGCCATTGCATTTGCCGCATAGCAAAATCGGCTCCTTTTCTGGTTTTAGCTGCGAATGAATCCAGAGCTATACGTCCAATACCGTCCAAGTCTCGATGTTGGATAGGTCGGATAACAATGCTAAGATTCTTCTGAAGTAATGAAGTCATTTTCATTCGAGCCGCCATAGCGCCTTAATTAAACAGAAACAGAGGTACTGCTGCATTAATATTAACGGCTTTCCACCCCTTTCTATTGTTCCAAAAGAGTGATTTTCACAACTCAATATTAAAAAGCAGACTAGTTGATGACTACATTAGCCTGGACTCAACAAGTTCTGCTTTGATTTTAGTTAAGTTTTATTGAAGATTTGTATGGATTTGAATTAGATAACTCGGCGAGAAATTAGTTTTTCAAAATTTGCTTGGGTTTGATGTAGCAATTGCTCTCGGCTGTCTACCTGTGTCTGCTTCAGCGTTGGAACCAGATTGCGAGCTTGCAGAGCCATGTGCATTTGGAGGTGGGCAACATATTCACTAAAGTCTTCTTCAACGACTACGCCTGTATCCTTGAGGAACTGTGATTCCATCGCCACTGTGTTCTCCTTTGTTTGTTAATCCCTATTAATCGATTCACTTTTTCAAAACTTATCACGTTGTTTTACTTCACTTCTTAATTTGCAATGAAGTTTAACTAAAAATAGTCAATGGTCATTTGTCATTTGTTATTTGTCATTGGACATGAATCAGTTAACAGTTTATTTTGATAACTAATAACTGACAACTGACAAGTCTCCCGTGTCCTCCTTGTCTCTCTTATGCTCATTATCCGTATTTTTGTATTTATTTATACTTTAAATTTGCTCTGGTTTCCCGTAAGTTTGACAGCAAAATCATTTTTGCAATATTATTTAAGACTTAATTGATTAAAGTATAAAAATTAATTTTGGAATTCATAATTTATTTAACTCAATTAAGTACTCAAGGCTACAAAATAAGCCATTTGTATAACAACAGTAACAAAATTTAAGTAAAAAAATAACAATCAAAAAGGTTGGAGTTCGTCTCTATGACTCATAACGACTATGCTTACTAGCGCTGATTAATACTAATACCCAAATGCCATTCTTCAGCTTTTTCAACCAAAGTACTGAGCAACAAGCTTACCGCCAAACAGTGGGACGGGGTGTGAAGTTGCAACCGAGTTACTCAAAACTACCTTTAAGCCAAAGAATTATCATGCCGTTTATGCTGGTGTTCTTTAGCATTATGGTGATAGCAGTAATTAGCTTTGCTTTTTGGTTTACCAACGCTATGGAATACCAAATGAAAAATTCTGTTGCATCAAGTGCAGCAGTTATTTTGCAGGAATTGCAAACCGAAAAACAACACTTGGGTTCTTGGGTACGGTTGATAGCAGAACGAAATGATGTACGTACGGCGCTGGAACAGAAAGATACTTCCACACTGCTAAAAATACTAGTTTCACATCAGACTAATTTAGAAGTAGATCTGATCAAGGTTGTCAATCAAAATGGTGGAGTAGTGCTAGATCTCAGACAGCCAAAATTAGATAAGTCAAACTTAGAAGATCGAACAAGTATTTCCCAGGCACTTGCTGGGATGTATCCTTTAGATGTGGTAAATCTTCAAAAACAACGAGGACAAAAGCAGTTAGTTTTGGTGGGTACAGCTCCTATTAAGTCCAACGAAGAGGAAGTGATTGGTGCAATTGAAATTGGTATTCTCATCAATAACGAGTTACTCAAAAGTCTAATTGCAGCGGAAGATGAGTACTTAATTGCCTTAAACAAAGATAAAACCGTTGTTGTTTCTACACTCACAGCAGTCACAAATAAAAATTGGCAATTACCATCTACTACTATTCCACCAACACGTATTTTGCTCACAAATAGGCACTACATTGCCAAAAGTATTTCTATTTCAGGATTGAGCAATACTTCTTTGACAATTGTATTGCTAAAGTCTCTTGTTGATCTCAACCATACAGTACAGTACTTATGGTTAAGACTGTGGGGTTTTTTCTTACTGGGGGGTTTGATTTGTACCTTGGTGGGTAAGAATATCGCATTGAATATTTCCGGGCCTTTATTGAATGTAGCAAGAGTAGCTCAAAAAGCCACTCAAGAAGGAAATTTTGATTTGCAGGCTCCTGTAACTAGGAATGATGAAGTCGGAATTTTAGCGACTTCTCTCAATAGTTTGATTCGTCGAGTTGCAGAGTACACTCAAGAATTAGAACAAGCTCGTACAACTTTAGAAAAACGAGTTGAAGAACGCACTCACCAACTTTTACAAAAAAATCAGGAATTAAATTTAGCTTACGATCAACTTAGTTACGCTATTCAAGAACTCCAACAAACTCAAGCACAGTTGATTCAAACTGAAAAAATGTCTTCACTGGGTAACATGGTTGCAGGAGTTGCCCATGAAATCAATAATCCGATTAGTTTTATATATGGCAATATTACCTATGCCAAGGAATATATTGAACAATTATTAGAATTACTGAATTTGTACAGAAACGAATATCCTCAACCAACTAGTGTAATTCAAAATCGTCTAGAACAGATAGAACTAGATTATATTAGCCAAGATTTGCCAAAAATTTTAACCTCCATGAAAATGGGATCGCAGAGAATTAGAGAAATTGTTTTGTCTTTAAGAAATTTCTCGCGTTTGGATGAATCTGAGAAGAAAGCTGTGAATATTCACGAAGGAATTGATAGTACTTTCTTGATTCTCAATCATCGCCTGAAAGAAAAAATTCAAGTTATCAAAGAATATGAAATCTTACCATCTATTGAGTGTTATCCAGCACAATTAAATCAGGTATTTTTGAATATTATTAGTAATGCAATTGATGCTTTAGAAGAGGCATTTTTTCATAAATCATCATTAGAAGAAAATAAAACTAATCCCCAAATTTTAATTCATACTAACAAGGTTGCAGGTAATCGTATTGACGTAAGAATTACAGATAATGGTTGTGGAATTGAGCCAAAAAATCAAGATAAAATCTTTGATCCCTTTTTCACTACAAAAGAGGTGGGTAAAGGGACTGGGTTAGGATTGTGGATTTGTTATCAGATTATTCAAAAGCATCAGGGTAAGATTGAAGTCAATTCTTTACTTGGGGAAGGAACTACTGTCACCGTGACACTTCCGCTTGTGCAAAAAGCATAAGTACGATCGCTTGTTTAATTCGATAAGAGTATGATCGCACCCCAGATCCCCGACTTTTGGAGAAAAGTCGGGGATCTTGTTTGGAATTTCTGGTTTCAATCTATCAAAATCCAAACCAATCACAATCTGTCGTAGTGTATGGTCTATATTCGTTAGGAACTATATTTTTTTGACCTGCAAACTTTCTTGCGTAATAACCATCCTCAAAACCACGTGCAAATTCACCACCAGCCGTACGTTCTTTGTACGCATTACCCTTTTTAGCACTCTCACGTCCTTGACGATAGCCATCAGCGTAAGCTTGAGGGTGATAGGCAGGGTCTTCATCAACCAACCATTGCGTTATAGGATAGCAGTAGTTTGGTCGGTAAAAAGGATATATATGATGATAGTCGTAACGCCCATGAGCTTGAGCTGATTGATTGTTGAAGAGAAAACTAGTAGCAGTTGTCAAAGCTACTAGACTTGTCATAATAATCTTGTTCATAATCTTAGTCTCCAGAGTTATATAACTCCTGGTACTTTTAAGATATCGAGCAGAATATTTCATTGACATCACCTATTAGGGTGAGCAAGAAAAATTTTAAAGCAGTTATACCATTTCACGTTAATAGCGATACATATGAATCTTGTACCAGACGTAGCATTGCTACGTCTGATACACACCTGTATTTGTATCAAGATTTTTGTGAAATGGTATTAGGTAAAGTCATAGAAACTAGACAAAATTTTTTGTGTCCTCAAAAAAGGAATTGTCAGTTAAATGATTTTCTGAGGTTAAGATTTTGCAGCGTTTGAAAGCAAAAATTGCTTCCACAAAAATTGCAGGAGATTATACGGTGAGCAGTCTGGGCAAAAAAAGGTTAGATGTGGCGATCGCAAATGTTTACTACTTCTTCTTTTTTTAAACAAACATAAGTAAGTCGGCGAGAATAAATATAACGCGAGTTACGAGTAAATATGCACCAAACCCTTACAAATGATAAATGACAAATGACTAATAAGCTTTATTTGTGCAGACTTACTTAATATGAAACAATACTTATTTGCTGCTGGTAGTGGCATACTTTTATTACCTTTAATACTTTATGGCGGACTCCATTTTTTACGCCCACCCCAGACTAATCAAAAACAAGTATTATTTCGTGGTATTTCCTATCAACGCCAATTCCGTTCCCAACCACGCCCAATCCTCATTCATATAGTCAGTATAGATTTAACTGCACCAGGCGTGAAACCACTGGTAACACCAGGAATCGCACCAGAACAAGGTTTAGAAACAAAAGCCCGCACCACCTCAGCATTTTTGCGTGAGTTCAAAGTGCAAGTAGCAATTAATGCTAGTTACTTCCATCACTTTGTCGAAAACACTCCTTGGGATTACTATCCTCATAGTGGTGATCCCTCCTATCCATTAGGCGAAGTAATTTCTCATGGTAATCGATATTCCAAACCCGAACCAGGATGGCGAGTATTGTGCTTTATGAACAACCGCGCCCAAATGCTAGATAGTGACGAATGTCCTAAAGGTACAATTCAAGGTGTTGCAGGAAGTCAAATATTAGTTGAAGGTGGTAAGCCAAAAGCCAAAAACCTACAACAACAAAACGATAAACCATATCCCCATGTGGCTGTAGCAATTGATCAACCAGGTAAAAAACTCTGGCTAATACTTGTTGATGGTAAACAACCTCTTTACAGCCAAGGAGTTACAAAAAAAGAGTTGGCTAATATTGCGATCGCACTAGGTGCAGATACAGCACTCAATTTTGACGGTGGTGGTTCTACTACATTAGTAGTAGCAAAAAACACCGGAGCGAAAGTATTAAACGCTCCCATACACACCAAAATACCAATGCGGGAGCGCCCTGTGGCTAATCATTTGGGTTTTTATGCAGAAGAGATCGGAGATATTAGACCCTAAATTAAAATTTGGGCTAAAAGCTAAAGTCGGTTCAAAACCGACTGACTCAGTTTTTAACTCATTTTAATTCTCGTTTCAAACTAAAATTCAAAATGATAACTTCTCACCTCGAATCGAATAATCTAACAACTCCATCGGATGCATAATCCCAACATCCTTCCCTTGTAACTCCAAATGCTTCTGAATCTGCAAACTACAACCCGGATTTGGTGAAGCAATCAAATCAGCACCAGTATCTAACAAATTCCTGACCTTTTGTTTACCCAACTCCTCAGCAACATCCGGTTGCAACATATTGTAAATCCCCGCACTACCGCAACATATCGCCGCATCTAAAGGTTCCTTCAACTTCACCCCTGGAATTTGCTGTAATAACTGACGCGGTTGCACACTAATCTTTTGTCCGTGTAACAAATGACAAGCATCTTGATAAACCAAATTCAGAGGTTTACTAGCCAAACTTGACAACTTTGTTGTTAACCCAACCGTTGCTAAAAACTCTTGTGCATCCCTTACCTTCGCCGCAAACTCTTTTGCTTTCTCCCGATACTCTAGATCATCCTCCAAAATATGCCCATACTCTTTCAAAGTATGACCACAGCCAGCAGCATTGATAATCACATAATCTACACCAGCATTAGCAAAACAATCAATCATCTGCCTAGCCAAAACCTTAGCTTGTTCAGTTTGTCCCTGGTGTTCCGGAAGCGCCGCACAACAACCTTGCGACTTAGGAATCACCACCTCACAACCATTCGCCGTCAACACCCGTACCGTAGCTTCATTCACAGGCGAGAAAAACAAACGTTGGACACAACCCAAAATCACCCCAACTCGATAACGCTTCTCACCCCGCGCCGGAATCACATCCGGTAAATTATCCTGAAAAGACCCTAGCGTAATCTCCGGTAAAATCGACTCCATCGCCGCCAACCGAGGCGAGAAATTCTTCAATAACCCAGTCGCCCGAAAAAACTTAGAAAAACCCAACCTCTGATAAACCAACAAAGGTACCAACAAAATCCTTAAAACATCAGGATTAGGAAACAAAGAAAATATTAACAGCCTAACCAACCGATCCGCCAAACCACGCGTATAATTCCTCTCAACCTGATGACGAGTCGCCGAAATCAACTTGTCATACTGTACCCCCGACGGACAAGTCGTCACACACGCCAAACAACCCAAACAAGAATCAAAATGCTGAACACTCGCCGTATTCAAAGCAATCTCACCCTCATTAATCGCATCCATTAAATAGATACGTCCCCTCGGAGAATCCATCTCCTTACCAATCACCCGATAACTCGGACAAGTCGAAAGACAAAACCCACAATGCACACAACTATCAATCAACTTCGGATCAGGCGGATTCTCCCCATCAAACCCCTTTAAATTCTTCAAACTCCCCGTCTCCCCCACAAAACCTTCCGAAACCTGCATATTCCTCTCCCCTCTTCTCTCTGCGTCCTCAGCGTCTCTGCGGTTCAATCAACCTAAATCCCACCCACAAAGCGACCAAAACTTAAAATACCCTTCTCATCAAACCGCAACTTAATCCGTCGCATGATCTCCCCAGCATTGCCAGTGTAACCCCACACATCCAACCTTTGCTTCACCCCCACAGGCCCAGTCAAAATCGTCAGAAACCCTCTATGATTTTCACAGAGCGATCGCATCTCCACCAACCCCTTCTCATCCTCAAACCGCAACACCCCCAAACCGCTACCAACATGAATCAAACCCTTTTGCGCCCGCTTTAAAACCTCAACCCCCGCAATTGGTAACACTCCTATTTTGCAAGTAATTGCCGACTCACCGCCACCAGAATGCATAGATTCTCGCAATCTTTCCCATAAATCAGCTTCATCAACCCCCCCATACATCCCCCCTTGCAAACCCAAATTTTGCCCAACTTCCACCAACCGATTTGACTGTTCCTTCACACTTTCAGCAATACTTTGGAACCTTGCAATCAACCCCATCCCCGTACCCAAACCCAACTCAGATATCAATTGCGTTGAAACTAAATCAGCCTGAGTAGGTGTTAACGCCGAACCACGTAGAATCGCCGCAGCTTGTGATATATCCTCCGCCCTACCCGTCAGTACAACCGTTGCAGAGATTTCCGGGATGGGGTAAACACGAAACGTCACTTGACTAATCACACCCAATGTGCCATATGAACCTGTAAACAACTTCATCAAGTCGTATCCAGCGACATTTTTCACCACTCGTCCCCCAGCTTTGGCGACCTGTCCATCAGCACGGACAAAAGTAATTCCTAATAATTGATCACGCACACTTCCGTAACGCTGTCTCAAAGAACCCGTGTCAGCAGTTGCAACAATTCCACCCAAAGTCCCTGATGCTCTGACTGGATCAAACGCGAGAAATTGGTTAGCTTTAGCTAAAATTGCTTGCAGTTGCGAGAACTTCATCCCCGCTTCTGCTGTCACCGTTAAATCACCAACAGCATGATCAATCAATTTATTCAGACGTTCTGTGCTAACTACAACATCAATCCCCTTAACTAACCCACCCCAACTGAGTTTACTACCACTACCACAAGGAAGAACACGCCATTTATTGCGGTTAGCCTCCCTCATCACCTCTGCTAGCTGTTCGGTAGTCTCAGGATAGACGATACAACTAGGCGGAGTTGGAGAAGATGTAGCCTGTAAAATAAATTGCTGCTGAGATGGTGCTAAATTTTCCCAAGGATAGAAACCATTTTCACCAACGATAGATGCAAGACTAGAAATACGGTTACGCAAGGGGACTTGTTCGCTAGCCATTAACTTTAATCAATGTTTGTCTCCATGAAATACTGTACCTCAGACTCTTATGCACCGCTACTTGGTATTTGCACATTCTGCCTTCTTGTAATAATGATAATTGTGGTGCTAATGGATGCAGGGTAAAGGTCATGAGAAGAATGAATGTTGAACAGTTGCTGAGAAGATATGATACTGGGGAAAGAGATTTTACCGGAGTTGAAATTATTGAATTTAGACTGAGACATTTGACTGAAATCAACTTGAGTGGAGGTGATTTTAGATATGCTAATTTGCAAAAATTAGTTCGCCATACCGAAGGCATAAAATTAAATTTTAGTGGTGCAAACTTACGCGGTTTGAATTTAGAATATGCTCATTTTGAACATGCAAATTTCCAAAAAGCTGATTTAAGTTACACAGATATGTGGTGTGCAGCACTTCATGCTGCTGATTTAAGTGATGCTGATTTAAGTGGAGCCAAATTACATGAAGCTGTTTTTTATAAAGTGAATTTGAGTCGAGCAAATTTTAGCGGCGCTCATTTGCTAGATACTCATTTTGATTATGCTGATTTGACTGAAGCAAATTTTAGTTATGCGCGCAAAGTTAACTTTGGCAATGCTTATTTACAAGATACGATTATGCCTGATGGCAGTATTGGTAATGTTTCTAGACAAATTTAATTAAGCCAGAACCCCGACTTTTGCAAAAAGTCGGGGTTTGAATATCTAAATATAAGTATTATATCAAGTTCGGATAATTAGTTATACTTCCCACAGTCATTGTACCCCACTCCTTAATCCCCTCCCCGCGTGCGGGGAGGGGAAGTTTTGGCGTTAGGCAAAACCGGGGTGGGCTTCAGAGGGAATCATAAGTAATCAGGCGAACTTGATATTACTTACCGTTTCGCTAACTTCTTCGCCATCTTCCGCAGACGAATTGACTGGGGTGTAACTTCCACCAATTCATCAGGGCCGATATATTCCAAAGCACGCTCTAAGCTCATTTCTACTGGTGCTTGCAACTGTACTAACTCGTCACCACTAGCAGCGCGGTGGTTAGTAAGCTGCTTGGTTTTGCAGACATTCAAATCTAAGTCTTGGGGACGGTTGTGTTCACCAACAATCATACCCTTGTAGACTTTTGTCCCTGGGGTGATAAAGAATACACCTCTATCTTCAGCGTTTCTCATAGCGTAGAAGGTAGAAACCCCTTCTTCAAAGGCAATCAGCACACCTTTGTTACGGGCTTCAATATCTCCACTGAGTGGGCGGTAATCTAGGAAACTGTGGTTCATGATTCCTTCGCCTCGTGTCATCCGCATGAATTCACCCCGGAATCCAATTAAACCACGAGCGGGAATGACAAACTCTAGTTGAGTACGTCCGTTACTACCGACTTGCATGTCTTGCATTTCACCGCGACGTTGTCCAAGGCGTTCGATACAACTACCAACACCATCTTCGGGAACGTCCAATACTAGGAGTTCATAAGGTTCACAGGGTTGACCATTAACTTCACGATAAATTACCTGTGGCTGAGATACTTGGAACTCGTAGCCTTCACGGCGCATGGTTTCGATTAAGATACCCAAGTGTAATTCACCACGACCGGAAACGAGGAATTTGTCAGGAGAGTCAGTTTCTTCGACGCGGAGGGCGACGTTAGTTTCTAGTTCACGGAAAAGGCGATCGCGTACTTGTCGAGATGTCACCAGTTTACCTTCTTGACCAGCAAAGGGTGAATCATTCACCCAGAAGGTCATTTGTAATGTTGGTTCATCGACTTTGATTAGTGGTAAAGCTTGGGGTTCGTTAGGATCAGTGATTGTTTCACCGATATTCGCATCAGCAAAACCAGCCACTGCCACAATATAACCAGCAGAAGCTTCTTCCATTTCAACTCGCTTCAAGCCTTCAAAGCCCATCAACTTAGTAATTTTGGCTTTGACAATGTTACCAGTTTCTGTTACCAAAGCCGCTTGTTGTCCCATCCGGATGACACCGTTGTGGATTCTACCAATGACAATCCGTCCCAGATATTCAGAATAATCGAGGGTGGTAACTTGCAACTGTAATGGCTTGTTGACATCCCCTACTGGTGGTGGAACATGACGCAAAATCGCATCAAATAGAGGTTGCATGTCCTTGGGTTCGTCATCCAAGTCATCTTTAGCGTAACCACTTAAACCAGAGGCGAACAAATAGGGGAAATCACATTGGTCTTCATCTGCACCCAGTTCGAGGAACAGGTCTAAGACTTTATCAATTGCGCCGTAGGGATCTGCTTGCGGACGGTCAATTTTATTGACGACGACAATCGGGCGGAGTCCTTTTTCTAAGGCTTTCTTCAATACAAAACGGGTTTGGGGCATCGGCCCTTCATTCGCATCTACAATCAGGATGCAACCGTCAACCATCCCAAGTACCCGTTCCACTTCGCCACCAAAGTCAGCGTGTCCGGGAGTGTCAACAATATTGATCAGCGTTTCTTTGTATTTAACAGCAGTATTCTTAGAAAGAATAGTAATCCCTCGTTCCCTTTCCAGGGCGTTGGAGTCCATGACGCAATCCGGAACGTCTTCCCCTTCACGGAAAATGCCGGATTGTTTGAGAAGAGCATCAACGAGGGTTGTTTTGCCGTGATCTACGTGGGCGATAATAGCGACGTTGCGGATTGGGAGCGTCATAATAAGCGCGTTCCAGTACTTTAAAAGGGTTACAGTTTATATATAGTGGTGGACTGCTTTAACAGAATTTGAGGGAAAATACAGATTCTGTAAATAAGCCTTAACAATTCTACAATTCTATCGTAATCTAAATTATTCCAAGGCAACAAAAAACCTTGAAACTAGCCGTTTGTAGTGAGGACTTCAGTCCTCTTGCATCGCTACTTTCACGGTTAGAGCCACTGACGACAAAATCCGTATACTTTGTTTGTGTAGCAGAATACTCTATAAATCAGAAATTATTTAACGTTTAGCAGCTTTGAAATTTGCTGCTTTGTCTCTATATCGTCCTTTGCACTGTAGTGTTGAGCTGCTTTAGACTTGGAGAGGTATTACGTAGTCTATAAGCAACTATGAGTTATCACGATATTATTACGATTGAGCCAGACAAGCGAGGGGGTAAGCCTTGTATTCGGCGGATGCGAATTACTGTATATGATGTTCTGGGTTGGTTAGCAGTAAGTATGTCTCATGCTGAAATTTTAGAAGATTTTCCTGAGTTGACACAAGAGGATATTAGAGCCTGTCTAGAATTTGCTGCCGATCGCGAACATCGTTTAGTTGCTTCGGTAGGTGCTGCTTAAAAGTTACACTGCCAATGTATCGAGTCGCATTACGATTGTATCGGGTTGCATTGCGATTGTATCGGGTCACATTACGATTGTATCGGGTGACATTGCGATTGTATCGGGTTGCATTGCGATTGCATCGAGTCGCATTACGAATGTATCGGGTTGCATTACGAATGTATCGGGTTGCATTGCGATTGCATTGGGTCGCATTGGGTCTATTTATAATGTTGGCTAAAGTAAATTAGCTTCTCTGACTTGCGTAGTAGTCTAGGATTTCCTACTGTTCTACCTTCAGAATCAGTGTAGAAAAACTCAAGACCTACATCAATTCCTACGCTTATTCCATTATGTTGATTATGTTGATGAAGTTCAGTACGTTCTACGTCAACACATAATAGTTACATTGCGATTGTATCGGGTTACATTGCGAATGCATAGATTTATGGCAATCCTATATGAGTTGTGAAAATTGAGAGAGTCAGATCCCCGACTTTTTCAAAAAGTCGGGGATCTTGCGGTTCACGAATGTTATGTTTTTAAGCGTTCATGTATTCGCTGTTGAAGACGATTGATAACTTCAGAACTTAACTCGGTTTCTGGTTCAACTTTTTCTCGTTCAGCCAAAACTGATTCAATTTCGCTAAGGTCTAGTGTGTCGGACTTGGCTACCAATGTTCCAAAATCAGTCCATCTACATAATCAAAGTCAGTATCATCAGTCACCAGGACCCAACCATGTTCTAAGCACTGAGCAGCGATCCATATATCATTCATCGGGATTGGTCGGCCGTTGCGCTTCAGGGCTAGCCGGGTTCGAGCATAGACAGCGGCTGTTTCTCTCCCTAATGGCACAACAATACAAGCTTCCATAAACTCCAAGTAACGAGGCAAGTTTTGTAACGGGCGTGTAGAGTTTTCTGCACCAAATAGCAACTCTCCGACAACAACTATTGGCAAGATTATTTCTGGTAGTACCAGCACTCTTTCGGCGATTACCGCGTCTCCATTCAAGAAACGAACTGCAACAGAAGTATCCAGTGCAATCTCACCACTCATTCACATCCACCTGCCGACACTCTGTTTTAATTGCTCGTTGTAGTTCTTCTGCCTCTGAATCGCTTAAAATTCCTGAAAACTTTGCGAGAGGATGACTTTTGCGTATAGCCTTAACTCGATGTAAAAAATCTAGCACTGTTTGTACTAGATCATCGGGAGCTTGTTCGAGTTCTTGAATCAATTGTTCACGATTTGTCATAGGTTCAAGATCCCCCAGAAAAGTTTGCTTGATAAAGCTAGTATATCCAAATATTGAATTCACTTTTGGCTTGTATCCTAACGGGGCTAGGACTTTTGCAAGAGACTCCATGAACTACGTTCACAAGGAACAATGAAGCAGAAGGACTTGTGGAGCTAGCAGAATTTTTGTCTCTTTTGCGTTTGCGCTCTCAGCGTGCTACTGAGAAATAATCAATGTCTGCTATTCCAGTTTCTTTACTTCTTCCGTGATTTGTGCGTAAGTCCTAAAAATAAAAAAACTCCCCAAATATCAAATCGAGGAGGAAAGATTTTCGGTGCGTTAGGACGTTCCGTCCATAACGCACCCTACTGGCGTGTCTAGACTAAAATAGTGCATTAATAAACCGCAGAGGAAGCAGCGAAAAGTTTGAGCGGAGGTTTCCTCCGTTCGCGCAGCGTCCCGGAGGGAACTTCAAAGCTTTTCAAGAGAGAGAACACAGAGATAGAATCAGAGATTTATTGCATCATTTTAGCCTTGACAGTCCACTACTAGTTTTTATAATTCAACGACTGTAGAGTTGTGTCATCTCTAACAATCTTTGACTCAACTCTGATGTGAGTAAATCAGAACTGGTATAACGCCAACGCCAATTACCTGCATTCACACTTGGGTCGTTCATTCTGCCACTATTATCTAAACCCAAAAGATCTTGGAGGGGAAGAATTGCTAAATCAGCGACAGATGCTAATGATGTGCGAATGAATTCCCAATTGATTTCTAAAATTTCTTCTGGCGAATCATAACCCAGATATTTAGCAACCATTTGCTTTTCTTCGGGTTTGGCTCCATCTTGCCACCAACCTAGTGTAGTTTCGTTATCGTGGGTTCCTGGGTAAACTACGCTATTTTGAATGTAATGATGAGGTAGGTAAGCATTATCAGAACCACCACCGAAGGCAAATTGTAAGATTCGCATTCCGGGAAAATCAAAGCGATCGCGTAAGTCTTCTACTTCTGGTGTTATAATTCCTAAATCTTCTGCCATCACGGGCAAGCTACCCAAAGTTGTTCCCAGAGTTTCAAAAAATTCAACTCCTGGTGCTTTCACCCATTCGCCATTGATAGCTGTTTCTTCTCCTGCGGGTACACGCCAGTAAGCTTCAAAACCCCGGAAGTGATCAATCCTAACAATATCTACATATTGTAATGTGGCGCGGAAACGTTCTATCCACCAAGCAAAGTTGGTGCGCTGCAATTTCTCCCAATCGTAAACTGGATTTCCCCACAGTTGTCCAGTTGCGCTAAAATAGTCTGGTGGTACGCCCGCAATATAAGCAGGTTCTAAGGTTTGTGAGTCGAGTTGAAAAATCTCAGGATTTGCCCACACATCAGAACTGTTGTGACAAACATAAATAGAAATATCCCCAACAATTTGGATGTTTTTGCCGTTGGCGTAGGCACGTATTTGTAACCACTGCTGAAAAAATTTAAATTGTAAGAATTTATGGTATTGTATTTCGTTGTTGAGATCTTCAGTCGCGGCTTGCAAGGCATTGGGTTCACGGCGAGCGATCGCACTTTCCCACTGACTCCACGCTTTGCCTTCGTTGGCTTCTAGTAGCGCCATAAACAAGACGTAATCGTCGAGCCAAGCCGATTGCATCTGACAAAATTGTTCATACTCAGGGTTTGATTTTTCCGTCAGAGAATGCTGGAAGCGTTCAAAAGCAAGACGGAGAATTTTAATTTTGTGAGGAATTACTGCATCGAAGTTAACTCGATTGGGGTTATCTGCTGCACCTTTTGGTAGCGGCGTCAATTCCTCTTGGGATAGTAAATTCTCTTGTGTCAACTGCTCTAGACTGATCAGCAGTGGGTTTCCTGCAAAAGCACTAAAATTCATTGTATAGGGTGAATGTTCATAACCCGTGGGTCCCAATGGCAAAATTTGCCACAGCTTTTGACCGCTTCTGTGCAAAAAATCCACAAACTCGTAAGCTGAATGACCTAAATCACCTATGCCAAATTGACTAGGTAGACAAGTAGGATGTAACAAAATTCCGCTTGCTCTTGGAAAACTCATCACAAAATCCTCATAAATTCGGTATCAGGTAATACGAAAAGGTCAGAAAATTCAAAAAAAGCTGCGAGTCTCCTTGTACAATAACTTATTGCCAATAGGTTGTATAAATTATGCAAAATCCGATTTTGAAGGACGATCCGCTTTGGTTTAAAGATGCTGTAATCTATGAGGTACCTGTACGTGCCTTTGCCGATAGCGATAGCGATGGCATTGGCGATTTTCGTGGGTTAACACAGAAGTTAGATTACTTGCAAGATTTGGGAGTCACCGCAGTTTGGGTACTGCCTTTTTTCCCTTCGCCATTACGCGATGATGGCTATGACATTTCAGATTACACTAGCGTTAACCCGATCTACGGTAATCTAGAAGACTTTAAGGCTTTTTTAACAGCTGCCCATGAACGCGGGATTCGGGTCATTATTGAGTTAATCATTAATCACACCTCCGATCAACACCCTTGGTTTCAACGAGCGCGGCGATCGCCTGTGGACAGTTCAGCCAGAAATTTTTACGTTTGGAGTGACACCCCGGAAAAGTACCAAGACACGCGGATCATCTTCAAGGATTTTGAAACCTCTAACTGGACATGGGATCCTGTAGCAAAGGCATACTATTGGCATCGCTTTTATTCTCACCAACCAGATTTAAACTTTGAACACCCAGAACTACAGCAGGCGCTATTTAATGTTGTTGATTTTTGGTTAGATATGGGCGTGGATGGACTGCGTTTAGATGCAGTACCTTATCTTTATGAACGGGAGGGAACCAACTGCGAGAACCTACCAGAAACCCACGAGTTCTTAAAGAAATTGCGCCGCCATGTAGACGATAATTTCCCTAACCGGATGTTACTGGCAGAAGCAAACCAATGGCCTGAAGATGCGGTAGAGTATTACGGGCAAGGGGATGAGTGCCAAATGGATTTTCACTTCCCCCTGATGCCACGTCTGTATATGGCGTTACATATGGAAGATAGCTTCCCCATAATTGACATTTTGCAACAGACGCCGCCAATTCCCGATAACTGCCAATGGGCGCTATTTTTACGTAACCACGATGAACTGACTTTGGAAATGGTCAGTGATGAAGACCGTGATTACATGTATAAAGTTTACGCCCAAGATCCCCAAGCCCGGATCAACTTGGGTATTCGTCGCCGTCTGGGGCCGTTGATGGGGAATAATCGTCGCCGAATTGAGTTGATGAATGCTTTGTTAATGTCTTTGCCAGGAACACCCGTGTTGTATTACGGTGATGAGATTGGCATGGGGGATAATATTTATTTGGGCGATCGCAATGGTGTACGTACTCCGATGCAGTGGAGTCCTGACAGAAACGGCGGTTTTAGTAGCGCCAATCCCCAAAGGCTTTATGCTCCCTTGATTGTAGACCCAGAGTATCACTACGAAGCAGTCAACGTTGAAGCACAACGGGCAAACCCAAACTCCCTGTGGTGGTGGACTAAACGACTAATTGCCACTAGAGGACGCTATCAGGCTTTTGGTCGCGGGACATTTGAATTTTTGTATCCAGAAAATCACAAAGTATTAGCCTTTACCCGCAACTACAACGATGAACACATTCTCGTTGTGGCTAATCTCTCACGGTTTGTACAAACTGTGGAATTAGATTTGTCTGCCTTTAATGGTATGGTGCCGGTAGAAATTTTTGGTCGCAATGCTTTTCCGGTAATTAGCGACTCTCCTTATTTCCTCAGCTTGGGACCCCATGCATTCTACTGGTTTACATTGCAATTGCAACCCAGCTTTACTTGTCCAATTCGCACTCCCAACCAAATACCCAAACTCATAGTCAGTGGCAAATGGCAAAATATTTTTGCTAGAGGTGAGGCGAGGACAGCACTTGAAAGTATACTACCAGATTACTTGTGTAGTTGTTCTTGGTTCGATGGCAAAACACGCATCATCCAAGCTACCCACATTACAGAAGTAATTCCTGTAAATCACGAAAACATTGAGGCATATATTATTCTATTGCGGGTGGACTACATAGAAAGCGATCCACAAACTTACGTTCTCACCCTTGCCTACGAAACAGATGGGATTGGTAACGATCGCTTCACCACTCACACTGAACAAATAGTAGCTCAAATTTACGTCCAGGGTAAACAAGAAACTGGAGTTTTATTTGATGCTTTCAAACAACAAGACTTTTTGAGTATTCCCTTAGATGCGATCGCTCATCATTATACCTATGAAGGTATGCAGGGTAAATTAGTGGCAACAACCACAGAAGATTTTCCCGAAATTCTCAGTCAGATCAGCGATCAAACTACTCATGCTTCCCTTGAGCCACATTTACTTAAAGGAGAGCATAATAACACAAGCATTATTTATGGCGATCGGCTGCTGTGCAAAATCTTCCGTAAAGTTGAAACGGGTATCAACCCCGATTTAGAGATTGGTTTGTTTCTCAGTAAAACTTCAGCCAGTCAAGGTATACCCCACTCAGAACACCTAGTCCCAATCGTCGGTGCATTAGAATACCATTCCAAAGGCTCTGCACCAATGACATTGGGACTTTTGCGAAAATACATCCCAGAGATTCGCGACGCTTGGTCTCATGCTTTAGACAGTCTACGTGACTTTTTTGAGCAAGTTTTGCCAAAATACGTAGATATAACTGATATTGAGCTACCCTCCTCCTTATTGCAAGCAGCCTTAGAGGTTCCCATCCCGGAAATGGCTCAAGAATTCATGGGCAATTATCTAGTAGTAGCAGAGTTGCTCGGACAACGTACTGCCGAAATGCACATAGCACTCGCATCTGACACTGAAAATGGAGACTTTGCACCAGAGCCATTTTCTTCGTTTTACCAGCGCTCAATCTACCAATATATACGGAATCAGGCAGGACAGGCATTGTTGCGATTGAACAAACATGTAATGCAACTGCCTAACGATGTGCAACCTTTGGCAAAATTGGTACTCAACCAACGTGAGTTGATTTTAGGACACTTTCAGGAGATTTTGAATCAAAAAATCACCGCTATGCGGATTCGTACTCATGGCAGCTATTGCTTAGAGGAAGTATTGTACACGGGTAAAGATTTTATCATCATTGATTTTGAAGGCAACGCAAGTCGGGCCTTGAGTGAACGCCGCATGAAGCGATCGCCTCTACGCGATGTTGCCTCAATGATACAATCCTTCTACTATGCAGCTCGTGTTGGTCTGCGTAACGAAAAAGAAAGCGGTATATTGCGTCCCGATGAACTACCATTAGCAGAAAACTGGCAACGGTTCTTCTTCTGTTGGTCTAGCGTAGCCTTTTTAAAATCCTACCTGGCAACAGCAGACCATGCAGCCTTTATACCCAAGCATCCCAGAGAGTTAAAAGTCCTCCTAGACGCTTTCTTGTTAGAAAAAGTCATCCTAGAGTTAGACTACGAACTCCAAAACCGTCCAACTTGGATTGAGATTCCTTTGCAACGAATTTTGGAATTGTTGCAAAACTCAAAGTAATTCGTTGGTGTTGATCAACTTCTTTGTTGTGTTCACTATTGGTGATTAATGGTTAGTAGTTAGTGGTTCACAACCAACTACTAACTATTTACTAAGCGGTAAAATAAATTTTAAAGCTCAAAGCTTAAACTCATTAAAATTGTTTAAAAACTTGACCAGTCGATTAAAAACGACCTTAACTTTCAGTCCAAATTTTAATTTAGGGGTAGCTGCAAGATATAAGATAATCAATATTTTTTATTTATAAAACTTAATTTACAGTGAAAAAAATATTAATCATATCAGCAAACCCCAAGAATACATCAAAGCTGCGCTTGGATGAAGAGGTGCGGGAAATCGAAGCCGGATTGCAACGATCTAAAGGACGTGAGCAATTTGAAATTATCTGCAAATGGGCCGTGCGTACTGACGATTTGCGTCGGGCTTTATTAGATTATGAACCACAAATAGTGCATTTTTCTGGACATGGAGCTGGCGCTCAAGGCTTGGCGTTGGAAAATAATTCAGGGGAAATGCAATTAGTAAGTACAGAATCTCTAGCTAGGCTATTCAAATTTTTTCAAGATAAAGTTGAGTGCGTATTATTTAACGCCTGCTACTCCGAAGCCCAAGCCCAAGCAATTCACCAACATATTAATTATGTGATTGGTATGAATCAGAAAATAGGGGATAGAGCTGCAATTGAATTTGCGGTTGGGTTTTATGATGCTTTGGGCGCAGGTAGAACTTATGAGGAAGCATACGAATTAGGTTGTGCTTCTATTGATCTAGAAGGTATTCCAGAGTCTTCAACCCCAATTTTAAAAAGCCCTGGTAATATTCACAAAGCTGGAAATTCTAATGCATCCAATATTTTACCAGCACAAGGACGAGGTGAAGTAGAAAATGAGGGCGATCGCAATACAATTAATTTGTCAAAAAAACTAGAACAATTAACACCTACCCCCACAACCTCAGCTTTTCCCCTCGAACAACCAGAAGGACAAGTACCTTTAGATTCAGCTTTTTATGTCGAACGTCCACCAATTGAAACCGATTGTTACGAAGCAATTGTGAGAACTGGTGCTTTAATTCGTGTGAAAGCACCCAGACAAATGGGTAAAAGTTCATTGATGAGGCGAATTTTGCACCACGCTGAAAAACAAGGTTATCAAACTGTGTGCATCAACTTCCAAGATGCAGATGCTGAATTTTTAGCTAGTTCGGAGAAATTTTTACAGTGGTTTTCTGCGAGCATCACCTACGGGTTGAATTTAGCAGATCAGTTAGCTGATTATTGGAAAGGCATTTTAGGAAGTAAAAATAAATGTACTAATTACTTCCAACGGTATTTATTAAACGAGATTGACACCCCCATAGCCTTGGGTTTAGATGAAGTTGATGAAGTTTTCAAACATCCCGAAATTGCTCAAGAGTTTTTTGGGTTACTGCGTTCTTGGCACGAAAAAGCGAAAAACGAGCCTATCTGGCAAAAACTGCGGCTGGTAATAGTACATTCCAAAGAAGTGTACATTCCTCTCAACATCAACCAATCACCTTTTAATGTCGGCTTACCAATTGAACTACCAGAATTTACACAAGCTCAAGTCCAAGACTTAATCCAAAAACACGGGCTTAATTGGAGTAATTCAGAAGTTGATCAGCTAATGCGCCTGTTTGGTGGTCATCCTTACTTAGTGCGAGTAGCATTGTATCAAATTGCCCGTCGGCGCATGACCTTAGAGAAACTCCAGCAAATCGCACCCACAGAAGAAGGTCCCTACAGTGATCATCTGCGTCGCCACTTGTTGAATATCGAAAATGACCCCAAATTATTAACAGCAATTATACAAGTAATGGCAGCAAATTCACCAGTAGACGTAGGAACAACCGAAGCATTTCAACTGCGTAGCATGGGCTTAGTCAAACTCCAAAGAAATGATGTCATGCCCTTGTGTGATTTATATCGTAAATATTTTTGCGATCGCTTAAATATTCAGTAATTTGTAGTCAGCACTTTTATGCTTATAGGATTCGCTAGCCTAAATTCATTTGTAGGAGCAATCCAAAATCTATAGACGCGACAGCGGCTTCTCAAAGAGTAATCCAAAATCCAAAATCGAATGACCCAATACCACTATCAAGTCGGGGGTAGTCTTCCCCAAGATGCTCCAACCTACGTTACCCGTCAAGCTGACAAAGATTTGTATGAAAGTTTGAAAGCAGGTGATTTTTGTTACGTTCTTAACTCGCGGCAAATGGGTAAATCTAGCTTGCGTGTACAGGTGATGCAACGCTTGCAGTTAGAAGGGATAGCCTGTGCTGTGATTGATATTACCTCGATTGGCACGGCAGATATTACACCGGAGCAGTGGTACGCTGGGGTCATTGATACTTTAATTGGTAGTTTCAATCTTTACACCACTTTTGATTTAGAAACCTGGTGGACAGAAAACAATTTAATCTCACCAGTCCAGAAGTTAAGCAAGTTTTTTGAGACGATCTTACTAGAAGCAACTACTACAAATATAGTTATTTTTATCGATGAAATTGACAGTGTTCTGAGTCTGCCATTTCATACCGATGATTTTTTTGCCGTTATTCGAGATTGTTATAACCGTCGGGCAGATAAACCAATTTATCATCGGTTGACCTTTGCAATTTTGGGCGTGTCTACACCTTCAGACTTGATTCAAGATAAACGTCGCACACCGTTTAATATTGGTACAGCAATTGATTTAACTGGATTTGAACCACAGGAAACCCAACCACTGGCGCGGGGATTCGAGGATTTTTGTGATCCGCAAGCGATGATGTCAGCAGTACTGTATTGGACTGGGGGACAACCGTTTTTAACTCAAAAAGTTTGTAAATTGGTGGTGCAAGCAGTCAAAAGCTTATCACAACACAAAGATCAAGAAACCGACAAATGTAAAGAACCGCGTCCTCATACGGCGATGTCTTCTTTATCAGCAGTACCAAATCCCTCTAACTTTGTCAGTTGCGTAGTGCGTCAGCGCATCATCGAAAACTGGGAAGCACAAGACGAACCCGAACACCTGAGAACAATCCGCGACAGAATCATGCGAAGTGGTGAACAGCGTACCGGGAAATTGTTGGGATTATGTCAGCAAATTGTCCAATCTTCTGATGGGATTCCCGCCGATGATAGCCCAGAACAAACAGAACTGCGTCTGACAGGATTAGTAGTTAAGCGTGACGGGAAGTTACGAATTTACAATCGCATTTATGCAGAGGTATTTCAACAAGAATGGTGCAATAAGCTACTAGCAAAATTGCGTCCCTATGCAAATACACTGGATGCGTGGGTAGAGTCTAACCGCGACGATGAATCGCGTTTGTTGCGGGGACAGGCTTTAGGTGATGCTCAAACCTGGGCAGCAGGTAAAAGTTTGAGTGATATAGATTACCAGTTTTTAGCTGCTAGTCAGGAATTAGAACAGCGAGATGTACAGAAGCGACTGGAAGCGGAAGCTGAGGCAAAAAAGATTTTAGAAGTAGCGAATCGCAAAGCAAAGCGACAAATTCAAATTGGTTCTGTGGTGTTGGGGGTGACTTTGGTAGGGGCGGTAATTATAGGAATATTTGCTCTACAGAAAGTGCGACAAGCAGAACTTTTATTATTAAATGCGGCAATTACGACTTTGAGCCTGAATGCAGATACTTTCAAAAACTCAGAGTTTCAGGATATCAGGATTTTGGTACAAAGCTTGAAAGCTGGCAAACAACTCCAACAACAAAATCAAAATATAAAACCAGATCAGCGGATCAAAGCAGTAGCTGATTTACAAGAGCTAGTTTACGGCATCAAAGAGCGAAATCGGCTCCAAGGGCATAGCGATGTGGTACGGAGTGTTGCCTTTAGCCCAGATGGTAAAACTATTGCTTCTGCAAATGTTGACGGCACAGTCAAATTGTGGAACTTGCAAGGAAAACTACTTGAGACTTTCAATGGGCATAGCGATGCGGTAACTAGTGTCGCCTTTAGCCCAGATGGCAAGACTATTGCTTCTGCAAGTAGGGACAGAACAGTCAAATTATGGGACTTGCAAGGTAAAGAACTTTGCACTTTCAAAGGGCATAGCTATATGGTAAATAGTGTCACCTTTAACCCCGATGGCAAGACTATCGCTTCTGCAAATGTTGACGGCACAGTCAAATTGTGGAACCTGCAAGGAAAACTACTTGCCACTTTCAAAGGGCATAGTGGTGGGATAACTAGTGTCGCCTTTAGCCCAGATGGCAAGACTATTGCTTCTGCAAGTGAAAAAAAAACAGTCAAATTGTGGAACTTGCAAGGTAAACTACTTGC
>NZ_NAPS01000001.1:2089315-2113722 GCF_004323185.1 Westiellopsis prolifica IICB1
CCAGATGGCAAAACTCTTGCTTCTGCAAGTTATGACAGTACAGTCAAATTGTGGAACTTGCAAGGTAAACTACTTGCCACTTTCAAAGGGCATAACGATGAGGTTTGGGTAAATGTTTGGGTAAATAGTGTTGCCTTTAGCCCAGATGGCAAGACAATTGCTTCTGCAAGTAATGACAGTACAGTCAAATTGTGGAACTTGCAAGGTAAACTACTTGCCACTTTCCAAGGACATAGCAATGGGGTAAATAGTGTCGCCTTTAGCCCCGATGGCAAGACTCTGGCTTCTGCAAATAATGACAGCACAGTCAAATTGTGGAACTTGCAAGGTAAACTACTTGCCACTTTCAAAGGCCATAGTGGTGCAGTATCAAGTGTCGCCTTTAGCCCAGATGGTAAGACTATTGCATCTGCAAGTAGTAACGACATTGGTTCTGCTAGTGACAAAACAGTCAAATTGTGGAATTTGCAAGGAGAAGAACTTGCCACTTTCAGAGGCCATAGTGATGAGGTGTACAGTGTCGCTTTTAGCTCAGATGGCAAGACTCTGGCTTCTGCAAGTGGTGACAGCACAATCAAATTGTGGGATTTAGATTCTGTGCATCTTGATAATTTATTAGCACAGGGTTGCGCTCAGGTGCATGATTATCTCAAGACTAATCCTGATGTGAGCGAAGAGGATAGGAGAGTGTGTGATGGTATTGACACTCGCAAGTATTTAAAAGCTGATGTGGGGACGCGGTGAGGGGGAGATTTTGATGAGAATTAACTTAATTTGTGCAAAAATTTTAATGTAAGTCGATACATTAACAATGTAAGCCGATACATTAACAATGTAAGTCAATACATTAACAATGTAAGTCGATGCATTAACAATGTAAGCCGATACATTAACAATGTAAGTCAATACATTAACAATGTAACTCGATACATTGGCATTGTAGGGAGTTGCGTTTAGATTGCACAGCGATACAAACACTAAACAGCACAAAAGTAGGTGAAGTGTATTATTGGTTGCGATCGCATAACTAAGTATCGCAGAGCTTAGATCCCCGACTTTTCTAAAAAGTCGGGGATCTTTTAGAAAGACTATACTTATCTTTCAAATTTTTAAAGATGCGATCGCTCTGAAAATTTATCCTTTACTCACCTAAAGTAGAGATAGGAAAACTACTCATCGCAATAACTTATGAAAGCAGAAGAATATCCTTTTGTTCAAGAATTAATCACAGATGCAAAAGGTCAAGTTATGAAAGTTGTCTTAGACCTTGAAAAATATCAGCAATTGTTAGAAGCTCTTGAAGACGAAGGACTTTACCGAGCTATGCAACTAGCTCAAGGTGAAACATCTCTCAGTCTCCAAGATGCACTGAAAGAACTTGAGCAATAATGAATACCGAGTACAAACCAAGTTTTATTAAAGACCTAAAAGCGCTTAAAAGTACTCCTGTGTACGACTCTATAAAATCTCTGGTCTTTGAGGAAATTCCCAGCTATTCCAATTTGGACGAAATTAGCAATTTGAAAAAGCTCAAGGATGCTGATAAAGTCTATCGTATTCGAGTAGGAGACTACCGTATTGGTTTTACCTTTGAAGAAGAGACAATAATTTTTGTTCGTGTTCTCCATCGTAAGGATATTTACCGCTACTTTCCATAATTAAAAAAGCTATGTTCGGCAATTAACTCAGCTGTTCGCGCTTCGATTTTATCTCGGCGTGCGCGTGGAAGTTTTTGCATAATTTCATTAAACTTCTTCGCCATCGTCTTTTTCTCCTTTTTCTTTCAATTGACTAAGATGCTCGTCAAATCTTTTATAGGCACTACCTTCATTTACTAGATGAAGTATGCGATCGCATTACCCATCTAAAATTTTAGATATAATGAACCGCCAAGATGCCTTAGACGCGCAAGCGGCTACTTTCACCAAGCCACTACCTACGGAAGCCGCAGAAGCGTCTACGTGTCTACCGTAAGGTAGAACGCCAAGAGAGTTATGGAGAGAAGATGATGCGTTTTATACCTTCTTTCAGAAGAGGGACGTTAAAGTTGATGAGAAGACCGAGAGGGTTTTTAGTCATTTTTAAGTAAGACATGACTTGTGCTTCATGAATGGGGGTTAACCTTTCCACAGCTTTCAGCTCAACAATCAGGCGATCGCCAACCAAAAAATCTAATTCGCCCTCACCAACTTGATGATTTTTATACTTGACAGCAACAGGGTGCTTAAACTTGTGAGGTATCCCCCGCATCTGAAACTCAAACCTTAAAGCTTGGTGATACACCGACTCCAAAAACCCCGGTCCCAATAATCGATGTACCTCAATCGCTGCACCAATTACCATTCCCGTCAGCTGACTCATCTCCTCTCCTAACTCTCTTTTCTCTGCGCCCTCTGCGGTTCATTTCCATCAAACACCCTCCACCCCTGTGGCAAAATTTATAAAAGTCCTTCCGCACTCAGTTTTCCCAGCATGACCGCAACAATTACTAATCTCCCTGACAGATACGATCCCTTTACCACTGAAGCCAAGTGGCAAAAATTTTGGGAAGAAAATCAAACCTATAAAGCTGACCCCCAAGCAGGTGGTGAATCTTACTGCATAGTTATCCCACCCCCCAATGTCACCGGCAGCTTGCACATGGGTCACGCTTTTGACAACAGTTTAATTGATACCCTCGTGCGCTATCACCGCATGAAGGGAGATAATGCTCTTTATTTACCCGGAACTGACCACGCCAGCATCGCTGTCCATACAACGCTGGAAAAGCAACTTAAGTCAGAGGGTAAAACTCGCGATCAATTAGGACGCGAGAAGTTTCTCGAACGGGCTTGGGAGTGGAAAGCAGAATCTGGGGGAACAATTGTTAATCAACTGCGACGTTTGGGTGTGTCGGTGGATTGGTCGCGGGAACGTTTTACCCTAGATGCAGGTTTAACCAAAGCTGTTTTGGAAGCTTTTAATCGTCTTTACGATGAAGGGCTGATTTACCGTGGTAAATATTTAGTTAACTGGTGTCCAGAGTCACAATCGGCTGTTTCTGATTTGGAAGTGGATGCTAAAGAAGTTGATGGTCATCTTTGGCACTTCCGTTATCCGTTAAGTGATGGTTCTGGTTATGTAGAGGTGGCGACGACTCGACCAGAAACCATGTTGGGTGATACGGGGGTGGCGGTAAATCCCGATGATCAACGTTATCAGCATTTGATTGGGAAAACTCTGATGTTGCCTATTATGAATCGGGAAATTCCGATTATTGGTGATGAGTTGGTTGACCCCAGTTTTGGAACTGGTTGTGTGAAGGTGACTCCTGCTCATGATCTGAATGATTTTGAAATGGGCAAGCGTCACAATCTGCCGTTTATCAATATTATGAACAAGGATGGCTCTCTCAATGAGAATGCTGGCGAGTTTCAAGGACAAGACCGCTTTGTTGCCAGAAAGAATGTTGTTGCTCGTTTAGAGGCAGATGGTGTTCTGGTGAAGGTGGAAGATTATAAGCATACGGTTCCTTATAGTGAGCGTGGTAAAGTTCCGGTGGAACCATTGCTTTCAACGCAGTGGTTTGTCACAATCCGCCCGATGGCAGACCGGGCGCTGGAATTCCTTGATGAGAAAAACTCGCCCCGGTTTGTGCCTCAACGCTGGCATAAGGTCTATCGTGATTGGTTAGTGAAGTTGAAGGATTGGTGTATTTCTCGGCAATTATGGTGGGGACACCAAATTCCGGCTTGGTACGCTGTTAGTGAAACGGGTGATGAGATTACCGATAACACGCCGTTTGCTGTGGCGCGAAGTGAAGCGGAAGCACGAGAAAAGTTAGTTTCACGATTTGGCGAAAATGTCAAGATAGAACGTGATCCTGATGTGCTGGATACTTGGTTTTCTTCTGGATTGTGGCCGTTTTCTACTTTGGGTTGGCCGGAACAAACTCCTGATTTAACAACTTATTACCCGAATAGTACTTTGGTTACTGGTTTTGACATCATCTTTTTCTGGGTTGCAAGAATGACGATGATGGCAGGACATTTTACGGGACAAATGCCGTTTAAAGATGTTTACATCCACGGTTTGGTGTTGGATGAAAATGGCAAGAAAATGTCCAAAACCGCAGGTAATGGTATTGATCCGTTAATTTTGATTGAAAAGTATGGTACGGATGCCCTGCGTTACACGATGATTAAGGAAGTAGCAGGGGCGGGTCAAGATATCCGCTTGGACTACAACCGTAAGACCGACGAGTCGCCGTCGGTGGAGGCGTCCCGCAACTTTGCTAACAAGTTGTGGAATGCGGCGCGGTTTGTGATGATGAATTTGGATGGACAGACGCCGCAGCAATTAGGAGAACCAACGGCTACAGAGTTGAGCGATCGCTGGATTCTTTCACGTTATTACGGTGTTGTCCAGCAAACACGTAATTATATGGATAATTACGGTCTGGGTGAAGCTGCTAAGGGTTTGTATGATTTCATCTGGGGTGATTTTTGTGACTGGTATATTGAATTAGTCAAGTCTCGCTTGCAAAAGAATGCTGATCCAACTTCGCGACGGGCTGCACAACAAACTTTGGCTTATGTGCTGGAAGGGATTTTGAAGCTACTTAATCCTTTTATGCCTCATATTACTGAGGAAATTTGGCACACTCTCACCCAACAAGGTGAAGATACTCAACAAAGTTTATCTTTACAGCGGTATCCAGAAGCACAGACAAGTTTAATAGATTCTGGGCTAGAAGAGCAGTTTGAATTATTGATTGGTACAATCCGCACTATTCGCAACTTACGCGCCGAAGCGGATGTGAAACCAGCAGTGAAAGTTAATGTCAATTTACAAAGTGATAGCTCCCAAGAAAGGGAAATTCTAACTACGGGACAATCTTATATTAAAGATTTGGCGAAGGTAGAGAATTTAACTATCGCTGTTAGCGAGAATAAAGAACAGGGAGAAAAACCCCGAATTGGTTGGAAGACGATCGCTTTGGTGATTGCAGCAATTTACTTTTTCCGAATTGGTATAGCGATCGCCGATGCAGTTGATGATATTCCGTTGCTGGGAAATTTCTTTGAACTTGTGGGTTTTGGTTATGTTGCGTGGTTTGTCACTCGGTATTTACTATCTGCTGAGGCTAGACAAACATTCTGGCAACAGTTCCAATCATCTGATCACAATAGCCTACCACAATCAGAACAATCAGAACAGCCACAAGCAAAAGAACAAGCGATCGCAGGCGTAGTTGGTACTGTACAAGTCTTACTCTATCTTGCTGGTGTCGTAGACATTCAAGCCTATACCACCAAGCTGCAAAAACGCCTTAGCAAACTAGAAGGGGATATTAAATCCCTGACAGCTAGGTTAAGTAATCCTAAATTTGTTGAACAAGCTCCAGCAAATGTCGTACAGGAAACACGAGACACTTTAGCAGAAGCTCAAAAACAAGCTGAAATCTTGCGCGATCGCTTGCGTCAGTTAGCATAATTATAAGAATGATGAATGATGAATTAGAAATTATGAAATCTCTGATCATTCATCATTCATTATTCTTTCTTCATAATTTGTAATTCATATGTTTTTTAAATTTATGCTTTATCTAGCCCAAGTACACAGAAACGAATTTTTAAACCAACTTCAATTACATTTATTAGCACGTCAAGAAGCTAATAATATCTGGGTAAAAATCCCAGAAGAAGCTTTTATTCTCTTAGGAAAAGGCAAGACTATGACAGAGAAATTGCTTGTTTTAGTCGAGCTTTCTCCCACAGGTGATATAGAAAAAATCGAAGAAGCTACTAATTGGGTAATGGATTTGATCGGTACTTACCTGACTACAGGTATTACTCCAGATTTTTTGCGTCAAGAAGCAGAAAGAGCAGAACAGTGGCGACAAAACTTGACTTTGCAAAACCAAGACTTAGCACGTCGTACCCTGGAACTAGAAGCACGTCGAGAACAAATTCAAGCCCTTGAAGAAAGTCTTAAACGAGAGAAAAACTTGGTTAATAAAGCTGAAACTTTTGGGGAATAGGGATCGGGGATTGGGGATCGGGGAAGGTGGGGCCCCCTCTGGGGATAAGGGGTAACGGGGATCGGGGATCGGGGACAAGGAGATAAAAAAGCGATCATTGACTATTGACTATTGACTATTGACTAATAAACTAACTTTAAGCTGACCATCATTAATATAGAGTAAATAATAAATCGAAGTGGCTTTTGGGGCGCGATTTGGCAGATTTTAGCGCCTAGTAAAACTCCTGGTACTGAGCCTAGCCATATTGGTAATACCAAATTCCAATCTACTGTCCCTAATGTTAAATGTCCAAGAGAAGTAAATAATAACAAAATAGCAGCTTGGCAGATATCTGTACCTACTAACTTCCGTGGATCGAGATGAAAGAATGCAATCAGTACTAATGCAAACATTGAACCAGAAGAGACACTGGTTAAACCAACAATACAGCCTAAAATAATCCCCGTGGTTATTGTTTGTAAGCGCCCTATATTAGTTTTTAAATCATATTTTGGGACTTCAGGTAGTTGCAATTTTGGAAAGAAGCTCAAGAGTAACATTTGTACTAGTGCCAAAATTGTAATCGACATAATGGCAGTACCTAACAAATGAAGCATAATGCTGTTTAGGTAAGCTTCTCCAGTCTGTCTGAGTAAGTGCAAGATTCCTACCCCAACCAATGAACCAGGAACACTCCCCAAGGCTAACCACTTTACTACTTCTACATCTAGGGTTTGCTGTTGGTAGTGCTTGATGCTACCAACAATTTTCATCAGTGTTGCAGCAACCACATCAGAACTTACTGCTGTAACAGGTGGAACTTGAAAAACAAAAATTAACATCGGGGTGAGCAGGGAAGCACCACCAACTCCTGTAAGACCAACAATGATACCAACTAGAAAGCTGAATAGAGGTAATAGTAAAAAATCCATACTCTTGTTTTGAATAGGGTTTTGTCATTGCAACTTAGTCGCAACTACAAGATTGACAGTAATTTTGTTGTGCAGTTTGTCTGGTAAAACTCAACTGTTGACGAACGGAAATTACTCCTCTTCCCTACAAAAGAAGGAGTTGGGGGAGGTGTGTATTCGACTCAACTGCAAACCGCTATGGAGCTGAAAAAATAAACTCCTAAAAAACGATCAATTTACTGTATTTTAAAATAAAGAAAAACAAAAGTCTAGAGTAAAAGTATGGTGTGATACAAAATACTTTGACTGGGTAACACTACAAACAAAACCCGATTTCTTCTGAAACCGGGTTTAAGCTTATATTCACGCTTCACAAGGAGATTTATATGTCAGTATTTAAATAAAACTACATTAACTCCTGCACAATAGCGTATTTCATATGTCAGAGCTAGAAAAAGTAAAAATTCAAACCCAATTGACAGAAAAATCACAACAAAAGACACCTATGGGGTTTTTGCAACAACTATTAATTACTCATTGGCGTTCTCTGTTGTTGCTATTGTTAGGAATATACCTACCACTGCAAGTATTTGGATTGCTGGCGTTGGAGGTGCGGCAAAATGAAGGTGGGTTTCCCTGGGATTTACCGATTCTGGTCACAATTCACTCTGTAGCACAGCCACAATTAGACGCAATTGCCGCCTTTTTGACCAAATTCGGTTCATTTAGAACTGTATTACCGATTTTGCTCGTCATAACTCTAATTTTATTAGTGCAACGTCGTTGGCGATCGCTCAGTTATTTACTGATCACCGCCATCGGTAGCGCTACCATCAACCGTACAGCTAAGGAATTTTGGCACAGAGTACGTCCTCATCTGTGGGACTCTGTCGCACCTGAGTTTGACTATTCATTTCCCAGTGGTCACGCGATGACAAGTATGACATTTGTGGCAATTTTGGTCGTTTTGACCTGGGGTAGTATTTGGTGTTGGTTGACGGTAACTTCAGGTAGCTTGTATCTATTGACTATAGGCTGGACAAGGCTTTATCTAGGCGTTCATTTTCCGAGTGATATTCTTGCAGGTTGGATGGTAGCGATAGCTTGGGCAATTGGTGTAAGTTTTATTGTTAAACCTTATTCGCAGTCAGCAAATATTGTTAGTGAAAAGCCAGAGACTGAGACAACATTACTTCCGCAAGAAGAATCAACACTTAATAGTCAATAGTCAAGGGGTAAGGATTTAGGGGTGTAGGAGAAAAAACCTCTTTCATCTTTAGTGATCAAACTTGTTTCATTGGGACTGTCTTAATAAGATTAGGTGTTTTCATAACATTCAAAAGTGGGACTCTGAATCTATTGCATTTGTGAATTTATAACTCTTAAACTTTGAGTTAACATCAAGAGGTTATAAAATTTGAGTGTTTTAGAATTTTCCTTATTAGTTTGGCTGGGATCTTTTACTGCTGGTTTTGTTGGTTCGCTGACAGGATTGGGAGGTGGAGTTGTCATTGTTCCCTTATTAACTTCTGTATTTGCTGTTGATATTCGCTATGCAGTGGGAGCTTCACTAGTTTCTGTAATTGCTACAAGTGCTGGTGCAGCCTCTACATATATTAAAAAAGGCTTGACAAATTTACGCTTGGGAATGTTTTTAGAAGTTGCCACAACTATTGGTGCTATTATTGGAGCTTTAATTGCTACCTTTGTTTCTGTGAAAGCACTAGCTATTGTTTTGGCAATTGTTTTACTTTACTCTGCTTACCTTTCAGGACAACCGAAATTAGAAAATTCAGAAGATGAAACAAGCGATCGCCTAGCTGATTATCTTCAACTTAATAGCAGTTATCCTACACCTGAAGGCACAATATCTTATCAAGTGCATTCTGTACCCGCAGGGTTTGCCGTGATGTTGCTTGCTGGTATAATTTCTGGATTACTAGGTATTGGTTCGGGAGCGTTTAAAGTACTAGCAATGGATCAAGTAATGCGTATCCCATTTAAAGTTTCCACAACTACTAGCAATTTTATGATTGGTGTCACCGCCGCCGCATCAGCAGGTGTATATCTTGCGCGTGGGTACATAGATCCAGGTTTATCTATGCCGGTAATGTTAGGTATCTTACCCGGTGCTTTCTTAGGAGCAAGAGTTCTCATCGGTACAAAAACGCAGATATTAAGAATAGTCTTCAGTTTAGTCTTGGTACTAATGGCTGTAAAGATGGTTTATCAAAATATTTTTGCAGGGATTTAACAGTAAACCAAAAATTTTTTCCAAAAAGGCGAACACAAGGTTCGCCCCTACTAATTAATCATGATGTTGCTCAATCGAAACCCAAATCCTAAATCTTGGCTTCTTCCTTCACCAATTTATCCCAACCTAAATCTTTGAGACTATTATTACGACGCAGTGGACGAGTAACTAACTCAAGAATGTCACGAGCGTTAGTAAAACCGTGAATTTGAGCAAAAGTAAATTCCACAGACCATTTAGTATTAATTCCCCGTGCTTCTAAGGGGTTCGCGTGAGCCATACCAGTAATTACCAAGTCAGACTTTAACTCATAAATTCGTTGGACTTGGTTGTAATTGTCTGGTTTTTCCACTATCTTGGGCATTGGTACACCCATGTCTTTACAAGTCTTCTCCAACAAGGCTAATTCCGCAGCTTGGTAGCGCTTGTCCATGTAGGGTATACCAATTTCATGCACAGTCATTCCGCAGCGTACCAAGAACCGTGCCAGGGAAACTTCCAACAAATTGTCACCCATGAAGAATACAGATTTACCACGAATTAGTTTGACGTATTCTTCCAAACCTTCCCAAATTTGAGCTTCGCGTTCCTCTAAACCTTGGGGGGTAATACCAAACACCGAGCAAATTTTCTCAATCCAAGCACGGGTTCCATCTGGGCCGATGGGGAAAGGTGCGCCGATGAGTTTGCATTTACGACGCCGCATCAGAGTTGTAGCAGTGCGGCTGAGGAAGGGATTGACACCAGCGACATAATACCCTTCTTCAATGACAGGCAATTCTGTAAAACGTTTGGCGGGTAGCCAACCAGAAACTTTAATACCTTGTTTTTTCAGTTCTAGAGTTAGCTGAGTAACTACGGGATCAGGGAGTGAACCAAATAGTACTAGTGGTGGGTGATTTACGTATTCAGACTCTTCTTCAGCAACTTCTTCTTTTTTCTTACCAAAATTGAGGAGTTTTTGAATGGCGTTACGCTCGTTTTTCTCTGCTTCTACCACAGAAGCTTTATCTGGACAACGTGCAGCCATTGCAGCTAACACCGTGTCTTCCCCTTGGGTGAAGGCGTAGTCTAAGCCATTGGCACGGGCAACAACAATCGGAATACCAATTTCGCCTTCCAGCTTAGGAGCCAAACCTTCTAAATCCATTTTGATAATTTCAGTAGTGCAAGTGCCAATCCAGACAATTACACTGGGGTTGCGATCGCGCTTAATCTGCAAGCACAAACGCTTTAATTCCTCATAATCATTGAGTTGTGCCGAAATATCACCTTCTTCTAACTCTGCCATTGCGTAACGGGGTTCTGCAAAAATCATTACACCCATCGCATTTTGCAGGAAGTAACCACAAGTTTTTGTACCAATTACCAAAAAGAAGCTATCTTCAATTTTTTGGTACAACCAAGCGACACAGCTAATCGGACAAAAGGTGTGGTAATTACCGGTTTCACACTCAAAATTTAAAGCTTCTGGTTGAGCAGCAGTCATTTTGATATATTCTCCCCTTAAGTTTTTAAGTTAAGAGTTAAGGGTCAAAAGTCAAGGGTCAATTGTCAATTGTCAATGGTCAATCTTTACTAGTAAAAACTCTTGACTCTGGACAATTGACTCTGGACAATTGACAAACTCCTAACTCTGTATTTACGTGTTGGGGAAGAGACGGGCGATATCCGAGTCATCAAAACTGTTATTGGATATTTCTTCCCCGAAAAAATCTGTAGTTGATTCACCCTTGAGGGAACCAGTCTCAGTACTCCAAACATCTGACAACACGTCACCAAACTCGTTTTCTTCAGGTGCAGTTGTGGCGGAGATTGTGTTGTCTGTTTCCTTCATTGCATCAAAGGAAATGTCGCCAAATTCATCTGCTGCATCTGGGTGAGATGTTTGCTGGAATTCGTTGTCAGAATTGTGATCTTGGGACGGGAAATTCTCACTGGAGTTATTGAGATGTTCCGTTGCCATTGCTCTGAGTTCATCCCGTACCATTGTATCGGGAGCCATGAGGGTTTCTTCATGGTCGTGGGTCATTTCCAAATCAGGAGCGATCGCATTTATGCCAAAATCATCTGTTGGTTGAGTTGTCAATGTTTCACCATGGGATGTTGCTTCCATGATGGTCAATGATTCATCCTCTTGTTGCGATTCCTCTGATTTGGGAGTAACGCTGTTCCCAAGAGCAATATCAGGATCAAAATTTAAGTCCAGTACCTCAACCAAAGTATCTGCATCCGGATTCAATTTAGAAAAAGGTAGCATTAACTGTGCTAGCTTCGGTTCTAGCGCGTTAGCTACTCCCAGGATCAGGTAAGATGGTGGTCGCTTACCGCCATCAGGCGTGTCAGCTGATTCTACCTCCATGTGCAATTTAATCCAGTCGCGATTGACTTGGAAAAATTGCAACCATTTTTGCTTTAATGAATCTGTAAAGCTATAGAAGAAGGCCATATTCCCATCCTGAGAAAAATGATTTATACAATCATCAAGTCTAATTCTTCTTCCGGATTAGGAACCTGTGGTTTATTCGGATTTAAGTAAAAATCAGACAATAAAGAAAATAATTCCCTATCTTGGGCATCTTTAGGTACAACACCTTCGGGTAGTGACAGAAGTTGGTCGGCGATGTTTAAGTAATAATCGCAAACGTAGTTCAAAGAAGGATCGACATCTGCCATTTCAAACAAAGTCTTGCCTTTGACGCGGGAAACACGGATATCTTCAATCAGAGGTAATACTTCTAAAACTGGCATTGGTACGGATTCTACGTATTTATCGATTAAGTCACGCTTAGATGTGCGATTCCCAATCAACCCAGCTAGACGCAGGGGGTGAGTTCTAGCTTTTTCTCGGACAGAAGCAGCAATACGGTTCGCAGCAAATAAGGCATCGAAGCCGTTGTCAGTCACAATTATGCAATAGTCTGCGTAATTCAGAGGTGCTGCAAAACCACCACAAACAACGTCACCTAGAACATCGAATAAAATAACATCGTACTCATCAAAAGCGTTGAGTTCTTTCAGTAATTTTACGGTTTCGCCAACTACGTAACCACCACAACCAGCACCTGCGGGTGGACCACCTGCTTCTACGCAATCTACACCGCCATAGCCTTTGTAGATCACATCTTCCGGCCAAATATCTTCGTAGTGGAAATCCTTTTCTTGCAGAGTATCAATAATCGTCGGAATCAAGAAACCGGTAAGGGTAAAAGTGCTGTCGTGTTTGGGGTCGCAGCCAATTTGCAAGACTTTCTTGCCGCGTTTGGCTAAAGCGACGGAAATATTACAGCTAGTTGTAGATTTACCAATACCGCCTTTTCCGTAAACTGCTAATCTCACTGTTTTTTGCCTCTTTATAGTTTTTTTTATAAAACAATTGGCTCAAACACTTGCAGCACCGCGTGCAACAGCGATGTGTGAAGTCTTCGAGTGTCATTATTGTCCAAAAAAATCTGAAAATAAAGGGGACTTAAAAATGAATTATGTTGTAAAAACAAGCTTTTAGTTCAAATTGTTTTTATTAAATCTTTTTTTTAATTAAATGTCGATAAATACCTAAAAAATCAATAAATTATATATTTAAGTTTTTATTAATTATAAAATAGTTACAATAAACAAAAACTTATCTCCCTGATTTATATGCTTTTCATCAAACAGAGCTTATGTTAAAAGAGTATTAAGACTCTATGCTAACCAAGTGCAACTAAGAATATAAAGCGACAAGCGCTATTCTTTGACACAAGGATAGACTTGTTATATCAGCTTAAAACTAGTGGTCTGTCCCATTAATTTTGCTGGGCTACAAGATCCCCGACTTTTGAAAAAAGTCGGGGATCTGTCTCCTCATAACCCCTCAGAACTTATGCGACAGACCACTAGCTCATAACTTCTGTTGTCAAAATTTCAGTCAAGTGTCATTCTGTACTCTCAGTTCACATTGAAAAGTGATTTTTAGCAAAAAAATAGGCAGTTGCAAATTAACTGCCAAGATTCGCGATCGCTAATTCTGAGGCATTACTCAGAAAATATAAAAAATTATTACATTTAAAAAATCGACGTCTATTTTTCAGCCTACCCAGTCTCTAAAGCCTCAATTTCTTGCAGTGATTGCCAGCCAGGATGCCATTGGGAACGATCTTCTAGTAGCTTGGCGTTCATCCAAAAGCGGACATTAGGGTCACAGGAAGAAACCATTTCAGCATATACCCACTTACCCTGATGTTTACGGTTGACAACTTGGAAGTGTCGCCAACCATCTACTTTTTTTTGTGCAGTCCACTTAGAACCAACTAAGTAAGGAAATTTTTGTTTTTTGGTCATTGGTCATTGGTCATTGGTCATTTGTTGTTGGTCATTGGTAGAGACGCGATGATACTCTTACCTTGAAGCCGCTCTTACGAGCGTCTACGAGTCTGTACAATAGTCATTGGTTATTGGTTATTGGTCATTCTATTTTCAAATTAAAAGGTAAACGAGCATACACTCCCTGGGGATCGTTCATCTTTTGTAGAGTTGCAAGTTCAGCTTTGAGTTTTTGTAATTCACTTCCTAGCGGATCTGGTAATTGAAGTTTTTGCTGATCTAAGTTCACAGAAACCTGTGTTTGTTCTGGAGCTTGTCCTAATATCCGTTCTCCCAAACTTCCATATTTAGGATATTCTTGTAATTCCCAGTCATTTCCCAGTTTTACTTGTTCAACAGCATAGGTAATAGCAGCATCCAAACCACCAATTTCATCGACTAAACCAATATTTTTGGCTTCTGTACCTGACCAAACCCGACCTTGAGCAATCTCTGCTACCTTTGCTTGGGGAATGTTCCGACCTTGGGAAACTTTACCAAGAAATACATTGTAAATTTTGTTGACACTACGTTGGTAAATTTCCAATTCTTCAGAAGTTTTGGGACGAGAAAGAGTTTGACTATCGGCATAACGTCCTGTTTTAACTGTATCCCAAGTGACGCCGTTGTCATTGGCTAATTTTTGGGCATTAAACAGCAGTCCAAATACACCTATTGAACCTGTAATTGTATTCGGTTCAGCAAAAATACGGTTAGAGTCGCTAGCAATCCAATAACCACCGGAAGCAGCAACATCACCCATTGACACAACAACTGGTTTTTGATCGCGAGTTAAGCGTACTTCCCGTTGCATTACTTCTGCTGCTGTCGCACTACCACCGGGACTGTTGATTCTTAAAACGATCGCTTTGACATCTTCTTCTTGTCGTAGTTTACGGAAAATTCTGGCAAAACTATCGCCGCCTATTTCCCCATCGCCACCTTGACCATCAACAATTTCTCCCTCAGCATAAACTACAGCAATTTTGTTTTGAGAATTGCGTTCTGTTCCTAAAGATTTACCGGGGACTTGGGCGTATTCATTTAAGGAAATTTGGCGGAAGGTTTTCTCATCCTTGTTGCTATCTGTCAGCTTTTTGAGATCGCTAACTACTTCGTCAAAATACGCAAGTTTATCTACCAACCCATTATTTTTGGCTTGATCTGCTTGCAAAAAGGCTTGGTTATCTGCGATCGCTTGTAATTTTCCAGGAGTAATTTTACGACTATATCCTACTGCATTACGCCACTCTGTCCAAACATCATCTAATAATTTTTGAGTTTGTTGCCGATTCTCTGGACTTAGCTTGGTAAGTACAAAGGGTTCAACTGCTCCTTTAAACTTTCCGACTCGCACAACTTGCACCCCGATACCATATTTTTCTAATGCGCCTGTCAAAAACATAGGTTGGGAACTCAAGCCATTGATTTCCATGGCTCCCACAGGGTTAAGCGCAATTGTATCGGCTACTGAACTTAGGTAATATTCCCGTTCTCCCCAGTCCATACCATAGGCTATTACCTTCTTACCAGCGGCACGAAACTTTTCTAAGGCTTGGCGAATTTCTTTAAAAGTAGCAAAGCCTGCTGTGTTTTCACTTTCAGCAAGACGAGTTGCATCTAAATAAATACCAACAATACGTCGATCGCGCCGTGCTTTTTCGATAGTATCCAGAACTGTGCGGAGAGTCATCTGCTGTTGTTCTTCACCGGAGATGACTTTTTGCAGCAATTCGCTAGAACTTGGCTCTCCATCAGTAATTTTCGTTGCCAAGTCAAATACTACCACTGACTTATCTTTAACCATTGGTCCGGTATCTCTAGAGGCTGCAAAGAACAGCAACAACAGTCCTGTAGTTCCTAAACCAAAAAAAATAAATAATCCCAGGATACTTCCAACTAAGCTAGCAAAAGTTTGTTTAATAAAATTCCGCATATTGTTTTTATTGGTTATTGGTCATTAGAGACGCGATGAATCGCGTCTGTACAATGGTCATTGGTCATTAGAGACGCGATGAATCGCGTCTGTACAATGGTCATTGGTCAAAAATTACTAATAACTAATAACCACCAACAACCAACTAACGACTTAATACTTATTTTATTGATTCTAAGCTCCCTGAAGATTGTAATTGCTTAATAGTACCGTTGCCAGTACAGAATAGCACTGTGGTGATTTCAGCAATTAATACTTCACCCAAGTCGTAAACAGCAGCTTCTGAGGAAGCAGCTGCTTGCAAAAATGGCATGGCTAAACCAGCTATATCTGCTCCCAAGGCTAAAGCTTTTGCTACGTCCAGTCCATGACGCAATCCACCGGAGGCAATTAGAGGTACTGTTGGTGCAACTTTACGAATGCTGGTGATGCACTCCGCCGTTGGTAAACCCCAATCTGCAAAGGTTCGACCCAAACGCCGCTGTAAGGGATTTTCTGCTCTTTCACTTTCCACTTTTGCCCAAGAAGTGCCACCTGCACCAGCTACATCAATTGCTTTGATTCCTGCTGCAATTAGTTTTTCTGCCATTGTTGCTGAAATACCATTACCTACTTCTTTGGCAATTACAGGAATTGGTATTCTATCGCATAAGCTAGCTATTTTGTCAAGTAAACCTCTGAAATTTATATCACCTTTGGGTTGAATACACTCTTGTAGTGGGTTGAGGTGCAAAATGAGGGCATCAGCTTCTAGGATATCAACAACTCGCTCACATTCTTCTAAACCGTAATCATAGTTGAGTTGAACAGCACCCAAATTGGCAAACAGGAGAACATCCGGTGCATATTTGCGGACAGCGAAGGTTTCAGCCACAGAAGGTTTTTCGACAGCTATGCGTTGAGAACCGACACCCATAGCAAATTTATAATGTTGAGCAACTTCGGCTAACCGACGGTTAATCATTCCTGCTTCTGGGGTTCCTCCAGTCATTGAGGAAATTAACAAGGGTGCGCCTAAATGCTTTTCTAGAAAATTAGTACTGAGATTAATTTCATTGCGATCGAGTTCCGGTAAACAACTATGGCTAAAACGATATTTTTCTAGTCCATTGGTGGTTTGTTGGAATTGGACATCTTCTTCTAGACAAATGCGGATGTGGTCGGCTTTACGAATTTGAGTAGCGACTGATGGGCTTATGGGTGTGTTCACGGGTAGGTGTTTTTCTATGATGAGGATATTTCTATTTTGACACTCCTCGCTCGCGCACAGAAGGTGATTCTTTAGTATGCGATCGCTCATTTTAAGCAAGTTAATTACAAAAACAAGCGGTATAAATTTTTGCTGTTGCTGGAACTAAGAAGAGCCATCCTATAGTGAAAGTAGACTGAATAAATAAGCTCTTCAACGAATAATACCATTTCACAAAAAGACCCTGTAGAGACGCGATATATCGCGTCTGGTACAAAATTTATATGTATCGTGATTAATGTGAATTGGTATAAGAATAATATTTTTATTTTATTTAACCAAGAAATAACTTCTTTTTAATATTACTGAATTGATTCAATTAACCTAGAGATAATCTGTTTTTAACTTTTGTTATTTAGATTGATAGTGTTAACTTTTTTCATCTGGATTTACGTGTGTAAACAACGAATATAGGTTTTGCCTGTATTTTACCAAAAACATATTGATGCACTCACCAAGTTATTATGATCAAAATAATAGCTTGCTATGCATTTTTGGTAATAATAAATTAATTGATAGACTCTTGATTTCATAGCTTCATTTTGAAAAGGTTTGACCGTGCCAATTCTGGATGTTGGATTTTAGATTGTTTTTCGGTTCAAGCCCTGTTCCACAGAACTTTTGATTTGAAATTTTGGATTTTGGATTAGAAGATTATTCAATCCAGAATTGCAAATTTAACATGGTTGACTGATTTTTTATTAGTAGCAATGGGGTAGAAAACCATCGTATATACACATGTTTTTAGATTCAGATTACAGAGTAATTCTCTACTAATATCAGTCTAGCTTTTTCACTAAAACTTGATGAAAATAACACTGCAAGAGAGGAAATTTCATGTCTAAATTAAGTCGCAGACAAATTTTAGTATTTTTTGCTGGTAGTGCTGGTGCTGCTGTATTAGGAGACAAAATTATAGATAGTGTTTCCAACATTGCCGAAGCAAAAATTGCACCATTGAGATTTACACCTGTACGCTTACCCCATCCTTTACCAATTTATCAAGAGCTAAATAGTTATTTACCAACAGCAATTGAAAAAGGAGAAGTACGTAAGGCTTCGGGAGATGCAAAATTAAATAGCTACACAGTAATTGATGATGTGGTAGTTCCACCAGAGTACGATCGCTATGTCATAGTTCGTTGGGGCGATCGCGTATTTCCCAACGACTATGATTATGTTGGTTACAACTGCGATTACACGAGTTTTATCTCGATTGATAGAGACTTGAATCCTGACCCAAGCATCAATAAAAATGATGGTTACTTATTCATAAATCATGAATATGTTAGTTATCCGATTTCGGAATTAGCACCAGAAATTCCATCTGATCTTAAAGGAAGCGGTTTCCCTACTGCTTTTGCTTCAGTGATTGGGTGGTCTTTACCTGGGGAACGAAACATAGAAACAGATGGGGAATTTCTCTATAATCTGGGTGCATCTGTTATCCGTATCTCTCGTCGTAATCGTTCTAACCGTAGTAACAAATTCCAAGTTGTCAAAGATTCCAATAATCGCCGCATTCATGGTCTTTCAGGATTGGGAATCAACAGTCAACGTAGTGATGAATATAAAAGTGTTACTGCTTGGGGAAGTCGTCCCCATCAGCAAGGTGATCAAAACTATTTAATTGGTACAGGCCCAGGTGCAACTGAAGTTTTTACCATTAGTGCTGACGGATTAGGTAATAGAATTATCGGTACTGCTTACAACTGTTCTGGTGGTACAACTCCTTGGGGAACCGTATTAACTGCTGAAGAAAACTTCCAAGGAAGTGCAGAATTTTTTGTCGGTGTGACTGAGTCAGTCAAACCTGATGGTACTCAAACAGATTATACCGATGGTACAGTTGGCAAGACCTTTGGTTTAGTAGGGGAAAAATATGGTTGGATGGTAGAAATTGATCCCGCTGATACCAATTTCCGCCCCCGCAAACACACTTGGCTAGGTCGTTTCCGCCACGAAAATATTGCTACACGAGCTGAAGCAGGTAAGAAATTAATCGGTTACATGGGTGATGACAGACGCGGGGGACACACTTGGAAGTTTGTTAGCACAGGTACTGTATCTGACCCCACTGATAAAAACAACAGCAAGCTGTGGGAAAATGGTATTTTGTATGTTGCCCGCTACAATCCAGATGGTACAGGTAGATGGATACCTTTGCTGATTGATACTCCCACCGATCCGATAGCACCCAGCGTTATTTCTGAGAAAGAATTTGCTGCTTTAGGTTCAGCACAAAGAAATGGTCTGATCAAATTACCAAGACGCAATGGTGTTGCTGGACAAACTAGAGACGGTGGTGCATTTAACTGCGATCGCACCAACGAAGCAACCGCACTACCTGGTTATCAAGGTAAGAAATTATCTGACTTCTACAAAAACCAAGGTGCTATTCTCTGCGATGCTTTCCTCGCTGCAAACCTGGCTGGTGGAACTCCTACAGCACGTCCAGAAGATTTAGAAGTTCATCCACTCACCAAAGAAGTATTTATTGCTTATACTGATGGTGCGCCCGGAAGTGATGGTTATCCTGATTCTCGCATTTTCCAAGTTGCTAAGTTAAGCACAGATCCAAATGCAACCCAACAATCAGGAGGACTTTACAAAATTATTGAAGATAGCACCGATGCTACAGGTCTTACCTTCCGGTGGGAGAAATTTAAGCAAGGTGGAGAAGCTGGTTCGGAAACTGGAGCTGGTTTTGCGAATGTAGATAACCTAGTGTTTGACTTCCGAGCTAATATCTGGGGTGTGACAGATATGTCTACTGATACCCATAATGGTTTTAGTATAGGTGCTACTGGTACTCAAAATACTATTAATCATACAGCTAGTGGTAATGTTTCCAGTTTTACAGGTGTTTTCGGTAATAACTGGCTTTTCTTTATTCCTACCGTTGGACCAAACGCAGGAACAGTAATACCTTTTGCTCACGGTCCAGTGCGTTGTGAAATGACAGGCCCAACTTTTGTTGGAGATACATTGCTTCTTGCAGTACAGCATCCTGGTGAAAATTGCCCAGTTAATGATGGCACAATATTGAACCGTACGATTGAGATTCTAGATTTGGATGGAAAGACATTTAATCAAACTCGTACAGTACCCCGTGGAAGCAGCTGGCCTAGCAATATTTCCGCAGAAGACGGTGGTAAAGGTGATCCTAAAGGTTTTCCCATTCCATCTGTAATTGGTATTTACCGCAAAGATGGTAAAGGTAGATTTATCTAACAGTTAACTGTTATTGAACAAAAAGATCCCCGATTTCTTTGAGGATATAGCTGGCGAATGGTGGGTTTAACCCCTCGTTCGCCCACAAATTGATTGTAGAGACGCTTCAAACAGCGCGTCTCTACATCTGGTGGAATGACGAAAAATCTTGATGAGGGGTGTCACCCCTGATTCGCCAGCTGTATCCTTTGAGAAGGCGGGGATTTTAGTTTTACCGAAAGATCTCTACATTATTTTCACATTGTTAATGTATGGGGTTATACCATTTCACAAAAAATCTGATACAAATACAGGCCCTGTAGAGACGCGATATATCGCGTCTCTACAAAATTTATGTGTATCGTGATTAACGTGAAATGGTATTACATTGTTAATGTATCGGGTTACATTGTTAATGTATCGGGTTACATTGTTAATGTATCGACTTACATTGTTAATGTATCGACTTACATTGTTAATGTATCGGGTTACATTGTTAATGTATCGGGTTCTTTTACTTGGTTCTTCAATTTTGTTGAAATACTTGCTCAAAATTTAGCCTTGACAACCNGATTAACGTGAAATGGTATTACATTGTTAATGTATCGGGTTACATTGTTAATGTATCGGGTTACATTGTTAATGTATCGACTTACATTGTTAATGCATCGGGTTACATTGTTAATGTATCGACTTACATTGTTAATGCATCGGGTTACCTTACTTAAAATCAGAGATTTATTGCACTATTTTAGCTGTGCCACGCCACTACACTTAGTTGAAACTTTAAATTAGCTAAGAAATGCTAGTTCCTGCTTTTGAGTTAAACGCATAGCAACTCCTTTTTCATAGTAAGCAGCTTCATTAATAAAAATTGGATAAACTATAGATTCTCCTTGATAAGTAATTTCTTGACCATCAAAGCTGAGAAATATTGGATCGCCAGGATGAAGAGGTTCATAATCTCGAAATTGCAGATGGGGATGGATCATCGCCTGAATTTCTCCCAAGTTATTTCTGGGATAGTCTATACTTCCGATATCTTGATAAACTGTAAGTCTATCATAAGTTTCGGTAATTTGATTTTGGTTATATGCTTCTAAGTAATCCAAAATTGTGTAAATCAGACTCTCTGTTTTGAGAAATAAATCTGCATTTAAAACACCCTGAGCTATAGGGCCAACTTCTATCACAACACCACACTGACACAGAGATCTCAGTAAATAACTTGCTTTATCAGTTTGTGTTAAACAAACTTTGACTAGAGGATTGATTGCGCTCAGATAAGCAGACAATTGTAAACAAAAAGGATTTCTATTACCTATGATCAGGCTCAACCCCATGTTTGCTGTTGTAGTGTGCAAATCTAAAATAACATCTACTTGGGGATTGTCTTTTGGCCCTAGTATTTGATTAATAGCTTTTGCTCGAATATCTTCATAACTAGAAAGTGTCGAATCTTGTAAGTCTTGGCTGAGGAAGCAACGATTTAAGTCTTTATCAATATAACGCCTACCGACTTTGAAAGCTTCGGGGTTTGCTAGTAAAGTTTGAGTTTTAAAACTAGTTCGCTGAATCAAATGAGGAAATTGCTCAAATTTTTTGAGTAGGTATCCCCCTGTAAATTCATTTCCATGGGTTGCGCCAACAATTGCAACTTGATTGATTTGATTCATAATAGTGATTTATATTATTTTCGTTTGAATACTTATATTATCAGCCCTGAGCGAGATCCCCGACTTCTTTAACAAGTCGGGGATCTTGTTGTTCAAAATACCAGCAGCGAAAACCAGCGGATGGTGCATTGTGCTGCGCGACAACACACCCTACAAAACTGGTTGTTCATAAAATTAATTCACCAATACCAGAAACCGAGTTTTTGCACAAACAAAAACTCGGTTTTTAAGCTCTAGTTTATAATAGTGAACTACCCAACACCGATCCTATCAGGTACGGTGTGAGCTAGGCTGCTTGCAAGTTGAATTAGCCTCTATTTTTAAAAGATTCCAGCCATTGCTGGACTTGTTCTCTGGCTAAATCACGGGTTCCTAAACCAAAAGCAAGAGCGATCGCCACTGCAATTGCACCGAGTAACAAGCCAAAAGCCAGATTGACAATATCGGGTGCGACACCGATTTGTTGTAAGGCCATTGCTGAGACTAACGCAATGATTGCAATCCGTGTTACTTGACCTAAAATTCTCGCTTGGGGATTACCGGAACTGGTAATAATGCTAAAAGCAAGATTGGCTAGGTATAAACCAATCGCAAAGATAATCACTCCAGCCAAAATCCGCCCTAGTACAACGACAATACCAGTTACTAGTAGTGTCAGAGCAGGGATATTAAGGATATTCACAGCTGCTACTGTTGCAAACAGCATGATCCCAACTAATACAATAATCCCTGCAAGTTCCGAAGGTGTGCGACTGGTAGGAGTTCGTGGTGTAGGTTCTTCTGCGGGAATGACGATTTGTCTTGAAGGTGTAGATATACCCAAGACAGACAAAATATTGTTAAAACCTATACTGGTCAAAATGTTGGTGACTAAATCTGCTACGAACCGTCCCAAGAAATAAGCAAGAATGAGAATGGCGATCGCTGTAAAGATTGCGGGAAGTGCATTGAGAATTTGCTGCAACATGGCGATCGCTGGTACGGAAATCGCTTCTATTTGCAGAGTATTCAGTGCGGCGATCGCTACAGGAATCAAAATCAGAATATAGACAATTGTGCCAATGATTCTTGAAAGAGGTTGAGTTCCCGCAGCACGAGATAATCCTAATTGAGTTCCTAAATTGTCGATTCCTGTTGCTGCTAATAAATTCGTGACAATTCGTTGTACAACAGTCGCAAGAAACCAACCAACAGCAGCAATAATGATGGCACCGAGAATGTTCGGTAGAATTGCCAAAATCTCCGTCACCAGCGCTTCTACTGGTAGTAGCGCTCGTTGTAACCCCAGAGTATCTAGTATTGGAATCAGAAATAATAAAAAGATGAACCAATACAGAGCATTACCAATCGTATCGCTCAGAGGTAATTGATTTTGAGCAGTAGCATTATCTTCTGGTGCGTTTAAGCGTTCGTCTATTCTTAACGCCCGTAGTCCTCTAATTGTGATTAATTTGACAACAGTAGCTACTAACCAAGCAACTCCGACAAAAATTAGCGCCCCCACCAATCTGGGTAGAAAGTCACCAATTTGATTGAGGAAAGTATTAAGTGGTTGAGAAGCAACTCTTAGCTCTAGGGTGTCTAGTACAGCAACTAATGTCAGCAGTAAAATACCCCAAAATACCAAGTTAGAAATCAATTTTTCTACTTGGGGAAGGTCGCGACTGTCTTCACGTCCTATTACGCCAGCAGCAATGCGATTATCAATTTGTGTGCGATTGAGGATTCCTCGCGTCAAAGCAGCAACACCAGCAGCAATCAACCAACCAATCAATAAAATTGCTACTGCTCCGAGCAACCGGGGTAGAAATGCAACTATTTGTTGGAAAGAGTTCTGCACATAAGTATTGAATCCAGCATCTTGTTGCGATGGTAATGTAGGTGATTGTGCTAAAAATGTTTCCACCCTAACACACAAACCATTTCCCATTACTTGGGTTATATTTTGCCAAGTTGTATTCATGGTTTTCCGGTATTAAAGTAAATTTGATCCAGAAAACACTAGTAGATGCTCTTGGAGTAGATTGCTTGGACAATTCTACATTCCAGTAACTTCGTAGTGTTTTACATTTGAATTTAATGAGTCAATTTTACAGGCAATTGATCTCAACCGTTATTTCAGAATTTTTATTTTTTTTAATTTAAAAAAGCAAACTAAAATATATATCTCTTAGTAGTTGACTTGTATTGACAATTACATAGTATAGTAATTTGATCATAGAAGATTAAACATTAGTGAAAGATTAATAGCCATATGGTTATTAGTTATTTTTTAGATGCATATTTTCATAATTCTTACTTTCTGATTTTGCGTTAATCTGAGTGCAGATATGATTAAAATATAGAGTGAAATATCTGCAATGAAAGTTTTTGAACAATCGATAGATATTAATGCTTCAGCCGCCGTTGTTGAACGCTGTATTAGCGATCGCATTTTAATGCATCGTTGGCTCAATCCTGCATTGCGTTGTGAACCTGTAGGTGAATGGAGTACTGATGTTGGTAGTCGCAGTCGGTTTGTGATTCAAATACCTGTGATCCAACCAACTTTGAATAGTGTTGTGATCGAAAGACAGCCAGGTTTGATTGTTTGGGGGTTCGAGGGTTTTTTCAAAGGACGCGATCGCTGGGAATGTCAACCACAAGCAAAAGGAACACGTCTAATTAACCGTTTTGAATTTGAAATACCTAATCCCCTAGTTAGTTGGGGTTTTAAAACCTTCGGCGAAACCTGGACAAAACAAGATATGCAAGCTCAGTTACGCCGACTCAAGCTTGTAGCTGAAGGGGTAGGGGATAGGGGATAGGGGATAGGGGATCGGG
>NZ_NAPS01000001.1:2113732-2135531 GCF_004323185.1 Westiellopsis prolifica IICB1
ATTGGGGATTGGGGATAGGGGATAGGGGATTGGGGAGCGGGAAGGGGGACACGGGAAAGATGAGGAAAAAACAATCCAAAATCTAAAATCTAAAATCCAAAATTCGATGACTATTCTCTTCCTAGCTGAGTTAACAGGCGTCGAATCATGTATGCATCTTGGGCTTCTGGGGTTTTGACTAGATAGGTTTCTAAGTCGTTGGCTGCTTGGGAAAAGCGACCGAGTTGATAACATAAAAGACCGCGATCGCGTAATTCTAAGGCAAAACCAGGAAATAATAATAATATTCTCTCTACTGCTGCTAAGGCTTTTTCTAGTTCCTGTTTGTTCAAGTAGATATATTTGAGATTTGTCAACATCCTGGCCAAAATTTGTTTATTTGTGACTGCGGCTAAAAATTCTGGTTGTAAAGTCACGGGATGTTGATAGATTTGAGTCAATTTTTCTTGACAATCTTGGGGAAATAAAACCTCGCCGTTATTAAAGGTATCAACAAAAATTTCAATGTCAGAAATGTCAGGACGAATGAGGAAGTGTCCTGGCATTCCTATACCTACCATGGGAAAATCAACTCGTCGGGCAATTTCTACATATATTAGTGCCAAAGTGATTGGAATTCCCAAACGGCGATCGATCACATCATTTAAATAGCTGTTGCGGGGATCATAATATTCTTGTTTATTTCCCGCAAATCCTAAATCGTTATAGAGATATTGATTAATAGTCTGGATAATTCGCAAAGGATAACGTTCTGTTGGGAGGTGCTCCTCTAATTCTGCTGCCATTGTATCCAGACTATTGATATATTCTTCTGGGTCTAGGTCGGGATATTCTTCTTGAGCAATATATAAAGCTGTTCTTGCTAAATCTATATACTCATCAGGCTGCTGAATTTCCTGGTAAAAATATTGCCGCGCTGACGAGATATTCATAAGCTTATGCCGAGTATGGGTTTACAGTTTAGATGTGAGATTGTCAAGTGTTAAGAGACTTTTGGCAAAAGATAGGAAAAGGGTGACAAGTAAAGGCTTATGATAAATCACGCAAAGAGGGCATGGAAATCTAAATATTCTTACACCCTTGTACAGACGAGATGTTCCTCGCGTCTCTACTCACACCCTTACACCCCTAAACCTTACACCTATTTTCAAAACAGATGTAAAGATACTTATATTTAATATTAAAGATATTGGCAAGATTTGCAAACATTTTGATACATAAAAATCAATAATAAATATCTATCTAAAGTATGAAAATGAGGAACTAAGAACCAAGTAAATAAGGAATATAGTGCGCCCTTGGAGGTTCTCACCATTGCAGCGCCTACTATGCAGTGACTTGTACCTGATTTAGGAGTGGAAGAGTAACCACTGACCAACAAATATTTGAGTTTGCTTGTCGTTTATTTTTAGTTCATACAAATGACTCCAATTATAAATAAAGAACAAGATACGGCAAAAAACAAATTTTTTCATCCCACTAGAGGAATTTTTTGGGCAGTACGGACTCGCATTCTCTTCTGGTATATCTTATTTATGATTTTCATCTTTATTATCTTTATTCCAATCTTTCGTCAGGTTCTGTATGCAAGGGTAGATACAAGAGTTCGTAGAGAACTGGCAGAAAAGATGGAAACATTTAAAAAACTCATATACGAAAAAGATGGGGAAGTACGAAAGGAAATTGAGGAGTTTGGAAATATAGAGGTAGATGAAAAACTAGAGCCTCCATCTTCTGAAAAAGAATTAAAAGACTTTTTTGATGTTTTTCTATCTCGCCAGCTACCAGAAGATGATACCCATTTGATTGCTTTTGTCAATGGAAATTTTTACAAGTCTAGTCCTAGTGCTAGACCAGATCCCTTAGCAAAAAACTCAAGGTTAATGAGGCGTTGGGCAAAACAAACCCAATCAGAACAAGGAGAACAACAAGTTTTCCAAAAAAATGTAGGTAGTATAGTTTACATTACTGAACCAGTCAAAATAAACGGAAAAATTCTAGGGGTATTTGTAGTTGCCCATTCTACAGCAGGTGAACGCGCAGAGGTTGTAGAAGCTGTCACTGTAATTGTACAAACAGGAAGTATCGTTTTATTTATCGCTTCCCTGTTTGCTTGGTTAGTTTCAGGAAGAATTTTAGCTCCTTTGCGTTTGCTGACGGTGACTACTCGCTCTATTAGTGAATCTGATTTGAATCAACGCTTACCAGTCAAAGGTAAGGGTGAAATTGCAGAGTTAGCTATTACCTTTAACGAGATGATGGATCGTCTGGAAGCAGCTTTTACCAGTCAACGCAACTTTATTAATGATGCGGGACACGAACTCCGCACACCAATTACTATCATCCGAGGACACCTAGAATTGATGGGTAATGACCCTGAGGAAGTACAGGAAACTGTAACACTGGTACTCGATGAATTAGATCGCATGAGTCGATTTGTGGAAGATTTGATTTTGCTAGCAAAAGCAGAACGTCCAGATTTTCTACAGTTGGAAACAGTTGATGTAAATTTGCTTACACAGGAATTATTTATGAAAGCACAAGCACTAGCAAATCGTAATTGGCAGCTAGATGCTATTTCTAAAGGCAAAATTATAGCAGATCGACATAGGCTGACTCAGGCAGTTATGAATCTGGCACAAAATGCCACTCAGCATACACTACCAAATGATACGATCTATATCGGAGTAGCAATTAACCGTGGCAAAGTGCGTTTTTGGGTTAAAGATACAGGGATTGGCATTGCGAAAGCTGATCAAAAACGAATTTTTGCACGTTTTGCTCGTGCCACAAATAGCCGTCGCAAATCAGAAGGCGCAGGATTAGGATTATCAATTGTGAAAGCGATCGCCGAAGCCCATCATGGTTCCGTAAAACTTCGTAGTCGATTAGGTTTCGGTTCGACTTTTACTATAGTTTTACCAGTGGAACCACCAACGGAGTGAGTGTCTGATGCATCGTATTCTCATTGCTGAAGATGAACCTCGTATAGGATCTTTTCTAGAAAAAGGTTTACGATCTCATGGTTTTACTACTGCACTTGCTGCGGATGGTAATGAAGTCATACTCATGGTTCAAAATGGCGAATTTGACCTACTGATCTTGGATTTAGGGTTACCTGGAAGAGATGGTTTAGAAATCTTAGAAGAATTGCGTGGACAGGGCGAAAGATTACCGGTTATTATTTTGACTGCTCGCGATGACATCAAAGATAAAATAGCAGGATTAGACAAAGGTGCTGACGACTATGTCACAAAGCCATTTCGCTTTGAAGAACTATTAGCCAGAGTCCGAGTGAGATTGCGTAATACTACTTTGTCTCCAATTAATAATGACACGATCATCACAGTTGGTAATCTAGTCCTAGACTTACGTACTCGTAAAATCAAAGTGGGCGATCGCACCATCGATCTACCAGCACGGGAATTTACCCTAGCAGAAACCTTTTTCCGTCATCCAGGACAAGTCCTAAGTCGAGAACAACTGTTAGATCGAGTTTGGGGTTTTGATTATAACCCTGGTTCTAATATTGTGGATGTGTATGTAGGTTATCTACGTAAAAAGTTGGGTAGCGAATTAATTGAAACTGTTAGAGGTATGGGTTATCGATTGGTGATTGATGGTCATTAGTTATTGGTCATTGGTAGAGACGCGATAAATCGTGTCTGTACAATAGTTATTGGTCATTGCTAGAGACGCGATTTATCGCGTCTGTACAAATAGTTATTGGTTATTGATCAAGTGTCATTGGTCTGTGAGTTGATAAATAACGACCAGTAATCATGAAAGTTTTCTCATCAAGTATTCATACACAATTCATCGGTAGTTGTGAAACTGTGTATATAAGAGTTTTTTCGCTTTAATCAGAGCGATCGCACTGTTCAGAGAAATACAAACATGAGGTCGAACAATGAGACTTTTGGTTTATTCTCATGACACTTTCGGCCTGGGTAATATTCGCAGAATGTTGGCAATTTGCGAACATCTCTTGAGTGAAATTCAGGAACTCTCGATTTTGCTGCTATCTGGTTCGCCGATGTTACACGGGTTTCGACTACCACAAGGACTTGATTACATTAAGCTTCCTTGTCTTAACCGAGGGGAAACGGACAACCTCGCTGTCAAATACTTGGGTACAGACATTGATGAAACAGTAAAGATGCGAGCAGATTTGATTCTATCAGCAGCCGTTAATTATAAGCCGGATTTGCTGCTGGTAGATAAAAAACCCTACGGTATCAAAAATGAACTTGCTCCTACTTTAGATTACTTGCAAGCTAAGTTACCACAAACTCACTTTGTACTCCTACTAAGAGATATTCTCGACACTCCAGCAAAAACGATCGCACAGTGGCACAAAGATGGTTACTACGAAGCGATCCAAAAATTTTATCACCTGTTGCTGATTGTAGGGATGCCAGAGGTGTTTAATCTACCGCAGGAATATCAGTTTCCAGCTGCGGTTATCCAGAAAACACACTTTTGTGGTTATATCCGGAAACCACCGGGACGCAAGCAACCTGACACAATTCGGGATGAGTTACAGCTAACCCCCGATGACAAACTCGTATTAGTCACCCCCGGAGGAGGGGAAGACGGTTTCCAGCTAATTGATACCTATCTTGCAAGCTTGAAGTTGCTGAGGGATAAACAACACATCAAAAGTCTAATTATTTGTGGTCCCCAGATGCCAACACAACATAGACAAGCATTGTATCAAACGGCGAAGAATTATCCACAAGTGCAGATGGGTGAATTTACTGATGACTTGATGAGTTATGTAGCAGTCGCGGATGTGGTGGTATCAATGGCTGGTTACAACACAATCTGTGAAATTTTTTCTGCAAGTAAACCTGCTGTAGTTGTACCGCGAATTAAACCTTCTCAAGAACAATTTATGCGATCGCAAAGAATGTATCAACTTGGTTGCTTTGAAACAATTCATCCTGATGAACTCACACCAGCAATTTTAATGCAAAAAGTGCAAAAACAATTAGCAAATCCTCAAGTTAATAATAACGTTGAATTAGGTGGTTTGGATAGGATTAGCACCATATTTAGAAATATTTTTACAAGTAACAATACTTTTGATAAGCGAAATTTTTCATCTCCAGAAATCATATTTATATAAAAAATAGCTTTAAAATGCTTGTTATTTTAATCAAGTTGGATTTATTTTTATAAACTTATCAATTTGGGGGAATAATATGAAAAAAATAATGTTCTACTGCCAACATATTTTAGGTATGGGTCATCTCGTGCGTAGCATGGAGATTGTACGCGGTCTAACCAATGATTTTCAAATTTGTTTTATCAATGGCGGTGAAGTAATTCCAGATTTTCAAATTCCTTCTGGTATTGAAGTCATCAATCTCCCAGCAATTAAAACAGACTCAGATTTTAAAGAATTACAAGTAGTAGATCATGCTTTTACACTTACAGAAGTTCAAGAAATCAGAAAACAATTGCTGCTATCAATTTTCGACGAGCTTCAGCCAGATATTTTAATGATCGAATTATTTCCTTTTGGCAGAAGACGTTTTTCATTTGAATTAATTCCTTTATTAGAAAAAGTCCAATCAAGTCAACACTCTACTAAAGTCGTTTGTAGCTTGCGAGATATTGTTGTCACCAAACAAAATCAGACAAAACATGAAGAAAAAATCTGTAAGTTAATCAATCAATATTTTGATTTACTATTGGTTCATGGTGATCCAAATTTTGTAGAATTAGAAGAAAGTTTTTCTCGAAAAAAAGACCTGAGATGTCAAGTTTATTACACGGGATATGTAGTGCAAAAACCATTAGAAAATCCTGTTTTCAGTGACAGAGATAAAGAAATACTTGAATCTAAGCAACCTTTGATATTAGTCAGTGTTGGTGGTGGCAGATTTGGTCATGAATTACTAGATTGTGTAGCCAAAACTGCTCCTTTATTAGAGAAACAAATACCTCATAAAATTCAAGTATTCACTGGTCCATTTATACCAGATGAAAAATTGAATGAATTGCAAAAACTAGCAGCAGATAGGCAAAATCTTAGTATTAGTAAATATACACCTTATTTACTGAACTACATGCAAAAAGCAGACTTGTCTATCAGCATGTCTGGCTATAATACAACGCTAAACATTTTGACAACTGGTGTAAAAGCGATGATTCTTCCTTTTACGGGTAACAATGACCAAGAACAATATATGAGAGCTACAAAATTAGGTGAATTAGGAATTGTCAAAGTAATTTCACCTTGGGATTTACAACCGGATATTTTTGCTTGGAAGATAGTTAATTATTTGGATAAAGCAAAGCATATGATTCAATTTAATTTTAATGGTGTGGAAAATACAGCTAACATTTTGAATAATTTTGCCTACAGACAAAAAATTGCTTAGTTTGAGCATCGCTAAATCACAGAAACATTAAGGGCGCATAAAATAGGAATTTTGAGAAAATCATGAATAAAAAAAGGGTTTGTATTACAACATTAGAATATCCACCAGATGTCGGTGGTGTTGGTGAGTCGGTGTATCGTATTGCTCAAATGTTAATTATCAGTGGTTATGAAGTTCATGTTGCGGTTTTTCGCTCTAAACAACGGCTATCTTCTAATGGATGTGTGAGACGAGCAAGTTGCAAAACGATACTTCAAAATGGAGTATTTGTACACCGAATTAAATCATCTGTACGTCATGAAATACAAGAAATTCAAGATTTTTTGAGTGATGTTTATTTTCAATTAAAAAATTTACATCAAAAATATAATTTTGATTTATTTCATGCATTTTTTATCAATGAAACCGGATACGTGACCACACTTTTTGCCAAAGAACATGAATTACCGATGATCAATAGTGTTCGGGGTGCTGACTTACACAAACATATTTTTAATCCGAAAAACCATGCTCAAATAGCCTGGGTGTTAGAAAACTCAGATTGGGTGACATTTGTTAGTCGAGACTTACAGAAAAGAGCAAATGCGATCGCTCCCAGTATTAAATTAAAATCTTCTGCTTTTTGGAACTCAATTGCACCGATTAATTTTACTAAATTACTTACTCCTCCTCTACTGCAAGAATTATCGGGAATTGTTATCGGTTCTAGTGGTAGATTTCGCGACAAGAAGGGTATAGAATTTCTGCTTGATGCTTGTGATGAGTTAAGCAAAGAAATAAATTTGACATTGTTGCTGATTGGTAACTTTGTTGAGAAAGAACAAAAATACTGGCAAAAAGAATTAAAACAATGTGGTTTGGGTTCTCGTCTTCGCATAACAGGTATTACGACTCGCCAAGAAGCTTTAGCCTATTTACCATACTTGGATATTTTTGCTATTCCCTCACTTACAGATGGATGTCCAAATGCACTTCTAGAAGCGATGTTAGCTGGTTGTGCAATTGTTGGTACTAGAGTAGATGCTATTGGTGAAATTATTGAAGATGGCGTAAATGGTTTACTAGTTAACCCCGGTAGTAGCGCAGAACTAAAAACAGCACTGCAATCTCTAGCGACTCAACCACAGTTGCGTCAACAGCTAGGTACAGCAGCAAAAATTAAAGCAAAACAACAACTTCATTCATCTATAGAACAGCAAAATTGGCTCAATATTTATCAACAAGTTTTAGGGATTGGGGGTCGGGGATCAGGGATCGGGGATTGGGGATTCTCCAGAGGAGACGCTACGCGAACGGGGATTGGGGATTGGGGGTCGGGGATTGGGGATCAGGGATCGGGGATTGGGGGTCGGGGATTGGGGACAAGGGAGACAAGGGAAGGGGGACAAGGGAGACAACTAACTACTAATTAAATAAATAATTATGCACAAACCAAAAGTTACTATTATTGTTTCCCAGCGTGAGCGTTTTAGCTATACTCGCGAATCACTGGAGAGTATCTACGAACATACTCACATACCTTTTTCTCTAGTTTATGTAGATGGTAATTCTCCGTCTGAGATCGAGTCCTATCTTTATGAACAGACACGGGAGAAAGAATTTGATTTGATTCGTACTGACTATTACCTTTCACCTAATCAAGCTCGTAACCTGGGTTTACATCAAGTTAATACTGAGTATGTGGTATTTATCGATAATGATGTGATTGTCACTCCCGGTTGGCTAGATCATTTACTCCTATGTGCTGAAGAAACAAAAGCGACTGTTGTTTGTCCCCTTACTTGCATTGGAAAACCTTTGGGAGAAACGATTCACTTAGCAGGTGGTGAAGCACACATTATTGTTGAAACCCAGGAAAATAACGAAGTCAAGCGCAAAGTACATGAAAAACACTACTTTGTTAACCGTAAAGTTGCTGAGGTAGGCGAACAATTGCACCGTCAACAGTGCGAGTTTGGGGAATTTCACTGTATGCTAGTCCGCACTGAAATTTTTGACCGCATTGGGTTGTTAGATGAGGGATTGCTGAGTACACGGGAACATATTGATTTTTGTTTGACTGTAACTTACGCTGGAGGCACAATTTACTGTGAACCCGCTTCAGTAGTTACCTATGTTCCAGGATTGAAGTTGCAATTACCTGAACTTTTCTTCTTTATGCTGCGCTGGAGTGATGCTTGGGAAACCGCTAGTTTAGAACACTTTGCCCAAAAATGGCAATTGACAACTAACGATAAATATTTCAAAAAACGCTACAAGCGCCTGGGACATCGTCGCCACCAAGCATTCTTAAAACCCCTACTGCATCGTCTCACCTGGGGAACAAGCCCGTTATGGTTTGAAAAATGGGCGATTTTGCTTGAAAAAAAGTTAAATCGATATATTAGCGATCGCTCACCGATAGACACAAATAGCAATACTGCTTGGATAAGATAAATCGATTGACATTTAAACTCTTTAGAGACGCGTTCGCTTTTAGCGTTCCCCCAGGGTAATTTCGCGTCTCTACAACTTCAAGGAGGTAAACAAAAAAATGGCGCGTCCTGATCGCAAAAGTTTGAGGGCAGCCTTACCAGGGATTATACGGATTTTGCGGCGATTTTCACCCCAAATTCACAAACAGAAATACTTGCTGATAGTATCGTTTGTGGCACTGATGGCAGAAATTTTTTTACACTTACTTGAACCCTGGCCGCTAAAGTTTATTTTTGACTATATCCTTCTACCCGGTTTTCAAACTAAGGCTTTGGGTATTCCCTTCATTGATGGACTTAGTCCTTTTGTCCTACTGACTGTTCTCACTTTCGCATTAGTTGCGATCGCTGTCCTGCGTGCTACTGCTGCTTACTTCAGTGTTGTGGGTATGTCCCTCGCTGCAACTAATGTGCTTACGGAAATTCGCGCCGATCTCTACAGTCATTTGCAACGTCTTTCTCTATCTTTCCACCACAAAGCTAAGAGTGGCGATCTGATTACTCGCGTTACTTCTGATATTGACAGACTACGGGAAGTGACAGTGATGGCTGTTATGCCCCTAATTGCTCACTCTTTAACTTTAGTCGGGATGATCGGCGTCATGTTCTGGCTGCATTGGGAACTAGCACTGATTGCGATCGCTGTGTTTCCCCTATTTGTATTTTCTACCATGCGCCTGACAAAACGTATCCGCCAGGTTGTACGAGAACAACGCCAACGCGAAGGATCAATGGCTGCAACCGCCGCCGAATCTATCGGTGCAATCAAGATCGTCCAGGCGCTTTCTTTGCAAGATATGTGGGAGAATACTTTTTTCAGCCATAATCGTCAAAGTTTAAAAGACAGTGCCAAAGCCCAACGATTAGCAGCAGGTTTAGAACGGATGGTGGAGTTGTTAGTCGGGGTTTCTATTGCTTTGGTGTTATGGCGAGGAGTGCAGTTAGTGTTGAGACAATCTCTCACCCCTGGGGATTTGTTGGTATTTGTCAACTATCTCCGCATTGCCTTTAAACCGATGCGCCAGCTTGCCAAATATACCGGGCAAATTGCCAAAGCAACCGCTTCCGGCGAACGTGTGTTGGATGTGTTAGATACTGTACCTGATATCCGTGATGCCCGTGGAGCAATTGACGCGCCGCCTTTTCAGGGAACTGTGCAGTTTGACAATGTTTACTTTGCTTATGAATCAAGAAAAAGTATATTAAATAACATTAATTTTAATATTGATCCTGGTCAACACGTAGCCTTAGTCGGTGTTTCTGGAGGTGGTAAATCTACTTTAGTCAGTCTATTGTTGCGCCTCTACGATCCCCTAGAAGGTAGAATTTTGGTTGATGGACATGACCTACGAGAATATAAACTGCATTCTCTGCGGCAACAAATTAGTGTGGTGTTACAAGAGAGTATTCTGTTTGCTGCTAGTATCAGAGATAACATTGCCTATGGTTGTTTACAAGCTTCTGATCAAGAGATCGAGCAAGCTGCTCGTTTAGCAAATGCTCACGACTTTATTATGGAGTTGCCCCAAGGTTACAATACCATCTTGGGTGAAAGAGGGGCGACTCTTTCTGGTGGACAAAGACAAAGAATTGCGATCGCGCGTGCTGCGGTACGTCAAGCTCCCATCGTCATTTTAGATGAACCCACCACAGGTTTAGACCAAGCAAACGAACACGCTGTCAATGAAGCATTGGAGCGCTTGACCAAAGGACGCACGACTTTTTTAATTTCCCACAATCTGAAATCAGTTGTACAGGCTGATTTAATTTTTTATATCGAAGCTGGGAAAATTCTTGAGGAAGGTACTCATGCAGAATTAATGCGTCTGGGTGGACGCTATGCAGCGATGTACGCTCTCCAGTCTACGATGTCGAAAATGGGTGTAGGAGTGTAGAAGAAAGAGCTTTTTTGATCTTTGGTATGATTTTGGGCAAAACTGTATTAATTTTTTTCTCTTGCTTTACGAAAAAGCATCAAGATGAAGTGTATCTCATAAATATGTGAAATGGCATGGCTCCGCTCTCTCTGCTGCTCTGTGGGGAGAGCAATTTTTTTATACTGGCCTAAAGCTAGAGAAACTGTTAAAACTGTACCAGGAGAGTGGTGCGAGCTTAATTAGGTGAGATATATTGAATTTGGGATAAATACATTAAAGCCATAACCATCGGCTTGCTGCTATTATGCAAACCTTGAGACTTCGTAAGATCGGAAACAGTTTGAGATTGGTATCAGCTAGGAGAAGATTGCTTTTAGTTGTGGGACATTCTCGTAATGTTCAAGTACCCCGTAATTTTAAAGCAGCACCTCGCAAATCTCAATTTGAAAAGGCTATGGAAGCTTATAGGCAAGTAAGTAGTAAGTATAGGAACGCACTTCGTGAGCTAGCTAAGTGAATGATATTTTTTGGTTGAGTGAGGAAGTCATTAAAGCTATGCACGAAGAACAACTAGCAGAACACGGCGGACTTCCAGGTATAAGAGACAGAAATCTGCTTTTAGCTAGTTTAGATAGACCTAAAAATTTATTTGCCTATGGTGAACCTACACCAAGTATTTTTGATTTAGCGGCTGCTTATGCTTTTGCATTTGCAAAGAATCATGCATTTGTGGACGGTAATAAAAGGGTAGCTTTCGTTTCGATGGCTACCTTTCTTGTATTAAACGGGTATTCTTTAGAAGTACCAGAAGATGAAGTTGTATTAATGATAAAAAGACTTTCAACCGATAAAGAGACTCAAGAATCAATAGCAGATTGGGTTAAAGAAAATTGTATTAAAATCAGCCATTAAGGGCTAAAGCTACAGAAGCTGTTAATTGCTATCAAAGTTTGGAAGATAGCGATCGCTCTTGCAATCAATTCCCTCAATTCCTCACAGATCACTGGTTATGATTGGTAAGTCACGCAGGAAATAAAAGCGATCGCTCTTCGAGTCATTTCCCTTTATTCGTCCCAAGTAACCTGTTAAGGGTGATGAGAGTTCAATGAGAATTTCGTGCATTTCTTCAATTTTTAGTAGTTGTGGTGGTTTAGAAGCAAAATAAACACCATATAATGTCTCAACTCCGGTGTCATCTGAATTTGTGTTTTCCAGATAAGTTTTGACAAGCTGGACAAGGTGCGATCGCAGACTAATTTCTCTGTTAACTTGCTCTATATATTTTTCAACTTCCTGATCAGACTGACCTGCTTTTAAATACTGTTTGAGCTTAAATAAGTCTATTGAGTTTTGATAATTACTTTGTAGTTTTACAAGCTTCTCTAATGTTTCTGGGTTAATAATAGCCATATCATGTACTTTTGCAGCATCTTGCAGTTGAATTGTTGGTTCACCAGGGCCAATAATTAATTTGGTTGCTTGTTTGAATACTTCTTGACTTTTTAAACGTAGTGTTCCCAAATTCAATAGTTGTACTGCGGTATCGTTGGGAATTTTTTTACCAGCTTTGCATTCTCCAACTAAAGAATAAGGCTGTGAGCAAAATATGTCTATCCCACCAGCACCACCTTTATGAAAATAATCAACTGTAAAGCCTAAATATTCTAGACTCTGACGAACTATGTTTTCAAAATCTGTTCCAGCTTGGTAGTTGCTTTTACCTTCGTCTTGTTGTTTACTGCGATTACCCAAACCAGCAATATTATTGATCCAAGTTAAATGTGAATCTGCTTTGATGTTAGGCGATTTACTACCCCAACCCAAAAATACTTTAATATCTTCTTCTAATGCTTTAGCTGCTGAGTTAGTGATTGCTAAATAGGCTAAACTACTCTGTAATTCTTCCAATTCAGGATGTAGTGGTGGTTCGAGTTTTTCAAGTTGATGTTTGCGTTTAATGAAAATGCGATCGCTCAACACAGGATTTGCATCAGTAACGCTCAAAGGTTGTGGTAGAGCAACAAACTGACTGTTTTGCTTATGTTTAACAGGAACTTCAATAGCTTTTGGCAGTTGATAAACTCGTAAATATGCGAGAAATATGTTTTGTTTTTGTGCGAGTATGCTTTGTAAAGCTTGTTGAGTCCAAATCGTGAGTGAAGATAAAGCAGCGAATGATTCGGTTTGATAGATGCTTTGACATAGTTCGCACCTTGCCCAAGCTTTAACTTGAATTGTCTCAGAAATTGAAAGAGGTGTTTGTAACTCTTCTTGATGACAAAGTGCAAATTCTCGCCCTGGATAAATAAATTTATCTGATATAGCTGCAATCATGCACCCTTGTAATAAAGCTTCAATTTCTGGTGCAGGTAAGCGTAAAGCGGTACTGAGCATAACATAATTACTCATTATTAAAAAATATGCTTGTCTCTACTGCGTTATCAATGATTGGTGAATTGACTATATAATTGTTAGTTTCTTCATCAATAGCATCCTCCGGAATTTGTCCTGATGGATCGCTGAGAATTTCACGAATAAGATAATTATCAATTGCTATTCGCTTTTGGCGAATAAAATCTAAAATTTGTTCTTCGCTTAATTCATCATCTTCACGACCTCTCATGACAAAATGAACGGCTAAAAGCGGTTTGAGATCTTCAGGTTTCAATAACACCCATTCACCACCAAGTTGCTCAGATAAAAGTTGACTTAAGTACTTTTGTGCTACATTCGCACTTTTATTAATTTGCTTTGATCTCACTAAACAACCACGACTTAAATCAAATTCTTGATAGCGAATTAAGCGCTTTAATGTAGCTTGAATTATTCTACCTCCAGAATCTTGTAGAACTGATACACCAATTTTGACATCTTTATCATTTTCTTTGCCTAATATCTTGAAATCAATAAAACCTCTATCTACTGCTTTCGACTTAACATCAACAACTTCTTCCACTTTTACATTTTCTATAGTCTCTCTAATTACCGCAGAAAAGCCTAACCTGAGAGCTTGAGCAATGATTACTTTATCCTCCATATAATCTTGAATAGTGTTTTCTAATGCATTTATTTGTTGTTCGTAAACAGCCTCTACAGGATGTTTTTGACGGTTAGTATCGTCCGAAATTTTAAAATTGTCAGCACACCATTGCAAAACTTTTCTCACAATAGGTCTTTCCTTACCTAAAGCTCTAAGTTTATCTTCATCAAAAGGATAAACAGGATGAGGAGGGGTTAATTCCTTTTCTTGATAAAAATCTTTTAGCCATCCAGAAACTAAAGCAACAACATCATCAGGATTTAGAGGTTTTAAATCAATAACCTTTTCCCCAATTCTGTCTACAACAGCTTCAGCATAAGGTATTTTTTTCACCTGGTGAGTCCATGTTTCAGGATATACAGAAGTTAGTAAAATACCCTTTTTAAGTTTGTCGTATAAATCTTTAGCAAAAATAGCAGTAACTTGTGATCCAGTGAAACCTGCATCATTACATCCTGCGTTTTCCATTTCATCAAAACAAATTACTATCGGTTTATAGTCACTAATTAAGTCGAGAATTTGTCTGATTGTGTTGAATGATTCGGCTTCTTGATCTTTCATGCTGACATTTGCTAAACCCATTGCATCAACTTTTGACTGTGGTAAGTTTTTCCCAGATAGCCAGTTAATCGCAAAAACTTCATAACCTGGATCAGGAGATAATGTCCATAAAATTGCGGTGAGGATGTCAGGATTTTCAATATCAAGTTTGATACCAAGTAGCCTATCCCGCAATAATTCAATTATTTTAGGATTTTTAGCTAATGCTCCTCGAAATTGATTGACTAAATGCTGAGGTTCATAGTTTTTTTGGTAAGCTTCATTAAGTAAAGCAGCCGCTAGTTCTCGCCATTGACTAACACCTTTACTCCCTAATTGTTTGAGGCTATTTGCTAGAGTACTTAAAAATTCTGTTGTAATGCGGTTTAAGTCATTACATTGGCTCATGTAGACAAATAATGCACTTCCATCAGCTTGTAACTGATGCCGAATCCGACTGATAACATGGCTTTTACCTAAACCTTTTTCGGCTGTAATCGTGATACCTACAACTTGTCGTTGCCCGCAACGAACTTTTTCAATTGCTTGATAAACAGCATCGGAAGCATGAGCATTGATGAATGGAACATCAGGAAAACCTTGTCCCCAAATATTATGAATTCTAACTACTAAACGTCCTTCAAATGGGTTATAGTTTTTGATGGTTTGAATTAAGTCGTTAGACATGAAATCTTATAGTGCAGTAAGTAATTGTGTAAGAAGAGTTAGCAAGAAACGAACAAAATTGTTTGGATTATTTCAAACGCTTGGCATAGCAACGCAGTCCACTAATTTCAGTAGTTATTGAGTCTTCAAGTTTTGCTGGATCGCTATCTGGCAAACTACCACCTTGGAGTTGCAAAATATCCTTCTCTTGCATTTCCAACATCCACTCATTGAAATGCTCACGACTGACTCGTTCTCCGACTTCTCTTCTAATCCGATAAATTGGTACTAAATTATCTAGGCTATAGTTGCTGTTCAGCTTGTCATAGACTTCCAAAGCAACTTTCTCAAACTCTTCGTAAGATTTAACTTCACTTTTTACCCCATTAACTGGTACATTTGCACCAGTATTATCCATCTCTCGTATCCACTTCAGCAGCGCATTTGCAGTTTTTGCTCCTATATTAGATTCATACTTAAACACAGGGTTTTTAAGTCCCTCATCTAGCATCTGTAAACCCTTATTTGTCAGAAAAACAGTCTCTGCTTTGTTTTTCTTTGCTATTTTGATAACTTCTGCTTTTTCTAATTCCTGCAAGATACCTTTGTAATCTCCACTTTTTTCACTACTGCGTTTGGCTCGCTCTACTACTTCTGTTCTCTTAACTTCCTGCTTCTTTCCTCCCAAGTCCCACAAAGCCAAAAGTATACGAGTTTGTGCTTGGGTAACTTCTAAATGATGATTTAGTGATTTCATATTGAGTGTTAGAAATTACTCTTAAATTTTAAATAAATATATAGTTGCTTGATGATAACCTTGCTGAAAATTTATGTTAACTTTAGAAAAATAAGTATTAAATAAAAAAACAACATTTACTTTTATACAAAAAACCCCAACTTCTCAAAGAAGCCAGGGGTACAATTTTTATCTTTAACATGCAAAATTTTTCCTCGTCTTCACCCCAAGATTATTGCGCCGCCATCAAAATTTCCTGCGCCCGTTGAATATTTTTCCGCACCGACTCCGCCGATTTATGAAGAGCAGCCGTTTCCTGCTCACTGAGATTCAACTCTAATACACTTTCAATTCCACCACATCCCAACCGACAGGGAACACCGATCGCCACATTTTCTAAACCGTATTCTCCCTGAAGAGTCACAGTTACAGGTAACAAACGCGACTGATTTAATAAAATTGATTCCACCATCATGCAAGTAGCAGAGGCTGGAGCAAAAAATGCACCACCTGTGTGCATCAGTTCGACAATTTCTGCACCACCGTGGCGCGTACGTTCTACTAAACGTTGAATAGTGTCTGTATCTAACAATTCTGTCAGCGGAATACCGTTAACAGTAGCAAAACGCGGCAAGGGAACCATCAAATCACCGTGGCTACCGAGTACCATCGTCTTGACATCACGAGGCAATACTCCCAATTCCATCGCAATGAAAGTTTCAAAGCGAGCCGAATCTAACACGCCTGCCATACCCATAATGCGATCGCGTGGTAATTCCGTAGCTTGCCAAGCCAAATAAGTCATCACATCTAATGGATTGGTGACGACAATAAAAATAGCATCGGGAGAATGAGCGATCGCTTGTTTGGCTGCATCCACAACTATCTTGGCATTCGTCTTTAATAAGTCATCCCGACTCATTCCCGGTTTACGAGGAAATCCTGCCGTAATAACCACAATCTCCGAACCAGTTGTATCGGCATAGTCATTAGTACCGATAATCTGACGGTTATGCATTTCAATTCCCCTCGCCTCCATCAAATCTAGCGCCAATCCCTGGGGCATTCCTTGCACAATGTCCAGCAACACCACATCCGCCAGATTTTTCTCAGCGATGCGTTGGGCAAGGGTACTGCCAACTCTACCAGCACCGATCACGCTGATCCGGGGTGAGTAGCACACAATGGAGGAGGAAGGGGAAGTATACATAAATTTTTACTTAGAATTCTACTTAAACTCTTCTAGTTGATCTAAACGTAACCAAATATTCGGGGTTGGGACTTCGCCAAACTTGACAAAGGCATAATCACCTTTGATATCAACAATTTCGCCTTTACTGTCAAACAAATAATCAGGAAAACGAGTATCGCTAGCTTTTGCTTCTACACTATTTTCCAACTTCTCACGAATCACCCGAACCATATCTCCACGTTTAGCAGGCATATATTCCCCTCTTAAGTGTATCGATTGCTATACAGGATTCTATCTTGGGAAGTGTAGACCTTGCGCTCCTACCAATCACTAAAAACTATCGTTGACATTGCAAACAAAAATGACTTGATCTGCCAGCTAACCTCGTCCGTTGAATTACATTTCCGCAAACACGACAGGCTTCACCAGTACGGTTGTAAACCCATGCTACACCACCGTAATTACCATTTACGCCTTTAACGTTGAGGAAATTACTAAAAGTAGTTCCACCAGCTGCGATGCTGGTTTCCAAGACTTTAATAATTTGCGATCGCAACTGTTCGATTTGTTCTGGCTGCAAATCTACACACATTGTTTCTGGTAATATGCCACTCATAAACAATGCTTCATCGGCGTATATATTACCTAATCCCGCGACTACAGATTGATCGAGTAAAGCAGTTTTTATCGGACGACGCCTGTTTTTGAGTTTCTGGGCGAGATAATCAACTGTAAATTCTGGCGAGAAGGGGTCGGCTGCTAATTTTGCTAAACCCGTAATAATGGTTTCTGGGGCTTGATTTGGTGGTACCCACCACATTTGACCAAAGGTGCGCTGATCGACAAAGCGCAATTCCCATCCATTTTCAAAGAATAATCTGACCCGTGTGTGCTTATGTAAGGGTTCTTCTTGATTCAACCACAACAATTGACCAGTCATGCGGAGATGAACACCCAAATAAGAAGTGTCAGGAGCGCAACTAAGTTCGGCGAGGAGATATTTACCACGACGGTACCAAGTGGCGATCGCACTTCCTTTAATTTCGCTGACAAAATCATCTACTGAAACCGGATAAGCGATCGTGCGATGCAGCAGCACGTCTCCACCCGTGATTTTTTGGTTGAGAGTCAATTGATTTAGACCCCGGCGGACTGTTTCAACTTCAGGCAACTCAGGCATTTAAGCTAATTATTGACAACAAGCATATTGTGACAAGTACTGTGATTTTTTGGCAGACATTAAAATTGGGAGTAGTAAACAGCGAGTATTGAATCAAAGTCTTGACTCTCTACCCTCTGGTACTTACTCCCGAAAATCACCCCATGAAGTTTTTCTGGAAGTTTCTACACTTTAGGCTTTTTTAGCTTTTGCCTTTGGTGCTTCAATCTCTACTAACTCGTCTTGAGCAAAGTTGTTTGTGTTAACGCCAGCATAGTTCACTTTATCAAAGCGAACAATGACTGGGTATCTGATGTTGCTACTTTGCTCAACAGATGCAACAGTTCCTACATCTTGAAACCAGTAGGACTCTGGACGAAGAACACGTACTTTAGAACCACGTTGAACCATGAGTTTCTTCCTTTTTTCTTATCAATTGCCAACGTATTAAGGCTAATTGATTTCACTGTAGCTGAGTAGTGTCTCTCAAAGATTATTTGTTAAGTTATTTGTCTGAATGAACTACCCAGACCTCAACGAAGTAGGTCTGGGTTTCTGAAACCAGACCAGTAGATTTGGATTTTTGACTCTTCTTTGCCCCTAGTTGCCGCATCGATCCAGCTTGCTTGCGTTTACTGGTAGATGTGGTAGAGCTAGGCGACTCTGAGTCTGCGAGGCTCGTTCCAAACCCCGTCAGATTACCTTTAGCCCAGTAAAGCATGACTTCAGCAGCAGCAATATCGCGGTCTTGAACATACCTACAAACACTGCACTCGTGAACTCTGATATCAAGTGTTTTCTTGTGCTGATGACCGCATTTTGGGCAGGTTTGACTAGGCTTTACTTTCTTGGTTGGAACTTCCACAAATACACCACCAATCTGCTCAACTTTGTACTTGATGGTACTGCGTAGCATTCCAAAGCCCACATCTAATATTGACTTATTCAAACCCGCTTTTTGCTTCTTGCGCTTGCCTCTTTTAGCTTTACTAGTCATATTTTTTACTTCTAGCTTTTCAGTAGCAACGAAGCTATTACCGCTTACAATTTCTGCTGCTACTTGATGTACCCAATTTTGACGCTGTAACCCAACTTTGCGGGTTATCTTGCTAACCTTAGCAGTAGCTTTTTTATATCTTCTAGAAGCCTTGATTCTCTTATTTCTATTTGGTGCGCGTTTTCGCCTTTTCTCCTTAGACGCTTTCTTTATCTGCTTTTCAGCATTCCTCAAAAACTTTGGCGCTTCAATTTGTCGATGGTTTTCACCATCAGTAATTGACAATGCCGCTTTACATCCTAAATCTATACCAATTGCACCAGTCGGTAAAACCTTTGGCTTGAGAGCTTGATTTAGAACGTCAACAGTGATAGAGGCGTACCATTTACCATTACGATAAACAATGGTGCAAGTAGTAGGTGTACCCCAGTACTTAGCCTTGCCTCTCATTTGAATCCGTCCAATTTTGGCTAAGGTAATATAACCATTCTCACCATTAGACTCTACGGAATAGCCTGTTTTAGCCGGATAAGTCCATCCTGAATAATGGCGAATAGATTTAAATCTAGGACGTTTACCCAAGCCTTTAAACCAACGCTCAAAAGCAAAATCAACTCGTTTCAGAGTTGCTTGTAGAGCTTGAGAATTGATTTCTTTGTACTCTATCCAAACTTCTTTGAATGCTGGTAAACAATTCTGTTGCTCAAAATAACTAACAGACTGATTGAACTTTTGGTATTGAGTAAATCGATTATTTACAGCAGCATTGTAGAGGTCTTTATGAAGCTTACGGTGATACCCCAAAGATTGCTCTAATTGCTTATTTGGGTATAACCGAAAAGTCATTCGCCTCGTAGCCACTGACTTACTTGCCTCCTTGTTGCCTCTACTGGAGGCGCACCGATTGAAAAAATCAAACAATACATACAATCTCAAGAATCACCCAACGAATAATTGGAAATTGCTCAAATCTTCTCTGCACTGTTTGAACTACGTACCCTTCGGGAAGCAAGCTACAAATACATTTGAGAAGTTTTCACAATTTCCCGCTATTCATCCCTACCTTGCTTCGCTGAAGGTAGGGACTTTCGCGTTACGTTAACAGGCGGTACAACATGGTGACGGCTTTGGCACAACAACGTGATTGGGCGACTTTTGCGGGTGTTCCGCCTGCTTTGAGGCGATTGATATAGCTGCTTAAGGTTTGAGGGACTTCGGTTGAGACGCGGGTCTATTAGCCCCAAATGGTATTACCTACCGCGATCGCGTTCCAAATCATCAATCACTTTTTCTATGTACCATTCTTCTGACATCCCAGGATAGTATCTTTTTGTTTGATCAATTAACCGTTGGGCTATTTCCCAGTATCCCCCGACCAGTCTCAACAAACGTTGTCGTAGCAAGTTATACTTACCTTGTTTTGATTCAATGGTTGGAGACTGGATTTTTTTGAGGTTTTCCAGGACTTGTTCGTAATTTATCCAGTCTTCTTTTTCACAAAATATACTTGCTGCTTGCTGATAATCTGCTATGGCGCGTTGCATTTCTTCCATATGAGCATAGGCAAGACCCCGATTGTAGTAAGCTTGAGGATCATCAGGTTTAATATCTAGGGCTTTAGTATAATCAGTCACCGCACCGAGATAATTACCCATTGCGCGATAAACATTACCTCTGGCAATATAAAGCAGTGCGTCCTGTGGTTGGAGTTGCAGTGCTTGGTTAAAATCCGCGATCGCTCCTTGATGATCTCCTAACTGAGAACGCGCCCTTCCCCGGTTACGATAAACTATCGGATCTTGAAAATTGAGTTGTAGCGCTTGATTAAAATCTGCTATAGCTTCACGATAGTTTCCCTGTTTATAACGCACCACTCCCCGACAGCAATAAGCTTGGGCGTCTTGCGGATCGACTTGTAAAGCCCAGTTTAAATCTTCCAAGGCTTGACGAGTATCTCCTTTTTCAGCTTTTTCCAACAATTGAGTGAAATATTCCTGCGGCGATATGATTCGTGTAGTTGGGGTAGTTGGTTGGTGAACCACAGCAGGAATTGTTTTTGGTTGCAGTTGTTTAATTTTTTCTAAACACAGACGACAATTTTCTTTATCCTTTTGTTGTAAATATAAATCTGCGGCTAACTTAAAATTGGCGATCGCATCTTGAATTCGCCCCAGTTTCCGATACACCACTCCTCGTAAATGATAAGCCTTAGCATAATTGCGATCAAAACGAATCGCTTGATCTGCATCTGCTATAGCTCCGGGTAAATTTTTCAGCACCACCCTAGCCAAAGCGCGATAATAATAAGCCTCAACACTTTCAGGATTTAGTTGCAGAGCTTCTGTATAATCGGAAACAGCTAAGAGAATTTCGCCAGAATCATAATGTGCTAAACCCCGTTGATAAAAAGCATCAGCAAAGTAAGGGTTTATCTCAATCGCATGAGTAAATTCTGCGATCGCCCCAACATAATCTTTTTGCTTCGCTTTTGCTAATCCCTGATTGTAAAAATCATTATTCATATTTGTCATTTGTCATTTGTCATTTGTTATTTGTCACCCTCATGTAAGTAATTATTGCTTTGACGTTTGTTGTGAATATCGCTTCATTCATAAGGAAAAATTTAGCGTTGGTGACAAACTTTAATTTTTTCTACGAATAAAACAATGTTAATAAGGAACGTTAATAGGTTGGTGACAAACCTTATTTTTTTTCTATGAATAAAA
>NZ_NAPS01000001.1:2136415-2153999 GCF_004323185.1 Westiellopsis prolifica IICB1
CTTTCCCCCCCCCCCAATCCCCGATCCCCAATCCCCTTTCCCTAATCTTTAGTTAATACACCATTGAGGAAAATATCAGCGAGTCCTTCGGCCATTTGTTGCATTTGTTGAGGAGAAGCATCAGGTTCCATCAAGGTATTGTGAGAAAAGCCTGCGATCGCAAACATTCCTAAGAATACTTTGGCTACTAATTTGGCATCCATTTGGCGATAAATGCCTTTATCCATGGCTGTTTGGAAAAAAGCTTCGGCAACATCGGTCATTTTGTCAATTACTTCTGACTGGATGCGATCGCGCAAATCTGGATGAAATTGTGCCTCCATAAAACACACCCGCATTAAGTCGGCACTTTTTTGCATGTTCCACATCCGGCGGCGCATTACCTGCGCCACAGCTTTATAACTGCCCATTTCACTTAATTCTGTAAGCAAATCCGTCAGAATCTCCACCCAACCAGCAGTTGCGACCTCTACCAAAATCGCTTTTTTATTGGCAAAATGTCGAAATAGGGTTCCTTCCGCGACTCCTGCTGCTTGTGCTAAGTCGCGGGTGGTGGTGCCATCAAATCCTTGGGAGGCAAACAACCGCCGTGCAGCCTGTAAAATGCGACCACGGGTTTGTGCCTCTGATGGGGGAGGAGAGTTAAAAACACGCATAACAGTTATAGTGAAATATCCGGAACAGGACTCGTAGCATTATTGTCTTACGACAAGTACAAAAAACACAGAAAGCTTAATACAAGATTAACGCTCTACTCACAAGTAGCCGCGATTTTCGCTAACAAAACTTTACTTTTAATTATGCTTATGAATGATACTAATTTTAAGTTTGGGATCGTAGATTTTGGATTACGAATGTTTAAACAGAGATTAAATCGCCTGATTGCCATTCTGCTTTTAGCATTAACCTTGTGGTGGGGATTTTTACCGGAAGTTGCTTTAGCCAAGACTCAAACCCCACCAGCCCAAAGTTCGATTCAGCCCTATCTGGATCAAGTCATAAAAGAGTTGACGGAGTTTCGCCTCGACAATGGGATGAAGTTCATTGTTTTGGAACGTCACCAAACACCAGTTGTTTTTTTTCTGACCTACGCTGATGTGGGTGGTGTCGATGAACCAGATAAAAAAACTGGTGTTGCCCACTTTTTAGAACATTTGGCTTTTAAAGGTACGACTCGAATTGGTACAAAAAACTACAAAGCAGAAAAACCCCTGCTAGATAAGTTGGATCAACTAGCTGTGCAAATTGAAACAGCTCAAGCTGCTGGTAAGAAAGATGAAGTTGCTAAGTTGACAGCCCAATTTGAGCAAGTAGAATCACAAGCGGCAAAACTTGTCAAGCAAAATGAATTGGGACAAGTTGTCGAACAAGCAGGAGGTGTAAATTTAAATGCGAATACTTCCACAGAAGCAACTCGTTATTTTTATAGCTTTCCTGCTAATAAGTTGGAATTGTGGATGTCGCTGGAGTCAGAACGTTTTCTTGAACCTGTATTCCGAGAGTTTTATAAAGAAAAAAATGTAATTTTGGAAGAACGACGCCTGCGGGTAGATAATTCTCCGATTGGACTGATGTTAGAGAAGTTTATCGATACAGCTTTCAAAGTCCATCCCTACAGACGTCCAATTATTGGTTATGACGAAGATATCCGCAATTTGACGCGGGAAGATGTGCAGAAGTTTTTTGATGGGTATTATGTGCCGAGTAATTTAACTATGGCTGTTGTCGGAGATGTCAACCCCAGTGAAGTTAAAAGACTAGCGCAAATCTACTTTGGACGTTACAAAGCTAAACCGAAAGCAGTAGCAAAACTACCAGTAGAACCACCACAGAAACAAACGCGGGAAGTGACAGTTAAGTTAAATTCTCAACCTTGGTATTTAGAAGGTTATCATCGCCCTGCACTTACTCATCCAGATGATCCTGTGTACGAAATTATTGGTAGTTTGTTGAGTGATGGACGGACATCACGTTTGTATAAATCTTTGGTGGAAAAACAGCAATTAGCACTTTCAGCCCAAGGTTTTAGTGGTTTTCCCGGAGACAAATATCCGAATTTGATCTTATTTTATGCTCTGACGGCTCCTGGTCATACTGTTGATGAAGTGGCGATCGCTTTACGGCAAGAAATAGACAAACTCAAGAGTGAACCTGTGTCAGCGATAGATTTAGAACGAGTTAAAACTCAAGCAAGAGCAGAATTGTTGCGATCGCTCGATTCTAATATGGGAATGGCGCAGCAGTTGTTGGAGTATGAGGTCAAAACTGGTTCTTGGCGAAATTTATTTAAGCAGTTGGACAAATTGGAAGCTGTGACGGCTGCGGATATTCAACGAGTCGCTAAGACAACTTTTACACCAGAAAATCGGACTATTGGTAAGCTGTTATCACAGCAGGGATGAGGAATGAACCGCAGAGGCGCAGAGGACGCAGAGGAAAAGAGAAGAGGTATGAAGAAGTATAAAAGAACAGGCAAAAAGCAGATGAAAATCCGAGGTTTTAAATTTAAGGGGTTGGTTTATGCAGTGGTTGCTGCTTTTGTCTTGGTACTTTTAACTTTTAATTTTTCTTGGGCGGCGACAGCAGCGAAACATTACACTGAGTTACAGTTTGGGCCATTACCGGAAATTAAGTTGCCGAAGTATGAGCGATATAAGTTAGATAATGGTATTGTGGTTTATTTGATGGAAAACCATGAATTGCCATTGGTGACTGGTGCGGCGATGATTGGTACTGGCGATCGCTTTGAACCATCAGATAAAGTCGGTTTAGCTCAGATGGTAGGGACGGTGATGCGAACTGGGGGAACGAGTTCCCATACACCTGATCAGTTAAATCAGATGTTGGAACAACGAGCTGCTTCAGTGGAAACTGATATAAATGAAAGTACTGGTACTGCTAATTTTGAAGCACTCAGTGAAGATGTTGAAACTGTGTTGGGGTTGTTTGCTGAGATTCTGCGGGAACCAATTTTTGCTGAAGATAAACTAGCTTTGGCAAAAACACAAGAGCGAGGTAAGATTTCCCGTCGTAATGATAATCCCAATGATATTGCCCAACGAGAATTTAAGAAATTAGTCTATGGGAAGGAAAACCCCTACGCGCGTACAACAGAGTATGTGACGCTGAATAAAATTTCTCGCCCAGATTTGGTGAAGTTTTACCAACAGTATTTTTATCCCAATAATATGATTTTGGGAATTGTGGGCGATTTTAATCCTCAAAAAATGAAATCTCTGATTCAAGCAAAGTTTGGTGACTGGAAACCCAACCCGAATTTTACGAAACCCCAGTTACCAGAAATAGCAGCGAAAGATAGCGGTGTCTTTTTTGTGAATCAACCACAACTGACTCAAAGTAATATTCTGATTGGTCATTTGGGAGGACAATTTAAAAGTCCTGATTATCCAGCATTGGATGTGTTGAATGGGGTGTTAAATGGTTTTGGCGGACGTTTGTTTAATGAAGTGCGATCGCGTCAAGGTTTAGCTTACTCTGTATATGGTTACTGGAGTCCCCGTTATGATTATCCCGGTGTATTCATTGCTGGTGGACAAACGCGATCGGATGCGACTGTACAATTTGTGAAAGCTTTGCAAACAGAAATTAAACGCATCCAAACTCAACCAGTTACACCTAAAGAATTGGCTTTTGCGAAGGAATCTACCCTCAATTCGTTTGTGTTCAATTTTGAAGATCCCGCCCAAACTTTATCGCGCTTGATGCGATACGAATATTATGGATATCCCTCTGATTTTCTCTTCAGCTACCAAAAAGCAGTAGAAGCAACCACAGCAGCTGATGTCCAAAGAGTAGCAAAACAATACTTGAAACCAGATTCGTTAGTAACTTTAGTTGTGGGTAATCAAACGGCGATAAATCCACCTTTGACACAGTTAGCAAAACAAGTCACACCCATAGATGTGACTATTCCTCGTTCACCCCAAGCACAGAGTTAGGTTGATGATTGATTAAGTATGATCAGAACTCGGTTGATTTATCAGCTGAGTTTTTTTATATATATGAAGTCTGCTCGCTCTCATCTATTTCACTTCAATTAACCAGGATCTAGGAGATAATCACAATGCTGTGTGATACCATTTCACAAAAAATCTGATACAAATACAGACCCTGTAGAGACGCGATATATCGCGTCTGGTACAAAATTTATGTGTATCGTGATTAACGTGAAATGGTATTAGTCCTCAAAATAAGGACTAAAGTCCTTACTACAAACGAAAAATGGAAATTATGTGTGAGCAGTATAAATTTTTCTTGTCTTAAGTGGGAATATTGCCCTAGTTGCTTTTCTATTCATGTTGTTATAGTAGCAAAAAATACAAACACCTCTGTACTAACGCGGTTGCTACTAACATGGATAAAGAGTTGCAAAATAGTTTCCAACACTTTACTGCTTTAAAGTCCAAGTATCACGCAAGTAGATATGAAGATTCATCTCCAGCTAGTTTATTGTATTTAATATTGCAAAAAGTAGACTTAGGAATTAAGCTGTCAACATTAGAATTTGACTGGTTAAGACAGCATGAGCTTTTAGAAACTGTTGCAGCTATCAGTCAAGAAGAAAAACGAAGGGTAGAAGAACTTAAAAAATTAGAAAAAGAGTTTTCCCGTCTCAAAAATCAGTACAAAGTACCGAATTTTTGGCAAGGTTTCAAAGATGATATTTCTGTTCCTCTGTATCCAATTCTTTGGAAGCTTAACTCAGAAAAACAGTTGAATCAGTCAGAGATCAAATGGCTGCAAAATCATCAACTTGTTGAAACGCTTCAAATTGTTCATGAAATGGAACTAAGTCAACACTTTTTGACATTGAAGACCAAATATAAAGCTATTAAATCTCAAGAGTCATCATCTCAAAGCCCACTCTATGCAATTTTGAAAAAACTGGAAAATAAAACCTTATTAACTAAATCTGAATTGGAATGGTTGAAGCATAAAGAATTGCTTGAAACAATAGATATTGTTGAGCAGCAAAACTTAGAAAAACAAGCAGAGTTTGCTCAGTTAAAAGAAAAGTATCAAGCAGTTCAATATCAGGATGTATCTATATCTAGTCCACTATATCCAATTTTACAAAAAATAGACTTAGATAAAAAGCTAATTTACTCAGAGATTTCCTGGCTAGAACAGCAGGGACTGATTGAAACACTTGCCATTGCTAATGAACTCGAACAAAAGCGAGAATTTACAGCTTTAAAAGCTAAGTATAAGGCAAGTCAGTATGAAGATTCTTCACCTCTAAGTTATTTGTATAAAGTTCTCAAAAGACTAGATTTAAATGAAAAATTAAGCGAACAAGATATTAATTTTCTCAAAAAGCGAAAATTAACCGAAACTCTGGCGATCGCTCACGAAAAGTATGCTTCTAATTTAAAGTCCAATGTAGAATTAGGAAAGTTGCTGACAGACACAGAGATTGACTGGTTGAAAAACCATGAAAGAGAAGATATTATTAATCTCGCTCAGAAAAAGCAATTTGTAGCGCTCAAGAAAAAGTATGGACTTTTAGATCCTGGCAATCAATTACCACTTGAACCATTTTACACAATCATGATCAAATTAGAGAGAAAAGAGCGATTAGATCCTCTGTTAGTGGTTCAGCTGATAGAAGAAAGACTTTTATCTGGTGATGGAAATATTGCTATAGCACATTACAGTCTCGAAGCAGATTTTTATGAACAGGAATTTAAACGTACTGCAAATAAATGGCACATTCCTACTGCTAGTAGTTATTGGCGTAAAGCAGATGAACCAGAAAAGGCATTAAATATAACTAATTTAGATTTAGGTAAAATTAGAGAAAGTAAGCTGCAATCAGCTATTTTAGTAACTAGAGGTGCAGCTTTCAGAGATATTGGTGATTTAGTTAATGCCGAAAAATCTGCCAAAAAAGCTATCGAATGTCACCCAGAAAGTTATCAGCCTTACACTCTAATGGGGGCAATATATTATAACAAAGGTGAATATTCAAAAGGAGATTATTGGTTTGAAGAGGCAGAAAAACGCGGTGCGAAAACAGATGATATAGATGATGAAATTAAGCGGGTACTTAGAAGTACAAAAGATGAAATTAAGCGTCAACAAGCTGTAAATTATTTATTGAAGAAAGATTCACAAAGATATGCTTGGGCTAAGTGTTATCTCAAAAAATCACATAAATGAGAGTGAAGTTTGAAATTAATTTAATCACAGTGCGATCGCCGTAAGGCCCTACCCCTGCGGATGCTCGATTATTGGGTAAGGTTGTATCGGTTATATCGTCTACCAATCACACAAGTTGTCGTATTATTGCTTCCCCCGACACCAGAAACAGTGATTGAAACCAGCTTCAATCTTGAAACCACCCGTCATGAATATCGTGTAATTCGGATATGGGAAGAAAACCCAGAACTATTTCTCAATCACCAAGCTTTATTACCATTAGCACCACTGACAGCAACCACCCAACCCCAAGCGTTGTTACAACAAGTTGTAGAACGAGTCAATCAACTTAAACCACAACAACGAGCAGAAATTTCTGCTTACACCCAAATTTTAGCGGGGTTAAAATATAAAAAAGACTTGATTAGAAACTTATTTCGGGAGGGTATGATGCGCGAGTCAGTAATTTATCAGGAAATCCTTGCAGAAGGAGAGCAACGGGGAGAGCAACAAGGACGACAACAAGGAGAGCGATCGCTAATTCTGCGTCAACTGACTCGTCGTATAGGAGAATTACCTCAACCAGTTGTAGAACGAATTGAAAATCTCTCTTTAGAACAATTAGAAAATCTTGGTGAAGCATTGTTAGATTTTCAACTTCAAGCAGATTTAGAAACTTGGTTCAGCACATTAGATTAGCATAGGCAGCATTGAGTTTATTCTTTATACACCTGACTATAGTAATCCTATAGGAATTTAACTATTAAATCTGATGGATTTTATTACAATTCTAGGATTGGTAGCCGCTACCTTAACAACATTTTCTTTTGTACCACAATTGCTGAAAACATGGCGTACTAAATCAGCCAAAGATGTTTCCTATATTATGCTAATTAGCTTTAATATAGGAATTTTTTTATGGCTAATCTATGGGCTTTATCTGTCGGCTTTACCAATAATTTTAGCGAACTTGATAACTTTAATTTTTAACCTGATAATTTTATGGCTTAAAATTAGATATAGATAAACATAATCCTTCTGAAATAATTACCTGTGACATCATCTGTTTTTTCTGCCGAACGCCTTTTATTTACTCCTGCTACTCCTGAAACTAACGCTATTTCGACAATCTTTGCCTTTCCCAACGAGTATACAGTAGGTATCACTAGCCTTGGCTATCAGATAGTATGGGCAACTTTGGCTATGCGTGCAGATTTACAGGTAAGCCGACTGTTTACTGATATGCATGAATCGCTTCCGAGAGAACCAGAATTACTGGGCTTTTCTGTGTCTTGGGAATTGGATTATGTGAATATTTTGAATTTACTGGAATCTTTAGAAATTCCGATCCGCACAGCTAATCGTGATGATCATCATCCCATAGTTTTTGGTGGTGGACCTGTCCTCACAGCTAACCCAGAACCTTTTGCAGATTTTTTTGATGTCATTCTTTTGGGGGATGGCGAAAATCTGCTTGGTAATTTTATCGATGCTTATCAAACTGTGAGAAATGCAGATCGACAAACTCAACTAAAAACACTAGCACAAGTACCAGGAATTTATGTTCCGAGTTTGTATACAGTAGAATATCATGATGTTGAGGGTGGGATTAAATCTATTCGTCCCATTGCATCAGAAATTCCGGGTATAGTCCAAAAGCAAACTTATCGTGGCAATATTTTATCAGCTTCTACTGTAGTCACTCAAAAGGCTGCTTGGGAAAATATTTATATGGTAGAAGTGGTGAGAAGTTGTCCAGAAATGTGTCGTTTCTGTTTGGCGAGTTATCTGACTTTACCTTTTAGAACTGCGAGTATTGAAGAGTCATTAATTCCAGCAATTGAGAGAGGTTTAGCTGTGACAAATAGGCTGGGATTATTGGGTGCTTCAGTGACTCAACATCCAGAATTTGATAATTTATTAGATTATATTAGTCAGCCAAAATACGATGATGTGCGCTTGAGTATTGCTTCGGTGCGAACTAATACTGTCACGGTACAATTAGCACAAACTTTGGCGAAACGAGATACTAAATCTTTGACAATTGCTGTAGAAAGTGGTTCGGAAAGATTACGACAAATTATTAATAAAAAGCTACACAACGATGAGATTATCCAAGCAGCGAGCAATGCGAAAGCTGGAGGATTAACAGGTTTAAAACTTTATGGGATGGTAGGAATTCCTGGTGAGGAACCAGAGGATTTAGACGCTACTGTCACAATGATGCGTGAGATCAAAAAAGCTGCTCCCGGTTTACGGTTAACATTGGGATGTAGCACCTTTGTACCCAAATCACATACACCATTTCAATGGTTTGGGGTAAATCCTCAAGCAGAAAAACGCTTGCAATTATTACAAAAACAGCTTAAACCCCAAGGGATAGATTTTCGCCCGGAAAGTTACAATTGGTCTATAATTCAAGCTTTGATATCGAGGGGCGATCGCAGATTATCACACCTGTTAGAACTGACTCGCAACTTTGGGGATTCTCTGGGTAGCTACAAACGTGCTTTTAAGGAACTGAGAGGGAAACTACCTGAGTTAGATTTTTATGTTTATGCTAACTGGTCAACTGAGCAAGTCTTACCTTGGGATCATTTACATGGGCCATTACCACAGTCTACCCTGCAAAAGCATCTAGCAGCAGCCACAAGTCAGTTTAAGCCATCTGAGCAATTGCTAATTGCTAACGGTTAGTGATAAGTAAATTATTCATTGGCAATTAGTAATCCAAAATCTAAAATTGATAAATGCAAACTACAGCTGAGTTTTATTGCGCTTATTGTGGGGAACCAAATCTGACTTTTGTTGACTTGAGTGGAGGGGGACAACAATCTTATGTGGAAGATTGTCAGGTTTGCTGTCGTCCGAATATTTTATATATCCGTGTTGATGAAGAAACTCTGGATATTGAAATTGATACTGAATATGAAGGGTGAATTTAAGGTTGTTTTCAATGCTGGACTTTAAGTACTCCTCAGTAATTAATGCACCTGTAGAGGTTGTATGGCGATTTCATGAAAGACCGGATGTTTTACAAATGCTAACTCCACCTTGGCAACCCGTGCAAGTCATGCGTCGCGAGGAAGGGTTGGGTGTGGGTGCTGTCACGGAATTTCGCCTTTTTCTCGGACCATTACCTTTACGTTGGTTGGCGCGTCATACTGAATACGAAGAATATCATTTATTTACCGATGAGCAAATATCTGGTCCCTTTGAATATTGGGTACACCGACATCGATTTGAACCCGAAAATGGTAAAACCAGATTGACCGATGAAATTTCTTTTGCTTTACCTGGTGGGTCTCCAGTGGAATTTTTGGGTGGGTGGTTAATCAATGTGCAGCTAGAAGCAATGTTTCGCTATCGTCATCACATTACCCGACAGCAATGTGAGTCAAACAATTTTGGACTTTAGATTTTAAATATTGGATTAAACCATCGATTTGTCTTATCCGAGTAAGGGATAAGGGGGACACGAGGACACAGAAATGGGGAGCAGAGGAGCAAGGGAGAGTAACAAATGACAAATGACTAGCAATAACTTTATTTAATAATTAGATTTTTAAAAAAATAAATAAGTCCAGGACTTTTAGTTGTTCTGGTTTTTTTTTCGTATGATAATAATTTCAGCTTTGCAACCGTTAAAACACTGATATTTCAACGCCATTAACTAGTTAGTTGCGGCGGTAGTTTTGCTGTTTAAAAAAGTAAAAATATGAAGATTTTACAACTTCAATTGGATCACAAAGGAAGTTTAAATTTAGCCTTTGTTTGTCTCGGCTGTTTATCATTTTTCTCACATTTTGCAAAGGCGCAAGCACAAATTAAAAGTAACTTCAATAATTCTCTAGTACAATTGACCCAAAAACAAGTTTGTCCATCTGCAAAATTGCTAGCGAAGAGAATTTTTGAGACAGCTAAATATTATATTTATATTTGCAAAGGAGATGAAACAAGTTCTTTAGGATACTACGTACAAGTTTCTAAAAATAGTGGTTGGAAAATCACTCTTCCTGTGAGTAACAAAGTTGATGAAGCTTACTTTGCTAATCACACTGGCGTAATATATACTGTTACACCTTATGAATTAGTAATAACTAAACTCACTAAACGTAGTAGTGTTGTTTTAAGAGAAAAAGTTAATCATGCGATCGCAGCTGATGGTCAATCTTTAGCTCAGGGTTGTCCGACAGGTAATACTTCCTTTGTAGAAGCTGCAACCAAAAACTATATTGTATATATTTGTGGTAGAGAAACGCCAGATATTTATGTAGCTATTACTAAGAATGGAAATAATATCATCACTCTACCATTACAGCCACATTACAACTCTTCTGTGAAAACAGATGATAGTGAATATATTGCGATTAAAGGTAAAATTCATTATCTTCTTAACCGGAAAATCCTGAAAGTTTCTCGCGATGGACGCAATTTAGTTAAGGAGAAAGTTTTATATTGGCATTAAGGATTTACAGGAAAAAATTCATATTTATTTACAGATGTGCGACTTGATTGAACTTGGACTAGGACAATATCATTTTTGTTTTGAATATGGCGATCGCCTGATTGTAAAAACTGGACTTTCCCAGTCGCACCGTTAGCTGAAAACTTGGGATTACGCAAGACTTGTTGCAGTCCATTGCGAGTTTTATTTTGCTGCAAACCGTTAACAATGGCTAAAGTTGCATCGTAACTTGTCGCAGAACGCCAAGTGACTAAGCTACTCCAAAGTTTCTGAGAGTTTTTACTAAATTCGCTTTGTATATTACTTCTCATTTCCCAAGGGACAGCTAACACTAAACCATTCACATCAGCTTGTCCTTTTTGTAGAGTTTGTAAAGTATATAGTGAAGTACTAGCAAACAATTTGAGTCTGCCTTGATTGGCTTTGGCTAAATCTAAAGCTTTACTAATTCTATCAATATGGGGAGCTAAAAATAAACCAGTAGCACCATTACTAATTGCATCAGCAACAATTTTTTGAGGATCAAAATCCGCTGCGGAAAAATCACAGTTGATATTCACAATACTTGCACCATCGGCGATGGTAGAAGAAGTAAATTCATCACGGAAAGATTGATTATCTATAGCTTTTTCATCTACACAAATTGCCAATTTTTTGACATCAGCAAAATTGATAGCATAGTGAGAAACAAAATCAGCTAAAAAACGTAGATTCGGAGAAGTGCGAAATATATAAGAACCACATCCCGATAATTTGAGCGAAAAGCTTGTAGGAGAAATATTGACTAATTTTCCTTCTTCATAAATTCCACAGGCTGCGACAGAAGCATCGGAAGCATTATGACCTATAACTGCAAGGATTTGCTTGTTTTGGACAAAAAATTTGGCAATTTTTTTAGAAATATCAGGATCATTATCATCATTAGCTATTTCTACTTGCAAAAAATATCCTTGAATACCACCTTTATGATTGACTTCATTTTGAGCTTGCGCTACACCTTGCAGTATTTCTTTAGCAACATTGATATTACTACCAATAGGAACACTAACAGCAATTTTTAAAACTTTGCCATGACGAGCAGCAAGAGCATTTTGTAAGTATATGTGTGTTTCGGGGTCATCGGGTATTTTTTGCAGAGATTTTTGAAACGATGCGATCGCCATATCATAATTCTCTTGAGCAAAAGCTTCTACACCTGCTTTTTTATCACTATTGAGATGATCTTTAACTAAAATTTTGTCCCCCAAGCTGAGACGATTAGAAATAGAACCTTTGAGTACAAATCTGTTGCGACTTGCATTGTTGGGATCAGGTTTGACTTCCACTAACACCGCTGTACCAATGCGATCGCCCCAAGGTGAAAATTGAATAGTTCCTGTAGCACCTTCTAAAGAAAAACTATTAGATAAAGCTTGTTGGATGCCATCTCTAGTGTTATCATTTTGCGTTAATGCTTGGGCAATTGTATTAGTAGCATCGTAAGCATTTGCTGTGCGCCAAGTAATAGACTCTGGATTATGCCATAATTTATAAGCATCTTTGACAAAGTTTTTATTAGCAGAAGCATCAGCGTGCCAAGAAACAGCCATCACTAAACCGTTGACATCTTTACCAGCCATCAAAGTTTTTTTAGTTTGCATACTGGGATTACCAAATAGCATAAATTGACCTTGATTGGCTTTAGCAATCTCTATCGCTTTATCAATTCTGTCAATATGAGGATTCAGAAATATGCTATCGGCTTTTTTTTCTTTAGCACGTTCAATGGCAAATTTGGGGTGAAAATTTTTGGCTGCTAAATCGCAGTGAATATCAATTAATTGAGCTTTATTATTTACCAGTGCGGAAGCTATTGCCGGTTCATAAGATTGATCTTTTGCTTGAGAATCACGACAGATAGCAATGCGAGTTTTGCCTACTTTTTTTGCATACTCTGCTAAAGTTTCGGCAATCATATCATTTACAATTACAGTCCGATAAATATAGCTACCTTCACTGCGATTTTGGGGATCAGTTACCAATGGAGAAGAACTAGTAGGTGAAATCATCACCAATTTTCCATCCTGATAAATCTTAGAAGCAGGCACACTAGCATCACTACTATTATGTCCAATTACTGCTAAGATATTTTGATTTTGTACAAATCTCTGGGCAACTCTTTCAGCAATAGCAGAATTATTATCATCATTGGCTATTTCAACTTTTAGTAACTTGCCATCAATACCACCTTTACGGTTAATTTCGTCTTGATATTGTCCTACTCCTCGCAAAATTTCTTGGGCAACATCAGGATTTGTCCCAATCGGGACTGGAACTCCTATAGTCAATGCTGCTTGATCACCAATTCTAGCATTATTTAGATATATTAATGACTCTGGATCATTGGGTTGAATTTGCAGAGATTTTTGGAATTTATCAATTGCTTGATGATAATTTTGCCATGAAAATGCTTGCACACCTTGTTTTTTATATTTAGTTTCTACTGTTTTGATTAAAATTTGATTACCATCACTAAAACGATTACGAAAGTTAATTTCATTAATGCCATACTCTAAAAATGCACCAATACACCCCAGAAAAATTGTCACAATAGCTGTATATAAAACCTTTTTTCTCCAGTTGAGAATGCGGGGATATTTGAGTTCCCTTGCAGCTGGATTTTGAAAAATTACAGGTAGCCAAGAAGCACAAGGATATTCTCTTTCCCACTCTTCATATAGGCGTTCTCGCGCTTGATTTACAGATGTATATAAAGATTCACCGCTAGTAAATGCTGTGAGAAAATATTTTAAAAACTCTTGAGCAATAACATCAGGTACAGGTTCCCGCATCACAATTGTATAGGGAATGCGTAAATTAGCTAAATTGCGGGCTAATCCTAGTCCGTCACAAGAGTTAAAAATTGCTAATTTTAATCCCTTTTTTACAGCATGTCGCAGAGAATAACGCAAATTTCGTAATGATAAATAACTCTCATTATCATTGATTTGAATTTCTCCCCAACTGTCATCTTCTTGACTGATACTGTGTCCAGCAAAAAATAAAATATCCCAAGATTGATTTCTCAGACTTTTAATCAACTGACGACGTGTAGGTTCTATTAATGGTTCAACTTTTGCACCTGGTAAATTTTTGAGAAAATCTAAATCTTGTTGGAGATCAATTCCTTCACTACTACCTAAAATTGCCAAAATTTTGACTGGTGCTTTCAGTTGCTTTGTCGATGGTTCGTATTCAGAACTAATTACTATTTCGGCTTGGGGATGGCTAGTAGAGAAAAAACCCCATAAATGCCAAGGTAATCTTCGCAGCAATGAATCTTGAGTCTGTAAAATAAAGCGAACATCTTCAGAATTACCAATTAGTTTTGATAATTGTCGTTCTACTTCTAAAACAGATGCTTGATTTAACCAGTCATTGAAACTATCTTGAAATTTTTGAGCAGCTTGATTACAAGCATCCTTACTAGAGAAGTTTGTAATTTGGTTGTTCGGGATAATAATTAACCAATTTGCTTCTAATTTCTCATAAATAGATTGCCATGCAGTGTATGTTGTCGGAACATCTGGTGCTGGTGGTAATCTACCAGAAATCTCAGCAATATGTGACTTCCCAGGTTCACCAATTCTGACTTTGATAGGAAATCCCCTCTCAAAAGAACCCTCCCCGATTTCAAAAATGACTAGTTTGATACGCTTAACCACATTTTCCACTCCTTAATCACTTATATAGAACTTTAAATCACAAAATTTTCTGTGATCACAGCATCATTTAAACCAACCCTAACTCGAAATCTTTCACCAAATTCCGCACAAAATTTTAATTGAATATAATCATCTTCTTCTCTAGCTTTAACTTCTAAAAATGGTTGTCCATTATCGTATAATCCTGCTAATTGTAAACCTGATGGCAAATAAGCATTATTCATGGGATAAACCCGCAATAACACAGCGATGGTTTGATCTGGTTTAGATAAAACCGCTACCATCAAAGCGACAGCGCTACCATCTAACTGCATACCTAAATCCATGATGCGTCTAGCACTCACAGCAGGATGATTAGGTTGGAGAGTCCACAAAATTTCTGCAAGAGTCCAACGTGTTTCTTCATCTTCAGTAGTTTGAATTAAATAAACCAAAATATCCAGAAGTTCGGATGAGGTATGACTATTATTATTTTTATCAATATTTTCACGACGATTGTTGAACTTTTTTGACAAAAATTTGGTTGGTAAACATTTTTGCCAACTATGATTGGGGTATAATTGCTCGATGATTTGCCATACAATATCTGGTGATTCCAATTTCAATCCTCTGACACGTTTAATAGAACGAAAAGCAAATTGAGGTTTAATTTTACTGGTGAATTCTTCAACAGTTTGCCACTCTGTTGTGTAAATATTTTCCAGCCACGATCGCAAAGAAACGAGATGCGATCGCTCAATTAATTCATCCAATGGTTGTAGGTAATTAATATCAATTTCTGCTGCTGTGATATGGGGTAAAAATCCCCAAATTTTACCCTCTTTACAGGTTTGATTAATTTCGACAACTACATAACCAATGCGATCATCCCAAACATCTGGTGGAATTTCACAAATGCGATCGCCTGTGCGAATTGCTCGACATTCCAAGTGTCCTACCCCAGTTAACACTAAATCAGCAACATCATCAATTAACCTTCTATAAGGATTCCAACTATAGCTAGATACTAAATCTGTAGGAATATCTAGCATGTGTAAATAAGTATTAACTACCTGAACAGCCAAAGTATTTAAATAAACTTGTTTAGCTTTTATTTGTGTTGGTTGTTCTTTGGCAAATCTGAGAGCATTCTCTCGGAAATCTTCAGAAATAGGAATAGATATGGTTTGACGCTCAGTTATGTAATTCATAGTTGTAAACTTAAACTTCAAATACAGTTAATCAAGATAGCCTTGGGATTTACAAAACTCTTCCAAAATCGGAATACATCTTTTTTGGTAGAAACCACTAAGGGTGGGAATAGACACACCAAAATCTTGTGATATCTCTTTCCAAGCAACTTCTAAAATAAAACGACGTTCAATCAAAACTTGACAATTAATATCAGGGCGATCGCTAATATGAATCCGCTGTAATTTCTTCGCTTCTGTGATCAGCCATTCTTGAATTTCTTTGATAATAGGAGATGGTTCAGGTGGTGCAGGAATTAAGCTTACCGGGTCTATTTCTTCACCATTTTCTTTTGCAAAAGAAGAAATAAATTTTTGGTTAATTTCTTGTGTTCTGCGGTAAATATCTTTCAGGCGATAATTCAAGTAAACATTTAACCAGCATGTCACACAACCTTTATCTGGATTGTAGGCTTCCTTAGCAGTTGTGGCTTCACAGAGATTTTGACAGAAATATATCCAAGTTTGCTGCAAAGCTTCTTCAGCATCAGGTAAACGAATAGTTGGCAAAAGTTTACCTGACTTTTGAATCAAGTAAATAATTTGATTCAGTTTCCTTTTGCGTTCTAAACTACCTCTGGGTTGCTGACAAGCTTCTTGAACAAGCTGGAGGATTTGCGCTTTGAATTCATCCATACTGTAAAGGATTAATTAACTTTTAACAGTCTTGGCTCAACCTACTGCTACAGTTTCTCAGGGCGTTTATCCAGATTTGATTTCACTTCCGGAATGATAATTTTTCCATCACCTTTAAATTCATTAATCGCCTTACGAACATCGATACCAGTAGTCTGACGCAACTGTTCTAATAAAGAAGCAACTTTTGGGATAGTACCACCATTTGCACCATCAATTACAGTTAAATTTTCTACCTCAACTTGCGGAACTCCCTGAGCCATCATTTTTAACAATGGTTCCAACTTCTGGAACAAGAAAATTTCCCGCGCCGCCGCACCAGCATTTTGCCAAGATTCAGCCAAACGCTGTGTACCTGCGGCTTGGGCTTTCCCATCCTCAATAATTTTGGCTGCATCACCCTTCGCTTTGGCGATCGCTTGCTGACATTCTGCTGTCGCTGGGGCGATCACATCCGCTTGCAATTGATTTTCGACTTGTTTAATGCGTTCAGTTTGTACCGCTACCTCCGCCTGTACCCGCGCAATCTCTGCATTGACTATCGCCTCCACTTCCGCCACCATCGCTGTTCGCTTCGTCAAAGCATCTCTAACTCTGCGTTCCGCCTCCGCCTTAGCCACTTCCAAATCCCGTCCGATTTGTCTTAACTTAGTAATGCGATCGTTTTCCGAACTTTTAATAACCGCCTCCGCTTTCGCTTGGGCTTCCGCTATCCGTGCATCTCGCAACAACTCCGCCTGCTGCTTCCGTCCAATCGAATCTAAATAACGTACCTCATCTGAAATATTTTTAATTTGCAAATTATCCAAAACCAATCCCAATTTTTCTAAATCATCCTCCGCTTCTTCCAACAAAGTTTTCGCAAAAGTAATTTTATCTTCATTCACTTGTTCTGGCGTCAGATTCGCCAACACCCCTCGTAAATTTCCTTCCAAAGTATCCTTCGCTAACTGTTCAATATCTTTACGAGTTTTACCCAACAATCGTTCAATTGCATTGTAAATAATTGGTTCTTCGCCCGCAATTTTAATATTCGCCACCCCTTCTACAGTTAAAGGAATACCACCTTTAGAAAAAGCATTCACCACCCGCAATTCAATAATCATATTAGTTAAATCCATGCGGAAAGCTTTTTCAAGTAACGGGACTTGAATCCCACTTCCGCCCTTTACCAAACGGTATCCCACCGACTTTCCATCGCTTGTAGAAGTGCGACTACCAGCGAAAATCAACACCTCACTCGGCTGACAAATATAGTACAAATTGCGAATCACCCACCAACCAGCAGCAGTACCAGTACCGAAAATTCCAAGTAGTAAAGCAATAATTTCCATGATATTTTTCCTTGAATAGTGATTGGGGATTGGGGATCGGGGATTGGGGAT
>NZ_NAPS01000001.1:2154278-2217335 GCF_004323185.1 Westiellopsis prolifica IICB1
CCCGATCCCCGATCCCCGATCCCCGATCCCCGATCCCCGATCCCCAATCCCCGATCACTCCTGATTAAGAGTTCCCGTTACATCAATACCTAATGTCCGATTAACATTTTCTAAAAATTGCAACACAATCTCTGGGTAAACATTAACTAAGCTAGCCAAAGATTTTCCATCGCCGTTGTCAATCACATTCACTTTATCGATTTGAATTCGCTGGGGAATTTGGACTGCTTCTTGTAATACCATTTCGATTTGTTGAATTAAAAATAATTTCCCAGCTTCTGTTCCTGTTTGCTGCCAAACTTGGGAAAGAATATCGTTGACTAATGCTGCTGCTTTCGCATTTTCTTCTAATACGGCGGCTTTACCTCTAGCATGGAGTTCTTGGGCTTGAGATTGGGCTAAAGCTGGTAAAACTGTATCTGCTTGTAAACGCAGACGTTCTAATTCAGCTCGTAATGCTTGTAGTGCTTGTTCGGCTTTGGCTTTCTTTTCTTGGGCTGCTGCTTTGGTAATTTCTTCTTCAGAACGGGCTGTTTGTTCTAATTTGGCTTTAATTTTACGTAGTTCGTTTTCTTTTTCTAAAACAATAATTCTGTCTTGAGTTTTAGCAACTTGGGCGTGTTCTTCACATTGGGCTTCTACTTGTTCTGCTTGGGCGATCGCATTTGATTCGGCAATTTCTGCATCTCTGAGAATTAAGGCTATTTGTTTACGTCCCAAGGATTTGAGATAATCAACATCATCAGAAACACTTTGAATTTTTAAAGTATCGAGTTGTAATCCCAGTTTCGCTAAATCACGACTGACATCAGAAGCGATGCGTTCTGCAAAACTTAGTCTATCTTCGTTGAGTTCTTCTGGTGTTAAAGTCGCCACAACACCCCGCAAATATCCTTCTAGAGTTTCACGAGAAACACGCGCCAACTCTGAACGATCGCGATCCAAAAAACGTTCGATCGCATTACCCACCACCCCCGGATCAGTGGAAATTTTCACATTGGCGATCGCTTGAATATTTAAAGGTGTCCCCCCTTTAGCATAGGCGTTCCGTACCTCCACGCGCACAGGCATTGTTGTTACATCCATGCGTTTAACAGTTTCCACAATCGGAATCCGCATCGCACGTCCACCCACCAAAACCCTGTAACCTAATTGTTGTCCATCCTTGTTTCGCCACTTACGTCCCGAAAGAATCAAAACTTCATTAGGCTTGCAAATACACAAAAACGACTTCAAAAACCAGACAATAACAATAGCGCCAAAAATAGAAGCAGCAATCGGGAGACTAGTAAACAGTAACCCTTCTACCCCATTATCTCGATTTGTGATCACAGGACGATCCGCTGGAATTTGCCCGACTTGTACAGTTGCGATATTTTTCATAGTTAGTTGTAGCTGGTTAGTGGTTAACCAATAATCTCGGAAGTTCTAGTTTTAACCCTGAAAGTTCTAGTTTTAACCCGAAAGTTCTAGTTTCATCCCCGCTCCCCGTACTCTACGAGAAGTCGCTTACGCGTCTACGCGAAGCGTCTCCTCTGGAGAATCCCTAATCCCCAATCCCCAATCCCACCACCCAAACCCTATTACCCTTCATCCTCACAACAACAACGCGATCGCCTGGAAAAAATTCTTGATTTTCATCGGTGAGGGCGACAAAATCTACTAGGGAACCTTTGATATTAACGCGGATTTTTCCTGGGCTATTGTGATTGAGAGGAATTTCCACAGTTCCGTAAGAACCGACGATATTATCTATGCGTACAAGACTGTCTATTGCGAGACGTCGGCGTTTTAAAAAAATTAATAAAACTATGAACGCACCAGCTAAAATTCCCAAGGCGATTGCGATACCAGTAATTACTAAAATTGAATTCTTCATAAATTTTCCAACTTAACCGCCACACCCGCCACACCCGCCACATCCACCACCACATCCACCACCACAGCCACTACCATCACCACCACCACCGATCTCAACACTACTACTACTACTACTACTAGTGGTTGGCGGTACGAAGGCTTGTTTTAAATCTGCTAAAGAACCTATTAAGACTGCACTACCGAATAAAGCAAAGGCAAATGCAATGTCAGATGACTGGGAGTAGGATGAACGATAGTAATTGAGAGTGCGATCGCCAGATTGAGTCCGGTGTGGTTTAGCCAAGAGCGAGAATCCAACAATCGCGATCACAATGCACATTCCTACCAAAAAACCGACAGGTTTATCGCGGGAAATTCCCACGATAATTTTGCTGATTCCCAACATTAATAATACTAAGACGGGTGTTGCAGTTGCAATATTAATTATTTTTGCTTGGCGATCGCTAACTAATAAACCTTGTTTTTCTAAGTTTCGCCTAATTGAATTCGTTGCTGATATTACCCTTGTGCGGATAGTTTCAATCGGAGCATAATTCGTACCACTAATGCTTTCCTCAATCATTGCTTCTGTGATTGATTTTTCCAAAGGGTGACTATTGGCAGATGGAGCCTTTTCTAAATATAAATTCCGGTTTTTCGCTGATACTTTCAGAACTTTCTCTTGAACAAGTTTAGCGATCGCAGCATCTACGGCTCGATATGCACCACCATTTAAATATGCTAATTCATAAGCATCTAGAGAGCTAGATTCACCTAGATAATTCTTCCCAGATGTTCGGAAAAACCAACGCAAGCTTATAGCGCACACAAAAGTAAAAATTGCTAGCAAAAAATAAAACCAGAGAAATTCCGAGCCATTTAAATCCAGTGGATTAGTAATCGTAGCTGCGAATAAAGGCTCATTGTTTGCTATTATTAATCCCAAGGAAAATGGGATTAATAAAACTGGTGATATATTTCCTAAAGCGCGTGGTCTCAAAAAATCTAAATTTATCTTTGGAAACTGGAATAATGATTTAGGTAAAATCCAGTTTTCTTGAAGATTCACCCGCACAAACTTGCTATCACGACCAAAACGAATATGTGGTGATGACCAAATATCTGTTGGTGGAATTTGCCCAAAAAAATGCTCGTAACTTGCCAAAGTTTGAATATACAAATCTTGGTATTTATGATGTTCAACGCTACCGCCACGAGTCGGGTTGTGATGCAGTGGTCTTTGTAAAACCTTTGAACAAAATTCGTTCCAATAAGATTGTGTATAAGTTAGGTGGAGATGCCAAACTTGATCTACTTGTTCTGATGGCGTTACCGTATGTCCTGCAATTATTGATAAAAAAGCAAACTTTTTATACTCCTCAATTGCCCGTTTTGTATACTCAGCACTCCAACCATTTTCTTTCGCTAATTTCTTGCTGAACGGAAAAACAGCATCCTTTTCGTCTAAAGAAAACTCTTGAATACGTGTATATAATTCTGCTTGTTGAAGATTCATCATTTTCCTATCATCCAGTATTCACAGAACTCTCCGAATTGGCGCCTTGGTTCTATAAGTTCTTCAGTTGAGACAGGAAAAATTTATTGTTTTGTTTACATAAATTTACAATCAAGCAATAATCAAGCCCATCCGAAAAGCAGCCACTTGAGTTTGTAGCTCTATATAGCAGTTCTACTATTTGATTAGTGAAATCATCATCAGGGTTGTCAATAGTCACTTTTGAATGGCTGGTGACGCCACATGCTTTATGCCGACGGACTTAACCCCATCGTAGAAGAAAATTATAGCTTAGAGATACCAGCACGAAGCGAACGCCCACATTAACCCCATCATCAAAAATGCGTTCGCGTAGCGGCTCCTTTGGAGCATCGCTTAGTAAAATAAGTTAACTTGAGAAAAGCCTTTATATCCAATACTTCCAAAACTTGGAGGTTTTTACCATGAAATGGACACTTGAAGAAGCCGAAAAACAGCTACCTTCAATCATTAACGCGACTAGTCAAGAACCTCAGCTAATTTATACTCAACAGGAATTAGTGGCTGCAATTGTAGATCCTGAGCTTTTTCAAGAATTTTTAAACTGGCGGCAAAAAACAGCGAAAACATCTCTAGCTCAAGTCTTTAAAGAACTTCAGCAGTTATGTACTGAAGAAAATTATACTTTAGAGATACCACGACGAAGCGATCGCGACAATCCTTTTACGGAAGAATAGGATGAGTCACCTTTGTGACACAAATATAATCAGTGAATTAACTCGCCCAATGCCAAATCCAGGGGTAATAGCATGGAGCGGGACTGTGACATGTATTAACTTAAGTGTCATTACAATTGAGGAAATTTATTATGGTTTAACAGCCAAACCTAATGCTAGAATCCAAAGTTGGTTTGAAAACTTTCTCTTCACTCACTGTCAAATTCTTCCCATCACCTCAGAAATTGCCCAGTATTCGGGTGAATTGAGAGGCTTTTTGAGAACCCAAGGTAAACCGCGCTCGCAAGCTGATATATTTATTGCGGCAACAGCTAAAATACATTCTTTAACACTTGTTACTAGAAATATTAAGGATTTTGAGGGTTGTGGTATATCCACATTGAACCCATTTAGTTGAATCTTTACAAAAAGTGCGTAGAAGCTCTGCTTCTTGTCGTCAGACATCGCTCATTTGACACAGTTGCTATAAATGCGATCGCTTTTGAGTCTTTTGATAATAAATCTTATGATAGCTTATATGATATCATAATTACATGGCGATTAAAATTGTAATTGATACTAGCGTTTTTATTAGTGCGCTGATTAGCTCTAAAGGATCTAGTCGAGAACTCATTCGACGCTGCTTGCAAGGAGAATATCAGCCTTTGATGGGAAATGCTTTATTTTCTGAGTATGAGTCAGTGATTCAGCGAGAAGAAGTTATTACTAAATGCCCTTTAACTAGTAAAGAAATTTCGGCTTTACTTGCATCATTAATGAGCGTAAGTCAATGGATTTATATCTACTATTTATGGCGACCGAATTTAAAAGACGAAGCTGACAATCACTTAATTGAATTAGCAGTTGCAGGCAATGCTCAAATTCTAGCCACTCACAATGTCAAAGATTTCCAAAATGCTGAATTGTTATTTCCTAACTTATCAATATTAAAACCTAAAGAAATTATTATTAGGAGTTAAACAAAGATGGCAACTTTAACTATTCGTTTACCAGACGATAAGCATAATAGATTGAAAGAACTTGCTCAAGCCAAAGGCATAAGTGTCAACAAGCTAATTGAAGAACTTTCTACCATAGCTTTAGCAGAATTTGATGCCTATACAAGATTTAAAGCAATGGCTGCGATTGGCGACCCAGAAGAAGGCTTAAAAATACTGGCTAAACTTGATGCTCTGACAGAATAGAGATGATAGCAAGATTATATAAACAATGACCAAAGCGATCGCCCATATCAACTTCATCATCAAAAGTGCGTAGGCGTAGCCCGTCGTAGACATCGCCCAAATCAACCCCATCCTTAAAAGTGCTGCCCGTTCCCTGTTCCTTCTTTAATGGTTATAGAGATAAGAATCATGAGATTTAGTAAGCAAACCGCAGTTTGTTTTCTCAATTAGCTTAAATGTTTTCTCCTAAAGGTGTTTTCAGCAAGCAAACCGCAGTTTGCTTTCTCCTAAAGGTGTTTTCAGCAAGCAAACCGCAGTTTGCTTTCTCAATTAGCTTAAATACTTTCTCATTTCAGTATATTCCGTATTTATCCCAACTATCGCTTGTAGCAAAAGTTGTTGCAGATTTGCCAAAATTCTCTCAGGCTGATCTATACGGGTATCATTTAAAGTAAATAATGTTACTATAGTTTTTACAAGGTGCGTATATGAGTCGTAGACAAAGAAGTTCTACAGTATTACAAAAAGCAGTGCGTCGTGCCGCTGGTATGAACTCAATTGATCCAAATCTAGATGTGGGCAGTGGACTCACCCTAACAGCCTTATCAACTCTCATTGAGACAATGCGAACTAAAGAGAACGCATACAACAGCGCCCTTGCCAACCTGGATAAATTGTACACTGACATGCTTCAAACAGAGCGTGAATTAGGAGATATGACAGAGCATATGCTGATGGGAGTTGGGGTTAAATATGGTAAAAGCAGTGTAGAGTATGGTATGGCGGGAGGAGTTCCAAAAAATCAACGCCGCAAAGGACTGCGAGGCGAGTCGCCAAAATCTAGTTCACAGCAACCGTCATTTGTTGCCAGTGTAGAGGGTAACGAAAATGGAAACCAACCAATAGCGACAAGCTAGGATGCACACATGACACAAATTTTGTAAAGTGCAAATCTTGCGTAGAAGCTTTGCTTCTTGTCGCCAGACATCGCTTTGATGAGAAACTGTAATCATGCACTTGGCGATCGCACCAAAAAATTATCTTCTTAACCTGTTCTCTGTTTCCGGTTTTCACGAGTAAGTTCACCGAATCAAACCGGATTCCTATATTATTTATCTTCATTTTTAAACACTTGTCGAGAAGCCCACTGAACTAAACCAGGAAATAAACGATTAATTGTCTGTGATAAATTCGCAGAACCAACAAACACTTCAGATTTATGGTTCTTAACAGCATCCCAAATGGTATTTGCTACATCTTCAGGTTTCTCTACCACCGGATTTTGGAAAAGATTTTCAATTTGTTGGCGACGTTTTTGCATATCTTGCTCATCTTTTCCTCTAAAAATAGCCCGTTCGAGGAAACTACTTTTAATTAAATTCGGATATATCCCACAAACAAAAATTCCTTTCGGTTGTAATTCTGCATGTAGCGATTCTGTTAAACCTGTGATGGCAAACTTAGTTGTACAATATGGCACTAAATAAGGATTAGGAACTTTACCACTAATAGAACTGACATTAACAATGGTTCCTTTTCCTCTAGAGAGAAAATGAGGCAAAAGTAAATTAATCGTGTGAATATATCCCCATAAATTTGTATCGATAACCTTGTGCCAATCTTCCAAAGAAAATTGCTCTACAGGCCCTTCTACAAATATACCTGCATTATTCACCAGCACATCAATATAACCATAATGATCCAATGCATTGTCTACCAATGCTTTTACCTGAGATGGATCTGTAACATCGCAAGTAACTGTCAATGGTGCTGTTCCACCAATACTTTGTATTTCTTGAGCTGTAGATTGCAAGCGATCGCCATGACGGGCTGCAAGTACAAGATCATATCCTTTACGGGCAAATAATAAAGCTGTTGCTTTACCAATACCTTCAGAACCGCCTGTAATTAATACTGTAGGAGCCATATTTTCTCACTAAAAAACTATTCGATGTTTTTTAGTTTGATGAAAATTTTATCTAAAAACTTCTGACTTTTGTTAGATTTTAATAATAAAATAAGACTTTACCATGATAATTTTGCGTAAATCTAACTTCTTAAGCAAATTATATGTAATTAATTGTTGATTTGAATACTTATCTTAAGATAAAACATCTCTAATTGTTAATTCATTCTCTATAGAATATAGTGATGCAAATAACTCCTCTTATTCTATAAAATCTCAGTCTTTAGACTTGTTTATAATTTGACACTATAGATAGATAGCACTACATGAATGGGTAAATACTATGAAAAAGTAATTTAATGCGTAAGGAAAATTAACAATGGGACTTTATCCTAGTGACGCAACAGAAAAAGCATACAACGGTAGCGATCGCAATGCAGTGAAGTTTGGTTTTACTCCTCAATCTGAACTTTGGCAAGGACGTCTAGCAATGATCGGTTTTATCGCATATTTACTTTGGGATCTCAAAGGTTATAGCGTCCTACGTGACTTACTCCAAATCATTCAATAAAGTGTCTTGCAAAACTAGTGTGGGTTAGTAGTGAGTGCTTAAGCGCTCACTATTAACCCTTCAAAGTTAAGTTAGAAGACCACTAGTCAAAAATTTAAGTATCTTTTGGAGTAAAACATAATGTATTCAAAACATATATCTCATAAAATAATTGATAGTATCATAGGGCTTTTAATTGCTATATTAATTATAAGTCTATGGACAACTAGTTTAATTTTCTTATTTTCAATCAATATTTCCGAATTGAATATCTTAGAATTAGTGCTTGCAATTTTCTTCCAGACTTTTTTGTTTACAGGATTATTTATCACTGCCCATGACGCGATGCATGGAGTCGCCTTTCCTCAAAATATCAAAATCAATCACCTGATGGGAACAATATCCCTGTTTATTTATGGTTTTTTATCTTACAAATTACTATTGAAAAAGCATTGGATGCATCACAATCATCCTGCTAGCCAATTAGACCCCGATTTTCATGATAGCAAGCATAAGAATTTCTTTGCTTGGTATTTTTATTTTATGAAAAATTACTGGGATTGGGGACAAATTCTCACTTGGATCATTGCTTTTAACGGAATTAATTATATACTGCACATACCAAAATCTAATCTCACATTATTTTGGGCATTACCTTCATTATTTAGTTCATTACAATTATTTTATTTTGGTACATTCCTGACACATCGCGAACCTATTGAAGGTTACAGTCAGCCTCATTATGCTGAAACTACTTCATTACCAATATGGTTGTCATTTATTACTTGTTATCACTTTGGCTACCACCAAGAACATCACGAATATCCTCATCTAGCTTGGTGGCAGCTACCAGAAATTTATAAAATTAGACGAGCAATCGATATGGAATTTTAGTAATATCAATTCAAAAAAAATGGGAGCATTCCATTTTTTAAAATGACCGCTAATACCATTTCACGTTAATCACGATACACATAAATTTTGTCCCAGACGCGATATATCGCGTCTTTACACCATTTGTATTTGTATCAGGGTTTTAGTGAAATGTTATAATACCGATTTCCCTTAAAAATGAAACATATTTTTTTGTAGAGACGCGATATATCGCGTCTGGTACATTATTTATGTGTATCGCGATTAACGTGAAATGGTATAAGGTTTTAAACCGTTAAAAGACGACTCAAATAAATCAAACAGCGATTTCAATTTCAGGCGGATTTTTGGAAAATTTGGAATGCTCCCAAAAACATTGGTAATCCCTATTGGGAAACTTCTGGCAAAGATGGACGTATGCACAAATATAGCAGAGAGCCAAATAATGGAATTAAGGCGAACAGCCAAAATATTCCAGAACTTTTCCAACCACGTCGTCGCGTCATATCATCTCTTAATAAAGTAGGAAATAACACACACAGCAGACAAAAATCACAGCTCATCACATTGATAAAACGGCTAGTTTGCCACTGGTGGACAAAATCACTCCAATCTCCTTGTCCAATACCATAGCCAACTAAAATTGCCGCCCCAATAGTCAGAATAATACCCGTCCAGCGAGAATCTAAGAATTTAATCAAGATATTTTTTTCGCCAGAAAACTGTGTATTTGGTTCTCTCAAAGCCAAATAGGGTAATAAAGCAAATGCGCCAACACCGAAAGAAGCAGCAGCAAATGGCCAAGCTGGAATTTTTTGTCCTTTACCGTCAACAAACAAAACTGCACTGTAGACAAGAGGCCAAATACCCATAAGATTGAACAGTCCAATTACCAAGGGATTAATCCCTTGCCATCTACCAGTAGAAAGATTTTTAATTAACTCAAAAGTATCAGGTTGATTGGGAGGAGCAAGTAAGAAAGCATAAGCAATTAATCCTAACCAAAGCAACCCAAAGGTAATTTTCAGTAATCCAAAATTTTTTTCTTCAAATAGCGCTCGTATAGGTAATTTGATCACTTTTTTCCCTTTAAAAAATTGTTTGATTACTCCTTGTTTCACCGTTTTGATAGCAGGGATAATAAATCAAATATCCAATACCTGTAACCAACGGATTATAGGAGCGTTAAAAAATACCGCATGTTCAATACCAATTTTAAAAAAGAATGCGACAGATAGACTTATAAAACTCTTATGCACAAAGAATTTGCCAATCTAAAATCTAAAATTTTATAAGTAACCTATAGTACCTTGGCTTACGCAAGTGTGATTAGCGATCGCCATGGGTGGAAAAACTTTTTGGTTTACTGTTGAGAGAATTTTTTCGGAATTGCCATGTTTACTTTTGTAGGTTTATGCATGTTGCAATTAAGCACATAAATATCAAAGCAACTAAATAAACAAATACACATTCCCATTACAAATGACTTAAAGAAACGGTTCCATTCTATCTGCATCATGTAGAGTAAAAATATGAGCCAAGTAGTCATTGAGCTAATCGAGCAATGGCTGGAAAGCAACGAATTTCGCCAATTTTGGGAGACAAAGAGGTAACAAACCCAAATCCCATGGTTTAGCTATTGATAAAAACCAGTTGAGTGAGAAATCTGATCAATTAGAACTGGAGTAAGCTCATGAAGCAAACAATCTTAATTTTGACAGCAAATCCTAAAGGTACAACACCGCTGCGTTTGGATGAGGAAGTGCGTGAAATTGATGCTGGATTGCAGCGATCCACACATCGCGATCAGTTTGTTTTAGAGCAGAAATGGGCAGTACGACCGAGGGACATCTCTAGAGCTATGCTCGATATCAATCCGCAAATTGTTCATTTTTCTGGCCATGGGACAGGAGATGAGGGTCTAGTCTTTGAAGATGAAACTGGACAGGTAACGCTAGTCGATGCAGAAGCCTTAGCGGGACTGTTTAAACTGTTTGCAGATAAAGTTAAGTGTGTTGTTCTTAACGGCTGTTACTCTCAGGTACAAGCTCAAGCGATCGCTCAACATATTAATTATGTAATTGGTATGAAAAAGGCGATCCCAGATAAAGCTGCAATAGAATTTGCTGTGGGTTTTTACGATGCTCTCGGATCTGGGCGACCCGTGGAATTTGCCTACGAATTTGGTTGCACTGCAATTCAGTTGGCTGGTGTTCCAGAGCAACTAACCCCGATTCTACAGAAAAAGCTAAATATTGATCAGGATGAATCTGACGAACCTGACGATTCTGACAGAGATATACTTACAGAACTATTAATACGTAGCGGACGGGCAGAATATTCAGCACGAAAAGCATTTTGTATAAAAATTGGAATTGAACCCAATCAACTTGGATTTCTCAGGCAATCTACTGACACTGACTTTGCCACAGAGCTAATTGACTATTTGCATAATATAGATGACAAACAAGCTCTTTGTAAAATCTGCAAGGAACTTGAAATTGTATTTAAAAGAGGCAAATACTCGGCTGATTTAGAAAATATTAAATCAAAAATAAATTGTAAATAGTCTAAGAAGTTAAAAATATGTCAGAAGAATTAAACCAAGATGATCTAGAGACATTAGTAGACTTATTACTCATTAGCTCGAAAGTAAAAACACGAGAAGCACTATGTATAAGACTTGGAATCAGCTACTACAGACAACTTGGATTTATAAACGACCTCTCAGAAGAGAGTTTTGCTATAAATCTCATTAACCATCTATATGAAGTAGGAAATACCAAGGCTATTTGTCAGCTCTGTTGTAAGGAACTAGAACCGATTTTTAAGGGAGGACAACGTGAATCAATTTTAAAAGAAATTGTAGTAAAACTTAATTGTACTCAAGATAATAAAAACGATTTCCAAAATAGTGATCAAGCTCAACAAGATTTCAATCCACCTAAAGTTTCAAGAAAATTTGGCACAGTTATAACACAATTTGGTAAAAAGGAACGTTTTGGGGCTATTGTAATTGCCTTGATCTCGTCATTTATAGGAATATTTATCTATAAAAATCTTGGAACGACGCAGCTATCCAGTTCTGATGATCGCAATCAACAAGAGGTAACCCAACCTGTAAAACCTACCCTACCTCAAGATAAAAATCAGTTAATAGAACTAGCTTGGTCTAGCTTGATAAAAGTGGAAGAAACTAAAAATATAGATGATGCTAATAAAGGTATTGAGTATACCAACGAATGTATAGACAGATTTCAACAAGATGCAGATAATATTCAAGCAAAGCTTAAAGAACAAAATGAGCCAATACCACCCGTAGGCATAGTTTCCAAAGAAGAAAATCAGATTATTAATGGAAGAGGTGCTTTAAACGATACAGCTACCTGCTTATGGATTCAAGGTGAACTATACAGACTAACTGATCAAACCTCAAAAGCCAGAGATGCATATAACAAAGTGACAAAGTATACTTATGCTCGTACTTGGGATCTACAAGGATGGTTTTGGTCGCCTGCTAACGAAGCAAAAAAATATTTGTAATCAAGTAGATTGGCACAAATGTAAAGACCCGGAATTTGGCGTCTCTACTCGTTACGAGCGTCATTTATCCTTTGTCATGATGGATTTAGATCACTCAAAGCTTCTGATAAATACTCAGCAGCAGCAGTAACTAAAGCGATCGCTCCTTCGTAATCTAGGCGTGTTGGTCCCAAAACTCCCACACTACCTACCTGTGCTGAACCACGACGATAGGTGGAAGAAATTAAACTACAATTGCGAATTGGTTCTAAAGGATTCTCTGCACCAATCCTGACTGTTACTCGTGGTTTACCCACTTCCTCAGTCTCATTTTCCTCAAATATTAATCGCCATAGTTGCTCTTGTTCTTCCTCTAATAGTTGGATGATAGTTTGCACCTGTTGTAGTTGCGAAAATTCTGGTTGTCGCAAAACTTCCGCCATTCCACGCACCATTATTTGTGTTACCCCTGGTGTCAAGCTACGACGACTAAATTCTGCTAAGGAATTTTTTAAATATTCGCCATAGTGCTGAAATTCTCGATCTAAATCACTCCAATTCAGGTTAGCGACTTCTACCAAACTGCGTCCCCGTAATTGGCTATTTAAAAAGTTAGAAACAATTTGCAATTCCCTATCTATTAGTTCTGGATCAGGTTGTGTATCTTTATCTTTTAGTGGTAAATCTAATAATACTGAGTCTGTCTCATAACTATCTGTAACTACAATCAACATTACTCGCCCAGGTTCAATTTGCACCAATTGTAAATGTCGCAACAGTGCGCTAACATTTTGTGGCAAAGTAATCAAACTGATGCATCCACTCAAGGTCGCTAAAATTTGAGCTGCACCTTGCAAAAGATTTTCTAAACCTCTATCTTCCCAATTCAGGCGTATTTGTAGTGTTTCTTCTACTTTTCTAGCTAAAGTATCAGAAGGTGTGATCAACTGATCAACATAAATCCGATAGCCAGAGTCAGAAGGTACTCGCCCAGCAGAAGTATGGGGTTGATAAAGTAGCCCAGCTTTTTCTAACACACCCATGGCGTTACGAATCGTTGCTGAACTCACACCCAGATTGTACTCTTCTAGCAGAGCTTTGGAGCCAACAGGCTCTGCTGTAGCGATGTAGTGACGTACTGTTGCCTTAAGAATGTGCTGTTGACGATTAGTTAGCTGGACTTCCATACCTAAAGTTTACCAAAGCAAAATTTTAATTAGTTTTTGAAAAACAAAAATTATTAAATTGGGAAGCAAAAAGCATTATTATTAGTTAAGCAAAATAGTAAATTATTGAAGTATCTAAAAATACGTTACAACAGTTCTATCTTGTTAAATTCACAAAATTATATTTATTCAGTGATCAGTTATCACTTTTATTGGTGGGTGTAAGTCCCTGCAAATAGAACTTTTATGCATTTGTGGTGCTTATCTGCCCCCATCATAGGGTTGATAACAGTTTACTTACTATTCATGAACTCTTGAGTTCAGAATAGCAAAATAACCTGACATCGTCATTCTTCCTTAATACACAGGAATCGAAGGGTCAACTAACATCGAGTAAGCATCAATACCACCAGAAATATTTTTCACATTTGTAAATCCCTGATTCACTAGCCACTGACACATCTGAGCCGAACGAATGCCATGATGACAAAGTACCAGGGTTTCAGCATGTGGATCTAAGTGGGTATGGATTTCATTTCCCCATTCAGCAAATTGACTGAGAGGAAAATTAACAAAACCCTCAATGTGAGCGATCGCGACTTCTTGGGGTTCACGCACATCCACAAGCTGAATATTAGACTCACCTTTTGACAAATGTTGGGCAAGTTCTTCTACACTAATTTGGGTAATGGGTTGACTTGTCATCCGATTTGAGATTTTGGATTTGAGATTTTGGATTAACCGAAGCAAGCTGTAATGAAGTTTTTACAAACAATCCCAGATATTTCTTGGATATTATTTATGTTTGCAGAAAATCCGCATCTTGACCAGGAATAAATGCTTAGAGGATTTGAAGCAATAGAAAATTAAGTGAACAAATTATGAAGCAAAGCTTATTCTTTCGTTCCCTAGCGACTATTTCACTGCTGCTGTTGATTACAATCTCTGGTTGTAGTGGTTTATCTAGTTCAAATTCTTTGGTGGGAATCAGTGGAACTAGAGAACAACCTGGTGCGGCTATTTTTGTGTCCCAACAAGCACCAGTGATGCTGTCAATGCTAGTCAATCCTGATAAATTACAAGCATTGGAGCCTGAAGGAGAACTATCTAAACTTAAAACCAGTTTATTAGCCAACACAGGTTTAGATTACAAACAAGACATTCAACCTTGGTTGGGAGATGAAATTACCCTAGCTGTTACTACCCAAGACATCGATCGCGATCCCAGCAACGGACAGCAACCAGGGTATCTAATGGCACTAGCAACCAAAAATCCAGAGAAAAGTCGCGAATTTGTGGACTTGTTGTTTTCCAAACGAGCTCTAGCTGGAGCAAATTTAACTACAGAAGAATACGAAGGTATCAAAGTAATATCTGACTCTCAACAAGTAGATACAAAATCTCAAATCCAAAATTCTTTGGCGGGTGCTGCTGTTGGTGATGATTTTGTCTTGTTTGCTAATGATCCCAAAATACTACGAGAAGCAATTAATAATGTCCAAGCTCCTGATCTCAATATAACTACCTCTAGTAAATATCAGAAAGTTGTTAAACAAATACCCAAAGGTGCATTAGCTACAGCCTTCCTCAATCTTCCTAATGTTGCTCAATGGCAAGGTTTACAACTGCCAGAATCAGCAATTTATGATACTGAAATAGTGTCTCTAGTTTTATCCAAAAAAGGATTATTAGCAGAAACTAGCTTACTCGCACAAGCCGAAACAGCACCTCCGCAAGAGCAAGTAACTCAACCTGTAGAAGCATTAAAATATATTCCAGCCTCAGCAGGTTTAGCGATCGCTGGCACAAATTTGAGTAGCTTACCTAACAGCAACTTAACCCAAGTCTGGCAACAAATTAAAGTAGCCATATCCGGCTCAAAAAAAGATGTTGTTTCTAATTTAGTAAAACCTGTGGTGGATGTACAAACAGGCTCAGATATCGACTTAAAAGCAGATATTTTTAGCTGGGTACAAGGAGAATACGCCATCGGATTCTTACCCCGTCCAGAACAAGCAAATCCTGATTTTGTGTTTGTAGTTAAAAAAACTGAAACCACACCAGGCGGAATTTCTCATTTAGATGAAATTGCATCCTCAAAGGGATTATCACTCAACACTTTTGATGTAGACCAACAAAAAATCTCTGCTTGGACACAATTAAAAGCCACAAAATTTACCGATCCTCAACAGCGAGAAAAATACGCCATTGAAGCGAAAGTTTCCGGAGTGCATATTAGCCAAGGAAATTACGAAATTTTTGCTTCCAACCTCGAAACAATGAATGAAGTTCTCAATGCTAAGAACAATTCCTTAATTAGCGATCGCCAATTTAAAAATAGTATTGCTGCTATTCCCCAAGAAAACCAAGGTTACGTGTATTTAGATTGGGCAAAAAGTCGAGAAATATTAGAAAATCAAATCCCAATTCTCAGACTAGCAGAAATACTCGCAAAACCCGTATTTGAGAATCTGCGATCGCTCACCATCAGCAGTTACGGTAGCAACACAGAAATTTTCAAAAGTGGCGTCTTCTTCCAATTAGCTAAATAGTTAGTCAAAAGTCAAGAGTCAATTGTCAACGCTAATTGAGCATAGGGAGAAATTTCTCCCTTTTCCTCCTTCTTCCTCTTCCCAATGCGTGAATTTTGAATTTTGAAGATAGAATATAACTACAATCCCTTCCTTAGAGGGCTTCTATGGATAAACGTTGCCCCCGACTTATTTTAAAAGGGGGTTGGATTTTAGCACTGCTGGCATTTATCACCCCGGCGTCTGTATCAGCAGATACTTCTTATTTTGGTGAAATTACTCTATCGCCTCACTTTGAACCAGCACAAGGAACAGTAACAGGTTATACAGGTGGCTCTTATTCTTTGTCAGCAATTAGTAATCGCGATCGCCATGAAAAAACCTGTATTGGCTTCGCTGATCCGACCCCAGACCACATCTTAATTTTGGAAAAAAACTTTTCCCAGTTGAAAGTAGTAGTAAACAGTGGTGGCTACGATACCACCTTACTCATTCAAGGCCCAGACGATAACACTATTCGCTGTGGTGATGATACAGGCGATAATAAAGATGCCAGCATCGACGACACAGACTGGAAAGCAGGAACTTACAAAGTTTGGGTAGCAACCTTTAACTCTCAGATCAAAAAGAACTACACACTTTTTGTCCAGGAATAGTTATTGATTGGGGTCGGGGGCCCATTGACCAACAAACAACACCCAAGGAGGTTAAAATAGAGTGTAGCTTGTTTGGCAAAACAGAGGGTTCTTAAAGCGTGCTGTCTACACTCCTTGCTGATTTTCGCATTATCTTTGAACGTGATCCAGCTGCTCGTAACTGGTTGGAAGTATTGTTTTGCTACCCTGGTTTACAAGTTCTGCTATTTCATAGGCTGGCTCATTGGTTGCATCATATTGGTATTCCCTTTATCCCCCGTTTGATTTCTCATCTTGCCCGATTTTTAACCGGAATTGAAATTCACCCTGGTGCTGTGATCGGTAAAAGTGTATTTATTGATCATGGGATGGGAGTTGTGATTGGTGAAACAGCGATTGTAGGAGACTACACACTGATTTACCAAGGTGTCACTTTGGGTGGTACTGGTAAGGAAAGTGGTAAACGCCACCCGACTTTAGGTGAAAATGTTGTGGTTGGTGCAGGTGCAAAAGTCTTAGGTAATATCCAAATTGGTAATAATGTTCGTATTGGTGCTGGCTCAGTTGTTTTGAGGGATGTACCTTCTAATTGCACCGTTGTTGGTATACCAGGTCGTATTATCTATCGTTCTGGCGTGCGCGTCGCCCCATTGGAACACAATAATCTACCAGACTCAGAAGCAGAAGTTATTCGTGCTTTGGTGGATCGCCTCGAATTGTTAGAAGAGCAAATACAAAGCCTACAACAAAACAAATCAGATAGCAAAACTCTTGTTTTCGTAAGTCAATTATCTACACAAAATGAAGGTGAAAAATTACAAGATGGTGTGTGTTGCAATCTCAGAGATAAAGCGATTCAAGAGTTTTTAGACGGAGCTGGAATTTAAAATTTTGATGATCAGCATTTAATTAGGACTTACGCAAAACATCACGCGCATTTGCGGTAATTCATGAATTACCGCTACGCAAGAATAAGGTTTTCGGTTACATCTTGCGTAAGTCCTGATTGGTTCAGAACACAAGTCCGTAGCGATCGCCGGAATTATACCAATTTCAAAAAAGAATGCGACAGATAGATTCATAGAACTCTTATGAAGTGTCAATCGTTACCTCATAATTTTGATTGAACAGTATATCAAGATGTCGGTAGGCGATCGCACCCGGAGATAATATAACTTTAAAAATCTCAAAAAATTTTATTTCGCCTACCTGCGGAATGTGAAAACAATAATTTGATATAAATGACACTAAATAAATTTATAATTGCTTGACAATCAACAGCCAATTAATATCAACCCACTAAAGATTTGCTTGGTAATTGATAATGTATAACTTTGGGTATATACTATGTATTCTGATATAGTTATCAGATTTTATTTTTGAAAAAAAAACTCAGTACCCTTGATATTATCAGTTCCCTATTCTTTGTTCCCTGTATTGATAATTAAGTTCATAAATCAAACCGGATTACCGTAGACTTATGTTTGTATTTAAAGGCTAGATTGCAGTTTACAACTGTTACAGTAAAGGGTCTGAGTAATTAAAATATAAGGGTGCCATACATCTATTCAATAATCATAGAGTTTTGATTAAGGTTATCTCCTGTCTGGGATAAGTACTGTTAATAGACATCTACAACTGAGTATAAACAGCATGGGATCACATCAATAATTCCATGGATAGTTTTCATGAAAAATATCTGGGGCTGCAACTAGACATAAGCTTAATTTCAACTATAAGATTTTTACAATGTTGACTCCTTTATCTGTCAGATCCATAGATCTGCCAATAGCTATTTACAAAATAGAAAATAGCAGTGATCTAGCAAAATGTATTCAAACTTTCAGTCGTGAGCAAATTTCCGGGCGACTGGATTTTACTTTTTCAGGCAACCAAGCAGCAATATGGAGTCTATTTTTTCACCAAGGTTGTTTAATTTGGAGCGCCGGTGAATTACATCCGTTGCGTCGTTGGAATCGACAACTACATCAACACTGTCCACATTTAGCTGCTGACTTGTGCCAACAAAAAACAGAGCGTCCTCACAATTGGGATTATGGTTCTTTAGTAAATCAGGTGAAACAGGGAAAAATATCGCCAGGAAAACTAGCAGCAATTATCGGAGGAAACATTTTAGAAATTCTGTTCGATATTATCCAGGCAGTAAACTTACCTCGCCAAAATGGAGAAATGCAAGTTACTTACAGCAAATTTCCACAAGATCTAGTTGACTCAAAATTGCTTTCACTCCAACTTGATCAAGCTTGGCAACATGCATTCAGAGCTTGGACAATCTGGCAAAAAGCTGGTTTAGCTGGCTTTTCTCCGAATCTGGCTCCGGTGATTTGGGATAATGAAGGACTGCAACAACAGACTTCACAGTCTGTTTACAAAAATCTGACGATGATGGCCAACGGCAATTGGACACTCAGAGATTTAGCTGCCAAGTTAAGACAACCTGTAGTACCCTTAACGCAGTCGATCATGCCTTATGTTAACCAAGGCATGATGGGATTAACCCACGTTGGAGATATCAACTTCTACGTGAAGCCCGTCATTGGTTCCCTAATTGCCTATATCGAAGATAGTCGATTTGATAGCGAGATGATGGGGCGTATTCTTGCACCTGCTGGCTATCGATTTATCAATATTAGAGACTCCATACAAGCACTACCAATGCTGCTAGAGCATAAACCTGATTTGATTTTTTTGGATTTACTTATGCCTGTAGCAAACGGCTATGAAGTGTGCGCTCAAATCCGCCGTATTTCATCATTTAAAAACATCCCCATAATTATTATTACCAGCAGTGATGGTATTGTTGATCGGGTGCGGGCAAAAATTGTTGGTTCTTCAGGGTTTTTAGCAAAGCCAATCGAACCGGGAAAGGTATTATCTGCTTTGCGGCAATATCTACCAGCTTCACCCTTATCTGCTTAATAGGAGTCAAACGATTTTGGATTTTGGATTACTCTGTCGAGAAGCCGCACTGCGTGCGTCTATGGATTTTGGATTGATCCCTAGTACTTTGTCACAGCAACTTTTAAGGGTAAAAAAAACTAACCACAGAGACGCAGAGAACGCAGAGGAGGAGAAAAGAGAGATTCTAAAACTTGGTTTACCAAGCAATGTTGATGTGACAAAGTACTAGTTCCTCCCCATGTTTAAAAAACAGGGGCTTTCCCCACGAGGAGGTTCAGTGAATTTGCAGGAATTTGGTATCACATATCACGATAAAAATATGATCACGGTTCTTTTAGTTGAAGATAGTTTGACAGAAACGAAAGTACTGACTCATTATCTTAGACAAGCTGGTCTATCAGTAGTCAGCGCCACAAATTGTGAAGAAGCTCGAATTAAGCTCAGTCAGCAAAAACCGGATCTGGTAATTGTCGATGTCATTTTACCTGGGCAAAGTGGCTTTGAACTTTGCCGCGAACTAAAGACTCATACTAGTACTTCCCAAATTCCGGTTGTGATTTGCTCGACAAAGGGAACAGAAGTTGACAAACTTTGGGGCGCTATGCTGGGTGCGGACGCTTATCTTCCCAAACCAGTAGACCAAAACGAATTGACAAACACTGTCTTGCGCTTAACTGCTGTATGAGGTATGCAATGATGCAATCATCTGAATCACAGCTAATAGCAACCAACAGTTTGGAAGCTTTGATATTAGATCCACTTCCCCCTGACACTAGAGTGCGTCTACTCCGCTTCCCTCTGGGAATCCAAGACAGTGCGCTGTTACCTTTAGAGCAAATCGCCGAAATTATCCAAATAGATGTAACAGAAATTTTGCCTATTCCGGATATGCCAGATTGCATCATCGGAATTTGCAACTGGCGGGGAGAAATGCTTTGGCTGTTGGATTTTAACAAATTTGTTGGTTATCCATCCCTATTGCAATTGCAGCCAATTTCAACTGCCATAACAATCATAGTAGTTCAAATTAATCATCAATCACTGGGACTAGCAGTACAACAAGTCAACGATATTGAATTACACGACTTAGAGCAACTCCAAGTAGTGCCATTTGGATTATTTCCCGCTGATCTTATACCACTGATCCAAGGAATTCTACCTGGGTGCAACGATGCTGTCTTAGACCTCCAAGCTATTATTCATTGCCCTCTATGGAAAAACCATCAGGAGAGAGAGCCTTAAATTCTCCAATTGCACGATTCATGAAGCAACTCATGAAAAGTGATACCCAAGACAACCAAGAAATTACTGAAGAAACTGAAGATTTAACCCTGGATGTCAATTCACCAGATTTGTATCAATTAGACGATGTCAATCAAAATGCAACTATGCAGAACTTAGAGCGATCAGAATCAAGATTCAACCCTGTTTCTTTTGGTAACTCATCATTCAGAAGCGGTAATAGTAGTGATTTGTCAGTCCGGAGCAGAGATTTGATCAGTCTGGATTGGTTATTTGCCATTGCCAAACAAATGCGCCAGATGGAAACAATTGATACTCTGTTCGCAACTGTAGTTACTCAAGTGCAGCAATATTTACAAACAGAAAGAGCATTATTATACCGGGTAAAAAGTCAAAGCCAAGGGGTTGTCTTAGCAGAGTCGATGGTCAATGGCTATACACCCACGTTGAAGGAATCTTTACCGATAATTGCCTTTGGAGCCACCCAGCCAGACGACTATCAGCAACAACCATTCATTGCAATTGACGATATTGCTAACAAAGGACTGACTTCTTACCAATACCAACTGTTCAACCAATTTCAGGTACAAGCTAGTCTTAGCTTGCCAATATTGGTAAAAGATAAATTATTTGGCTTGTTGGTGGTGCAGCAATGTTCCCATCCCCGCGAATGGGAAGCTCAGGAAATCAGCCTGCTCTACCAAATTGTGACAGAACTGAGGCTAAGTTTGCAGTCATTAATTTTTCGCAACGAACAGCAAGCATTAGCCCGCGTCAGCGAAAAGATTCGCCAGACAATGGATTCAAAAAATATTTTCCAGACTACAACTAGAGAGGTACAGCAACTGCTCAACGTCGAGCGAGTCGCTATTTACAAGTTCAACTCAGACTATTTTGGAGAATTTGTCTTTGAGTCTAAACCTGTAAATTTAGACTCAATAATTGGGCAGACTTGGAAAGATACTTATCTTCAGCAGCATCAAGGTGGTAAGTTTCGCGATAATCAACCCTACGTAGTAGATGACGTTGACCGTATTATTGGGGTTAGTAGTTGTTATTTAGAAGCCTTTAAAAATTTCAGTATAAAGGCTTGTGCGATCGCTCCGATTTTTGTTGAGCAAGAACTTTGGGGTTTGCTCTGTGCTTATGAACACAGCGATTCCAGACACTGGCTAGAGGATGAAATTAAACTCCTGACTCAGTTTAGTAGCCATTTGGGAGTAGCTTTACAACAGATAGAGTTGTTAGAAGAAAAGATTAAAACAACAAAGTATAAACAATCACTTCCTACTATCATCCAAAAGATGAACTCTGCCTCATACATAGACCGCACTTGCGAAATAGCCGTGCAAGAAGTGCGACAACTATTGGGTGTGGAGCGAGTCGCCATTTATAAATTTCGCCCAGACTATTTCGGTGACTTTATTTTCGAGTCCGAGTCTGGGGGCTGGCCTAAACTGGTGGGTAGTGCTTGGGAAGACACCTATATCCAAGAACACCGGGGTGGCAGATTTCGCAACAACGAACCATATGTGATTAATAACGTCTATACTGCTGGTTTGACTGATTGCCATTTAACAACCTTAGAGTACTTTGGCGTTAAATCCTGCCTGATTGTGGCTATTAAACAGGGCGAAAAACTCTGGGGTTTATTAAGTGCATTTCAACACAGCAAATTTAAGCATTGGCTAGAAATTGATGTCACCTTGCTTAGTGGGATTGCTCAACAGCTAGGCGAAACCCTGCAAAATCGAGAATACATTTTACAGCTAGAGACACAAGCCGCGCAGATGGCTAAAGCTGCTCAAATAGACCACGCAGTTGCCCAACTTATTCCTAAAATTCTCCAGTCCCAGAGCTTGAACACTATTTTTCGCATTACCAGCCAAGCAGTTAAGCTATTACTGAAATGCGATCGCGTCGCCATCTATCGTTATAATGCCGATGGCAGTAGCAACTTGGTTACAGAGTCAATCATCAAAGGCTTGGATACTTGGCCACAATCGTATACAGCAGATGTCTTTGCCAACCCAGAAGATTTGCATCGCGAGCGTGGAAGCTTAGTGGTGAATAACATTTACACTTCTGGTCATGCTCCAGATGCGATCGAATATTTGGAAGCAATGGAAGTTAAAGCTTATGTAATCACACCTATTTTCAAAGGTAACAACCTCTGGGGTCTACTCGGCGTTTATCAAAACAGTGAACCTCGTTCATGGTTAGATGTGGAAGTCAGAGCCTTGAAACAAATTTCCGTGCAGATAGATGTAGCAATGCGACAAATAGACTACATCGAAAAACTGCAAACTACATCACAACAACTGACCAAGACAGCCGAACGGGAACATTTGATTGGTAAGACAATTGATCGAATTCGGCAGTCCCTCGATTTGCAGAAAACCTTTGAGACCACGGCGAGAGAAATCCGTAATTTCATGGAAGTTGATCGCGTTGCCCTCTTCAAATTTGACACCGCAACTAACTACCGCGACGGAGAAACCATTGCCGAAGATGTCAGACCAGGTTATGTTTCAGCCTTAGCAGTCAAAGTCACAGATCATTGCTTCAGCAAACAGATGGCTGAACAATACAGAAAGGGACGCTTCTGTGTCATCGATGATATTTATCAAGCAGATATCCCAAATTGTTATATCGATGTTCTTTCTCAATTTCAGGTACGAGGCAACTTAGTTGTACCCTTACTCAAAGGGGAAGAACTTTGGGGATTGTTTTGTATTCACCAGTGTAGCGGGCCTCGCCATTGGCAGGAAACAGACGTCGAATTTGTCAAACAAATTGCTGCTCAACTCAACATTGCTATTCAGCAAGGAGAGTATGTAAAGCAACTACAACACCAATCACAGCAATTAGCAGAAGCTGCTTATCGAGACAAGAGTGCCAAAGAACAACTGCAACAGGAAGTAACTCAATTACTCACAGCAGTCCGACCTGCATTAGCAGGTAATCTCACCGTCCGCGCTCCGGTTACAGATACAGAGGTGGGTACTGTTGCCGATGCTTATAACAACACGATTAGCAGCTTACGGCAAATCGTCACCCAAATGCAAAGCGCTGCAAATCAAGTGACTCAAATCTCTAAAGGAAATGGCTTGGCGATTACTAAGCTTGCAGCCCAAGCCCAAGAGCAATTCCAAGCTCTCGAACAAGCTCTCGAACAAATTCAGATGATGGTTAGCTCAACCGCAGCAGTAAAAATGAACGCTCAGGAAGTTGAGGCCGCAGTCCAACAAGCAAACCAGACCGTAATCGCAGGAGATGCAGCCATCGATCGCACTGTTGATGAGATGGAAGAAATCCGAGAAACAGTGATCGAAACCAACCAGCGACTTCTACGCCTGTCGGAATCGTCTCAGAAAATTTCCAAAGTTGTCAACTTGATCAGTGGGTTTACAACCCAAACTCAACTGCTAGCTTTGAATGCATCAATCGAAGCTACTCGTGCTGGAGAATTTGGGCGTGGTTTTAGCGTCGTTGCTGACGAAGTGCGATCGCTCGCTCGTCAGTCCGCAAATGCAGCCACTGAAATTGAGGAACTAGTGCAGGAAATTCAACTGAACACAGCAGAAGTTTCGAGAGCCATGGAAATAGGTATTCAACAGGTAGCATCAGGAACTGATGTTGTGAACGAAGCTCGTCAGAATCTCAATGCGATCGTAAACGCCACAACTCAAATTAGCCAACGAGTCACGGGTATCACTCAGACAACTCAAGAACAGACCCAACAATGTCAATTAGTAACTCAAATCATGACAAAGGTTGCAGCCATTGCCAACAAAACCTCTAAAGATTCTGTAACAATTTCCGGATCTTTTAAAGAACTGCTAGCAACAGCCCAAGACCTCCAATCCAAAAGCGAACAATTCAAAGTCAATTAAGTCAATGACTTTTGTTTAGTTGGTTGTTAGTCATTGGTCATTGGGCATAATTAAGAAATTTTTGACTTTTGACTTTTGACTTGTTTTGTCCCCAATCCCCCAGATAGTAAATCCAAAATCCAAAATCCAAAATCTAAAATTGCATGTCCCTAGACCCGACTATTCGTGAGCAAACGTATCCATATTTTCTGCAAGAAGCACCAGAACTTTTACAAGCTTTGGAACAAGGTTTGTTGAACCTCAGAGAAAATTGTGGTATCAATCAAGTCAATGATTTAATGAGAGCTACCCACACTTTGAAAGGAGCAGCAACGAGCGTGGGATTAGAAACCATTGCTACTGTAGCTCACTCTCTAGAAGATATTTTCAAAGCTCTGTGTCAACCTAATGTAGTTATTGATCCAGAAGTTGAAGCTTTACTGTTTGAGGGATTTGAATGTTTACGACTACCTTTAGTTGCTGAACTTACTGGTGGTTCGGTTAATCAGGCTGAAATTTTAGATCGAACTGCTGCTATTTTTGCCCGATTACAAGAAAAATTAGGAGACTTTTTTGCTCAGGAAGCACACCTTCCGACTTCAGCCGAGTTAGGCTTTGATTTAACTCAGTCATTATTTGAAGTGGGGGTGACTCAGCGTTTAGAGCAAATTGCTACGATTTTAGACAATGGTCAGCCCGAAGAAATTGCTCGCCTATTGCGGACTCAAGCTGAAGTTTTTCTGGGTTTAGCTGAGTCTTTGAATCTATCGGGATTTGGAGCGATCGCCCAAGCAGTACTGAGTGCTTTGGACAACCACCCACACCAAGCAGTAGTCATCGCTGAACTTGCTCTGAAAGACTTACGAGCCGCCCAAGCAGCCGTACTAGCAGGCGATCGCGTCCAAGGTGGTGAACTTTCGAGTGAGTTACAACAACTTGCGATGCAAACCACTGAATCTGAGACACTTTTTTTTACCTCTATTTCTGAAGCCGACGAAGAGCAAGAAATTCCTTCTATAGAAAGCATCTGGGGACAACAGACAAGCTCAATTGAGCCAATTATTAATCAAGATTTAGAACATTTTACACAATTCAACTCGGATGTGAACTGGGAGCAATACCTCAGTCCTGTCTACAATTCCCCTGAACCGAAGCAATCGATTAGTCCTGTAAATCCTCTACCTTCCAAAGAGCAAATTTCACCTTCTCCCACAGTCCGGGTGAGTGTTAAGCATTTAGATGAACTTAATTACTCGATAGGAGAATTAGTCACTAACCAAAATCACCAGTCGCTTCAAATAGAACAGCTACAAGCTAACAATAAAACGCTTCTCAACCAGATAAAACAACATCAAAAACTTCTCATTCAACTCCAAGACCAGTATAAGCGTCAGATGAGTTTGCTAGAGCGATCGCAAACTACTGCCAAATCTTCTAGCAAAAAAGTCCGCAAAGCCTTTAAGAATATGCGATCGTCAGGTGTTGTAACTACTCAAAAGCACACTGACAGCGCTTACCTAATTCAGTCACTTCTGGATCATACGGTGCAACTAGCAGAAACTGCTGAAGCTATTGATCTGCTGAATCGATCTTCTCAGCAAACATCAGAAAAGCAGCAGCAACTGCTGAACATCACCAAGAGTGCTTTAATCGAAGCCCGGATGTTAACTCTCGGTGAGATATTTGGTCGCTTTCCCCAGATTCTGCAACAGCTAGAAACCCTCTACAATAAGCCGATCTCGTTGCAACTGTATGGAAATGAAGTTCTAGTCGATAAGGCTGTAGCAGAAAAGCTCTTTGATCCCTTACTACACCTAGTACGCAATGCCTTTGATCATGGTATTGAACCTGTAACAATGCGTCAACAGCGAGGTAAACCAGAAAAGGGTGACATCAAAATCTCCGCCTATCACCAAAGTAAATATCTGGTAATTGAAGTACAGGATGACGGAAATGGCTTAGATTTCGATCAGATCCGAAAACGAGCGGTAGAACGACAATTAATTTCCGTGGAACAGGTAAATCATCTGAATCAGACTCAGTTGACTAATTTACTGTTTGAGCCGGGGTTTTCCACAGCGTCCCAAGTCAATGACCTCTCTGGGCGTGGTATTGGACTTGATGTCGTGCGGAACCAGTTAAAATCTCTTCAGGGTACAATCACGGTTAATTCTGAACTACATCAGGGTACAAAATTCATCTTGCAGATTCCTTTAAGTTTGACGATCGCTCAGTTATTGATCTGTGGGGTTGGTTGCAGAAACTATGCTTTTGTCGATGATGCGATTGAACAAATTCTGATTCCTACACCTAGTCAAATTCAAGAGCGCAATGGTAACAAATTTCTCCGATGGGGTAAGGAGATGGATGAAAAACTGGTGTCAATTTACTCACTTGCGAGTATTCTAAATTACAATTTTCCGACTTTTCCCCTTTCTTATCCTCCTATCCCTGCTCCCCCACACCCCATACTTTTGATTCGCTGTCAAGATCAACTTTTGGGGTTGGAAGTTGAGCAACTCATTGGAGAGCAGGAGTTGGTGATTCGTCCTTTAGGAGCAATGATTGCAGCACCTAATTATGTTCACGGTGCTAGTATTCTGGCTAGCGGTGAGTTGGCGTTAGTGATCGATGGGGGAATATTACTACAAAAAGTTTTTGCTAAACAGCACGATGACCAAATCTCCAGAATTTGGGCAAAATCAGTACCCTCGTTGCTTCCACAAAATTCTCAACAACCATTGCTGTCTCAATCTCATACTGTCGTACCAACATTCTCTGCATCAGAATTTGATACCAAAGCAAGTGCAAGAATTTTAATCGTCGATGACTCGCTAACTACACGCCAATCTGTAGCGATCGCTCTTCAAAAAGCTGGCTACTATGTATTTCAAGCACAGGATGGTCACAAAGGAATCGAGCAATTCCAGCACCTCAGCGATATTCAACTGGTAATTTGTGATATCGAAATGCCTCGTATGAACGGATTTGAATTTCTTCGATCCCGGCAACAAATTCCTAGTTTAGCAGACATTCCCGTGTTAATTCTGTCATCTCAAAGTAGCGAAAAACACCGCTCCCTGGCTTTGCAATTAGGAGCTACTGCATATATGACCAAGCCCTACATGGAGCAAAAGCTATTAGCTATGGTGGCAAATTTGCTTGAGAAAGACACATGAAAATCATCCAAAATCAGTCCCAAGTGGAAAAGTTCATTACCTTTACAGTCGCAGATTACTGGTTGGCGCTACCAATCAAAGCTGTATTAAAGGTTGTGACTTGTCCTGTTGGAGATGATCAAAAACTCAATCAAATGGGACTAATCCAGATTGGTCGTCATCTAATTCAGGTTGTAGATTTACATCAATACTTAAGCAGAGAAGCTGTAAATCAATTAGCAAAAAGTCAAGCTTTTTTACTAATTACGCCTATTTCTCAAACAGAACTCTGCGGTATTCTCACATATGAACCACCCGATTTGATAGAGTTGTCTCTAGAAATGATGCAACCACTATCACAGTCTTACTATCAGTCTGGTTTGCTTGAGATTGTTAGTCATGCTGTTGTAGTTGCACAAGAGAAAGGTACAAAAACTATTTTTTTATTGGACTTGCAATTAGTACTCCATCACACAATTTCTGACGGGTAATAGATCCCCGACTTTTTCAAAAAGTTGGGGATCTGAACACCCACAGTTTCAACTCGCCCCCAAGCCCGCAAGTAAGCGATCTCATGGATTAATAGCCTGCATAGACCAATCTTGTTTCTGGTCATCGTAGCGATAGAGCCAGCGATTTTGTGGTTCGCCACGCAATTCTAAGTGATCTACTTTGAATGGGTCGAGTAGTAATAGACAAAAATTTGGTAATGGGTTTACTGGATCAGGTTGTGGTAGGATAAAAGCCTTTTGATCCTCAATTTTTCTGGGTTTACCAGGATGAGGCCAAGCAAACTGTATGCGTGCAGGATCACTCAGTTCTTGCCAAGTATTCATCCGGGCTTGTTGTAATATCGGGTCAAAATAATCACTTCTCACCAGAGTTAAACAGCCGCTTATCCGAAATTGTTCGCGTGTGTTAGGAAAATACCAACAAACTTCTGCCCAAGGTTTTAGTAAGATTTGAGTAGCTTTTTCACTACGGTCATCAGTAATAAATTTGAGCTGATTGGTATCTTCTAAAAAGCCACGAAATACCACAGTCCGATTAGCAGGACGACCATCATCTTTAACTGTTGCGAGTTGTAGGTAACGAGCGTAAACAAGACTGCGGTTACGATGAAGAGCGCGAGCGATCGCACTTCGCCAAGGAGCAATAGACATAAGTTACAGTCCCAGATACTCCTGTATATATTGATTGACTAATTCCGGTCGTTCCTGTTGTACCCAGTGGCTACAGTTAGGAATATATTTAATTTGCAAATCTCTCACATAAGCTTCTGTACCGTAAGTTAATTCTTTACCAAGTGCGGTATCGTTTTCACCCCAAATCATTAACGTTGGTACTTCTAAAACTCCCCAAGTTTTATTAAACATTTGGTCTTGAAAAATATTGCGATAATAATTCAACATTGCTGTCAATGAGCCGCGTTTAGCAGCAGCATCTTTATAAGCTTCAATATCAGCTTTGCTAAAAGCATTTTTATCAACAGCCATACCTTGAAAAGCATTTTCAATCAATTGATAATCCCATGATTGAATTAGGACTTCTGGTAGCCAAGGTAATTGAAATAAAAACATGTAAGAGCTTTTGAGCAATTGCCCAGGTGTACGTAAGCCTTCACTGAACTTAGCTGGATGAGGAATATTTAGTACAACTAATCGCTCTACCATTTCTGGATAAGCATAGGCAAAACACCAAGCGATCGCACCACCCCAATCATGACCAACCAAAACACACTTTTCATATCCTAATCCCTCAATCAAACCCTTAATATCTTGAATAAATTCATCCATTCTATAAGCAGATTGCTCTTTGGGTTTGTCGCTGTCATTGTACCCACGCAAATCTACAGCCACGACTTTAAAATACTTCGCAAATTCAGGAATTTGATGCCGCCACGAATACCAAAATTCAGGAAAGCCATGCAACATCAACATCAACATCAATGATCCTTCTCCCTGAGTCACATAATGCAGCTTAATTCCATTAGTAATTATATAATCGTGTTGCCAATTAGCGTCTATCACAGCCATGACTTATTCACCTCCATAAAAAATTTTATTATTTGAGGTAATTACTACTTATTAAAACTAATTAATAGAAAAATAATTACTATTCTAATTAACAAACAATAACTTTATTTTCTAATTTCATATTTAAGATAACACAATTTATTTTATTTAGTCAGAACTTACGCAAGATGTGACCGAAAACCTTATTTTTGCGTAGCGGTAATTCATGAATTACCGCAAATACGCGTTATGTTTTGCGTAAGTCCTGTTAGTAAATATCTAAAACAATAAAAGAATTTAAATTGCTTGCCTCCCTACTAGATGATTTTAGCGTCTTAGTAGTAGCCTTTGGTAAGCCGCTTTGCATATACGTTAAAAAGTAAAGAGATAAATTTTTCGCAACAAATTAAATTCATAAATCAGTCTCTTGAAAATATGGAATTCTCCTTAAGATGGATGAAAATCATCGCTTAACCTTGATAAAACCATAGCTATAATTATATTCAAACAACTATGACCCAGCAATTAATACACCATCCATCAAATTGGATTGAGCGCCTAGCTAGATTTGGTTATATATCTAAAGGAATAGTATACACTGTTGTCGGATTCCTCGCATTGCAAGCAGCAGTGGGGAGCGGAGGAAAAACTACAGATTCTCAGGGCGCACTCCAAGAAATCGTCAAACAGTCATTTGGTCAAATATTGCTCTCTTTAATAGCGATTGGCTTAATTGGATATGTCATTTGGCGTTTTGTAGAAGCGATAAAAGATCCAGAAAATAATGGAACAGATACCAAAGGAATAGCAAAAAGAATCGGTTATGCAATTAACGGCTTTATTTACGCTGGTTTAGCCTTGACTGCTATCAAACTTGCCCTTGGCACTGGTGGAAATAGTAATAGTAACTCTACACAAGATTGGACAGCACGTATACTTTCTCAACCCTTTGGTCAATGGCTCATTGGAACTATTGGAGCATTAATCATTGGTCTAGGATTTTATCAGTTTTATCAAGCTTTTAGTAATAAAATTCGTAAAAAACTCAACTTAACAGAATTAAGCAATACAGAACGTAAATGGGTAATGACAATTTGCAGATTTGGCGTAGCTGCACGGGGTATTGTATTCTGCATAATTGGCTGGTTTTTGATTCAAGCAGCAACCCAATATGATCCAACTCAAGCAGGAGGTTTAGACCAAGCATTACAAACCTTAGCGCAACAGCCTTATGGACCTTGGCTGTTGGGTATCGTGTCATTAGGTTTGATTGCTTATGGCATATATATGGTAGTGCAAGCGCGGTATAGTCAGCTAGCAACAAATTAAATCAAAATTCTTAGTGTCTTGGTGTCTTAGTGGTTCAATATTTCTTCAACACCAAGACACATAGACAAGGCAGTGCGGTGGACGGGTTTCCCGGCATAAAGCACCTGCCGTATGCTAGCGGCTTTCCGTAAAGGTAGACACTAAGTATATTAAAAATATGGCAATTATTGAAATTCGAGGTGTTTGGCTGACTACTACTGATAGCAAGGTTCTGCATTCTCAGGAACGCATTGCACAAGCGATGGACTTTCTCGCCGAGACAGGTTTTAATGTTGTCTTTCCTGTTGTCTGGGGTAAGGGAGCAACACTATATCCGAGTCAAGTAATGCAACAGACCTTCGGTACAGAAATTGATTCATCATTTCTGGGACGTGACCCGTTAGCAGAAGTAGTAACCGCCGCCCATCGAGTTGGTCTGAAAGTCATCCCTTGGTTTGAATATGGATTCGCTAGTTCCTACAAAATGAATGGCGGGCCAATGTTAGCGAAAAAACCAGAATGGGCTGGACGTGATTGTAATGGTAATTTACTCAAGAAAAATGGCTTCGAGTGGTTGAATTCTCTCAACCCAGAAGTCCAAAATTTCATGTTGAGTTTAATCCTAGAAGTTGTACAAAATTACGAAGTTGATGGTATTCAAGGTGACGATCGCCTACCTGCATTACCATGCGAAGGTGGTTATGACCAATTTACTGTAAAACTCTACAATCAGCAGTTTGGTAAAAATCCCCCACGAAATCCCAAAGATGATCAGTGGTTAAAGTGGCGTGCTGACATTTTGACAGAATTTCTTGCTCGTTTATATCAATCAGTCAAAGCAATAAATCCCAATTTAATAGTCTCAATGGCTCCTAGTATTCCTGGTTGGGGATTGAAAGAATATTTGCAAGATTCGCGGACTTGGTTAGAACGAGGGCTAGTTGATATCTTGCATCCACAAATATATAGGCGTGATATTTTTAGTTATCGATGTACACTTGAGCAGTTGATCAACAAGCAATTATCGAGGAGAGAATTAGCAAAATTAGCGCCAGGAATTTTAATGAAAATTGGTTCCTATGAAATCAGTGCTAAACAACTTTTACAGGTAATTGAATTTAATCGTAATTGCGGGATGGCAGGTGAGGTATTCTTTTTCTATGAAGGTTTGCGAGCAGATAATAATGCTCTGGCGAAGGTATTACGAAAAGGCCCTTATGCTCAATTAGCGACTTTTCCTTCTGTTGCGGATTTAAATAGACCGAGTGCGGATAGAATAGAATTGTCTTCTCTGTGGCAAAGATTACTAAGACTTTTCAAAGCTATTTTTTAGAGGCAATAGTTGTGGATTATCAATCGCAAGTTGATCAAAATATAGAGACTCTACGACAGGATTTACCGACATTATTTGAAAAAGATATTTCCTACGATATTTATACACAAAATATATATTTTCAAGACCCAGTTAATAAATTCAAAGGTAAAATAAATTACCGCATTATCTTCTGGACTTTACGTTTTCATGCTCGCTTATTTTTCACAGAGATTTATTTTGACTTACATGATATATCTCAGTCAGCCAAAGATATTATCCTAGCAACATGGACTGTGCGTGGTGTGTTACGTGTTCCTTGGAAAGCACACATATTTTTCAATGGCTATTCTACTTATAAACTCAATCAAGATGCTTTAATTTACGAGCATATCGATACTTGGGATAGAAAACCAGGAGAAATTTTACAGCAGTTTTTTCGTAAAGGGAAAGATCATAAATAATGGGTTCGTAGTAAGCACTAAAGTGCTTATTTAAGCGCTGTACGCGCAGCGTTCCCGCAGGGTAGCGCTGACTACGAACGGAACGGAACACATCCTTGGTTCAAGACGCGATGAATCGCGGGTTCAAGACGCGATGAATCGCGTCTCTACAATTTGGTCTGTCACATTATTTTTTCAAATTTGTATTACTTCTGTTTTATCCGTAAGCAATCCCGGAGGACTGGTAGTTAGTATTATTGCCATTGCTTATTCTCTTATAAACAAAAACAAGCTAACTTCCTGTCAATCAGGCTTTATTAATTATGCGAATTTCTTCTGCTGCAATTTTTACTTTAGCCACTTTAGCCACTAACAATGTGACTCAGCAAGCAACTGCTGCACCTACTAATGATTCCCCACAGAATCAAACAACTACAAATACAAATTTAGTAGTGCAAGCAACCGAAGTCACCTCTACACAAACAGATGCGATCGCATCACCAGAAACAGTTGTAGTTTCCGAGTTCTCCCAAAACAATAATTTAGCTGTGACAGCTACGGATATACAAATTGTTGGTGCGACACCAGAATTACAGCAGATCATTAGCAAAATCATTAAAACTCAAGTTGGCAGCGAAACTAGCCAAACTCAATTACAACAAGATGTAGCGGCAATTTTAGATACTGGTTTATTCGCCAATGTTAGCGTTAATAGCCAAAGTACCAAGACTGGTTTAAATGTAGTTTATCAAGTGCAACCAATTATAGTGCGATCGCTCCTATTTTCTGGTGCAAAAGCTCTTAACTATCAACAAGCTTTAAAACCATTTCAATCTCTAGTCGGTAAACCAATTAGTCCTGCTAACTTACAGCAAGCAGTCCAGCAGATCAATCAATGGTACGCTGACAACGGTGACAAAGTAGCGCGGGTATCAATCACACCCAATCTTGAAGGAGTTTTGAGTGTCAGTATCGCAGATTCGGAAGATCGCAATGGCAAAATAACCTCTTTCGATGCTCAAGATAATCCTTTATCTTTTAGTGGTATAGGCATCGACGATTTGAAAACTGTATCTTTTACAGCCAACAAAGACAACCGCGATCATCCCACTAACCCAACTCAAGGATCTGTTTTACGTTTGCAAACAGAACAATCAATTTCCATCGGTAAGGGTGAAATTTCCATCAATCGCCTAGAGGCAAATTATAGTCGATTTGTGCCAATCAAATTATTTGATTCGCAACAGCCACAAGTATTTGCTGTCAACCTGCAAGCAGGAACTGTGATTAGTAATTCAGCGTCCGATAAAAAATTTAATTTGGGCGGAACAAATTCTGTACGTGGTTATGATTCTGGTCAACTTGGTAATAGTCGGAGTTACGTATTAGCTTCCGCAGAATACCGCTTTCCTGTGTGGCAAAATTTCGGTGGCGTTTTGTTTGGTGACTTCGCCTCTAATTTAGGTTCTGGTGACACTGTATTAGGGAACCCAGCAGGAGTACATGGTAAACCAGGAATTGGTTTTGGTTACGGCGCAGGTATACGCTTCAATTCACCCTTGGGCTTACTTCGCGCCGACTACGGAATCAATGACCGAGGTGAAAGCAAATTTCACTTTGGTATCGGTCAGCGTTTTTGATTTTTTGGGGATCGGGATAAGACGCGGTTCGGTGGAGAGTCGCAGACGCGGAGATTGATTTACCCGTGTCTCCCTTGTCCCCGATCCCTGATCCCCTTTCCCCGATCTTCTCAAATCAACCTACAACCAAACCATCCTGAACCCGAATAATCCTTTTTGTTTGCGCTGCGACATCTGGTTCGTGGGTGACAATCACAATCGTGATTCCTTGGTCATTTAATTCTGTCAGTAATTCCATCACTTCTTCAGAAGTCTTAGTGTCCAATGCTCCCGTTGGCTCATCTGCTAAAACCAAAGCAGGTCGATTTACTAAAGCACGAGCGATCGCGACTCGTTGCTGTTGTCCTCCAGAAAGTTGGTTGGGACGGTTGAAAATCCGGTCTTCCAAACCGACTCTAGTCAAAGCTGCGATCGCTTTTTGACGGCGTGTTGATTTTGGTATATTAGCGTAAACCATCGGCAGCATAACATTTTCTAACGCCGTCGCCCGTGGTAACAAATTAAATTGTTGGAAAACAAAACCAATCCGTTGATTACGAATATACGCCAATTCATCATCACCAAAAGTTGTCAAATTTCTGCCTTCCAAAACATATTGTCCACTTGTAGGGCGATCCAAACAGCCGATAATATTCATCAACGTCGATTTCCCAGAACCAGACATACCCATAATCGCGACATATTCCCCTTCCTCAATAGCCAGATTAATACCCTTGAGTACTGGCACATGCACATCCCCAAGTTGGTAAGCTTTAATAATAGATTCCATCCAAATCATTTTTTTAATCGTTGTTTGTTAGTGATTTAGGTTTAGAACTCCAATCCCCAATCCCCAATCCCCGTTACCCCTTCGCCCCTAATCCCCACTCCCTTGGGGGGAGTGGGGGCCCACCTAATCACTCCTCAAAGCAGCAATCGGATCTAACTTAGCCGCGTTGCGTGCTGGTATGACTCCGGCTAATAACCCGACTGTAAACGAGAGTCCAAAGCCAGCGATGATTGATAAAGGCGAGACAACAAAAGGAAATTTAAAAATAGCTGCTGCTGCTGCTGCAATGACCACACCTCCTGCAATCCCGATACCTCCTCCTAAAGCAGATATAACGATCGCTTCCGTTAAAAATTGGTTGAGGATAGCAGAATTGGTTGCACCTAGTGCTTTGCGAATCCCAATTTCTCGTGTGCGTTCAACGACGGAAACGAGCATAATATTGGCAATTCCAATTCCTCCAACAAATAAAGAAATACCAGCGATCGCTACCACCATGACAGTGAATAAACCCACAACATTTGTAAAAGTATTAGCAATATCAGCTTGGTTGGTAATCCGAAAATCATCTGTTTGTGGTGGAAAAATGTTGTGGCGCAGACGCAAAATATTAGTGACTTGAAATTGAGCCGCTTCTAGTTGCTCTTCATTACTGGCTTTAAGTAAAATTACACTTACAGAAATACCATTTAAAGCGTTATTGCCAACAACTCTTGCTGACATACTCGTCAGAGGAATAAAAATTTGATCATCCCGATCCATTGGGCCTTGAGAACCTTTAGGTTCCATCACTCCAATCACTTCATAAGCTTCTCCTTGAATACGGATTCTTTCACCGATGGGATCGACACCTTCGCCAAATAGGGTTCTTTGGACTGTGGGGCCTAAAATAGCAACCTGCTTGGCGGTATCAAGTTCCTCTTGGTTAAAAAATCTCCCTGATTGCGGGTGAGTGTTTCTGACTTCTGGATAATTTAAATCTGTGCCATAAATCGTCGTGGATGTGTTCTGTCCTGCATAGACAACCTGGGCGCTGCGTTGTAAATAAGCAGAAACAAGTTGAGCAGATGGTGCTTGTTGAGCGATCGCTTTTGCATCTTCCCAAGTTAAAGTACTGCTAGAACCCAGCCCTTGACGAACATTTCCACTTCTAGCAGAACCAGCAAAAACTTGCAGAATATCTGTACCTAACGCCTGAATTTGTTGCTCAGTAGCCTTCTGCACACCCTGACCCACAGAAGTAATAGCAATTACTGAGGAAATCCCGATAATTACGCCCAGCATGGTTAACCCAGTGCGTAATTTATTACTCCACAAAGCTTCTGTCGCCATTGACAATATTTCCGTCATTGGCAATTGATAAGCACTTCTACCCTTATAAAAAACCTTAAACATGCTCGTTATATTTAATACTGATCGAAACTGAAAATAAAAATAAATTAGGACTTACCCACACTCTACAAATCCTTGGCGTTCTTGGCGTCTACCGTTCCGGTAGGCGCGTAGCGACTTCTGCAAGTAGCCGCTTGCGCGTCTATGGCGGTTTAATAAACTAGCTTTTTGGTAATTTTCGCGTAAGTTCTGTACTTATCTAAACCGTAGAGATTCTCTACATCCGCTGAGGATTTCCGCCACCACTATTTCTACCACCACCAGGCATCCCCGGAAACATACCTCTAGGTGTTGATTGGGGTCGTGAACCCGCCGGAAAACTCAGCAACACCCTCTCATTACCTTTCAAACCAGATTTAACTTCGGTAAAGTTATTGACAGTGACACCAGTTTGAATAGCAGTAAACTTAGGCTTGTTATCTGCTCCAGTCACAAATACACCTGTAGCATTTTGTTGGCGTACCACAGCAGCAGTCGGTACAACCACTGCATTTTGTAATTGACCAACTTGAAACTCTGTTTCTACATTCATCCCAGACCGCAATAAATTTTGCGAGTCTGAGGTAATAGTTATTTTCACTTCAAAACTAGTAACATTTTGTTCTACTGTGGCTTGGGCAGCAATTTGACTAACTCGACCCTCAAAGGTTTTACCGGGATAAGCATCTGCTGTAATTGTGACTTTTTGACCAAGACGAATTTGAGCAATATTAGTCTCAGCGATATTCGCCACAACCTGGTTCGTAGAAGCCAAGGACAAAATTGAAGAAGACACTGCTGAGGAAACAGAACTGGCTGAGGTTGTAGGAGTCACAAAAGCACCAGGGTCAGCATACTTCTTAGTGACAACAGCATCAAAAGGTGATTTGATAATCGTGTCATTAATTTGGGCTTGGATATTTTGCAGCGAACCACTAGCAGAAGTTACTTCAGCACGCGCAGCTTTAATATCTTCTTGGCGTGACCCTGCTTTTAATAATGCCAAAGCTTCTTGTCTTTGCTTCACCACAGCTTGTAATTGCTGAATGTCTTCGGGACGCGCTCCCGCTTTTTGTAACGCCAAAGCCTGTTGAGCTTCGTTGACTTGGGCTTGGGCGCTGTCACGATCTGCACGTTTTTGATTTACAGTTTGTAGAGAAATAGCCCCATCCGTGTAGAGTTTCTGGTTGCGGCGTAGGTCATCATCAGCCTTACTCAAAGTAGCTTGAGCCTGTTTTAAACGTGCTTCTGCTTGGGCAATATCCTGAGTACGATTTCCTGCTTGAGCTTTACGTAGATTTGCTAGTGCTTCATCTAGTTGCGCTTGTGATTGACCAATATCCTGGGGACGATTACCTGCTTCTGCCTTTTGTAGATTTGCCTGGGCTTGTGCCAATTGTCCTTGGGCTTGGATGAGTTGTCCTTGGAGATTTGAGTCATCCATGTAAGCAAGTATTTGTCCCTGTTTGACTGTATCTCCTTCCTTAACTAAAAGTTTTTTCAGTATGCCTGAGTTTTTAGGACTAATGTTGATTGATCTTTCCGGTTTCACGGTTCCATTTGCAGAAACCTTAATTGGTAAAGTCTGCCTTTCTACAGGAAGTGTAAAAGTTTTGCGTCTAGCTTCCTGAGTCGGAACAACAACTACTTGGCGATAGACTAGCAAACTAATAGCACCTATTAGTAAGAAAACAGCTAGCCACGGAAACCAACTAAATTTAACTTTTTTTTTAATCTTTGGCAGCGAAGGTAAGGAATCTACAGGGTTAGATGTATTAGAAGCCATTTCTATAATTTTTTGTGTAAAAAGAACAGGAAACAGGGAGTGGGGAATTCAAAAAACCTGTCTGCGATTTCAATCGCAGTCTCTTAAGCAGACTGTTTGATTTATTTAAGTCGTCTTCAGACGACTTGCGCTATTAGCTAAGGGTTTAAACCCTTAGGTATATTGAAAAAATCGCGATGCTCCCCCCCACTCTCCCCGATTTTCATTCCCTGTTCCCCGTTTACTCTAAGTGTTTACTAACAATTGGGAAACGGTTCAAGGGTAAACCAAGAAGGGAAAAAGTAAAGGGTTAATAGGTAAAGGTTTTAAATTTTATATCTATCTTCAATTTCCCATTTTCCCTTACTTTGCCTCATTGTTTCCCCTTGCTCCGGCCTCTGCAAGAAGGATAATAAATTTATCGTATAAATTTCTTTCAGCAATTACATGATGCAAAGGTCACAAATTAGTATGTGACCAAAGTCATGGATGGGTATAAATCAGTTAAAAGGGAACTCTTAACTCTTAACAGGGAACAGAGTGGTTTGGGATGGGGATTTAACCCCAACCCAAACAAACAACTTATAAAAGATGGGGTTTTAAACCCCGATGGGGAATAGATAAAAAAACCTGCGATTGAAATTGCAGTCTCATAGTGAAAGTCAGCTTAAGCAGACCACTTGATTTTATGAAGTCGTCTTTAGACGACTTGTGCTATTAGCTAAGGGTTTAAACCCTTAGGTATATTGAAAAAATTCGGATGCTCCCAGTATTTGTATTTCGCTGACGAGTGTTTGATACTCGACGACGAGTGTTTGATACTCGACGACGAGTGTTTGATACTCGACGACGAGTGTTTGATACTCGACGACGAGTGTTTGATACTCAACGACGAGTGTTTGATACTCAACGACGAGTGTTTGATACTCGACGACGAGTGTTTGATACTCAACAACGAGTGTTTGATACTCGGCATTAGACTTCTTGCAGGAATAAACTAACCCTCATCCCCCAGCCCCTTCTCCCAATATTGGGCAAAGCAAAAAGTCTATTGTTTGTCTGTTCCCTATTCCCCGTACTCTATGAGAAGCCGCTGACGCGTCTACAAAGTAGCATCTCCTCTGGAGAATCCCCATTCCCTTTCTTTGTAAACTTTTCTTGCACACACACGAGCGGAGATCGTTTAAGCTATCTGAAAGATTCATTCATCGTGGCAGAGAGGCGGTAGTGTGCCTAAAAGAATTGGTTTAATTTCTCTGATTGTTGTCTGTAGTTTGTGGAGTATGCCTAAAGCTGCTCATGCACAGGCATTAATACCCCATACATTGCAACTCGATACAGCCAAATTGGAACAACAAGGGTTGGGTTTAGCACAAGAAGCAGCACAACTAGCACAGTTTCAACAATACGAAATGGCTATGCCCAGAGCGCGGCTAGCATCTCAATTGGCTCCTAAAAGTGATAAAGTTTGGTTTCTCTTAGGTGGTTTATATTTACAAACCAAAGAATTAGAGCCTGCGATCGCAGCTTTAAAAAAAGCCCAGTCTCTGAATCCAAAAAATGGTGATGTTCTGTTTGCTTTGGGTTCAGCTAACTTTCAACAAAAAAAATACGATGTTGCTGTTGACTATTTCCAGCAGGGTCTAAAGTTAAAACCCAATGACCCAGAAGGGTTATTTGATTTGGGTAATGCTTACTATATGCAGCGTCGATATCCAGATGCGATCGCTCAGTATAATCAAGCTGTCTCCCAAGATAAAAAATTCTGGCCTGCAATTAACAATATTGGTTTAATTAAGTACGAACAAGGTGATGTGGCAGGAGCTATCCAGCAATGGCAATCTGCTGTCACAATCGAAAAGCAAGCCGCAGAACCTTTATTGGCTCTAGCTGTGGCACTATACAATAAAGGCGAACGCCAAAAAGGTCTAGCGATGGGTGAAACTGCACTCCGCGTTGATGATCGATATGGTGATCTTGATTTTCTCAAAGAAAATCTTTGGGGCGATCGCTTACTTGCGGATACCAAAAAATTCTTAGAATTACCCCGTATTCAAGCAGCCTTACAGCAGAGAGGGGAAAATACAACTCCCAAACCACAGCCGATGCAGTAGGGAAAGGGGATTGGGGATTGGGGATTGGGGATTGGGCATGGGGCATTGGGAACAGACTTGTTAAATAATTCCCCCCACACTTCCCACACTTCCAGACGCGATGAATCGCGTCTCTACATTACTCCCCACACTCCCCACATTTCCTTGTTCCCTGCCACTTGCTCAAAAGTGCTATCTAATAGTACATATATATTAAATGTAAAAAAACGGTAGCCCAATAAACTAAATGGGCAACCGTCTTAGTTTAAGGGGTGTATCATTACAAATTATCTTTAGGCAGGAGTGCAATGATCTGGTCAACAAAAAGTTGATGATCAACAACAGGCTTAGAGATGTAACCATCAGCACCGCTTTGCTTGAGAAAATTTTCGCGATCGCCCTCCATTGCGTGTGCTGTCACGAGAATAATCGGTAAAGTAGCAGTTTGCGGATCGGATTTTAGCAGTTGTGTAATTTTGATCCCATCAACGGACTTACCTTGGTAAACACTTCTTGATAGAGAAACATCCATTAAAATAATGTCTGCCTCTCCCGCTTGGGCAATTCTCATTACCTCTTCCACATTTTCAGTATGTTTTACTTCCAGTCCACCGCGTTTGGTCAAAATTTTGGAAAAAACGCGAGCGTTAATCAGATCGTCTTCGACAATCAAAACAGTTTTCATGAGAATTTGACTTTGAGAGGTGAGGGGATAACAGAAATTTTAGATTTGGGATTTGGGATTTTGGATGATTAACTTGGATTTTATGCTCATCCATGATGAAAGTGGATTCCTTTTGAGCAATCTAAAATCTAAAATCTAAAATCCAAAATCTAAAATCCAAAATTGTATGTGTCTCCTTGTGAGTAATCAATGTATATCCTGGACATCAAGGATAATATAACTGCTTTTGATCGTATAACTATCAAGATTTTGTAATGATGAGCATTACATCCGCTATGCTGTGGTTGCTGTAATCTTCAGTAACGGCATATTTTGTGTAGTGAAAACTTAGGGACAAACTCATGGCAAAACAGTTAAACCTTCTCTCTACGGGACAGGTCATCACCACGGCCTTGCATACCGAAATGCAACGGTCTTACCTTGAATATGCCATGAGTGTGATAGTCGGGCGGGCCTTACCAGATGTGCGTGATGGTTTAAAACCAGTACATCGACGGATTTTATACGCGATGCATGAACTTGGTTTAACACCTGATCGCCCTTATCGAAAATGCGCTCGTGTCGTGGGGGATGTCTTAGGTAAATATCATCCCCACGGGGATCAAGCTGTTTATGATGCTTTGGTGAGGTTGGTACAGGAATTTACCAGCCGCTATCCCTTACTGGCAGGACATGGTAACTTCGGCAGTGTAGATAATGACCCAGCAGCAGCAATGCGCTACACAGAAACGCGCCTCGCACCAATTAGCTACGAGGGGATGCTAGCCGAAATTGGCGAAGAAACGGTAGAATTTGCTGGTAACTTCGATAATTCTCAGCAAGAGCCGACTGTATTACCAGCGCAGTTACCGTTTTTGTTGCTCAATGGTTGTGCAGGTATTGCTGTGGGTATGGCAACTAATATCCCACCGCATAATTTAGGGGAAGTTGTAGATGGGTTAATTGCTTTAATTGATAACCCCGATTTATCGGATGACAAATTATTTGAGTTAATTCCTGGGCCTGATTTTCCGACAGGTGGGGAAATTGTTGGTGATGTGGGAATCCGGGAGGCTTACACCACAGGTAAAGGTGGTATTGTGCTGCGGGGAGTGGTGCAGATTGAGGAAGTTGTTGGCGGGCGAGGAAACAAACGGCGAACAGCAATTGTAGTAACAGAATTACCTTTTCAGGTTAACAAAGCCGGTTGGATTGAAAAAGTTGCAGACCTAGTAAATCAAGGCCGCTTGCAGGGAATTTCTGATATCCGGGATGAAAGCGATCGCCAAGGGATGCGCGTTGTCATAGAACTCAAACGAGATACCAACCCCCAAGAGCTTCTCCAGCAACTCTATCACCAAACAGCGTTGCAAACGAATTTTGGGGCGATTTTATTGGCTTTGGTAGATGGACAGCCACGCCAGCTATCTTTACGCCAATTGTTACAAGAGTTTTTACATTTCCGCGAACAGACCCTTTCACGCCGCTACACCTACGAGTTAAGTAAGGCAGAAAACCGTTCGCATTTGCTAGAAGGTTTATTGAAAGCCTTGTCTCGCCTTGATGAATTAATTGAGATTTTGCGACGGGCTGTTGATGGTAGTACCGCGAAAATCAACTTGCAAGCTCGCTTAGATTTGACTGAGGTACAAGCAGATGCAATTTTAGCAATGCCACTCAGACGCCTGACAAGCTTGGAACAACAGAATTTACAGAAAGAATACGAGCAGTTACAAGAGGAAATTACAACGTTACGAAAGTTACTGAGTGATCGTCGGGAATTACTCAAAAGTCTGAAAAAAGACTTGCGTACCCAAAAGCGCAAATATGGTGATGAACGTCGCACCAAAATCATCAGTGTGAGTGAGCTACGCCAAAAAGCCACGGCAACGCGGGGACGTGGGGATGGAAGGACAGAGGAAGAAGATCCCAAATTGAGCATTCAAAATCTCAAACCTGAACAACCTGTCGAAGAAGTGGTATTAGAATTGACTCAACGGGGATATGTGCGTCGTATTCAGCCGAATGGGAAAAAGTCGAAGATTGATAATGGTATGGCTGATAATGACTTTGTCATGCAAACAGCCTTGACTGATACAGACAAAGATTTACTGGTACTAACTAGCAATGGCAAAGTTTATCCGGTGAAAGTAGGAGATATTCCTCCGACCACTGGGCGATCGCCGCGAGGGACACCATTAATTACCTTGCTGACGAATACTGCTCAAGAAGCTTCTGAAGCTGTTGTCAGCCGCTTTTTGCTACCAGAAAAGCCAGAAGACGGCCAGATGATTTTGTTGACAAAGCAAGGAAGGATTAAACGCCTATCTTTAACAGAATTTACTAGTTTGACACGTCGCGGCATTACTATTTTGAAGCTCAAAGACGATGATGAATTATTATTAACTCAACTCACCACTACAGGAGAACAAATCATTCTAGCTAGTTCTGGTGGACGATTGTTGCGGTTTAAAGTTAACGACGAACAGCTACCTATTATGGGTCGTACCGCGATGGGTTTACAAGCTATGCGCTTGCGTCAGCGAGAAACTATGGTTGGTGGTGTAACTTTTAATACTGAAGAAAATATTTTGCTGGTAACGCAACTAGGATATGCTAAACGTCTGCCAACTAGTGGTTTGCGATTAACTAATCGGGGTGATATTGGGACTCAAACTTTCAAATTTACCAGTAAAACCGATTACTTAGCAGGTATGCTACTAGCCAAGCCAGGATCTGAGGTGGTATTAATAACTAATCATCAAAGGATGGTGCGTCTACAAGTAGACACAGTCACAAATTTGCCTAAAGATTCCACTGGTGAAAGTGTATTTCAACTCAACAGAGATGAAAAAATTATCACTGTTACCGAATTGGTTTAGAGTAGACCTTTTGCTGAAGTTGGGAAAGGGATCGGGGATCGGGGATTGGGGATCGCCTTTCCCCTTTCCCCGATCCCTCATTTTACGTTTTGAATAAGTTATTACATCGATAGATATCATAAGTCAATCTAATACAACTAATACTCATAAAAGTTGCATTTCTTAAAATACTTGTTATATTAGTTAACAAAGGCTATAAACTTTTGTAAATTCAGTTTGGAGTACTAGTCATGCAAGATACAACAAAAATCACAGCTCCTGTAATCGAAGATCGTAACGCTTGGCGTTGGGGCTTTACTCCTCAAGCAGAAATTTGGAACGGTCGCTTGGCGATGATCGGCTTTTTAGCTGCTGCTCTGATTGAATTATTTTCTGGTCAAGGCTTTTTACACTTTTGGGGTATTCTGTAAATTTTAAAACCAGAAGTTTTTATAGGACATCACTAAATAGATAGATAAATAAAAACCTGGGGTGAAGTCACACTCCCAGGTTTTTTATTTTTTGTCATCAGTTATTAGTCAGTTGTCATTTGTGTAAGGTTGATGACCAATGACCAATGATTATCGGATATACTCTTTGAGAACGCTGTTACGGTTGGGGTGGCGTAATTTACGAAGTGCTTTCGCTTCAATTTGCCGAATACGTTCGCGGGTGACATTGAAAATTTGTCCAATTTCTTCGAGAGTCTTCATCCGACCATCGTCTAAACCATAGCGCAGTCGCAGAACATCGCGTTCACGGGGACTAAGGCTATCAAGGACTTTTTCTAAGTCTTCGCGCAGGAGGTTCTTAGAAACTTGGTCTTCTGGAGTTTCGCCGTCAGATTCAATAAAATCGCCGAGTCGAGAATCTTCTTCTTTACCAATGGGTGTTTCCAAAGAGATTGGTAGCTGGGCTGATTTTGCAATAAATCTCAGCTTCTCAATAGTCATCTCCATCCTTGTAGCAATTTCTTCCTCAGTTGGTTTACGACCCATTTCTTGAGAAAGCAGCTTGGTAGTCTTTTTGATGCGAGAGATAGTTTCGTAGAGGTGGACAGGTAAGCGAATTGTCCGGGATTGGTCAGCGATCGCTCTGGTGATCGCCTGACGAATCCACCATGTAGCGTATGTAGAAAACTTATAACCTTTTTCGTGGTCAAACTTTTCAGCAGCACGAATCAAACCAAGGCTACCTTCCTGAATCAAATCTTGGAAAGACAAACCGCGATTCATGTACTTCTTGGCAATTGAGACTACAAGACGCAGGTTAGATTGTACCATTTTGTCTTTTGCCCGCCGACCAACATGCAGACGATGACGGAATTGTGGTAGGGGTATTTGTACTGCTTCTGCCCATTCGCTGTATTGAGGTTCGCGTTCCAACTGCTGTTGTAAGCGATCGCGAACTCGCTCTAATTCTAGTAAATCTGCAATCTTACGTGCCAATTCGATTTCTTCGTCAGCCCGGAGCAGCCGAATTCGTCCTATTTCTTGTAGGTAAAGACGAATCGAATCCTCGGTATAATGCTTTTTCTTGCTTTGTGACCGACGACGCGATTTTGCGGCTTTCCCAGACTTTGCGTCGTCCTCATCAGACTGAGGTTCTAAAAATTCTTCGTCGAGCTCGCCATCATCATTGATCAGCAAGTCCTCTTCGTCTTCCAACAAGAGTTCTAACTCCAGTTCAGGCTGATTCATCTCAATTTCTAGGTCAGGCTGATAATCAATGGTATCGAGTACGTTGTTAGCCTGGTTCATGCCGCGTTCCTCATGCTCCTTGCAGAATCAATTACTCAAGTGTTATTACCACTCTTAATTTAGTAAGCTATGTTGCCTTTTGATTAAGAGGGTTGTTAGCTAATTTGGCTAATATAGATATGTTCGGAACTTTTAACTTTTGTTGAGACAACCGTGGTATGGCTCTCCAATACAAGTAGTAAGTTCTAAACTCTGTATTTGTTTCTACCACAGCAGTACTCCAAAAGGTAAATTTCCTCATTCCTAGTAAACTTGATATGTGTCGCCGGGCAACACAAGTGTTTACTGAACTGGTCTAAAAAAGACTCATGTTGCTAAAAAAATTTACCACTCCATACAAAAAAGTTATGACTGTTGGAAGATTTTTTTTGAAAAGACTGTTCCGATTGTAGCCTGTTTCACAGAAATTGCACTCTCTTTATGTGGCATTCATGAACTAATTAAGTCAGGTCAAGGGAGGTAATGTAAAGCCTGTTTTACCAAAAAGACGTTGAAAATGACACCCATACACTGGAATTTTCTCTAAAACTTTTTGGAATTTTTGTAGCATCATCATTACCTTAAAAATTAGGTAAACTCACTTGTATCCGATTCAATGTGTAACCGACAACATTTATGGAAACAGTAAACTTTTGCTTAATTCCATTAAAACGCTAAAGTGCATCCATTTTTACACTTCCTTCATAAATTACTAATTTGGGATTTACATTTGTCTTTTAGTAACAGCCACTCTCATGCTTGTTAGAGTAGGCATGAGACCACAGACTCAATTCCCAATTTAGAGTCATGGCGCTTTCATGAAAGCACTCGACCTGTCGAGGAGCCAAATAACCTAACTGAGGAGTTGAGGCTTTGGCAGAATCAGCCGAAAGACCGAAGATTTCTAGATATGGCTAATTCGATCTTAATCACAGGTTAGCGCATTATTAAAAATTCAACCCTTTGCAACTTGACAAACTCTTTTTATTGTATACACCGAATATTTTAATCAATTCAGAAAAGATTTGACAGCAAGATTAACGATATTAGCTCACGCATAACAAAATTGCATAGTACGAATGCAAATTATACAGTCGTAGATTCTCTGATGATAGGTATCAATCTTGAAACCGTCTCTTAGCATGATGTTATGCCAACTATCAGGACAATAAATTTCAGTTTGTAACTCAAAGCAAAAATCATATCGTTTGAATCTAGGTGTCGAAACACATGTGTTTCGTTATATTGTTGAGCTTACTCAAAACTAAAAAACCTTTTGTTGATTCATCTCACAGGCGTACATCCTAATAACCATCTAAGTTGTTACTCTAACCAAAGTTGTAGCTTATCAGACGCCTTTTGACTATATAAATCTTGATGTTTTTTGAAATTTTCGTATATTTTGTGCGATCGCTTTGACAATTTGTCATATAAACACGTAAATTTGTGGGCTATAAGTTTGTATCACTTCTATCTCAACACTCCGGGAAGTCTGTTGAGTACAACTTATCCTGTAAAAATTTTTAACAAGATAGTGAAGTCGGTGATTTAAAAATTTGATATTAAACCCACTTTTAAAAAAACAATCTTTATTTTTGGTTTGACACAATTGTTAAAATATGTTTAATTTCTCTAATATATAGCAAATTGGAATCAATAGACTTAATGACACACCTGAAATACCAGATAAGTTCAAATCCCCAACTTCTTTAAAAAGTCGGGGATCTTGTCTGGAGCGAATGATTTAGGAATGCTAAATCAAAAATATTCTTCCTTGTCTTCCTTATCTCCCTTATCTTCGTCGCATTTAGTTAGATATCTAAATCCGTGAGGTTGAGCTTAGAACCATAGGTTTCAATAAATTCACGGCGAGGTGCAACGCGATCGCCCATTAAAATAGTAAAAATGCGATCAGCCTCCGCCGCATCCTCAATTTCCACTTGTTTAAGGGTACGTGTTTCTGGGTTCATTGTAGTTGACCAAAGTTGTTCGGGCATCATTTCACCCAAACCTTTAAACCTTTGGATGGTATAGTTAGCATTTTCCGGGAACTGACTAATGTATTGGTCTTTTTCGCGGTCGCTGTAGCAATATCTATAATTTTTTCCTCGCTCTATTTTATAAAGTGGAGGACAAGCAATATAGATGTAACCCTCCTCGATTAGCGCCCGTTGATAACGATAGAAGAAAGTTAATAACAGTGTACGAATGTGTGCGCCATCGACATCCGCGTCAGTCATAATCACAATCCGGTGATACCGCAGCTGGGAAGCATCAAATTCTTCACCTTTAACTCCTAAACCAAGGGCAGTAATTAACGATTGAATTTCGTTATTTTTATAGATTTTGGCGTCGTCGGTTTTTTCAATGTTCAGGATTTTTCCGCGTAGGGGTAGAATTGCTTGGAAGCGGCGATCGCGTCCTTGTTTTGCGGAACCACCTGCGGAGTCCCCTTCTACCAAATAGATTTCCGATTCTTTGGGATCACGAGAAGAACAGTCTGCTAGTTTACCAGGTAAGGGCGAAGATTCCAAAACCGACTTGCGGCGTACCAATTCCCGTGCATGACGAGCTGCTTCGGCTGCTTTAAAAGCTTGGATGGCTTTATCTAAAACCGCATCCGCAACGCTGGGGTGAAATTCTAAATATTCTGTGAGGGTTTCTCCTACCAAAGAATCAACGATTCCGCGAACTTCAGTGTTACCAAGTTTAGTTTTTGTTTGTCCTTCAAATTCTGGATCGGGGACTTTGACAGAAATTACGCCTGTCAAACCTTCGCGGACATGTTCTCCACTGAGATTGGGTTCATTATCTTTGATTTTATTACGTTTGCGAGCGATCGCATTCAGTGTCCTGGTGAGAACTGCCTTTAAACCTTCTAAATGTGTACCACCATCAACAGTCCGAATATTGTTGGCGAAGCCCAAGACATTATCTGTATAAGCATCGGTACACCATTGCAATGCTACCTCTACTTGGACATTATTTCGTTCTCCCTGCACGAAGATCACTTCTTCATGTAGTGGTTGTTTGTCAGCGTTTATGTAGCTAATATACTCACGAATACCACCCTTGTACTCATAAGTTTCTACCTTGGGCTGATCGCTTTTGAGTAATTCCAAACGGTGGTCGGTAAAAGTAATTTTTACGCCCGCATTTAAGTATGCTAACTCCCGTAGGCGACTTGCCAAAGTCGTATAATCAAACTCTGTACCAGTAGTAAAGATTTGTGAATCTGGCTGAAAGCTGACGGAGGTGCCGGTGCGATGATCTTTGTAAGGCTTGACCTTCAGTTCAGTGACAGGAATACCCCGTTCATAACGCTGGGTATGAACATTTTTATCTCGCCAAACCGTCACTTCCACCCACTCAGATAAAGCATTAACAACAGAAACACCGACTCCGTGTAGTCCTCCAGAAACTTTGTAACCGCCGCCGCCAAATTTTCCGCCGGCGTGTAGTACTGTCAACACAGTTTCCAAACCCGATTTTCCTGTTTTGGCAACAATTCCCGTAGGAATACCGCGACCATCATCTGTTACAGTAACAGAACCATCGGCGTTAAGATCCACCTCCACATGGGTGCAGTAGCCTGCTAAAGCCTCATCAATCGAGTTGTCCACCACCTCATAAACTAAATGGTGAAGTCCTCGCGGACCAGTGGAACCGATGTACATCCCCGGTCGCTTGCGGACGGCTTCCAGACCTTCCAGAACTTGAATCTGTTCGGCACTGTAACTGCTCGTCATGAAAGTTCTCCTGATTTGTGGGGGTGAAGTCGCCAAAAGGCGAAAAATTTAAAAACACTCCAAGATTCTAACACAAAAGCCTTATAGGCGACTGTAGGGCAATTTGCTGCTAAATTCAAATAGGGATTCCAATCCTCTGATTTAAGTAGGTGTCAGGTGTGAGGAGAAAGGGGACAGGGGACAGGGGACAGGGGAAAGGGGAAAGGAGAATTCTTAACAACTAACTTTTGACAAATGACCATTGACTATTGACAAATGACCAATGACTAAATTAATTGTGATTTGTGGTGCGACGGCAACGGGTAAATCAGGTTTAGCATTAGCTTTAGCTATGCGATTAGATACTGTAATTCTGAGTGCAGACTCCCGTCAAGTATACAGGGAATTTAATATTGGTACAGCAAAACCAACTCTAGATGAACAGAAATTAGTTCCGCACTATTTGATAGATATATGCAATCCCACAGAAGTGATGACTGTAGCAGATTATCAGGTGCAAGCGCAAGCCTTAATTCTGGGACAAGGGGGTGGGGAAGAGAAGGGGGGCAAGGGGGAGAGGGGGGAGAGGGGGGACAGGGGGAACGAGGAAGAAATTTCTCCGTTGTCKCCCCCTTCTCCTTTGTCTCCCCCCTCTCCCCCCTCTTACTTGTCTTCTCATTCCCCGCTATTACTCGTAGGTGGTACTGGTTTATACATTCGTTCCATCACTCAAGGGATGAAGATTCCCAGGGTAGCACCACAACAGGAGTTGCGATCGCAGCTGGAATTTATTGGTCAAATGCAACTCTACGCTATGCTACAACAAGTTGATCCAGTTGCAGCAGCAAAAATTCATCCCAACGATTCTGTACGGACTTTAAGAGCATTAGAGGTATTTTACGTCACTGGTCGTCCGATTTCTGAGCAACAGGGAGAAAATCCTCCAAGTTATCCGATTTTACAAATAGGTTTAGATTGTGATCCTGCTCATCTTGGCGATCGCATTACTCAGCGCACTAAGAAAATGATTGCAGATGGTTTAGTCACGGAGGTGGAGTATCTTTGTGAAAAATATGGTGTTGACTTGCCTTTACTAAATACTTTAGGGTATCAAGAGATTAAGCAATATTTATCTGGCAATATCTCTTTAGATCAAGCAAAAGAATTAACTATTTTACACACTCGACAGTTTGCTAAACGTCAACGCACTTGGTTTCGTGCTGATTCTCAAATTGAATGGTTTGATGTAGGAAGTCCAGATTTGTTAGAAAAGGTATGGCAGAGAGTCCTAAGTTTTCTCACTACTTCTGAAGATAATAGTTGAACTATCACTTAATTGTGCAGCGAGTTGTTCAGCTTGAGAGGTGCGTTGTTAGGCGACTACACCCTTACAGCCTTAGTTTTTGTAACAATATTAATTAGACCAACTCACACAAGCGATCGCATCTTTCCTTTTTCCTTAAAAATCTATGCTCACCCAAGATAAACAACAACGCAACTGGCAACCTATTATCAAAGAATTTGAAGCAACAGTTGGTAAAAATGGTGTAGTGCAACGCCGTGAAGAACTGATCACCTATGAATGCGATGGACTTACTAGCTATCGCCAACGCCCAGCGGTGGTAGTGCTACCGCGAACTACTCAACAGGTGGCAATGGTAGTGAAGATATGCAATAAATATTCTGTCCCCTTTATTGCTCGTGGTTCTGGTACTGGTTTATCAGGTGGGGCTTTGCCCATTGAAAATAGTGTTTTGATTGTTACTTCTTTGATGCGGCAAATTCTGAATATAGATTTAGAAAATCAGCGTGTTGTTGTTCAACCAGGAGTAATTAATAACTGGGTAACGCAAACTGTTAGCGGTGCTGGTTTTTACTATGCTCCCGATCCCTCTAGTCAAATTATCTGCTCTATTGGTGGTAACGTTGCGGAAAATTCTGGGGGTGTGCATTGTCTCAAGTATGGTGTGACAACTAACCATGTTTTGGGATTAAAAATAGTCACTCCTGAAGGCGAAATCCTAGATTTGGGTGGAGAAATTCCCGAAATGCCTGGTTATGATTTAACAGGGATATTTGTTGGTTCGGAAGGGACACTGGGTATCGCTACAGAAATTACGCTGCGAATCCTCAAAAGTGCAGAATCAATCTGTGTGTTGTTGGCAGATTTTACGAGTATTGAAGCGGCGGGAGCGAGTGTTTCTGATATTATCAGCGCGGGGATTATTCCTGGTGGTATGGAAATTATGGATAATCTCAGCATCAATGCTGTGGAAGATGTGACAGCATTAAATGTTTATCCTCGTGATGCTGTAGCAATTCTATTAATAGAAATTGATGGTTTGGCTGTAGAAGTTGCAACAAATAAACAAAGAATCGCGGAAATTTGTCAACAAAATGGAGCGCGTAATGTTACTTCTGCCAGTGATCCAGATACGCGATTAAAATTATGGAAAGGACGCAAAGCTGCGTTTGCTGCGGCTGGACATTTGAGTCCAGATTATTATGTACAAGATGGGGTGATTCCCCGGACTCAGTTAGCTTATGTGTTGCAAGAAATTGAAGCATTGAGCCAAAAATATGGTTATCAGATTGCTAATGTTTTTCATGCTGGTGATGGAAATCTTCACCCATTAATTTTGTTTGATAATTCTGTTCCGGGTGCATTAGAAATAGTGGAAGAAGTGGGCGGAGAAATTCTCAAGTTATGTGTAAGAGTTGGTGGTAGTATTTCTGGTGAACACGGGATTGGAGCAGATAAAAAATGTTACATGCCAGAGATGTTTACGGAAACTGATTTAGAAACTATGCAATGGGTACGCCAAGTTTTTAATCCTCAAGGTTTAGCGAATCCAGAGAAGATTTTTCCAACCCCACGCACTTGTGGAGAAGCTGCAAAAGCTATGGGTGAGAGTAGTAAGAAGTTTGAAGTAATTGATGGGGTAGATCGTTTTTAACAGTTAACAGTTATCAGTTATCAGTTATCAGTTAGGGGAATAGCAATAAATTTAAGTAAATTGGTACAAATAAAGCTAAGTACAGACGCAAGGAACATCGCGTCTGTACAATAGTCATTTGTCAAAAGTCATTGGTCATTTGTAAGGGTTTGGTGCATATTTACTTTTCATAACTCCCGCCGACTTACTTATTAATCTAATATTTCATAGGGTGCGTTACTTTGTTAACGCACTAATATTAAGATTTGTAAAATTTATTCACATAGCAATTTCTTGTAAAATGAATTTATGCAAGAATGCTAAAAAAGATACAGTAAATAAACTTAAACTATTTGCAATTATCCTGCAATATATATTTAAAGCTCTATAATTAAGTTAAAAGTTAACTAGGTTGAGCAACTATAAGCTTGACTAGGTTTTTCATCAGCAGTGCATAGAATAGAATTTTCATCAACAAAGGCTTCTTAGTCTTAGTCTAAGGTGCTTAAAGGCATTTACTACAATTAGATATTATTTTATGGAGAGAAGGCCTAGTAGAGTCAGTAAACCAACCAGGGACTCTCGCATGAATGTCAATCCATCAGAATCTACCGCAGAATTAACACAAGCTATCTGTCAAAAATTTCAAATTGATATAGATCTAGAAGACAGTAATTCTAATCAAATATTGAGTGCGATCGCTCAACTAATTTGTCAATCGATTGATTTAAATACGATTCTAAATTTTACAGTTAAAGAATTACGAAGGCTATTACTAAGCGATCGCGTCCTCATTTACCATCTAGATTCTGGTGATAGCGGGACTATAGTTGCAGAATCTACTATTGCTGCGGGTAGTCCACTCTTAGGAATGAAGATCACAGACTCTTGCTTTAGCGAAAAACATGCAGAACGCTACAAGCGTGGTTGTATGCAGATTGTAGAAGATATTTATGCGGCTGGATTGCATCCTTATCAGATAGATTTTCTCTCCTCTTTGCAAGTCAGAGCTAATCTGGTAGTACCGATTATATTTCAGCAGGATCTTTGGGGATTGTTAATAGCACAGCATTGTTGTGAACCACGACAATGGTTACAAACAGAAATTGATTTGCTCAAACAATTAGCAACCCAAATTAGTATTGCTATCCAAAACTCAGAACTACGTCAACAAGTACAACATCTGCAAACTAAAAAAAAGTTACAGGAGTCTGAGCAATTAGTACAAAATATTACTGAAAAAATCCGTGATTCGATAGAGGTAGATGATATTTTAGAGACTGCTATTGCTGAATTAGCAAAGCTATTAGAGATCGAGCATTGCCACATCGAATTCTATGATCCCAGTTATACTTTTGCTACTATCGCCCACAAATACAGTACTATTCCTCCCGTCTATCAAGGAATGAAACGACAGGTTGCAGATTTTCCCAAACTGTATCAACCACTATTACAAAAACAGTCGTTGCAATTTAGTGAAGTTTTAAGAGATTGGAATCCTAATTTAGTGATAGTGACACAACTAGCTTGTCCCATTTTTGACGCTGAAACAGTGATGGGAAATATTTGGCTAACAAAAGTCACCCAAGAACCGTTTGCAGAATCCCACATCAAGCTGATACAACAAGTAGCAAATCAATGTGCGATCGCAATTCGCCAAGCTAAACTTTATCAACTAGCCCAGACACAGGTAAACCAACTTGAAAAACTGGACAATGTCAAACACGAATTTCTCAGATCCCTTTCCCATGAATTGCGAACACCAATCACTAGTATTAGCCTAGCTGTACAAACCTTAGAAACAATCATCAAGCAAGAAACATTATTAAACGCAGATGTCTTATCACAATTGTTGCACATTTTACAGAACGAATGTCAGCGAGAAAGCAAACTGATTAATGATCTGCTTTCACTCACATATTTAGAAGCAGAAGCCGAAGTTTTGACCGTAATCGTGATTGATCTCAACAGTTGGCTCCCTCCGATTGTGGAATCTTTTCGAGAAGTTACTATTTGTCAGCAGCAACAGTTATTTTTGGATTTGGCTGGGGAACTCCCACCTTTAGAAACAGATATCACGGACTTGGAACGTATTGTTACAGAATTACTCAGTAACGCCTGTAAATATACACCTGCGGGTGAATCCATTACCGTTGCTGCATCTGCAACACAGGAAAACGTAGAGATCAAGGTCAGTAATTCTGGTGTAACAATTGAAACTAGTAACCTTGCACGTATTTTCGACCCCTTTTACCGCCTTCCCCAACATCATCCTTTGCAGTACGGTGGAACTGGATTAGGATTAGCACTAGTGCAGAAACTGGCAAAACATTTAAAAGGTTCTATTAGGGTTGAAAGTACAGCAGTTTCTACTACCTTTACTCTTATTTTACCAAGAGCGATCGCTGTTTAGTAGGGGTGGAAGGGTGTGAGAGTCTCAAGTATATTTATATACATGCTTTGTTAAAGTATATTTTTAGAGAAAATATACTTTGGTACTAAAAAATACTAAATTCTTATGTAATTTTTATGGAGAATGTTATATTTCTGTGTAAATACAACTTTAAATTCTATCTGAGCAAATAAAAATATTTGAGTAGCAAAAAATACGGAGTCATCCGTGACGAAAACTCTAAATATTTGCTTTTTAATAACATGACTAATAATTCCTTGATGCTACAAATCTGTGTAGCCAATCCAAAATCCAAAATCCTCAAGCTCTCGGATAAATCCTGGGGGTCAATCCAAAATCCAAAATCCAAAATCCAAAATCGGATGACTAACTGGAATTGGCACAAATTATCTAGTGGTGCAGCAATGCGGCTTTTATCTGTAGCATTGACTTTAGCAGTGACCAGTTTCGCAGAACAAGCATTAGCACTAGGAAGAGGTGATAGTGGATCTCAAGTCACAAATGTCCAGAGATGTTTGCAAAAATTAGGATACTACAACGGGCCGATCAACGGTAATTTTGGTCCCTTAACTGAAAATGCTGTCAAAAAATTCCAGCAAGCCAAGAAAATTTCTGTGATTGGCCAGGTGGGACCCCAAACTCAGCGATCGCTACAAGCTGCGTGTCAATCTCAACAATCGAGGGGTAATACTAGCAGCAGTAACGTCCTCAAAGTAGGAACCAGGGGTTCAGCAGTCACACAACTGCAAAAATCTTTGCGGACATTGGGTTACTTTAATGGCCCAGTTACAGGTTACTTTGGTCAAGAAACACAACAAGCTGTCATTAGATTCCAGCAATCCCAAAGATTGCAGGCTGATGGTGTTGCTGGTGGAAACACTTTGCAAGTAATACGTACTAATTTAGCATCAAGATCAAATAATGCTGTCGGTGGTGGAGTTGATAACTATCCCAATGCTTGGAATGAAGGTGATGCTGGATCGCAAGTATTACAATTACAAAGAAACTTGGCAAAACTAGGTTATTTCCAAGCGACTCCTACTGGTAATTTTGGTTCTGTCACCAAAAATGCTGTCGTGCGTTTTCAGCGCGATAATGGACTCACTGCTAACGGGATTGTTGACGGACAAACTTGGACAGCAATAGCAACAAACGCTAATTATGTAAATCCCGTAAATCCGAACAACTCAAATGTCAACTACTCCAATCTCAATAACTCTGGTTGTTCACCAACAAGTGGTTTTATCTGTTTGGGTGAAAACAGTCCACGCGTTGTCGCTGTACAACAAAGTTTGCGTCAACAAGGATTATTTAACCGGGATATTACGGGTTACTATGGCACAGAAACCAGAGATGCTGTCGCCCAATTTCAGCAAACAGCGAAACTCAATCCCACGGGAGTTGTAGATTTTCAAACTTGGCAAGCATTAGGATTGACCAATAGCAACCCTACTGGAGTACAGAATTCAAAAGTTGAGAATCGCTATGTGGTAATTGTACCAATTCGTGATGCCAATACTCTTGATCAAGTTCGTCAGTTTGTACCTCAAGCTTTTACGATGCGGTCAAATTTGGGAGAATATGTGAATGCAGGTGCATTTCGCGATCGCTCCGAAGCTGAAAAACGTTCTAGCCAATTACGCGATCGCGGTTTTGATGCACGGGTAGAATATTTTTGAGGGGAGCGGGGACAGGGGATCGGGGATTCTCCAGAGGAGAATCCCTGATCCCTGATCCCCTTTAATTAATCCCTTCCCATCCAAAAAATAGAGCTGTGGAGTGCATAGGTAGTTCATAATAGCTTGGCACTGCAAAAAGCTAGAGGCTTAAAAATCATGACTGAAGCTCGGATTGGGATTATTGGTGGTAGTGGTTTATACAAAATGAATGCTCTGAAAGATGTAGAAGAGGTGAAAGTAAATACGCCTTTTGGATCACCTTCTGATGCTGTCATTTTAGGAACTTTGGATGGAACACGAGTAGCTTTTTTAGCTCGGCATGATCGTAATCATACGCTCTTACCTTCAGAACTGCCATTTCGTGCCAATATTTATGCAATGAAGCAGTTGGGTGTGGAGTATTTGATTTCAGCGAGTGCGGTAGGTTCTTTGAAAGCAGAAGCAAAACCATTAGATATGGTAGTTCCTGATCAATTTATTGATCGAACTAAAAATCGGATTTCTACATTTTTTGGTGAAGGAATAGTTGCTCACATTGCTTTTGGAGATCCAGTTTGTCATAATTTAGCTGGAGTTGTTGCAGATGCGATCGCTTCTCTGAATCTCCCAGATGTTACCCTACATCGTGGCGGTACTTATGTATGTATGGAAGGACCAGCATTTTCTACCAAAGCAGAATCTAATCTGTACCGCAGTTGGGATGCAACAATCATTGGAATGACAAATTTACCAGAAGCAAAGTTAGCACGGGAAGCTGAAATCGCCTATGCAACTTTGGCGCTAGTCACCGATTATGATTGTTGGCATCCAGATCATGATAGTGTCACAGTAGAAATGGTGGTGAATAATTTACAACGCAATGCTGTCAATGCACAAAAAGTTATTCAAGAAACAGTGCGACGTTTGAGTGAAAACCCACCACCCAGCGCTGCTCATTCCGCATTAAAATATGCAATCTTGACACCATTAGATAAAGTACCAACAGCAACAAAAGAAAAATTAGGTTTGTTGCTGAAAAAATATATTTAATTAGTCAATGGTCAATTGTCAATAGTCAATTGTCAAAAAATTACTGACACTTGACTCTGGACACTTGACACTTGTACAGACGCGATTCATCGCGTCTGTACTAACGACACTGGACACTGGACAAATACCTAAATGTTACCAACAGATTTACTCCATCATCGTCAGAATGGAGAAGAAATTATTCCCAAGAGATTAAAACTTGACTCTAAACATATAGACTTAGCTAACGAATTAATTAGTTCTTTTCAAGAATCAGTGGGAAAGACTCAAGGCGCATTAGAACGTCAATTATTAGAATTAGAAGGTGATACAACCGATTATAAAGTTAAAAGGGGTTTGGCTTATCTACTTAAAAGTGGTTTTTGTACATTTGAAGTAGTGAGTCCCCTCGAACCACAAATGTTAAGAGAACGGGTGTTTGCTTTAGCAGCTAAGTCTGTTCCTAGCTCAGAATTAACACAAGTAACATTAAAAAATATAGCTGATCACTTAACTCAAGAACTTGAACGGGAAATATTACCACAGCAAGTCCGTGATGGATTATATGCTGATTTATCAGAGAATAAAATTCTCACAACTTTTGATGCACCAAAACCGGAAAATTTATTGCATAGATATAATTTATCGCAAGTGCAGGGGGTGTTTTATAAAGCCAGTCAATTAGTATTAAATGCTCATCGGAATGTTCCTGGTGAATACAAGCTTTTATTTCGCTATTTAAAATTATTTCAATTAATGGCATATATCGAAGGTGATGCTGACCATGGATTTACAATTACGATTGATGGACCAACGAGTTTATTTAATCCGAGTACACGATATGGTTTAGCGATCGCAAAACTAATTCCTGCTTTATTACATGTTACCAAATGGAGTCTTGCTGCTACATTACAAGTCCGCGATTTTTATACAGAAACCTGGAAAACTGGACGTTTCACCCTCAATTCTGAATGTGGATTAGTGACTCATTACCCACCCGGCAAACCTTACGATAGTATGATTGAAGCATCCTTTGCTGATAAATGGGATGCACTTAAAAGTTGTTGGACCTTAGAGCGAGAAGTTGATTTAATTCCAATTCCTGGTAGTGTGATGATTCCCGATTTTCGGTTAGTTCATCCCGATGGACGTAGTTATCTATTAGAAATAGTCGGTTATTGGCGACCAGAATACTTACAAAAAAAATTCGCCCAAGTCCGACGCGCTCAATGTGATAATTTGATTTTGGCAATTTCCGAACGTTTGAATTTGGATAAAGTCGGTGTGAAATTAAGTGATGTTCCCGCCAAAATAGTTTGGTTTAAAGATAAATTATTGCCGAAATCCATATTAGCAGTCATAGAGTAAAACACCACAGTTTGTAGTAAGCACTTTAGTGCTTTAAATCATTCGGAACAACAGATCCCCGACTTCTTCAAGAAGTCGGGGATCTTAGGCTTAAATTAACCACCAAGACACCAAAATCAGCTTCTACTATCTAATTAGCGAATTTTTTTACCAGTTAATACTTCTCGTACATCTAACATTGCTGTATAGGTAGGTAAGATGTGTAAGGTTTCGTGATTTGGGGTATGTTCCAAAGCTGTGTTGATAGCTTGGCGCAAATCTGCTTCGACGATCAAATTACAATTGTTTTGAAGTGCAGGATTGCTGTAACGTAGACGCAGAGCCATATCATAGGCGCGATCGCCACTTACTACTAAAGTTCCTCCTCGTTGGACTAGTTTCTCTGTATCTACATCCCAAATCCAGGATACATCCTCGCCATCTTGAATGCGATCGTTCAATACTAATAATGTTGTTTGATTATCACTTTGAGTCACCACTCGAATAGTTTCATTTGTCCCTACAGGATTTTTTGATAATAAAATTCTTACCTGTTTACCATTAATTTTTAACTCTTCCGCACGTCCAAAAGCAGGTTGGAAGCTGGGAATTGCATTGCGAATAATAGCTTCATCAATTCCCAATTCCACAGCAGCTGTTACTGCTGCTAAAGTATTGTATTTGTTGTACAAACCAATAAGAATTTGTGGCCATTGGCTACTATTAATAGTTGGTTCACTTCTGGTAAAACCACAACTGGGACAACTATACTCGCCCATATGAGAAAGATAAACGCCTTGATAATCTAAAGCGTGTCCGCAATGAGGACAATAAATAGAATCAACAGCATGGGGAATCGCTTCTAAATAATGTTCTGGTTCATTTAAACCAAAAAAAGAAACTCGCTGTTGAGATAATTGTTGACCAAGATAACAAATTGTTGGATCGTCAGCATTGGCAACAATAATAGTTTCATGTGGTAGAGTAGCGATCGCACTTCCCCAGCGTTTACTAATTGTGTCTACTTCCCCGTATCTATCCAGTTGATCACGAAATAAGTTTAAACAAAGAATCAGTTTTGGTTGAATTGGGGCTAAAACCCTGGGCAAAATATTTTCATCAACTTCTAAAATGGCATAATCGACGTTGAGTGAACCTACCAAATTAGTGCTTTCCATCAACGCTGTCATCAAACCATTTTCGAGATTAGCACCCGTAGAATTGTGAGCAACGCGATAACCTTGGCGTTCTAGAATTTCTCGTAAAAATAGCGAAGTTGTGGTTTTACCATTCGTACCAGCAACCAGAATCACACCCTTGTTTACCTGCTGACTCAGCAATTGCAATAACCGGGGTTCAATCCGACGCGCGATCGCACCTGGTAAAACAGACGCAGCACCCAAACGTAGCGATCGTACCATCAAAGTGACGCTTTTAGCTACCGAGACAGCCAAACCTAGCCGCAGTCTATCTATAAATTGAATTTTCTTTCCCACAACCGTATCCTAAGTCTGCGATTTAATATGCGTGAGTTTAGCGAATCCTGGGTAAAAAGACTAGTCAGATCAACCACAAACTTGTAGAGCGGTGTCTATCAACCCTACGTTTCATGTATTCTTGAAAATGAAAGCGATCGCTTCATAAGCTTGACTCAAAAACTTTAGAAATTAATATCTCTCCAGACTTTAGCCTCAGCAAAGCGACTCAAATGCTTAACATTTGTGGTAGCGATAACAATATAACGACCAGGAAATTCTTCTTTAAGTATCCGCAACTGCGTACAAATGATAATATCTACATCAAGGCTCTTGTCATCGGTAGTGGGAATACCTTGACTGCGAGCAGATGCCCATAAAGAGGCCGCTTGTCTTAATAAAGCTGAACTAATTGGTAAAAAATCAATGATTTCTCGAAGTTCATCTAAAGCCTGAATACCGTTAAGTTCAGTTTTTTTCTGTAGTACTAACATCAAGCTTCTTCTGACTTCAAAATCACATATTTCACCTGTTGGCGGATGACTAACGCGTTTTTTCACGAACAATTGCAACGCACACTCGCATTAATGCATAAACTGCGGGACTTTCCTGTTACCATTTGTGGGGCTGGAGCTTTGGGTGCAAATCTCACCGAAAATCTGGCTCGTTCTGGCTTTGGTAAATTGCGAGTCATAGACAGAGACAGGATTGAAGAACGTAACCTTTCTACTCAACCTTATTACCGTTCCGACGTTGGTGCATACAAAGCCAAAATCCTCACCAATAATCTTTACCGCGCTTTGGGGATCACAGTTGATGGGCGTTCAAAAGAATTAACACCAACCAATGCAAATCAATTATTAACAGATAGTGGTTTGATCATCGACACCTTTGACAATAGCAGTAGCCGACAAGCTGTGTTTGACTACTGCAATAATTCTCAAATACCTTGCTTACACGTGGGTTTAGCTTCAAATTATGCAGAAATCATCTGGAACCAAATCTACCGTGTACCTTCACCTGCAAACGATGATATCTGCGACTACCCCCTGGCGCGTAACTTAGTTATCCTCGCAGTTGCAGTTGCTTGTGAGGTTATTGTTACTTTTGTCGCAACAGAAAAGCAAGAGAGTTTTACTGTTACCTTAGCTGATTTTGCCATTCAGCCTTTGTAATGTATAAATTGAATAGAGATTGGGAATGAAATTATGGAGCAAAATCAGCATCAACAGCGCCGTGTCGCTGATCAGGAGTTTCAGAAATCCCTAGATAAACTGCAACAAATTTTACAAGATGATTCTACACAAACAGAACAAACACCCCAATCCTATAGTGATGATCAAAGCGATGCACCAAAGGAACCGCTACGCGATCGCCAAATAGCCGAAACTTCCTCAAACATAGATTTAGACCTTTGGGAAGACGCTGTTGCTGATATCGAAAAATATTTCCAGCAAAAAGGAAAAAGTTGATGGTCATTGGTCATTGGTCATTAGAGACGCGATAAATCGCGTCTGTACAATGGTCATTGGTCAAGTGTCAATGGGAAGAGACTTGTTAAATAATTCTCCCGTGTCCTCCATGTCCCCGATCCCCGATCCCTTTTCCCCTTTCCCCGATCCCCTTTCCCTGATTCCCTTTCCCCGATCCCTGATCCCCTTTCCCCTGTCTTCGCGCTTCGTATAACATTAATGCAGCTGCGATCGCTACATTCAATGACTCTACCCCAGGACTAAGGGGAATTTTCACTTCCACATCTGCTATTGCTGCTAATTCTGACGACAAGCCAGCGCCTTCGTTACCTAATAAAATCAAACTTGGTTGACGCCAGTCTACCTCCCAGTAAGTTAAATTTGCATTTGGAAGTGTGGCGATCACTTGCATTCCCGCTTGTTTAGCTTGTGTAACTGTCGCTTTTAAATCTGGACTCACCGCCATTGGTAAGCGAAACCATTGTCCAGCGGTAGCCCGTAATACCTTGGGATTATCTAAATCTACACTATCTCCACTCAACCACAATCCACTCGCTCCAGCCGCCGCCGCAGTGCGAATCATTGTACCTAAATTCCCTGGATCTTGGACTGTTTCTAAAGCGAGGACTACACCAGTAAATGGTATGGGAGTTGGAGAAACATCTCGTTTCGCTAGCGCCACAACTCCATCTGGTTGAACCGTAGTTGCGATCGCCGCCATTACTTCTTCACTGACAACTTCAGTGCGATCGCTTTTTTGACAAACCTCTTCCCATAACATTGGATGAGATATTTGCCATTCTGGAGTACAGCATACCACTGCCAGCGGATAATTGACAGCACAAGCTTCCTCCAACAAGTGTGTTCCCTCCAAGAGAAACAATTGCTGCTTATGCCGTTCCTTGGTAGCGTGGAGCTTTCTGATTTGCTTAACTAAAGAATTTTGTAAACTTGTCAGCACAATTTTAGATTTTGGATTTTAGATTTTAGATTCATCCAAAATCGTAAATCTAAAATCTCATGTATAAACTTTCAGATGCGGAACCCGGGACTTGAACCCGGAAGTCTTGTGGACACTAGAACCTGAATCTAGCGCGTCTGCCAATTCCGCCAGTTCCGCTCGTGAATTGGTGTAATGACCGTTTTCTATTATTACTACATTTTCCCTAACTGTCAACTAAGAATTGGGGATCGGGGAAAGGGGATTGGGGACAAGGGAGTGTGGGGAGTAATGTAGAGACGCGATTCATCGCGTCTGGGAGTGTGGGGGAATTATTTAACAAGTCTGTTTCCAATACCCAATGCCCCATGCCCCATGCCCAATGCCCAATGCCCCATGCCCCATGCCCAATGCCCGATCCCCAATCCCCAATATTGTGATGCA
>NZ_NAPS01000001.1:2217398-2305924 GCF_004323185.1 Westiellopsis prolifica IICB1
ATGCCCAATGCCCAATGCCCAATGCCCAATTCCCCATGCCCGATCCCCAATCCCCAATATTGTGATGCAAAAAGATGGACAAATTAAATCTTTCATGTAGAATCGAAACCAACTTGAAATTTGTAAGATTTAAGATTTTTGGAGGGTAGGCTTATTAATCCTTCTAGCAGCTTACAAGATGCTAAATTGTCATCTGTTGCAGACTCCTCAGTTTTGCAAATCTGTGGTGGGCATCCGTTGCAAGGTCATGTAAAAATTAGTGGGGCGAAAAATTCAGCACTAGTCATTATGGCTGGGGCTTTGCTTTGTTCAGGGGACTGTCACATCCGTAACGTACCTTTGCTCGCAGATGTAGAGCGCATGGGTCAGGTATTGTCGGCTTTGGGTGTTAGTTTGCGGCGCAATGGTGACAATTTAGACATCAATGCTAGCGAAATTACCTCATCCAAAGCTCCCTATGAACTGGTAACTCAGTTGCGAGCCAGTTTTTTTGCCATCGGTCCCATCCTGGCACGTTTAGGAATAGCACAAATGCCTTTACCAGGAGGATGTGCAATTGGCGCTAGACCAGTAGATCTCCATGTCCGGGGACTCCAAGCAATGGGAGCCGAAGTACAAATTGAGCATGGTATTTGTAATGCTTACATCCCTGGTAAAAACCGTCGCTTAAAGGGAGCAAAAATCTACCTAGATATTCCCAGTGTGGGAGCCACAGAAACGCTGATGATGGCAGCGACTCTAGCAGAAGGTGAAACAATCATTGAAAACGCCGCCCGTGAGCCAGAAGTTGTTGATTTGGCAAATTTCTGTATAGCAATGGGAGCAAAAATTCAAGGTGCAGGCACGAGTACAATTACCATCGACGGCGTTTCCAAACTACATTCTGTTGAGTATAATATCATACCTGACCGCATCGAAGCCGGAACTTTTCTGTTGGCGGGAGCAATCACCCGTTCAGAACTGCTCCTTTCGCCCGTCGCCCCAGATCATCTAGTACCAGTGATTTCCAAATTGCGGGAAATTGGCGTGAGTGTAGTTAAAGAAACACCAACTTGCTTACGTCTCCTCAAAGCCGACAGATTAATAGCGGCAGATATCGAAACCATGCCCCATCCTGGTTTTCCTACCGACATGCAAGCGCCATTCATGGCTTTACTGGCGATCGCAGAAGGCGATAGCCTAATTAATGAAACCGTATTTGAAAACCGCTTGCGTCACGCCTCCGAGTTAAATCGCTTAGGGGCAGACATTCGTGTTAAAGGTAACACTGCTTTCGTCCGGGGAGTACCACTATTATCTGGCGCACCTGTAATTGGTACAGACTTACGAGCCGCCGCAGCTTTAGTTGTCGCCGGCTTGGCAGCAGACGGTAAAACCACTATCCAAGGATTGTCCTACCTTGATCGCGGCTACGATCGCCTTGATCTCAAATTACAGCAATTAGGAGCAAAAATTCAACGTTTACCCGGTTCCGAGGTAAAAACAGAAATTGCTCCTGGCGCGCTCAATACCTGAACCATCTAAAAAGCTGTATTTTCTCTTTGTGTCTTGGTGTTTCAAATATTCTTTTTCACCACCAAGACACAAAGACACCAAGAAATACCACCAACCACCAACAACTAATCTCGCTATACTAGGCTTTGTAGGGCTGGTATCAAACCAACTCCATTACAAACCTCACAACTTTCCACTTGCTTTGCTATGTTATCCTCCAAAACTCAGCTTGTTGGTCTGAAAGCAGACTCATTTCGTCACCCCCTAGACCTCGAAGCAACCAAAGCGCTGAAGCAGATTCCCGGTATAGATTTGATGGTGCGGAATGTCCTGGGGCCAGTGGCGGAGCAATTATTTTATGTGGAAAACATTGCATCTAGTATCTTGGTGGGCGAAAACCAACTACCCCATTTACACAAACTATTATTAGAAGCTTGTCATGTTTTAGACATTGAGCCACCGCAGTTGTATATCAGACAACATCCGGCTCCGAATGCTTACACTTTTGCGATGCGGGGTAAGCAGCCTTTTGTAGTGCTGCACACTTCCTTAATTGATATGCTCACACCAGAGGAAACTCAAGCAGTCATTGCTCATGAACTGGGACATCTCAAGTGTGACCATAGTGTTTATCTGACACCAGTCAATATATTAATTTTGGCAGCAGCAACTTTGCCTAATATCGGTGGATTTATTGCTCAAGCAATCCAAGCACAACTTTTGGAATGGGTTCGTTGTGCAGAATTTACCTGCGATCGCGCCGCATTATTAGCAACCCAAAATCCCAAAGCCGTGATGTCTGTGTTGATGAAATTAAGCGGTGGTTCACCAACTCTCGCACCCCAACTTAACCTTGATGCTTTTATTGACCAAGCCCGCGCCTACGATGATATTAGTAAAACCGAACTCGGCGAAATGGTCAAAGTCACCCGCACAGCCCAATTAACTCACCCAGTACCAGTATTGCGGGCGCGAGAAATTGACCGTTGGGCAAGTAGCACGGAATATGAAAGATTGTTGCAAAATCCAAAGTTAGAAATTAGCAGTGATGATAGTAAAGGCGTTAAGTGGCGCAACTGGTAGATATTAGACTTCTGGTGATAATTAACTATACGTTACCCAAAATCTTTGTAGAGACGTTGCATTGCAATGTCTCTACATTATTTTCAAGGCAGATCTAACCTACCTTCCGCACCTAACTAACAGTTAAAATTCAAGAGACTTAATGAGAATATTGACTTTCATTGACCCAACTGTAGACCCTGTATCATAGCCTACAGCTAATGTAACCTCTATCAAATACTTAGGTAATACAATTAGGCTACCTCTAATGAATCTTTATAATCGGGATTTACTGGAAAAAATACAGCAGGTGAAACCTTAAAAAATTCTCCAAGTTTTTGAATGTGTTCAACCGTTAACTTACGCTTGCCACTAAGAACATCAGAAACAATTGATTCTGTTTTGAAAATAGGAACCAAATCTTTTTGTTTTAAATTTAATTCTTCAATCAAAACTTTAAGAAGTTCTACACCATAAATATCTGGCACTAAATCTTGTCCTTGTTCGTATTCACTAATCAAAACTCCAAGTAAATCTAGATAATCTTCTTCCGCTTCAGTCAATTCACCTTTATCAAGTAAGCGATCTACACAAGCTTGTGTTTTCTGAAAATCTTCTTCAGATTTTATGGTGCGTGGAGGAAAATTAGTAAGTAATTCAGTATATGTGAGATTGTTTTGCATTTTGTCATTTTTAGAATCGTTTTTTAATTGTTGTCACTAAGATTGATACAATATCAATTTTAGTTTTATTGTAGTGATAGCACCTTTAATAACTATTCACTATCAAACCATTCGTCATTCTTCCATTTATCTTTATCGTATTCTGCATGAGTTAGAAACTCACGAATGTATATAGCTTTTATTTTATAGTTAATACAGGTTATTAACCTATATTTGTTTCCTCCAATATCAAAAATGACGAAGTTTTTAACTTGGTCAGGTGCAAAGATGGAAGTAGCTTTAACATCAGTAAAACTTTTCCATTCTTGCGCTTTTACAAGCTTTATCCAAGCTCGTATACTAGACTCTCCATCAGGATATTTTTCACAAGCTTGCTTGAGTCTGGTTTCTGAGATAATACGCATCGTTTGGGGTTTCCTCTACACTTTGTAATTGCCATATTTGTTGCTCCCTATGAATTCACTGGTTTTTAAAATTAATACAATGCCTTATTTAATAACAGACATGAAATAATCTTAGCAAATTGCGAAGTTAATTGCCAAGACTTTATTTGTGAGTATTTTTGCTCAAATATTGTTATCTCGCCAAAGCTTGCCAGGACTTTGATAAGATTTGGCGTAATTCCTTCTTTCACAAGTTCGACCGAGGAGCGACATTTGGCGAGGTTAACCTTTGAACAAGCAACAAGCAGCAGATTCTCTTGGTGTTAGTGTCCGCGCTCTTGAGCGATATGTCCAGCAGGGGCGAATTAGCGTTTGTAAGACGCGATCGCCTATGGTAAAGTCAGCTAACCTTATTTACTTAGGGATTTGGACAATTTGAGCGATCGCTCCATTTTTAAATTAATAATCACGAATCATATAGCAATCCGTGTAGAAATTGTGAAAGGTAAGAGGTCAGATCCCCGACTTTTTTAAAGATACAGCTGGTGAATAGTGGGTTTGATCCCTCGTTCGCCTACAAATTGGTTGTAGAGACGCGCCATGGCGCGTCTCTACATCTGGTGGAATGACGAAAAATCTTAATGAGGGATGTCACCTTTGATTCGCCAGCTGTATCCTTTTAAAAAGTCGGGGATCTTGTTGTTCACGACCTACGAATTATTTTCTTAACCAATAGCCACAGCCAATAAAACGGTAAAATTATTATTACCAACAAGAATTTCAAAAATAAATTAAACAGCCATTTCCAAATAGCACGGGGAGACAACTGGCGTTGCAGAATCGTCAGATTTTCTCGAATTGTCACTGTCTTGGGATGATTGACCCCTAACAGCCGTTCACACATCGCCAAAGCATCAATGTAGAGAGATTCGGCTTCACTATACCGCTCTTGGCTATTGTAGAGCAAAGCTAAATTGTTCAAGCTAGTAGCCATATCGGGATGGTCACCAACAAACAGGCGCTTGCTCATTGCCAAAGCTTCAATCAAGAGAGGTTCGGCTTCACTATACCGCCCTTGGCTACAGTAGAGCAAAGCTAAATTGTTCAAGCTAGTAGCCACATAGGGATGGTCGCCAACAAACAGGCGCTTGATCATCGCCAAAGTATCAATGTAGAAAGGTTCGGCTTGACTATACCGCCCTTGGCTATCGTACAGTCCAGCTAAAGTGTTCAAGCTAGTAGCCACATCCGGATGATCGCCAACAAACAGGCGCTTGATCATCGCCAAAGCATCAACCAACAGAGGTTTGGCTTCACTATACCGCCCTTGACTACGGTAGAGTTCAACTAAATTGTTCAAGCTACTAGCTACATCGGGATGGTCGCCAACAAACAGGCGCTTTCTCATTGCCAAAGATTCAATGTAGAGAGTTTCGGCNCTAAATTGTTCAAGCTACTAGCTACATCGGGATGGTCGCCAACAAACAGGCGCTTTCTCATTGCCAAAGATTCAATGTAGAGAGTTTCGGCCTCACTATACCGTCCTTGGCTATCGTAAAGTGCAGCTAAATTGTTCAAATTAGTAGCCACATCCGGATGGTCGCCTGCAAACAGGCGCTTTGTCATCGCCAAAGCATCAATNTTAGTAGCCACATCCGGATGGTCGCCTGCAAACAGGCGCTTTGTCATCGCCAAAGCATCAATCAAGAGAGGTTTGGCTTCACTATACCGCCCTTGGCTATCGTAGAGCAAAGCTAAATTATTCAAGCTAGTAGCCACATCCGAATGGTCGCCTGCAAATAAAGCTTGGCAAACAGTGACGCATTGCTCACGCCAAGGTTCTGCTAATTGATATAGTCCTTGTCCTTCATAAAATCTTCCCACTCCCAAAAATATCCAAATTACTTGATCATTGGGAACTGATGCTGGGGAAATTATCTGTTCCTCACCTGCTTTGTTAATCTCAGCAATTAATCGATTTCCCAGGTCTTCAAGATGGGGAACAAAAACGCTGAAAAATTTGATTTGCTCAGAGGTAGGTGACTGGGGGATCTTTTGAGCAAGAGTTATCATTGCAGTGGCGAAGGTTGTTTCTAAAACTGATTGCATTTCGCCAGCATTGGCTAATTGCTCTTGCAAAAACCACCGCACTAAAGCATGAATTTGATAATATCCTTGGCTGTCTTCTACCTGTTGCAGCAAGTTGCGTTCGTAGAGTTGCTTTTTAGCTGCGTTTAATTCTTCAGCACCCCACCCCGCCAAAGCTGCGCTTTTGCTCCCCTCCCCGCTTGCGGGGAGGGGTTGGGGGTGGGGTGCTTCTGTTTCTGTTTGCTCAATGTTTTGACTTTCTATCGCCACCCAAATTACCAAATCCCAAAGAATCAATTGAGGAGCAAATAAACTCAAAAATCTGCCTAGTTGTTGCGCTACTGGGTCGAGTTCATCCCAAGTTAAAGCAAAGGCGGCTTTAACTCCCAGTTGAGTTGAGTTAATGGTTTCCCGGTCTTGTAAAGCTGCTTCTGCTAATTTACGTTCTTGCAATTGCCTTAACATTGTGTCCAGAGATAATTCTAAATCCCGGACTAAATAACCTCCTACTAACTCTATCCCCAAGGGTAAATATTCCAGCAATTTACAAATTGCAGTTGCGGCTTTTGGTTGGTTGTCAACTCGCCCGTCTTTGTTTCCCAACAGTTTTTTTAACAATTCTAAGGCTTTACCTGGTTCTTTTTCTGGCGAGAGAACATCTAAAGCAATCTCTTGAATAAAATTTGGGTCTAGATTTCGCAACCGAGTAGTCACCAAAACTCGAAAGCGGTTATCACTGGGTACAACTTCGCGCAAATTGTCTAAGCTAGTGACATCATCAAAGATAATTAATATAGGTAAGTTAGCTTGGGGATATTGCGACCAACACCAAGCGGCTTGTTGCTTTAGGCTTAATAATTTTCCCCCTCGTTCTTGGGGAATCTCCAAACCCAGTTTGACAAAAAACTCCAACACTTCAGCAGCGAGATTGCTGGCTCGGTCATTAAACCAAGCAATTCCCCCATAATGATCTTGATATCGTCTGGCGTATTGGGTAGCTAATTCTGTTTTACCTACACCTCCCATCCCAGCTATGGCGACATAATCTCCGCGCTGCAAATCTTCATCCAGTTGTGTGAGTTCTGTTTCTCGCCCCACAAAATGCACCGAACCGCGATAGGGGATAGATTTTGTGGGAGTTAGCTGTTTTTGTCCTGCAATGATTTGAGTGCCGATGTTAACATTAGCATCAGAAGCAGCGAAAACACCGATTTTGTCAGCAATTTTCCTGGAATCTTCAGACATATATGATTAAATTTAATGCCATTGAACTAATTCTTCAGTAGTGGCGTGGCAAGGCTAAAATGTTGCAATAAATCTCTAATTTTTTCTCTGCGTTCTCTGCGCCTCTGCGGTTTATTAATGCAACATTTTAGCTGTGTCAGTCCAGTAGTGGCGTGTCTAGACTAAAATGATGCAATAGAAAAGGTTGGTAGTAAGCGCTTTAAATAAGTCGGCGCTAATATTTATAGCTATGTTAAGAAATTTAAATGTAGGGTGCGTTATGCCGTAGGCTAACGCACGGTCAAGAATTCAAGGCGCGTTGCGCTGCGCGATAACGCACCCTACAGCTAATTTATATTTCTTCATATACATTGAATTTTTCCCGCCGACTTACTTAACGCTAAAAAAACTAAAAATCTAATGCACTATTTTAGTCTAGACACGCCAGTAGGATGTGTTACGGCTTTAGCCTAACGCACCGTTTTGAAATCATTGGCGGTGCGTTAGACGTTCCGTCATAACTACTACTACTAAAAAGACATGTTTTCAATATTACCTGTTCCACCCGGCATGACTACCTGACCAATTTTATCTGCCAACTTTGCTAAATTAGGCATAGCCAGAATCTCTGCAAATTTCGGATTTGGTTCGGCTTTTGCTGCTGTTGCTAATTCCTCTGCTGCTTGCGCCACTTCCGGATCAGCTTTCGCCGCAGCTTCTACTTCCAATACTGCCTTACCATAATCTAGCGGTTGTTCTGGTGCTTTTTCAATAGCAGCGACAATTTGAGGAGACTGTTTTCTCAGCTTCACAATAAACTGACCAGTCTTATCCCATAAAGCTTCGCCTACCTTTTCTCCCGTCTTTTCTAACGCTTTGGTGGCGACTACAGAGCCAATTGCGATCGCAGCAGTAGTTAAAGGTTCCATGTGCTACTTTGCTTATGTGCATTCTAATTAACTTAGGAATACACGAGTTTGATTGTACATTAGGCAATTTCAATCAAAATTTTTGATTTCGTTAGGACACAAGTTGTTGTCGTTAGGACACTAAGTTGTGTCGTTAGGACACTAAGTTGTGTCGTTAGGACACTAAGTTGTGTCGTTAGGACACAAGTTGTTGTCGTTAGGACATTAAGTTGTGTCGTTAGGACATTAAGTTGTGTCGTTAGGACACTAAGTTTGTTTTTTTCAAATCGTTCTACTTCGCCATCAATCCTATCTGGTTTGTGAGAATCGCAAAAGCCAGATCCCCGACTTCTCTTAGGATACAGTTGGCGAATCAGGGGTGACACCCCTCATCAAGATTTTTCGTCATTCCACCAGATGTAGAGACGCGCTGTTTGAAGCGTCTCTACAATCAATTTGTGGGCGAACGAGGGGTTAAACCCACCATTCGCCAGCTGTATCCTAAGAGAAGTCGGGGATCTGATCTCTCACGCAGCACTTCAGCAAAAACACTAATACTAATCTCAAAAAACTTGAGCAAAAATCTAATTTTATGTGAAATTTGCTGATGCAGAATGAAATTTGATTAAGACAAACTAGCTCTAAAAGTATTGATGAGGAGCGTAGCTATGTCTCGTAAAAAACGCACATCCCGCGTTTTAGAAAAAGCCGAATTAAGAGCCTCTGGACTCAAAGCAATTGATCCAACTATGGATTTTGGCGATGTTCGCAATTTGCAAAATATGACACAATTAATCGATCAATATCGTACCAAAATTGATGCTTATAATACTGCGTTAACTGTAATTGATTCTTCCAAAACCGAGATGAAAGAATTAGAAAAAAAATTGGGTGATCTTTCAGAAAAAATGCTAATTGGTGTTGCCTTTAAGTATGGCAAAGACAGCGTAGAATATGAAATGGCTGGTGGTGTTCGTAAAAGCGATCGCATTCACAGAAGCTCTGTCAGCCGTATAAAAGCCAGTACAGAGGAAATGCCTGTTAGTCAATAGTCATTGGTCATAAATCAGTTATCAGTTATCAGTTATCAAATTAAACTGGTAACTGTTAACTGTTAACTGATAACTGAGAAAGTGTTCTAGTTTTGTCAAGAGATCTTGAGAATTTGGGAATCAGTATTTTGAGGTTGTGCTATCGAGCGATCGCTTGATTATGCCCGAAATTGTAGCAAAATTGTCTAAGTGAGTTACCAAAAAATTGACAAAAATCACCATTTGTGGGGATGTCAGGATTCACTGAATTAGTAAAAATTATGCCAACAGGTTGAGTTACAAAACTTTTTATTTGTTTTAATATTTGAGATACTGCGAAAAGCTAAGGCGTGTTGTGCTGGGCAAGATTTTGTCATGCGCGTTAGCTTAACTGTCCTGCCTGATAAATCTGCAACAGGAGTTTGACTGTATGTACTTCTCACTCTGGCCTGGTAGACCCTATCCTCTGGGAGCAAACTGGGATGGCAAGGGTACAAATTTCGCAATTTTCTCGGAACATGCGACAAAAGTTGAATTGTGTCTATTCGATCAAAAAGGTCGAGAAACCCGCTTAGAAATTAAAGAAGTTACTAACTTCACTTGGCATGGTTATGTTCCTGGGATTGGCCCTGGTCAAAGGTATGGTTTTAGAGTCCACGGCCCTTTTTCGCCAGAAGAAGGACATCGGTTTAACCCCAACAAACTATTAATTGATCCCTACGCAAAAGCAATTGATGGCGATGTCCGCTTTGGTGAAGAAATCTTTGGTTATCCTTGGGATGATCCAAATGAAGATTTAGGTTTTTCGGAACTTGACGATACTCATTTAGTTCCCAAATCAGTTGTCGTTGATCAGTCTTTTGATTGGGAAGGAGACGTACTACTGCGAACTCCTTGGCATGAAACTGTGATTTATGAAACTCATGTCAAAGGTTTTACCAAACTACATCCAGAAATTCCCCCAAGGCTACGCGGAACTTATGCCGGACTTGCTCATCCAGCCGCGATTTCTCACTTGCTATCTTTGGGTGTAACGGCAGTAGAATTAATGCCAGTCCATCATTTTTTGGCTTATCCCGGACATTTAGTAGATAAAAGCTTAAAAAATTACTGGGGCTACGATTCTCTTTGCTACTTAGCTCCTTACTCTGGTTATAGTGCCAGTGGTTCTCTCGGACAGCAAGTGCGAGAGTTTAAGCAGATGGTAAAAGCATTACACAATGCTGGCATTGAGGTAATCTTAGATGTAGTTTACAATCACACGGGTGAAGGCAACCACATGGGGCCAACTTTATCCTTGCGTGGCATTGATAATGCTTCTTACTACCGTCTGGTTGATGGCAATTGCCGTTACTACATGGATTTTACTGGTTGTGGCAATTCTCTCAACGTCCGCCATCCCCAAGTACTGAAACTGATTATGGATAGTCTACGGTACTGGGTGTTGGAATGCCATGTTGATGGTTTCCGTTTTGACTTGGCTTCGGCATTAGCTAGAGAATTATACGCGGTTGATCGTCTGGCAGCTTTCTTTGATATTATCCACCAAGACCCAACTCTAGCAGATGTGAAGTTAATTGCTGAACCTTGGGATGTGGGTGAGGGAGGCTACCAAGTAGGCGAATTTCCCCTGTTGTGGTCGGAGTGGAATGGGAAATATCGCGATACAGTGCGGGACTTTTGGCGTGGAGAAGACAGCCGCATGGCAGAATTTGCTTATCGGTTTACAGGCAGTTCCGACTTATATCAGTTTAATGGTCGGAGTCCCAGCGCTAGTGTAAATTTTATTACTGCTCATGATGGCTTTACTCTCTATGACTTAGTTAGCTACAACGAAAAGCACAACGAAGCCAACGGCGAAGAAAACCGAGATGGAGAAAGCCATAACCGCTCGTGGAATTGCGGTGTTGAAGGTGATACGAATGATTGGAAAATCACACAACTGCGGCGAAAGCAACTGCGGAACTTCTTGACTACGCTGTTTCTTTCCCAAGGTGTACCCATGTTAGTGATGGGTGATGAAATGGGGCGATCGCAACGAGGAAACAACAATCCCTACTGTCAGGATAACGAAATTTCCTGGCTGGATTGGGACTTGCAAGAAGAAAACGAAGCACTGTTAGACTTCACTCGCCAATTAATTGACTTACGCCGCAGACATCCAGTATTACGAAGACGCAAATGGTTCCAAGGTCGAGCTATTCACGGCTCTGGTGTGCATGATATTCTATGGTTTAACCCCGATGGTGCTGAAATGACAGAGGAACAATGGAACGATGGCTTTACAAAAGCAATCGGCATTTTCCTCAATGGCGAAGAAATAGCTACACCAGGGCCAAGAGGTGAACGAATTATTGACGAAAGCTTTTTATTATTCTTCAACGCCCATTATGAAATGGTGGAATTCATAATTCCCAAAGGACTACAAGACTGGGAATGGCTCACTATTATAGATACTACTAAACCCCGCTTTGTGCAACGCGGTAAACGTTACATTGAAGATAAACCTGTACAAGTAGAAGCGCGATCGCTTGTGATGTTGCAACGTATGGGCAAAGTTTCTCACAATGATGATGATTAGGGATCGGGGATCGGGGATCGGGGATCGGGCATGGGGCATCCATTATTCTCCTTTGTCTCCCTGCTCCCTGCTCCCTGCTCCCTGCTCCCCACACTCCCCACACTCCCCACACTTCCCTTTTCCCCGATCCCCGATCCCCGATCCCCGATCCCCAATCCCTCACACCTAACTACTAACTACCAACAATTAATATGCATATCGGTTCTCAATATTTAGGCGATCGCACTTGCAAGTTTACTCTCTGGGCGCCCTTAGAAAGTGATGTTGCTGTTCATCTTGTCGCCCCTGACGAAAAATTTATTCCCCTGCAAAAGGATGAAAGGGGATATTGGCAGGTAACTGTCAATAATGTTGAGCCTGGATGTCTTTATTTTTACCAGTTAGATGGTCAAGTTGACCGAGCCGATCCGGCTTCTCATTCTCAACCCCAGGGAGTTCATGGGCCTTCGCAAGTGGTTGACCACAGCAGCTTTACCTGGACTGATGCTGACTGGCAGGGAATTCCTCTAGAGCAAATGGTAATTTATGAATTACATGTTACTACTTTTACTGAGGAAGGTACATTTGAGTCCATAATTCCTCGGATACCAGAATTGCTGGAATTAGGCGTCAATGCGATTGAAATTATGCCCGTTGCTCAATTTCCTGGCGATCGCAACTGGGGTTATGATGGTACTTTCCCCTATGCGGTACAAAATTCTTATGGTGGCGTTGATGGCTTGAAAAAATTAGTAGACGCTTGCCATCAGCAGGGAATGGCTGTAATTTTAGATGTTGTATACAACCATCTTGGCCCAGAAGGCAATTATCTTTGGGGATTCGGCACATATTTTACTGACCATTACAAAACACCTTGGGGTAGTGCAGTTAATTTTGACGGGTCTTACAGCGATGGGGTACGGAATTATTTCGTGCAGAATGCGCTTTACTGGCTAGAAACTTTCCATATTGACAGTTTGCGTTTGGATGCAGTTCACGCTATCTATGATTTTGGCGCTAAACATATTTTGGCAGAAATTGCCGAAGCAGTTGCTGACCTTTCGCAACGAGGATATCAACGCTACCTGATTGCTGAAAGTGATTTGAACGATCCCCGGATTATCCGTTCTCCCGAAGTTGGTGGTTACGGAATACACGCACAATGGAGTGATGATTTCCACCACGCTTTACACACTGTACTGACAGGAGAAAATCAAGGATACTACCAAGATTTTGGTCAATTAGAACAACTGGCTAAAGTATATCGCGAAGGTTTTGTTTACACTTGGGACTACTCCCCTCATCGTCATCGCTATCACGGAAATGAAGCTAGCGGTTGTTTGTCACAGCAATTTGTGGTCTGTTCTCAAAATCACGATCAAGTTGGTAATCGAATGATGGGCGATCGCCTTACCTCCCTGATCTCCTTTGAAGGGTTAAAATTAACAGCGGCAGCGTATTTGCTATCTCCTTATGTACCGTTGTTGTTTATGGGTGAAGAATATGGTGAAACAGCACCTTTTCTCTACTTTGTCAGCCATAGTGATCCTGACTTAATTAAAGGGGTGAGGGAAGGTAGAAAGGCGGAATTTGCAGCGTTTTTTGAAATTTATGGTCAAGAAGCGCCAGATCCACAAGCAGTAGAAACAATGAAGCGATCGCGTCTGAATTGGGAAAAGCGTCATGAGGGTAAAAACCGGATGTTATGGTTGTTTTACCAAAAATTACTCAAACTGCGGAAGGAAATTCCTGCACTTGCTAATTTGGATCGCCATAACTTAGAAGCATCTGTGATTGAACCAAATAAGGTTTTACAGCTGCGACGGTGGTGTGAAAATAACGAAGTATTATGCTGGCTCAACTTTAACCCAGAAGTTGTTAATATAAAAGCAAATATACCTAGTGGCCCCTGGAAAAAACAACTGGACTCGGCTGATCCTGCTTGGGGTGGTAACAACTCCCAGTTACCCGAAATATTAAACGCACAATCTCAGGAAACGCTTTTACTTAATCCTGAGAGTGTAGTTGTTTATTGTCAATAGTCTTTTGTCATTAATCATTTGTCCTATTTCATTTGTAATTCTAATGATCAATAGCTAATGACTAATGACCAATGACCAATAACCAGTGACTCATAACTAATCATGGAAATACCAGTAGCAACATACCGGATACAGTTCACCCCTAGCTTTGGTTTTGATCAAGCTAAAGCGATCGCCTCTTATTTAGCAGAACTAGGAATATCTGATTTATACGCATCCCCAATTTTAACTGCCAGAAAAGGTAGTACTCACGGTTACGATACTGTTAACCCCAACCAAATTAATCCCGAATTAGGCGGAAGAGAGAAGTTTTTAGAATTAGTTGCAGAACTCAAGAATTTTCATATCGGTTGGGTGCAAGATATAGTACCAAACCATATGGCATTTGATAGTCAAAATCACATGCTTGTAGATGTTCTGGAAAATGGTTTTGACTCTCAATATCGAGAGTTTTTTGATATTGATTGGCATCATCATTATCCAGAAAATAAAGGCAAAGTTTTAGCACCTTTTTTAGGTAAATTTTGTGGTGATTGTTTAGAAAGTGGAGAACTCAAACTCCAGTATGAGGAAAACGGATTAACTATCAACTATTACTCACTCAAATTCCCCATTCGGATTGAATCTTACTCTCAAGTTTTTACCTATGATTTAGGACGTATACGGGATAAATTAGGTAGAGACCATCCCCATTTCATGAAACTTCTAAGTGTTCTCTACATGTTGAAATATATTCCATCAGGGGAAGAAGGAAGAGAACGCTACGACCAAATTATTATTATCAAACGGATGTTGTGGGAACTGTGGAATGATAGTCCCGAAATTCAGGAATTTATTGAATATAGTATTCGTGCATTCAATGGTGAACCCGGAAAACCAGAAAGTTTTAATCACTTAGAAAACTTACTAGCTGAACAATTTTTCCGCCTCGCTTACTGGAAAGTAGGAAATGAAGAACTAAATTACAGACGTTTTTTTACTGTCAATGATCTCATTTCGCTCAAAATCGAAGACGAACAAGTTTTTCATACTACTCACGCCTGTATGTTGAAGTTGGTTCAAGAAGGAACAATTAGCGGCTTAAGAATTGACCATATTGATGGTCTTTATGATCCCGCCCAATATCTGACTAGATTACGAGAACATGCTCCTGAAGTTTACCTAGTTGTCGAAAAAATCCTTGAACCCCATGAAGAATTACCAATCAACTGGTCAATTCAAGGTACAACCGGTTATGACTTTCTCAATCAAGTGAATGGCATTTTTTGTCAACAATGTGTAGCACCGGAATTTGATACTATTTATCAGCGTTTTTTAGGAAGAAAAGTTTGTTGTGAGGAATTGATTGACCAAAACAAAAGGTTAATTATTAGCAGACACTTAGCAGGAGATATTGATAATTTAGCTCACTTACTGAAGCAAATTTCTGGTCGATATCGCTATGCTAGTGACTTTACAATGTACGGCTTAAAAGCTGCTTTAGTAGAGATTTTGGCACTGTTCCCTGTTTATCGTACTTATATTAGTAGCGCAGGGACTAGCAAAGCAGACCGGGAATATATTAAACAGGTGATGACGCAAGCCAAAAAGAATATTCCCAACTTCCTCAACGAATTGAACTTTATTGAAAAATTCCTCATCCTTGACATTGATGAACACCTCTCTCCAGAAGATCAGGAACAATGGTTGCATTTCTTAATGCGTTTACAGCAATTTACCGGACCATTGATGGCGAAAGGTGTAGAAGATACAGTTTTATATGTCTATAATCGCCTGATCTCTTTAAATGAAGTGGGTTCCCATCCCACACATTTTGGTATTTCTTTGGAAGATTTCCATACCTTTAATCAACAGCGTGCTTCTCAATGGCCCCACGCCATGAATGCTACTTCTACCCACGATACCAAACGCGGTGAAGACATGCGCGCTCGGATTAATGTACTCTCTGAAATTCCCCAAGAGTGGGAAATTCATCTCAAAGAATGGCGTGAGATTAATGCTCCGTACAAGGAAACTGTAAATAGACAGGATGTACCAACTCCCAACGATGAATACTTTTTCTACCAATCATTGATAGGAGCTTTTCCTTTTAAAGACGACGAGTATCCAGGCTTTGTCGAGCGGATACAGGAATATATTATCAAAGCAATTCGTGAGGCAAAAGTCCACACAGAATGGATTAAACCAGATACAGCTTATGAAAATGCTTTCACTAATTTTGCCGATCGCGTCTTGAAAGATCCTCACAATAACCCATTTCTGGAAGCTTTCCGTCCGTTCCAGCGCAAAATTCAACACTACGGCATTTTAAATTCTCTCTCCCAAACGTTATTGAAGGCAACTGCTCCAGGTTTACCAGATTTTTATCAAGGATCAGAACTTTGGGATTTAAGTCTGGTAGATCCGGATAACCGTCGTCCGGTAGACTTTGAAATTCGACAAAAATATCTGCAAGATATCAAAACCAAAGCAGCACAAGACCTATCAGGTTTGATTGCAGAGTTGCTGCAAACCCCAGAAGATGGACGAGTGAAGCTATTCCTGACTTATCAACTTTTGCAAGCACGGCGAGTATACTTAGATGTCTTCCAACGAGGAACCTATGTCAAATTGTCGGTAGCAGGTAGCTTGAAAAGCCATGTTGTAACTTTTGCTAGGGAATTAGCAGATACAAGAATAATTGCAATTGCTCCTCGTTTCCTCACCTCCCTAGTTAAAGAAGGTGAGTATCCTTTGGGTGAACAAGTATGGCACGAAACCCGCATTGTTCCCCCTGCTGGTTCCTCTGATGTTTGGTATGATGCCATCACAGGACATAAAGTCCAAGGCGAAGATACCCTGTGGTTGCGGGAAATATTACAACAATTCCCCGTAGCATTGTTGGTTAATCATGTAGAAACATCAACAACAGAAGATAAAAATCAGGAAGCAGAATAGGATAAAAACTTGATCTTTTTTTGAAAGAGATCCCCGACTTCTATTAAGAAGTCGGGGATCTTAATCTTCAGATTCGCTGTAACTGCAAATACAGCAATTTTAAGCGTTTAATTTTATTTTGATATATTTAAATTTTTCCATAATTGTTTAATATCAACATAAAGAATAAAATCAGGTTATTTTAACATTTTAAATCGCTATTCCAGTGGTGATATGCTATCCTGACTTTAGGGGAATCAAAAATGATGGGTTGCGATCGCACTTTCTAGGAAACAATAAAGATAGTGGGAAACATGTATCGCCTCACCCAGCAAAAAAGACGCTGCAAATAACTCGATAAAATAGGTGATAATACCTGACTTATGCAGTCAATTTTAAGAGTCCATAGGGATATTAAGCGTAAATTTTGAAATCTTAACTCACTTCATAATTCACAACTCCTAACTTCAGGAGAGGATCATTAGAATGAAAATAGCCTTCACAACCAGTGATAGAGTTCATGTTAATGCTCACTTTGGATGGGCGCAAGAAGCAGATGTTTATGAAATCTCAGACGCTGGTTATAAATTTATAGAGACTCTGAAGTTTCCTGGTAGTTCTAATCAAGATAAAAATGCTGAGAGTGATGATAAAACAGCATCAAAGCTGGAAGCATTAGCTGACTGTGCAATTGTTTATGTCGCATCAATCGGTGGTATTCCTGCTGCTAAGTTAATTAAAAGAGGTGTCATGCCAGTCAGACCACAATCAGAAGAAGAACAGATTGATAGTATTCTAAATAAGTTAGTGCAAACGCTCAAGGGTAATCCTCCACCGTGGTTGCGTAAAGCTCTACAAAAAAGCTAATTTTTGTGATTTTCTTTTTCAAAAGATTTGTAGTCAGGCTAGAGCGCTACCAAAATACAAAAGACCTCTTGTAGAGACGTAGCATTGCTATGTCTCTACTTGCGACTTGCGAATTGGTATAAGTTGGTGTTTTATTGTGCTACTAATGTAAAGGGAGTTAATCGCCGCAAGCAAATTGCCTGTAGCAAATTAGTAAATGGTGGGAAAATTAAAATTAAAAAATTTTTCCTTTCATTAGCAGAACAGCCAAGAGATTTTTTTATTAAAATCAACGGTTGGTAGAATGCTACCAAAAATGCCAACAAAATACCAACTGAATTGGTAAAACTATGCCGAGAAAAGAACAAGGATGGATTACATTTCAAACCTCTGAGGAAGAGCGCAAAATGCTGGAGGAGTTTTGTCAGCAATCTCAACGCACAAAGACAGAGGTTTTACGGGAATTTGTACGTAGTCTCAACAAAGAGTCTTCAGTATCTTCAGTTTCCCTAGTCTCATTACCAACCATTCCTCAAGCAGAAGATGCTAGCACTCAATCAACAGAAGTTGCTACCCAAAAGAAACCATTAAAAGTTAGTTCTCGCAACGTTCTCAAAGGGGTTGTCACCAAGATAATTAACGGGCCAGTCAATAGTGAAGTCACACTAGAGATTGTTCATAAAGTCCAGCTAACTTCTGTAATTACCAAAGTTTCCAGCGAAGAATTAGAACTGATGGTGGGAGAAGAAGCCTATGCTGTTATTAAATCTACAGACATAGTCATTGCCAAGGAATAAATAAAAAAAGTATAATTAGGCACTCTTGTTTTAATTAGGAATTTTTGAGCAAAAAATGATCAAATATTATTACTGATGAAATAGGGTAAAATTGATTTAGCGATCGCTTATCCATCTCCAAGTAAAAATTCTCGCGTATTTTAGCTTTCAAAACAGAAGCTGAAATCATCAATGGTAAATTGACCATCAAAAGCACAGAAAGTAATACTGTAAATATCATCGACCGTCAAAGATAACCGAGTATTGGGAGGAAGCGCAGCATCGGAGTTAGCGAGATTAGCTCCTGGTAATGCTGTTTGAGTTAAAAGTTGGCGATCGCGATTATATGCAGAAAGCACTAAACGCTGTGAACTTGTGACCAAAGCACTAACAAATTGGACTGGTTGCAAAAAAGTAGCTTCTAAATATCCACCTTTCGGCGCTCCCATCAGTACCAGCAAACCTGATTTAGTCGGAAATGCAGGGTTTGAAGGCTGTATGGCGATACAATTGTCAAAAACGACGCCCAATTTTTGATACTGATCCTTCACAACTTCAAAGCATTTTAAGTCTTCTATATTTAAATCAATAGACTTAGGTCTAGCTACCTTTTCGGTATCAAATGCTGTATGCATTTGACTGTCGAAGGATGAATTTCGCTTTTGATTGTGAATATCTTGGATATCAAAGTTATCAAGCATGAATTTTTGGTCTTCAAACTTTGGCTGTTGATCAGATTGAAGACAAGCTTGCTTTGACATGACACCCCACCTCAGTATTTTCTATAAAATCATCAGATTAGTAACTATCAAGCACTAAAAAATGTATTCTCACAATACACAAAATTTTGTTTTGAGAACTATATAGTTATTGGTGATTTTGCCTACGAGTATTACTGACGTTCAAAATTATCAGTATTGTTTCTGAATAGATTACCATAAACAAAAGCTGAGAGTTTTTTTCGTCAGTGATAGCTGTTACTAGTACAAATATTGCATTTCTGGCATTTTCAGGACAAAAAACTTAAACCCCAGAAATAAAAATTACTGAATCTTCACAACATAGTCAGTACTTTTACATCTACTTCACCAGAAGCATCCCTCAAAAAAACCAGAATTTAATCTGTCTTTGGAGGTATGTAGGGAGAGTAGGAGAGTGTGAGAGTGGGAGTATGGGGAGTAATGTAGAGACGCGATTCATCGCGTCTGGGAGTATGGGGAGTAATGTAGAGACGCGATTCATCGCGTCTGGGAGTGTGGGGACAAGGAAGAGAATAAACACCAAATGACAAATGACCAAAAATCTATGTTTATACCATTAGGATTTGAACAACGTTCTGTGACTACTTCATTAGGCAGGATAGTTTACTATACTGCTGCTGGTCTACCTTGGCAAGAAAACAAAGTTGCTACCGAAGAATTAGAGACTCTGGTATTTTTGCACGGATTTGGTGGAGGTTCTTCTGCATATGAGTGGTCAAAAGTTTATCCAGCATTTGCTAGTGAGTATCGCATTTTAGCACCAGACTTAATCGGTTGGGGTCGCTCTGAGCATCCCGCACGAAATTACACAATAGAAGACTACTTGCTCACGATTCGGGAGTTTTTGCAGCAAACTTGTACTGGTCCAGTCAGAGTGATTGCTTCATCTTTGACAGCAGCGTTTACTATTAGAGTTGTGATCGCTCACCCAGAATTATTTAAGTCTTTAATTGTGACTATACCTTCTGGAATTTCTGACTTTGGACAAGATTATTCCCGTACTTTCTTTGCTCAACTCGTCAGTGTTCCTGTGATTGACAGAATCATTTACACAACTGGAGTAGCAACAGAAAATGGTATTCGTAGCTTTCTCGAACAACGACAATTTGCTCGTCCTAACCGAATATATCAAGAAATAGTCCAAGCTTATTTAGAATCAGCCAAGCAACCAAATGCTGAATACGCCGCTTTGTCTTTCGTGCGTGGTGATTTGAGTTTTGATCTCTCACTATACATTCAACAATTAACTATTCCTACGGCGATTATTTGGGGTCAAAAATCACAGTTTACTAGTCCAGAAATTGGACGTCGTCTGGCTCAAATGAATCCCCAAGCAATTAAATTTTTCCAAGAATTAGAAGATGTGGGTTTGACACCACAATTAGAACTGCCAGCAGTTACAATTGGCTTAATTAGAAAATTCTTACCTCTGTTGATTGAATTACCTACACCCGTAACCTATTAAGAAAAATATACTAGTAGTCAGGGTTATAGATCCCCGACTTCTTAAAGAAGTCGGGGATCTGTCTGTTTCAAGAGCAACCAAAAATTCTATCAATAAGAATATTTCCTTACATCGTAAGCTTTTTAGTTAAGATTTTCTTCTCTAATTTAATTTGTTTTGATTTTTCCTGAAATACATTGGAAAGAGACTGTAAATATCATTACAGACTCAAAATATTCTTTTCAGGAAATAATATTCTTACATGGAATTGCAATTTGAATCAACAGATATATTCGCTGACATCGACCCTCGACTACAAAGACTTCTCGAACGCAAAAGCAGGGGAATCGCGATAGCTGCTACGACATCAACCGAAAAAGAAGAAGTTGCAGTGATTGCTAAAGTAAATAATCTCAAAGAATGGCTATCTATGAATGAAGTCTATCCAGGTGCTGACTTGGGTACTACACCTGATGGTGAGCGAATTGTCACAGGTAGAATTCCAGTTTCGAGAATTAAACATATAAAAAAATCCAGTTGTGTTGTCAGCTTGAAACCAGCGCAAGCACTCAAACCAACTCTAGAGATTAATATTAAAGAAACTGCTACTAAACAAGACCTCTCGCCACAAAATTCTTTAGGAAAACAGGGAAGTGGTGTTGTAGTTGGTATTATTGATGTTGGTTGTGACTTTGCCCACAAAAATTTTCGCCATGCTGATGGTTCCACAAGATTGCTAGCTTTTTGGAATCAAGATGGTCATTCTAGTCCTAAAAGTCCCTATGGTTATGGTCAAGAATATAAACGGGATGAAATAAATCAAGCTCTTGGGACAAGTGATCCTTATGCTGCCTTGGGATATAAATTAGAAAATAGGGCGCACGGAACCCACGTTATGGATATTGCTGTGGGTAACGGACAAGGAAGTGGTATTTCGGGTATAGCTCCCAGCGCAGATATTGTGTTTGTCCAACTTTCTCAAAATGAATTTACTCCCTTGATTGAAAATGGTGAAAAAGCTGTAGAAAGTTGTTTTGGTGATACGGTGGCGTTGCTAGAAGCAATGAGATATATCTGTGATATTGCTGGCGATCGCCCTTGTGTGATTAATATTAGTCTGGGATTGTTCGGTGGTCCCCATGACGGTACAACTTTAGTTGAACAGGGTATTGATGCTTTAGTTTCCGAAAAGCCAAACCGAGCGATAGTAATTGCTGCTGGAAACAGCTACGATACAGGTATTCATGCATCGGGAACGGTGTTGCAGAATCATCACTTTGATCTCCAATGGCAAATTCCGCACCGAAATCCCAAACAGAAAGAGATAGAAATATGGTACGACGGAAGCGATCGCTTCCAATTAGAAATTATTGCTCCCGATGGTACTAGTCTGGGTCGGGTGGATTTGGGAGAAAACGGAGAAGTGGTAGATATTGAAGACAACACAATCATCTTCTTCACTAACCGCCAGTCTGATCCGAACAACGGCGATAATGTCATTTGTGTATTTATGGAACCTGATTTACCAGGAGGGATTTGGACGCTACGTCTCCACGGTGTTCAAGTCACCAATGGCAAATTTCACGCTTGGATCGAGCGTGAAGATAACAGCCAAACTCGTTTTCTTCCTCCCCACGATAATAGCCATACCCTCAACACCATTGCTTGCGGATATAAAAGCATTGTGGTTGGTTCCTACGATCATAGTAAAATCAATAAGCCTTTATCATTTTTTTCTAGTTCCGGCCCGACTCGTGACGGACGACAAAAACCAGATTTGATTGCTCCTGGTCATCATATCTGGGCCGCTGCTTCCAAGACAGCGACTCAAGTTACACGTATGTCTGGTACTAGTATGGCTGCTCCTGTTGTCACTGGTGCGATCGCTTTAATCTTAGCTGAAGCCCTTTCCTACAACAAGTCACTCACCATCGATGAAATTCGTGATATTCTAATGGCTAGTATTCAAAAAAATTTTCCTAATCTCGACCAGCCAGAACGTTACGGTTATGGAGCGATCGATATCAATAGAGCATTGTTAACTGTGCGAGACAAGGTCAGTTAGCTATGGTATTATGATTTCAGGCATAATGTAACTAAATTTTCCTGTAGTGTTATAATGGATGATTTGGTTTTAAACAAATGATGAAAACACACTTACGCTTGATTAAATGTTCAGGCGATAAACTCAAAAAAATAGAGCCGAACACGGGAGATTGGACTCGACAAAGCGAGAGTCCTCAAGATCCAATTGCGGTCACGGTGAAAGTTAATGAAGATGGTTATGTACCAAATTTTGTTAACCTCCGCGCCCAAATATCGCCGAAACTATTTACAGCAACAGTCACAGAAACGGATTTATATAGATTAGAAGCAGACCCACGGGTTATATCTTTAGGTACACCCAGACGTTTACATGCAACAATTTAGTTTCAGTTCGGCTAGTTTTGTGTAGAAGAGCATCAAAACTAAAGGCACCTGTCGTTATGACGTCTATTGTGAATTCATGGTTCCTTGTCTGTTTTAAGAGCAATATTTACAATAATTTACAAAAGGGTGGGCTATAAGCTCATCCTTTTAATTTTGGGTCTTTGGGGTTTTGGGGCAATAAAATAACCCGCACAGGCGGGTAAAGTCTCTTGTAGCCGTAGCACCTGGCGTGCGATTTATAATCGCCAGAGCTGAATAAATTTTTAGCGAGTATAAGTGTTCAAGCGGACATGATATTAGGCTACTTGACACTCCCCATACTTAAAAGGCAAAGTATTCTTGCTTCACCGAGCTAAGATCACCTGAATCATTAGAAGGATACGCACGAACCCTCATCAACACGTAGCACGGACTCTTGTTGAAACATACTTATATATGCTTGTCGGATTTGTGTAATTTTTTTGTTACTTTCGTTGTTGAAAGGATACAGCAATATCAAGAGCTTCGACCCCTCTTTAACCACTGTCCCGCTCGAATTCTTGAATTGACCTGTACCAGTTAATAAGGTTAGTCCATCAGGAAAAAGAGGTGTAATTTCATTGTCTATGAACCGACTAAATTCTTCTTCACTCACCATTGAACCGTCTGGTTTTGATAACCCAAAAAATAACTCGGTTCTGGCAAAATGCTCCCCATTCAACTGATTCTTACAAAAATTATTGTTGCTAATAGCTTCTGTTTTGGGAGGTTTAGCTGAGACATCTATTGCCAATGCATAGTTCAAGACTAGCCCGGTGGCTAAAGAAATGCCTAATATAGTGCGACGCATTTTTAATTTCATAATTTGCTCCATCAAGTCAATATCGTTAGTGACTAACGCTAAAAACGTTAGACAGTTTGTTTGGTATGTTAAGAAAACTAACTACTAAACTGAAGTAGGTGGTGCAAAATGTAAGTAGGAAATCGGACGACCTTTGTTTGAATCCTGTGTACTTATCTAAAGTGAGTTAGAGATTTACGCAGCCATTAAATAAATTTGTATTCCTTGAAGCCCAACCATAGATCATCCGTGAATTATTAAAGGTCAGTACATTTTGTTAATACGTCCACGTAAAGAAATAATTTAGAAAAATTTAAATATTCGATCCTTGATACCTCAGCTTTGATACAGTAATTCAAAAGCTATGAAAATTTATTGAAAATCTAGAGGCTTCGAGTTATGAAAGTCCTTCATGGTACTTGGATACCGAATGCTGAGGGTGATTTTATACAGTCTGGCGGGTTTTTATTATGGGTGGAAACTCCTGTGATGAAAAAGCGACAAAGCACTAAGAAAAATATTCACCCTGGACATCTGCCAAAAGAAGAATTAGTCAAATTTTTAACGACAGAATTGGGAATCAAAGAAGTAGCACCAGTACTGACACAACGGATATCTCCCAAATATTTTGTTTTGCCAACTATTAATAATCAGCCTTTACCTTCACCAGAATTAAGCAAGTATCTCGAAGCCGAAACCCCGGAAGACTATGAGGAGTTTCAATACTGGCAGGTAGATTGTTATGAAACAGTCACTTCTGCAAACGCAATTAACGCGATTAAATTACTCAATGAAATTCACTTTTTAGCACTTTATAATTCCAGTGAAATTCAACTGGGTTCGGATCTCCTGTTTTGGTATCACTACACCCAAGCTTTTAAAGAGGTTATTTTAAAAGGCCAGTATATTCCAGCACTCAAATATAGATCGTTAAATAATACTACTGAGAAGAAAACTAAACAAAAGTCTGCTAAAAAACCTGCATTTGAAATATATGCAACTTGGGAGATTATTTCCGAGCAATACGAAGCGAATATCAAAAAATACATTGAATATATGCCATTAATTTGTGTGGCGGGTGCAACAGAACCAACAGATGCAGTTGAATTCTACGACAAAGAAACACTATTACGCCACTTTTCGGAATTTCTATTGCATGATTTGCTGACTCATACTCCCTCTACAGCAGCTTTTGACAAACAAATCATTGATTCTCTAGTTTACTATTGCTTGTATCCCAACCGTCACAATCCTTTGACAAGTGATGCAGCTTTAGCAGAATATCAGCAATGGCTGGCGTGGAAAACTAAAATTACTCGCACTCAAAGCGATTCTTTATTTCACCTCTGTTTGCAGTTGTATGATCCTACCCCAGACAATATTGATAACTGGCAAATGCAGTTTTTAGTAGCCAGCAAACAAGAGCCTTCGCTGAAGCTAGCACTGGCTGATTATTGGCCGATGAGTCAAAAAAACAAAGCTGGGGTGGAGAAAGAATTTGGTAAAAACTTTGAAACTAATTTACTGCTGAAACTGGGGTATGCAGCACGGATGTATCCTAAATTATGGCAGGGTTTGGAGAGCGATCGCCCCACAGGAATGCGACTAAGTTTAGAAGAAGCTTTCGACTTTCTCAAAGAAAGTGCTTGGGTATTGGAAGACTCTGGCTTTAAAGTCATCGTACCAGCTTGGTACACTCCCGCAGGTCGCCGTCGTGCCAAAATTCGCCTCAAAGCTTCAAGTGGGAAGTCTGCAACTAAAAGCAAAACAAAAAGCTATTTTGGTCTAGATTCATTAGTACAGTATCAGTATGAATTAGCAATTGGCGATCAAGTCGTCACCCCTAAAGAATGGGAACAGTTAATTAACGCCAAATCTCCCCTTGTGCATTTTCGTGGTCAATGGATGGAACTCGATCGCGATAAAATGCAGCAATTACTCGAATTTTGGCAATCCCACGGTAACGAACAACCAGAAATGACTTTGCTGGAGTTCATGCAACGCAGTGCAGAAGTTGGTGAAGAGTGGGAAGTTGAACATGATGAAGCTTTGTCAGCAATGATGACGAAGTTGCAAGACAAAACCAGACTAGAGCCAATTGCAGAACTAGCAAAGTTACAAGGAACCTTAAGAGAATACCAAAAACGCGGTGTATCCTGGCTGGAATATCTCGAAAGATTGGGATTAAATGGTTGTCTCGCCGATGATATGGGTTTAGGTAAATCGGTGCAGGTAATTGCTCGATTGGTTCAGGAGAGGGAGGTGTGGGGATTCTCCAGAGGAGACGCTTCGCGAACGGGGATTGGGAATTGGGGATCGGGAAAAGAGCTAGAAGACAAGGGGGACAAGAGAGACAAGGGGGACAAGGGGGTAATTTTTGACTCATCTTTGTTGTTACCTACGTTATTAATTGCGCCGACGTCGGTAGTGGGAAATTGGCAAAAAGAAATTGCTAAGTTTGCACCACATCTGAAAACAATGGTGCATCATGGTAGCGATCGCATTTCAAATCCTGCTGACTTTAAAGCCGCAAGTCTGCAACATGATGTAGTTATTACTTCTTTTACCCTGGCTCGTAAAGATGAAAAACTCTTCACTAGCGCCGATTGGCAAAGGATAGTAATAGATGAAGCGCAAAATATCAAAAATCCTAAAGCAGCACAAACTAAAGCTATTTTAAAACTATCGGCAAAACACCGATTAGCATTAACTGGAACTCCTGTAGAAAACCGCTTACTTGATCTTTGGTCAATTTTTAACTTTCTCAATCCTGGTTATTTGGGTAAAGAAGCGCAATTTCGTAAGTCTTTTGAGATTCCGATTCAAAAAGATAATGACAAAATCAAATCAACTACCCTCAAAAAATTAGTCGAACCTCTGATTTTGCGGAGAGTCAAAACAGACCAATCGATTATTAATGATTTACCTGATAAAGTAGAGCAAAAACTATATACTAACCTGACCAAAGAACAAGCATCTCTCTACGAAGTGGTTGTGAAAGACGTTGAAGAAAAACTCCAAGAAGCAGAAGGGATTCAACGCAAAGGTTTAATTCTTTCCACACTGATGAAATTAAAACAGATTTGTAACCATCCAGCCCAATTTTTGCAAGACAACAGTGAATTTTCCACCGAGCGATCGCATAAACTTAGCCGTTTAGCAGAGATGGTAGAAGAGGTAATTTCTGAAGGGGAAAGTTTGCTCATCTTCAGTCAATTTACTGAGATATGCGAGAGTTTAGAAAAACATATAAAACATGCATTTCATTGCAATACTTACTATCTGCATGGTGGTACTAGCCGCAAACGCCGGGAACAAATGATTACCGAATTTCAAGACCTGGAAACAGAACCATCTGTTTTTATACTTTCTCTCAAAGCAGGCGGTGTTGGTATTACTTTAACCAAAGCCAACCACGTCTTCCACTTTGATCGATGGTGGAATCCCGCCGTCGAAAACCAAGCCACTGATCGCGCTTTTCGGATTGGTCAAAAAAAGAATGTCTTTGTGCATAAATTTGTGGCGATCGGTACACTAGAAGAGAAAATTGATCAGATGATTGAAGATAAGAAAAAACTCTCTGCGGCTGTAGTTGGTAGCGATGAATCGTGGTTAACAGAATTAGATAACGAAGCATTTAAACAACTTATTTCGCTGAACAAGAGCGCAATTTTGGAATAAAAACGTTGCTGAATCCAATATGTTCGTGAGGTGAAAATTGATGAGCAGACTCAAATCAACACTCTGCTGCGAGCATACATGGAAGCACATCGATCTTGAGTATTTATTGGTGAAAGAAGAGAATATATAGGTATTGTTTATGTCAAAATTTTCTCGTACTTGGTGGGGCGATCGCTTTATTAAAGCTCTAGAAGCATTTACCGACGAAGGTAGACTCCAGCGCGGACGCTCTTATGCTCGTGGTGGTAAAGTCAAAAGCTTTGAGATAGAACAAAATCATATTACTGCTCAAGTCAGGGGTTCAGTAAATCCTTATTTTGGTGTTTACAAAGAACCTACCTACCACATAGAAATAGAAATCAAAGCTATTAATAAAACTAATTGGAAACAAGCTATAGATAAACTTTCATCAAAAGCGAGTATTGTTTCTCGACTGTTGCTAAATGAAGTTCCAGAAAATATAGAAGATACTTTTGCTGAATTAGGACTACATTTATTGCCGCACAGTCGTAAGGACTTTACAACAAGTTGTTCTTGTCCAGATTATGCTAATCCCTGCAAACACATCGCTGGAGTTTATTATTTAGTCGCATCCCAACTGGATAATAATCCATTTTTGTTATTTGAACTGCGGGGATTATCGAAAGCAGAATTACAAGCAAAGTTGGCTGATTCACCTTTAGGTAAAGCTCTATCTGCGGAATTGAATGATCGAGATATTTATCTAGAAAATTCCACATCACTTTATACAAAAGTAGAAAAACAACCTGTTACTCAAAAGCCAACTGCTAGAGAATTTTGGTTAAGCACAAAAAGGCTACCGCAAGCAATAGAAGTTCCGACAAAAAGTAGTGTTTCAGCTATTTTGATTAAAAAGCAGGGTGATTTTCCCGCTTTTTGGCAAAAAGATAATTCTTTTATTGCAACAATGGAAGAATTGTATGGGCGGGTGAAGAACAAAAATCAGAATTTGATTTAACATGTGTTTCTCCACAGGCTTTTGATTCCCCCAACTTCCCTTAATTAAAATTTACTAAGGGTTTAAAACCCTTAGCTAACAGCACAAGTCGTCTTCAGACGACTCGAATAAATCAAGTAGTCTGCTTTAAGCAGGGGTTTTTTTGAACATTTGGGATGCTCCCTTTCAAACACTCGTTGATGAGTCTCAAACACTCGAYGACGACTCTCAAACACTCGTTGATGAGTYTCAAACACTCGACGACGACTCTCAAACACTCGTTGATGAGTCTCTAATACTCGTTGACGACTCTCTAATACTCGTTGATGAGTCTCAAACACTCGACGACGACTCTCTAATACTCGTTGATGAGTCTCAAACACTCGACGACGACTCTCAAACACTCGACGACGAGTATTTAAGAGTCGTTCATCTATTTCATATCAGGTTCGGATAATTAGTTATACTTACCACAGTCATTGCACCCTACCCCGGTTTTGGCTTTAGACAAAACTGGGGTGGGGTTCAAAGGGAATTATAAGTAATCAAGCAAACCTGATATCACGCTTGCTGAAATCTGCTGTATTTGTATGCATGTGATACCATTTCACAAAAAATCTGATACAAATGCAGACCCTGTACCAGACGCGATATATCGCGTCTGGTACAAAATTTATGTGTATCGTGATTAACGTGAAATGGTATGAGGTTGTAGTGAAAATTGTCAAAGTTACCCAAGATGACTTTAATGAATGGCTAGACCTGACTTTAAAACTATGGCCAGATGAATCACGCGAAGAAAGACAGATTAGTCTGACAAAGATTCTCCAATCTCCTCGTGAGGCTGGATTTATAGTCAGATCTGAAGATGGAAGTGCGATCGCATTTATGAATCTTTCTCTTCGCTTTGACTATGTTCCGGGTGCTACTCACACTCCCGTTGCGTATGTAGAAGGGATTTATGTGAAAGATGAGTATCGAAAACAAGGTGTGGGTAAATTTTTAATTGAATACGCCCAAAAATGGGCTATTGAAAATGGATGTGTGGAACTTGCTTCAGATGCTTTACTGGAAAACACAGCAAGTTATGAGTTTCATACAAAAGTAGGGTTCCAAGAAGTGGAACGAGTTGTCACTTTCATCAAGAAAATAGCTTCTTCTGAGTGATTTGTGTTCTTTAGGAAAGAATAATTTAACTTTTTGATACTTCCTTGCCAAACAATGTCCGGTACATCAATTTATAAATATCTGTATTATCTACTGTATTGGGTAGTAACTCAGAATTAAAACCATGTGCTTTTGCCACAATCGAGCCAGTGAAATCACCTAAACCAGCCCAAGCGATCGCAAAGGGAAAGCGTTTACCTTGTTTGTCTGGTGCAGAGACAAAGGGTAAAGTTGCAGTTCCTTCTTTTCCATCCCAGGGTGAACCGTTTTCGCCTTTTTCTGGTAAAGGCTGATTGAGAGGGAAATCTTTTTCTGTGACTCCTACTACTTCTAACCCACCTGCATCACTATCTGCGGCTGTCACTAACAAAGTATTTGGGTTTTTTTCAATAAATTTCATCGCTACACCGACAGCATCATCGGCGCGTTTGATTGCTTGAATACAACCAGCTGCATGATTAAAGTTGCAGAAATTATCACTACCCTCTTCTTCTAAAACCACAAAGAAACCCTTCGAGTTCTGGGACACTATTTTTAAAGTTGCATCCAACATTTCCCCAACTGTCGGTGCTGTGGGGACATATAAAGGCAAATTTTGTTGTTTTAATTCTTCTTCTGGTGCATCGTTATAAGTATCATCGGCGGCAAAAATACCCAGGACTTTCTTAGTATTTGCTGGTAATTGCAAGAGTTCATCGCGGGTATAAACTACGGTGTAACCCTTTTGTTTGGCTTCTTCAATCAAATTGATTCCGTCTTGGCGTTGACTTTGTTCGGCGGTGGTGTGTCTTCCAGCTGTACCTTTGGGTAGATACCACATCTCGCCACCACCCATAATTACATCAACTCCAGATAGAACAATTTGCTTGGTGATTTCGGCAAATTCGCGGCGATTTGCAGCCTTTGCGACAAATGCACCCGTCCCCGGTTCGTGAATCATCCCAGAGTTAATAATGGCGGTTCCTTTACCTGTGGCGATCGCTTCTTGCATAATTGTCTGAGGTTGACCAGAAAAAGCAACTACAGGTTGAAAAGCTTCATTCAAACCGAAAGAATCAGCATTGACTTTCACTCCTGTGGCGTGAGTTACTGCACCAGCGTTAGAAGTAGCAGTGAGTTGGTTTTTCATGTGTCCCAAGTACACAGCGAGATGCGACATCTGATCCCAATTGAGTCTACCATCCGGGCCAAGGTAAAGCATCCGCGCCGCCCCCCAGTGAGATGCACTCGTACCATCTGGATGAATAAAGATTACATTTCCTGAGCGGGAGTTGGTATTAACTGGGTTCGGGGAAGTGCAGGCTACTAATATAGCTACTAAGGCAGTGGCAGCTAAGACAATTATTTTGTTATTTAGTACCTTGAGCATATGTTTAATAGGGATGTGATGGTATGAGTGTAGGAGTGTGGGACACCCTTACACCCTTACACCCCTATACCCTTTCTTTGGTCAATTTTCTATGGCTTTAATTAAAGACAAGTTAAGAACAAAAGCTTGGGCTGGTGCAGTAGCTCAACCCGCTCAAGAATTTCCTCTCACTCCCTTACCTGTAATTTCTGGCACAATTACATCTGGTTTACGTGGCACACTTTACCGCAACGGACCTGCGCGGATGGAGCGGGGCAATATGCCTATGGGACACTGGTTTGATGGAGATGGCGCAATTCTGGCTGTACATTTTAATGATGCGAGTGCTACGGGTGTTTACCGTTATGTTCAAACTATTGGCTACCAAGAAGAATCAGCAGCAGGTAAACTACTTTACGGTAACTATGGGATGATAGCACCGGGAGCATTTTGGAATAAATGGTTCAAACCAGTCAAGAATGTTGCTAATACTAGCGTGTTAGCACTCCCAGATAAACTATTAGCATTATGGGAAGGTGGTAAACCCTACGCTCTTGATTTGCACAACTTGGAAACTTATGGCGAAGATGATTTAGGTGGATTAACTCAAGGTTTAACTTATTCCGCACACTATAAACGTGATCCGCAGACAGGGGAAATTTTTAACTTTGGTATAACTCCTGGGTTAAATTCCACTTTGCATATTTATAAAAGCGATGCTAGTGGCAAAATTTTCCAGAAAGCAGCTCATGAACTTGATGGTATTCCTGTGGTGCATGATTTTGTTTTCGCAGGACAATACCTGATATTTTGCATACCACCAGTGCGGTTGAATCTGCTTCCTGCTTTAACTGGGTTGAGTAATTTTAGTGATGCTTTACAATGGCAACCTAGTAAGGGAACACAAATTTTAGTCATTGACCGCGAAAGCTTAAGAATGATCAGTCGTAGTGAAGCGGAACCTTGGTATCAGTGGCATTTTGGTAATGGTTATGTAGATGATAGCGGTACGATAATTGTAGATATTGCCCGTTATCAAGACTTTCAAACCAACGAATATCTTAAAGAAGTTCCTACGGGGGAAACTCACACTCCAGCTAAAAGTACACTATCGCGAATTTACATTCATCCACAAACAGGCAAAGTTACTCATACTCAACAAATATTAGACTGTCATTGTGAGTTTCCTGGCGTACCACCCGAAAATGTCGGACGAAACTCCAGATACACATACTTATCGACTTTCCGACATGGAACAGATATTAGCCAAGAAATAGTGAATGCGATCGCCTGCTATGATCACAAAACCGAAACTCTCAGCAAAACAGACTGTGGTGAAAATCGCTACCCCAGCGAACCCATCTATGCAACAGACGCAGACAATCCACAACAAGCTTGGATTTTAACCGTTGTCTATGATGGGAATTGCGATCGCAGTCAAGTTTGGATATTTGACGCCCATCGGTTAAATGAAGAACCCGTGTGTAAACTGGAATTACCAAGTGTGATTCCTCATAGTTTTCACGGTACTTGGAAACCGAAAGATTAAGGGTGTGATACCAATTTCCTTTAAAAGTGAAACATAGTTTTTTGTAGAGACGCGATATATCGCGTCTTTACAGGGTCTGTATTTGTATCAGATTTTTTGTGATATCAGGTTCGCTTGATTACTTATGATTCCCTCTGAACCCCACCCCGGTTTTGTCTAACGCCAAAACCTCCCCTCCCCGCACGCGGGGAGGGGATTAAGGGGTGGGGTGCAATGAAAATGAGTACAGACACTATTAATCCCATCTATAAATTTGTTGATATGCTTGGATTGTTTGACGAGCGATCGCATCCCAACTATAGTTTTGCAATGCATATTCTTTAGCGTTTAATCCTCGTCGTTGACATTCCGCAGGATTTTGCAAAGCGGTACGCAGTGACTCAGTCAGTGTTAGCACGTCTGTTGTAGTCACCCATCCCGACTCGCTTTCCTGCACCTGTTGGTAAATATGCACTTGATCGGAAATGACTACAGGTGTTCCTGCTACCATTGCTTCAGCGACAGCGATACCAAAGTTTTCGTAGTAGGAAGGTAAAACAAATAAATCAGCAGCTTGCAACAGACTAGATTTTAAGTCCCCAGTGACAAAACCAGTAATTGTAGTGTGCGATCGCAAAGTAGAATGATCTATCTGTGATTTGATTTTGTTCTCATAATCTGGCTCTTGTGGGTTTGTTCCAGCTAAAACAAAGTGAAAATTTAACCCTTCAACTAAAAGCTTTTCCAAAGCTGGAATCAACAAATTCAAACCCTTCTTTTTATCAATTCGGGACATAAACAACACCAACGGGATATCATCATCAATCCCCAATTGATTACGTATGTTTTCCTTATTTTCTTTGAGAGGATTCACACCCAATTGCATAACTAAATCCCGTGTTTTTACTCCGAATCTTTCGGAAATTTGCGCCTCTTGAACACTAGTAAAATGAAGCGCAGCAGCACCAGCGATATTCTCACGCTCTAATATCGCAGCATAAATTTGTTTCAGATATCTTTTCTTTTGTAAATCGGCTGGGTCAAGAGTACCTAAAGGACGCAAAATATAAGGTAGTTTTCGACGACGACAAATTGCCGCAGCAGCGCTACTTACAGGAGAGAATAAAGCATGAACGTGCGCTAAATCAAACTCTTGAGCATAGCGATTTAACCACTTGCATAAATCAAGAGAAAATTTGTAGCGACGAAAAGGGGCGCAACGAAAATAGATGATTTCGTAACCATCTTTCTGGATGGGAATATTTAAACTAACATCCAAAGGATTTTGATTATTATCACCATTACTATCAGTTGTAATTACAGTTACTTTCACACCTTCTTTTGCTAAAGCCGGCGCTAATCCTAGTACCATTTGACTTGGTCCACCGTAAATTAGGGAAATAGAAGGAACTATTTGAAGAACTTTCATTTAAAGTTTATATTTTGCTCTTTGGGATTATAGATCCCCGACTTCTTTAAGAAGTCGGGGATCTGAACACACGCGATTCATCAAAACTGTAATAAATTCATCAATCAATAATCTCTCTATAAAACTCTAATTGCTGTTTTGCTAAAGCTTTATTTGTATATTGTGAGCTTACTCTTTGATAACCCATCTCACCTAAAGCTTGAGCAAAATCTGGTTTTTCTATTAATTTGAGAATGCAATCAGCAAGGATTTGGACATTTCCTTCAGGAAAGACTAAACCAGCATCACCAATTACGTGAGGAATTTCACCCGAATCAGAACCAATCACGGGTACTTGACAAGCCATTGCTTCAATCAGAACATGACCAAATTGTTCTTTCCAACCAATAGCAGTTAAGGTTTTAAATTTGTATGTTGTTTCTGATGGTAGTACCAGAGTATTCATTAAGTTGATATATTTATAAACTTCATCGTGGGGAACACTTTCTACGATGATTATTCTGTCTTGCATCTGATTTTCCACGGCTTTATTCATCAACTCTGTTCGCAAATCACCACGTCCCAACAGCAATAATTTCCAAGGTTTATCTTTTGGTAAAAGAGTTAAAGCTTCTATCAGAGTTAATAACCCTTTCTCTTTTACAAATCGCCCGACAAACCCAACAATAAATTCATCTATTTCAAGACCTAATTGTTTAGCTAAATCTGGTTGTAATTGAGGTGTAAATACACGTTCATCTACACCTAGTTGAGGTATGACTTTAATTGGTCTTTTGTATCCACGTTGGCGTAATATTTCAGCACCGTCTTGATTGCCAGATATAATACCGTGGCTATTGTGGAGATTATATTTCTCTAATAAAGAAACTGGAAAGTTTAATTTGTATGGTAAATTCCACCAGGTAAAAAATAAATTTTTTGCTTGTAATCGCAAAAGTTTATTCAAGGTAATCATTTGAGCATAAGCCAAACTTCTCGAAGCTTGTTCTACTTGAATAATTTGGGGGCTAAACTGTCGCATTAAAGATATTAAATCAGTGCCAAAAGTCAATAATCCTTGATGATTTTGACTAAAGTTAGAAATAGGAACAATCCGAAATCTACCTTCGTCGCGATATTCAGTTTCAATAATTTTGTTTTGAACTCCTCCCGGTTGCCATTTTTTAGGTACTACAACCGTTACTTCAATCTTTGACTCTAACTGGGATAAAGCTCGTAATTTTTCACAATTAATATCTACAATATAGCTATGACTGGCGACTAGAATTTTCATAAATAACAAAATAACAATTAATATATGAAGTTTGTAGTCAGGACTTGAGTCTTTTTTAAGCACTAAAGTGCTTACTACAAACTCTTATCTAAGCGAGTGTAAATTTGACCATCATTCCAAAGAGATTGGATGATGGTTCCGAAAGCTTTAGCAAAACCTAAAGTGTAGAAAATAGCGCGGGTGAAAATTTTGATTGGGGAACCGCTTTTGTGACAAGGAGGACGTCCTAAAACATGACAGTCAAACAAACGGATGTAAAAGCGTAAAGCTTGACTAACAGTCAGGTTTTTTAAACCCAATAGAAAATGATTGTGATAAAAAGTAAGTTGATATTTGAGCGATCGCATACTAATATCATGACAACCACCCGTCTCTTCTCCCAAATGCACTAAACTAGCTTCTGGGTCATACCAAATCTTATAACCAGTTTGCCGTAACCGCAAACAAAAATCAGATTCTTCTCGAACTGCACTACCAAGAAATCTCTCATCAAAATGCAGTCCATGCTGAGTAAAAATTTCACGACGAAACGACATATTACAACCCCTCGCTGTCAGCACTTCTTGGGGTTTGATTGTATGCACTAAATCTATATAATACCAAGCAATACCAGGGTCCATTGCCTGAGGAGGTAAATATTCAATAGTCTTATAAGGTGCATCTCCCTGTGTTTTTCCTTGGATAGTATCAGCTATTTTCATCCTGTCAAAAACTCGCCCAGCAACAGCACCTATCTCTGGTTTCTCTAAATAATTTTTCCCATGGGCTGATAAAAATCCAGGATTTAACTTCACATCATCATCAATAAATAAAATTATATTTCCTTGAGCGCGTCGCACTGCATAATTACGCGCTCCTGGTAAACTAGCCCAGTTTAAACGGAACCATTGAATTTTATTTGCTGTAGCTTGTTCCGATAAAAAAGCTTCAATTTCTACTTCATGTTTTGGAGTTTGGTCTACTACTAAAACTTCAAAATTTGCATAATCTTGGTTCAATACATCAATCAAACTATCTCGCAGCGCTTCCTCTCGACCATAAGTAGGAATAATCACAGAAATCAAAGGTATTTTGTCATTAGTAGAGACGCGATTCATCGCGTCTGTACAATAGTCATTTGTCATTTGTTAGTTGTTCTCCCTTGTCCCCTAATTGTTGCAGTCTTTCCATTTTGTCTATGACTGGTAATTTTAAGAGAATACCAGCAGCAAACCAATAATAAACAGCTACAGGATCAACATCTAAAGGATAGTAATAGGTGTTGTAACTAATAAACAATATAAACACCCACATCGCAGCGCCGTAACTGCGGAAATTACGGTTTTTTACTAAACGATATTGTCGAAAACAAATAATTGTTAAGGTTGTAACCAAAGCAATAAATCCTAATAGTCCAAAAATTCCTACTTCATACATAACTTTTGGATAATAGGTTTCGACTAGTTTTGTTGGTCCCATCGCACGTGCAGAATTAGTCGCACGACCTAAACCACTTCCAAAGGGTCCATCTACAGTTTTCCAATTTTCCTCAAATTGTTGGACTATAAATTCATAGGGAGGAGAAGCATTCCAACGGGCGATAAAACTGTCCATTCTCTCTTGGACAACGATGGGATTACTAACGATTGCAATTCCCAAAAGAATTGCTAGTCCAAAAAATATAGGAATAAATCTTTTTAAATTACCAATTTGACCTGTCAGTACAAGTAACATTACAAAACAAACTGGTACTAAAGCTAAAGCTATTCTTTGTCCAGAAATAACTGCATTAATAAATACCGATGCCATTGAAGCTAAACTGATAATCCGCCAAATAATAGCAGGGTCACTAAAGCCAGTTGCAAAAGTAAAAAATGTACTAGAAATTAAAAACCATGCCCATTGCCAAGGTGCAACAAATGTTCCTGGTAAGCGAATCATTCCTTGACTAGGACTATAAACTAATGAACCACCAAAAAAACATCTTGCTTCCAGTGAAGCTTTAAATAAAGCAGCACCTTCTGCATTTCTTGTACCTTCACATATTCCAGTTAATAATAATAGATATTGAATAAATCCTAGAACACAAGCAACAAGAGTTAAAATAACTTGTAAGCGAGAAATAAATAAAAAGTCAACTTTATTACGAATTAAATAATAAACACAACCAATCAGAGGTACATAACCTAAAAATACTTTTAACCCCAAAATTCCCATACCAATCGGAAATTCTTTCGGTGGTGTTTTAAAAAGTGCAACAGGAGGCGGGTTAAACTGTTGTCCACCATTTATAAATAACAGTGTGATTATGCATGAACCTAATAGAATATATAGCGGAGTTTTAATTCCCGCTGGAATAATTAGGGGTAGTCTCTGTTTACGGCAATTCTGCCAAAGTGCAATCAATGCAGGAATATAGAAAGAATCTTTTGCTAATTGCAGTATGGGACTATTGCCGATGTAGTAAGTGATAGTACCTCCAAATGGTACATAAAAAATAAAAGCAAACAAAGCTTGGCGGGGATATTTGTAGGCTAGTGACATGACTATAATCCCCATTACTGCTGGAACTGCTGCTTTAATTCCAGCTACTAAAAAAAGAATAAAGCCAATAAATAAACCCCCACCAATTGCAGGAGTTAGTAGATTAATCAGTTCTTGGCGCGCCTGTGCTGTTTTGCGCTTTTGGGCTAAACGTTCTTTTAGGGTGAGGGTGGGAGTTTCCTGTTTTTTTTGCTTTTTGGTTTTTGGATTTTTCCGGGATTTGAGCTTTGATTTTGGCATGATTTGGTATCAATACGCGTCATTTGTCATTGGTCATTGCTAAGAGAATGTTTGAAAAGTTCTGTTGTTGGTAGCAAAGTTCTAGACCCCTAATACCATTTCACAAAAATCTTGATACAAATACAGGCGGTGTAGAGACGCGAAATTACCCTGCGGGAACGCTAAAAGCGAACGCGTCTCTACAAAGGATTTTGGGCTTATCTGAACTGTATTGTGGTATAAATCCCTTTTTCCAAGGGGGACTTTTTTCCAGTTTCCCCTTAAAAAAGGGGGTTATACCATTTCACGTTAATCACGGTACACATAAATTTTGTACCAGACGCGATATATCGCGTCTCTACAGGGTCTGTATTTGTATCAGATTTTTTGTGAAATGGTATTAGGAGACACCCCTTTTCCAAATCAGAATTTATCTAACTTGCAACCGCCATTGGCTTTTTGCGATTGGGACGTTTGCGGTCTGATTTTTTCTTCAATCCAACAGCTTGCGCTTGGTCACTATCTGAACCATATTGACCACGCACAACTTCTTTCATCGCTAATACAGCGTTGTGAAATTGCCATTCTGCTAATCGCGCAGCATCAGTAGCAGCACGGTATAAAGCTAGTTTTTCCGTTTCGACTTTTTGTTGCATCATCATTGCCTGATAAGCTTGCTGTAAGTTGTCAACAGAAGCATCAGCACGAGTTGTGTTGTAGGTACTGATGGTTTGCAAACCGTGCAATGAATCAATATCTTGACTAATTATTTGAGGGGACAAGCGGCGTGTTGTGTCTGGGGTAGGCATAAATGCTTCCGTATTAAACTACACATTTAATGTTCCCATTACAACAATAAAACTAACAATCATATTTTTTTGTAGAGACGCGATATATCGCGTCTCTACATTATTTATCTGTATTGCGATTAACGTGAAATGGTATGAGAAGGCAGAAGGAAGAAGGCAGAAGGGAACCCCATAAATAAATTTAGGGGTTTCTAACAAGGACGCCTTGTATCTTGTGCTACGCATCTTGATACAAATCTTATTATCTTTTCCACGAATAAATTCGGGGGCTTGAAACCAAATGGCAGAATGAAGAGGACTGAATTTTTTGGTATAAATTTTTTATTAAACCTTCTGCCTTCTGCCCTCAGCATAAGTGCCTTTCTTCGGTCATATCAAGTTCGGATAATTAGTTATATTTCCCACAATCATTGCACCCCACCCCTTAATCCCCTAGGCGCAGGCGCTTAGGGGAGGTTTTGGCGTTAGACAAAACCGGGGTGGGGTTCATGGGGGATTATAAGTAATTTAGCGAACCTGATATCAGATATTTAGAACCCCGACTTTTTGAAAAAGTCGGGGTTCTGGCTGGACTGAAAATTTTAAACCTCTTGTTTTTGTTTCATTTTTTCAAGTTTTTCTGCTATAGCTTGAGCATCTTTGCCCAAAAAATTATTACTGTCGCCGTTACTCCAAATTATGTAACATGCTAATTGCCAAGACTGATGAATATGAATCTGGCGAAACTGAATTTGACGAGCGTAAGCTAAGTTTAAGCAGCCTCTTGTGGGTGTTTGACAGAGAATAGATTGTGGCATAATTAGTTAAACCTTGAATAAAGGGTCGAGAAGCGGTTTCTACTTTTGGTTGGGTGGAACCGCTTCTCTTATTTCATTATTTAACAGTTGTTTACGCTTGTCAATAAGCGTAGTAAAATATCATGTTAAAAGTAGTAGTGTATTGCTATGGATTTGAAGCAGTTAAGAGAAAAAGTTGGTTTAAGGACAGTAGACATAGCATCACAACTAGGAATTGCTGAGTCTACTGTTCGCAATTGGGACAGTGGTAGACATTCTCCGAGATTGTCTATTGAAGAAATACCTAAATTCTTGGAGGTGTATCAATGTACTCTTGAAGAAGCGATCGCAGCTGCAAAGGAAAGTAGAAGGAAGTTTGAGGAAGCTAATTCCTGATTTAATCTTTTGCAAGCCGATACATTCGCAATGTAAGTCGATACATTCGCAATGTAAGTCGATACATTAACAATGTAAGCCGATACATTAACAATGTAAGCCGATACATTAACAATGTAAGCCGATACATTAACAATGCAGGTCGATACATTAACAATGTAAGTCGATACATTAACAATGTAAGAGTTTTTAAGCACTGAAGTGCTTACTACGAGGCGTTTTGAATTGATTGAGGGGTTTGATTCCCTCAATCACTTTCCAACAACATCATTTATTCCTGGGCGGATTGTGGCAACAATTAAATAGTACTGCTATGCAGGCGATCGCTTTTCCCTTGGGAAGTAAATATATATGAGTATTGCTCAAGCTAAACGTTTTACCGTAGCTGAATATCACAAACTCGCGGAACTGGGCTTTTTTGGTGAAGATGATCACATTGAATTAATCAATGGAGAAATTATTCAAATGGTAGCAAAGGGCAAAGCCCACGAAACTTGTTTGCGAAAATTGTTAAAGGAACTGCCAAAATTAGTAGGAGACAGAGCAACTTTACAATCTCAAGCGCCAATTATCTTACCGCCCAACAGTGAACCAGAACCAGATTTTGCTATTCTTAAAAATCGCTCAGATGATTATCTTTTTGGTCATCCCGAACCTGCTGATACGTTGTTAGTTATAGAAGTTGCAGATTCCTCTTTATATTATGACCGAGATGTGAAAATTCCTCTCTATGCTAAAGCAGGTATTGCTGATTATTGGATAATTAATTTGGGTGATAATTATCTCGAATATTACAGCGAACCATATCAGGATAATCAAGGTAAATACGGTTATTTAAATAAAAGAATTATCTTACCAAATCAAGTAATATCATTGCCTTGCTTCCCTGACTTGTCTCTAGATTTAAATAAAGTATTTCCACAAAATATGAATGCTTAAAAACGAACAGAACCCCGACTTCTTAGAGAAGTCGGGGTTCTTGTTGTTCAAAATTTAATTAATAGACCTCTTGCATGAATCTTTCCCCTCTCCCTAAATCCCTCTCCCAAACATGGGAGAGGGACTTGGAAATTGGCTCCCCTTCTCCCAATTTTGACCAGAAGGGGCTGGGGGATGAGGGCAAGTTTTGCATTCGTGCAAGAGGTTTAATGTTCGTAGTAAGTACTTTAGTGCTTCAAAAATAATATTTCTACTTTCATCTGAATGTCGGATAATCATTTACACAAAAAACCGACTTACAACACAACTAAAACCAGGCAACAAAGGAGAACTCAATTCATCATTATCTAACAACGTTACCACCAACTTTAAAACTCCACTTTCCCGCCGATAAACTTCAACTTGTTGCAATCGCCAATCTGCAATCCAATATTCTTTCACTCCCCGTGAAGCATAGAGCTTGAGTTTCGCTTCTCTATCCCGACGCTCATTTTCCACACCAGGAGATAATACTTCTACCACTAACTCCGGTGCGCCTGTTAAATGTCCCGCTTCGTCAAGCAAAGCTGCTAAACGTTCATGACTCGCCCAAACCACATCTGGAATGACATTATCAGTTTCCGAAAACAGCACACCAGGAGTAATACTTGCTTGTCCCAAACCACTAGAATCTGACCAAAAATCAAGTTCTCGGAAGATACGACCGCAAGTACGTTGATGTTTCCAGTGGGGCGCTCTGGTCATGAATAACTCTCCGTCTATAATCTCATAGCGTGTACCCTCGTTTTCGGGTAGGAGGTCTATGTCTGTAGTAGTCCAGCGCACACGCTCAGTTGCTGTCTGATTCATAGCCGCTCTCTTTTTTAATAGAGTTCTATCTTAAAGCTAACTGATAAATTTGCCATATCAAGCGTAAATTCAGATCCCCGACTTCTAAGAGAAGTCGGGGATCTTGCAGCCGATCAAAAAGTTCTATCAAAGGTGCATTCAGGACGATTCAAAAAGCTCAAGAGTCTAAAAACCAGTTATTAAGTATTTATTAAATATTTCCTTAACTGTCTTAACTGTCTTAACTGTCCTTGCATCTTCATTTAAATTTTGAAACACTGAAAAAACTCAAGTCTCCTTAGCTCGACTTTATCCATTTTTTTTGCAACGCTCAAGCTGATGCTAAAAGGATCAATAAGTGTCTCAAGTCACAGTAAAACACTTTTAAAATAACCTCTCAGATGCATTTAAAGCTTATTTCATCGCTAGGTATTTCTTTTGAAGAATTAACTACAAAAGGATAAAATTAATGACATTTAAAGTTACTGGACGAATTTACGAAGCTGAAAGCGGTTTAGGAATTCCTAACTTAATAGTTGAAGCATTTGATAAGGATATTGCCAGTAAAGATAAGTTAGGACAAGTTAAAACCAATAGTACTGGCACTTTTGAAATTAACTACACTGAAGCTGATTTTAAAGGCAAATTTGAGAAATTTGAAGGTAATGCCGATTTATTTATTGTTGTCAAAACAGCAGACAGTTCAAAAGTCTTGTTTTCCACAGAGAAAAATGTTCGTCCTGATGCCACTAAACATGAGCATTTTGAAGTAGCAATTCCTCAAGCTGAAATAGTACAAAAACCATCAAAAAATGCTAAAGAATTGTTAAAAATTCTCATTGGTATTGCTTGGATTGATGGAGTACTAGAACCTGAAGAAAAAGAATTTTTACAGCGAGTTGCACAACAAAAAGGATTGACTGAAGATCCAGAAATTAAAACTCTATTATCAAACAATCAACCTGTCAAACCAGAAGAGTGTTATAGCTGGCTTCAAGCTTATTTAGGAAATTATCCTGACAAGAAAGATTTTCAGGAGTTATACGAAGCTCTCAACTCGCTGATGTATATTGAGGGTGTGTTAGATGCAAAAGAAAAGGAACTCATACAAACCCTCGCGATCGCCACAGTAGCCCCAGCTGGTACTTGCCCTAATACTTTGCAGCGGCGATTTATGAGCGCTTTACTGGATAGCAAATTCCTAGCTAATGTCTTACAGATGGAGCGGTCATCAGTAGTCAGTAAAGGGCCTTCGGTCACTGGCTACTATGCTCGTGTACCTTACCAAATTTTGAGTCGCCTCAGCACTACTGCCAGAGTTAATATCCTGGCAGAAGATATGGCAGATTTTTATTTGACTGATAATTTTGCCCCAGTCAAACAAGAAATAACTGCTGACAACCTAACCGTCATTGGTGAACTACCCGAAGGACTGAATGGGATATTTCTCCGCAACGGCCCTAATCCCCAATTTGAGCCTATCGGACTGCATCACTGGTTAGATGGGGATGGAATGCTCCACGCAGTAAATATCAGTAACGGCAAAGCCAGCTACCGCAACCGCTACATTCGCACAGAGGGGTTTGAGATTGAGCAAAAACAAGGTAAGTCAATTTGGCCTGGTTTGCTGAATCTACCTCGATTTGATGCCCCTTATGGCTTGATGATGAAGAATACTGCTAACACTTCAACTATATGGCACGCAGGCAAACTGCTGGCACTGTGGGAAGCTGGCGCACCTTATGAAATTCGTCTTCCTGATTTAGAAACAGTTGGGGTAAATACCTTTGACGGTAAGCTTGCTTCTACTTTTACAGCTCACCCAAAAGTCGATGCTCAAACGGGTGAAATGATTGTGATCGGCTTTGCACCTATTGCTCCTCCTTATCTGGAATACAGCGTGGTTTCCGCAGAGGGCAAAATGTTGCGAACCGTACCTATTGATATACCTGCGCCAGTGATGATGCACGATTTTGCCATCACTGAACACTACACCCTTTTTCTGGATATGCCGCTTGTTTTTAGTCCGATGCGGATTATGCAGGATCAGTTGCCCATTAAATTTGAGAAGCAAAACCCCAGCCGCATCGGTATCCTACCTCGCCACGGAGATAACCGAACTATCCGCTGGTTCAATATCTCGACCTGTATGCTGTACCATGTTGCTAACGCTTGGGAGGAAGGCAACGAAGTAGTACTTATTGCCACCAGGACACCCGATACCTATCTGTTTATTCCTCAGAAAGACAATGGTGAGGGGGGAGATACTGAATTTGAACACTTCCGCCTATATCTCTACCGGATCAATTTGGCAACGGGTGTTGTGAAAGAAGAATTGCTAAATAACAATGATATCGCCACGGAATTTCCTCGGATTAACGATGACCTGACTGGGCGAAAGACACGTTACGTCTACGCATCCCGACAGGCTACTTACATGAGACCTAGACTTTTGTTGGATGGTCTGCTCAAGTATGACTTGGAGACTGGTAGCACTCAAGTACATGAATTTGGTCGGGGACGCTTTGGTGGTGATAGTGTCTTTACGCCTCGTCCTGGTGCTACTTCTGAAGATGATGGTTGGTTGCTGACTATGGTTTGGGATGCACTAGCGAAAAAGTCTGAGCTATTAGTCGTTGATGCTCGAAATATCACAGCTCCACCTGTAGCGCGGATAATGATGCCACAGCGTGTTCCTTACGGCTTCCACGCCAATTGGGTTTCTCAGGCACAGATGGCAAGTTGATAAGGTTAATGTTAGGTTTATTTAAGTAGTGTAGAGGGCATGGCATTATTTGTGCGATCGCCCTCTACACTTGTGTCATTAAGTAAATTCAATTACCAGGTGTGCAAAACCCTACTTTCTAATTCGTATTGTCTGTATTTTCACTACATAAAACTTGAGGCAATATTATGAATGTCAGCAGTTAAAGGAATTTAAAAACAACCATCTAGTTATCAATGCAGAGGTGAATGATATTATGATGATTCGCTACTTGCAACCAATCCGCGAACTAGAAAACTTGCGTCGCCAAATGGATTTAGTTTTTGATGAACTCTCAGCACAAACTAATCAAACAAACGATACATCAACAGCTTGGGTTCCTGCTGTAGAGTTAATTGATACGGGTGATAACTTGGTTTTCCATGCACAACTACCTGGTGTAACAGCTAAAAATCTTGATATACAGGTAACTCGTGACGCTGTAGCGATCGCAGGGGAACGTCAGCGTCAATCTCAAAATGCAAACTACCTGCATTCAGAGTTTCGCTACGGTAAGTTCCAGCGAGTTGTGAATTTGCCTGTTGCTGTGCAGAATGACAAAGTACAAGCTGATTTCCGCGATGGTATTCTGACTCTGACTCTTCCCAAAGTTGAAGAAGTCCGCAATCGCGTTGTGAAAATTAATTTAGGTGAAGCTACTGCTACTCAGAGCATAGACACAACTGCTCAAACCGCCTGCAATTGAAATCGTAGTCTCCTTTATGTCTTGGTGTTAAATAAATTTCATTGAAACACCAAGACACTAAGACACTAAGAAGACTTGTTTTTTTGGGTAATACCATTTCACGTTAATCGCGATACACATAAATAATGTAGAGACGCGATATATCGCGTCTCTACAAAAAAATATGTTTCACTTTTAAAGGAAATTGGTATAGTCTGCTTAAAGCAGACTTTTGCTATAAGACTGCGATTTCAATCGCAGGCGTTTTTTTGAACATTTGCGATGCTCTCTTGACTTGAGTCGAGTGGGGTTTATTATTTCAGCAAATATTCTTTGACAAACATCACCGTTGCATAAAACTGGAAATCAATATTTTTCTTTTTACTAAATCCGTGTCCTTCATCTTTTGCCATTAAATACCAAACTGGTACATTATTTTTTCTGACTGTCGCCACAATTTGTTCTGCTTCCCGCAAAGGAACACGGGGATCATTTTGACCATGAATTACAAATAGCGGTTTTTTGATGTTACTAGCATTATTGACGGGCGAAATTTTCAGCAAGAATCCTCGCATCTTTGGATCACGTTCATCACCGTATTCGACTCGTCGTAAATCACGCCGATAGCTTTCTGTATTTTCTAGGAAAGTGACAAAGTTGGAAATGCCGACTATATCAATTGCTGCACGAATGCGATCGCTATATTTTGTTGCGACTGCTAGGGACATGTAACCACCGTAACTACCACCTGTGACCAAAATTCGGTCTTTATCCAAGTTCGGTTGAGTTGCGATCCAATCGAGAAGTGCGCCGATATCTTTGACCGAATCTTCTCGTTGATAACCATTGTCTAATGTCAAAAAGCTTTTGCCATAGCCAGTGGAACCCCGGACGTTAGGAAATAGCAAAGCAACACCCAACTCATTCAAGTAATAGTTATAGCGCCCCAAAAAAGACGGGCGAGACTGTCCTTCTGGTCCTCCATGAATATCAATGATTACCGGACGCTTGCCTGTAAATTTCGCAGGAGGGCGATAAAGAAAACCAGATATAGTTTTACCATCAAAGCTTTTCCAACGTACCAACTGTGCATCAGAGAAATTTACTGTATTCAATCCGCCAGTTTCGCTTTCAGTCCAACGTTCAACTTTATTAGTGCGGATATTCACAGAATACACATCTGCGGTGAAACGGGCTGAAATTAGAGTCAAACCTAAATCTTCGTTGTTAGGATGCCAAGTAATACCGTATACTTGCCCCACTGGTAATTTCGGTAAAGGCTTTTCTTGCTGAGTTGCTGTTTCCAATAAATGTAGTTTGCTTGCTCCATCTTCATTAGTCACAAAAGCTAGGTATTTTCCATCTTTTGTCAGGTCAAAATCTTCTACATCCCAAGGAATGTGAGTAGTCAGATAGGTATGTTTTAATGTAGCTAAATCAACATACGCCAACCGGAAAAATTCTGAATCACGGTCAGTAGTTACATATAAACCCTTACCATCTTTGCTAAATACACCACCTCCGTAGGACACTTTCTCTTTGCCTGACTTGGGTGTAATTAATTTTTTATCACCAGAGTTAGTATCTACCAACCACAGATAACTTTCATTAATAGATATATATTCTATTGCCAGGATTTTACGGTCATCAGGCGACCAGTCCAATGGTTGCCAACCACCACCTTCAACTTGTGCAAGCAACTTATCGCTCTGAGTATTTTTCGGGTCAACAATGTAAAAATCGTTATCTTGACCCCTGCGGCGAGTGGAAGTGTAAATCATGCGATCGCCACTATTAGACCATATACCCCGGCTATTTTTGGACTTGCCATCGGTCATTAAGGTAATGTCACCCGTCGCCAAATCATAACGATAATTCTGGTTAAATTCGTTACCACCAATATCTTTACTGAAAACAAAATAATCGCCCTGGGTTGGTTGAAAAGTCCCTCCTCCAACCCGTTCTGGAAAGAAAGTCATTTGCTGACGACTACCGAGAGGGAACTTAACCAAATGTACTTGTGGCGTGTCTGCAAAACGGGTTGATATCAGCATTTCACGACGCACTGGATGCCAACTAGAGAGACTAGCAGAACGAAAATTAGTGTAGCGCTCAACTGTTTGTGCTAGTGTTGCTGGAATTGGTGGAATTCCCTCAACAACTAAGTTTTCATTGGGAGTAATCAAAGAAGTTTGAGCAGCAACCATAAAATTTGGTAGCAGAAAGACTGCAAGCAGTGTAGCAAAGAAAAGTGAGAAAAATGGCATCCTGTCATTGGTCATTGGTCTAGAGACGCGATGAATCGCGCCTGTACAATAGTCATTGGTGATTTGTCATTGGTAAGGGTTTTCAGGTTGCTATTGTTCTAATTTTTTAGTCCGTTGAAACGGACTTTGGCTATTAGCCTGGAACTTTATTTCTAGGCGTACTGTTTCTGCAATGTCAGAATTTCCACACCATCTTCTGTGACAGCAATTGTATGCTCAAACTGTGCCGAAAGTTTGCGATCGCGTGTTAAAGCAGTCCAGCCATCGCTTAAAACCTCAACTTCCCAAGTACCTTCATTAATCATGGGTTCGATGGTAAATACCATACCAGGTCTGAGTACTCTACCTTTGCCACGTGTGCCGTAATGGGGAATATCTGGTGCGGTATGAAAAATATTGCTGATTCCGTGTCCAACAAAGTCTCGGACTACAGAAAAACCCTGTGATTCAGCATATTCTTGAATTGCAGCACCAATATCTCCAATGCGTGCGCCTGGTTTCACTTCAGCAATACCTCTGTCACGACATTCTTTTGTCACCTCGACTAATTTTTTGGCTAATGGCGAAGGTGTACCAACAAAGAATGTTTTAGATGTGTCGCCGTGATAACCATCCACAATCAATGTCACATCGATATTGATAATGTCACCATCCTTTAAAATTTGCTTGGCATTAGGAATACCGTGACACACTACTTCATTGATGCTAGTACAAATTGACTTTGGGTAGCCTTTGTAACCAAGAGGTGCGCTTTTCGCTCCATGAGCCTGTGTCCAGCGTTCTGCTTCATCGTTGATTTCCAGAGTACTGACTCCTGGTTTCACCATCGGTTCTAAATGATGTAAAAGTTCGGCTGCCAAATGACCAGCCTTACGCATTTTCTCTAGTTCTCTTTGGGATAAAATTACAATAGTTTGATTTTTCATAGGATTTTTATTATCTTTATTCATCCACAACTGCGGTTAACCCGGTTTCGGCAGAACGCCGAGCTGCATCCGCAACCTTAAGAGTATACAAGCTTTCCTCTGGAGTAACATACAGGGGAGTGCCATCAAAAAGATGGTTTAACACCATATTTGTATCTTTAGCAAATAATCCTCGGCGACTACCAATCTCTATGGGTGTGGTTTCCTCCGCCTTGACTAACACTCCAGCATTACCATCAAAAATTAATCCTCCTTTTTCACCATGAACCTCAAATCTACGTTCTGGTTGCCACATAGTTTCGCCTTTAGCATAGATCACTTGTGCTAGCAGTCCACTACTAAAACTCAACTGAGCTACACAGAAACAACTTTGATAATATTCTGTTTCCCTTGCCCAAAAACGATTGTGACAATTGACTGTCAGAACTTGACCAAATAAATTAGTCAAGCGATGTAATCTTGACAATGCTCCCATTAAAGGAAAACCGAAAAGTTCATGACTGTAAGTCCATTTATGAGGTGCGGGATATTCAGGTTTAATAGTGTTGTAGCGAACAAAAAAGGTCTGCTCAACTTTTGGTAAATTTTGCTTCAGAGCTTGATGCACACCACCCAAAAGTTCTATATGTTCTACGTGTAGGAGTTTCTTTTGAGTTTTTGCTAGGGCAATGAGTTTCTCTGCTTCTGGTACATTCAAAGCTAAGGGATACTCAACAATTACGTGTTTACCGCTGGAAAGTGCTGATGCTGCGATCGCACCATGATCTCGATTTACAGTACAAATTATTACTAAGTCTATATCATCTCTGGTGACAAGTTCTGCCCAAGAACTCATGACTTGACACTGGAATTCCTCAGCAAAGACCACTGTTTTTGCGGGTGTGTTCCCAGTCACAGCCACAAGGTGCGATCTCTCATCATCCATCAACGCTTCTGCGCGTAACTTTGCCGCATACCCGGTACCAACTAAACCAATACGCACTTTTTCATCCATTCCTAACTAGTGGTCTGTTTCATTAATTATGAGGCGTTATAGATGCCCGACAACTTCTAACGAAGTCGCAAGTCGGAATTAAAACGAATTTTTCCAACGCTTCGGAGTTTAAATCCAGATATAAAAACTGTACTTCCGACTTGGGACTTCATTTTAAGGCTATTCCAGAACGCGATCGCACGATCAATCAATTAGGACTTACGCACACTCTACAAATTCTTGGCGTTCTACCTTACGGTAGACACGTAGACGCTTCTGCGGCTACTTGCAGAAGTCGCTACGCGCCTACCGTAGGTAGTGGCTTCCGCAGGTAGCCGCTTGCGCGTCTAAGGCTCCTTGGCGGTTAAATAAATTAAGCTTTTTGGCGACTTTTGCGTAAGTCCTGTCAATATAAAGATGTTCTTAAATAAATCGTACAGACGGCTGCATTCGCAATGTAGGTCGATACATTAACAATGTAGGTCGATACATTAACAATGTAGGTCGATACATTAACAATGTAGGTCGATACATTAACAATGTAGGTCGATACATTAACAATGTNATTAACAATGTAGGTCGATACATTAACAATGTAGGTCGATACATTAACAATGTAGGTCGATACATTAACAATGTAGGTCGATACATTAACAATGTGAGCCGATACATTCGCAATGTAGGTCGATAAATTAGTTGTAGTTTACTCAGACTTAACTACTGTCAGAACTTAAGCAGCTAATTTAGACGATATGTCAATACATTCAAGCTTCTTTTCAAATTTATAAAATTATCTAATAGATTAACTACCACCTGGTTTATTTTATAAGCAAAACTTATTGTTAGCAAGTAACTAAATTTCATTACTAATCGCCTTGAAATTCCGGTTACATCCTTTTCTTTTTCTCGTAGTATCAGAAGTGAAGCAAAATATCACAACCGACTAATCCTATAGGACTAGCCGAATTGTTTGCTTCAAGATAAATTATACTGCCGCTTGCAAAAGAGAGGATTACTGCATGGCAACTTACAAAGTTACACTCGTTAGCGAAGCTGAAGGGCTGAATACAACTATTGAGTGCGACGACGATACCTATATTCTAGATGCTGCTGAAGATGCTGGTCTGGACTTGCCCTACTCTTGTCGTGCTGGTGCTTGTTCCACCTGTGCTGGTAAGCTTGTGTCTGGTTCTGCTCCAGACCAGTCTGATCAATCATTCTTGGATGATGACCAAATGGAATCTGGATATATCCTGACCTGTGTTGCTTATCCAACCGGAGACTGCACCATCGAAACCCACAAAGAAGAAGAACTCTACTAAAACTTAGGCGCCTCACATCTACATCTCTTGCAAGAGTCATTGATGCCCTAAAAATAGGGAAAAAAGCAGGACAGACAACAAAAAAATTCTTCTTTTGCGTCTGCCCCAAGCACCTAAATTTGGCAAAAAGTCAAGTAGTATCTTGGCAAAACGGCAGGAAATGCATAAAGTTGCCTTCCTGCCTTATTCGCTTGATTATTGAACGCATCTAAAAATATAGACAAAAAGCTTGTACAGCAAGCTTTTTACCTAAATCGTAGCTGCCCTCTTTTACTAGTTTAATACTTCTACGTGAACTGGCTACACTTCCGCAATTGGAAAAAAGGGTGTGAGAGGTAATTTATAAAGTAAAAATAAAATCACGGTAGGGTGTGTTAGGCGCAGACTTAAATATGATTTGTAATGAAAAATACTTGAAAAGCGCCTAACGCACCGCTATCTAAATGGTGCGTGATAGCAAAGCCGTAACACACCCTACGCGATTCAATAAGTTTAGGCTTGCAGCTCTGCACTTTCATCCTTCGCATAAGTTTGCAAACTATAGGAGTCTGATTTTATTTATGAAAAAATCTAAGTATCTGTAGTAGCGTGTCTAGACTAAAATGTTGCAATAAATCTCTGATTCTATCTCTGTGTTCTCTCTCTTGAAAAGCTTTGAAGTTCCCTCCGGGACGCTGCGCGAACGGAGGAAACCTCCGCTCAAACTTTTCGCTGCTTCCTCTGCGGTTTATTAATGCACTATTTTAGCCTTGACACGCTACTACGTATATTTCAGAAATCAAATATGAGTCCTATATATGGTACAAAGTTAACACCCTACCCTCACACCCTTACATCCTTCTAAAAATTTCTGCTCGTTAATTTAATATTATTGTCGAGAATATGAATTTGAGTGCCAGGATAGTAAAACTCTAATATTTTTGCATTCGACCAACCTAATTGAGCTAGATTTTGTGCGCCTGTTTGACTCAAACCAACTCCGTGTCCAAGTCCACCACCAACAAAAGCGTATCCCCAAAGCCCCGGTTGACCTTTATTGAGAGGTTGCAGGTAAAATAATGTACTTACCGGAGCAAAAAAGGCACTACGAACTTCATCTTTGTATAGGTAAAATGTGCCAATTTCTGTGTCAACAGCTAGTTTGAGAATACGTCCGCTTTTGCTGCGTTCTACTACTTTCATCCCCTTGATGGTTTTAAACTTAGCATAAGGGCTATTCTTTACCTTCAGAAATTTCTGTAAACCTTTGGTGATATCTTCTAGTTTGGTTTCTCTACGCCAGCGGAACAGATCCCACTCGCTTTCATTAAACCCCTTTTTCAGGTTGATAAATCGCTGGAAGTTGTTTTCATCTGCGAGATTTTGCCCCCGCAAGTTCCAAATATTGCTCGGAGAATCAATTATCGGTTGCAGATAAGGACGGTCATCTCCATTCCAAACGTCGCTGAAAGCAGCTGTCACACCGCCAGTGGTAGAAGAATAAAGGGCGTCTACCAACTCATCATTATATGTTAGTACCATACCTCGTGTAGTAGCGATCGCCTGATCTGTAGCGGCAGTGGCTCCCTTCAATCCATAATAAACTTGACAGTGTGTATCAGCGCATAATTGATACCCATCTGCTTCAAATCTATGTATATTTCGCAGAGCATAGGTACGAGCAATAATCGCTTGTGCTTCCATTGAGGCTTTTGGGGCTTGTGTACCTATTTCATAGGGTACTACTCCACGCAAGTATGTTTCTAAAGGCACTAAGTTTACTAAAGTGTAAGTACCATAAGCATTTGACTGTAACTGTAAACGTCCGGCGTAGAGTCGAGCATTTTGTGGTTTATTGGTTTCGTTTACCTTGATTAAATTTTTATTGCTGCTAATTTCTAAATAGTCATCACTGTAACGCTTGCCATCTATTACCCAGCTCACTCGTGGTACTTTTTGCGGAGTTTTAGTATCAATCAGTACTTTAGCTTTACCAGCAGCTTGCAAGCTTTCTAATAGTAAGCGACGTAGCAAAGGAGTGCTGTAAACATCCCGTTTTGCCCATATTTGCCAACGTTCTGGTTGAGCGATTTCTACTTCTATACCCTTGGATTGCCAATTTTTCGCACTATCTTCGGCTGTTTCATAAGTCCGGTAAGTTCCCAGCACCACCCGTTCCTCAATTGCTGGTTCCGCTAACGGTTGCATCGTGACTTCTAATTTTATCGGTTTGTTTGTAACTAGAGTTTGTCCCTGATTATTACCTTTTTTGAATTTTAACTGCAAGCGATCGCCCTCTGTGGGTTCAACTAGCAACTGTTCTTTTGGATGATCTCCAAAACGCTGCACAATCCCAACTCGCAGTTCTACATCATTCGCCAATCCTTGAGGACGCGATGCAGCCGTCAAGCCCAATAAACAAAATGTTGTCAGTACAGTATACGAACAACGCCAGAGCGATATTTTCATATAAGTAGATCCGCAGCCAGTATCATCTTTAATAAATTAGACGACGAATTTCCCTTGTAGTTTAGTCGCTTTATGAGGTTATTTGGCTACTGATGTTGGCTATATTTTAAACTCTTTTAACAAAATAGTTGCAATACAAACTCATAATGACTATGATTTATATAGAGGACTGGGAAACATTTTAAAGATATGGTAAAAGTTCAAGAAATACCCTTAAATCAGATCAGGCGACCCTTACCACGCCAGAACGACCCCAACAAAGTGCAAGCCTTAATGGAATCAATTACTGAAATTGGGCAGCAAGAACCAATAGACGTGATAGAAGTGGATGGACAATTTTATGGCTTTTCTGGCTGCCATCGTTATGAAGCTTGCCAACGTTTAGGTAAAGAAACAATTTTAGCCAGAGTCCGCAAAGCACCGAAAAGCGTGCTAATGAAGCATTTAGCGTAAAAAGTCAATTGTCCAGAGTCAAGTGTCAATTGTCCAGAGAATTTTATATTAACCATTGACACTTGACCATTGACATTTGACACTTGACAAACAAGGAGAAAACTATGCAATCTCTACCAGTAAACATCGGCATTGACGAAACCAACAGAGCAAAAATTGCTGAGGGATTGTCTCGTTTACTAGCTGATACCTACACCCTCTATCTGAAAACTCATAATTTTCATTGGAACGTCACCGGGCCAATGTTCCAAACATTGCATCTGATGTTTGAGCAACAATATACAGAACTGGCCTTGGCAGTTGATTTAATTGCTGAGAGAATTAGAGCATTGGGTTATCCTGCACCAGGAACCTACAGCGAATTTGTCAAACTTAGTTCCATATCAGAAACCTCTGGAGTTCCCAAAGCTAGAGACATGATTCGCCTACTAGTAGAAGGACAAGAAGCCGTCGTCAGAACTGCACGATCTATTTTTCCTGTAGTAGAAGAAGTAAACGACGAACCCACAGCCGACTTGTTAACTCAACGGATGCAAGTCCATGAAAAGACAGCTTGGATGTTGAGAAGTCTACTGGAAGAGTGAGGATTGGGGGTCGGGGCATGGGGCATTGGGCATTGGGGATGAATCAGTTATCAGTTATCAGTTATCAAATTAAACTGTTCACTGTTCACTGTTCACTGATTAGTTGTCCTCCTTGTCCTCCTTGTCTCCCCACACTCCCCTTTCCCCTTTCCCCAATCCCCAATGTCCAATCCCCAATGTCCCAAACAGATTTCACTCAAAAGTTACAAAATTTAATGCAACGGGTAGGTGTTTCTAGTTACAAAGCACTGAGTCGTGCTGCTGGGGTTTCAGAACGACAAATTTTGCGGCTACGACGGTTGGGCGTTGAGCAAATGCGTGTAGATGTTATGCTCAAACTGTCCCAGGTACTCCAGATATCATTACAGGAATTAGTGGCAAGTTTTTCTGGGCAAGAATTATTACCAAATAAAGCCACATCTGAGGAATTATCGCAACAAATTACAGACTTAAAAACAGAGTACGATCGCCTGCAATTACAACTGCAACAACAGCGCTTGAGTTTGCAGCAAGAGTTCCAGCAGTCAAGTTTACAACTGCTGGAATCCTTATTATTGCAGTTTCCTACAGCAGCTTTTAAAGCGCGGGAAAATCCCCAGCTAAGTGCTGTTAACATTGTGCCGTTAGTACAAAAACCGTTAGAAAAACTTTTGCAGGATTGGGGAATAGAAGCGATCGCATCTGTTGGAGCAGAAATACCCTACGATCCTCAGTTACATCAATTGCTCGATGGTACTGCACAACCAGGAGATATTGTCAGAGTACGCTACATTGGTTATCGTCAAGGTGACAAATTACTTTATCGAGCCAAGGTGAGTCCCCTGTAAATAACAAAAAAATACCTACTGTTGAGACATAGAAAATTCCGGGAATACTAAGACTGATCAGACGTGATACCAATTCACATTAATCACGATACATATAAATTTTGTACCAGACGCGATATATCGCGTCTCTACAGGGTCTGCTACCGATATTACCGAACGCAAACAAGTCGAAACTCAGTTAAAGCAACAGACAAAAGACCTAGAACCGGTTTCAGCTTCGCAACTGATGAACCCAGTACTGCTGGGTATTTTTTTTGCTGGATAGTGATTACGATGTTGGTGCGATCGCTTTCTATACCTGGGCTACTGGTTGCATGTGGTGATCTAGTCTGGTGTATGTTGTACTGTTTAAGCATTTTCCAAGGATCTATTGCTTTTGCAGCGATCGCTTATCCCATAACATAACCGATTTGTGAATTTACTATAGCAGTTTGCTATTGAGTAGAATACACTCAAATTATGCGATCGCATCAAACATATTAATAGTTGTCAACTTTCTGAGATATTCGAGAGTAGCACACACCTCATTTTGGTCAAATTGCCATTCTCTGAACCTGTCACAAGTTTGATTAACATATAATTTTAGTGAACTTACGTTTAACAAGGATTTAATCACTATGCGTCATGATTTAAAAGATTTAAAAATAAGTCTTAGTGAACTACAATATTTGACGAATTTACCTGTTAATGATGAGTTAGTAATTATTATTAATCCGATCAGGAAAACACTCCAACGTTTCATAGATAAAGCAAAAGGTCCAGAGGGGGCTACTACGATCTTTATCGGCATTACTATATCATTCGTGAGCTATCTTGCATTTGATGTGCTAGCTAAAAGTTTTCTGGGTGAACCATTCATACCATCTTGGCTTTTATTTATTGTGTTTGTTGGTGTCAGTGCTGCTCTCACACAATTAATATTATATCTGATTTGGAAGCAAAAAAATAGACTAGTTAAAACTAACATTACACCTTCCCTTCAGACCCTATTAATGGATGTTGAAAAATATAATTCTGTGATTAAAGCAATAGATATAAATGATCAAATAGAAGCAGTTGGTAATGTCGGAGTAACGATTCAAGAAAGGAGTAAGGTTATAGAAGCATTACAACTCACAAAATCTGACCTGATACGGGCTTTAAAGACAGAAAAAATTTTGCGAGAAAATCGGAATTTTATTATTAATAATTCTGAACTATTTATGAATAATTTAGCTGCTTTAACAGCAATGCAAGTACCGGAACAAGCGAGTGAACATGGAAGGTTATTAAATGAGGCTTTACAGATTGCTTTGGATGTTCAACATGAGATGAAACGTTTACAGGATCAGCATTAAATTTTATACATATAGCTAAATTACCTCGTAACTACTGATACCTCATAACCCATTACTAAGTGTTAAATTAACTGCCAAACAATATCTGAGATTAGTGTTATTTTTTTCAATATATTTTTAATAAAAGATAATATATTATAATGAAATAGACGCAAGCTAACTTATGCGTTTGTTTCAGATTTTTTGTGATTAACTGTCCTATTTTCCTGTTTGTCTTCTTGTTCTCTGTAGATGGAAATGAAGAACCTTGGATCGTTAGGGAGCATCTATGAAGAACAATGAAGGCGATCGCGGCAGTGGTAGATTTAATTGCTAACCAAATGAACCAGAATCCATCTAAGTATCCATGATGGTAAAGGCTATTGTTTGGGAAGCAATAGGATTTTATTTTGGCATTTTGGCAACAATTCGGATTGAATAAAAATTACAGTAAGTTAGCAATCCGTTCTTGCACAAAATTAGCGCGAATTGCAAAATTTCCTCCCCTGGTTAGCCACAGGGGTCTTTTATTGGGAATTTAACGAAGTAAGTCGGCACAAATAAAGTAGGGGCGTAGATGCGCTTTAGGGACTTCTAAGGCGTCTATGCGCGGCTTCTCTGAGAGTACGGTCTTTTCCCTCTATTAGTTGGGGCCATCATTTGTTATTTGTCATTGCTCATTGGTAAGAATTTTAGGCTTATTTACTTTCTGTAACTCCCATTTATGTTTATTCAGACCGACTTACTTGTAATCAGAATTACATGATCAAATGAATACTAGAAATAGAATTAACAGCATATATTTTTCTAAGCTAATATTTCAGATAAAAATCATAAATGTTACACAAATACTCGGTTGTTTTTGGCATTTTGGCATATGTGTAGATTTCAAAGCGAGTATTCTAGAGAAATCATAAATCAAGTGCAAGAGTGTCAAACTACAGGATTCCCGGAGATTATTCCGGGAATTTTTATTTTTAGCACATGAATATTATCTTGAATATAGGTGTACGGGTATAAGGGTCTGGGAATGTAGGAATAGGCACATTTTCATAGTGACTTGAAAGTATACCAATTTAAACAGGACTTACATAACTCTTATGCACCAAAGAGTTTCCAGTCTAAAATCTAAAATATAAAATTGGATGACGTCTCCTGGGCAGCAGGTTTACCATAAAAAAGTGTTAACTAAAATAATTAACTAGCGATCGCCTATCAACATGGAATGGAAAGAAATCTCTGGTAACTGGGTGTTGATTCCACCAAAGCCTATAGGTATAATTCATTTCCTTGGTGGTGCCTTTGTAGCTACGGCCCCACACATCACTTACCGTTTGCTATTGGAAAACATAGCCGAGAAAGGCTTTGTCATTGTTGCGACATCGTTCGTCAATACTCTCGATCATACAGCGATCGCAAAACTTGTCCTTCTCAACTTTGAACGTACTTTACTACGCTTAGAAGATAGACAAATACTAGGTAAAAAATATCTTCCTGTTTATGGACTGGGACACAGCATGGGATGCAAGCTGCATTTACTGATTGGTAGTCTTTTTCCAGTGGAGCGTGCTGGTAATATTCTCATCTCTTTCAACAATTATGCTGCACGAGATGCAATTCCCTTAATAGAACAGTTTAATTCTACTTTTAAGTTTAATTCTAATTTAACTGTCGAATTTACTCCTTCACCCTTAGAAACCCAGCAACTAGTACAGGAAAACTATAGTGTCCGTCGTAATTTATTAATTAAATTTAACGATGATACCATTGACCAATCAACACCTTTAGCTAAACTACTGCAACAGCGTTTTGGAGAAATGGTAACTACACAAATACTCCAAGGAAACCACCTCACCCCATTAGGACAAGATGTTAAATGGCAAACAGGTAAAGACTTTAATCCTTTGGATGCGATCGGACAATGGTTCAAACAAGAAGTATATCGTGACCTACAGCAGCTCAAGCGCACTATACTTTTTTGGCTTAACCCGGTATCGCCGCTATAGTAAGGGATGTGAGGGTGTAGGGGTATAGGGGTGTAATACCAATTATTTATGAAGATGCATAGAAAGAACCCCACCCCCAACCCCTAAGCGCAAGCGCTTAGGGGGGTGGGGTTTTCGACTGCACTTCACACAACTGAGAACCGCTATAATATGCGGCTTCACAGAAAATTGGTATAAGAGGAAATAAAATAGTTATTCATGGTTTCTCTTCCCGATCCCCAATCCCCAATCCCCAATCCCCTTTCCCCGATCCCCGATCCCTGCCTCTTGCCTTCTTAGCCTATGTTTCAAATTCTAGTAATTGACGATGACCCAGCAGTTCAGATACTGCTGAAAAGAATGCTGGAAAGACAGGGTTATAAAGTTGTTGCTGTTAACAACGGTGAGGAAGGAATTAAACAGGCTGCTATTGGCAATCCTGCATTAATTATTTGTGATTGGATTATGCCAGGAATGAATGGACTGGAAGTTTGTCAGCGCATCAAAGCAGATCCCAAATTATCGACTACATTTTTCATTCTGTTAACATCTCTCGATTCGATCGCTGATCGCGTTAAAGGTTTGGATGCTGGTGCTGATGACTTTATCACCAAACCAATCGAGCATAATGAATTACAAGCACGGGTGAGAGCAGGATTACGTCTGCATCAGTTAAGTCGAGATTTGCAAACTCAAAAACTAATTTTAGAAACTGAATTGGCAGAAGCAGCAGACTATGTGCGATCGCTCCTTCCTCCTCCAATGGTCAAACCGCTTAGTATTGATTTTTGCTTTATTCCCTCACGGCAACTGGGGGGCGATTGTTTAGATTATTACTGGCTTGATCCTGATTATCTGGCAATTTATTTATTAGATACCGCCGGACATGGGCTTAGAGCGACTTTGCCTTCAATTTCTGTACTCAATTTACTGCGATCGCGCGCTCTTAAAGGCCTGAATTATTATCAACCAAGTGAGGTATTAAGAGCATTAAATGATACTTTTCAGATGAACTACCAAAATGATAAATACTTTACTATTTGGTATGGTGTTTATAATCGTGTACAGCGTCGATTGACTTATTCTAGTGCAGGTCATCCACCTGCAATTTTATTATCTCCTAAATCGACGAACCCTACTGAAGTTCAACTTTTGAGAACTCCAGGTATGCCAGTCGGAATGTTTCCACAGGTAAAATATGCTGATGGTTTTTGCAATATAGAAAAAAATAGTACTCTTTATATTTTTAGTGACGGTGCCTACGAAATCACTAAGTCTGATGGTACGCTTTGGGGTTTAGATGCTTTTATCAAAATGCTGGTTCGGTTACAGCATCCTCTAGGTTGCCAAGTTAACCAAATTATCCAGCAATTAATCGCTGTGAATCCACAAGAAGTTTTTGATGATGATCTATCTATACTACAAGTGAATTTTAATTAAATTAATGAAATTTTAAACTTCAAAAATACCAGATTAATTTTATTTAATTAGAATTGATTAATATGTATATAATTAAGACTATTATTCATTCTAAAACTAATTGATAAATTAATTCATTTGCTCCTGACTATTAATATATTTATGAAATTCATCTTGATTGGCAAAAATTTCAATAACCTTGTCCATACCTGTCAATTCAAATAAAATTCTAATCTGTTCATTAATAGAACAGATAACTAGCTTGACATCAACTGCTTGCAAAGCTTTAAAAGCTAACACTAAAGCACCAAGACCAGAACTATCCATAAACGTCACATCTTTAAAATCAACTAATACAGTCTTTGCACCACTTTCTAACCCTGTGGTAATTTTGTCGCGAAACTCCTGTGATTTAGTAGCATCTAGAATTCCGTTTACTTGAATAACTTTGACTGAACTACTCATCATTTTCCACCACTAGCATAATGTTCTAAATAGCCTGATATTACCAAGTATAATTGCTAATAATACTTGTTGCCATATTCAAGTGTTAGACCCAAAATGAGATATTTAACCCTGTTTCGTCACTTTGGGAAAATAAAAATAAGAGCCAAATTTTCAACTGTAGATAGAACAAGCATTTGAGCGTTTATTTTCTCACACAATCACAAATATCAAGATTTTTGCTAAAAGTCTTATGCTGTAAGCATCCTAGATTATTCACTTCCGAAAGTGATAAAACAGGAATTATTTGCTCCTAAAAGTTATCTTTGTTGTAGAGGAATCGCAACGATAAATTCTGCCCCCATTCCTGGTAAAGAGATGCACTTCAAAGATCCACCATGTTTTTCTGTAATAATCTGATAGCTAATAGAAAGTCCCATTCCTGTACCTTTACCAATAGCCTTAGTGGTAAAAAAAGGATCAAATAGTCTCTGTTTAACAGTATCTGGAATTCCTAACCCGTTATCAGCAATATGAATTATGACTTGATTGTCTGGATTTACTACCGTTAAAATACATATGCAAGGTTTTTTTGCTGTTCTTTTGTTGTCTGATAATGATTCTTCGAGGGCATCAATCGCATTTGCCAAAATGTTCATAAATACCTGATTGATCTGTCCTGGGTAGCATTCAACTGGAGGTATGTTACCGTATTCTTTAATAATTTCAATAGCTATGCGATCGCCTTGGTCTTTGAGCCGATGCTCTAGAATCATCAGCGTACTATCAATACCCTCATGAATATCTACCTCTTTCATTTCGGCTTCATCCATACGGGAGAAGTTTCGCAATGAAAGCACTATTTCCCGAATGCGTTCTGCTCCTGTATTCATTGATTTGAGCAGGATAGGCAAATCTGCGATGATAAAATCTAGCTCAATCTTTTTGATCTGTGCTTGTATCTTGGGTACAGGATCAGGGTAATATTGCCCATAAAGTTGCACTAGCTCAAGTAAGTCTTCAATATATTTAGCCGTTGAAGCTTGGGAAGATTATTGATCACTTCAGCAGCTTCTTTTAATTTGTTTTCTTGAATCAAAGTCTCTGCTAGCCCTAACCTAGCAGCAGGTATAGCCGGGTTAAGCTGAATCGCTTGTTCAAATGCATCTCTAGCGGCTTTATATTCCTCTTTTTCTAAGTAAATACAACCCAACTTAATATAAGCAAGCACAAATTTAGGGTTTAAACTCAAAGCATGATTAAGTTGCGTGACAGCTTCTGATAACTTTCCTTTGTTTTGATATGCTTGTGCCATCTGCAAGTGAGCTAGAAACATTTCCGGATTTAAGCTCAAAGCTATTCTCAATCTCTGTATCGCAGCATCATATTGCTTTTGCTCTATAAACACTTGAGCAATACCCATCTGAGCTGGCGCAGACTTAGGATTTAAATTGAGAACATTCTCAAATTGTTCCAAAGCATGACTCAGCTTACCTTGTTTTAAATAAACACGTCCGACATTGAGTGGAGCTTCAGCCATCAAAGGATCTATTTCCATTACTGTCAGGAAATGATCTAAAGCCTTCTGGTGATGTTTCTGTTTTAGATAAATATTTCCAGCAGCTAAATGAGCATGAACTGAGCGAGAATTAGTTTGTAGAACTGTTGTCAACTCTGCTAAAGCTTCATTGAAACGTCCTTCTTTTGCTAAAGCCGCACTCAGTTGCAATCGCTCTTGCTCAGTTAAAACTGTTGGTTCATCTTGGTTCAACCGTTTGATGCTGGGAGTAAACTTGTACATAACCCTTCTGTTCTAACTTAACTAAAACTTTAGATATACTTTCTTCTAAGCTTTCTAAATCAGTTCTACACTCGATATCTGCATTTAATGGTGGTTCGTAGGGGTCATCAATCCCAGTAAAGTTTTTAATTTGCCCAGAGCGAGCCTTTTGATAAAGCCCTTTAATATCTCTGCGTTCACATACATCTAGCGGTGCATTCACATAAACTTCAATAAAATTGTCAATACGCTGTCGCATTTCTTCGCGAACATCTCGATACGGTGAAATCGCTGAAACCAGGACAATCACACCATTGCGAGACAGCAGACTGGCAACAAAACCCAGGCGGCGCACGTTTTCATCTCGATCTTTCTTGCTGAATCCCAAATCCTGAGTGAGATTTTGGCGCACTACGTCTCCATCTAACACTTCAACTTTGTAGCCTTGGGAACGCAGAATTTTCTCTATAGTGCTGCTAATTGTGGTCTTACCTGCACCACTTAAGCCAGTAAACCATACAGTAACACCAAGGTGCTGATGCTTACTCAATTCCATAATATTGTTGGTAACTACCTGAATTAATAGTCTGACTTTGGAAATAATTCCAAAGTTTGATATTTTAGTGATTTTCAACACTTCTACTACGGATTTACCAAAACCTGAGTTTGAAATATATATATATTCTGGCAATAAAAATCACACATATTTTAAAGACAAAGTTTAAGTAACAGTATATACTGTACCTCCAAAAGGTTTTTGAAATTTTTAGTTTCAGTAAAGTTTCAGTTAAGTATTTATACGAAAAAACTTTCTTTTTTGGCACTTTATTCTTTTAACGGTACAAAAATTAATTTATATTTATAGTATTTAAAATTACAAAAATATAAATTATCCTATGTATTTATATGTAAATTGTATCAGCACTTACTTATTCTGAAATATATATCATGAGTCAATTTATCTGTTTATCTATAAGTCCTATTGATCTTGCTCATCCTGGTATAGCTGTCGCTACCAGTCGTGCAGGTGGTATCGGTATTCTAGACACAGAATTTTGTCATCATCCAAAACAAGCAAGTGATAATTTAGACCAACTATTAGCTTTAATTAATCCTAATCAATCTATAGGGCTACGTTTATCAGCTGCTCAGGTTGCTTCTAGCCATGCACTGCTAACACGTCTGAGCAATCAACCTCATTGGTTAATTCTGTGTGGGTGGTATCCAAACACATTAGAAAAAGTTGCCGCATCACTGCCAGCAGGGCGATCGCGTCAACTATTATTAGAAATTACAGATGTCGAACAAGCTCAAGCTTTAAATTCCCACGCACAACAAATTAATATAGATGGCTTGGTGGCTCGTGGACATGAAAGCGGAGGTTGGGTAGGTGAAGACTCCGCTTTTATTTTATTACAGAAACTCTTAAGCATTCAGTCACGACCAGTCTATGTACAAGGTGGAATTGGCATTCACACAGCAGCAGCTTGTCGCGCCGCCGGAGCGGCTGGTGTAGTATTAGATGACCAACTATGGTTGATGCCAGAATCGCCCCTACCCCAGGAATGGCAACGTCATCTAAGTAATCTCAATGGTCAAGAAGCGGTAGTATTGGGCGAAAGGCTCAATCCTGGTTGTCGTGTGTTGTCCCGTCCAGGCTTTCCAGTGATCACCAACCTACAGCAACTTGCCGATCAAATAGAAGTTGAAAACGATGGTTCTGCTGGTGGTGTTCAAAATTGGCAGCAACAAGCGCAAACATTCATCGGTTGGGGTGAACCAGGAAAACTTGCTTGGCCAATGGGACAAGTCGTAGGATTAGCAGCAACATTCCGCGATCGCTACTCCACAACTGGTAAACTGATTCAAACATTACTCCAACAAAGTCAAGAACAACTCAAAATCGCTCAACAACTGCGTCCCTTGGATGCCAATGCACCTTTAGCAGTATTATCTCATAGCACAGAATATCCAATAGTTCAAGGGCCAATGACACGGGTGAGCGATACCGCAGAATTTGCCAATGCAGTTTCCCAAGCCGGAGGACTGCCATTGTTAGCTTTGGCACTGATGCGTGGTTCCCAAGTACGCAGCTTACTGCAAAAAACCCAGGAATTATTAGGTAATCGACCTTGGGGAATTGGGATGCTGGGTTTTGTTTCCCACGCCTTGCGGGAAGAACAAATTCAAGCGGTGAAAGAATTTCAGCCGAAATTTGCTTTAATTGCAGGTGGACGCCCTGATCAAGCAGCCCATTTTGAAGCCCAAGGGATTGCGACTTATATCCATGTTCCCGCCCCACGCTTATTAAAAATGTTTCTGGAACAAGGAGCAAGACGGTTTGTATTTGAAGGTCGCGAATGTGGTGGTCATGTTGGTCCGTTGAGTAGTTTTGTTCTCTGGGAAAGCATGATCACTACTTTGTTAGCAGATGTAGAACCAGGTAAAGAATCAGACATACATATTCTTTTTGCCGGTGGTATTCATGATGCCCGTTCCGCAGCTATGATTTCCGCTATGGCTGCACCCTTAGTAGAACGAGGGATGCGGATTGGTGTGCTGATGGGAACAGCATATTTGTTTACCCAAGAAGCAGTTACCTGTGGTGCGATCGTCCCGAAATTTCAAGAACAAGCCCTAGCATGTAACCATACAATTAACTTAGAAACCGGGCCTGGTCATGCTAGTCGTTGTGTTGTCACTCCCTTTGCTCAAGAATTTTACACCACACGACGAGAAATGCTGGCAGCAGGTAATCCACCAGAGGAAATCAAAGACACTTTAGAAAATTTAACATTAGGACGGTTACGCATAGCTTCCAAAGGATTGCAGCGCACAGCAGATGGTCAGGTGCAAACTGTGGGTGAAGGACAACAACTGACTGATGGTATGTACATGATCGGGCAAGTCGCGACTCTGCGCCATCAAGTATGTACAGTGCGGGAATTACATCAAAATGTATCGGAAATTGGTACTAAGCTGTTAATGTCTGCATTCGTAGAACAAGATGTAGAAGAAGTCAGGACTCGTCCGTCAGATATTGCCATTATTGGTATAGGCACATTATTACCCCAAGCCCAGTATCCCCAAACCTTCTGGGATAACATTCTCCGCAAAGTCGATGCGATTACAGAAATTCCTGCCCAGCGTTGGGACTGGCGACTGTACTATGATCCTGACCGAAACGCCAGAGATAAAGTTTATTCTAAATGGGGTGGATTTCTAGAAGATGTACCTTTTGATCCACTGCGTTTTGGAATTCCACCCAAATCATTAAAATCCATTGAACCAGTACAACTGCTGGCACTTGAGACAGTACGGCGAGCCTTAGAAGATGCTGGCTACGAATCTGGTAACTTTGACCGTGAGCATACTTCGGTGATTTTGGGAGCAGGTGGTGGAATTGCAGATTTAGGTCAACAATACGCTACCCGTTGTGAAATTCCCCGGATGGTTGGCAAAACTTCACCAGAAGTTTGGGAGCGTTTACCAGAATGGACCGAAGAATCTTTTCCTGGCTTATTATTGAACGTCATTGCAGGTCGAGTAGCCAATCGTTTTGATTTTGGTGGTCACAATTTCACAGTTGATGCTGCTTGCGCTTCTTCTTTAGCAGCTTTGGATTTAGCAGTGAAAGAACTCGAAACTGGACGTAGTAATGTGGCGATCGCAGGTGGAGTTGATACTGTTCAAAGTCCCTTTGCTTACTTGTGCTTTAGCAAAACTCAGGCGCTTTCACCACGGGGAAAATCGCGGACATTTGACAAAACAGCAGATGGAATTGTGATTAGTGAAGGTTTAGCCGTCGTTGTACTCAAACGTCTCGCCGACGCCGAGCGAGATGGCGATCGCATTTACGGAGTGATCAAAGCCGTCGCTAGTTCCAGTGACGGTAAAGCTTTGGGGATGACAGCGCCTTTAAGCGCTGGACAAATGCGGGCTTTAAAACGTGCGTACAAAAAAGCTGGGTTTTCACCCAATACCTTGGGGTTATATGAAGCTCATGGTACAGGTACAGCAGCAGGAGATCAAGCAGAGCTAGAAACTGTGATCAGTATTTTAAAGGAAAATCGAGCTACTTCCAAATCCTGTGCGATCGGCTCAGTCAAAACCTCCATCGGTCATACTAAGAGTACAGCGGGAATTACTGGTGTGATCAAAGCCGTTTTGGCACTGCATCACAAAGTCAAACCCCCACATATGAATGTTGATGCACCCCTCGACCCGATAATAGATAGCGAAAGCCCAGTGTATCTACCGAAAGAAGCCCAACCCTGGCTAGCCCATCCCGATTACCCCCGTCGTGCTGGTGTCAGTGCTTTTGGTTTTGGCGGTACAAATTTCCACGCTGTTTTAGAAGAATATCAAGGTAATTGGCAAGCTGTAGCCCCAGGAAGTCATACATGGCCGTGGGAATTATTTGTCTTCCGTGGCGAAGACCGTTTAGCATTGGCTCAAGTAGCCAAATCATTGTTGACAGCTTTGAGTAATGGCGCAGAGCCACGTTTACAGGATCTTGCTTATAGTTATGCTCAACGCGCCCAAACGCAAAAGAACCAAAGTGCTTGTTTGACGATTGTAGCTGAGAGTTTGTCAAAGTTACGCACAGATTTGGAAATCGCGATCGCTTACTTAGAGAATCGTCACTCCCAAACCTTACCACCTCACATTCAGTTTGGTATAGCAGACCCCCAAGCCAATCAAAAAATTGCCTTTTTGTTTCCAGGACAAGCATCACAATATTCTGGCATGGTGCGAGAAGTCGGGCTGTATTTCCATGAAATGCGTCACACTTTCGAGTTTGCAAATCGCCAATTGTGCCAGTATTTTCCGAAGTTACTTAGTGACTACGTATATCCACCCAGTCCTTACAGTGAAGACGCAGAAAAGCAAAACAATCAACTACTCATGGATACCAGTATTGCTCAACCAGCAATTGGTGCAGTGGAAGCAGGTTTTATCGATTTGGCAGCAAGGCTAGAACTAGAGCCAGTAATGGTTGGTGGACATAGCTTTGGCGAGTACGCCGCCCTTTACGCTGCGGGAGTTTTATCCAGAGAAGACTTTTTGAACTTAGCTGCAACTAGAGGACGGGTAATGGCACAAGCTTGTGCGACTTCTGTGGGAGCCATGGCCGCAGTTCAGACTAGCCGCGAAGATTTACTCTTACAACTGCGGGATTTTCAGGGAGTAGTGATTGCTAACCAAAATGCTCCCCGTCAATCGGTCATTTCTGGAGAAAAACAGGTTATTCAACAGGTAGTAAATAGTTTAAACGCTGCTGGCATCACAGCTCGGATGTTGCCAGTTTCCGGTGCTTTTCACTCGCCTTTCGTCGCATCTGCCCAAGCTGCTTTAGCAGTGCCAATTGCTACCGTCACCATGCATTTTCCTCGCATCCCGGTTTACTCAAACTCTACAGCTTGTCCCTACAGTGCAGATATTCATGAAATCCGTAACCAGTTAACCGGACATTTACTTAAACCAGTAGAGTTTTTGGGTCAAATTAATACTATGTATGCCGATGGAGCGCGGATTTTTGTAGAACTGGGATCAAAAAATATTCTGACTAACCTAGTTGGTCAAATCCTTGCACAAAAAGAACATACTGCTGTGTCCTTAGATGGACAAGGGGGAGGATTGCGTGGTTTCTTGATGGCTTTGGGGATATTGTGCGTACGTGGTGTTCATATAAAGTTAACAGCTTTATTTGATGATCGTGATGTTAAAGACCTCAATCTATCCAAATTGGTCGAATTGACACGCAAACCACCTTTACCTGCAACAACTTGGTTAATTAATGGCGGTAGTGCTAGACCACAAAATCAAACAGTTGGTTACACAGGTAAATTACCACCTTTGAATCATGCATCATTATCTGAATCAGGAAAATCTCCACTCCAAACCAAAAAACCAGAAATCCCTATGACTCAACCGGCTATGCAATCCAATTTAAATAGTAATTCATCCCCTTTTCCTGCTCCTGGAAACACACCTCAAAATCAGCCAGCGATAGGAGCAGGTATTTTGCAAGCCTACCAAGCTTACCAAGAAACTATGCGGAAGTTCTTGGCAGTTCAAGAACAAGTGATGAGTCAGTTACTGACTACAACTGCACCTTCTACTACTCCCATACCACAGCGCAGACAAGTAGAAAATCATTTACCAGCAGTCCCACAACCGGCTCCAACTTTCGCCGTTCCACCACTACAACCAGTAACCCCAGTACCAGCACCATTATCTTCTACTCAGCCCTTGAGCGATCGCACCAGTTTAACTCAAACTCTATTGCAACTAGTGAGCGATCGTACAGGTTATCCCACAGATATGTTGGGACTTGACCAAGATATGGAAGCAGAACTGGGTATTGATTCGATCAAGCGAGTCGAAATCTTGGGAGCGCTGCAAAAAAGTTTACCCCAGTCCCTAGCGGCTAGTGTCCAAACACGCATGGAAAATTTGACCCGTGCGAAATCTCTTAACACTATTGTTGAACAAATTCTGGCAATCTCAGCACAGGAGAACAGCCTGGGAAAGTCTCTAACTCAGTTGAGCGCATCCCACGTTACGTGATGCAATCACACTTAGAAGCTTTACCCCCACAGCAGCTGACTTCGCTAACAGGTTTATTCTTAATTACTGAAGATGAACTATCTGTAGCTTCCCATGTTGCCACAGCATTGCAACAAAAAGGAGCTACCACAGCCATCCTCAATACTTCCACCTTAGCTGAACCAGAAAAAATAGAACAGGCGATCGCTCAATTACGACAACTTCACGGTTCTGTCACCGGAATTATACATCTCGCTCCCCTCGCTACCATTGATCTACCCGAAACTCTCGCTGGCTGGCGACAACTCACCCAAATTCAGTCCAAAAGTCTATTTCAATTACTACATCTGTGTGCCGCTGACTTGCAACAAGCAGGACAAAAACAAATCGGTTGTGTAGTAGCAGCTTCTTTACTGGGAGGATATTTCGGTCGTCAAGGTGAAAGCGGTTCTGGTTTACCCACAGGCGGTAGTAATACTGGTTTCCTCAAAACCTTAGTAACTGAATGGCCTGGAGTTCGAGCCAAAGCAATTGACTTTGACACCAGCCTATCTCCTACTAATATTGCCGAGCAGATTGTCAATGAGTTACTCAGTAGTGGTCGTTTAGAAGTCGGCTATCCTCAAGGCGAACGAACCATTTTCCACACTGTAACAGCGACTTTGACAAAGGAAAATCAACCTGCACAGCTAACTCCAAACAATAATTGGGTAGTTTTAGTTACAGGTGGAGTCAGAGGAATTACTGCCGAAGTTGCTCATGATTTAGCAAAATATGGCTTAACACTGGTGATCACAGGAAGAGCCGCAGAGCCAGCAGCAGAAACCGTAGAAACAGCAGGTATTGAAGATATCTCCGTACTGCGACGAGTATTACTGCAAAAAGCGCGGAATTTGGGTTTAACCCCAACACCAATCCAGATAGACCGACAACTACAGAATTTATTACGCGATCGCACCATTACCAACAACCTCAAACAGTTTCGTCAAGCTGGCGCTCAGGTAGAGTATTTCGCAGTAGATGTCAGAAATGCGGAAGAATTTGGTACTGCAATTAACAATATTTATACTCGTTATGGTCGCTTAGATGCGGTGATTCATGGTGCTGGTATCATCGAAGACAAGCTCATTGCTGACAAAAGCTTTGCATCTTTGGAGCGGGTTTTTGACACCAAAGTAGATAGTACCTTTTTGTTGTACCGCTATCTCAGACCAGAATCCCTGAAATTGCTTGTCTTGTTTAGCTCAGTTGCAGGGCGCTATGGTAATCGCGGTCAATCTGATTATGCTGCTGCAAATGAAGTGATGAATCGCTTTGCTTGGCAAATGGATCACTCTTGGTCAAATACACGGGTTGTAGCGATCAACTGGGGTCCTTGGGATACCACCGGTATGGCTTCGGAAGAAGTTAAAAAGCAATTTCGAGAACGTGGTATAATTCCTATCCCCTTAGCCGCAGGTCGTCAGTTTTTTCTTGACGAATTATATTACGGACGCAAAGGTGAAGCCGAAGTAGTTGCAGGGGAAGGGCCTTGGGAAGCTTACGAAGGATCGGGGACAAGGGGACAAGGGGACAAGGGGACAAGGGAGACAAGGGGACAAGGGGGACAAGGGGGACACGGGGAATGGGGAGACACGGGGAATGGGGAACGGATAAGGGCAAATAGTCCGCATCTTTTGTTACCATCTCCACCCCAGCTGCAACCCAACGGTACTGTCACCCTTGAACATACCTTTTCTCTAGCTACTGACCCCTATTTAGAAGATCATCGCTTAGATGGGAAACCTGTTCTCCCTGCGGCGGTAGCTTTGGAGTGGTTCGGTGAATTTGTCCAATCAGCTTGGCCAGAATGGCAAGTTACAGAAGTTTGCCAACTCAGAGTTTTGCGGGGTTTTGTACTGGATTCCCAAGCAGGGAAAAAAGTTTTATTTCAAGCTCGTGCTTCTAGCCATGCTGATTCTGAATCTTTACAGGTAGCAGTAGAAATAGTTGATCCAGAACTTAATCTGCCATTTTATCGAGCTTCTGTGATTCTGCGTCCACAACTAGAAGAACCATTGGCAAGCGAAATTTTACTATTATCTTCCGGACAAAAGCTACAATCTACTGTAGCGTATGATACGTATCTGTTTCATGGTCAACGTTTCCAGTTAATCACAGCCATTGATCGGGTAAATAATGTGGGTATTGATGCCCAGGTTATACCTAGCCGACCGACGGCGTGGTTGAACAGTCAACCTGTGGGTAATTGGTTATTTGATCCTGGTTTGATTGATGTGGCTCCTCAGTTAGGGATTGTGTGGGCGCGATCGCAACGGGGAACTACTGCTTTACCTTCCCGATTTGGTAGCGTCAAGCGTTTTGGTCAATCAATACCCCATAGCCCACTCCAGATTAGCTTGCGAGTCAATCACTTTGATAATCACAGCCTAAATTATGATGCTGTTTTTATCGATGAAAACGGCTATGTACGCTTGTATCTCAAGGATATTGAGAGTACTTGCAACACTGCTCTGAATCGTTTAGCTATTGCAAAAAATAGTGGTCTGTCCGATTAATTTTGCTGGGCTGCAAGATCCCCGACTTTTGAAAAAAGTCGGGGATATGTCTCCTCGTAGTACTCTGTCAACCTAACTTTGAGGGGTAGAGTAGTAAACCGCCAAGACGCCAAGTGCGCCAAGAGAATAGGAAAAATGGGTAATTTTTCTGATATTGCGATTGTTGGTATGTCTGCTTTATTTCCTGGAGCTAAGGATCTGCGTACATACTGGCAAAATATCTTAAATCAGGTGAATGCTGTTCGGGATGCTTCTGAGCAATGGGCAAAGCCTTATTTTGATCCTGAGTCAATGGCAAATGATCGTATTTACACTCGTAAAGGTGGTTTTTTAGGAGATTTGGCGGAATTTAATCCTCTAGAATTTGGGATTATGCCGAGTTCGGTGGATGGTGGGGAACCAGATCATTTTCTGGCTCTGAAGCTGGCGTGGGAAGCGCTGCTGGATGCTGGCTATATTGATCGCCCTTTTAACCGAGAAAAAACAGGTATTATTCTGGGTCGTGGGACTTATATTAATCGGGGCTACAATACGCTGTTGCAACATGGTCAGATTGTAGATCAGACGTTGGATTTGCTGAGGCAATTGCATCCAGATTTAGATGAAACTACTTTACATGAGATTCGCAAACAGCTAAAAGCTAGCTTACCACCTTTCACGCCGGAGATGGCACCGGGATTAGTGCCGAATGTAATTACGGGTCGCATTGCTAATCGCCTCAACTTGATGGGGCCTAATTACATTATTGATGCAGCTTGCGCTTCTTCTTTGATTGCTGTGGAACTGGCGATGAAAGAGTTATTAAGCGATCGCTGTGACATGGTTTTAGCGGGGGGTGTTCATGCTTCCACACCGCCGCAAATTAACATGATTTTCTGTCAGCTGGGTGCTTTGTCTCGCAGCGATATTAAACCTTTTGACAGTGAGGCGAGTGGGACGCTGCTGGGGGAAGGTTTGGGAATTTTAGTTTTGAAACGGTTAGGTGATGCACAAAAAGATGGCGATCGCATTTATGCGGTGATCAAAGGTGTGGGTAGTTCCAGCGATGGTAAGGCTTTGGGACTTTTAGCACCGCGTTTGGAAGGGGAAGTACTAGCTCTCCAACGTGCTTATCAAGAAAGTGGTGTTGATCCGGCTACAGTCGGTATGATTGAAGCCCATGGTACAGGTATTGCTTTGGGAGATCAAACAGAGGTGCGTTCCTTGACCCAAATTTTTGGTCAACGTCAGGAGCAATTACCTAAGTGTGCTTTGGGTTCTGTGAAATCAATGATTGGTCACTGTATTCCCGCAGCTGGTGCCGCAGGGATAATCAAAACGGCGTTGGCATTATATCATAAAATTTTACCGCCAACCCTATGTGATGAAGTTAATCCTGCTTTAGAAATCGAAAAGACTCCTTTTTATATTAATACTCAGGCACGACCTTGGATTCATGGCGATCGCTCTACACCGAGAAGGGCGGGTGTCAATTCTTTTGGGTTTGGTGGGATTAATGCTCATGCGGTTTTAGAAGAGTATTCCAGCCAAGTTGTACAATCAACCAAGTTATTGCACCAACAATGGCCTACAGAATTGCTGTTGTTTTCCGGTGAGCATCGAGCAGCTTTGCTAGAGTCTATTGATCAAATTCAACAAGTTCTGCAAAATCATCCGCAAGTAACTCTGGCGGAAATTGCTTACACTCTATCAAGTCAATCTATCGCTTCCCATCGTTTGGCTATAGTCGCTAAAGATATTCCAGAATTACAGAAAAAACTGAGCCAAGCGGTTGAGAAATTACAAAATTCTGCAAAAAGCAGATTACAAACTCGCAATGGCATTTACTATGCAGAAGTTGGTGTAAATGTCAATCCTGGCAAGACGGCTTTTATATTTCCTGGTGAAGGGTCGCAATATCCTCAGATGCTGGCTGATTTGTGCCTTTATTTCCCGCAGGTACGCCAGTGGTTTGACTTCTTAGATGCGACTTTTAGTGAGAGACGGGCTTGTTTACCCAGCCAGTTAATTTTTCTCGCACCCACCAGCTTAACCCAAACAGAACGTCATCATGCCCAGCAACGATTATTTGGTATGGATGTCGCTTCGGAAACAGTGTTTACTGCCAGCATGGCATTATACGAATTGCTATGTAATTTGGGTGTTCACTGTGATGTCATGGTGGGACACAGCACAGGCGAGAATGCAGCTCTGATTGCTTCTGGTACTGTTCGCTTGTCTGAGCGGATGGAATTGATGTCCAAAATGCGCCATCTCAATCAGATTTACCTCGATTTAGAGATGGGAAACAATATTCCCAAGGGCGCACTTTTGACGGTTGGGGCGATCGCATCTGAGATTTTGCAACAAGTATTAGATGAGTTTGATGGGCGCTTACATTTGGCGATGGATAATTGTCCCAATCAAGTGGTTTTATTTGGTAGTGTTAATGATATTGATGCAGTCAGCAGTAAGTTACAAGCATTGGGTGGTATCTGTACCCGTTTACCTTTTGACCGTGCTTATCACACACCCTTGTTTGCACCTGTAGGAACTGCTTTTCTGGAATTTTACAACGATTTGCAGATTAATTCTGGTTACACACCTGTTTATAGTTGTGCAACTGCGGCACTTTTTCCTGATGAACCGGAAGCAATTCGAGGGTTAGCAGCACAACAATGGTCTAGTCGGGTGCGTTTTCGAGAAACAGTTCTCCAACTTTATGAAAGCGGAGTGAAAAATTTTATTGAGGTTGGGCCTAGTAGTAATTTGACTGGTTTTGTCAGTGATATTCTTCATGGTCGAGAACACCAAGCTATAGCCAGCAACAGTCAACGATTATCAGGTTTGGAACAGATTCAGCATTTGCTAGGACGGCTGTTTGTCAATGGGAATGGTGTGGATACAAGCGCGTTGTACTTGCACCGACAAGTTAACCTTATAAGCCTAGACTCGACAATGCAAGTTGGGGAAACGCAAAAATCTAGCCCAATTTTGGAACTGACAATGCCGATTATGCAGTTGCAACCCGATTTTGTCAATCATGTCCGGGAAAAATTGCAAACAAGCAAAAGTGAGTCTGTTTCTGATTTGGGTGCGATCGCACCAACCCAAGAAGACGCCCAGACACGCAGAACAAGAGACGCGGAGCCATCGCAAGAATTTGAATCACCTGGGTTGACAGATGAACTGTCCCCATTTCCTTTTCCAGAAGAAGAAGAGCAACGCTTATCAATTGTTTTAGATCACTTTGACTTGATGCAAGAATTCCTTGATAGTCAAGCACGGGTGATGAGTGCGCTACACTCTCACCTGGCTGGTGTAGATAATGGGGTAAATGATGATTTTGTCAAGATGTCTTTAGCATTGCCAGATACCAATAATTGGCAAACATCCAGGTTTGATCAAGCTTTCCCCCTATTAGGTGAGATTCTAGAACACAATAGCCAGTATCTTTACTGTCAACGTCGCTTTGATATGCAGCGAGATATTTTTCTCTACGACCATACTATTGGCGGTCAAGTATCTCAGAGGCGTTTAGACTTGTTTCCCTTACCTGTGATTCCGTTCACTGTGAGTATGGAAACCCTAGCGGAAGCAGCAGTTTATTTGCTGGGTAAAGATAAAGTTGTAGTTAGACTTTACGACCTGCGTGGTTATCGCTGGCTAGCTCTTGATCAGGGTGAACTCACTCTCAAGATCAAAGCACAATTACAACCCCAACCAAATCCGCAAACTTGGGAAGTTAAGGTACAACTGTTTCAAGTAGGGGAAAGTAGTACTATCGATCACTTGGTATTTGAGGGTCATGTACATCTAGGACATCAATTTCCAGCATTAATAGCACCATTACCTTTTCACCTTGAGCGACCTGCACCTTCGCGTTGGTCTGATACCGATTTGTACTGCACTGGGATGTTTCATGGACCGCGTTTCCAAGGTGTGAAGCACATTCGCCAATGGGGTTTGCAGGGTATCGAAGCTGATTTGGAAGCGATCGCCATTGAAGATTTCTTTAGTCACACCCAGCAGCCAGTTTTCCAAATTGATGCAGGTTTACTCGATGCTGCTGGACAATTAGTCGGGTACTGGGTTTCGGAGCAGTTTGGCACTGATTTTAATGTTTTTCCTTTCCAAGTACGGGCATTTCATCAGTATGTCTCACCCCTACCACCCAAAAGTGCAGTATTATGTCGCGGCTTAATGCATTTTACTAGTGAGTGGCAAACCGAAGCTAGCTTTGATTTTCTTGATACCACAGGTCGGGTAATTGCTCGCTTGGAAGGATGGCAAGATCGTTACTTCAGTGTGCCACACAGATATTACCAATGTCGCTTGCATCCCCAAATTGCTTATTTATCAGATCCTTGGCTGCAAGCAGAAACTGAAATGATCATAAGGCGGATTGAACCGTTCCCGGAACATTTTCTTGATGATTCTTGGAGTATTTGGAAACGTGTTTTAGCACACCTAATACTTAATGAATCAGAACGAGATTTCTGGTACAATCTACTACAAAAAAGTACAGAACGTACGAATTGGTTGATTGGTTGCATTGCTGCTAAAGATACCATCCGTCAGTGGGCAAAGCAAAACTTTAATTTGCAACTTGCTCCGATTGATATCGAAGTTATCAGCACTACCACAGGTAAACTTGTCGTCCGTTGTCCAGAATTGGAAGCGATGGCGGGAGTTTTACCAAACATTGCCATTAGTCACGCTCAAGGTTTTGTAGTCGCTGCGATCGCGCACTCAGGAAAATCCATCGGTATTCATATCGAAGATTTTGACTCTGTGCATACCGATCATTTAATTGCTACTACCTTCAGTGAATCCGAACTACAACAACTTTCCCCACCACAGCACAGTGACATCATTGGACTGTGGTCTGCAAAAAAAGCCGTAGCTCAAGCACTAGGTAAAGAACTGCAAAACGATCTGACCCAGTGGTTAATCACCCATATTTCCAGCGATGGACAGTGGATTACTGTTAACTATAACAGTGAATCATTTATTGTCCAACTTTGTTATGGCGATCGCCAACTCTTGGCTATCTGTCAATACTAGGGAGCGGGGAGCGGGGAGCGGGGATAAGGGAGTGTGGGGAGATTTATCAGTTATCAGTTATCAGTTATCAGTTATCAAATTAAACTGTTAACTGATTTATGCCCAATGACAAATGACAAATGACCAATGACCAATGACAAATGACCATTGTACAGACGCGATGAATCGCGTCTCTAATGACCAATTACCCATTACCAATTTCTCTTTATGCAAGTCATAGACCTTCCTATTCAATCAACAATGATTGAGATTCTTAAAGACATTATCCAAGACTGGGATTTGGAATCAGATGAGATCACTCTTGAAACCGAGTTAGTAGCAGACCTCAGCTTTGCTTCTATCGATATCATTCATTTTGTTGTTGCTATAGAAGACCATTTCCAGCAGAAATTCGGGTTTGCTCAATTATTAATGCAGGATGGTCGCTATGTTGATGATTTGAGTGTAGGGCAAATCGTGAATTTTGTTTCTAAGCAATTAAACAGAGGGGTTTTATGACAAAAACACTATTTATTGGCTTAGATGGCGCGACTTTTACCGTGATCAATGAAATGACCCGCGACCTACCGGATGTAGGTGTGACGATGCCTTTTTTGAAACAATTTATGGAAAAGGGTGCGCGGGCGAAATTGCTGTCTACTCCCAATCCTTTGACTCCTCCAGCTTGGGTTTCGATTATGACTGGTCGTACTCCGGGAAATCATGGAGTTTATGATTTTATTCGCGCTGAAGAAACAGCTCAAGATGTTTACTTTACGCTATATGATGCCAGAGATATTCGTACAGAAACTATTTGGGCGATCGCTAGTCGGCAAAATTGCACTGTTGTAGCTTTAAACTTTCCCTTCACTGCTCCTCCTCTACCGATTAATGGAGCTTTAGTACCAGGTTTTGTTCCGTGGAAACATTTACGCCGCAACACAACTCCACCAAATTTATACGATCGCCTCAAGGAAATTCCAGATTTTGACCCCAAGGAATTAGCTTGGGACTTTGACCGTGAAAAACAAACTTTAGAGGTAATGACCGATGAGGATTTAGAAAACTGGGTTCGCTATCACATCCCCCGCGATGAACAGTGGTTCCGAATCGCCGAGAAACTTCTCAAAGAAGATAATCCTGATTTAATGGCAGTATTGTTTGATGGTGTAGACAAACTCCAGCACCAAATTTGGATGTTTCTTGATCCTGCTTTGATCAGCGCTAATCCTTCTCCTTGGGAAAAACGGATGCGGGAACTGTGTCTGGAGTATTTCCGCAAGTTAGATAGTTATATTCAACGGTTGGTAGAACTTGCTGGTCCTGAAGCTCAAGTATTTATGGCTTCAGACCATGGTTTTACAGCTACAACAGAAGTGGTTCGCATCAATACCTTTCTGCACGAAAAAGGTTATCTAGCATGGAAGGAAACAGATGATTCCCAAGCGAGTAACAGACGTGAATCAAGTTGGTTTGCCAATCTAGATTGGGATAAAACTCTTGCATACTGTCGTACTCCCTCCAGTAACGGTATCACAATTCGTGTTGCTGAAAAACCAGGAAATCCAGGTATTCAGCCTTCAGAATACGAAACCTTCCGGGAAAAATTAATTCGTGATTTGGAGAATTTCCGAGATCCAAACACAGGAGAAAGGATTATCCAAGCAATTCATAAACGAGAAGATGTTTATTCAGGTGCTGCTATGTATGAAGCACCTGACTTGACTTTGGTGCTACGCGACTATGGTTTTGTCTCCATCAAAAATTATCAACCTGCGGTTGAACCACGCGAGACACCAGCAGGAACTCACCATCCTGAAGGTATTTTCTTAGCAGGAGGATATGGAATTAAATCTAACTATGAAGGAAAGCGGCAAAATGTTGTAGATGTTCCAGCAGCCTTATTATATAGTCTTAATCTTGCGATTCCAGCAGATTTTGAAGGTTATGTACCTGAAGATTTCTTTACTGAATCTCATATGGATTTCAAACCAGTAAAAATTGGTATGTCTACCACAAGTGAAGAAATAAACTTATCAACAGATGATATTAGTGAAGATGAAAAACAACAAATTATTGCTCAATTACAAATGCTTGGCTACATGGAGTAAAAAGTATTTTTCACGAAGTCGGAAGTAGGAAGTCATAAGTCGGAAGTAACCACTTTCGATTTATCACTTCCTATTTCCAACTTTTATCTACGGGTTACTTATTTTGTGTTGGGGTTGAAATCTCGATTAGAAAGCTGTATTTCCGATTTCCAATTTCTGACCGATAATTCCTTGATGGTACAAGAAAGCGGATTTATCCGTGGAATCAATCGGAAATCCAAAATCCAAAATTCCCAAGCCCCCGGATTGATCCGTGGGGTCAATCCAAAATCCATAGACGCGTAAGCGGCTTCTCGTAGAGTAATCTAAAATCCCAAATCGGATGACTTACTACTTCTCATGTATAAACCATTAGAAAACCGCTGGCGTCAAGATTTAGAAATCAAAAGAATTCCCCAAATAGGGAAAAAATCTGTATGTTATCAAGTTAAAATTCCAGAATATAAGCAAATTTTTGAATTTGGTTTAGAAGAATATTTTCTCTGTCAATCAATGAATGGAGTAGTTACTCCTGCGGAAATTGTAGAGAAATTTAAATCGCGTTTTCAAGTTATGATTACTGAGGCAGATTTTTTGCAATTTACTCATCAAATAGCAGAGTTGAATCTACTGGAATCGTTTACAAGTACAGAAAATAGACAAAATGGTCTACAGCAAAAATTACCATTACCAGATATCAGAGAGCAAGAATCTGCTATATCAGCATCTAATTTTAAATTTTATAACAGAGAAAAGAAAAATAAAAAAGAGCAAATTTATTTATGGTATGCTGACCACCCGCATCATTTTTTTGTCATCCTGAAAAATATTTTTCAACCTTTCAGCATATTATTTAAAATCTTAATTTGGGGATTAATACCCGGTATTCCTATTGCTTTTTTAACTTTATTTCATCATCAATTTGACTTTTGGTCTGACTATCTTGATGTCAACAAGTCATCGTCTTATCTTGCAACTTATATATTGAATCTCATTTTCGCATCTCTCACAGCTAAGGTTGCTCAGGGTGTTGTTTTGACATCTTATGGTGGCACAGTTAGCAAATTTGGTATGGTTCTCGCTGGTGGATTTTTACCCCGCTTTTATATTGATAGAGAGGCGATCTGGAACCTCCAGCGTCCAAAACAGCTGTGGACACTAGCAACTCCTGTAATCGTCAGACCTGTTTTATTTGTTTGGAGCATTTTGATATGGTACTTTCATCGTGAAACAGGAACACAATTAAGCAACTATGCACTTCTACTTGCTCACGCTAGCTTTATAGATTTTCTACTAGATGCAAGTCCTCTTTGGCCTTCTGATGGTTATGTATGGACAGCTATTTATTTTCGCTTACCATCTGATTTATTTCAAAGGTCTTTTTTAATTTGGCAGATGCTGCTTAACCGCCGTCCTTTACCTAAATCATTATCTCATAAACAAAAACTAGGACTGCAACTATTTTTGATCGCAGCAGTAATTTTTACATTATTAACGCTCTTTATTATTATATCTTCTACTGCCCATGGTTTAGCAGCAAACTTTTCAGGTCTTTTCGGTAATGGTACAGGTTATATAATTTTCTTCGCCTTGTTGATGCTAGCTTTACGCCAACCAGTATCTAGATTTTGGAAAAACAAAAATAATTCATTAACAAAAACTATGATTACATCAGCAAAAGAATCCGCATATCCAAATGAAAAAATCAGTAAATCTTGGATTAGTACAGTTTTCAAAGGACTAACTATGGTTGGTGGTGGTGTAGTTCTTTTATTACCATATCCTTACCGTTCTGGTGGTCAAATTAAATTAACAACTTCCAAACAACAGCAAATGCAAGCTGAAGTGGATGGAAAAATTACACGAGTTTTTTTTAAGGGTGGTGACGGTACTTGGGTAAAAGCGGGAACTGTTGTTGCGGTGATGGAATCTCCTGAAGTAAACAATGAATTTTCTAAAACACAAGAGCAGATAAATTCTCGACAAGCCAATTTAAGAAAACAACAAGCTGAATTGAGTCAACTGCTATCTACTCCTAAAAAAGAAAATGTGGATTTAGCTCAACAGCAAGTAGAAGTTGCAAAACAACAAATGGAAACTTCTAAACAAAAAGTAAAAGTTGCCGAACAACAAATAGAAGTTTTTAGAAAATCACTTCGGACTGCTATTAGTAAATCAGAATTTAGCATTCGCGAAGCTGACAGATTTAAGTATTTGTTACAACAAGGTGCTTATTCTCAACAACAATATGAAGATGCTGATAGACGTGCGACAACAGAAATTAACGCAGCTGAAGAAGTTAAGCAGGATATAGAAAAAGCAAAACAAAGTTTACAAGAAGCCAAAGAAGATGTGTTAGTAAAATTACAAAATGTCAGACAAGCGGAGGCTAATTTAAAGCTAGTGAAAAGTGGTCCATATCCACAGGAAATTGAAGCCGCTCGTGAAGAAGTAATAGCAACAAATGCAGAAATTCAACGTCTCAGACAAGAGCTAAAGTATCTTAGTAATGAAATGAGGCGTACTATATTAAAAATGCCATTTGATGGATATATTGCAACCTCAGAATTACAGCAAAAAGTGGGTAGGTATCTGGATAAAGGTGATACATTTGCCACTGTAGAAAATTCTCGTAGTGTTTATGGAGAACTACAAATACCCGAATATGAAGTAAGTGAAATTATATCTAATGGAAAGGTTGAAGTGAAATTATCTGCATATCCAAATGAACCTTTGATTGGTCGCGTAGTTTCAATTCAACCTGTGACAACAACTGATGACTCATCGAACAAAACTTCTACTAGTGCAGAATCAGATAAAACAGTAGAATTTTCAAATCCAAATTCTGGTCAAGTTGTCAAGGTAGTAGTAGAGATTCCCAAAACGGAGAAGATATTAAAAACAGGGATGTCTGGATATGCAAAAATTGAGGGTAAAACTATGCCAGTTATCCTTGCTTTTACCCGTCCAATTGTACGATTTATCCAAATTGAAATGTGGTCATGGCTACCTTAATTTCTGGATATGAGTTGAAAATTTTTCTAGAAATTTAGATAAATGAAATTTTGGAGGTAGCTATGAATATCGAGCGGATTTATGGTTCGAGTAGCTTAAAGGAGATTAAACAACGACAAGAGCAAATGGAATATCGTAGACTCTGGCTGAAAACTTTAATAGATGAGATTCAACTAGAAATTGAAGCACTTCCATACTTGAAAGATCAAATAGCTCAAAAAAATAAAAAAACTACTTCGAGAGCAAAAATATTAGGATTTATCCAAGGAATAATATCTAATTCTGAAGCAGAGGTGATAGAGGAAAATAACAAGATTTATAATCGAGGCACTATGCTGGAATTTATTGATGAACTATCTGATTTAGCTTTGGAAGCTGATCTAAACTTGACAACATTAGCAGATATTGAAAAATATGAAGAAAAACTTAATTCCCGTGCATCTTGGTTGAAACATTTATTAAAGATAACAGAAAGAGAATTAAATTTTATTTCTATGGCAGAAGAGCAAGATCAAAATAATGATAATAATATTGCTGACATTAGCGATAGCTCGAAAATGATTTTTAAAATGCTAAGTTCGTAAGTTTTAATCATCAATAGTTTTATAAAAAAATATAAAATATATTCATAAAATAGAGCAAAGATTTGTTATTCCTTTAGCTATCTTATCAGGAAGTAAATGTGAAGAATAAAGTTTTATTCAAAGTACCAATTGCTCGATTTTTTGCCCTATTTATGCCAATAGCTTTATTGATATCTCCGACTGTGACTGGTTGTTCTGATAAATTGAATAATAATCACGTGTTTGCTCAATCTTCGCCAACCTCACAAAGCGATCGCCCTGATATAGCATCTACATATATATCTAATCAGGCTTCTTACAATGTGGCGATCGCAGATAATCTAATACTCACAGATTTACGGCGTCAGCGTCAAATACCCATCAAAGTTTCTTATCCAGAAGCACAAGGCAAGTTTCCCATAATTATATTCTCTCATGGAACCGGAGCTTCCAAAGATGACTACGCTGCTTTAACCCATTTTTGGGCTAGTAAAGGATATATCTGCATTCAGCCCACTCATGCAGATTCTATTGCTTTGAAAAAGCAACAAGGAGAATCTACTAACTTTAACGAAGCTGTTCGCGAAATTCTCACCGATTCCCAAGCATGGAAAAATCGCACTGCTGATATATCTTTTATTATTAGCGCTTTGAGTGGACTGGAACTGAAAGTACCTGAGTTAAAAGGTAAAATGGATAAGCAACGTATTGGTGTGGGTGGTCATTCCTATGGCGCTTATACTGCTCAGTTGATTGGTGGAGCTACCATTGATATCCCAGGAGAAACGAAAGGCCAAAGTTTCACAGATCCGCAAGTACGAGCGATTTTGTTACTATCTCCTCAAGGAAGCGGCCAGCAGGGACTGACTCGCAACTCTTGGACAAATCTCAAGCTACCAATGATGATGATGACTGGTTCTAGAGACAGAGGCGCTCAAGGACAGGGGCCAGAATGGAAAGAGGAACCATTTAAATATTCTCCTGCGGGTGATAAATATCTGGTTTTCATACAAGGAGCCACCCACTTCTCCTTTAGTGGTAGACTTGCTCAAGGCGGAGACGAAACTCAAACTCAAGCTCAAAGGCGACCCGGTTGGAGACTACGAGAACGCTTCGGTGTTGGACAAAGTGGTGGTTTGGGGGTTCGCAGACGCTTTGGTGGCGCTCAACAACAAGAAAATATCTTCAATTATGTAAAAGTTGCTAGTGTCAGTTTTTGGGATGCGTATTTGAAACAAGATACTCAAGCTAAGAATTACCTAAAATCTGATGGATTAAAGGCACAAAGTAATGGTGATGTTTCCATTTCTTCCAAGTAATGTTACTATAAGAACATTTAGTGATGCTATTTGCTTGATAAATCCCTTGTCACAGCATTAACACACTAGCAACAAACTATTGGCACACCAGGGTGATATTACTTGTATTTGATTCAGTGCGATCGCACCGATCAAATACATAATTATTTTTCGTAAAAGTGGTTCTCTCCTGGAAATATACAGGAGAGAATTTTTTATTTTTAGTTTGTAGTAATACCGTTTCTTTGTGAAGCTGCGCCAAATTTTTTAATCTCTTATTTCTTGGCTACAACCCCCAATCCAAATTGTGGGGTTTTGTAGACATAAATTTTGTCCCAGACGCGATATATCGCGTCTCTACAGGATCTGTATTTGTATCAGATTTTTTGTGAAATGGTATTACTCATATCCGAATTCTTGAGCCATCTTGATAACTTCAGGGGTAAAGCCTTGATTATCTGGACGCCAAGGTAAAGCTCCCTCAAGATGGCTAGGTTTGATGGTAGAAGCACGATAAGCAGGTGATTTGAGAAAGTTGGGGTCATTTCCTAATTGAGCGCCGTAGGGTCCCAAACAAGCATAAGGAGAGTTTTCGGGATGCAACATGACCTCATAGATTGAATCATCCCAGGAAACATTTAACCATTTGCATAGTTGTTCAAAATGTGAGCGAGGATCACTTAACAAATCTTCTCCTCGCAAACGCATTTGTTGTTGAACAGGAATAGTACTTAAAAACTCCAAAATATTGCACTGCATTTTGTACCAAGAAACTTGAGGATCAACAGTAGGTGGGTCTGTAGAATAGTCAATAGAATTAGCAACTATAGCCATTAACCCATCAGCAGTATTCATCATGGATTTTCCTTGGGTTTTGGGATGACGCACAAGATGCAAATAATAAGCATTGGGAAAATAGTGGCGCATCCGGTTGAGAATATCTAACTCAGTTGAGTATGCCGGACTTTTATCTACAATGCGTAATGGTGCTACTTTGCGGCTCAGTTCTAGATATACTTCTCCTGTAGTTAAATGCAGCCTAGTTAATACCCAACGCCGTGCCATTTCTACTGATAAAATAGTTTGCTCACCTGCGTAGAGTTGGGCAACAGTACGCAACAAACCATGCATTTGAAACTGACGTATCCCCTTTAATCTATCTAACAGTTGTTCCAGAGTTTCGGTAATGAATAAATTTAGTTCTGGCATCCCGTAAGCTTCGGGATGCTGACCTAGCATAGCGCAAATCAAAGACGTAAAAGAACGTGGGGAACCCAGAATAAATAGAGGTGGAGGTACGGACATTAACACAAATTTAATTTGGTACTACTGGTTCTCTAGAAAGCTTCAAATTATCAGTAGTAATACTATGATTCAAAGCTTGAGATGTAGTGTCTAGTTTCAAATTATAGTAGAGTAATCTTTGTTTGCCATCCAGCACAAATTGTTGAAGAAGGGGAAGCCATGATCCTACTCTTGTTGGTGCTTCAATTCTTGGACGTGTAAATTCTGCTGATGTGTTCAGAGACTCTTTTTTGGGATGTACTAACAGTGTACTAGTAGGGAAAGTTTTACCATAATCGGAGCTTTGCAATACTCTCACAAAACTCTGTTGATTATATGAAATCAATAATCTATTATCACCTGATACAGTTGCTTGCACATAAGCAACCGAAGAATCATTTGTCAGTATTCTGGGAGTATCCCAGCTTTGATTTTGCCGATCAAATCTTAGATATAATAACTGTCCTTGATCTCGTGTGGGGACATGGATATTTTCGAGTTGATCAACAACTACATTGAAATGACTAGCATAAGGGTCTCTATCGGAGCCTGGTTGATGCTGAAATAACAGCTGTTCTGGCCAAGGTGTAGTTAATGACCAGTCATTCATCCGATATGCCCAGTTAATTGTATCTTGATTTGTATAAACTACACCCATCCTATCTGATAATCTGACTAGCTTTGCGCTTTTTGCTCTTGATGAGTTTACTGTTCCTAGAGTTAGTCCAGTATCTTGCCATGATGCACCATTAGTAGTGCTATATGAAGTTTTTATTTCAAACTGATTTGTTGTTAAATTCTGGCGAATAAAAGCAATCCAGAAGCGATTATTATTATCTACTGCTATAGTTGCATTGCTAGCGATATAATTAGCATCTTCATAGACTACGTTTGTTTGAATGGGTTGCCAAGTCTTATTTGTTGCATTGTAATGGAGGATGGAAAAGAAGATTTTACCTGTAGGGGAACTATAAGTTATAAATAGGTTACTGTTAGACAAAAACCCATCAGGAGTTGACTCTTCATTGGTATTACTAATTGTACTCATAGCTTTCCATGTAGCACCATAGTCAAAGCTAGAATAAAGCACCAAGCTACTATTTGTTGAATTATTACCCTCGTTAATTATTAAATGCATTCCACCATCTTCAGTCAACCACATACGTTCTTGATGTCTGTAGGAAATCATTCGCTCTGAAGAACTCTGAAGATTAGTAACCTTCCCCGCAATAACATTCGTATTACTCTGTGAATACTTTGCTTTTTCTAGTGAAAATTTATGGTTTTTAGTTGAACTAAATGCTGGATGATAAGGAGATAAGAGTAGTAATACACTTACAAAAACTAACGTATTTTTTATTTTCATTTCTGGTTTTGATTCTGCCAATTTTTAGGTCTATATAGTAGCTGCACCTATGTCAAACAATTTTGAATTTTAGATTACTGTTTGAGTAGATGCGATAGCGTCTACTGATATCTTGCGCCAGATTTTCATCCCGCCAATAAATCAATTTATTGGCTAATAGCTAAAGTCAGATAAATCTGACTAGGAAAGTGTTTGAGTCCGTTGCAACCGACTTGTGCTATTGCTGCTAAAATTTATTCTCTGGCGGAATATGAGTAGGTGCAAGATATCAGTCAATGGAAAATGGAATTGACCTTCAGGATTTATCCTCAAGCCCAATTTGTGAATGCAACATTTTGTACAAGCGATCGCACCAAAATTTCAAAACACTTAATTGATGCTGTTGCTTTATACTGCTTGATTTAGAACAGAATCTAAAATTTGCTCTTCAATGCTAAAGTTTATACCTAATTAAACAAAATTCCGCTAAAGCTTTTTTGAGAGTAATAAAGATTACATAAATATTTTGCCGATATTTGCACAGACCGTTGGAGTAATCTTTGAACGATTCGCTACTTAGCCCGCAAATGAAACTTTTTCTGAAACAAACAAATCTGCTAAGTTAGTCGGCAGGAATAAACCTAACTATATTACAGAAAGTAAATAACCCTAAAATCCTTACCAATGACCAATGACCAATGACCAATGACGACCCCAAGGAGTTAGCTTTATTTGCTGTAATTGACGTTAATCCTTCTAGACTCGGTCATTACTCTTTGGAGTGCGATCGCACTCTAGCTGATAAGTACCTATGCAAAATTAATTAGACATTTTTTATTCTATATCCTTGATTTGCCAAACCAAAGAGGCAAACGAGATATATAAATAATTTTGCTTAACTACTTAAAAATGATGATACTACAGGCTAATCTATGCTCAAACTGTTAGGTTATAACTCTTCTTACTACTTTGAGAATAGTTATAACCTACATTTTTATTTAGATGAATAATGCTTTATCTAATAGACATTTGGTGAATATAGAAGAAGAGCAACCCCAATCACTAAGGGAAGTAATCCACCTTTTACATTGAGTTGTTCAGTTTGAGATAATTCTTCAATGTAGCGGTTAGCTTCAGGAATATTAAGGTCAGAGATTTTTATTTTCATAATACAAAAGAGAAAACTATACATCTAACTGTTTTAAATTAGTCTAAATAAAGCCAAGAATACAACTATATCAACTAATTTTTTGAGACTTAATTCAAATTATTATGTCTTCGGTTGAAGTGATTTTCCAATGTGTAGAGACTAATAGGTGCAACGTCTCTACATGCCTAAAATTATGACGAAAAATTCTTAACACCAAGCGTATTGCTTTATAAGTCCCAGTCGAATTTTCCTTGCCAGACTTCCAATCCACCATCAGGATTATCTACATATATCCATTTTCCATCTTTTTGGACTGCTACACGCGGGCCAAAAGGATTGGCTGTTCCGATGAATAGACCATGGGGAGTGGAAATAAAGTTACGGACTCCAAAATTATAGACATTGCCAAATCCTTGTCGAGTGACTGGTAGCCAGTTTTCGCCATCAAAGCTGCGCCATACTTCAAAACCACCTTGATGCTTGACGATTTCTTCTAAACCAACTCGGTTTAGGATTCTGACTGTTTTTTCTGATCTACCTTCTAAGGAGACATAACCCATAATATCACTCCAATCCATAGTCCCTGTGTACAGCCAACCATCATGTACTCCCATTCTCCAGAGATAGCCATTACATAGACTATTGAATCCAGCTGCTAATCCACTTAAAGGAGATTTACCATCATTGCGGATGTCTCCCATAATCACATCCCAAGAACCATCATGGTGAATTCTGATCAGTTCAGCACCAGCTGGGCCTATTTTGTTGAGATGATCGTAACCACCATTTTGAATGCCAGTACCCACATATAAGGCATCTTTAAAAACCATCATGCTGGTGGCAATTTGATTTAGACTACCACGACCTGCACCGTTAGAGATCACATTAGTCCAATGATAAGGAGGTTTTCCTTCTGCTTTGGTACGCCAGATTTGGAAACCTTTATTGTTAACAGTTCCAGCATAGAGATAATCTCCGAAGGGGTATAACTCGAAAATCGTGCGATTGTCAGGATCTCCAAAACTGCGATCGCTTGCAGCATACCACTCTCCTTTGGCAGGATCGCTACTTTCATAAACTTGAGTGACTCCAGACGTATTAGGATTTCCTCCCGCTGCACCGGTGGGAGCAGTAAATAAGCGTCCCTTGAAGGGAATTAATAAGCGCAAACTGGTAATTGGTAGACCCACTAATCCGGGTTCTGAGACAATCTCAAAGTTTTTACCCTCGACCGTACGCATGATTAGCGGGCCATTGGCACGAGACCTTGACCAAGTGCTAACGTATAATCCTGGTTCTGGGTCTGATTTGCCTTGAAATACTGCCATCCCACGATAGCCAAGGTCACGACTGAATTCATCCCCTTCTTTACCGAAGGTCATTGGAGCCTGAAAAACTCGTTCCCAATGTTTGATGACTGGATTGTAGCGCCAGATTTCTGCTCGCGCCCAAGTTAGTTCAAATTCTGGTGAATAAACTGTATGAGGACATTCAACAGGCCAAACGTCTATGTTCACCTGTGGCATACTATGACGGATCAGACAAAAATTGGCACGAGTTGTTCCAACATACAAGTGTCCATTAAACCAAGCCATGGAATGAGCATAAGCATTATTTCCATCGCCAAAGCCGTTTTGGCAAATTTTACGGAAGTTAGCTTCACTTAATCCGGGGTTTGGTTCTGGATGAAAAATTCGCACCTGAGTCATCCTCTAACAGGATTTTGGATTTTGGATTTTGGATTTGAGAAAACGGAATTGATATCAAGTTCGGATAATTTAGTTATACTTCCCACAGTCATTGCACCCCACCCCCAACCCCTAAGCGCACGCGCTTATGGGCGGTTTTGACGTTAGACAAAACCGGGGTGGGGTTCTCTGGGAATTATAAGTAATCAAGCGAACCTGATATGATTCCACAGAGGATAGAATTGCAAGACATACACAGTTCCTTCAGGGACTGCGTAAGATTTGATTCTTAATAATTTTTCAACATCTGAATCAATACCACAGGATAAAAATCAGAAAATCCTCTAGAAGCAGCCGATGTATTAACATTGCAAGCCGATACATTAACATTGCAAGCCGATACATTAACATTGCAAGCCGATA
>NZ_NAPS01000001.1:2306018-2319707 GCF_004323185.1 Westiellopsis prolifica IICB1
TACATTAACATTGCAAGCCGATACATTAACATTGCAGCTTGATACATTAACATTGCAAGCCGATACATTAACATTGCAAGCCGATATATTAACGTCAACAAACTCGCTGATTTACTTCCATGATTATTAGACCTCTTGCAAAAATATTTTTACCCCACCCTAACCCTAAGCGTAAACGGCTACCGTGTACACAATACGGTTCGGTTAAGAATTTTTCGTCATGATTTGGGCATGTAGAGACGTGCCATGGCACGTCTCTACAGGGTTTAGATACCAATCGATTTGTCTTATCCGAACCGTATTGACCGTGTACACACAAATCCTCTGATCCCCCTAAATCCCCGCGCTGGCGCGCCGCTACGCTAGAAAAAAGGGGGACTTTGATTCTAGTTCCCCCCTTGAAAAGGGGGGTTAGGGGGGATCAAAACGCCACTAGGCAACTTTATAAGACTTGTGTCCGTAAACGGGGAGGGAACTAAATCTTCCTACGGTGAACGAGGGGACTGAGGGGGTTAATTCGACTTTTGCAAGAGGTCTATTGGTGGACAAGTGGAGGTAAGTATTGAGACACAACTCAGAAGTCTGCAACGTGTGCGCGATTACAATGCCAAACTTTGACATTCAGATTACGGTCTTCTTCCTTCTAAAAATGGAACTTCAAAACACTTAGAATGCATAATTGGGCCATGTCCAAAATAACCATCCTCTCCAAATAATTCGCCGTGATCAGCCGTAATAATAATGTGGGTATTTTCAGGACATTTATGAAATAAATCACCAATTAATTTATCAACATATTCTACGCAATTAATTTGTTGTTTGTGTAAGCGAGTCATTTCCTCTGGTTCAAAAAACTTCTTTTCTTCTGATTGATTACCAACCAACAAGAATTCATCAATTTGTTTAAAAACTCCATGCACACCAGATATTCGAGGCAGATCATCCCCCTTTAACATATAGGGATAATGAGTTTCGCCTAAATTGAAAAAGTAAAAACGAGGTTGAGCATCAGGAAATTCCATTTCATGAATCATGGATGGAAAATCATTATGATTTGGCATTAATTTATAGTCATCAAAATACTTGTTAATGTTGGTAAATTGATTGAGAACAGGCATGGAAACTCTAGCGATTGTTTTATAGCCATTGTCTTGTAAAACTTTCGGCAAAGATAAGTAAGGAACAAAAGTTTTAAAAGACAGGTTTGGAATATTCAAACGCTCCACCCATTTGACAAACTCCTGCTTGTACACTTCTGAAGCAAATACACCCCGTGGACTTTGATGTGGAATCATACCCATCAGCATAGTGTAGTGAGAAGGAGAAGTCCAAGATGCATAGCTATAGCGACACTCTGCTTTTCCTAGCAAATCAATATTCGGCGTTGCAGCAGCTGCATAGCTATCGTATCGACAGCTATCCATAATGATGTATACAAGATTGTTGGGCATGAGTATTCGGTATAAAGATTGACTTTCCGCAAATTATACATTCGTCACTTAGCATTGTGAAATATTTGCGATCGCCTACCTTCCACTCTGACGACACTAAGTCATACCTTAAAACTTTGTAAAGGATTGTCACAGTCACAAGGATTCACTGCTTATGTAGTGGGTGACAATCCTGACACATAGTTGTTCAACCAGTGAAAGGAAGAACTTATGGAATTTCTCTCTGATACCGTGGTGCTGTCGCGGATGCAGTTTGCTTTGACAGCCATATTTCACATGCTTTGGCCTGTACTAACTACAGGTATGGCAATTTATCTAGTGATTGTAGAGGGAGTATGGTTGAAGACTCGTAATCCAGATTACTACTACCATGCTCGTTTTTGGTCAAAACTCTATATTTTAAACTTTGGTATTGGTGTAGCTACTGGTATCCCGATGGAGTTTCAATTTGGGACAAATTGGGCGCCTTTATCAGAAGCGATTGGTAATTTTTTTGGTAGTGTCATCGGTTTTGAAGCTTCTTGGGCATTTATGCTAGAAGCTGCTTTTTTAGGAATAATGGTGTTTGGCTGGGAACGTGTTCACCCAATCATTCACTTTATCTCTACTATTTTGGTTGCCGTTGGTGCTAACTTATCAACATTCTGGATTTTGGCAGCTAATTCCTGGATGCAAACTCCTGCGGGTGGAGAAATGGTCAACGGTAAGTTTATTGTCCATGATTACTTTCAGGGTATTTTCAATCCGTTTATGGCGGTGAGTGTGTCACATATGTTTCTTGGCACACTAGAAACTTCACTGTTTGTGATTGGTGGAATTAGTGCTTGGTATATTTTCAATAATCGTCAAAGTGCGTTTTTTGCCAAGGCTTTTAAAATTGCCTTAGCAACTGCGATCGCAGTCACACCATTACAAATATACGTAGGACATCTCAGTGGTGAACAAGTATACCATTACCAGCCCTCTAAATTAGCAGCAATGGAAGCCCAATGGCAGACAACCCCAGCAGGACAACCAGCAGATTGGAGTTTGGTGGCTTTACCCAATGAACAAGCCGAGAAAAATGACTGGGAAATCATCGTTCCCAATGCCTTGGGCTATATTTTAGAATTCAAGCAAAAACTTTCTGAACCTGTGCGTGGTTTAAAAGAATGGCAACCAGCCGATAGACCACATCTGGTCGGATTAATTTATTACTCCTTCCGGATCATGATTGCCATTGGCTTCTTCTTAGCAGGATTAATGCTAGTCAGCACTCTGCAATGGCTACGCGGTAAACTCTCACCCGAAAACATTGCCCAACAACGCCTGTTAATGCTGGGTTGGATTTTTGCTGCTCCTTTAGGATACATTGCCGTAGAGTCAGGTTGGATAGTTCGCTGTGTAGGTAGACAACCGTGGACTGTCTACGGACTGATTCGCACTGCTGATGCTGCCTCAAATTTGCCTCCAACCAATGTACTAACATCTTTGATTGGATTTGCAACCGTCTACAGCCTTTTATTTTTCACCGTTTTATACTTCGGTAGTCGGATTATCCGTAGAGGGCCAAGACTCGATTTACCAATACCAGGCGTAGAAAACCAACCCGCAGTCGAAACTACTCCTGGAGAATTTATCCCCGATGAACGTCCTGTGGAAGCACAACAATAGGAGGTTTAATGGAAACACTAAGTTATTTTTTACCGCAAGTATGGTTCGGTATCTTAGCTCTTTTCCTGTTTCTCTATGTGATGCTGGATGGGTTTGACTTGGGAGTCGGAATTTTATCACTGACTGCTTCCAACGAAGAACGCCGTGGAATCTTAATGACTAGCTTGAGTAATATTTGGGATGCAAACGAAACTTGGTTAGTTTTGATGGCTGGTGGTTTATTTGGAGCATTTCCCCTTGCCTATGCCACGATATTAAATGCTCTTTATATTCCCATTTTGTTGATGGTGTTTGGATTTATATTTCGTGGTGTAGCATTTGAATTTCGCGAACAAGCCAAACGAAAATTATTTTGGAACTTTGCTTTTGGTGCTGGAAGTTTTCTCGCAGCTTTGGGTCAAGGATTTGCCCTTGGTGGTGTACTCAAAGCAATTAAAGTAGATCAAACAGGCCATTTTATCGGTACAACTTGGGATTGGTTGAGTTGGCAAACTGTATTGGTTGCTTTGACTTTGATTCAAGGCTACGTTCTGATTGGTTCCACCTATTTAGTATGGAAAACCACAGGCGAATTACAACAAACCCACTATAAAACTGCGAAGATTGCAGCAGTGACAACTCTCATCGGAGCCATTTTAATTACAATTGGCACTCCGATATTTTACGATTACGCTAGAGAGCGTTTATTCCATCGCCCCCAGGTGTACGTATTTGCTGTGATTCCGGTGTTGGGAGTTTTGTTGATTTCGCTCTTAATTAGAAGCTTGTTTCGCAAAGAAGAAAGAGCGCCTTTTATCTGGACAATTCTGCTGTTTATGCTGACCTTTATAGGATTGGCAATGGTTGTCTTTCCCTACATCATTCCCACTGAAATTACCATTTATGAAGCTGCTGCTGATCCGAGTGCGCTGGTTTTTATGATTATTTTCATTGGCGCGCTGATCCCCGTGATGTTGTTCTACAACCTCTATCAATACATTGTCTTCCGGGGGAAAATCACTGGCGGTCACTATGGGGAGTAAGTAAATCAGGAAAATTTCTTTGTGTCTTTGTGCCTACCCTGCGGGAAGCCGCTTGCGCGTCTATGTGGTGTTTCAATAATTAATTATTGAAACACCAAGACACTAATACCATTTCACGTTAATCGCGATATATATAAATAATGTAGAGACGCGATATATCGCGTCTCTACACGGTCTGTATTTGTATCAGGCTTTTCGTGAAATCGTATAAGACACTAAGCTTTATTTTTTAATCGCCACCCAACCACCAACCCAAAGTCCTGTATAAAATCTCATCACATCTCCAAAACCAGCTTGCTGTAACAACTCTAATACTCTGGTTTCTGAAATTGGATAAACACCTGTGTGAAGTGATTCTAATAATCCCGCGATCTTTTCGGGTGGTACTTTCATTTCTTGCCAGTATTCTTTCATAAAAGAAAGAGTCCGTTCAAATTCACGAGTGTTTTTTTCGCCAAATACGTCTACTAAGATGAAAGCTGCTGATGAGTGCAAACGTTGGGCGATACTTTGCAAAAAAGCCAGTTTACTGCCATCATCTGGAATAAAATGCATCACTAAGATAGAGGTTGCTGCATCATATAGAGGATGAGTAGGCAAATCGTGGGTGTATCCCTGAAATACTTTGATTTGTTCGGATAAATTTTGCTGCTGTATTTTCTGTTGAGCAATAGAGAGCATATCAGCAGATGGATCTACACCTAGCATCTGCCAGTTTTGATTACCCTGAGCAAATTTGACTAACTCGATCCCCGTACCTGCACCGACTATCAATAGATTGGCTTTTTCTGCTAGGTGCGATCGCAAACAAGATAATACCATTGTATGCATGGCGTCATAGCCTGGTAGAGCTTTTCGCGCCATGTTGTCGTATTCATTGCTTGTCACTGGTGGATTTTTGTCAAAATCTATACTCTGGTTTGACATTTGATGGTTGTGTGAAAGTTCAGAATTTTTCTGATTTTGCTTGGTGTATAAGTGTTTTAATGGTTTAAATTAACCACCAAGACACTTCTACACCAAGTATAAATTTTATACGGTTGTCAAAAGATTGTTTCTGATATTAGTGATCAAATCACTGAGGTTATCTGTATTGAGGCGATAACTTAAAGGATGAGCAATTAGGCGGGCTGTACTTTCATACAGCACTTCGATTTCGACTAAACCATTTTCGCGCAATGTCCGCCCTGAAGCAACTATATCAACGATCGCTTCTGACATGCCTGTGATCGGACCTAGTTCTACGGAACCATATAGTGGCACAATTTCTACGGGTAAATCTAGATTATGGAAGTATTCACGCGCACAGTTGACATATTTGGATGCAACTCTACCATGAGCAGGTAAATCAAGTGGCGATCGGTAAGGGCTTGATTGCTTTACTGCTACTGACATGCGACAATACCCAAACCCTAAATCAACTAAATGTGCTACTTGCGGTTTTTTCTCTCGCAGGACATCGTAACCTACAATACCCAGTTGTGCTTGACCGTATTCTACGTAAACTGGTACATCTTGTCCTCTGACTAATAGTCCTTTGGCTTTTCCGTTTGGATCAGTAATTTGTAATTGTCGGTTTCCAGAGTCTAAAAAAGCACTAAAATCTAGCCCTACAGTTTGTAGCACTTGAATGCTATTTTTTAGAAGTTCACCTTTTGGCAGTGCAACAGTAAGCATAAATGGCGTTAGCAGTCAATCGATTTTGGATTTTGGATTTTGGATTTTAGAAAACCCAATTGCGTCCCAGGATTTATTCGCTTTCTTGTACCTTGGGAGGAATTATCGGTCAGCATGATAATAATAATCTAAAATCCAAAATCCGTCTTGAAAAGCTTTGAAGTTCCCTCCGGAACGCAAAGCGTCTACAAACTTTTCGCAAAATCTAAAATCTAAAATTGTTTGACCATGCGAATTTTAGTAGTTGATGATGAAATTGAATTGACTGATCCCTTGAGTCGGATATTAAGTCGTGAGGGATACAGTGTCGATGCTGCTTATGATGGTACAAGTGGCAGTCAACTGGCGCAAACAAGCAATTACGATTTACTGATTTTAGATTGGATGCTGCCTGGAAAAACAGGATTGGACATCTGTCAAGAATTACGGTGTAGAGGTGTTACTACTCCTGTATTATTTCTGACTGCTAAAGATACTCTTGATGACCGGGTTGAAGGTTTGGATGCGGGTGCAGATGATTATTTAGTTAAACCTTTTGAATTGCGAGAGTTACTAGCAAGAGTGCGTGCTTTATTACGACGTTCTGCTTCCCAAACCCCTGAGACTCCTACGGGTCGCTTGTCGGTGGCTGATTTAGAACTTGACCCGGAAAATCAAGTCGCCTATCGCCAAGGACGAGTGATAGAACTCTCACAAAAAGAAAGTCAGTTACTGCAATATTTTATGGAAAATACTGGTAAGCTACTGACTCATACCCAAATCATGCAATCTTTGTGGCAAGATCACGAACAACCCAGTAGTAATGTGATTGCTGCGTTGATACGTCTGTTACGGCGCAAGATTGAGTTACCGGAGGAAACGCAATTAATTCATAGTGTTTACGGTAAAGGATACCGTTTTGGCATATCTAGTGAATAATACCAATTCGCGATACCTCGCGCAAAGTGCGAGATTTTAACCCTTTTTAATGGGTTTAATACCAATTTAATGTGAAGCCACACTAAATGAATAAACCTCCACTCTTGGCGCTCTTGGCTTCTACCGTTCCGGTAGGCGCGTAGCGACTTCTGAAAGTAGCCGCTTGCGCGTCTAAGGCTTCTTGGCGGTTAATTTTATAATATTCTGTGCATCTTCATAAATAATTGGTATAAGCTTTGAGCCGAAAATTTATTTTACGGCTAATTGCAACTGGTGCAAGATGTCAGTTATCAAAATTAGCTATTTTTGAAATGTGAATAAGTTACCAAAGGCGCCGATTGTTTTAAAGTTATATCCGGGAACTTTGGTAGTGTAGATACTAAAAACTACAAAGTTCTGACGCTCGGTTGATGTGGCGATAAAATCTTTAATGTTGCTGCCTTGAAAAGCTAGTCCTGTTGCTAATCCTGATTTACACGTATTGTTTGTCAGTTTGCTTATATTTTCCCACAACTTCCCTTGTGGTAATTGTGGTTTTTTACAAATAGCGTCTTGAATTTCATTAGTGAGCCGATCTGCGGCATAGTTAACATACGTGTTGTGACCAGGGTTAGTAAAAGACATCACGCTAACAATACCAGCAATAGCTAGAAGTGTGTATGCGCTTTTTCCTATACCTAAACGATTTTGCAATGATGCTTTCATAAGCTTTTTGTCAAAACAATGCAACTGACTGGTTTGATGTAAATACAGCAGGAGTTACATCTATTTCTGAAACATTAAGCAATTGCTAAGTTAATTACCAAACCTGAGTGCGTCTTTTTTAGTAGAATCTCTGTTACTCTTATCCCCAGAAAGGATTCCACCTTAAGCGATCGCTTTTATAAACCACACAACTAGGGTATGAAAATATGACTTTTCCTACACTCATACACCCATTTTCAAGACAATGTGGTGTTTGTGGACTAAATAATCTAGGCGATAAGTTCAGCTGTTTCGTTTTGGCTTTGTTGATTATACTTTTGCTGAAAAATATGGAATTGCATACTCATCATACAGTAAACACTACACACTATTTCCCACCAACGTTCTATTTGCTCATAATTAGTGATGCGGAAATCTGACCAACCTATGTAATTTTTACTGTGTTTACAGCCATACTCTAACCAAGTTATTAATCCACTAGGATTATCAACTGCTGAAGTAATAGATTTTGGTAAATTACTCATTAAAAACAAAGTATAACTTTCAGGCGATTGTTCTTTGTTGTTTGTAATTTGCCAATAGCGAAGTTCTCGACGACTCCCAAAGATTATTTCACGAATGTAGCTTTGTTCTGTTTTACCGTTACTGAAAATTGGATAAAATTTTTTCCAACTGGTGTATCTGAGTCTTTGACTAGGTGCTAACCAAAAACCATGATTACCTCTAATAGCTGTGATGAAATTCAGCTGAAACTGATTGAAAGTATGGACTAAGGTATCATATTCTCCATAAGTACTATCTGCTAGGATTAAGTCAAATTTTAAACTTCTTTCTTGTAACTCTTCGATGATCTCAGCAATTAATTGAGGCTTGGTTTTAAACGTCTCGCCTGGCTTTAATCTTTTTGGTGGCTTGAAGATTTTAAATATCAGAGGAAAAATTAAACCATCTATAAAAGCATAGGCATTGATCGAAACAATACCATTTTCAATGCTGCCTAAGTTACCAATATATTGTCTGTCCACATAATCTGTGGTTTTACCTTTCTTTTTATCTCCAGAATCATCAATAATTAGAGTAAAATTCTTCCCCTGCAAAACCTGGTGAATCAGAGATAATCTTTGATTTCTTAATTCTTGTACTTGCCAAGGTGATTCTGTGACAAAATGCAGTAAAGCTTGATTACTTAATCCCAAATGTTTAGCGATTGCAGGTAAACTTTTACGATTTATATCGGAAATTAAGCCTAAATGCAACCACTTAAAGAACTCAAAACTTCTCACTTCGGGGAAAAGATGTTTATAACCTGCACAATAGTTATCTATAAAAGTGATGGTAGTAACTGCTTCCCTGGGCTGCCCCATATTTTGACTCCAGAAAAATAAATATATGCTTATACTGTAATTTTTTAATTTTTTGGTAGCGTCACATAATATAACTAAAGATTACTTACAGTTTTATGAAGCTTTCTTGAAGTAAATAGTTCCTACTTATTCTATTTTTCATAGATATTAAAATTATTTGATTTAATATAATAAAAAATTATATTTTTCTCAATTCTTTTATCAAAAGCTAATACAACATTAAGAATTTCTGGAAGTTGTACTGGTTATAAATTTATCTTTTTATCAAAATGATTCTTAATTGGTCAAACATATACAAATTCAAGAATAAGTCAACGAAATGAGTCATACGATAGTTCTTTATTTAGTAATAATTACTTAATTTTATCGAAAAATCAAGTTATTTGCTAACTAACGACAGCACTCACAGCAATATTTTTTGTTATTAACATATAAATGAAAAAATACTTTTTGTCTAGTCTTGGCCATGAATAACTTATAATACAAAAAAATCAATCTTTATATACTATACAAAATTATTATTTTGTGCATGAAAAACTTTCAGACTGTTATCACTCATCCTTTGATATATAGCGATCGCTTAAAAGGCTATGAAATATCAAGCTGTAAGGTATCAATCAAAGATCTAATACTTGTATTTCCTCTCAAGAGTTAATTAAATTTGTTTTTTATACTCCTGTAATCTAACGTTTTATTCTCAAATAAGTAACTTAATTAACAATCAAGAAAACTGTCGAAAGCAATCAAGTTAATAAGAAATTGATATTTTGAGGTTATTAAAATACTAATTTTTTCGTGGTTTTTAATTAGTGAAAGCGCTAGAGTAAGGTTAAGAGTACTGAAAACCTTAGCCATAAGCATGGAAACAAAACAACTAAGTAACACAGGTGTTTATGTGAGTATCATCGGTTTAGGGGGTATGCCAATGTCGTTAAGCAACCGCCCTCCAGAATCACAGTCAATCAATGTTATTCAGCGTGCTTTGGAATTGGGAGTTACTTTTATTGATACTGCTGATTCTTATTGTAAAGATGAAACAGACAAACACCACAATGAACGACTAATTCACAAAGCTTTACAAACTTACAATGGTGATACCAGTAATGTGATTGTGGCAACAAAGGGCGGCTTAATGCGTCCGAATGGTAGTTGGACGCGCAACGGTAATCCTCATCACCTGCGAGAAACAATTCGCGTAAGTTTTCAGGCTTTAGGTGGTAATAAACCCATTGACATATGGCAATATCACTCACCTGATCCCGAATATTCTATTGAAGAATCCCTTGCACCAGCTAAAGAAGCAGTCACAGCGGGAATGATTCGGTTTGTAGGAGTATCTAATTTTTCTGTAGAACAAATCAAAAGGGCTAGGGATGTAGTTGATATAGTTTCAGTCCAAAATCAATACAGTCCTTGGCAGCGTCAGCCGGAATTCGATGGGGTACTAGAATATTGTGAGACTGAAGGTTTAACTTTTTTACCCTGGAGTCCTTTTGGTGGGAGTCGCCGTCATGACAAGTTAGAAGATATTTCAGCGATCGCTCAGTTAGCCAAAACAAAAGGTGTATCCGTTTATAATATCGTACTAGCATGGTTACGCGCAAAATCACCGTGTATCCTACCTATTCCTGGGGCTAGTAAAATTTCTAGTATCGAAGATACCGTACGCAGTGTGGATTTGGAATTATCTGATCAAGAACTACAAATAATAGATCGAGAAACAGCATCATAATCCGGTAAAATAACAAGTCTGCAATAAAACAGGATGCTTGCTGACTGGAGATGCGCTTATGGCTCGGATGTATTACGACGCAGATGCAAATTTAGACCTTTTAGCCGGAAAAACTATCGCTATTATCGGTTATGGCTCCCAAGGTCATGCTCATGCCCTCAATCTTAAAGATAGTGGTGTGAACGTGATTGTCGGATTATATCCGGGCAGCAAGTCAGCGGCAAAAGCCGAAGCTGCTGGTTTAACTGTCAAAAATGTGGCAGATGCAGCCAAAGCTGCTGACTTGTTGATGATTTTATTACCTGATGAAGTTCAAAGAACAGTTTACAAAAACGAAATTGAACCCAATTTAGAGCCAGGAAATGTCTTAGCTTTTGCTCATGGGTTCAATATTCACTTTGGTCAAGTTGTACCACCTGCTGAGGTAGACGTGATCATGGTAGCACCCAAAGGCCCAGGACATTTAGTACGGCGGACTTACGAACAAGGACAAGGAGTACCTTGTTTATTTGCTGTGTATCAAAATGCTTCTGGACAGGCACGCGATCGCGCCATGGCCTATGCTAAAGGTATTGGTGGTACACGCGCTGGTGTTCTTGAAACCACCTTCCGCGAAGAAACTGAAACTGACTTGTTTGGTGAACAAGCAGTATTGTGTGGCGGTTTGAGTGCCTTAATTAAAGCTGGATTTGAAACCTTAGTAGAAGCAGGTTATCAACCAGAGTTAGCTTATTTTGAATGTCTCCACGAAGTTAAATTAATTGTTGACTTGATTGTGGAAGGCGGGCTAGCGAAAATGCGCGATAGCATTTCCAATACCGCTGAATATGGTGATTACACCCGTGGCCCTAGAGTTGTCAACGAACAAACCAAGGCTGAAATGCAAAAAATTCTCCAAGAAATTCAAACTGGACAATTTGCACGGGAATTTGTGGTTGAAAACCAAGCTGGTAAACCTGGGTTTACTGCAATGCGTCGTAAAGAAGCCGAACATCAAGTTGAGGAAATTGGCAAAGATTTACGCGCCATGTTTAGTTGGATGAAGAAGGATTAATAGGTAGGCACATTAAAGGGGAAGGGAAACAAGGGAGACAAGGGAGATATTGCGAGTGTAGAGAGTGTGTCCGGTGTGGGGAGTTTTCTTCCCCATCTCTTCCCCTGAGCGTAAAACTAACTCATACCAATTCTCTATAAAAGCAATGCAACAGGAGTATTGTTGATGGCTGGACCGATTGTCCCACCCAAACAACATCGCAAACGACTCGTTAGCTGGTTACTCCAAGAAGAACGTAGCGAGAAAGGGGAGCATTCTCAGCATCCTTGGTGGCAGGTGATGTGCCTGACGGGGGTCGATTATTTTTCCACACTTGGTTATCAGCCTGGTATCGCTGCCTTAGCAGCAGGAGCTTTATCTCCTCTGGCTACCTTAATTCTAGTTTTGCTGACACTGTTTGGTGCATTACCCATATATCGTCAAGTTGCTGCGACTAGTCCTCATGGAGAGGGATCGATCGCCATGCTCGAAAATCTCCTTCCTTGGTGGCAAGGCAAGTTGTTTGTCTTATGTTTGCTTGGCTTTGTGGCGACTGATTTTATCATTACTATTACGCTTTCCGCAGCTGATGCCACAGCCCACATTATTGAAAATCCCCTGATCCCAGAGTTTCTACACGGGCAATCAGTCAGTATTACGCTTATCCTAATTGCCTTGCTTGGTGGCGTATTTTTAAGAGGTTTCAAAGAAGCCATCGGTATAGCCGTTTTTCTAGTCGCTACATATTTGTTGCTGAACTTAATTACGATTGGTGTTGGTGCATACCAGATTTTACAACAGCCAATCGTGATTTCTAATTGGCAAACTGCGTTGTTCACCAATTATTCAAATCCTTTCATGATGATTGGTGCAGCCGCACTGCTATTTCCGAAGTTAGCATTGGGATTATCTGGTTTTGAGACTGGTGTGGCGGTGATGCCTTTGGTGAAGGGGAATCAGCATGAAACCGAAGCAAACCCCAGAGGCCGCATTCGTAATACCCACAAACTGCTGACACTTGCGGCGGTAATTATGAGTTTCTTCTTGATTACCAGCAGTTTGGTAACAATTCTACTGATTCCTAGTGCAGAATTCGTAGAAGGGGGCAAAGCTAGCGGACGCGCCCTTGCATTCCTGGCTCATCGTTATTTGGGGGATGGGTTTGGAACTATTTATGATTTAAGTACAATTTCTATCTTGTGGTTTGCTGGTGCATCCGCAATGGCAGGGCTATTAAATATTGTCCCTCGCTACCTACCACGCTATGGCATGGCACCAGATTGGACACGGATGATCAGACCTCTGGTGTTGGTATATACAGCGATCGCCTTTGTAGTGACGATTATCTTTAAAGCTAATGTCGAAGCTCAAGGTGGAGCCTATGCAACAGGGGTATTGGTATTAATGACTTCTGCTGCTTTTGCTGTAACTTTAGCTGCTCGGCGTCGGCGAGCAACACGAGGAATATTGTCCTTTGGTGCGATTACACTACTGTTTGTTTATACCACCATTGTTAACATCATTGAAAGACCGGAAGGTATTCAAATTGCTGCCTTTTTCATCGGTGTAATTATCCTGACTTCACTCATTTCACGAGTCTGGCGCTCTACAGAACTGCGAGTCGAGCAAATTGCAATGGACGAAACAGCTCGTCGCTTTATTGCTGAAGAGGAAGAGCATCAGGGTAAAATCCGACTGATTGCCAACCGCTTGAATGAAGGTGATGAACAAGAATACTTTTTAAAAGAGAAGGAAGTACGCGAGGATAATCATATTCCTCAGACAGATTCTGTTTTGTTCCTAGAAATTCAAGTATCCGACGCTTCAGTATTTACTGAAATCATTCAGGTTAAAGGAGTACAGGTCGGTAATTATCGTATTTTGAGGGCTAGAGGCGCTGCTGTACCAAATACAATTGCAGCTATCCTCTTATATATACGAGATCAAACCGGGAAACTACCACACGCCTACTTTGGTTGGGCAGAAGGTAATCCAATTCAGTATTTGTTACGCTTCATCCTTTTTGGTGAAGGAGATATAGCTGTTGTGACTCGTGAAGTTCTTCGTAAAGCCGAGAAAGATCCAGAACGGCGTCCTGGTATTCATGTGGGGGGATAGGGGAAAGGGGATCGGG
>NZ_NAPS01000001.1:2322112-2337408 GCF_004323185.1 Westiellopsis prolifica IICB1
GAGGTACTTCAAACTCGTGTTGAGGTACTTCAAACTCGTGTTGAGGTACTTCAAACTCGTGTTGAGGTACTTCAAACTCGTGTTGAGGTACTTTGAAAGGGAGCATCCCAAATTTTCAGAAGCACTTTAAGTCTAGATTCAGTAAGTCGGCACAAATTTACCAGACGCGCCATGCTACGTCTCTAGTAGTTCACCATATTGATTTTGACAAGTTGGCCAGATCCCCGACTTTTTTAAAAAGTCGGGGATCTAACCCCTCGCAACCTGTCAAAATTTGGGTGTATCCTCCATCTTTATAAATAACAGACGTTGCTATTTTCGTTTCCCACCAACAAATCTCGCTTTTGTCTAGGTAAAATTTCTGCAAAAGAAGTGATCTTAATTATATGTGCAATCTCAAATAGCGTGTAATATAACCAAATTTACAATAATTTTGCCAATTAAATAAAACATCTATGTCTAAAAGAAGACTTCTAGGCTTTAAGTATAACAAAAGCCAACTTTTGAGGTTCTTCTACCTCAACATACCTTTAGCGACTATCATAGTCCTGGTTTGGATGAAAGCTGCAATGGCGCAAGTTCCCAGCACAAAACAAGAATTAAGTTCTCTGTGGCTATTAATTGCAGGTGCTTTAGTCTTTTTCATGAATGCTGGTTTTGCTCTTTTAGAAACTGGCTTCTGTAGATACAACAACGCCACTAATGTCTTAGCCAAAAACCTTGTTGTTTTTTGTGCAGCTACATTAGCTTATTGGCTCTTTGGTTTTGGATTCATGTACGGGGATGGATACTATGAGTGTCCTGGACAAGAAAATCCCAACTTGTTTAGTTTTTTTGGTAGCATAAATTTTCCCTTTGAACTACAATTTCCCCAAACTTCTAATGATTTGGCTTTTCCTGAAGGATTTACTTGTTTACAAACTGATTGGCCAAATCATTCTTTTGCAGCTTTGTTTTTCTTTCAATTAGTTTTTGCTGGAACTGCTGCGACAATTGTCTCTGGAGCAGTTGCGGAACGTGTCAAATTTTGGGCATTTTTTCTATTCAGTTTTTTCTTAGTTGGACTTTTGTATCCTTTCACTGGTCATTGGATTTGGGGACATTATGGCTGGCTAAAAGAAGTTCTCAAGTTTAGAGATTTTGCTGGTTCAACAGTTGTTCACAGCGTGGGTGGAACAGCTGCTTTAGTGGGAGCTTGGTTACTCAAACCACGTTGGGGTCGTTTTAACTACGACCCCCGCCAGGATATCGAACTCAATCAAAATCCTCAAGAACAAGCTTCAGCAAATATTTCCCAAGAAGCTTTTACTCGTCCAAGTAACCTTGGTTATGCAACTCTGGCTTGTTTAATTTTGTGGCTGGGATGGCTAGGTTTTAATGGTGGTTCAACAACCAATTTAGAATATGTACCTCACATTGTCGCTACAACTACAATTGCAGGTGCGACAGGTGGAACGATGGCAATTATTTGTAGTCCAGCTATTATTGGTAAACCGAGTTTGTCTTCCATTATTAATGGTATTTTAGGAGGTTTAGTAGGAGTTACAGCGTCTTCTGGTTATGTAGATATGACAAGAGGAGCTTTTATCGGTTTTATTAGTGGGTTTGTTGTTGTTATAGGAGGAAAAGTTTTAGAAAGGCTGAAAATTGATGATCCCGCAGGTGCAATTCCTGTTCATCTTTTCTGTGGTGCTTGGGGAACAATTGCTGTTGGTCTTTTTAGTCAACCAGAATCCCTTGTATATAACACCCACCCTTTCTTTCACAATAATCCTTTTGTCCAGACGGGCTATCAATTACTCGGTTGGTTAATTGTTTGCAGTGTCACATTGGTTTCTAGTCTCGTAGTTTGGATAGCTATTGGTTTATTTTTATATGGTTGGGAAAATGCATCTACACGCAATCAGCAAATCATGATTAAAGGAAACTGGTGGGTAAAAATAATTACGTTAGCGAGAAAAGGAATTAGAGTCTCAGCAAGGGAAGAAAAAGCAGGTAGCGACGGATTTTTCTACAAACTATAGCAATCCTATATGATTTGTGAAAATCGCAAAGTCCAGATCCCCGACTTCTTTAAGAAGTCGGGGATCTTGTCTGGAGCGAATGATCATCCGAATTCATACTACAATTCAGCAACGCCAATAGTTTAATACCAATTGTCTATAAACTTGCACTTAATGAATAATTCTGTCTTCCTTGGCGTTCTTGGCGGTTCGTTTATAAATATTAAGTGCATCTTCACAGAGAAATGGTACAAGAACTTCCAAATAAAAAACATCCATTGGTAGGGTGCAGCTTTGTGTGCAAAAACCTTTGAATATAGAGAATCAGCCATGCTAACGCACCCTACAATTCAGAAAAACTTTGATATTTTATTCTTTGGAGTTCCCTTAGTATTGAGCAGCAGGACAAGAAGAGTTCACTTGATTGATTTTGTCTTGAATTTTAGCTCCTCTTGTTGATTCCCAACGTTGAAATATACTTTTTAAATCATTCATATATTCATACTTGTCGGAAATTTTACATAAAATATCTACTGCTTCTTCTAATTGATTGGTATCGATTTTTGTTTGTGCTTCTTGGCGCAAGACTTGATTTAATTTATTCTCTATATCAGATGGAGTAATCCCCGCTTTTTCCAAGTTTTTTCTAAAATCTTCACATTGTTCATTTAAACTAATACTTTGTTCTTGTCTCCACAATAAACCTTTTTTGATGACATTGAGCCTATCTTGAGGTTTTTTCAGAGCTTCATCAAGTTCATAGGAAAATTGCTGACATGCATTTATACTTCTAGACGAATTGGATGATGTTGAAGATTGGGAAGATTTGAAAATCAAAAACAATAATAAACCGATAAAGCTAATACCAAGTATAATAATAAATAAGTATGCAAACACTCGTGCTACTTCTGAAGGTCTTCGTTCATTATCTTGTGGTGCATTATTATCTGGCGGAAATTCATCATCTTTATGAGAATTTGACGGCTCTTGTTGATTTTTTTGCAAATTTTGGTCAATCCATTTTTGATTAAATATTTGCCTATAAACGCGGTTTGCTACTCTCAGCTTTCCTGCTTCTATGATGACAAGTCCAGATGCTACTAATTCCTGTTGTAATGCATTATCATTAACAAGTATGTAATCTTCCTGTAAAATTATTTGATATGATTCTAATAAGCTTTTAGCTTGTTGACTATTGATAATTTCATTTTGAATATGTCTGAAATGGGCTGATACTTCTTGAAATTCCCAATCTTTAATTAATCGATTATAAATTAGGTTGCTAATTAGTTCGCTTTCTTTTCCATGAGTAATAAAAAACTCCGATGAGCCGAGAATAAATTCAAAAATAATTTTAGTCAGATATTTCTGAAAATAAGTCCAAGCTAAAACTTCTTCAATCACAACATTTGGTCTATCTGCTTTTTCATCTAGTTCTGCAATAATACTTTTAATGTAGTTATAAACATCTTCTTTATCTTGCTCATTTGCCATACTTCATCCTTAAAAATTTGCGATAATACTCCAAGTAATAAAATCTCTTTCTTGTTCGGTTAATAATTGTTTATTTAAATCTGCCCAAACTTTAGTTTTTTCTAGTTCTTCTCCCACAAGTAATTGTGATTTGTCTTTGTGCTGATAATCTAGCCAATCAATAAATTTTTGTGTATGATAAGGTCTTGGGATATTTTTGATGGATTGATTAACCCAGTTAAGATTAAAAATCGCCTCATATGTTAAATTTGCAACTCTTAAACTACCATTAATTTTGCTGACTAGCTTGATTTTTAGTAGTTCTTCATCTTCTAAATGAAGATCTTCAAGTACTACTTCGTTCTTTAAAATTTGCCGATACCGGATTAGTAGCCGAAATGGTTCACAATTGGGGTTTTGAAGTAGGCGATCGCGTATTTCTCTAATCGGTTGCGTATCTAGTTGAGTTTCCCATTGACTAATCCAGTGGTTCTGCACGAGTTGCTGGATATATTCTGCTTCATGATTAACTGGAATAGGATTTTGATCCTCACATATAAGCTGACAAAGTGTTTCCACAAGCAGAGGATGAGGTTTTGTCCATAAAAGTATGGTTTCGATGAGATGACTATACAGACAGCTGGTTTTTTTCTCTAATTCTGGTATCCATTCTCTAAAGACTTCGGCAATATCTAGGTGATCATTGACTGCAAGCATCTTCAATTTGCCTATGTAAACTAATAACAGCTGATTGTGGTATTCTGCAATAGAGTGATTTTTAACGTGGATTGCCCATTTGTCTAAAATCTGCGATCGCACTAAGTTATCAACCCAAACTACTTCACTCCCTACCGCTGGAAGCTGATTAAACTTAGCTAAATCTAAAATTAAGTCATTGAGCTTTTTTTGTCCTCCAGTCCATGCAAAAACTGCTTTCACAACAGATTCATAATTATCAATACTGCATAGTCGTACTTTGGTGATCGCATCAAACAACTGACTTTTGAACAAGAAATCGTGTTCTTGTTTATTTAAGTTTTGATTTTTTGCCCATTTCCAAACTTTTTCTAATTCCTGTCCATATAAAAGCTGAGATTGATCTTGTTGTTGAGAAGTCAGCCAATTTGAGAATTTTTCTGTATAAATTAGAGATACATCTGCTAAGTTATTGCTGACAAAATCTTCATCGAAAATATATTGATAAATCCGATTGCCAATTATTAAATCTTCTTGATTTTTTACTACTAATCCAGTCATTTGTAATTCCACTTGTTCATGATTATTTTCTAAATCATTAGTTGTTAAATCTTCCTGTCGCAAAAGTTTTTGATACAAAGCTAGTCGTTGGAACTTTGTTGGATTATCTTGAAGCAAAGAAATTTGGATATTCTCTAAATGTCTATATGTATCTTTTGTTTTCCAATCATCAATCACACGTGTTTTCACTAAGTAATTGATTTTATCTGCTTCTTCACCCTTTTGAATATAGGATTTAGACTTAACAACTAAATCGCAAATTTTTTGAGTCAAATAGGGTTGACCACTAGTCCAATTTAAAATTTCTTTCAAAACACTTTTTGTGCGTTTAGCTTTTTTCGCTAACCATAAACCATAGGCTAAAGGATTCGTCTCTGAAAGCTTAAATCCAGATAAATCAATTGTCCTAGCAATTATATTTAAGTGAGTCTTGAGTTTTGATAATGGTGCTACTCCAAATAAAGCAAAATTAAGATAGTTGTAAGCTGAATTTTCTGCACGACGTTGATAACAGCATCGGATGAAAGCAAAAAAATCATCTACGGTAAAATTTAACCTAAAGATAATATCTATTTCATCAAATAAAATCACTATGCTAGTGTGATTTAAATCAACAAATAAAAGTTTTTCCACAAAATCAATTAGCTTCGTTAAAGGTGAAGCATGGTTTTGTCTCCACCAATTTTCACTGTTGAAATTTTCCGAAAAGTGGAAATTTTTCACTAAATTATCAAATAATCTTTGATACCACTCATCAGAATTACTGCAATCTTGACTGACATTTTTAAGACTAATGTGAGCGCAAGCAAATCCTTTTTTTTCCAGCTTATTTTTTGTGCGGAGCATTAAGCTAGATTTACCCATCTGAGTAGCATTCAATACATAACAATATTCTCCTAGCTTCAATCTATCTAAGAGTTCTTGATCTGCTGTTCGCTCAACATAGCTAGGTGCATCAACCTTCAGATAACCTCCTAATTGATAATAGTTGTTTACATCTATGTTCATTGCGTTACCTAAAGGCGATCGCGGAATAATTTGATACCAAATTCAACATTAGTGTCAAAAATATATTATCAGTATTAATTCTTGCTGCAAATCTATTAATTTTAAGTTTGAAGAAAAAAGAATATTGTATAGCAAGATCCCCAACTTCTTAAAGAAGTCGGGGATCTAAGCTTCGCGATTCTTACAATATATATAATGAAAGTATTATATTGTGTTGAAGCGATCGCATTTCTGGAAACTTAAATATATAAAACTATATAAAATTTTGTGGTTTGCTTCAATATTTATATTTTTTTGAACTTCCTTTAACAAACCTCCTTGTCCCCCCACGCTCCCCACAACTCCCTTCCAATCTCCCACTACTTCAAATTCCAAGCAGCAACAGCCAAAGCAAACCAACCAGCGATCAAAGCTGCTCCTCCTAACGGTGTGATTGCTCCTAAATACTTAACACCTGTTAAACTCAGAGCATATAAACTGCCGGAAAAAATTGCAATCCCAATCACAAACAACCAGCCACTTGCTATTAGACTAGGTGATGGAGATTTGATATTAAGTAATAATATTGCTACAGCTAACAACGCTAAAGCATGATACATTTGATAACGAGCGCCTGTTTCAAAAATTAAAAGCGATCGCTCACTAATTCTTTCTCGCAAAGCATGAGAAGCAAAAGCCCCCGCAGCCACAGATAAACCGCCTAAAATAGCTGCCAAACTTAAAAATATTTGCGTCATATAGTTTCCCAATCAATTCTCTAAAGATCAAAATGATAGGAAATTCCCCCCTCTTCGCTAATCTTATAATTAGCATTAAAAACTTTGGCTTGTTCATCAAGATATTGTCTGGCGACTGGTGCGGGTAGATGAGATTGCATCGCAAATTTTAAAAGAGTTATCTGTCCATTATTTTCTTGTAACATCTGATAAAAAGTTGATTGCAAATGCTCACTAACCTGTTGTTCCAGAGCCTTTTTATCTCGCCGGCTTTGACTAAATAATCCTATTGCTAACCATCCACCTAAAGCAAGGGTAGGAACACCAAATATTAAACCTTGTTTTGCAGTAGCATCAAGTACAGCCAAAGCTTCTCTATTCCTAATGTCTATTACTTGATCATCATCAACTGGAGATATGGGTTTGAGGATATTATGTTTATCTATTGCTGCTGATACTGATAAAGTTAAAAACATAAATCCCAGAGTTAACAGCCAGCCCGCAGCCAATTTTTCACCAGTTTTCATAATTCCTCATCAATAGTCAATAGTCAATGGTCATTAGTAGAGACGCGATTCATCGCGTCTGTACAATAGTCATTGGTCATTGGTCATTTTTTCTAAGGCGACAAGATATTACATCTTGCCGCGATCTTAGCGTTACTTACGATTTGCTTCCAGTAAGCGGGAGAAATAAAAACGAGTGCGTGTCATTGACTCTCGTTGCACAACAAAACCGTTTTTCTCAAGAATCTTGACTACATCAGCTTCGCGGTGTAGATAAGCACGAGTCGCTTTACTTGGCCCCGGAAAGAAACTTCCAATTTTCTTGAGGATTGTCAAAGCGCAGGTTTTGGGAGCAAAACTAAGAATAAGCCGCGACTGTGCTAAAGAACAAAGATGAGAAATCATTGCATCTGCTTTTTCTTGGGGATAGTGGATCAGAACATCCAAGCAAATCACCGTATGGTAGCTACCACTGAGAGTTTCTAGATCCTGAACTGCAAAAGTCAGATTTTCTGGATTTGTCAAGGTTTGAGAAGCTCTTTGTTTACCTTCTTCTACCATTTTCTCAGAAATATCGCTGGCATATATTTTTGCGCCTGCTTCAGCTAAGGGAATGCTGAGACTACCCACACCGCACCCAGCATCACAGATAGATAATCCTGCAAGATTGTCATCTGCTTTTAGCCAACCGATTACCTTATCTACGGTTTGCTGATGTCCATTGCGGATATCTAGCTGGACTTTGTTGACTTCGCCATCGCCATATATACGTCTCCAGCGATCAAAGCCTGTGGAATTGAAATATTCTTTAACAATGGTTTTATCGTCAACTGCGTTCATGAAATTCAATTATCGAAGAGTACCCAATGGTTAAAAGTATCATCTATCAGTTATCAGTTATTCAGTTATCAGTTATCATTTGACGAAGGAATTGCCGAGTAATCTTTTCCAAGTTAGTTTTTTAGCTACTTTATCAAAGTGCCAGCGTAATAAGTGGGTAGCAGAAGCACCAATTATACTTGCTGGTAGACCGATCGCTTTTCTGGGTGCATCCGTAGCAAGGGCGATCGCCACTTCTACATCACAAATTTCCCACTTCACCAAGTTTTGCACTCCCAGCAGCAACGGTAAAGTTGTTCCTGATAAAGTCCCATCTGGTAGTCGTGCTGTACCGTCTTTGACTTCTATCTGTCGAGTATCCCAAGGATAAATACCATCGGGTAAGCCCAAAGGGGACAAAGCATCGCTGACTAGAAAAAGTCCTTTCTCATAATGACTTGCACGCAGCAATATATCTAGCATAGTCGGTGCAACATGTTGCCCATCAGCAATAAAACCACACATCACTTTAGGATGAGTAATGGCTGCACCTAATAATCCTGGTTCACGATGGTGTAGTGGTGGCATAGCATTAAAAGCATGAGTCACCATCGTTGCACCTAGTCTAAAAGCTTGTTGTGCTTCGGTTGCTGTCGCTTGTGAATGTCCCAAACTAACGGTGATACCATTTGAACGTAAGTAAGGAATTACTTCACCCGTTGCATCTAACTCTGGTGCAAGGGTAATAATTTTGACAATATCTGCATAATTACCTAACACCCGTTTAACTTCATCTATAGTCAAAGACAACAAATATTCGGGTGGGTGAGCGCCGCGTTTGTGAAAATTTAAAAATGGCCCCTCTAAATGAACTCCTAAAATTGGGGATATGGGGAAAGTTGCCATAAACTCAGCAATAACCGCAAGCGATCGCTGAATATTTTCTACTGAGGTAGTCACCAAAGTTGGTAAAAAAGCATCTACCCCTTCATTCCACAAAAATTTGCAGATTTTTGGCAATAAATCAGAATTTTCAGATTTTAACTCTGGAAATGCTAAACCTAACGCTCCATTAATTTGTAAATCAACACCACCAAGCGAAATCCAATCACCTGCAATATCCAACACTTGCAAATCAGGCGGTATAACTCTTTTATATACCGTACCCATTGGTAAGATTTGTTCAATTATGCCTTGGCAATTCACAACAATCATTTGCAAATCTTTGTAACCAGGCACTTTTGCGTTAACAATGTCTATAGGAAAGGGATCAGGGATTGGGGATTGGGGATCGGGCATCGGAATTTACAATTATTTCTGAATTAGATTTTAGCTAAATCACAAATTACGTAGATAAATGAGATGATAATCTCTACCAAAAGAACCAGAGACTAAAGGTTAAAGATTAGAGAAGACGAAATTCAAAACAAAAATCCCTAACTTTTAGCCGCTCCCCAATCCCCGTACTCTACGAGAAGTCGCTTACGCGTCTACGCGTAGCGTCTCCTCTGGAGAATCCCCAATCCCCGATCCCCAATCCCCAATCCCCAATCCCCAATCCCCAATCCCATGACTCAACCTCTTGTCGGTATTATTATGGGCAGCGATTCCGATTTACCTACTATGCAAGGTGCGATCGCTGTTTGTGAAGATTTTAGTGTTGCTGTTGAAGTTGCGATCGTCAGCGCTCATCGTACCCCAGAACGGATGGTGCAATATGCCCAGTCTGCTCATGAACGGGGTATTAAGGTAATTATTGCTGGTGCGGGTGGTGCTGCTCATCTCCCTGGTATGGTTGCATCTTTAACCCCACTACCTGTGATTGGTGTTCCTGTACCTAGTCGTCATCTACAAGGAGTCGATTCTTTGTATTCTATTGTACAAATGCCTGCGGGAATTCCTGTCGCAACCGTAGCAATTGGTAATGCTACAAATGCTGGACTTTTAGCAGTACAAATTCTTGCTACCCAACAGCCACAACTACAAGCAAAAATACAGAATTATCGTCAAAATTTATGTGATTCGGTAATGACAAAACAAGCTAAACTTGAGCAACTTGGATACCAGCAGTATTTAAAACAGATGTAATGCCATTTCACGAAAAGCCTGATACAAACAGGACTTACGCACAGGTAATACCAATTTAATGTGAAGCCACACTAAATGAATAAACCTCCACTCTTGGCGCTCTTGGCTTCTTGGCGGTTAATTTTATAATATTCTGTGCATCTTCATAAATAATTGGTATAACGGAAAAATTAACCGCAGAGGACGCAGAGTACACGGAGAAATAAGAGTTTTAGGCTTGTTTACTTTTCGTAACATGGTTGGGTTTATTTCTGCCGACTTACTTAATTATTTTAAATAACTTGGTTTTTATTGATACTTTGCATCCAAAAACGTTCCCTTCTTCAATAAAAACTTTAGGGATTTTTAATACTTCTTCAAGTTGATTGCCTAGATTGAGATAAAGATTGATACAGCCAGATAATACGAGACCTAATACCGAAATTGACATATGTAGCGATGGAACAAGAAAGATAAATTGTATTTATTGTTACAGAATTTTGTAAATTGAAGTTTAAAAATACACTATCTAACGAAATAATTTATTGCGTAATACCCATCAAAATGCCCCACATCCTCAATTTTATGTAATCTGTAGCTTTATTGCGTAGATATAGTTCATACCGTCTTTATTCTACAAATTACAAGTCAAAATTTTGTTAAAATTCTGACTTCAATAATACGTATTAAAATCACCATCTTAATTTTATTTGCATTAAGTGTTGAGGTAAGAATTTAAACTTTTTTAAAGTTTGGTGATCTAAATTTTACGGTAAGTAAGTCAATCTTAATGAACCTAACGCGACGAGTTACGAAAAGTAAACAAGCCTAAAATATTTACCAATGACAAATGATTATTGTACAGACGCGATGTTCGTCGCGTCTCTGCTTAGATTTAACAAAATTTTTTCATTGCTACTCTCATTTTCAATGAAACTTTTTGACAAAGTTATGCTTATATAAACAAAACCTATTTTATTTGAGCAAAAAAAATAAATAGTCAATGTAAAGATACTTGACTCTTAATCAAACTACATAATAATAATCTCTTAAGAATGTTTGTAGTATCACCAAAGTTTAGTTGCTACTTATTGAATATAAATTTGGTTATTTAATTCTCAAATTTATCAAAAACAGCTTGCTAAAGCATTGAGAATCTGCGAGTTTTAGGAGAAACTTGTGTAATAACCAAATAATAAAAAGCACTTGTTTAGCTTTGGGAGAGCGCTCTTTCTGCTTAACGTAATTTTGTCAGTTAACGACGGTTGAGAGCATGATGTTGAAGAACAAAAAAAGATCGACAGCAAAACATAGGCGACAGTCAGCAAACTGGAACGTCAACAAAACGCAATCAAACTCAATTTTCAGTCAATTTTTATGGGTAATCAAACGCTTGTCTCCTAGTTGGCAAGCTTGTATTCCCTTAGCTTGTTTAATTGTGTTGGGTTGGGGTTATGTAGCAGTTGCTCAAGAAACTCCTGCTGCTGCTGGCCCAACCACAGCCGAATTAAAGGTTGCACTTGACACTTTGTGGGTAGCGATCGCAGCTTTTTTAGTATTTTTCATGAACGCTGGTTTCTGTATGTTAGAAACCGGCTTTTGCCGTCAGAAAAATGCTGTTAATGTTCTCGCCAAAAATCTCATTGTATTTGCTCTTGCCACCGTTGCCTTTTGGGCAATTGGTTTTGGCTTGATGTTTGGCGATGGAAATGACTTTATTGGCTTGAGTGGATTTTTCTTGCAAGGGGTCGATAACAGTCCTGCAACAGGAGACGCCTACAAAGGAGTATTTAGCGCTCTGAGTTGGGCTGGTGTTCCCCTAGCCGCTAAATTTTTATTCCAGCTAGTCTTTGCTGGAACAGCAGCAACAATTGTTTCTGGTGCTGTTGCTGAACGCATTAAGTTTGTAGACTTTCTGATTTTCAGCCTCTTACTTGTCGGTGTTTCCTACGCGATCACCGGACACTGGATTTGGGGAGCTGGCTGGTTAGCAGACAGAGGTTTCTGGGACTTTGCAGGTTCTACAGTGGTTCATTCCGTTGGTGGTTGGGCTGCTTTGATGGGAGCCGCATTACTTGGGCCTCGTCTTGGTAAATATCAGGATGGACAGACTGTAGCCATTCCTGGTCACAACATGAGTATAGCCACCTTGGGCTGCTTGATTTTGTGGTTGGGCTGGTTTGGATTTAACCCCGGTTCCGTAATGGCTGCTGATCCCAGTGCAATCACCCACATCGCCTTGACTACTAACATGGCAGGTGCTGTTGGTGGTATCGCTGCTACAATCACAGCTTGGCTATATCTGGGTAAGCCAGACTTATCCATGATCATTAACGGTATTTTGGCTGGTTTGGTGGGGGTTACTGCATCTTGTGCTTACGTCACCATTGGTAGTTCTTTCTTTATTGGTTTAATTGCAGGAGTAATCGTAGTTTTCGCTGTCACCTTTTTTGACAAAATCAAAATCGATGATCCTGTGGGAGCTGTTTCGGTACACCTAGTCTGTGGTATTTGGGGAACTCTAGCAGTTGGTCTATTTGCTGTTGGTCCTGGTGTTTACTCCTGGTACGGTGAGAATCTTGGCCCAGCTAAAGGTCTATTCGCAGGTGGCGGTTTAGGTCAGTTCTTTACCCAGCTACTAGGTGTTGTTTCCGTAGGCGGTATGACCGTTCTTCTCAGTACAATCTTCTTCTTAGTACTTAAAGCTACTTTAGGTATCAGAGTATCTCGTGAAGAAGAGATAGAAGGTCTAGACATCGGCGAACACGGAATGGAAGCCTACAGCGGGTTTGTCAAAGAGGCAGATGCTGGCAGATTTACTGAGGCAAGTAGCCACAGAGGAATCTCAACATCAGGAGATTTACCCACAACCTTGTAATTGTAAATTGGTTTATTTGTTGTTAAGTAATACCAACCCTCCTGTCACTTTGTTTTTGCTCAAGGGGTTGGTTTTTTGTTGAAACATTAGATCTCTTGCACGAATGCAAAACTTGCCCTCATCCCCCAGCAGAAGGGGAGCCACCCTCACCCTACGTAAAAATGCTTAAATCACTTTTTTATTTTGTATTGGCTGGATTATTTGAGCTAGGTGGTGGCTATTTGGTATGGTTGTGGTTGCGAGAAGATAAGTCAATTTGGTGGGGGGTTTTAGGTGGCACAGCTTTAGCAATTTATGGAGCGATCGCTACTCTCCAGCCAGCTAACTTTGGTAGAGTTTATGCTGCTTATGGTGGTGTGTTTATTATTATGGCAATGCTTTGGGGTTGGAAAATTGATCAACTCACCCCTGATTATTACGACCTGATTGGAGCGGGTTTAGCATTGATCAGTGTTGTGATCATCATGTATGCACCCAGATAGTCAGAAACCCCAGTCCTTAAGGGCTGGGGTTTCTAACGCTTATTCCTGATCCAAACGCAGCACCGCCATAAAAGCTTCTTGCGGAACATCAACTGTACCCACAGCTTTCATCCGCTTTTTACCTTTGGCTTGCTTCTGCAACAATTTTTTCTTCCGACTGATGTCACCACCGTAGCACTTAGCAAGTACGTCTTTTCGCAAAGCAGGAATGTGTTCGCTGGCGATGACTTTACTACCAATAGCAGCTTGAATTGGGACTTTGAATTGGTGACGAGGGATGAGTTCTTTTAACTTCTCAGCCATTGATCGCCCAACACCATAAGCTTTATCACGGTGGACAATCATTGCTAAAGAATCAACCGGCTCGGCGTTGATCATGATATCCAACTTCACCAAAGGATTTTCGCGGTAGCCAATCAGGTGATATTCCATACTCGCATAACCACGCGATCGCGATTTCATCTGATCAAAAAAGTCAGTGACGACTTCTGCTAAAGGTAATTCGTAAGTCAGTGTCGTACGTCCCTGGGTGAGATACTTCATATCTTTAAACACACCACGTCGGTTTTGTGATAATTCCATCAGAGTCCCAACATAAATCTCTGGTGTAATCATTTCTACCTTGACGTAGGGTTCTTCTATTTTTTCCCGTTCGTTGGGAGATGGCAAATGGCTGGGATTATCAATGTAAAGTACTTCGCCTTTATTCGTAGTAACACGGTAAACTACTGAGGGAGCAGTAATAATTAAGTCTAAATTGTACTCTCGTTCCAGACGTTCTTGCACAATTTCCATGTGCAGTAATCCCAAAAAACCACAACGGAAACCAAAACCCATGGCGCTAGAAGTTTCTGGTTCATAGTGCAGCGCCGCGTCATTAAGTTTTAGCTTCTCTAATGCTTCTCGCAAATCCTCAAATTGGTCAGCATCAATGGGAAACATGCCACAGAACACCATCGGATTTGCTTCTTTGTACCCAGATAAAGCATCAGTAGCCTTAGCATTAGTGAGAGTAATCGTATCACCAACACGGGCATCAGCCACAGCTTTAATCGCAGCTGCCAAGTAACCTACCTCTCCGGCGTGTAAGTCAGCAACTTGCTTTTGGGTAGGAGAAAGTACACCTAACTCGTCAATTTCGTATTCCTTACCAGACGCCATTAAGTAGATGCGATCGCCTTTCTTCAAATTTCCATCCATCACCCGGAAATATACAATCACACCCCGGTAGCTATCATAGTAGCTATCAAAAATCAAAGCCCTTAAAGGTTCATTCACCGTATTGCGTGGCGGTGGAACACGCTCTACAATCGCTTCCAAAATTTCATCAATACCAATTCCCTCTTTCGCAGAAGCCAGAATTGCACCACTACAATCCAAGCCAATAATTTCTTCGATTTCCCCAATGACCCTGTCTGGTTCTGCTCCCGGTAAGTCAATTTTATTCAACACCGGGATAATTTCTAGGTTATGTTCTAGTGCTAGATAAACATTGGCCAAAGTCTGCGCTTCTACACCCTGGGAAGCATCTACTACTAACAATGCGCCTTCGCAAGCTGCTAGACTGCGAGATACTTCATAAGAAAAATCCACATGACCAGGAGTATCAATTAAATTCAATACGTACTGCTCACCATCTTTGGCCGTGTAGTTCATCCGGGCTGCTTGCAGCTTGATGGTAATGCCGCGCTCCCGTTCCAGATCCATATTGTCAAGGAACTGTTCTTTCATGAGTCGGTTGTCCACCGTGCCAGTGACTTGCAGCAAGCGGTCAGCAAGAGTAGATTTGCCGTGATCAATGTGAGCAATAATACAAAAATTCCGAATACGAGCTGCGGGAACGTCAGTCATAATACTTTTTTGCTTTAGCAGCAACCAAGGTTAAACAGCAATATACTTAACGTATTTTAATGGTTTCTTCGCTCAGACGGTGCAATTGAAGGAAAAGGTTAAGAGAGAAATAGAGAACACGGAAGTGTGGGGAGTGTGGGAAGTGTGGGAAGTGTGGGAAGTGTGGGGGGAATTATTTAACAAGTCTGTTCCCAATGCCCCATGCCCAATGCCCAATGCCCTATGCCCCATGCCCC
>NZ_NAPS01000001.1:2337457-2345807 GCF_004323185.1 Westiellopsis prolifica IICB1
TGCCCAATGCCCAATGCCCCATGCCCCATGCCCAATGCCCCATGCCCAATAACGAAATATAAAGGTCTATCTATAGCATCTGGTATTGATCAGTTGGGAGCGTACAATAAACATCTAGAACTGCAAAATGCAGACAACAAAAGCTAGATTGCAGATCATAATTGCCCGGAGCCGAAACAAGCTTTTCGCAAAGCCTTTGACAAACGAATTGAGAGTATATCAACATGAATATGAAAGATAAAATTACCGATGCGGAAGAATCTCCAACCGATAAGGTAGAAATAGCAGTTCGACTAGACTCCGACTTAGTGGAGCAAATTCGCCATCTAACCAACGACCCCAGTAAAGTAATTGAAGTGGCAATTCGTCAGTGGTTACGAGGTGAAGTTCCCAGAGACGATGAACTTACACGCAATCCTCGGCGGACGCCAGTACCACCACGAGGCGAATGGAATGATTAGTAAAATCAGGCAGTCCCAATGAACTGATGTTCAGCGCCAAGTACGAAAAAATCTTTCTTACACAGGCGTTTGTGCTTTATGACGGGAAACCCTAGTCGAGGACTCGCTACCCTACACCCCTATATCCTTATACCCCCACACCCATTTTCAAGCTAAAAGGCTAGAAAGTTTAATATGAGCTTTTTAACCTTTTTAATTAGATAATTATTTATACCTAAGAAATTAGGTAATGAAAATAGCTGTTTAGTGAGGATTAAAAAGTGTAGATTTTCTTAAATTGTCTGTTCTCAACCAATAAATTACTAATTAAAACTGCTAAAGCTGTAAAAAATTATGCCAAGCTATAAGCAGCTTCAGCAAAAGAAATTTTTGGGTTGCCATTTTTCTATCCAACTCGAGTCATGAGTATTGCTGCTAATTCCCAACAGCCGAATTCTGTGTCTGAGCATCTCGAAGCGATTACCAGTAACACTAATGGCTCATCAACGAATTTAAGAGCAGAGTTAGTGTACACGCAAGATGGCACAGGGCGGTATCTTTCCTTTGATTGGCAACATTGCCAAAGGTTCGGTATTGATCCTCAGCAAATAGTTGCTGATGCCAAAGTCGATGTAGTTTTTGCTCCAGTAGATAAGGTTGCTTACTTAGAACGGTTGCAGCACGTACTCACAACTTTGGTGCCACAAAAGTGTCAATGCTGGTTTCGCTATCAAGAGCATTTGATAGAGTTAGAGTTAATCATTAGTCCAATTTTGCCAACATTGGGTAATCCTGCGATCGCTGTTTTGGTTATGGGACGGCTACTACAAGCCACAATCAGCGAAACAGAAATTGACGTGAAAACACAAAGCGCCACAGAACTGGAATTAGTATTGCGATCGCGGCAACATCAACAATTAGTCACCCAAATTACCAGAAATATTCGCCGGACTCTCAACTTAGATGTGATTTGGCAACAAACCGTTGACAGTTTAGGAGAACTGCTACAACTGAAGCGTTCGATAATCTGTCCATACCAACCATCAAACAACAAGCTCAGGGTCATAGCAGAGTATCATCAGCCAGCATTAAATTCTGTATTGGGCTTAGAAGTGGATATTGCTTGTGAGCCAGCATTTGCTAGAGCTTTGGCAACCTTAGAACCAATTTTAGAACACAACCCAAAACATCCGCTCTTTGGACAGGAAACAATGTTGGTAGTAGCAACCTGCTATCAAAATCAACCGAACGGATTGATAGCTGTGACTCTGTGTGATCAATGTTACGGTATGACAGCCACAGAACTTGAGCTAGCAAAAGAAGTAGCAGATCAGTTAGGTACAGCGATCGCTCACGCAACTTTGTATCAAGAACTAGAAGCCGCAAGCCAACAAGCAGAAGAAGCTTCTCGCCTCAAAAGTGAATTTCTAGCTAACGTTTCCCATGAAATTAGAACGCCACTCAATGGTATAATTGGCTTCTTAAAATTGATTTTGGACGGAATGGCTGACGATCCAGAAGAACAAAAGCAATTTATTCTGGAGGCTCATAAGTCATCACTACACCTGCTTGATGTCATCAGTGACATCTTAGACTTTGCCAAAATCGAAGCAGGCAGAATGGAATTGGAATTAGTACCAGTAAGTCTTGCAGAACTCTTCAGTGACGTAGGTAACTTTATGCGCCTGCAAGCAGAACAAAGAAAGTTAAGCTTCCAGATGTATTTACCAGATACATCAGATGATATTCTTGTTCATGGCGACTATCAACGCCTCAAACAAGTAATACTGAACTTAGTTGGCAACGCCATTAAATTTACTCAGGAAGGTGGTGTCACCGTCAACGCCGATGTAATTCGTAAAAAAGTCATATTTCAAGACCAAGAATTCCCCGGTATGGTAAAAGTGCGAGTAGCAGATACTGGTATTGGCGTTTCTCTAGATCAACAAGACAAACTGTTTCAACTATTCTCACAAGTAGATGGTTCCCGCACTCGTCAATATGGTGGCACAGGTCTAGGACTAGTCATCTCTCAAAAACTTGTAGAAGCCATGGGTGGAGAAGTCCATTTTTATAGTTTGGGTGAAGGACTTGGTTCCACAGTAACTTTCAACGTGCCACTTTATCAGCAACCAGTCATGGTTTCCTCAACTGAAAGTAGTCCACAAGAATAGTCATTAGTCAATTGTCAATTGTCAATTGACCTTTGACAATTGACTAATCACACTAGATTAAACTGAGAAAAGTGAAGTCAATGTAGTGGTATGACAGCTCCAAACAAAGCCCGCGAGTTATTCCAAACTGCTTACGAAAGCCGTTACACTTGGGACACAAATTTTCCTGGTTATAGTGCAGACGTAAAAGTAGTGCAGGGTGCGGAGATTTACACAGGTCAGATTCACATTAACCACGACATGAGTATAGAAGTTACGGGAGTCAGTGATCAGCAAGTGGCAGAAGGTATTTACACCCAATTGCAAGACATGATCACTCACCGCCAACGTAATCCTTTTGAAGAGTCCCATGGCAATAATGAGTTTGTTCTAGGTGAAACAGACAATACCAATGCAGTAGAAATTCTGGTCAAAGGTGAATTAATGGATTCTACTTATAAAATCCGCGACAAGCAAGTTTGTCAAGTCAACCGGATCATGGGTCGTATGGCTTTTGTAATTGATACTTATAAAAGTTTGGATACAGGTGAAGGCTATATTCCCGCTTGCTATGATGCCACTTTCCGCAACACCCAAACCAACACAGTAGACAGCATTCTCAAGTTTGAAGATACCTATGAGAAAATAGGCAACTACTACATCATGACCAAGCAAATTGTGCAAGAGTATATTGAGGACAAAAATACTACTAATACTGAGTTTAATTACTCAAATATTGTTTTTGGTTAGTAGTTGGGCATTGGGCATTGGGCATTGGGCATTGGGCATGGGGCATTGGGCATTGGGGAGCCAGTGCGTTGCGGAGGTTCCCTCCGTTGTAGCACCTGGCGTCATTGGGAACAGACTTGTTAAATAATTCCCCCCACACTTCCCACACTTCCCACACTTCCCACACTTCCTTGTCCCTCTTCCTACTCCCTCACCTCTGCGACCTTCCTTGTACTAGGATGTAGTTAACAAATATAGAAAATAAATATTTTCTGTTCAAAAGAGGTCTGAAATAATGGAACTGACTCCTGACAACGTAGAAACTGTATTGGATGAAATGCGTCCTTATCTGATGTCTGATGGTGGTAACGTAGAACTTGTAGAACTCGACGGTCCCATTGTCAAACTGCGTTTACAAGGCGCTTGTGGTTCTTGCCCAAGTTCTACAATGACCTTGAGAATGGGTATTGAACGTCGTCTCAAAGAAATGATTCCCGAAATTGCAGAAGTAGAACAAGTGGTGTAATAGTAATGAGTCAAGGGTCAAGGGTCAAGGGTTAATAGTCAATTTGATATTTTCTATACTCTTGACTATGGACTCTTGACTATGGACTCTTGACTATGGACTTTTGCTATGTCTCATCCCCTGTACATCGCTTTTATCTGGCATCAACATCAGCCGCTGTATAAATCTCGCAGCGGCGTTTCGCTTTCTTTATCCCAGCATTACCGCTTGCCTTGGGTACGTCTCCACGGTACAAAAGATTATCTGGATTTAGTATTATTATTAGAAAAGTATCCTAAATTACATCAAGCGGTGAATTTAGTACCATCGCTGATTTTGCAGTTAGAAGATTATATATCGGGTACAGCTTTTGATCCTTACTTAGAAGCTAATCTGACACCTGTAGAACAACTCACTCAGCAACAGCGAGAATTTATCATTCAACATTTTTTTGATGCTAATCATCACACGATGATTGATCCCCATCCCCGCTACAGTGAGTTGTATAGCCAAAAGCAAGAGAAAGGACAAGCTTGGTGTTTAGCAAATTGGCAAGCACAAGATTATAGTGATTTATTAGCTTGGCACAATCTGGCTTGGATTGATCCTTTGTTTTGGGATGATCCAGAAATTAATGGTTGGTTAAAACAAGGGCGAAATTTTACTTTAAGCGATCGCCAGCGCATTTATTCCAAACAACGAGATATTATTGCTCGCATTATCCCGCAGCACCGGAAAATGCAAGAAACAGGGCAAATTGAAATATTAACTTCGCCCTACACTCACCCAATTTTACCCTTACTTGCCGATACAGATTCGGGAAAAGTGGCTGTACCAAATATGACTTTGCCCAATTATCGATTTCAGTGGGCAGAAGATATACCCCGACATTTACAAAAAGCTTGGAATTTATATATAGATAGGTTTGGACAAGAACCGCGTGGTTTATGGCCATCGGAACAATCAGTTAGTCCAGAAATTTTACCGTATATTAGCAAACAAGGTTTTCAGTGGATTTGCTCAGATGAAGCTGTCTTAGGATGGACACTGCGGCACTTTTTCCACCGTGACGGGGCGGGAAATGTACAAGAACCTAATTTATTGTATCGACCATATCGCCTAAAAACTCCTGCGGGTGATTTGGCGATCGTCTTTCGTGACCATAGATTATCAGATTTAATTGGCTTTACCTATGGTTCCATGACACCTAAGCAAGCCGCAGCTGACTTGGTGGGACACCTACAAGCGATCGCCAAAATGCAAAGAGAACACCAAAGCGAACAACCTTGGTTAGTCACCATTGCTTTGGACGGTGAAAATTGCTGGGAATTTTATTCCCAAGATGGTAAACCCTTCTTAGAAACTTTGTATGCAAACCTAGAACGAGAACCACATCTCAAACTCGTCACTGTCTCAGAATTTCTCGAACAGTATCCACCAACAGCAACTATTCCCGGAAACAAACTACACAGTGGTTCCTGGGTAGATGGTAGTTTTACTACTTGGATCGGCGATCCCGCCAAAAATCGTGCTTGGGACTACTTGACCCACGCACGAGCTACCTTAGCAAATCATCCAGAAGCAACCGAAGAAAATAACCCAGTAGCTTGGGAAGCATTATACGCAGCAGAAGGTTCTGATTGGTTTTGGTGGTTTGGTGAAGGCCATTCTTCTAACCAAGATGCCATTTTCGATCAATTATTTCGAGAACATCTGTGCAGCATTTACCAAGCTTTAAATGAACCTGTACCTGCTTACTTACGTCACCCTGTAGAAGTCCACGCCGGCCGCATGGATCATCGACCAGAAAGCTTTATTCATCCCAACATCGACGGTAAGGGAGACGAACAGGACTGGGATAAAGCTGGACGGATCGAAATCGGTGGTTCACGGGGAACGATGCACAACAGCAGCGTCGTTCAACGTCTCTGGTATGGGGTGGATCACTTGAATTTTTATCTCAGGCTAGACTTTAAAACAGGAACTCAGCCAGGACAAGATTTACCACCAGAATTAAATTTGCTGTGGTTTTATCCTGACAGAACAATGCATAATAGCCCTGTTCCCTTAGCGGAAGTTCCGGATGTCGCGCCAATTAATTATCTTTTTCATCATCATTTAGAAATCAATTTGTTGACCCAATCAATTCAATTTCAAGAAGCAGGGGAACATTATCAATGGTATTCCCGTACTAGTCGGGGTCAAGTTGCTTTAGATCGTTGTTTAGAAATTGCAATACCATGGGCTGATTTGCAAATTCCACCGGATTATACCCTGCACCTAATTTTAGCATTTGCCGATGAAGGGCATTTTTGTAATTATTTACCAGAGAATACTTTGATTTCGATTGAAGTACCTTAATTGGTCAGTGTGAAGGGCTATTTCATTCTAGACATAAACTGCTCTGAACTAAAGTTGAGCGGCTCATAGTTTAAGTCAGTTAAAACGGACTAAGTTATACCATTTCACAAAAATCTTGATACAAATACAGATGGTGTAGAGACGCGATATATCGCGTCTGGTACAAAATTTATGTCTATCGTGATTAATGTGAAATGGTATAAACAGTCGGTTAAAACCGACTTTTGCTATTAGCCTCAGAATTGATTCTGAGGCGATCTGGATGAAAATGAAATAGCCCTGATTTAATAAACTTCATCCCAATAGTGGGTAATCGGAGTTGCTTTCCCCGCTGTTTATTTTTCTGGTTTCTCTTTTGGAAATAAAACTTTGATTGATTTGTGATTAAATTTTGGATCAAACTTTTCAATTAAATTTTTCACAGATTCTTCTTGATTAACTGTTAAACGAGGTATTTCGTACTGATTTCTCAAAATATTGCGATTCAAAATTTTATTATTATACAGATAACCTGATAAATAATATTTAGCCACATATTTTTTGACTTTTGGATTATAAGCACCATAAGGATAGGCAAAATGCGACGCTACTTTTTTTTCTGGGTCTAAATCATGAGTGCATTTTCTCAGTTCATTTTGAGATTGCAATAATTCCTTAACCAATCTTTTATCGTTGAGTCTTGTTAAGTCTTTATGATTTAACCCATGAGATTGAATATCATAAAAACCTTGTTGTAAGCCTTTTCTTAATTCTTCACATCCTAAATTAGGAGAATTAATGCTATTTTTATTCGCTAAAGTCCCTGGATTTATAAATAAAACTACTTTGATTTTCTTATGATATTTTTTTTCTAGTCTTTTTAAGATAGGCAGCAAATTTGTATATACTGTTTTATATCCATCATCAAAAGAAAGCATAATGGGCTTTCTTTTTTTTAAAATATCAGAAATTCTTGGATTTTTGCTTGATAAAATATTATATAAATCTTGTGAATTTATAAACCAGTAATCATTAATAATTAAATATTCTAAAAACATTTCTAAATTTTTTCGTGGATAATGCATTCTACCTTGTTCAGTTAGAGTCACAGTATTTGGATTATTAATTATTCCATGAAATCCTAAAACAGGGATAACAGTTGCAGCATCCTGAGAAATCAAAACAAATAAAATAATTATAAGTGTTACAGCAAAATTGAGAGATAAATTTTTAACTTTCGGAGTATTAAATACCTGATTATTTGGTCTGTAATTCATGTTATTAGTAATTTGTTAGATGCGTATAATTTACTAATATTAAAGTTATTTAAACCTTAATATTGAGATTAAATATCATAACAAATACCACTACATGGAGATTAAAAGCTAAAAATTGATAAGTACAAAATCAAAAATTACATTTTGATGAGCTTTTGACTGCTTTTAAGTAAGTTGGCACAAATGTACCAGACCTGTCATGGCACGTCTGGTACTCGTTAAGATTGTCCTTTTTCATTAGTAAGCGTTTCAGCTATTTTATATTTCTTAACATAGTTGTGTTTATAGGACTAGCCCTTTCAAGGTGACTCATAAAATCTCTTTTTTCCTCTCTGCGCTCTCTCTCTTGAAAAGCTTTGAAGTTCCCTCCGGGACGCTGCGCGAACGGAGGAAACCTCCGCTCAAACTTTTCGCTGCGTTCTCTGCGGTTTAAAAGTTATTTATTTAACCGCAGAGGCACAGAGAACACAGAGATAAGAGCTTACAGAGGAGTTGATTGTTGAGAATTTTGCTCCACCTTGAAAGGGCTGGTTTATAGGACTAGGACTTACGCACTATACAAATTGGCTATTAAGTAAGTCGGCACAAATGTAGAGACGTGCCATGCATGGCTCGTCTCTACTCGTTGGGGTCGTCATTTGTGAGCCAGCGACGGGTACGTAGGGGTCACTTGTCATTGGCTATTAGTAAGGATTTTAGTCATGTTTACTTTTCGTAACATGCTTAGGTTTATTCCCACCGACTTACTTATGTGAACAATGATTGGTTCAAAAATAAGTCCTTTGTTTCAAAAATAAGTCCGTTGGCTCAAAAAATAAGTCCGTTGGTTCAAAAATAAGTCCGTTGGTTCAAAAAATAAGTCCGTTGGTTCAAAAATAAGTCCGTTGGTTCAAAAATAAGTCCGTT
>NZ_NAPS01000001.1:2345842-2387819 GCF_004323185.1 Westiellopsis prolifica IICB1
AAAAATAAGTCCTTTGTTTCAAAAATAAGTCCGTTAGCTCAAAAAATAAGTCCGTTGGTTCAAAAATAAGTCCGTTGGTTCAAAAATAAGTCCGTTGGTTCAAAAATAAGTCCGTTGCGATCGCAAGCCCCCATTTTCCATGATTTTCTATAACATTTGTCAAAAGTGATCAATTGAGCTTATATTTTTGTAACTAAACAAATTAATATAGTCTATTGACTTTCATACTGAATCAAAATGTTGTTTATTCTATACCAAGAAAAAAATAGAGGTTTGTACTACTAATATTCCGAGTTAGACTGAAATATGTAATAAATAACACAAAAATAATATGAAAATCTATTCCCTAATCCTTAATTCCTGTTTTCAAGATAGTCCATCATGGGAAAATCCCTCTAAGTAGCACGAAAATAGAACTCCTCTACACCTCTACACCCATTAGTAGAAAATAAGGACTGAAGTCCTGACTACGAACTTTCTTATACATCAATATTAAAGTTGACGCGTGCTAGCCGAATTATTTTTCTCTGAATACGGTTAGTATTAGAGCGTAATTGTATACATATTAAGTATCTTTTGGATCAAAGTTAATAGTATGTCTCTATTACAATCTCCTCTAGGAAGCAATAATAAACAATCACGTACCGTTGGACGGGGTATCCAGTCTATATTTTTGATTGTGTTTACCTTGTTGTTGACAAATGGTATTTTGGCACGGTTAGTGTATTTGCAAATTGTTCAAGGCCCTTCTTTCCGAGAACGAGCCGAGTCTAATCGGATTCGGCTTTTGCATAAGCAACCAGAAAGAGGTAACATTTTTGACCGAAATGGGAAACTTTTAGCTACTACTCGTTATCCTCATTCTGTTTATTTGTGGCCTATGGCTCACAAGAAAAATGATTCTTGGTCAAAAATAGGAGCGCGTTTATCTGAGATTCTTAACATTCCGCTAAATGAAATAGAAAAGAAACTCGAAGAAGCAGAAAAAGACCCTGATTATTCCGGACTAGTGCGGATTAAACGGAATTTAAGCCTAGATGAAATTACTGCATTAAAAGAATATGAAAGCGAACTAAACAAAGTAGAAATACATAGAGATGCGGTTCGTTATTATCCACATGGGAAAGAATTTGCTCATGTACTGGGTTATACTCGTGAGTTAACTCGCGAACAATTAGAGCAAAAGAGACATGAAGGCTACCGTCTCAGAGATGTAATTGGTCAAATGGGAGTTGAAAAAGCTTATGAAGACTTGCTTCGGGGTGAATGGGGTGGTCAGCAATTGGAAGTAGATGGTAGTGGTCGTCCATTGCGGATTTTAGGACAGAAACAGGCAAAAGCTGGTGAAGATCTGCGTTTGACCCTAGATGCGGATTTGCAAATCGCAGCAGAAAAAGCTCTAGGCGATCGCAATGGTACTATCATCGCGATGAATCCCCACAACGGCGCTATCTTAGCAATGGTGTCTCATCCCACTTTTGACCCCAATGTTTTTTCCAAACCAAAAGCTTCTCAAAAAGAATTACAACAAATCTTGTTAGGTGCAAACCATCCCTTACTCAATCGTGCTTTAAGAGCCTATCCTCCAGCAAGTACATTTAAAATTGTCACCACTACTGCGGGGTTAGAGTCCGGTGAATTTTCTCCAGGTACGGTGCTACCAACCTATGGTTATCTAACCTTTGGTGGTACTCGCTTTAATGAGTGGAATCATGCAGGATTTGGAACAGTGGGATTTGCAGGAGCGATCGCCATGAGTAGCGATACCTTTTTCTATCAAGTTGGTGCGCGAGTGGGCGGCCCGACTTTAATTGAATGGACACGTAAATATGGTTTTGGCAAAAGAACCGGGTTTGAATTCGCCTCAGAAGAATCAAAAGGTTTTGTCCCAGATGAAACTTGGAAACAAAAAACCTGGAAAATGCCTTGGACTGTAGGCGATTCTGTAAATATGTCCATTGGTCAAGGAGCGCTACTCGCCACACCTCTGCAAGTCGGTGTCATGTTTGCTGTACCCGCTAATGGTGGTTACAGAGTTCAACCGCATTTACTCGAAGACAACAAACAAGCAAAAACTTGGCGTGAACCAGTCAATATGAAACCCTCCACAGTCAAAGTTCTTCAAGATGGATTGCGGAAAGTCGTAAGTGAAGGTACAGGTAAAGCCCTAAATGTCCCAACTCTTCCTCCTGTCGCTGGTAAAACAGGAACTGCTGAAGCTTGGTTACGTCATGGCGTCAAAGCTAATCATGCATGGTTTGGTGGTTATGCTCCAGCAGACAAACCAGAAATTTTGGTTGTCGCATTTGCAGAACATTCCGGTGGTGGTGGTGGTAGTGTGGCTGGACCAATGGCGTTACAAGTGATGGAAAATTATTTCCACAAGAAATATCCAGGCAAATACAATAAGTCTGAGGCTAATAAATTAGGAAATAATTAAAACATCGTACACCAATGTAGACCTCTCCAAGGGCGTCTACCGTAAACTGCTAGAATTAGCGTACAATATCTGATGCAGGAGGTAAACTATGGCGATATTACAACTAGAAGACGGCAAAGTATATACTGACCTGAAAGATATTTCTCGCGAATTAGCGCCCCTCAACATTCAACTTGATTATTGGTCTGTAGGGGAAGATCCCCAATTACACAAACTGCTAGCAAAAGATAGTCTCAGTGAAGACGAAAAAGAACAAGTATTAGTAGCTTTAGATCAATATTTTAACGAGTTGCAAAAAACAGCTGGCTATCAATCCCGTGACTTAATTGTTCTTCATCCAGATACCCCCAACTTGGATGGACTGCTAGCAAAATTTGACAAGATTCATACTCATGCAGATGATGAAGTACGCTACATCGTCGCGGGGGAAGGTATTTTTGGCTTTGTGCGTCCCGACGGTAGTCAGGTAGAACTGACTGTACAACCACAAGAGTATATCAATGTACCTGCTGGGACAGAACACTGGTTTTATCTTACACCAGAGCGACGAGTGAAAGCTGTACGTTATTTCACCAACACAGAAGGCTGGATTCCTGAGTATACAGGTACACCAATTCATCGACGTCAGGCTGTTGCTTAAAAAATGAAACGTATCATTTTCTGTGATTTTGACGGTACTATTACGGTATCAGAAACCTTTGTGGCAGTGCTGAAGCATTTTTCACCTCAGCTTTCTGCCGAATTGATACCAGAAATGTACGCACAGAGACTGACATTACGCGAGGGAGTCAAGCGGATTTTGGAGTCAATTCCATCTTCTCGCTACCCCGAAATTTTGGAATTTACTCGCAAACAACCAATTCGTTCGGGGTTTACAGAATTACTGGACTTCTTAGATACACAAAAAGTACCCTTGGTCGTAATTTCTGGCGGACTGCGGGGTATGGTGGAAGTTGTTTTGGATGAACTATTACCACGAATTCATGCGATCCATGCTGTTGATATTGACATAAATACTGAGTACTTGCAGGTAAATTCTGAGTTTGAAGGTGGGACAGAATTAGTTGCGAAAGTGCAAGTGATGGAAAAGTATCCAGCAGATGAGAAAATAGCTATTGGTGATTCGATTACTGATTTAAATATGGCGTTGGCAACACCGATAGTTTTTGCTCGCGATCGCCTAGCCTATTATTTAGAAAACAATCAAAAATCCTACATTCTCTGGCAAGACTTTTTTGATGTGCGCGATACATTAGCACAATTGTGGAAATCTGTCTAGAATAATGAACAGCCCAACCCTAAATGATACCCGTCTGGAGTTAATTAATGCCGCCCGTTACTTTTACCAACAGGGTTGGATGCTGGGAACAGCAGGTAATCTCTCAGCACGTCTATCTGATGGTAGCTTCTGGATTACTGCTAGCGGCAAATCCAAAGGAGAATTAGTCATCGATGACTTTGTACGAATTTATCCAGATGGGAGAGTAGAACAACCCACAAAAGACTCTAAACCTAGTGCTGAGACTTCTATTCACCAGGTTATTTATGATCTTTTTCCGGAAGCCAAAAGTTGCTATCATGTCCACTCGGTAGAAGCAAACCTGGTTTCTCGGTTTGGAAATACAGATTCTTTACCTTTACCACCACTAGAAATGCTCAAAGGACTTGGGGTATGGGAACAAAACCCTGATTGTGTTATGCCTATATTTGCTAATCATTTACAGGTGCAGCAAATTGCGGATGAAATCAAAGCAAGATTTAGCAAGACAACCCCCCAATTACCAGCCCTACTTATCCGTGATCACGGTGTCACAGTCTGGGGTTCTTCCTCAACAGAAGCTCGTAACTATATTGAGTTAGTGGAATATATATTTCGTTATTTGGTTGCAGCACGGCGGGTTTTTGGTGAAAAGTAGGATTGAGTTGATAAAAACAGCAGATCATCTAGTTCAGTTGGTAATGATGCGAACCACTTAACCATTGACTTGACAAAGCACAAAAAACTAGAGTGAATGTGATATCGGCAGTCTCAAATCAGGTATAACCCAGCGCGTGAAGCTATTCATTTACCATACTCCAGAATCTACCCCAGTGGATAAAGTACCAGAATGTGCGATCGTAGTTGACGTACTGCGAGCCACTTCTACAATTGCAACAGCTTTAGCTGCTGGTGGTGAAGCAGTCCAAGCGTTCAGCGATTTAGATCAACTTATACAAGTCAGTGAATCTTGGCCAGTCGAAAAACGGCTACGAGCCGGAGAACGTGGCGGAGCCAAAGTTCCTGACTTCGATTTGGGAAATTCTCCTCTCGATTGTACCCCACAGAGGGTAAAAGGAAGGCGCTTGTTTATCAGTACTACCAATGGTACTAGGACTTTACAACGAGTCCAAGATGCTAAAACTGTGATTGCAGCAGCATTTATCAACCGTGGTGCAGTAGTGAAATTTGTCTTGGAAAAGCAGCCAGAAACAGTTTGGATTGTCGGTTCTGGTTGGGAAGGTAGTTTTTCTCTAGAAGATACCGCCTGTGCAGGTGCGATCGCTCACGATATTTTGCAAAAAACTAACTTCTCAGCTGATGAAATTTCAGGTAATGATGAAGTCATCAATGCGATCGCCCTTTATTCTCAGTGGCAAGATAATTTATTAGGATTATTTCATCATGCCAGTCATGGTAAACGTTTATTACGTCTGGAGTGTCATGAAGACTTAAAATATTGTTCTCAATCTGATACTTTAGATGTCTTGCCTATACAAAAAGAACCAGGCGTTTTAAAAAAATACTAAATATTCAGTGAACAGTTATCAGTTATCAGTTATTAACAGGTAACTGATAACTGAATCTACTTTAAGAATTTGGTTTTAGCAAGGGATACACACCAACAGCAAGACTGATAAATCCAATCACAATCCACCATGTGTCATTTTGCTCGACCTGCAAAGATGGTAGTTCGCTGTTTCTAACAAAATTATTGATTTGGGATGCGATCGCTCGCTGCTGATTTTCATTAGCGTAACTTGTAAACGAAGAAAATGCTACTTCGCTGTTACTAGTATTGATGACAACTTTAGATGATTCGTCGTTTTTTGGGCTATAAAATTTAGCACCTCGTAATCTATTTACTGGCAATTCTTTTTCTTCCGACCATAAAAAACCGGAACGTACTAACCTACATGATCCCTGCTTTTCAGTGCGAGTACAAGTAAGTTTATTTGATTGTGCAAAGGAAATTAAAATAATCCCTAGTATGATAAAGCCGAGTCTCAGTTTCAATTTTCCCTCCCAACTTACATTTAAGTCAGTTATACCTACACTCAAATAACACCGTAGTTTCTCGGTGATAAACTAAAAATTTCATAACAAGTTTCTAGAGAAAAATTACTAATTTTTCTCCTAAGAAATATTCTTCAGTGATTAATCATAACCACTGATACAGTTTGTAATGAGATAGCTTATGAGCTATATTCTATGTTTTTGAAACTTCCTTGTCAGCCCGAATTTATACAATTTTGGTGATGAATTGCAGATGATTATTGTTTATCATTTACTTAAAAAATCATACAAGGGGTAGCAGACAGAAACTATAAGCTGCAAAGAAAATAAAGTTTCGTTCTACATTGCCAATTTTACAATAAATACTTAATTGTTATGCAAATAGTCAGTAATTTTCCTGAAAATAGCAAAAATTATGTCAGTTTTTTAATTATTATTTATTTTTATTCACCTTTTTTTTGCAACGAAAAAACATTATTTAAAACATATTTGAAATTACAAATATGATTGCATTGTCACTAGGTAGCTCAGTCTTAACAAAGAGAACACAAGTTAGGAAACACAAATCCCATTAAAATCCTTATGAATGACCAATGACGATCATCACTAGTAGCTTCAGTGTCCCGATCTACTTAACTTATAGATGCAGAACCTGCTAGATAAGCTGTAGTCCAGGCACTTTGGAAATTAAAACCACCAGTGATACCATCGATGTCTAAAATTTCTCCTGCAAAGTAAAGACCAGAAACCAATTTACTTTCCATCGTCTTAAAGTTGATTTCTTTAAGATTTACACCACCACAAGTTACGAATTCTTCTTTAAACACTCCTTTCCCATTAATGGAGTATTGTGCTTGGGTAAGTTCTTGCACTAATTTATTTAAACTTTTGTTTGATAATTCTGCCCAACGATCTTCAACAGAAATACCTACACAAGAAACAATGTATTGCCATAGGCGATGGGGTAAGTCAACATCGCGATGAGATGCAATCAGACGCTTCGGTGAATTGTTCTTAACTGTCAACAATTGTTGACGCACTTGTTCTTGTTTGAGATGGGGTAGCCAATTAATAACTAAAGTGGCTTGGTAATTACTAGAGTGCAGCATTCTTGCACCCCAAGCAGATAATTTCAACACAGCTGGGCCGCTTAAACCCCAATGGGTAATTAGTAATGGGCCTGTTTGTTCTAGATGTGGGTATTCTGGTACAATAAGGCGCAATTTCACAGGATTGACACTCACACCAGCCAACTCTGTAAGCTTTTGATTTTTGATATTGAAAGTAAATAAAGATGGAACTGGTGACTCGATAGTATGTCCCAATTGTTGAGCTATTTTATAACCTATGGGGTTACTACCTGTAGCTAACAGTAAGCGATCGCACTGTAATTTTTCTCCTGATTTGAGAATCACCTCGAAATGAGAGAGTAGGGAATTACTGAGATTAGCCCCCTCTAATTTCACTGATGTCACCGCAGTCCCTATACGCAGTTCTACTCCAGCTGCTTTTGCTGCACCCACCAAACAATTGACGATGGTTTCTGAGGTATCTGTAATGGGAAACATTCTACCATCAGCCTCAGTTTTTAACTCTACACCATGAGCCTGAAACCAGGTGATAGTATCTTTTGGTTGAAAGCGCGTAAAAGCACCCAATAGTGCTTTGCTACCTCTGGGATAATTTTTGACTAACTCTGGTGGTTCAAAGCAAGCATGAGTAACATTGCAGCGTCCGCCACCAGAAATACGAACTTTAGCCAATGGTTGATGGCTAGCTTCAAGTAAAATTACATGGGCGCGAGGATTAGCTTTAGCAGCTGCTATAGCAGCAAAAAAACCAGCCGCTCCACCACCTACAATTACTATTTGTAATTTTGTCATTTGTCATTTGTCATTTGTCATTAGCTATTATCCCTCCTGTCTCCCCTGTTTCCCCCTCTCCCTTGTCTCCTTGTCTCCTTGTCTCCCTCCGATCCCCAATCCCCGATCCCCGATCCCCAATCCCCAATCCCCGCTCCCCAATCCCCGCTCCTCACTCATCTAATTCAAATTTATCTTTGTCTGATCCACATACAGGACATACCCAATCTTCAGATATATCTGCAAAAGCTGTGCCTGGTGGTACGCCACCATCTATATCTCCTTCCTCTGGGTCATATACGTAACCACAGACTGTGCATACATACTTTTCCATTTTTATTAACTACATTTTTTATGATCTTTATATTAATTCTATTCACTTGAAGCCCTATTCACTCTTCGGGAAGGCTAAGATCAACAAGCTTTGCCAGGGTGGGGTAGTTCAACAATTTTACGACTCCTAGTTGTAGAAGCGTCAAAAGATTCAAGAGATTATTGTTCTTATTGGGTAAAAAAATACAATTTTATTTATTATTTTAAGTAATTTACGAAAAATTTATCGGTGAGCTTGTAAGCCTAATTGCTTTTATAATGAGGGTTTTAATTTGCTTACAGTATTCTGTCTTTGATTCAAAATTTACGCAAATATACTATTTATTATACTAAGAGTTTAATCTTATTCTTAATACTTAAGAGAAAAAATGGTCGTACTATTGCTTCAGCAATGGGGATGATATCAAGTTCGGCTAATTGCTTACGATATTATACTTCGCTGTTGGTTAATGGGAGCAAGATCTTTCAGAATAAAAACCGAACAGATGAGAGTTTGAGGAAAAGTCATGCTAGGAAATGAGCGGGAAAAAATACGTCATCTGTTAGTTGTGCAAGACTTGCAAGGACAGCGAACAATTCCTTTGAAAGAGACTACATATTCTCTTGGGCGAGATATCAGAAATGCCATTGTACTTCGTTCTCGATCTGTCTCCAGACAGCACGCCATTTTATTACGAGTAACTCTACCAGACACAGAGCAATACGCCTTTCGGATTATTGATGGTAGTTTCAAGGGGAAAAAAAGTACAAATGGGCTATTTGTCAATGGTATGAAATGTTTTTCTCATGACCTCAAAAATGGAGACATGATTGAATTTGGCAATAATCAGGTCAAAGCCAAGTACTATGCGATCTCAAACTTATCAGAGCAAGCTTTTTCGGAATCTTGCGTTGCTGAGGATATATCTGGCTTCTTATCAGAACAAGCTAATCCTGTTAATCCTTTTGAAACTCTCAGTGTTCCCACAGATAGTGTTGAAGGTGCTAGCGAAGTTGCTCTGGCTCGGTTGGCGTCTTTTCCGGAATTGATTCCCAATCCCATCATTGAGATCGATTTAGAAGGAAAAGTGACTTATCTCAATCCTGCTGCGGCGTTAAAATTTCCGAATATCAGACAATTAGGTGTACAGCATACTATTTTGGCAGGATTGGCGATCGCTGTTCAAAATTGCCAAGGGAATTCTTTTATTCGCGAAGTAGAAGTTGGTAAAGAAGTCTTTGAACAATCAATTCACTATATTCCAGAAAGTGATTTAATTAGAACTTTTATTGTCAGGGATATTACAGAGCAAAAGCAAGCTGAACTCGAATTACGCCATCGCGATCGCCTGCTGCAAGCAGTAGCAGAAGCTACTAATTATTTACTGACAGAAATGAACTATGAGAAAGCCATTGAAAAAGCTTTGGCGGTGCTGGGTGAAGCTGCTCAGGTACATCGCGTTTATTTGTTGGAGAATCATCTCCACCCTGTGACTACTGAAATGGGGATGACGCTACGGTTTGAATGGAGAAGCGATTCTGTGCAGTCGGAAGTCACTAGACAAAATCAACCCAATCAATTTGCTGGGTTTAACCACTGGTATACTGCTCTCTCTCAAGGAAAGTCAATTGCGAGTTTGACTAGAGAATTAAATGTTACTGACCAAGCAATTCTTCAAGATGAAGGTATTTTATCTCTGTTAGTTGTGCCTTTGCTTCTAGATGAAAACTTCTGGGGTGTCCTGGGTTTAGCAGACTGTTCCGAGGAACGTCAGTGGTCAAGACACGAAGAATCGACGCTCTTAACAATGGCTGCTAGTATTAGTGGTGCGAAAAGACGACAACAGGTGGAGGAAATGATTCGTTACCAAGCTCTCCACGATTTGCTCACAGGATTACCGAATCGCCTATTGTTTAAAGAGCAGTTAGCTAGGACTTTACCGAATGCGATTCGCAGAGAAGAAAGTTTAGCTGTAATGTTTCTGGATTTGGATCGATTCAAAACAATTAATGATACTCTGGGACATACACTCGGCGATCAATTATTACAATGTGTTGCCCAAAGATTACAGAAATCCCTCAGAGCTGGTGACATTGTTGCTCGCTGGGGAGGCGATGAATTCATCATTTTATTAGCCGATGTTAATTATGTGGACGAGGTAGCCCAAGTAGCCCAAAGAATTCTCCAAGAATTAGAAACAGTTTTTAATATAGAAGAAAATGAACTTTATATCAGTGCTAGCCTTGGTATTGCTATGTTTGACGAGCATAGTCCTGATGTTGAAACTTTGATTCAGCACGCGGATGCAGCCTTGTATCATGCTAAAGACGAAGGTAGAAATAACTTTCAGTTTTATCAAACTTCTATAAGTTCTAAAACTCCTGAAATACTCACTTTAGAAAAGAGCTTACGCCATGCTCTAGAACGAGAAGAGCTTGTTGTTTATTACCAGCCTCGCATCAATATTGATACTGGAAAAATTACTGGTATGGAAGCGCTGCTGCGTTGGGAACATCCAGAGATGGGACTAGTTGCTCCCAGTAAATTTATTCCCTTAGCAGAGGAAAGCGGATTAATTATCCCAATTGGAGAATGGGTTCTGCGAACAGCTTGTAGGCAAAATAAAGCTTGGCAAGATGAAGGACTACCTAATTTGACCATGGCTGTCAATCTTTCTCTCAAACAGTTCCGCCAACCGAAGTTGGTGCAGACAGTGGCTAAGATTCTAGATGAGACAGGGTTAGAACCACATTTCTTAGAATTAGAGATTACAGAAACAACTGCTATTGAGGATCTTGAATTCACTAGAACGGTGTTGCAACAATTTGAGGAGATGAAAGTTTATCTTTCTATTGATGATTTTGGTACGGGTCATTCTTCTCTGTCACGTCTACAGTTGTTACCACTCCACAATTTAAAAATTGACGGTTCTTTCATCCGTGATTTGACCAAAGATGTGAAAGTAGCTCATATTATCAAGGCGATAGTTAACTTGGGGCGGAGTCTGGGGTTGAAACTGACCGCCGAAGGAGTAGAAAAGCAAGAGGAACTGGAGTTCTTAAAATCTATTAACTGCGAGGATGTACAAGGTTTTCTATTTTACCGTCCGCTTACTGCCCAAAAAGCAACGGAAATTCTTTGGGATGAAGGAATCAAAAATTAATGGTGGGCTAATACTGCTGGGATCAGACAAATTGATTGACATTTAAACCCACCAGAGACGTTGCACTGCAACGTCTCTACAACTACCGCAGATTTGCAAGCGATGCATTTAACCATCCGTCAAAGTTCCGTGTTTGTGTAGGAGAGGGATTGACAACAGGTTGTAACTGATACTTGCTTGCAGGTGGAGAAGCCAAATTGACAGGGTAAATGCGGAGTTCATCTTGGTGGAAGACCGCAACTTGGATCATGTCTGTGGGTTGGTAATCTTTCAGGCGATCGCTTAGTTGATTGGCTGTTACTTTTATCCCATCAATTGCTAACAATTCATCTCCAGGATCAATTCCAGCTAATTGTGCAGGAGAACCGACTTCGACAAATTTAATTATGTCTCGTCCATGTTCGTTACCCACTCTCATACCCAGGTAAGGTTCTGTTTCTGTGTGTGGTAATAATTGCAATCCAAAAGGCTCTAAATACTCATTGAAAGGTAATTCCTCAGTACCATCTATGTAGCATTTAAAGAAATCAGATAAATCGATTCCTGCGACAGATGCAATTACTTCCTGCAACTGTTGTGAAGTATAACCAATTTCACCTTTGCCAAATTTTTGCCACATTTGCACCATTACATCATCAAGCGATCGCTTGTTGTGATGGCGACAACGAATTAGCAAATCCAGCAAGAAGGAGATCATTTCTCCCTTCAAATAATAGGATATCTGGGAATTTCCACTGTTGGCATCCTGACGATACAGTTTAATCCAAGCATCAAAACTCGATTCCGAAAGGGGTTGTACTTTCCGCCCTGGAGTTGTCAGATACCTAGTAATTTCTTTACCCCAGTTATTCAAAAATGATTTGACATCGTAAATACCAGCCCGTAAGGGAATTAGTAAGTCGTAGAAACTAGTTGTTCCCTCACAGAACCACAAACAAGGGGTATAGTTTTCTTGATCGTAATCAAAAACTTCCAGTTCCTTGGGACGAATACGCTTGACATTCCACAAATGGAAAAATTCGTGGGCTACCAATTGCATGAAACGATCATATTTTTCGCGATCGCGAAATCCAAAACGCTGATAAATCAACGAGCAACTGTTTTTATGCTCTAAACCCCCGTATGCTTGGGAAAATAAATGCACCAGAAACACATATCTTTCATAAGGTAAACCGCCAAACATTTGTGCTTCGACTTCAACAATTTTCGTGATATCAGCAATCATCTGCTGCGCCTGAAAATTGCCACGTCCCCAGATAGCTAGTTCGTGAGGTTTATCCTGTACTTGAAAGTGATAGAGTTGATGAGAACCAATCTCAAAAGGACTATCCACAAGGGTGTCGAAATCCAAAGCACAAAAAGTGTTGACTTGTCCCGGAACAGGGGGTAGCGCTGTAGTTACCTGCCATTCTGAGCTTGGTGTGACAATTGTCACAAAAATTGATTGCTTGTCAAATTCTGGTATCCTAAAAAATAGCGCTGCACCATTAAAGTAACCGTGTGTAGAATCTAAATGATTTGTACGTACGGTAAGTTCGTTGGCAAAAATGCGGTATCTTATAGTGACTTCTGATACATTATCTGTATCTATTTGCCAATGATTTTTACTAATTTTTCGCCAATTTAAAGGTTTATTGTTGGCAAAAGCAGTAAAATCTTGTAGATGTTTAGCATACTCTCGCACTAAGTAAGAACCAGGAGTCCAAACTGGTAATTTTAAGTCAAGAGTAGAAAACGGGTAGCCGACAAGCTGTAGAGTTACCTCAAACAGATGATTCTCTGGTTGAGGCATTGCCACTTGGTAATGAATGGTCGGTAATTTTTTTTGAAGGCGCGTATCGGTACGAGGTGCTATTGTTTCATTCATCTGAGCTTAAGAGTAAACCTTGCACAATTATGAGTTAAAAGATTAATTTAACCCATAACTCCTAACTCATAACTCTTGTATGCACAGACTGCCATAATAACCTGAAAGTATTAAACTTTGCCAGCCAGGTTGGTCATTTGGCGAAAATTGACGAGATAAAGCACTTGATTAGCGGTGTCAATTTTTATCCAACCTTTTTCGTTTAATTTTTCCATAATTTTGGTGGTTTCTTCAACTCCAATTTCTGTGACATCTGCTAAATCTTTAAAAGGGATATTAAAAATTTTTCTACCTTTGTCTGATTCTTGACCATAGCTTTCGCTCAAGCTGACAAGAATGTGAGCAAGTTTGACTGCTGGTGCAAAAGAACGCATTTGCAAGCGTACGTTTGCATGTCGTAGTCGTCTCACCATTAATTGCAGCATTCGGTGGTGTAGCTGTGGATCTTTAAATAAAATATGAATAAATTTTTCTCTAGAGATACTTAGTAATTTTACGGCGGAAAGAGCAATCACATCGGTTGAACGAGGAGATTCATCCAAAATTGCCATTTCTCCAAAAAAATCGCCCCGACCCAAAATAGCTAAAGCCACGGAATCTTCACCTATAGTGCGCCGAACTTTTACCCAACCAGAAACTATGAGGTAAACTGCGTTACCCCAAGCATCTTCCATCAATACAGCTCGTCCAGCTGGGTATTCGTGTTCAATAGCAACTGAAAGTAACCATTCCAGAGTTTGTGGATTGGCTGTATTTATTAAAGGGAAAAGTTCACTAAAAACCTCTGTATGCATGTAATGCAGAAATAATATATTTAACCGCAACTTTTTGGTTAATTGCTATAGAGCTTCATTACAGCACAAAAATTATGCAATCAATATCAGCGGTTTCACTGAAAAAAACGATTGGGGAAACAATATTTTAAGAATAGCGATCGCACCTTGGGAAAGCTTTTAGTTTTACTAATTTTTTATACTATACCTTAAGTATTTTTATTTAAAAGTCTTTGGGATTATTTTTGTAGTATAAAACACTATATTTTGAATTACAAAAGTAGAAATCAAAATATATTTGACCGATATTTCCGAGCAGGGTACAAGCCCCTAACCCCCAATTTGGGCGAATGCAGGCTGGGACTCAATCCACAATCCAAAATCGGACAGTTTACCTTAGATCTACTGTTTTTGTAAATCTATCTATAGTATTAACTTTAATTACATAGATATATTTATTACTTTAAAAAGATGGTTATATTGTCATCTAACAATTTCAGTAGACAATGTTATAAATGTTATATAATTTACGATTTTAATAGCTAGTACTGCTGTGCATAAATTATAGCAGTTGTGTTTTCTAGCTTTTATCCTTATCAATAGATGATATTTTTATTTACAACACATTGTATTAGTAATTTGGCGGATTAGTTGTTAAGTGAATTAAATATTTATTCAGAAAATCTTAAAAAAATATCATTAAAACTTAACATTATCGTAATTATATTTAATTAAAAGGTTATTTTGTTACTTTTATTAAAACTAAAATATAAGCTATGTAGTATAAATACCAGTACAAAAACTTTAAAACAAGTTATTAATAATACGATGTATTTTTTATTGTGATTAAATATTAATATTTAAGAGTATTTACGGATAGATTTTTAATAAATAATTAAACATCATGTTTAGTAATGGTTTTTGGATAAAAAACATAGTTAACAAACATAAACAGTGTGGGCAATTGTCCCAAAATTTGATTTTGATACTGTTTGATTTTTTGTATGTTTAACTGATTGCTTTTTTATCCCAAATTCAGTATTTCCAATCATTGGATATTTATAATTTTGTCCTTTGTATTGGTTTGTTTATCTTTTTTCTGCAAAATTTCATTGTATACCCCAGATAAAGCTTAGTTAGACATCAGCTTTATTTAGTTTGTGTATCGGGAAAAAGCAGATACTGTGTTGATATGTAATGTTATCAAATAATCATCTAATTTGATTTTCAGACCTGTGTGTTAACGCCTCTAAAAACATATAGCGCGGTTAATTGCAGATACACCCGCCCTGTGTAAAGTTAGGGATGAATTTTAGTCATCACTAGAGGCTTAAACTAGTTGTCTTAGAAATCAAATGAATTTGCAATAGATATTTGGTAGCAAAGTAAATTGTACTCATCGTTAGTACGTACCAGTATTTCCTTCAATTTTTATACGCATATAGACTTACGGGGTCAAGTTGATCTGGTTTTTACTTGACTTGCAGAGTTTTTATGAATCAATTTACTTTACCTGAACTATACTGCCCATTTCCATCTCAACTCAATAAGCATGTGGATGTTTTGGAAGATTATGCTCTCAAATGGGTTTTGCGTTTTAATCTTCTGAGAAATGAATCAGTTGCTCGGAGTTTCTCCAAATCACAATTTTTTTTACTAACTGCTCGTTGCTATCCTTACTGCCAGCTAGAAGAATTAAAGATTATAAATGATTGGGTAAGTTGGATGATGACTTTTGATGATCTATGCGACGAGGAGGATATAGGGAAAAACCCTGATTTATTAAAGATTTATTACACAAGATTTGTTGAAATATTGAAGGGTTCGGAATTTACAGGCAGTGATATACCTCACGCTTATGCTTTACGTGATATTCGAGAGAGACTTCTCCAAATAGGAAGTGTCAAATGGTATGATTACTTCGTTCGAAGCATTGAAGATTTCTTCAACGGATGTGTTCAGGAAGCAGCTAATAAATCGCAGGTAAATGTACCTGATGTTGATACTTATATCATGATGCGTAGGTTAACCGGAGGGATGGAACATTTCCTTGATTTAATTGACTTTTGTTATCATTTGACCGTTCCTAATCTTTTACGAGAACATGATTGTTTGAAACAGTTAAGATTGATGGCAAATAATATGGCATCTTGGTGTAACGATATCTTTTCAGCATCCAAAGAAATAGCTATTGGTGATGTTAACAATTTGATAATAGTACTGGTTTACAAAGAAGAACTTCCTCTAGAAAAAGCAATTCAGCGTGCTGTACAAATGCATGATCAAGAAGTCAGAGATATGATTGCGCTAGAAGCATCTATTCCCGCTTTTGGAGAAGAGATAGATGTTCAAGTTACAAACTATATATCAGGTTTGCATAATTGGATACGCGGCAACCTTGATTGGCACTGTAAATCTAGGCGCTATCACGACATAGAAAAACTTCAGCTAGTTAAATCTTAACAACGGCTTGCCTTCCAAGATAAAACTAGTCAGAAAGATAAAGATATCTGCCATCAATTTTATCTTGGGCTGTAACTCAGACTAGTTCACTGTTTCATTTCTATATAAAAATCAGGAACTAATGGTTTTCCAAGACAAACAAGCTCTTGTAATCGGCGGAAGTATTGCTGGACTCCTAGCAGCTAAAGTACTAACTAAATACTTTGAAAAAGTAATCATTGTTGAACGAGATTACTTTCCTAAGCAACCAGAATACCGCCAAGGTGTACCTCAGGCAGCTCATGTTCATGTACTGTTAAAACGAGGTCAGCAGATACTGGAAGAGCTTTTCCCTGGTATAGATGCTGAATTAGCATCACTAGATGCACCAAGTATGGACTGGGGAGTTGCTTGCCCTTGGCTAGGTTTTAGTGGTTGGGCACCTGGGTTTAGTTCTGGCCTGATTACCCGCAACTGTAGCCGGAATCTTTTGGAGTGGACTATCCGTCATCGTTTGGCTACTAACAACCGTGTTGTATTTATGGAAGCAGGACAGGTAACTAGTTTGCTGTCTAACTCCGATAAAACCAGTGTTACAGGTGTGCGGGTACGCTTTCGCAATCAACCTGAAACAGATATCTGTGCTGATTTAGTAGTTGATGCGAGTGGTCGTAATTCCCAATCTCCTCAGTTTTTGGAGACAATGAGCTACGCATCACCTCAACAGACAGTTATCAAACCTTTTTTGGGCTATGCTAGTCGCTGGTTTCAGCGCCCAACTGATTTAAAAACTGACTGGCGGTGTGTGTATGTAACAGTACAACCACCTAATAACTCTCGCGGCGGTGTTATTTATCAAATAGAAGACAATCGGTGGATTGTAGTATTGATCGGTGTAGGTCGAGATTATCCACCTAATAACGAGGCTGGTTTTCTAGAATTTGCTCGTAGTTTGCGATCGCCTATTCTTTATGAAACGATTAAAGATGCCCAGGCCATCTCGCCTATTTACTCCTATCAGCGTACGGAAAATTGCCTGCGTCATTATGAAAAACTTTCTAGATTACCAGAAGGCTTTGTGCTACTTGGTGATGCTGTCTGTGCCTTCAATCCTGTCTACGGACAAGGTATGACGACCGCAGCTTTGGGGGCGTTAACCTTAGATCAATGTTTGAGTCAGAAATTATATGGGGATTGTGATGGGAATTTAATTGGTCTACCCCGATATTTTCAAAAACAACTAAGCAAGGTAATTGCTGTACCCTGGCTAATGACGACGGGCGAGGATTTACGTTGGCGTACTACTGAAGGAGGACGACCTAATTTCAGAACCCAGTTAATACAACGTTATCTGGAGCAAGTGTTACTTTTGCAATCGGAAAGTGCTGATATACACAAGACTTTTTTAGAAGTGATGCACATGATCAAGCCTCCCAGTGAATTTTTTCAGCCCAATATAATAGGGCTGGTGTTGAACCGACTTATAAATCGCCATAAGAGGGACTGTCTAGAATCATCAAAAGATTTTGCAACAGGACAAAAAGTTTAAAATATGAATTTGTAATTTAATTTTTGGACAAAGCTACCCATTGTTAGTCAATTGTGGGTAGCTTACTGTCGCATTGGAATTTCAATTACAAACTCAGTTCCTTCTCCAGGAGTAGAGTTACATATTAAATTACCCTTGTGTTTATCAACAACAATTTGATAACTAATTGATAATCCTAAACCTGTACCGCTTCCAACTGGCTTAGTGGTAAAAAATGGGTCAAAGATTTTTTGTTGCACCTCAGCATTCATGCCATTGCCATTATCAGCAATACGAATCCTGACCGTATTTTTTTCTGCTAATTCACTACTAATATGAATTGTGGGTAATCGAGAATATTCTTTTTCATTACCTATAGTCCATGATTTATTCCCCTCATCTAGTACATCTATCGCATTACTCAGGATATTCATAAAGACCTGATTTAACTGACCAGCATAACAAGCGACCTCCGGCAGTTCTTCATATTCTTTGATGACTTGTATCTCAGAACGGTCATTTTTTGCTTTCAGTTTGTGTTGCAAAATCATCAAAGTATTATCGATACCCTCATGAATATCTACAGGCTTCATGTCAGCCTCATCTAAGCGAGAGAAGTTGCGTAAACCCAAAACAATATTGCGGATACGCGATGTTCCCACATTCATAGAATCCAAGACTTTTGGTAAGTCTTGCATCAAGAAATCTAGGTCTATTTCTTCACATATTTCTACAATTTGAGCAGAGGAATTGCAACATTCTTGTTGATAAATAGTAATCAAATCTAATAAATCTTGCACATACCCTTGTGCATGAGTAATATTGCCATGAATAAAGTTGATAGGGTTATTGATTTCATGAGCAATTCCTGCTATCATTTGCCCCAAACTAGACATTTTTTCACTTTGAATCAGCTGAGTTTGAGCATTTTGTAAATCCACAATTACTTTTTTTAAGCGTTGATTATTCTCGTTGAGTTCCTGTGTTCTCCGTTCAACTTTTTCTTCTAAAGTGTGACTATATTCCTCTAAGCGTTCTTTTGCTTGTGTCAAATCTTGATAGAGGATAGCATTTTCTAAAGAGATTGCTGCTTGAGTAGTAATTACTTGTAAAAGTTCCAGACGATCACGCGTAAATACTCCTGTTATCAAATTATTTTCTAGATATAGAATACCAATAAATTTGCCTTTATTAATAATTGGAATACATAACAAGCTTTTCGGTTGTTCACGAATAATGTAGCGATCATTTACTAGAAAATTTTCAAGTTTGGCATCATCAGCAACAAATATTTCCTTTGTACGTTTGACGTAATTAATCAAATTAATTGGAAGTTCATAGCTACAAGAAAGGCTAATTGCAGGAAATTCTGTGTCAGTAGATGCCAAACTGGAATTAGAACTCATAACAGTAACAGTTAAGTCCAAGTCATCACCTGGATTTAGCATTAAAGCACATTTAGAAGCTCCTGCATTTTCCATTACTACTTTCATCAAAGTAGATAATAACTGCTCTAGTTCAATTTCTCCAGAAAGTGCTTGTGATGCTTTAATTACAGATTTCAAATCTAAAGAGTCAGAAATACTTATACCAGAGCTAATTAAAGTCTGATTACTGCTTTGATTTGATAAAGTTGTATGATGAGAGGGAATACTTTTTTCACTAATGTATGGACTTAGTTTGTCTTGCTGAATAATCGGAGCAAGTAATTGGGGATAGCGTTTGATCAAATCTTCAACTTTGGCTTTTGCTCCCCAGCGCATGTAGCAATAATAGGCATCAGTGAGGTAGGTTTTAGCAATCTTCTGTTTTCCCCATTCTAGATAGAAACGAGCAGCCAGTTCATTAGCAAGAGCTTCTTCATTAATGTAATCATGTTTTTTTGCCAAAGCAATGGCGTGATCATAATCATCCATTGCTTTGAGGTATTCACCCAGAACTCGATGTTTTTCTGCCTCTACTAAATAATATTTGTGCAAATAATTCATTGGAGCATGATGTATCCAATTCTGTATATTTTTCTGATTATCAATAACCTTTTCTAATATTTGTTTTTGTTTAGATTCTTCAACGTCAAAATACATTGATAAATGCACTAGTGAAGTGTAAAAGTGAAATAGAGGAAAAACTAATTGTCCCGTGCCACCTGCTAAATACTTTTCTGCAAAATTAGAATTCTCCAACGCTTGTGGAAAATCTTGAAATAGATAACACAAATGTAATTTATTAAAATATAAGTACAAAATTCCAACTGCATCATTTACTTCTAAATGAAGCGGTAACATTTTTTCTTCGTTATAAGCTTCACCAATTAAACGACAGGGATTTTCCACAGATCCTAAGAGATTTAAGACACTTTGTTGATAGATAGCACACCAATGATATATCCTTTCTTGCTTGATATGGCTAATGGCATTGCTGTAGGTTGAAATTTCGCGTTCTAGCTCTATTAAATCTTTACCGATGAGATACGAATAGCTACAGTAATACATCAGAGAATAGGCTGCAAACTCTAAATCTCCTGTTTCTAGTCCAGCAGAGTAATATCTCAGAAAATATGTCAATGTTTCATTAGCATGGTTTTGCCAAATGCTGACAAGTGCATAAAATGTCATGCCTACTTTAACTATAGTTTCTTGAGTCTGAAATCTTGCCAATAGACTTAAAGCTAGTTTGCCAAATTTATATCCAGAACCAATATCTCCTACTACCCCACAGAGTATAAATCCGTAAACTACATAGACAAAGGAAGACAAAGGAGCGTTTCCATATTTTAAAGATAATTCGATTTGTTGCAGAACAATTAATATAAATAATTCCGGAGCAACTTGATAGGTAAAAGGAGTTGCATTTGATAGGATACGCATCACTGCTAAAGCTTTGGCTTCAGTCATCTGTGGCATATCAATTAAGTCTTCAATGTATCTAGTCGCTAGATTTGATGTTATTTGTACCATTGCTAGCTGCACATCAGATTGGTGGGGATTTTGGGGTAATTCTATTCCCAATTGCTTTAAAAAATTTAGTGCAGTATTAACTGCTTCTAATGCTTTATTTTGCGCCCCATAAGCTTGAATTTTGATTTCATAAATTTTAACTTTTTCTAGTATTGTTTTAGCTTGTGATAATACTATCTGGACACATTTATCCATCTGTTCAAAGTCACCAGCCAAGTATGCTGCTTCTGCTGCCATTTCATATAAAGATAGAGTCAGAGTATATGCTCTTTCCCAGCTATTATCTTTTAATAATTTGATACCTATAATTAAATAGTTTATTGCTGTTCCATAAGCTGTGGATGCTAAAGCTCTACGTCCAGCAATTAAATTCATAGCAGCGAGTTCATCACCTTCTACCTGGTTGGTGATTAAATCTAACGCTATATTTAACTGATTAACTAGAACAAAAATATTTTCTTCTCTATCTGAAATTGGAATTTTTTTCAATAATAAATTTCCGATTTTGAGATGAATTGATTTTTTCTTATCTTCAGGAATTAGTGAATAAGCAGCTTGTTGAACTCGATCATGGACAAATTTATATTTTGGTAATTGATTTTTGGTAGTTGCTAATTGATTTGATTGTCTAACATCATCTATTATTAATGATGTATCAGTATCTTCAATAAATAACTTATACTCTTCAGTTTCAGGTATAATCAATCCTTCGTGTAAAGCCGTCCATAGATCAGAGGCAGTGTCTATTGCATTTTTTTCATATACAGTCGATAGTGTTTTTAAGTCAAATTTATTACCAATACATGCTGCTAACTTTAAGATTTCTTGGCTATGTTTCGGCAATTTTTCTATTTGCATAGCCATAAACTCTACAACGTCATCTGTAAGTGACAATGCCATTATCTTTGAAAGATTATATTGCCAATAACCAACATCAAAGTGAAATTTAATTAGTTGTTCTGTATGTAAAGACTTCAGAAATTGATTGGTAAAGAATGGATTACCTTTGGTTTTGGCAAACACCATTTGAGTCAGAGGAATAGCCATTGATTCAGTACAGTGAAGAGTATCAGCAATCAAGCAATTTAAATCAGTCTGATTTAATGATTTAAGTGTAATTTTATGAAAAATTCCTCTAGTTTTTTCAATTTCTTTGAATGTTAAATAGAGTGGATGTGTTCTAGAGACTTCATTATCTCGATATGCACCAATCAGCAATAAAGTTCTTTCATTAATACCTACTTCTTCTGCTGCCAACTCTAGTGTATCCTCTGATTTCATAGAATACAAAATAGGAGAATGAATTGAAGTTGTCAATAATTGAAGAAATTTTAAAGATGCAGTATCTGCCCATTGTAAGTCGTCTAGAAATATAACCAAGGGATGCTCTTTGCTAGTAAAAACATGGATGAATTTTTGGAATAATAAATTAAAACGATTTTCCGCTGCATTGCTAAACAGTTCATCAACTGGAGATTGCTTACCAGTTATTTGTTCTAGTTGAGGAATGACATTAATAATGACTTGAGCTTGCTCCCCCAAAGCTGACAATATCTTCGCTTTCCATCGTTGAATTTCTGCATCAGATTCTAACAACAACTGTCTGATTAAATCTTGAAAAGCTTCTACCCAACCAGAAAAAGGGATATCGCGTTGAAACTGGTCAAATTTTCCTTTGATGAAGTAGCTGCGCTGACGAACAATAGGTTTATGAACTTCGTTAACAACAGCAGTTTTACCGACACCAGGATCACCAACAACTAATATCATTTCTGCTTGTCTAGCAAAATTAAAATTCCCAAGACTTTCAAAAGCAGCAAGTAAAGTTTCCACTTCCCGTTGACGACCGTAGAGTTTTTCGGGAATAAGAAAACGGTTTGAGATATCCTTAGTAGCTAACTCAAAGGAATCTATACCACCACTTTCTTGCCACTTTTGTTTACATATTTCTAAATCGTACTTTAAACCTAAAGCACTTTGATAGCGATCTTCGGCATTTTTCGCCATGAGCTTGCTGATAATCTCAGACAAAATTGGTGGAATTTTAGAATTAATTTGATTGGCTTTTGGCGCTTCTTTGGCAATATGAGAGTAAACTAACTCCATCGAATCAGCAGCTATGAACGGTAACTGGCCTGTAAGGAGTTCAAAGAAGGTTATACCGAGAGAATAAAAGTCGGTGCGGTAGTCAATTCCTCGATTCATTCGTCCAGTTTGTTCTGGAGAAATATAGGATAGCGTGCCTTCTAAAACATTGGGATTGGTAAGACATTGAATCTCTCTTGGTAAAAGAGAAGCTATACTGAAATCAATAATTTTGATCTCTTTTGTGGTGGGATGGATCAAAATATTGGCAGGTTTAATGTCTTTATGAATAACACGTTGGCGATGTAATTGGTCAAGGATTAAAGCAATTTTAATCCCAATGTCAAGAAAGTCGTAAATAGTTAATTCAAAAGTCTTAATATTCTCAATATTAGATATTTCTAGGTTGGTTTTCCCTATCCACTGTGGAAGTGAAATTCCGCCAAAATCTTCCATCACAATGGCATAACCGTTGTGGTAATTTTCTAAGCTATAAGTTTTAACTATGCCCGGATAATTAAATTTTTGATTAATTATATATTGATTGCGAAATTGAGCGATTTCACTGAGGCTAGGGTACTCATTTCGCATGATTTTGATGATAACAGGCTGTTGGTCTTTTTCTCTAATACCCCGATAAACAATAGTTCTACTACCTAAGTAGATTTGCTCAGTAATGCAATAGCCAGGAAAGGAAATAACTTGATCTAATGGTAATAACATTTTTTAGCTGATTCTGATGATAGTATCGATAAATTTAGTATTCCCACTGATCTATTACTGCTATCATTTACTTTCATCAAATTGTGTATCTTTTGTGTAATATATTAAGTAAACTCAGAGATTAGATATACAAAACTAAAAATTATCTCTATGAATAATAAGTATTTAAGCAAAAAAGCCTGCTTAGGCAGGCTAGTGGCTCTAAGTAGGAGTATAAAAGTTAAATTAAGACTACTTGATTTTCTGTTTTACAAAGGTTACAACCTGAGCTAATTGTTTCTTCAAAGCATCTATTTCTGCTTGCATTTTGACAATTTTTTCATTTAATGCCTGAATCTCATTAGCTGATGAAGTAATGCTGAGATCTGAACTTGCTGTTACATTGTTTTCAGCAGTAGATGCTGTTAATGGTGTCTGTTCTGGACGCGGCTGTTTAGCTTTTGTCATAGCTGACTTAATTGCGCCAATGAGTTGCTTTTGATCAAAAGGCTTACCGAGAAATTCAAAATTTTCAAAGGGTTCTGAGATTTTCTCTGTAACCTCTTCTTTACGACCAGACATGATCACCAGAGGAATTTTCCTGAGATCGCTTTGAGATTGAATCTGCTGAAAAACTTCCCAGCCACTCATTTTTGGTAACAGGAAATCCAACATAATCAAGCTGAGTTTTTCTTGGCGGATTAAATTCAATCCTTCTAGACCGTCTTTCGCTTCCAATACATCGAAGTTACCCGGAGGCAACATTTCTCGTACTTTTACCCGGACAACTGTAGTGTCATCGATAACTAGAACTTTGTTACTTGCCACGACTGCTTGCTCTAACAGAAACTTTAGGTTTTGATAGTGTTTTTACTGCCTTGCGGCTCTGAATTCTCCCACTATACTCAATATTTATCTTGATTGGGGGATAGTATTTTTATGGAAAAATTTTGATTTGTAAAAGTGTTTTAACTAACTTCGGCTGTTGTGATTTGTAATTTGTGTCATGGTGATAAAAGTAGACTTTTTGCAAAAATCGGGAAAGGGTAACGGTTAAAGGGATAAAAACTTCCTTTCTTCTTTGCTCTTTATCTTTGCCCCGGTTAAAATAAACCTCCTGAATTTTTTGGATGTCATGACCTCGTCTAAAACAAACCAACTCAAGTCTGAAATTGCTGCTATTATGCCAACGTGGTTACGTCGCCCAATTGGCAAAGCTAGTGAACTCTCGACGGTACAACGTATTATCAAGCAGCGCCAGATTCATACTATTTGCGAAGAAGGACGTTGTCCGAATCGGGGGGAGTGTTACGCCCAAAAAACTGCGACTTTTTTACTTATGGGGCCAACTTGCACTAGGTCTTGTGCTTTTTGTCAAGTAGATAAAGGTCATGCACCTATGCCTTTAGATCCAGAGGAACCCACAAAGGTGGCAGAAGCTGTGCAACTGTTGGGATTACGTTATGTAGTGCTGACTTCTGTAGCTCGTGATGATTTACCTGATCAAGGCGCTAGTTGGTTTGTGAAGACAATGGAAGCGATTCGCCAAGTCAACCCAGAGACTCAAATTGAGGTGTTGACTCCAGATTTTTATGGAGAACGACAACGTATAGCTGCGATCGCCAACAAAAAGCCAGCTTGTTATAACCATAATATTGAAACAGTACGACGGTTAACCAGACCAGTACGCCGAGGCGCAAAGTACGATCGCTCGCTTTTAGTTTTACAAATTGTCAAAGAAATCGACCCAAATATCCCCACCAAATCCGGTTTGATGCTAGGACACGGAGAAACTGTCCAAGAAGTCATCGAAACCATGACAGATCTGCGCCAAGTCGGATGCGATCGCTTGACAATTGGCCAGTATATGCGTCCTTCATTAGAACATTTATCAGTACAAAAATACTGGACACCAGCAGAATTTGACGAATTGGGTGCGATCGCCAAACAAATGGGATTTACCCATGTCCGTTCCGGTCCTCTAGTTCGTAGTTCCTATCATGCTGGGGAAGAAGAGTAAGGGCATTGGGCATTGGGCATTGGGCATTGGGCATTGGGAAGAGACTTGTCAAATAATTCTCCTCACACTTGCGCCACTTCCCCCACTCCCCCCACTTCCCACACTTCCCACACTTCCCACACTCCCGCCTCTCCCTTGTCCCCTACTCCCCACCTTAAGCGATCCCCAATCCCTGATCCCTGATCCCTGATCCCCGATCCCCGATCCCCAATTTACCCAAAATCACGAAAATATTTTTAACGAAAGTGGCAAATAGGGACATCTGTTTGGTATTTCTGAAGAAGTCCTTAAGTTAGGAGTTCATCCGATGGCTAAAGCAGATACTACAGCAGATTTACCCGTAGCTAAATCAACAGCAGCTAAACCCCCCTACCCATTCCGTACGGGTTGGGCTTTAGCGCTTTTAGCTCTCAATCTCCTTGTAGCTGCCTATTACTTCCATATCATTGAATAATTAAGCAGCTGAACTGGGAAGGGGGATCGGGGATCGGGGATCGGGGACTGAGTAAAATCCTTTCTCAATACCCATTACCCTGATTCCCAATCCCTGATTCCCAATCCCTGATTCCCAATCCCCAATCCCCGATCCCCGATCAAATCGTGCCTCGGAATAAACCTTTGGGACGAATGAGCAGGACTAAAATCATAATTAACAGGGCTACACCTTGTTTATACTGAGAACCAAGCAAAGGCGTACTCACTTCTTGGACAATGCCGATAATAAAAGCAGCAGCGATCGCACCATAAGGATTACCAATTCCACCGAGAATTACTGAAGCAAATAAAGGTAGTATTAAAAACCAACCCATATTAGGACGTACAGCTTCACTTAGCCCTAACATGCTTCCGCCTAAAGAAGTCAAGCTACCTGTGATCACCCAAGTCCACAATACAACTTGGTCAACATTGATACCAGACACCCGTGCTAAGTCAATATCATCGGCAACGGCTCGCATTGCTTTACCGATTTTCGTATTTTGTAGGAGGTAATGCAGAACCAAAATGACTAATATTGCTAAAACAACTACCAACAGCTTGACTTGAGGTATCTTTATTCCCCAAAAGTCTAAAGCTTGAGCAATTGGTAAATTGTATTTTTGATTGCTACCACCCCAGAAAAAGATAATTCCATTGCGAAGGAATAGAGCTAGCCCAATGGAAATAATAATAAAGGTAGTGGAAGTAGCCCGAATCGAACGCATTCTTGACCACAGCAATTTTTCTGACAGTAGCATTGCAGCAACAGTCCCTACTGCTGCTAGGATCATTGACAGCCAAATATTTATGCCAGTGGAATTGACAAGCAATGTTAAGTATGCGCCGAGAGTGAGAAAGTCACCATGGGCAAAATTGGACAATCGTAAAATCCCATAAGTCAGAGTAAGTCCAACAGCACCCAAAGCGATAATACTGCCTACCGAGATTCCATTGACGATTAATTGAACTAGTTGTGCATTCATAGCGTTATTTTTTGTTTTAAGCAATTACAGCATAAAAGTTTCATCAAAAAAATCTTGTATTGCTTTCAAACTCGACATTTCCAGTTTTAGTCTGTAAATATAAAAACAGGAGTGCGTTAATATACATAGCATCCTACTTGCACTTTTGTGCAAAGCTAAACTTCTTAAGCGGTCTAGTTGACCATGCAGCAGTATTCAAGCTTACCAGAACCAAACTCACAAGTAGATGCAACACCAACAGTTTTGACAACTATCCAACAACTGCAAGCTGAGTTGTGGCTGGAACACAGCTTGAGTCGGTTGCAAAATCGCCTCAATGATTGTCTGGTCAGTCTGACTAGCAATCAACAAACAGTGGTTGGAGAAGCAGAAATATTTCAAAGTGTGGTTAATGAACTAAATAGTGTTTTGAATCACAGCAAGGTGGCGATCGCACTTGTAGAACCACAAAAAAATGTTGGCAAAGTTTGTTTTGTTCCGACTTGTATCTCTCGACATTCACCATCATTAATGATTGAAGGGATGGTGAAAAAGAAAAAAAAACTCCCTTTGCAATTAGCAGAAGAAATAGACATTGATGATTTGCGGTTACTTGCACAACAAGAACCACCCAATGCTTGGCAATTAGCCAATGATATTGATGGCGTGATTGGCTGGTTAATTATTGCTAGAACACCTGTAGAGGCTGATGTTAATTCATTCCAAGACACTTGTGTACAAATCACACCACAACTTTTGACACGCGCTGCACAACAATGCGTTACCACCATAACCCAATTGCGGAAAGTACAATCTTTACAGCGCCACTGTCAACAGTTAGAAACTATCAATCAAGAACTAGAACGTACTAATCAACTTAAAAATCAATTTTTAGCAAATACCAGTCACGAAATCCGTACTCCTCTAAGTTCAATTACTGGTTTTACCCACCTACTGATAGCCCAAGGGTATGAACCATCCAAAGAACGTCATCAAGAATATTTAGGCATTATTCAATCTAGTAGTAAGCACCTGTTGGCTTTGATTAACGATATTTTGGATTTGTCTAAGATTGAAGCAAATCAATTAGAAATGCAATGGGAACAAGTTGATTTGCAAACATTATGTCGCAATATTTTAATTCTATTAAAAGAAAAAGCCACTAGTAAAGGTTTAAAACTATCACTCGAATTAGACCCCAATGTTAATACCTTATTATCTGATTCATTACGACTTAAGCAAATGTTGCTCAACTTGTTGTTTAATGCCATTAAATTTACCACTAATGGCAGCGTTGGTTTACAAGTTAAACTCAACAATTCTTTGATATATTTTACAGTTTGGGATACTGGTATTGGCATCTCTCAAGAACACCAAGCAGAACTTTTCCAACCTTATTTTCAGATTTATAACAGCGTAGTTAGTCAAAACGAAGGCACTGGTTTAGGATTGGTCGTAACTAGAAAACTCGCTGAACTTCATGGTGGTAGGGTAGAAGTAGAATCAGAACTAGGTTGTGGTTCTCGATTTACGATTGTACTTCCCCTCAAACAGGAATGTGAAACTGTGGAAGTACAAGAAGTAGAGGAAAAAGCGAAGATAGAAGATATATCTACAAGATCTCAACAAATTTCCCAAAATAATCATTCTCCAAATATTTTGTTAGTAGAAGACAACTCACACAATGCTCAATTAATACAAATTTATCTGCAAAAATCGGGTTATCAGATCAATTTGGTCAATAATGCAGAGCAAATGTGGAAAATGTTAGACCAAAACCAGCAAAAGCCAGCCGTAATTTTATTAGATATTAAATTACCTGATGAGAATGGTCTAGCAATTATACAAAAATTGCGAGAACATCAGCAGTATCGAACCATTCCGATAATTGTGCAAACTGCAATGGCGATGAAAGGCGATCGCGAAATTTGTTTAGCAGCAGGAGTCAATGAATATATTTCTAAACCAATAGATTTGCCATTGTTAGAAAATTTTATATCGAAATATATATGAAAAGGGAACAAGAAAAGTAATTTTATATAACAGAATCTTTCTTAATTACAAAGACCAATATTTTGTAATTTATATTAAGTTTTATTTCACAAATAAGTAAGCATACCAAAATGTTTATAACAAATTTAAATATTTTAAAAGCCCATAATCGTTATTATATAAGCTTATTTTAATCTAGCCTTAACTCTAAAATACCTGAATTTTCTCGATAATAACTATCGATATATTCCACTGCCGATAGACTTATTTAGAAATAATTAAGAGAGGGTTTAGTGACCTTATCAAGACGTCAGTTTTTTACGCTGGCTGGCACAAGTACTGCTGGTGCTCTACTGTTATCCCCATTGCAAGCTTTTTATGCTAAAAGAACTTTAGCAGCCGGACCCTATGGTGCTCTACAATCTGACCCTATGGGTGTTCTAGATCTACCTGCCGGATTTTCTTACGTGAGATTGTCTGAAACAGGGCAAACGATGACCGACGGCTACAGAGTTCCGGGTGGACACGACGGGATGGGGGCATTTTCAGGAGCTAATGGTAATACAATTCTGATCCGCAACCATGAACTATCACCAACATCAAGTAATGGGCTTGGTGCGCCCAATTCTAAGAAATACGACACCCAAGGAAGAGGTGGTACAACAACTTTGGTAGTCAGTCCCAATCGCACTTTAATCAGTCACTACGGTTCTTTGGCAGGTACATATCGTAACTGCGCTGGTGGACCAACCCCTTGGGGTTCGTGGCTCAGTTGCGAAGAGAGTTTTGAAACGGGAAATAAGAAGCATGGCTATGTATTTGAAGTACCTAGTAGCGCAACTGGGTTTGTTACACCAGTAGCCCTGACGGCGATGGGTCGTTTCAATCATGAAGCGGCAGCTGTAGACCCCAATACAGGCTATGTGTATCTGACTGAAGACCGGGGTGATGGCTTGTTATATCGCTTTGTACCTAACTCACAGAATAACTTGAGCGCAGGTGGTACGCTGTATGCTTTGAGAATTACTACAAGACCCCAGGCAAACACCACAACAGGATTTACAGTAGGTCAAGCCTTTGCAGTGGATTGGGTTCGGATTACCAACCCCGATCCTTCAACTGATACAGTACGGGCTGAGGGCTTTAACTTAGGAGCTGCTAAATTTGCTCGTGGCGAAGGCATTTTCTATGGCAACGGAGATATCTATTTCTGCTGTACCAGTGGTGGAAGTGCTGGATTGGGCCAAATCTGGCGCTATACCCCTGCAACTGAAACGCTTCGTCTCTACATAGAACCTAACAATGGAGGTATTCTAGACTTTCCAGATAACATTGTCGTTGCGCCTAATGGTGACTTATTCCTCTGCGAGGATGGTGGCGGTACTGACTTTATTATGGGTATCACGCCAAGCGGCGCACTTTATAAATTTGCACGAAATGCCTTGAACACAAACGAGTTTGCTGGAGTTTGCTTCTCACCTAACGGGCAAACTATGTTTGTAAATATGCAGACACCAGGAATTACTTTTGCTATTTGGGGTCCCTGGTAAAATCAGACCGTAGTTTATGGAAAAATGGGGTGAGAATGATTTACTCCGTATTCTTTCTTACCCTATAACAATGTCTAGTTTGGGTAAATGAGGAGATGAAACGGTGGGAGCTTGTAAAATATAATTGGTAAGGTGCTTTAGTTTTTGGTTAGACTAATAAGTACTTAGGCAAAATTATTTATATATCTCGTTTGCCTCTTTGGTTTGGCAAATCAAGCATACAAAATCAAAAATGTCTAATTAATTTTGCATAGGTACTTATCAATGATGCTGACAGAAAAATTTGAGGAACTAAAAGCAATATTTGCACAGATGCAGCAAGCTTTAATTGCTTACTCTGGTGGTGTTGATAGTACTTTGGTTGCTAAGGTTGCTTATGATGTCTTAGGCGATCGCGCTTTGGCTGTAACAGCTGTTTCACCAAGTCTGTTACCTGAAGAATTGGAAGATGCCAAAATTCAAGCAGCAACGATTGGGATTTCCCATCAAATTATCGCTACACACGAGATGGAAAATCCTAATTACACTTCCAACCCTGTTAATCGTTGTTATTTCTGCAAAAGTGAATTGCACGATACCCTCAAACCCTTAGCTGTGGAAATGGGTTATCCCTACGTGATTGATGGAGTAAATGCTGATGACTTGCATGATTATCGTCCAGGAATTCAAGCAGCCAAAGAAAGAGGTGCGCGATCGCCTCTAGCAGAAGTTGGTATTACTAAAGCCGAAGTTCGACAACTTTCTCAACAACTCGGTTTACCTTGGTGGGATAAACCCGCCCAACCTTGTCTGAGTTCCCGTTTTCCCTATGGCGAAGAAATTACTGTAGCGAAGTTACAACGTGTAGGTAGAGCAGAAATTTATTTGCGTAAGTTGGGATGGAAAAATTTACGAGTACGTTCACAAGGCGATACTGCCAGAATTGAATTATCACCAGAACAAATCAAAGATTTTGTGTTAAACACAGATTTAAAAACAGTAGTTTCCACATTTCAAGAGTTTGGTTTTATCTACGTAACTCTCGATTTGGAAGGTTATAGCAGTGGTAAATTAAATCGAGTGTTAAATTCGCAAGAAGCCCTAATTCACACAGGAGCATCCTAATGTTTTTCACACACTATGAAATATTACGGTTTTTCAGCTAACCGAGTCAAAAATCTGTTGCGCTGTGAGATTTAATTGGGGAAAAGTAGGGGATACAATTGGATTATTATTTTGAAATTGAGTCATTTGATACTCGCCATCCACTAATTGACATACGAAAATTGTAGGCTGTTTGGGATTGCCGAGAAATTTACGCGCACCTAATGCACCATAATCGACAATCCAATATTCGGGAATCCCCATTTCCTCATAGTCTGCATATTTTTTGTGATAGTCGTCTCGCCAGTTAGTCGAAACAACTTCAATTACCAACGGTACCGATTCGGACTGAATAACCGTAGATTCTTTTTTCCAAAGTGGTTCGTTTTTCAAATTGTTCTGGTTTACTACCAATACATCAGGTAAGTAGCTTGAATTAGCACTGGGAGTTCTAACAAAACCTGTTTTGGGGATATTAAAAGGAAGATTTAGCCTCTCAATTTCAACCCCTAATTTTCGCATCAAAAAACCGACAACATCTTCATGATCGCCAGATGGTGGAGGCATCTCGACTATAACTCCTTCATGCAGTTCGTAGCGTTTACCGTCGTTGGGATAGCATTCAATGAATTCATCGAAAGTTAGTAACTTTGGCAAGGCTTGGGTCATAATCTCACCTCCATATATTTGACTTTAGCTGAATCGTTGCACAAAATCTTAAAAAAGCTAGTTCCCTTTCCCTCCAGAGAACTAGCTTCGTAGTTTCTTTATACATCTTAATTGCTGCCCTGCTCAGGGTACAATTTCTAACCGAACTTACCGCTAACGTATTCCTTAGTAGCTTCTTGTTGAGGATTTTGGAAAATTGCCTCTGTGCGGTCAAATTCTACCAAATAGCCAGTCCGACCACCTTTTTCTGATGTTTGGACGTTGAAAAAGGCTGTCATATCCGATACACGGGAAGCTTGTTGCATGTTGTGAGTCACAATCACCACGGTATAGCGTTGTTTCAGTTCGTGGATTAGTTCTTCAACTTGCAAGGTAGAAATAGGATCAAGCGCCGAACAAGGTTCATCCATTAAAATAACATCTGGTTGAACAGCGATCGCGCGAGCAATACATAAACGCTGTTGTTGACCACCAGATAAAGATAAACCACTTTGTTTGAGTTTGTCTTTCACATCTTCCCACAAAGCAGCTTGTTTGAGCGATCGCTCTACCAATTCATCCATATCTCCTTTGTAGCCGTTGAGTCTTGGTCCAAAAGCGATATTGTCGTAAATTGATTTGGGGAAAGGGTTTGGTCTTTGAAACACCATCCCGATTTTACGGCGTACTTCTACAGGGTCAACCTGGGGTGCATAAAGGTTTTCACCATAGTAAAAGACTTTACCTTCTGCCCGAAATGATTCAATGAGATCATTGAGGCGGTTATAACATCTAAGTAAAGTACTTTTACCACATCCAGAAGGACCAATAAAGGCTGTGACGCGATTTTTGTGAACATCCATCCAGACATCGCGTACTGCTAAAAAGCTACCGTAGTAGATGTTAAGACCCTCGGCCCGTAAAACAGTGTCTGTTTGGTTGGCGGTGCTGATGTTTGTTACCATATAATACTAAAATTGCTAACTTGACAATTTAATAAAGATGTGCAGTTTCGCTGGCATCATGTATATTTTTTGCGACTAGTTGCCAAACGAGCAATAATACTCGTCAGCAGCACCATTAACACCAAAATTAGAGATGCAGCCCAAGCCATCGCCTGCCAGTTTTTATAGGGGGCGATCGCGAAGTTATAAACTAAAACTGCAAGGGAAGCTGTGGGTTTAAACAAACCATCAAACCAGTACTGAGAGAATAAAGCGGTGAATAATAGCGGTGCGGTTTCACCTGCGGCTCGTGCTATAGCTAGTGTAGAACCTGTAACAATTGCTGGTAAAGCTGCTGGTAAAACTACCCACACCACTTTTTGATAGTTTGTTGCTCCTAAACCAGTTGCAGCTTGGCGCAAATCATCTGATACTAACCGTAAGGCTTCGTCGGTAGTCTTTACAATAATAGGTAGCATCAATACTGACAGTGCTACTCCCCCACCAAAAGCGGAAAACGAGCCGATGGTCACTACCACAATACCGTAAGCAAACACCCCCGCAATGATTGAAGGCACACCACTGAGAATATTTGTAGAAAAGCGTACCCAGCGAGCAATTTTCCCAGAGCTAAACTCAGTCAAATAAACAGCACCTAAAACTCCTATGGGGATGCTAATCAAAGCACCAATGCCTACCATAATGATTGTACCGATGATGGCATTACCAAAACCCCCTCCTGGTGCTAGTGGTGGTGGTGGTAACTCAGTAAACAAACTTGGTTGCAGACTAGCAAAGCCTTGAATAATGACGTAAGAAAGTACTGCGATTAAAGGTATTAGTGCCAATATTCCACATATAAATGCGATGACTGTCATCACAGTGTTGAATATCGTTCGGGGTGACGACGAACGAGCCAGACTACTGTGGAGCGATGCACTTTGAGATTTGTCTGTATAAGCCATATTTCAACACACTTCAAAACACAAAAATGCTACAGTCTACAGTCGATTGACTCGCAGGACTATGAACTCAGCCAAAACATTTACTATCAGAGTTAAAACAAACAGAATCAAAGCAGCGTACATCAGAGCAGATATTTGCAGACCGCTTGCTTCGGCGAACTGGTTTGCTAGTAAAGAAGAAATAGTGTTAGCTGGTGCAAACAATGAAGGGCTAATTCTATTTGAGTTACCAATCAACATTGTTACAGCCATTGTTTCTCCCATCGCCCGACCTAAAGCCAGCATTACGGCGCTGACGATTCCAGAGAAAGCAGTAGGTAAAATTACTTTGAAAAGTGCTTCCCAACGGGTTGCTCCCAATCCTAGAGCTGCTTGACGCAAACTAGAAGGTACAGAAATTAACGCATCGCGAGAAATTGCTGTAATAATTGGCAAAGTCATGATACCTAAGATGATTCCCGCCGGAAACATCGATGGGCCTGTGGGAACAGTACTAAAAATTGGTAGCCAACCAAAGGAACCATGAAGCCATTTCCCTAAAGCGGTGAGCGGAGGAATCAAGACAAAAATTCCCCAGATACCATACACTACACTGGGAATTGCCGCTAAAAGTTCTACCAGAAACACCAGAACTGTACGTACAGATAAGGGTAGCCAATTTTCGCTTAAAAGTATAGCTGTGCCAACACCAATCGGTACAGCTAGCAACAGACCAATAAAAGCACTAACCAATGTTCCGTAAACTTGCGGTAGTACACCGTATACATTGTTAACTGGATTCCAGGTACTTTCTGTTAAAAAACGGACTAAACCAAATTCTTTGATCGCAGGTACAGACTCAATACCAACCTGTATGGCTATCCATAACAAAATAGCAGCGATCGCCAGAGCAAATATTCGTGTTATCCAAACAAAGCCTTTGTCTAAGGACTTTTCAAATTCCGAACGTGGTCTAACGGTAGGTTTATCACCTTGGGCTGATGTATTCATGAATGACTTTACTCATCAACGGTTCAAAAAGTAGGAGCGAACCATGCTAGTCATTAGTTAATAAGTCATTAGCCACTCGTCATTTATCTAAGTATTCGGACAAAATTAAATTTGTTTGTGGAGGCCTATAACAGAGAATAGAGAACTCTTAACAGAAAAACAATCTGTATCATTAATTCTGTCTAAATACTGATCACAAATGACAAATGACAAATGACTAAATATTATTTACTTGCACTGGCATCATTGCTTGAACCTACAGCAATTTTATAGTCAGGGCTAATCGCGTCTGCGGCCGCAGCTACTTTCTCAACTACGTTTGCAGGTAGAGGAACGTAACCTAGCTCCGTAGAGTTTTTCTGACCTTCTGTCAAGCCGTATTCAACCATTGCTTCAATCGCTTTGGCTTTTGCTGCTTCCGGATATTTTTTGTGAACCAAAAGCCAAGTGTAAGTAACGACCGGATAAGAAGCATCTCCTTCTGGATCTGTGATGAAGGCGCGGAGATTTTCCGGTAAAGTAACTGCTTCTAGGGTTTTAGCTGCTGACTCATCAGTAGGAACAACAAATTTACCTGCTTTATTTTCCAAAGCAGCAAACTTGAGATTATTTTGTTTAGCGTAGCCATACTCTATATAACCAATCGAGCCTGCGGTTTGAGTAATTTGAGCAGTCACACCTTCATTACCTTTAGCACCAACTCCTACAGGCCAGTTGACAGTTTTACCGTCACCTACTTTACTCTTCCATTCTGGGCTAACGGCGCTGAGGTGTTTTGTAAATACACCTGTAGTACCACTACCGTCAGAACGATAAATTACTGTAATTGGTTCGTTAGGAAGCTTTGCACCTGGGTTTGCAGCAGTGATTTTCGGATCGTTCCAAGACTTGATTTTGCCTAGAAGAATATCAGTGTAAACTGCTCGTGGAAGCTTTAACTCTGGAACATCTGGTAAGTTGTAAGCTAGCACAATGCTACCAGCAGTCATGGGTAACATGAGGACGCCTTTATCAGCTGGCACTTTTTGGATTTCTTCATCCTTCATTGCAACGTCGCTGGCGCCAAAGTCTACAGTACCTTGGGTAAATTGCTCAACTCCAGCACCGCTACCAACAGACTGATAGTTAACTTGCAGATCAGGATACTTTTTGTTTAAATCAAAAAACCAACGACTGTATAGAGGTGCTGGAAAAGTCGCACCAGCTCCAGTTAATGATACTTTTCCACCAAGATCCAATTTCGCAGGACTAGAAGCAGTTGCATCAGTAGCAGCACCAGGAGTTGCGTCACCAGTGGAAGTGTTATTTTGAGCTTCCTGTCCACCGCAAGCAGCTAGGCTCATCGCTAGTGCTAGTACCGAAACAGTTCTCGTTAGGCGAGATTTATCAATTACTGACATACGGGAAAGCATGGATTTATGATGTTTGATCTTATTTTTCCAGCTAAACCCCTATGATGATATAGCTTTTTGGTAAAGGGAAGGTTAAAGGCACATAGATTATGATGGTTTCACCAAGTAATTTTATACAAGTTTTAACTTTCTTGAGTTGACCTCGGTAGGCGCGTAGCGACTTCACAGAACCAGTCGATGTTGCGTCTAAGCGTCTATGTGTCTTGATGGTGAAAAAAGAATATTTTCAACACCAATACACATAGACACAAAGAGGAAATATAGCTTTTTAGCTGAGATGATGGTTCTTTTTCTATCCACCTTGAAAGGGCTAAATTCGGCGAGCGCAAAAGTCATTTCGCTCATTCTTGTGATTGATCACATGGGGTTCTAGCTCTAAATTAAAAGGCGCGCCCTTGGTTATATAATTAAATTTCTCAAAAAAAGGATAAAATATAGCATTTATAGAACAATGTCTGATAATTCCGAGTAGGGTTCGGATAAGACAAATCGATTGGCATTTAAACCTGTACAGATGTTGCAGTTCAACCTTCGTAACATGGTCAAAGTATGCAAAAAAATCCTTAACCTAATTGCATTGGAGGTCAATCTAAAATCCAAAATCGAATAACCTAATTATTGTTAGTTATTTTGCTTTTATATGAGAATTATTTGCACGAGTGTATTGTAAATGTTAGCCGCTTCCAATCAGTTGTTATGGTCTATGATTGGCTTACTGCTAACTATGGGTGGTACCTTCTTAGAAGCAAATATTACCACCTTACCTTGGATTTGGAGTAAGCACGGAATTCACACTTTTTCTTTGGGTGTAACTTTTCAAATTGGCGGGGTGCTACTTGTAGGATGTTTAGGAGGCAAAAATGCTGGCGCCATTTCACAAATAGCATATTTGGTGATGGGGCTAACTTTATTACCCGTATTTGCTAGTGGTGGTGGTCTTGGCTATGTTAAGCTATCACAGTTTGGTTATTTATTGGGCTTTATTCCAGGAGCTTGGGTTTGTGGCTTTTTTGCCTTTAAAGCTAGACCTCGACTGGAAGCACTAGCATTTAGTTGTATTTGTGGCTTGTTAACTGTTCACGTCTGCGGTATTGGTTATTTGATTCTCAGCTATGTTTTACAGTTACAAGGTACAGAAACTCTGACCCTGATGCAAGCAATCCTCAGATATTCCTGGTTTGCACTACCAGGACAATTAGCTGTGATCTGTGCTGTCACTGTCATAGCTTATGTGCTACGTCACTTAATGTTTTATTAGTCATTTGTTATTTGTCATTGGTCAATTGTCGTTTGTTATTTGCTTTTGACAAATGACTCATGACTAAAGTAAGTCGGCGGGATAAATATTACTATGTTATGAAAAAACAACATGTTTAAAACCATTATTAATGACCAATTACCAATTACCAATTACCAATTACCAATTACCAATTACCAATTACCAATTACCAATTACCAATAACGACCCCAACGAGACGCGATGAATCGCGTCTCTACATTTGTGCCGATTTACTTATTTTGCCATGCGTTTTAAAAATAAATTCTTCTGGATTACTGGCTTGATCGCTTTTTTTTTAGACCAAATCACAAAATATTGGGTAGTACAAACCTTTAGCTTGAAACAAACATTGCCACTCTTACCAGGTATATTTCACTTAACATATGTAACTAATACTGGTGCAGCTTTTAGTTTGCTATCAGGAAGGGTTGAGTGGTTACGCTGGTTATCTTTGGCAGTGAGTTTAGCACTCATAGCTTTCGCATGGTTGGGGCCAAACTTAAACCGTTGGGAGCAATGGGGTTATGGTTTAATATTGGGCGGTGCTATGGGTAATGGTATAGACCGCTTTGCTTTAGGTTATGTTGTTGATTTCTTAGACTTTCGACTGATTAACTTTCCTGTATTTAATCTGGCAGATGTGTTTATTAATATTGGTATTGTTTGTCTGTTGATTGCTACTTTTCAAAAAACGCCAACTTCTAGTCGCAGGTAAATTTTATCAAAAAAGTGTGTAGGAGGATTGATTGGATTGATCGCGATCGCACCTCATTTCATTTCCTCCTCTACACGCCACATATCCCAAAATACACAAACAAGAGGCTATGTAGAATAGCCTCTTGTTGTCCTAAAAAAGCAGCAAATTTTTAAACACGTCAAAAAACTAAGAAACCTGTATCAGAATCATCTCATAAACAAGGTGAAGGCTGATCTTTTTGATTATTGACCAGTACCAGTACCACTACCACTACCAGGAGTAATCTGAGTTGGACTGCTAGAGTCAGGTGCTGGAGTTGTGCTATCCGGTGCTGGGGTCATCTGAGTTGGACTGCTAGAGTCAGGTGCTGGAATTGTGCTATCCGGTGCTGGAGTGATTTGAGTTGGACTGCTAGAATCCGGTGCTGGRGTTGTGGTGCTATCCGGTGTTGTGCTATCCGGTGCTGGAGTTGTGGTGCTATCCGGTGTTGTGCTATCCGGTGTTGTAGTGTTACTCGATGCTCCCTGACAACGGGAATTTAATGGAAAATATTCACACAGAATCTTCTTACCCTCTGGTGAAAGTTTGATTTCTGGGGGTGAGGTAGTGGTTTCTTGATTCTGTTGATTTTGACTTAGTTCAGGAAATTTGGTGGATTGGGCAGCAGCAATATTGCTGGTTAACGCCAGAGTCAGGGCCGCGCCTGTCAGGGTAATAAATTTCCCCTTCATATTACTTAACCTCAACACCTTTGAAAGAATACTCGGCCCATTAAATCAAACAATAGGTTTTATAAAATCTTCCTAAAAGTAGATGTTTTTTTAGCATTTATATGATCTGTATTTTTTAGTTGTAAAAATTAAATCATTAAAGAATAAAATTTTAGTAGAAATAAATACTGCAAGCCCCAGCTTTAGCTGTTGTCATCCAGGCAAATAGGCTATTTAAAGAGAAAAGTGAGTAGAACAAACTGGAATTTTTTTGACTAGGGCAAGATGTAAAAAAACTAACGTTCAAAGTCATATTAATATATATTATCTTGATGTCAATAAAAATTGGGAACCACTCTGTGCCGCTAACGTCCTTACAACGTTATGAGTACAATGGTGGAATACAAACATCAAGATGGCAGTTCGCCGATTTTTCAGTAATATCCGTGGTTTCTTTAGCCGATGAGTTCCCCCCAACCCCCTCAAAAGCCACAAACATTGCTTGGTCAGATAACGCAAGCAGTACAAACAATTCAAGCTCGGGTTGATTTTTCCAAACTAGCACTAAAGCCTAATGCCAGAGTACCAGAACTCTGGGTGCAGGATGCAGGGGCGGATAAGGCAGAAGTATATCCGCTATTGGGCGATCGCTATATGCTAGGTCGCAGTTCCAAATCCTGCGATATCGTCGTCCGCAACCCGGTTGTCAGCCAAATTCACTTGTCACTGTCGCGGGATTCTACTCAACGGCAACCTATTTTTGTCATCAAAGATGAAAATTCTACAAATGGCATTTATCGTGGCAAGCGTCGGCTCACATCCCTAGAATTGCGTCATGGTGATGTCCTCACCTTGGGACCACCAGAACTGGCTGCTTCAGTGAAGCTACAATACGTTGATCCACCCCCTTGGTACGTCAAAGCCGCAACTTGGACTGGTTACGGAATTGGTGGTGTTAGCGCTCTGACGGCGCTAGTGATTAGTGCTGAATCACTGAGGTTTCGTGTTAGACCCCTACCGAACCCAACTCGCGCTCCTGTGGTTGTATATGCAGGTGATGGGGAAACACCGCTACGTGAGCCAAGGAATACGGCTCATGTAGACATGAAAGGACTCAAAGATTTCGGACCCTATTTAGCGGCGGCGGTAGTTGCTTCTGAAGATAGCCGTTATTACTGGCATTTTGGCGTAGATCCTTATGGGATTCTCCGAGCCGTCCTGATCAATACCCGTAGTGGTGATGTGCAACAAGGCGCTAGTACAGTTACCCAGCAAGTCGCTCGCAGTTTGTTTCGTGATTATGTGGGTAGACAAGATTCTCTGGGGCGCAAAGTGCGAGAGGCGATCGTTTCTCTAAAATTAGAAACCTTTTACAGCAAAGACCAGATTTTATTGACTTATTTAAACCGAGTATTTTTAGGGGCTGATACTTCTGGGTTTGAAGATGCGGCACGGTATTATTTTGACAAGTCAGCCAAAGAATTAACTTTGGCGGAATCTGCGACTTTAGTGGGTATTCTGCCCGGTCCTAACAGTTTTAATTTCTGTGGCGATAATCAAAGTAGAACACGCATTATAGAGTATCGTAACCGTGTTCTACGGCGGATGCTTGAAGCAGGGAAAATCAAGCAAGATGATTATAATCGAGCTAGGCGATCGCCTGTAGATGTCAGCCCGAAAGTCTGCCAACAACAAGCAAAAACTATCGCCCCCTATTTCTACAGTTATATTTTCCAAGAACTGGAATCCATCTTGGGAAAAGACTTGGCGGGTGAAGGTAACTTTATCATTGAAACTCAGCTTGATATTGGTATCCAACAACAGGCAGAAGCCTCATTGCGTAACTATGTAAACAACGCTGGGGGCAATTTTAACTTTTCGGAAGGAGCAATAGTTACCCTAGATTCCAGTACTGGTGGTATCCGAGCAATGGTAGGTGGTACAGATTACAGAACTAGTCAGTTCAATCGGGCTTATCAGGCTAAAAGACAACCTGGTTCCACCTTTAAAGTATTTGCTTATGCTGCCGCTTTAGAACAGGGAATTTCACCCGCTACGAGTTATTCCTGCTCTCCTTTAACTTGGCAGGGTTTTACCTATAAACCTTGTCGAGCAGGTTCTGATGTGAGTTTAAGTCTTGCTACTGGACTGGCCCAGTCTGAAAATCCCATCGCCCTACGACTTTCTAGACAAATAGGACTAAATAGAGTAGTAGAGATGGCAAAGCGTTTGGGGGTCAAATCAAATTTAGATCCAGTACCAGGATTGGTGTTAGGACAAAGCGAAGTCAATGTTTTGGAAATGACTGGTGCTTTTGGTGCTATAAGTAATGGCGGTGTGTGGAACCGTCCCCATGCAATTAGCCGTATTTTAGATAGTAGTGATTGTCGCGATCGCAAAGATTTAAAAACTTGTCGTGTAATTTACGCCTTTGATAAGGATGCCGAAGCTAACAAACGCGTACTGCGAAACGATATCGCTGATACTATGACTCGCTTACTCCGAGGAGTAGTCACAAATGGTACTGGTGGCCGCGCAGCCCTAGGTGATTTCGCAGTCTCTGGTAAAACTGGTACAACCAACGACAATGTTGACTTATGGTTTATTGGCTTTATTCCTACTCGTCAACTAGTAACTGGTATTTGGCTTGGCAACGACAATAATTCACCAACATCTGGTAGTAGCGCTCAAGCTGCCCAATTGTGGGGTAATTATATGGGTAGAGTCGTGAGATAGGGAGCAGGGAGCAGGGAGCAGGGAGCAGGGAGCAGGGAGCAGGGAGCAGGGGGACAAGGGAGACAAGGGAGAATTATTTAACAAGTCTCTTCCCAATCCCCGATCC
>NZ_NAPS01000001.1:2387932-2461858 GCF_004323185.1 Westiellopsis prolifica IICB1
CCCGATCCCCAATCCCCGCTCCCCGATCCCCAATTCACTGATACCCTTGCCAAGGTGTAATTTCTAACTTGCCACTCGGCTGAAAGATGACTTGGAAATGAGCCAGGGGTTCTTTGTTAATTGGCACTGATAGATTTGAAGGGTTAGATGACTGGAACATTTGTGGCAGGGGTGTTTCTCGAAAATAATCAAATGCTACTTGGTTGAGTGGTTCATAATCAGTAATAACACCATCTTTGTTGACTGCCACACGATACTTTAAATCGATGCTGTAGCTGGGTTTACCATGCCAATTTTGGCGAATTCCATCATACAGTAGTTGGTTTAACTGTTTGACTTGATTGGCATCAGAAATTTTAGCTCCAATTACATCTGGTTTGGTGGTGTAACCACGCCAAGGACTAACTTGCAGTACGCCATTTCTAGTAAAGACGACTCGATATTGAGCGATTGGTTCGTTGGTAATTGGAGGGCGAACAGCAGGATTGTAAATTAAATTTGGTAGAGGAGTTTGATTTACTGCTTGATTTGCCTCTGGATTGACACTTTTGTAACCAACGATCGCGCCATCTGCTGCTACACCTACACGAAAGACTAAATCCTCCTTCAATCCTTGGCGATTTTTCCAGTTGGGGTGAATTTGGTTATAAACTTGCCGATTTAAGGCACGTAACTGGGACGCATCTGTGATTTCAGGAACACTAGTTAAAAGTGTTTCTAAATCTTGATTAACTACAGATGTTGAATTCGGTGTGGGGTTAGCAACACTTGTAGAAGTGGGTGTAGGGGTAAATTCGGGAGTTGCTGCAATCTGTTCATTAACAGTTGGAGTCGGGCTAAATGCAGGAGTTGCTGCTATTTGTGCATTAACAGTTGGAGTGGGAGTAAATTCGGGAGTTGCTGCTATTTGTGCATTGATACCGGGGGTGGGATTTGTCGCTATTAGTTGATTAACATCTGGTGAAGGAGTAGTAGTCGCTTCTGGATTAGCAGCTGGTGTTGTGGGAGTAACACTTGAGGTGGTTGAGCCAAGTTGTTGCTGTGTAGTTGGTTGTGGTGGAGGAGGAGGTGGTATCATAGCAAAAGCGATCGCCGCAGCTGCCAAACTAGTTACCCCGACACTAGCTGGTACTACCTGCTTAACCAAACCTTCACTACCAGAACCATAACGTCTAGGAACTGGTTGTAATTCTAGCGATAGCTCCGGTAGAGTTTGGGTATCAGCAAAAAATTGATCAACGGCTTCTACCAAATCAAATAACTGTACTGTATTTAAATCTATTTGAACTGGCTGCTTGCCATCATGAACATAATTAGGCTGTAATATTTGGCCATTAGGAATTTCTGAATGTACAATCAATCGATGTCGATTGTACTCAAGCTTCTGCATTTGCACTAATTCAGAATCAAAATTGTGCGCTTGGGGGTGAGAAACACTACTCAAAAATTCTTGAGCATAAGCACTAACAGCTCTCACCAAACTTTCAAAAAATTCCCTACCACCCGATAGTGGTTGACTATAACCTGATAAATAACATTCTGCATTTACCAATATAGATAGCGCTGGGCGCAATTCCTGAAATTGTGCAGCCCTTGTAGCATCACTTAAACCCTCTAGAACTAAGGTGCAATTTGGTAAACTATACTTACGTTGAATATTCATTCCACTTCACCGTCAAAAAGACTAATCCAGAAGCGCTGCATTCCAGCCGTACCTGTACAAAATAGTAATTTACCCAGCAAATCTATAGCCAATTCATCTAATTTTTCATCTGAATTTAATGCCATTACCCCAGAACGGCGTGGATTCATCCGACTTTTAAAATGTGCTCTAAACCGTTCTAGGTAATTAGACAATCGTAAATTTTGTTCGAGTGGAATCTGCTTTTCGTCCAGTTGCTGGTATATCATGAGCAACTGACGAATTACAACTGTCAAGCGCCGTGCTAAGTAGCTAGCAATTACCACTAAGGCTTTAGCTTCCGTAATTGTTAAAGAGCGGCGAATATGCGCTCTTCTGAGGGGATTAGTGCTACGCATTCGCCACAAATTCACCCTGTCTTTAATAATTCCTTTCAATTCCAACTCTTGTGCAAATGACAAAATAGCCTCTGAACTACCAAGTTCTAAAGCTTCAATGGCCAATAAAATCAAGTCTATTTGCACCCTAGTTTTCCGGGGGCAAGAAGAACCCTGTCCTTCAATAGCAGGATCAGGTAGAGTATCCAAAATCATCGGCGGTGACTGGGGAAGAGGGCTGTTATATGGCGTTAAACTAGCGGAGACATTCATTATAAATACCTTGTGCAGCTGCAACAGAGTCGGTAAAACTAATTTAAGATATATAGCCAAATTGGCATGTGTTTGGTTGTGAGTAGGGCATAGTAGCTCGATATATACATTAACTTACCCGTTCTATTTAAAGTTTTCCGCATACACAAAATGCAAGTTTTCCAAGCACAGTTTTTTCTTATAGTTTACTTAGTATCATTTCATTCTTGATAAAGTGTAGTTTTTGGTAATCGCCAATGGCTGGTGTTTGTGAATATTTCCAAGCGTACGACATAATAGTGTACGATTTTTCAGGTATCTGCCCTCACTGCCCGGATGTATTTCTGTCGGCAAAATTGGGGCAACTAGAACCGTAAGAGATAATGGGTAAGGAAAGGTAAATAAATTCCAAGTTCCTTTAACTCTTTACCTTTAACTTTTTCACTAAATTTTCACTCCACCTTCATCTACGCTATCTTTCTTCACTTATGGATCTAAAGTCTCTGATTCGTGATATTCCAGATTTTCCTAAACCCGGAATTATATTTCGGGATATCACCACACTACTGGGCGACCCCCAAGGACTGCGCCACACAATAGACTTGTTTACACAAAGAATTCTAGAAGCCGGACTGAAGGCGGATTACGTTATCGGAATGGAATCACGGGGTTTCATATTTGGCACACCTCTGGCTTATCAATTGGGAGCTGGTTTTATCCCTGTTCGTAAACCGGGCAAATTACCAGCAGCAGTACATTCGATTGAATATGAACTAGAATACGGTACAGATTGCTTGGAAGTACACCAAGATGCTTTGCACCCCCAAAGCCGAGTTTTGATTGTAGACGATTTGATTGCCACAGGTGGAACCGCAGCTGCAACTGCAAAATTAGTAGAAAAAATTGGCTGCGAACTGGTAGGATTTGGGTTTATTATCGAGCTACAAGATTTACAAGGACGTAAAAATCTGCCAAATGTGCCGATTGTCAGCCTTGTTGAATATTAATAAATAGTCAATTGTCATTCGTCAAAAGTCCATTGTCAATTGTTAAAAGTACAGATAATATCAAATTGACCATTGACCATTGACCATTGACCATTGACCATTGACCAATGACAAAGGACAATTGACAAATGACTACCACAAGAATTTCCCCAGAAGCATTTAGGGATGGGCTAGTAAGAATAGTTACTAACGAAACATTTCTTTATGTGATCAAAAGATTATTGCAGGCGCTATTAACTTTGTTTTTGGCGTCGGCTTTGTCGTTTTTTATTATTCAACTTGCTCCTGGGGATTTCTTATCAACGCTACAGCAAAATCCGAAAATCGATCCAGCGAGAATAGAGCAACTCAGGCGACAATTTGGTTTGGATAAGTCATGGCTAGAGCAATTCTTTCTTTGGTTGTGGCGCATTATTACTAGAGGAGATTTTGGCACGAGTTTTGTTTACCAACGTTCTGTAGCATCATTGATTTGGGAGCGAGTTCCAGCAACTTTATTGTTGGCTATTTCTTCTTTAATTGTGACTTGGGCGATCGCTATTCCTTTGGGTATCGTTGCTGCTGTGAAGCAAAATCGCTTTACAGACCGGATTTTACAAGTGGTTAGCTATGCTGGGCAAGGATTTCCCAGTTTCATCACAGCTTTGTTATTGTTAATTTTTGCTCAATTGACTACTCCCATATTTCCCGTGGGTGGAATGACTAGCATTAATCACACCGATTTGACATGGTTTGGTAGAATCCTCGATATCGGCTGGCACATGATTTTACCCACCATCGCCCTGAGTATCACTAGCTTTGCTGGATTACAGCGCATCACTCGTGGTGAATTGCTGGATGTATTACGCCAAGACTACATCCAAACAGCTCGCGCCAAAGGACTACCAGAAAATCGAGTCATTTACGTTCATGCTCTGCGGAACGCCATCAACCCCCTAATTACTTTATTAGGTTTTGAATTGGCGGGTTTGTTAAGTGGTGCATTTATTGCCGAATTTTTCTTTAATTGGCCTGGTTTAGGAAGATTGACTTTGCAAGCAGTGCAGAATCAAGATTTATATTTACTGATGGCAAGTTTAGTAATGGGTGCAGTGCTATTAATAGTTGGTAATTTAATAGCAGATTTATTACTTAAAGCAGCTGATCCTCGGATTCGTTTAGAAAATTTAAATTAATTTTTTGTTATTAGTCATTTGTCCTTTGCCATTTGTAATAAATAGTAACTATTAATCAATGAACAATGACCATTGTACAGACACGTAGACGATCGTAAGAGCGGCTTCAAGGTAAGAGTATCATCGTGTCTACTAATGACCAATAACCAATTACCAATGACGTTTAATTATGTTTTCCGAAATTTATTATTTGGTAAGGTCACAAACTGACGGTCGTTATTTGACAGCCCGTCCCAACCCAGAAGGTGTGAGTTATCTTTTGATGTTTCGCGAACACTCTGATGCTCTGAGCTATCTCAACACCCACGCTGGAGAATTAGCGAATCGTTTTGGTGTAGAATCTATTCCCGGATCGCAGCTCAAAGCTTTGCTCAAACGTTGGGGTTTTGGTGGTGTGGCTGTGGTTTCTGATCCGTTATTACCAAAAATTGAATTTTTACAAATATGAGGGCGAGAAGTTTGTAGTGAGCGCTTGAGCGCTCAAAGAGGACTAAAGTCCTCACTATAAACTAACGAGTATATTTCAAACTTTCTATCTTGCCTAAGAATTTTTCTGTGAAAATACTCATTACAGTCCGTTTACGGACATTAATATTGGCATTTAAAGACATCCCAGATTGGAGAGGTACTTCTTTACCGTTAACGTTGATCGATTGTTTTAATAAGCGAATTTCAGCCGGGAAACGATAGTATGGGGTGTTTTGATCCGGAGGTAAAGCATCAGAACCAACCCGAACTACCTCACCTCGAATATCGCTAAATTCCGTGTAGGGGAAAGAATCAATTCGCACATCAACGGGCATTCCATCTTTCACAAAACCAATATCATTGTTGGTGATAAAAACTTGGGCAACAAGATTTTCTGGTGGCACGATTTTGAGAATAGATTCGCTGGTGTTGTAGACGTAACCAGTACTACGAGGCTTGAGATCAAAAACAATTCCACTAGTTGTAGCTCGGATTTCTTGATATTTTAAAGTCGAAAAAATTTCGCTCATTTGACCGTTAAGTTCTTGGATGCGTTTTTTGTTTTCGACCATCACTTTGGTGAGTTGACTATCAATTTCAGCAATGCGCTTGTCGTTCTCGGCAATTTTGCTGAGTAAATCTTCTTTAGACAAAGCTATTGCATTTTCTAATTTCTTTTGTGATTGTGCGATCGCCAGCCGCAAACGTTGTTCTTCTTGCACAAGGCGGTTCACTTCGGCTCTACTAGCGTCTGCGGTTTGTTGCTTTTCTAGATAAGTTAAGCGAGCAAAGGCTCCTTTTTTCACCAAAGAGTTTAAATTACTGGCTATTTCTAAATTTGTTGCGAGACTACCCCTAGCACTTGTTAATTGGACTTGCACTTGAGTTAACTGCTTGGTTAATTGTTCTACGTCTAACCTTGCTGTTGCAATTCTAGAGTCTCTTTCTGTTTGTCTATTAATAAAACGTTCTCGTACCTCTGGACTCAGATTACGTATTGCTTTATCACCAAGCAATTCTGCACGATAAAGTTCATTTTCTCGTACCAAAGCTACACGGTTTTCTGTGAGTGATGCTAATTCTGGTGATATCTGGAATTCCCTTTTTGTAGAATTCGTTGTCGATGTTCGCATCTGGGTACGATAAAAAATGTTTTCTCGCACTAGGCTAGCTCGAACTTCTTGCAGAGAGTGTAATTTTGCTTGAGCAACTGTCGGGTCAAAACTGACCAAAAGATCGCCTTTTTCGACTCTTTGGCCTTCCTGGACATGAATTTTGTGGATTACTCCCCCCACTGGCGCTTGAATTTCTTTGACTAAACCTTTGGGTTCAAGTTTACCTTGTACGGGAACAGATTCGTCGATTCTCGCTGTACAAGCCCAGACAAACGCAAAACTAGTTACACCAATGATGCTCCAAACAATAGCATGTGACCAAATACGCGATTGTTTTAAAATGACGGGCTGATCAAAGTCATTTATTTCACGAGGTGTCTGGCGAGGTTTCTCACGAGGAATGGTAATTCCTGAACTGAAAATTGCCGAACTTCCTTGTAAAAGCAATTGCCATTGACGCTGAGATTTTGGCAAACGCTTCCAAATAAATACTAATCCCCCGGCTGTGATCAAAAACATGAAACCACCTAGAGGCAAGAAAATAGAGCCTCGACTTGGAGCAGCTTCTAAGTAATTTACATGGTAATTTGTGTTTTGGTTTGTGTTTTGAGTTGTGTTTTGGTTTGTATTTTGAGTTGTGTTTTGGTTTGTATTTTGAGTTGTGTTGTGGCGATCGCTCTGCTCGATAAAATCATCTTTAGAGCTAGTGTTAGTAGTAGTCGTAAACTTGGGTAGGGATGGTTGTAGCGCCTTCCAAGTGGCAGTATCAACAACACCCTCAGCAGCGTTTAATAGTTTCTCTTGCTGAAATTTGATTAGTGCTGCTTGGGTAAGTACACCAAATTTACCATCAATTGCGCCATGATAATATCCTAATTTTTGCAGCTGAGTTTGCAGTTGGAAAACAGCTGTGCCTTGACTACCAACGTTCAAGATCGATTGGTTGATTGACTGATTTGGTGAAAAAGCCACCTCAGTACCTTCAAGTTCACTAACACAATTACTCAAATCAGAGTTTGATTGAGTTGTTGTCTGCTCTTCAAGAATTTGCTCGCAATGATTACTAATTGTTTCAGGAGTATTAGGTGACACTTCCGAACAGTTTGTACAAGCTAGCAGCAACAAAGATGGATCAAGCATGGTTTTTTCTGTGTAAAGGAGGTGTAGAAAGTGGAGAGGTCAGAAGGGAGACAGGGAGGACAAGGGAGACAGGGAGGACAAGGGGGATAGGGAGGACAAGGGAGAATGGGGGACAAACAAAATAACTAATGACAAATGACAAATGACAAATGACTATTCTTCTTGCCCCTGTTGTTGATAGAGACAGTAATATCGTCCTTTCATGGCCATGAGTTCGGCATGAGTTCCTTGTTCAGCGATCGCACCCCGATCCATGATGATGATGATATCGGCGTTTTTGACGGTATTGAGACGGTGGGTGATGAAAAAGACGGTGCGTCCCTCAAAGACTTCCATCAGGTTGCGACAGACTTGTTGTTCTGATTGATAATCTAAAGCGCTGGTGGCTTCATCTAAAATCAGTAGTCGCGGGTTTTGCAAAACAGTACGGGCGATCGCGATTCTTTGGCGTTGTCCACCGGAAAGTGCCGAACCTCTTTCCCCCACAATCGTGTTGTAGCCGTTGGGTAGTGCCATGATGAAATCGTGAGCAGCAGCAGCTTTGGCAGCTGCAATAATTTCTTCGGTAGTTGCTTCTGGGCGAATTAGGGCAATGTTATCTTGAATTGTCCCTTCAAACAACAGGGTATCCTGTAATACCATCCCAATCTGACGACGCAGGGAATTCAACTCTACTTTTTTAATGTCATAACCATCTATCTGGATTTGTCCTGTTAAAGGTTCGTATAGTCTAGGTAACAATTTTGTCATCGTACTTTTACCGGAACCACTTTGTCCGACAATACCGACAAAAGTACCAGGAGCAATATCAAGATTGATATTGAGCAGTTGCAAAGCATCGTCAGGATTGAAACCAAAGGAAACACCTGTGTATTTGACTGAGCCTTCAATTTCTGGTAGTTGGATATTTTGGCGATCGCTTGGTAATACTTCCGGTGGAGTGTCTAAAACATCACCAAGACGTTCAATAGACAATGCTACTTCTTGAAAGTTTTGTGAAAGTTGAATCAGACGTAACAGAGGACTGGTAACATAACCAGCAATGATCCGGAAGGCGATTAATTGACCAAGGGTGAGTTGATTAGAAATAACTAAATGAGCGCCTACCCACAACAACACAAAACTAGAGAATTGATTTAAAAATCCACTGATGGAGTTGGCGGTGCTGGAAGTCTGTACATTCTTGAATCCAGCGCTGATGTAGCGGGTATAGCGATCGCGCCATTGCCAACGGGATTTTAATTCTATATTCTGAGCTTTGACTGTTTGAATGCCGGTGAGTACTTCAACTAAATAAGATTGAGTATCAGCATAGCGTTCGGCTTTTTTCCGTAATTGTCGCTGTACCAAGGGAACCACAAAAGTTGTGAGTAAGCCAAACAATGGTACACAAGCCAAAGCAACCAGTGTCAGCACCCAACTATAAAACAGCATGACAGCGATATAAATCACAGAAAACACCGCATCTAGCACCACAGTCAATGCTGTTCCTGTCAAGAAAGAACGAATATTTTCTAATTCATTAATTCGTCCTGCCAATTCTCCGACGCGGCGACGCTCAAAGTAACTCAAAGGTAATCGCAACAGATGTTCAATAACTTCTGAACCGAGGCGGATATCAATGCGATTGGTAGTATCAGCAAACAGATAGGTACGCAGACTCGTTAAGATTGCCTCAAATACTGCGATCACAAGCAAGAAAATCCCCAAAATATCGAGAGTATCGAGGCTTTTTTGCATCAATACATTATCAATGATGATTTGGGTAATAATTGGGTTGGCTAAACCAAATACTTGCACAAAAAACGAAGCAACCAGAACCTCAATCAATACTAAGCGATATTTGTAGATATAAGGCAAAAACCAACGCAGACTAAATTTTTCTGGACGTTCTTCTTCTGGTTTTTCGATCACCAAGACTTGTCCTGATTGCCCCCAGATGTTACCAAATTCTGCGATCGAATAGTGAGAAATCCCTTTTTCTGGGGCAGCTACAACAATTTCATGTTCTGTGATTTTGTAGAGTAAGGCTAAGTTTTCTTGCCAGTAAATTACTGCTGGCGCACTCAAACGGTTGATCACGTTAACAGGGACTTTGATTAACTGGGCCTGTAAGCCCATCATTTCGACAACAGCCCCTGCTACTTGCAGTGAAATCTGCTTATGAGATTTGAGTTGATTTGTTAAAACTTTACGAATTAAGTCACGGCGAAAAGAACCCCCTAAGATGCGATGTAGCATCTGGAAACATGCCAAGGGAGCATCAATAGTACCTTGCCCTGATACGAATATGGTGTCTGGTGGCGCTATATATTCGACAGCAGGATTAGGTGGGTATTCTGGGGCGGCGGAGATTGCTAGACTGGAAGTATTGTCATTGCGAAGTTTCTCTGTACTAGACTTCCAGGGAACACCAATTAAGCGTATTTCGGTTTCACTGTACCAAATTTTCTGCTGGTTGTGATCTAACTGTAATCGGCTACCAATGCTCATTCCATCGAACATCCCAGCGCTGATGAGCCAAAGGTAGTCATCATTTAATTGCTGCGAATTGAGTTTTCCTGGTGGTGCATTCACAACTGTTGTTTGTTGCCAAACTTGACGCACCAAGTCTTTTAAATCGGTAGTTGCATCTGCTTGTCGTTGGAGTTCTAAACTTAGGAGTTCAAACACTTCTATGATCTGAGGACGCGATCGCACTGTTTGTTTAAACTCTGGTTGTGTAGCCATCAATTCTAGAAATATTGATGCGTCTAGAGTAATAGCTATGACTTCGCTAGAGGCGATCGCTGCTTCGCAACTTACCCCACGTATTAATCCTAGCCAACCCAGGAACTCTCCTGGCTCTACCACTGTCAAACTAATTTGAGACCCTGTACGCTGGTCGTAGCCCAATAGCCGCGCTTGTCCTTGATAAATTACGATTACTTGCGCTGGCATTCTTTCTTTAACTAAAATCCACTGTCCAGTGCGATATTGCAACAGTTGGCATTTCGCTGCAATTGTTTCTAAGGTGGCAAGTGGTAGTTTGGTGAAAGGGGGGGTATCGGCTAAGAATTTTATGATGTCGGTTTGGGTAATAGCTGGCTTCATCTGAATTTCTCCTAGAAACTCCCACAAAACCTTGTGGCTTATCCACCAACTTTTAGACGTCGGTGGGGTTGGGGGAGAAAAAGTTTAATTTTTCTTGTCTCCTTTGCTCACAACCTCACTTACTGTCCCAAATTTCCACAAAGTCGGCTATCTGGGTTGCCCCTAAAACTGAGATAGTGTCATCCAATTTTGGATTTTGGATTACTCTACCTTGAAGCCGCCCAAGGGGCGTCTATGGATTTTGGATTTACCCCACGGACGGGTTCGAGGGCTTGAGGATTTTGGATGCGTGGATTTTCGATTTATTCCCAGGATTTATCCGCTTTCTTGTACCCTGCTCGGAATTATCGGTCAGTAGTTTATGCGGCAGCAGCGTCCACATTATGGTTGGAGGATTGTAGGCGCGTTTGCACTTGTTTTTGTATCCAGTTTTCAAAGAGTTCATCCAATAACTGCTGCTGCATAGGATCATCTAATTGTGCAGGCAGTAATTTTTCTAGGCGAATGATTACAAACCACTCGGCTATGGCCCGTGGTTTCCAAAGTTGACCAGGTTTACTCACAGATAAGATTTGTTGAATGACTGGATGGGGTTGAGACAAGGGAACTGGCCCTAAAATCCCTGCTGTTTGTGCTTCTGGACCTTGGGAATATTTCTCTGCGGCGCTAGCAAAAGGTTGTTCTCCTTCATAAATCCGAAAATACAATTCCTGGGCTAGTCCTTCGTCTTGGGTACGAATTAGAGAATAGACGACTTGATCTAAGTTTCCTTTGCGTTGCATAAAGTAAGACTCTAATTTATTGCCCCACATTGCAAGCTGAAATTTTTTGATCAACACCGGGCGAATAGCCAATTCTTGCATTGCTGCTTCTGTTAGCTGATGCTTTTGCAACCATGCTTGTTTTACCTCTGGTGAGGTAAGTTGGTAACGCTGGTAAAAGCTGTTAATTGCTGCTTGTTTCTCGAATTCTGTGCAATTGAAACAAGCGATCGCCTCATCTATAACTTTGGCGCGTAATACCTGCGGCAACAATTGATAACGATGTAGCAAAGACATTAACTGATCTGCCTGAAGTACTTCGTTACCCACTTGCAAGGTTTGTATCGTCATAATTTCTAGCTTGCGCGATCGGTTTTCTAATGTTTGAAAATCTATTTAAACATCTCACTGTCGTGAGAGGACACAAAAGTCAATCTACAAATAGATAGACCCTGTCTCTCATTGGATATACATCAAGTTCTGAGTTGTATCAGGAATTTTTTTTATAAGACTTTGTCAATTTTTTATCTAGGCGATCACTAAACTTCACCAAAACATTAGATTGTATACTGTTTTGCGATTTTTTTGACAAAGGCTAATTATTTTTTTTACAGTAAAAACTTTTTTGAAAAATTTTTTTTGGTTAACAAAAATACTTAAGCAAGTCATTTTCGTTGCACAAATGAACGAATAGATCAAAAGCAAAGCATAGCAATTTACTAAAAATGGCTAAATTATGTCAAATTTAAATATACTTTTGTATACTTAAAATACTTGTATAAAGTTTAATTTTAGTACTTTGTGACAGTCTTTCAACTGTCACAATAAAAGCCTGAAAAAAGCTACAGTAGCTTTTATTCTGAATGAGTGTGAATGAGTGAACGATTTCGTAGTCATCGCTTTTTGTCGTAGTCGCAACAATCTCGTGAGTTCAACCATCCTGCACCGAAACTGATTTTAGGCGTACATACCTTTTCTGGTTCAAGAATTGCTTCAAAAATTGCATTAGTCACTTGTTGTAAATACACCTGCGTAAATACAAATGACTAATCACAAAACAAATGGATTACCAGATTCTACGTAGTCAAAGCAACAGTAGTTGCTAAATATTCTCATTTCAATTCTGTTGATCTTTTTCGCGTAGGTATCCCAGGGAATCTACCATTTGGCGTTAATTAGGCGTGAATTAAAGGATTATTATGGCAAATACTCAAGACACAAACCTAAGTGGGGTTTATGACTGGTCTAGCCAATCATCATTTTTGGATCACTTCAAGACCGCTAGTGACTTGATACCTCAAAATTCCCAAATAGGGGAAAAACCACAAGGAATTCAACTCAATCTAGATGAAAAAGGCTGGGTCAAATCCATACCCAACTCAGGAGTAAGTGCTTGGCAGGATCAAGGCTTAGGTACGAAAGGTAACTGGTTAGATGCTAGTCAAGGAAACAACCAATTTTCTCAGACAGAAGATGGACAGTTCCTAAGCAACAATAGCAATCAAACCCTCAGTGGTGACAATCAAGACGTTCTAACTGGAATCAAAGACAACGGTGTAAAGGATTTCAGCAATTCTACTGGTCAATCCTTAATACAGCCTAATTCTGATACTCAATCAGAAACTACAACTTCAGATGTTCTAGGTACGAGTATTGACTTTAGCAAATCTACCCAAAAACCGACTGTTCTAGCAGCAACTACAGACTCTCAGAATGTCTACTACGTTGCACCTGATGGCAGTGATGATAATCCAGGCACAATTGATCAACCCTGGAAAACTGTGAACCGTGCGGTGAGTGAAAGTTCTCCTGTCAAAGGAGGTGACACCATTCTGGTTCAACCCGGAACCTACACAGAACTCATCACCCTTGGTAAATCTGGTGATAGTCAGTTAGGTGACATCACGCTTAAAGCGAATGGTGATGTGACTCTGCGTGACCCTGACCCCAATAATGGCTTTTTCCGGGAAGGAGTGATTCAGTCAGCAGGCAAAGGTAATTGGGTAATTGATGGCTTCCGAATTGAGAACACATCCTGGGCGGGAATTTCTTTGCGTGATGCCTACAACATGACCGTGCAGAATAACCACACTTACGAAACAGGTGCCTCTGGTATCATCGTCATGCCTGATACCTACTACAACGGTGGGGAAGCCGAGGTAACTAGTAAAAATATCAAGGTACTCAACAACACTGTTGAACGAGCTAGCTGGATTTGGAAGGGTAACGCTTCCAAGGAAGGCAATATCAACGATGGTTTTGACTTGACAACTGGAACACAGGAATCATTGAGTATCTGGGGTGTTGATGGTTTCGAGGTGGCTAATAACATTGTTAAAGAAGGCAACCGCGAAGGTATTGACGTCAAAACTGGTTCCCGCAATGGTTCTGTCCACCACAATACTGTGACTAATCAAGCCTTAGTTAGTGGTACACCCGATGGTTACACTGGTGGTCCTGGCCTCTATATTGAAGGCAACCGTGCTGATATGTTCAACATTGATGTTTACAACAATGTTGTTGCCAATAACACTGCTGGTGGACTTGTGATTACAGATGAAGTTCCCAATCAAGGGGATGTATCTGGTATCCGTGTCTACAACAACATTGTTTATGGCAATGGTAAGGACGGGGTAAATAGTGGTCAAGGAATTGGTGTCAGCAGTAATGTTAGTGATGTTCAAATCGTTAACAATACGGTTAATGGCAATGTTCAAGGTCTCTTGATAGATGGCTCTGATAACTATGGCGGTTATCGACCTCGTGACATTCTAGTTCGCAACAATATCTTCGCTGATAGTAGTTATCGTAATGGGTTCATTGAAGATATCGATAACGTGACCTTAGATAACAACTTATTCACGAATAAGTTTCCAAACATCTATGAAACCGGCAATGGAGTGAATAACTTGAAAGCTGAGAATAACACTCAGGCTGATTCGATTGGATTTGCTGATTTAAATGCCAAGAATTTCCAACTCACTGCAAATTCGCCAGCAATTGATACTGGTTCCGCAGCAATTGGTGAATACGCAAAGCTGGATTACGACGGTAAACAACGTGGTCAAGGTAAAGGTACTGATATAGGTGCTTATGAATTCCAGTCTTAGGTAATAGAGTCATAGGGGAATGGCACTAAGATAAGCGAAAACCTTGACGCTTGGGTAGGTGTAAGGGAAAGAACTAGGCTGGCAATCTGCTGTACAAGTAAAGTTTCGGTAGTAAGCTTCTCCCCTACACCCTCACACCCCTAAACCCAGTCACTGCACCCACATTCCAGGGAATCTACCATTTGGTGTTCATTAAAGGATAGTCATGGCGAATAATCTAGGCACAAACCTAAGTGGAGTTTCTTACTGGTCTAGCCAATTACCATTCTTGGATCACTTCAAAACGACTAGTAACTGGATGCCTCAAAATTTCAAAACAGGGGAAAAACCACAAGGAATTCAACTGAATCTAGATGAAAATGGCTGGGTAAAATCCTTACCGAAATCAGGAGAGAGTAATTATGACAGCGTTCAAACTCTCGTCAATCTCATCTCCCCCACACCAGGAGTCAAAGAAAATTATCCTAGTGGTAAATACGTTGTTTTGTACGACGGTGAAGGCAAGCTAGAGTATGGAGCAGATGCCAAACTAGATACAGCTGCTTCTAAACCTGGTCGTGATGTTATTGATGTCACACCTTCGAGCAAAGGTATGTCTATATGGCTGACCGAAACAGATCCTAAAGGTACAGGAAATTATCTTCGCAACATTAGTCTTGTACCGGAAGCCGAGGAAAAAAACTACAAGACTCAGGTATTTAATCCTACCTTTGTCAATAAAACTGACAATTTTTCTACCCTCCGGTTTATGGATTGGATGGGTACTAACAACTCTCAACAAGGTGATTGGAAAAATCGACCGACAGTTGATAGTTATAATTACATTTACCCTAATAAGGGTGTGCCTGTAGAAGTTATGGTTGATTTGGCTAATCGAACCGGGGCTAATCCTTGGTTCAATATGCCTCATCAAGCATCGGATGAGTACATTGCCAACTTTGCCAAAGTTGTCAAAGAAAAGCTCAACCCCAACTTAAAAGTTTATGTAGAATATTCCAACGAAGTGTGGAATGGTGCTTTTGGTCAATATCAATGGGCGCAAGAGCAAGGGCAAAAGCTGGGTGGTGACTGGACAGACTGGCACAGTCGCCGAACAGAAGAGATGGGTGATATTTGGGATAAAGCTTTTGGACAAGATAGCAATCGAGTAGTCACAGTACTGGGCGCTCAGAATGGTAACTTACAGTTGACTGATCAACTGATGCAGAAGGTCAAGTCTTATGATCCAAACTCTACAGTAGATGCGATCGCCATCGCTCCTTACCTGGGGATATTTGTGACTCCAGATAAACAAGATTGGACAACCGCAGAAGCAGAAGTAGAAAGCTGGACAAAAGAATCAGATGGAGGTTTGAACAAAACCTTTGACTACTTGAACAAAACAGTACTACCCAAACAGCTAGACAACATTAGCAAACACTCAGAACAGGCTAATAAATATGGTCTTGATTTAGTTGGCTATGAAGGTGGACAGCATCTTACAGGTCTTAACGGATCAGAAAATAATGACGCTATCACGGACTTATTCATCAAGGCTAACCGTGATCAACGCATGGGTCAGTTGTATAAAGAATATCTCCAAGGTTGGGATCAGCTAACTAACGGTAGTGAAATGGTGATTTACAATGACATCACCACACCGACGAAATGGGGTGCTTGGGGTGCGTTAGAACACGTCGATCAATCTACCTCTCCGAAATGGGAAGCCGAGCAAGACTTTATAAAGAGTAAAGCAGAAGTCAAGGGATATAGGCACGATCGCCTTGATAATGGTGATGGTATCGATATCCTGCTTGGTGATGCTGGAGGCGATCGCTTGATCTATGAAGATTTGCAAAATCAAGGTAATACCATTACCGATTTTGACACAAATCAAGATGCGATCGACTGGCGTCAAATTATGTCTGATTCAGCTTACACAAGCCCAAATCAATTTTCTGACTACCTAGAATTCAAACAAGTTGGTGCTGATACAGGCGTTCGCCTAGACATAGATGGAAATCAACAATCCGGCGGTTTCGAGAATTTCAACATGTTGTCAAACGTTGATGCATCAAGCTTAAAACCCAATAACTTTGCTCTCAGTTCGTAGAGATCTCCTTCAAAGCATAGTTTTCTTTGTGTCTTTGTGTCTTAGTGGTTAAATACAGATTCATTTTTCACCACAAAGACACCAAGACACCAAGTCGCATCATAAGTGGGGTCAATTCAAAAATCTATTTTGAAAACGCCGAGGACAGTCATAAATGGCTTCAAACAACACGACATTTGAACAACAGGTTGTTGAACTAACTAACCAAGAACGAGCGAAGAATAATCTTCCTCTTTTGAAAGAGAATGCTGAACTCAACTATGTTGCTGACGAATATGCTAAACAGATGTCAGAACGTCGTGTTTTAAGTCATACAGGAGCAGATGGTTCTCTACCATGGGAGCGAGCTGAGGCTATTGGTTATGAAGCGAAAACGATGGGAGAGAATATAGGCGCAGGCCAAACAACTCCTCAACAGGTGGTTCAAGATTGGATGAATAGTCCTGGACACCGGGAAAATATTCTCAATCCCAAATATACTGAAATTGGCACTGGTTTCCATAATAATTATTGGAGTCAGGAATTTGGTAGTGGTGATCTTAACCCGATTAGCAAGATCCCAAACCCTTCATCTTCTGAACCAACACTTGAAGTAAATACTAATGATAGTCTCATCGGTGATGCAGGAGAAGATAAGTTAGCTGCTGATGTTGTTGGCGATCGCTTGATGAATGGCAATTCACAAAATCAAGAAAATGTCAATACTTATTTTGCTCCCAATCAATATGGAAGCAACTTAGGTCAAATTTTAACTGACCAAGCTAATAGTAGTCCTAATCAATTCTCTGATTATCTCAAACCCCAAGAAATTGGTGCTGATCCGATTGGTCGTTTGGACGCATTGGATCATGTAAAACTTGCTGGGTTTGATCATTTTTCTTTTGTGATGCCAAATTTAGATGCTTCTGATTTAAATATTGGTAATTCTATTTCACCAAATTCTTGATACAAATCCTCTCCTTGTGCTTTTAGTGTCTTGGTAGTAAAATATAGCTTTTTAACACCAAGACGCCAAGACACTAAGACGCCAAGAAATTTTCAAGTCAATCAGGTGAAGATAGTTGCTCGGTATTAAGATGATTAAGTGACCAACGGTGATCAACATCTATAGATGAACACTGACAAATTTCTTCTAAATGTTTTTGTTGAACAGCAGCTTTGCGGAGAGTAATGATTAGCTGATTCACTTGATATCGCAGTTCTGGATTATTGTTTACTGCTAACATTGTTTGTCTTTCTAATAGTTGCAGTATGAGTTCGTAATGGATGGGCGAAGGTAGAGGAATTTGCTCCATGAAGTTTATTTTTGATTTTACCTTTTGATTTCAAATCCAAGACTGTGTTTTCATCAATGAATTTTACATAGATGATAAATGTTGGCTATAATCCTGGTTTTACTGGGTAATTAAGATTTGGTGAAAAGATTAGCGATCGCTATTTTTTGATCTGGTTGTTTGACTAATGATTCACCAATGAGTACGGCAGAAGCTCCTGCTTGTTCTACTACTTTTAGATCATCTGGGGTATGTAATCCTGACTCACTAACAACAAGAATGTTCCGTTCCTGTAAGTCTTTTTCTCTTGCTAATAAAAGTTGACAAGTGGTTTGTAAATCAACAGAAAAATCTTCAAGGTTGCGGTTATTAATTCCTATTAAAGAAATACCATCTAGAGCTAATACACGGTCAAGTTCTGCAAGAGTATGGACTTCAATTAATGCTGCCATGTTGAGGGTATTGGCAATCTTGACAAAGTATTGTAAATCTTGATCGCTGAGGATAGCTGTAATTAGTAAAACTGCATCTGCTCCAAAAATACGGGCTAGATACATTTGATAGGGATAAATAATAAATTCTTTACATAATAGAGGTAAATCGACAGCGGCGCGAATTTTAGCTAGATTATCAAAGCTACCTTGAAAAAACTTTTCATCAGTTAAAACTGAAATGCAACTAGCACCAGCTTGTTGATATTGTAAAGCGATCGCCACTGGATCAAAATCTTCTCTGATCACACCTTTGCTGGGAGAAGCTTTTTTGACTTCAGCAATCAAAGCTGGTTTAGTTCTACCATTTCGCAGTGCTGCTACAAAATCGCGAGTTGGGGGTGCAGTTAAAGCTTGTTTTTGCAACTCCTTTAGGGATTGCTTCTCGCGCATTTGGTCTACTTCTTCTTCTTTTTGCCAAACAATTTTTTCTAAGATGTTCATTGGTTCAGCATCATGAGTAGCAACCTGATATCTTAAATTCGACACTGCAACACTAGGATTTGGTGGACGGCGACGGATTTGCATAGTAGGGAAAGGGGATAAGGGATCGGGGAAAGGGGATCGGGGATTGGGGATCGGGGAAAGGGGATTGGGAAAGGGGAAAGGGGAAAGGGGAAAAGGGACTGGAAACTAGGGATTAAGGATTGAGGACTAGGAACTAGGAACTAGGAACTAGGAACTAAATTATTTCCCGATCCCTGATCCCTGATCCCTGATCCCCGATCCCTAGCTGGCTGCTCGTTTATAAGCTTCGTCTAGGACTTCTGAGAGTGTGGGGTGGGCGTGAACTAGATGGGCGAGGGTGTGGACAGATTGACGGCTGGCGATCGCGGCTGAGGCTTCGTGTATGAGGTCGGAGGCGTGCATTCCAAAAATATGGACTCCTAAAACTTCACCGTTGTCTTTACGATAAATTACTTTTGCCATACCATCGGCTTCACCTTCTGCCAAGGCTTTAGAATTACCTTTGAAGTAACTTTTTGCCACTGCAACTTCAAAACCTTCAGTGGTGGCTTTTTCCTTGGCTTGTACTTCGGTCATCCCGACATAGCTAACTTCTGGGTGAGTGAAAGCGGCTGCGGGGATACTTAGATAGTCTACCTCTTTATGTCTACCGCAGATATTTTCTACTGCTACAATACCCTGAGCTGAAGCAGCGTGAGCTAGCATCATTTTGCCGGTAGCGTCACCAATTGCCCACAAATGTGGAACTATTTCACCTCCACTTAACACAGCCATGGTGTCATTGACGGGAATAAAGTTTCTGCGGTCTAATTCTACACCGATTGATTCTAAACCGAGATTTTGGGTTGCTGGGATACGTCCAGTTGCCACTAAACAAGCATCAACTTCTAGCACATCTACATCTTCTTTGGTTTTGAAGTTGGCTAATTCAATTACCACTGGTGAACCTGGAATGACTCTTTTGGCGTATATTCCCACATAGGTTTCAATATCGCGGGGAGTGATTAGCACTCGTTCGGCAAGTTTGGCAATATCACGATCAAATCCTGGCATTAATTGCTCGAGTGCTTCGATCATGGTGATTTCGCAGCCTAAAGCCGAGTAAACGTCAGAAAATTCCAAGCCAATGTAACCACTACCAATAATTGCTACCCAATCTGGCAATGATTCTAATTTTACTCCTTGGTCACTGGTAAATACTGTTTTACCGTCTACTTCAATCCCAGGAGGAACGAAGGGAATTGAACCAGGAGAAAGAATAATATCTTTGGCAGTGATTGTTTTTTCACCACTGTCTGTAATTACACTTACTTTTTGAGTGCCTGCGATTTTGCCCCAACCTCGAATAATATCAACGCTCAAACGTTTGAGGCTGTTAGTTAAGTCGCCTTGAATTTTCGCGACGAGATTGTTAGCATGATCGGCGATCGCTTGCCGCTCAAATTGTACACCTGCGACTTGAATTCCTAGCGTTTTCAGATGATGGGCGTCTCTTAGTTCCCGTACACGTCCAGAGGCTGCTAGCAATGCCTTAGAAGGAATGCAGCCTCGGTTGACACAGGTTCCTCCCATATCAGCCGCTTCAATGATCGCTGTCTTCAAACCACAGCTAACGGCGTGCAAGGCAGCTCCATGTCCGCCTACTCCAGCGCCGATAATCACTAAATCATAATCAAATCCTTGACTCACGTTAGTTTCCCCGTGTGCATTGCCCTATATATTCTTAAACTGACCAAGCAATCAGTGCAAGTTTATTTCATTTTAGGTCGTTGGGGGGAAAGGGGATCGGGGAAAGGGGATTGGGGAACGGGGACTAGGGAGGGTGTTCTGTCCCATTAGTCCTGATGGATTGCAAGATCCCCGACTTTTCCAAAAAGTCGGGGATCTGACCACCTGTAATCCCTCAAAATTAATGGGACAGAGTACTAGGGGGAAACGCAAAATCACTAAAAAGCCTTACCAATGACAAATGACTATTGTACAGACGCGATTAATCACATCTTACTTAACTTAATTATTCTTTGATTATTTCTTAAATATTTATTCCTGAAGATAGAGTCATGATTATTTATTTATTTCTAGGGAAAGATTGGCTATTTGTTTTGAAAATCAGAGAATAATCATGCAAGGATTCACTAATCTAAATAAACTTAATTATTATGGCGAAGCCAATTGAATTTAATCTATTTGCCCCATATAACAAGGCAGCAGCTTTAATTGCTTCTTTTTCTGATTGGCAAGAAATTCCAATGGAAAAAGGTGAGGATGGTTATTTCCGTACCACAGTTGAATTAGAGGATGGAGATTACCAATATAAATTTCGTGTACAGTCAAAATCATGGTTTGTAGAAGAAGACCAATGGGTTGATGTTACAGATCCTTATGCAATAGATATAGATGAATTAAGTGGTCAAGATAACGGTATTGTACATATCAAAGATGGAGAAAGAATAGTTGATACTTATGTTTGGCAGCACGATGATAAACCTTTACCTGCTGATCATGAGTTAGTAATTTATGAATTGCATGTTGGTGATTTTTCTGGTGGTGAAGATGATCCTTATGCACGTGGAAAGTATAAGCATGTAGTTGAAAAACTAGATTATCTCTGTGAATTGGGTATTAATGCTATTGAATTAATGCCTGTGAAAGAATATCCAGGTGATCATAGCTGGGGTTACAATCCCCGCTATTTTTTTGCCACAGAATCAAGTTATGGTCCGACATCTGGGTTAAAAAATCTCATTGATGAGTGCCATGCTAGAGGAATTCGTGTGATTATGGACGGGATTTATAATCACTCAGAAGCATCTAGTCCATTAACTCAAATTGACCATGATTACTGGTATCATCATTCTCCACGTGATCCTGATAATAGCTGGGGACCTGAGTTTAATTACGAATTTTATGATGAAAATTTAGAGACTTATCCTGCACGAAGATTTATTGGTGATACAATCCGTTTTTGGATTGAAGAATATCATATTGATGGTATTCGCTATGATGCAGCGCGTCAAATTGCGAATTACGACTTCATGCACTGGATTGTACAGGAAGCTAAGAAAACTGCTGGCGCCAAACCTTTTTATAATGTTGCCGAATATATTCCTGAAACTACCAGTGTCACCAATGTTGATGGACCGATGGACGGTTGCTGGCATGATAGTTTTTATCACTGTATTAAGGAACATATTTGTGGTGAAACATTTGATATAGAACGACTCAAAGATGTCATTGATTGTAAACGTCAAGGCTTCATGGGCGCGACAAATGTTGTCAATTATGTCACAAATCATGATCATAACCATTTGATGGTTGATTTAGGCGATCGCAACATTTTTGATGAGGAAGCCTTCCGAAGAATTAAACTTGGTGTTGCCATTTTAATGACAGCTGTTGGTGTACCCTTAGTTTGGATGGGTGAAGAGTTTGGTGAGTACAAACCTAAAACTCCAGAATCAGCAAAAATTGACTGGACACTACTAGGTAATGATTTGAATCGCGGTTTATTTGATTACTACAAAGGTTTAATTAGCCTGCGGAAACAAAATCATGCTCTTTACACAGAAAATATTGACTTTATCCATGAAAATCCAGAGGCGAAAGTATTAGCTTATAGTCGCTGGAATGATGAAGGTTCCCGTGTGGTTGTAATCACTAATTTCTCGGAAAATTTCTTAGCTGGTTATCACGTTCCTAATTTTCCCAACGGTGGAACATGGCACGAATGGACAGGAAACTACGATGTCGAAGCTGGCGATGACGGCATTATGATTGATATTGGCCCTTACGAAGCAAAAGTGTTTGTTTGGCACTAAGAGATTGTTTGTTGTCAATTCCCCAGAACCGCGACTTCTTCGAGAAGTTGCGGTTCTTGTTTTTTATGACTGTAAGTTCGCTTTTTTGTGGACGTTCGTGCGATCGCTTCATAAAATTGATCAGAACATTTGATTACAATTAGCGATCGCTTCTTATACCAATTCTTCGTGAAGCTGCTCCCGAATTTTACCCCTCCCCTAACCCCTAAGTGCAAGCGCTTAGGGGTGGCGAAACTGGGGTGGGGTCTTTGTATGCGTCTTCATATTAAATTGGTCTTACAAGTCTTCCTAGAAGATTTATTTTTTCATGAAAAAGCACAAAAATCAATTTAGCCACCTTACAGCCATCGAAAGAGTTTATCTGTCAGTACCGACAAATTTTTTATTAAATAAAAATCTGCTTCAAGGTAAAGTTCTAGACTTTGGTTGTGGTTTTGGTAATGATGTTAAATTATTGCAAAAAAAAGGATTTGATATAAAAGGTTATGATCCTTATTATTTTCCCCAATATCCGACAGAGAAATTTGACACCATAATTTGCATTTATGTTTTAAATGTTTTATTTTCTGAAGAACAATCAAATGTGATTATGGAAATTTCACATCTTTTGAAGCCGGGAGGTAAAGCTTATTATGCAGTGAGAAGGGATATTAAAAGAGAAGGTTTTCGAGAACATTATGTCCACAAAAAACCTACATATCAATGTATGGTTAAACTTCCATTTCAATCACTTCAGTTAGATGAATATTATGAAATTTACGAATATAAACATTATAATATTCAGAGAAATTCTGCTAATAATTGCATATTTTGTAATCCTTACAAACACCTTACAGTGTTAACTGAATCAGCAACAGCCTATGCAATGTTTGATGGTTATCCTGTGAGTAAAGGTCATGTTTTAGTTATTCCAAAACGCCATGTGAGTAATTATTTTGAGCTACCATTGAAAGAGCAATCTGCTTGTTGGCTGATGGTTAATAAAGTACAAGCAATTATCAGCCAAGAATTTGCACCCGACGGTTTCAATGTTGGAATGAACATCAACCGAGATGCAGGTCAAAATATGATGCACGCCAGTATTCATCTGATTCCACGCTATAAAGGTGATACTGTTGGTGCTAAAGGTGGGATCAGAAATGTGATTCCGAGAAAAAACAGTTTGTAGTTTGCGATCGCTCTTATGCAATTGATTTCACAACTTTTCTGTATCTCACGGCAGATGCGACGCCTAGTGAATCACATGGTAAATATTGATATGAAAGACCAAATAAAATGACCAATCATTCCTTGATGTACAAAAAAGCGGATTGATCTGTGGGGTCAATCCAAAATCACGCCACGTGCTACAACGGGACGCCAGTCGCTACAACGGAGGGAACCTCCGCAACGCGCTGGCTCGGAAACCCCCGCAACGCAGTGGCTCCAAAATCCAAAATCCAAAATCTAAAATCGAATGACCTGTGCTTTAATGTCTGCAACATAATAATATTGAAGTTGGCAAAGTTGGTTCGTAAGACAGGAGTGCGGCTCGGACGCTCACAGGTTAAGCTAGCAGCTAAACTAGGAATTTGGTTCCAAAGATCAATCAATGGGAAAGTGGGCGAACAAAACTTTAGCACTTGCATTAAAACAGATGGCAGCAGCTATTGTACCAAATGGGCGATCGCGTCAGGAGAGATCTGCTAGGTAAATGCTTTTGAGGATGAGGAGCAGAGACTTGTGAGTGAAGAAGTAAGGACAACTACCACCGAAGATATTTTTGCTGGTGGTGGAGAAATGGGAACACTCATGCGATCGCTCAATTGGTCACAAACGCCTTTGGGTCACGTATCAGAATGGCCGCAGAGCCTAAAGACTTGTGTACGGATTATGTTAACCTCCCGCCAAGCCATGTTTGTTTGGTGGGGTGAAGAACTAATTAACCTTTACAATGATGCTTACAGAGCGATCGTCGGTGGTAAACATCCAGAAGTCCTTGGACAGCCAGCTTCCCATGTGTGGCGAGAAATTTGGGATCAGGTTGGGCCTCGTGCAGAATCAGCGATGCTCAAGAATGAAGGCACTTACGACGAAGCGCTGCTACTGATAATGGAGCGCAACGGCTATCCAGAGGAAACCTACTACACATTTTCATATAGCCCAGTTCCCAATGATCAAGGCGGTACAGGTGGTATCATCTGTGCCAACACAGACGACACACAAGGCATAATTAGCGAACGTCAACTGGTACTGTTGCGCGAACTAGCGGCCAAAACGGCAGACGCGCGGACATTTGAACAAGCCTGTACAGTGAGTGCGAGTTGTCTGGGAACCAACCCTTATGATCTACCCTTCGCGATGATTTATCTAGTTGATCCAGATAAACAGCGCGTTTTTCTAGCTGGGACATGCGGTATTAAACGGGGTCATGCGGCAGTTCCGGAAACCGTCGATATTGATTCTGATTCGGTTTGGCCCTTTGCAGAAGTTATCAGAACGCAGAATACAAGCCTAGTTTCTAATTTAGCAGCGTCTTTTGACAACCTACCAACAGGCGCTTGGCAGCAACCACCACATCAAGCTGTGGCTGTGCTAATTGCGCCATCTGGACAGACGGGAAAAGCTGGTATATTAATTGCTGGATTAAATCCATTTCGGTTATTCGACGACAACTATAAAAGATTTATTGATTTGATTTCGGCTCAAATCGCCGCCAGCATCGCCAATGCTCAAGCGTACGAAGAAGAACGTAAACGTGCTGAAGCCTTAGCAGAACTTGATAGAGCCAAAACCGTTTTCTTTAGTAACATCAGCCATGAGTTTCGTACACCACTCACCCTGATGCTTGGTCCTTTAGAGGAAACACTGGCAGCAGCAGGTCATGCTACACTTGCAACTCAACGGCAGCAATTGGAAATGGTGCATCGCAATAGTCTACGCTTGCTGAAGTTAGTTAACACTCTGCTGGACTTCTCCCGCATTGAAGCAGGGCGCGTTCAAGCAGCCTATGAGCCAACTGACTTGGCGATGTTAACTACAGACTTAGCAGCTGTGTTTCGGTCAGCCATTGAGCGAGCAGGAATGCGTCTTGTAGTAGATTGTTCCCCATTGCCTGAAAAAGTCTATGTTGACCGGGACATGTGGGAAAAGATTTTGCTAAATTTGCTCTCCAATGCCTTTAAGTTTACATTTGAGGGAGAAATAGTCGTTGCCTTGCGCTATTGTCGTGATCATGTTGAATTAGAGGTACGAGATACAGGTACAGGTATTCCTGCTGAGGAGATACCCCGTTTGTTTGAACGGTTTCATCGCGTGCAAGGAGTGCGAGGACGAACCTATGAGGGGTCGGGGATTGGTCTATCATTAGTCCAAGAACTGGTACGACTGCATGGCGGGACTATTGATGTTACCAGTATTATTAATCAAGGTACTAGCTTTACAGTATCAATTCCTACTGGTCATGCTCACTTGCCAAACGAATACCTTGACCAGGGCAAAGCCCAACACATCAAAGCTACCAGGTCATTAGCATCAACTACAATCGGCGCTGTTTCTTATGTCGAAGAAGCCTTGCGCTGGCTACCAGAAGAGGCAAGGGAGCAAGGGAGCAGGGGAGCAGGGGAGAGAACTCACACAGAGGTTTCCCCTCTGCCCCTCCACACCTCTGCCCCTCTGCCCAGTTCTGCCTATATTCTTTTGGCAGACGACAATGCTGACATGCGCGACTATGTGAAGCGTTTACTGTTAAGTCAAGGGTATGAAGTAGAGACAGTGGCGGATGGAGAGGCGGCTTTGGCTGCTGTTTCTCAACAGAAGCCCGATTTAGTCCTAACTGATATAATGATGCCGAAACTAGATGGTTTGGGTTTGTTGCAAGAGCTACGGGCTAACCCAAACACTAGACAAACACCGATTATTCTGCTTTCTGCCCGTGCTGGAGAAGAGTCTCGCATCGAAGGTTTGGAAACTGGAGCTGACGACTACCTAATCAAGCCATTCTCGGCCCGGGAGCTGGTGGCTCGCGTTGAGGCAAACTTGAAGATGGCTCAAATGCGTCAGGAGGCAGCACAGCGAGAGCAAGAATTACGGATTCAGACAGAGGCAGCCCGTAACCAAACCAGCAATATTCTAGAAAGTATTACTGATGCTTTTGTAGCTTTTGATGACCAATGGCGCTATACCTACGTAAATGAGCAAGCTACGAGGCTTTTGCATAAAACCCGCGAAGAATTACTTGGTAAGCAAGTGTGGGAGGAAGTATTTCCTGGGGAAGTAGGAAATCTGGCATACCACGAACTTCATCGTGCTGTCAGAGAGCAAGTTTCTGTTGTCTTTGAAGAATTTGGTCAGTCTATAGGTAAATGGCTGGAAATTCACGCCTACCCTTCCCCGGATGGTATTGCTGTTTATTTTCGAGACATCACTGATCGCAAGCGAGCAGAGGCTGAACGGGCGAGATTACTTGAGCGCGAGCAACAACAGACGCGCCGTTTACAAAAGTTGGCTGAGGCATCTGTGACGATTAACTCGACGCTATCTCTAAGTGAGAGATTACAATTAATTACAGATCAAGCCCGTAATATTATAGGAGCGCACCAATCTGTCACCAGCATGACGGTTGACAATTATTGGGCGCAGACGATTTATACAGTGTCCCTTTCAGAAAAATATGCCCAGTGGCAGGATTATAACGAGAAACCAAATGGTTCTGGTATTTATACACTAGTCTGCCGTACACAACGCCCGATAAGAATGACTCAGGCTGAACTAGAAGCCCATCCGGCTTGGCGTCAATTTGGTAAGGCAAGTGATACGCATCCTCCTATGCGCGGTTGGCTAGCGGCACCTCTGACGAGCCGTAACGGCAAAAACCTTGGCTTAATTCAACTTTCTGATAAATACGAGGGAGAGTTTAGCGCAGAAGACGAAGCCATTTTGGTACAACTAGCTCAAATGGCGTCAACGGCGATTGATAATGCTCAACTCTACGAGGAATCTCAACGAGCCAATCGCATTAAAGATGAATTTTTGGCGGTATTATCTCACGAGTTGCGATCGCCCCTCAACCCGATTTTAGGTTGGTCTAAGTTACTCCAGACTAACAAGGTTGATGTTGCAAAAACAGCCCAAGCCCTAAACATCATCGAACGCAATGCAAAATTACAAGCTGGACTGATTGATGATCTGCTGGATGTCTCTCGAATTTTACGGGGTAAAATTAGCCTTCAGATTTGTCCTGTCGATTTGCCATCAACGATTCAAGCAGCAATGGAAACAGTGCGATTGGCAGCCCAAGCCAAGTCAATCGATTTGCAATTTACGATATTAGATTTGGGATGGGAAGAAGCTGAACAAAACTCAAAGTTTGCTCTGGTGGGCAATCAACAACTTAAAAATCCCAAATTCCAAGTGATGGGTGACTCAAATCGATTACAGCAAGTGGTTTGGAATCTTCTCTCCAACGCTGTCAAGTTCACACCTGAAGGGGGACAAGTAAATATTCGACTAGAACGCTTTGGATCTCAAGCCCAGCTCGTCGTCAGCGATACGGGTAAAGGTATTCCCCCTGAATTTCTCCCTTATGTATTTGAACACTTCCGCCAAGCAGACGCCGCTACAACCAGAAAGTTTGGTGGATTAGGATTAGGGCTAGCGATTGTCCGTCATTTAGTCGAACTGCATGGTGGGACAGTTCAAGCTGTAAGTCCAGGGGAAAATCAGGGAGCAACTTTTACCGTCAGACTTCCGCTGATGCTGACTCAACCTCAGACGAATCAAGACATTCTACACTCAGAGCAATCCCTAGATTTAAACGGTGTCAAGATTTTAGTCGTGGATGATGATGCGGATACACGAGAATTTACCGCTTTCCTACTAGAGGAATATGGAGCAAATGTAACAGCATTTGCCTCAGCAGCCGAAGCACTGATTACTTTCACCCAGCTCCAGCCAGATATTTTGTTAAGCGATATTGGAATGCCAGATATTGATGGATACATGTTGATGCAGCAAGTGAGAAACCTACCCCCAGAAGAAGGAGGACAAATTCCGGCGATCGCTTTGACTGCTTATGCTGGAGAAATTGACTACCAACAAGCCCTAAGTGCGGGCTTTCAAAAGCATGTTTCTAAGCCAGTAGATCCAGTCAAACTGATTGAGGTAATTACTAGGTTGGTGGGTAAAAAATAATTTGACGGGGATTGGGGATCGGGGATCGGGGATTGGGGAAAGGGGAGCAGGGAGCAGGGAGTAGGGAGTAGGGAGCGGGGAGCGGGGAGACCACTGGGCGCGGAGAAAACACTAATCACCCATGCCAAATCCCCTTTTCCCGATCCCCGATCCCCGATCCCCAATCCCCCATTCCCTTTCCCCAAAGCCAAAAATGGACAATTTGTGCTAAAATTGTAACAAATTATGGCAATTATTCAAGCTTAGTTTGTAATAATTTTGCTTATTTGCGCTTTAATCGCTAAAACTAGCCATTATTGGAGTTTTTAGGCTATGACAACCTCTCAGGAGAGGATTATCCCTACAGATCTGCGAAACGAAATGTCCAGGTCTTACCTGGAGTATGCCATGAGCGTCATTGTTGGACGGGCGCTACCAGATGCCAGGGATGGTCTGAAACCTGTCCATCGGCGTATTCTCTACGCTATGCATGAGTTGGGGTTGACCTCAGACCGTCCTTTCCGTAAATGTGCGCGTGTTGTGGGGGAAGTTTTGGGTAAATATCACCCCCACGGTGACACAGCAGTGTATGATGCCTTGGTGCGGATGGCGCAGGATTTTTCCATGCGATCGCCTTTAATTGCAGGTCATGGTAATTTTGGCTCTGTAGATAACGACCCTCCGGCGGCGATGCGTTACACCGAATGCCGTTTACAAGCTTTGACTAGCGATGCTCTCTTGCAAGATATCGAATCGGAAACCGTAGATTTTGCCGACAACTTCGACGGTTCCCAGCAAGAACCGACTGTGTTACCCGCACGATTACCACAGTTGTTGTTGAATGGTTCTTCGGGGATCGCTGTCGGGATGGCTACCAACATCCCGCCCCATAATTTGGGTGAATTGATTGATGGGTTAGTAGCAGTGATTCATAACCCAGAAATAACTGATACTCAATTAATGCAGTATATCCACGGCCCTGACTTTCCGACAGGCGCTCAAATTCTTGGTACTGCGGCGATCAAAGAAGCTTACACCACTGGACGCGGTTCTATAACCATGCGTGGTGTAGCAAATATTGAAACCATCGAAATGCGGGGACGCCCAGAAAGGGAAGCGATTATCGTCACCGAGTTACCCTATCAAACCAACAAAGCAGCATTAATTGAGAAAATCGCCGAGTTAGTCAACGACAAGCGCATTGAGGGAATTGCTGACATCCGAGATGAAAGCGATCGCGATGGGATGCGAATTGTGATTGAACTCAAGCGCGACGCCTATCCCCGTGTGGTTCTCAACAACCTCTACAAGCAAACGCCCCTGCAAGCTAATTTTGGGGCGAATATGCTGGCGTTGGTCAACGGTGAACCCCAAATCTTGACGATCAAGCAGTTTCTACAAGTATTTCTGGATTTTCGTATCGAAGCGATCACCAGACGCACCCAGTACGAACTGCGGAAAGCCGAAGAACGTGACCATCTCTTGCAAGGGTTATTAATCGCCCTATCTCACCTCGATGAAATTATTGCTTTAATTCGCCACGCTGCTGATACACCAACAGCCAAAGGAGAATTAATCACAACTTACGGACTATCAGAAGTGCAAGCAGATGCAATTTTACAAATGCAACTGCGACGCTTAACAGCCCTAGAAGCAGATAAAATCCGCCAAGAACACGAAGCACTACAAGCCCAAATCGCCGACTTGCAAGATATCTTGGCAAAGCGAGAACGGATACTGCAAATTATCGAAACCGAAATCCAGTCTCTTAAAACTAAATTTGCTACACCTCGACGTACGGTAATTACGCACGGAGAAGGCGATTTAGAAGATATAGACCTGATCGCCAACGAAAAAGCGATCATTTTAATTACCGAACAAGGCTATATCAAACGGATGCCCGTCAACACCTTTGAAGCCCAAAACCGTGCCACCAGAGGTAAAGCGGCTGCCAAAGTCAAAGACGATGATGGCGTCGAGCATTTCTTAACCTGCTGTGATCACGATAGTCTATTATTCTTTAGCGATCGCGGTGTAGTTTACTGCCTCAAAGCCTACCAAATTCCCGTAAGTTCCCGTACCAGTCGCGGCACACCGATAGTGCAGATGTTGCCAATTCCCAAAGAAGAAAAAATTACCTCCATCGTACCCGTCAGTGAATTTACCAGCGATGAGTATTTGGTCATGCTCACCAAAGGTGGTAACATCAAGAAAACCGTATTGGAAGCGTTTAGTCATATTCGTGCCAACGGCTTAATTGCCATTTCCCTAGAAGAAGGCGATCAACTGCGCTGGGTACGACGAGCAAAAGTCGAAGACAGCGTGATCATTGGCTCTCGTCAAGGTATGGCGATTCACTTCCGTTGTAATCATGAACAACTCCGTCCTTTGGGTCGTGCGACTCGTGGTGTGAAATCCATGAAACTCAAAGCTAAAGATGAACTGGTAGGAATGGATATTCTACCCGCAGCCGTTCTAGATAATTTGACCCCAGTCTCAGAAACAGAAATCGAAGAAATCGAAACCGAAGACATCGAAACCGAAGCAATCGAAACCGAAGAAACCGCAGAAGTACCAGGTAACGGTAATGAAGGACCATGGGTACTAGTAATTACAATTGGAGGTTACGGTAAACGCGTACCGGTTGCTCAGTTCCGCTTGCAAAATCGGGCTGGTCAAGGTTTAATGGCAACCAAATTCAAAAACCGCAAAATCAAAGACCAACTAGCCAACCTACACATTGTCAACAACGACGATGAAATTATGATGGTTACAAGTCGCGGTATCATCATCAGACAGGCAGTGAATGCTATTTCCGTCCAATCCCGTTCTGCGACAGGAGTACGTGTACAACGTCTAGACGAAGATGATGTAATTACAGGAGTGGCGATCGTTCCCCCCGATACTGTTGATGCGACAGAACCAGAGTAACCAAGGACACAGGGAAATGGAGACACGGGGACGAGGGGAAACCTTTACTCTCCGTGTCAGCACCTCTTTGCTTCTGCGTTTCGCGATCGCCCTATTTAGTGGTATATTGATGGGGCTGACCGTCGCCCCCGTCAATGCATGGTTTTTAGGATGGTTCGCCCTAGCACCTTTATGGGCGTTAGTAATTAAAAATGAAAAATTAAAAATTAAAAATGGCTTGCAAAACCCTTCATCTTTAATCTTTAATTCTCAATTTTTCATTGGTTTAGCTTGGGGTATTGGTTATCACGGTCTAGCCCTATCTTGGATCACAGGAATTCACCCGATGACTTGGATGGGGGTTCCTTGGTTAGCAAGTTTAGGAATAGCTGCTTTTTGTTGCATATTTATCACTCTCTGGGGTGCTGCATCTGTGGCAATGTGGGCAACAGGGATGAGAATTATTTGTTATTCTATTCAACAACCCTACGCTCGTGTTCTGATTGGCACTGCCTTGTGGTGTGGTGTAGAGACTATCTTGAGTTGGGGAGCTTTGTTTTGGACTTCTCTTGGTTACACTCAGAGTCCGTATAATCTCGTAATTTTACATCTTGGTCAACTTTCTGGTCCCTATGCTGTAACAGCTGCGATCGTCGCCGTCAATGGACTGATTGCAGAAGCTTTTATCAACCGCAGAGGCGCAGAGAACGCAGAGAGAATTTCCTCTGTGTCCTCTGCGCCTCTGCGGTTCGTTAATAAATATCTCATCACCGCCACGAGTTTACTAATTACCCTACACCTAATAGGTTTTATCTTATACACTCGTCCCCTGGTACAATCACCAGCCGCAGCCCTGAAGGTTGGAATTATTCAAGGTAATATTCCTAACCAAATAAAACTTTATCCTGAAGGCTTACGTCGGGCTTTGGAAGGCTATACTACTGGTTATTTAAGCTTAGTAGATCAAGGAGTAGAGGCTGTATTGACACCAGAAGGAGCCTTACCTTTCTTTGAACAAAATATCATGGGTAGTTCCTTGGTGGCAGCAGTGCGATCGCAAGGGGTAGTAGCTTGGATTGGCGGTTTTGGACACAAGGGAAAAAGTTATACAAATAGCTTGCTAACTGTCACGGAAGATGGTAAGGTATTTAGTCGTTACGATAAGGCGAAGTTAGTACCCATTGGTGAGTATGTGCCGTTTGAAGAACTTTTAGGCGGAATTATTAGTCGCTTGTCACCACTAGATGAACACCAAGTTCCTGGTTCACCAAATCAAATTTTTAACACGCCTTTTGGTCGTGCGATCGCAAGTATTTGCTACGAATCTGCGTTTCCTGAAGTATTTCGCTATCAAGCGAAAGCAGGGGGACAGTTTATTCTCAGTTCATCAAATGATGCTCATTACAGTGCATCAATGCCAGCCCAGCATCATGCCCAGGATATCATGCGGGCAATTGAAACTGATAGATGGGCAGTACGGGCGACGAATACAGGATATTCAGCTTTTGTAGATCCTCACGGGAGAACAAAATGGATATCGGGACATAATACTTATGAGATTCACGCTGAAACTATTTATCGCCGTCAGACACAAACTTTATATGTGCGTTGGGGTGATTGGTTAACGCCGTTGTTATTAATATCATCTGGGGGAGTATGGCTGATTAATTTTTTGACTGTCCAACTCTCACGCAAGCAGGAGTTGAACTAGCAGTAGGAGGATCGGGGTAAATTGCTAAAGTATGATATTGGGGAGCGCCAGTATCATAGACAATTTCAAAGGTGTATAACTTGTTTTTACCGCTTTCTTCAGTAACTACTGTTAAAAGTGTTTTATCAGCGCTAGGTAGTCCAGGAATATTTATTTTCTTAATTCGTCTGAGTTGAATTACATGTGCTGCGGAGTTTTTACAATCTCCAGTGTTATTATTGCGGTCTGGACCAAACTGCATACACATTGGTCCATCAAAATCCATTGTCACCTGGGATGGATCATTTAACCACACTTTTTTAATTGTTTCTCCAGATGGAATAAAACTTAAATTTGTCCCTTGCTGAAACCAGACGTTGACAGTAGGTGTTGCTCCTCCCAAACCTTGTGCTTGACAAGAAAACATGGAACGGAGAACAGCATTATTAGCCAAAGCACGACCTGCTACCATGATGATTGCAGCGGAAAAAATTAGAGAAGCTAGATTTAAAAAATAAGAATTTTTTGGGAGTTGGAATTGTAGGTTAATGTGATGTTTCATATCATGTCCACTTGAACACTTATACTATCCATTGAGGTCGGTAATTGGTAAAATAACCAATAACAAATGACAAGTAACAAATGACAACCCTCGCCAGTAGTCTTAGTGTCCCGACCTATTTTATATTTAAAGTTGCATAGTTTGATTGATATATATTTCTATTTCTTTTCCTGCTGGTAAAAACCAAATGTTAGTGCGTTGCATTGCTTGAGAAATCGCCTGTTGATTACGCTGGGTAATTTGGGGAACTACTGTTTTCACTCCACCTTCTAAAATCCCAGCAAAGAGATTGCGTCGGGGATTGCTGTTGGTAACAACAGTACCTGTGGAAGTGGTAGTAACTTGCGATTCTGTACGATTAAATAACTCTGCGGCTTTACCAATACCTCCCAATACAAATTGTTGAGCATCTATCATGGTAGTGGATGTTCCTTTTTTATATTGGTTGGCAATTAGGGGTTGACCTGCTGAGGCACGAATTAGGATGGCGTTTTGTGGTATGCTTTGCTCTGTCAGGTTGCCATTGTTTTCCCTAACTATTTTGACTACATCTAACTGCACCAAACCTTGTTCAGAAATAGAACTAACTTGAGCCAACAACTCAGTTTTTTCTGGTAATACAATCTCACCATCTATTGATTTTAATGGTTCCTTTAAACGAACTACAAAAACATTTTGAGGGCTGTTATCTTTCTTATTATTGTTTGTCGCTCTACTAGTTTCTCCAAAGACACCAGTAGCTAATACAGCTTTCACACTAGTTCCTACTCTTACAGACTTCGGACTATTTGGTTGTGCTTGACTGATAAGAGAACTTGGTGGTTGTGGGGTATTATCCTGGGATTGAGAGTTGGCTGTTTGTGGCGGAATTTTAGTATTTTGTACAGGTGTAGGTACAGAAGTTGGGCGATTTGCATTAATATTATTCGGTGTAGCAACAGCTAAAACTTGACCATAACTACCCAATTTCGATAATCTTGACCATTCCTGCAATGGGTCTGGTGTAGGTTGGGGAGTGAATTGAGCTGTTGGTTGAGTTTCTGGTGTGGGAACTACAGGTAGCACTGGAGTAGATTTTGGTGGAGTTTGGGGTACTGTGACGATCCGCGTTACTACCCTTGGCGGCATGTAAACTGTTTTTGTAGGTGTAGGTGTTGTTTGTAAAGCAATTTTGGGTCTGTTATCTCTGGAATTTGCTAGCTGAGAAGTTGGTCGTGCTGGTGTGACTTTTGGAGTTCTGAGCTGTTGCTGCGCTAATTTCACAGCTTGCGCTTGTTCAGCTAAGGCTAATTTTGTTTTTAAAGTCTCTAGTTCTCCTTCTAGTTGTTGTAGACGCGTTTCAGTGCTTGTTTGTGGCGCTTTTGGTGAAACTATATTGGTTTTTCTGGGTTTTTGATTGTTAGCGCTCATCAGCTGTGATAAAAAAGCACCAGCCACTAAAACTAAAGCGAATGTCGTAGTCCCTACTAAAGCTAATTTCGCAAAAGGATTTGATGAGAACGATTGCTTGGTGGAAACTTCTGGTGGTGGAGAAGGTGAAGAGGAAGATGACTGTGGTAAGTTGACTTCATCTTCCTGTGCTTTTGCTTCCGTTTGTGTTTCAATCGTTGGAGACTCCTCCTCAAAACCAACCAGTTTTGCCATTTGCAGTTCCCAATCAGATAATTCTAGTTCCGGTTGGTAATTTTCATGAAGCGGAGTATCTATATTTTCTGGATGGGTTTGTGATGGAATAGAATATCGAGTCATAATAAAGCTTTAGTTTATAGTTGAATCAGGAGCAGTTTTTCTCTTTGATGTCGCATATATTGTAGATTTCTAGTCTAGCTTCACCGATGCGGTAAGCTGCTATATGCCAGGATAGTGGTAGATCCGGTAATGTTGCTTTTTGATTATCTATTGCTTGGATTAAGATTTGTTTATTGAATGCGATCGCTTTCCCTAATCTATCAGAATTGTTAAAGATTAATTGATTCCCTTGTAACTCTACTCTCCACTTGCCATTAGCAATTTTTACAGGTTGAGAAATTCTTTGAATAATAAAAACACTTTCAGCACCCCGATTTGCAAATTGATTAACTGTATTCGGATTAATAACTTCGGATTGGAATTTTTGCTTGAGGTCATTCGTTAAAAGTTCGGAACTAATTTCCCATATAATTTCCGGCGACTGCTGTGGAGACCAGGTTAGCATTAAGGTCATTGTTTCACCGACAAAACGCCGGATGGTGTCTGGATATCTTTCTAAATTTCCTGTGGGGTCTGCTGTGATAGCACGACCATCAGCAAGTTGTACTAAACTTCGAGGAGTTAATTGCTGACTCAGCTGCTGCAACATTGAACTGTGGAACATTAGTATGAGCAATGCAAAAATATTTAAACCAAAAGTTCCTACAGCAAATAATGGTAATATACTACTTTTTCTTTTATTTTCTTGTTTAAGTAACTGCATGATTTAACTCTAGAAAATGAAATTCCATATGGATGAAATACCAAGCAAAGTCTAATTTTATTTTCTTACCTCACAAAGCTATCTGATTGGGTTTCAATTCCACATTGCCTTAGTTGATCCTGACTTAAAGTGTTATATTGATCTAACAGACATAAATTACGGATCTCGTAAATTTCTAATTTTTCAGAACGCATACTATAAATTGCTTTTTGCAAAACGCTGGTAGTATCATCTAGCGGATAAGGAAAATAATCGACTGCTTGCACAAGCAAATCTTTATTGAAGGGAATAATTACTTTTCTCCCATCCGATTTTTTGGTTTGGATCAAGTCAGCTACTAAACCAACTCGCCACTTACCAGGTTTAATTTTTTGAGGAGGGTAAACCCGCTTAATAACTATTTGTGCGTTGATTGCTTGACTAGAATTATTAGCGAAAACTTCTGGTGGTGTCATCGCTGCTATTTCACTTAAAAAACCTTTGCGAAAATCTTCTGAAATTGCAAAGCTAGCAATCCAACTACTAGTACTAACTTTTTTGCTGTTACCTTCGGATGTTGGTATAAATATGCCTAAATCTGGTTTAGGTTTGGTTACTTCTTCAACATTTTGTGGTGGAAGTATACCAGACCAATTAAACATTGAGGTCATACTTTTACTCACAAATTGGCGGATTACTTCTGGATCTCTTTCCAAGTCATCAGTAACAGTTATTGCTTGACCATCTCTTAATTGTACAAAAGAGGCGGGTTTTCTCAAACTAAGTTGACGAATTTTTAAACCTTGAGATGCTAATAAAAATAAAGCCAATAACTGTAATCCAAAAGTTGCGATTGCAAATGTAGTCAAAAGACTAACTGTTCGCTGCTTTTTCTCCAACAGGCGTACCATTATATCCTCTCTTTTGCCAACGCAGCTGTATTACTAATTGCATTAAATACTGCAAATCCCCCCGCACCAGCCAAAAGCAAAGATACGATTGGTGCTAAAAGTCCTAAAAATATCATGAACCACATTAAATCCGGATCAGCAGTTGCATCTTCACCGGGACCATTCACAATCACTGTGGCAGTTAAAATTGCAATAATAGTGAAGGAAAGTTTGGCAATTCCCAACGATAAAAATCCAGTCATCCAAGCAAAAATTGGTTTACCAGCAACAGGTAACAAAGAACCTCCCACAGCTAATGGTCCCAAAGTCGCTACTAACAACATCGTAGCTTCAATTAAATTTTGAAAAGCATATTGCAAGGAAATCAGAAAGTTTTTGATACTAGTTTGGACTGTAGAACCTAACAAAGAATTAAATGTATTTTCTGATACGCTACTGCTGCTATATGCAATCTGATTAATCTTATTTTCTAATCTACTAATCCAAACTTTATCACCATATAAATCTCTATATGTCTGCCAAAGAATGTCAGTTTTTTCTTTGGCTCTCACAAAACATTGATTTTGTTGTTCACCGGTTAACGACTGACAAGGACGTAACAAAGACCCAGCTATTTCTTCCGCAACACCCATATTCAATGCTTGCTGGTAATTTTTATTCGCATCTGCTGTGGTGATTACTTGCTGATTCACTGTGTTGATAAAATTTCTGATTCCCAAAGTCAGATTAGATAGTACACTACCACTTCCTGTATTAGTTAGCAGTATTACCACTATAAAAGGCCAAATCAAAGCTGAAATCGGACGGGAATATTCACTGTAAATTACATCTCGAAGCCATTGTATCATGAAAAACAACAGAGTCCCGACGGCGAAAAATACACCCAGATTTGTCAATGCTCCGTATAAATTTTCGCTAGTATTATTTTGTAATAAATCCAACCATTGATTATCCCAACTTTCCGAAATCGTTCTCGCAGTCGTGAAACCACTATTGAGAATATCGGGAATATCAGGAATATTAGATTGGGCAAAATAAAGGTTAAAGAAAATAATAGAGTTCATTTTTTTTACGTTTAACTTATCTCTATATAGATGAAATCAAAATTTGGGAAACAATTTTGATTTAAATTAAGTAAGTCGGTGGTAATCAACTTAAACATCATGAAAACTCTTACGAATGACAAATGACCAATGACCAATGACCAATTGTACAGACGCGAGGAACATCGCGTCTCTAATGATCAATGACCAATGACAAATAACGCAACATAATTATTCTTCAAAAGCTCTTCCAAATAAATCTACTTGCGAAGTATTGCGTAAAAGTCTAGATGCTTCAGTGGAATTATCAACTCTGCGGGCGCGATTATTTTCTTCTACTTGCTGCGAGATATTAGTTAGGTTTAAATTAGAGTATTGTAGAAATTGGTTAGTTTGGATTGTTTGTGATAAATTTTCGCCTGATATTTTCACTTCCTCTTCTTGAATTTCGTTACTTTGCAGCAAAAAATTCAATTGACCAAGACCTAATAGTGAAGTAATATTAGCTATTGTATTTTGAACATCATTATTAGGTATGGTGTTTTTCAAATTATTGATTTGATTATTTATATCTTCTTTAAATTTTTCGTTTTCTTCATTAAATCCTGCAATTTTTTGTATTGATTGTTCAGTTTCTTCTAATTTTGTTTTTAATCTCAGTTGTCCATTTGTACCCATTAATCCAGATGCTGCACCACGGGTAATTAAGCGATTAATTTCATTGCTAACTAAATTCGCTCTCACAGTGGAATTATTATCAAATTTATCGCCGGAAGTATAATACCAAATTGTGCCATCACGGATGATTTCCCCGGCGGCGTTAGGGTTGGGTATGTTTAATTCTCCGATGGAACTATCAATAGCACTTTGAGCCTCAGATTCTATTGGTTGTAATGTTTCGCTGAGATTATTTCTGAGATAGTTTTGTAAATCTGTCGCGTAGGATTGAAAATCTGTCCAAACTTGACCTAAATTTGCTGTTGCTGGTAGGATAATTAAGAATGACAGAGGAATAGAAAAAAGAATTATTTTTTTCATAATTTCTACCTAAAATTTGTGTGTTTATTAAGAATTTTGAATCTGTCTAATAGAGTTTTTTCTTGATTACGAACACAGATGCACACTAATGAACACAGATGGATTTTCTGTTACACCCTTAAACCCCCACACCCATTTTCAAGTTAGCCCCTCACGGGAAAATCTCACAATCAAATATGAAAATAGAACTCCTCTTACACNACACCCTTAAACCCCCACACCCATTTTTAAGATAAACCTTGACTACAAACAACCTATTTAACCGCGTAGTGTTGCTACTAATTGACGTGCAAATACAGAAACTGCTTGATATTTGTCTTCGTGTGTTTGCATCGCTTTTTGACGTGCAGATTGTTCTTGGGGATTATTAGCTACTACTGCTAATTGTTCATAACCTGGATAGTAGCGACAGAATGTATAAATTCCGTTATCATCTAATAACCACTGGCTATAAATTCCTTCTTTGCGAGGGAAAAAGCTTTCTGTTGCATTGCGGGCAATCACTTCACGAGGATATTTGAGTATACTGGTGAAACTATCAACGGCTACTGGCTGAATCCGCCCAACTAATCGTGTAGTTAAGTTTTGTAAAATTTTTGATGACGCTTTAGATTTGGCGATGGTATCGGGGTCTTGGGCTGATAGGATGACTCTAATTCCAGCTTTAGCACCGTTGGCACAAATTCTTCCTACTAAGTCAGAAATTTGGTCGAATTCAAATAGAATTGGTGCTTCATCGATGAAGAATATAGAAGCAGGACTACTTAGAGCGCGGCGCAATGCTGCGGAATAGGCGCTTAAAGATAGGACTGCTGCGTCTTCATTATCTGCGAGATTTCGCAAAGCGAAAACTAAAAGTTGGGCGTCAGTGGGAAAACTAGAAGGTGCGGAAATAGCTTGTCCTACCCGACTAGAAAGCCAAAATCGCAAGCGCAACTGAATTTGATTTAAGGCGTCTTCAACTCTACCTGCAATTGATTCTAATTCTAAATGTTCTGGTGAACAAAAATAGAGAAAATCCCTTAAAGTTGGGGTTTTTTGCCAAGCTGAACTGCCAAATCCGCCAGCGATCGCTTCTTGATATCGTTCTTTAATACCTTCATCAGTAAAGAAGGCTCCTAAAGCTAAGTTTAAGAGCGATCGCACTGTTTGTGATAGTAGCTGACTTTCGGTAGATGATCCTAAAACCATTGTCATCAAAGCTGATTCGAGGAAAGCGATATAATCCAACATGCGATCGCGTTGTTGTTCGGGATTCAATAAGCGTAAATCTGGCTGTTCAAATAAGTTATTTGATTGTTTGGAAATATCAAAATACGCTCCATTCCTCTCCATAAAATGTGTATAGTCGGTGAATGTAGACGTACCATCAGGTTTGGGAAAATCTAATGCGACTACAGGAATTTTATAGGCTAATGCTTGAGTTAAAATTCCTGATACTAATACTGATTTCCCAGCACGAGTAGTTGCAAATAGTGCTAAATTTTTATGGTGGTTGAATAAATCCAGATGGACTGGTGTTCCACCTTCCTCGGCGATTAATTCAAAACCTTGGCGATCGCCTGCTTTAGTTAATACTAAAGGCATTAATCCTGGTACTTCATTGGTTAAATATAACTGACGTCGATTAAAAGGTCTTGCTAATAAACTTTCCCAAACAATCGGTAGAGTTTGCAACCAGATTTTCCAAGAGTATTCTGTTTCTCTAATTACCCGTGCTGGACGCTGAAAACAGTTTTCGATATATCTTGTCGCTTCATCTAATTTTTCTACACTGGGACGATGCACCAAGATAGCTATACCTGCATAAATCGGTACTGCTCCCTCATACAATTGTTCTTGGGCTGCTACTGATTTTCTTAACTTTAATTGGGCGCTAACATCAATAGTTCTACTTTTTTCTTGTGCTAACAAAGCCGTCATATTTGACTGCTTGAGTACTCGTTGTAGTGTAGTTTTGACTATCGCTGGATTCGCTGCACTCAACTGACAAAAAATCTCTGTGTCTATCACATTTTCTCTAGCTAGCAGTTCCCAAAGATAACGCAACTGAGCAGATTTACTCGGCCAACCACCAGGTTTTTCGAGAAAAGTCATGACGCCAATATATTTATTATTGACGTGAACCCAACGCCGATCCGCAGAAGGGACATCAGACTCAATTAGCAAAGTTGTACTGTGGATATTTTCTATGAGTAATTTAGTACTAGCTAAATCTGAATAAGCTTGTTCATGTAATCCGTTTTCATCTAAAGTTAATAATTGGGGAATTTCTATTGGTTGAGTGTCATTAAATCTTCTCCAGGCTTCTCCCCATAATTCTTCTGTATTCAGAGGCTTAATATCTAAGCCCATTTTGTTAGATAATAGTTGTTCCCAACGACAAAAACCATTTTTATAGGCATTAGTAATAATTGTTTCCAGGCGCTGATTTTCTACTTCTGCTAAATCACCTTTAAATTTCAACCACCAAGTTTCGCCCTTAGCTAATAATTTTTCGATCCAATCATCTGTATTTGTCGCATCTGGTTCAATCGTATAAGTTACGTAAATTCGCAAAAACTTTGGCTTGCGAATTCCAGAACGTGTCAGTTCTTGAATCCTTGCTCTTTCTGAGAGTAATAAATATTTGATATCCGGTGATGGAGTTTTTTTGACTAAAGATGCTAACTCTTGTTGTCGCTGTCTATCTGAGCTAAAAGACCCCAAATGCAAAGTCATTTTCTCGCCTTCAGGAATATCTTTTAACCCAGCTTCAATGTTATTAAGAATCGTATTGATTTGTTCTGGTCTTAACGTCGTATGAATTCCTTGACAGTCAAAACCAAAAACAAAACAGAACCGATCTTTTTGGTTTCCTTTCGTCAAAATGTAAGCACCAATATCACGTCCTTCAAGTGAGACACGTAGCATTGTTGCTAGATGTAAAGCGTCCTCAAAGGGCGTGAATCTTGCCTCACTTCCGCCGACGCCGATGCTTTGTTTTCCGATTTTTTGCTTCATGGTTAATTTCCAGTAAGCTTTGATAACGAGCAAAGCCTCTAGTCCAAGTGGGAACACCAATAAATTTACTTAAGAAGCGCCAACTCCTACCACCAGTTAAAATCCACCAAGTTGCCATTCCCCAACCGGTAATTAGTAACATCCACAACCATTTCTGAAACTCATCTTGAAAGAAGCCACCAAAAATTCCATTAATGATAAAGTAGGAAACTAAAGCTATTACCGTCCAAGGTAGAACTTGATCAGCAGGAATTGGACCTAGAGAAGGTTGAGCGCCTAAAATTTGATTTACTGGTCGAAATTCTTTATCTGGTTCTTGAGACATGACGAATTTCTCAGCAATTTTCCATCTTGATTTCAGATGAATTTATAATTATTGATTATTAGTATTGGAGTCACCAATAACGAAGCCCGTAAGGACATCAGCAATAGTAACCGCAACAACAACTAATAAAGGAGTTCTAGCAATACTTTGCCAGTCTTCATCTTTACGAACTGCATTCATCACACCAATCAGGGAAACAGCTATATATAGCAAGTAAAGAGCGCGTAGCACATTAAATACTAAACTAACTGCTGCTTGGGTATTATTACCTGTATCTGCACCTTGTGTGAGAGTATTTTTAAAGAAATCTTCTGCTTTTTTAAAAAATTGCGCTTGTGCTGGTTCTGCCAAATAATCTAACCAGAATAAACTGAAAATTAAAGCTACGCCTAATATTTGCAGCAAAATAAGGTATCGTTTTGGTAGATTAACCTCATGCCCAATTTTATGAATAACAACTGCCACTAAACTACCAAATACTAAACAAAAAAGTAAGATAGGACTTTTCAGACTTATAACGCTTAAAAATACAGCGCAAGCAATTAGAAATGGAACAGATTCTAATAATTTAATCCGCCATATTTCTAAAATATTACTAAGTTTATAGGGTATGATTGTTGTCTTTTTATCAAAAAGTCTCAAAAACTTTCTCTGATGAGAAATTTGCCTAGACATTCGTAAATTTCCTTTTTGTGCATTACAACTAAGTTTAAGTTGTTGTCTTCGATATCACAATTTAACATAAATAAACATTTAAGTTAAGAAAATTATGAAATTAAAGGTAAAGTATTATACATTTTAGTTGAATGTTGGGTTAAGAAACATAATTTATTGAATGAATTTTTGAAAATAGGCTCAGAATTATTATGGTTCTACAAAATATTTATCTAATTTAGTAATTAATCACTGAACTAAGCATTTGGGAAGTCTAACAGACTTTGTGCAGGAGTTAAGCAAAGAACAGAGTAAGGAAGAGTTTTTCCTTTATTTTTGCTGTATACCATGTCTGATTATCCAAAACTAGGGTGTTAAGTACATAAACAAAATGAATTACACACATATTCTTTTTGCTGTTCCCGGTTAAGAGTTCCCTAACCTCCATTTGTAGCTTTAATTTTGGCTAACTACTCAGCTTGGTATTTTACCCTTTGCAGAAACAGGACTTACGCAAAACATAACGCGCATTTGCGGTAATTCATGAATTACTGCTACGCAAGAATAAGGTTTTCGCTCACATCTTGCGTAAGTCCTGAGAAATTAAAATTGCCTTCTTGACATAAATAACCTGTAGTCTTCTTCTATTGTCGCTTATTAACATTTATTAAAATCATGTAAATTATCGAAATGTAAAAATAATTGCTTATTTAACGATCGCTTCACTTGAATTTAACCGACGGTTGATAAATTTCACCTCAAAAGAGTGAAATTGCAAGGATTTAAGAGCAAGTGTCTTTCTCACGACGTAAGTTTATATCTCTGGCTGGTGTGACTGCTGCTAGTGTAACAGTGGTTTCCCCCCTAGAAGCGTTCTATGCTAGAGTTGCCCGTGGTCAAACCAGAAGAGGTATTGGTTATGGTGCGCTAAGACCCAAGTTACCTGTGAACTACGAAGAATTAACCAGTACCGTCATTGGTGATCTCAGTCGGATTCCTCTGTTGGAACTTCCACCAGGATTTAATTACACCGCGATCTCAATAGTCGGTCAGACCATGAGTGATGGTAATCCTGTTCCAGGTGATCATGATGGTATGGCAACTTTTGTAGGCCCCAGAGGTACTACTATCCTGATTCGGAACCACGAACTAGACCCGAATGAAAATGAATTTGGTAATACTAGCGGAGTAATTGCACCACCTGAGAAGAAGTATGACCAGATTAATGCAGGTGGTACTACTACCCTTGTAGTTGGACCAGCGCGTCGATTGATTAAAGATTATGCTTCTTTAGCTGGGACAATTCGCAACTGTGCTGGAGGCCCAACACCTTGGGGAACTTGGATTAGTTGTGAAGAAACCTTCAACAGGGGTGATGTGGGTGTTGTGCGCCATGGTTACAACTTTGAAGTTCCTGCAAATGTGGAAATTGGTTTGGCAGATCCGATTCCCCTCAAAGCCATGGGACGCTTTAGTCATGAAGCTGTAGCTGTAGATCCAGCAACCGGATATATTTACGAAACAGAAGATCGTGGCGATAGCTGCTTTTATCGTTTTGTTCCGAGTGTAGGTAAAGTAAATGCACCTGGACAATTAGCCCAAGGTGGTAAACTTTATGCTTTAAAAGTTGTAGATCAGCCTACTCTCAACACTACAAATAATCCCAACAGTGGCGGTTCTATCGGTTTGGTTCCCGTTGGTGTGCCATTAAAAGTAGAGTGGGTTCCCATTGATAATCCTGATCCTGATGTGGAGAACAGAACCCAAGGATTAGGAGTCCGCTACGAAGCTCAGTCTAAAGGCGCGGCAATTTTCTACCGGGGCGAAGGTGCGTGGTATGCTAAGGGTCTAATCTATTTCACTGCAACTCAAGGCGGCCCGCCTGCTGTGGGTGATACCAGAGGTAACGGTCAAGTTTGGGCTTATGATCCTAAAGCAGAAACAATTACATTACTTATTGAGGCTGAACCCAGCGGTGAACTACTTGATGAGCCTGACAATATTACTGTAGCTCCCTTTGGGGATCTCTTCCTCTGCGAAGATGGTGGTGGTGAACAATTTGTTGTTGGCGTCGATACTAAGGGAGAACTTTATCAGTTTGCGCGTAATGCTTACAACGAAAGCGAGTTTGCTGGAGCTTGTTTTTCTCCTGATGGTCAAACATTGTTTGTCAACATCCAAAGTCCTGGTATAACATATTGCATTTGGGGACCTTGGTCACGTAAAGGTTAAATAGTTTATACAGCTATTCCCTTGTCAAAGTTTGGGCGATCGCATACTTAACTATTAGTAAAAAAAATACTAAGTCCTATAAGTAAGAAAAATTGCGATTTCAGACAGATTAGACTCTACCTTACAAGCCTCTACCTCGTTACTGAGAAAATCTATCGGTTTTCTCAGTTTTTCTATTTTGATACATGTTCTGGATTGGTGGCGATCGCATCATTTGTGATTTTGGATCAGGACTTACCCAAGATGTGACCGAAAATTTTATTCTTGCGTAGCGGTAATTCATGAATTACCGCAAATGCGCGTTATGTTTTGCGTAAGTCCTGTGGATTTCGGATTACTCTGTCGAGAAACCGAACCGAAGTGCGTCTATAGATTTTGGATGGGAAAATCTTGACTAAGATAAGTATTAACTCCTGACTCCTGAGTTTTTACCTTTTATGACAGCTATTCGTGAAGAAAAACACAAAGCTAAAGCAAATCATTCTGGAAAACGCATTTTACTTTGGATGGCGATCGCTTCAGTAATGATTTTCTGTTTAGCACCGATTATGTGGCAAGTTGTTACCTCTTTCAAGGTAAATCAGGATATTTCTCAGGTTCCTACTGTTTATTTTCCTACACGTTTAACACTGAATCATTACATTAATTTATTTACTCGTCGTCCATTTTGGCGTTACATATTAAACAGTGCTTTTGTATCTTTTGTTTCTACAGCTTTCGCTTTAGCCATTGGTGCGCCTGCTGCCTATGCCTTAGCACGGTTACGCCCTCGTGGTCATCAATTGATCTTAGCAACTATTTTAATTGTGACTTTATTTCCTGGTATTTTACTATTCCAGGGATTGTTAGAAATAGTACAAGGTTTGCATTTGGGTAATAATTATCTAGCACTAATTATTCCTTATACAGCAATTAATTTACCGTTAACTATTTTGGTATTACGTAGCTTTTTTTTACAATTGCCAAAAGATTTAGAAGATTCTGCCAAAATAGATGGATACAACACCTGGCAAATGCTCATCCAAATTTTATTACCGATGACCATTCCAGCTTTAGTGACAACTGGAATCCTGACTTTTATTTTTGCTTGGAATGAGTTTATCTTTGCTCTCACTTTCATCACTCGTGAAGACATGAAAACCATTCCTGTAGCAGCCGCCCAACTTAGCGGAGCATCAACATTTGAAATTCCTTACGGCCCAATTGCCGCTGCTACTGTGGTTGGTACATTACCCTTGGTGTTACTAGTTTTATTTTTCCAACGCAAAATTGTTCAAGGTTTAACGGCTGGTGCAGTCAAAGGTTAATGGGATCGGGAATCGGGGATCGGGGATCAGGGAAAAGGGAAACAAGGGAGACAAGGGAGACAAAGGAGACAAAGGAGACAAAGGAGACAAAGGAGAATAACCAATGCCCCATGCCCCATGCCCCATGCCCAATCCCCGTTACCCCTTCGCCCCTAATCCCCACTCCCTTGGGGGAGTGGGGACCGGTGAGTTCCCCAGAGGGGGCCCCACCTACCCCTTATCCCCAAAGGGGACCCCTACCTTCCCCAATCCCCAATGCCCGATCCCCGTACTCTATGAGAAGCCGCTGACGCGTCTACGCGAAGCGTCTCCTCTGGAGAATCCCCGATCCCCTATCCCTAAAACCATGGCAACACTGGAATTAAAAAATCTCAACAAGACCTATTCACCGAAAGTAGTTCCTGTTAAAGATATCAGTTTAACTGTAGATGACAATGAATTTCTCACTTTGCTGGGGCCTAGTGGCTGTGGTAAGTCCACAACTTTGAGAATGATCGCAGGATTGGAAGAAGTGACTCGCGGTAATATTATTCTTGGGGGAGAAGATATTACCTTAAAACGTCCAGGCGATCGCAATATGGCGATGGTATTTCAAAGCTATGCTCTTTATCCTCACATGACGGTGTACGAAAACCTCGCCTCTGGACTAAAACTCAAAAAAGTTCCCCGTGCTGAAATTAAGCAACGAGTCGCCGATGTCTCAGCAATTCTAGGCTTAGAAGAATTATTGCAGCGTAAACCTGGCCAATTATCTGGAGGACAAAGACAACGGGTTGCAGTCGGTCGAGCATTGGTACGTAACGCTCAGGTATATTTATTAGATGAACCCTTAAGTAACCTAGATGCACTGTTGAGGGAACGAGTCCGCGCCGATATTAAGCAAATATTTGCTGCTCAAAAAGTGCCAGTAGTCTATGTCACCCACGACCAAACAGAAGCGATGACGCTTTCAACTAAAGTTGCAGTCCTCAATAACGGCTACGTGCAGCAACTAGATCCACCCGCACGCATATATAATCATCCCGCAAATTTATTTGTAGCCGGTTTTGTGGGTAGTCCACAGATGAATTTGCTTACCCTACCCTGTCAAGAACGCCATGCAATGCTGGGTGAGTTTAAAATTTCCTTACCTGATATTCCCACAATTCCACCGCAAATAGTTTTGGGAATTCGTCCAGAACACGTTCACATTGCCCAAGAAGGAGATACAAACATTATTAAAGGTCGTGTATTTTTAGTCGAAAATCTGGGAATGCACAACTTGGTGAGTGTCAGCGTTGCTTCTCAAAAAGAATCTCTAACAGCACGTGCTTTGTTATCCCCAGATCAAAATATAAGTAACGAAGAGATAACATTAGCATTGCCAAATGAAAATATTCATTGGTTTGATGTAGAGTCGGGAGATACGTTGGTTAGGAGAGGTAAAGAGTGAGGGGACAAGGGTTATCAGTTATCAAATTAAACTGTTAACTGATTCATGACCAATGACAAATGACCATTGACAAATGACAAATGACCATGTGTATGAATATTATTCTTCACATTACCCAAGGTGAAAAATGGGAAGCAGCAAAGTTATCGGGAATATATCGCGCTGAAAGTCTCGACTCAGAGGGTTTTATTCATTGTTCTACACCAGAGCAAATTATTAAAGTTGCTGAGAGATTTTTTGCTGCTCAAACAGGATTAGTACTTTTATTAATTGATTCTGAACAAGTGAAATCTGAAATTCGTTATGAGATGGCTGAGGTAGACGAGTTATTCCCTCATATTTATGGTGCTTTGAATATTGATGCTGTTTGGCGAGTAGTGGATTTTGAGTCTGAGGAGGATGGTAAATTTAGATTGCCACAAGAGGTTAAGGATTTGATGTAACAGATGAATAATCAAGAGTTGAATGTGGGTGAGTATGTAGAGCAGATGGCTTTGTTGTTGGATTTACGGTTGAGGGATGAATATAGGGATGGAGTGATAGCAAATTTTGAAAGAATTCAAGCGATCGCTCAACTAGTAAATTCTTTCCCCCTACCAGAAGATATTGAAGTCGCAGAAAAAGTTGAAATGCTTTCTAGAACACAGCTTCAACACTAGGCAGCGTTCATTTATATTGACAACTAGCAGACAGTACGTATAATAGTACGTATAGACATAATCTATATTAATCAACTTGGCGTTTCTAAAAACGCAAAGCATATGACTCTCGCTATTGTAAGCAACATCTACTCAGATGAGCTAATTTCAGCTACTGAGTTGAACCGTCATCCTGGAAAAGTGTTAGACAAAGCTTTAGATCACCCAATTACGATTACTCGTAATGAACAATCCTTTGCTTTGCTGCGACGTGAAAAAGTAGATTCTCTCGCTAAAGCGGCACAACATGGTAGAGATGTTGTTGAGCTTTTAAGTGTTGCTTTTCGTTTACTATTAGGACAGAACATTGGAACTGAGCATCCACATGGATGGCTTAGAGTATTTGACCGAGACGATCTTCAAGAATTTATTGGTGAAATCAGTGAAGCCTATCGCTGTGCTAATTTTCGTGAACAGGCTTGGAATGAGCTAGAGGTAATTATTCACGAATGGCACGAGAGCGCTTTAGCAATCTCATCCCCTGAAATTGCAGCCGCCTTCAGTGACGAGTTTGATGAAGTACCATTGACTCAGCCAGTTACTGAGAGCGCTGATTAAATTCTGATATGTCAGAAAATCCATCAAACGATTCAACAATAGGAAATGTGGAGCCGCCAGAAGTAGAACTGACGGCTCCAATTCTATCGGATACAAAAATTACCTGGTTAGTAGTTGCCAAAAATTGCAGGGTCAACCGCGAATGGGAAGATTTAATGGAGCGTCATCCAGAAAACTGTTGTCGCTGCTACAAAGATTTATGCACTGCTCCTACCAATAGACAGCCCAGGCGCGTATTTCCTTTAAAAGGCAAGCCTTACAGAAGAGCATGGGAATATGAGGTAACGAGTGGGGACAGAGTTTTTTACGTTCCCCATCAAGAAGAATTAAAAGTAGTTGTTTACTATGCAGGAAAGCATCCAAAAACTGCGCCTACGCCTCCATAAAACTGTAGTTGGTGGATGGAGAAAATCGGTAATATATTATGGAGGAAATTGAAGCAGCGCCAATATTTAAACCATGAATCTAGACTCTGCGGATGCTGTATCTATTGCTGTAGCAGTGCGTGAAGGTGAAGTTAGCGCGGTGGAAGTAACGCAAGCTGCTTTACAAAGAATTGCAGCACGAGATCGGGAACTCAATTGTTTTACCACTGTGACTACTGATGCTGCTTTGGCTGATGCAGAAAGAATAGATCATGAAATTGCCCAGGGTAAAGATCCTGGTTTACTGGCTGGTGTACCTTTCGCTGTCAAAAATCTCTTTGATATTGCTGGGATTACAACTCTTGCAGGTGCAAAAATTAATGCTGAAAACCCGCCAGCGAAGCAAGATGCAACGGCGGTAGCGCGGTTGAAGCAAGCAGGTGCAATACTTGTAGGCGCGTTGAATATGGATGAATACGCCTACGGATTTGTGACAGAAAACTCTCATTACGGCGCGACTCATAACCCCCATGATTTACAACGGGTTGCGGGTGGTTCTTCGGGTGGATCAGCAGCAGCAGTTGCAGCTGGATTAGTTCCACTGACCTTAGGTTCTGATACGAATGGTTCAATTCGTGTACCTGCTGCTTTATGTGGTGTTTTTGGTTTGAAACCAACTTATGGCAGGTTATCGCGTGCTGGTGTAGCTTTATTTTCTAGCAGTTTTGATCATATCGGCCCTTTTGCCCGTTCAGTACAGGATATCGCTACAGCTTTTGATGTCTTGCAAGGGGAAGATGAACGCGATCCGGTTTGTACCAAACGTCCACCTGTAGAGACGCGAAATTTATTATTACAAAATATTGATGGGATTAAAATTGCGATCGCAGCTGATTATTTTTGCAAAGGGGCTAATCCTGAAGCTTTAGCAGCAGTGCAGAAAGTTACCGATGGTTTGGGTGTCAGTGAGTATGTAACTATACCCGAAGCCCATCGCGCCCGCGCCGCAGCCTTTGTAATTACTGCTTGCGAGGGAGCAAATTTACATTTGGAAAAGTTGCGTCAACGTCCTCAAGATTTTGATCCAGCCACACGCGATCGCTTTCTTGCAGGTGCATTAATTCCTAGTAGCTGGTATATACAAGCACAGCGCTTTAGAAAATGGTTTCGCGATCAAGTACGAGAAATATTTGAAAAAGTTGATATCATTATTGCCCCAACTACACCTATTGCTGCACCGTTAATTGGTCAACAAACAATGATTTTAGATGGAGAAGAAATTCTCGTTCGTCCCCATTTAGGATTATTTACTCAGCCATTATCATTTATTGGTTTACCTGTTTTATCAGTACCAATTCAACATCAAAATGCTTTACCTTTAGGAGTGCAATTAATCGCTGCACCTCATCAAGAAGCGTTAATTTTACAAGTCGCCTCGGTTTTAGAGACAAAAGGTATTATTTCTGCGTCCGTCGTTTCATAAAAAGTATTTCACAGGTAAATAATGTGATAATATTGGCTGAATGTTAGGGTGTAAGATGCCTCTTAACAATCACTCTCCAAAAATTCTGACTTTATCGATGAAGTTAGTCGCATCTACCTAAGTTTCAGCAAAATACAACAATCAAATTTTTCTGAACAAGCCTTCTATTGGTGTTTAATTTCAGAACGCCTCTTCATAATCTGAAGGTATGTAATTAGCATTGGGTGTATTAACCAAAAATTTCCTGAATAAAGTATTCATGACTTTTTCAGAACAGAGTTTTTCATCTGTTCCCCGTATTATTTAACACTCCAAGCACAAACTAAAATCTCACATCAATAATTTATTGAATAGGAAGATAGTTTCATGACCATTTTTAACAAGTTATCAATGATTACTGCTGGAGCCGTATTAACTGCTTTGGGAACAATCGCTACATCATCATCTGTTCATGCTGCTACAACTTTTTTTGGTCCCAGTTCTTACCAAAGTTTCAATGACAGCCCTTTTAAAGGAGGTGACTATTCTTACTTTTATCTGGAGGATTTTGAGGATGGGGCTTTGAATACACCAGGTGTTACATCTTCCAATGGACAAGTAAAAGGGCCTGAACCATTGAGAGATTCTGTTGATGCTGATGATGGTTTCATTGATGGTAATGGCGTAAATGGCTACAGCTATTATTTAGCTGATAATAGTGTAATTTTTACCTTTGATCAGAATGTTTTGGGTTCGCTTCCAACCGATGCAGGTATAACTTGGACAGATAGCTTTCCCGTTGGTGATGTCGTGTTTGAAGCTTTCAATGCTGACAATGTTTCTTTAGGGACAATTGTAGCCTCTTATCTTGGCGATGGTTCAGTTGCTGGAGGAACAGCAGAAGATCGCTTTTTTGGGGTGTTTAATACAGATGGTATTTCTGCGATTAAAATCAGTATGCCCAACAGCACTGACTGGGAAGTAGATCATTTGCAGTATGGTTTAAATAATTCTAAACCTGTACCCGAACCTGTGAGTATATTAGGTTCACTGGCTGCTGGTGCAATTGGTATATGTTTACGAAAACGGCAAATAAAGCTAACTCGTTAAGACCGTCATTTGTCATTAGTAATACCATTTCACGTTAATCACGATACACATAAATTTTGTCCCAGACGCGATATATCGCGTCTCTACACCATCTGTATTTGTATCAGGGTTTTAGTGAAATGGTATAAGCGTTTCAGCGATTTTATCTTTCTTAACATGAGAATCGCAAAGCACAGATCCCTGACTTCTGTAAGGATGCAGCTGGCCCAATACGGTTCGGTTAAGAATTTTTCCTCATAATTTTGGGCATGTAGAGACGTTGCAGTGCAACGTCTTTACAGGTTTAGATGTCAATCGATTTGTCTTATCCGAACCGTATTGGCAGCTAGACGCGATCGCACAATAAATTTTGTCTCGAAAAACCTATAAAATCCTTGAGGTGAGGGATTAGACCTATCATTTACCACCTGCATTCGTAATGTAAGTCGATACATTCGTAATGTAAGTCGATACATTCGTAATGTAAGTCGATACATTCGTAATGTAGGTCGATACATTCGTAATGTAGGTCGATACATTCGTAATGTAGGTCGATACATTCGTAATGTAGGTCAATAAGTTAGTATAAATCTGCTTAGAAGTCTGTTTAAAAGATGGTTGGGTCAATTTCTCAAAGGTTGTTTTGGGGTTAGAAAAGAATTCGTAACCACGTTTTAGGTCACTAGCGCTTTGAAATATTTGTGATAGAGGCTCACCATATTTTACTTTTAAAGCCTCCGCAATTAACACTGCTCTGTTAGTCAGACGTTTGTCACCAAAATCACAATTGCGGTACGGATTCGCTTCTAATAGTTTCATTTGCACCCCAAAATACTACACTACAAGCACCTTACATTAGAAGACGCAAATCATCTTAAGTTCAAAGAATTAGTTCGCGATAAAGCATCGCGAACCAATCCCCTTTTCCACATCCCGTGAAAAGTCAGGGGGAAAGCTGGTACTACTGCTCACATTGATGCTGTTATGTCTGTAATGAGACGTAGTATTTGGGATGAGATCCAAAAAGTCATTAATAGTCTTGATGATTGCTTGCTAGATATTAGTTCTGGCTCTGAGCAAGAATCAGAAGAACAAGAGGATTGAACCGCCCTTTTTCTTCGCGAGATAATATCGCGAAGAATGTGTTTTTTCCAAATTGGGATGCTCCCGTTTTAAACTCTATGATGCACTACATTTTTATTAGAAATATAAATTTTATTAATATCAAAATATCTAGCTTAAATTACTAAATAATATTAAGATAATATAAAAGTAAGCTGCTAATCGCTGCTTGTAACAATTGTACGTCATTAGCTCAGGTAAATTGAAAAGTTACCGCTTTTCCCTTACCTTTTCGGTTTACCCTGTCAAACAAACTTGGCAAACTATTAGGTATTAAATAATAATGTTAAAACGTCGCACAATACTAGCCAGTCTAGCTGCGCTTGGCTTTATTTTGGCTGTGAGTACACAGGTTTATGGAACAACGGCTACCGGGCCGGACGCTTGGGAGACTGTATACAATAATGCAGTTGCCCACGCAACGACGACAATCCCACAAGTATCGCTTCTTGGTATTATTACTGGTCTGATAGATGACTTGGTCACATTTCTCAACGTTTATAACTTGTTGAGCGGATTTTGGGCTGGTTAATTCTCTGTCTTATAAGCAAGTAAGAAAGAGTTGAAAAGGGGAATTATGGCAATATGATTTTTTGCTAATTCCTTCGTTTGGCCTGGAGTTTCGCTCACCATAGGCGACGCTAAATAGTATCTCTTCCTCGTTAACACAAATTATTCCGCAAATAAATACTCCATAGCTCGTGAGGAGCCTTCTTTTAATGTTCAAACCTCGCACAATTTTTAGTGCCTTTACTGCAATCATCCTTGCGTTTGTCCTAGTTATACAGGTAGATGCACAACCAGCCCTTGCAACCCTTGCTTCGTGTAGTCCAACTGCGGTTAACCGACCTATCTGTCCCAGTACAGCAGCCTCAACGGAAGCTAATTTTATTGACCCAGCTGCGATAATTACCAATCCCGCAAATATTACCTTGGAGGGAAAAGTCTACGTTGCACCATTTGCTCGGTTAAATGCTACTAATGGCCCCATCATTATCCGTGAAGGATCCAACGTCCAAGACCAAGTGAGCATTACACCTTCAGTAGCGGGGTCAACTATTGGTGAGCGAGTCATCCTGGCACACTTGGCCACTGTCAAAGGTACAGCCAAAATCGGTCTTACTGGCTCAACTGGGCCTTTTACTGACCCCGTGAGCGGTGTTCAGTTTAGCAACACTCAGCCAGAGACATTCATCGCCTTCAACGCTGAAGTAGACGGTGCAACTATAGAGTTCAACACCGTAGTCAATTTTCTCTCGCGGGTCGGCCCTGGTGTTACCTTACCCTCTGGTAAAGTTGTCCTCCCAGGTAAAAATGTTACTAGTAACATAGAAGCTACTAGTGGCAGTTTGGGGAAGGTGTCTAACCTGACACAAGCCGATGTTGCATTGATGCAGGGTGTGATTGCAGTTAATCAGTCATTGGCCCAAGGTTATACACAATTAGCCCTAGCCAATCCGTCAAATGTCACAGGGATAAATTTCAGTCCATCCACCCCTAATAACCCAACACCAAGTTTGCCAACCATAGGTGGGGTTACTACTCAAGATCCCAACTACCCTAACCGCATCATCGGCAATGTGATTCTGCAAGATTCTCTCGCAGCCTTAAACCAGAAATTAGGTAATAGAATTTCCATCCGTGCTGATGAGGGTCAACCTTTTAACATTGGGATACTTGCCGGTGTAGCAAACGATGTTGTCTTTCATGGTTTAGCGACAACTAATCTGACTATTGGTAATGGAAATGGTTATGGGCCTCGTGTTCTAGTTCATGGTGGTAGGCAGGTTGTCAATGGTGTTGATAGTGGCCCGGAAACTAAGCTAGGTGATGACGTAGGGTTAGCACCTGACGTTGTTATATTCCGTGCAGAAATTGGTAACAAATCAGCCGTGGGAAGAAAAAGCGGTGTCTTCAATTCCACACTACCTTCTAGAACGCATATCCGTTCAAGAACTATCTATGCCGATAACGGCAGCCTAATTTCAAAGGTAGAGTGGTAATCATACCAATTCGCAATTTGTAATTTAATGAGGCTTAGATGTGTAGCAGGATTGTTTTTTGCTGCATCTGATGCCTAATTTTGAAGAATCGGGTTAAGCATTTAAGTTTTGCATGACTATGAATTTTAAAATCCTCCCCCTAGTGCCTTCACGATGCCTACGATTGGTTGTGCTTCTCACTTTGATATTCGGACTGATGCTAGGTCTTGATGTCAGTTCATCTATAGCTGCACAACAGGTTGAGCAACCTGGATATATAGAATCTGTTAATTCTCAGTCGCCGCAAGTCGTACAACCTCCAGTTACCGGACTCGTTTCTACCTTGTCGGATGAGGTTAAGGAATCAACAACAAATTTGATTAACTGGTCAACCTACTGGAATCTTTGCTGGGAAGCTTATCCAGGGGCTAAAGAGTACGAACTGCAAAAGGTGCTGGTGGATGGTGAGTCTCCAGATTTACAACGTCAAAGCGATCGCTGTTTTCATCTCCAAGCTGCATCAAACGAAAACCTCAAATCACAAGGCTTACTCAACCGAGATTTAATCTTATTAGTACATAAAACTCAGCTTGCTTATCGAGTCCGAGCCGTTCTAGATGATAACCGCGTCAGTGAATGGTCTACAGTCATGGCAGTTGGTGCAACTACTGAACCTGAATCGAATGCTACTTCCATCAGTGTAAATCCTTCATAGTCAGGACTTAGGCACAGGTTTGGGAGTAAGGGTATAGGGGAAATGGTGTTCTAAATCCTTACACTTCTATACTCCTATACCCTTATAAATTAGCCCAGCCGTATTAAATATATTTTGGCTCAACCCAAAGATTTAGGCGCTTTCGCCTAAACGGCGAAAGCGACGGCTGGGCTAATTTATTCTTGGCAAGTGCCTTATCTCGCTCGTTCACAACTGGGACTGCTATTTCTTGGTCACTTTTTCCCCATACGTAACCACTTAAATCTCCCCACATTAAATGACACTCATCAATTAACAGTACTCTCAACTTTCCTGTTTCGATTTCCACGCTTGTGATGTGCCAGCAATGTTCTTGTTCAGAAATCAAATAGGAGTCCTATAGAGCGAAAATAATAGCAATTTGAAAAAAGAATGCTTGACTTTTAAGACAGTCGCTACATTATTATTTTTGTAAAAATATTTTGATTTTGTTCTGTTTTATGAGACTATGCTTATAGTCAAAATTGCGAAATTTTGGCTAATTTTGTGGTTCATTCAACAAATAAAGAATTAGCAATTAGTTTGTATATCAAGGTGTAATCTCGTGCGTAGCAGAAGAATGCAGATGGTTATGGATAAGGCTGCGATCGCGCTGTCAACTACATGTGCAATCCATTGTATGTTTTTACCAGTTTTGCTTGTCATGCTTCCTGCACTAGCAACGACCTCTCTTGGTAGCGAAAACTTCCACCGTCTGATACTATGGTTTGCCTTTCCTGTCAGTGTGTTAGCTCTAACACAGGGATGTCGTCGTCACAAAGATCGAATAGTGCTAACGGCTGGTATTTTAGGGTTGGTACTTCTCATTACAACCGCAGTTTTTGGACATACCCTACTTACAGAAGATGGTGAGCGCATTACTACGGTGTTAGGAGCAACAGCCTTAGCCTTTGGTCATATTCGTAACTATAGATTATGCGACAAAAATCAGTGCAAAACTTGAGACAAAATACAACTGACCGATAAACAATCGGCGGAGCTATTCTGAATTTCAATTAAAATGCGGATGAAAGGACTTGAACCTTCACACCTTTCGGTACTAGAACCTAAATCTAGCGCGTCTGCCAATTCCGCCACATCCGCATCAGTTTTTAATCGTAACATAACAAATCCTCAATAGCAATAAAGTTTTTGTTGGTGGCTACTGGCTAGTTTTCCAAATAACATTGACCAACCATTCCGAGCAGGGGTACAGAGCAAGCAGAAAAATCTGTGGAATCAAGCCACGCATCTAAAATCTAAAATTGTTTGACAATGTGCTATGGCTTCCTCTGAGAACTAAAACCTGTATCAGGAAGCCTTCAATTTGTGTAAAAATATTTCTACTTTTGATGATTTGCGAGAGAAACCATGACGATGCATCCGACTCTCCAACGTGCATTTGCGAACCGCTGCGCCCTCAAAGTTATCAGCGGTTTGAATAATTTTGATGCTGTCCGTGTGGCAGCTACTGTGAAAGCTGCACATCACGGTGGTGCGACTTTTGTTGATATTGCTGCTGATCCTACCTTAGTAGAATTAGCTAAGAGCTTGACTAATCTACCTATTTGTGTATCTGCGGTAGAACCAGAAAAATTATTGTCAGCAGTAACTGCTGGTGCGGATTTAATTGAAATTGGAAATTTTGATGCTTTCTACGCTCAAGGACGTAGATTTGAGGCTGAGGAAGTTTTAGCACTAACTCACCAAACTCGCGCTTTACTGCCAGAAATTACGCTCTCTGTCACAGTTCCCCACATTCTCACACTTGACGCGCAAGTACAACTGGCTGAGGAGTTGGTAAAAGCTGGTGCTGACATCATCCAAACCGAAGGTGGCACTAGCAGCAACCCCACTCATGCTGGTACATTGGGCTTAATTGAAAAAGCTGCTCCCACATTGGCAGCAGCTTACGAAATTGCTCGTGCAGTATCTGTTCCAGTACTGTGTGCTTCCGGAATTTCTAACGTTACCGCACCTTTAGCGATCGCGACTGGTGCTGCTGGCGTTGGTGTCGGTTCCGCCATTAACCAACTCAACAGCGAAGTAGCCATGATTGCTGCTGTCCGTAGTTTGGTAGAAGCTTTAGGAACAAGTGTAGACGTTAGAGGCTAGGGATTGGGATCGGGGATCAGGGATCGGGGATCGGGGATCGGGGATCGGGTATTGGGAAGAGACTTGTTAAATAATTATCCCGTGTCTCCCTGTCCTCCTTGTCTCCCTTTTCCCCTTTTTCCCCCTTGTCCCCAATCCCCAATCCCCAATCCCCAATCCCCTTTCCCCTTTCCCCTTTCCCTGATCCCCGATCCCCTACACCAAACAATCCTTGAGGCTATAAATTACCTGATCTTGTTGTTCTTCAGAAAGTTCTGGGAACATGGGTAAGGATAAAACCTCTTGGGATACTTGTTCGGATACTGGTAGCTGTCCTGGTTGATAGTTCAAGCTTTCGTACACTGGTTGTAAATGTAGAGGACGGGGATAGTAAATCATTGTATTTACACCTCGTTCTTGCAATTGGTTGCGTACCCAGTCTCTTTTGTTGTTGAGTACACGAATGGTGTATTGGTTCCAAACTCCTTCGCCACCATTTAATTCTTGGGGGGGAATAATACCGGGAACTTGATTGAGAAATTGTTGGTAACGAGATGCGATCGCTCGTCTTTTTTGATTCCAGATATCTAAATAACGCAGCTTGATTTGTAAAATAGCGGCTTGGATAGCATCCAAACGACTATTAACACCTATTTCTTCGTGAATGTAGCGATTTTTTTGACCATGCTCTTTTAGTACCCTTAACTTAGCAGCAATTTCTGGATCATTGGTCGTTATCGCTCCGCCATCACCACAACCACCGAGATTTTTGGTAGGGTAGAAGCTAAAACAGCCAATGTGTCCTATACTTCCTACTCTTTGTCCGCCCCAAGTTGCACCTGTAGATTGAGCGCAATCTTCAATCACTGTCAGATGATGAGCGTTAGCGATACTCATTAGTGCAGTCATATCCACAGGTTGTCCAAACAAGTGAACAGGAATAATCGCCTTAGTTTTAGGTGTGATCGCTGCTGCTACTTGCTGTAAATTGAAATTAAAAGTAGTTGCATCGATGTCAACAAAGACTGGTTTTGCTCCTACAGCATCAATTACTTCAGATGTGGCAATAAAAGTGAAGGGTGTTGTAATTACCTCATCGTCTGCACCTATATTAAAAGCTCTGAGTGCTAGATAAAGCGCATCCGTCCCGGAATTACAAGCTACACATTCATTGACACCGTGATAATCAGCAAACTGCTTCTCAAATTTTCCAACCACCGGTCCACCAATATAACGACCAGAAGTTAAAACCTCTAAAACCGCACTACTCACTTCTGCTTCAATCGAGGCGTATTGCTGTTTGATATCAAATGCAGGAATGGAATTTTGACTTTGAACCATGAGTTTATTATTTATAAAAATGTAGGCTGAAAACCCTTGAGAAACTAACTAGTAAGGCCAAAATCTATGCAGGAACTGATCAAATTAGATTTAGTTGATTTGGCTAGTGCGACAGCATTAATAGCTGTAGTCATTGGTTTATCTGTTTGGGAAAATCTAGGATTAGAAATCAACCTAGTCTTGGCGACAGGGAGAACCATTTTACAACTAGTGGTATTGGGATACGTTTTAGATTTCATCTTTGCTTTTAACAATGCTTGGGCAGTTTTAGCATTTTTAGCATTATTACTGACAATTACGGCGATTGGCACACGAAATCGCATTAGTCAAAAAATACCGCAAGTTTTGCCTTTAGTGTGGGGTTCCCTTTTACTTAGCACAATTGTGGCTATAGTTTATACTAATCTTGTGATTATTCAGCCAAATCGATGGTATGAACCACAGTACGTAATTCCTCTAGCGGGAATCATACTAGGTAATGCAATGAATGCAGCTGCGATCGCTGGTGAACGTCTTGTCAATACAATCAAAAATAGCCATCTAGAAATCGAAACTCATCTTAGTTTAGGTGCAACTCCCCAGCAAGCGATCGCCCAGTATCGCAAAGACGCCATTCGTGCTGGTTTAATCCCGACCATTAACCAAATGATGATTATTGGTTTAGTGACAATACCAGGATTTGTTGCTGGTCAAATATTAAGTGGTGTAAGCCCCCTTGATGCTGCTTCTTACCAAATTGTAATTATGTTAATAACTGCCTTTGCCAATTTGCTAACAATCTTTTTGTTAACTAAACAGTTGACTCGTTAGCTTTTTGATAACGCAGGCCGGTTGCAGAGCATTTGGTTTGGACGTAACAAATACAAATAGGGACGGGGAACAAGGGGGACAAGGGGGACAAGGGGGACAAGGGGAACAAGGGGGACAAGGGGAACAAGGGAGACAAGGGGAACAAGGAAGACTTAGCGAGTTGGTATATGTCCATGAATTTGGCTACCTTGGGCATCAAAGACAATCACTGCTAAATTAGCGTTATCACTAATAACATCTAGGGCTTGCTGTAAACTTTGTAGGTGATTAGTGATATTAGTTACAGTATTTTGGTCGGCTTGATTTAAGCTGCTGTTTAGGGCTTGTTCATACTCCGGAGTAATCCGAACAATTATTTCTCGGTCATTAATGGTATAGTCACAAACTCGAACTTGACCAGAACAGGTTTTTTCTAAATCAGTCTGGGTTTGTTGTAAAGAGTTAACTACTTGGAGTTTTGTTTCTGCTTGTTTAAGAGATGTTGAATAAGTTTGGAGCAAAGTCTGAGCTTGAGTGTAGTACAAGCTATCTTGTTTGACCTGGTTAATAGTATTTAAAGCTTGGTTCCAGTATGTCACCGCAGCTTGCCATTGGTTTTGTTTTTCGTAGCGTTTGGCTTGTTCTGCGTTTTCAATGGCTTGTTGGTAGGTTTTGGCTGCTAGTTGTAGTTTAGTGGTGCGATCGCGTGCAGCTACAAGTTTGGGTTTATACTCTATCAGCAGTTTTTCTACTTCTGAGTATACAGAGCTAGTTTTAGGAATAATAGTCAAGGCGTTAATTGCTACTTGCCAAGTAGATTGGACTTTTTGTAATTCTGGTAAGGTTTTAGCTGTAGTTTCTTGCTGGATGGCGACATTCGCGACATTTTTAGCTGCTGTGATTTTTTTTAACCATTTGTCTTCTACTTGCAATTGCTGATTCACAGTTCGCAATTTGGCACGATATATCGCTAATCTTGGCTGCACCCATCCATAAAGTTCATTACTGGTACTAATTGTTTCTAATGGTGCGATCGCTTGTCGCCAGAGATTTTGTCTAGCTTTTAGTTCTTCTAGAGTATTTACTGGGGTTTGACTTTTTTGCGTTGCTAATGAGACTGCACCAAAAGCTTTGATGATTTTATTTATAGTTTCTGAATGTCTAGATAGATTAGTTGCTAGTGTGTCAGCTTCTTGATAACGTGATGACCAACTGGGAATAGTTTTTAGTGCTGTAGTTGCTTCCACAAGTTGCTGTTGTATTGTTGTGAATTCTGATTCAGACTTGGAAGTATTTATTAATCTTTGCCATGATTTGTGTAAATTCTCGGCTGTTTGGATTTCTTGACATTCAGACATCACACAAGGACGAGTCAACAAATAACTAGCTCCACCTAAGACTGCAATTGCAGCTACAACTATACCCAAGATCATAGGTTTAATTGGGCGTCTTGACTTTAATGTTGTGTAATAGGACAAATCTGGTGCATCTGCCATTAGGTCAAAATGCTGATATTCAGATTCATCAGGGATATTTGGAGAAGATTGTTCATCAATCAACGCATCGGAAGCAGTAATATCTAGTTTCTCTTCTTCCCCTACTCCTCCCATTACTTTTTCATTCTCAGAAGAAACCTCATACTCTCCCATTTCCTCAACTTTCGTTTCAGAGGCTTGCAAAATCAGGGAATGTTTAGCGTAAGGTAACTTTACCCCTGCGATTCTCAAAAAGATTTCCACCTGTTGTCCGTGGTGATTAAGTAGTGATTGGAGTGCTTCTTCAAGCAATACAAACATATTCTCGGTATCAGCGCTCACACCTTGGGGGTGTTGAGTTAAAATCATCAGCTGATCATTTTTGACAGCACACTTTACCTGGAAATATTCACCCGATGGAATTTCAGCACGCAGCTGTTCTTGCAATATTTGTTCTATCAACTGTAAATCTTCTTCTATGACCGCTACTTGCATAGAGTCATCCTGCTGATTTATATAGTCTTGATCATTCTCAAGTTTGTTAAAAGAATTTATTTTTAGTTTGGAACGTAGATACACAGTTTCATGACCCCCAGCCTTGTAATGTGAGAGAACATTTTTTTAGCACAATTTTTCAGCTTTTACCAAAATTTGATATTTACAATTTATTCTTTTTTGATTTATGTAAACAATAGATGGAAACTATTTAATAAAATCAGCCCCATTATTAATTTACTGTCAATTTTGGGAACAATAATATTTTTGTTTAGGTAATATAAAATTTCAAAAAATTAAAAGATAGCAATCATACAATATTTTTAATTTTCCAGGGTCTCTTATTCTATTTTCTCTAGAATGCTATAATTTTTTATTCAAAGTTAACTGTTAGAGGATGATAGTACTAAGAAAAATTTTTACTACATATCTGTCTCAAGTCTATTGCTCATTCGTATTTTCTCTGATATAAATTCAAAAGCGAAAACTTGCAGTTGCTGAGATTAAATTTTTCTCTCACATGAAAAAATTTATTTGTACTGTTGTATCAAAATTTGATGACAAAAACTCTTGTTCGTTGAAATACAAGAAGTTTTACTGATAAAGTTAATTACTTGTTGTAAGAATGGTAAAAGCTAGTAGCAAAAGCGATGAATTTACTAGATTTACTGAATTGGATAAAATTAATGAGAGAAAAATTTATCTTAAATAAACAACTAAAGTTTGAGTATGCAAACTAGGTGCAGCTTTCAGATTTTAGACAGCACCAGTACAACCAAATAAAAATGGCTAGAGATAAGGTGTGTCAATGGAATTGCTAGAATATCAAGTTAAAGAGTGGTTTCGGACAATAGGCATTCCTGTATTGCCTTCTCAAAAAATTGACCATCCCACGGATTTAAAAAGGTTAAAAATAAAATACCCAATTGTACTGAAATCTCAGGTACATGCAGGAGAGAGAGCAAAAGCAGGTGGAGTTAGATTTGCTGAAACAACTATAGATGCGATCGCCGCCGCCCAAAATATTTTTAATTTACCAATTTTAGGCGAATTACCAGAAGTATTGTTAGCAGAAGCTAAGTATAATGCGGAGCAAGAATTTTTTTTAGCGGTAGTTTTAGATACAGCTGTTTGCCGACCGATACTTTTGGGTTGTAAAGAAGCAGATATTGATTGGGAATCTGCTGGCAAAAAAATGCAGCATGTGGTAGTGGAACAAGAGTTTTCCCCATTTTATGCGCGACGTTTGGCTTTAAAAATGGGATTACAAGGTACATTAATGCAATCTGTCAGCATAATTGTTGAGAAAATGTACCATTTGTTTATAGAAAAAGATTTAGATTTAGTAGAAATTAATCCTCTGGGGGTCGATGCTTCTGGCCAAGTGATGGCTCTCAATGGTAGTGTCAATGTTAACGAAAGAGCGATCGCTCGTCACCCAGATATTACTGAGATGGCGAGAAAAATGACCCATCGTCATAGCAGTGTAGAGTTTAACAAAAGATTGAGTGAATGGGATGCAGTAGAACTACACGGTAAAATCGGCATTTTAGGCAATGGTACGGGTTCGGTATTAGCAACTTTAGATTTAGTAGTCAATGCTGGTGGTAAACCTGGTGTTTGCTTGAATTTACGCCATGCTTTCCCCACCGACACTTTACCAACTACTTTTCGCGATCGCCTAGATAAAGCCATAAATATTTTGGCTGCTGATAAAAGTATTCAAGTCATACTGATCAACTTTCTAGGTAGTGTCCCTCAAAGTGAAGAAGTAGCAGAAGTAATTGCTAATTTAGTACAGCATCATAAAAACGAAATCAAAACCCAGGCTTTACGTTCTAACAGTAACAAAAGCCGACGCGAAAACAACTTACCACGTTTAGTTGTTCGTCTTGCTGGTTCTGAATTTAATGCAGCCAGAAAATATTTAACAGCATTAAAAGTTCCTAGTGATGTATCTATAGTAGTAGTAGAAAATTTAGATGAAGCAGTAGCAGAAGCAGTTAATCTTGCTAAAGCTACTGCTCAGAGAATATTTTGAGAATGTTTCCTTGTGTCCTTGAAAATGGGTATTGGGGAAGAAATTTTCATTTTGAGTTGTGAGATTTTCCCGCGATTGACTAACTTAAAAATGGGTGTGGGAGTGTAGGAGTGTAGCAAAAAGAACCTCTTTTTTGATGGTGAAACTTGTTTTATCGGGGCTAATTTGTGCCTTGTGCCTTCATGTATGTGTTTCTTATGAACTTAACGCCAGACAGCAAAGTTATAATCCAAGGCTTTAGTGAATTTATATCGGCTACTCATATTAGCCAAATGATAGATTATGGCACTAATTTGGTAGCAGGAGTAAAACCTGGATGTGGTGGTCAAAAAATACACGGTCTACCAGTGTTTGACCTCGTGGAAGAAGTGGTAGATAAATATGGATTAATTGATACTACAATTATCGGTGTAAATCCTTACGAAGTATTAGATGCGGCTTTGGAAGCGATCGCATCTAGTATTCGTCAAATTATCATTATTTCTCCTGGCGTACCACCATTAGATATGGTGCAGTTACTACGTAAAGCTGAAGCCACAGAAACACTAGTAGTCGGGCCAAATAGCCCCGGTATTATTGTCCCAGGTCGAATTCTTTTAGGTACTCAACCAAGTGAATTTTATACGCCAGGTCGAGTAGGAATTATCAGCCGTAGCACAACCCTAACCTACGAAGTAGCCAGAGAACTAACAACAGCGCATCTGGGACAATCAATCAGTGTCAGTATTGGGAGTGATGCGATCGTTGGTTCATCATTTATTCAATGGCTGCAAATTTTTGATGAGGATGACTCCACAGAGGCGATAGTATTAGTTGGTCAACCCGGTGGAGGAAGGGAAGAAGCAGCAGCGCGCTACATAGCTGAAGCAATTGATAAACCAGTTATTGCCTATATTGCAGGTACACACGCACCACCAGCAAAACATTGGCGCCAAACCGGGACATTAGCAGCAGTGATTGGACGTCATCCAGACTTTGGTGCAGCAAAAAGCAAATTAGCTGCATTTTCAGAAGTCAAAGTCCCAGTAGCGGAACGTCCTTCTATAATTCCAGAATTAGTAAGGAAGGTGATTAAATAGGTCATTTGTCATTTGTCATTTGTCATTTGTCATAAATCAGTTAACAGTTTAATTTGATAACTGGTAACTGATAACTGATAACTGCTCAAGTCCTATCCAGCCCCAACCATTGTCCAATCTCTTGAATTAGCCAATGACGTTCTATAGTTGACAGAGGGCTGGAAGTTAATTTCTGTCCTTCTACTTCGATGGTGACTCCTCTGGGTGCTGAACCTTGGTTGATAGCTTCTTGATATATTTTTTCAATTGTTGTTGTTGGACGCCGTTGCCGCTTGTAGCAAAAACCAAACAATTTCCAACGAATTTCAAAATTTTGGCGATCAAAGTAAAAATCAGTATGTCCAAAAGAAGGTAACACAGTTCCTTGCACCACTGCAATCAGCATTGCTACAAAGAAAAGCAACAAAAACCATGCCTGTGAACTACCCCCTCTAATAAAAAAATTTATCAATTGTGGTAGTTGCCAGAGAAAAGGAATCATAATTCCTACCAAGTAAAATAATCTAAAAGCTTTACCACCGCGTCTTGGTATTTTAATTTCCAATTCACTAGCAGATTTCTTAATTTGAATTTGACTACCTGTAGGCTTACGACTAGTAATCGGTGGAGTGAGGGTATTTTTATTCTTGAGTGCTGCAAGTGCTTCTCTAGCAGTACCGAGTCGTTCTATGACATTTGGTTCTGTAAGCTTACCAATCCAATTCACAAAACCCCGGTCAATGCTAACCTGATCAGCAAAAATAATCCGTGCATCCAGATGAGGTAAATCAGCGGGAGATATTCCCGTAAGCAAATGTATTAAAGTTGCACCCAAAGCATACAAATCAGAAGCAGGAACAGCCCGACCAGCAAACTGTTCTATTGGTACGTAGCCATAAGTACCGACAACAGTGAAAGTCGCACCTTCCTGAACAGCTTGATCCTGTACCGCACCAAAATCAACCAAGTAAACCCGCTTATCTTCACCCCAAATCAAATTACTGGGTTTGATGTCGCGATGTAGGACAGGTGGGTTGAGTTCGTGTAAATAAACCAGAATACTAAGAACTTCAATCGCAATTTTTTCTACCTGTAATTCCGCAAAATGTTCACCTTTGTCTATTAAGTTCTGTAGAGATGTTCCAGGAATATAACTTTGTACTAACCCAAACCAGGGGAATTTAGAACCAGATTGATGTTCTAGAACAAAGTAATCTCGGTATTTGGGAATACGGGGATGATTAAGATTTTTTAAGACTTGAGCTTCTCGTTCAAACAGTTTATGCTCATCCCATTGCATTTGGGGGGTGAGAATTAGCAACTTGACGACAACTAGTTCCTGAGGCTGTTTAGTCAAATCTTTTGCTAACCAAGTTTGGCGGCTAGCATCTGCACCTAATTTTTCCTGAATTTGATAGCGATTACAAAGTATTTCTCCTGCTTCTAACATCCCCAAATTCCCCATGAAAAATTGTTAGTGAACTAAGCAATCCCTAACCAATGTCTGATTTGTGCTGCCATCCAGCGACACTCTTCTTTACTTAGAGGTGGCTTTAATTTTCCGAATGAATACTCAGATACACCCAAAGCTAATGTCACTTCTGGTACTTTGTGACTACCATAACCACCAGTCTCACCGCTAAATACTTTGTCAATTTCAGAAACTTTTCCTCGTTGTCTACGTAAGCAAAGACCTAGTAATTTCAATTCAATTTCAAATTGGTGATGGTCAAAGTAAATATTTGTTTCCACAAAGTTAGGCAAAAGAAACCAACCTGTTAGCAGGAGACTAGCTATCAGCCATATCCAACATTCCACGCTACCCAAGCTAAAACCACTACTGAAAAAGTATAACCAAATTGCTAGTAGTACTGTTGCAGCAATATTTTTCGGGTCAGTTAATGTCTTTTGCCAAAGCACAGGAATTTTAATGTGCAAGTGTTCAGGAGATTTTTGCAGTTGAATTTGACTATCAGTAGGTTTGGCACGAACTATTTTAGAAATGGCAATTTGATTTGCTTTAAGAAGCTTCAGTGCTTCTTTTGCACTAGTGAAGCGTCTGTCTAAATTGGGTTGTGTCAGCTGTTCTAACCAGCGAACAAACCCAGGATTAATTTTTAGTAAGTGGGCAAACTGTAAGCGAGAATCTTGCTGTGGTAAATCTGCTGGTGGAATACGGGTGAGCAAATGAATCAAAGTTGCGCCCAAAGCATAAAGATCAGATGCTGGAGTTGCCCTACCACCAAACTGTTCTAGTGGTGCATAACCATAAGTTCCTACTATTGTAAAAGTTGCTCCTTTTCTGGCGGCGCGATCTTGCACTGCGCCAAAATCCACCAAATAAATCTGAGAATTTTTTCCTAAAAGTAAATTGCTGGGCTTGATGTCGCGGTGCAATACTGGTGGACTCAAACTGTGCAGATAAATCAGAATCTTCAAAATTTGGGCAGCAATTTTTCGTACTTCTGCTTCGCTGAATACTCTTCCTTTTGCCAGTAATTCCTTAAATGACGAACCGGGAATATATTCTTGTACTAAAGCAAAATGGAGTACTTGCTCTTCAAAGCCAAAATAATTACGATATTTTGGGATACACGGATGATTCAGTTGTTTGAGTATCTGGGCTTCTCGCTCGAAAAGTTTAACATCTTCCCACTTGGCTTGGTCGCTAAAAGTCAGCAGTTTAACAATGACTTGTTCATGAGTGGACAAATCCCATGCTAACCAGGTTTGACGACCAGCATTGTCACCAAGTTTTTCTATAAGCTGATAGCGATCGCGTAATACCTGTTGGATTTGCAACATCGTCTGGTGAAAATTATAGACGTCTGGGAACAAGGGTTTAGGGGTATGGGGGTGTAGGAAGATCTTGGAAGTGCGGGTAAAAATTTTGGGGGTATTTTAAAAATATGAATTTCAAAAAACTCTTGTTTCGTCTTACATTCTTATACTTTTACACCCTGACAGCCTTATACCCTTATACTTTTACACTTTAACGAAATCAGCACGAACATCTTAGCAACAAATATTCTTTTCCATGAGAAATTGTTGTAAGTACCAATCTAACTAATAAAAGCTCCTCATAGATTTATTATGATCAAAGATTCTGAGTACATTCGACAAGATGCGGCGACTCGCGTACAAGTGCTAAGTGAAGCACTACCTTACATTCAACAATTTATAGGTCGCACTGTAGTTGTTAAATACGGTGGTGCGGCGATGAAAGATAGCAACCTCAAAGATAAAGTCATCCGTGATATTGTCTTTTTATCATGTGTTGGCTTACGACCCATTGTGGTACATGGTGGTGGACCAGAAATTAACAGTTGGCTGGATAAATTAGGAATTGAACCACAATTTAAGAATGGTCTACGTGTCACAGATGCCCCCACAATGGATGTGGTGGAGATGGTGTTAGTAGGTCGTGTCAATAAAGAAATCGTCTCTTTGATTAATCAAGCTGGTGGTTCTGCTGTCGGACTATGTGGTAAAGATGGCAACCTCATTAAAGCCCGTCCCCAAGGAGATGAAGGTATAGGTTTTGTTGGAGAAGTCAGTTATGTCAATATTAAGATTTTGGAAACACTAGTAAGTAATGGGTATATTCCCGTAGTATCTAGTGTAGCCGCAGATGATAACGGACAAGCTTATAATATCAATGCTGACACCGTAGCGGGCGAAATAGCAGCAGCGCTAGGGGCAGAAAAGTTAATTTTGCTCACTGATACACGTGGAATTTTACAAGATTATAAAGAGCCGACTAGCTTGATTCCCAAAGTAGATATTAAAGAAGCCCGTGACTTAATTGCTACTGGTGTGGTTAGTGGTGGGATGATTCCTAAAGTTAATTGTTGTGTGCGATCGCTTGCTCAAGGAGTTCGTGCCGCGCACATTATCGATGGTCGCATCCCCCACGCCCTGCTATTAGAAATCTTCACTGACGGTGGTATTGGTACGATGATTTTTGGTTCTCAGTTTATGTCGTGAACAAGGGTAGGGGTGTAGGAATATTTTGGGGTGTGGGTAAAAATTCTTGTTTTTTCTCACACCCTCACATTCTCATTTAAAGGATTTCACAAATGCTGCTAACATTGGCACAATGAAGGCAGTGCTGAATTTGTGAGTAAAACGTGAGTTCAGATAGTATAGAAATTGCCAAAAATCGCTATCAGCAAGGAAGAGTAGCCTTTGAGAGTGGGCTATATCGAGAAGCTATTGAACAACTAGAAAAAGCAAGCGCCTTGTTGGCTCGTAATACTCGCCTGAGTGGTGAAGTACAAATTTGGTTGGCGACAGCTTACGAAGCAGCAGGGCGTACAGATGATGCGATCGCCCTGTGTGAACAACTCAAACGTCATCCCCATTCAGAAACGAGTAAAGAAGCACGGCGATTGCAATACATTCTCAAAGCACCCAGATTACAACGTCCTCAAGAATGGATGACTCAAATCCCTGATTTTAGTAATATTGCTGACAATGAAAGTAAAATAAGTTTCTCTACCAAGCCAAACAAATCGGGAGCATCTAAAAAGCCACCTGAACGAGAATTAGTTGACCTTAGCCAAGTCAATACTAAAGATAATCGCTTTATCTGGGTGGCGTTGATGGCGATCGCTCTAACATTATTGAGTTTAATCTGGTTGAATTTTTAAGGATCGGGGATCGGGGACAAGGAGGACAAGGAGGACAAGGTAGACAAGGTAGACAAGGAATAATTTTTTAACAAGTTTCTTCCCGCTCCCCGTTATCCCTTATCCCCAATCCCCGATCCCCGATCCCCGATCCCCAATCCCCGATCCCCAATGTTGACGTTTGAGGAGATTTTTATAGTGATAAATTTAGCGCGTCTGAAATCTATTTGCTTGGTGCTGATAGCAACTTTGCTGCTTTCTGGTTGCGTGGATTATGACGTGGGGGTACGTTTTGATAATTCCAATAGTGGTGAGTTGGTGCAGCATATTAAGTTGGGAGAACGCCTTACCAGCTTTAGTGGTGAGCCTGTGTATGAATGGTTGAACAGTATAGAACGTCGCGCGCGTCAAGAAGAAGGTAAAGTACGAAGACCTTCTAAGGAAGAAGTGATTGTAACAATTCCTTTCAGTAATGGTGAAGAATTACAAACAAAATTCAATCAATTTTTTCACCCTACTGTTAATCAAAAAGCTATCAGCAGCGAATCTGACTCACAATTGCCAAAAGTAGAATCAAATTTACTTCTAAATCAGAATAATTTTTTGCTATTGGTGCGGAACCATTTGATTTATGATTTAGATTTGCGATCGCTCGCTTTAATTTCCAGTGATGGTAATGTCTTGGCAAATGCTGGTTCTATTCTTGATTTAGACTTTAGCTTAAAGACTCCTTGGGCAGCAAAAAGTATTCAAAGAACAGAAAACGCTCCTCTACCAGAAAAAAAGAACAATCAGCTAGTATGGCATCTTAACCCTGGCGAACTCAATCACATAGAAGCTGTTTTCTGGCTTCCTAGTCCTTTAGGTATTGGTACATTGTTGATTGTGTTGTTTGTTGGAGCAGGTTATTATTTGCGGTATAAATTTATGCCAGATCCGAAACTTCAGTTTTCTTCCAAAACAGCAGCAACTGAAGGTTAGCTTGATCGAGCAGAAGCCCACAAGCTCACTGTTTGCTGTCAGGAAAAGGTAAAGGGAAAAGGAAAGAACTTATTCTCTTATCTTTTAACTTTTCCCTTTTCCCCACAAGAGCGCAAAAAGAACTTTTGCAATAGGTCTAAAATTAAGATTACTCGTGTAACCAAGGCATGATGTGTGGTTGCCAATTCACTAATTCTTCATCTTTGAACCACAGAGAAATTTCGCGCTGTGCGGTTTCGGTCGCATCGGAACCATGAATCAGATTGCGGCCAATATTGACACCAAAGTCACCCCGGATTGTCCCAGGTTCTGCTGTTAAGGGATTTGTCGCACCAATCATTTTTCTCGCCGCAGCTACGACGCCATCACCTTCCCACACCATTGCCACTACTGGACCAGAAGTAATAAAATCAACTAAGCCTGAAAAAAATGGTCTTTCTTTGTGAACATCGTAGTGAGCTTCAGCTAGTTCTCGGCTAACTTTCAAGAATTTTAAGCCAACTAGAGTAAAGCCTTTGGTTTCAAAACGATGGATAATTTCACCAGCTAGTTTGCGCTGTACACCATCAGGCTTAATGGCAATAAATGTGCGTTCCAAAGTGATCTCCTCAAACTGAATAAATTTGTCCTTTGTCAATTGTCATTAGTCATTTGTCAGTTGACCAATAACTAATGACCAATCACAGAATATCTTACGAAAAGTATACATGCACCAAACCCTTACTAATGACCAATGACCAATGACCAATGACCAATGACCAATGACCATTGTACAGACGCGAGGAACATCGCATCTCTACTGCCGTTGAAATACGAATCGATTAAATTGTAAATTCGTGGGTGAAAGATAAAGGTCAGGAAAATGCGTCTTGATTCTACTGCTGCATCTGATGAGGTGGTGAAACCGCCGTCCCATAATGGTAAAAAATCTGAATTGAAAAATCACAAGCACAAAAAATTGCTGCCACCTGCCAGCATACAAGAAGGAACAAGCGTCTGGAAAATAGAAAATAGCGAGGCGCTATATCGCATTGAAGGTTGGGGACAGCCTTATTTTTCTATCAACGCAGCAGGTCATATTACTGTTTCCCCAAAAGGCGATCGCGGCGGTTCTCTGGATTTATATGAGTTGGTAAATGCTCTCAAACAGCGTAACCTGGGATTGCCGATGTTGATTCGGTTTTCTGATATTTTAGAAGACCGAATTGAGCGGTTAAACGCCTGTTTTGCCAAAGCGATCGCTCGCTACAATTATCCTGGTGTTTATCGTGGCGTATTTCCGGTCAAATGTAACCAACAGCGTCATTTAGTCGCAGATTTGGTGCGTTTTGGTAAACCCCATCAATTTGGCTTAGAAGCCGGTTCTAAGCCAGAATTAATGATCGCCCTAGCCATGCTAGATACACCAGGAGCATTGTTAATCTGTAACGGTTACAAAGACCAAGAATATATCGAAACAGCGATGCTAGCCCAAAGATTAGGGCAAACACCGATCATTGTCTTAGAACAAATTGAAGAAGTCGATTTGGTGATTGAGGCCAGTCGCCAGTTAGGTATTCAGCCAATCGTGGGGATGAGAGCAAAACTCAGTACCCAAGGGATGGGACGCTGGGGAACCTCCAGTGGCGATCGCGCTAAATTTGGTCTGACAATTCCCGAAATTATCCATGCAGTTGAAAAGTTACGTGCTGCTGATTTGTTGAATTCTTTACAACTGCTACATTTTCATGTTGGTTCACAAATTTCTGCCATTAACGTCATCAAAGATGCTATCCAAGAAGCTAGCTGTATATATGTAGAATTAGCAGCTTTGGGGGCAAACATGAAGTATCTTGATGTTGGTGGTGGCTTGGGTGTAGATTACGACGGTTCCCAAACCAACTTCTACGCTTCCAAAAATTACAACATGCAGAACTATGCTAATGATATTGTGGCAGAGTTAAAAGATACATGTTCTGAGCGGAATATACCTGTACCAACACTGATTAGTGAAAGTGGCAGAGCGATCGCTTCTCATCAGTCGGTATTAATTTTTGACGTTCTCAGCACCAGTGAAGTTCTCACAGAATTACCGGAACCGCCCAAAGATGGAGAATCCCACATCATTAGTTACCTTTGGGAAACTTACCAATCAATCAACCAAGAAAATTATCAGGAGTTTTATCACGACGCTACCCAATTCAAAGAAGAAGCTATTAGCCGCTTCAATTTGGGAATATTGAGCCTGACTGAACGCGCTAAGGCGGAACGTCTATACTGGGCTTGCTGTCAAAAAATACTGAGTATTACTCGAAAAGAAGAGTACGTGCCTGATGAGTTGGAAGACCTAGAAAAAATCATGGCTTCCATCTACTACGTAAATCTTTCTGTGTTTCAATCAGCACCTGATTGTTGGGCGATCGATCAGTTATTTCCAATTATGCCGATCCACCGCTTAGATGAAGAACCAACACGACGCGGTATCTTAGCAGACCTAACCTGTGATAGTGATGGCAAAATCGACAGTTTTATTGATTTACGGGATGTGAAGTCAGTTTTAGAACTTCATCCCTTTAAACCCGGAGAACCCTACTATCTGGGGATGTTCCTCAATGGAGCCTACCAGGAAATTATGGGGAACTTACACAACTTGTTTGGTGATACCAACGCGGTTCACATCCAATTGACACCCAAAGGCTACCAAATTCAGCACGTAGTCAAAGGTGATACCATGACCGAAGTCGTAAGTTACGTCCAATACGATTCCGAAGATATGGTAGAAAATATCCGCCAGCGTTGCGAATTAGCTTTAGAAGAAAATCGCATTACACTAGCGGAATCTCAGCGATTGCTGCAAACCTATGAACAGAGTTTGCGGAGATATACATACCTATCTTCGTAGGTACTAACTAAGGGACAAGGGAAGGGGAGTGTGGGGAGTAATGTAGAGACGCGATTTCGCGTCTGGGAGTGTGGGGAGTGTGGGCGACAAGGGAGACAAGGGAGACAAGGAAGACAAGGAAGAATTTATTCCAATGCCCAATGCCCCATGCCCCATGCCC
>NZ_NAPS01000001.1:2461948-2479771 GCF_004323185.1 Westiellopsis prolifica IICB1
ATGCCCAATGCCCAATGCCCTATGCCCCATGCCCAATCCCTAACTCGCATTCGTTCCCAAAAGTTCTGCGATCGCTTGATGTTCAACAGGAGTGTGAGATGGTGGTAGTTGACGGGCGTCGGTAATCAGCCAATCTAAAGAGGCTGCTTGAACGTCGATAGTTGCGCCCGTCTTATCTACACAATAGCGTCCAAATACTAGCTTATCGACTAGTCGGACTCCTGCCCCCAGGCGTGACCATTCAAAGATGACACTGTTTTCCACCGTTGCGCCATTGCATATCCAGCAATTGGGACCGATCATAGTCGGGCCAACGATTTTCGCCCCATCTTCGATCTTGGTCATCCCACCGATGTACACTGGACCTGTGATATCAACTTTGTCCCAATTTACAGCTACATTTAAGCCAGTGTAAATGCCAGGGGCAACTTGATGACCAGGAATTTGGACGTTTTTAATTTCGCCCAATAGCACACCACGAATTGCTCGCCAATAATCTGGGACTTTACCAATATCTACCCATTCAAAATCCATAGGAATAGCGTAGAAAGGCGCACCCATTTCTACTAGTTTGGGAAATAATTGGCTACCGATGTCAAACTCTACACCAGAAGGTATGTAATTTAAAACCTCTGGTTCAAAAATATAGATACCCGTGTTGATATTGGTACTGAGGGCTTCTTCTACCTTCGGTTTTTCTTGGAAAGCTTTAACGCGATTTTCTTCATCGGTAACAACCACACCATAGCTGGAAACTTCTTCCTTTGGTACGGATTTCATAATAATGGTAGCAATCGACCCTTTTGCTCTGTGCCACTTGACTGCTTCTGTCAAATCCAGGTCAATCAAGGCATCTCCGCACAACACTACAAAAGTATCATCGAAAAATGGGTAGAAATCCTGGATTTTTTTCATCCCGCCAGCAGAGCCAATAGCTTCACCCACTAGCGTACCTTCAACAATTCGCCCTTCAAAAGAATAAGCAATCTGTACACCAAAGCGCTGACCATCACGAAAATAACTTTCTATTTCTTCAGCCAAATGGCTCACATTGACCATAATTTGGTCAAATCCATGTTGGCGTAACAGTTCTAGTAAAAATTCCATCACTGGCTTTTGCAGGATGGGCATCATCGGTTTGGGCATAGTGTACGTAATTGGACGTACCCGAGTTCCCTTGCCCGCAGCCAGAATCATCGCCTTCATAATATACTTATTCCTCAACCACAAGCCAGTTAACTTTAAGTGAGTGATACTTAATCATCGGTTTATTTTTGCTCTCAGTCATCCTTAAAACCACGGAATACGGTAATTGTCGGACATGGTATAACCATATGCATAGCAAGATGACATGTGTTCGCGTAGGACATCCAAAATGCCCACCCCGTTCTTGTGGAACGGGGGAGGCGTTTCTTGAGTAAGAATTTTTTTCATAGTCAACAAGCGATCGCTTATCCTTTCAATTTACCCGGATTTTGGTGTGATCTGAAGTATTAATTCTAGAAATGATTGATATTTCTAGATTAAATATTGCTTATTTCATCAACTGTTCCAATTGTCTGATATTATTTTCTTTGTCTATGATCAATCTAATTTTAATATCTTGGTAAAACTCCTCTTGGCATAACTCCACTTTAGATTGAGCTGAAAGCAATAGTAATGCCCAAAAAACACTGACTTTATGGCTGTTTGGTGATTCATGGCCTGTTGGATGCTGTGATTGTTTTGTTTGTGTCCACAGCTGTACTAGTTGTTCCAAATTCAACCAATTTTGCTCTAGACTAAGCTCTATTGACCAACGGTACAAAACTTGCTCTAACTCGAGAGCAACTTCAGTCAGATTTTCCTGGTGAGCTAATTCTAATGCAGCTCGCATTGTCTGCAAGCTAGACTGACGCCGAGGACGCGGTGGCTTATTTACTTTTTCCACCAGTTTTAGTTGCTCTGCCATCACCTGCAATTGGTCTATCAGCTCTTGCAGAGTGACGCGACGCTTTGGTGGAGGCATTGCTGCTGGACGACGACGTAAATGTCGCTCAAATTGCAGGCGATGAGTTTGGTACAATGCCCCATTTTCTATTTCCTCCAGCAACATCTCATCTGCTAAAGTTTCTTGTTCGTCCGCAGCAGATTGTAATTGCATCAAAGTATTAGCTTTGAATAACACTAGCATTGATGCAGATAAAAAAGCTTGCCCAGATTGAGACAAATCAGCTTCATAGCCTTTTTTCGTTGTCTCTGGTGCCATTAATTCTATATAGCGGTCAATAACCTCTATCACCTGCACATCCCAAGGATCTATTTCTCCTTCTTCGGCTTGATGTATGAGATTTTCAATTGTTGTGAGTAGCTCAGAAGCATTCATTAAGGTTAGTTGCTAGTTGTTAGTTGTTAGTTGTTGGTTGTTTTAAGTTTTCCAACTAACAAACAACCATCAACAATAAACAAAATTCATTACTTGTTACTCATTACTCATTACTACTTCTGCTTTTGTTTGTTGATTTGACGAATCATTTGCGGGTGGTAGTGCCAGTTTTAAAGATTGAATTTCGGTTTGATAATGTTCTATTTTGCTTTCTAATTCCTGGATGTGGACATTAGTTTGACGTAGTTTTTGACTAGATAGCATAAATCGCTGCCAATGTGTCCAAATGCTAAATATCCAAGCAAAAACCGCACCTAAACCGATCGCTAATAGAAGTTCTACTGCGATTGGTGCTTGTAATTGCACTCCAGGCACAATATGAATTGTGGTTGGTTCAGTGTTTTGTATTGTAAATAAAGCAAAAGCTAAACAGAAGATAAAAATAATTACAAAATTTACTTGTCTCATTGGAAACCTATATATTTACGTCAAGATTTTTGTCTAGTGCTTCCCTGAAACTCGCAATCAATACTATTGTGAATTGGAATTCCTAATTGTGCAATACAATTGTGACTAAAAATAGCCATAATTGAATTGCAAGTTTGCAGAGCCAATAAATACTCTTGGATTTGGTTTAAGTTTTAAAGCTTATCATGATTATTTTGATATACTTTGTATTGTAAAAAACATCAATTTGTTTTGAAAATAAGGTTTGGGGAGCGGGGAGCGCTTAAGCGCTCACTACGAACCAAGGTACACTACTAGGGTCAATCCAAAATCTATAGACGCTTCTACCGCTGCTCTATGAGAAAAGCTACACCCTACGGTGCAGGGTGATCTAAAATCCAAAATTGGGTAAATTGGGTACTTAGCTAAATAGTGAATTAGTCTACTTCATATGTTGTATTTGATACTGTTTGTTTAGTTTTAGTATAATTCATCATATCAAAAGTACCTTTAATAGTCCCAGCAATCGGCACTGCCAAGAGTGATCCTAAAAACCCAGCAATTTCAAATCCCATTAAAATCGCTACAAAAATCCAGATGGGATTGATCCCGATAAAATCTCCAAGTAATTTTGGTCCTAACAAATTATCTTTTACTTGCTGCATGAAAATGGCTGCAACTGCTACTTGTACTGCTAGCCACCAATTTTGTAGTAATAATAAAACTGTAACACTACCAATACCTAGAGTTGCTCCCACAAAGGGAATAAGTTCGGCTATGCCAATGAAGATAGCAAATACAAGCGCAAAAGGGACTTTGAGAATCAAAAAAATGGGAGTCAGACTCACCACCATAAACAAACCCAACAAGAATTGAATCAGAAAAAAGTTTTGAAAATTTAGTCGGAGGGATGTAGTGAAAGGTACACGGATGTGAGATGGTAAAAGGCTCACTAAACCATACCAGAGGCGATCGCCATATAAAAGCATGTAAAAAGCTAACACAATTACCAACACAACATTCAGCAATCCTGATAGCAGCGTTCCCGCAAATCCTACAGCACCAGAAGGTATTTGCTGCACTAATATTTGGATGTTGGCATTGATTTGCTGATTAATAACACTGAAATTTAAAGGCAAACGTCGTCTTTTTGCCAACATTTGCAACTGCTCTAAATTGTCTTGACTACTATTTAACCAATCAGGGATTTTATCTAACAATTGGTTGGTTTGGTCAATCACCATTGGTACGAGCGTTACACCCAAAATTACAAACACTGTTAAAGTCAGCAGCAATACTATAATTACTGCTTGGGCGCGAGAAATACGAGCGCGCTCAAAAAACTTCACTGGATAATTTAGTAAAAAAGCAAGTATTGTGGCAATACTGAAAATTGTAATAGGATGCTGAAAATAACTAAACAATACAGACAGTAGCCAAACATTCAGTGCGATGATTGGACCGCCCAGACCATAGATTAATAGATTTTGAACAGAGGTCCAACGTCGCATTTGATGCAATGTTCTTTACAAAAGCCTTTGACTGGATTGGTAACTGGGGTGTAGAAGTGCAGAGTGTAAAGGTGTAAGGCTTTAGGGATTTCCACACTGCCCAAAGCTGTCACAGCAAGCAACAGGGCTTGTTGCGACTCCACTATTTGTTTTTCTCTGGCTATTTCCTTAACCCCCGTTACACCCGCCCCAACGAGGATTGGTAAAACTTACTTAGCAAAGTTACTTAGCGCTGATTATCATCATAATTATTTTTCACAAAACTACCAGGATACAAACCCTATGGACAAAAATGTAGCTGAACTTCGCAAAGACTATACCTTGCAGGGGTTAAATGAAACTGATGTTGATCTTAATCCTTTTATACAGTTTCAAAAATGGTTTGACGAGGTACTAAAAGCACAGTTGTTAGAACCAAATGCTATGACCCTTGCTACTACCACGACCGACGGTAAACCCTCAGCAAGAATAGTGTTGCTAAAAGATTTTGACGAAAGGGGTTTCGTTTTTTTTACTAACTATAACAGTCACAAAGGACAAGAATTAGCCGAAAATCCTCAAGCAGCCCTGGTTTTTTGGTGGGCAGAATTAGAAAGGCAAGTTCGGATATGTGGGCATGTAGAAAAAATATCGGAAAATGATTCCGATAGGTACTTTCAAAGTCGCCCTTTTCAAAGTCGTCTTGGTGCATGGGCATCTAATCAAAGCAATATTATAGAAAGCCGAACACTCTTAGAACAAAGGTTTCAAGAACTACAAGCTAAGTATAAAAACCAGGATGTACCCCGACCGCCTCATTGGGGAGGTTTACGGGTGATCCCCACAGAAATAGAGTTTTGGCAAGGACGTTCTAGTCGCCTGCATGATCGCATATTATATACTCGCTTAGATAATAACGATTGGAAAATACAGCGTCTCTCACCCTAAAATTCTAAAACAGAGAACGGCTTACGCCCATATCATTATCTTCATCAGGATCATCGAAAGGGGGTATTTCCCCTGTTATTCTCGGTGATATTTCGCGAGATTCGCCAATATTTGGACGCAGAGAACGACTTACGCCCATATCATCATCTTCATCAGGATCATCGAAAGGGGGTATTTCCCCTGTTATTTTCGGTGATATTTCGCGAGATTCGCCAATATTTGGAGGAGGAAAAGAATATTTAATTGTTGGTGATTTTAAATCTTTTTTTAAGTGAGTTTTTTGCTCTAGAGTTTGGCGGATATCCTGCAAGTCTCGCTGAAATTGATAGCCTAATTGAACTACCTCTTCAGGAGTGAGTTTGTAATCGCTCAAGTTCTTAGCAGCATCGTCTAAAACATTGGTTGCCCAGATAATATCTTGTTTTGCTTGTGCTAAACGCTGCTTGGCTTTTTCAAAATCGGCTTGACTCATTTTAAATTTGTTGGTGGTTAGTAGTTAAGTAGTTAAGCAAAATTCAAGTCATTCGTGGAGATAGGGAAAAGGGAACAGGGAACAGGGAACAGGAAGACAATGTGTGTAATGAATTCTGCTTGAATAGTTAGTAGTTAGTAGTTAATTATTTCCATTGTCCCCCTTCCCTTGTCCCCGATCCCCGTACTCTATGAGAAGCCGCTGACGCGTCTACGCGTAGCGTCTCCTCTGGAGAATCCCCGTTACCCCTTATCCCCACTCCCTTGGGGGGAGTGGGGGCCCCGAGTTCCCCAAAGGGGACCCCTACCTTCCCCAATCCCCGATCCCCGATCAACCCCCTCCAAAACTTTCTCTATAGATTCGGCAAAATCTTTGCCTATTTGCTTTGCTAGTTCCGGCTTTTCATTCAATGTCTTCAAAAGCGTAGATTTGAGTTCCGGAAAACATCCACGGATACTTTCTAGATCCGGATCTTTACTAATCCATTCCCAAAAATCTCTATTTTTGTATCTAGCTAGGCTGTAAGCTAAGTATATATAGGCTTGTTTTTGGGTTTCATCGGCGACATCCAAACGATAAGCTAGGGCATACCAGCAAGCAAGATAATACAGTAATTGGTAATTTAATACTGTGGTAGCATCCCAATTGTTTGCTGTTTCCAGGTTTTGTATTTCCTGTTTTGCTGCCAAGATCAAATCTTCTCTTTCTGTGAGTAGTTGAGCGATCGCACGAGCAACTTTGATCCGTAATTCCACAGTTGGCTCTGTAACTCTTTTGAGTGCTTCTTCGTAGTAAGCGATCGCACTCTGGAGATGATTAACTTTTCTCTCACCTTTTTCTGTGCGTGCTAAGAGGCTGTAAGTATCAGCTAAGTTATAGTATGGTTGATACCAATCTGGGTAAAATTCTATGGCGTCTTGCAACTCATCAATCGCCAATGGGTAGAAAAATTTACCATGAGTTTGGGCGCTAGATTGATTGAGGACACCAAAGAAATTATGAATTTGACCTAGATAGCGTTGACGCTTGCTACCCAAATACAATTTGGGTATACCTCTGATCATCTCCCGCTTAGAGAGTTCTAATGCTAGCCAACGACTAGCTGTCCGCAATAGCTGTCTAAAACGGTCTTTGAGTGCTATTTTTGACTGTTTATCTGCTTCAGAATCAGGTAGTTCCCAGACAGTATAAATCAGAGCAGCAATGCAGTTATCTATATCCTGAATTTCAAATGTGATACCAATTCTTTTATGTTCTTCACCCTGGCTTTGTAAGATACCAGTAACTTTAGTACCATAGGGTGGGAATACTACTGCAAGTAATTGTACCAATGGATCAATTTGGTCAGGAGTTAACTCTTTGACAGAAGATATAAAATTGGTGAGTTGTTGATTTGCAGTGGCTTGTGGTAACGGAAATCTAGTAGAGGAGAGATTTATTTCCGGGCCAACACTAGTGATATGCTCCTTTGACCTTTGGTAGACGCTTTTCATCTCTCTGGCTAATCTTTCCCGTGCTAATTGTGATAATCCTGGTAAAATACCCTCGATTTCATCTGCGCCAGTTGCATTACTGAAATTATCAATTATCAATTGGGAAGAGCGGTTAATAATTACTAAAAAGAATCGCCTAATAACAAATACACTCAGTAACCCTACTAAGATTTTTACCAATAAAAAGACAACAGTAGTAAATCCCTTATCTAGCTCTTCAAAGGTTTTCACCAAATCCTTCTCGGAAACCTTTGTATTCTTAGGCTGACTCGAAGATTTTGATGTAACAGTTGTTGTGGGAGCAACTGTTGGAGTGGCTGTTGTCTGTGGGTTTGGTACAGGTGTTTGTGAATGCGCTGTCCCAGAATTAAGAACCAATAGGGTGAAGATTAACAAAAGCTGTGCTTTCACAATTTGTCATTTGTCATTTGTCATTTGTCATTTGTCATTGGGAAAAGACTTGTTAAATAATTCTCCCTTGTCTCCCCACACTCCCAGACGCGATGAATCGCGTCTCTACATTATTCCCCACACTCCCCATACTTCTCAGACTTCCTCAACTTCTTTAGATTGGGCTACTTTTGTCTTCTGCGATTCCGTTGATACTGATGGGGGTAGGGTGCGTTGAGAAAATCCCCAGGTTAAAATTAGGGCGATCGCACTAATCATCAACCATTGTGGTGGTACTAAATCCTCATTTACCACGCGGATTAATAGGCGTAATCCCACCAATGCAACAGTCATATAACCTGCATCCTCTAGGTTCTCAAATTCATCCAACCACTTAATAAATAAGCCTGCCATAAATCGCAGAGTAATCACACCAATCGTTGTCCCAGTCAGTACTAACCAAGTTTCTTGGGAAACAGCGATCGCAGTGGTGACACTATCCAAAGAAAAAGCCAAATCTGTCAAAGCAATTACTGGGATCACTTGCCACAATGAACTAAAACGTGGTCCGTGATGGTGATGTTCGTCGTCTTCTTCAGAAGTAAAGTGTTGGAATACTAGCCACAGAAGGTAAGCTGCGCCTAGCAACTCAAATTGCCAAAACTGTTGCACCCAAGTAGCGGTGAGCAGTAAGGTAATACGCAGGACATAGGCAACAACTAGACCGATGTTGAGTGCTTGGGTTTCCAGCTTTTTGTCTTCCAGTCCTTGAGCGATCGCAGCAAGAGCAATAGCATTATCAGCAGATAGTACCGCCTCCAAAAACATCAAAATCAGCAAAACTATAGCCGCTTCAATGCTGAGATGAAAATTAAGGTAGTCAAAAATTTGGTCTAGCATTCCGAGTTTCTCAAGCAGTGAAAATAAAATCAGTGAACAGTACCAGCAGCAGTTATCAGGTATATGGTGGGCAAACCCTTACCAAATAAATAAAATAGACAACTGTTAAAAGTTACCAGTAACAGAGAAATTAATCTAAAAAGCGCAATAAATTGCTACCTTAATCAAGCTTAACGTGTTGGCAAGGAATTCTGAAGGTCTAGTCTGGCTATTGCTGATTTCAACCCAGAAAATTTTCGTTTCAACCTAGAAAATTCTCGTTTCAACCCTGGAAGATTAAATTAGTGTAGGGGAACCAGTACGTTGCGGGGGTTTCACCCGTTGTAGTACCTGGCGTTGTGTTAGGTGCGTTATGGCAAAGCCGTAACACAACGGCAATAAAGCGAGAGGAACATCTACAATGCTAAAACACCTGAAATTAATCGGAATTTTTTGGAGTACAGCTATAGCGGCTGAAATGGAGTATCGTATTAACTTCCTTTTAGCTGCCCTTAGTAGCATAGGCAATTTAGTAGGCAGTTTATTTGGATTATTCTTATTTTATGGAAAAGGTTACACCTTCCCTGGTTGGTCATGGGAAGCAGCGTTGCTAGTACTAGGAATTTTCACTTTATTGCAGGGGTTTTCAGCAACTTTTCTCGCTCCTAACCTGAATCGGATTGTCCGCCTTGTCCAAGAAGGAACACTCGACTTTGTTTTACTAAAACCAATCCCCAGTCAATTTTGGCTTTCTACCCATACTCTTTCACCTTGGGGACTACCAGATTTGGTTTTTGGCACCATATTGATTATCTATGCAGGTACACGACTCAATTTAAGGATAAGCGACTACCTATTAAGTGCTGTACCGTTGGGTTTTGGCTTAATCATACTTTATAGCTTGTGGTTTATGCTGGGAGCTACCAGTATTTGGTTTGTCAAAATTTATAATGTTACCGAGGTACTACGTGGTTTGTTGGAAGCTGGTAGGTATCCAATGGTAGCCTATCCTGCTGCTTATCGTTTCTTCTTCACTTTTATAGTACCTGTTGCATTTTTAACTACAGTACCAGCAGAAGCAATGTTAGGTCGTAGCGAAATTACTTGGATGCTGGGTGCGGGAATGCTAGCTGTACTGCTATTTTTTGTTGCTAATCAGTTTTGGCGGTTTGCATTACGGTTTTATACCAGTGCTTCTAGTTAGCAAACAAGCGATCGCCAGCAAAGACTTAACTTAAAAATAACTCTCTAATTCCTGCACTACCAATTTCCACCGCTAATGCTGCCAGTAAAAACCCTAAAAGCTGAGTAACAATTACCTCTCCTTCAGCACCGAACCACTTATCAATAAAGTTTGCCTGTCGCAGAATTAACCAACTGACGAACATTGCAGCAACAATTCCCACGATTACGCCAATATGCGGATTGGGAGATTCTGACATCAGTAACATCACGCTTGTGAGTGTGCCAGGGCCTGCCAATAAAGGTAAAGCTAAGGGAGTAATTGCCACATCACGATCTTGATCGATCACTGGAGTATCTAAGTCGCCTTGAAGCATTTGTAAAGAAATTAATAATAATAGCAATCCCCCAGCGACTCTTAATGATCCCATGCTGATCTCCAAATAACTCAAAAGAAATTGTCCACCAAAAGCAAAGAGCAAAAGTACTGTTATTGCTACCAAAATAGCTTTATCTATCACTTTGTTTCTTTGTTCTGGTTCCATACCTCTAGTGAGAATCAAAACAACTGGTATATTACCGATCGCATCAGCAAGTACAAAAACAGCAACAAAAGTTTTGATTAGAACAGACGCATCCACAACAAACAGAATTGATCAAATATTGTCTAAAACTTAAACCAAATTTAGTTTGATGTTCAAGCATCTAGGGGAAGAGAGAAGTGTGGGGATTGGGGATCCCCAATCTAATCACTACGGTTGAACTAATGGTTGAATTGCTAATTCACCTAAGCCAATAGCAGCTAGTAAATCTCTCCACTGTGTTTGAAGTGTATTATTTTGGGGATTTGTTTGGCGCAGTTGTCCTAGTGTGGTGAGCGCATCGTACCAAAAGCCATTGTTGGCATAAATATTAACTTGTTGGATAGGCTGTGATTTTTGTAACTGTTTAAGTAAAGTTTGATTAGGTGTTTTACGGAGAATAACTCCTTCTACATAAATAGGAGTTGATTGCTTTTGTGGGTAACAATAAACGTTAAAGAACCAACGATACTGTTTATTTACTTGCAGTGGCGGAACATTTTCAGGTATGGGGACTTTGATAATACCTGCTTTCGCTGGTAGAGCGATCGCAGTTTTATAAACTGAATCTTTGGTTTCATCATCAAGCAAGACAAATTCAGCCGGATAACCAGAACTCTTAGTGTACGGTAGATAAAACCATAGTTGAGGATGTTCTTCTGTTGTTAATCCCCAAACATTTGTTACCGATGGCGGTTGCTCTGTCGAGGGAACTAAAGCAGTTAGGGGTGTTTTAACCTCTGGACAGCTACCTCTTCTGGCTCCCCCAAAGCGACGACCTCCAGGAGGAGGACCCGGTGGCAAATTAGGTAAATCAACCTTAATAGTTCCACTCTTAGGAGGCTGAGGTGAAGTTGGTTGTGAGGGTTGAGTTGGCGTTGACTGCGCGACAACCAACGAAAAACTACTAACTAAGCTAGTACTGCTGAGAGTCAACACCAAAAAAAGTTTAATCGGATCTAAATTGAACTTCATAATGTGAGGAACGGGGATTGGGGATCGGGGACAAGGGAGTGTGGGAAGTAATGTAGAGACGCGATTCATCGCGTCTGGGAAGTGTGGGAAGTGTGGGGGGAATGATTTAACAAGTCTGTTCCCAATGACCAATGACAAATGACCAATGACAAATGACAAATTACTTTGGCTCTTGATTAATTGCTGTTATACCAGCTGTTCCTATGAGTGCTAAAGCTGATGGTACAAAAGGTACCCAGTAACCTTGGATAAATAAACCAAAGCAGAAAATATAAAGAATTCCTGAGCCAATGACGACAAAAATTAACAAGCGTGTCAAAGAGTGATGCATTTGCCAAGCTAGTAATCCTCCTGCTACTGACCAAACCCAAATCCACATTACTTCAGCAAAGGGATTCCATGATTGCAGGAGTGGGCGTCGGTCTAGAACAGCACTGAGAATTTGACTAACCATGTGAGCTTGTACTAATACTCCTGGCATTTGTTGGTCTAACTCAGTACTATAAGGTGTAGCCCAATAATCTGGAAAATCACCTTTAGCAGTTACACCAATCAAGACTATTTTGTTCTTAATTGCGTTGGGGTTAATTGGAGCAGATAAAAGTTGTGTCAATGTTACTTGTTCAGCAATTCGCTTTGAGGAACGATAGTTGAGTAAAATTTGACCACCGTTAGTATCTATACCTTGATAACCTCCTGTTCGCGGTTTTAAGAGTGGGAAATTAAGATTACCAATTTGAAAATCACCTGTGGGAGTCAACTTTGATTTAATTCCTTCAGCTTGTAAATAGCGCAGTGCGAGTTGTAAGCTGAGAGAAAAAGAAGTAGGACAAGGTGAAGTTGCTTCTGGGTTCATATACAGCAAATGGCGACGCACTACACCATCAGCATCATAAACAAAGTCGCTAAAACCTAAACGATGTGGGGGGAATTCTGGTGGTGGTTCAATGCCATTAGTATTAATTGTTGTATCGCTGCCTTTGCAGACTCCAAATAGGTTGTTAGTTTGTTGGAGATGATTGAGTAAATTTGTTGATTCTGCTGGAAAATCACGGTAAATATCTAGACCGATCGCTCGCGGTTGATGTTGTTGAAGTTTCTCCAAAACTTTATTGAGGGTTTGATCAGATATAGATGTTCCTTTCAAAGATTCGCCTCTGCGGCGTTGGGCTGCAATATCAGCATCACCAACGGTGACTAATAACAGGCGTGGATCGGGGTTTTCATTGATGAAAACTGAACGCGATCGCATCATCAAATCAAAGGCTTGTAAATCCCAATTTTGTAGGACTTCCAAAAATTTCAAGCCAGTAGGAATTGCAGTAATTAATACACTATTAATTAAAAAATAAATAATTATACGTAATAAATTAGAAAAATTATAAGTTCGTTTGACAGGTTTGCTGGGAGTAATCCAGCCTGTGAACTTTTGCCAAGTGGGGGGTGATTCTGCGAGATTCTGACAAATTACTGGTAGCCAAGTCGCACAAGGAAATTTATCTTCTAATCCTTGTAATCTTTCCCGTGCTTCTCGCACTGCTAAGTATAAAGGTTCACCACCAGCAAAACTATCCAGAAAACCTTTTAAAAATTCTTGTGCAACTAAATCTGGAACAGGTTCGCGCATCACTATCATTTGAGGAATGTGCAAATCAGCTAATTTTTCTCCTAATCCCAAGCCATCACAAGAGTTGAAAATTGCCAGTTGTAAACCTCGTTCCACTGATTTTTTTAAAGCATATTTTAATTCATCAATCGTGAGACTATCAGTTTTATTTAAAAAAATCTTGCCAGTATAATTATTTCCTTTGCTAGAACTGTGTCCAGCAAAAAAGAGAATATCCCAGTTTTTTTGCCAGAGATAATCATTTAATTCCTTACGCTGGGGTTCAACTAAAAAGCTGACTTCAGCTGCGGGTAATCCTTGGAGTAAAACAGTATCTGCTTGAGTATCAATTCCTTGACTATTACCAATAATTGCTAAAATATTTACTTTTTTATTATGAGTTTTCTTAGCAGCAATACGCTCGTATCTTGGAGGTGCTATGGCAATTTCCGCCTTAGGGTAGCGTTCAAGTACGTCCCAAAGATGCCAAGGTAAACGCTGCAAATCACGATTTTCTGTTTGTAAAATGACTCGTACTATATCTGTAGGCAATAATCTTTCTAGCCATTTTTCACGCACCGGACGAAATTCCGCAGCCAGTAACCAGGAATTAAGATGCGATCGCAATACATGAGCAGTTTTATCACAGTCTTTGAGGATCGATACATTTGTTACTTGCACCTTCTCCGCAGATAAACGATAACGATTACCTAATCTTGAATAACTAGATTGCCACTCTTTATATTTCTGTAATAATTCTGTTGCTGCTGGTAACTTACCCGCAATTTCTGAAGAAGGTAACTCACCTTCCTCACCAATTTGTAAGGTAACGGCAAACCCTTGCTCAAAGCTACCGTCTGCAAATTTCAGAACTACTAACTTACCCATAAATTAGAAAGTCATTCAATTTTGGATTTTGGATTTTGGATTGACTCCACTCATTAAATCTGCTGCTCTGTACGATCTAAAGAAGTATCGGTAACAGAAATGGAGACATCAAGAAAACGAGAACAAATGACAAATGACAAATGACAAATAACTAAATTACAAAATGTTCTTTTACACAAGCATCATGCAATGCTACTTGAACGGTAAATTCTTCTTTGGGTTCTCCGGCAAATTTTAATTGCATATAATTGTCTGCATTTCTCGCTTGGGCTTCCAAAAAGACTGATCCTGATTTGTCTAGGACTGTAAGTTGGACTTCTGGTGTTAAGTACTTTTGATTGTTAGCAGGATACAGTTGCACCAGAACGTTTGTTTGTTGATCAGCTTGGGGACTAATTTCTACAACTAACATGACTAGTTGTTTGCCAATCTGAATTCCTAAATCAATTAATTTTCCTCGTCTGACTACTGCTTCTGGCGGATCATTAGCTTGATCTTCTATCAAGTTGCCGCTTCTAAATGCAAAAGCTGGCGACATTTCAGGTTGATTCCATAAGGATTCTATAGTTTGCCATCCTGCTTCAAATATACCTGTAAACCACTGGCTCAAATTCACCAATTCCGGAACTGGTAACTCAAAAACAGGTGTTAGATGTTCAATTAATTCTTCTAAAGGTTGTAGTTCAGTTAAAGGAATCTCTTCGGTAGCGACGCTGGGGACAAATCCCAATAATTTTGCCTCTTGGAGGGATTCATCAACTTGCACAAACACGTAACCTACTCGTTCTTCCCATGTTTCAGGGGGGACATAAGCAATTTGTTGATTCAATAGTACAGGACGGCACTCTAAACGCCCAATTCCTGGTAATTCTAAATCAGCCACATCAGCACACAAACGCATAATCGGATTCCAACTGTCACTAGCTGCCAAATCAGTAGGAAAACCCATCATTTGTAAATAATCATTAACTGCTAATATACACAAAGTATTCAAACGAACTCGTTCCCCAGTTTGAGAATGTGGCAGTTGACGGGCAAATCGTTCGGCTGTTGTGCGGGCTGCCTTGGTGATGGGCAGTGTTAAAGCGATATCTTCAAGATGATAGGCTTGGTGTGACATGGATCATTCCCCAAAGTTTAATGCTGCTGTATACATGTCGCTCATCATTACAAAAATTACGCAAAAAAATTGTCGCTGATTCAGGAATTAATATTTAATAATTTGTAGTTAAAAGTTTCTTACAACCAATTTCCAATCAGTACGTAAGCAGACCAAAAACTAGGAGCATTATAATTCGGATGCTTGAGCAATTGTAGCTGGGCGCGACGCAGCGCTTCTGCTTTGCTAATCCTGCTTTCTTTGAGTTCTCGATAAAAAGCACCGACAAACTGAGCGGTGGATTCGTCATCTATTTGCCAAAGAGAAGCAATGGTACTGCGTGCGCCGGCGCGTACAGCTGCGCCAGCTAAACCCAGAGCTGCACGTTTGTCTCCTGCTGCTGTCTGACAAGCACTTAATACTAATAGTTGTAGTGCTTCTGCTCTGGTGTCATCCCGACTACGAAGAATACTATCAAATTGAGTAACATTAATTGGACCATCGGCAGCTAAGATAAATGTCTGATCAGCACGGGAACTAAACTGACCATGGGTTGCTAAATGCACGACGTTAAAAGGATTAGTATTAACTTTTTTCTCTAGTTCTTTACTGGTGAATTGTCGATCTAACAAGTTGGTCGTAGATATACCAGATTCGCTAATTAGCTCAATCTCTGTTTTGATCGCGGGTAGGGGTGCGAATTCCGAGTATGCTTGTGGTGGTTGAGTTAAACCCGCAGTTAAGGCTTGTAAACGCTGTTGCTGTAATGGCTTGGGATCAAAGATTTGCAAACCGATGCTCAAAGCTGTTGCGTATTTTTCGATCAAATATTGTTTTCCGTCATACAGGGAAGACATGGATAAATTACGCAAGGCTCCATCAAGTACAAATACTATGGTATTGACTCCACTAGCTGATAATTGCGATTCAATCGGTTTGATCAGCCAGTTGTAAACCTGCTGTGACTGGGTTCTTGTAACTTTGATTGCCGCAGGATTAAGAAGATTTTGTTGTAATTGAGTAATTATTTGTTCTACTTCTGCTTGGGAAATTTGAGTGCTGTAGTGTTGTAGGGGTTGTTTGGGAATTTTGACAATTACTTGTAGTTGATTGGGAAGAATTATTGGGTATAAAATCGCAGCCGTAGGATTTTCTTTGTCTACGATTTGATCCAGTACTACACGCTGACCTTCTAAACACGCTTCCCGAAAGAAGTTATCTAATTCCGCTATTTGCAGCGCTTCAATTCGTTGGCGTACTTTTTCTAAAGTTTTCTCTTCTGGTTGTGTTGTTTGAGAATTTAATAGTAATTCTACTGATTGTCGATATACTGGTTCGACACTATCGCGAAAGCTGAATTGTACTTCTCGATTGACTGCTACCAAGTCATTACGAATCGATTCGAGGGTTTGGACTGCTGAATCATAGGCTGCGATCGCTCCTGGAATATCCCCTTGTACTTTCAGCAATCTACCTAACTGCCATTGCCATCTGTAAGCAATATCTGGGACATTACTACTCTGTGCCAAAAGTAACGCCTGTTCGGTCAGTTTTTGGGCTTCAGACCACTGTCTAGTTTGTTCATACAAATTTCCTAGACTACCCAAAGCATAAGCTAAGGAGCGTTGATCGTTTAAATTACGAGCTTGTTGCACAGCTTTGGCAAGAATTTGAGCAATTTTAGATTGGTTCTCTAGAAAATCTAAAATCAAAAGGCTTTGAGCAAAATTAATCTGGGCGTAAATGCTGGCGCGACTGGGGGGAAGTTGGTTGACTTGGGATTGAATTTGTGGTACTAAAATCAGAGCATCCTTTTGTTTTTGCTCTTCAATTAGTAAACCGAGAAGATTAAGCTGGGCTTGGACTTTTAACAGAGTTGAGGGAGATTGTTTAACTGTTTGTTGATAAAAATCAATCGCTTGCTGTGTATGCTCGCGATCGCGAGCATTATTACCTAAACTAAAAAGACTCGCGGCAATATAATTAGGTGATTGCAAGCGCTTGGCTACTGCTAAACTTTGTTCAAGAACAGCGTGAGATTCTGGAAATTTGCCCACTAATTGTAAGACATCGCCTAGCGATCGCAACATTACTGTTTTTTCTGGTGAATCTTTTTGCGATCGCAATATCTGGTTTACTTGTAATAGTGTTGCTTCTGCCCGACGGTAAAATCCACTAGAGATTAATGCTTGAGCTTGATTAATCTGCGATCGTACTACGCCATTTTGATCATTTATTTGAGTATAAATATTTTCTGCCTGTTGCCAAATTTTTAAAGCTTCCTCTGGTTGTCCAATTGCAAGTTGCAGACGACCTTGAATATCGAGGGTTTGAGCTAATATTTTGCGATCGTCTGTACTTTTGAGGAGATTTAGACTTTCTGTAATTGCTTGCTTGGCTTCATTCCACGCACCAAGTTGTTGATAAGCCAGAGAAAGATTACTCAGAGTCACAGCAAGTTTTTTTGTCTCCCCCTGCTGGCGATAATTTTGGGCTGCTTGCTGCAATACTTGTACTGCTTGTGCAAACTGTCCGTTATCGTAGAGTGCTTTCCCTTGTTGTAAAACAGCAGAGATTGTGGGGGAAGTGGAACTAGGAGGGTGAGAAATTTTTGCTAAAACTGGTGAGATGCTCAAGCAAAACAAGGTAGTTACCAGTATTAGCGCTAAGAAGCGATATGTCTTCTTTTTTGGTGTCATAAATTTGAGTCGGTCAATCTCTTCCCAATCACAGAATATCTATTTGACGAACCACAAAGGACACAAAGGACACAAAGATTTAACTCAATATTAAAAGGGATCATAAGGGGACACGGGAGACAAGGATGTGTGGGGGGACAGGTCGAATATTTTTGATAGATTCTCCCTTGTTTTTTACTCTCCACTGTCAGCGAGTATCAAACACTCATCGTTGAGTATCAAACACTCGTCGTCGAGTCTCAAACACTCGTCGTCGAGTATAAAAGAGTCGTCGTCGAGTATCAAACACTCGTCGTCGAGTATAAAAGA
>NZ_NAPS01000001.1:2480099-2487845 GCF_004323185.1 Westiellopsis prolifica IICB1
ACTCGTCGTCGAGTATCAAACACTCGTCATCGAGTATCAAACACTCGTCATCGAGTATCAAACACTCGTCGTCGAGTATAAAAGAGTCGTCGTCGAGTCTCAAATACTCATCGTCGAGTATAAAAGAGTCGTCGTCGAGTATCAAACACTCATCAGCGAAATACAAATACTTGTTTACGAAAGACAACTCTTAGAGGATGTTTGAAAAGTTCTTTTATTGGTAGCAAAACGTTTTAGATCCCCCTAAATCCCCCTTGAAAAGGCAGGGCTGTTTCATTTTCGAGAGTAAAATCTCAAACCCTCTTTTTTAGTTCGTTAATAACGAATATCTAATCAAAACAGAACGAGATTTCAAAGTTTCCACTTTTTTCCTTTTAAGAATGAAACAGCCCTGCCTTGAAAAGGGGAGGGTTGGGGAGGGGTAAAATTCGGGAGCAGCTTCACGAAGAATTGGTATAAACCCTTTGCTATTAGCACAAGTCGTCTGAAGACGACTTAAATAAATCAAACAGTCTGTTTTAAGCAGACTTTCACTATAAGACTGCGATTTCAATCGCAGGCGTTTTTTTGAACATTTGGGATGCTCCCCCTACTTCATCGATTTCCCATTTCCATTAAATTCTTTGGTCAAGCGCAACAAAGCTTGTTCTAATTCTGATGAAAGTTTGATGGGTAAGTCGCCTGTACGCATATTCAAATCTCTCTGCGGGAAGGGAACTTCTATTTTGTATTTTCGCAAAGAGGCTTCGAGGAGAAAATAGATATCACTTTTAATCGGTGTTTGTTGGTGGGGTTTGTCAATCCATACTAGGAGTTCAAAGTCTATGGCGCTTTCACCAAAACCTGTGAAAAATACTTGAGGTTGGGGTAGTTTTAAAACTTCGGGGTGATGTACAGCGGCTTCCACGAGTGCTGTTTTTACCAAGTTTACGTCTGAACCGTAAGCGACACCTACTGGTAAATGAATCCGAGAAACAGGGTTGCGATGGCTCCAGTTAATGACTTCAGTCTCCAGAAATCGAGAGTTGGGGACGATAATTGAAATTCGGTCTAATGTGCGAATTACTACACTGCGCGCTCCTATGTATTCCACTGTCCCCATGTATTCGCCCACTTCGATGAAATCGCCGACTTGGATGGGACGTTCAAATAATAATACAATTCCACTACCAAAGTTTTTAGCAATGTCTTGGAAACCAAAACCAATTCCTACACCCAAGGCACTAGCTACAATTGTCAGAGAACTAAGATCTAGTCCCCAAATTTGTAGCAAAACAATTGTACCAAAACTAATAAAGGCATATTTGCAAATAATGGCGATCGCTTCTTGCGCTCCTCTGCTAATTCGCATCCGACTTAAAATCCGAGAGCGTAGCAAGTTTGTTGCTGCACCTGCACAGATTATTAGCCCCAAGAGCAAGATAATCAAAATTAAAATGTTGGTCAGAGAATAGGACTTTTGTCCTAAAGAAAAAATTGGAGAGGTAAGGCTAGTAAATATTCTGGTCGCGATATTATAGCTCAAATTACGGGTGAGAGGAAACAGATTAGTAATATAGAGAACTACCCCTACCCAAAGTCCTATCCGTGCTAACAGCAGTGTTGCTTTAAACAGAAATCTTGATGTATTTTGGATTTGGTTATCGCTAGATGAATCAGCCGAAACTAGCATTTGTGAGAGGCGATTTTGGGTGAGTTGCCATACAATTCCGAGTAACCGATGTAGTGCGATCGCCATCAACACAATCACAATACTCAGAATTGATGTATTGCGAATAAACTCTGTACCTCTCTCGCTTTGGGCTTTTTGGATTGCATCCTCAATTTTTTGAACCCAGATCCTAGCTTGTTCTTCGGGAGTACCAGCAGAATCTATATCGTTCTGGGTAACGGTCAATAAGTACCGACCATTAACTATGATAATTGGAGAATCGTTGCGTTGTTCAATTTTGATATCAGGCGCTTCATCGGATTTAACAACTGCTTGCAATTGGGAACTAATGAATTTTGCTCGTTCTTGAGCTTTTGATTGTTCATTACTGCTGACTCTAAAAACCAATCGACCATCTACAGCAACAGGTGCATAGTTTACAGATTGTGCTTGTACTGGTGCTAACAGGAAACTGATCAACAATACCAATACAATCACAGTTGTCTGAATAATTTGGGAATACCGAGTGTGAGGGAACTTACGATTTTTTCTCATTTTTACCGAGGGTTACTGACTTTGCGATCGCGTTTTATGGAACTTTAGTTCCATCATTCAAAAAACCCCATAGTTCACTTCCTCAAAAGTTTCTCATTTTTTGCTCGTAATTTGGAAGTAAATTCAGACTGGTTTGAACTTGAAATGTTGACCAAAATATTACTTAGTATTGCAGCATTACTAGCGATCGCATTCTTGATATTGGTAGTTGTGAGAATTAAAAATGACAATGAAGTAAGTAAAATATGGCAAAAAATAGCAGATTTCCCCACAGAAAATGTTTTTACAGAAGATATGGTTGCAGAATTACCAGCACCTGTGCAGCGCTATTTTTTACATGCGATCGCACCAGGAACTCCCTTGGCGTCTTCTGTAACTCTGGAAATGAGTGGTAGTTTTAGGTTAGGACAAGATAAACCTTGGGTTCCCATGCAAGCTAAACAAAGAATTTCAGTACTCAAAGGATTTGTTTGGAAAGCTGCGATCGGTCGTGGTTTGTCTCAAGTAGTGGGTGCTGATTATTACAGTAATGGTTCCGGTAGAATGCGGTTTTCTCTTTGGGGATTAGTTCCTGTAGTGAACGCTCATACTCAAGATATTGCTCGTTCTGGGGTTGGTAGACTTGCAGGAGAATTTGTCTGGCTACCTTCTGCATTGTTACCTCAACACGGTGTCATTTGGAAAGCTATTGATGAAAAGACCATACAAGCAAATCTTGTAATTGACGATGAATCTGTAACGCTAACGCTGGTTGTAGACGCCGAAGGCAAAATATTAAAGCTTTCTCTGCCACGTTGGGGAGATAAAACAGATAATGGTAGCTGGGACTACATCCCATTTGGAGTAGAATTTCAAGCAGAAAAGAAATTTGGCGGTTTCACAATTCCATCCCAGATAAACGCGGGTTGGTGGTTTGGTACACAACGTTATCTTGAATTCTTTCGCGCCACCGTTGAAAAGGCTGAGTATAAGTAAAAACTCAAAAAACAATAAACAAAAGTAATGGTTGTTAAAGTAATGTAAATCATTTGATCATTTACTACAACATTCTTTTAGAGTGGGAAGTGTAAGAACGTTCTTGCGTGCCGCTCATGTTTAATAGTTTAAAATTTGAGCGACGGTACACATGATAAAGGTTTCAAATTGGAAGCTCCAAATCTGTTTCTGAGATCATCAGTAGCGTTTGTAGTAGGTGATTAATGAAATGGAGGAAATGAGTTATGTCTGATCAACTTACCAATCTTGAGTTACTGAAAGATCTGGATAAAGATGAGTCCCTGACAGATGTGTCTGTAGAAGAACAGCAACATCTAGTTGGTGGTCACGGAGGTTACTACGGAGGTTACTACAAAGGTTGGGGTGGTCGTCACCATGGTCACCATGGTCACCACAGACATTGGTATCGTGGTTGGTAGTAAGTAAGGGTCACTAAGATTGACATGGTCGTGAGAATCACCATTACGCATTATAGATATGGTGATAAGTTGTAAAACAAAGTCAATCACACAAAATGCGACCTGAAATCCTTATCCAGCCTAAAACCTGATGTGTAAATATTTCCGTCTGCTTACTTAGCACCTTTAGAAGCTTCTAAAACATAAGGCACTTGTTAACAAAAAATTAGCAAGTGCCTTACCTGTTATTGGTACTGGCATCACCTTTGCAAAAAGCGATCGCATTAATATAAAACTGTCGTGGATGGCAAATCCACGACAGAAACACAGTCTTTCAACACTTAGCTTAATTCAACTCAAGCATTATCCTATTTCTAAATAGAAAAATGTATCTATCTGCTGGTTAATAATATGTTAATTACTTTTGTAAGTATAAATACATATAAACATGGTTTGCGCCTCCCTTTTTTCCCAAATTGCCTCTAGCACAATTTTTGAAGAATTAGAACAGGTAGTATCAAAATTGGAGAAATTAGTAGAAGAAGGTTGAAGGTAAAGGATGACGTGAAATTTCCTACTTGTTATTGATGCAATTTCTGAGGGGAAAAAATGCTGTTTCGTTTGTGGCGATCGCGTTCTGTTGTTGAAGCTCAATCTTAATTTACGATTTGAACAATAACCGCACCTATGAGGATTGAGATCACACGACGCAGTTTCAAAGATTTAGGTTTGCTTTAATCAAGCGATCACTCGCGATTGGTTTGTTAAAAAAAACACACCCTGAATACATATAAATTAAATGAACGCAGGCAAAAACAGCCTGCGGTCTTGTATAGAATAGTAAGTTTTGATACTAACGGAACATACTACTTACAGAGCTATCTTCATGAATCCGCCAAATCGTTTCTCCTAGGAGATTCGCTACTGACAACACCTGTAATTGCGGGAAGCGATCGCTCTCTGGAATCGGAATTGTATTAGTGACAATTACTTCCTCAAAGATGCCGCTTGATAACCGCTCGATTGCTGGAGGGGAGAATACTGCATGGGTAGCACAAGCATATACCTGACGCGCTCCTTCTTCACGAAGTAGCTTGGCTCCTTCTGTAATTGTGCCGCCAGTATCAATCATGTCATCTACCAGCACTGCTGTTTTACCCTTCACATCACCGATGACATTCAACACTTCAGCGACGTTGTGAGCCTGACGACGCTTGTCAATAATTGCCAAGGGAGCATCATTGAGCTTTTTCGCAAATGCTCTTGCTCTTGCCACACCGCCAACATCGGGGGATACTACCACAATGTCAGACAGTTCTTTGCTAACTAAATAATCCAGGATAACTGGTGAACCATACACGTGATCTAAGGGAATATCAAAATATCCCTGTATCTGTGCTGAATGCAAATCCATGGCCAAAATCCGGTTAGCACCTGCTTGAGTGATCAGGTTAGCAACCAGCTTGGCAGTAATTGATTCTCTTCCTGCTGTTTTTCTGTCAGCACGAGCATAGCCATAATAGGGAATTACTGCTGTTACCTGTCGAGCCGATGCTCGCCGACAAGCATCAATCATGATGAGTAATTCCATCAAATGATCATTTACTGGCTGACAACTGGGTTGGATTAAATAAACATCACAACCTCGAATAGATTCTTGAATTTGAATATAAAGCTCTCCATCGGCAAATCGCTTGCGGATCATTGGCCCCAAGTCCATACCTAGATAACGAGCTACTTCTTGAGATAAGGGTACATTAGCAGAACCAGAGAACAGCCGCAGGCGATTATTTTCAGCTATTCCTGTTGTAGTTGATGGCAGTTTGAAAGTTGCAGTACTAAGCACAGCAGGTCCTCGATGTGCATTCATGGCAATATTATCATCAGATATTTAGATTGTTTAAGAGCAATAGTCCGAAAAACATTTGTGAGTTTTGTTGAAGCTTTCATAAAAACTTGATACATACCTCCATGAAACTACAAGGTTCTCATTTTTCTGTTTTTGTGGTAGACACACTTTTACTAGCTCACACCTGTTGTCGAGAGTTTTAACTCGCTCTAAAAACCTGAAGTCTCATATAGATTTGTTGGACGGACTACTTTACTTTTTTGCACCCTATTTACAGATAGGAGTAGACTATTCTAGTTTACTTGTAATGGTAAAAACACCGATGAACCAATTAATTATAGTCTTCTAGATATTTTATGATACTAGCTGCAAGTAAATAGATTACCAGACTTGCGAGATAGTTTTCCAGCACCAAGGAAAAAGAAATCAATAGAAGCTCACCAAGCAATGGGAACTAAAATAGGCATTTTTTTATCTTTATTTACTATTTTGTACCCGAAAGAGAGTGTGAAAATAGATTATAAGCAAGTGTATTCAGATTTTCTTTAATATACGTACAATTACAGCAGTTGACAAATTACAACTGTTGGATATGATTTTTGCGGGTGAGTTCCTCCGAGTAGTGCCGTTACACTCAATTAACTAAAAGATGCAATCACCAATTTCAACTGGTACTGTTTTGCAAAACCGTTATCAAATTATTCAAATTCTTGGTCAAGGGGGATTTGGTAGAACCTATCTGGCAGAAGACAACAGACGCTTCAACGAATTGTGTGCCATCAAAGAATTAATTCCTCATACAACAGATCCTGTTGCTTGGCAAAAGGCACAAGAGCTTTTCCTCCGAGAAGCCAATATTTTGTATCAAATAGAACACCGTCAAATACCAAAATTCCGAGAAAGGTTTGAACAAGACCAACGATTGTTTTTGGTGCAAGACTATGTAGCTGGTAAAACCTACCATACTTTGCTGGATGAACGTAAAGCTGTTGGTGGTGCATTCACAGAACAAGAAGTATTACAACTGCTGCGCTCTTTGTTACCAGTACTAGAACATATTCACAGTCGAGGTATTATTCACCGGGATATTTCCCCAGACAATATTATTTTGCGTGATCTTGACAATCTGCCCGTCTTAATCGACTTTGGGGTGGTAAAAGAACTCGCGACACGATTGCAAGCTGCTAATCCGACAGTACCAGCAACCTATGTCGGAAAATTGGGTTATTCTCCCAGTGAGCAAATGCAAACAGGACAAGCTTACCCCAGTAGTGACTTATATGCACTGGCAGTGACAGCAATAGTATTGCTGAGTGGTAAAGAACCTCAAGAATTATTTGATGAAAATCTCTTGAATTGGAACTGGCAACGTTGGGTGAGTGTGAGTCCACACTTGACTCACATTTTAAATCGAATGTTGAGCTTTAGACCGAGCGATCGCTTCCAAAATGCAACGCAAGTAGCACAAGCACTAGCATCTGGTGGACAACAAACACCCCTAGCTTCAGCCTCCATACCAGCTGCGTCCAACCCTGGAGTCTCCAACGTCCAAACAATCCCCGTTGCTCGCCCTCCTTCACCAGGATCACCATCCACACCTGATACACCTAGTCATACAATTCCAGAACCTGCTAGTAGGTCATTTTTGGATAATCCGTTAGCAGTTGGATTAATTACTGTTGCCGTGGTGAGTATAGCAGGAATCGGCTCTTGGGCGGTGGTGCGTACTATTCGCGGTACACCATCACCACAGCCAACTGAAGTACCAACACAAACTTTTCCTTCTCCAGTAGTTCCTAATGGTTCTACTATTTCACCCACACCCACAGTTACACCCACAACAAACGAGCCGACAATTGTCAATAGACGCCTCACTTTAGATGCATCTGGTGTTACCAATATTGAAGGTACAATCACAGCCAATCAAATCATCCGATACACATTCCGAGGTCAGAAAGGTCAAAATATAATTGCGCTGTTAGCACAAGAAAGTGGTGTTCTATTAACAGTTTTAGGCCCAAATAGAGAACCAATTGACAACTCTGCTCAAAATGCCAGTTTCTATCAAGGTACATTACCTGTTGATGGTAGATATGCGATCGACTTAACCCTACCTCCAGGAATTACTGAAAGCGACTATAACCTCAATATCCAATTGGAAAGCCCACCTCAGCCTACACCCACACAAACACCGACCGATATTCCAACAGAAATACCCACCGAAACCCCTACCGAAACCCCTACCGAAACACCCACCGAAACCCCTACCGAAACACCCACCGAAACACCCACCAATA
>NZ_NAPS01000001.1:2487930-2568578 GCF_004323185.1 Westiellopsis prolifica IICB1
ACCCACCGAAACACCTACTAACACTCCATTTCTACCTATTCCCAATCAAAATCCCAATAATCAACCGACTAATGGCACGTCTAACCAATAGCTAAGAAGATGAGAGTTTGTAGTAAGCACTTTAGTGCTTAAAAAATAAGGACTTAAGTCCTTACTACGAACTTGACTAACAAATTGTTAGTAGAGACGTAGCAATGCTACGTCTCTACATTTGGATTAACTACGCTCGACAGGTTGATTTAACGATAATATATTGACAAAATTAAAACAGAACAAGCAGCTAGCAATAATTCAATCTTTATCTACGAACTACTATCTACTAACCATTAACTATTACAATTGAACGCACTACTAATCACTGGAACAGATACAGAAGCAGGCAAAACTGTTTTAACAACAGCATTAGCAGCCTATTGGCAAAAATATTGTTCTGCTCGTAGTTTGGGTATTATGAAACCCATACAATCAGGAGTGGGCGATCGCGAATGGTATCAACAACTATTTAGCTTGGAACAATCTCCTGATGAAATCACACCTTTGTATTTTCAAGCACCTCTAGCCCCCCCAATTGCCGCAATTAAAGAAAATCGCCATGTAGATTTAGCTGTAGTCTGGCAGTCTTACACAGCTTTATGTCAGCGTCGAGATTTTGTTTTAGTAGAAGCTTTAGGTGGATTGGGTTCACCTGTAACTGAAGAATTGACAGTAGCAGATTTAGCAGGTGAATGGCGCTTACCTACGGTGTTAGTCGTACCAGTCAGATTAGGTGCGATCGCTCAAGCAGTGGCGAATGTCGCCTTAGCAAAACAAACACGAGTCCAATTGCTAGGAATTGTTCTAAATTGTGTCCAACCCCGCACAGATGAGGAAATCGCCAACTGGACGCCAGCAGACTTAATTCAGTCTTTGACAAATACCCCAGTTTTAGGCTGTTTACCCTATTTAGAAGATCCAGCAGATAGAGACAAACTTGCACAAGTAGCTTCAGATTTAGATTTAGAGCGTTTACTTAGTCATTAGTCATTAGCAAAGAACAAATGACAAATAACAAATGACAATCTCACAATATAAATAACCAACAGCAATTTCAAGAAAATGGTTTCGACCTTTCCCGACTCTACCAATATTGACTTATCTCGCGTTCGCCTTGCGATTCGATCATTGCAACCGCAATTAGTCGAATGGCGACGTAGATTACATCAAAAACCAGAACTCGGTTTTCAAGAAAAACTCACAGCTGAATTTGTCTCCCAGAAATTACAAAAATGGGGAATTGAGCATCAAACAGGTATTGCTGAGACTGGTATCGTTGCGATTATCCGGGGTGAAAAACCTGCCAATGAAAAAGTATTGGCGATCCGTGCGGATATGGATGCTTTACCCATACTCGAACAGAACGAAGTCGCGTATCGTTCTCAGCACGATGGGATCATGCACGCTTGCGGACACGATGGACATACTGCGATCGCTCTGGGTACAGCTTATTATCTCCAGCAACATCGTCAAGACTTCGCCGGGACTGTGAAAATGATCTTCCAGCCTGCGGAAGAAGGACCAGGAGGCGCCAAACCAATGATTGATGCTGGGGTGTTGAAAAATCCTGATGTTGATGCCATTATCGGTTTGCATCTGTGGAATAATTTGCCTTTGGGAACCCTGGGTGTACGTGCAGGTGCATTAATGGCAGCTGTAGAAACCTTTAACTGCACGATTTTTGGTAAAGGTGGACACGGCGCTATGCCCCATCAAACTGTAGACTCAGTAGTAGTTGCAGCCCAAATTGTCAATGCTCTACAAACAATTGTGGCTCGTAACGTCAATCCGATTGATTCAGCAGTGGTGACAGTCGGTGAACTCCATGCTGGTACAAAGTGCAATGTGATTGCAGATACAGCAAGGATGAGTGGTACTGTTAGGTACTTTAATCCAAGTTTGCAGGGCTTTTTCTCCCAAAAGATTGAGCAAATTATTGCTGGCATTTGCCAAAGTTTTAGTGCTAATTATGACTTTGAATACTGCAAACTTTACCCAGCCACAATTAATGATGCAGGAATGGCGGAATTAGTGCGATCGGTCGCGGAGGAAGTCGTAGAAACTCCCGTGGGTATTGTACCGGAATGTCAAACAATGGGCGGTGAGGATATGTCCTACTTTTTGCAGGAAGTACCTGGTTGTTATTTCTTTTTGGGTTCTGCTAACCAACAGAAGAATTTAGCTTATCCTCATCATCATCCCCGTTTTGATTTTGATGAAACAGCGTTAGCGATGGGTGTAGAGATGTTTGTGCGCTGTGTGGATAGGTTTTTGAATCGATAAATGTCTCAGAAAAAGCCCCGGCGATTGGAAATCGCACGCCAGGTGCTACAACGGAGGTAACCTCCAAGGGCGCACTGGCTTGGCTACACAAACAAAACCCGCCTGCGCGGGTTTCAATGATTTAGTTCCCAAGTAGAAATTAAAGATTTTTGTTGATGATGTCCCCTACCTAAATCCAACGTCCCCATAACCAAAAAAAATAAAAAGCCTCGACATTGAATTGCAGAGCCTTGATATTGAATTGCAGAGCCTTGATATTGAATTGCAGAGCCTTGATATTGAATTGCAGAGCCTCGCTTTATTGTTGTATAGCTTTTGTCCAGGAACCCAAGTCATGGATTAATAATCACAGAGGTTTGGATTTATTGTGACATAATCATCCAAACCTCAATAATTTCTTGATTAAAAGTATATTTTGGTAGCTACAGCTACCCCTTACTACGAAGCTTTGGCTTCCAAAGATTTTAGCAACTCTGTATTCACTCCCGATTCACGAGTTAGGGAAATTTTGCCAGTGCGAGCAATTTCCTTCAAACCAAATTTTTGTAACACTTGCACGATCGCCACCATTTTTCCTGGATCGCCGACGACTTCCAAAGTCAAAGAATCTTCGGCTACATCTACTACTCGCGCCCGGAAAATTTGCGACAACTCGACTATTTCCGAACGAGTACTGCTGGTAGCATTCACCTTGAGTAGCATTAATTCGCGTTCTACACAAGGAGTTTCAGTAATATCCTGCACTTTGAGAACGTTAATTAGCTTGTATAGTTGCTTGGTAAGTTGTTCAATTACCCAATCATCACCGGGTACAACCATTGTGATCCGAGAAACTCCTGACTGTTCTGCTGGTCCGACTGCAAGACTTTCGATATTAAAGCCACGACGAGCAAATAAACCAGCAATGCGGGAAAGAACACCCGCTTCATCTTCTACAAGTACTGATAGGGTATGTTTCATTTTCGCCAACAGAGGCTAGGGAGAGGAGAGATTATATATTTTAAACTGAAACGCCTCTCTCAAATCATACTATTGAAGTTAAAAAGCATCTCTGAATCAAGCAAAGGTAATGCTTGTACAGGATATCGCTTCAACCACTCCTGAAACGATCGCCCTCCCTGCTCGATATACTTATTTAATTCTGGTAAACAGCGACGCCGATAGAAACCACACAATGGTTCCCATCTATTATTTCTATAAACCAAAGCTGCGATCGCTTCTTCTGATACTTGTTCTAATCCAGCTATCCACTCTTGCAAAACTTCTACTCGTAAATTAGGTAAATCACAAGCCAACAGTAACACCCAATCTGTTGTTACCTGTGTCAATCCTTGGGAAAACCCCACCAGTGGTCCATGAGTTTTTGGTTCATTACCAGTTTCTTTTGCTAAAAGTACTTCCTGAATAAACTGACTTTTGGGTGGTAGCAAATCTTGATAACGTTCTGGCCAGGGAGTAACCACGTAAACTTGCTCTGCACAAGCTTCCGCAATTTCGCAGATTCGTTGCAACATCGGGACATCTTCAATCGGGATCAAAGCCTTATCCCTACCCATGCGCGTACTTTTCCCGCCTGCTAAGATGATGGCTGTTAATTGGGCATTTGTCATAAATCAGTGAACAGTTACCAGTGAACAGTTACCAGTTTAATTTGATAACTGATAACTGATAACTGATAACTGATAACTGATAACTGATATCACCCTCTCACCTGACTTTGGCGAACTTGCTGTAACATTTGCTCTACAGTTGCTGCTGCTGGTAGGCATTTTAATCCTTGACAAACTAAGCCTACACTGTTTTCTGGTAGTTTTGGCGCGATCGCAAACACAACACTTGGTAAATATTGAGACGTGAGTGAGTGTATTTGCTCGGTAGTGGTACGAATCAGAGTACTATTGCGATACCAATCTAAAGCTGTAAATAAACTCGGACAGGCTTGTGGATGCTTGCTCATTACACTTCGGAATGCTTTTAAGCCTTGTTCGGCTAAATCTAAATAATGTAGATTATCTGTAAACAAAGCCAGACGTACAAGATTGGCGATCGCTACTCCATTGGCTGAGGGTGTAGCGTTGTCTGCATAACTACGTTCGCGCACGATTAAATCTTGACTTGCGTCAATTGAGGCGTTAAAATAACCTCCTAATTCAACACTCCAGAGATATTCGTCAAATTCTGTTTGGAGTGCGATCGCTCTTTCTAACCATTTGTTTTGTTCTGGACTACAAGTTTGTAAATCCAGCAATGCTTTGATAAAAAAAGCGTAATCTTCTGATTGAGCTAATACGGTTGGTTGATTTTCATAATTCAATCTGTGGAAACGCCCATCAACAAATTGATGATCTAAAATAAAGTCTGCGGCTGTGGTTGCTAGTTCCAAATACACGGGTTCTTGGAAAACAGCATAGGCCCTTGCCAAGCCGGAAATCATTAAGCTATTCCAAGCAACAATCATTTTAGTATCTGTCACCGCTGGAATTCGACCAGGCCAGTTATGAGATTTAGCTTCTTGGTTGTTGCGTGCTGGCGGAAATGTTGCGAGTGATTCGGGGGTCGTACCGTAACGCGCGACAAATAATTTTTTGAGTGCTGTTTCTACAGTTTCGCTGAGTTCGCCAGTACGGCGTCTTTGTAAGACATTTTGACCGTCAAAGTTACCGTTAGCAGTGACTGTAAATTGTTGTTGTAATTGGTTGACTTCTTCAGCACTCAGCAGTTGTTCGAGTTCGCTGAAAGTCCAGATATAAAAAGCACCTTCTTCTGGTTCTGTTTGTGCTGGTGTTGTAAAACTATCAGCATCTTGAGCCGCATAGAAATAACCTTCAGGTGAGGTCATTTCTCTTTTTAACCATTCGACAGTAAGAGCGATCGCTCTTTTAAAAGCAGGTTCTTCTATACCTGTACTCCAAAGATTTGCGAGATACTCCACAATTTGACCATTGTCGTAGAGCATCTTTTCAAAATGCGGTACTGTCCAGGTGGGATCAACAGTGTAGCGGTGAAATCCTCCGCCCACATGATCATAAATACCGCCTAATGCCAAGTCTAAACCCCGTTGGGTACAAATTTGTTTGCCATCATATTTAGATGTCACCTCAAATCGTGTTCCCCGTAATGCTAATTCTGCGTAGGGGATCATGGGGAAACTATTACCATGCTGGTTGGGAGTAATGATCCCTGTGCTGGTTTCCCAGCCTTTTTTTAATAACTCGTTGTCTTGAGTTGCGGTAGTACCTTGTTGCTCCAATACCGCAGAGGTGAGGAGAGATTCGAGAATTACTGCTTTGCGATCGCGCAAATCTTGTTTTTCTGTATCGTAGTAGTGGCGAATCGCTTGTAAAACTTGTAAAAAACCAGGACGACCGTAGCGTGGTTCAACTGGAAAGTAAGTACCTGCATAAAACGGTACTAAATCATCTGGAGATAAAAAAGTATTTAAAGGCCAACCCCCCTGACCACTCATCATTTGCAAAGCTTGCATGTAAATACTGTCAATATCTGGTCTTTCTTCCCTGTCTACTTTGATCGGGATAAAATTGGCATTCATGTACTCGGCAATGCCCAGATCAGAAAATGCTTCACCTTCCATAACAGTACACCAGTGACAACTGGAGTAACCAATCGAGAGGAAAATCGGTTTATTCTCTGCTTTTGCAGTTGTAAGTGCTTCATCGCACCAAGGCCACCAATCAATCGGATTTTCGGCGTGTTTACGGAGGTATAGACTCTTTGCTTCAGCAAGGCGATTAGTCATGATTAGACACTAGTATTTGCCTTCTCTGTTCAGTCTACCTCGAAAGATTTGAGATTTTAGACTTTGGATTTGATATTCAAAAATGGTGATGATAATTTTTTGCTAGTTGGTAGTTAATTAGAACAAACAACTACCAACTAATAACTGACACTAAATCAATAGACATTTTGATTCAACCAGTGATTTTTTAGTCTAAAGAACGCAAAAAAGAACTAGCCACTGGTGTCAGCGCGGTACCAGAGGGAGGTGCTGCTTTGGTACTCATTGTAGTGTTTGTATTCAGTCCGACGATCAAGTGAAGTAAGAAGGTAATAATAGCAGCTTGTAACAATTTTTCCAGCATGTCAGCTTCCTCTCTTTCGGTGGATGTTTTTTATTGGGATGTGTTCTCTGGGATGCACCTCGTACTAATGATTTACCCCATTAGGTAGATATATCAGGAACTTCTCGGTAAAATATGGCAATTTTTACAAAACTATTAAAAAAGAATACTGGCTAACAGCCGAATTAATAGGGTAAGCACCATCTGCTATGTATGACTACACAGTGGTTAAGATGGTTTCGGAAAACAATCAGCCTTTGTAATCGATAGAATGTATCTACATTAGTTACAAGCTGGCTAAATGATTCCTATCGTTATTGAACAATCAGGTCGTGGCGAACGCGCCTTTGATATCTACTCACGCCTTTTACGTGAACGTATTATCTTCTTGGGACAAGCGATTGATGACAACGTTGCTAACTTGATTGTTGCCCAACTACTGTTTTTAGATGCCGAAGATCCAGAGAAAGACATATATATGTACATCAATTCTCCTGGTGGTTCGGTGACAGCAGGAATGGGTATTTTTGATACGATGAAGCACATCCGCCCAGATGTGTGTACCATCTGTACCGGACTAGCAGCGAGTATGGGTGCTTTTCTTCTGAGCGCAGGTGCTAAAGGTAAAAGAATGAGTCTTCCTCATTCTCGGATTATGATTCACCAACCCTTGGGGGGCGCTCGCGGACAAGCAACTGATATTGAAATCCAAGCCCGCGAAATTCTCTACCACAAGCGACGGCTAAACGAATATTTAGCCGAACATACCAGTCAGCCGTTAGAGAAAATCGCCGAAGACACAGAAAGAGACTTCTTTATGTCACCCGAAGAAGCCAGAGATTATGGCTTAATCGACCAGGTGATTGATCGTCACGCCGCTGGTAGCCGTCCAATGGCGGTGGTGTAGGAGTATAGCGGAAAGGGGATCGGGGGTCGGGGATCGGGGAAAGGGGATAAGGAGGACTTATCAGTTATTCAGTTATCAAATTAAACTGCTCACTGTTAACTATAGCAATCCTAAATCATAAGCCCTTTGGGCAGGCTGCGCCAACGTGAGAGGCAAGATCCCCGACAACTCATGCGAAGTCGGGGATCTGGGATTCCGTATTTTTTCACAACTCAATTAGGATTGCTCTATTAACTATCAATACGGTTCGGTTAAGAATTTTTCGTCATAATTTTGGATATGTAGAGACGCGATATATCGCGTCTCTGGTGGATTTAAATGCCAATCGATTTGTCTTATCCGAACCGTATTGTATTAACTATTAACTATCAACTGATTTATCCCCGATCCCCGATCCCCGATCCCTAATCTTGCAACTGACAGAGTAATAAACCAGACAATTGGTTTTCGTCAGTCCATACTTTTTGGGGTACTAAACCTTTGGTTTTTAGTTCTTGTTGGATGCGGTTGAGATCGAATTTGCGAGAAATTTCGGTTTTGATGGTTTCGCCTGATTCAAAATGAACGTTGAGTTTGAGAGCGCGTAACTCGACAGTTTGCGATCGCTTACTTTTGAGATGCATCTCAATTTGATGTTCAAGTTCGTTATAAAATGCCCAGTGTTCAAATTGGCTGGTATCAAAGTTACCCTGAAAACGCCAGTTGAGATGTTCTAAGATATTTAAGTTAAAAGCTGCTGTTACTCCTTGATTGTCGTTATAAGCAGCTTCCAAAATATGTTTTGGTTTTTGTAAGTCTATCCCCAATAAGAAATACTCTCCCTTTTGCAGAGCAGCTTTGACTTGGGATAAAAACACATCACACTCTTGTGGATTCAAATTACCTAAAGTGCTACCAATGAAACAAATGATCCGACTAGGTAATTGGCTAGGTTCAATTTGAGAAAGTGCTAATTCGTAGGTTCCTGCCAGTGCATAAACTTGTAATGAGGGATAATCTGCTAGTAGCGACAGCGCGCTACTTTCGAGCATACCCGCACTGACATCAATTGGTAGATAATGCAGAGGTAATCCCTGTTTGTGGTAAGCATCTAGTAATATTCTAGTCTTTGTAGAACTGCCACTACCCAGTTCTACTATTTCACAAGCGCCTGTTATTTCCGCAATTTCACTAGCACAACTTTGCAAAATTTTTGTCTCTGTGCGTGTGAGGTAATACTCTGGTGACTCACAGATTTGCTCAAATAAATCGGAACCACGGTCATCATAGAAGTAACGCGGTGGCAGGGTTTTTGGTGTTTGAGTTAATCCCTTCACTACATCACTTCCAGCACTAGGAGAAACAATCAAAGTAGGTTCTAGCAAACGCTGTATTTGTAAGCGTTGTTCAATAGTTTTTTGAGAGTTACCCTTGCTGCTGCCAGGTTTAGATATTGACATTCACCCTCCGTATTTTTGCCGTTACAGGTTGCGATGCCGTATTGCAATAGCCTTAGCGATCGCTTTCCCCAAATGGCCTCTATTTATGTTACCTTGATCGGGTAGAGAGCAATCCCAATGACACAAATTTCACCACCAGGACTTAGGCAAAAAGGAGTATCCCAATATTTTCAATATATCGCGCTTGGGTTTAAACCCTTAGCTAGTAGCACAAGTCGTCTTCAGACGACTTCATAAAATCAAGTAGTCTGCTTAAGCAGACTTTCGCTATCAGACTGCAATTTCAATCGCAGGCTTCAAAAAACAACAGAGGTTTCTTCATCACCATTGTTGTTTGCAGCATTCAAAGGTGTAAGTGTACTCTCAAATGGGGATTGGGTGTTTCTCGAACGGCGTGATGAACTCTTGCGTTGCTTACCTCCCGCTTGGAAATATTGCAAACTTTCTTTGCCATAATGAGTTGCCACACTCATTAACATCTTTTCAGAATACCTGCTTAATTCTTCTTCAATCACAGAGAGCTGACCTGCCATTTCATCTAGAGTAGAAATTAAACTGTTGTAGGTTAATAGCTGGTTTTGCAAGTTTTCGATGCGGCTGTCGTAGTCTGTCAAACTCAATCCATTGCCAAAGTCTAGCGTAGGACTAATTGATCGCATTCCTGCAATTCGACGGATAGCTTTTTGGAGAGTAGGTGAACTGCGTTTTAGTCGTGGCATCAGATGCGCTCCTGAAGGATATTATAGAATTACTGAACATAGAGTAGCAAATATAACAATAAAATTATCTGAGAAATAATTCGGAATTTTTATTTAGACCTGAAGTTGCTTAGTTATTTTTACTGTTTTCTTTATTAAATTTGTCAAAAATTTTACTTATAAAAATAGATACCTCAAACTCGTGTCGAGGTACTTCAAACTTGTGTCGAGGTACTTCAAACTCGTGTTGAGGTACTTCAAACTCGTGTTGAGGTACTTCAAACTCGTGTTGAGGTACTTCAAACTCGTGTTGAGGNATGCCCCATGCCCCATGCCCCATGCCCAATAGTTAATCTAAAATCCTGCCAGTGGATCTATTGGTGTAGGCTGGGATTCTAAATATTTGAGGAAATCACGTAATTCTTCCGAATCGAGTAAATGACGCGATCGCTTACCATAAGTTTGAATTAGGTAGTCCCTACCCTGCTCTGTTGTCCAACCCAAACGCTGCATTTCTACGCCGATTTTGGCGATATCATCTGATTGATCTACAGGTTCGCTTTTCTTCTTTTTCTTATTTGTCGGTGTTGGTGGCGCCGCAGTTACTACTTCTTCGGTAGGAGTATTGTGATAACTGCGTTGGGGAAATGGTGTGACGTTACTAGATTTAATCTCTGGTAAAGGTTCGTTTTCACTCTGGTTACTAAAAAATTCCCCGAAGTCTTCTGCTTGAATATCTAAGGGGAGTTCTGGTTGTGCAACAGCAGCCAAATTTTCCTCTAAATCCTGATTATAGGTATCAATTGTGTTTCTTGAAGACGTTGAAGAAACAGTTGATTTAATGGGTGTACTTGCTTGTGTGTCCAGATTTGAGGTATCGATGGGAGTTTGGGTGAAAGAAGAGACGGGGACGCACAGATGGTCAGAAGCGGAGACATTTTCTTCTGTTTGAGGTGGTTCACTACTTTTGCTAGTCTGAACATCAGTTGCACTCTTAGTCTCAATCAAACTTCCCGTCTGTACTTGTGAAGTGGTAGTCTGAACATCAGTTACACTCTTGGTCTCAATCAAACTTCCAGTTTGTACTTGTGAAGTGGTAGGGATTGCCAAAACCATCAAAGCCCTAGTTCTGGCTTGATCTTCTGCTTCCTCTACTGTTGCGGCTGCTGCCATACCAGTAGCGCGAGTGATACCTTCTATTTGTAAGCTTGCCCGAACAATATATTTACCATGATAAATTTGCACTAATTCAGAGACTAAACTAGCTGTGGGATACAAGCTCTGAAGTTGAGCCAACATCATAATTTCACCAAATCTACGTCAGAATAATTTCAAGTCATAAGCAACAGGCAAGAGGCAAGAAAGAAGCAGGTAAGATATTCAATCAGCAGAATGATTTTATCCAATTGATAAAGCTGATCAGCTAAATTAAGTATTGCTTTTGAATTGCCTACCCATTCTTGTTTTGTTTATCTTGTGGATTCACGATTGGGTATGGCTCTATTTTAAACTTTACCTAGCAATAATTTTCTTGTACCTCGCACCCTGAGATCGATCATGCAACCCTGAGTTACCAAAATTGTGTTAAAAACTTGGGTATACTGTTTGTAAAATAAATTTTTTTGGGTAAATTATTGGCTACCACAAACTAATTTTAAGTATTATTGCAAGCAATGCTATACTGTTTACCCAATTTAATATCCAGAAATCTTTTCTGGAAGTACGACTAAATCTACAATAATGAAGTAATGGTTCGTGCTCACAGATTATTAAACTGCTACCTAGTTGTTACTGATTCTACATATGGAACATTTAGGTTGATCAGCAGTTTCTCCTAGTGAAAAATCAGAGTCTAATCGCCTAAAGTACCTTTCAACTAGGCAATTGAACACCTGTGGTTTTCCCTGCGTAGCGCGTTTGGGCGGTTCCACTGAGAACGATCCGAACACAGCCTCTCAAAAACCCGTTGCGTCACAACCTAGTAGGGTAAAATCCGCAATCAGGATTGCCTTGTCAGATTGGCCAAGTGAAGGGACTTGAACGAACTGGTACTCAAAAGATGATTGTGTAGCGCCCTACCTGTTGGGAAGTTCGTTTACCGCTAGTGTCTGTGGGTGTGAGGTCATCAACCAAGAACCAAATTCAACAACGGACACATTGCAAAGGTGGAGGGGAACCCCCACACACAATTGTCCTCAACAAAAAAAGATGTTTTGACCAAAGGTCGGTTCACTGCATGGAATTTTCAATCGCTACACTCCTTGCCAATTTTACTGATGATAAATTGGTAGCTCGTAAGCTTCTAGAAAAGAAACTTGGTTGTGAAGATGAAGAAAGTTTACAGACACTTCACATCATCTTAGAGGTATTGGAGAAAATTGGCATTTTAGTCAAAGAACGCGGTAAGTATCGCCGCATCACAGAAGAAGGATTCATAGAAGCGAAGTTACGCTGTTCCAGCAAAGGCTTTTGCTTTGCAATTCAAGATGTAGAAGGAACTGAAGATATTTACATTCGAGAAAGCCATTTAAGTAATGCTTGGAATGGCGATCGCGTTTTAGTGCGGGTTCTCAAAGAAGGTAGTCGCCGTCGTTCTCCTGAAGGGGAAGTGAAATTAATTTTAGAGCGATCCAATCACACTTTACTCGCACGCATCAAACAAGTAGAAGCGGGCTATCGGGCTGTACCTTTAGATGATCGTCTGCTATTTGAACTGAAACTTTACGCCAATGGTCTAAAATTACAAGAAGCGATCGACCATCTGGCTCATGTGGAAGTTCTACGTTACCCACTAGCACAGTATCCCCCATTAGGGCGAGTTGTGCAGATCCTGGGAAGCGATGCAGAAGCTGCTGCTGATATTGATTTAGTTACCTGCAAGCATGACCTTTCCCGCGCTTTCTCAGATAACGTCCAAGAAGCAGCTACTAAACTACCAAAAAGGATTTTAAAAGCTGATCTCAAAGATCGGCTAGATTTACGTAACAAGTTTACTATTACAATACTGGGTAATAATATTGACACAAAAACAGTAGAAAATGCTTTCTCTGTGGAAACAACTAGTGGTGGGAACTTACAGCTAGGTTTTCATATTCCTGATGTTTCTCACTACGTACAGCCAGATGAAGCACTTGATCGGGAAGCACTCAGACGAGGTAGAACAGTATATCTCGGAGAATTAGTGTTACCAATGTTACCAGAGAATGTGATAGAACGGTGTTCTTTAGTATCAGGAAGCGATCGCCTCAGTATTTCTTGTCTAGTCACTTTTAACCCGAAATCAGGAGAAGTACTGGATTGGGAAATTCAACCCAGTGTAGTAAAAGTAGATGCTTCAGTAAATACTCAGCAAGCAGAAACAATTCTTCTGGGCAAAAAAGTTACCAAAGTCCCTACTGAAGCAGTAGAAATGCTGCAAGAGTTGAAAAAATTGCAGACGTTTCTCAAACAACAACGCACCTCTCGCGGAAGTTTGCAGTTAAATCTGCCCACAAATAAAAATCCCTTCTATGATGAAGGAATTCTCGGATGTGTAGTGGAAAAAGATTCTCCTGTGCGATCGCTCCTCACAGAATTCGTATTGCTGGTGAATCAAATCATGGCAAACCACATGAATGCTTTAGGTATTCCCAGCATTTGGCGAGTCCAAGGCGCACCTGATCCCGAAGATGTACAGGAAATGTTAAAACTGGCGATCAATTTGGGGATCGAATTATCACTAGAGCCAGATATTGATATTCAACCTCTGGATTATCAACAATTGACGAGGGTATTTGCTGAGTCATCATCTGAGCAAGTTTTGACTTATCTATTGCAAGACACTCTCAAACAAGCAGCCTATAGCACCAACAAAGCACCCCACTTTGGTTTGGCACTACCAGAATATGTCCACTTTACCGCACCCTTACGACGTTACCCAGATTTACTGATGCAGAGGGTATATTACGCACTAATTGAACACGGACGTGATCGCCGCAACACTCGTGTCAAAGAGCGTGTGAACTTGCGTTCTTCTACCAGCCACGGGGAAATTAACTGGAATGTTTTACCACCAGAATTGCAACAAGAATTGCAAAGCGAACTCACAAGAGTAATTACCCAAATCAACGACAGAGAAAAAGAAGTTCAAGAAGCCGAAGCTGATTTAGAGGGTTTACAAAGAGCCTCTTTAATGAAACAGCGAATCGGCGAAGTTTTTAGTGGTGTGATTACAGGCGTCCAATCTTACGGATTCTTTGTAGAAATAGAAGTCCCACCAAAAGATGATGGTGGTGAGCAAAACGTACCTTTACGAGTCGAAGGACTAGTACACGTCAGTTCTCTCAAAGATGATTGGTACGAATATCGCGCCAGACAACAGGCGCTGTTTGGACGAAAAAATCGCGCTTCCTATAGATTAGGCGATCGCGTTGCTGTCCAAGTTAAAAGCGTCGATTACTACCGTCAACAAATTGATCTCGTCACAGTCGGTAGTGATGGTATTCCTTATCGCCAAGAGATTAACCCAGCTGGCGAAGAATCAGATATGTACTTACGTGGCGACATAGAACCAGACGATTTAGAATCCTATGAAGACGACGAATAAAGGTTAGGGAAAGGGGATCGGGGATTCTCCTCTGGAGAATCCCCGATCCCCTTTCCCCAATCCCCGATCCCCGATCCCCAATCCCCGTTCGCGTAGCGTCTCCTCTGGAGAATCCCCAATCCCCATATTTGATAAACGTGTCCAACAATCACAAGCCACTCATCTTAGGAATTACAGGTGCATCTGGTTTAATTTACGCAGTTCGCGCTTTAAAATATTTGCTTTGTGCTGATTATGAAATTCAATTAGTTGCTTCTAAATCAACTTACATGGTTTGGCAATCTGAGCAGGATATTCGTATGCCTGTAGAACCTGCTCAACAAGAGCAATTTTGGCGACAACAAGCAGGAGTTGAAACAGGAGGAAAACTACGCTGTCATCCTTGGGGAGATGTAGGAGCGAATATTGCTAGTGGTTCCTTTCGGACTTTAGGAATGATTATAATTCCATGTAGTATGAGTACGGTAGCCAAGCTAGCAGCAGGGCTAAGTTCCGACTTATTAGAACGGGCCGCAGATGTGCAGCTAAAAGAAGGGCGAAAATTAGTTATTGTTCCCCGTGAAACTCCTTTTAGCTTGATTCATTTACGCAACTTAACTACCCTTGCAGAAAGCGGAGTGAGAATTGTGCCTGCGATTCCTGCTTGGTATCACAATCCTCAAAGCATTGAAGATTTAGTTGATTTTGTAGTCGCCCGTGCTTTAGATCAATTAGATATTGATTGTATTCCCATTCAACGCTGGCAAGGCCGTCTCTAAAAAATGTAAGGATAGATTATGAAGTGAGTTATTTCCTTTTACCTTTTATTTTGTGCTTTTTATCTTCTACCTTAATCTTCACTACTTCATCCTACCCTGCACCGTAGGCGCGTCTACATCCTTCATCCTTTCTATTCCTTATGGCTCTTTTGCGATTAATTTTGTTAGTAGCGATTATGGGAGGACTGGCGCTGTTGTTAGCGCAAAATTGGTCTCCTATCCTCCCATTAATCTTTTTAGGTGTGCAGACGAAATCATTACCTTTAGCAATGTGGATTTTGTTCAGCACAGCTGCTGGTGCTGCTACTTCTTTGGTGATCTCTGGTTTATTTCAATTGTCGAGTTATTTGGCATTACCACAACGCTCAACTTCTGCTGCATCCAAATCTCGGAGAACTACAGCAAAGAGCGATCGCTCAACGCGAGAAAAATCTGCCGACAGTTATAGTAGTTATACTAGTCCCCCACCATCAGCCAGTAAAACTTCATCTCAATCTAATCCAGATGATGATTGGGACACAAGCGATAATGAAGATTGGGATTTTGAGGAAAAGTCAGATTCCACAAGTTCGCAAAATACAGAAGTCAGAGACTCGAAAAGCTATGAACGCCGACAAGAACCTACGGACAGTTTCCGAGCAGGCTCTTCATATTCTTACAGCTACCGCGAACCTAAAAACTCTGGAGTGGGCAAAACTGAATCAATTTATGATGCAGACTATCGGGTAATTATTCCCCCATATCAACCATCAAGCGATGATTTCACCGATAAAGATAATTCAACGAATCAAAAAAATCAAGCAGATGAAGAAGATTGGGGGTTTTTAGACGATACTGAGGATGAGCAACGTCAGCGTTAATCAATAGATCTCTTCTCTACTTGATCCCGCAACGCTCGCGAGACTCCTGCTTGACTTTACCTGCCATAGCAGCTTCTTGTAAACTCATAAAAGCATTAAAATCTTCAAGATCGTACTGTGTAGTTAGCAATTGCCGTAGCTGATTTTCTGCTTCTACAGTCAGGTATCCTGTTGATAAAGCCTTTTGCACAACATCTTTAATCCGAATCATGTTTGAATCCTCAAACGACCACACTTTACTTATTCGGCTTACTCAAATTAGATATGCAGTATCTTGAATGTTTTTGCGCCATTAAGTCGGCGAGGCTTTTTTCAACCAAATAAACAAAAAAGTCATTTTTTACACCTTGAATTTAATAAGTGCTGTTGTTCATGGTCACACAACTCACTAAAATCACTAATTAGAGCGCTTTTTATGTAAATACTGATAACAATGCATTGTGTTGGTAGAAACACAGTGTCTTATAATGCTCTATCAATGATGAGTTTGACCCTCTTAGGTAGACGCACAAAGGCTGAATAAAGTTTCAATCAAGCTCAAATCAAATTTGATTAAATTTGTATTAAGCCTATACTTAAACATAAAGCATATTGATTTTTTTGTGTGGAATTCCTGTAAAGCTCCCAGAGGGGGCTGTATGGAAGAATCGAGAGTGCGATCGCACCCAAATTTTTGGGGAGAAAATTTTATTCGTAACCACGCACCAAATTTCGCTAGGATAAAATCAGAGTTTTGTGAGTCGCCATTACGGATAGTTGCAATCTACCACCTCACTCTCAAGACCAAGACACCCCTCCAGGGCAAACGCACAGATTCAACTAAAACCGAAACCACGGTTAACCAACAAAAGTAGACCCTTTTTCCCAAAAACTTAAAATTTTAACTGAACCCTATTAGCTCATAACCTTTTCCTGAGTGACCAGCTAGAACTTTAATTAACAGTAGACCCAAAAAAAAAGGAAAGATGATTACACCCATGCGTGTTTTTGTGTTGATCTTTAACGCTGGCACAGATAACGAAGGAATTCACACGATTCGAGTAGGCGATCGCAATACAATTCTGATGTTTGAGTCAGAAGACGACGCCACGCGCTTTGCTTTAATGCTAGAAGCCCAAGATTTTCCCATACCCGCAGTTGAGGCGATTGACGCTGAAGAAATCAAAGAATTTTGTCAAAGTACTGACTATGATTGGCAAATGGTAACAGAAAATAGTGCTTTAATGGTTCCCCCAGAAATAAACGTAGAAGAAACCGACTGGAAACCGGACTCTGAAATCGAGCGAACACAGACTGACACCCAGTCTAGTAACCAAGAATCACCACCACCAGAATCAGAATTGTCTGATTCCGAACTAGATCGTATTCGTCGCCGATTAGAAGGGTTACTATAAATAGTCATTAGTCATTGGTCATTTGTCATTGGTCATTTGTCATTAGCCAATTATCTTGGACTAAATAGATACGAGGAACATCACACCTCTAGCGACTCAGAACTTCAACCATGACCTAGACCAACAATCAACGACCAATGACTATTGTACAGACGCGATGAATCGCGTCTCTAGACCAATGACCAATGACTAAGGACAAAAAACAAATGACTGATTTACAGCAACGTGGCCATCTTCTCACAGAGCAAGTTAATCCTAATAGTCAGAATCTAGACCAACTCAGTTGTTTAGAGTTGGTAGAAATTTTTAATCGCGAAGATGAGAACGCAGTGGCTGCGGTTGCTGGTGCGAAAATGCAATTGGCTCAAGCTATTGAACAAACTGCGGAATGTTTGCAACGAGGAGGACGACTGTTTTATGTTGGTGCAGGGACAAGTGGTCGATTAGGAGTATTAGATGCTGCTGAGTGTCCACCAACTTTTTGTACACCTCCAGAACTTGTACAAGGAATTATTGCTGGTGGTGCTGGAGCGCTATTACGCAGTTCCGAAGATTTAGAAGATCGCTTTCAAGATGGAGAAGCGGCGATCGCTCAACGACATATAACCCAACTGGATGTAGTCGTTGGTATTACTGCTGGTGGAACAACACCTTATGTTCACGGTGCTATCAATGCTGCTCGCCAACGGGGAGCTACAACAGTTTTTATGGCTTGTGTACCTGTTGAACAGGTGAGTATAGAAGCAGATATTGATATTCGCTTGTTAACAGGCCCAGAGGTGCTTGCTGGTTCTACTCGCCTCAAAGCAGGAACCGCAACTAAGCTGGCTTTGAATATCTTGTCTACGGGTGTGATGGTGCGTTTGGGGAAAGTTTACGGAAATCGCATGGTCGATGTAGCTGTGACCAATAACAAATTACGCGATCGCGCTTTAAGAATTTTGCAAGACTTAACAGGTTTAGGTCGTGAAGCATCGGATCTGTTGTTAGAACGCAGTGGTAAATGGGTAAAATTAGCACTTTTAATGCACTGGACAGGCTTAGATAAAGAACAGGGTCTAGAACTACTTTCTGAAAATCAAGGTGATCTTAGAGCAGCGATCGCTAATAGTAAAAATTACACCAAACCTTAGAAATAGAAGTGTAATATTTGAGAAATTACCTAAATATACTGATATTAATTATTTTTTTAATTATCAAATATCCAGTTCCAGATACCATGTTAATTGAATCAGCTTTTGAGTTAGTGTAATGTTTATTTAAAAAATCAAAATGCTTACTCTGAGGCTATTTATCAAGCAAATTATTAGAGTAGACAACCAACCTCTACACAGTAGACACAAAAATAAATTAAGAATTTATACTGTTTTAATCTTCTTGATTAATGTATAGAATGATATATAGCAATCCGATTTGATTTATGAACTTACTCGTGAAGGTAGGGAACTCTTAACAGAAAGTGTAGTGAGTTTTTTTCAAAAATCACATAGGAGCATTTTATCTAACTAACAAATATCGTGTTGTGTTTCTTCCATATTTTGAGTCATCCCAAATGGTTGCCAAATCTGGGAGAAAAATACGTTCTAAAACAGTTCGGAGAATGCTGAGTTGGGCGCATTATCGATTTAAATTGACTTTAAAGCATCAAGCATCAAAGCGTGGTTGCGTGGTGATTGATGTGAGCGAGGCACATACATCTAAAACTTGCGGTGTCTGTGGTCATCGACATGCAAAACTCGGTGGGAACAAAGTTTATAAATGTCCAAATTGTGGAACTCAAACACCAACAGATGCAAACGGCGCACGTAATATTATGTTACGTGCTTTGAGGGATACCTCCTTTACCGTCAATCAAGATGGTATTGCTATTGTTTCATTTAGCGCATTGGATAACAATATATTAATAGAAGGAGAAAATATGAACCATCCGCAAATGGTGGTGGCAAATAAATTAATTAATGAATTTAAGAATTGTACCCAATTAAAATATAGTGGCAAATTAAATATTAAAAGTATTAATGGACAAAAATGGATTTTCTATTACCACGATGGTAAAATAATTTGGGCAACAGGAGGCATTCATTCTTTCCGAAGGTTGAGGCGGCAAATTTCTGAATACTGCCCTAGTATTGATATTGATAAAATACATTTGCAATCTCAAGAATTATCTCTTGATTACTGGGACTATTGTTTACTAATATCTTTATATAATCAACAGAGAATTAAGCCTGAACAAATGAGGGCTGTTATAGAAAATACTACTTCAGAGTTATTATTTGATATTATTCAACAAGCGAATTTTTATTCTATAACTTGCGATCGCAATCAAGAAGTCATCTTAGAAGCACCAGTCAACATCACCGATGTAGATATGTCTTTAAAGCTCATGCAAGAGTCTTGGGAAGATTGGTTAGCAAGTGGTTTGAAGAATATTTCACCTAATTTAGCACCAAAATTGCGACAACCAAAAGAACTCCAGAAACAGGTAAGTTCAGCAGTCTACAATAATTTTGTGATTTTAATTAACGGCAAATACACCCTATGGGATTTAGCCGTAAAAATGAAGCAAAGCGTACTTTCAGTTACCAATTCTTTGCTTCCTTATATATCCAAAGGAATTATTGAATTAATAGAAATTAATGACTTACCATTACGAATTATTGAAGTTAAAAAAAGCATAACTTCCTATAATCCACTCATTGCTTGTGTAAATAACAATCTTTCAGTTAGTCAAACGCTAGAAGAGCTTCTCATTTCTAATGGTTTTAGATTTATTAATATTCAAGATAGTGTTCATGCAATATCTATTCTAATTGAGCATAGACCAAACCTAATCTTTTTGAATTTAGGACTACCAGTTAGCAGTGATTACGAAATATGCGCTCAACTTAGGTGCATTTCCCTATTTGCTAATACGCCCATAGTAATTTTAAGAGACATTGATAGTTCTTTAGAGCAAGTTAGAGCTAAAATAGCAGGAGCTACAGATTTACTCGCCAAACCTATATCATCTGACAAGGTAATAGATATAGTACATAAACACACACAAGCTTTTTCCGAATTAGTCATTAGTCATTAGTCATTGGTCATTCGATTTTGGATTTTGGATTACTCTACGAGAAGTCGCTTACGCGTCTATGGATTTTGGAATTGGCTCCACAGATTTTTCTGCTTGCTCAATGACCCATGAGTAATGACCCATGACTAATCTTCAAGTGATTGTGCTGGTACTTCAACAGCTGTCACTTCGATCGTACCGTCGGGTGTAGTCCGCTGAAAATGGCCTTGTTGTACTAACAACAGTTCTCCACAATTAGGACACTGTAACTGAGTTTGATTCAAACCCGTAAATTCGTATCTACAAACGGGACATTGATCAGTAACTAGGTTACGTTGCAACCACCAACGAAATCCAAAAAATGCCAGAATAGGTGTGAGCAAAAGTAGCCCAACGATAATTAGCAATGAATTTACCAACCAGCCTAAGCCCAATGATCCTAGCAACCAAGCAATTACTATGAAGGTGAGCCAGGGGCGTAGTTGATACAGACTTAACTGAAAGTTTTTAAAGGTCATTTGTTAAAGTATCGTCCTGCTCTTACTCTAGGATAGCGACTTTCTCCTAAGATTCTTTGACTTAATGTAAATTAACTTCTGCTTTGTGGAGTCAAGTGTCAAGGGTCAAGTATGAGAAGGCAGAAGGAAGAAGGCACTTATGCTGAAGGGAACCCCATAAATAAATTTAGGGGTTTCTAACAAGGACGCCTTGTATCTTGTGCTACGCATCTTGATACAAATCYTATTATCTTTTCCACGAATAAATTCGGGGGCTTGAAACCAAATGGCAGAATGAAGAGGACTGAATTTTTTGGTATAAATTTTTTCTTAAACCTTCTGCCTTCTGCCCTCAGCATAAGTGCCTTTCTTCGGTCAATGGTCAATAGTTAATGGTCAATAGTCAATGGTCAATAATCAATGGTCAATGGTCAATGGTCAAGAGTGAAAAACTATTAACTCTGGACAATTGACACTTGACCAATGACCCTTAAAACTGAGATAGGCGTTGCTGGTAATAGTCCACAATTTTTTCTGTAACTTCGGTTACTGACAAACCATCTGTGATCACTTCAATAGCGTCTGGCGCTTTCTTCAAGGGAGAAACTTTGCGAGTGCTATCTTTCCAGTCGCGTTCAGCAATATCTTTTTGTAGTTGTTCTAAAGATATTTCCGGCTGATCTTGTTTTTTAAAGTCCTGTAGACGGCGACGGGCGCGTTCTTGTACAGAAGCGGTTAAAAAGATTTTCACTTCAGCATCGGGGAAAACGTGGGAACCGATATCCCGTCCTTCTGCAACTAAACCACCTTTTTTACCCCACCTTTGTTGTTGTTTAACTAATGCTTGACGCACAGCACTTTGTGCAGCGATCGCAGAAACATTAGATGTCACTTCAGTTGAACGAATTGCTTGGGTGACATCATGATGGTTAATCCACACTAGCACTGGAGATTGTAAATCCTCTCCTGGAGACAGTTCTATCACACATCTGTTGGCTAATTCTGCGATCGCACACTCATCATTTAGGGCAATTTTTTCATGTAGTACTAGCCAGGTAATGGCACGGTACATGGCTCCCGTATCCAAATATACTAGACCTAGTTTGGCTGCTACCTGACGTGCAACGGTAGATTTGCCAGCTCCAGCTGGCCCGTCAATGGCAATGATTGGCTGGCGATCGCGTAAAATCGTGTTATCAATCAAACGTGTAGAACCAAGACGAGCGGCGATCGCGAGCATTCCTTCCTCCTGAACTTTTTCTATTGACATTAAAGTATTCGGTTCAACCAATTCAATATATTCCACAGATACAGCACTGACCATTGCTATTTCTTGCAGCGCCACTGCAATAAGCTTGTTAGCATTGCGTTCTCCAGCCCGAAAAGCTACTTGGGCTTTTTGCAACCCACTGTACAACACAGCTGCTTGCTGTTTTTCTGTGTTAGTCAAATATTGGTTGCGAGAACTAATGGCTAAACCAGATGTTTCCCGCACCGTTGCACAAGCAACTATTTCGACCAAAAAATTTAAATCAACTACTAGCTGTTTGATAATAGCTAACTGTTGACCATCTTTTTGACCAAAATAAGCTCGGTCAGGCTGTACCAAATTGAACAGTTTGGTAACAATCGTTGCCACACCCTGAAAGTGACCTGGGCGATTTTCACCACACAAGCCTGATATCATACCAGATGGCGGGTTCACTTGTGTAACCTTTGATTCTTGTATATTTTTCAGGTCAACTCCCATTTCTTCCGGAGTCGGCGCAAAAACTACATCTACCCCTGCTTGTTCGCACAGTTGCAGGTCTTGGTTTAAGGTACGGGGATAGCGGTGAAAATCCTCATTGGGACCAAATTGTAGAGGATTGACGAAAATACTGACAATGACCGTAGCATTTTCTTGCCGCGCCCGTTGAATTAAACTTAAATGACCTTGGTGTAAGGCTCCCATAGTGGGGACTAAACCAACAGCCGTCAAAGGTCTGCCAGTCACCTCAAATTCTGATGGCCGTTCCTGCTCTGTAAGCTGGTTTTCCGAACGGCGTTGATCTAAATAGCAGCGTAAAGCCACAGTAGTTGTCAACAGGCGCACAAAAATACCCCTAGTCTTGATCTAGCTTTCCCCCGTTAGTTTATATCCGATTTGGGAGGCAAAAGGCTAGTCTAGGGGAACAAAGGAAATGGTGTTTGTTCGTTAGTGGTTGGTAGTTGTTTGTTGTTTGGAACCTGCCACCAACAAACGACAAACAACAAACAACAACTAACACCAAAAAACTACCTTCCCAGAATTTCAATTCGCACAGGTGCGATACCGCTGCTCATCATACCTAAAATCCGCGCTGCACCTAGAGAGAGGTCAATAACCCGACCACGAATATATGGGCCTCTGTCGTTGATTCGCACAACTACAGACCGACCATTGCGGGTATTGGTCACACGCACTCTTGTACCAAAAGGTAAGCTGCGGTGAGCTGCTGTCATTCCATTTGGATTGAACCTCTCACCAGTAGCGGTTTTATTACCAGAAAAATCATAGCCGTAGTAGGAAGCTACACCTTTGAAAGTATCTTGGACTTTGACGGCAATCTGATGTGGTAGTTTGGTTGGTAGTGATACTGGTGAACGCTTAGGTAAGTTAGCGATCTGACCTAAAGGTGATGCATTACCTATGAGTCTGCGTAAGCGGTTGGTTATTTGTAATGCATCTTGAGCGGGATCGTTGGTTGTATCCGCGAGTTTGGTGTTTTGATCGATCTCTACCAGTTCTTGGTTATTGGCTTTAATGACGAAGCGATCGCCAGCTTTTTGTTGACCACTCAGGCCTTTGTTTTGGTGTTGATTGGAATTTGTAGATGCTTCTGATGCTTTCCAACTTACAATTATTTTGCTGGCGTCTACTTTATCTAGGACTAGCTGGTTGATTTTTGTTGCTACTACACTTGCCCTCTGGATCGGGTCATCTTTTGTCGAGCTAGTCTGAGTTGCCAAACTTGTACCTGTCCCGTTGGTTGCTGCTATTTGAGTAGGACTGCTGGTATCAAGAGCTTGAGATACCCCGTTGACGTTAGCGATTTCACCAACTTTTGTTTCTTCACTGACAACTGACTTCTGTCCTAGAAAGCTGATCACGGGAATATCGCGAATATAGAGCGTTGCCACTGAGCGACCTGCTGCTTGGTGTGTGTGAATCTTAGCGATCGCAGCATCTGAAGCAGGATTTGCTGTTGGGGATTGGTATTCTCCTACTTTTTCCACATCACCAGAAGGCGTCAGTGGTGAGGTTGGAGCGATTTTCTTAGCTGTCTCAGTACGTCCAACTAAGGGCATTCCCAATACTGTGCTACACACAGTGACAACAGTCCACAAATGTTTTTGATTCATGCGTCCGAATATTAAAGCGACTGTAGAACGGAGCTTTGATAGTTCGTAGGTTAAGCATTCAATTGAGAATAACTTGATCCAACAACCGAACTCGTTCCGCTTTCACTTTTTGCTATTAACTGCAACAGATTAACATGAACTTCTGATCTTGGGGATCAGGGTTTAATCGCAAGTCTTGGTAACTTTATCGAAATTAAATTGGTATCTAAAGCTCAAAACCTTTCTAAAAAGAGGATTTTGGTGATGTAAAAGTTTTTTTATTGTTTAGAAATTTTATTAGGAAAACTTAACACTATTTGGTATTTAAATCGTTCAAATTGCATATGGTATTGCCTAAAAAGCTCATTAATGTTATTGAGTTTTTGAAAAACTCTATTTTTCCATGAATTTACTTATAATAAGTAATTATACTTAAGATTTAAAATTTAAAATTAATGATCATCTTAAGTTATGTTTATAACATTTTTTCAGTAGTGATTACCAATAGTTCATCATAGACAGCAACGAGGGAATTGCTGATGATACAATTAAAATATGGAATTAGCATAGCATTTATTTTGATAGTGATTATCTTTTTATAAATGTTCTTGTTGTAACAAGTGTTTAGATACACTGAATGAATCAAGCACAGCAAATCTATAGTAAGATAATTTACATAGGTCTGAAACGAGAGACTAAAAAACAAAATCTACTTACAAGAAAGATTTTTTACAAGAAAATAAAAAATGATTATCTAAAAAATTAACCAGAATCACTGGTGCTATGCAAATCATTTGTAACCACGGCAACCAGACACAATATTTGACTTTGGGTAGTTGAGAAAGCGTGATTTTTTAAACTCTGTATTTTTCCTTCTTCAGACTTTTGCACTCAGCTTCATGACAAACCAAGAAGATTTAGCAAAAAATTCATCATCACTACAAACTTTCATTGATGGTTTGTATTCCAAATACAAACCATTGCAGGATGGTGTAGTCGCCAAATACATTCCAGAACTGGCTAAGGTAGACCCAGATTTGTTCGCTATCAGTATCGTCAGTGTAAACGGTGAAGTTTACGAAGTAGGGAATTATCAGCAACTATTTACGATTCAATCCATATCGAAGGTATTTGCATACGGACTCGCCCTTGAAGATCACGGGCGAGATTACATCTTGACCAGGGTAGGTGTGGAACCGACAGGAGACGCATTCAACGCCATTGTGCTAGACGAACAATCCAAGCGACCTTATAATCCAATGGTCAATGCTGGAGCGATCGCCACGACTAGTTTGATCAAAGGGTCGGGTCCAACCGAGCGTTTAAACCGGATGTTAGAGATGTTCCAAAAGTACATCGGGCGTGATGTCTTCGTTGATATCTCAGCGTTTACCTCAGAACGTACCACCGGAAACCGTAATCGAGCGATGGCGTACCTCATGCTCAACTTTGGCATGATTGACAAACCCATTGATGAAGCATTGGATTTATACTTTCAACAGTGTGCTGTGATGGTGAATTGCCATGATTTAGCGGTGATGGCGGCGACACTGGCAAATAAAGGTATCAACCCAATGACAAAGCAACAAGCTGTTGATAACTGTTATATCAAAGACATTCTCAGTGTGATGTACACCTGTGGAATGTATAACTTTGCTGGAGAGTGGGCATACAAAGTTGGTATTCCTGCTAAAAGTGGGATCTCTGGTGGAATTATCGCCATAGTACCCAACAAGATGGGAATTGCAGTATTTTCACCCCGTTTAGATGCACGTGGTAACAGCGTCCGGGGAGTAAAGGTGTGTGAGGAGCTTTCCCAACATTTGGGTTTACATTTGTTTGAGTGTTCAGTTAATAGTTAATTCAGGTAAGTAACTCGGCGCTAATATTTCTAGCTATGTTAAGAAATTTAGATGTAGTGGCGTGGCAAGCTTAAAATAGTGCAATAGAAAAAGTTTATAGTAGGCGCTTTAGCACTGAAAAAACTAAAAATCTAATGCAACATTTTAGCCTTGCCACGCTACTATAGCCAATTTATATTTCTTCATACATATTGAATTTTCTTACGTCTTCAAGCTCTTGCTAATAAAGGCGCAGCAGCAAGGAGAGTTTGTGTATAGGGATGTTGGGGGTTGGCAAAAATTTCTTTGGTGGGGCCGATTTCAACTATTTTGCCACCGTTCATGACAGCAATGCGATCGCACAAAAATCTTGCTAACCACAAATCATGAGTAATAAACAAATACGTTAAATCAAATTCTTCTTTCAACTCCAGCATCAAATCCAATACTTGCGACTGTACGCTAGCATCTAACATGCTCACGGGTTCATCACAAATCAAAAGTTTCGGATGAGTAATCAAAGCACGAGCAATTGCGACTCGTTGCTGCTGTCCTCCTGATAAATCTGAAGGATAACGCTGATAAAAAACCTCTGGCGGTTGTAACCCAACTTTTTCCAACATTCCCAAAACCTGCTGTTTTGCTTCTTCAGGAGTTGCAATCTGATGAATTAATAGTGGATCAGCGATACTTTGTCCTACAGTCATCGCTGGGTTGAGACAAGCATGGGGGTCTTGAAATACCATTTGCATTTGTCGTCGTTGCTGGCGGATTTCCTGTCGAGATAAGTTAGTGATGTCTTTACCCAGAAACTCGACTTTCCCAGCACTGGGACGAACTAGTTGCAAGATTGTCCGCGATAAGGTACTTTTGCCACAACCAGACTCCCCAACTAATCCTAAAATTTCCCCTGGATATAATTCTAAATTAATGCCATCAACAGCTTTGATAGTTTGACCTTGCCCTTTAAATATGCGCTCAACAAAATTAGGCTCGATGGTGTAATGCTGTTTGAGGTCTTGGACACGCAATATCGGGGATCGGGGATCAGGGATCGGGGATTGGGGATCGGGAAAAGACAAAAGAGAAATTCCCCCTTGTCCTAACTCATTATCTTCTACACTTTGAATATGCAAAGCCGCCTGGAGGAGCGATCGCGTATATTCGTGTTCCGGCTGCTGAAATACTGATTCTGTGGTACCCATTTCTACCATTTTGCCGTGATACATAACGCCAATGCGATCGCAATACTCTGCCACCATTGCTAAATCATGGGAAATTAAGAGTAGTGCCATGTTTTCTTCTGCACACAGTCGAGTTAGTTCCTGCAAAATTTGGGCTGAGACTGTGACATCTAAGCTGGTGGTGGGTTCATCGGCAACTATTAGCTTTGGTTGTAACAATAAAGCTAAAGCTATTGCTACCCGTTGTCGCATTCCACCGCTAAACTCATGGGGATACTGATTCCAGCGAGTAGCAGGTATATTGACTTTTTCTAAAGTGGCGATCGCTTTTTCTTTCGCTGCTTTTGCTGATAATTGGGGTGAGTGTGCCTTTAATGTTTCTATACAATGATTACCAATGGTCATCAATGGGTCAAGGCGCGTCATTGGGTCTTGAAAGATTAACGCTACCGCCTCACCCCGAAATTTCCGCATTTGTAGTGGTGTTAAATCAAACACTGGTTTTTCCTGAAATTTCACCTGTCCCTCAATCTGAGTAGATTGTGGTAACAACCGCATTGCAGCCCTTCCCAAAGTTGATTTACCACACCCAGACTCTCCTACCAATCCCATTTTTTCACCTGGTTGCAGGCTGAAAGATACATCATCAACAGCCCACTGAGTATTTTCATGACTACGGTGAGGATAGGCGACCCGCAAATGTTCAATAGAAAATAAAGTCATATGATTTAATTTTTATCAATCAGATATCAGCGTGAAAATTACTAAATATAAAGCATCACCACTTCAAACAGAGAGAAAAAATCATCCCTGAGATGGTTTTAATGTGTAGCATTTTTGTTTGTGAATGTCTACCGACTTCATAGCAGACAATGTATCAAACTTATTATTAGAGTGTGAGATTTAGCTCATAAAATCTATAAAATAAAGCACACTATAGCAATCCTATATGATTTGTGAAAATCGCAAAGCTTAGATCCCCAACTTCTTTAAGAAGTCGGGGATATTGTCTGGAGTGAATGATTTAGGAATGCTATATAATTTCAATTTGTTTTGAATTGGGGTGAAGAAGCTATGTTAGAACCTATACAAACTATTACTATTTTTCAAAAACAACCTGGTCCGGTAATCTTTTCACCTGGTCAAGTAATCTTCGAGGAAGGACAATTAGGAGATTGCATGTATGGTGTGGTACAAGGAGAAGTTGAGCTAAGAGTCAACGGTCGGATCGTAGAGACTATAGAAGCAGGAAATGTGTTTGGTACAGGAGTGCTGATTGGTATCAAAAATAGAACTTACACAGCGATCGCCAAAACAGAGTGTAAACTAGCTTGTTTAGACCAAGCAAGGTTTCTGTTCGCTGTTCAGGAAACCCCAGTATTTGCGATCGAAGTGATCAGAAATTACTCAGAACGACTGACTCGCTTACGACAAGAGTTATTAGGTTGATTCTCTGGACATATCGCTAACTTCTGGAAACTTGTAAGATAAAAGTTCTGGTTAAATCAAAAATCTCAAATCTCAAAGAAATTGCACAATGCTGATCTCTGCTGATACGCGGATTTCTTTCCCTCGTTCCCTAGTTTATGCTACCTACCGAGATAAGCTAGTTCAACTGATTCCCTACATGCCAAATATACGTCAAATTGAGGTGAAATCCCGCCGTGAGGAGGATAGACGAGTCTATAGTATCAACGAATGGCATGGAGGAGGAGAAATTCCACTTGCAGCAAGGGCTATACTCAGTGAAGATATGCTCTCTTGGACAGAATACAATACTTGGAACGAAGCTGAGTTTTTAGTAGAGTGGCAGATTAAAACTCATGTCTATACCGAAGCTGTCCACTGTGCAGGAAAGAATCGCTTTCTCGCAGATGGTGATAGCACAATTATTAAAAGTCGTGGTGAACTCACGATTGACTCTAAGCAAATCAAAGGTGTACCTTGGTTCATTGCTAGCAAAGTTGCAGATATAGTTGAAGACTTTCTCGGTAAAAAAATTGAACCAAATTTATTGCAAATGAGCGAAGGGGTACGTCAATTTCTGGAACGACAAGCAAAAGGATAAGCAGTTGGGCAAAATTAAATTTATTGGTAACAGTTAACATTTAGTTCTGTCTGAAGTTATCGTGGTATCGATGAATTCCACGTACATTCTGACTGAAACTTAGTATATGAGGCTATGCCGTTATTCAATTACGCTGACTATCTGTTTTACTTACCTGAGTTTGGCTTATGCTTCCCCAAGCATCGCAACACAAAACCTTGATAGATGCACAGATGGGGTGTCTTGTGATGGGGAGACTGTATTCAAAAATCCTGCTCCTGCTATTTTGACCAGGAAGCACTTCCCTACTTCCCCATCCCTCAAAATGTCAGATTTGACCACAACTTGGGAGCAAAATATTTTTGTCAGTCTCAACTCAGAATCTAGCACAAAGAACAAGCAACCAAAAGAGCGGGATTTTTTTTGGTGGTTAATAGTGGCGATCGCTATTTTAGGAAGTACTGGCGCATTATTATTTTTAATCAAATTTTTGGGTAGGAGCAAAAAAGTTACACCCAGTAAAAATGATATACTCTTTTTGGAAAGCTCGACTCAGACAGATTTAGCGCAACAGACACTATCTTCAGAAGAATTAAATACCACTCTCCAAGTTTCTACCACGTCACAATCGCCAAAATTACTACTACCATCGCCAACAGAAAGTACTTCTCACCTAACTAGAGTAAATATTGTTGAAGAATTAATTCAAGATTTAAGCAGTCCTGATCCCATCAAGCGACGCAAAGCGATTTGGAGTTTAGGTCAACAAGGAGACTCGCGGGCGATTCAACCGTTAGTAGATTTGATGATTGATGTAGATTCACAACAGCGCAGTCTCATTTTGGCTGCTTTAGCAGAAATTGGTGTCAGCACACTGAAACCGATGAATAACGCTTTGGCGATCTCTCTACAAGATCAAAGCCCCCAAGTACGACAAAACGCGATTCGTGATCTCACTCGTGTTTATGACATGATGGCTCAAATTAGTCAAATTTTATGTCACGCAGTGCAAGATTGTGATCCCGAAGTCCAAGCAACAGCCCGGTATGCTCTGATACAAATGAATCGGATTCGAGGTTTGCCTGCTGGTGATAGTATATCGGATAATTCATCCCCAGCAAAAAAAGAAAATTAAGTTTTTTGTAGTAAGGGCTAAAGCCCTTTTTATCAATTTTGAAGCTAAAAAGTTTTTTGTTATTTATGATCGCACTATCAATTCACTTGCCTACAGGATAAATTCCGGAAAAATTGATAAATTACTTGTAGTTAGTGCGTAATTCCACCCACTAACAATGCACGAACCAGAAAATGAGTACCAACACTCTGGTTAAAAGGATCTTAGTTCTAGCAGCGAACCCGAAACAAACATCACGCCTACGTTTGGATGAGGAAGTGCGCGATATTAAGGAAGGATTACAGCGATCGCACAAACGTGACAAATTTATTTTGCAACAAGAGTGGGCAGTTCGTCCACGAGATATTCGCCGAGCCATTTTAGATTTTCGACCTCATATCATCCATTTTTCTGGACATGGTTTGAAAGAGGTGGGATTAGCATTTGAAAATGAAACTGGCCAAACACAACTAGTGACAGGAGAAGCACTGGCTGGACTATTTGGACAGTGTAGTAAACAAGTGGAATGTGTACTACTTAATGCTTGCTATTCAGAAAACCAAGCTGAGGCGATCGCTAAACATGTAAATTATGTAATTGGGATGAATGCTCCCATTGGGGATAAAGCAGCAGTTGAATTTGCTGTGGGATTTTATGACGCGCTAGCAGCTTATGATCCGCAATATGATTCTGGAACAGCTGTTGATTTTGCTTTTAATATTGCTCGTAATGCCATTCAGCTTGCAGGGGTATCCGGTGATTCTATTCCTGTGATCAAAAATAATTCTGTGATTAAAAAGAATATTAATTTATCTGAGGTTGATAAGCCAACAGTTAATGAACCTCGCATCTATTCTAATTTTATCCCAATTCTAAGAAAACCCATATTTTTTATGGGAACAACTCTTCTTGCTATCGTTCTGGCTTCACCTTTTTTAGGGAAGCTCAATCATCCTTCAGTTCCTTCACAACCTAGTCCAGCAAAATCATCTACAACCACTGTTAATTCCACTATGTATCCTACAGCGCAATTGATCGCCCAGGATTTTTACAACATGGGACGAGAAAAGTCTAATAATAAACAGTATAAGGAAGCAGTTGCAGATTTTACTGCGGCTATCAATATTAATCCAAAATACGCAGATGCTTACTACAAAAGAGGTAATGCTTATTCTGACCTTGGGGATAAGAAGGCGGCGATCGCTGATTATACTGAAGCAATTCGTATTAATCCCATAAGTCCAAACTGTGCTTGTACTTATAAACAAAGGGGATATGCGTATTCTGATCTTGGATATTACCACGAAGCAGTTGAGGATTTCACTCAAGCGATTCGGCTCGAACCTGATGAACCTAGTCATTATAGATGGCGAGGTTATGCTTACTCGAAGTTAGGAAGCAAGCAGGAAACTATTGAGGATTATCAGAAAGCTGCTAACCTTTATCAAAAACAAGGAAAGAACAAGTCTTACCAAGAAATATTAAACAAACTAAAAAAACTCCAGCAATAGTAAGATTTTTGTGAATTTTGCTCGCCCTAAACTACAGTTCAGCGGCTAATAGTTTAATGCGATCGCTTTACCAGGAGTATTCCGCTACAATCAAATCCTGTGAACTGTGCATAGGGAGAGACTAGGGTTGCCTACACTCGGCGTAAACATTGATCATATCGCTACCATCCGGCAAGCGCGACGGACGGTGGAACCAGACCCCATCGCAGGGGCGATATTAGCAGAATTAGGTGGTGCAGATGGGATTACGGCTCATCTGCGAGAAGATAGGCGACATATCCAAGAACGGGATGTGCGCTTATTGCGACAGACAGTCAGAACACATTTTAATTTGGAAATGGCTGCTACAGATGAAATGGTAGCGATCGCTCTCGATATTAAACCAGACTATGTGACTTTAGTCCCTGAACGACGGGAGGAAGTGACCACAGAAGGGGGATTAGATATCGCGGGTCAAATTGCTAGAATTGGAGAGGTTGTTGATAAACTACAAAGTGCTGGTATTCCGGTAAGTTTGTTTATCGATGCCGAACCTGCACAAATAAACGCTTCTGTCAAGGTGCAGGCAAAATTCATTGAACTGCACACTGGACGATATGCTGAAGCTAAAGACGAAAAAAGTCGCAAGCAGGAATTAGAGATGTTAGCAGCCGGGTGCGAGCAAGCGATGAAAGCCGGATTGCGAATCAACGCCGGTCATGGACTCACCTACTGGAACGTCTACCCCGTTGCTTGTCTTCCCGGTATGGAAGAACTTAACATCGGTCATACCATCATCAGTCGGGCTGTGTTAGTAGGCATGGAAAGAGCAGTCCAGGAGATGAAATCAGCTATGCGCGGGCAATTTTAGAGGGATCGGGGACAAGGGGGATAAGGGGAACAAGGGGGACAAGGGGGACAAGGGGGACAAGGGGGACAAGGGGAAAATAAACACCAATCCCGATCCCCAATCCCCAATTCCCGATCCCCGATCCCCGATCCCCGTACCCGATCCCCGATCCCCGATCCCCGTACTCTGAGAGAAGCCGCTTACGCGTCTACGCGTAGCGTCTCCTCTGGAGAATCCCCGATCCCCGATTCCCAATCCCTAGAAATCAAATCTCTGCGAAATCTAGAAATTTATTGGTAATTACGGACACTACAAGTTAAATCTGAAACCAAAAATTCTATGAGCGCACAACAATCTCAAGACTTACCACTTTGGGTACAAGACCGGGATGAAGTAATTGCACAAAGCAAAGATGCTCAATGGCGTTACGGTGTTCCTCCTGATTATTCCGAATCAAAAGCTGGTCTTGCTGAGGAGAGTAAATGTTGTCATTTAGAAGGTTCTCTAGAAGCGATCGTCCAAAATTTGGTGAGAACCTTTGAGATGGAAGTATCTTTTAAAAGCAATCCCCAACAGTGGTTGTCAGTTGTACAAGATAAGTTTCGTATGAGTAGTAACGGCGGTTCGCTCTACACTGCTGAAGATGTATATGCTTCTGGAACTTACAATGTATTTATTGGTGATGTAGAAAATTATAAAGCTTCTGAGGAAACCTTTGAATCTTCAGGTAAACTTTTCCGGACTGCGTTTCCCAAAGGATTTTTGTGGGAAGTACTGGAGGTTTATTCCGGTCCACCCAACGTTACATTTAAGTGGCGACATTGGGGAACATTTAATGGGCCATATAAAGACTATGCACCCACAGGACAGACGGTGGAGATAGTTGGGATGAGTGTGGCTCGTGTTACAGATGACTTGAAAATTCTTGCTGTTGAGCATTATTTTGACAATAGCGAATTTTTAAACAAGCTCACAAGTGGTAACAAACAGGCTAATGATCAACAACCAGCCAATGCTTGTCCTTTTGGATCGTGGTTAAAAAGATTAAAGCTGAGATAATTTGTCAAGGACATAGTAGATAATACTATGTCCGGACTTTAATTTATTTAGCAAAGAAACAAAATGAAAACATACTATTACGTTTTGGCAAGTCAACGCTTTTTGTTAGAAGAAGAACCAATGGAAGAAGTGTTGCGAGAACGTACTCGTCACTATCACGAACAAGAAAAGGAAATAGATTTTTGGGTAGTGAAGCAACCTGCTTTTTTGGAAGCACCCCAAATGGCACAAGTTAAGGCAAAATGCCCACAACCAGCAGTAGCAATTATTTCTACTAATCACCAATTTATTACTTGGCTGAAACTGCGATTAGAATACGTAATCACAGGCGAATTTCAAGCCCCTTGTGAAAGTATCGCTGATCCTCTGGCATCTCTTGCTACTGTGTCGTAATTGGGCATGGGGCATGGGGCATGGGGCATGGAGCATGGGGCATTGGGCATTGGGCATTGGATATTGGGTATTATTCTCTCCCTTGTCTCCCCACACTTCCCACACTTCCCACACTTCCTTGTCCCCGATCCCCAATCCCCGATCCCCGATCCCCGATCCCCGATCCCCGATCCCCTATATTTATGTATAAATTTTATAATTTAGCAAATATTTTAGTAGGTAGTTTCACAATAGCGATCGCCTCTGTTGCTTCTTTTGGTTCCTTGATCGCTGCGATGAATACTGGTTTTGCTCAAGAAAAAAATGTTCCCGTTTGTCAATCTCCCAAACCAGGTGAATATGTGTTATTGGTGATCAGTCCAACTACAGATAGTCGAAATCAATTGCGTCGCGCCTTGCCGCCTGAACTTAAGAGTACAACCTGTAAATATCTCAACGATACAGTTACTAGAATCGGTGGATTTACTAAAATTGATGATGCGAATCGTTGGGCTAGATATGTCAATAGCATTGCGGGTTTGTCGGCTATTATTACGACTCGACCAGCACAGGTAGCAGTAGCACCGACTCAAACACCAAGCTTTCAACCTCAACGTTTGGGAAATGGTTTTGCTGTTTTAGTAGATTATTTCAACCGTCCAGAACTGGCAAATCAAGTTAAACAAGCAGTGGGTGGTGATGTTGGTTTTGCAGCTTACGCTCAACGTCATTACTTGCTAGCGACTTATACAACTAATCAAAAAGACGCAGACAGTATATTTAAGAAGCTTTCAGAACGAGGTTTTTTTGCAATTATTGTCGATAGTAGTAAGGTAACGCTGTTGCGATCGGCAGTGAGGATACCACAAAATTAAGTTGGTTATTGGTTATTGGTCAACAACCACTAACCACTAACTACTAACCCCTAATACCAATTTAATATGAAGACGCATACAAAGACCCCACCCGCGCTAAGGCGCACCCTCCCCTTGGGAAGGGGAGGGTTGGGGAAGGGTAAAATTCTATGCAGCTTCACGAAGAATTGGTATAACCAACAAAAAATTATTAATTATAGGCATAACTAGCCAAACAAGAGATGGTGATACCTAATGCCGAGCCAGCTATCACCTGAAATGGTGTGTGTCCTAGCAATTCTTTGAGGCGATCGCCTGTAAATTCTGGGTGTTCGTGAAACAATTCGTCAATCATTTGATTGAGAATGCGAGCTTGTTTGCCAGCTGCTTGACGGACTCCAGCTGCATCGTACATGACAATAATCGCAAAAACTGTGGCGAGGGCAAATTCAGCAGAAGCCCAGCCATGAGTTTGCCCGACACCAACTGCTAAAGCCGTAACTAAAGCTGAATGAGCGCTGGGCATACCTCCGGTTGTGACTAAAACACTCACATTTAATTTCCGATTTTTGATTAGTTCAATGATGAGCTTCAAAGCTTGAGCCATCAAACAAGCGAATAGAGCAACCACCAGCACCCGGTTGTCTAAAATATTGCCTATATCCTGCATGGTATTTTGGTCAGGTTAATAACGATGAGCAGCAGTTGTGTGTGAGTCAATCGATTTTGGATTTTAGATTTGCGATTTTAGATTGACCCCGACCATTCCTTGGGTGCAGGGCAGATTTTAAATTGACGATTTTAGATTTGTTCCGCCTTAATCATGGCGGGGCTGTTCCCTAAAAAATAATCTAAAATCCACGCATCCAAAATCTAAAATTGGCACGGTCAACCAATAACCAGTAACTGATAACTGCCTAGTGGTCCGCCACACAAAGTATGCTGGGTAAGGGAATGTAGACGCGACAGCAGCTTGCCGCAGGCTACCGCGTTCAACAAAGTCTTTCCCGGAGGGTAGATGCATTAGACTCGCTCATAGGCTTCAAGGTAGAGTAGAACGCGAAGGAAGAGGAAAAGAAGATGAGTCTAAAAAATGGTTTACCAAGCATTGTTGCTGTGGCGAAGTACTAGTGACTGCGACTGGTGATAAAGTGAGCTAGTGCCACTAATGGTTCTGCTGCTTTCCCAAACGGTTCTAATTCTGCACAAGCAGATTCAATGAGCTGTTGAGCTTGTTTTTGAGATTTTTCAATTCCCCAGAGGCTTGGATAAGTTACTTTCTTGGCTTTTTCATCTTTACCTACACTTTTTCCTAGCTGTTCTGCTGTAGAGGTGATATCTAAGATGTCGTCAATAATCTGAAAAGCTAGTCCAATATTTTTGGCATATCGAGAGAGTCTTTGTACATTGTCTTCCGATGTTCCTGCCAAAATTCCACCACAAACTACACTTGCTTCTAAAAGCGCTCCTGTTTTGTGGCTATGAATAAAATTGAGTGTTTCGGGAGAAATATCCGATTTTCCTTCTGATTCTAGATCAAGTACCTGACCACCCACCAAACCAGTAGCTCCAACTGCACGCCCCAGAACACCAATTACTCGTAATACTCGCTCTGCTGGCACATTTTTGGTATTTATTGCTACATATTCAAAAGAATAAGCTAATAAGCCGTCTCCAGCCAAAACTGCAATATCTTCGCCGTATACCTTATGGTTTGTGGGTTTCCCACGACGATAATCATCATTATCCATGGCTGGTAAATCATCGTGAATCAAAGACATGGTATGAATCATCTCCAACGCACACGCAGTTGGCATGGCCATGGCGATGTTTCCACCAGTCATTTCACAGGTTGCAAGGCAAATAATCGGACGCAGGCGCTTACCTCCAGCTAACAGAGAGTAGCGCATTGCTTCATAAATCTTTTCGGGATAACTGACGGTAATAGCCTGTTCCAAAGCTATTTCACATAGCTTTTGTTTTTCTTTTAAATAGGTAATGAGGTCAAAATGGGCTTTTTCTGGAGTTAATTTCAGGTTATCCGTTGTTACCATCCTTAATTTCCTTAAATTTCTGTTATTTAAGTAACAATTTTAAGGGAAAGAGTCATCAATCAATAGTCAATAGTCGATGGTCAATGGTCAATAGTTTTTCACAAATGACATAGACGCGCAAGCGACTACCTACGGTAGGCGCGTTAGCGACTTCTGCAAGTAGCAATTCCGTGTCTACCAGTAGGGTAGGACAAATGACTATGAGCAATAATCACTCTTTCTCTTTACTCTTTAATTTTTAAGCGTTGGCTATAGCTATCGACGGTATTTTGCAATAACATGGCGACAGTCATAGGGCCAACACCTCCAGGAACTGGGGTGAGGAACTCTACCACATTTGCAACTGCTTCAAAGTGGACATCGCCGACTAGACGACTATTACCATTGGGATCGGTGACACGATTTATCCCCACATCTACCACAACCGCGCCTGGTTTAACCATCTGAGCCGTAATCAGTTCTGGACGGCCAACAGCTGCAATTAAAATATCAGCGTTTTTAGTTATGGCTGCGAGATCGTGCGATCGCGAATGGGCAATTGTCACCGTCGCATCAGCCTCTAAGAGCATCAATGCCAATGGTTTACCCACCAAAATACTACGCCCTACAACTACCGCTTGTTGAGAGCGCAAGGAAATTTCATATTCCTGCAACAGGCGCATAACTCCTGCTGGTGTACAACTGCGTAAACCAGGTTCACCCCGCAGTAATTTTCCCATATTTACTGGGTGTAATCCATCAGCGTCTTTGTTGGGGTCTATTTGGTGTAATAAAGAAATCGCATCTAGATGACTGGGTAGGGGCAGCTGTACGAGAATACCATCTACTCGTTCATCTTGATTCAGGTTGTGAATGACTTCTTTAAGTTCAGCTTGAGTAGTTTGTGTGGGAAAATGCTTACCAAAAGAAGCCATACCAATTTTCGCACAAGCTTTTTCTTTACCGCGCACATAAGCAGCTGAGGCTGGATTATCGCCTACCATTAGCACTGCTAAACCGGGCGGTCGTCCCATTTGGGGTTGTAATCTGGTAATAGTAGCAGATAATTCTTGCTGAATTTTTGTTGCTAGGGCTTTACCATCAAGCAGTTTTGCTGTGTTTGTTTCCATCAGATGACCAATTACCAATTACCCTTTACCTATTTTCTCAGATTGATTGCTTGAATTGAGAGTGTCTTTTTGGTGGCGAGAACATAGACTTAGTGGGAACTGATTTATTTTAAATAGCGACGAACCAACTATTGATGCCAAAATTCTCTCCCAGGGTATCTTTTATGCTACAGGCACAAGAATTTTACACCAATTTGAAAAAAGAATGTGACAGATGGATTGACAGAACTCATATCTACAAGGCGATTCCCAATCCAAAATCTAATCCCAATTCAAAATCCATAGACGCTTCTGCGGTTTCCCGCAGGGTAATCCAAAATCCAAAATCTTATTACCTTCCTTTGACAGTTTTCCATTTGGGATTGACTTACTTTCTCATGGCAGGATTAATAAGTTGTGGTAATTTCAGTTTTTCTGGTATCAATGCGCTCGGTGCAAATGTGACTCCGATTCGAGAACTGCGATCGCAACCAGATAGTAATACAACAGTATACATCCAAGGCAAGGTTGAAAAAACTGCTCCCCTGTTAAAAAAACAAGCCTATCTGGTAAAGGACGAGACTGGTAAAATTTGGGCGATTACCAATCAAACAAATTTGCAAGTTGGAGATCAAGTCGTAATTAAAGGTCAAATTCGCTACCGCAGTATTCCCATTGCGGGTAAAGAATATGGTGAAGTGTATATAGAAGAGAAGTAATAATAATAACGACACACTCTCCCGAACAAAAATTTATGAGTAAGCAATTGGTGCATGTAGCGATCGCTATTCTCTACCAAGAAGACAAATTTCTGATGCAACTGCGCGATAATATTCCCAATATTCTCTACCCTGGTTATTGGGGATTATTTGGTGGACATATTGAGCCTGGAGAAACGCCAGATATAGCTGTCAAGCGAGAAGTTTTAGAGGAAATTGGCTATAATCTACCACCAATGGTGTCTGAGTTTGGCTGCTATGCGGATGATTCTGTGGTGCGTCACGTCTTTCAAGCACCGTTGTTGGTGGAATTAAACCAACTTGTTCTCTACGAAGGTTGGGATATGGGTTTAGTCACACCAGAAGACATTCACCAGGGACAATGTTATTCCCAAATTGCAGGGGAAATCCGGCCTCTTGGACCAGTGCATCAACGAATTTTGTTAGATTTTATGGGAAATAGAATAGTTAGTGGTTAGTGGTTAATATGCAATCTGTAAATCAGCTTCCCAGATGGTTAACTTTAGCTTTAGCATTTCCTTTGCTCATTTTAAATGGTTGGGTATTGCTTCAGGTAATTAATTATTTTCAACCTTTAGTCAGTATTGTTGTTGCGGCTATTTTATTGGCTTTTATTTTGGATTATCCGATTCGATTTGTGCAAGAGCGAGGTGTAAAACGTAATCTTGCCATATCGGGGGTACTTCTTTTGGCTGTACTAATATTGGTAGGTTTAGGTATTACTTTAGTACCACTAATTATACAACAACTCAACGAATTAGCCAATATCTTACCCACATGGATAGATTCTGGAAGACAACAAATACAAGCTTTGCAAAATTGGGCAACAACAGAACAGTTGCCTTTTAATTTAAGTGGATTAATTCCCCAACTTCTCGATAGAATCTCTAACCAAATTCAAATTTTTACAGGTAAAATCTTGAGCTTTGCTTTAGATACTATTGGTAGCTTAGTTAATGTTTTATTAACAGTGGTATTGACTTTATATTTAGTTTTAAATGGCGAACGTCTTTGGGATGGGATATTTTTGTGGTTTCCATCTCATATTGGCTTACAAGTGCGTCAGTCATTACGAGAAGACTTTCAAAATTATTTTATTGGACAAGTCACGTTAGCGACTATCTTAGCATCAGGAATTACCCTTGCTTTTTTAGCTTTACGGGTTCCTTTGAGTTTACTTTTTGGATTAGTAATTGGTTTTTTTGCTTTGTTTCCTTTTGGCACAGGTATAGGTATTACTATCGTAAGTTCTTTAGTAGCATTAAGTAATTTTTGGTTAGGGGTAGAAGCTTTAACTGTAGCAGTAGCAATTGACCAATTTAACTACAATTTTGTTGCTCCTCGCATTTTGAGTAATTTAACTGGTTTAAACCCAGTTTGGGTAGTCATCTCTTTATTAATTGGGGCAAAATTAGGGGGATTATTAGGGCTTTTGGTTGCGATTCCTTTGGCAAGTTTTATCAAAAGTGTTGGTGATACTTGGCGTGAAGGAAAATTCACTTCTACAAATGACGAGGATACTAAATCTAAATACAGTCCTGAAGTTCAGACAGCTAAAAATCTTTGAATTACTTCTTGACTCAGTTCATGAGTAGAACCAGAAGCGACAATACCGCCTTTTTGCATAGCGTAATAATAATCGGCTTGACGGACAAAGTGTAGGTGTTGTTCGACTAATAGAACAGAAATACCTGTGGTAGCGACGATACGACGGACTGCTGCTTCAATTTCGAGAATAATTGAAGGTTGAATTCCTTCTGTGGGTTCATCTAGTAAAAGTAATTGGGGTTGTCCCATTAAAGCACGAGCGATCGCTAATTGTTGTTGTTGTCCACCACTTAAATCTCCACCCATACGGGAAAGCATAGTTTTCAGAACTGGAAATAGCGTCAAAATTTCTTCGGGAATTTCTTGATTTTTTGTTGGCTTTCTTCTAGCTTCTAAACCTAATAAAAGATTTTCTTTCACTGTTAAACGTGGTATGATTTCCCGTCCTTGGGGTACATAACCAATACCCATTTTTGCCCTTTGGTCGGGAGATTTGGAATTTATAATTGTCTCAGCCAAGGTAATTGTACCGCTACGGGGTTTGAGTAAACCCATAATTGTTTTGAGGAGAGTTGTTTTTCCTACACCATTGCGTCCGATGAGACAAACCATTTGTCCATCTGGTACATTCAAATCTACATTCCGCAGAATGTGACTTTCGCCGTAGTAAACATCGAGATTAGATATTTGCAACATTATTTTTATAAATGACCAATGATTAATTTTTTGTACAGACGCGATGAATTGGGTTTTTTGTACAGACGCGATGAATCGGGTTTTTTGTACAGACGCGATGAATCGCGTCTCTACAATTAATGACTATTACCCAAATAAACTTCAATTACGCGCGGATCGTTTTGCACTTCTTCGATATTACCTTCACACAATACTGAACCTTGATGGAGAACTGTGACTTTTCTGGCTATTTGGCGCACAAATTCCATGTCGTGTTCAATTACTAAAATTGAATGACTCTGTGCTAATGCTAAAAGTAATTCTCCGACATTATAAGTTTCTTCATCAGTTAAGCCAGCTACAGGTTCATCAACGAGTAATAAATCAGGAGATTGGGCGACTAGCATCCCGATTTCTAAACGTTGTTTTTCGCCGTGAGAAAGTAAACCGGCTGGGATGTCTGATTTATTTCTTAAACCTATAGTTTCTAATAATTCTTTGATGCTATTTTTTTCAGGATTACTGGAACGTCCGAATAAAGTAGAGAAAACATTCTTGTTGCGATTACTAGTCAGTTCCAGATTTTCACGAGGTGTTAAATTTAGGTAGATGCGAGGAGTTTGGAATTTGCGACCAATTCCTAAACGTGCTATTTGGTGTTCTTTGAGAAAACGGAGATTTTTACCTTTAAATAATACTCGTCCTTTTGTTGGTTGGACTTTACCTGTGATTACATCGAGAAAAGTTGTTTTTCCAGCACCGTTAGGACCTATTACTACTCGTAATTCTCCCGCATCCATGGTAAAGTTCAACTGATTTAATGCCTGAAAACCATCAAAAGTAACACTGAGGTTTTCAGTTTCCAAGATTTTGACGTTCATGCTGCACTTCGGGGTCTTGTTCTAAACTGGGATAAGTAGCAATTTGCGAAGGACGTTGTAAAAAAGAAATTTTTTGCTCACGTAACCATCCAACTATTCCATCTGGTAGGACTGTTACGACTATTAAAAATAGTGCGCCTTGGAAAAATAGCCAGATTTCAGAAAATTGTTCGCTCAGAAACACACGAGCATAATTAACAAGTAAAGTACCTAAAATTGCTCCTACTAATGTGGCGCGTCCCCCCACCGCAACCCAAATTACCATTTCAATTGAGAAAGCAATATCCATAGCTCTCGGTGATACAGAACCACTTTGCAGAGTGTAAAATGCTCCGGCGATTCCCGCTATTGCTCCTGAAACAGCAAAAACCAATACTTTGAATTCTGTAGGATTGTAACCCGAAAAACGTACTCGACTTTCATCATCACGAATTGCGATGAGCAATCTACCGAAACGTCCACTTGTTAACCAGCGACAAAGAGCGTAGGTAGCAACAAGAAACAATACCGTGAGAATATAGAAAATCAATTGCGTTTTGGAATCGCTAACTGTCGCCCCAAATAAAGTTGTAAAATCTATCAGCCCATTTGTACCATTAAAAAGTTTTTGTTGACCATTAAAGAAATTGAAAAAAACAATTGTCGCCGCTTGCGTCAAAATCGAAAAATATACACCTTTCAAACGATTACGAAACACCAAATATCCTAACAACCCTGCTAAGATTCCCGGAATCACTACCACAGCAACAGTTGCAAAAGGAAACGAATAAAAAGGTTGCCAAAACCAAGGTAATTCCGTCACCCCATACAATCCCATAAAATCAGGTAACTCATCTTGGGGAACTTGCAATTTCAGGTACATAGCGATCGCATATCCACCCAAACCAAAGAAAATCCCATGTCCCAAACTCAACAATCCGGTATAACCCCAAATTAAATCTATACCTAAAGCCACAATCGCCAGCGATAAAAATCGTCCCAACAAACTCAGGCGAAAACTAGACAAAACAACAGGCATAATCAAAATTAGGATGAGTGCGATCGCCGCCACCACCCCCACTTCAATTAAAATTAATCTTCTTCTATTTCTTTTCATAACGAGACTTAGCTCTTAACTTGCACATTTTATAACCGTTATATAGCAAAGCTTTGAGAAATTCATAAAAATGTGCTTGTTTCATAGTTTGCGGGAGCGTTAATCGCGCCCCTTGAACGCTCATATCTTGCACTAACTTTTAGTAACGCCAAGAAATAAGAGGAGAAATGCAATTTTAATGTTCACGAAAAAATATCAAACACAAAACAAGATTTCATTCATAAATTCTCACGAAAATTCAATCTCAATTCAAATATTCTCTAAATCACTACTCAATAATTTCATCATATTGATTGGTGTCTTCATAAGGTAAACCTTTCATCTCTTCCAACACATCAACCAAAGTTTTTTTATCTAGCCATTGATGACGTTCTTTAGTATAGTCTCCTTTACCGGGACTAAAATATTGAATAAACCGAATAGTATCGGCAACTCCTAAAGAATTAATTAAGGCATCATAGCCCTGTTTAATAATTTCATGTTGGGTTTTCATCATTGCTTTCCTCGACTTGTATTACTTCAGCCAGCCATTTAACTGGATGATTAACTTTAACGTTAATTAATTGAAAGTTTTTTTGAGCTTTTTTGAAGAGTCTGTCATCTGTAGTGAGAAATACATCAGCCTGACTTCTTTCAGCACTGGCGATGTGGGTGGCATCATAGCTGGAATATCCTAATTGTTGGAGTTCGGTGGCTCTGTTTTCAATAAAGGCACTATTAATAACTTTAATTTTAGCAATACCAAGTAATTTTTTGACATTTTCTAGTCTTGATAAATCAGGTGTTTGGTTTAATTCAGCGATTAAAGCACTGCTGTTAATAAGTTTCCAAGTCCCTGATTGACATTGAAAAAGAATTGTCATAACTGCCTGTGTTTCTAAATAAATACGGGATTGTGTCTGGTCATCAAACGGACGATTCAAACAACAAGCATCAAGATAGATTTTATATTGTTTGCTCATAGTGTTTAATCGTCTAAATCAGACAGAAGCTGTTGTTTGGCTAACAATAGATCTCTTGCCCTCATCCCCCAGCCCTTTCTCCCAATTTTGACCAGAAGGGGAGTCAATTTCAAAGTCCCTCTCCCATGTTTGTGAGAGGGATTTAGGGAGAGGGTAAAAATTCATGCAAGAGGTCTAATATCTAAATTTTTAATTTAAACATCAACACTACGCCCCTTCTGTGGAAAAATACCAGCAGGCTTCCACTGTAAAAACAAAATAATCAACGCAAACACCATCACCCTCGCCATACTCGTCGTCGCAAAAAACGTAAAGAAATCGGCTAAAGGCTGAACAGAACTCAACAACAAAGCCAAAGTCCCAGAACCAATCAAAAAATTCACCGTTCCAATCGCCAACGCTGCCACAATACTACCGATGAGGTTCCCCACACCACCCACAACCACAACCATAAAAGTATCGATAATATAATTTTGTCCTGTATTTGGCCCCACAGAACCGAGTAAACTAATCGCACATCCAGCCACACCAGCCAATCCCGAACCCAGCGCAAAAGTCATCGCATCAACTTTTTGTGTCGGGATACCCAAACAAGCACTCATACTGCGATTTTGTGTAACAGCGCGAATTCTTAATCCCCAATTTGAGCGTTGCAAAAATAGGTAAATCGCCACCACACAAATAATCGTCAAACCAATAATAAATAACCGAGCAAAAGGTAACTGCACACCACCCAAAGACATACCCCCTCGTAACCAACTCGGTGCAGTCACATCCACATTTTGAGCGCCAAACCAAGGTTGAGTCACTGCTAATTTATAAGTAGCACTTAAAAAATTGCTGACAGCGATTGTCACCCCCAAAGAAAGTAATAAGATCACTGTCACAATCCAATTCCGCACCCGTCCTAAAGTTGTTCGGGAATTCAAAACCCATAAACCACCAAAGAATAAGATACAAAATAGTGCGATCGCAATTACCAAAACCCAATTCACACTGCGGACAAACTGCTGTAAAATCAAACTCACACCCCAAGTTGCCAACAAAGTTTCTAAAGGACGTTTGTAGAGATAACGCACCACACCTCGTTCTAAAACTAATCCCACAATTGCTGTTAATAAAAAAGCAAAAATCAGAGCAAAAAATATATAACTCTCAAACCAAACTCCACCAAATTGCTTACTAACATTCTGCACAACAAATGTTGTGTATGCTCCCAACATCATCAACTCGCCATGGGCCATATTAATCACACCCATCAATCCAAAAACAATGGCTAGACCTAACGCTGCAATCAACAATACAGCACCGATACTAATACCATTAAATATGGCATCTAAAAATCCTGCTAACACAATTCCCCCAAGAAAATCAGTTATCAGTCAATTAGGGTGTGTTAGGCGCATTTTTTAATCTCAATTTTTCACGAAAAAACATGATAAAAGCGCCTAACGCACCGACGATCACATCGTGCGTTAGGCTGAAGCCATAACGCACCCTACTGGCTACTGGCGTGTCTAGACTAAAATGTTGCAATAAATCTCTGATTCTATCTCTGTGTTCTCTCTCTTGAAAAGCTTTGAAGTTCCCTCCGGGACGCTGCGCGAACGGAGGAAACCTCCGCTCAAACTTTTCGCTGCTTCCTCTGCGGTTTATTAATGCACTATTTTAGCCTTGACACGCTACTACTAAGGAAAAATTCATCGGCTAAACTTTGTATTTACCACCTTTATTTGGGTCTGACCAATCACAAGCAAATCCCTTGGTTTCTTTGACAAATTGATTCCAAGGAATTGGTTCAACTGGTGCGGGGGTCGCATAGACAATTTTAAATAAACCATCATCTCTGACTTCACCAATCCGCACAATTTTAGATATATGATGGTTGGGTTCCATTGTGACTTTTCCTTCGGGTGCATTCAGGGTTTGACCATAGGCTGCGGTGCGGACTTTGGCAATGTCGGTAGAATTGGCTTTTTCTACTGCTTGTTTCCACAAATAAACACCGATATATGCTGCTTCCATCGGATCATTGGTGACGCGATCGCTACCGTATTCTTTTTTGAATGCTTCGACAAATTTTTTGTTTTCGGGAGTATCAACTGTCATAAAATAATTCCAAGCGGCGTAGTGTCCTTTGAGATAATCAACACCGATGGCTTTGACTTCTTCTTCAGCAATACTTACGGACATGGTGGGATATTTATCTGGTGTTAAACCCGCACCTTGCAATTGTTTGAAGAAGGCGACGTTGCTATCACCATTTAGGGTATTGAAAATTACGCCTCCGTTGGGCAAAGTTTGTTTAATTTTGGTGATAATCGGTGTTACTTCTGTGTTACCGAGTGGTAGGTAATCTTCACCGACTGTTTTCCCGTTTTTTGCTTGTAATTGCGCTTTAATAATTGTGTTTGCTGTCCGGGGAAAAACGTAGTCGGAACCTACTAGAAAGAATTCTTTGCCTTTATTTTTGAGTAGCCAATCTACAGCAGGTTCAATTTGTTGATTGGGAGCAGCGCCAGTGTAGAAAATGCTATTAGAACATTCTTGACCTTCATACTGCACCGGATACCAAAGCATATGGTTTTTGCTTTCAAATACGGGCTTAACATTCTTACGGCTAGCAGAAGTCCAGCAACCAAAAACTACAGCAACTTTATCTTGATCAATTAGTTTAGTGGCTTTTTCTCTAAATGTATCCCAGTTAGAAGCACCATCTTCAACAATAGGTTCAATTTGCTTACCTAAAACACCGCCAGCAGCGTTTATCTCTTTTATTGCTAATTTTTCAGCATCAACAACGCTTTTTTCGCTAATAGACATTGTGCCGCTCAGAGAATGCAAAATTCCTACTTTAATCGTGTTTCCATTATTCGCGGCGCTGACAGGAGAAGCTGCATCAGATGCGGCTGGGGTTGAATTTTCTGTGGTATTTGTAGATGAATTGTTAGCACAAGCCTTTAAGAAAAAAGTTCCTCCAAAAGATGCGGAACCATAGACCAAAAATTTACGCCGATTAATTTTCATATCTAAACTGTTTTCAAATGAATTCGCTCAAAAGTTTTGCAAGCATGTTAGTGTTACATTTAACTCGGAAACAGTCTATTTTGATACTGTTTGTTATCAAAGATTAATAATAAGTCATTGGTACAGACGCGATAAATCGCGTCTGTACGATAGTCATTTGTCTTTAGTATCTTGCACTTAGCCCAAAATTAAAATTTGGGCTGAAAGCTAAAGTTGGTTTTTAACCATTAACCCTCACCCTTACCCTCTCCCAATTTTGGGCTGCGGTGTACACACAAGTCTTATAAAGTTGCCTAGTGGCCCTTGAAAAGGGGGGAACTAGAATCAAAGTCCCCCTTTTTTCTAGCGTAGCGGCGCGCCAGCGCGGGGATTTAGGGGGATCAGAGGATTTGTGTGTACACGGTAGCCCAATTTTGGGAGAGGGATTTAGGGTGAGGGTGCTGACTGCAACTGGTGCAAGATGTCAGTTCAGGAACTCCATATCCTCCTCATACGACATATAGAGTATATACGGTGATATCTTAGATATAAAATAATATGAAATAATATTTAAAAAGATATTGCAAATAATAGCCAGTCGTATTAATATAAAAAATAAGAGAGGCGCTCCCACGACCAAGTAGACAACGCCTCTCTTACCCAACCTCTATTAATAAGGTCTTATTCAATATGATGCCACAAATTATTCTTTGTCAAACACCTACAAGAGGTTTATTAAATTTAAGTTACGCTCGTCAAATTCGATTTTGCGATCTTTATGTGCAGATGTCTTGGCAATTTGTCTGTTTTATTACTTGGTATAATGGTGATGAGCAAACTTTTGATGGTAAAGATGCTAAAGCGATCGCTCAAACAGTGAAAAAATTTACACAAACTAAATAAGGGAAAAATACCCAGTTTCTTAAAGAAGCTGGGTATCTGTGTATGTATTTTTGATGAGCGTCGCATTTCAACAAGTCTCTACGTATCTACGCATTTTTCAAATTCACGTTAATCACAAAAATCGTTTGATCCATAGAGAAAATCGTGACGTTTGTGACCAACGTCGTGACGTTATTTATTAACATCGTGATGTTTGTGGTCAACGTCGTGATGTTTGTGGTCAACGTCGTGATGTTTGTGGTCAACGTCGTGACGTTTGTGGTTAACGTCGTGACGTTTGTGGTCAACGTCGTGACGTTTGTGGTCAACGTCGTGACGTTTGTGGTCAACGTCGTGACGTTTGTGGTCAACGTCGTGATTTTGTTTATAAATGAAGAAAAAATAAATAAACCTTGAGCAATTCCTTGGTAGCCCTGATGACGCGCTATCATCGGTTATTGGCATGTCAAAAATGTGTATCCCTAAACATCCATGACCGCTTCTTACTCTGCATCCCAGCCAAACGCCGGCAACAATGCGAACACATTTATTACTGACCATCGATTGGTGGATCGCAGTAAGCTGACTCAAATGTTTCAGCATTATGTTGAGACAAAAGAGAAGTATCCCCATGCGGTTTTGCTGTATCGGGTGGGAGATTTTTTTGAGTGCTATTTTGAAGATGCGGTGATTCTAGCACAGGAATTAGAACTTTATCTCACCAGCAAACCCGTGGGAGAAGTGGGAAGGGTGTCAATGAGTGGTGTCCCGCACCACGCTTGGGAACGCCACGCGACTCTGTTGGTAGAAAAAGGGTATGCGGTGGTCATTTGTGATCAAGTCGAAGATGCTTCGGAAGCTGTTGGTAGATTGGTGCGGCGCGAAGTCACGCGGATTCTCACTCCTGGAACTTTGTTAGAGGAAGGGATGCTGAAAGCGGGTCGCAATAATTACCTGGCGGCTGTGGTAATTGCTAGAGAGCATTGGGGTTTGGCTTATGCAGATATTTCTACCGGAGAATTCTTAACTACCCAAGGTAGCATTGCTGAACATTTGACTCAAGAGTTAATGCGTTTACAGCCGGCGGAAGTATTGGTTCCTACGAATGCACCTGATTTGGGAAGTTTATTACGACCGGGAGAGAAGTCGGAGCATTTACCGGAATGTTTACCACCAGCGTTTTGTTATTCACTGCGATCGCAACTACCTTTTTCAGCTGGAGAAGCTAGATCGAGATTATTGCAGAAATTTAAGGTGCGATCGCTCGAAGGTTTGGGTTGTGAACACCTCCCCCTCGCAGTCCGGGCGGCGGGTGGTCTTTTAGAATATTTAGAAGATACACAAAAAGAAAGTTCTGTACCCCTGCAACCACTGAGAACTTACACAATTACTGATTATTTAATTGTAGACTATCAAACTCGGCGCAACCTGGAAATTACGCAAACAGTCCGCGATGGTAGTTTTCACGGTTCTTTACTTTGGGCTTTGGATAGAACTTCGACGGCGATGGGTAGTCGGGCTTTACGACGCTGGCTGTTACAACCGCTACTTGATATCAAAGGTATCCAGGTGCGGCAAGATACTATTCAAGAATTGGTAGACAATACACCTCTGCGTCAAGATTTGCGACAGTTATTACGGCAAATTTACGATTTGGAACGTTTGACGGGAAGGGCTGGTTCTGGTACAGCCAATGCTAAAGATTTAATGGCTTTGGCTGATTCTGTGTCCAAGTTGCCGGAGTTAGCGTTGTTGGTGATGGATGCTGCGTCTCTGTTTTTGAAAGCTTTGCAGAAAGTTCCCCCTGGTTTGGAGGAGTTAGGGCAAAAAATTCGTAGTTATATTGTGGAGTCACCACCGATACATATTAAAGAAGGTGGATTGATTCGTCAGGGAATTAATCCCCAGTTGGATGAAAGACGGGGTTTGGTGGAAGAAGACCAAAAATGGATTGCAAATTTAGAAGTTGATGAACGGGCGAGGACGGGGATTCCAACGTTGAAGGTGGGATTTAATAAAACTTTTGGTTATTATATCAGTATTTCCCGTGCTAAGGCTGACCAAGTGCCGTCAAATTATATACGCAAGCAGACTTTGACGAATGAAGAACGCTACATTACTCCGGAGTTGAAGGAACGGGAAGCGCGGATTTTGACGGCGCGGGATGATTTGAACCAGATGGAGTATGAAATTTTCGTGGCGTTGCGGGAGGAAGTCGCAGCGCAAGCGGAGGTGATTCGGAATCTTTCGCGGGCTGTAGCGGCGGTGGATGTGTTGTGTGGTTTGGCTGAGTTGGCTGTATATCAAGGTTATTGTCGTCCTCAGATGGTGGAGGGACGAGAGATTTATGTTGTAGATGGGCGTCATCCGGTGGTGGAACAGTCTTTGCCGGCGGGGTTTTTTGTGCCGAATTCGACGAGTTTGGGGGGAATGAACCACAGAGGCGCAGAGAACGCAGAGAAGGAGGAGGAGAGGGTTTGTCCAGATTTGATTATTCTGACGGGACCGAATGCGAGTGGTAAGAGTTGTTATTTGAGACAGGTGGGTTTGATTCAGTTGATGGCACAGATTGGTAGTTTTGTGCCTGCTAGGTATGCGACGTTGAGTGTGTGCGATCGCATTTTTACTCGTGTGGGTGCGGTGGATGATTTGGCGACGGGTCAATCTACGTTTATGGTGGAGATGAATGAGACTGCGAATATTCTTAATCATGCTACGTCGCGATCGCTTGTGTTGTTAGATGAGATAGGGCGAGGGACGGCGACTTTTGACGGGCTTTCGATTGCTTGGGCTGTGGCTGAATATTTAGCCGCTGAGATTGAGGCACGGACGATTTTTGCGACGCATTATCATGAGTTGAATGAGTTATCGAGTATTTTACCGAATGTAGCGAATTATCAAGTGACGGTGAAGGAGTTACCTGACCAAATTATCTTTTTACATCAGGTTCAACCGGGGGGTGCAGATAAGTCCTACGGTATTGAAGCGGGAAGATTGGCGGGTTTACCTGCGGTGGTAATTCAACGTGCCAAACAAGTGATGAGTCAAATTGAGAAGCATAGTAAGATTGCGATCGGATTGCAGAGTTTGGAGTAATAGCACAAGTCTTATGAAGACGACTCAAATAAATGGCGTTGCTGAATCAAGATATGAATTTATGATTCACGCTTATGTAGAGACGCGAAATTTCTGATGTAGAGACGCGAAATTTCGCGTCTCTACAAGATATGTACACAAACATCATTCATGACCAAATTCAGCAGCGCCAAATAAATTAACTAGTCTGCTTAAAGCAGACTTGAACTATGAGACTGCGATTTAAATCGCAGGGGGATTTTTTGAACATCAAATGAACATCAAATTGCCATATTATCTTATATGGATCTTATGTGTATAAGATTTTAAAGATTACCGTCTTCTTCCCCGCAATTTCTATAAGGCACTAGTGATGAAATTGTTTCGTTACCTATCTCCTGTCACCACCTTGTCCTTATGTACTGTAGCCAGCCTTGCATCTATCACCACTGCAACAGCCCAAATCACACCAGATAGTAGCTTGGGTGCTGAAAGTTCTGTTGTGAATCCAGATGTAATTAATGGTATACCGAGCGATCGCATTGACGGCGGTGCAACTCGCGGCTCAAATTTATTTCACAGTTTTCAAGATTTCAATATTGGTGCAGGTAGAGGAGCCTATTTTTCTAATCCGGCTAATATCGCCAATATTCTCACCAGAGTCACAGGTGGTAATCCTTCTAATATTCTCGGAAGACTTGGTGTTTTAGGGAACGCAAATCTATTTTTACTCAACCCGAAAGGGATTTTTTTTGGGCCTAATGCAAGTCTGGATTTGCGTGGTGGTTCATTTTTTGGTAGTACAGCCGATAGTTTTATATTTAATAATAATTTTGAATTTAGTGCGACGAATCCACAAGCAGTACCACTGTTAACTGTAAATGTTCCGATTGGTTTGCGGTTTCGGGATAATCCAGGAAATATAGCCAATCAATCGTTATTCCGCAATGCAAACAATAATTTGGTTGGACTTCAAGTACAACCAGGGAATTCCCTAGCGCTAGTGGGTGGCAATATTAATTTATCAGATGGTAGTAGATTGACTGCATCAGGAGGGAGTATTGAATTAGGGGGATTAGCAACAGCAGGGACAGTAGGATTGGATATTACTGGTAATAGCTTTAAGCTGAATTTTCCTACTAATAGTTTGCTCTCAGATATCACCATTTCCAATGCACGGGTGCAAAATATTGTGTTTCCTGACACAACTGGGATTGGTGGTGATATAAATATCACGACAAGGAATCTTTCTTTGACTGATGGTGGACAAATTAGTGCTAGCAACTTTGGAACAGGAAATGCTGGCAGAGTCATTATTAATGCGACTGGCAATATTTCTGCTTCTGGTGAGGATAACGAAGGATTTACAAGTGGAATATTTAGCACAGTAAGCTCAACAGCACAGGGAAATACTGGTGGTATCCGAATAAATACTAAAGACCTTTTTCTGACTAATGGCGGACTAATTAATGCCAGTACTCTTGGAGATGGAAATGCTGGCAGTGTACTCATCAATGCGACGGGTAATATTTCTGTTTCTGGTGAGAGTAACGAAGGATTCACAAGTGGAATTTTTAGCACAGTAAGCTCAATAGCGCGGGGAAATGCTGGTGGTATTCAAATAAATACTCAAGACCTTTCTCTGACTAATGGTGGAAGAATTAGTGCCAGCAACCTTGGAACAGGAGATGCTGGCAGAGTCATCATTAATGCGGCTAGCAATATTTCTGTTTCCGGTAAGAGTAACGAAGGATTCACAAGTGGAATTTTTAGCCAAGTAAACTCAAGAGCGCGGGGAAATGCTGGTGGTATTCAAATAAATACTCAAGACCTTTCTCTAACTAATGGTGGAAGAATTAGTGCCAGCAACCTTGGAACAGGAGATGCTGGTAGTGTGTTCATTAATGCAACTGGTAATATCTCCGCTTTTGGTGAAAGTAACGAAGGATTTACAAGTGGAATATTTAGCACTGTAAACTCAACAGCACAGGGAAATGTCGGTGGTATCCGAATAAATACTAAAGACCTTTTTCTGACTAATGGCGGACTAATTAATGCCAGTACTCTTGGAGATGGAAATGCTGGCAGAGTCATCATTAATGCGACTGGCAATATTTCTGTTTCTGGTGAGAGTAACGAAGGATTCACAAGTGGAATTTTTAGCACAGTAAGCTCAATAGCGCGGGGAAATGCTGGTGGTATCCAAATAAATACTCAAGACCTTTCTCTGACTAATGGTGGAAGAATTAGTGCCAGCACCTTTGGAGTCGGAAATGCTGGCAGTGTGATCATTAATGCGACGGGTAATATTTCCGCAAATGGTGGACTAATTGATGCCAGCAACTTTGGACTAAGAAATGCTGGTGGTATCCAAATAAATACCAAAGACCTTTCTCTGACTAATGGTGGACAAATTAGTGCCATCGCTTTTGAAAAAGGAAATGCTGGCAGAGTCATCATTAATGCGACGGGTAATATTTCTGTTTCTGGTGAGGATAACGAAGGATTTACAAGTGGAATATTTAGCACAGTAAGCTCAATAGCGCGGGGAAATGCTGGTGGTATCCAAATAAATACCAAAAACCTTTCTCTGAGTGATGGCGGAGAAATTCGTGCCAATACCTTTGGAGAAGGAAACACTGGGAGTGTGTTTATTAATGCTAGTGGTACTATCTCCCTTGATGGTGTGGCTAAAGATGGATTTAGCAGTGGGATTTTTAGCACAGTAGGCAGACAAGCACAGGGCGATGCTGGTGATATCGTGATCAGAGCAAACAATCTTTTTCTTACTAATGGCGCACAAATAAGTGCCAGCACTTTTGGAAATGGCGAAGCAGGTAACATATTAGTTTTAACGGCTAAAGATATCCGGTTGAATAATCAAGCATCTATCAATGCCTTCAGCGCAGGAGGAGGACAAGGTAATATTATCCTCAACTCTCGTGACCTAATCTTGCGTCGTAACAGCAATATTACCGCTGCTGATATAGGTATAGGCACAGGTGGAAATATAGCTATTACAACGGGTAATCTAGTTGCCCTAGAAAATAGCGATATTGCTGCTAGTGCTGAAGTATCGTTTGGGGGAAATGTGATTATTCAGGCAGAAAATATATTTGGCACTGAATTCCGAGAGCGGCTTACACCACAAAGTGATATCGTTGCCACAGGATCAGTAGGGCTATTTACTCTCAATACACAAGAAGTTGGTCAAGTTTTACCTGAGTTACCACAAAATCCCACAGATCCTACACAGCAAATCGCCCAAAATCCCTGTCAAAAAGGTAGTGGTAGCTCATTTACCGTTACTGGACGAGGTGGTTTACCATCCAGCCCAAGTGATGGCTTTAGCAATAATGAGACTCGTGTCGATTTAGTAGAACCTGTCGCTAGTAGCAGTAATTCCCAAGCCGCAACAACCAACGAACCACTAATCCTAACTAATACAAATAAACCGATTATCCCTGCTCAAGGATGGATATTTAACAGCAAAGGCGAAGTAGTGCTGACAGCTTATGATCCCACAACTACTAACACTGCTCAACGCAGTTCTAAACCAACAGCCGCTTGTCCCGCATTTTAACTTCGTGCCTCAGTGCCTTGGTGGTTAAAAAATTGACTTTTGAACCACCAAGACACCAAGACACCCAATACTGCAAGGGATAGGATTTTTCGTCATAATTTTGGGGTTGTACCAGACGCGATATATCGCGTCTCTACAGGATTTAAATGCGATCGCTTGTCTAAATTTGGGAACATAAATCGCTACCAAAGTTAGTGTGGTTATTTCATATATTTCATTTATTGCATTTGTAATTTCCTAATGTTACGTTATGAAGGTAAAGAAAGGAGAGATTCTCATGAGTATATTAGCCCACAGATATCTCCCACCTTCGGCACAAGATGCCGCAGTTGCACGTGCGTCGGGACAACTGCTTTCCCGTTATGCGCGGCAAAAACAACCATTGACGTTGCGTGTTAAAGATGCCGAACAGGATAAACCGATTGAGCTGCCCGTTGGTGCAGTCGCATTGCTGGTAGACATTCTGGAAGCGATGGCCGCTGGTCGCGGCGTGACTATCATTCCTGAAAATGCTGAGTTGACAACGGTACAAGCGGCTGAATTGCTGAATGTATCCCGTCCCTTCCTTATCAAACTGCTCAGTGAAGGAACAATTCCGTATCGGAGAGTTGGAAAGCATCGCCGCATCAAGATGGAAGATGTTATGGCTTACAAGATGGCAATTGATGAGGAGCGCATGGCAATTCTGGATCAGCTGACCCGCGAAGCCCAGGAACAGGACATGGGTTATACTTGCGGATGAGCCATTATTGCGCCCTTCTTGATGCCAATACTTTGTATCCGGCGCCAATGCGGGATGTGCTGTTACAACTTGCAGTGACGGATCTCTTCAGAGCAAAATGGACAGCCGATATTCATCGAGAGTGGATTGAAGCATTGCTTCGTAACGAACCCCACAGGGACAGAGCTGTCCTTGAGCGCACACGCGATATGATGGATCGAGCAACTCGCGATTGCGTGGTGACGGGCTATGAACCCCTTATCCCTTCTCTGACGCTGCCAGACCCTGATGATAGGCATGTTCTGGCGGCAGCGATTGTGGGCAAGTGTGATGTCATCGTAACGCAAAATCTACAAGACTTTCCCGTAACTTCCCTGGAGCCATTTGGGATAGAAGCGCAACATCCCGACGAGTTTCTGGTGGGTCATCTAAACCTTGCTCCGGGCGTTTTTTGCGGTGCAATCCGCACGATACGCGCACGACTTGCAAACCCACCTTACAGTGTTGAAGAGTACCTTGATACCCTGACGCAACAAGGACTTGTTGCAACTGCGGCAGAGCTTGAAATGTTCGCAGAACTCCTGTGACTTCCCCAAAAACCATATTAAGATAATTTAAAAGCGCAAATATAGTATCTTCCGATTTTGTTGAACCAGCTTACGCAGCGGGATCATCCCAAATGTTCAAAAAACCGCCTGCGATTGAAATCGCAGTCTCATAGTTCAAGTCTGCTTAAAGCAGACTACTTGATTTGCTTGAGTCGTCTTCAGGCGACTTATGCTATTAGCTAAGGGTTTAAACCCTTAGCAGTATATTGAAAAAATCGGGATGCTCGCTCCAAGAACTTTCCCGCTTCAAACAAGACCTTTCCCTCTTCAAACAAGAACCTTCATGGGACTATGTCCCCCCACTCCCCCCACTCCCCCACACCCCGCTCCCCAATCCCCGATCCCCCATTCCCCGACCTGCAACAATAATCACCAAAAATTGGTATCGTTAAGATACCAGGTGCAGCAATAGAAAACATCCAAAATCAGTCATTTTTACTTTATTTGCAGTGAATTCTATCCATGCCTGAAGACTTTCGCAAGTTCGCTGAGACAACTGGCGATTTTACGGTTCCTGGTGAGCAAGTTAGTATTGACACTCAGATTCATCCGGGACAAAAGCGGTTATTCCCCACAAAATTTATCCCCTATCCCAGTTGTGTTCATTTTGTGGGGCGAGAACAGGAACTGGCTACTGTGCATCAAGAGTTACGCCAGGGAAATTATGTTGCAATAGTGGGGATGGAAGGGGTGGGTAAAACCGAATTAGTCACCCAATACGCCAGACAATATGAAAATGTCTATGGGGGGATAGCTTGGTTTGACGCCAGCCAAACCAATCTCACCGCCGAAATTTTGCAATTGTTTCGGTTACAGTTTGGTTTGGAAATTCCCCAAAAACAAGGAAAAAAACTCTTAAGTCTTAATGAACAAGTCGCTTGGTGTTGGTCTAAATATCCTGAATCTTCTTCACCAATCTTAATTATTTTTGACGATATTACTGACCTCACCAATCTCCGCGAAATCGTCCCCACCGATGTGCGTTTTCGAGTCCTGGTGACTACTAGGTTACGATATTTAGACCCCAGTTTTATCCAAGAGATTTCCTTAAATGTTCTCTCACCACAACAAGAGCCAGGAAAAGCATTAGAACTTTTACAAAAGTTTTTAGGAGAAACAGACAAACGAATTGACAATGAACTAGAAACTGCATTTGGAATATGCAAAGCTCTGAGATTTTTGCCTTTGGGGATAAAGTTAGTCGGGAGCTATTTAGCGAAAAACCCGGAACTATCTCTAAATATCATGCTTGAACGGTTGCAAAACCAGAAATCAGCAGACGCAACTCTCCATCAAGAAGAAAATCTTAGTGCATCACAACGGGGAGTTAAAGCTGCTTTTGCTTTAATTTGGTCAGAACTCGACCCCTTAGCGCAACAACTGGGAAAATTGTTGAGTTTATTTTCTCCTCAACTGATTGTTTGGGATTTAGTGGTTTGGATAGCGACAGGACATACAGAACAAGCAAAGCTAATTTGGTCAAAAGATGAACTCAATGTAGCCAAAAAACAACTTTGCGATCGCAATCTACTACAACAGCTAGAACACACAGACAAATATTATCAGATTCATTCTTTATTGCGGTTATTTTTCCAGGAAAAATTAGCCGAGTCTGGCGAGATTAAGTCTGTCCTAGAAAAAATATTTGCCAATGGTGCGATCGCTCTTGCCAAAACTATCCCTGATTCCCTTACTCTTAAAGATATCAAATTCTTTCGAGACATCATTCCCCATCTCGAAGACTTGGGAAAGCGTTTAATTGCAGAGATCAGCGAAACCACGCAGCAACAGACAAATTCTCTGGCTGCAAATTGTGTAGATGAAGTCGCCTGGATATTTGTAGGGGTGGGAAGATTTTATCAAGGACAAGGATTATATAAATTAGCAGAATTTTGGTATGAGCAATCTCTGCAAGTTTGCCAAGCTTTGTTTGCAGGCGACCATCCCGACTTGGCTACAAGCTTGAACGGTTTAGCAGAATTCTACCGTTCCCAAAGAATATATACCGAAGCCGAACCCTTCTACACCCAAGCTCTAGCAATGAGAAAGCGCCTCTATGAAGGCGATCAGCCCGATTTAGCACAAAGCTTAAACGGATTAGCAAGACTTTACAAAAGTCAAAAGCGCTACACCGAAGCCGAACCTCTTTACATCGAAGCCCTAGTGATGAGAAACCGCCTCTATGAAGCTGACCATATCGACCTAGCACAAAGCTTGAACAGTTTAGCGAGTCTTTACAAAATTCAAGGGCGATACACCGAAGCTGAACCTCTCTATATCGAAGCCTTAGCGATGAGAAAGCGCCTGTATCAAGACGACCACCCGGACATAGCACAAAGCTTGAACAGTTTAGCGAGTCTTTACAAAAATCAAGGACGTTACACCGAAGCCGAACCTCTCTACATCGAAGCCTTAGCGATCAGAAAGCGTCTATATCAAAATGACAATTCTGATTTAGCCCAAAGCTTGAACAATTTAGCTTTACTCTACAACAGTCAAGGGCGGCACACCGAAGCCGAACCCCTTTACATCGCCGCCCTAGCCATGAGAAAGCGCCTGTACACAAGCGACCATCCCGACGTCGCCCAAAGCTTGAACAATTTAGCTTCACTCTACAATAGCCAAGGGCGATACACCGAAGCCGAACTGCTTTTTCAAGAAGCCCTCACGATGAGAAAGCACATGTATGAGGGCGATAATCCCGATGTGGCTACAAGCTTGAACAATTTAGCATCACTCTACCGTTCCCAAGGGCAATATGCCAAAGCCGAACCTCTGTTAAAAGAAGCCTTGGTGATGTGCGAACGCTTACTGGGGGTGAATCATTCCTGGACAGTAAAAATCCAAGAAAATCTCAGCAACCTGCAACACCAGCGTACTTCCGTTTCCATCTGGATACGTTGCTTAAGTTGGGTACGAATTTTGTTGGTGATAGTAATTTCACCGATTTTTATCCCGTGGTTGTTAGTTAAAAAGTTGACTTTGATTTTTCGTCGGTGAATCTCTTACTCCCAACTTTCTCATCTTATACCATTTCACAAAAAACCTGATACAAATACAGACCCTGTAGAGACGCGATATATCGCGTCTCTACATTATTTATGTGTATCGCGATTAACGTGAAATGGCGTTAGACAAAACCGGGGTGGGGTAACTGCGATTTCAATCGCAGGCGGATTTGAACATTCGGAATGCTCCCTCATCTCACCGCATGTCTCCATTTATTTTCACTCTCTACATTCATTCCTTCTTGATCCAAAACACTGTGTAAAGTTTGCAACAGTTCTTTGGTGGTGTATGGTTTAGCAATAAATGCTTTGACTGCGGGATTTTTTATCAATTTATCATTAGCTGCTAAACCACTGATAGCAATAATTTTGACTAAGGGATCAATTTTTTGCAAAGTGCGAGATGCTGTTATACCGTCCATTGATGGCATCATCATATCTATTAAGACAGCGGTGATTTGATCTTGATACTGGGCATAAAGTGCGATCGCTTCAATGCCATCTTTAGCTGTCATCACTTTGTAGTTGTAGGTTTCTAAGGAGATTTTGGTAGTTTCGAGAATTTTGGCTTCGTCATCTACAACTAAAATTAATTCTCCGTTACCTTTGAGCAGGTCTAAGTCTTCTGATAGCGGTGTTGCTGTTGCTTCAACTGCTGGGAGGAAGATTTTAAATTTAGTTCCTTTGCCTACTGTGCTGAATACGTTCACAAAACCGCCAAGGCCTTTAATAATACCTCTGACGGTGGAAAGACCCAAGCCTGTACCTTTGCCAATTTCTTTTGTTGTGAAAAATGGCTCAAACATTCTATCTAATATTTCTGCTTGCATCCCAATACCTGTATCGGTAACGGTAATGGCTATGTAGGGGCCAACGCAAGCATCAATATTCATGCGGGCATATTGTTGATCAATGAATATATTTTCCGCAGAAATACTCAAAGTCCCGCCGTTGGGCATAGCATCGCGGGCGTTGACTATTAGATTCATGATCACTTGATGCAGATTGGTGGGGTCTCCAATTACAGCCCAAAGATTTGGTGGGATATTTGTAGAAAATTCAATTGATTTGGGAAATGTTTCTTCGACTATCTGCTTAATCTCCGCACACAAGTGACCAATTTGGACAATTGTCCGCTTACCTTCCACACCACGGGTAAAATTCAAGACTTGCTTGACCAAAGCCGCGCCACGTTTGGCATTTGATTCTATGGTCTTAAACATCTGCTGACTACGGTCATCGATGTTTGGTTGTTTGAGTTGCAGCAGTTGGGCTGCTGTTAAAATTGGAGTCAGGATATTATTTAGGTCGTGGGCAATACCGCCAGCCAGTGTACCCACGCTTTCTAGCCGTTGGGCGCGCAAAAACTGACTTTCGAGGAGTTTTTTCTCTGTTATGTCGGTGTTAACTGTCAAAATTGATTTTGGTTGCCCATTTTGATCACGCATCAAAGTCCAACGACTAGCTACAATAATTGCTTTTCCTTCTTTAGTAATCTGATGCAATTCCCCTTGCCATGCACCAGATTCAGCTAAACTCTTACGGACATTTTGAAGTTGAGAAACAGTTTCTGGTTTATATAAAAGCTGATTTGCATTTTTGCCGATCGCTTCTTGAGCTTTCCATCCATACAAATGTTCAGCGCCTTGATTCCAAAAACAAATGGTGTTGTTCCAGTCTCGCAAGAGAATTGCATCTGTGGCGATGTCAAGTAAAGCAGCTTGTTCGCGGATTTTTTCTTCTGCTTGTTTGCGATCAGAAATCTCTGCTTCCAGATGTCGATTTTGTTCTTGGAGTGCTTTTGTCAAGTTCTGCAACTTCAGATGTAGCTCAATCCGTGCTAAAACTTCTTCGTGCTGAAGCGGTTTGGTGATGTAATCAACTGCACCCAGATTTAAGCCTTTGACTTTATCGACGGTGTCGGAAAGCGCAGTCATAAAAATGATGGGAATATCTTTTGTGAGTTTATTCGCTTTCAAATGACGGCATGTTTCAAAACCATCGATTCCGGGCATGAGTATATCTAATAATATTAGGTCGGGTGGAGCATATTCTGCTGTTGCGATCGCACTTTCCCCATCTTCTGCAACTAAAACTGTAAATCCAGAATCTCCTAAAAAATCAAATAGCATTTCGAGGTTAGTGGGAGTGTCATCCACAATTAAGATCACACCCTTTTGATTTAAATTAGTTTTCATAAATCCTCTTTTTATTAAAATCTTTTGAGAAATTCTAGAATTTTTTTCCCTTTAAAATTTTTGGCAAGTTGACGCAAATGGCTAGTAAAAGGAATTAATTTTTCATCCAATTTTTCTAATTCAGAGACTTTTTGAGTAATGGCTCTAATATCTCCCCTCATTGCTAAATCTAGCAAAATAGCAACTTCTTCTGCTGGTGGAGCAATTAAATTTAAATTTTGGTTTTGAGGTTTTGGATTAATATATTCTTGGGATTCCCAGTTGCTTACCTCTTCATAAACCCATTCCAACCCCAAGTAAACCCGTAATTTTTCTAAAAGTTCTGCTACTTGGATTGGTTTAGCAAGAAAATCATCACAACCAACTCCTCGACTCTGTTGTTGATCAAACTCAAAAACGCTAGCCGAGACAGCAATTATTACTACTCCCTTCAGTTCTGGTAAACTTCTCAAGCGACGAGTAGCTTCAAACCCGTCCATAACGCTCATCACCAAGTCCATAAAAATCACATCTGGCTGAAATTCTTGTGCTTTGTGCAAAGCATCTAAGCCATTTGTTGCTTCTTGAAGTTCAAACCCCAAAGGTTGTAATAAATTCACCAAAAGAGAACGATTTGACCATTTATCATCAACAACTAAAATTTTGCGTTTAGAACCAACAAAGCTAATAATATTGCGTTCATCGACGTTCTGAACATGAGTTAGTTGACTAGCCTCTGGTAAATCTAAATCTAACCAAAAAATACTCCCTTTACCTATAGTACTCTTGACCTTCAGTTCACCGCCCATCATCTTTACTAGTTGACGGCTAATTGCCAATCCTAATCCTGTTCCTTCTATCTTACGACTGTCCTCACCCACTTGCTTGAATGGCAGAAATATATCTTCTAATTTCTCCGGTGCAATGCCAACTCCTGTATCTTGGATTTGAAATCGAATTTTGTGATTAGTGGAGACGCGATTAACCGCGTCTCTACAATTGTCATTTGTTATTGGTTTCAAATCCTCTGACTCTTGACTAATGACATCTACTGTGAAAGTTATACTACCTTTTTGTGTAAACTTGATGGCATTGCTAAGTAAATTAATCAAAATTTGACGTAACCGTTTTTCATCAGCTAGAACGATGATTGGTAATGGGGTTAATGCTTTGTAAATTAAATTAATTCCTTTTTCCTGAGCATGAATACCACACATTTGGACTATACTCTCCAAAAATTCCGCCAAATGCAGTTCTTTGGGGTAAAGTTCCATTTTCCGAGCTTCAATTTTGGAGACGTCTAAAATATCGTTAATTAATGTGAGTAAGTGTTCACCACATTGATAAATAATCTTTACACCTGTTTTTTGTTGTTCTGTTAAATTTTTACTTTTCTGGAAAATTTGGGCGTAACCTAAAATACCGTTTAGTGGGGTACGAAGTTCATGACTCATATTAGCGAGAAATTCGCTTTTGGCGCGATTTGCTGAGTCTGCGGTTTCTTCTGCTCGTTGGCGATCGCTAATTTCTTGTTGTAGTTGTAAGTTTTTGGCTTGTAACTGTAGTGTTCGCTTTTCTACTTTTGCTTCCAGAGTCCGATTATATTCTTCTAAATCATTATAAAGACGTGCATTTTCAATTGAGATTGCTGCTTGAGAAGATAAAAGTTGTAAAATTTTTAATCTTTCTGGTGTAAATGCTCCAGCAATCAACTTATTTTCTAAGTACAAAATACCAATTAGTTTACCTTGATTAACAATTGGCATACACAATACAGATTTGGGTTTGTGATTGATAAAATAACTATCGTTTGTAAAAATTCCCTCAATAGCCGCATCATTTAATACGACATATTTTTGAGTTCGATAAACATAATTAATCACAGATATTGGTAAAATATGCTCAGAATCTACAGGTATAGATTGCTGGACAATTATTTCATCTTCACTAAATTTTCCCGAAGCCTCTATCAATAAATTTTCGGCTTTTTCTAAAATTAAAAATCCAGTTTCTGCACCAGCATTTTCCATCAAAATGTGCATTAATTTAGACAGCAATTTGTCTAACACAATTTCGCCAGAAAGAGCTTGTGAGGCTTTCGTGACTGCGGCTAAATCAAAATCTCCAGCGATATCCTGAGTTGTCGTCTCTAAACCTTGAGTTTTTCGCTCCGATATCCGTGAAAGAATTTGAGGATATTTTGCTTCTAAATCTCTAACTTTTGCTGTTGCTCCCCAATGAATATATCCATAATAAGCATCAGTTAGATAAGTTTGAGCTACCTTTTCTCTACCACTTTCAAAATAAAACTTGGCTGCAAGTTCATTTGCTAAGGCTTCTTCTTGGATGTATCCTTGCTCCTTAGCACCAACAATGGATCGATCATAAAAGTCCATTGCTTGCCAATACTGCTTTAATATCCGCGCTTTCTCCGCTTCTACTAAATTATATTTATGCTGAAAATTCATCGGAGCATGATCTGCCCATTTTCGCATTTGTTCCTGATTACTAATAACTCTATTTAAAAGATATTTTTGTTGTGACTCTGAAGCTGATGAATATATCGCTATTTGTGCTAAAGAATCGTAGAAATGAAAAACTGGCACAGCCAGAAATGCTTTGACTCCATCTAAATACTGCTCGGCTTGCACTGCATTTTCCGATCCTCGCTCATACTCTCCAAATAAATAACAAAGTATAAGTTTATTTAAATAAAAGTAGTGAAGTCCAGTTCTATCATTAGCTTTCTCAAGAAGCGGTAATGCTTTCTCCTCGTTGTATATTTCACCTAGTAAACAGCAGCAATTTTCACAAGGTTCCAGCAAATTAATAACTGACTGTTGAAAGATTTGATTCCAGCTCAAAGCGTTTTCTTGCTTGAGTTGAGCAAGGTTAGTACTGGTTGTTGCTATTTCTTGTTCAAGTCTGGGTAGTTCCTGACCAATATAATATGAATATTGACATTTTTGCATAGCAGCATAACCACCATATTCAAAATGTCCGTTTTCTAACCCACTCGCATAACCATCCTGTAAAAGTGGCAAAGTTTCTCTAGCATGAACCTTGCCATGAATCGTACATGCTCCCGCAACAAAAAATACACTTGTTTTAAGTTCTAAAGCATTGAAGCGTTCTACTAAATCTAAAGCCAATTGACCAAATTTATAAGCCGATTCAATATCCTGAACTATACCGTTTAAAATCACACCATAACAAACATAACCATAAGCCGAGAAGGGCGAATTTCCGTTTTGAATAGATAAATTTACCTGTTCACATATAACTAACGGAAACAATGTAGGTGCAGATTGATAAGTAGAAGAACCCATACTTGTTAGCATCCGTATGGCTGCGAGATTATCTATATCTGTCATTAATGGGAGATTAATCAAGTCTTCTATATTTTTACCAGCCAAATTTGTTGCTGTTTGGCTGAGGGTTTGCTGAATCTCTAGAGAACTAGGCGATTCTGGCAAATTTACCCCTAATAGTTCTAACGCTTGTAATCCAATCTTAATCGCTTCTAGCTGTTTGACTTGCGCCATACAAGCTTGAATTTGGACCTCATAGACTTTCATTTTATCGATAGGAGTTTTTGCATGTTGTAGAACAACATTTGTCCATTTCTCCATCTGATCAAAGTCGCCATTAAGATACGCTGTTTCAACTGCTGAATCATACAGCGCTAGTGTTAACTCATATTGATTTTGCCAGCTAGAATTTGCTAATAATTCCAAACCTTTTTTAAGATAACGAATAGCAGATTCATACGCCATCGCTGCTTTCGCTTTTTTACCTGCGATCAGATTAAGTTCAGCCAATTCATTTTTTTTCGACTCTGATGTCAGTAACTCAATTCCATAATTGAGTTGATTAACCAACGCAAAAATATTTTCTGTTCGTTCTTCAAGCGTAGTGTTTTGCAGCAGCAGTTGACCGATTCGCAGATGAGTTTCTTTCTTTTGGAAATCGGGAATTAGAGAATAAGAAGCTTGCTGTACTCTGTCGTGTAGAAATTTATAGTAAACTGTCAATTCTTCATTTTGCAGATGATTGATAACTAGAGGTATTTTGTAAGATTCATCTAAGGGTAAAACTAGACCTGTTTGCAAAGCTTCCCATAAATATTTTGCTGTTTCTGAAAACGATTTCTGATTAACAATACTCAGAACATCTAAAGTAAATTTATCTCCAATACAAGCAGCTAATTTTAAGATATTTTGTGTGATTGGTGATAGCTTTTGAATCTGAGTGATCATCAACTCAACAACATTATCAGTGATATCAATATCTTGGATAACTTCAATATCCCACTGCCAAGTCTTTTCAGTAAAATTAAATGACAACAGGTTTTCTTGGTAAAGAGATTTCAGCAGTTGAGTCAAGAAAAAAGGATTTCCCTGAGTTTTATTAAAGACTAACTCAGCTAGCGGCTGTGATTTTTTTTGTTCAGTGCGGAGGGTATCACTAATTAATTGGTTAACATGAGCAAATTCCAAAGGTAGAAGGACAATATTATTGATAACTGCACCAGCTTTTCTGATTTCGTCTAATGTCAATATTAGTGGGTGCATCGGATTAACTTCGTTATCTCGATAAGCTCCAATTATTAATAAATATTTGCTTTCTGGATCACTTATCAACAGTTTAATTAACTTCAGAGAAGCTGAATCTGTCCACTGTAAGTCATCCAAAAACAGTACTAATGGATGTTCCGGTTGACAAAATACATGAATAAATTGTTTAAACACCCGATTAAATCGATTTTGTGATTCAGTTAGACCTAATTGCGGAACTACTGGCTGATGATTAATAATCTGTTCGACTTCAGGAATAACATCAATAATAATTTGACCATTTGTACCAATAGCTTTTAAAATATTTGTCTTCCAATTAGAAATTTTTTCCGCACTTTCTGTTAATAACTGCCGCATCAAATCTTGAAAGGCTTCAATCAAGGAAGCATAAGGAATATTGCGTTTAAATTGGTCAAATTTACCAGAAATGAAATAACCCCGTTGTCGTACTATGGGTTTATGGACTTCATTAACTAAGGAAGATTTGCCAATTCCTGAATAGCCACTTACTAATATTATTTCGCTTGCCCCTAAACTGACTCGTTCAAAGGCATTCATCAACTTATTGACTTCGATTTCACGACCATAAAGTTTTTGCGGAATCAAAAATTGGCTGTATAAATCAAGCTGACCGATTGTGAAATTTTCAATTTTGCCAGTTGTTTGTAATTGTCGCAGACATTCTTCTAAATCAGCTTTTATTCCCAAAGCATTTTGATATCTTTCCTCAGCAGTTTTAGCTAACAATTTCATGACTATTTCCGAAACTGCCTGGGGAATATTTGGATTGAGTTCGTGAGGCGAAATTGGAATTTTGGCAATATGACAATGAACGAGTTCTAAAGGATCAGTAACTTGAAAAGGCAACTGTCCCGTTAACATTTTATAAAAGGTAACTCCTAAAGAATAGAAGTCACTTCGATAATCAATTGAACGGTTCATCCTACCAGTTTGTTCTGGTGACATATAAGCAAGAGTATTTACTCCTTCAGCAAGTGCCTCGCGAACAAGGAAACTGGGATTACTAACTGTGAAATTTTCTCGCGATAGACATGATGAAATACTAAAGTCTATGAGTTTGATTTGACCTGTTTTCGAGTTGATTAGAATATTATGAGTTTTGATATTTTTATGAATAATATTATTTTGATGTAACTGAGATAGGATAGAAGATAACTGAATACCAATTTGTAAAAAATCACTTAAATTCAGATTTTGTTTGTGAATAATTTTTTTTAGAGACTCACCCTCAAAGTCTGAAAAAATCAATACCAGACCATTGTGATAGCTTTCTAAAGCTAAGGGTTTCACAATTCCTTCTATCTCCAAAGATTGGAGTATTTTATATTCGTGTCTTAATCGAGCAAGCTCTTCTATAGTTGGGTAATCACTTTTGAGTGTTTTAATTATCACCAAAGTTTGATCGGATTCTCTCAAAGCACGATAAACCAAAGTAAAATTGTCTTCATAGACAACTTCAATGAAGTTGTAATCAGTAATGGAAAGGCTCATGTTTGTTTTTTTGCTGGCGTGAAGTAAATAGGCACTCAGCTAATAGCTGTTATATTCAATGCTAAGTTTTGCTCCTAACTTGAAGTTTGACAGTATTATCAATTGTTGACATACATACTGACCATACAAGAAACTATTTAATTGAAAGTAAAAATATTTAATTAAAATTTAACTACTAGTCTGCTAATTTAGTTTCGATAAGTTTGTAGTAAGCACTTTAGTGCTTGAATATTTGAGGACTAAAGTCCTGACTACAAACCTTGAATTTAAAGTTGATAACTTACATCTTGCACCAGTTGCAATTAGCCGTAAAATAAATTTTCGGCTCAAAGCTTAAACCCATTAAAATGGGTTAAAAACCAACTTCAGCTTTCAGCCCAAATTTTAATTTAGGGCTAGGTGCAAATTAACAGTTAAGGCGAAATCAAATATCGTGTAAATTCACAAAATCCTTGGCCTTCCGCAGCAGTGGTGACATAAACAGGCTGATACTGTAACTGTTGTGCGTACTCTAAAACATTGGCGACACCCACAGAAACAGGAAAACAACGGTCATCAAATAAACTTTCATCATTGGGACTATCACCAACAGTCACAATTTCTTGGGGTGCGTACTGGGGAAAGTATCTCTGCAACACTTGTAATAACCCAACTGCTTTATCTTGTCCCCAGGGTTTGATATGACACTGGACACTGCTGTAAGTAAATCCCCAATTCATTTGCTGACAAAGATGGTTTAAGGTTTGGATTTCGTCTGTACTTAATCCAGCAACACTAAAAGTCCAGTCAGTAATACGGAAACGATTATCTGAGGATTCTTGCAGATGGGGAAATTCGGTTTGTAATTTTTCAAAAGCCGCAGCTAATTGCTGACGATGGTTAACTAAATCAGCAATAGGCGTCAAGACTATGGGCTTTTCGCTGTCGCCGGGATAGAACAAACCACCATTTTCGGCTATGGCCCCAAGAACAGGTAAATAAGCAGCCACTCCACTTACCCATCCGGCACTACGACCAGTAACAATTAGCACCTTTATTCCAGCATTTGCTAAATCCTCAAAAGCTTGCAACAGTTGACTTGTAAACTTACCCCTCGCAGTCAAAGTCCCATCCATATCTGTAGCAATTAGACGAATATTACTGAAGCGATCGCCTGATGAAATTTGAGATAAGGGTAGGAGTCTGGACATAGGGGATAGGGGATAGGGGATAGGGGACACGGGGGACACGGGGGACACGGGGGACAAGGGAAGGGGGACAAGGGAGAATAATCAATGCTCAATCCCTTATCCCCGATTTCCAATCCCCGATCCCCGATCCCCGATCACTAAAAAATACCATCAATACGGCAAAATGACATCAAGAATTTGGGCATCCTATACATCAAGAGTTAAGTATTGATGTTTGCTTACTATGTCAAATTCTATGTTTATTGTCCAATCCTCTGGGACAAAAACTCAAAAGGTATCTCAACCAACCCCCATTAGTGATTCGCAAACAGCACCATTATTAGTGGCTACTTGTGGAGGGTTAGCCTTAGTTGTGATTGCTTTAATTATCTATAGCAAAATGAAAATTAATCAGCTATACAAAAAGCTCAAGTTTGAAAAATTCCGTACGCGAGAACTAGACAAAAAGTTTAAACTTGCTTTGGATACGATTCGCAAAATGGAAACTAATCCTGATTTGATTAACTCACGGGAATTTAATCTAGACTATCTGCGAATGCGAATGTCAGAAGAGGTTTTTCATTTTGCGATTCTCAATCAAATCAAAATCAAAGTCAAAGATAAAATTTCTCAAGCACTACGACCCAATCAAGCCCAACAAGGAGTAGTGGGAATTGCTAGCAGTACAGGACGCCAAGTAGATGAAATTTTTGATGTTGAGTATGAAACTAGTGCTTCATCAAATATTACTAAGCGAGTGCTATTTCGTATTCAAATTCGCCTCATGAAGTTACCAACACAAGCAACTTCAGCCACAATTAGCCAGATTATCGACTGTATTGAAACTTATCTTGATCCCGCAGATGATGAAGATAATTGGCAACCTACTATTCAAAGTCGAGTTGCTTACATGCATTGGGATCAGAAGGCTAAACCCACACCTTTATTGGTTCTAGAACAATCCAATGAAGGCGTGAATGTAACTTTCCGCACTAGCCGCCAGACAAATATTTCAAAAAACTAAATTCTGGTCATTTGTCATTGGTCATTGGTTATTGGTCATGGGTTATTAGTTATTTGTCATTTGTCATTAAACCTCTTGCATGAATCTTTACTCGCTCCATACCCTAAATCCCTCTTCTAAGCTTGCTAGAGGGTGAGGGTAGTTCCCGTGGCTCCCCTTCTAGTCAAAATTGGGAAAAGAGTTGGGGATGAGGGCAAGTTTTGCATTCGTGCAAGAAATCTATTAGTCAGTAAAAACGCGCCAAACTCTTACAAATGACAAATGACAAATAATTAATAAACTTTACCTTTTACAACTCCACCTTTAGATTGACGCACTAAAATACCATCTTCCATTTCGACGATGCGATCAGCTATGTCTAAAATCCGGTTATCGTGAGTCACTAATAAAATAGATGTTCCTTGTTCTTTAGCAAGACGCTGCATTAATTCCACAACATCGCGTCCTGATTGTTTGTCTAAGGCTGCTGTGGGTTCGTCTGCTAAGACTAATGCTGGATTGTTGACCAAAGCACGAGCGATCGCGATTCTTTGTTTTTGTCCTCCAGATAAACTATCTGGATAGTAGTTAATTCTTTGTCCTAAACCAACTGCTCTGAGTATACTTTCTGCTTTCGCGATCGCTTCTTTTTGAGATATATTTTTGTTCAATTCTACCGCCATTTGTACGTTTTGTCTGGCGGTTAAGAATTCTAATAAATTATGGGCTTGAAAAATATAACCAATACTGCGCCGGATACTAACTAATTTTGTTTGGCTAGCTCGATATAATTCTCTACCTAAAAACTTCAAGCTTCCTTCTTGTACCGAACGCAAACCACCAATTAAGCTTAGTAATGTCGTTTTACCTGACCCTGATGGACCAGTCATCAATACAATTTCACCTGAATTAATTTCTAGATTAATGTCAAATAAAATTTGTCTTTTCAGCCCACCTTTACCATAATAATGATTGAGGTGTTGAATAGAAATTACAGGTTCTTGTGTCATAGTAAATAGTTAGTCGTTAGTGGCGTAACCAGTCAAAATTCAAAAATCTTCTTAGTGTTGAATGCAGGAATTTTTAATTTTTTTTCCTCCTTGTCTCCCTTCCCTTGTCTCCCGTATCTCCCTTGTCCTGCTTCCCTTGTCCTCCTTGTCTTTCTTCCATTACCCATTAAAAAATATCTGCGGGGTCGGCATATCGTAATTTTCTAACTGCGATCGCACCAGAAATAAAACACATAATAATTGTTAAAATTAGTACTTGAATTGCTCGTGCAACACTCATATAAACTGGTAATAGAGTTGCTTGTCTAGCTTGTTGATAAATAAATAAAGAAAAAGCAAATCCTGGTACATATCCTAAAACTGCCAAAATCAAAGCTTCTTGTAGAATTACAATCAGTAAGTATTCTTGTGCATAACCAATTGCTTTGAGAGTTGCATATTCGACTAAATGATCTGCGACTTCTGTATAAAGGATTTGATAAACAATCACAGTTCCAACGATAAATCCCATGATTGTTCCTAAAGTAAAAATAAAGCCAATCGCTGTACTACTTGCCCAAAAGTTTCTCTCTTTATCAATATATTCTTGCTTCGTTAAAACTCTCACATCTGATGGTAAATAATTTCTTAATTCTTTAGCAACAGTGTCTGCATTCGCACCTGGCTTAAGTCTAATTACACCAATATCAATTAATCCGGGCTGTCGATTGACAAATAACCGTAAAAAGTTGACATCACTAGTAATTAAGTTACCATCTGCACCAAAAGAAGCGCCTAAAGTAAATAAACCTCCTACCTTAATTGATCGTCTTCTCACTTCTGCTGTCACTAATTTTCCTTCTTGAAAATTAGCAGCTATTGGTCCATACTCTTGTCGAGATGATTTGTCATATAAAACCACATCTGGAATTTTAATTTTGTCTAAATTTTCTTCCAGCCCCTCTAATTTTAATACGTTAGATTCGGGGTTAAAACCAATTACAAGCAAGTTACGGGGAATGCCTGTGATTGGATTTTTCCAGCTAGTATAGTCTACGTAAAGAGGATGTACTGATTGTACTGCTTTTAAATCTAAAGCTTTATATAAACGTCTCTGGGAAAACGGCTTCATTGACAGTAAGGCACTGGATTGAGGATTAATTAAAACAATGTCGCCCTGTAAACTACTATGAAACCTAACGTTACTATAATACAGAGAATCCCGAAATCCAAGTTGCATAAACATTAAAATATCGGCAAAAGCAATTCCTGCTAAAGCTACAGCTAGGCGCGTTCTTTCACGTTTGAGTTGTAACCAAGCCAGAGGTATTTTGCTGCCAAACATTATGTTTGTCTCCAAGCATTTTATGTAAAAAAAATTGAAATATATTTCTCAGTGAAAAGCTAAATTATGACTTGAATTTCATAATTTATAATTCATAATTCAAAGATCAATACTCACAACTACCTTGGCATAAGTTAAGCCTGCTACTTTAGCACTATCTTCAGCAGATAAGGCTATTTTGACTTCTACTACTCTTGCATCTACATCTGCGGCTGGATCTGTATTGAGTACATCTTTCTTACCTACTTTTCTACCAATTTCGCTCACTGTTCCCTTTAATTCACCGTTAAAAGCTCCATTTTCACTACTAATTGTTGCTTCTTGACCAAGACGTACTTTCCCAATTGTGTCTTCAGAAACTTCAGCAACAACTATCATTTGATCGGTTTTTCCAATCTCAGCAATACCATCTACGCCCATTGTTTCCCCAGCCTTAGTATGAATTTTTAAAACTTCTCCGGTCATGGATGCTTCAACATAGCTTAAGCGCAGTTGTGCTTCTGCTTTTCTGAGATTAGCGATCGCATTTACATATTGAGCTTGTACTATTTGCAAATTAGTCGGACGAGTATCGAGAAGTCTTTGCAATCTGGCTCTTTCTTCATCAATTTGTTGTTGTAAAATCGCTATGGTTTTATCTCGATTTACTTGAGCTTCTGCAATTTGTTGTTGCAAAGTTGCAATAGTTTGTCTACGTGTGGCTTGGGTTTCAGCTAGTTGCTCACCAAATGTGACTGCACTCAAGCGTCTATTGTCACGCTCTTGCTGAGAAATTGCGCCTTCTCTGTATAACATTTCATAGCGTTGAGCATCGACTTGGGCGTTACGTTGTTGGGCTTGAACACGCGCAACACTTGCTCCAAAAACATCTCTTTGTCCTCTTAATTCTGCTTCTATACGGTTAATTAAGGCTCGTTGAGCAACACTTTCACCACGCAACTGAGCGTTTAAGCGAGCAATAACTGCTCTTTGAGCTTCGATGTCTTTTGGTAAAGTCGCTCTGATTTGTTCCAAGTTAGCACGGGCTTCTTGAACTCTGGCTCTGGCTTCTTCCAATACAGCTTTGTTATTACCAAAGCTATCTAAAATCGCTACTACTTGACCTTTTCTAACACGTTCTCCTTCTTTGATCAAAAGTTGTTCAACTCGCGAAGTCCCCTGGATTCCTGTGGGAGCAGAAAGTTTGATCACGTCTCCTAGCGGTTGTATACGTCCCACAGCATGAACAGTGGTGACAATTGGTGCGCTGGCTATCGGTTCAGTTTGTTTCACCTGATCCATTTTCGCCATAGTCAGCACCCCAGCCGCAACTGTGACTGGTAGAGCGATCGCGATCGCCCACCAAAGTTGAGGTTGTTCTCTAAATGCTGATTCCTCTGTCATCCGCGTCATTGTAAATTACCCTTATCTTTAAATTTTGCTAATACTAAAGCAAGTAAAAAGTAGCGAATTAAGCATAGTTATATGAATTAGAAATAAATTTGGATAAATAACAAAATAACAACTATAAATTCCAAAAATTTAAAGCTGTTCCTGATCTTCAATTTTTATTTATCAAGACAATTCAACGCCAATGTTTTTCACAATGGCGCTTGTGGATACACTAACTATCAATGACAAATCAATTATTTAATAGATAGTTAGATGAAGGTTTGGTAAAATAAAAAAAGTAAAATTGTTACTATTAGATACACCTGGTTGTTTGAAGAGATGCAGTGGAGTTTATAGTCGCTATTACAGTTATATTACTCCATTTTATTCGCTTTAAATAAATTCTATATTAATAAGTTTTGGTGAAACGTAACAAACCTAACAGATGATAGGTAATTGGTAATTGGTAATGGAAAATATTAATTACAAACAACCAGCTACCAACCACCAACCACCAACTAATAACAAAAAAATAATTAATTCGGTAGGTCAAATAAAACAGTAGTCATATAATTATCTGCCCATTCTGAACCAAAAGCTTTTTCTAATACACGACGAGTTTTATCGTTTTGCTGTTGTTTGGTACAGTAATTATGTTGTCCAGCAATAATTTGCACCATTTTGTCGGGTGAAATTTGGTTAGAAGCGATCGCATTTTGACAATGAATGTCTAAAAATGCTTCTACGCGTTTGAGAAAAATTGCTTCTTCTTCGGTGGAACTCGGACGCACAAACATACAAAACTCAGAAAAGATATCTCCCCACTCTGGTAAATCACGCGGTTGGGAAAAATTCATTACTGGTAACGCCACGAGTGCAGAAGTATAATATTCACTCAAAGAGTGGTCAGAGTTAACAGGTGAAAGATCAGCGATCGCTGCACTAATTTGACCTCTACCACCAACCAAGTCACAACCAAACATTGGCAAGTCATATTCTGGTCGAGGAAACATCACACAGTGGAGAATATCCAGCATGTTTCCCACCTTTGCTAATTCTAAATGCATTTTACGGAACTGAGGCGTTTGATAACAGCGATTTTCAATGATTAATTTTTCGCCTTCTAATCTACCTTCCACATACCCCAACTCCGCAGGTAAATGGTAGGGCGAAAGGTCTAGGTGTTTATGCCAAGCTGCTTCAATAGTATTAGCAAGTTGACAAATCAGGGGATGTTGTTGATCACGCAGTGAGGGAATAGAAGTTGTTGACATTTTTTAACCCAGCAATCTTAATCTAGTAGTCAGTGTACAGCCCACCATACACCGCCTAATCCAGGTTGCAACATATTTCAAGGGTCACAAACTGGAATCGCTTGCTTGGCGATCGCTTCATCAGTCTTGATGACCCGTTCTACTCCTGTTTTAGCAATTTCTAGCAGTAACCATTCAAGATTTCGCCTCCAAAATTTGAAAGATGGAGTCGCGGTTAACCAGTTCAGTTGTTTCACCTTCCGCGATCGCTCGTTCCATTGCTATGTCTTCAATAATTTCTGCCAAAAATTCAGAGACTTCTTCACGGTTATCACGAATCAATTCGACAATCGCACTTTTCAAGATTTCCTTGAATTGTTCTTGGTTTAGGGTCATCTCAGACATTATGCCTCCATTAAATTAAGTTGAATTTGATAAATTAATGCCAACCGCTTTCAAGTTGCTGGTTTATCCAAGTAGTTGTCTTCTCTTCATCCTGCTCGATCGCCTGTTCTACTCCTGTTTTAGCAAGCAATCTTAATCTAGTAGCCAGTGTACAGCCCACCATACACCGCCTAATCCAGGTTGCAACATATTTCAATTGTTAGTGATTGGTGAGTAGGAGTGCAAACAACAAACAATCAAATTGAAAAAGTTAAGTTATGAGACAATCTCTTTTGAAAAATATTAGTAATTTTGTAGTCTTAGTTACAGAAATATTTTTGAATAAGCACTTGGCTGAAGGTTAAGGCAGAGCCATGAAATTAGATTTAAGTAGACCAGATTTTGCAGTACAGTCCAGAAAATGCTACTTGGATTGGTCAACTGATGAGTTTGAAATCAAAATCGACCAGCAAAATTTTCAAGCTAATACCTGGGTGAAACTCTTAGAACTTCCCAACCCCTACAGCTTTGACGAAGCACTGCTGCTGTGTCCAATATCTCAATCTGAATGGGTAGCCTGGATACCAGATCATGGAGAAGCAGTATTGACTACCAGGCAAGTCAATGGTCATTTGTCATTTATCATTTGTCATGAATCTGTTAATTGATAACTGATAACTGACAAGTCTCCCTTGTCCCCGATTCCCAATCCCCAATCACACTACCGAAAGGGGTTCGTCAACCTTGCTTGTGAGTGTCAAAGGGTCGATTGCTTCGAGTTCGCCATGCTTGATACTCCAGCAACGGTCGGCGATCGCTAACATATCGCCAGCATCGTGAGTTACTACCAACAGTGTCCAATCTTTTTTAAGTTTTGCTAATAAATTGACTAATTGCCGACGCATTGACCAATCTAACCCGGCGGTGGGTTCATCGAGTAATAATAAGCGTGGTTGACGAATTAATTGCACAGCGAGAGCTAAACGTCGCTGCTGACCTCCACTCAAAGCTTGGGGTGATGTGGCTAATGATAAATGCTCTAAACCCACCTCTTGCAATGCTTCTTTAACTCTTTGTGTTCCTAACTCTGGATGTCCTAAGCGTAATTCTTCTAAAATCGTACCACCGCAAAAATGCCGTTCGGGAAACTGAAATACCAAACCTGCTAATTGCTGTAAGTCTTCAGCAGTCAGGGTTTGTTCGTGCCAACTCACAGAACCGGATGTTGGTTCAGCTAGTCCAGATAAAATTTCGAGTAACGTACTTTTTCCAGAACCACTTGGTCCAATAATCAAACCCAACTGTTGGGATGCCAAGTCTAGATGAATTGATTTGAGAATTGCTGTCGGACAAGCTGTGGGGTGGTAAACTACATTTCTGAGATAGAGCATTTGTTAACAATACCAAAAAGAGTTAGGACTTATCTATATAAATACACACTGAGCATATGCCAAGTCCTGAAAAAGTTCACAGGACATTATGACTTGAAAGTGGGTGTCAGGGTATGGGGGTGTAGAGAAAGCCAAAGACTATAGGATCTTCACCTTTTGTTTAAATTTTAAGATCACACAGAAAACCTCACTCACAATTGTTTTTATTGTGGCAAACTTATTTTGGAACAACAGCTAAAACAAAATATGGGAACCCGTTAACATCACGACAGTCAAAGTGTATACCAGTCTTTACCTGAAACACCCGAAAACCTTGATTTATCTTTTGAATTTTAAGTAACATATAGAACAAGATTAACAGTAATTATCCTGAAGGAAACACAAAAATGAGTAAATGGTTTCCGTCTGTGCAAGCAATTCTGTCTGGTAGGCTTGAAATCTTGATTCAAGTCGGTCTGGCAACGACTTTAGTTCTGAATACATGGGTTAATCCTTCTGTTGCTGCTGATCCTTTTCGGACAAAAGAAGCACGTAATATAGGTGATAAAACTGAGGCAGCTTTCAAAGCAATTTTTCAACAGGGTGACTACAAAGCAGCAGAGGCTTATCTACAACAAGCATTATCCAGCGAACCAAATGAACCTTTAGCCTATGCAATGAAGGCATCCCTAGCGTATACAAATCAAGATTGGGCTACCCTTGATACCTACAGCCAAAAAACTCTCGAAATTGGGCAAAAGTTAATTGCTAGTGATCCCTTGCGTGGTAATCTTTACACTGCCGTTGGTCATTTTTTAGAGGGAGCAGCACAGGTTCGTCGTCAAGGTACAGTCAACGGTGCGGCACAAGCATTAACCAAGTTGCAGGAAGTTTACAAATATTTAGACAAAGCAGAGGCAATTTCTGCCAACGATCCAGAGCTAAATTTACTCAAAGGCTACATGGATTTGATGCTAGCTGTAAATTTACCCTTTGCCAATCCCCAACAGGCAATTGAACGCTTAGACAAAAGTGCTGGGCCTGAGTACTTGGCAGATCGGGGTATTGCCTATGGATATCGAGACTTAAAACAGTATAATCAAGCGCTGGAATATGCAAATCGTGCTTTAAAGGTGACATCAAATAATCCAGAAGTGTATTACCTCAAAGCTCAAATTTTGCGAGGGATGGCTGGAAAAGAGAAAAATCAACAACTGTTACAGGAGGCGGTTAGCAATTTTGACCAAGCACTGGCGAAAAAATCTCAGCTACCAGCAACTTTGGTAAAACAAATTCAACGTGAACGTCGCAAAACTGCACAGGATATTGCTCGCGCTCAAAGGTAGTGGACTACTGTGCTATTTACTTTTCTTAGTTTGTAGTAAGCGCTTTAGCGCTTAGATAAGGGAGCATCCCAAATGTTCAAAAAAATGCCTGCGATTTCAATCGCAGTCTGATAGCTCAAGTCTGCTTAAGCAGACTGTTTGATTTTATGAAGTCGTATTTATACGACTTGCGCTATTAGCAAAGTTTAAACCCTTTGCTTGGCGGTATTTTGAAAAACTTGGATACTCCCTTTAGATAAAGGACTAAAGTCTTACTATGAACTTTTTTCTGTCCTAGTTTTCTTGCCTGACTGACCTATAATTTATTTTGGTAGCTTTAAGTAAGATTCTATTAAGCAACTTTTGAGTAATGAAAATACAGTTTCGTGAATTTGATCCTTTTGATATCTGGATTTGGCTGAAGTTCAGTACTGTACCTTCACAACGTGAAAAAGAATATGTAGAAGAACTTTTTGATTCCTGGTTTTACATGGGTAAGTTGGGTGCGTATAATGCTGAAAATCTCCAGGTGCAGGAAACAGGGTTAGATCTCAGCTATATGAATTATGATGCTGATGCATATGATAGAACTTTGTTAGCACTGATGCACAACAAGGGAGACTTTGAGTATCAGGGTCAATGGGGACGTTGCTGGTTTGATTTGGGAACTTCAGATGCGATCGCTTTCGATATTCTCATCAATGCTCTTCAACAACTCGGTGTAGAATACGTCACCATTGATGAAGTTTACATCGGCGGCGAAAATGATGATTGGCCTGTAGAAGACAGTGATGCTCGTCCTTCGTTTATATATGATAATTAGCAAGAGTTAATTTTATATGAGCGATCTAGTCTTTACGCCTGCCTATCAGCTTGCTCAAATGATACGCGATCGCGTTGTTTCATCCCTAGAAGTAGTAGATGCTCATTTAGCACAAATCGCTCAACATAACTCTCAACTTAACGCCATCTGTACCTTAGATGAAGAACGCGCCCGTGAACGAGCCAAACTTGCGGATCAGGCTTTAGCACGAGATGAGAACTGGGGTATTTTACATGGTGTTCCCATTACAATTAAAGACATTTTTGAAACAGCAGGACTACGTACCACAGCAGGCTATATTCCCCTGAAAGACTATGTACCTCAAGAAGATGCAACCGTCGTTGCAAGACTGCGGACAGCAGGAGCGGTAATTCTGGGGAAAACAAACATGGCTGAATTAGCTGGTGATTACCAGAGTACGAATTCTCTTTTCCCACGAGTAAATAATCCTTGGAATCTTGACTATACTCCTGGTGGTAGTTCTGGAGGAAGCGCCGCAGCTGTTGCAGCAGGGCTGTCAAGTTTGGATTTAGGCAACGATTTTGCTGGTTCAGTGCGTCAACCTGCTCATTTCTGTGGTGTATATTGTTTAAAGCCTACAGATCGCCGCATTTCTACAGCAGGGCAGATTCCGGAGGTACCTGGAATGCCGATATGTATTCGGCAAATGATGACAGTGGGTTGTTTTGCGCGATCGCTCGAAGATATCCGGCTGTGCTTTTCATTAATTGCAGGTGCTGATTCTCGCTCTCCTGATGTTCCACCTGTAACATTAGATACTCATTCCGGCAAGTCTTTACAGAATCTCAAAATTGCTTGGATTGATGAATGGGCAGAAGTTCCTGCTGCTGGTGAAATTCGAGCCGCAATGAGTGCGATCGCACAAACTCTTTCTCAATTAGGTACTCAAATAGAACGTTGGTATCCTCAAGATTTTGATTTGTCAAAAATACTGAATCTCTACGGACGGATGGCAGCATATCTCAACATTTATGCTCAACCAGTAGATCAATATAACCTGCGTCGCAGCTGGAAGCAGATATTTCGTACAGCAACCCAAGGCGACAAATCTATGCGAAAATTGGGGGATTTTAGCCGCTTATTGCCTGAATTGTTGAATCCTAGTCTGAAAGGATATTTTGAAACATTGACAGAGCGCGATCGCTTCATCAGTCAAATAGATGAAGCATTAGAGCCATGGGACGTGTGGCTCACTCCAGTAGCTGCAACCTCTGCTTTCACCCATCGTCCCGCTTGGAGTGCTGTTGACATTGATGGTAGACCTTATCCCCATGCAGTCGCCAACGGGTCTTATACTATGCCATTTAATCTCAGTGGACATCCTGTTGTAGTTATTCCAATTGGACAAACCAAAAATGGTCTACCAATTGGAATGCAAATTGTTGGAAAGCGCTGGCGAGAAATGGAATTACTGGCGATCGCTCAAGAAATTAACAAAGTGGTTGGTAATTTTCGACACCCATTTGGTTACTGATCAGTATTTTGTAAATTCTCAACCGTTCTTTGTAATGTCTTAACAATTCCATACATTCGGCTGGGATCGAGCATTCGTAGTAAGCTACTTTGAGTCACCAGTCCTAATCCTCTACCACCATCCCAAGATATTACTAATCTTCGCACCCGTCGCCTTTGCATCTCTTGATGAGCAGTCCACAAAGAATCTTCTGGATTAAGTAAAAATAGCGGTGTACTCATCACAGTTTCCGCCTGTAATGCAGCCAAATTTAACTCCATTCCCTGAAATTGGACAATATCTCGCTCAGTGACAATCCCTAAAGGTTTGTGAATAAAATATCCTAACTCTGGTTGTGGCTCTTCTTCACTAATGACCACACAACTAACTCGATACTCAGCCATGATTTGAGCTAAAGTTAGTACTGAAACTATTTTCGGAGTACGGATAACTTGAGTATTCATGACATCTGCCACACGTATGAGTTGAAGCAAATGAGCAGGTGTTAAAACACTACGAATACTCTTAGGTGAGACTACACCAATAATTTCTCTATTAGTACCTAAGATTGGCAAGTGACGAATTCGATAGCGCCGAAACAGAAACAATGCTCCGAAAATATCAGTAAAGTCAGCCTGGGATAAGGTAATCACCGGCTTTGTCATTACTTCACCAATTGTTACTTTTTGAAAATTAATACCACCAGCTGTTAACCGAACGATGTCCCTTTCAGTTAAAATCCCGATTAATTCTTTTGCCTGCACCACTAAAACACAGCTGGAGTATCTTGGATATTTGCTGAACTCGATTGATGGTGAATCTACAGAAAATTTACTGTTAGAGCGTGATTGGTTCATTAAAGCAATGACATCTACCAGTAAAGTTTGAGGTAAGACAATCAGCGGATTTTGCTCAATTGCCGCCTCAATAGATGGTTCACTAAGCAGGAGATCCTTAATTTGCATGTTTATTCAAGCTAGGGAACTCTGTCTCAAATTTACTAAATATTTGACAATGCCCTTTAATGTTTTACATGGTGATTTCTATCAAGGATGTTACATTTTATTTCAGTGAAGAGGTAGGGATCGGGGATTTGGGGACAAAGGAGACAAAGAGGACAAGGAGGACAAGGAGGAATCATTTAACAACTCTCTTACCACGTCCCCCTTTCCCCAATCCCCTTT
>NZ_NAPS01000001.1:2568598-2590965 GCF_004323185.1 Westiellopsis prolifica IICB1
TCCCCAATCCCCTTTCCCCTTTCCCCAATCCCCTTTCCCCGATCCTTTAAAATTTATGCCTACTACCGATTGGACTCGTCACCACGTTCTTTCTCTAGCTGATTTCACCTCAGCTGAATACGACACTGTACTGCAAACAGCTGCTAGTTTTCAGGAGGTATTATCAAGGCGGACAAAGAAAGTACCTACCTTGCAGGGACATGTGGTAGCAAATTTATTTTTTGAGCCTTCGACTCGGACTCGTAGCAGTTTTGAACTTGCTGCCAAACGTCTCTCCGCAGATACACTTAATTTTGCCTCAGCTTCTTCTTCGATGACTAAAGGAGAGACTATTCTAGATACAGCCAAGACTTATTTGGCAATGGGAACTGATATTATGGTGATTCGCCATAAAGAAGCAGGAGTACCAAATGCGATCGCTCAGGAAATGGATCGTCTCGGTGTAAAAGTTAGTGTCCTTAATGCTGGTGATGGTCAACACGAGCATCCTTCCCAAGGTCTGTTAGATTTATTTACGATCTGTACTCTGCTTGATCCAGATTCTCCCCGCCTAGAACTTCTCAAAGATAAAAAGATTGCTATTGTTGGGGATATTCTGCATTCACGTGTCGCGCGATCGAATATTTGGAGTATCACCGCCAGTGGTGCAGAATTACATTTAGCAGCACCACCGACTTTATTACCAAAATTATTTGCAGATTTCGGCAAAGATAGACCAGGTAAGCTATTTGTACATTGGCAATTAGAACCAGCCCTCAAAGAAGCTGATTTTGTGATGACACTACGTCTGCAAAAGGAACGTATGACTGCACATTTGTTGCCTTCTTTGCGAGAATATCACCAAATGTTTGGAATTACACGCTCAAAGCTACAATTGTGCAAACCCAATGTCAAAGTTTTACATCCAGGGCCAGTAAACCGTGGTGTCGAAATTAGCTCAGATTTAATGGATGATCCGGAATTTAGCTTAATTCAAACACAGGTTACAAGCGGTGTTGCTGTGCGTATGGCACTGTTATATTTAATTGGAACTACTAGGGCATAAGGAAAAAGGTAAAAATTTTTGAGGATTTTTACCCATTTTCAAAGTGCTAGTCCTAATTGGAAGGAACTTCAGTATTTGGAGTTTCAGACTGCGGATTAGCGCGGAAAATACCACCTGTTCCATCAGCAAGTGTTGCATAGAAAACTATTTGATTGCTGTTATTTAATCCCTTACTGGAAAAATAAATATCTTTTACTGTTGAGCCAAACAAAATATCGCCTGCAACAATCACTTTATCAACTGCTGGATCTGCTCCAGTAAAGATACCCAAGCCGCCATTTTTCAGAACACCTTTAAATGCTACTGTTCCAATATCATTAATTGCAGGATTCTCAAAAAAGCTAAAGTCTTTGCTGTTGTCGGCAATAGTAGTTATTGTGCCGTTGTTAACTAGAAATATACCTTCACCATCTTCTTTTTTTAAAACTCCCTTAAATGCCACGGTTCCCAGATTATTGATAGCTGGAGGAAAAACAAAACTAAATTTTCTAGTTGTGTCAGCAATAGGGATGGTTACTCCATCAGAGTTGATTGTAAAAATACCACGTTCTCCCGTATCTAGCCTAGCTGAAAAGGCAATGGTATTTGCATCATTAATTGCATATCCATCAAAATCACTGTAAGAACCATTGGTATCAACAACAACAGTTGTTGAGCCATCAATATTGATGAGGATACTATGGCCATTATCGGTCTGAGATAAGAATGCAACAGCAGCTTTGTTATTTATGACAGGAACACCAAAAGCACCTCTTGGTTGACTACTTTCGGCTATGGTGGTTGTGATTTCATTGCTCACAATAAATATACCACTACCTATCGTGTCAATATTTGCATCAAAAGCTATAGTATTTATATCGTTAATTGCAGGTTTATTTCCTAACAAGCTGAATATCCCACTAGTATCGGTGATGGTGGAGGTTGTTTCACCATTTCCAATCAAAATGCTACTACTTGTACTATCTAAATTAGCTGAGAAAACTACTGTCCCATCATTATTGATTGCAGGATAAGACCCAAGTGCAGTAAAACCATCTTTGGTATCAGCAATTTTCGTGAAAGTGAAAGAAGCTCTAGCTTCACATACAGCAAACAAGCTGATAGAAAAACTAATTAATGTTGCTGTTAAAAACTGTTTGATGGCAGCCATAATCGTTTTATCCTAAAAAGGTTTAATAAAATTTTTGTGAAATACAATACTAATAATATTGGTATAAAATAGCAAGTATATAAAGTAATTAATACCAATTTAATATAGGAGTCCGATTTGATTTATGAAAAAATCTAAGTATCTGTAGGGTGTGTTATGGCGTAGCTATCACGCACCTAAATCCTTAACTGGTGCGTTAGCCTTGCCACGCCACTACGTGTATTTCAGAAATCAAATATGAGTCCTATATGAAGATGCATACAAAGACCCACCCCAGCTTCGCCACCCCTAAGCGCAAGCGGGAAGGGGTAAAATTCTATGCAGCTTCACGAAGAATTGGTATAACGATTTTACAAATTTCTCACCTCTGTAGATGTTACCTTTACACCCAGAGCCAAGCGAGTATTAGAATTAGCAGTGGAAGAGTCACAACAACTTGGTGTAAATTACATTAGAACAAAACATTTACTGTTAGGTATTCTTCGTGAAGGGGGAGGAATAGCAATCAAATTATTGCAAAATATTGGAGTGTATTTATTTTTTTTATAACAATTTTTACGGATAAATCTAATGTAATGAAAAATTTTTATAACTAATAACACATATTTATAAACATAAATAATATATTTGTATAAATAACTATCCTCTAATTTTTCGTATGATTAAATACATTTTTTTTGAGATATTTATTAATGTTGGTATCTAGGAGTAAAGTCCAGAATTTAATATGATTAAAGTCCAATATTAAGTTTTCCAGACTTTACTAATCGTGATGATTGTCAATCTTATTTGTCTTGGATTATTGAATCTTAGACTAAAATATTGACATGGAAGGTTTGTTTATTAACTAACAAAACTAGCTTTGTTGGGGAATCTTAACTTCAATATTTATGAATACAACACACCAATATCAAAGCCAACAAACTGCTCTGATTACTGGCGCTTGTAGTGGAATTGGTTATCAGTTAGCGTGTCTTTTTGCTTCTGATAATTATAATCTAGTCTTAATAGATAGGTGGGGAGAAAAACTAGCTGAAATAGCAGAACAATTTCCCAAAAAATTTGAGATTGCTGTAAAATCCATTGTCAAAGACTTATCTAAACCAACATCTCCAGAAGAAATTTTTACTGAGGTGCAAAACTCAGACATTAAAATTGATGTGTTAGTAAATAATGCTGGATTTGGTACTTATGGATTATTTCACGAAATTGATTTAATGACGGAATTGGAAATGATGCAGGTAAATGTGGTGTGTCTCACCCGTTTAACGAAATTATTTCTGAAAGATATGGTTAAACAAGGCAGAGGTAAAATATTAAATGTATCTTCAACTGCTGCGTTTCAACCAGGGCCTTTAATGGCAGTTTATTTTGCGACCAAAGCTTATGTCTTGTCATTTTCCGAAGCGATCGCCAACGAGTTAGAGGGTACGGGTGTCACCGTGACTGTTCTTTGTCCAGGCCCAACAGCATCTGCATTTCATGAAAGAACAGGTATGGCAGACTCTAAACTACTTAAAGGTAAAAAAATGATGGATGCTCAAACTGTAGCTCAACTAGGTTACAGTGGCTTATTAGCAAACAAAACCCTTGTGATTCCGGGTGTGAAAAATAAGCTATTGGTTGAAATCGTCAAACTTGCACCCAGAGAACAAGTCACCAAAATAGTCAGAAGTTTGCAGGAAGTGAAATAAATCATACCAATTTGAAAAAAGAATGCGACAGATGAATTTTCTTGTAGAGACGCGTAGACGCTCGTAAGAGCGGCTTCTCGTAAGAGTATTACCGCGTCTGAATGTGTCGCAAACATTTTTGAAATCGGTATTATTAAGTTATGAATTATGAATTTTTTGCATAATTCATAATTCATAATTTATATCTTGTTATTCTCCCGTAATTGAAAGTCCATCAACCCAAATTTTTGGACAAACACCTCCAGGAGTTAACTCTAGTTCTTTTTCCACAAAAATAATTGACTTGAGAACTTGCAGAAAATCACCAGCAACAGTCGCTGATTCAATACTCGTCTTCACACCTTTGTTGACAATCCAACCATCAAAAGGTAAAGAAAACGATCCTTGCAATGATTTTACACCTGCATGGAGAGCTTGCAAATCATCAATCAAAATTACATTTTCAGCAGTTTCCAAGCTCAATTCTTGTTCGCCGGGTGCAGCAGCAAAAACATGATAGAAATTTGGACTGACGGTGACTTTTGCACCAATGTTGGCATTTCCTGTGGGTTTAGCATTCATTCTTTTGGCAGTTCCTGCACTATGTATAAAACCAGCTAAAATGCCATTTTCAATCAAGGTAATTTGCCGAGTTGGAGTTCCTTCGCCGTCAAAACTTTCGGCGCCAACATTAGCAGGATGCAAAGCATCATCGTATACAGAAAGTAGAGGAGATGCTATTTGTTTGCCTAAATCATCAGGAGTAGATAAACTCTGTTTATCTAGAATATTTTGGGCATTGAACAAATTAGAAAAAGCCCCTAAAAGACTTAAAAAAGCATCTGGTGAAAAAACAACTGTATACTTACCAGACTTGACTTTTTCATAGTTCAAGTGGCTGATAGTCTTTTCTGTTGTTTCTTGAATGCAACCATTAATATCTAAACTTTCTAAACTGCGCTCAACTCTAAAAGCGCCAGCACTGCGAGGTTTTTTTCCTTCTTCCTCTGTTTTGCTGTAGAGATAAATAGATGCTAAAGAGTGAGACTCAGTTCTGATCGCACCATCACTATTGAGATAGAATCTATCAATATCTCTTTGGGCTAAATTGTTATAAGGTACTCCTTGAATTGCCGAATGAGCAGCTAAAACTTCTTTTTCAGCTATTAGCAAAGTTTCTATTAATTGAGAAACTGGTGCTTGTGGTGATTTTTCTTTTTGTGGTACGGCAATTTCAACAGTCGCTTCTGGACTAAAATCTGGGACATTTTCTTTGACGCCAAAGAAACTAGCTTCATAAGCTGTTTTTAAAGCTAATTCTAGTCCTTTGGGGTCTACATCTGAGGTGCTGGTGACACCCATTGTATTTTGGTCATTCCAAACTCGGACAGTGACACCAGAGAGATTTGAAGCTTTAACTTGTTTTGGTTCACCTTGATCAACTTGTACACTAATTGCATCTGCACTTGAGCCATAGATATCGAATTTTTTGATGCCAAGTTTATTTGCAGTGTCTTTGGCGTAATTTGCAATTTCGCTGATATTCGGCATAGTCAATTTTAGATTTTATTTCTTTGATGTTTTATTTAGTGTCTTAGGTTTTGGTGGTTAAGAAAAAGATGTATGAACCACAAAGACACAAAGACACAAAGAATACTGGCGTTGCTGATTTCATGTATGAAAATGATTTTAGGTAATTCCAAAACCCTTGTACCAGAAGCGATATACCGCGATTCAGCAACGCCAAAATTGTTTAGCGTCCACCGACGGTTATGGAATCAACTTTGATATGGGGTTGTCCAACTGTGGTGTAAATACTGCCGCTGACGGAGCCACAAAAACCAGGCGCTAAAGATAAATCTTGGGAACACATGGAAATTTTATTCATGATTTCCTTGGCTTCACCAATTAAGATTGCTCCTTTAAGTGGCTTGGTAATTTTGCCGTTTTCAATCAAGTAAGCTTCGTCTACACCAAAGTTAAATTGACCTGTTGCACCGACGCTACCGCCACCCATTTTTTTACAGTAAATGCCTTTATCAACGGAGGCAAATAAATCTTCGGTTGTGTGTTCTCCTGGTGCAATATAAGTGTTACGCATCCGGCTAGCAGCTGCAAAGGTAAAAGCTTGGCGACGTCCGCTACCTGTTCTAGGGTGTCCGGTGCGCCAGGAACCGGCTCGATCTGCTAAAAAGTTTTTGAGAATGCCTTTTTCGATTAATAATGTTTTTTGGGCTGGCATACCTTCGTCATCCATGTCAATTGTACCGAAGGCTTGTTCGGTACGCCCTTCATCTAAAGCGGTGAGGCTTTCGTGGGCAATTTTTTCACCCTTTTTATCAGCGAAGGGGGATGTTTTGCGTTCAATTTGGGTGGTTTCTAAGAGGTGTCCACAAGCTTCGTGGAAGATTACCCCACCAAAGTGATTAGCCATGATGATGGGATAAGTGCCTGATTCTACGTAGTCTGCGTAGAGCATTTTTCCTGCGGATTCAGAGATATGTTCTGCTGATTCTTGATAATCCCAGGTTTTGAGGAAGTTTGGGTCACTGGTGTTACCAGCACGTTCACCGATGGAAGTACGATTAGCACCATCTGCACACAGGAGATTAAATCCTACAGATTGGGTGAGGCGAATGTCACGAGCAAAGGTTCCATCGCTTGCAGCTACTAGGACTTCTTGCCAATCTCGGAAGTAGGTGGCACGCCGGGATTGGATATGATTAGCTTTGCGTTGGAGTTGGGCTGTACCATCTAGGAGAATTTCTCCCATTTCCCGGATGGAACTACACAGCGATAACCAGCTATCTTTACCTCTTTTGGTGGCGTAGTCTCTGAGTAGTTCTAGGTTGATTTCGGGGATTAAAGCATTGGGAGCAGGTAGCTGCAATCCTAGAATAGAAAGCCCTTTTTCTAAAGCTGCTTTTAAGCCTGTAAAAGATAGGTCATTGGTGGTGACGTAGCAGTCTGCATGTCCTTTAAATACTCTGACTCCTGCGCCTGTGGAAAGACGTGGTGTAATGCTGGTGATGGTGTCTTCTTCTGCAAGACAACTGATGTAATTAACACGTTCTAAGAAAAATTCAATGAAATCAGCGCCAGCAGCGCGTCCTAGTCCCAAGAGGGTAGCTAGGGGAGCTTCCCAGGTTTCATCGAATCGTTCTGTAGTCGAGGTATATTGCAGAGTGGGGAGTTGTTGGGACAGAAGTAGGGTATTTGTTAGCATGAATATTCTCTTAGTGCTGGCTGGTTCGGAGGTTTGACTATAATATGCTGGTGTGTTGACTCTAACAGATGACTTTTGCAAATCATCTGTACTAGCTTCTTAAATAGTAGCTTGCCCACTTTGGTGCTTGTGTGCGATCGCACTAATTCCACTAGTTTTTTACTGTCGAGTTGACGTCTGATTGGTTGCGTGTTTGCTAATAATTCAAAAAACGCTTGCGATTTAAATCGCAGTCTTATATAGCAATCCTATATAGCAATCCTAATTGAGTTGTGAGAAAATACGGAATCCCAGATCCCCGACAACTCATGCGAAGTCGGGGATCTTGCCTCTCACGAATGATTTAGGATTGCTATAGCAAAAGTCTGCTTCAGCAGACTGTTTGATTTTATGAAGTCTTCTTCAAACGACTTGTGCTACTAGCTGATACCATTTCACGTTAATCACGATACACATAAATTTTGTACCAGACGCGATATATCGCGTCTCTACATACCTTAAAATGCAGGACAGGCGGCTGTTGGTTTAGAACTCCGTTGAGCAGTGCTAATATTTGTGGGATCATAAGCTGTCAACACTACTTCGCCTTTGCTGTTAAATATCCATCCTTGAGCAGGGATAATGGGTTTTTTAGTATTAGTTACGATTAGTGGTTGGTTGGTTGTTGCAGCTTGGGAATTACTATTGGTTGCAGCAGGGTTTACTAAATCGACGCGGACATTGTCACTGCTAAACTCATCATTTGGGCTAGATGGTACACCACCTCGTCCGATGGACACAAATGAACTACCAGTACCTTTTTGACAGGGATTTTGGGCAATTTGATTACTCACATCTGCAAGATTATCTGGTAATTCTACTAATCCCTGACTGGGGTCAACGTCTGCGGTGTCGATTTGGACTGTACCACTAAAATCAGGACTTGCGCCTGTGGCTGTGATGTCGCTTTTGGGGGTGGGTCGCTCTCGAAACTGAGTACCAAAAATGGCGTCAGCTGTGATAAATACTCTACCGCCAAAGCTGGATTGAGAATTGGCGCTGATGTCGCTATTTCCCAGAGCAACTAAGTTACCAGTATCAATAGTTATATTCCCACCTGCGGCTGTGCCTGTGGCGTTAGTGGTGATATTGCTGTTGCGACGTAGAATTAAATCACGGGAACTCAGGAATATATTGCCTTGACCACCTTGTGTCTGGGCGCTAATTAAAGCACCGTTATTTAGTCGAATATCCTTAGTAGTTGTGATGTCTATATTACCTGCTTGGCGATTTTCGATATTACTGTTGGTATTGAGTTGAGCAGCATCAAGCACAAAGGAATTAGCATTTATTTTGATACCGCCTGCATTTCCCTGACCCGAAGTACTGGAAACAAGTCGTCCACCATTGGTGACAAACAGTGAACCCGTGGTAATTTCGATATTTCCAGCATTTCCGATTGCTCCATTTTCAACATCGCTAAAAATAGCACTGCGGCTGAAGTTTCCATTAAAGTCAGGTTTGTCACTGACTCCTGCGATATTAATCGTATCAGTGATATTAAGCTTCACGTTGCCAGCATCGCCAATGCCACCGGGTTGTGTATCAGAATTTCCACGAATAAAGGTATTTAGATTACCACCATTCGTGAGTGAAAGTGACCTAGCAGTAATGTTGATATCTCCACCTTTACCTTCTCCTCCAGCTTCCACAGTGGTAAAGACTGCACTGGGGAATCCTTCATTATCTGTGCCGTCAAAAGAGACTGTACCAGTGGGAGCATTAATTGTAACGTTGCCTGCCTTTCCTTTCCCCTCAGTGGCGGAATCTAGTTGGCTCCCACCCCCTACAAAAAGTGAACCTGTATTAATTTCGATGTTACCAGCGTCACCCGTTGCTCCACTCCCTACATTGCTTCTAATACCACTGTTGCTAAAGAAGCCGTTAGAGTTACGTATATTACTTTCTCCTACTATGCGGGTCGTATCGCTGATATTTAGCTTCACATTTCCGGCATTACCGATACCACCGGATTCTGTGGGGGAAGCCCCATTAACATTAGTATTTAGTCTAGCCCCATTATTTAATAAAAGCGACCTAGCAGTAATGTTGATATCTCCGCCTTGACCTACAGCTCCTGAATTTACAGTGGTGAAAGCTCCACTGGGGAATCCTTCATTATCTGTGCCGTCAAAAGAGACTGTACCATTGGGAGCATTAATTGTGATGTTACCTGCATTTCCTCGATTGAAGGTATTTGCAAGTAATTGACCTCCATTGGTGAGAGAAACAGACCCCCCTGTAATGTTGATGTTACCTGCATTTCCTTCTCCCAAGGAGCGAGAAACTAACACAGAATTATCTATATTTACAAAATCAGAAACATTTACTTCAATATCCCCAGCATTAGCTGGGTCATTTTCTCGTGCAAATCCAGAAGTGACAGTAGACAAAGCAGCACCATTGGTTAAGGAGAGAGTGCGCGCGTTAATCTTAATATCACCACCTTGGCCATTTGATCTACTACTAACAGATGCTCTGGCTGATGTTCCTGCGCCATCGAAGGAGACATTTGCATTGGGAGCATCAATGATGATATTACCTGCATTTCCCGAAGAAGAAGTATTGGCTTGCAAAGATGAGGCGCTATTTACTGAGACAAAATTAGAAGCGTTAATGATGATATTGCCTGCATTTCCTTGCCCAGCTGTGGAAGTAGCCAAAGAAACAGAATCCGATACAGAGAGAGTGCGCGCATTAATCTTAATATCACCACCTTGGCCATTTGATCTACTACCAACAGACGTGCTGGCTGATGTTCCTGCGCCATCGAAGGAGACATTTGCATTGGGAGCGTCAATAATGATATTACCTGCATTTCCCGAAGAAAAAGTATCGGCTAGCAAAAATGAGGCGCTATTTACTGAGACAGAATCAGAAGCATTAATGATGATATTGCCTGCATTTCCTTGCCCAGCTGTGGAAGTAGCCAAAGAAACAGAATCCGATACAGAGAGCGCGCGCGTGTTTATGACAATATTACCAGCGTTTCCTGTAGCTGATTGTCCTACGAGGCTGATAATTCCGCTATTGAATCCAGCTAATCCCTGCAATGATACTTTGTCTGTAGCTGTGATTGTTACGTTTCCGGCATTTCCTTGTTCAGAGGCAAGAGAACCAATAAAAAAACGACCAGTAGCTTCCAAGCTTCTGGTGTTGATAACTATATCTCCTGCTTGTCCAGATAGTGGAACATTAATGATCACGCTTTCAGAGTCAGAATTTCCCTCAAGTCTGACCCTATCTGTAGCATTAATGACGATATCACCAGCCTGAACATTAGGATTGGCATTTGATGGAATCACAGCAAATAGTCCCGCTCCAGAAGAAATATCTAAATTTCGCGCATTAACTACAATACTAGCTTTTTGTCCGATCGCACCAACCCTAGCTCCATTAGTGAGTGTGACATTACCTCTAGTAACACTATTGGGAAAACTCAAACTTCCATCGGGATTAAAGCCAACTGTCCCAGCTTGTGCTAATCCTCCTAACTCAACTCGCCCTTCTAATGTTCCTGATGTCCCACCGTTGAGGTTAATGTCACCACCTACCAACGCAAGAGATCTCCCAGTTTGCACTGCAAGACTGGCGTTACTATTAATACTGGCGGGATTATCCCGAAATCGCAAACCTATGGGAATATTAATAGTTAACTGTGGTACTGGTTGGGGGTTGCTGGCACTAAATTCAAAATTGTCAAATAATACACTATCGGCTGTACTACCAAAAAACGAACCACCATCCAAATCCAGACTTGCGTTCGGGCCAAAAAAAATCCCTTTCGGGTTAATTAAGAAGAGATTCGCATTACCTAAAACACCAAGTCTTCCGAGAATATTTGAGGGATTACCCCCCGTGACTCTCGTAAGAATATCGGTGATATTCGCCGGATTAGAAAAATAGGCTCCTCTACCTTCACCAACATTAAATTCCTGAAAGCTGTGAAATAAATTTGAGCCGCGAGTTGCACCACCCTCAATGCGATCGCTCGGTATACTATTAACTACATCTGGAGTAACTATAGAACTTTCCGCGCCCAGACTGCTATCTGGTATGATTTGCGCTGTTGCAGTCGTAATAGATGCAAGGCTGATTACAGTACATAAGGACAAGGTCGTGACAGGAGATAGGTAAGGAAGCAGTTTCATCACTAGTGCCTTATAGAAATTGTGGGGAAGAAAACGGTCATTTTGAAAATTTGATACACATAAAATCCATATAAGATAATATGACAATTTCACGGATTAGACTAAAAATTTCAGTGCTTTTTTTGCGCGATCGCTCTTCATACGCCAAAATTCTCACTTCAAACAGGAAACTTCTCGTTTCAAATAGCTTGAAATTGGTAGGGTGCGTTATGGACGGAACGTCCTAACACACCGAAAATCTGTAATGGTGCGTTGCGCTGCGCGACAACACACCCTACAAAACTAACGCCAAAACCGCCCCTCCCCGCTTGCGCTTAGGGGTTGGGGGTGGGGTGCAATGACTGTGGGAAGTACAACTAATTCCCCGTTCCCTATTCACCGTTCCCTGTCCTTAAAGCCAACTGTAACAACTGACGCAGAGATTGAGCATGTATACTCTTGGGAAAGATAGTTAAAAAATCATCCAAATCACGGATGGCTTGATGAATACACTGCAAACAAGCACCCTGAGATAAAGCATATCGGTATATTTGCTCTGCTGTGGGAGTATAATTAACAGCCAAATAGTAAAGAGCTAAATTAAACGTATTGTGCCAGTCTTGAGAATCTTGTTTATAACGCTCTTTGGCAATTTGAACTGCACTAGCAAGATCTGAACGCGCTTTTTCTGGTTGCTTCAGAGCTTGGTAGCCTAAAGCTCGAACATACAAACACCAATCATGATCAGATTCCAACTCTAGAGCATTGTTAAAATCTGCAAGAGCGTCTTTGTATCGTTTGAGCAGTAAGTAAACTTCCCCCCTAGTTACCAACACCCAAGCATAATTAGGGTTAAGTGCGATCGCACTATCAAAATCTTTCAGTGCTTGTTTATACCGTTGTATCAAGCGATAAGTTTCACCCCGCCCAGCAAACGCCCAAGCATTACCGGGGTTGAGTTTAATCGCTTGGTCAAAGTCTTGGAGTGCTTGTTGGTAAATTTGCATTAATTGATAAGTTTGACCCCGACTTGCCAACACCCAATCCAAGTTAGGGTTAATTTTAATTGCATAGTTAAAGTCTTGAAGCGCCTCGTCGTAGCGCTGCATTGAGTAATAAATTTGACCGCGACTTGCTAACGCCCAGTCAAAGTTAGATTTAAGTGCGATCGCTCGGTTAAAATCTTGGAGTGCATCGTCATAACGCTTGATTAACCGATAAGTTTCACCCCGAAGTGCGAATGCTTCAATAAAATTGGGGTCAAGTTCAATAGCGCGATCCAAATCCTGAAGAGCATCTTCATAGCGCTGCATTGAGTGATAAATTTGACCCCGACGCACCAGTGCAAAAGTGTGGTTGGGATTAATCTTAAGAGTACGACCAAAGTCTAGGAGAGCTTTCTTATTGTTGTGAATAATATGATTAACAAGCATTACTGCTTTGCAACTTTAATATAATGTTTCAGCCTGCGATTGAAATCGCTGTTTCATTTTAAGCCTGCGATTGAAATTGCAGTCTCATAGCTAAAGTCTGCTGAAGCAGACTGTTTATACTGTTTCATTTGAAGTTTGATGCAAATGGCTCCCCACCACTATCCCCAACTAAGCTAGGATCTAATGTATTACCGCCAATGCCAATAGTAACCAATGAATGGATCGAAGCGATCGCCTAAATCATCTTTGTCCAATTTTGAGCAAGATGACGACGTACTTTTGGAAAATACAGACCACGAATCTACAGACAAAACTCATAACCATGAACAGTCGCCTCATCCTCACGTTCACACTCAAGAGTCTTTGCGGAGATTAGTAAACCGACTGTCGCGCATAGAAGGACATGTTCGTGGCATCAAAACCATGGTACAGCAAAATAGTCCTTGTCCAGATGTATTGTTGCAAATTGCCGCTGTCCGAGGCGCATTAGATAGAGTAGCACGTATCGTTTTAGATGAACATTTAACAGAGTGTATAGCTAGAGCCGCAGAAGAAGGCAATATTGATGTAGAGATTGAACAACTCAAAGCAGCTTTAGATCGGTTTTTGCCGTGAAGGGGATCGGGGATTGGGGATCGGGGATCGGGGATCGGGAATTGGTTATTCTCCCCACACTTCCAGACGCGATGAATCGCGTCTCTACATTACTCCCCACACTCCCCACACCCCCCGATCCCCAATCCCCATTAACCATCAATTTGCCTAACTACTGTTAACGCAGAATAACTCACGCCTGCTGTACCTTCGCCGGGATGGGTGGAGTCACCAACTAACCAGAGGTGATCTATGGGTGTACGATTGGCAAATCCGAAGGGGCCGAATGTCGGTATTCTTTGACCAATACCACCAACAATACCGCGATCGCGTGCGGTGTAATGAGCAAAGGTACGGGGTGTGGCAGCTTCTATATGAATAATAGTTTCTGGTTTTAAATAAAAGTATTGTCCCAGACGAGCGATCGCGTCTTCTGTGAAGTTTTGTTTTAATCCTTCATAATTATCAGTCTGCCACCAAGTTTGGGGATCTACAAACGAAGAAGCAATAATAGTAGCTTGACCCGTAGGCGCACGACCATCACCGGGATGACTTACAGATACAAATAGGGAATTATTTTCGCCAATCGGGCCATTGGCATCATACATAAATTGCAGATGGGGGGGACAATCAAGGGGAATCGCACTTGCATCCACGCCCAGATACACCACAAAAGCACCTGATGCAGGTGGCAGTTTTTCAACCCGTTTTTTATACCCCGTTGGTACTTTTTCACCTAGCAATTTTACTAAATTCTGCACGGTCACATTTGCAACTATATGATCAGCCGATTCTGTCCAAATTTCCCCAGTTTTTTGGTTGCGAATCACCACACCCTTAGCTTTACCTTGGGCGACTTTTATTTGTTCAACAGTGTGACGCATTAATAATTCACCACCATCTCTTTCCAAAGCAGCAACCAAGCGATCGCTCAACACCTGCATACTACCTTCAAGATGAGACAATCCTTGTGGTTCCTGAGATACACTTAACGCCGTTGCTGCATAAAGTAATGCAGTTTCCTCTGCATCTACCTGAGAATATAGCTTTAGTTGCAAATCTAGAAACGTTCGTAAACGGTGATTATCTGCCAATTTATAAGCACGTAACGCATCCCCCACCGTAAATAATGTATAAGGTACTGTAATTAAAGTATCAGGACGAACTGCCTTAGTCAGCTGTAACAAATCCCAAAAATTACGCGGTGGAAGTACTGGATCACGCCCTTGAAATTTCCAGCTAGCTTTAAATAGTGCTGCAACCAATTGCCAAAAAGGTTCACTACCAGGAAACTGGCGCTGGCGTTCTTCTTGCCATTTTTGAGGATCGCGCCAAACATTGATGGGTGTATTTTCTCCAGGTAAAAACACAGCACAAGCAGGATCACAAGGTATTGCTGGTGGGAGATCAATTTCTAATTCAGAGAAAATTCGATGATGAATTCCTCCAGGTTCCAAACCCGCAACTTGGGTTGCACCAACATCAAAAGTAAAGCCTTTGCGTTTAAAAGTAGAAGCACAACCACCAGGTACTAGAGCTTGATCTAAGATCAGGACACTATAACCTCGACGCGCCAGTAAAGCTCCAGCAGTGAGTCCGCCAATTCCTGCACCAATGACGATCACACGGGATTTAATTTTGCCAACACGATGATTTGGCATTGATGTTACAAAAATATATTTAAGTTTCTTAATTCTACTTTACAAACATTTAATATAATTTAGCAATGTAAATTTGTTTGACCTTGGCGTCTTAGTGTCTTTGTGTTGAAAGTAAACAAACATGAGTCCTGGTAGACAGAGATTTTTTAACCTTCTTACCACAATTTACCGCAGATATAGTAAATATTTGACAGTCAAGCGATCGCTTTAATTATCATTGTAAGTGCTATGTAAGATAGAGTTAATGGCTCACTTACAACAACCCATGACCTCGACTCTGCTAGAATTTTCTCGTCTCAATGCTCCCACGCTACACCAGTTGCCTAATGGTTTAACAATCATAGCGGAGCAAATGCCGATAGATGCGGTTAACCTGAATTTGTGGATTAAGGTTGGTTCAGCCATAGAAACAGATGCAATTAATGGCATGGCTCACTTTTTAGAGCATATGATTTTTAAGGGAACGAAGCGACTTATAAGCGGTGAATTTGAACGTAGAATTGAAGAGCGGGGTGCTGTGACCAATGCTGCTACTAGCCAGGATTATACTTATTACTATATAACTACTGCTCCTCAAGATTTTGCTGCTCTAGCGCCTCTGCAAATTGATGTAGTCACTAATGCAAGTATTCCTGATGATGCTTTTGAACGGGAAAGATTGGTAGTTTTGGAAGAAATTCGGCGTTCCGAAGATAATCCCCGTCGCCGTACTTTCAGAAAGGCCATGGAAGTAGCTTTTGCACAACTACCCTATCGGCGACCAGTATTGGGGCCAGAAGAGGTGATTTCTCAACTGAAAGCCCAACAAATGCGAGATTTCCACGCTAATTGGTATCAACCCCAGTCAATCACTGCTGTTGCTGTGGGTAATTTACCAGTTGAAGAATTAATCGCAACTATTGCCGAAGGGTTTACAACAACTCATAATCAACAATTAACTACCAATAAATCACTAGCAACACTTGCTCCCGAAGCGCCATTTACTGAAATTGTCCGACAGGAATTTACAGACCAAAGCTTACAGCAAGCACGAATTGTGATGGTTTGGCGAGTTCCAGGTTTAGATAAACTGCATGAAACTTATGCTTTGAATGTTTTAGCAGCAATTTTAGGACATGGACGGACATCAAGATTAGTCCGAGATTTACGGGAAGAACGGGGACTAGCTTCTCACATTTCTGTAAGTAATATGAGTCATCAGTTGCAAGGGACATTTTATATTTCTGCTCACTGTCCAGTGGAAAATTTAAAGTTAGTAGAAGAAGCGATCGCTCAACACATCAGAACCTTACAAACCGAGTTCGTGCAAGAATCAGAAATTAACCGCGTACACAAACGAGTAGCCAATAGATTTATTTTTAGTAATGAGACACCTAGCGATCGCGCACGTTTATATGGTTATTATCAAACATTAATAGGTGATTTAGAACCAGCCTTTGACTATCCCAGCCATATCCAAGCCCAAGATGCAACAAACTTAATCCAAGCTGCCCAAAAGTATCTTAACCCGGATGCGTACGGTGTAGTAGTGATGAAACCAATTTAATTATTGGGCATTGGGCATTGGGCATTGGGCATCGGGCATCGGGCATCGGGCATTGGGCATCGGTTATTCTCCTTTGTCTCCCTGCTCCCTGCTCCCTGCTCGCCACACTCCCAGACGCGATGAATCGCGTCTCTACATTACTCCCCCCTCTCCCCTGTCCCCTTCCTATCTCCCGAAATCATGTGGACTGAAATCGACGCTCATATTACTCAAATTAGTGGTGAAAAATTCCACTCTGCACAACGACGTTCTGTTGGTGGTGGCTGCATTAATCAAGGTTATGCTATATCTGATGGCAAGCTTACCTATTTTGTGAAGCTGAATCAAGCCTCCCAAGTTTCTATGTTTGAAGCGGAAGCGCTGGGTTTAGAACAAATGTATAATACAGCGACTATCCGCGTTCCCAAACCAATTTGTTATGGCACAGCAGGTAATTCTTGTTACTTGGTTTTGGAGTGGTTGGACATGGGTTCAGGTAATACCAAAACCTGGGAAGATATGGGGCGTAAGTTAGCAGCGATGCACAAAGCCACGAGTCAGAATGGTTTTGGCTGGGATATAAATAATACCATTGGCTCTACACCCCAAATTAATACCTGGACATCGAACTGGGTGGAATTCTTTGGTAAGCATCGCTTGGGTTATCAGTTTCAATTAGCAAGGCGACGGGGTGGTAGATTTCCGCAAGCAGAAGAGTTACTTACAGCTATTCCTGAAATCTTAGCAGATTATTCTCCGCAATCTTCCTTAGTACATGGTGATTTGTGGGGGGGTAATGCTGGATGTAGTGTAACAGGAGAACCAGTGATTTTTGATCCAGCAACTTATTTTGGGGATAGAGAAGTAGACATCGCCATGACTGAACTTTTTGGAGGTTTTCCGGCGGCGTTTTATCAGGGTTATGACGAGGTGTTTCCCCTAGAATCAGGATATGAACGACGGAAGACTTTGTATAACTTGTATCACATCGTTAATCATTTTAATTTGTTTGGGGGTGGATATGAATCCCAAGCAAATAGTATGATTGCACGGATTTTGCGATGAATACTTTGTTATTGATTGTTATAGAAATGCGCTATTTGGAATCTCTCTAAATACACTAATTTAATAGTTGTTATACCACTGAGTTATAAAACGGATTTTTCTATGAATGATGCTATACCCCCTCAAAATGTTATCAATTGTTTTCAGACTATCTTAAATGCTATTGCCGCAGGAGATTACGAGCTTTTTACGAGTGTGGGTGATTCAGGCTATAAAGCAGGTATAACTAAGCAAATGTTTGAGAGTGTTAGTGAACAGATTGCTCCACGCATGAAAGAAGGTTATTCGATAACTTATTTGTGTCATCTCAAACAGAGTCAATATCAAGTTTATTTGTGGAAGCTAAGTTTTGAAGATGATGGAGATGAATTTGTAGGACGTATGGTAATGAATGCAGATAAAGTCGCAGGAATTATGATTAACTAATTCTCGAACCCCTGCCCCAAAAAAAATTTATATTTTCTAAAAAACTAACTCATGGATAGTTTTTGTGGATGAGTACAGTTATTAATTAACATCAATCAATGCATTTTTTGTTAATGAGATAATCTAAATAATTCATAACTATATCTGGGGTTATTTAATCGCTCAAACATCATATGTTTTTTAGAGACGTTAGGAACATCGTATCTCTACAGTAAAAATAAAATGTAGTGGCGTGGCAAGACTAAAATGATGCAATAAATCTCTGATTCTATCTCTGTGTACTCTGCGCCTCTGCGGTTAAATAAATTACTTTTTTGAACCGCAGAGACACAGAGAGCGCAGAGAAAAAGTAAAGATTATAAGTCACCTTGACAGCGTTACTACTAACCACTAACAACCTTAACTTTTGGGGGTCGCTTGCAGGAGGAAAAAATGCACACAACCTTTGCAACTATTGATGGGAATGAGGCTGTAGCCCGTGTTGCTTATCGTTTAAGTGAAGTCATAGCCATTTATCCCATCACCCCCTCTTCAGCGATGGGTGAATGGGCTGATGCTTGGTCGGCGTCAAATCGGCGTAATTTGTGGGATACTGTTCCCAGTGTAATTGAAATGCAAAGTGAAGGTGGAGCAGCTGCGGCTGTACATGGAGCGCTACAAACGGGTTCTTTAAGTACCACATTCACTTCATCCCAGGGATTGTTGTTGATGCTCCCCAATTTGTACAAAATTGCTGGAGAATTAACCAGTGCGGTAATTCATGTTGCTGCTCGTTCTTTAGCTACCCACGCTTTATCGATTTTTGGCGATCACAGTGATGTTATGGCAACTCGTGGAACTGGGTTTGCGTTGCTGTGTTCTGCTTCTGTACAGGAAGCTCATGATTTTGCGTTGATTGCTCAAGCTGCAACTTTAGCAGCGCGAGTACCGTTTATGCACTTTTTTGATGGTTTTCGGACTTCCCATGAAATTCAGAAAGTCCAGTTACTCACAGATGATGATTTACGATCGCTCATTGATGAAGAATTAATTATAGCTCATCGCACCCGCGCTTTAACTCCAGATCAGCCGGTATTACGGGGAACTGCTCAAAACCCTGATGTTTATTTTCAAGCCCGCGAACGCGCTAACCCCTACTACAATGCTTGTGCAGAAATAGTCCAGCAAGTTATGGACAAGTTTGGGGAACGCACGGGACGATATTATCAGATTTACGAATATTATGGTGCAAGCGATGCCGATCGCGTGATTGTTTTAATGGGTTCTGGTTGTGAAACAGTCCATGAAACCGTAGATTATCTCAACGCTCGTGGTGAAAAAGTCGGTGTTGTCAAAGTCAGATTATATCGCCCCTTTGATGTTGAAAGATTTATTCAGGCTTTACCAAAAACCACAAAAGCGATCGCAGTTTTAGATCGTAGCAAAGAACCAGGTTCAGCCGGCGAACCGTTGTATCTTGATGTTGTCACTGCTATTTATGAAGGAATAAAGGGACAAGGGGGACAAGGGGGACAAGGAAGTAATTTCTCTCCCCACACTTCCCACACTCCCAGACGCGATGAATCGCGTCTCTACATTACTTCCCACACTCCCCACACTCCAACAATTATCGGTGGTCGCTATGGTCTTTCTTCTAAAGAGTTTACCCCGGCGATGGTACGGGCGATTTTTGAGAATCTTGCCCAACCACAACCGCGAAATCACTTTACTGTTGGTATTAATGACGATGTTAATCATACTTGTCTAAGTTTTGACTCTAATTTCTCAACTGAACCAAATCATGTTGTCAGAGCCATGTTTTATGGTTTGGGTTCTGATGGGACGGTGGGTGCTAATAAAAACTCGATCAAAATTATTGGTGAAGAAACCGACAACTACGCCCAAGGTTATTTTGTTTACGATTCCAAGAAATCTGGTTCGATGACAGTTTCTCACCTGCGTTTTGGCCCCAAGCCAATTCGCTCTACTTATCTGATTGATAAAGCGAATTTCATTGGTTGCCATCAGTGGGTATTATTGGATCGAGTAGATGTACTGAAAGATGCTGTAACTGGAGCAAATTTTTTACTGAATAGCCCTTATGATGCTGATACTGTCTGGGAAAATTTGCCAGAAAAAGTCCAGCAGCAAATTATTAGCAAACAACTAAAATTTTACGTTATCAATGCGACTCAAGTCGCCCGTGATAGTGGCATGGGTGGACGGATTAATACTATTATGCAAGTATGCTTCTTTGCCTTAGCAGGAGTTTTACCCCAAGAAGAAGCGATCGCCAAAATTAAGCAAGCTATTGAAAAGACATACGGTAAGAAAGGTGCAGAAGTCATCCGTATGAATCTACAAGCAGTAGACCAGACTTTGAAAAACTTGCAAAAAGTCGATGTTCCACAACAAATAGAAATCCAAAATCCAACATCCAACATCCAAAATCTTGACAGTGCGCCGGAGTTTGTGCGAGAAGTCTTAGGCAAAATTATGAGATGGGAAGGAGATGATTTACCTGTAAGTGCTTTACCTGCGGATGGAACTTTCCCCACGGGTACTTCTCAATGGGAAAAACGCAATGTAGCGCTAGAAATTCCAGTTTGGGAAGCGGATGTTTGCGTACAATGCAGTAAGTGTGTGATGGTTTGTCCCCATGCGGCAATTCGCAGTAAGATTTATCCAGAGAGTGAATTAACCAATGTTCCGGTAACGTTCAAGTCTATTTCTGCCAAAGATAAAGACTTTGCTGGACAGAAATTTACGATTCAAATAGCACCAGAAGATTGTACAGGATGTGGTATCTGTGTTGAAATCTGCCCAGCGAAAAATAAATTGCAGCCAGAAACTAAAGCTATTAATCTCAAACCCCAGCTTCCTTTACGGGAGCAAGAACGGGAAAACTGGAATTTCTTCTTAAATTTACCCAATCCTGACCGACGCCAACTCAAAGTCAATCAAATTCGCCAACAACAACTGCAAGAACCATTGTTTGAATTTTCCGGTGCTTGTGCGGGTTGTGGCGAAACGCCTTATTTAAAACTACTAACACAATTATTTGGCGATCGCGCGATGATTGCCAACGCTACTGGTTGTTCTTCGATTTACGGTGGTAATTTACCGACAACTCCTTGGACTAAAAACTCTCAAGGTAGAGGTCCAGCATGGTCTAATAGTCTATTTGAAGATAATGCCGAATTTGGTTTTGGTTTTCGCTTATCTTTGGATAAACATGCTGAATATGCGGCAGAATTATTGCGGGAGTTGGGGAATGGGGAAAGGGGAAAGGGGATCGGGGATCAGGGATTCTCCAGAGGAGACGCTACGCGAACGGGGATTGGGGATCGGGGAGCGGGGATTGGGGATCAGGGATTGGGGATTGGGTTAATTTCTGAGGATTTAGTTCAATCTATTCTTAATGCTCCGCAGAAAACCGAAGCAGATATTCACGAGCAAAGACAAAGGGTAGAATTGCTCAAACAACGGTTAGATGAACTTTTGGTTGATCAAAACAATCCAAAATCCAAAATCCAAAATCTAAAATTGTTGGCTGATTATCTTGTTAAAAAGAGCGTTTGGATTGTGGGTGGTGATGGTTGGGCTTATGATATTGACTTTGGCGGATTAGATCATGTGCTTGCCAGTGGTCGGAATGTTAATATCTTAGTCATGGATACAGAAGTATATTCTAACACAGGCGGACAATCTTCTAAAGCAACTCCACGGGCTGCGATCGCCAAATTCGCCTCTAGTGGTAAGCCTGCTGCTAAGAAAGATTTAGGATTAATGGCGATGAGTTACGGTAATGTCTACGTAGCGAGTGTAGCATTAGGTGCTAGAGATGATCAAACACTAAAAGCATTTTTAGAAGCCGAAGCCTACAACGGCCCATCACTGATTATCGCTTACAGTCATTGCATCGCCCACGGCATTAATATGACCACAGCTATGAATAATCAAAAAGCTTTGGTAGAATCGGGTCGTTGGTTGTTGTATCGCTATAACCCAGAGTTGCGAGAACAGGGTAAAAATCCTTTGCAATTGGATATGCGATCGCCTAAACAATCAATAGAACAGTCAATGTATCAAGAAAATCGCTTCAAAATGCTTGTCAAGAGTAAACCCGAACTTGCTCAAAGCTTGCTACAACAAGCGCAAGCAGAAGTAGACGCCCATTGGCAGTTGTATGAGTATTTGGCAGCACAATAAAATCAGAGAACTAGATCCCCGACTTGTTGAACAAGTCGGGGATCTTTTGGTAATTGGGAGCGATCGCACTTCATTAAACAACGTCTTGACGTTAATAAGGAACGTTGAAGCAGATTGAACAAACGCTTTAATGTTTTCTATGGATGGAGGAATGTTAATAAACAACGTTGAAGCAGATTGAACAAACGCTTTAATGTTCTCTATGGATG
>NZ_NAPS01000001.1:2590992-2641441 GCF_004323185.1 Westiellopsis prolifica IICB1
AACGTTGAAGCAGATTGAACAAACGCTTTAATGTTCTCTATGGATGGAGGAATGTTAATAAACAACGTTGAAGCAGATTGAACAAACGCTTTAATGTTCTCTATGGATGAAACAACGTTGTAAGCTAATGCACCTTGAATTGCTGATTGTGCCGTACTTTCAGCGGTGGGAGGATGTCAATTTTTCACAAGTGCTGCAATTGCTGCAACTAACTTTGCAGGATCAGCAGGTTTGGCAATATGCATTTGAAAGCCGGCTGCAAAAACTTGTTGTTGCGTCGTTTCTGCGGCGTAAGCAGTCAGAGCGATCGCAGGAATTTTTCCGCCTTGATGAGTCGGTAGCGATCGCAGTTTGCGAATTAAAGCGTAGCCATCAAATTCTGGCATACCCAAATCACTTAACAGCAAATCTGGCTTTGATTGAGCGATCGCTACGAGTGCTTCCTTTGCTGAGGTTGCGATCGTCACAGTTGCTCCCTGTTCTTCTAACAAAAACGCCAGAAACTCGCGTGTATCTGCATCATCATCCACGACTAACAACTGCATACCTTCGAGCGGCGCATGGAGCATACACAATGGATAGTAATCATCACATGTTTTGTGAGCTGCACTTACTAATTCTTGATTCTTTTGCAGCACAGGTAAACTAACTGTAAATATTGCACCTTGTCCTTCTCCTAGACTTTCTGCCCAAACTCTACCACCGTGTAACTCGACAAGTTGGCGTACAATCGCCAAACCAAGTCCTAGTCCACCTGATCTGCGGGTGATACTACTATCTGCCTGACGAAAATACTCAAATACATAGGGCAAAAAGTCAAGATTAATACCCTGGCCTGTATCCTGAACTCGAATGTGTACGTGAGAATCAATTTCTTCTAAATAGACATCAACTTTTCCGCCTGTTGGTGTAAATTTGACTGCATTAGAAAGCAGATTCCAAACCACTTGTTGCAGACGACCACTATCACCCTTTACCCGTCCAATCTTTCTCCCTAAATTCAGACTGATTTGAATTGATTTAGCTTCGGCTGCTAACCGTACTGTCTCTAAAGCAGCTTCAATAACAGCAGCAAGATTAACGGTTTCTAAATTGAGTCCTAACTTACCTCGAAGAATGCGCGAAATATCCAGCAAGTCATCAATTAATTGTACCTGCTGTTCTGCATTTCGTTCGATAGTTTCCACAGCCCGAACCTTAGCAACTTCATTCAATGAGCCTTTTTTCAAAAGTTTTGCCCAACCCAAAATAGGATGAAGAGGAGAACGCAATTCATGAGAAACAATAGCGAGAAATTCATCTTTGACGCGGTTCGCTTTTTCAGCTGCTTCTTTTGCTTTTTGATGTTCTTCTGCTAGAGATAATGCCTGATCTCGCAAGTTTTTATATTCTTGAACTCGAAACGTTAAATCAGTGACATCTTGAATTGAAAAAAGAGCATAAAATCCATCTCCATCTAATGCAGGAACAGCAGTTACTGTTGTGTGTTGAATGCAGTATCTATCCTGCGGTAGCGGTACGGGAAGAACATATTTATGCAATTGCGAAGAAAAGATTGTAGGAGGGCCGCCTTCAAAAATTTGGTGTAAGCGGTTAGTATAGCGAGGTTGATTTAGAGGAGGAAAATAGTCATAAATAGAGTTTCCTAAAATCTTACTCCTGGGAATTTTCGTCCATTCCTCTAAACAGCAGTTCCAGAATAAAACGGTGTAATTTGAATGCAGAACAAAAGCTCCTAAAGGAATTAGATCTAAAAGGCTAAATTTTTCTTGAGCTTGTTCAATTTCGTTCATCATTACATCAAACCGTTTTTGATATTTTTTGGCACCGAAAATTATGATAATTATCCGGATCAGGTGACGCTAATTTCTTTATCAATTGCATTGATTAGCGCATCGAATGTACTTACCTCAAAGACTAAAATAATATCTCCGATAATTTCCAATTGTTCAATTGCAAATCTTGCTTGAGCAAGTATAATGTTAGAGTCATTTACATGGGTAGGTAATAATAAGTTTTCAATCGTATCTTCCAAATAAACGGGTAATGTGTAGTTCATGTGTTGCTTAAGCACATTGCTGATCGAACCCATGACCCCATTAATCACAATATTACCAATTTCGCTTAAAGTTCCTATTTTTACCGCATCCAGATCAACTGAACCTGGTTCCTCTCCAGTCAAAATTGCAACTAATGTGGATGCACTCTCTGTGGGAAAAATCAAGCCAGCAGTACCATAAAAAGATCCTGTAAAACCAAGCCTGACAGTTGCTAAACTATCACTCTGAAATCGTGTTGCTAATTCATGATAGGTATCCGCAGCAGTTAAGACTTTCACAAACGGAATTTGCAAACGAATGTGAGAATCTAGCATTTCATTGAGTAGACTTGCTGCTCGACCAACTCCAATATTAATCAATTCTTGTAAAGCATCTAGTTGATCTGCTGTCACATTCATGAGAGCTTTATTCCTTGCTATGAAGAACTTGTTGAACCGCCTCTCGCAATTCATGTTCTTTTGGCGGTTTATTGATAAAGTTAACTGCTCCCAAATTATAACTTTTATTGCGTGCTGCTTCCTGGATATCGGCAGAAATGATAATTGTGGGAATTTTCAATCCTTCATTTTGTAAAGCCTGGAGAAATTCAAAGCCATTCATATCTGGCATTAAAAGATCTGCTAATATGCAATTTGGTGTATGGTTGTGAACCATTTCTAATCCCTCGCGTCCGTTGGTTGCTTCTAGGATTTCATAGCCATCCACTTGCAGAAATTTGCGAATCATTCTGCGAGAAAAAGCTGCATCATCAATAATGAGAACTAATGCCATCCGCTTTACCCTTTTGATGTTTTACTCATAACTCAATGAATTTTAGGTTGGTGATACTATGCCTAATTCTATAAAGTTTATATGATTACTTATAATTTAATTTAAACTCACTGTCATCGCCTCTCCTTGCTAATGATAGAAGTGCTAGAGATTGAGTCAGGTTTGTTATTATAAGTGATTAACTCATCTTGATATAAATGAAGTAGAAATTTTAGTAATCGTTTACATCCATAAATTTTAATTTTAAAAAATGTGACTTGATATTTATATGAATTAATATAAATTAATAAATTAAATGAGATCATACCAATGATTGATCAAGATGCACAGAATATTAAAAAATTAACCGCCATAGACGCGCTCATAGGCTACCTGCACTAAGCCACTACTGGGCTTTAGACCCAGCACTAAAGTTTTTATTGATGCTTCTTACATAGCTGCCTACCTGTGGAAGCGGCTCCGCGTCTACTGCCCTCAGCATAAATGCCTTTCTTGGTAATTTTAATCTTTTCGGGATTAAGTCATACATACATCTCTCCAAAGAAATACATTGTTCAGATAAAATCAGCCATTTATGAGAAAATATCTGGAAATAGGATGAAAATTTAGGTTTACCCCCATTCCCTACTCCTTATTGCTTGTTTTCAATTCAAGTTACGATTAACACAAAACAGGTAGACTTTGAGTGTATCCAACAAATGGAGTTAGCAGAAATTGACGATGACATAGAGGCTTTTTTAGTTGAGAGTTATGAAAATCTGGAGCAAATAGAACGAAATATTATCGATTTAGAAAAAGCATCTGCTGATGGAGAAGCGCTTGTTCGTATTTATCGCTCACTCCACACGTTAAAAGGAAACTGTGGCTTTTTACCGTTTCCCAAATTAGAAGCGCTTGCTCATGCAGGGGAGAGTTTGCTTTCATCTGTGCGTGATGCAGCAAAGCAGCTGCCTAATGATGATCGCAATCTAGTACTCACTCCTCAAATCATCAATATCTTACTGCAAACAGTTGACAGTATCCGACAGATTCTATCTCAAATTAAGAACACCAGGGATGAGGGGGACAACGATTATTCCGAACTCATCAAAACTTTGACGAAATTACAACAGGCTGAATCGAGTTCTCAGCTGGCTGTGAATACTCAAGTGCAACAGCTTAGTGAACCTGTACAATTTCTCAATGGTGAACTGCTAGAAGTTTCCAATTTAAGAGCATCAGAATCTTCCTATATCCGAGTTAATGTTGATTTGCTTGATCAGCTGGTGAACTTGGTGGGTGAACTGGTTTTAACCCGTAACCAGGTGATCGGCTTGAGTAACAAGTTTCAAGATACCACCTTTGCTGCAACTTGCCAGCGTCTGAACTTAATTACAGCCGACTTGCAGGAAGGAGTGATGAAAACTCGTCTGCAACCCATTAGTACTATCTGGCAAAAATTCCCTCGCGTGATTCGTGATTTAGCGATCGCACTCGGTAAACAAGTCCAGGTAGATATGCAAGGGGCAGATACGGAACTGGATAAAAGTATTATTGAGACAATTAAAGATCCGTTAACTCATTTAGTCCGCAACTGCATTGATCATGGCATTGAATCACCGACTGAGCGATTAGCTAATGGGAAATCAAGTATCGGACGCCTATTTCTCAGAGCTTTTTATAAAGGTGGTAAAGTCAATATTGAAATTGGTGATGATGGTCGTGGTCTTGATCCAAAACAACTCAAAGAGCGATCGCAGCAACTAGGTTTAGTCAGCGCTGTGCAGGCGGCGGCGATGACTGAGTCGGAAGCTATGAACTTAATTTTTCTACCTGGCCTCTCAACCACTGAACAGGTTAATAATCTTTCCGGACGAGGGTTTGGGATGGATATTGTCAAGAGCAATATCGAGAAACTTAACGGTAGTATTGAAATTTACAGCCAGCCGGGACAAGGAACAACATTTAAAATTAAGATGCCCTTGACTTTGACAATTATTCCAGCATTAATTGTCAGCAGTGGAGGCGATCGCTATGCCATTCCCCAAGCAAGTTTACAAGAACTAGTGCGTTTAGAAGGAGAGCAAGCACTAAATAGTATAGAGACATTTTACGATGTACCAGTGTATCGCTTGCGTGGTAATCTCGTGCCATTGGTTTACTTAAATCAAGTGTTGCAACTTTCAGACAACATCAAGAACCTGGAAACACTGAGTTTGGTAATTGTCCAAGCTGATAACTATCAATTTGGATTAGTTGTAGACACAATTGAAGACATCCAAGACATTGTTATTAAACCTCTAGGAAAGCAGTTGCAAGCCCTATCTTTATTTGCCGGAGCCACTATTCTGGGAAATGGAACAGTCGCATTGATTATTGATGCGATCGCTTTAGCAAATCAGGCTGGTGTGAGTGCAAAACAAAAACAGCTATTATCGAGTGCAACGCCTGAAAATAATCAAGAGCAAGTGAGTGATCGCCAAATGGTTTTGTTGTTTGAGGGTTCCCAAGGCGCACCCATGGGAATTCCCCTAACAATAGCTTTGCGGCTCGAAGAAATTTCCCCTTCTGCTGTAGAAAAAGTAGCTAATCAGTATGTAGTGCGCTCTTACGGTGAGATTTTACCATTAATTGATTTACAAAATATTTTTGGCGATCGCCATGCAAATCACCTCGATGATCCCCTCCCAATCGTGATTGTCTCCCTTTCCTCACAACTTAGTGTTGCGCTGGTAGTTGAGCGTATTCTCGACATTGTAGAAGAACCACTGACAATTAAAGGTATTCCCAGTAGACCAGGTATTCTTTTCTGTACTGTTATTCAAAATCAAATTATCGAAATTCTTGACATAGAAGCCGTGATTCAAATTGCTAACCCCTATTTGCTGCAAGCCACTAAAGAAGACACGGTGATCATGTAGACGTGGAAAACAGAAGACGCGGTGAAATAATGATAATTCTTTCCCTGTCCACACCAGGTGCTACAACGGAGGAGCCACTGCGGTGGACGGGTTCCCCGGTACCTCCGCACGCACTGGCTTCCCTTGTCCTCCTTGTCCCCTTCAAAAACAATGGCTCAACAACTGTGTACCTTTTTGATCAACGAAATTTGCTTTGGTATCGATGTACAGCATGTTCAAGAAGTAATTCGTCCCCAAGTAATGACCCGTGTACCGTTAGCACCAGCAGATATTTGTGGATTAATTAACCTGCGGGGACAAATTCTCACTGTCATCGATTTACAACTGCGATTAGATATGGGTAAATCAGCGATGCGATCAACAATTCACCAAGGAGATGAAGCCCAGGGATTTAATATTATCGTATGTTCTGATCATGAAGTAGCTAGCCTAGTCGTTGATCAGGTTGGGGATGTATTAGAGTTTACAGAAAACACCTTTCAGCCCCCACCCGCAACGTTAAAAGGTAAAATGCGTCAAATGCTAGCAGGAGCTTACCCACTTGCAGAAGGTTTTCTGTTTGTTCTAGACACCGAAAAAATTCTAGAGACTTTAAATCGTGAACAGTAAAGAGAGTAAAGATAGTAAGAATTACCTGAAACTGTACAGACGCGTAGATGCTCCTAAGAGCTGCTTCAAGGTAAGAGTATAATCGCGTCTTTAACTGATAATTGTACAGACGCGATGTTCCTCGCGTCTCTAACTAATAACTTAGGAGTACTTGGCAAATGGCTACAAGTCGATCTGGGAAAACAGTCAGCTCTAAATCTTCCTCGGTCAACAGTGCAGATGCGATCGAAACCAATCAAACTACAACAGATGTGCAATTGCAGCCGTTACTGAAAGCACTAAAAGCAGCCAAAAACGGTGATTTTACTGTTCGTTTACCAGTCGAGAACAATGGTTTGGGTGAAATTGCCTCAGTTTTTAATGAATGGGTGAGTTTGAACCAAAATGTTACCAAAGAAGTTGCTCGCATGGCATCTGAAATTGGTACGGAGGGAAAACTCGGTTCTCAAGCAGTTGTTAAAGGTGCTAAGGGTTCTTGGCAAGAATTACTCGACAACTTGAACCAAATGTCTGCAAATCTGACAGAGCGGATCAAAAGTATAAATGAAGTCACCCTTGCTGTTGCCCAAGGAAACTTGTCTGGGAGCATCGAAGCAACTAACACTGGAGAGTTTCAGCAGCTGAGTGATAATGCCAATCAGATGATTTACAGCTTAAGGTCTTCAATCCGCCAAATGGCAGATGTGGCGACAGCAGTTGCATCTTCTGCTGAAGAACTGACCGCAGTTAGTAAGGAAATGACAGAAAATGCCAAACAAACCGCAGAACAAGCCACCTCTGCATCCGTCTCAGCAGAACAGGTGAGTCAGAATACTACTACAGTTGTAACTGCGGTGGAAGAAATGAATGCTAGCATTCGAGAAATAGCTAAAACTGTCGCTGAAGGTACAAAAGTGGCAAATGAAGCCGTTAAAACTGCCGATCGCACCAACCAAACCATAGACAAACTCGGTCAAAGTAGTGTTGAAATTGGCAAAGTCATAAAAGTTATTAATTCGATCGCAGGGCAAACAAATTTATTAGCACTAAATGCCACAATTGAAGCTGCAAGAGCTGGAGACGCAGGGAGAGGATTTGCTGTAGTTGCCAACGAAGTCAAAGAATTAGCCAAGCAAACGGCAAATGCTACTGAGGATATTAGCCAGCGAATTGAAGCAATTCAGAGTGATACTAAGGGTGCGGTTGCTGCTATTACTCAGATTACTAGCATCATCAACCGAATCAATGATCTACAAAGTGCGATCGCAAGTGCAGTTGAGCAGCAAACAGCAACCACTAATGAAATCGCTCGTAATATAGCTGAAGCAGCCAAAGGAACGTCGGATATTGCCAAAAATATCGGGATTGTAGCGCTCAATGCTCAAAGTACAACAATTGGAGGCAGTAACACATCCGACGCAGCCACAGAATTAGCTCGTATGGCAGTAGATTTACAGAAAGTCGTCAACAATTTTAAGTATTAATCTAATGGTCTGTCACACTAAGTATGCTGAGTAAAATAGTTTTTAGACTTATCTTCTTTCCCTCTTCCTTCGCGCTCTTGTCGAGTCTTTGATCATCGCAAATTGTACAGACGCGAGGAACATCGCGTCTGTTCCCTATCTCCACAAATGAATTTAATTTTGTCCAATCACTTAACTGATAACTCTTATGCCAAAAATTCGGGTGCTGATTGTAGATGACGCGGTGGTAGTTCGCAGTCGAGTTAGTAAAATTTTGTCCAGCGATCCAGAGTTAGAAGTTGTAGGAGTTGCTGCTAATGGTCGCATTGCTCTTGCTAAGATTCCTCATGTAAATCCCGATGTTGTGATCTTAGATGTTGAGATGCCGGAGATGAACGGCTTAGAAACCCTGGCCGCTATCCGACAAACTTATCCCCAAGTGTCGGTAATTATGTTCAGCACCTCCACCCACACCGGAGCGAGTGCAACACTAGAAGCTCTATCTTTAGGTGCTTCAGATTATGCAACCAAACCCAGTAACTTAGGAAATGTGGAGGCAATCAACCAACATATCCGCGAGGACTTGATTCCCAAAATCAAGGTATTTGGTGCTGTAAATAGTCCTTCTCCCAAGCCAATCACAATTGCTCATGCAGTTACTTTTCCTATCCGTACGAAGATAGATCGAGTGGATGTTGTAGCAATTGGGGTTTCTACTGGAGGCCCTAATGCTCTGGCTACACTACTTTGTCAGCTTCCAGCCAATTTATCGGTTCCGATCCTGATTGTGCAACACATGCCTGCGATGTTTACAAAATTATTAGCTGAAAGATTATCCTCAAAATGTCAAATCTCAGTCCAAGAAGCTGTTTCTGGAGTGATAGTAGAACCAGGACACATTTGGATTGCACCAGGAGATTTTCACATGGTAGTGCAACAGGACAAAGCTGTGGTTCGATTGGCTACCCATCAAAAACCCCCAGAAAATTCCTGTCGCCCTTCAGTCGATGTCCTCTTTCGTTCGGTTGCACAGGTGTATGGTGCTGGGACACTCGCAGTTATACTTACAGGCATGGGACAAGATGGGTTACATGGCTGTCAATGTATCCGTGAAGTCGGTGGACAAGTGCTGGCACAAGACGAAGCTAGTAGTGTAGTTTGGGGAATGCCTGGTTTCGTTGTGAATGCTGGACTTGCCGATCAAGTTGTGGGACTCGATCGCATGGCAGATGAGATCATACGACGAATTTTTTTGGATCAGTAATGCAGCAGACTATGAGTATAAGCACTACTGATTTTAACTATCTGCGTCAATTAGTTTATCGTCATTCCGCAGTTGTGTTGGATGCTGATAAAAGCTACTTGGCAGAATTACATTTACAGCCAATTGCTGAATCAGCAGGATTTGCTGCGATCGCTAATTTGGTAAGTTACCTGCGAAGTCAACCGTTTAGCAGTTTGCACATTCAGACTGTTGAGGCGCTAGTCACCAACGAAACCTCATTTTTTCGTGATGGCTATCCCTTTGAAGCACTCAAACAATTTGTGTTACCAGAGTTGATCAAAAAACGAGCTATTGAGCGATCGCTAAATATTTGGTGTGCTGCTTGCTCTCATGGACAGGAACCCTACAGTATTGCTATGCTGCTGCACGCCTATTTCCCCATGCTTGCCAATTGGTCTGTAAGGCTGATTGCTAGCGATTTTTCCAGCAAGGTGTTAGCGCGGGCGCGTCAAGGACGTTATAACCAACTGGAAATTAAGCGTGGGTTGCCTAAAACTTTCTGTGAACAGTACTTTCAAAAGCTAGATAGTGAGTGGCAAATTCAGGAAGAAATTCGCCAAATGGTTGAGTTTCGTCAGATCAATATTGTCCAACCTTGGTCATCCCTGCCCAAAATCGATGTTATTTTTTTACGCAATGTTTTAATCTACTTTGATATATCAACCAAAAAATCCTTACTGAAAAAAGTTAAGCAGCTATTAAGGCCAGATGGTTACTTGTTTCTTGGTAGTGGCGAAACAACTATCAACCTGGATCAATCATTTGAGCGAGTTCAATTAGATAAAGGTATGTGCTATCGATTACATAATCCTGAAATTGGGTAGAGGGGATCGGGACAAACAAGTTAAAAGTCAGCAGAGACGCCATGTTCCTCGCGTTTGTACAAAGTCAAACATTTCTTAATATTTCTTAGTTAAAATTGTATAAAAGTACATTTATAGCGAAGAAAAGGAGCGGTGAGTGATGGAAAGCACCGATTTTAATAGGGTTCTGCGGCGCATAGCCACGATATTATCTGTCGTCATTATTACCCTATCTTTGGTTGCAGCTTCTACTGGCATTTTGTTGTCTATTTACTACGAACCAGCAGCAGGTAGGGCTTATCAGTCGTTAAAACTAATAACAGATCAGGTACAATATGGTTGGTTATTCCGTAAAGCCCACAATATTGCTGGTAATGGAGTAATTGCGATCGCACTGGTGCAAATTGTCGTGTTATTTTTGGGTAGACAATTTCGCAAGAGTTGGCTATCAGCCTGGATTAGTGCGATCTTCTTCACCCTAACAGCAATTGGATTAAGTTGGACAGCAATGATTTTAAGCTGGGATCAAGAAGGATTCTGGCGTTTTAGCATTGAATTGGGAACCATTGAAGCGATTCCTTTGATTGGTTCGCAGTTACGTGAAATCCTGACTGGTGGCGCAATTAGTACGCTCACTATCCAAAGACTCTACACCATCCACAGCTATATTCTTTCCATTGCTGCCATTATCATTTCTGTGGTGCATTTATTGAGCGTATTGTGGCAAGAAAAACAAATGAAAGCTCAACTTGCAAACTCTCAAGGTCACAACTTACCATCGAGTAATGTTCAAGGTGCGGGAGCATCACTAGCAGAAAGTTGAGATTGAGATAATTTAGTGATTGGAATTTCTTCGACTTCTGGTAGTTTTTCTAGAGAGAGGCGATTCGCATCTCTACCACCCGAAAGACGTTTCAAAAGATTCGGTCTGGGATCATGCAAAAGGTAGATAATGCGATCGCCACTTTGCCAAGCTTCACCCGCAGGCATGATTTGCAATTTCTCATCCCGTTCTAAAAATAATGGTACTAACTCCCCAGTCCGGATTAATGCTTGTAATTGAACCTTTTGCAATGAAAAACCCGGTTCTTTAAGTGTTGTCATCCCTAACTTGACTTGCCCATCTTTGAGATATTGATTCCAGGTTTTAATTTGAAAGTCTGCTATAAAAGCCTGGTTCACTTTAGTATTATTTTTACCATTATTAGCTTGGGGATCGCGGGGGAAAATTGCTAAGACGCGGGGTGGGTTAAACTCTTCTGCGGCTCGTTGTGCTAACACAAAATTCACCTCACCATTTTTGGTCATTGCCAAAAAAGTCCCCATCGAAGCCAATCCTGCTTCTTCTAAAACATTAACATCCAAAGCACTACTGGTTAATACTCGCAGGTTTTCAGCTTGGGCTTGTTGACTTGCTTCAGGATCAGTGTCAATCATGACAACCGCTTCTCCTCTTTCTTGTAGCAGGCGACCAATAAAAATACTCAAAGGATTGCAACCAACAATTACCGCTCCTGTCGCTTCTTTGGACGTAATTTCCAACCATCTAGCAATCCAGCCAGCAGTTAGCCCCTGACAGAAAACTGTCATGATAATTGTTAAGAAGACAAGGGCTTTAATAGAATCACCACCGTTAATACCGTGTCTGGTCAGTAAAATCGCAAACAAAGAAGCTACAGAAGCAGAAACAATCCCTCTAGGTGCAACCCAGCTCAGAAATAGTTTTTGTTGCCAGTTCAAGTCACTGTTCCAGGTACAACATAGGATGTTGATCGGACGGACAACAAACATCAACGCCAAAACAGTAAATAAACTGCCCCAACCTAGTGCAAACAAACTGTCAATAGATAAATCAGCAGCCAGTAAGATGAACAAGACTGAAACGCAGAAAATCGTCAACTGACCTTTGAAGTGTCGCAGAAGCCGTTCTTCTGGCACCGAAGCGGTTCCAAACACCACACCAGCCACTACAGTCGCCATCAATCCTGATTCACTGCGGAGCATTTGGGCTAATACAAATAAGCCCCAGGAACCAGCCAAGACTACTAGGTTTTTGACCTCAAAGGAAAGAAAATTAGCATATTTGCAAATTAACGCCATCAGCCACCCGCCTACGGCACCAATTATGCCACCAATACCTAGTCGCATGAGCAAGCTGCTGATTGCCCCAAAGGCGTCGGCGTTATCATTTAAGATCGTGTTCAGCACTACTACGGCTAGAATGGCTCCAACAGGGTCAATTAAAACTCCTTCACCCTCTAGCAATGTGGCTACTGGTCGTTCCACATTAATTTGCTTAAGTAAAGGACTGATTACCGTCGGTCCTGTGACAACTACTAGAGAGGCGAACAGAAAAGCAATAGCCCAAGGAAATTCACCCAGCCAGTGAGCCGCCATCGTCCCACCAACTAACGTGATTAAAGTTCCCAAGGTTACGAGTAATTGCAAACTTGTAGAAACTTTGTTTAACTCTCGCAGTTCTAGATTAAGTCCACCTTCAAACAAAATTATTGCCGTTCCCAAAGCGACAATAACCTCTAACCCAGTGCCTAACAAATGGGGATGCAGTAACCCAAAGCCGTCAGAGCCAAGCAGAATACCAAACAGTAATAAAAATACGATACTGGGTACTCGGAGGTACGCAGCTATTACTTGAGCGCTGATGCCCGCAACGACGGCTATAACCATCTGCAAGGTGATTTCAAAAGATGCTTCCATGTTGTAGATTTTGAGCTATGTTTTTCAAAATCTCTTGTAAAGAATTGTAAAGATTTAACTGACTAGGTGCAACATCACAACTTAATTTTTTTTGGTTCAGTAGAAAAACATTTTCCACTTAGTTGCTTATAATACAGCAGTTTTGGTGATTGGTAAAATCAAGACGATGCTAATCCTTGCTTTATCAGCTTTTGAGTGTCATGTTTACCTCCTAAAGTGCATTTTTTAACCATTGGCTATGAATCACTTTTGCTTCCACTAAGTTTAACCTGCTGCTATTTAAAATTTTGCTATCAAATTATTCGTTTGACCTGTTGACATTAAAAGTAAAAGCCGCTAAATTTATAAAAGTGTGAACCGCGCCCCCATCGTCTAGAGGCCTAGGACACCTCCCTTTCACGGAGGTAACGGGGATTCGAATTCCCCTGGGGGTATCCTTAGATATATAGAAAAATTAAGCCCTGTTAGAATTTGTAAATCTCTAGCAGGGCTTAATTTTTTCGTTAAGAGACTTCCCACACTCCCTTGTCTTAAGTTTATTTTTTGGAGTTCTCTAAACGCTGATAAATGGCCAGTAAATTGAGTTGTAGGTCTTTGGCAAGGCGATGTTCAATGATTCCCACTGGCATAGTCAGTTTAGGCCAAACTTTGACTGTGTAGGAAAGATTAGTTCCTATTTGTTGACCCAGGGAACACGGTTCTAAGCACCAGCTACCAGAGAAATCTTTAAAATCACCCTCTATCATTTGGAAAGTGATTTTTTTGGGAAAGCGTTCCTCAAGATCGAGAACCACACGTGCAGAAAAATTCATGCGTAAAAAGCGCTGAGAACCTATTTGTTCTAAGCGAATACCCCCGTTGGGGTGTTCCAGCAAACGACTTTGAGCTAAGTTTGGGATAAATTCGGCTAAGGCTTCATAGTTGGTGAGTACTTCCCAAACTTGTGTCACTGGTTGGGGAATTTGAATTTTAGCGGTAATTTGTCGCTGTCGGTCAGTGATCTTCTCGATTTGAATAGCCACAGCTTGCAAATCATTCGCTTCTAGGGTGGTTTCGTCTTCAATGGCGATGAAGTCGAGTTCTTCTGGTGTGTATTTTTCTTCAGTCACTTTCGGAGTAGGTTTGATCTTGGTCAGAAAATTGGGGCAGATTTAAAAGAAAACAGATTTTGCTGAGATCTGTATTTTCAATCGGAGTACTCTCCACAGCGATTTCCCCACTCAAATGCTGCACTAAGGATTTTACCAGAGCAAGTCCTAAGCCAGTGCCAGGAGTCCATCTTCCTCTACCGCGACGGAATGCATCAAATATATAGATGGCTTCTGCTTCTGAGATGCTATGTCCGACGTTGGTTATTTTAATAATAACCCGATCAACTTGTTGAATAAGTTGGTGTGTGGCTTCTAGCTGGATGATAGTATCTGTTTCTGAGAATTTAATAGCGTTAGTTAAGAGTTCTTGCAAAATGCGATCAAAACTTTCTATTTCAGTTTGTAGTTCTAGGGATGGTTCCGGTAACTCATAAGAAATAGTTAATCTTTTTTCTAGGAGTTTTTTCTCAAAAGATGCTGATATTTCTTGGATTCTGCTATTTAAGTCTAGGGTGGCAAATTGTGGGGGTTCTTGATGAGTGTCTAGTTTTTGGAGTGTCAATAGGTCATTGATTAAATTTATTTCTTTGGTACACTCTTCCTCTAGTATATCTAGATACCTGGTTTGCTGTTCGGGGGATCTTCCTGGTTGACGCAGCATCCGTAAAGCCATACGCATATTTGTTAAAGGATAGCGTAGGCGATCGCTCATGTTACTTAAAAACTCATCTTTAAGTTGGTTAAGTTCTCGCAATTGCTCAACATATTGCTTTGTTCTTTCATAGAGTTTTGCTTGAACGTCTAAACTGCGCTTTAACTGGGATGTACGTTCATCTACTAAGGTTTGTACTTGCCGTAGTGTTTGTGTTTGAATGATGGCATTGCTCAGTTGAGCGCAGACCATTTCTACCATGTTGATTTGCGCTGTTTCCCAGTAACGCGGTTGGGTTTGCTGTAATGCCAAAAATCCTAAAACTTTGCCTTGATTCTCCAAGCGCATTAACAGCATTGCAGGTAGTTTTTCTAAAATAAAAGCTTTGGCGATTGTGGAGGTATCTTTGCGCCGATCTCCTGTATCATTAATAATTACAGGCTTACCAGATTCTGTTGTAAAAGCACGCCGACTAATACCACAATCTAAAAGCCAGTAGGAATAGTCTTGGTTGTCTTGTTTATCAAGATAAATATCTTCTGGTTGTCTAGACCATTGACCAATAACTGTGGCTTTTGCTTGCGGAATTTGTTTTTTACGTAGATTTTTAAATAGGGGATCAGTATATTTAAGTAATATTATTAAACCCCGGTCGGCTTCTAGAGCTTCGGCAGTAGAAGCGATCGCAACCTGAAGCATCTGATTAATCTCCAAGTTGCTACGGCCGAGTATTGTTAATTGCTTGATCAGGTTTTGATGCTTGCCACAAGTTTTGATATATTGCTGTTGTGAGGCGATTAACTGTGCTTGTGCCACATGTTCTAGAGCGATCGCGCAGACTGACTCTACTGATCGCAGCAAAGATTTTTCTGAATCACTCCAATCATATACCTGGGACTTAATTAAGTTAATGACGCCGTTCTTTTTGTCTGCGAAACGGGTAGTAATTGCCAGAACCGATTTGATTGGTATTGGCAATTGTTGACATCCTATTTTCAAACTATTTTGAATTGTAGCAATGTCTTCTATAGTTGGTTCAGCAGCACATTGGACTACTGGTAAATCCAACTGGTCTAATGAGAATATCTCATCTGGGGACGAATTTAAATACTCTTGGGGACACCAATTGGCAATCAATTCTTCGCTACCAGTCACCTCTTTGTGTGCAGTCACTAAGCAGCAGCAATCTACTTTGAATGTCACTCCTAGCAATTGGGCAATGCCTTGCAGCATCATTGCTGATGTTGAGCGATTGGCAATGATATAGTTTATCTTTTGTCCTAATTGGAGGGCTACCTCTTCCTCTTGCTGCATCAGATTGACCGGGTAGTGTGTGAGTCTATCTATTTCATCTGGGCGTTGTGCTAACGAAGACAAACGCTTTCTTATTTTTGGTACGCTTTTGGATATTGAACCCATTTTCTTTGTACCCAACCTCCTACCATATTCTTGATTTTTTTGTAAGGCTGCACCCTGCGATTGAATGGTTTATCTTGTCTTTTAAACTTTCTTTCACCTGTTATAGCCCTTTTGTATTAGAGATGGTGAAATCTCTTTGATACAAAAACTTTGAGTAATAAAACACATAAAAATTAGTTTCGTCGTACAAACAAAGATAATTACAACTTCTTACACATCTGTTTTGTTACTAATATTCACTTAGGTTATCTTGTCTTTAACTATACATAAACCGTATTTGCTCTAGATTTACAGCAAAGATTTCGTAATTTGTTCCCGCATTAATACTGAAAAATAATCAGAATAATGTAATATTTATTTTATATTTTGTCCGTTGACAGCTTACTTATCACCAGGTCAAACACCAGTAAAGGTAATTAACGTAAGGGTTTAGCAGACTTTTTGCTCACTAAACAAGTTCAGTAAAAAATGTGTACTGAAACTAGTTGCTTTGCTCCTTATTCTTTAGAATCACTTAATCTTTGTGCTGATGTTTTATATCTGTCAAGTGTAGTCACACCCCCTGTGCTAGAAAATACTCATTTTCTAAATAGTTTCGACATATCTTAAAATCTGTTTTTATATTTATGTATGGTATTGAATTGATTAAGTAGTTAGAATAGGGGTTTTTTAGTTAAATATTATACTTACCTATTTATTTGTTATGTATTGAAAATAGGAATAGGGAATAAACATTGGGAATGAACAAGTCTTAGCTAATAGTGAATACAGCTTAGTTTTGCTTGAACAACTTCAACAACATTAACTAAGCTGCATTCAGTTGAATCCAAAATTTAACCGGCTAAACTTTCGACACTTAGAGGAACCATATCGCCCGTCCTCGTCAGTCCTAACAGCATCGGTTGTTGTGGCTGAATTAATTGACCCGTAAGTACACAACGTTCTTCTTGTTGGGCTGTAGCAGCTATACTGGCTCGAATGTCAGATCTCGAAAATCGAGGTTTCCACTCTCCTGATTTTTGCTGAACATAATTCCAAAGAATATCGCGGATGAGAGCTTGATATCCTTGATTGCCTGCTAGATCTTTAAGCTTATCTTTTAATTCGCGCTCAAGACGGATGCTGGTGACTTCCATATCGGTGGTGGGGGTGCGGGTAATCGTATGCATCAGTTTTTCTCCTAAAACTATAGACAGGATAGTAATACAAGTGTAGTATGTTTAAAGGAATGTTCAACAGGTGAAATTTTCTGTGATATCTATTTACCCCATCTCTACTTCTGTATGTGCCAACCACTCCCAAACTAGTTGGGAATCGGCACCTATGGGAGTGGAGTATTTATTTATGGGGTTAATTTGCCTGAAGCTGGGCAAATTTACAGAGGATAATCATGATTCTAAATATGCCAGGATTGGTGTAGTTATTCGAGCACCACAACTAAAACACAAAAGCGGGAGGTACAGACACTCAGATGCTGTACCGATATAAGAATCAAAGACTTTTAAGGTCAATTCTCAACCCCCGCTTTCACAAAGAAATAAGCGGGGGTTTTTTAATGAGGAGTCAAACCGTGACGATCGCAACGCAAGTTTTAGATCAATCTGTGGTGGTGTTTTCTCAAAATTACTTACCACTGTGCCGAGTAAACATCAAGCGAGCCATCGTACTCTTAATCACAAATAAAGCCGAACCGCTACATCTTAATACTAATAGCGGTTGGCAAATTCACTCTCCTAGCTTGATTATCGATGTACCAAAACAAATTCGCTTGACAATTGCTTCTCGTGAACGGATTTGGAAAGTTCCACCAGTAAATAGACGAGAAGTTTTACGGCGAGACCATCACAGTTGTCAATATTGCGGTAGCAGCAAACATCTGACACTAGATCACGTGCTTCCCCGTTCTCGCGGTGGACAGCACACTTGGAATAACGTGGTTGCTGCTTGCGAACGGTGTAACTCCAGAAAAGGAGATAAAACCCCCCAAGAAGCGGGTATGCGCTTACGTACTAAACCAAAAGCACCAGTCCATCCCACGATTGCTTTTGCGGAACAGTTTTGGATGGACGTGCAAATAAACCTGGAATAACAGGAGAGCATGAGGAATGCTGAAATTAACTTACACCGAAACGAGTTTTCACCTAGAGTGTCTAACTCTGTCTGTTGAGGAATGGGTAGCGCAACGAGTGATTTTGGCCCTACGAGTCGGTCAAAGTCTATCTATTGAACCTAGCACTGCTTCCTTTTTGCTTCCTGTGAATTTACCAGGACTAGAACAGCTCAAGGTGCAAGTGCGATGGGATGAAAGAAAAATTATCGCTTTATGTGTATCTGATTGTGAGTATGTTGAAGTCACTCTTAGCGGTTCTTGGCTATCGGATGGTTCTGAAAACGCACAAGGTGTGTTTGTTACTACAATGAGCGATCGCACTGAGTTTTTACTGCACAAACTTTGGGTTGCTGCTCAAGTTTGTACCTCTGTAATGAGTGAATAGTCCTCTAATAACCCAAGTTGCTTGCATCAGCCTACATGAAAAAAATGTAGAGACGTGTTCGCTTTTAGCGTTCCCGCAGGGTAATTTCGCGTCTCTACAAGGATTTTGGCTGATAGCCACACCTATAAATTATTCACTAAATAATCAGCAGCAGCTAATCCAGACAAAACAGCACCTTCCAGATTTGGTTGAATAAAAGCATCTCCACATAAAATTATTGGTCCCGGTTCAGTTAGCACCAAATAGGGTTCACCATACACTGTTTGTGGTTGACTGTAGCGCCAGCGATGCACTTGATAATCAATCACCGAAGATCCTAACCACGGTGATGCAGCCTCAAAAAGTAGATTGCTAATAACTACATTATCCTCCTCCCAGTGAGTTTCGCTAAACTCAGAATTTGCATGGAGTGTTACCGCACTACCTTGGGGTGAAATTCCCTTTTTTTGATTACAAGCAATCCAACTCAGGATATTTCCATCTAACTGCATACCCCCAGGACTAGGAATCTGGCTAGGTTGTGCCAACAAAGCTAGTACTGCTATGCAACGATAATAGACTATCTGTTCTAGTCGATGTTTTGTTTGTGGTGATAATTGTATTTGCGATCGCTCTAATAATTCCAGAGTTTGGGGTAGAGGTGGCGTTAATAATAACACATCTGCTGAAAAGGTGTCATTAGTTTCTGTCTCGACTTGCCAATAATCCTCCAGCCATGTAATATTACTCACTCTTGTATTTGTATGGACATCCAAATTTTCAGCCAAATGTTGAGCAATCGCACGGTTGCTACTAACTCCTCGATAGTAAATTTCTCTACTCAAAATGTGATTATTAAGTGACCACTGCTTAACAATTCCTTCTTGAATCCAGTTATTGACTAAAGTTTGAAATCTGGAATTTTGGACAGTAAAATATTGAGCGCCGTAATCAAAAACACCTTCGCCGTATTGAGCATTTTGGATGCGACGAGTTGCCATTCTCCCACCAATCGCTCGACCTTTATCAACTACAGTAACTTGCATGTGGTGATTGCGTAGTACTGTAGCTGCAATCAAACCAGACATACCACCGCCAACCACCAGATAGGAGAGTGTAGAGGCTGTTGAGGTCGTAAACGAAGACATGCGAAATACCTGCTCAAGAATATCGGGACTTGAAGTTCGATTTTCTCACGCTCTCTGCTTATTTTTTATTTTTTAAAATAAAAACATTTTATTATATACCGGGGCAGGCGATCGCTAACATTTCAAACTTCTGATAATTAGCACAGTTAAGTGAGAGCAATTAACATACATCAATACACCTTCTTGTTAAGTTTTGCACTTCCGTACAGTTTCAGAATTTTGCAAAGATTAATATTGATTAGCATCAAACTAACATATACTGAAACTGCCAAATTCTGAGCAGAAATTCAAATGTCAACAATTTGGTCAGTGAGTGCTATCAATAGCGATCGCCAAATTTGGAGGTAAGACATTGACAAATGGATCACACTCGCTCATCGGAGCAAAATTTAACAACAAGCAAAGTCTAAGCCAAACAATCTCCACCGACTTAGCTAACACAACCTCAGCAATTTCCTTAGTATCTTTAGATCTACCCACTGGTAGACAGGCTTTTACGAGCCAGATTATACCCAAAACCTTGAATGAGATTCTCCCGACCAAAGTAGATAACGTTGATACAAAAACTGAGGTAGCTAGCAAAGCTTTATACACTAAACCAAGTGAGCGAATAACTGGTTTTACTGTCCTATCAAATGGAACATTTGTTCTTGTAAGCACAGTATTAACCAAACACGGAAATTATAGTAAACTGCTATTTTTTGATCGTCGATCTTCTAAATCTAAAAAAATATCAGGATTTAAAAAAAACAATTGTACGATTGAAAGTTTAGTGGCTACAAAAGACGACAAACTAATTGCTATAGTCAGTCTCAATGGAGGTATTCCTCCTTTTGAGATGGTAGTAATTAATCCAAAAAATGGTAAGGTCTCTTCTGATTCTGATTTATTTTTACCAGAACTACCACCGGATAGGCGATTTAGCAATCTTGCACTCAGCCCGGATGGAAAAATTTATGGTACTACTCTGGGTATGGAAGGTATCACAAGATTGATACAACTAGACCTGGATAATAGATCAATGATTACTGGTAAAGGAAAAATTGTCACCTTGTCACCATTGATGTTTGACAACCAGCCTTTGCAAAATGACTTACTAAGTCTTAGTTTCTCTCCATCAGGAAAAGTTTATGCACTTGCTAATCCTAAACATGAAAAAACAAATTCTCTTTTTTCAGTTGATATAGAAACTGGAGATATGATACCTGTGTCAAAGATTGCAGTGGATAAAATTGCTTTTTCTCGAAATTGATATCTATTTAACTATATTTCCTCTTTGTGCCTTAGTGTCTTAGTGGTGAAAAAATAATCTTTTCAACACCCTACTCTAAGAGAAGCCGCTTTGCGTCTACGGGTACTCTACCTTGAAGCCGATGAGCGCGTCTACGCCACTTTGCCTACCCTTACGGGAAGCCGCTCCGCGTCTACGTGACGGGAAGCGGAGCCACTGCGTTGGACGGGTTCCCCGGCTTGTAGCACGTGGCGTCCAAGACGGCAAGTGGACTCACCAAGACACTAAGACACTAAGAAATTTTCGTTTTTCAGATTTACCCTTAATTAATCCACTTCTCTAAGCTTGCGGGTATTATCTACCAAACTTTGAGCAAACTGATCAAAACGTTGAGCAAGCTTGTCATCTAACAACTTCCCTTCAGGACTGAAAGCTTTCCACGCTTGTCCAATAGCAATTTGTTCGGGAATCACCCAGCCATGTACCCAACGCATAATTATCCTCAAATCATTCAGGGCGTTGCTGTTAGGTTGTCCCCCCAACACACTAATTAATCCAGTAACTTTACCAGACAATTGCTCAAAGCTCATCAAGTCTAAGGCATTTTTTAAAACACCGCTGACACTGCCGTGATATTCTGGTGTTGCCAAAATTAAGCCATCGGCACGACTCACAGCATATTGCAACTTCTGTACATCTGGATAATCTGGATACTCCTGTTCTCCGTTACAAAACGGTAATACCATTTCCCGTAAATCCAGTATTTCCACTTCTGCGCCTAAAGCTTCTACCCGTTGGGCTGCCAAACGTAAAGCTATTTGACTATAAGAGTCTGGCCTTAAACTGCCACCAATGCCAACTATTTTTACCATAATCAATTACCCAGTTGCTAATTAACTTCAATAAAAAGTCTCATTAACTGCATATACCACGGTTAAACAATGGCTAGTTGTTAACCATGACCAATGTTTCATTCCCACACCCTTACACTCGTATATCTCTTTTGAAATTAGCTAAACTTGCTTGAGGAATATATTTTTTGCAAGACAAACTCATTACGACTATGCTTATATCTTAACCATATGTAACTAAACCTGTCAAATTCTTGTTGAAAAGAATATTTTCTGGTAAAAAAATTAATAATCCCCGATCCCTGATCCCCGATCCCCAATCCCCAATCCCCGATCCCTATTTTCAAGACAGAGCTACACTAGAGTGAGAAAAGGTTATTTCTACTCTTTCTAAAAGATAAAGCCATAAAAAACCAGCGCTCAGATCATGGCAGCGGACAAAGGGTAATTCTTATGAGAAGTTTTGAAAAAAAGGTATCAACAAAACAGCGACCGACAAAACGTACAGCTTTGGCAGGGGCGTTGGTAGCTAGTATGATGATGTTGCCAGGATTTGTGACAGGTACTCCAGCCTTGGCACAAAAAGCAGAACAGCAGGATAACAACACTCTTACTTATGGTAAACTGCTCCAAAAAATTGAAAATGGAGAAGTCGTCAGGGTAGATTTAGACGAAACCGAAAAAGTAGCAGATGTGTATCTTAAGGGACAGGAGCCAAATGCTCAACCGCAACGTGTAAAGCTTTTGGATCAAAATCCAGAATTAATCAATACACTTAAAGCTAATCGAAATGTCCAGTTTGACGAGGTTTCCTCTGCTAACAGTAAAGCTGCTGTTGGTCTTTTGATCAATCTCATGTGGATTTTGCCACTGGTTGCTTTAATGTTGTTGTTTCTACGCCGATCTACGAATGCTTCTAGTCAAGCTATGAACTTTGGTAAATCCAGAGCTCGTTTTCAAATGGAGGCAAAAACTGGTATCAAGTTTGATGATGTCGCGGGTATTGAAGAAGCAAAAGAAGAACTGCAAGAAGTTGTTACCTTCCTCAAACAACCAGAGAAATTTACTGCTGTTGGCGCACGCATCCCAAAAGGAGTGTTGTTAGTAGGACCTCCGGGTACTGGTAAAACTTTATTAGCAAAAGCTATTGCTGGGGAAGCAGGCGTTCCCTTCTTTAGCATTTCTGGTTCAGAATTTGTGGAAATGTTTGTTGGTGTGGGTGCGTCTCGTGTTCGTGACTTATTCAAAAAAGCCAAAGATAATGCCCCTTGTTTGATATTTATCGATGAAATCGATGCTGTTGGTAGACAACGGGGTGCTGGTATTGGTGGTGGTAACGACGAAAGAGAGCAAACTCTTAACCAGTTGCTGACCGAAATGGATGGTTTTGAGGGCAATACAGGAATTATTATTATTGCTGCTACTAACCGCCCAGACGTTTTGGATGCAGCATTACTTCGACCTGGAAGATTTGACCGTCAGGTAATTGTTGATGCACCAGACAGGAAAGGGCGTTTGGAAATTCTAAAAGTTCACGCTCGTAATAAGAAGGTTGATCCAGCAGTTTCTCTAGAAGTTGTTGCACGCCGTACCCCTGGTTTTACAGGAGCAGATTTAGCTAACCTGTTGAATGAAGCAGCTATTCTTACAGCACGCAGACGCAAAGATTTAATTACACAGATAGAAATTGACGATGCTATTGATAGGCTGACTATTGGGTTAACTCTCAACCCATTGTTAGATAGCAACAAGAAGCGATTAATTGCCTATCACGAGATAGGACACGCTCTGTTAGCTACACTTTTACCCCACGCAGACCCTTTAAACAAAGTTACCATTATTCCCCGTTCTGGTGGAGTGGGTGGTTTCTCTCAACAAATTCTCAATGAAGAGATGATTGATAGTGGTCTTTACACTCGTGCTTGGATACAAGACAACATTACCATGACATTGGGAGGAAAAGCCTCAGAGGCAGAAGTATTTGGAGAATCTGAAGTTACAGGTGGTGCTAGTAACGATTTGAAAATGGTTGCGAACCTAGCCCGAAAGATGGTGACAATGTATGGGATGTCTGACTTGGGACTAGTAGCTTTAGAAACTCAAAATAGTGATGTCTTCCTGGGTAGAGATTGGGTCAGCCGCAACGAGTATTCGGAAGAGATGGCCACTAAGATTGATAGACAAGTGCGGGAAATGGCTATTGCTTGTTACCAAGAAGCCCGAAAAATTATCCGTGAAAACCGAGCATTGGTAGATCGCCTTGTAGACCTGTTAGTAGAACAGGAGACTATAGAAGGAGAGCAATTCCGAAAAATTGTTGCTGAGTATACTCAGTTACCTGAAAAGCAACAGTTAGTAGTTAGTAGTTAGTGAGTAGGAGCTTGAAATCAAAATCCCCGAAAGCATTTCTGTCAAAGGAAAACTTCAGCTTCAAAGGGAAAGATCCCCGACTTTTTAGAGAATTCGGGGATTTGATCTATTTGGAGTTGCAAAATTATTTTACTGATGAGCGATCGCAAATCACTATCAAAGCTACACTACATTTACACGCTGCAAAGCGCGATTCACAGCACTTAGTATTGCCAAGATTGACGCTGTGACAATATTGGCATGAATACCTACACCGTGTAATGTACCTGGGATGAAATTACCTGCGATTTCAACACAGGCTATAGCATCTGCATTACTCCCAGTATTGCGCGATCGCTCTTCGTAATGGTGAATTTGTATATCTAAACCCAAAGCATTGACAAAAGCGTCAATCGGCCCGTTACCTTGACCTTGAACTGTGATCATTTTCTCATCCTGTTGCAATCTAACTGCAATGTTTTGCACTCCACTGTAATCTTCAGTTTCAGATAAGTGATGAGTCATGTATTTCATTGGCGTACAAACTTGCAAATATTCCTGCTCAAATAATTGCCAAATATCAGCAGAGGACATTTCCTTCCCAGAAGCATCCATTGCTTTTTGGACAATTTGGCTAAACTCGATCTGCAAGCGACGAGGTAATACTAAATCATAATCCCGTTCCAGCAAGAAGGCGATTCCACCTTTACCTGATTGACTGTTCACCCGCACCACAGATTCATAGGTACGTCCCACATCTGCTGGATCGATGGGTAAATAAGGAACTTCCCATACAGCATCTGGTTTCTGTACAGCAAAGCCTTTTTTTATGGCGTCTTGATGGGAACCGGAAAAAGCAGTGAATACCAAATCGCCGACGTAGGGATGACGGGGATGAATGGGTAATTGTGTGCAATCTTCAATGATTCTAGCAACTTCGTTAATATTGGAAAAATCTAACCCTGGATGGATGCCTTGAGTGTAGAGATTCATTGCCAAAGTGACTAAATCAACATTTCCAGTGCGTTCACCATTGCCAAACAAACAGCCCTCAACCCGTTGAGCACCTGCCATTTGGGCAAGTTCTGCGGCTGCGACTGCACAACCGCGATCGTTATGGGGATGGACGCTGATCATCACGCTATCTCTGCGAGTTAAGTTGCGGTGCATCCACTCTACTTGATCTGCAAAGATATTTGGTGTGGCAACTTCGACACTTGCAGGTAAATTGATGATAGCTTTGTGTTGTGGTGTGGGTTGCCAGACATCTAAAACTGCATTGCAGATTTCTTGAGCAAAATCTAATTCTGTGGTTGTAAAGATTTCGGGTGAATATTGAAATTGCCAGTTTATCTCTGGTTGTTCGGCTGCTAATTCTGGAAATAATTTAGCTGCATTAACTGCTAAATTGATTGTCCCCTGGCGATCTAAACCAAAAACGATGCGGCGAAAAACGGGAGAAACTGCATTATATAAATGTACGATCGCACGTTTTGCACCTTTTAAAGCTGCAAAGGTACGACGGATTAATTCTTCTCTAGCTGGTGTTAAAACTTGGATAGTTACGTCATCAGGAATTAATTCCTGTTCTATCAAGCATCGCACAAAATCAAACTCAGTTTGGGAAGCCGAGGGAAAAGCGACTTCTATTTCTTTGCAACCAATGCTGACTAAAAGCTGAAACAGGCGTAACTTGCGGTGAATATTCATTGGTTCAATCAACGCCTGATTTCCATCTCTTAAATCAGTACTTAACCAGATTGGCGGATGAGTGATTGTTTGATTTGGCCAGGTGCGATCGCGTAACGGCTCCTTCAGAGCATCGTTTAAATTAATTGGTGCAAATGGGCGATATTTTGTTGCAGGATTTTTTAACACGTTTGTTTTTTCCTTTGTTGTTGATGATGTTTGTGAGGCGTTGTAGCGAAATATGTTGCGGAAAAAATTGGGCTATCAGGTTGCCACTTTGTCCAAACCTGACAACCCACAGATAGTCGTAGAAATGCCTCTAGTGCTAGATGCAATTGCATAAGAATCTCCTAATTTGTTGGTTTTTGGTTCTTGTTGCAAAGTTTTAGATCCCCCTAAATCCCTCTTTCTAAGCAGGACTCTGATTCTGTTTTGGAAAGGGGGCTAGGAAAGATATAGAAATATACTGCTAAGGGTTTAAACCTTAAACAAATCAAGTAATCTGCTTAAGCATACTTGAACTATGAGACTGCGATTTTAATCGCAGTTCTTTTAAAAATTTGGGATACTCGCGTTCCCTGTTAACAGTTCCCTTTTTAATTTAAAATCTATTTGCGTTTAAGGCATAGTAGCAGCCCTAGCCCTAATAGAAGGCTAGAAGTTAGTTGTAGAGAAAGCTGCTTGGTAAACATAGTATTAGTCTGAAAAGTCAACGACTTACGATAATATTAACCCTAAACAATTAATTAGGTCAAGACGGATTATATTCAAAAAAAAGAGAAGTTGGGGATCTATGTAAACATAACTGAGTTACAAAAAGTAAACATACCTAAAATCCTTACCAATGACCAATTACGAATGACAAATAACGACCCCAACTCATATCAGACGAGCCAATAGCGCTATAGCGCATGGCTTCGCGCTTGGCGCGTCTGGTACATTTGTGCCGACTTACTATCGTGTGCGAAGAAAAATTTGTGTAAAGTAAACTTCGCCTTGGCTATTGTTCGCAACACCAATTCCAGCAAGATTATAATTACTTTTTATATTAGCCAGATGTTCTGGACTATCTAGCCAGGATTTTACGGCTTGTGTTGCAGGATCACTGTAGCCCTGGTTATAAGCTATGTTTTCTGATGCTGCGCTGTAGGCAATACCAATACTTTGGATCCGCTGTTCCAATCCACTATGATCGAATGGGACTGTACCATTAGCCATGTTTCGACTATGAGTCCTAGCCTGCTCATCTATCGCAACGTTACGAGTAAAAGCTGGTAGACCTTGAGAGGCACGGTAATCATTAATTTGTTGAAAAACGGAATCTTCTATAACAACAGTATCTATAGTAGATGCTGTGATTTTAATAGTATGATGCGGTAATTGAGAATGCACCCAGCGTTTTGGTATATCAGTTTGGCTTGGTTTAGAAATTGCCATTACTCCACTGCTGAGGATAAAAGCTCCTATAAAGATGCTGCTAATTACTGTTTTAAACATCTAAAATTTTGCCTATATAGTTAGTGAATTATATTTTACTCTCTTAGAGAAAAAGAATAGTACCATATACGTATCAGTTTGACTAGTGAATAAAACAATACAATTAGCCCTTTCAAGGTGGAGCAAAATTCTCAACAATCAACTCCTCTGTAAGCTCTTATCTCTGTGTTCTCTGTGCCTCTGCGGTTAAATAAATAACTTTTAAACCGCAGAGAACGCAGAGAGCGCAGAGAGGAAAAAAGAGATTTTATGAGTCACCTTGAAAGGGCTAAACAATACAATTTAGCTAGTCGATTGATTTATCTAGTCTACCTGTTAAATTTTCTTCAGAATCACAAGATCAGGCAATAATTGAAGCAGCCTGTGTGAGTTAAAAATTTTTGTGATGTTGTGCTTTGCGTGAGTAAATGCAGTATTAAAAAAGAATCAAACAATCATAAAAACATTTGCTGTGTAGGAATTACACGAATAATATAAAAATTATTTCAAAAAAGTTGAGTATTTTTCCGTAAAAAAAATTTAAATTGATATAAAAAATAGACGTTTTCACAAATGAGCTAACGATACTTACTGCACAAGGCTTGTATATTCTTTTTCTAGGCTGTCTAACAACAGTAGACAGTGTTGTGCTGGCATGAACCAGCAGATTCAGGATAAATCTGCAATCCAGTTCGCTCAAGGTTTTTATGATAGATTGGGTTACGCAACTTCGGAAATTCAAGATGTATTTCCAAGAGCCTTTCAGGAAGGTTTAGTGGCGATTAAACTAGAAAACCTTTCCCAAGCCGAGATTCCAGTTATTAAAACAAGAATAAATATAGATAAACATTAAAGAAGCCAAAAGAGTAGCGATCGCGTGGCGATTCAGTTACCCACCAGTCCAACATGAATTGTCTCCTTTGATACCACACGTGGCTGATTATACTGTAAATCTTGTACCTTGCCCTAAATCCTTTGTCAGCAACCTTTTCAAGACTTAACGGGAAAAGTCAGGTCATAAACAAGGTTTGTGACTCCTATGGTCGCGTGTTCGGACACCCAGGTCTTTACATAGTGGATGGGTCATTGATTCCAGGTTCTGCTGCTTGCTCTACTCCCTCTTTGACGATCGCAGCTCTAGCAGAGTGGTGCATGGACAGAATCTTAAATGATGTCAAGAAATAGTAATTTTTTAATCGTACTTAAAAAAATTAGACGCACCTAAACTGGAGAAATTCCCCCAAATCAGGTGCGTCTTGTGTGTTCTCTTCTCAATACCCTTAATATATCAACTATCTGCGATTAGGGAGCAAGGGCATTACCGCGAATTAAGCTACCAATGGTCTTAGCAGTAATTTTTAGCTGGGTAATGGGATTAGCTGGCACGACGGTTTTGTACAGATAGCTATCAAAGGTTAGCCTTTGTACATCAAGGTCAGCACACATTTCTACAAATGCCTCGCGGGTGGCATCGGAACGATAGAATACGCTTTGCAGCAGGTCTAAGACTTTGTAGGTGAGTCCATATTTTTTATCCCAACGCTTTAAGTAGACCTTGAGGTCAGCTTCGGTGGGGATAAGAGCGCCGCTGTTGGACATTTCTACAATGGTTTCAGCACACATGCGTCCAGATTTGGCAGCAAAGTAAATACCTTCTCCAGAGGATTTGGTGACATAACCTGCTGCATCTCCTACCAACGCGATGCGGCCAACAACGCGACGGGGACGGGGATGTTCCGGAATGGGGTGTGCTTCGACTTTGATGATTTGACCACCTACTAGCTTATGGGCAGCACGGGCGCGAATACCAGCTTGCAATTGTTTGATGCTGGCTTTGTTAACGTGCATTGTGCCAGTACCCACGGCTACGTGGTCGTATTTGGGGAAAACCCAAGCGTAGAAGTCGGTAGAAACGTCGTCACCGACGTACATTTCTGCTAGGTCATTGTAATAGACCATTTGCTCTTGGGGTAGGCGAATCCGCTCTTGGAAAGCGATCGCATAATTATAATCCCCTGCGTCCATTTCTTTGGCAATACGGGAGTTTGCGCCATCTGCCCCAATAATTAAATCAACTTTGAGGGTTTTGGCAATGCCTTGGGCGCCACCTTCTGTATGGTCTACATAATGGATGGTATAGGGGTCAGTGTTGTTTGTAGGAATATCTAGCTTATGAACTGTGGCATTTATTAAATTTGCGCCTAATTTTGCCGCACGATTTCGCAGATAACCATCTAGCACCTCGCGACGGCACATTCCTATATATTCATCTTGTTTTACTAAATTGATATCAACCTCACGATTGGAGGGTGAAATCATTTTCATCTTCCGCACCTGGCGATCAATAATATCCTGGGGCAGGTCAAATTCACTGACCATGCACAGAGGAATTGCACCGCCACAGGGCTTGGCATTATCTAGCTTGCGCTCGAACAGGTAGGTTTCGATCCCAGCTTTTGCCAAAGTTTCTGCGGCAGATGAGCCAGCTGGGCCTGACCCAACAACAGCAACCCGTAATGTCAAAGGTCTACTCCCAATCTTCACATTTACCGAAAGCATCGTATCACGGACTTTTGGCTCATTTCTCTGTGTATCTTAGGATTTCACAGAATTGCAATATTCCTTAATGTTTCGCAATCAAAAATGCTGTTTTGGGGATTGGGGGTCGGGGATTGGGGATTGGGGATCTGGGATTGGGGAACATTTACAGTCTAAGTAAAAGATAAACGAAACAACCGAATGTTTCTCTGATCAGAAACTGAAATTTAGTTTGAAAACTGCGATAACGAGTAGTAGGTGTTGCAGATGGATGTGCATCCATTCCTAAGTCTTGTGCCATCAAAACTGCTCGTTTGAGATGCAAAGGATCGCTAACAATGAGAAACTTAGATAAATGCTGAGATAATGCAATATTCTTGGCATACAAAAGGTTCTGCTGAGTATTTTGAGAAGCAGTTTCGGTTAAGATATTTGCTTTTTTGACACCTTTGGAAATTGCATAGCGTTTACCAACAATTGCTTCGGCTATTTCTTTGTTTTTGCCAACTCCACCAGTAAAAATGAGATTGTGAACTTTTCCATGTTTGTAGAGATTAATTGCGTGGTTAATTCGTTCTCGAAAAACTGGTGAAGGTTTTTCTCCCCAAACTTCGGCTCCTAAAACAATAGCTGCATCGGCATTAATAACCTTAGTTTTGTTGCTGTAAGTGTAGATGCTGAATGTAATTATTGCAAGTATTGGCATAATTACAGGCATAAGACAAAGTAAAACGATAGCCAAATATGACTTTTTGATTTTGTCAATCATGAACATCATTTCGTTAACTGAAATCTTGTGCTGTCTGCTCTTGCCTCTTTGCTCAAATATTTAAGGTTATTAGTTAATATCACTGTCTCACACCATTTTTGTCATCCTGCTTTGAGATTATCTCGTGAGTTATAAGCTGGATAGACAAGCGATCGCAGATAGCATTACCTGGTATATTATATCGGACGATCTAAATATTATTTACAGAGGCTGTGAAGTCAATTCCATTTTCCATAGACGTGTAAGCGGCTTCTCGTAGAGTCATCTAAAATCCAAATCCAAAATCTAAAATCTAAAATCGAATGACTGACGTGCAAAAATGGCTATCTGTGGTAGGTATTGGTGAAGATGGGCTATCAGGATTGAGTGCGATCGCTTGTTCTATACTGCAAAATGCAAAGGTAATAGTTGGTGGAAGTCGTCATTTGGCTATGCTACCAGCCGATGATCAACGCGAAAAAATCATTTGGTCATCACCTATCAGCATATATGTAGAAGAAATTCTCCGTCGTCGGGGTCAATGTGTCTGTGTTTTAGCTAGTGGTGATCCCATGTGTTTTGGTATTGGTGTCACCCTCAGACGTAGCATACCGATTACTGAGATGACTATTATTCCTGCGCCTTCATGTTTTAGCCTTGCCTGTGCAAAACTAGGATGGTCACTTACAGAAATAGAGACATTAAGCCTCAACGCTCGTCCTCCGGCTCTACTCCAGACTATGATTTATCCTGGGGCGCGATTGTTGATTTTGAGTGAAGGGAAGCAAACCCCGATAATTGTAGCTGAAATATTGACAAAACGCGGATTTAGTGATAGTAAAATTACAGTTCTAGAACGCATGGGTGGTTCTCAAGAACGGATCATTGAAGGGACAGCCGCCTCATGGACAACTACAGAAGTAGCTGATTTAAATACTATTGCTGTTGAGTGTATTGCTGATCCTGGGGTTGTAGGATTATCTCGTTTAGCAGGCTTACCAGATGATGTTTACCATCATGATGGACAACTCACCAAGCATGAAGTACGAGCTATTACTCTTGGGGCTTTAGCTCCTGTTCCGGGACAATTATTATGGGATGTTGGTGCAGGGTGTGGTTCGATAGGTATTGAATGGATGCGGACTCATGCTCGTTGTCGAGCGATCGCGATTGAACAAAATCCCACTCGATTACAATATATTGCTGACAATGCTATTACCCTTGGCACACCCAATTTACAAATTGTCCACGGAAAAGTCCCCGCTGCATTAAAAGATTTACCCCAACCCGACGCTATTTTTATCGGTGGTGGTGCAACCGCACCAGGATTATTTGAAGTATGTTGGCAAGCTTTACCTCCCGGTGGGCGCTTGGTTGCGAACGCTGTCACCATCGAAAGTGAACAAAAGTTGCTGCAATGGCACAATCAAGTTGGTGGGGAATTGATGCGCGTTGCAGTTCAAAGGGTTGCTCCCATTGGCGGATTTTTGGGATGGAAACCAATGACACCTGTAACGCAATGGATTGTAGTAAAGTCTGAATAGTAATAATATCCTAAGCTGATGTGCGGTTAGATTAAATATTCTTGCGTTAGGGCTGTCCAGGGTCACTCGATTTTGGATTTTGGACGCGTGGATTTTAGATTAACCTCTTCTTTAAATATGCTTTTTAACCCACTTGAAGTGGGTTTTAGCTATGAGCCAGCTATTTATTTGAGGGCGAGATGTTGTTCCTCATCACATCGATCAAACTCACGTTATTACAAGTGTTTAAATGGACATGATATTACTCAATTTCTCAAAAATCTAATTGTACAGGGATAGCGATAGTGTTGACCTTTGTAGGCTTTTACAGAGGCAAAAATGACTAAACATAATTGTGTTAATAATAATATAGATATGAGTATGATTAAAACTGTTAATAAAGTATTTAAAGTTGTTTCTAATTGTTTAGAAGCTACATTGTTTGTGAGCGCAATCCCACAAGTTGTAAAAACTAGGAATAGGGAAATTATAATTACAATTAATGTATAAACTGTGATGGAAAGCTGAAAATTTAAAGATTCTTTGCCTTGAAAGTCTATCCACGGGTCTTGTGATTTTTTCCATTGCCATACTATCAATGGACCAAGAAGATTGAGTAACGGAAGATATATGGGTATGCCAATAAAGACTAAAGAAATTAATGGTATCCACAACAAAGCTGAGAGATGACACAGCATAGCCCAAATGCGTATTTGCTTGTTGTTACTTTCTCTCATAAAACCTCTCGGTATGCGGGAAACGAGCAAGTATGCGCGTTCTAACAGAGAAGCGACACGTAGCAAGATCCCGAAGGGTGCGATATGAACATCGCCGTGTTCCATTATCGCATTGCGGTGAAATAACACTGTGAGTATATTCGTTTGCTCAGAGTTCTCACGCTACTACGAAAGCATTGATGTTGGCGATTTGATCAGTATTAAGGGAATAGGTGCGATCGCTGAGAACAAAATTAATATTGATTTAAAAGTGTTATTTATTACTTAAATCAGATTATATTTCAGTACAAGCAAATTAAATAAGCTACTGTAAACAAGATTTTGATACAAAACAAATTACAGGACAGACTTTACTTGAATAATTTGATACTGATTTATACAATAGTGGTGTCATTCCAATTTTTAGTCTAAAATTATATAATTTTTCCGAAAACTAGCATTCAACTCTTGTAGTATTAGCGTAAAACTTAGAGTTACCAGGTAAGTCTTATGTTTCCTCAAAAAATTCATGCCTTAAGTGGCAAAAAATGGTTTGTCCGATTGGCTTGGGTGATGGGGATTATTGGTGTCACAACCATGATTAGTTCTCCAGTATTAGCTAGAAGATTCTATGGCTTTGCCTTTTTGCAACCTTCTGCTTATCGGAACTATCCTTATCGCAACTCCAATAGTACCATTGCTGATACTCTTGCTAAGGATGGTAAATATGCCAATCTAGTTTATGAATTGAAAGAAGCTAAACTTTTTGACCAGCTCAAACAGCCAGGTTATTTCACAATTTTTGCTCCGACAGATAATGCATTCAATGGCTTAGATAGCAATGTCTTCACCAAATATAGTAACAACCGTGAGAAAGTTTTGAAATATCACGTGATTGTTGGTGAAATTACTCCTGAGCAAATCAAAACTGGAGTACTCAAAACTCTAGAAGGTACTGAACTCAAAATCACTGAAGAGGCTGATGGTGAACTTAAGATAGGTAATGCTAAAGTCAACCATCCTGCCACAACTACCACAAATGGCGTGATTGTCCAAATTAATGGACTACTCATACCTTCTGATGTCCAATAACAACCTTTAGCTAATTTAGTTCAATCTTATAGACCATCCTAGAACATCCCCCAGCTTAGTTTTTCGTAGAGCTGGGGGATTTTTAAATTTTATAGGGCTTATGCAGGTGTCATAAGTAGAGACGCGATAAGAGACGTGATATATCGCGTCTCTACATTATTTATGTGTATCGCAATTAACGTGAAATGGTATTATTTATTGCCAGTTACCTACAACGACAAATGGCGCCCAGAAGTGGGGATTGCTGTATTGCTTGTCTTTAAGAAGAACTCGTTGTGCTTCCTGGAGTGCTTGCGCTTTGTTGATTTTAGTGGTCTTGGCATTTTCTAACTGACTATATAATTCACCCATGAGTTTAGCTGTGCTTTTATCTTCCACTGACCATAAGCTTGCCATTGTACTACGCGCACCAGACCGTACTGCTACTCCCGCTAGTCCTAAAGCAGCACGTTGATCACCAATCGCTGTTTCACAAGCACTAAGAACTAATAATTCTATCGGACTACGGGAAATTAGGGCGTTGTTTCGTAGCAGATTACCTAACTGTTTAACATTCAAGCGTTGATCCCAAAACAAGATAAAAGTATCGTCAGCGATCGAACTAAATTGAGCATGAGTTGCTAAATGAACAATCGAAACATCTGAGTTGAGAATTCGGTTTTGAATCTCTTTAATTGTAAATTTTTCGTTCAGGAGTGGTTTAGGTGCAATTCCTAATTTTTCGATTTGGTTTAGTTCCGATTGCACTTGAGCTAATTCTTTAAAACCTTGATGTGGTTTGCTTATTCCTGCTGTGAGGGCTTTGATATTAATGTCTGCTAGTGGTTTTGGATTAATTAGCTGTAACCCAGGAGTTAAAGCAATGGCATATTTTTCCAATAAATATTGTTGACCATCGTGCAGTACAGACATGGGAATATTTCTGAGTTTTTCATCCAAAACAAACACTAAGGTGTCAACTTTGCTGTTTTCTAAGTCTTGTTTGATAGGTCTAATTAGCCAATCGTATACTTGTTGGTACAAAGGCAAAGATTCTTCAAGCTTAGTATCAGGGTTTTTTAGAAAAGCCTGTATTTGTTCTACAGTCTCTTCTAATTCTTGTGTTTTAATTTGGGTACTGTAAAGACGTAGAATTCGATCACTTTGAGATGTTTTGCTTTGAGCTTTATTACTTTGGGATTGATTTGGTAGGCTAAGAATTACTTCTAAGCTGTCTTGGTCTGGCTTTTGTTTATTTGACAAAACAATGGGATAAATAACTGCGGCGCTGGTGTCTACTTCATCGATTTTTGTGCTATTTGCTTCTACACATGCTTCACGGAAAAAGTTATTAAGTTCAGCCAATTGTAGAGATTCTAATACATCTCTAGCTTGAGTTAATCGTTTCTGTCTTTCTTCATCTTTTCCGGCTTTTTTCAAGAATTGAGCATATTCCAATTCTAGTTCGACGAGTTGGCGATAAACCGGTTCTACACTAGCTCGAAAAGAAAACTGTACTTCTGGATTAACTGCTACTAAATCAGTACGTAATGATTGTAGGGAATTATAAGCCTTGGTTGAAGCTGCGATCGCATTTTCTAGATTTCCTTGCTTTCTGTGTATCCTGCCTAATTGCCAAAAATATTGATAGGATATATGCGGTGAATCAAGGCTCGAAACTGTACTCAAAGCTTGTCTAGTAAAATTTTCTGCTTGAGATAAATCCTCTTGACTACCTCTTTGTTCATACAGCGCACCGCGATTTCCGATTGCATAAGCTTCAGCTGGTTTGTCTCCTAATTTTTTAGCTTGGCTGGCTGCTTGTTCTAAAATCTGATCAATTTGGTCAAAACTTGGTAGTTGTGAATCTTGTTTTTGCTGAGATTTTTCGGGTTGGATGAGTTCTGCTAAACTTTGAGCATAATTGATTTGCTCGTAAACTCCTGTCCGACTGGGAGAAAATTGAACATTTTCAAGATTGAGAGATAACCAAAAAGCTTCTGCTTCTTTATATTTTTCTGGATCAGATTTTGCTTGTTTTAATAACAAACTGAGTTGATTTAGTTGTGCTTTTTGCCGTGTAGATGGTGATGTAGTTAGCTTTGATGCTTGGGTATAAGCATTTATAGCTCCTTGATAGTAATTTTCTCTGACGCGGCGTACTCTTTCATTTTCAGCTAAGGTTTTGGTTGTGTTACCAATACTTAAATAAGTAGCTGCTTGTTCTTGAGTAGAGTTTAATTTCTTAGCTAAATCTAAGCTACTTTTTAAAACAATTTGAGACTGTTCTGGTTGACCAATAAAACGGAGTATTTCACCCAGACTTCTCAAAGCTATCATTGTGGTTTCAGAAGAAGATTTGCTTGTAACTTTTTTGATTCTTTCTGTTAAATCTTCTGATGATAATTGATTAAAATCTTGACAACTGCTAACTCCAATTTCTGGATTCAAGACTTCCAATAAAGTTTTGCAAGCACGGGGGAAAAGACCCAAATCTTGCATAACTTGAGTTTGGTTAATTTTGTTTTGTGCTAATTTTGCAGGTTCCTTGATTTGACTATAAATTTTCGCTGCTTGTTGCCAACTTTCAAGACTTTGTGTTGATTGTCCAATGTCTCTTTGTAAATAGCCTTGAATATCTAAAGCTTGCGCCAAAATTTTCTGTTTGTTTTGACTTTCGGGCTGGGTTTGCAGTATTGCTAAACTGTCCTGATTAGCTTTGATGGCTTTTTCCCACTGTCCAAGTTGTTGATAAGTCAATGACAGATTGCTCAAAGCCATTGCTTGATTTAAATTATCTTTTTGGCTAGAAAATGCAGATACTGTTTTTTCCCACACAGCAGCAGCTTCTTGGAACTGACCAGAACGGTATAATTCGGTTGCTTGGCTAACGAGCTGTTGTGTATTGGTCTGAGTTTGCACAATTTGGGTTGATTGCGAAACCTTAGCAATCACTGGTGGTGTTGTAGATGCAAAGATAAACAGCAAAATTGCCAGAAAGAGCGATCGCTTACTATATATTTTTTTTATCTGACTACTTAAATTACGATTAAACTTTTTTCCCTTTGGTTTCATCTTAATATTCCCAATAGTGTTGTTTATTGTTTGGTGGTGGTTAATATAATAAGTAGAAATCAGTTAACAGTTAACAGTTAAGTAATAGAATTTGATAACTGAATAATCGTACAGACGCGATGTTACTCGCGTCTCTAACTGATAACTGATTTAAAACGGTGCAGGACAAGACGCAGAGACTTTACTACTACGCTGAGGAACAGAGGTTGTGGGATCATAGGATGTGAGAACCACTTCGCCCTTTTCGTTGAATATCCATCCTTGAGCCGGGATAATTTCCTTAGTTGCAGTTTGAATTTTTGGTAGATTATTAGTTACATTTTGAGGATTCTTGTTACTAGTAATAGGCTCTAGCAAATCAACGCGGACATTGTCACTGTTGAAACCGTCGTTAGGACCAGATGGGATACCACCGCGTCCAGTAATAACAAATGCACTACCAGAACCTTTCTGACAAGGATTTTGGGCAATTTGGCTACTGGGGTCTGTAGTATTTTCTGGTAATTCACTTAATCCCTGAGTCGGGTCAATATCTAATGTGTTGAGGTTAACATTACCAGAAACACCAGATTGGGAACTAGCGGTAATATCGCTGAGGGGTGTAGAGAAATCACGCGGTTGAATACCAAAGACAGCATCAGCTTGGATATTAATGTTACCTCCATTACCCCTGAATGCATCTGCTCTGATATCACTATTTTCCTGGGGTAAAGCTACGAGCAAGCCAGTATTAATATTGATATTCCCGCCATTACCAGCACCTTGATTTCTACCAGCAGTAGCAGATATCTCACTGTTACGGCGTAATAACAATACATCCTTAATATCTAGGGTGATGTTACCACCTGTGGCGCTACCACTTTCAGCCGTAATTTTTCCCCTGTCTAGGGTAAGATTACCAGCTTTGAGATCTATATTACCTCCCTCTCCGGTACCCGAACTCGTTGCAGAAATAATCCCACCATCTTTGATTGTGACTTGTTTGGGGTCAATGAAAATGCTACCACCTTTGCCTGTGGAACCTTCAGCGGTGTTAGCAAAGATACCGCTTTGTGGACCTTGGTTAGTAACCACATCTGTTGGTTCACCAAAGTTTCTAGCTTGCTCAAATCTTTGATTAAAGTTGGGGTCACTACCACTAATAGTTAAATTATCAGCAACCTTGAGGGTAATATTTCCAGCAGCACCATTCCCGCGAGAAGTTGTCAGTACTTGTCCACCACCAGTAGCACTAAAGTTTCTCGCATTAATAGTGATGCTACCCCCACTACCATCATTAGATGTTGATGCATCTACTACTGCGCCATCTGCAATCCTGAAGTTACCTGTGGTAATAGTAATATCACCTGCTGCTTGAGGCTGAGTTGCTGTTGTTCCTCTTTCCGCGCTGGTAAATATTCCACTAGAGAATTGTGTAGAACCGATGCCAGAAATATCGATAAAATCTTTAGCATTGATGACGATGTTTCCCGCTTTTCCTTTTCCAGGGGGTAAACCGTTTACTTCGCGGAAAACAACAGCACCAATCTCAGCACCACTAGTAAGGGTAAGGGATTTAGCATCAATATTGATATCACCTCCAAATCCTTCACCACCTGCTTCTACATTGCTTCTAATTTGGCTGGAATTAGTAAGTTTGATTGATCCATCAACTTGTATTGATATATCGCCTGCATTACCTTTACCAGAAGTGCTGTTATTGATCAGAGCAGAATTTGTCAAAGAAAGTGATCCTGCATTAATTGAAATATCACCACCCTGGCGATTCCCTGTTGATTGTGGTACTACACCACCAACAAGACTGGAAATTGCAGTAGAAAAATTATTACTCCCAACTCCATCCAGTGAGAGTGTATCGCGAGCATTAATTTTGATCGTACCTGCATTTCCTTGTCCAAAAGTACTGGCGCTAATTCGAGCGCCATTTTTGAGAAAGATGTTGTTTGCACTGAGGTTAATACTACCGCCATTACCATTACCATTTGTATCTACTTCACTAGCAACAGCACTAGGTAGTTGATTACTTCCCACTCCATCGAAAATGGCATCTTTAGTAATGTTAATGGTTATGTTCCCAGCATCTCCCCTGCTAAAAGTGTTAGCAAGAATTTGACCACCATTTGTCAAAGAAAGTGATCCTGCATTAATCGAGATGTCACCACCCTTGCGATTCCCAGTTGATTGTGGTAATACACCTGTAACAAAACTAGCTATTCGAGTCGAAATATTATTGCTTCCAACTCCATCAACTGAGAGTGTATCACGAGCCGTAATTTTGATAGTACCTGCATTCCCTTGTCCGAAGGTACTGGTGCTAATGCGAGCGCCATTTCTCAAAAAGAGGTTGTTTGCACTGATTTCAATCGTACCCCCATTACCTTCACCTGGATTTATTGCTTCGCTTCCAAGGCCACTAGGCTGTCCGTTGCTTGCGACTCCATCGAAAATGGCATCTTTGGTAACATTAATATTTATTAAACCAGCATCTCCCTTGCCAAAAGTACTGGAATTCAATTGACTTCCTTCGGTCAACAATAGTGAACCCGTCTTCACTTGGATATTACCTGCTTTACCATCTCCCTCTGTTTGGGAACGCAGTCGAGAAGTACCTCGAACATTTAGAGATTCAGAGATGTTCAAGTTAATATTGCCTGCATTAGAGGAACCATTTTCTCCACTAGAGCCAAAAGTACCAGTAAATAATAGTGCGCCATTGTCGAAGGAAAGCGATCGCGCAGTAATATCAATATCGCCTCCTTGTCCAGTATCAGAAGTAGAAGTACTGGCTGTACTCTTATTAAAAGAAACATTTGCATTCGGACTATCAATAATAATTTTTCCTGCATTACCAGATGCAAAAGTCGCAGCTCGCATACTGGCGTCATTACTGAATGAAACAGACTCAGAAGCTTTGATGCGGATATTTCCTGCATTCCCCTGTCCAAGGGTGGAGGTAGTTAATGCAGCAGAGTTGGATAAAGATAGCGATCGCGCATTAATATCAATATCGCCTCCTTGTCCAGTAACAGAAGTAGAAGTACTAACTGTACTATTATCGAAAGAGAGATTTGCATTTGGAGCATCAATAATTATTTTTCCTGCATTACCAGATGCATAGGTAGCAGCTTGCAGAAAAGAGCCACCACTAACAGAAACAGACTCAGAAGCTTTGATGCGGATATTTCCTGCATTTCCTTGTCCGAGAGTGGAGGTAGCTAATTGGGAAACGTTGGATAAAGATAGCGATCGCGTATCGATCACAATATCATTAGCATTACCTGTAGCTGAGGAATCAACACTACTACCGATTCCACTACCTTGTCCCTCTAACCCTTGCAAAGATACTTTATCTGTTGCTATGATGTCTATCTTTCCTGCATTTCCTTGTCCAAAACTAAAAGAACCGATTACAAATCTACCAGTTCCTTCTAAACTATTGGCATTAATAATTATATTTCCTGCATTACCTTGTGCTGAATCAAATACCACATTTCTAATTAAACTACTAGAATTACTATCTCCCTCAATTTTCACTGCTCCTGACGCATTAATGACAATATCGCCAGCTTGCGCTGAAGGTGTTCCCAAACCTGATTCAATTCCAGCAACAATATCTCCACCCCCGAAGACATTGAAATTGCGAGCATTGACATTAATACTACCTCCTCCTTCACCAAGTACATTGACAGTAGCAAAGTTTCCCACTGACACATCAGCTTTTGTCACACCATTGGGAAAACTCAAGCTACCATCAGGATTCAACCCAACGGTTCCCGCTTGTGATAATCCTCCTAGTTCAACTCTTGCTCCTGGCGCATACATAATTGCTTGATCTAAGCTAACGTTACCGCCTACTAATGCCAATGTTTCGCCTGATCGCACTCCAAGACCAAAAGTGCCTGCATTATTAGTAATATTGCCAGGATTATCCCGAAATCTCAAACCAATGGGAATATTAATAGTTAACTGCGGTACTGGTTGTGGATTGCTGGCACTAAATTCAAAGTTGTCAAATAATACACTATCGGCTGTAGTGCCAAAAAATGAACCACCACGCAGGTCTAGACTTGCATTCGGTCCAAAAGAAATCCCTCTTGGGTTAATCAAAAATAGATTAGCATTACCTAAAACACCAAGAACGCCTTGGATACTTGAGCGATTACCACCTGTAACTCTGGTGAGAATATTCGCAATACCAGCAGGGTTAGAAAAATAAACACCCCTACCTGCATCAACGTTAAAATCTTGAAAACTGTGAAATAGATTTGAATTGCGAATTGCACCCCTATCAATGCGATCGCTCGGTAAACCGTTAATCACATCTGGATTCACAACAGAACTTTCCACACCCAAGCTAGTATCTGGGTTAAGTTGGGCTATAGCTTTATGTATGGGTGCAAGATAGCCGAAAGTTACTAGAGATAAGATGAGGAAGAAGAGCGATCGCATATAAGGTTTCCTGGGATTTATAGTAGTATCTTGATCTTCTCTGTTGTTTATTAAACAGTTATTGAACTAGAAAATCTACCACTCTTAAAAAGCCTTAAAAACCAGCAGCGCAAACCGCAAAAGTACGAGAACTGCGTTGATAAGTAGCAGCTGTAGGGTCATAAGCTGTGAGAACTACCTCACCTTTGTTGTTAAATACCCATCCTTGAGCGGGGATAATTTGCTTGGTTTGGATAGTTCGTTGTTTAACAGTTGAACTGCGAGAATTACTGCTGTGGTTGGTTGGCTGAACTAAATCAACGCGGACATTGTCGCTGTTGAAACCTTCATTCGGTCCAGGAGCAAAACCACCCCTTCCTGTGACAGTAAATTCACTACCGATACCTCTTTGACAAGGATTTTGGGCAATTTGATCTGTGGGGTCTGGTAAATTATCTGGTAATTCAACTAATGCTTGACTAGGATCAACATCTATGGTGTTGAGTTGCACAGTACCATTCAAGGTTGCATTTTGTCGAGAAATAGCTGTGATATCGCTAGTAGGTTGCTTTCTTGGGTCTAAGTCTTGAGGACGTAATCTTTGCCAATCTTCACGAGTCCGTACAAATAACCCAAAAACACCATTAGAATTAATTACAACTTTTCCTCCCTGACCTTGATCAGCATTAGCTATGATGTCGTTGTTACCAAAGGGTTGGGCAATTAGAAAACCCCGGTTCTTGGTGAGGGTGTTAATGTAAATATTGCCACCATTACCATTTATAGCTTCAGTAGAAATAACACTTTCACCACCCATAAACAAATAATCTTGAACATCAAGATAGATATCACCACCATTTCCTGAAGTTGCTTGTGCGGTTATACTTCCTTTATTTTCGAGACGAATTGTATCAGATGTCACTCTGACTTCACCTGCATTTCCACTACCTTGACCATCGACAATAATTTTTCCCTGGTCTCGAATGATTAATTTGGGAGTTTTTAGGATCACAGTACCACCATCACCGATTGTGTTGTCACCAAGGACTACACTAGATATCGCGCTACCCTTTCCCCTAATTTCTGTTGATTCGGAAGCTGTGATATCTAATGTGGCTGCTTTCCCGGCGCTGATTGTACCTGTAACTAATTGTCCCCCATCCGTGATTTTTAACTGGCGCGTTTCTAGAGTTAAGTTTGAACCTGAACCTGTACTACCAAACTGGACAATCGTACCAATTGCAGTCGGAAGGGGAAAACCTGCTAGTGATAGCTGACCTTTAATTTCTACAGAGTCATTAGCTTTGATAAATACATTACCAGCTGACCCTGCTCCATAAGTATCAGCACCTATTTGTGAGCCACCTTGCGAGATTAATCGGTTAGCTTGTATGGTTAAATCGCTACCATTACCAGTAGCATTTGGTGAAACAGCAGTGTATATGGTACTGGGAACTGAATCATTGGTTGAGATTCCGCTGACCTCTAAGGTATCAGCAGCATTAACGCTAACATTTCCCCCAGGTTGAGAACCTGTAAAAGCAAAAATACCAGAACCATCGGTAAGTTTGATATTTCTTCCCTGTACTTGGATTTCTCCAGCACCCGCTTCACTACTACTATCTATTGAAGCTTTTTGAGTCAGAGAAATATCTCGGAAACCTGGTACATTTGTATACCCTAGTTGCCAGCCTTTATCTATAGGAGTGATACTAACAAAACTGGAATTATCAACACTTCCAACTTCAATTCTACCGCCATCTGCTAACAGATTTCCTCCTTCTAAATTGACATCACCACCCACAAGAGCAAGGGTTTTACCAGGTTGGACTGCTAAACCTGGAGGAGGAGTTGAGTTTCTGCTGAATTCTAAAAATTCTGGATTGAACTGGAGATTGTTACCCGACCCTTGAACACCAATTATTCCAGGATTATCCCGAAAGCGTAACCCGATGGGAATGTTTATGGTTAATTGTGGTGGTACTTGAGCGTTCCTAGCGCTAAATTCAAAGTTATTGTCAAAGACAAAACTATCAGCTGTCGTCGCCAAAAAAGAACCACCCAAGTCTAAACTGGCATTTTGTCCAAAGAAAATTCCTTTCGGATTGAGTAAAAATAAATTAGCATTACCCAAAACACCAAGTCTTCCAAGAATATTCGAGGGATTACCACCAGTGACTCTGGTAAGGATATTGGCGATTCCAGCAGGATTGGAGAAATAAGCTCCCCTCCCTGCATTTACATTGAAGTCTTGAAAAGAATGGAACAAATTTGACCCACGAATTGCACCACCATCAATGCGATCGCTTGGAATATCATTAATTATATCTGGATTCACAACTGAACTTTCTGCACCCAAGCTATTATCTGGGGTAATTTGAGCTATAGCTTTACCCAAAAACATCAAAATCATCAAGTTTGGTAAAAATAAAGCTATAGCAACTAACAATGTTGATCTCTTGATATCCCCAACTTGAAAAAAGGGTGTGGGAGTGTAAGGGTGTAAGGGTGTAAGAGGAGTTCTATTTTTATATTTGGTTGTGGGATTTTCCCGTGATTGACTAGCCTGATTCAAAGCAGGACTAATATTTTCTTTCTCGGTAGATAATAGAAACAGAGGTTTACGTCTGTATTTGTTGCAACCTTGAAAACTTATGTAATTACCGAATAACCCATGTTTTGTACATAGCATAGTAGAAGCCTCCTTATTTCAGGAGAGTGATAAATCTCAACAAACAGTTATTCATTTAGAACTTACGCACTGTACAAATTGTCTATTGTGCATAATATGTTCATAAGGATATTTGGTTGTCTGGGAGTATTATCGATTTTAATCGCGTAATGATGGCTTTATACGATTTTGGATTTTAGACTTCATCGTGAGCGCTCAGTCGAACGATTTTGGATTGGGAAACTCTTTGTGTATAAGAGTTCTATGAATCTATCTGTCACATTCTTTTTTGAAATTGGTATAATTCCGGCGATCGCTACGGACTTGTTTTTGAACAAACGCATTTATTTTGGAACAAACGCATTTATTTTGGAACAAACGCATTTATTTTGGAACAAACGCATTTATTTTGGAACCAAGGGACTTGTGTTGTGAACCAACGCACTTGTGTTCTGAACCAACGCACAATTTAGGTCTTTTCACTTTGTGTCTTAGTGTCTTTGTGTTAAAAATTTTAACTTTTGAACCACCAAGACACTAAGACACCAAGAAAAATACATTTCACCACCAGGGTTGATCCTATCATCAAGGGTTTTCAACCCTTGTCTGTCTAGCTGCGGCTGACCATTACCTTATGCAAGATGTTAAATTTGATAACTGATAATTGATAACTGGTCACTGGTCACTGGTCACTGGTCACTGAACAAGCCGCAGTTGCTTGAGAAGTACGTCCCTGAGTAGAATTGGTGGGATCATAAGCTGTCAAAACGACTTCACCTTTTTTGTTAAATATCCATCCTTGAGCAGGAACAATATTTTTGGTGGTCTGACGAATCACTGGTGACTGATTAATTTTGAGATTTGGGGAATTACTAGTAATGGCGACAGGTTCTACTAAATCGATACGAGTCTCGTTACTGCTAAAACTATCACTTGGGCTGGATGGTAAACCACCCCGTCCAGTAACGGTGAATGAACTACCAGAACCTTTTTGGCAAGGATTTTGGGCTATTTGATTTGTAAGATCTATAATATTCTCTGGTAATTCGGCTAATCCTTGACTGGGGTTAATATCCGTAGTGTTAATTTCTACTGTTCCATTGAACTCTAGTCCACGGTCAGAAGAAGCAGTGATATCACTATCCTTACTACGGAAGAGATAATCAGCTTTAATAAATATATTACCTCCAGACCCTTGTTCGGCATTGGCGGTGATATCACTATTTTCTAAGGCTACTAGATTACCAGTCTTGATATTGATATTTCCACCACCAACTGTACCGGTAGCATTAGTTGTAATATTGCTATTGCGACGCAAGATTAAATCACGGGAGTTGAGGGTTATATTACCTTGACCACCTCTAGTTTGAGCGGTAATTAACGCATTGTTATCTAGCCGAATGTCTTTAGCTGCCGTAACTTCTATATTACCTGCTCGTCCTGTGCCTTGACTACCAACATTGATTCTTGCACCGTTATTAACGAGTAAGCGTCCGGTTGTAATCTTTAAGCTTCCACCTTGGGCTGAAGAATTTGGTAATGTATATGCGTAAATCCCGCTAGCACCAGTATCATCACGACCTAACCTAAACTCTGCTGTTCCTCGTCCTATCCTCTTAACTTCTTGGTTAAATACTTGCTGGAAATTAGGATTACTGCCTGAAATGGTGATACTATCAGAGGCATTGAGGTTAATTTTTCCTGCATTACCTCTGCTTGAGGCAGTGTTAATAATTTTTCCACCACCAGCCAAATCAATTACACGAGCATTGACAGTGATATCCCCTCCCGAAAACGCTCCTTGAGTTGCTGCTTTTAAACTTCCTCCATCACTGATACGCAAAGTATCAGCGTTAATAATAATATCACCAGCAGGCCCTTGGGCATTGCCGACAGTATTTGTTACCAATGTGCTGTATACGTCTCGCGAACGAGTTAGGTTGAATTTATTTGGGTCACTGAATAATGGATTGATACCGGAAATCTCGACTATGTCTTTGGCATCAACCTGAATAGTACCACCAAACTTGCTATTGTCTAATGTTCTTGCTGTGATTGTTGAACCTTTAGTAATAAAAACTGACTGTCCTGATAAAAAGATATTTCCAGCATCACTGGATTTTGTAACTGTGTCACGCAAATCAGTAAAGATTACACTTGATTCCACTAACACTGGACCTTTAGATATCAATCGAACGTTACCAGGATTTCCTTTCCCGTAGGTTGTAGCAGCAATTTGACTGTTGTTGGTTAAGCTTACTGAAGTATCGCCCTGCAATAATATGTTTCCAGAAGCAGCAAGATTATTTCCACTAAAGCTAGTACTGACAAGATTAGCGTTGTCTAATAAAATAGAGCCTTTCGCGACTAGTGAAATATCTCCCTCGCCTAGCCCTCTATTACTGGCACTATAAGTGGATATGACTTTATTCTCAAGATTTACAGTTCCAGGTACGCCTTCCCCAATTAAAGTGATATCACCATCGGCTGTGAGTGAAATGTTGCCACTGCGACCTATGCCGACAGTACTATTGTTTTTAAAGTTACTCGCATCCAATGCAGGCTTATCTTCTGGTGGAGCGCCTCTTAACGGCCAGTAAACAGGATTACTGATGTAAATATCTCCCGCTACAATATTAATGTCACCAGCATCACTTTGCCTACCAAGGGTACGAGTGCGAATCTGTCCGCCACCAGTCAGTTCCAAGTAATTTGCTTTGACATTAACATCACCTGCGTTACCAGTAGCATTTTGATCAGCAACATTTTCTACCAAGCTTTGTCCGTTGATTTTAATCGCCTCAGTTGCGTCAAGGGTGACGTTTCCAGGGACAGAAGTACTAGCTGTTAAGTTTGGTTTAATCCCAGCAGATACGGTACTTCCGGTTTCTATATTTAAGTTGCGAGCAATGATATTTACACTACCCTTTCCTTGATCTGCAACATCAATCCTGGAACCATTTCTCAGAAGTACATCTGCTCTGGTGATCCCATTGGGAAAACTGAGATTACCATCAGGGTTTAATCCTATAGTTCCAGCTTGCGTCAATCCTCCTAACTCAACTTTTCCTTCTGGTGCGATGAGGCTTCCTGCATCTAAGTTGACATTACCGCCTACTAATGCTAGGGTTTTTCCCGTTTGTACTTGAAGAGAGCCATTATTGCTAATACTGCCGGGATTATCTCGGAATCTCAACCCGATGGGAATATTTACATTTAACAGTGGGACTGGTTGCGGATTGCTGGCACTAAATTCAAAGTTGTCAAATAATACACTATTGGCTGTAGTGCCAAAAAATGAACCACCACGCAGATCTAAACTAGCATTCGGCCCAAAAGAAATTCCTCTTGGATTGAGTAAAAATAAATTAGCGTTACCTAAAACACCAAGTCTTCCAAGAATATTCGAGGGATTACCACCTGTAACTCTGGTAAGAATATTAGCAATTCCAGCAGGGTTGGAAAAATAAGCTCCCCTCCCTGCATTTACATTGAAGTCTTGAAAAGAATGAAACAAATTTGACCCACGAATCGCACCTCCGTCAATGCGATCGCTCGGTACACCATTAATCACATCTGGATTTACAACCGAATTTTCTGTTCCACCCAGGTTGCCATCTGGAACAATTTGTGCTGTAGTTCTATTTTGCGATACCAAAATGCTGCAAATAGTTGGGGATAAGGTGAATAGAACTAGTAACCAAGAAAATTTCATCGTCAATTCTCACAGCGATCGTAACAACAAGCAAGCATTTTTTCTTCTGAACTCTCAATCTCCCTAAGCAAAGTCAGAACGCGAGTCACCAAACGAAAACACTACTGAAACCCTTACCAATGACTCTTGTACAGACGCGATTTATCGCGTCTCTACCAATGACCAATCTAAAACGGACTATAATTGATTGAGAAATACAAACCTTGTTCTTGCAATGTCCGATCTCTATCCCCTTCAATATCAATGAGAGGAACAGCATAGTCAAGACGAGCGCTAAATGTTTCACCCATTTGCCATTGCAAACCCAAGCCTGTACCAATTAAGGTATTGGTATTAGGATCGGGAGTAGAATCAGAGTCATTATTCCAGCCGACACCCAAGTTGATAAACGGTATGACTTGCAAAAGTCCTTCTACTTGTCTTTGGCGCCAAACAGGAAATCTGACTTCCGCGGAAGCAAATAAGCCATTATCTGTTAAAAACTGATCTTGTCGATAACCCTTGACAGTTTGTAAACCTCCCAAACGAATCTGTTCGATGGGTACAAGGGATGTGCTTGCGAATTGCATTTCTGAACGCAATACCAGCAACGTATCTGGTGCTAATAAGCGCACATACTGTCCTTGTCCTCGCCAAGCAAAATAGCGACTATCTGGAGCATCGCTGTTAACAGTAGCATCTAACCAGCCTACACCAAGACTAAATTGCGATCGCAAAGCAAAGACTTGTTGAGAGTTACGTTGAGTGTACTCCTGAAAAAACCTCACTGTTGAAAGGCGAGTTCTTCCTTTGTCATCTGAACCCGCAGATAAAGGAAAGTTTTCTCCCAATAATCTATTTTCGCTTTGCTGTCTAGAGAAACTTAAACCGAGTGCAAATTCTTGAGTCGGAGTTTGGAAAAGTGGCTGGCGTACATTCAAATCAATGTAATAATAATCACCTGTAATATCAATTCGATCAAAGGGTGGTTCTACTACTGTGACAGCCGTTCTACCAGTGTTGAAGCCTACGGTACCGTTGCGAGCATTAATCGGAAATGCGTAACCTAAGTCAAAAGCGTTACTACCATCACTGTTGATGAATTCCAAAGATAAGCGATCGCCAAAGCCCAATAGATTACCTTCACTCAGGTTAACACCCCGACGGAAAGTTCCCACACTTGGATCACCAGCGTTATCAGCAAATATATCTACTTTGAAAGAATCTGCTTCTACAACATTTACTTCCAATAGACTTTGGTCTGAACGGGAACCTGTAGATAATTCCGCAGAAATATTCGCAATTAAGGGATCAAGTTGTAGTAATTGCAGTGCTTCTAAAAGCTTTTCTCGATTTAAAGGTTTGGAGGTTGCTAAAGCAATGCGACTACGCACATAATTCGGTTGTAGACGCTTTGTACCCGTCACCCTGATATCTTCTATTCCACCTTCAATGATTTGAACTTTAACAACAGCACCTTCTCTTGCAAAAGTTTGTTCTGCTGGAATCACCGCACCGGAATTAATGTACCCCGAACTGATGTATAGATTAGTAATGATATTTTCAACTTGTAAAAGTTCAGCAAAAGTTATCGGTCGGTTAAGAAAAGATTTTATTGCTTCGTTTAACCGTTCATTACTAAATGCTGTGTTTCCTTCAAAATCGAATTTTTGAATTGTAATAGTTCCAGGAATTCCGGGAAGTGTTGGAGATTCTGGTGGTGGAGATGGAGTTGTATCTAGAGGAGGTGTAGGTGATGGTTGTGGTGTTGGGATTGGCCTTGGTGGTGGTGCAGGAGGAAGAGGACCAGGAAGTTGCGATAAAATCAGAAATTTATCCAACTCTTTGTCTTGATTGCTGTCAACTATTTCATGTAACTTAGAAGTATTGGGAGGATCTGATTTGAGTCGAACATCATGATTGAGAAAATAATATTCGTTCCCAATATCTGTTTCGTTATTCTGGCTGATTTGGTTTTCCACAGCAGCTATGGTATTTTTTAGCTGTTGTATGTTGTTGACCTGTGTTTCATGACTTCCCATAGAAAAGCTGTTAGTGTCCGCAGCCTTAGATGGTAAGTTTCCAGCAGAAGCTTTCAAAGCAGAGAACGCTATCAAAACTTCCAAGAATAAAGAAACAGTTAAATTCAGTTTCAAAGTGTGGTTGTGCATTAAAACTTGATTAACTTTTATTAATTAAACTTAAATACCATAGAATATGGTTTGTAGTATAGAGAATCATAATAAAATTTAACGAGGTAGTTTAGGAAACTAAAATGAAATATAGGTAGTTATAAAATATTGCTTTAAATGAAGGAATATATATTAAGATGACGGAAGGCAACAACAATCTATTATGTGGCCGCTACCAAATCATCCAAGAGCTAGGCAGGGGAGGTTTTGGCGTCACCTATCTGGCTACAGATACATCCTCTAATGTATTGTGTGCAATTAAAAAACTCGACCCTCTCAATGCTGATCTAGAAACAGCTAAAAAATTTTTTCATAGAGAAGTTAATATCTTAAATACTTTACAGACCAATCAGCAAGTTCCTAAGTTCTTTGACTACCTGGAAGAAGACAACAATTATTATATTGTCGAAGAATATATAGAAGGTACATCCTTAGCAGAACTAGTTCATGAAAAATGGCCAGAATACACTGTAGTTAACTTCCTACAACAAATTTTATCAGTACTAGCATACTTACATGCAAAAAATATTATTCATCGTGATGTTAAACCCTCCAATTTAATTATTAGAAAGGGAGACAACAGGTTTGTCTTAATTGACTTTGGCTCTGTGAAAAAAGTAGATAATCAATATCAATCCTCTCGGGAGCATCCCAATTTTGCAAAAATAGAGAGAGAAAAATAATTCGCGAGATATCATCGCGAATAAATAGGGAGTTTCAATCTTGCGGCTCTTCCTCCTCCTGTTCCAACCCAGAACGAATATCGAGGAGACACTCATCGAGAGTATCAATGATTCTCTGTAATTCTTCCCAAACAGAGCGTCG
>NZ_NAPS01000001.1:2642776-2648997 GCF_004323185.1 Westiellopsis prolifica IICB1
GGTGGCGTGTTTTTATACAGGATTTTGGCGATGGCTTTTACGTGTGCATCTAATTCTTTTTTCTCTTCTGGGGTCATTGGCCTTTCTWCTAGGGATGGAACACAAGTCATTGTCTCTTGAAGGGGTGCTGATGTACAGTCCCCCCTTTTATTCGCGAGAAACAATCGCGAATATTTTCCCCTTCTCCCCATCTCTTTGCAAAATTGGGATGCTCCCATCCTCTCAATCATCAATCACACAAACAATGATTGGGACTCCTGGGTATGCTCCCTCAGAACAAATGGCAGGAAGACCACGTTTTAATAGTGATATCTATGCTTTGGGCTTAACAGCAATCCAACTATTAACTGGAATGCACCCAAGAGAATTGAGATGGGATGAAAAAGATTATATCATCTTTCCTAGCGATATTAATATTGACGCTTCTCTAAGTGCAATTTTAGCCAAAATGGTTTATAACAACCCAGACCATCGCTATCAATCAGTAAATACAGTTATTGAAGATTTGAATAAAACGAAAATTAGTTCCCCACCCACTCAACCGCCAACTTATTACACATCCAATGATCGAAGAGTACTTACTAATATACGATTTATAAAAATTTGGCAGATTCCAGTTGTATTATTAGTAGTAGCTGGGATCATAGTATCCATAGAATTATTTCATCCGTTTATACGACCTGTATATTACTTACATGAAGCTAACAAGCTGCTTGATGAACGCCGAGGAGAAGCCGCTCTAGATAAATTTAACTCTCTCAAACAACTTCAACCTAACTCTCCTGAAGTTTGGAAAGGACGAGGCGATGCTTTGTTTCTTTTAGGACGGGATTTTGCTGCTTTACAATCTTATAATAGAGCGATTTTTCTGCAACCAAAAGACCAAAAACTTTTAGTTAAAATTTTAATTAATAAAGGCAAAGTTTTATATAAACAACAAAATTATCAAGAAACCTTAGATATTTATGAAAAAGCTCTAAAAATTGATGATAACAATCCAGAAGCTTTGAGTGGTAAAAGTTTATCTTTATTAGCAACTGGGAAAAAACAAGAAGCTTTGCAATATCTGGAGCAATTAAAGCAAATTAGACCTGATGATCCTAGAATTTGGCAAGAAATAGGCTTTGCGATCGAACAATCGCAAGGAAAACAAGCTGCAAAAGAATACTTTCAAGAAGCCCTTTCATCTTATGATGATCTTCTCAGAACTAAAAATAATAATCCAATATATTGGACTGATAGAGGTTCAATTTTACTAAAGTTGAGTCGTCCACAAGATGCACTTGATTCTTACGAAAAAGCACTAAACATAGATAATAATTTTTATGAAGCCTTAATTGGTAAAGGTAACGCCTTAAATGTATTAGGAAAACCTAGTGAAGCTCTATTTGCTTTTAAACAAGCTAGTAAAGTCCGTCCCCAAGATTATTTAGTTTGGTTTAACCAAGGAATTTTACTCACACAAACCTTAAGAAATCACGAAGAAGCGATTACAGCTTTTGAGCAAGCAATTGCACTGAAAGAAGATTTTCATCCGGCATGGGTGGGTAAAGCGTTAGCATTGTTAGAATTGAAACGCTATCAAGAAGCATTAGTTGCTATTGAGAAAGCGAAAACATTGCAACCAAAAGATCCAGATATTTGGGATATTCGAGGAGAAATTTTAAAGGGATTAGGTAAGCAACAAGAGGCAAATAATTCTTATTATAAAGCTGAACAACTTAGGGGTGAGATGCCTTAAATTATGATACAAAAAAGATCAGGAAGCAGTTTTTTGTTTTCCCTACTGATGTTGTTTATGTGAAGAGTGAGGAACCAGATCAAAATCATCCTAATGTGAGCGATCGCAATGCAATCTTGGAATGATTTTTAGTCTTGCGTCGTTTCGCGTCACTGAGCTAAAAAACTAACTTTACCAAGTAAAGACTTTAATGTAGCACTTGCTTTTTCTCAACTAATAACTTTGCTTATTTTGTAATAATAACAACTACATTTGTTAGTAACCGTGCTACCGCTGTTTAAAGTATATTAATCAACCCTATCCGTAGCCAAATATCTAGCCTTTCTATAATGAAGGGTATGATGCTTAATAAAGTTTGATTTCACTACTAAGAATAATGGCGCAAACAGTATCAATCAATAACAACCAGAGATTGCAACTAAAACCCCTAACCACACCAGAACGCTTACTTTTGGGTCCTGGGCCCTCAAATGCTCATCCCGCAGTTCTGCAAGCGATGAATACTCCTCCGCTAGGCCATCTTGATCCAGCTTTTCTTGGAGTCATGGATGAAATTCAATCATTGCTGCGCTATGTATGGCAAACAGAAAACCCGCTCACAATCGCTGTTAGTGGTACGGGAACAGCAGCAATGGAAGCAACTATTGCTAATGCTGTAGAACCAGGTGATGTTGTGTTAGTGGGTGTAATCGGTTATTTTGGTCATCGACTTGTAGATATGGCTGGACGTTATGGTGCAAATGTGCGAACCATTACCAAGCCTTGGGGACAAGTCTTTTCTATAGATGAATTACGGACTGCTGTACAAACTCATCGTCCAACTATTTTAGCTTTGGTTCATGCTGAAACATCCACAGGCGCACGTCAACCTCTGGAGGGAGTTGGTGAACTTTGTCGTGAGCTTGGTTGTCTACTGCTAATAGATACAGTTACAAGTTTAGGTGGTGTTCCCATATTTCTGGACGAATGGGGAGTAGATCTCGCTTATAGCTGTAGCCAAAAAGGTTTGGGTTGTCCACCCGGCGCTTCTCCTTTTACAATGAGTCCCCGCGCAGTTGAGAAATTGCAGCAGCGTCAAACGAAAGTGGCTAATTGGTATTTGGATATGACGCTGTTGAATAAATATTGGGGTAATGAACGGGTTTATCATCACACAGCACCTATCAATATGTATTACGCACTCCGAGAAGCACTACGTCTAATTGCCGAAGAGGGAGTGGAAAACAGCTGGCGACGTCATCAAGAAAATGTAGAATATCTCTGGCAGTCATTAGAAGATATAGGACTGTCATTACACGTACAGCGAGAGTACCGTCTACCAACTCTCACCACTGTCTGTATTCCTAAAGGTGTAGATGGTAAAGCTATCGCCCGACAGTTACTCCTAGAGCATAATATTGAAATTGGTGGTGGTCTTGGTGAGTTAGCTGGTCAAGTCTGGCGTGTTGGACTTATGGGTTTCAACAGTCGTAAAGAAAATGTAGACCGACTCATAGAAGCTCTACAACAGGTTTTGCCTAATTGATCCTCCCACATGCTTCCCCTACGCTAGGTACGGGGATTCCTATTTCATCTAGCGACCTCACCGCTATACATTGCATCTAAGCTCAACTGAAAGGTAGCAGTGTTTACAAATTGACAAAACTCGCCAACCTCTACTCAAATAGTGCAGCAATTTCTCAAGCAGGAGCATCTTTTTCAAGAGCAACTCATCGCTATTTTGAAAAAAGATGCATACTACGCGACCCACGTTACACCGGAAGTCATCACACGTAACATAACAGAAAGCTAGTGGAAACATGGAATGCACTTTCTAATCATCTTTTGTCAGGGAATGACTTCACAAAAAGAGTTGATTCACCATGTACCGACACTTAATGGTGATACCGCTCTAGACTTGACCTTGTTAAGCAATCAAGACCATCATCAACAAATAGTCATGTCTCCCTGGCCTTTCCAGCAGAATGAAGTCACACTAGTTTATGAAGGACAGCTTCTACGCCACATCTTCAGCAGTGAGATAGCAATGCGAGAAGCTTTAATCGGTGATTATATAGTGACTCTCACTACTACCTTAAGGCCAGATTAGAGAGCAGTAGTTATAAATTATTTACTTATCTAACCTCTTTTGCGTTGTCTAACTGACTTTTTTGTGGCCTTTGATTTAGCACCTGCTACTTTCAACTCAGCCTTTGACTGAGGTTTTGATGAATAAAGTTTTGGCGGCCGACATCGTTCACAAAACAAAGGTCTGGAAGGATAACAAGTCCGTTCAACGACTAGGTTGCATCCTTTACATACGAAACGATAGACTCTTTGCCTAATAAGGCGAGTGTGAGCTTTAACAAAAACTTCCTTGCTGTCCACCTGTCTATATCCTTTCAAAAACAACGAAACTACTATGGCTGATTTATCTGAGATTCTTCGGTTACTGGAAGCAGAGCGCGATCGCTACGTCTTAGAAACTGCTGATTTGGAGCGTCGTTTGTCTTTTGTCCGCAACCAAATGAATGTCCTAGAAGCTCTTATTTCAGGGTACGCTCTGGAAGAGAAAATGAATCATATCCACAAGCGTTTACCTGAATCATCTACACAGGCTTATCTAGAGGATAGCCTTCATTCCCTTGAGGAAGAAGGAGAACCTACTAGACTCGACCAAGAACAAAAACAACAACAGAAACAGACATTAGATCATAAGACAAATTCATTTGTAACCCCATCACCATCTACTTCAGAACTAGATTCCAAAGATTTCAAATCTACTGCTCCTTCATCGGAAGAACCAGACATATCTGACATTCCCAAACTAAGCATTGCTAGAAAACCTGGTACCTTAGCTTTACTACCTGAATTTCAAGAATACTCCATACAAAATGCAATCTTAATTTTGATGCGTCGCCGACCGGATTTACATTTTCACATTGATGCCATCGTACGGGACCTGTATGGTGATCAATTAACTCCAGATCAATTGAAAACTGCAAAAACGAATGTTGGGAAAATGCTTTCTACAGGAGTACAGACAGGAATGTGGTATCGGGTATTACAAGCTCATGGAGTTTACACTTTGAAATATGAAAAAGGAGTAACTACCAGACCTCTACAAAAAAAATGATTAGCTATTCAATTATCCATACAGCCGATAAACATATATGTGCAATCTACAGGCGATCTCGCGTGATATCGTATCACTCGCACGATAGTACTTAAAAAATTTTCCTCAAACGAGTACCACTTGCGATCGCAGGCTCTGCAAACAGAAGACTAAACACATAACCACTTTGTCCTTTTTTGGGAATACAATTTTTTATCCCTGTTTTTCCTAACCCCTCTTTTGTTACTACCAAGAGAGAAAATACTGCTTATGTCTTGAATCTTAAACATTATGAGTTGTGCGATCGCCCCTACCGATATCTTCTAATAAGGAGTTTTGGAGAAGTTGATCCAGCACGATAAATGGAGGTAGTACAGCAGTTGAACTTACCGTATTCATTTTGTACTCAAAAAGCCGACGCTATTTTAAAATAATGTGATTTAGTTCCGTGATTGAGACACTTCTCTAATTTGCATCAACTATGAATTTACAGTTACAGAAGGAATGAATAGGTGATAAAGGAATATGAAGAGCAAGTGAGAGGGAGTAATTAGAGTGTGTGAGAACATTAGGAACGTGAAATCAGTTTAGAGAATTTAAGGCTGAAGTAGAAGAGAGAGAGGGGTTTTAGGGTATTGCAAAATTTTTTTTCCAAAGTAGTTGACAAAGAAGTGGAGGGTAGGTAGTATAGGAAAGTGCCAAACGAGCAAAGCGCTGCAAAGCGAGGCTTCGAGGGCATCCGAACCATGAAAACTGTATAGTTTGAAAGAATTATATACTAGATAGCCTACGTCAATCAAGAGAATAGACCAAGGCTGAGGTCAAAAAAGAAGCCGTAGATAGAGCTAAACAAACGAGATTTGTTTTTGTTTATAGTGAAACAAAACGGAGAGTTTGATCCTGGCTCAGGATGAACGCTGGCGGTATGCTTAACACATGCAAGTCGAACGAGTCCTTTCGGGGGCAAGTGGCGGACGGGTGAGTAACGCGTGAGAATCTGGCTCTAGGTTCGGGACAACCACTGGAAACGGTGGCTAATACCGGATGTGCCGAGAGGTGAAAGGTTAACTGCCTGGAGATGAGCTCGCGTCTGATTAGCTAGTTGGTGGTGTAAGGGACTACCAAGGCAACGATCAGTAGCTGGTCTGAGAGGATGATCAGCCACACTGGAACTGAGACACGGTCCAGACTCCTACGGGAGGCAGCAGTGGGGAATTTTCCGCAATGGGCGAAAGCCTGACGGAGCAATACCGCGTGAGGGAGGAAGGCTCTTGGGTTGTAAACCTCTTTTCTCAGGGAATAAGCAAGTGAAGGTACCTGAGGAATCAGCATCGGCTAACTCCGTGCCAGCAGCCGCGGTAATACGGAGGATGCAAGCGTTATCCG
>NZ_NAPS01000001.1:2654312-2664238 GCF_004323185.1 Westiellopsis prolifica IICB1
TCCCAAATCCAAAATCCACAGGTTTTCCTGGTGTCTATGGCGCGGTGGAACCACTCTGAACCCTTCCCGAACTCAGTTGTGAAACGCTGCTGCGGCGACGATAGTTGTCGGGTTGCCGACCGTCAAAATAGCTCGATGCCAGGATTTTATTATACAAAACCAAAGCCTCCTACAACTTTAGGGGGCTTTGCTTTTTGTTATTCAAGGGATATGTGAACAAAAAATTCTGGGCATTGCTGAATCACAATATGAATTATTGCGATCGCCCCTCGCGCTTTCTTCATCTTTTACTGTTTAACTCAGATTACTCCATAGTCAAATATCTTAACAGCCGTGAGGAGCTTTTTTCTATGTTTAAACCTCGCACAATTTTTGGCGCAATAATTGCAATTATCCTAGCGTTTTTCATCGGTACACAGATATATAAACAACCCGCCATTGCTCTTAATGGAGTTTGTAATCCAACGACAAATAACCTACCTATATGCCCAAGTACAGCACCTTCAGAGTCAGCTAGTTTCCTTGACCCAACTGCAATAATCAAAAATCCAATCAATATTACTTTAGGCGAAAAAGTCTATGTTGCTCCATTTGCCGAGTTAGACGCTACTAATGCGCCCATTAGCATCGATGCAGATACTAATGTCCAAGACCAAGTGAAAATTATAAGCTTCGGGAACGGGAGTTGAAATTGGCAAACGTGTCATTATGGCGCACATGGCCACAATCAAAGGAGCAGCTAGAATCGGTATTCAAGGCTCAACTGGGCCTTTTACAGACCCAATTACTAATACTCAGTTCAACAACGATATTCCAGAGACATTTCTCGCCTTCAACTGTGAAATAGACGGTGCAACTATAGAAAGAAACACAGTAGTCAACTTTCTCTCGCGGGTTGGACCTGGTGTTACCTTACCTGCTGGTAAAGTTGTTCTGCCAGGTAAAAACGTCACAACTAACCTACAAGCTAGTAGCGGTAGCTTAGGAAAAGTCGCAAACTTGACACAGGCCGACGTGACATTGATGGAAGGCATCATTGAAGTCAATGAAGCATTTGCTAAAGGTTACACAGAATTGGCCAGAGCAGACTTGTCAAACGTACAAGGGATAAATTATGCTCCAGTCACATTTTTTAACTCTGGAGGCTTACCGCAGATAGGTGGAAGTGTCACCCGTGACCCAAACTTTAGGAACCGCATTATCGGCAATATAGTTCTGCAAGATTCTTTAGCAACCGTCAGTAACAAACTAGGGAACAGAATTTCCCTACGTGCTGATGAAGGTGAACCTTTTAATGTTGGGCAAATTGCTGGGATGGCAAACGATGTTGTTTTCCACGCTTTAGAAACAACAAGCTTGACTCTTGGTAATGGGATTGGTTATGGGCCTCGTGCTCTAGTTCATGGCGGTAGGCAGGTTGTCAATGGTGTTGCTAATGGCCCTGAAACTAGCATAGGTAATGCCGTCGGGCTAGGGCCGAACTCCGTTGTATTCCGCGCCAGCATCGGTAACAACTCAGCACTTGGGCAAAGAAGCGCAGTCTTCAATTCTACAGTAGCTCCTAGAACGGCGATCGCTTCTCGAACAATCTATGCCGATAACGGCAACCTAATTTTACGTGTGGAGTGGTAAGCAATAACTTTTGCAGAATTATGAATCTGAAAATCTTGTCGGTAGTGCAACTACAATGCCTACGATTGATTGTGCTATTCACTTTGATATTTGGACTGGTACTAAGTATTGATGAAAGTTCATCTATAGCGGCACAGCAAGCTGGGCAAACTGGAGTTATAAACTCATTCAACTCCAATCAGCATCAGGTAGTACAGCCTCCAATCACCGGACTTGTCTCTACATTGTCCGATGAAGTCGAGGAATTACCAGCACAGATGATTCGCTGGTCAACTTACTGGCAACTTTGCTGGGAACCATATCCCGAAGCTAAAGAGTACGAATTGCAAAAAGTGCTGATGGAAGGCAAGTTTCCAAAATTGCAACACCAAAGCGATCGCTGTTTTCGTCTTCAAGCTGCATCTAATGAAAACCAAAAATCACAAGGATTACTCAACCGTGAATTAATCTTGTTGATGCATAAAATTCAGCTAGGTTATCGAGTGCGAGCCGTCTTAGATAAAAACCGCGTCAGCGAATGGTCTCCAGTCATGGCAGTTGGTGCAACTACTGTCTCTGAATCAAATGGTACTAAGTCTTAGTGTAAAACCTTTCTCTGTACAAAATTACTACTTTAGGACTGATACACACTAATCAATGCTACGTACACATTTTATGTTAAGAGATAAACACATAATAGAATGCGTACGTAATTTACGTTATCATTTTCTCTAAATACTTCATATTATTTGCCACCTGTTTTCATCAATTTCTTACTCCGAAACTGTAGAAATTTTGGAAAATAATAAATTAAGTCGAATTATTAAGACTAACCAAATTTCTTTTGGCAAATATGACTCATCCTTTTTTAGAACGCTTGCACAGTCTTGATCGTCCCGTGATTGTTTTCGACGGTGCGATGGGAACTAACTTGCAAACACAAAATCTCACTGCTGAAGATTTCGGTGGTGCTGAATATGAAGGTTGTAACGAGTATCTAGTCCACACTAAACCTGAAGCTGTGGCGAAGGTTCACCGTGACTTCTTGGCTGCGGGTGCGGATGTGATTGAAACCGATACTTTTGGTGGTACGCCTATAGTATTAGCAGAATATGACCTCGCTGACCAAACATACTACCTCAACAAAATTGCCGCAGAACTAGCAAAGCGTGTCGCAGCAGAATTTTCTACACCAGAAAAACCCCGGTTTGTGGCTGGTTCCATGGGACCGACAACCAAATTACCAACTTTGGGACACATTGATTTTGACACCATGAAAGATAACTTCGCCCAGCAAGCAGAAGCTTTGTGGGATGGCGGTGTCGATTTATTTATTGTCGAAACTTGTCAGGATGTGCTGCAAATCAAAGCTGCATTGAATGGTATTGAAGAAGTTTTTGCTAAAAAAGGCGATCGCCGTCCTTTGATGCTTTCTGTAACAATGGAAACAATGGGGACGATGTTAGTAGGTACGGAAATCAATGCCGTACTAACTATTCTAGAACCTTATCCCATAGATATTCTCGGTCTGAATTGTGCCACAGGGCCAGACCTGATGAAACCACACATTAAGTATCTTTCCGAACATTCACCATTCGTTGTTTCCTGTATTCCTAACGCGGGTTTACCAGAAAATGTCGGTGGACAAGCGCATTACCGCTTGACACCAATGGAATTGCGGATGTCATTGATGCATTTTGTTGAAGACTTAGGTGTCCAAGTAATTGGGGGTTGCTGTGGGACACGTCCAGATCATATTCAACAATTAGCAGAAATCACCAAAGAATTAAAGCCAAAAATTAGAGAACCGCAGCTAGAACCAGCCGCAGCATCGATTTACAGCACTCAGCCCTACGAACAAGATAATTCTTTCTTAATTATCGGTGAACGATTAAACGCCAGTGGTTCTAAAAAATGCCGTGAATTGCTGAACGCGGAAGACTGGGATGGACTGGTATCGATGGCGAGGGCGCAAGTCAAAGAAGGCGCGCACATCCTGGATGTCAACGTCGATTATGTGGGGCGTGATGGTGTGCGAGATATGCACGAATTGGTTTCTCGCATTGTCAATAATGTCACACTTCCTCTGATGCTCGATTCCACAGAATGGGAAAAGATGGAGGCGGGTTTAAAAGTTGCTGGTGGTAAGTGTTTGTTGAACTCCACTAACTACGAAGACGGCGAACCACGTTTTTTGAAAGTGTTGGAATTGGCTAAGAAATATGGTGCTGGTGTTGTCATTGGTACTATCGATGAAGAGGGGATGGCGCGGACGGCCGAAAAGAAATTTCAAATTGCGCAACGTGCCTACCGTCAAGCATTAGAATATGGTATCCCATCTCACGAAATATTTTTTGATACACTTGCTCTACCAATTTCTACAGGGATTGCAGAAGACAGAGAAAATGCCAAAGCGACTATTGAAGCCATTCGTCGCATCCGCGAAGAATTGCCTGGTTGTCATGTTGTTTTAGGTGTATCCAATATTTCCTTTGGTCTAAGTCCCGCAGCCCGGATAGTACTGAATTCCATGTTTTTGCATGAGGCGATCGCAGTAGGTATGGATGCGGCGATTGTTAGTGCTAATAAAATTCTACCACTTTCAAAAATTGAGGAAAAGCATCAACAAGTCTGTCGCCAGTTGATTTATGACGATCGCAAATTTGAAGGTGATGTATGCGTCTATGACCCCTTAACAGAACTCACAAAGATGTTTGAAGGGGTGACGACAAAACGCGACAAAGGTGTTGATGAAAGTCTCCCGATTGAAGAACGTCTCAAGCGTCACGTGATTGATGGTGAACGTATTGGTTTAGATACTGCACTGGCTGAAGCGTTAAAAAAATATCCGGCTTTGGATATTATTAACATTTTCCTGCTGGATGGAATGAAGGTAGTAGGTGAGTTGTTTGGTTCTGGACAAATGCAGCTACCTTTTGTGTTACAGTCAGCCGAAACGATGAAAGCGGCGGTTGCTTACCTAGAACCGTTCATGGAAAAATCAGAAGCTGGCGATAATGCCAAGGGTACATTTATTATTGCCACAGTTAAAGGTGATGTTCACGATATTGGTAAGAACCTGGTTGATATCATTCTCTCTAACAATGGTTATCGGGTGATTAACCTGGGAATTAAGCAGTCGGTGGAAAACATCATTGAAGCATACAATAAGCACAAAGCTGATTGTATTGCTATGAGTGGGTTATTAGTGAAGTCCACTGCCTTCATGAAAGAAAATTTGCAGGTATTTAATGAAAAAGGAATTACTGTCCCTGTAATTTTGGGTGGTGCGGCCTTAACTCCCAAGTTTGTTGCTGAAGATTGCCAGAATGCTTACAAAGGTAAAGTAGTCTATGGCAAAGATGCTTTTTCTGATTTGCACTTTATGGACAAATTAATGCCAGCAAAAGCATCTGGGAAGTGGGATGATCTACAAGGATTTTTGGGTGAATTTGCCGAAGAAATATCTCAAAATGGACATAAGGAACCTGTAAAGGAAAAACCGGAAACAGAAAAAGCATTTGTTGAACCCACAGAAGTTGATACTAAGCGTTCAGAAGCTGTAGCGGTAGATATTGCGCGTCCCACACCGCCTTTTTGGGGAAGTCAGTTATTGCAACCGAGTGATATTCCTGTAGAAGAAGTTTTTTGGTATTTGGATTTGCAAGCTTTGATTGCAGGACAATGGCAGTTTAGGAAGCCGAAGGATCAATCGAAGCAGGAATATCAGGCTTTTTTGGATGAGAAGGTGTATCCAATTTTGCAGGAGTGGAAGCAGCGAATTATTACAGAAAATTTGTTGCATCCGCAGGTGATTTATGGGTATTTTCCTTGTCAGTCTGAGGGGAATAGTTTGTATGTTTATGATTGGAACCGCAGAGACGCAGAGGGCGCAGAGGTAAGATCAAGGTTTGAGTTTCCGAGACAAAAGTCGTTGAGGAGGTTGTGTATTGCTGATTTCTTTGCGCCGAAGGAGTCGGGGGTGATTGATGTGTTCCCGATGCAGGCGGTAACTGTGGGTGAAGTGGCGACGGAGTACGCGCAGAAGTTATTTGCAGGTAATCAATACACAGACTATCTGTATTTTCACGGTTTGGCTGTGCAGATGGCGGAAGCTTTGGCTGAGTGGACTCATGCACGAATTCGCCGGGAGTTGGGTTTTGCTGCTGAGGAACCAGATAATATTCGGGATATTTTGGCGCAAAGGTATCAGGGTTCAAGGTATAGTTTTGGCTATCCGGCGTGTCCGAATATTCAGGATCAGTACAAGCAACTGGAGTTGTTGGGGACTGAGCGAATTAATCTGTATATGGATGAAAGTGAGCAGTTGTATCCGGAGCAGTCTACGACGGCGATTATTTGTTACCATCCGGTAGCGAAGTATTTTAGTGCGTAAGGCGTAATAGCTAGGAAGAAAAGGCGGTTCGTTTTCCAGGCGTGACCGCCTTTTTTAGGGTTTGATAGTACTATCAATTTGTTATTTTTTTCAACTTAATATTATGAAATTAATATTGGTAATATGTATATAAATTTAATAAGTAATGCCTATACAAAATCGAGTCAAAAGCTTCTTAGAAGGTAAAAACTTGTCTGCGTACCAGTTCATTAAAGATACTGGAATAGCTCCTGCTACTGGTTATAAGTTGGCTAAAAAGTCTAGCTACTTGCCTTCTATTCGTGTATTAGAAGTTATTTGCGATACGTATAAAGTTCAACTCAGTGAAATTTTAGAATGGGTGGAAGAAAAAGAAAACAGTTAACAGTTAGAGACGCGAGGAACATCGCGTCTGTACAGCTATCAATTTTTACTGTTGACTTAAGTTAATTCTCAGCTTGGTTTCAGCTTCAGCATTTATTGTGGCGATCGCGTGAGGAAATCTCTATCGAAGTGAGACGGTTTACCTAATTGTTAAGTTATAAAACTTAATAAAATATAAGAAGATGAAAAGAAGAGTTCTTTTAGAAACAGGCGGTGCGATCGCAGGAGCGCTGTGGTTATCAAATTATTTAAGCAGGAGGGACGAAGTTATGACAACTTCTAACAGTGAAAAGTTTGAAGTTAATAAAACTGAGGAAGAATGGCGTAAAACTTTAACACCCGAACAGTTTCGTGTTCTACGTAAGCACGGTACAGAACGGGCTGGGACAAGTCCACTAGATAAAAATTACGCTGATGGGACTTACGTATGTGCTGCTTGTGGACAACCGTTGTTTACATCAGAAACTAAGTTCAATAGCGGTACTGGCTGGCCGAGTTTTTACCAACCGATTGAAGGTGCAATTAGCACAACGGTAGACAGGTCATTTTTTATGACTAGGGTAGAGGTGCATTGTAGCCGTTGCGGTGGACATTTGGGTCACGTATTTGAAGATGGCCCTGCACCGACTGGACAGCGCTATTGTATGAATGGTGTAGCGATGGAGTTTAATCCAGAAGCAGAAGCATAAAATAAACATTTGAAAAAAGAATGCGACAGACCATATTTGTAGAGACGCGATAAATCGCGTCTCATATTCAGAATGTGTCGCAAAAATTTTTGAATCAATAATGGGTAATTGCGAATTGCGAATTGGTATTACCCATTTAATCGGTCTTCAATTGCTTTCAACAATGTCTCAAAGTTTGATTCTAGATGAACATCCGACGTCAGAGCATTCATGTCTTTCAGTAATTTAATGAGTTTAGCAAACGTGTTGCGAATTTCGTGATATAAGTCAAGTTCTTCTCGAAATCCCTGCAAATTATCACCGCTTACTTTTTTCATCGCTGCATCTAATTCTTTCTTTTTATCTTCCCAATACCCGACATATTTAATTCTTTGAATGGCTTGATAAATTTTGGCATCTTCTAAAACTATCGGAAAAATTCGTTCATAAAATTCTCCATATTTTGCAATTTCAAGGAGTTCATACATGCAATGTTCAGACTTCAAATACTGGTCACTGATGATTAAAATTACACATTTACTGCGACTTAATCGCTGCATGAATTCTTGAAAACGTTGTTTGTAGCCAACTGCATTTTTATCTCTAATAATTTTGATTTCTTTCCTTTGGAATACTTGCTCTATTTGTTCAACAAACTTTTTACTATGAGCATCTCGCAATGTGTAAGAAATAAAAACTTCCTTTTTATTGCTATTTTGTGGCTGATGCATCAATGATTTATCTCTACTTTTTTCTAGTTCTCTTTGCAACGGATTTACTTGTAAGTCATCTTCCTGTTTGATATTAAAAAATTGTAAATTAACGTCATCAATAAGCCTACGAACATCGACCATTTTACGACTTTTTCTACATTGAATCTGGTAAGCATTATCTTCTAAAAACTCGCGTAATTCGTCCAGAGGATAAGTATAGGGAGTTTGGTTTCCTGCGCATTTTTCACAGTTACAAGGAACAAGAGTGTCATATTGCAAACGTTCAAAAGACTTGTGGATTTTTTCGAGTTCGTGAGTGACGACTGCTAGCAATTCTTTCTTGCGATTTCCGGCTACACGGATTTTAATTTCTCGTTGATTGTAGTATTCAATAATTTCAGCGCGGGTTTGGTCTTTGTTGAGAACAACGCCGCTTCGCCAAACGAGTTTTTGTTGTTCAATCCAAGGGTGTGTTTCAACAATGAAGCGGGTGATAATTCCCTTGGGCATGAATTCGTATTCGTAGCGCAAAATCAGATTATTATTTTTGTCCCAATTATAATCGAGTTGGTTAATATCGAGTAGTTGCGGTGCAATATAATTGTGGGGATGATTAGGAATTGGGTAACAAAGCTTAAACCGCATCATTAATTGCAGTAGTTCATCTCGCATATTGGCATATTCATCATCTTTCCAAATATCAGCGAGATTCTCTTGGGTAAAACAGCCAAGATTTTGTTTGATGGTTTGATTGTCTAACACTTTGTAAACGGCAGTAGTTCCCCATTCTGGTTTGAGGATAACCCAGTGTTTCAATGTAGAATCATCTTGAAAATGCAGACAAACGCCAAGGTCGTGGAGATAGCCACTCAGCAGCAGCATGTCTTTAGAGTCAGTTAATTTATTAATGCGGCAAAGATTCTCGTATTCATGGGAGCTAATATAGTTCCGGGAATCGTTTTCTAAGGTGGCTCTAATTCTTACCCAGAGTTTCGGCAGAGGTGTACCGATGTGGGGAAGTCTGCTAATGTAGTCTTGAATAGCTTGTTTAATTTCTGCTAACCCGCGATTATCGGCTAAGTTAGTTGGCAGAGATTCTTTGAGATTAGTAAATTCTGCGCGCAATTGGCGATCATTAACCTCACACTGACGGTCTTGTTTTTCGTTTTTGATGATTAGAACCGGACTGTTATCACTCAAGAGTTCGACAACTTTCAGCCACCAGTAAAAATTGGTGTTTTCTTTGCGAGAATCAGCAACTAAAGCATAGAGAGAACGTTTGGTGAGAAAAAACTGGTGGGTTTCGTGATAAATTTCTTGTCCGCCAAAGTCCCAGATATTAACGCGAAAGTGTTTACCATTAGCTAGTGGGAATTTCCACTGGATGACATCAATACCTTCGGTGGATTTTTCATCAGATTGGAGTTTGTAGTTTTCATCTTCAATTTTCTTGGCTAAAGTAGTTTTACCTGCTTCACCTTCTCCCACAATCAGTAATTTGGCTTCGTAGAGTTCTTCAATTTCTTGTTCTAGTTGTTGCCTGCAAAAGTTAAGAATTGCTTCTAATCCTTTTTTTAGGATTTCTGGCGGAGGTGTAATTAATTCGTTGCCTTTAAGTTCAAGCTGTTTCAAATTGGTGAGTAGTCCAATTTCGCTCGGCAGACTGCTCAGTTGATTTTTGTCCAGGTTGAGCGATCGCAAGTTGAGAAGTTGTCCAATTTCTGCTGGCATACTACTCAGTTTATTGTCGCTGAGGTCGAGCCATTGCAAGTTGACCAGTTGGACAATTTCTGCTGGCAGATTACTCAGTTGATTGTCGCTGAGGTCGAGCCATTGCAAGTTGACAAGTTGGACAATTTCTGCTGGCAGATTACTCAGTTGATTGTCGCTGAGGTCGAGCCATTGCAAGTTGACCAGTTGGACAATTTCTGCCGGCAGATTACTCAGTTGATTGTTGTCCAGGTTGAGCGATCGCAAGTTAAAAAGTTGTCCGATTTCGCTTGGTAGACTGCTCAGTTGATTGTTGTAAAGGTCGAGCGTTTGCAAGTTGAGAAGTTGTCCGATTTCGCTTGGCAAACTGTTCAGTTGATTACTGCTGAGATAGAGTGATCGCAAGTTGAGAAGTTGTCCGATTTCGCTTGGCAAACTGCTCAATTGATTTCTGCTGAGGTAGAG
>NZ_NAPS01000001.1:2664827-2700977 GCF_004323185.1 Westiellopsis prolifica IICB1
TTAAAGCGTTTGTTCAAAACGTTTCAACGTTGCTTATTAACATTCCTTGATCCATAGAGAACATTAAAGCGTTTGTTCAAAACGTTTCAACGTTGTTTATTAACCTTCCTTGATCCATAGAGAACATTAAAGCGTTTGTTCAAAACGTTTCAACGTTGCTTATTAACCTTCCTTGATCCATAGAGAACATTAAAGCGTTTGTTCAATCCGCTTCAATGTTGCTTATTAATGTGAAGACGTTCATTGATAACATGATGAGCGAATGTCTAACGAAGTGCGATCGCTCTAAGATACAAGAGTGTGTTATGGCTTTAGCCTAACGCACCATCACTGATTGAGTAATGCTTATACCCACTACTTGAGCAACTATCAAATATAATTAAATTGCCAATATTATTAATAATCAAACAATTTCTATATGAAACGATCAAATATACGAGCAAAAGTATTGACAGAAATAAATCTTATTCCCGAAGAAAAACTAGAAGAATTATATAATTTTATTCATTATTTTCGAGTTGGAATAGAGGCATCTAAAGTTACACCAGAACAAATTATGCAGTTAGCTGGTTGCTGGGATGATATGTCAGATGAAATGTTTAATGACTTAAATGAAGAAATTATCACACGTCGCCAGCAAGCTTTTTTGAGGAGAAGAAGCGATGAAACCAGCTTTGGTTGATACCAACATTTTATCTTTATTTTTCCGCAATCAACCTCTGGTTATCAAAAACTTTGATGCATATATTCGAGAATATGGCAAAATAAACATCAGCATCATCACCTATTACGAAATAGTTAGCGGATTAAAGCATCGTGATGCACATAAACAATTAACATCTTTTTTAGAATTTGTCTCGTATAATACAGTTTTACCTCTAACTACTGACTCTACAACTATTTCTGGTGATATTTATGCCAAGTTACGAAAAAAGGGGACACCTGTAGACGATATTGATATTCTCATTGCTGGAATTGCTATAACTAACGATTTGATTCTTGTAACTAATAATCACAGAGATTTTGAGAAGATTGAAGGCTTAGAAATTGTAGACTGGAGCCAAAGCTAGCTAGTAGCGACTGTCTTAAAAGTCAAAATGTTACAAGGTTAACCCGCAGGGTAATCCAAAATCGAATCACGCTGAAATCGTGGTTAAGATTTAAAATCTTTGCTTTTTTAACAAAAATCTTCTTTATAAAGTTATATAAAAATAATGTTGCAAAACTAAATCGTCAAGACCGATGTCGCAAACCAATTTTGGGGAGATGGCGTAAATCCTAGCAAACAGTCATCTGTCAAAATTAAGGAGCCAGATTATGCGGATCATGATGATTCAACCCAACTATCATTCTGGTGGTGCGGAAATTGCGGGAAATTGGCCACCCAGTTGGGTTCCTTATGTAGGTGGAGCGTTGAAAACAGCTGGCTTTACTGACATCTGTTTTGTTGATGCTATGACCGATTATATTGCGGATGATGCTTTGGCTGAAATTATTGCCAAGCATCAGCCGGATGTGGTGCTAGCGACGGCGATTACGCCGATGATTTACCAATCTCAAACTACTCTCAAGATAGTTAAACAAGTTTGTCCCCAAGCTAAAACAATTATGGGCGGGATTCACCCGACCTATATGTATAATGAAGTTCTCAACGAAGCGCCTTGGGTAGATTATATCATCCGGGGAGAAGGGGAAGAAATCACAGTTAATTTGCTCAGAGCGATCGCCAATGGTACAGATGAGAGCGATCGCCGTAATATATTAGGTATTGCTTTCCTCGAAAATGGACAAGTCGTCGCCACACCAGCCCATCCCCCGATTGCTGATTTAGATACTCTCACCCCAGATTGGAGTTTATTAGACTGGAGTAAATATATCTACACTCCCCTCAACGTCCGAGTTGCAGTTCCCAACTACGCCAGAGGATGTCCCTTCACCTGTCGTTTTTGTTCCCAGTGGAAATTTTGGCGCAAATATCGTTCTGGTACTCCCAAGAAATTCGTCGATGAAATTGAAATCTTGGTAAAAAAACACAAAGTCGGCTTTTTCATTCTGGCAGATGAAGAACCAACTATTAATAAACCAAAATTTATCGCTTTGTGTAACGAATTAATCGAACGTAATTTAGGCGTTCACTGGGGAATCAATACACGGGTGACAGATATTTTACGAGATGAGCAAGAACTACCACTTTACCGCAAAGCCGGACTAGTGCATGTTTCCTTGGGAACAGAAGCAGCAGCGCAGTTAAAGTTAAACTTGTTCCGCAAAGAAACAACCATCGAACAAAACAAACGCGCCATCAAACTCCTAAATCAAAATGGTATCATTACCGAAGCTCAATTTATCATGGGTTTAGAAAACGAAACCCCAGAAACCATCGAACAAACCTATCAAATGGCTTTGGATTGGAAAGCAGACATGGTAAACTGGAACATGTTTACCCCTTGGCCATTTTCCGAATTATTTCAAGATTTAGGCGATCGCGTCGAAGTCCGCGATTATTCTCAATATAACTTTGTCACGCCGATCATGAAACCGGATGCCATGGAACGGGAAGATGTTCTCAAAGGAGTACTGCGAAACTACGCCCGTTTTTACCTCCGCAAAACCTTTGAATATTGGTTTGTCAAAGATCCATTTAAACGCAAATACCTTTTAGGTTGCTTGAAAGCATTTGTGCAAACCACCCTCAACAAGCGCTTCTATAACCTCAAACGAGTCAAGTACAAAGGACTACAAACCGAAATCGAACTCGGTTTTGATGAGTCGAAGATTCTCACCCGCGAACAAATCGCCCAGCGTAAGCAACAACATCCAGAACTCATGGCGGATGTGAACTTCACAGGTAATATTTCCGCCTGCGGCGCACCGAATGATTTGCCGGAATATGATGAGAAACAAGAGGATGTGGTAAATCTTTAAAATGAAAGTTTCTTGGTGTCTTTGTGTCTTGGTGTTTCAAAAATTATTTTTTTCACCACCAAGACACTAAGACACAAAGATTAAACATCCGGGATTCTCCCATACCCAATGACTATTGTACAGACGCGATGAATCGCGTCTTGTATTGTACAGACGCGATGAATCGCGTCTTGCTGATTTTGTGGTTTTTTCTCTTGAGTACGATTCCACAGAATTAAGCCCGCAAGTACCACTAATAATAAAGCAATTACCCAAATTACTGGGCCATTTCCCGTTGAAGGGTTTTCTGTTGGTTGATTTTGGGGTGGTGGGGAGGGATTGGGAGGATGATCGGGTATAGGGTCGTGTGGTGTGCCTGGTGGGATAATCATGGTGATGTCTTCATAATTAATCCTGCTATGGCGCATTGGGGGAAATTGTGTCTGTGGTTGAGGGGAAGTTTTCGGAATCGGTGATTGAGAAAGTGCTTTTGCCAGTGCTTCTATGCCAGCTGGATGAGTAAAATAGGTGAGGTGATCACAGGTTGGATTTGGTGTTAATATCTGAGGCTGGGGTGAACGGCTGAAACTTATACATTTGATACTAGCTAGAGTCACTGCGATGTCATTTGGTTGTTCAAAGAATACTAAGTTTATTACTTGATCTACACTTTGACCAAAAAGTTTGGACATTAATCTTTGCAGAGGACTTGATTGTTTGTCTGGTTGCATTTCTGTGGCGGCGCGAATTAATGAGCGATCGCCTGCCACAATTGTATAAGGAACACCAGGGTCAGGATTTTCTGCTAGTTGTTTGAGCAAATCGGAATCTGGATGCATTTGCTCAAGGGAATAATTGTTATTTTCGAGATATTCTAATAAATCAGCTAATACTTTTGCGGGCCAAACAACTGCTGCAAGTTGATTTAAACCAAATACCAAAGCTGTAAAAATTAAATCTTGTACCGCAGGCCAAGGAGAACCAGCGTTAGGTGTACCCAGCATCACCAACTGTTGTACAATCTCATTACCACTTTCTCGTTCAATGAACCAACGAGACACTAAGCCACCCATAGAGTGAGCAACAATATGTAATTGTTTGCCATGATTGGCTTCCAAACCGACTGCTTGCAATTTTTGTTTTAAAAGTCGGGCATTTTCTTCTATCGTAGTATTGAGATTTTCGTAATCAAATGCCAATACTAAGTCATAATAATCTTGGATCAGATTTTGTTGTCCATCGGCGGTGACTGTAACTTTTTTAATGCTAGGAAGTTGAGCTTCTGTATCACCGATAATTCCATGAATGTAGAGAATTATTCGTTGTGCTTGAGTAACTTTTTCTCTAACTGATTCGATGTTTTTGTCGTAGATTACTTGTTCGTTTTCATCAACTGTTGCTGCTGCTAAAATCGGATAATCAAATTTTATTCCCAGCTTCCGACAGATAATTTTTTGAAAAAAGATGCGGATGGAACCTTGCAAACAACGATGACTTTTTGTAGGTGGGGGTAGTCTTTCAATTGTAATTTCTGTTTTTCCATCTAGAGTTTTTCTACCTGTTCCTAAAGGTAAGAAAAATTCCCCATCGTAACTTATTGGTAAAAGATATTCGTGTTCTGCAATTTCTCGATTAACTAGTAATTTTAAAGGTGCTGATTTTGTAACTACGGTGTGATCAACTACGTTACTTAATTCCAAACCACTCAAACCAGGATCGCTGGCTCGGCTGGTGGTAAATTGAAAGGGTTCGGTATTCTCTAGTTCTTGCAGAAGGGGAGGTAAGGTGACATTTCCTAAGTCTCTGATGGTTTGGGGTACGGTTGTGAGATTAATTTCTGCTTGCAAATTTGCATGAGGTAACACCTCTACTAAACCATTTTGCAATTGCATGGGGCGATCGCTCGGCAAATTTTCAGGATTTTGGGGACGAACGATGGTAACTGCAACTTCTTGGGTTAGCCAATCATCATTGTTAACTCTGGTTTTCACTCTGACAGCATTGCGATCGCCAACTTCCGGGATTACACTTTCTAAAATACTCTTTCCACCCATTGAACGTTTAGGTGAAGGTGGATTTAACCCATCTTGTTCTAATAAACTGGCATCAAATTCAGAAGTACTAACAATCAATTTAAATATATCTTTGTACTCAGTAATTCCCTGAGCTAAAAACTCATCGGGTATCACCAAACCCAAATCATCAAAACTGGCAATAGTAACGCTAGCTTCACTACCTTTCGCTGCTAAACGAATACTACTTTTTTCTGGGAAAAATGGTACTTCGACGCTATAATTTTCGGTGAGATTCAGAACATTACAATAAAGAGTTTTTTCACTGTTATTTGTGAGAACAATTTGAATACTTGGCGGTATCCATTCGCCATTTTCATTGGTATACTCTAACCGCATTTCTGAACCGGAACCAGATTCTTGGCTTCCAGATAAAACAATGATTTCCATTGTGATATCATCAGGTTGAATGCTACTATTAGCGGGAGTTTTAAGTTGTAAAATATTTTGCCAACGCGCAATATGTTCTAAACGTTGAATAGCTTTGCTAGCAAAATAAGGCATGTAACCAGCCTGAGTTGATTGTTCTGGAATCGGGGCAACTACAGGACGTTTACTAGTAGGAAGTATAATCCAATATTGATTGGATTTTGCTAATAAGTGATAATCTGCATCTTCAGATTTTGCAGCTTCCTGCACATACAAAGAATTAGTGTTCGCTAATGCTTGACGCGCTAATTCTATACCTGCGCCTTGACCATCAAGATATACTTTCAACGGGGGCAATGATAAGCTGGTAACTATAGCCAAATAACTGGTATTTTCAAACAGATTATTGCTTCCCTGAATAATTTCTACTTTACTTCGTTGTGGTAACACCTGTGTCACCCGCGCTTGAGCCAAAGCATTTCCTAAATCACGCCACTGTTGATCCGCTGTTCCAAGTGGGAAAATAGCAAGCAGAGTATCTCCACCATTGTCAACTTTGGGAATACCGTGAACAGCACCCGCATCAATTACCCAACTTTTTTGATTTTCGCTATAAGTCAAAGTAAAGTAATGAGAACGCTCTCGAATTGCACCACCCAAAAATGGTTTGTCTAATTCCTGTGAATCAGTGGTATCAATCTGTGGTGACTGTTCCTTAAGTTTGCCACTAATTAAAGCATTGAGATTTCTGGCTAAATCCCGATACGTGATCTTACCATTCGTTCTTTCCAGGGTTTGCAGTAAAAAGTAAGAAAAAGCACCACGAGATTTCCCATCTTCAGCTTTATACTCTTTCGCTTGTTCGTATTCTCGACACGCGGATAACATAACGTGTCTACCTTTTGGTAACACAACTCCTGTAATTTTTTTATCCAAGCTGCGAACAGCACTTAAGGATTCTGCAAATACTGAAGAATCTGCTGTAAAAATGTAGCTACTCAACGGGCGATCGCGATAATCTATAGGAGCCTGACGCACCTTAGCTTCAATATCTCTAGTTCCCGAACCAGAGTGACAGCAGTCAAGAATTACCACAACGTGAGGATTTTTTTGAGCAACTTCAGAAATCAGGTAAGCTATTTCTTTATCAGCTAAATCTCGACTAGTTACTGTCCGGCTATCATAACAAACCAAAGTTTCATCCAAACGGTCTGGCTCTAAACTCCAAAATTCCTGTGGTGACTTTTGTTGTCCGCCATGACCCGCATAATAAAATAAGACAACATCTTCACTGTCAGCATTACACAAATGTTGCCGAAAGCCATCAATTATCGCCTGACGAGTAGCATTTTGATTGATGAGTATCCAAGGTCTATCTATTGGTTCTACCAAATTCCATTCGCGATCGCGAGCTACACGTTCGCGCAAATAGATTTCTACTGCGTTGATGTCATTAACGCAACCCTGCAAAGATGGTATAGACACAACAGAAGCAGGATCATATTCATCAATACCGACTAGCAGCGCATAAATATTTTTAGCCATAATATCTCCACTCACCAAAATATCCGCGCCGAGGAAGCCCCTGGCTTTAGACATGGGGGTAAGGCGCGGGCGACTGAAGTCGCCTTCAAAAAAGTTCTAAAAAGCATAACTATATCCGTCCTTTTTATGGATTGCTAAACAATATTTGTAGTTAATTCCTGATATTCTTCCTAATTTAGTAGCGATATCAAAACTACCTGTAGCACGACATAAGATACGTCCTACATATTCGCCAATTTTTTTGCCACTAGTAACAACAGCTTTAACAATATCCCCTGTACTAAAGCTGAAATGAATTTGTTTGTTTGAACGGTGACGATTTGGAAAACCAAATTTATCTGTACCAGCCATCTGTCTAGTACCATGACCATTGGCTGTTATCAACAAAGGCTTGACACCTTTAATATTGAGAATTGGTGTTGATTTTCCAACACAAGCCGCGTCAATCCAATGAGTTTTAGGTAGACTTTGATTACTGCGATTGAATTTAGTTAATCCTCCTGACCCACACTCGACAGTTAAACCAGTTGCTTTTAAACCTTCTAGCAATGCATGTCTAGTAGCATTAACAGCAGCCGCATCAGTTAATGGTCTTTTGACTTGTAACAAGATTTTCTGTAATTTGTTAGGGTCTTTTTTCAGAAAATCTCGGATATCCTTAGTACCTTTTTTGATATTGCATTTAGAGCAACTCAATGTAAGATTTGTGATTGAATTAGAACCTCCTTTAGAACGTGGATGAATATGTTCTATTTGCAGTGGAACATCTTTGACACCACAATAAGCACATTGTCTACCCCACTTCTCAAGTAAATATTCTCTCGTTTCATAACCAGCTAGTGTACCTTGCTGATATTCCTTACCCTCAATGTCTGGATTACGCATTAACTGCATATCAAACTTGACTAATTCTTGACTAATAGCTGTGATTGGTGCAAGTTTACGTAGCTTTTCAACCCAAGTTTTGATATTTTCAATTCGACTTTGTAGGCTTGGTGCTAACCATCCTAACGGTCTAGTTCTGTTTAAGAATCTCGGTTTACGATATCTAGTTTTGCGATTTCTTCTACCGCGTCTTAATTGCCTTCTAGAAGTTAAAGCATCTCTAATCGCAAAACCTCTGTGCTTTAGTTCAGCAGCAAAGACCACTTCGCCTGTAGTATCGTTAACTAATGCAATTCCGGTTGTTCTCGCTCCAGGGTCAAGCTTTAATCGCAGTGGTGTCACGGGTGAATCTGGGCGTGATTCTTTAAGAATAATCGTGAATGGAAAGCGGCGATATATGGCTGCTTTTTTGTTCCTTAATAGTTGTCTTGCTTGTGCTGAGTGAATTGGGTCAAGATGTCTTTTTTCGGTATCTAAAACAAATACTTTGCACACTACTGTGCCTCCTTTCGGGTGATGTTAGCTAGCCTTCGGCAACGCCAAGGGCGAACGTCAATGTTTAAGGTCGGTAACTATCCAAATTACACTTCTTTAACCCTTGTACAGATGTTTAACAATTTAGTTCTAGAGCAGGGAACTAGCTACGCATCCCCTGGTAGGTCTTTAACTCTTACCTTAAACGTAGTTCAGTTAAGAACTTAGACTGGTCAGATGTGGGACTTTTTCAAGCCCCCAGCTTTCGCTGTGGGGTTTCTGACTCAGGCTGTTTTCGATATTTTGATGTTTTCATCTGGTGATGGTTCAGGCAAATCAAATTCAAAAAATTTTGTCTCAATACTCAGATCATTCAAAAAGACTTCTAGCCAAACAAATGTCAAAATACACCTATTTATTATAAAAATTAACAACAGTATTGTTTGAAAAATAACAACACTAACGCCATCCATAATACAGTAAACAGTGAACAGTTAACAGTTAACAGTGAGTAATAGAATTTGATAACTGATAACTGATAACTGGTCTAATTCCCAATCAAATTCCAAAAATACCCATCCGGTGCGACAAAGGAAAAACTTGGTTCTTTAAATTCATTTTCAGCAACAGTTGTAAATTTTTGTACAGAACTTGCCTTGATGCGATCGCAAAATTGATTGAGTCCTCGCACTCGATAAGTATACAAACACATTCCCAGACTACCTGGTTGTGCTGCTTCATAGCGAGAATCTAGATTTATGGAACTGGGGAAGCGAACAATATAAAGTCTACCGCTACGTGCTGCCATAAAATCAGTTGTGGAAGAACGTGGATCATCAAAAGCGGTAACAAAAAACTTTTCACCTGGTTGGAGATCAAAAATTTCTCTTCCAGCTAGAGATGATTCGTAGCTAGTCTCTATATCATCACGCACCCGTAACAAACCCAAAACTTGATCATAAAACTTCAATGTTTCCTTAGTGTCATCTTGAACTACCATCCCGATGTGGGTAAACTGACTCGTCTTGAGAGGAGAATTAAGATCAATATTTCCGTAATCCGGGAGTGTATAACCAAACCTTTGAAAAAAAACTTGTCGTGTCAATGGTTGTAGCAATAGCATTTCACGCACCCCAACCATCCTGTCAATAAAAGGACGCTTTTTGTTTTCTTTGTTATAAATTACTTCCCAATGTGGACGGGTAAACCAAAGCGGCCAACCAGCGGCTTTTGCTTCTTCTATATGATTTAAGATGTTGATAATATCGGCAGTTAAAGTTGTTGCCCAACGATTACCCTTCACTTTCATTGATCCCATCTTTAACCCGTTATTTATAGGGTTTTGCCAAATCATCAGACGAATCAAACCATGGTCTGCATGTTGGTGGTAAAGGCGAATTGAGCGTAAAAACGAGTCCACACCATACAATTGTTTCGCAACACTTGCTGATAACTCGCCCTGTTCACCAATACGATAACCAAATTGCTCCCAATACTGAATCGCTGCAATTGGTTCTGGAACGCCAATGCATACTTCATAGATGCCTTCTATTACATTTTGTTGTCCCTGATGCATAGTTTTGTATATATGTGCAACAAAAAGTTAACTTGAATCAACCGTGAGTAAAGATGCCTGGGTTTTTACAGAAGTGACGCTATTTTGAATTTTGAGGTGCCATTGTCAATTTCGCTGTGATCCAGCAGCACCCACTACAAAAATTGTAAACATTAAATAAACATTAAATTTTTTTGGACTAACTCTTGGATTTTCCCTAAAGAAAAGGTTAAAAATTTTACATGTAGATTTTTACTTGTATAAAATTTACGCAAATACCACAAGAATGATGTCTTGACTTCCAAGGTTTCAACTAGTTTTCTCATTTTTCGTAAAACAAAGGCGGGTGCAGTGTATCAGCAATACGGACATTACTACCTATGTCAAGCACAACTGACATGGCTTCCAGTTATATCTGATTCTGCGATCGCCTTCGCATATTACTTATTTCCCATCATGGTTGTTTATTCTCCTCACAAACGACAAGATTTAGTTTTTAAGTGTATATACATAGGTTTTGCATGTTTAAATGTGATATGCGGTACAATAATTTTCCTGAACGTTTGGATGTTTTTGCATCCAGAGTATTGGTTGCTAGATTTACTCAAAGCGATCGCGGCTTCTAGTTCAGTGTGTACTATGATTTTACTGATGCGATCGCTTCCTCAATTTCTGACTATTTTCAACTTGACAGAACTAAAGCCAGCCAATCAGCAGCTAGAACTAGAAATCAAAGAACGCCATTTTGCTGAAGAAGCGTTACGGGAAAGTAAAGAGCGTTTTCACAATGCTTTTGATTATGCTGCTATTGGTATGGCTTTAGTGGGTTTAAACGGTAGTTGGCTACAAGTAAATCATGCTTTGTGTGAAATTGTCGGTTACTCAGAAGCAGAATTACTAGCTAAAACCTGCCAAGATATCACCCATGCAGAAGATTTAGATACTGACTTTGACTACGTACGTCAACTTTTAACTGGTGAGATTCGCTGTTATCACATAGAGAAGCGGTATATACACAAGCTAGGACATGTGGTATGGATTTTGTTAAGTGTGTCGCTAGTGTGTGATATCCACGGTCAACCACTATATTTTATTACTCAGATTCAAGATATCACCGAGCGCAAGCAACTCGAACAACGCAACCATGAAATTGCTCTACTCACTCAAATGAGCGATATTTTGCAAGCTTGTCTGACGGTTGAAGAAGCATATAAAGTCATTGCTCAGTTAATCCAACCCTTGTTTCCTCAAACATCAGGTGGAGTGTTTATGATTAATTCCTCAAAACACTTTGTCGAAGCTGTGACAACTTGGGGTGACTTAACTGTTGCAAGTAAAACAGTATTTTCAGCCAAGCAGTGTTGGGCTTTACGACGAGGACGCGCGCATTTTTCCACATCTGAGCAACAGAGTTTACACTGTAGCCACATTGAAGAATCATTTGCAGGGGAAGCTCTTTGTGTACCAATGATGGCTCAAGGTGAAGCTTTGGGAATGTTGCATTTCCATTCCCCAGAAAAAGGACAACTCACAGCAGCTAAACAACAACTAGCTTCTGCGGTTTCGGAACGCATCGCCTTAGCTTTAGCCAACCTACGGCTCACAGAAGCATTGCGACAGCAGAGTATTCGTGATCCTCTCACAGGTTTATTTAATCGCCGCTATTTAGAAGAATCTTTAGAACGAGAAATCAGCCGCGCCGAACGCAGTCACAAACATGTGGGCATTATTATGATCGATGTTGATCATTTTAAAAGCTTCAACGATAAATTTGGTCACGAAGCAGGTGATGTTGTGTTGCGCGAACTCGGTGGATTTTTGAAAAAACAAATTCGCAAAGCTGATATTGCTTGTCGGTATGGGGGCGAAGAAATAATGTTGATTTTACCAGAAAGTTCTTTGGAAGTTTGTCAACAAAGAGCCGAGCGCATTCGCCAAACAGTCAAACTTTTAGCTCTCCACCATCAACATCAGAAACTTGATAGCATGAGTTTGTCATTGGGAGTAGCCATGTATCCAGAACATGGTATAACAGGTGCAGCAGTCATAGAAGCAGCCGATACAGCTTTATATATTGCCAAAAAAACCGGACGCGATCGCGTCGTCATTGCTCAATCTCAGGTTTAGCGGGGAACCCCACCCTGCTGTTCACGGGGGGATTGAGGGGGGTTCATTCGACTTTTGCAAGAGACTCCATGAGCTGCGCTCACAAAAAACAATGAAAATGATGGTGGAACCAATACGGTTCGGATAAGACAAATCGATTGGCATTTAAATCCTGTAGAGACGCGATATATCGCGTCTCTACATATCCAAAATTATGACGAAAAATTCTTAACCGAACCGTATTGATGGTGGAACGATTTTTTTACGGTTTCAGCCTCTATTTTCAAGCCAGGTCTAAAGAACATCGCGACGTTTGTGGCTAACATCGCGACATTTGTGGCTAACGTCGCGACGTTTGTGGCTAACGTCGTGACGTTTGTGGCTAACGTCGTGACGTTTGTGGCTAACGTCGCGATGTTTGTGGCTAACGTCGCGATGTTTGTGGCTAACGTCGTGACGTTCATAAAGAACATCACGACATTTGGGGCTAACGTCGCGATGTTCTTTATGAATGAAACGACATTCGTCACAAACGTCAAAGCGATGGTGCAAAGTAGGCGCTACGCGATTGCACGCCTACGGTGTACACACAAGTATACGCCGCAAGGGTTTCAACTCTTTTAGCCCCATAAATACCCAAGTTTCGGTCAACTGAAAACTCCATTTATCAGGCTAATTTTAAGGCTAGGGTAACGAAACCAAGTTTTAGGTGGGATTTCAAGACTTGTGTGTACACCGTAGCACATAGAATATTTTTCACAACTTTTCAGGAAATCTACGAATTGATATTGGTGTTATTTAAGGGGCAACCCCAAATGTTTTTACATAAATCAAAGATAAATTATGAAACGTACAATCTCATTGGTAATCGGTATCGTTCTCTCATTCATGATGATGTTTAGTTCTGTTGCAATGGCTGATGAACTGCAAGTTGCTACACCAACAACCCCATCAGAAGTAACTACATCAGAAGTAGTTCCAGTCACGCCAACAGAAACGAGTCAACCCTCAGTAGCACAGCCAAAAGCTAGCGATATTGTGGATAAAGGGAACTTAAAGCCAATTAAATTAAAGCCTCAATGCAACGTCCCGTGTGAGGGTGGTGCTGCTGGATATATTTCACAAGGCTTTTGCGTACCATGTTAAAACTAGCATGAATTAGCGATAAATTAATAAATATTAGGGTGCGTTACGTCTTTGGTATCACGCACCACTTTATCTGAATCTATATGATTTGTGATAATTGCAGAGCTTAGATCCCCGACTTCTCAAAAGAAGTCGGGGATATTGTGTCTGACAAATGATTTGCAGGGTAAGCTGTTCCACAAAAATCCTTATACATATTGGATTAATCGTATAACACCACAACTGTGCGCCTCTACCATTGCGATCGCAGTGGGAATATAAAATAGGCTTGATATAGTAATCCTATCTGATGATTTAGAAATGCTATATAATATCAAGTTCGGATAATTAGTTATACTTCCCACAGTTATTGCACCCCACCCCTTAATCCCCTAAGCGCGTGCGCTTAGGGGAGGTTTTGGCGTTAGACAAAACCGGGGTGGGGTTCAGAGGGAATCATAAGTAATCAGGCGAACTTGATATAACATCCCGTGTCCACGTACTGCTGGATATCTGCTATGAAATATTTGTATAGCATGTTAAAACTCACATGGATTAGTGATAAGTTTAAAAAGTATATGAAATCAAGAGATAAATTATGAAACGCAACATATATCTGGTCATAGCTTTCGCTTTATCATTCCTAATGATGTTTGCCATTTCTTGGGCTGGCAAAACTCAAGTTCAAGCTCAAACCCCGCTACTGACATCAGAACAAAGTGACGTAGAAATAGTTAAAGTCCGACCTGTAAATGCAAGTAAGGCGGTTTCCTCCCTAACCCGGACAACTGTTAACGATGAAGTTGCACAAGAGGCAAAAGCGCAGATACTCAAGTCTATCAATTTAGGACCTCAATGCAACGTCCCATGTCCAGGTGGTGCTGCTGGATATATGTCGGGAAACATTTGCTTTCCATGTTAAAACTTGCATGAATGAGCGATAAATTAATAAATATTTAAGATAAGGTGCGTTACGGCTTTGGTATCACGCACCACTTTATCTGAATCTATATGATTTGTGATAATTGCAGAGCTTAGATCCCCGACTTCTCAAAAGAAGTCGGGGATCTTGTTTCTCACAAATGATTTGCAGGGTAAGCTGTTCCACAAAAATCCTTATACATATTGGATTAATCGTATAACACCACAACTGTGCGCCTCTACCATTGCGATCGCAGTGAGAATATAAAATAGGCTTGATATAGTAATCCTATCTGATTTGTGAAAATTGCCGGTGCGTTAGGTGTTCCACCATAACGCACCCTACTAGCGTGTCTAGACTAAAATGCTGCAATAAATCTCTTCTTCCTTCTCTGCGTTCTCTGCGCCTCTGCGGTTTATTAATGCACTATTTTAGCCTTGACACGCTACTACCAGTTAGATATTTTTTGAAAAGATTGTTTGTCATTCCACCAGATGTAGAGACGTAGCATTGCTACGTCTCCACATCTGCAATAGCATATAAGTAGCATTTCCACAATGTTTCTGCTTACTGACAATTAACAAATAATTTGTTTATTCTAAATCGAATCATTCCTAATTCATAAACTGTTGATGAAAAAGCCGAATCACTATTTTTGCATAGCTAGTTTAGTTTCCCTATGCTTTCTGGTTAAAACCGATTTGATTCAGGCACAAGTTTCCTCAGATGGGACTTTATCAACCCAGGTTACAACCACTAATAACCGAGATTTTAATATTACTAACGGCAACAAGATTGGCAGCAACCTTTTTCATAGCTTTAAAGAATTTTCTGTACCAACAGGTGGTTCAGCTGCTTTCGCCAATGACTTAGATGTTAGAAACATCATTAACCGCGTGACGGGAGGCTCAATCTCAAACATCGACGGATTGATTAAAACCAACGGTTCTGCCAACCTCTTTTTAATTAATCCTAGTGGTATTATCTTTGGCCCCAATGCCTCACTAAACATCAATGGCTCTTTTGTTGCCAGTACAGCCCATAGTATCAACTTTGCCGATGGCACTCAATTCAGTGCCACTAATCCCCAATCAACACCATTACTAACTGTCAGCCTCCCCATCGGTTTGCAATATGGGCAAACTGCTCAACCAATCCAAATAGAAGGGTCGAATTTACAAGTTCTTCCTGGTCAAACTTTAGGGATGCTGGGTGGTGATGTATCAGTCAAAGGCGGCACACTAACAGCACCCGCCGGACGAATTGATATAGGAAGTGTCGCCCCGAACAGTTTTGTTAGTCTAACTCCCGTTATTGAGGGTTGGGCTTTGGGATACAATGGCGTGCAAAATTTCCAAGATATACAAATATCCCAAGCGTCTAATATTTTTACAACTGGTGAAGGTAATGGAGCGATACAGTTGCATGGTAGAAATATTGCAATTACTGATGCATCACAGATTGGAGGAACTACTATAGGAAATAAACCAGGTCAACCTCTAACAATCACAGCTTCTGAATCTGTAGAAGTAAGTGGTTTCAACCAGGATTCTCCCAGCCAATTAGGTACTTTCACTAGGGCAACTGGAGCCGCAAGTGACATTACAATTGCAACAAAGCGATTGATTGTCCGTGATGGTGGATTAATAGAAACGTCTACTTTTACCTCTGGCTCAGGAGGGAATTTAACTGTAGATGCTTCTGAATTTGTGCAGGTAATAGGAGGTAGTGGAAGTTTCTCTAGTTTAAGTGTTCGGACTCTTAGCACCGAAAAAAATGCTGGAAATGCGGGAACAGTAAAGATTTCCACCAAAAATTTAATTCTCCGTGATGGTGGACAAATATCAACTTCTACCCTTGGTGCTGGCAATGGGGGAACTTTGATAGTAGATGCCTCTGAATCAGTAGAAGCCAGTGGTTTAATAGTGATACCTCGTACCAGATTTGATGCGAATGGGCAAATAGTGACAGATACTATTAATTTCCCTAGTGGCTTGCTTGCTGAGACTAGAAATTCGCGACCATTTCTCACACCACCCACAGGCAAAGGAGGGGACTTAATCATCAACACTCAGCGCTTAGTCGTCAAAGACGGCGCTAGCATCTCAGTTGCTGCTCTTGACGGTAGTCGAGGACAGGCAGGAAGATTAGATATTAATGCCTCGAAATCTGTAACAGTGACTGGTTCTGCCATTGGTGCAAATGGACAAGTTGTTCCTAGTATCCTACTAGCTAGAAGTGAAGGGCCTGGTAGTGCGGGCGATTTGAGAATTAACACAGGGAAGTTGACTGTCCAGAATGGAGCAGAAATTAATGCCAACAGTCTCGGCTCAGGTAGGGGAGGCAACCTTAATATTACAGTTGAAGACCTACTGCTGGACAACCAAGGCAAACTCACTGCTACAACTACGGGCGGACAAGGAAATATTAACCTAGATTCTGGAACTTTAATCTTACGTCGTGGCAGTGCCATCAGCACCAACGCCACAGGAAGCAATGTTACTGGTGGCAATATCAATATTGATACAGATAGTCTAGTTGCAATCCCCCAAGAAAATAGTGATATTACTACCAATTCTCAAGACTTTAAAGGCGGTAATATCACTATTAATACTCAAGCTGTTTTTGGTACGCAGTTTCGTCCACAACTCACATCTTTAAGTGATATCACTGCCACTGGGGCAAATTCTCAGTTAAATGGCAATGTCCAAATCAATATCGAAAGTGTTGATCCCAGTTCTGGCTTAGTGGAACTACCAAAGATTCCCATTGACGCCACAAAACAAATTGCCCAATCTTGTCCCATAGACACAGAAAATAGGTTTGTCGTCACTGAACGTGGTGGTTTGCCATTTTTACCAAACGAATTATTCCGCACTCAAAATACTGTACAAGTGCCTTGGGTGCATCTTGATAATCGGCAAATTGCAACAGGAGGCGAGTCAATAACCAAGTCTTCTACGCCAAATCACATAGTCGAGGCTACAGGTTGGATAGTCGATAAATCTGGGGAAGTGGTGTTGGTAGCAGCAAATACCACGCCTGTGAGTCCTTTGCCAAATCCCCCATCTTGTCCAACTAACATGTAGAGACGCCAAAACCGCCCCTCCCCGCCAGCCTACCGTGTACACACAAATCCTCTGATCCCCCTAAATCCCCGCGCTGGCGCGCCGCTACGCTAGAAAAAAGGGGGACTTTGATTCTAGTTCCCCCCTTTTCAAGGGGGGTTAGGGGGCAATACGGTTCGGATAAGACAAATCGATTGGTATCTAAACCCTGTAGAGACGTGCCATGGCACGTCTCTACATGCCCAAATCATGACGAAAAATTCTTAACCGAACCGTATTGGGTTAGGGGGGATCAAAACGCCACTAGGCAACTTTATAAGACTTGTGTGTACACCGTAGCCCCGCCAGCGCTTAGGGGTTGGGGGTGGGGTGCAATGACTGTGGGAAGTATAACTAATTATCCGAACTTGATATGAATAGACATGATCTTTACATTCGCAGGTGGTTGAAAAGATGCTTTTTTGCTTTGATGACTGCACTTTTGGTGATTTTTGAGTTTAATTTCAACCCCGGTATCCAATTTGCTCTTCCTTTGGCTCAAGCAAAGAGTAATTCTCATCAGTCAAATGCTCAATCTTTAGTTGCACAAGCTCAAAAACTTTATGAGGCTGGAAATTACACTCTAGCAGTCAAGATTTTACAACAGGCGATAGAAGCTTTCCAAACTAGTGGAGATCAGCTAGGGCAAGCTATGGGGTTGAGCAATCTTGCTTTAGTCGTGAAGCAACTCGGACAAATACAAAATTCGCATAGTTATATATTAAAAAGTTTAGAAATCCTTAAAAATAATCGGAATCCACAACTGTTAGCCCAAACCTTAGAAATTCAGGGAAATCTGCTCTTGGAATTAGGTAAAACCCAAGAAGCTTTGGATAGTTGGCAACAAGCAGCTAAAATTTACACGCACTTGGGTGATGAAGTTGGTAAAGTTCGGAGTTTAATTAATCTTGCTCAAGCTGAACAAACTTTGGGGCTTTACCTTCAAGCACAAAAAAATTTACAGGAACTGGTTAAATCTGTGGAGAAACAACCAGATTCTGAAATGAAAATAACTCTCCTCCGCAGCCTTGGCAATGTTCTGCAATTAGTCGGTGAGTTACATGATTCGGAAACATATTTGCACAAAAGTCATAATTTAGCTCAAAAATTGCAATCCCCTGAACAATTAGCAGAAACATTGCTCAGTTTAGGTAACATTCAACGTGGTTTCGGTGATAGTACGAACAATCAACTAAATGCAATTAATGGAGAACGACCCACACCTTTACGCTACGTCACCTCTACTCCCAATCGTCAAATTTCTCATGAGGCTTCTAAATGTTATCAACAAGCTATCCAATTTTATGAGCAGGCGGCTACTAAATCTAACTCACCAGTTGTGCAACTGCAAGCAAAACTTAATCAATTAAGTGTATTGCTAGAAACGCACAATTGGTCACAAGCACGACAATTATATATTGATATCAAACCTCGATTAAACCAAATTCCGATTAACCAAACAGCAATTTTTGCTCGAATTAACTTCGCTGTGAGTTTAGTACATTTAAAACAAGCTACCAACGTCGATATACCTGGATGGAAAGAAATTGCTCAAGATTTAGCAACTGCAATTCAACAAGCTAGAAGTATTGGTGATCAACGTTCAGAAGCTTACGCTTTGGGTGTGTTGGGGGGAGTGTATCTAGAAACAAAAGATTTTGACAATGCTCAAAAGCTGACTGAGGAGGGATTAAAAATAGCTCTGAGTATGCGAATGGGGGATATTGCTTATTTATGGCAATGGCAACTAGGATACATATTTAAAATCACAGGTAAGATTCCAAGGGCGATCGCATCCTACAACCAAGCATATGATACCCTCAGATCTCTTCGCAATGATTTAGTTGCCCTCAACCCAGATGTACAGTTTTCTTTTCGAGAGAATGTCGAACCTGTTTATCGCCAATTTGTAGATTTACTTTTGCAACCCCAAGGTCAGAGTCAAGAAGTTAGTAAAGAAAATTTAAAACAAGCTCGTACTGTCATTGAAGCTTTACAGTTCACAGAACTAGAAAACTTTTTTCGCCAAGCGTGTTTGGAAGCTAAAACCGAAAATATTGATGAAGTGGTTGATAAAACAGATTCTCAAACCGCAGTCATTTATCCAATTATTTTAAAAGACCGTCTCGAAATTATTCTCAAGCTACCAACAAATGACCTTGAACACTACACAATTACTCAACAGACGGATGAAATTGAAAAAAATCTAGAAGAGCTACAGCGATTACTCACAGAACCCAACGCCATTAATAAAATAAAAGAATTGTCAGGATTAGTATATAGCTGGTTGATTAAACCACGAGAAAATAAATTGCTAGAAATGAATATCAAAACATTGGTATTCGTCTTAGATGGTTCTTTGCGAAATATTCCCATGGCTGTTCTTTATGATAGCAAAGAGAAAAAATTCTTAATCGAAAAATATGCTGTTGCTCTGGCTCCAGGCTTGCAATTAGTTGACCCCAAGCCTTTACAAAGAAGAAAAATTTATGCTTTGACTGCTGGAGTAAGTCAAAAACGTGAATGTGGTGATCGATCTTTTGCTCCTCTCATAAATGTCAAAGACGAATTGGAGAAAATTCAGTCAGTAATACCTAAACATAAACGACTTCTCAATAAAAATTTTACAGAAGATAATGTACGCTATCAAATCAAAGAAGCCTCATATAATGTTGTTCACATTGCAACTCACGGTGAGTTTAGTTCTAATGCCGAAAAAACTTTTATTTTGACTTGGAATAAGCTTTTAAAAGTCAAGAATTTTGACCAATTATTGCGTTTAGGCAACTCTAATAAATCTCGTGCGATTGAATTACTTGTGCTGAGTGCTTGTCAAACTGCTATGGGAGACAAGCGAGCTACCTTAGGACTTGCTGGGATTGCAGTCCGAGCAGGCGCACGCAGCACACTAGCAACTTTGTGGTCTGTTGATGATAAGTCTACAGCTGACCTCATGATTAAATTTTATAAAGAGTTAGAAGATCCGAAAATTACCAAAGCTGAAGCTCTCCAACGCGCTCAATTGGATTTGTTAAAAAAAGATCCAATTCCCCGTTTGTGGGCGCCCTATGTTTTAGTGGGGAATTGGTTGTAGGAGTATATAAAATAGAAAAAAGCTTTTTGATATTGTTCAACTATCGAAAGGTATAAATTAGTATCAATTTTTGCAGAATCGGTTCAGCAACAATTAGTATTCAAGAGAAACTACCGCATCTATACGCTTGTGACATTTTTTATGACTTCCCAGATTCGCTATTTGATGTGTCCGCCTGACCACTACGATGTGGACTATGTAATTAATCCCTGGATGGAGGGGAATATTCATAAGTCATCGCGCGATCGCGCTGTGCAGCAGTGGCATCAACTTTATCACATCCTCAAAGAACACGCGATTGTAAATTTAGTGCCACCCCAGCAGGGCTGGCCGGATATGGTGTTCACGGCTAATGCTGGTCTGGTTTTAGGAGAGACAGTAGTTTTAAGTCGTTTTTTACATAAAGAACGTCAAGGAGAAGAACCGTATTTTAAGCAATGGTTTGAGGAAAACGGCTACAAAGTCTATGAATTACCTAAAGATTTGCCGTTTGAGGGAGCGGGTGACGCACTCTTGGATCGGGAAGGACGCTGGTTATGGGCGGGATACGGCTTCCGTTCAGAGTTAGATTCTCATCCCTATCTGGCAAAATGGCTTGATATTGAGGTGTTATCCCTGCGGTTGATAGACGATCGCTTCTATCATTTGGATACTTGTTTTTGTCCATTAACAGATGGTTATTTGCTCTACTATCCTGCGGCTTTTGATTCCTACTCCAATCGTGTAATTGAAATGCGAGTAGCGCCAGAAAAGCGGATAGCGATCGCTGAGGCTGATGCGGTAAACTTCGCCTGCAATGCGGTGAATGTGGATCGCATCGTGATCATGAACAAAGCTAGCGATTCCCTGAAGGAATGTCTGGTAAATGTGGGTTTCCAAATTATTGAAACACCACTGACAGAATTTCTCAAAGCCGGAGGTGCAGCCAAATGTTTGACTCTGCGAGCAACAGAACCAATCAGAGAAGAACTTCATGCTAATGTGTCGGTAGAAAGCCGCATCCTCCGCATGGAAGGACACTTGCTTGATGCTGGTTTGATAAACCGCGCTTTGGATTTGATTGTAGATAACGGTGGTAGCTTCCAGGTTCTCAACTTTAATTTGGGAGAACAACGACAAAGTACCTCAGCCGCAGAGGTAAAAGTATCGGCTCCCTCTCATGAGGTGATGGAAGAAATCATCTCGCAACTTATTGATTTGGGTGCGGTTGACTTGCCGCAAGATGAGCGAGATGTCAAGCTAGAACCAGTGATTATGTCTGGTGTTGCTCCCGATGATTTTTATGTCAGCACGATTTATCCCACCGAGATCCGGATTAATGGTGAGTGGGTAACGGTGCAGAATCAACGCATGGATGGAGCGATCGCCATTTCCCAAACTCCCCAAGGTCTGATAGCGCGGTGTAAAATATTACGTGATTTAGAAGTAGGCGAACAGGTGGTTGTGGATGTCCAAGGTATCCGCACCATTCGCAAAACCGAATCGCGGGAAAAACGCAATTCTGAAGAATTCAGCTTTATGTCCGCAGGAGTTTCCAGCGAGCGGCGCGTAGAACTAGTCGTTGAGCAGGTGGCTTGGGAATTACGTAAAATACGCGACACTGGTGGTAAAGTTATTGTCACTGCTGGCCCAGTAGTAATTCACACTGGTGGTGGTGAACATTTATCACGACTGATTCGCGAAGGATACGTACAAGCACTGTTGGGAGGAAATGCGATCGCAGTTCACGACATCGAACAATCAATCATGGGTACTTCCCTCGGTGTCGATATGAAGCGGGGTGTAGCAGTACGCGGTGGACACCGTCACCACCTGAAGATCATCAACACCATCCGGCGTTACGGTAGCATTGCCAAAGCTGTAGAAGCTGGGGTAATTAAAAACGGTGTCATGTATGAATGTGTAAAAAATCACGTACCTTTTTGTTTAGCTGGTTCAATTCGGGATGATGGTCCCTTACCTGATACCCAGATGGATTTAATCAAGGCGCAAGAAAAATACGCCGAACTACTCAAAGGTGCGGAGATGATTTTGATGTTGTCATCAATGCTGCATTCTATTGGTGTAGGTAATATGACGCCTGCGGGTGTGAAAATGGTTTGTGTAGATATCAACCCAGCAGTTGTCACCAAGTTAAGCGACAGGGGTTCGATTGAATCACTGGGTGTAGTAACAGATGTGGGATTATTCCTGAGTTTGTTGACCCAGCAGTTAGATAAGTTGACAAGTCCCTATACTGCGAAGATGGGGTAGGAAAAGAGGGGAAAGGAGAAAACTTAAGGGTTTATTACCTTTTCCCTGTTATCTTTCTCCTATTTTGGTAAATTATTAATTATCAATTAGTTATGTCAGTCCCATTAACCTACCTAACTGTTGAAGAATATCTCAAAGCCGAGGAATCTAGCGAAATTCGCCATGAATATATCGCTGGTCAAGTCTTCGCTATGTCTGGCAGTAGCAAAGAACACAATTTGATTGCTGGTAACATTCATGCACGCTTACGTTCTCATTTACGTGGTAGTTCCTGTAGTGTTTTCATTTCAGATATGAAAGTCAGGATACAAAGTACCAATAAAACGAAACCGGCTGACTTATTTTACTATCCTGATATCGTAGTTACCTGTAACCCGCAAGACCAAGACCGTTTTTTTGTAAATTATCCCTGTCTAATTATAGAAGTGCTATCACCAAGTACAGAAGCTATAGACAAACGCGAAAAACGCATTAACTACCAAGCCTTAGACAGTTTACAAGAATATGTGCTAGTTTCTCAAGACCAAATACAAGTAGAAATTTATCGCAAAGATGCTCAAGGAAATTGGTCAGTACAAACTTTAGATAAAGGTGATGACCTACAATTAAAATCTGTAGGTTTAACTCTAACAATGACAGAAATTTACGAAGACGTAATCACTGTTTAAGGTGGAATAAATCAGTTTCAAAGAAAGGGTGGAGACAACTTTTTAATTCATCATGTAATTGTCCATTGGAGGAAACTTGACCCATCATAAGTATTCCTGCGATCGCAAAATGCTGTATTTTTGAAGCATGGGTATTTCAGCATCACAAATCAAAGTACAAGATATCTGACCTGAATCCTTACTAAAATTCATCAGTTTTTTGGGTTTGTTAAGTTTTATCATAGTAACGAAGCAAATAGACGCACTCGCCGCTTCAAGGTAAAGTAGGACACAAAGGGAAAACAGATGCAAGGAGTTGTTTTTGCTAGAAAATTAAGGATTAATTGGGTAAGTTTTGTTGCTGATTTTCTGTTAGCAGGAATGGTGGTAGGGCCGCTTGTTGCTCCTTTTTTGGCTGCTTCTGGGTTGTTTATTTTACCTGGAATTGCGGAAATTATTTATTTTATGGGTCGTCATGTCTGTCCCCAACCAGAAATGGGAGTGAGTTTGGCGTCACCGTTTCTCATGGCTGTATGTATGCGTTGTTACGGAACAGTTACTGGTTTGCTGTTGACTCGGTTGTTGTGTGGGGTAACTGGTGGTAGAGGTTTTTACTGGCTGCATCAATATGGTTGGAGTGGTGCAGCACTTACAAGTGTGTTGATGATGGCTTATCCGTTGGAGTTAGGCGCAGAGGTGTTAGGGTGGTGGAGTTTTAATAATTATGTTGTAACTTTGTTTGGGTTGGTGACGGGTTTGGCGTGGGGATTGTTTACTATGCCGATATTACATTTAAAAGGTAGCAGGTAATAGGGATCGGGGAAAGGGGAACGGGGAACGGGTAAAGAAACTGTAACTAAATAATTAGTCTAGTTATGGGTAGCTTTGGGTAAGTTTCATGTAACGGAATACGCAGTCTTGCTATCAATACACCAAAAAACAAAAAACGAGCGTGGAGGGATTCGAACCCCCGACCTACAGAACCGGAATCTGACGCTCTATCCACTGAGCTACACGCCCTTGTAATGCTTAATTACGCATATACAATAGACAAATACTAGCATAAAAAGGCTAAGTTGCAATACGGTTCAGTTAAGGATTTTTAGTGCAAAAATTTGACCTGTAGAGACGCGCCATGGCGCGTCTCTTATCTGAACCGTATTGGGCTAAGTTGATAGTTTTTTAATTTATTTGGTCGTGAAAAGTGCGACGAACCTCTAATTTTACGTGAGTTCGATAGATTTGATGAGCCACAATCTCGCCCTCAAATAAATAGCTGGCTCATAGCCAAAACCCACTTGAAGTGGGTTATACCATTTCACGTTAATTGCGATACATATAAATAATGTAGAGACGCGAAATTTCGCGTCTCTACACCATCTGCATTTGTATCAAGATTTTAGTGAAATGGTATTAAAGAGCTGATTTATTTGAGTAAGCTAACTAAAGCTTCAATTAATGTTTGATTCTGTTCATCTGTACCGACTGAAATCCGCAGTTTATTGTCTAATCCTGGTTGCTTGAAGTAGCGTACTAAAATACCTCGTTCCTTCAATCCTAAGTAAAGTTGTTCTGCATTGTCTTCAGGAGGTGTCGCAAGGACGAAGTTTCCCTGAGAATCAAGAACTGTGAAACCCAAGTTTTTTAACTCAACAGTCAGCTTTGCTCGTGATGTTTTGACTTTCTCAGCACAATCATTTTTATAAGCTTGATCACGCATTGCTGCTGCACCAACCAGAGTGGCGATCGCATCAATGTTATAACTATCTTTAACTTTAAACAACCCTGTCAGTAAATTGGGATTGGCAATTCCAAAACCCATCCGTAAACCTGCCAGAGAGTAGCCTTTGGATAAAGTACGTAACACAATCACATTCTCAAATTCCTGCACTAATGGCAAGGCAGAATATTCAGCAAAATCAACATAGGCTTCATCGATCGCCACTACTCCTGAAACCTTCTGTGCTAAAGTACGCAAATCATCCAACGGTACAGAATGACCAGAAGGACTGTTGGGAGAAGCAATAAACGTAATCGCGCCATTAGCAGCAACCAGATCATCAATCGGCAGTGTAAAATCTTGGGGATAGGGAATTTCCACAACTTCCGCAGGTTGCATAGCTGCTAGGGTACGATATAAAACGTAAGTCGGCATTGGGTAAACAACTTTGCGATCGCGTCCTTCTGCACAAGCACGCATCAGCACATTCAACACATCATCACTACCGTTACCGACAATAATCCAATTGGCGGGTACACCCAAAGCTTCACTTGCAGCTGCACAAAATTCACGCGCAAAGGGATCAGGATAACGCCGCAACCATTCGCCATCTAGGGTTCTGAGGATATTAAGTGCATCTGGTGATGGCGGGTAAGGATTTTCATTGGTATTAAGCTTAATAATTTTAGTTCCCGGTTTTGGCTGTTCTCCGGGAACGTAACCAGTCATCGCATCAATCGCAGGACGGAAGTAACTCATGAAGTTAAAAGTTTGCAGATTACCAGCATGATTATCATAGACAACACTGATACAGACTAGCAAAGATGAAAATGGAGGTGTGAAACTTGCTTCAGATGGTTTACTGTCAAAACTCTAGCTATTTATGCTCTTGGGATGAACGATAGTAATTCCTTTAACTTCTACAAAGTATGAATGGGTTTAAAGTCAGAATATGACTGATGTTATGGGCAAGCACTACTGCTTGTATGCGTAAATCGTGAGTGCGCTTCCCTGATATCCTATGAGTTGTAGCGAGGTTCAACCAAATGCGAAATATATCTGGTGTTTCTTCCAGCCACTCAAACTGATTTATAAGCATTTGTACTGCTCGTTCGGTTTCTTCTGATGTCCATCCCAATCCATTTACAGCAACGGGACGGGTGGCTACAACCCAAAATTCAATTAAAACTTGAGATGTAATCAAACATCGATGGTTGTTAGATATTAGATACCTGATTGTGCAATCAACAAGATTGTAATCGGGTGAAGCTATATCCCTAGAGCGCAACAGGATATTAGTATCTAATAGATAATCGGTCATACTTCATCATCATAGATATTTTCTCGCCGCAGAGCTTCATTAGAAAGGTTGGCATAGCTTTTTGGCGCTGTGTCTATCCAATCCTGCCAAAGTAACAATCTTTCTTCTGATGTTTTAGGTTTACTGGTTCGTAACGTTAAATGCTTATTACTAAGCTTTTCTTGAAAAAGTTTTTGCTCTTCGGGGGAGAGGTTTAGTACCACTTCCACGAGGGAGTTAACAAGTTGTACATTCATGGTTGTATGCGTGATGAACTCTTGGTCACGCTACGCGATCGCGGTAGCTACTCCTACAGAGTATCGCCTTATTATAATATTCCACTCCATTATTTTCTTAGCAACGCGAACCTTGGCGGCTCAACTCAACCACGTATAAAACTGGGAAATCTGGGCTATCTGTCATCAAGAACTGATAAAGTACGTAGCGAAAGTAAAATAAAATCGCGGCTTGTCATTTTTGGATACCCGTAGCGGTTGAATGTTACTTGCAAAATTAGCCGTGAAATAAATTTCCGGCTTCTACATTCAACCGATTGTAACGGGTTTCTGCTTTGAGCCTGAATTTTAATTCCAGGTTAACAAGCCGTGATCGAGGAGTTGAGCGGAATCGAATTTAACATGAAACGTAAACACCTAATCTCTTGTCACCACACCTCTTTAATTAGTCTGACTCTCATTTCTAGTTTGATTGCACCTTATGCTGTAATTGCAGCACCACCCAGAACACCCGACAAAACGGTAAATTGTGACATTCTTGTTGTCGGTGGTGGGCTTTCTGGTGTTGCGACTGCTTACGAAGGTTTACTAGCTGGGAAAACAGTTTGTCTCACAGAAATTACCGATTGGTTAGGAGGACAAATTTCGGCTCAAGGAACTTCGGCACTTGACGAACGACCAACCCAACGAGCAAAGTTATACTACTCTCGCGGTTACTTAGAACTGCGAAAACGAATTGAACGTAAATACGGCAAACTCAACCCTGGTGATTGTTGGGTAAGTGATTCCTGTTTTATGCCCAAAGATGGACATCAAATTTTGAATTCCATGCTCAAAGATGCGGAAAAACAGGGAAAAGGCAAATTGCAATGGTTCCCAAATACAGTCATTAAAGAATTAGATATTAGTTCTAATGGGAAAATCATTAATAATGCGATCGCCATCCAACATAAACCAGCACCCAATGCTCCCCCACTTAATACTTTTACCTTATCTCAGAGCATTCAAGATGCTTATGCCTATCTAAATTCTTCCCGCTTTACCAAAACTATTATTCGCCTTGCTCCTAAACAAGCACAAAAAGGCAATATCCCTAACTGGTATATTGTAGATGCCAGTGAAACTGGAGAAATAATTGGTCTTGCTGATGTTCCCTATCGTCTAGGCATCGATGCACGTTCTTATTTAGAGCCTTCATCTTCTAGTGCAACTAACGATCCCTACTGCACTCAAGGCTTTACTTACACCTTTGCAATGGAGGCAACCAAGGAACCACAACCACAAACCATGCCTCCATTCTACATGCAGTATTCACCCTATTACAGTTATGAATTGAAACGACTAGCCAGCTTTCCTTTAGTATTTACTTACCGTCGGATTTGGAGTCCGAAAAAAGGTGAAGAAACGAAATTTGGCGGCGTAACTTTTACGGCTCCCACCCCAGGAGACATCTCCATGCAAAACTGGACTTGGGGAAATGACTACCGTCCCGGAACCGCCAAAGATAATCTAATTTATACTCGCGAACAACTCAAAGCCACCGGACAGCTTAACCCTGGTGGTTGGATGGGTGGACTACGTGTAGAAACCTTGCGTAGAGGTGAGGAAAATGCTTTTGGTTATTATTACTGGTTGACAGCAGGGACTACAGATTCCCAATTAGGAAATGGCGTCAAGCAACAACACACAAACAATCGCTTTCTTTCCGGGTTAAATTCCCCCATGGGAACAGCGCACGGTTTGTCAAAATACCCCTATATGCGCGAAGGAAGACGGATCATTGGTCGTCCTAGTTGGGGTGCGCCGGAAGGTTTTAGTATTTGGGAAGTTGATATTTCTCGTCGCAATTACGATGATGAGTATTACCGCACAACCCTATCACCTGCTGAATATCGTCGCTTGAAAGCTACCCTAGCAGGTTTGGAAGCTTTATCAGTACTTTCAGGTCAACAGCGTCCCGAAAACGTAGCGCGACGAACTCGTTCAACTATTTTCGCCGATTCTATCGGTATTGGACATTATGCGATCGACTTCCATCCTTGCATGGTGAAAAGTCCACCAGAAGCACCCGGAAATCAAGAACGTCCAGGAGAAAGGCGTGGTGCGGGTCAAGCTTATCCCTTTCAAATTGCTCTGCGGGCAATGATCCCTCAAAAAATTGATAATTTACTCGTAGGGGGTAAAAGTATTGCTACCAGTCACATTGCAGCAGCAGCCTACCGGGTACACTCCTTTGAATGGTCTGCTGGCGCTGCTGCGGGAACTACAGTAGCTTTCGCCTTGAAAAACAACGTTGCACCCTACCAACTTGTTGATGATTTGCCCAAAGCAGAACCGCAATTACTAAAATTGCAACAACTACTTAAGAAAAACGGCAACCCCACCGCTTTCCCCGATACCTCAATTTTCAATCAAAATTGGGAAGATTGGAAATAGACGCGATTAATCGCGTCTGTACAATATTTATTGGTCATTGGTCATTACTTTAAACAAAAAACAAATGACTAATGACTAATGACTCTTGACTATAGACTAAACTGTTAATTGTAGTGTAGTTTTGTAAAGACCTGTTGGTTAACTAATTTTATGATTACCAGACTTTCAGCAGCTGTTTACGGGATGGCAGCGACACCAACTATAGCTCCTGAACGGTCAACTCAAGTTACCCGTAAGACCTATCCAAATTACAAAGTCATTGTTTTAAATGATGATTTTAATACTTTTCAGCACGTTGCAGAGTGCTTGGTCAAGTATATTCCGGGAATGACTGGCGATCGCGCTTGGGATCTCACTAATCAAGTACACTATGAGGGGCAAGCCATTGTTTGGACTGGGCCGCAAGAACCAGCCGAACTTTACCATCAGCAATTACGTCGAGCTGGTTTAACAATGGCTCCTTTGGAAGCAGCGTAAAATTTATGACAAAACCCACCTCAGACACCCGCAAAGCAACACCTGTTAAAGATGGCAGATTAGTTTGGAATCACTCAACTCATATTCCTGGACTTATTCCCATCCTCGAACGTCTGTGCAAACTAGATGGAATCCAAACCATCACACCAGGACAAATTGGACGGGTAAAAGGTCATAGTCCAAAGTTGCAATTACGGGTATCTGTTCCCATTCGTGGTGGGTTTAAATTAATTGCACGTCACGGTAAAACTGTACAAGAAGTATTTATTTTAACCACTCTCCCGCAGCAACAACTTGAAGAAGCGATCGCAATTACAATGCAAAAGTAGTCATTGGTCAATGGTCAAGTGTCAATGGTCAGCCCTTTCAAGGTGGAGCAAAATTCTCAACAATCAACTCCTCTGTAAGCTCTTATCTCTGTGTTCTCTGTGCCTCTGCGGTTAAATAAATAACTTTTAAACCGCAGAGAACGCAGCGAAAAGTTTGAGCGGAGGTTTCCTCCGTTCGCGCAGCGTCCCGGAGGGAACTTCAAAGCTTTTCAAGAGAGAGAGCGCAGAGAGGAAAAAAGAGATTTTATGAGTCACCTTGAAAGGGCTAGTCCTACTAGAGTTAAACCTCAACGTTCAAACTTTAAGACTTAATGTTCAAGCTTTAAGACTTAACATTCAAACTTCAAGGCGATTTCTTCTTGTCCCCACGTCCATCCCCAATCCCCAATCCCCAATCCCCGATCCCCGTACTCTATGAGAAGCCGCTGACGCGTCTACGCGAAGCGTCTCCTCTGGAGAATCCCCGATCCCCTATCCCCCCAATTCCGCAAACAACTTTGACAAAATCACGTTAGAAAACAAAAATCCATCGGGGTCACTCAAACGCAATTTTTCTCCCTCAAGTTTAATCCAGCCTTTTTGGAAGTACGGTTGTAAACATTTTTCAATCTCTTCTATTTTCTTTTCGCCAAACTGTTCTACTAGCACTGCTAAATTTACACCTTCTGCTAAACGTAAACCCAGCATTAAGGTTTCTAACAAAATTTCATCTGCTGATGTCACTTCACAATCAATTACACAACCAGCTTCCACCCACTGGTAATATTCTTTAGTTTTACGTGGACGAGTAAATCTTTTCCCTGCGATATAACTAGCTGCACCCATACCAAAGCCATAATAAGGGCGATTTTGCCAGTAAACTCGATTATGCTGACATTGGTGTCCAACTTTGGCATAGTTGGAAATTTCATAATGTTCATAACCTGCACCAGTTAAGATTTGCTGCGCCATTTGGTACATTTTGACTGTGGTTTCATCTGTTGGTAGGGGATGAATACCCCCTTTGTAGTAACGACCAAAGGCTGTTCCTGGTTCTATGGTTAGGTCATATATAGATATATGTGTCGGTGCTATAGCAATTGCTTTTTCTAATGACTCTTGCCACCTATCCAAGGTTTGATGGGGTAATCCGGAAATTAAGTCTATACTAAACTCAGGGAATCCTACCTGTGAGATTAAGTCTACGGCTTTGTAAATATCAGTAACCGAATGCGATCGCCCACAAGCTTGCAATAAATCTGCATCAAAGGCTTGTACACCCAAGCTGACACGCGTAACGCCTGCACTACGATAGCCTTGAATGTGTGCTAAATCAAACGTACCTGGGTCTATTTCCATCGAAATTTCTACCCCAGGAGCAATACCAAACTTTTGCTCTAACGCCAATAATATATGTTGCAATTGTTGCACAGATAACAGTGAGGGAGTACCGCCACCAAAGAAGATTGTCTGCAAAGATTGGCTAAAAACAGGAGCAATGGCAATTTCTTGACCAAGAATCTCTACGTATTGAGATATAGCATTAGATGTTTCACCACGCAAGCGATCGCCGACAACATAGATCGGAAAATCACAGTAAAAACATCGGCGTCTGCAAAAAGGAATATGTACGTACGCAGAAGTTGGAATGGCTGAAACTATATCTTTTTGTACCATTTTGAGTAAAAATTAAAATAAGATTATTAAAATTACAAAACATGAAAATTAATAAGTTAAGTAAAACACAGAAGATCAGAATATATCAGGCAAGGGGTAAAATCCTTACTGACATTACTGTTGGGGTTAGCATTTTATTTTAATTATTTCTAGTTATTTATTAACAAATTTTTATCGTTTTTCACGAAAAAGATGGCAATAATAGAGCATAAAAATCTTTAGTTATAATGATTGCAGATGTTGTCATTCTCAACCTCTATTATGAGCGTAAATATATTAAATCGCTTCTAGCGATGAGATAAAAATACTTTACCTATCGATTAAAACTGTTGCAGGAAATTAGCACTATTATGCTTGATGCAATTATCATATTCTCATTCATCCTAGCAGCGGCGGGGGTAGGTTTCTACAGTATCGAGTTGCTGCCAGATGGAGCGCTGGATCGGGTCACAAACATAGAAGCTCTACGCTTGGTTTTTGCTGCTTTTGCCGCTATTATTGGCGGCGCAGTCGGACTGAGATTTCAGACAGCCTATCGCCGCCTAGAAAGCCAAGTGCGGGAAATGCCATTTGAAATCATCTTAACCCGTGCGATCGGTCTGGTCATTGGGTTATTGATCGCGAATCTCATGTTAGCACCTCTATTTTTGCTACCAATTCCCGCCGATTTTAGCTTTTTTATTAAGCCACTGGTAGCAGTTGTTGGTAGTATTGTGCTGGCTTATACTGGCATGAATCTGGCTGACACCCACGGGCGTGGTTTGTTGCGGTTAATTAATCCCAACACTGTAGAAACACTGGTGGTAGAAGGAACACTTAAACCAGCTAGCACCAAGGTTTTAGACACTAGCTGCATTATTGATGGTCGGATTGAAACACTTCTCGAAACTGGCTTTTTGGAAGGACAGTTGCTTGTACCCCAATTTGTCTTGCAAGAACTGCAACAAGTAGCAGATGCAAGCAAAGATCAAAAACGCGTACGGGGAAGACGGGGACTAGAAATTCTCAATCGAATTAAAACAGTTTACCCTGATCGCATTTTGATTAACTCAATAGACTACGACGATATCACAACCGTAGATGCGAAGTTAGTCAGGTTTGCCCAAGAAATCAATGCTACACTCCTAACCAATGACTACAACCTATGCAAAGTAGCCAGTGTGCAGAAAGTCCCTGTTTTAAACGTTAACGATTTAGTTAATGCTGTACGTCCAACTTACTTACCAGGCGATAACATTGACCTGAAGATTCTCAAAGAAGGTAAAGAACCCAGTCAAGGAATCGGCTACCTAGACGATGGCACAATGGTCGTAGTCGAAGAAGGTAGTAATTATGTCGGTGGTGAATTGCGGGTAGTTGTCACCAGCGCCTTGCAAACATCCGCCGGAAGAATGATCTTTGCCAAACCCCAAGCCTCTGCATTAGCATGAGCGAAATGTCAAGTCCCAATTTCCAAAATATTTTTCTGGCCGATGCACTCAAGTTGCATCGGTTGTTTTTTGGGCAATTGATCAATATATACAAGTCGGACGGCAGCTGTGGTATAAACTGTCTAGCAGTGAAATACCCCAACCTGCTTTGCTGAGGCTGGAGCTTTCCAACATCAACTCAATTTAGGGATGATTTTATTCGTATTTGGGGTTTCCCGCTTCAAATTAAATAAATAAAATAAAAAATCAAAAATTCATAAAAATGAAAAATAGAAAATACATTTATTTGATAGTTATCAGTAGCATTGTGGTAAGTTTTACTAGTTATCAAGGAGCAAAAGTAATAGCATTACCACCGCCAGAAGACATACCAGAAGAAATATTACGAACAGAAATTATATTAGCAGCGCGATCGCCCATTGACGGCAAATCTCTATCTGCTGCGGAGTATGCACAACTGCAAGCCCAACTGCAACAAACCCCACCACCAAAACTAAGTCCTAAAATCAGAGAAAATATCTTTTTGCTGAGACTGCGTAGAGCATTATTCCAGCTTTTCCCTTTTTTGGATACATTGATTTAGTCAATTGGGGATCGGGAATCGGGGATCGGGGATTGGGGATCGGGAACAGACTTGTCAAATAATTCTCCCCACACTTCCCACACTCCCAGACGCGATGAATCGCGTCTCTACATTACTCCCCACACTCCCTTCCCCCCGATCCCCGATCCCCGTACTCTATGAGAAGCCGCTGACGCGTCTACGCGAAGCGTCTCCTCTGGAGAATCCCCTTTCCCCGATCCCCAAATTCACGATGACATCAAGACAAAATTGCAAATAAATGTAAAGAATAATATATAGAAGTTAAAAAAGCAGATTTACTTAACCACTTTATTCAACCAACGTAGGTAGCTCCATGTCTATGACCATGATTGCCCCTGAACAAGTAAACCGTATCGTTTGGAATCAGCATCAAGATCCGTTTGAAATATTGGGTTCCCATCTTGTAGAAGCAAATGGCAAAACTGTTTGGGCTGTGCGAGCCTACCTACCCAATGCTAGCGAAGCGTGGGTGCTTCTTCCCGAAGAAAGAAAAGAATACCCAATGCATAGCGTACATGATCCTCATTTTTTTGAATGCGCGATCGAAACAAAAGAATTAGCAAACTACCAGCTCAAAATCAAAGAAGGGGAACACGAACGAGTCATCTATGATCCTTATGCTTTCCGTTCTCCCCGTTTGACTGAATTTGATCTACACTTGTTTGCTGAAGGAAACCATCACCGCATTTACGAAAAATTGGGAGCGCACCCCACAGAAGTAAATGGCGTTAAAGGGGTTTATTTTGCCGTTTGGGCGCCCAATGCGCGTAACGTTTCACTGCTAGGCGATTTCAACAAGTGGGATGGACGCCAACACCAGATGCGTAAAGGACAAACTGGAGTTTGGGAATTGTTTATTCCTGAAGTTGGGGTAGGAGAAAATTACAAATATGAAATCAAAAATATAGAAGGTCATATTTACGAAAAATCTGATCCCTTCGGTTTCCAACAAGAACCCCGTCCCAAAACAGCTTCGATTGTCGCTGACTTAGATAGCTATGAGTGGAACGACGAAGACTGGATGGAAAAGCGACGTCACACTGATCCTCTGACTCAACCCGTCTCAGTTTACGAAGTACATATAGGTTCTTGGTTACACGCTTCTAGTGCGGAACCACCCCAACTTCCGAATGGGGAAACCGAGCCAGTAGTTGCTGTTTCCGAACTCAATACTGGTGCGCGTTTTCTGACTTATCGAGAATTAGCAGACAGGTTGATTCCCTACGTCAAAGATTTGGGCTACACTCACATAGAATTGTTACCGATCGCAGAACATCCCTTTGATGGTTCTTGGGGTTATCAAGTCACAGGCTATTACGCTCCTACTTCCCGTTACGGTAGCCCAGATGATTTTATGTATTTTGTTGACCAGTGCCATGAAAACGATATTGGCGTGATTGTAGATTGGGTTCCTGGTCACTTCCCCAAAGATGGTCATGGTTTAGCTTTCTTTGATGGGACTCACCTTTATGAACACGCCGATCCCCGCAAAGGTGAACATAAAGAATGGGGAACTTTGGTATTTAACTACTCACGCAACGAAGTCCGCAATTTCTTAGTTGCAAACGCTCTGTTTTGGTTTGATAAATACCACATTGACGGAATTCGCGTTGATGCGGTTGCTTCTATGCTTTACCTCGATTATTGCCGCAAAGAAGGCGAATGGCTTCCTAACCAATATGGAGGTAGAGAAAACTTAGAAGCAGCTGATTTTCTGCGTCAGGTTAACCACCTAATCTTTAGCTATTTTCCTGGTGTTGTCTCTGTCGCTGAAGAATCTACAGCTTGGCCGATGGTTTCTTGGCCGACCTACACTGGTGGTTTGGGCTTTAACTTAAAGTGGAACATGGGCTGGATGCACGACATGTTGGACTATTTCAGCATGGACCCCTGGTTCCGTCAGTTCCATCAGAACAATGTTACTTTTAGTATGTGGTATCACCACAGCGAAAACTTCATGCTGGCACTGTCTCATGATGAAGTTGTGCATGGTAAGAGCAACATCATCGGCAAAATGCCAGGTGACAAATGGCAAAAATTTGCTAACGTGCGTTGTTTGTTTGCTTATATGTTTGCTCACCCAGGTAAGAAAACCATGTTCATGAGCATGGAGTTTGGGCAGTGGAGTGAGTGGAATGTGTGGGCTGATTTAGAATGGCATTTGTTGCAGTATGAACCCCACCAACAACTCAAAGAATTTTTCAAAGAACTAAACCATCTCTACCGCAGCGAACCAGCTTTGTATACCCTAGATTTTGGCAGGGAAGGTTTTGAGTGGATTGATTGTAGCGATAACCGTCACAGCGTCGTGTCGTTCATCCGTAGAGACAAAGACTCTGAAGATTTTGTAGTCGTGGTTTGCAACTTCACCCCCCAACCCCATTCCCACTATCGTATTGGTGTATCAGTAGCCGGATTTTATACCGAGTTATTCAATAGTGATGCGCGGAAATACGGTGGTAGCAATATGGGTAATTTAGGTGGTAAATGGACTGATAATTGGTCAATGCACAATCGGCCTTATTCGTTTGATTTATGTTTACCACCCTTGGGTGTGTTGATTCTCAAGTTGGATAGGGATAAGACTGCTGAGGTGATGGAATCTCAAGAATAGTTATAAGAGTGTAGGTAATAAATACTGCAAGGGATAGGATTTTTTGCTTCGATTTTAAGAATGTAGAGACGCTTCAAACAGCGCGTCTCTACAAAGATTTTGGGTTGGTCAATATTTCTTAACCGAGGTTCTTGCTTCAAACTCCATCCCGCGTATACTGGAGTCCGTTACACTCCTACACCCGTACACCCCCAGTTACGTTTTTACGTTAATAAGCAACGTTAAAAGGTTTTGAACAAACGCTTTAATGTTCTCTATGGATGGAGGAATGTTAATAAGCAACGTTGAAA
>NZ_NAPS01000001.1:2701395-2756407 GCF_004323185.1 Westiellopsis prolifica IICB1
CAATACGGTTCGGTTAAGAATTTTTCGTCATAATTTTGGATATGTAGAGACGCGATATATCGCGTCTCTACAGGATTTAAATGCCAATCGATTTGTCTTATCCGAACCGTATTGGGGGTGGGGTGGGAATTATAAGTAATCAAGCGAACCTGATATTAATGTTCTCTATGAAGTTGTAAATAATCTTTTACAGTTTGATTAAAGGCTTCAGGTTGGGTCAAAAATGGCCAATGATTACCGGGAACTCGGCATAGTTGTAAGTTTTTGAGGTATGTTTTATAAGGTTTAAGTTGCCATTCTTGGCGGTTAACACCTTTTTCTGGCTGGACAAATAAGGTAGGAATATGAATTGGGACTGTTAAACCGGGAACCTGCATCACTTCCTCAAAAATGCGATCGCGTGCAACAATAGGAAACTTGCTACCCCAACTACCATCAGGTTTTTGTTCGATACCAGCTTGGAAAACTTTTTGTTGTAAGCGACTCCAGCCTTTGTATGCTGTTAATTGACGGGCTTGTGTTTCTGCTGCTTCGTAACTGGTGAATGGCCCCATTGCTTTGAGAAACGACAGGAAGCGGTACAAAATTGGAAATGTCATCTTCAAGAAACTGGGCATTTGCCAGATAAAAATCGGATCGACTAAAATCATACTCCGCAATCGTTCTGGATTTTGTCTAGCCCAGATGCAAGCTAATTTACCACTCCAGGAGTGGGCGAGGACATGAGTACTTGTCCATCCTAATTTATGCATCAATGCTTCCAGATCTGCGATCGCACTCTCAAAGCTATAATCTTTTTCTGGCTTACTACTTTCACCATGACCGCGTAGATCAGGTGCAACTATGTGATACTGTGGCGCTAGGTAATCTCCCAAGCTAGACCAAACCAAGGCGTGGTCAGCTAAACCATGAAGTAATAATAAAGGTTCCTGATCTTGAGTTTGGTTCCACTCCAAATAAGAAAGTTGAATATCAGGCTTTGCTAAAGTTTGACGTACAGGGATCATTGGAGAATTCTTGGTGAAGAGGTTGCTTCCGGTTTCAATGGTACAGGACTGATGCCAAATCTTTGATCAAGAAAAAAAGAGCGCTCCCAAGGAAGCGCTTTTGTTAAGCAATCATAGAACAATAAACTTAAGTTTAATATTAAAGGCCCTATTTTTAGATTACAGAAATTAAAGCAACAAAATTATTAAGAGAATTTATCTAGCTTGTATTTATGGATTTATATCCAGTAATTATTACAAGTCCTTGAGAGCTAATTACGAACAGATTCACAAAAAGTAATTAATAGACTTTTAGAAGCAAGCCCTAACTTAGGCGATGCTATTCCTGGTAGAACATCCTGGAATTGACTACAAAAGTTGTGGTTCTCTAGATAAAGCGACACCGTCTATGGTGCTATAGTAGTGTCATGTCTACCGCACCATTACTTCGAGTTGTCATTGATACCAACGTTGTCTTTGAAGGCTTAACCAAGCAAGGCGGGTCTGCGGATCTGATTATTGATGCAATTCGTCATCAAAGAGTGGAATCCCAAAAATAACAATAATTTTGGGGCTATAATCTGGCAAAAATTTCAAGAAGCGATCGCTGCTCTCGTAGATTAATCAAGTAGAGGCGAACGGTCGTTCGCCCCTACCAACCACTAAACTAAATCCCCAAACGTTGATACACTTGATCTAAATGTTGCAAATGATGTTGTGGATCGAAGCATCCTGCAATTTCTGTTGATGATAATTTTGCACTCACACGGGGATCTTTGCTAATCAACTCGCGGAAATTTCCTTCCGGTTTGTTCCAAGCGGTATGAGCATTTTCTTGAACGATTTTATAAGCTTCTTCACGGGTGATTCCCTTTTCTACCAAGGTGAGTAAGACTCTTTGGCTAAAGACGACGCCGCCATAAACGTTCATATTCCGCGCCATATTTTCTGGATAAACCAGTAGATTCTGTATCAAGTCAGTTGTCTCTACCAACATAAAATGTGTCAGAGTGCAAGTATCTGGTAAAATTACTCGTTCTACAGAACTGTGGGAAATATCCCGTTCGTGCCAAAGGGCAACATTTTCTAAAGCTGCAACAGCATGACTTCTGATAATTCTGGCCATACCTGTGAGGCGTTCGGAACGAATGGGGTTGCGCTTGTGAGGCATAGCAGAAGAGCCTTTTTGCCCTTTGGCAAAGAATTCTTCGACTTCCAAAACATCGGTTTTTTGGAGGTTGCGAATTTCCACGGCAAAACGTTCGATGGAAGCTGCAAGTAAAGCCAACTGTTGCACAAAGTCGGCGTGGCGATCGCGTGAGATTACCTGTGTTGAGGCTGCATCGGGTTGGAGTCCGAGTTTTTGGCAGGCGATCGCTTCCACGCGTGGTTCAATATTGGCATAGGTTCCCACTGCACCAGAAATTTTACCGACAGCGATCGTTTTGTGCAGAATTTGCAGGCGTTCTTGATGGCGCAACACCTCCGCTAACCACCCAGCTAGTTTAAAACCAAAGGTGATCGGTTCAGCGTGAATCCCGTGGGAACGTCCGATCATCACTGTGTAGCGATGTTCTTTGGCCTTTTGACGAATGACATCAATTAATGCTTGCAGATGTTGCAATAACAAATCCAAACTAGCAACCAATTGCAACGCTAAAGCTGTATCCAACACATCGGAACTAGTTAAACCCAAATGAATATAGCGTCCAGCATCACCTACATATTCATTGACATTTGTCAAGAAAGCAATGACATCGTGACGGACTTCCGCTTCAATTTCTAACACTCGTTTGGGATCGAAATTCGCCTTAGCTTTAATTTCTGCAACCGCCTGAGCTGGAATATAACCTAATTCCGCCTGTGCTTCACAAACAGCGATTTCTACTTGCAACCAGGTTTTAAACTTATATGCATCTGTCCATAAATTGCCCATCTCAGGCAAGGTATAACGCTCAATCACAGTCCGTCACAGAGTACAACGGTCATATTGTACAGTGGTCTGTGGGTTAAAGGATCGGGGATCGGGGATTGGGGATCGGGGATCGGGAAGAGACTTGTTAAATAATTCCCCCCACACTTCCAGACGCGATGAATCGCGTCTCTACATTACTCCCCACACTCCCAGACGCGATGAATCGCGTCTCTACATTATTTCCCACACTCCCCTATTCCCCGCGTCTATGTTTCCTCTTGTCGTCTTTGTTTATTTCATTTAGAGAAACTGCATAATCGGCTGGAGTAATGCAAGAACCATATCTGCGGGCGTAAACTTGGGTAAATTCTGCGCCAAAAAACAAGATTTGAGCAGTATAGTAAACCCAGACTAAGATGACTACTATTGAGCCAGCAGCCCCATAGGTAGAGCCAAAAGTATTGTTACCGAGATATTGTCCGAGCGCATACCTACCAAAGGAGAACAAAAGTGAGGTTAAAGCAGCTCCTATTAAAACATCCTTCCACACAATTTTGGCATCTGGCAAAACTTTAAAAATTAGCCCAAATAATAAAGTGGTAATGATAAAACCAAGAGTGAAGTTAACAATTTGCCAGAGAAAATCAACGCCTGGTAATAAATGTTGAAAGTAGTTAATTAGCGCTGCCAATGCTGTAGTAATTACCAAGGAAACTAGCAGTAAAAAACCAATAGCTAATACCATCGCAAAAGATAAAAATCGTTGGCGAACCATGTTTTTTACGACTTTTCCTGGTTTTGGTTTCACTTCCCAAATTGTATTGAGAGAATCTTGTAATTCTGTAAATAAACCAGTTGCACCAAAAATCAAAACAACGATACTAATCAGTGAGGCGATAGTTCCTGCTCGTGGTTGGCTAGCGCTTTCAATTGCATTTTGAATAACTTCTGCACCCGCAGGGCCAATTAATCCTTGAAGTTGGGTAAAAATTGCGTTTCTGGCTGCTGCTTCTCCAAACACTGCACCTGCGATCGCAATGACAATAATTAATAATGGAGCAATAGAAAATATTGTGTAATAAGCTAATGCAGCTGCTAACCGCGATGCTTTATCTTCCTGCCATTCGTTAAATGTTTCTTTGAGTAAATCCAAAATTACTTTTAGGTTCATTCACTAAGTCTCCTCTAGCAGGATGTTTTAACCTCCAGATTAAAAACATATAGAATTTTTTGTGTGTAAAACATCTTCCTTCGGATGCTTATATTTTATCCTAGAGGTAGAATTGATCGTGCCAACTCTGATTTTTCTCTTGCTTATATCTGGCTAGACAGCATCATACATCTACCAAATACAGTTTTCGTCCGATAAAATCTAGTATTTTAAATACTCTAAATTTAGCAGAGTTAGCGCGGACAATATCTTTGTAAAGAGAATTGCTCTACAGTGCAGAGGGACACGCTACAGGTACGGAATGCAAAATTGAATATGCACAACCAAATAAAGAACGAGTTGTATTGACTTTTTTAAGTGAAGCAGAAATCAGAGAACAGGCTGTTTTTCTATGTCAGCAGCTAGGGTTTACAAATATCACCAATATCAATCAAAAAGAAGTTATCTATCAGGTGTCTTCTGATAGTCTGACAATTATTAAACAAGAGGGTGGGGAAAGTAAATCAGAAAGAGCAAAACAAGCAAAAGCGTTGATTTTGTTGTTAGAAGGGTATGTGACAAATCGCCAACACATCCACACGGTAAATCATGCTACATATTCGATGGAGCAGTTTAATTTTACCAATCTCAAGGAAGCTGCTAGTTATGCACGACGTGGAAGTAATAGCGCGGTTTTAAAGCGAATTGAATATTATTGTCATCATCCGTTATTAGAAGATGGTAACGTGATTATCGACACGCCGGGAATTGATGCACCTGTGGAGAAAGATGCACAGTTAACCTACGCCAAAATTCAACACCCGGATACTTCTGCGGTGGTGTGTGTACTGAAACCTGCGTCTGCGGGTGATATGACGAAGGAAGAAACCGAACTTCTAGAGATGATGCGGAAAAATGCAGGAATACGCGATCGCGTTTTCTACGTTTTCAACCGTATTGATGAAACTTGGTACAACACCCAGTTACGTCAACGACTCGATGATTTGATTAATCAACAGTTTCGGGATACGACAAGGATTTATAAAACTAGTGGATTGCTGGGATTTTACGGTAGTCAAATTAAAAATACCCATGGTGGGGATAGGTTTGGGTTAGATTCGGTGTTTGCTGAGAGTGTTAAAGGTGGAGATGGAAAAGAAGAAACACCGCAATTTGTCAAACAATTGTCACAAATCTATTTCAACGCAAATAGCTGGCAAAAAGGTAAGATTAAAATAAAATTACAAATATCAATTGAGTTTTGTCCTGATGAACCAGAAATAACTCAATCAGAATCGTCTCTTGATGATCTTCGTCGTAAAATCAATGAATTCAATTCATAAACTAGTACTCCAGCAAATTGGTTTTGATAAGTCGCGGGTGTTCAGATCCCCGACTTCTTAGAGAAGTCGGGGATCTATGACCCTTGATAATCTACAATATAAAATCTTTCAAAAATATGCACAAAAACCCCCGCATACGTATTCCTGTGGAAGTGAGAAAATACGTACATCAACGAGATAATTATCAATGTCAAAGTTGTGGTCAAACAGCTAATGAAACTCATCTAACTATTGACCATATTATCCCCTTGGCGCGTGGTGGTACAAACGATATCAGTAATCTACAAACACTGTGTTTTACCTGCAATCAGCAGAAAACAGACAATATTGATCCGCGCTTTCGGCGTTATTTTGAGTCTTAGGCTAAGATCGATTGTTAGTTGATCATCAATGTACCGAATGCCGAAAAAATTGCATCACAATTCCCAAAATTGGACTCAAGCTTTTTTCAAACTCCTTCCAAGTGGCTTGATTTTTATTGCTGTTTTTATCGCATTGTTTCCATGGTTGTATGAAGTCAAAACCAAAGCTGGAATTAACATATCATCCAAGTATCATGCTGGGCCTTTTTTTGAAAAGCACACTCACGGATTATTTAAATGTGAGTGGCTTTATCCTTACCATTGCGATCGCCCAATCAGAAATTAGAATCGGGGATCGGGGATCGGGGATTGGGTATTTGAATAAATTCCTCCTTGTCTCCCCACACTCCCAGACGCGATGAATCGCGTCTCTACATTACTCCCCACACTCCCAGACGCGATATATCGCGTCTCTACATTACTCCCCACACTCCCAGACGCGATATATCGCGTCTCTACATTACTCCCCACACTCCAAGCACTCTCCCTTGTCATCCCATCTGATTCAACCAGTAACTAACGTCAACGGCTAATTTTTGTCCTAACTTTAATAACTGTCGATACTTTGTGATGTCTTCATTACTCGCGATCGCGATTTGACATTGAGGGATAATCTTGTTGTACAAACAGCTAAAGTATAGTTCTTGAGGTCTATTCAAAGTGATCCCGACATTTAGCTGATACCCAACATCTATCAATCTTTCCAAGCGCTGAATATCTGCATCAAATGTACCATTGGGATCGTGCAATAACTGCCAAAGTAATCGCAAAATCAACTGTTCTAACATCTGCTTACCTTCGGGAATATTTAACCGACAGCGCAGTTGTTTCGCTTCATTGGCGATCGCTTTTAGCTCCAGGATATGATTTATACTCAATTGAGGTTCGCTAATATCTTGCTCTAAGGCGCGCAGTATGGTCATACACCGATAGGTCAAAGCTATTTCGGCTGCGACTTGTAATTCTTGGGGTGCTGCTAATTCATCCCGATGGAATGCCATCAGAACCCCGTAATTATCCCGGTAGGTTTGTGTATAAAGTTGGTCTAATCTTGTCAATGTTTCCTGACTCAACAATTGCATCAGACGGTGGCGTTCTTCAGCGAAGAGATTTTCTAAGCTAAACGCTTGATCCCCGAATAACTGCATCATTACTAAGATAGTGTTTGCGGCACTAGCTTTTTGTAGTGATGCCAATAATTGTTCTTTGATTTGACTGTAATGACGCCTTCCTTCAAATGGTTGAATGCAACAGTGGAAATCCCAACCTCCTAAATGCAGCACTGCAAAGACTAAATGTTCAGTTTCCCAGGTGATTTCTGAGATTAACTTTAAGTGTCCGACTGCTAGTGTCAAGCTTCCCAGACGTTGCAGATGGTAATCTAATTCATGAACGTTATAGCAATAAACCCGTTTTTGGTAGGAATGGGAATGCTTGACAGTACAGTAATTGGGTGAAGTACCATTGCCATTGCGGGTTTCGCCTTTGTGATTGTTAAACAAAGAAGCGATCGCGTGATGGGCTGCAACTTGCTTAAACGTGATTTGTGAAGTTACCACCAGTTGGCGATAAACTTCCCCACCATGTCCGAAAATATCAATATTACTGGGAGCAATGGCAAGACGTTTGAGGAATTCTTTTTCTAGTTGCACACCTGCTACATCTGCTGCCAATTCTATAGCACGGGCGGCGTAGCGCAGAATCTGTGTTCCTTCCGGACGGGATATTTCCTCAAAAAACCAACCGCAACTTGTAAACATCAACAAAGCATGACGCTGCATTTCCAGCAAGCGTAAAGCGTCTATTTGTTCTGTATCCTTGAGTTCGCTTTTTTGATGGCGGGCGAGGAAGCGGTGAATATTGTTTGGTGAACGATCCAGAATTACCTTAATATATTCGTCTCGTGCTTGCCAGGGATCAAGGAAAAACTGTCTACCGTGTTCTTCATACACTTGCGTTAGGCGATCGCGTAACCAGTTTAAGGTATTTCGTAATGGACGACGCCATTTTTGATGCCATTCACCACCACCACCACAACCGCAATTATCTTGCCATCTATCTACACCATGGGCGCAACTCCAAGCGGTAACAGGCTTTAACTCTACCTCCCAGCTAGGAGGATTCAAGCTGAGATAATGGGCAAAGTTGGTAACAGTCCAACCCCGGTGGGAAAATTCTTTGGTAAAGGCGTATGCCAGAGTTTTCTCTGTTCCTCCCTTATGATGTCCAAAGGTTTCCCCATCTGTGGCTACAGAAATTAACTGTGCAGGACGATGATCCCCGCGTACCGCCGAACCAATCCGTCCTGCTAAATGTCCCGAATTGAACAGAACATCACTAAAACCCATATCCCGCGAAATCGGGCCATCGTAGAAAAAGATATCGATATAAGGAAGGGATTGGTGATCAGGGATTGGTGATTGGGAAGTCAAATTTTCTATCTCTTGCTCCCCGATCCCCGATTCCCGATTCCCGATTCCCGATCCCCGATCCCCGATCCCCGATCCCCGATCCCCGATCCCCGTTCCCCGACCCACCATACTCAAAGGAGAAGATGCTGTACTGAGTGTGGGTTTGAGATAGCAACGATAGGGACGGGTGGGATCAATCTGACTACCGCCGACTTCGTGCCATTCTGGATGGGGATTGTCTTTGGTAGGTAGGAGACGACAACGCTGTGCTTGGGAGGGTGCTAAGACGATAAAGCGAATTCCTTCTTTGATCAAGGCTTCGAGGGTGGCGTAGTCTACAGCAGTTTCCGCCAACCACATACCTTCGGGATCGCGTTGAAAGCGGGATCGGAAATCTGCTTTACCCCAACGAATCTGCGTATATTTGTCGCGATCGTTGGCTAGAGGCATGATGATATGGTTATATACTTGCGCGATCGCGTTGCCATGTCCATGCAAACGTTCACAAGATTTGCGATCGGCCTCTAAAATTCGCTGATACACTTCTACGTCGTGGCGTTCTAGCCAGGACATCAGGGTTGGACCAATATTAAAGCTCAAATACTCGTAATTATTAACGATCCCCACCAGTTCGCCCCGATCATTTAGCACCCTAGCAAAGGCATTTGGGCGATAACATTCATGATGAATGCGTTCATTCCAATCATGAAATGGTGCTGCACCCGGTTGGCGTTCGATCGCATCCAAATATGGATTTTCCCGTGGTGGTTGGTAAAAATGACCATGTACAGTCACGTAAACACCCGTAGCCGTCGTCAAGGGATTAGGCAATTTGGCGTTTGGAGAATTTTCTTGTGATGTCAAATTTACGCCAGTTTGACCTGGCAATTCAGCAGCAGAAGTCATGTAGTGTATCCAAAATCAAAAATACTTGCAATTGTGCCGACAAATATATGCGTTTACTTTGTATAGCGGCATTTCTGGTAAATATTAGCGCAGGTAGACAACAACAACCAGATGAATGCACTTCAGAGTATAGCTCATAAAATTACGGGCAATCTGCATCATCAAGCAGTCGTTTCCCGAAATACAGGAATAAAACAGCCAATTGAAAAAGACTGATGAAGTTTTTTCCACTGGCAGTACTAAAAATTTAATTGTCTTTTAATATATTAAACATTATTTTTGGTGTAAAATTTTTAGCTTAATAAAAACTTTTGCAAAGAAAAGTTATTAATACTCTTTAAAACTCCAATTTATTTTACAAATTTTACCATCTGTATGTAAACAGAACTATTTCGGAACAATTTAAAGAGTAGAAAAAGAAGACAAGGAAGTGTGGGGAGAGGTGGGAGACAAGGGGGACAAGGGAAGGGGGACAAGGGAGACAAGGGAGAAAGCAGAAAACCAACCACTAAAATCCAAAATCCAAAATCCAAAATCCAAAATCGATTGACCCTTGACGATTGACCCTTGACGATTGACCATTGACAATTGACCATTAACTATTAACAAATGTCAGGTAAAAACATTCTCTTTTTAGTTCTATTGCTGTTTATTCCAGTTTCTGTAGCGGCTCACTTTTTACACTGGGAAGATTTAATAGTATTCATTGCAGCTGGATTAGCAATTTTACCTCTAGCTGCTTGGATGGGAACAGCAACAGAAGAAATCGCTGTGGTAGTAGGTCCTACTTTAGGAGGATTATTAAATGCTACTTTTGGTAATGCCACAGAATTAATTATTGCGATCATTGCCTTAAAAGCAGGATTAGTGGACGTAGTCAAAGCCAGTATCACCGGCTCAATTATTGGTAATTTGCTGTTGGTGATGGGTTTGGCGATGTTATTAGGCGGATTGCGTCATAAAGAACAGACATTTCAACCGATAGTAGCGCGGATGAACTCATCTGCCATGAATTTAGCGGTGATTGCTATTTTATTGCCAACAGCAATGAACTTTTCCTCGCCAGGTATTGGTGAAAAAACCCTGCAAAATCTTTCTTTAGCAGTAGCTGTTGTCTTAATCCTGGTTTATGCTTTGACACTGCTATTTTCGATGAAAACTCACTCCTATCTTTACGATGTCGGTCTAGCAGAAACAGAAGGTTTGGAAGTGAATGATCACAAACCTAATATTTGGTTGTGGGGCGGGGTGTTGTTGGTATGTACTCTGTTAGTAGCAATAGAATCAGAACTACTGGTGGATTCTCTAGAAGCAGCCACCTCTGAGTTAGGCTTGACAGCGTTATTTACAGGGGTGATCCTTGTCCCTATTATTGGCAATGCTGCTGAACATGCTACAGCCGTAACTGTAGCCATGAAAGACAAAATGGATCTTTCCCTTTCCGTAGCGGTGGGATCAAGTATGCAGATTGCTCTGTTTGTTGCTCCGGTGTTAGTGATTGTAGGGAAGTTTTTCGGTCAACCAATGGATCTAGATTTTAGCCCGTTTGAATTGGTGGCTGTAGCTGTATCAGTATTAATTGCTAATTCTATTAGTTCTGATGGTAAATCAAATTGGTTAGAAGGCACGTTACTTTTAGCGGCTTACATACTTTTAGGATTTGCTTTTTACTTCTACCCAGTAGTTGATGCTATGAGTTAGAGACAGGACTGACGCAAGTAATAACTGAAACTATGATTTACACAGTAGGGGTAATTGATCATTTGCCCCTACTGTGTATAGTTTTGCATAAGCCGCAAGAGAATCATGAGTAATCGGTGATCAGTAATAAAAATGTGAATTATCTATCACTAATTACCAAAATAGTGTAGGTGAATAAATGAAGGGTGACACCCCTCAACCCCCTGATTCTTTGGCTTAACAAGGGAACTGAGCTATTTAGTAGCAAATTATAATTCCACTAACTTGAACGCTACTTTAACAGTATTAAATTTAAAATTTAAGTGTAAGAATAATAAAGTATACTATGGTTTACGTCTTTTTGTTTTTGGTTTCAAAGGGACTTGATATTACACATATATCCACTCTATCTGAAATTTTACTCAGATTTTTATTTGCCATCTATCAAAGGAGGCGATTCTGAATATCGCACCGATTTTTTGAAGAAAATAACTAAATTTTTTAGTTAGAAATACGCACTATTCCGGAGGATGAACTCTTTGGTGTGTGAAAGAAAATATGGGCGTTAGTAAAATGAAATACAATGAGTGATATGGGTCTACTGATAACAGGCGTGTTAACAACAGGACAACCTTCTTTACCTAATACTCAGGTGAATTCACCGATTCAGCTAGACAATGACATAAACAAGTCAGAAGAAAATCAGTTATCTGAAGTTGTTGTTGCAAATCAAATCACACCCCCTGAATTCATCACAGAGGATAAGCAAGTTTCTGTGATCCCGCCTGCGATCGCACCGGATGTAGGTGATAATAATCATCAAGCTCAAACTATCAAACAAAAACTGCAAAAATTTGATGAATCCAGAGATTCCCCAGTTGTCACAGAAGATACTGCTATAGATAGTGTTGATGGCTCAAATGTACAGCCAGAGTTTACTTCCATTTATGAAGGAACAACAACTGAGGACAATTTTTTACTTGCTTTTACTTCCACAACTCAGGCTCAAGATATAAATAAATATACTGCCGTTCCACGAAAATCTGTTCACCACCAGCCCCAATATATTGCAGGGGGACTTGGAGAACGGCCTCGTGTCAGAAATAAACAACCCACAAACAATACACGGGTAACAAAAGTTGCTCAAACTAGTCCGGTTTTACCAATTCTCGGTTTTGGTAATAGGGGTGATGCTGTCAGAGTGTTACAACGGGTCTTAAGATTTAACGGTTATACTGTGCAAGTCGATGGAATTTTTGGTGCTTTAACAGAATCTGCTGTCAAGGCTTTTCAAAATCGCCGAAATTTAGTTTCAGATGGAATAGTCGGTCAAAAAACCTGGCGGGAGTTAACAAGATAGTTCATGGTCAAATGTCCATTGTTAAAGATATAGAGAATTTAAAATTGACCATTGATTATTTATCTATAAATATTTATTGCAACAAAAGTTCAATTATTTGATATTAATATTATTCTCAATTTGAACATCAGTGAACATAAATCAAGTTTTTTATGATACTACAAATTTACCCAGTTCACTTATTTATAATAACAGCATGAGAATTGAAATTTGGGTGGGTCATTATGAGTGAACAAACACACCAATCAACACAAGATCATAGTGTAGCCAACATCATGATCATCTCTTTGCTTGCCTTGTGTGGACTAACTGCTATATTTCTACTAGGAATTTTTTAGTTGAGTTAGGATTCAAAAATCTTGGATTTGTTAAAATTTATCTTCAAACAGCAGCCTAGAAATTATCAAGATTGGGCTGCTGTTTTGCATTATTTGGTTGTTGCTTTAAAGACTAATGGTTAAACAAGCCTAAAATCCTTAGCAATGACCAATGACCAATGACCAATGACCAATGACCAATGACAACCTCTACCAGACGCGAAATTTAGCGTCTGGTACATTTGTGCCGACCTACTTATACCAATTATTTATGAAGATGCACAGAATATGAAAAAACTAACCGCCATAGACGCGCAAGCGGCTACTTACCCTACCTTCGGAACCCTCTTCGAGGGAACGGGAACCCTTTCTCTTAACAGAAGCCACTACCTACGGAAGCCGCAGAAGCGTCTACGTGTCTACCGGAACGGTAGACGCCAAGACGCCAAGAGTGGAGAGTTAGTCATTTAGTGCGGCTTCACATTAAATTGGTATTAGTTAAAAACCTTAAAAAACAAAAAGCGCTTGGGAGTGTTGCCGTGTTTCCACCCCAGGCGCTTTTCGTTTTACACTTGCTCCTCACACACAATTAAAAGATATCACTACTTTTAGATGATGACAAGTACTTAAGATAAAAATTTTTTCTCCTCAATAATTTGCCATTAAAAAAGCGCTTGGAGTGTTACCACGTTGCCACTCCAAACGCTTTTTACTTCAAACTTACTCCTCACACACAATTAAAGATTAACATTGTGTTTATCTATCTACAAGCATAATATAGACACTTTGGCAAGTGTAACATCCTACTTAAGATAGATTAATGTAAAAAGTGACGTACACCTGTGAAAACCATGACTAAACCAAGCTCATTTGCAGCTTGTATCGAATCTTGATCTCGCAAACTTCCACCTGGTTGGACTACCGCCATAATTCCCGCCGCTGCGGCAGTTTTTACAGAATCATCGAAGGGGAAAAATCCATCACTAGCAAGAACTGCACCTTTAGCTTTTTCACCAGCTTGTTCAAGGGCAATTTTCACCGAACCAACGCGGTTCATTTGTCCTGCACCAACACCTAAAGTTGTGCGATCGCTACTGACAACAATAGCGTTAGATTTGACGTGTTTGCAAACTTTCCATGCGAACAGTAATTCTGCTAATTCTGTGGGTGTGGGTTGGCGTTCGGTGACAATTTGCCATTGGCTGGTATCGGCGACAATATCATCTGAAGCTTGGACTAGGAAACCACCTGCGATCGCTTTGACTGTTTCTGTGGGGCCACTACTTAAATCTGGTAAAATCAAAATCCGTACCTTCGACTTTGCAGCCAGAATTGCTTTTGCGTCCTCTTCACATCCTGGTGCGACTACACATTCTAAAAATGTTTTTGTTAACTCAGTTGCGGTTGCAGCATCAATTGGACGGTTGAGGGCAACGATACCACCAAAAGCAGACACAGGATCAGCATTGAAGGCTTTTTGGTAAGCTGCGGCGATCGTGCTACCTTGAGCTGTACCACAGGGGTTAGTATGTTTGATAATCGTTGCAGCCGGACTGTCAGTGAATTCGGCGATGATGCGGCGTGCTGCTTCTAAATCAACTAAGTTATTGTAACTGAGTTCTTTCCCTTGCAATTTAGTAGCAGCAGCCCAACCTGTAGAATTTGCACCACTTTGATACCAAGCTGCACTTTGATGGGGGTTTTCACCGTAGCGTAAAGATTGTAGTTGTTTTCCTGAAAGAGTGAATGTTTCTGGTATTTCTGTTTGTTGTGTTTCGAGCAGATAAGATGCGATCGCTTGATCATAACTAGAAGTATGCAAAAATCCTTTCAAGGCACACTTTTGGCGAAATTCAAACGATGGTTCTGTGTGTTGGCGTAATTCCTGTAAATACTCGTCATATTGGCAGGGATCACACAACACCGTTAAATGAGCAAAGTTTTTGGATGCTGCCCTCAGCATAGCAGGACCACCAATATCAATTTGCTCGATTGCTTCTGCTAATGTGACATCGGGTTTAGCAATAGTTTCCTCAAAAGGATAAAGATTTACCACTACTAAATCTATCGGACGAATTTGGTTATCTGCCAAATCCATCATATCTTGAGGAATATCCCGACGCGCGAGAATTCCACCGTGAATGCGCGGATGTAGAGTTTTCACACGACCACCTAATATTTCTGGTGAGCCTGTGTAATCTGCGACTTTTTTTACTGGTAATCCCGCATTTTTGAGAGTTTGAGCAGTACCACCACTACTAATTAATTCAAAGTCAAATTCTTCTACTAAGCTACGGGCAAGTTCAATTAATCCAGTTTTATTTGATACACTCAACAGTGCTAGACGTGCCATAATTCCCCAGTTTTCTTTGATTAAGATAAGCAATATCCCGCCTTGGAATTGATTCCAAGGCTAAAAGCAAAAGTCGGCTTCAGCCGACTAGGAGATTTTGATTAATTGTTATATTCTCCAATATTTGGAACTTAGAACACAGTCGGCTAAAGCTTGAGTTGAGCTATTAGCCTCAAAATTAATTTTGAGGTGGACTCGGCGAAAAGCAATATCCCGCCTTGGAATCGATTCCAAGGCTAACAGCAAAACTCGGCTGAAGCTGACTAGAAGAAATCAAAATCAGTTAATTCTTATGGCGTTCGCGGGAATACTAAGTGCAAAACATATCAAATACAAAAAGCACTTTCATGTCTTTGTGGCGACTTTACTATCATCTTGTGTGGGCGACAAAAGAACGCCAGCCGTTAATCACCACCGATATCGAAACCCAACTTTATAATTACATTATTGGCAAAGCCGATCAATTAGATACCATTATCCATGCAATTGACGGGGTAGAAGACCACATTCATTTAGTAGCTTCAATTCCGCCTAAACTTTCCATTTCTAATTTTGTCCAAAATATCAAAGGTAGCAGCGCTCATTATCTCAATCATCTACCTTCTTCCAAAGAAGTCTTTACTTGGCAACGGGGATATGGCGTTTTTTCGTTAGGTGGTAAACAACTTGAGCAAGCTGTTGCTTACGTGAAAAATCAGAAAGCTCATCACATGAACGGAACCACGATTTCATCTTTAGAAAATCATGCTCATGAAGATGATAGTCCAAACTTTCATCTTCATGAGCAATATCCTGCTTGGAATCAATTCCAAGGCTAATAGCAAAAGTCGGCTTCAGCCGACTAGGAGATTTTGATTAATTGCTAGATGCTTCAATATTTGGAGCTTGGAATATAGTCAGCTTTAGCTGAGTTGAGCTATTAGCCTCAGAATTAATTCTGAGGCGGACTCGGCTGAGTTGAACTATTAGCCTCAAAATTAATTCTGAGGCGGACTCGGCGAAAAGCAATATCCCGCCTTGGAATCGATTCCTGTGAAGGTGGTTAAAACGGTCAATAATTTGATTAATATCGATAAAGAGAGTTGAATCATGGGAGAAAATATCTGTCTTTAGAATTTATTCAGGTTCCCCAAAGAACAGGAAAATCACCTAAAGGATTAATCGTCGCTTTGCATGGTTGGGGTGCAAATGCTGAGGATTTAACATCTTTAGCACCATACTTAAATTTGCCTGATTATCAACTTCTGTTTCCCAATGCACCTTTTCCTCATCCTCATTCGCCTATAGGAAGAGCGTGGTATGATCTGAGCGCGGAGAATATGTATGAGGGATTAACACAAAGTCGGCAATTACTGACAGATTGGTTGCTCAGTTTAGAAAGTAGCACTGGTGTACCGCTTTCGCAGACGATTTTAAGCGGTTTTTCCCAAGGTGGAGCAATGACTTTGGATGTCGGATTAAAATTGCCCTTTGCAGGTTTAATTGTCATGAGTGGCTATTTGCATCCCGGTGCAGCAGAGACATCGCTTGCAACTTCTCTACCTGAGGTTTTAATCATGCATGGCAGATATGATCAAGTAGTACCATTACCAGCCGCACTCAATGCTAAACAAACTTTAGAGTCGCAAGGAATTAGAGTACAGTACTATGAATTTGATACGGGTCATGAAATCCAACTACCAATGCTAGAGTTAGTACGTAATTTTGTGATTAATACTCAAGTCACTACAGAGTAGCTTGTTGCAAGATTTTGTCTCATCCCAGTTACAAAAGTTTTACAAAATCCGGTATATATCCGGAAAAATTTCACGTAATTAATGCTCTCAAATGAGTAATATATATTGGGTGGCTGCGTCGGGCGCAAACAAACCCAAGCTGGATGCAAATGCTGCTAACGGGAGGGGCGAGCATTATGAAAACTCTAAGCATTTCCAAAAAAGAAATTGCTACCATGACTCCACAAGATGTAGAAAAACTAGCTACACGCTTGGAGCAGGATAACTATAGCAATGCTTTTGAAGGTTTGGATGATTGGCACATGCTACGTGCGATCGCATTTCAACGCCCAGAGTTAATTGAACCATATATTCATCTTCTAGATTTAGAACCCTACGATGAAGCCTAAAAATTTTGGATTTTAGATTTTAAATTTTAGATTTTAGATTTTAGATAGTGGACTGGATTGGTGAGCTGTATCTTTCCTCAACTGTTAAGTATCAATTATCAACTTTAAGCCATTACCTCAATGCTAAATCCAACATCTAAAATCCAAAATCTAAAATTGCAAAGGGTTCTGATTGGTATCGGCGGCGGGATCGCCGCCTACAAAATTTGTGAAGTTGTTTCCACATTATTTAAAAGTGGTGTGGAAGTTAGAACTATTCTGACTAATTCCGCCCAACAATTTGTCACACCTCTGACTTTTTCTACTCTCTCACGCTATCCTGCCTTTACAGATGAAAATTTTTGGCAACCAATTTACTCTCGTCCTTTACATATAGAATTGGGCGAGTGGGCAGAAGTATTTTTAATCGCACCTTTGACAGCTAATACATTAGCAAAATTAGCTCACGGAATGGCTGATAATTTGCTTACAAATACTGTCTTAGCTTCCACTTGTCCTGTGGTGTTAGCACCAGCTATGAACACCGATATGTGGGAACAACAGTCGGTACAGCAAAATTGGCAAAATCTCTTAAAAAATAATCGTTTTCATAGTTTACAACCAGGATCGGGATTACTAGCGTGCGATCGCGTCGGTACTGGGAGAATGACAGAACCTCCAGAAATCATTGCTTACGTTCAATCTTTACTCCACACCAGAGGTCAGCGGGATCTAGCAGGAAAACGAATCTTAATCAGTGCTGGGGGAACACGGGAGCATTTTGATCCCGTGAGATTTATTGGCAATCCTGCCACTGGCAAGATGGGGTTAGCTTTAGCACAAGCAGCACTATATAGAGGCGCAACGGTGACTTTGGTACACAGTCCGATGAATGCTGATCTACCTTTGGGAGTCGAAGCAGTTCCTGTGGTCAGTGCTGAGGAAATGCGCTCTGCTATACTACGTAATTATTCTAATTCAGATGTCGTAATTATGTCGGCCGCAGTTGCAGATGTGAAACCACGAGAGTACCATGACGAAAAATTGCCCAAGCGATCGCTTCCAGAATCTTTAGCTTTAGAACCTGTACCCGATATAATCGCAGAATTGTCCCAACGCAAACAAGATCATCAATTATTAATCGGATTTGCTGCTCAGACAGGAGATATTATCACTCCCGCTTGGGAAAAATTGCACAGAAAAAATTTAGACGCTATTGTTGCGAACCCAGTAGATAAACCTGATAGTGGTTTTGGCAGCGACAATAACCAAGCAGTATTTTTAGATAGACAAGGTCGTCAGCTAGAAATTTCACCATGTACTAAATTGCAGCTAGCTCATTATCTATTTGATTTTATTAGTGATTTTAGTAGTTAGTTGGATAACTGCTTCACTCTAGCTGTATGAGTGTCCAAGACCAAGAAATTTCCAAATTATATTAATCAATCATGATATAAAAGGGTGCAAGCTACGGCATAATGATTGCGAGCAGAGCAGAATTGCCACAAATGATACTAACAAGGCTAACTGAAGAATTAGACAACCTAAGTAAAAATGGTAGTAACGGAATACTCATCTTATACAACCACACAGTCGTTTGGAACCTTTACTTTAATGGCGGAAAGTTGGTCTATGCTACAGGTGGAATGCATCCTGTCAGACGCTGGAATAGAGCTATAAAGCAGCATTGTCCTAATTGGCAATGGAGTGTTGAGTCTCCTGTATCGTCCGAAAATCAATATTGGGAATGTCACCTCCTTGCTCAAGGAATTAGCCAAAGACAATTGAGTCCAATCCAAACCAAGTTAGTCATTCGTAGTATTGTTCAAGAATGTTTTTTTGAAATAAGTAACTATAGAGACCTAAAAAATAACTGGACACCTACTCAAAAAGATATATTTCAGTTACCGCAACTCATAGCCTTGTCTTCCTGGGAAATACTGTCAGTGTTCACCAAAGCAACGAACACACAACAAAAATGGCAAACTGCTGGTTTAGATCACCTTAGTCCTAGTCTCGCTCCAGTATTGATGTCAACGGTAGACTCTCAAGTCATCCCAATTTCCGAACAGAAATATTTCAACAGTGATTTCACCCTATGGGATATTGCCTTAGAGCAAGAAAAATCAGTGACAGAGGTGGCTCTCTCTTTGATACCTTGGGTTGATAAGGGTATACTAGAACTCCAAAAGATTCCAGATTTACCATTACCAACTATCAAAAAAATAGTAGCAGCAACGCATCCCGAATTAGAAAATAAATCTATTACATCTGTTCCAAAATCTGCTCAAGAATCTGTTCATAAACCTATTCAAGAATCTATTGATAAATCTACCCAAAAACAACCTTTAATTGCTTGTATTGATGATAGTCCAGTGTTAGCTTATGCTTTAAGAAAAATATTAATCCCCGCCGGATATCAAATGTTGAGTATTCCAGAGCCGATGCGAGGATTTTCTCAACTCATCGAACACAAACCTGATTTAATCTTGTTAGACTTACTCTTACCAAATGCTGATGGTTATAGCATCTGTAAATTTTTACGCGATACCCCCACTTTTAGAAATACACCCATTATTTTCTTAACAGAACGGAATACCCCTATTGATCGGGCCCATGCTATGTTAGTCGGTGCCACTGAATTTTTAGGTAAGCCACCACAGCCAGAAGAATTATTACAAATGGTTCATAAATATCTTAGGCAGTAAATAAAAAGATCACTAGAGCAATCAAACCGCCTCATCAACAATTAAGCCACCTTTCAGGAAAATTTTAGGTATATCCAGAATGCTCATAATTTTTTCCTGATAGGGAGCAGCACCTTGACAAAATTGAGCATTAATTGAATTGATTGTAGTTGGTATTGCTGTTACTTTTTGTAAGTTCAGGGAAAACATCACATCGTAAATTTCTTCGACTATTACACCAGCAACTATACCCTCAACTTCGATCACCATTGCTTTAGAACCAACTACTATACCCTTTGGTGTTACATTGAATAGTAATCCACGTATATCAACTAAAGTAAGTATCTCACCTCGCAGATTCATATTACCGATGATATGTGATGGGCAACAAGGAATAGGAGTTACATGATAGATATCAGTAAACTCCCGCACCATTTCTAAATCAACGCCAAAAAGATAGTCATTTAAAGTAATAACTGCTAAAGTTTTAAAGTTCTTAAAATCATGAGTTTTTGTTGAAATTCTAAGATGATCTGCTCTTTGTTTAAAAACTTTTCTTTCTTCTAAAGTTGCATTCGGACAAAATGTAGAGTTTTTTAGCAGTAAAGGTTCAGAATTTTTCGTTTGAATATCGTCTAGATTAGAGTTATCTAAAATATCCTGTTGCAGATTGCTTTGCAAAAATAAAATCTGTTGTATTTCGTCAAAACATAACCAATTTTTTGGATGACTTAAAATTAAAATATCATCGCAAAAATTGGCAACACCAGTAATAATATTTTTTTGCTCAACTACTACTAATTCTCGTTGTTCATGAAATTTAGTAGCAATTTCCTCTAAAGATATTTCTCTAATTTCATGAATTTTATTAACAAGAATCCCTAGTCGTAATTCTTCATACTTTAAAACTACTACACTATCTGTCAAGTGATAATCTGGTGACAGATAGCCTAATTTCAGATTCAAATCTATGACGGGCAAAATCTCGCCTCGGAGATTAACAAAACCAATAATTCCATTAGGAAGTTCTGGAATCGTTGTCAATTCTGGCAGATTGAAAATCTCTTCTACGAAAACTGTGTCAATTCCGTAGAGATGGTTATTTAAGCTAAAAGTGAGATACAGATTTTTTTTCATTTTTTGATTATTTACTTTTTAATATAAACAAGGGATTCTGGGAATAGTTTTATGTGAAAATTACTCATGTTTTGATTACAAAGTTCTGTATGTCCTGTAATTAAATACCCTAATGGTTGCAGAGTGTGATAAAATTTTTCTAAAATTTTTGCAATTATTGTAGGTTCAAAGTAAATAAAGACGTTTCGACAAATAACTAAATCCATATCTCGAAAATCGGAATATGGATGAATAAACAAATCTTTGACTAAATTTGTATATTGAAACTTGACCATTGTTTTGATTTGTTCGTCTAGATAATAATTATTGTTAAAATTTATAAAATATTGATCAATTATTTTCGGATCAACATTTCTTAATGACCAAGCTGTATAAATTCCTTCTTTTGCTTTTTTCAATGCTTCTTTGTTGATATCTAAACCCAGAATAGTCAAATGCCATTCCTCTAAATTGGGAATCAGTTCTTTTAAAAGAATAGCAATAGAATAAGGCTCATCACCTGTTGAACATCCAGCGCTACAAATACGAAGAGTTTTATAATTATGTTTACGTTTAATTATTTGCGGAAGAATCTTATTTCGTAATAAATTAAATTGTCCCTTGTCTCTAAAAAAGTAACTTTCAGTATTCGTCAAAATAGCAATGAATTTTTGCCATTCTATGTAGCTATATATAGTAGAAGATGCTAAAATTTTATAATATATTTCTGGATAAATGATTTTCAGATATTTCATACGCAAAAATATTTTTTGGATTAAATTTGCTTGATCACGCTCTCTAATTTGTATTCCGGTATGCTTGGCAATTAATCGAATAAAAGCCTTGGTTAGCCCTACACTTAAAGTCTCTGCTTCTGACACTTTGACTCCTAATTATTGTCTTCACAATTCAATAAAATTATTTTGCAACAGAGCCAGCAATCTTGGCGCGATCGCCTGAATTGGTAAAACTTGTTGCGCGGCTCCTAACTCAACTGCTGCTTTTGGCATTCCAAAGACTACAGAAGAAGCTTCATCTTGAGCGATGGTAAAACCGCCAGCTTGAGCGATCGCCTGCATTCCTTCTGCTCCATCTCTACCCATCCCAGTTAACAAGATTCCCACACATGCTTGACGATAAAATTTGGCAACAGATGCAAATGTAACTGTCACCGAAGGACGATGTCCTGCTATTGGTGGTGAGTCAGAATAAATAAATCTACCCCTTTGATCAAGTTCTAAATGTTGTTGTTCTGGCGGAAAATAAATTCTCCCTGGTTGTGGTATGTCCCCTAATTGAGCAATTTGAATTGGTAATCGACAATCAACAGCTAACCAATCAATTAATCCTTGCAAAAAACCAAGATAAATATGTTGTACACAAATCAGTGGTAAGGGAAAATTTGATGGTAATTTAGTTAATATCTCTTTCAGGGCTTGGGGACCACCTGTAGATGCACCAATCACTACTAGTTTTGGTTTAGCTAAGGATCTAGAAGATAAACCAGCAAGATTTTCTGCTTGTAAACTCTGTCTTTGTGTAGTCAGTTTTCGCTTTTTCCGAAATACTTTTACTCCAGAAAGAATTTTTATCTTGTTAATCAACTCCTGTTTGAATTCCTCATCATCTGCTACCAATCCTATACTTGGCTTGGGAAAAATATCCACAGCCCCTGCTTCTAAAAGCTGAAAAATATTTTTGGAATCATCTGTTTGTACAGAAACACTAATTACTAAAATTGGTCGTGGATAGAGTGCCATAACTTCAGTTGTTAACTCTAAACCATTCATATAAGGCATATGAAAATCTGTACAAATGACATCTGGTTCAACTTTAGGAATCAATTCCAAAGCTTCTAAACCAGTACAAGCTTCTCCAACCACCTCAATTTCTGGTGATGAGGTCAAAACTCTTTTTAAAAGTACCAGAGCAATTTGTGAATCTTCAACTAACAAAACTCGAATTGGCATTGATTATTTTTTGGTGGTTGGTGGTTAAACAAGGAAAAAATCTCAACACATATATTTAAATTAATCTTCCTAATATTTCTAAAAGAACATCTTGATTAAAATTACTTTTAATAATATAAGCATTAGCCCCAACATCAGCTCCTCTTGTTTTATCTGCCTCGGAAGCAAGGGTTGTCACTAGAATAATTGGCAATGTTTTATATTCTGGATGCTGACGTATTTTGGCAGTAAGTGACAATCCATCAAGATTGGGCATTTCGACATCAGAAATCATCGCATCAAATTTCCGAGTTTGGAGTTTGTTATAGCCATCTAGTCCATCTTCCGCGATTACTACTTCATATCCGGCTTTTTCTAAAAGTCGTTTTTCTTGGGTGCGAACAGGGATAGAATCTTCTACCAAGAGAATAACTGGTTTGGTTTTTACTATTTTTCTTTGTTTGGCAGAAACTAAAGATGTGGTTTGCTGGTGCAAAGATTTGAGCAAATCGGAGGGGTTAAGAATCATGCACACTTCTCCAGAACCGAGAACTGTGGCGCCACTGACATTACGCACCCGTTTTAATAACTGAGTTTGAGGTTTAATTACTACTTCTTGAGTTTGCATGAGGCGATCAACAAACAATCCAAATAGTTCTTCTCCTACTTTGATTAAAATACAAGGTTGTTGAGTGTGGTTTTGTTGCTCAAATTTGGCAACTTGAGCATAAGCAGGAGAGTTGTAAAGCTCCAGCAAATCAGCAAGATTCGCAACCAAAATACTTTGTTCATCCAAGTTAATAGTTGTGCGATATTCATTAGTAAAAATTTGCTGGGGAGAGATAAATAAAGTCCTCTGGACAAACTCAATCGGTAAAGCATGAACAATACCTTGAACTTCAAACAGGAGTACATTGTTAATCGCCAAACTTGTATTTAACTGAATGCGGAAGGTACATCCTTGAGTGGGGATTGATGCGATTTCAATATTACCTTTGAGTCGTTCGATACTTGTCCGTACGACATCTAAACCGATTCCTCGACCAGAAATTTCTGTAATAAAAGTTTGGGTGGAAAAACCAGGAGCTAAGATCAAAGCATGAAGTTGGCTAGGAGTCATATTTTCCAGTTCTTTATAACTGTACAATCCACGTTTGAAGGCAGTTTGTTTGATTTTCTCAATGTTTAGTCCCCGTCCATCATCTGCTACTTCAATGACAATTTTGTTCGCCATTTGATAGCCTTTCAACCAAATAGTGGCGACGGGAGATTTGCCAAGTTTTTCTCGTTCACCAGGAGTCTCAATGCCATGATCGATAGCATTACGAATCATGTGCATCAGAGGATCTTTGATTTCTTCGAGAATACGTTTGTCAGTGGTGATTTCTCCACCGGAAATGATTAATTCCACTTGTTTTGATTGTTGTTTGCCTAAATCTCGAACGGTGCGAGGAAGTAATTCAAACACGGTGGATAGTGGTAAAAGCCGGAGGGTACGAATTTTGTCTCTTAATTCTCCAGTAACAAAGTCTAATTTAGTATTGTGTTCTTGAATTGTATTTCTTAAAGAATAGATAGTTTTTTCTAAGCGTTCTGTGTAGGAATCAATGTTTAATGATGATGACTCAGCAACTTTTGTTTGGTTATAAAAAGCTTTCCACTCTTCCCAGAGGTTTGTCATTTCCTCAATTGCAGTGGCGGTATGAGCTATGGCGTTTTTAGTGAGAGTTAGTTCCTCGGTGTGTGTAATTAAAGCATCTAAATGAAGAGTTTGCACCCGAATTGTGTCGATGTGATAGGGTTGAGTTGCTCCTTGAGGGGGAAGGGAGAAATCTTGAATTACTGGTTTGACAGCAATTGGGGTAGGAAGTGGCGAGAGTTCAGGAAGAATTGGTAAAGATTCCGGGGTTGTGGATGGAGTCACAACTCCCACTAAATTGTTAAGGATTTCGGCTGTATTCACTCCAGTTGCTTCACCAGTTACAGCTTCGTATACCAACAAGCCGATCGCATCCAATCCTTGATAAAGGCGATCGCTCACTTCTGGAGTTAAGATCATTTCTTGACGTTTGATTCCCAACAAAATATCTTCTAATTGATGGGTGAGGGTGACTACATTTTCTACCCCTAAACTGCGGGAGTCTCCTTTCAAACTGTGAGCTTCTCGCAGCAATTGTTGTAAAGTGGCTTCATCTTGTGGTTGCTTTTGCAAGTGTAGTATACCTGCTGCCAGGGTCTGCAAATGTTCTTCGCTAGTCGTTTGATAAATTTCACGCAGTTCTTTGTCTTCGATCAAAGAAAATTGTGGTTGATGAGTATTGCTGTTATTTGCTGTATAGACAAGCGATGGCGCGTCTTTTAACTCATTAGTGCTTGTTCTAGATTCATTCTCTTGTGCAACTAATTCTTGCGGAGTGACAACTAGTTGTACTTGTTCTAAGAGTTCCTGTTTTGGCAGTTTTGACTCTGCAACGACTACCATTAACTGTTCAAGTATGTCAGCTGTATCTACCCCAGTTGGTTCACCAGTCACGGCCTCGTATACCAAAAAACCGATCGCATCCAATCCTTGATAAAGGCGATCGCTCACTTCTGGAGTTAAGATCATTTCTTGGCGTTTAAGGCTCAACAGAATCTTTTCCACTTGATCACTGAGAGTTACTACATCTTCTACACCAATAATTCTGGAGTCACCTTTGAGACTATGGACTATCCTGGCTAACTTTTCTAAAGTAGCTTCAGCCTCATCCTTTGGCTTTTGTTGTAGATGTAGTAAACCATCTGTCAGTTTTTGTAAATTTTCTTCACTGGAAATTTTATACAATTCCCGCAGTTCTTCATCTTCTATAAACATAATTTGGTCATTGGTCATTGGTCATTGGTCATTAGACGTGATTAATCACGTCTGTACAATAGTCATTTATCATTAGTTTCCCCCTTGTCCTCCTTGTCCCCCTTGTCTCCCGTGTCTCCCTTGTCTCCCCCCTCTCTCCCCTCTCCCTTGTCTCCTACCTAAACGATTTCTTTGAGGGTTAAAGCAACTGCACTGAGTTGTTCAGTACCCAGTTTGGTTTGATTGATACCAGTAGCAGTTTCTTTTGCTCCTCTGTTGATATTGTCCATTGCTTGGACAACTTGTTGAATAGCATCTAATTGTTGCTTGAGATTGAGTGATATTTGTTGATTATTCACGACCATATAATTAATTGCTTCTGCTACTCCAACAAAAGCTTGATCTGATTTTTGAACATTTTCCACTCCTGTTTTTACGATCTTGGTGCCTTCTTCTGTCACCATGACAGTTGAATTAATAGCTTTTTGGATGTTAGAAACGAGGATATTAATCTTGTCGGCAGATTTTTGACTTTGATCGGATAATCTGCGAATTTCATTAGCAACTACAGCAAAACCTTTTCCATATTCTCCAGCTCGGACTGCTTCCACTGAGGAATTGAGCGCCAACATATTAGTTTGATTTGCTAAGTCAGAAACAATTTGGGAAATACTAGCAATTTGACTAGCTTGGGCGCTGAGATGGACAATTTGTTCGGCGATCGCAACTACTTTCTTTTCGAGAATAAACATACTTTCGAGGGTTTCTTTCACAGCTTGACTACCATCTTCTGCGGTTGTGAGAGCTTGCTGTGCAGCGGTAGTGGCTGATTTTGCTTGTTGAGCTGACTGGCGACAAGAAGCTTCTAGCTCATCCATCGTTGTTGTAGTTTCATGTACCGAAGCTGCTTGCTGTCCAGCTATACGTGCTTGCTGATCCAAGCCAGAAAAAGTTTGCTGAATAGAAGCAGATATTACATTTACCAATTGCTTGATCAGATGTACAACTTGACGTGTCCTGAAAATTCCCAGGGACAGCACCACAGCTAAAGAAACAAGAATAATCAAAATGGTGACAATTTTTAATGAATTGACAGTAGCAAAAACACTATTTTTAGGAACTCTATTAATTACTACTAAAAATTCTGGTTGATTCGGACTAGGATCGACTCGACGGAATGCAAACAGATAATCTCCTTGCTCAACAAATCCTTTTTCACTACTTAATAAATTTTTAGCTAATTCTGGAGAATTATCTTGAGCTAAGTTGTCATTTTTTTGAAATTCAAATCCCCACTCTTTTGCAACATTAGGATGGGAAATGTAAAATCCATCTTGATTAACAATGAATTTTTCTTGATTTTGATATATAATATTTCCATCATTTCCTCGTTGACTATCACCCTCTTTAAAAGCTTTGATAAATTTATCAGCAAATACATTAGCGACGATTATTCCCTTTTTTTGTCCAGATGAATTCAGAATCGGTACACTGTAAATAATATTTGGTTTATAAGGTTTTTCAATTTCACCGTTTTCTTGATTCAGAACAACAGGAGAAACATAGATATTGTTAGGTGAAAGTTTTATCGTCTCTGTAAAAAATTGTCTATCTCTCTGTTGTTGTAGTTCTCCTTCAGGGACAACTTTGCTTTTAGAAGCATCGGCATCAACTCGCACTACTTCTTTGCCATTTTCATCTATATAACTGAGTTTCATATAATGAGGCTTTTGTTCCATCATGGCAACAAAATTAGCTTGTAACTGTCCAATCCAAGCGTTGTAAGATAAATTACCTTGCCCGTCTAATCCACCATTATCTTTTGCTCGGATGATACCTTGAATTGAGGGAGATTTGCTTAAGAAAAAAACGTCATCACTAACACCATTGAGAAAGTTATTAATCTTATTAGCTTCTTTGTTTGACTCAGTCTCCATATTATTTTTTGCAACTTCTGATAGGCTGTTGCTGGAAGCATAAATTCCATATAAGCCCACAATCGAGACAGGAATCATAGTGCTGAAAACAAGCAACATGATAAATTGCTCCTGAAGCTTTAATTGATTCGGCAATTTTTTGAAAATTTTATTGAACATGGCTGATGAGTGATAGTTAGAGATTTTGTCATTTGTCATTTGTCATTTGTCATTAGGTAAGTACTCAGACGGGATTAATTACACACGTTATTCTCTGTTCTCGGTTAAGAGTTCCCTGTTCTTGAGCAGCTGTATTTTTACACTAAATTCTTCAGGTTCTGAACGATTTTGTTGAGGTCGATAGTAGCATTTTTGACCATAGTGATACCAATAGCTGTTTCTTTTGCTCCTGAGTTGATATCATTTACGGCTGATACGACTTGTTGTACAGCAACAGCTTGTTGTTTAGCAGTGAGAAAAATTTGTTGGTTGTTGATAAATACCTTGTTGACGGCGTCAGTTATGTTTGCAAATACATCACCCGTTTCTTGAGCTAATTTGATACCTTCTGTCGCTTTCTTGGTACCTTCATCAGTTACCATGACAGCAGAGTTGATAGCTGCTTGTACTTGATTCACCAGGGAATTAATTTGGTCTGCTGACTTGCGGCTTTGATCAGCCAGTTTACGAATTTCACTAGCTACCACTGCAAAGCCTTTACCCTGATCACCTGCACGGGCTGCTTCGACTTCAGCATTTAAAGCTAACATATTGGTTTGGTTTGCCAATTCTGCGACTAAATCAGAAATTGTAGAGATTTGAGTAGTCTGTTCGCTCAAGTGCGTAGTTTGATAAGCGATCGCCATTACCTGATCTCTTAACTGCGAGATCCCTTCAATCGTTAGCCCAACTGTTGTACTTCCTTCCTTAGCTAGAGTTAATGCTTGTTTGGCTCTGTTTGCAGAGTTTTCAGCTTGTTCGGCTGACTGGAGTGCAGAAGTCCCGACTTCATCGATGGTAGTAGTGGTTTGATTTACGGATGCAGATTGTTGCAAAATGATACGTTCCTGCTCAAACACGCTGGTAGCAATATTTCCAGATGAAGTTGCGACTGCATAGGCAACTTCGTTGATTGGCTGCATGATGCGGCGAATGACGTAAAACGAGATATAAATTCCAGCCCCAACATTAACAAGCCATCCACCCCAAGTAATTACACTTGATAATAGCTGAAATTGATCTGATGCCTTTTCTAGCTGCTCAAAATTTCTTTTTTCTTGTTGATCCATTGCAGCAAGTGTAGCTCTGATGTCACTGCTAATTTGTTCACTCTTATCGGAAGTTAAGACAGCAGAAATTTTTTGTTCTTGTCCAGTTTTTTTGAAAGCAATAGTTTCTTCTAATTCCGCAAATTTCGTTTGAGCTAATTGTAGAAATCGATCAGTTTTTTGGCTTTGGGATGGATTAACATTAACTAACTTTTTTAATTGCTCAGTATGTTCTTTAAAATCGTTTTGTGCAGTTCCATAGCTTTGTAGATAATTTTCTTTTCCAGTGAGCAGAAATCCCCGTTGTCCCGTCTCAGCAACTACTATATCTTTCTCCAACTCCTCTAATAGCAGCTTGATTTCATATGTACGCTCCTCCTGATCATGTATTTGTCTTAACTTCGCCTTAGAAATTTCCGAAAATGTCGTTACAATACCTGTCAATATCAGAACTACACCAAAACCTACAGGGACAATTTGGTTGACCTTCAAAGGGCGTTGCACTTGCTTTTGCGTCATTTTTCTGGCTCTCAAACTATGAAAATATGATTTTTATAAAAAGTGGCACCCTGATGTAGCTTCTTCATTGACTCTTAACTATTTTGAGATAAATCTTTATAGATTAGACAAAAAAAATTGCCTCTTAACCATAAGTGAATTGGTTCAACTGGCAAATAAAAAAACATCACTATGAAAATATATCAGTCTTAATAATTCTCAATAACCAATATCTTGTTTGCAGTAACACAGTTTCGTTGTGATGACGCGATCGCTATGTAATTTTTACAGTTGTGTTGCCAAAAGGGTTATGCTCTGATAAATGTACTTAAGTATCTACCGTCAGATTTTTACAATACAGCAGTAATTCCCTGGGTGCAATACCGCCAGTCTAAAAGATCTGATTTGAAGACGGGTGTAGGAATGTAAGGGTTTAGGGGTGTAGGGGTGTAGGAGGAGTTCTATTTTCATGCTTGGTTGTGAGATTTTCTCATGAATAGCTGACTTGGAAAATGGGATGAGCGATCGCATGAAAATCATAAATTAGGTTGGATCAAACACAAGTAGACCTCTCCAGAAATGAGATATCGACCCTGATTATACAAGGCTTGTATATTCTTTTTCGGAGATGTCTAGTGAGATCCAACAAAATCGAAATTTTTGGGTTGAAATGCAGATATCTTGAACTATGCTGTCACTTTGGCTTTTCCAGATTTAGGAGGAGTTGTGTTGCCAAAAAGTTAATGCTCTGATAAATCTACTTAAGTGTAAATTTGAGACTTTGTAAAATACAACAGTAGTCTCCTGGGTGCAACACCGTAAGTACAAACATCTACCTTAGGAGAATAATAATGAATAATGAATTTATAGTATGTAAGCATTGTGGCTATGATACAAATCCGATTACAGCTACACAATGTCTAAAATGCGGTCAAAAACTGGATGTTCCAGTTAAAAATATTAATATGGATACCAAACTCAAGTCTAAATCTTTAGGTGATTGGCTGTTTACACCTTGGATGATTTGGCTTGGTTGTGGTTTGTTGTTTGTGCTTGTGAGTGGGTCAATATACTTATTATTCTCAACTTCCAGCAGTGTCAACAATCCTAATGGTGTGGGAGTTTATGGTTCTGGTGACAGCAATCAGAATATCCCCCCTGATGTTAAACTCTACGATTCAATCAAAGATGTACCGAAAGTGCCAGAAGGTACATTTAATTACGGTGGTGCGATCCTTTTTGCAACTCTGACTGCTAACGGCTTAAACGACGCGATTACCAATGCTCACCCTAATTTTCGCCTCCGTTACACTGAACCGAGAGACAGTCAACCTGGTGGTCGAGAGGGTATAACTATGCTGATCAAAGGTCAACTGAGCTTTGCTCACAGTGGAGGGCCTCTTAGGGATGTTGATTATAGCAAAGCGAAAGAACGGGGTTTTCAGTTAAAACAAGTGCCAGTGGCAATTGATGGGCTTGTTTTTTTTACTCATCCAAATGTTTCTGTTCCTGGAGTTTCAGTTGACCAACTTAAAGACATATACAAAGGTAAAATAACCAATTGGAAAGAGGTCGGAGGAGCAGATTTAGCGATCGTACCTTTTGCCAGAGATCCAAAGGTTGCTAATTTATTGAATGAACTTCTTGGTCAAGATTCTGACCAAGTAAGCCCCAGAGTCAACCTCATCCGTGATTATACAGATGCTATTCGTAAGGTTGCATCGACACCTGGAGGAATTTCTTTTGGAGGAAATGCACCACTTGTTGGTCAACGAACAATCCGCCCCCTTCCTGTTGCTAAAGCTAAATCCCAAGAATATATACAACCATTCATAGATAATGGCAGGCAGCTTAATATTGTTGCAATGAGAGATGGAACTTACCCCATCACCCGACGCCTATTTGTTATTATTCGCGAGGACAGCACTTTGGATCAGCTCGCTGGAGAAGCCTATGTCAATATGTTACTGTCTAAAGAAGGTCAGAATATTGTACAAAAGTCGGGACTAGTTCCCTTGCGCTAAGAGTGTTAGCTATTCTTATATAAGCTTTGATGTTTCACTTTGGCTAAATCCCCTAACTAGTGAAATTTATTAAGTAAGTCGGCGGGAAAAATTCAATGTATATGAAGAAATATAAATTAGCTGTAGGGTGCGTTGTCGCACAGCGCAACGCACCTTGAATTCTTGACTGTGCGTTAGCCTACGGCATAACGCACCCTACATTGAAATTTCTTAACATAGCTATAAATATTAGCGCCAACTTACTTATAATCAATTCTTCTGTTAGGGGAAATCGCTTTTTAATTATCTAACTCCTCATGCTATAACCATTTATTTTCGTAACTTCTTGCTCTATTGGTCAGATTTTTACCTTCTGTAAACTATAAGAGTGAGGTTGAAAACCGAACTGAATTTCACGAGCGTATTCTGAATCCCCTTCAAACCATAGTTTATTTATTTTGCGAGTTTCATCTTTAGGAAAAGATGTTCTTCCATGTAAGACACTCGTATTATCAAATATTAAAATTTGATTAGCACTAAGCTTGAATACAATTTGATTATTTGGATCTTGAATGTAGTTTTGGAAAAGATTAAAAGCTTTCTTTACTTCAGGTAAAACTTCCGTTTTCACATATTCATCATATCTAAAACGTACTAATATTCTGCCTTCTTTTTCTGTAAATATTGATCGTTGAGATGTTTGATTATCTTTAGTTATGGTAAATGAACCTGGAGTAAACAACGTCTGCATTTCTTGGGGATAATGTTCTGCAAAGTAATTATAAACAGATTCAGCGTAGACAATTTGAGAAAGTCCTCCGTTCTCAGCAGCGATTTCACATTGTAAAGCAACAACTTTGGGAGGTTCATCATAAAAAGTTCCATCTGTATGTATTGGATGTATTTTATTTGTATTACTAATGTCCTTTATAGAATTGATATCTCTGATCGTCTGAATACCATTTTCGTCAGAATTTTTATGATGCCTTCTGACAGTTCCAAATAACTTCTTTAAAGCTAATACATTTTCATGAATATTTGGCAAAGGTTCACAATCTAGTATGACAAATTTAAATGATTGGAATATATCAAATATTCTTTGCTTCTCTAGTTCTGAAATTTCTATGACTCTACTAATTTTTAAAGTTAAGTCGTTTGGATCGATTTTAGAAATTTCTAGATTTTTTTGATTCTGTAAAGAGGTATCTAAATTTAGATTTCTCATATTTGTTTCCCCTGATCAAGAATTAAGAAGAGTGAAAATCTGCACAAGAGGAAGGTCATCTTTATAATTACTTAACCTAAAAATATGACCTTAAGAGCGCCTATAAGGGCTGCTAAAAGTACTATCCAAGTGGAAGCAACCAATTGTTTGAAGGTTAATAATGTAGCTATTGTGCAGATACAAACCCAGAAAATATCCTCCATCTTGCCCTGTCCAAGCCTCCAGGCGGCAGCTGCCAATAAACCAATAGTTACAGGATTCAAAGCACCGTGAAAACGCTTAATCCAGTTAGGAGGACGTGACCTTTTAGTAAGCATTGCTACGCCAGCAAGAACCAAGGAAAACGGACCAAACAAACCAAGTCCTGCCGCCAATGCTCCTGGCAAACCAGCTGCCTGATAGCCAATAAGAAAGATTTGATGCAAATTTGGACCTGGTGCTAACTGACTGAGTGCATAAGCTTGTACAAAATCTGCATGGCTCATCCAACCGTGGGCAACAACCAGGCGTTCCATCTCTGGAATTACAGTCTGAGTACTACCAAAGCTAATTGTTGCTAGGTAAGCAAAGGTTAAGAATAGATCAAACAGTACCTTCATCTTTTACCTGTGTCTCCTCTGTTCAAGCAGTAAAGGATAAGCCCGATAGACACAATAACCAAGTAGATGGGTACTCTGAAAACACCCACTAGGACGAATGTAACGACTGCGGCTAACAGGCGCATAGGCTCAGTCAGCGCTTTTGCTGACAGACGACCTACTGCACCTAATAACAACCCAACTGCTGCTGCTGCTACCGAATCAAGTGCGCCTTGAATTACTGGCTGTTGAGGCATCCTTGCCAATAATCCAGATGCCAACAAAACCATAGTTGCACCTGGCAGTAATAGGAAGATAGGGCAAAGTAAAGCGCCCCAAAACCCTTTAAAACGCCATCCAAGAAAGCTTGAGAGATTGGAAACATTAGGCCCTGGCAAACACTGACACCAATTGAAGGCTTCCAGATACTCTTTTTCATTTAACCAGCCACGTCTGGAAAAACTATCCAAAATATGAATGGGTACTCCTCCACCGAAAGCTGTCATCCCGATGCTGGCGAACACACTGACAAGTTGTAATAAGGAAACTTCTTTAGTGACTGGTTCTCCTTGTAACTCGGAGGTCTGTTCGTCTGACTGGGCGATCGCCATAGCTTTGTCAGAAGCTATTTGATCTTTTTTTGTAGCTTCCAAATCATCCATTTGCTTTTCAGTAAAACTTTATCTCTACAAAAGCTGCTTTTAGTCTGCAATTGGCTTATGTAATTAGAGAAGCTTGATCACGACGTGAAAAAATCCCCCTAAGAATGCCGTCATACAGGTTTACACGAGCTTCCAATATCCGCATGGCACCCGCAAACACCTTCTGCAAATCTTCTGAATTACATACAAATGGCATTCCAGCAGCAAACCACCCCTCTGCGTGATCTCCATCAATTTCGCAATGGATCTCAAAAAACTTCACCAGTTCTTTGCTTAATCCACGACGCAGTAGGTGAGCTAGAATTTGACTGTGCTGTAACGGCACTGACATTTCCAAAGCACCCATCCCACCAATGCCATAGTGTAGACCATCAGCAAACCAACACAAATTCACCTGAGTGTTGAAAAAGTAACAGGTTTCTGGATTAATATCTTCTGGGTGTGCGCCACCAAAGTAATTTAATAGCGGTAAAAATAAATTTGGATGCGCCTCTTGAAAATTACATCTACCCATTTCATCATAGATATTCCTAAACAGTTCTCCACGCATCTCAAAAGGCACATAAAGACTGTAAGCAGCAATGTGTAGATGAAAGTTTTGTGTATATACCCAGTGATTGGCGAGAAAATAACGTATTTCCTCATCACTTAGATCATCATTTTCAAATAATAAAAATAGAGGATGATAATTGACCCGATGATTTTGAATCTGCTGTTTGAGCCATGGCAAAAATAGTTGCGTGTTATTGATTTCTTTGGGCAATTGTTGTGGTGGTAAATACTGCTGTTCAACCCTTTCAATTGTGTCACGTATTACCCATTCTTTAAAGGAACGAGATGTACCTAATCCGTAACCTTTTTGAAGTAAGCACTGGTTCAGTTCATATAACATGTACTGTAATTGTTGCCAATCAATACTATTTTTATTCTTGAAAGCTTGCTGGGCAAACTTTTCTAAGGTCTGTATGTGTTCAGGAAGATTTGCTATTTTTAAATCTTCTAATAATAAGGTTTGATTATTTCCAGATGCTTTATTTATTAATTGTGTAAAGCTCATCATTTGCCCCTGATTTGTAATTATGAGCAAGCAAATCTATCATTTGCTCTTCGGTAAAAAATGCACTATGCAATAGTTGATAATAGTGAGATATTGCATCTTGAACATCAATTGACAATTTTTGGCTGCGTGAATGCCATTCATTAACTATGAAAGAAAAAATTTCCTCAGCTTGTTCCTCATTGACATTAATCCCAAGACTTTGTAGTTTTTCCTGGTTATTCTTCAAAAACCAACGAATACCATCCTTACCGCTACGAACACCGAAGCTTTTATTCAATTTAGAACCGATAAAACCAGGATCAATAACATCGTAGATAGTAGGTGCTTTTTTTAGCACTTCGTTCCGACTGCTGCTATAAATGCTATGAGTAATTACCCCTGTTATGGCTTGGGTTGGACACTCCATTAACCCATAGGTTTTTTCCAGCAAACGGCTAAGTCCATATAGCTTGTCGTAGTGAAAATCTGGTAAAGTAACGCCATATAAATCGTGCAATCCTAACGCTATCTCAGCTAAGGGTGGATGTCCAGCACGACTTGCAAAACCCCCTACTGAGACATCGACTCCTTTTAGTCCACAAGACAAACCCAACATTGCATTACCTGTGGCCATACCAAAATCATTATGGAAATGACCCCAGAAGGATATTTGCGGATATGCTTTCACCAGCGACGCAACGTAAACTTCGATTTGTTGTGGTAAGCATGTACCTGCTGTATCGACTAATCTAATCTGTTTGATTCCGTGTTCAGCAGCAATATCAATTACTTTCCTCGCATGATTAATCTCAGCACGGAATATATCTAATAAACCTAAAATGATACCTCCACCTTGGAACTGCTTGAGTGTAGGCAAAAAATCTTTAAACCAGTGAAGGTGTATTTGTTTTTGTTCTTCTAGAGTCAAAGCACTCCAATTTTCACTATTCCAAACTGCTTGAGGTTCCCTAGCAAGAATTTTCCAGAAAATATGCTTAATCTGTTGATCAGACACAGTATGGACAGCAATAACCCACACATTTTTTAACGATTCTCCTAGTTCTTCATTCAGGAGTTGGAATGACCGACGTAGATCTTCTCCGACATAAGATAGAACAATGAACCGAGTTTTTTGAGAGATTTCCCCTTGTTTTTGTAATTCCAGCAACCTCTTTAAAAGTTCAATGGTGTGAGGTACATAGGGTAAAAAACCGATGACTATGGAACGGACACCAATTTCTGAGATTTTTTGTCCAAGCTTGCATTTATCATCTAAGCTAGGTGAGATACTCGATCTTTCAGCACCCTCACGTAGAGTTTCATCCATCAGATCGATAGAGTTTTGAAAATTTAAGACAATCTGATCACTGAGAACTTGATTCGCTAGAGAAGTAGAAACCATAATTCCTCGTTGTGGAGTATGCTAAGTTATCACTTTTGCACTGCTTCCGATTCAAGTTTGATACCAATTTGAAGTGGACGAAGTCTTTTATGTCCTAACTCTAAATTTTTAGGAAGATATACGTTGTATGCTTGGAAGTGTTTCATCTCTGGGGGTGTGTCCATAAGGCGCAGTAGGTTATCTGTTGAGTCATCCCATATCCAAGCTTTATACAAAGTTCGAGGATGATTAATATCGTGCGAAGTAATTACATCGCGACCGTGCAACATCCGATGATTATCTACAATTATGATTTGACGTTCGGTGAGAAGATGATGTTTTTGGAACTTAGGATTAAGGAAATAGTTATCAATCACGTATTTCACTGAAGAATAGGCCCAAGGCTCGACAAACATCGTATCGTGACGAAAACGAACTCGCCATCTCCCGGATGGAAGCTGCTCGAAAAGAGGACAGTAATTTGAAAAGTATTTGGACTTGCAATAACTTAAAACTCTGGGTTGAGTAACAATTTTAAAATGTTCTGGTTCTTCCTGCCAAAGCCTTTGTAAAATTTCTTGACCATCGACTAAAAAGTTTGCTCCTCCTTGTTGTGCTGGTTGGACACACAGAAGTAAAAACAAGCTTGGTGGAGCAATTCTTATAACTTTGCCATCGAGAAATGCGACACCATCAATGTGGGAAGCGTCTGTGTGTAGCCCAAGTTCATCTGTATATCCATAGTGATATTCACGAAAGTTATTCGAGTTGCTTTTATGCTCGCTTATTACATGTTCGGTTACTAGTTTATTAATCCCTGTATCATCGGCGTTAGGGTGATTTTTGATGTAACCAAAATACAAAGAAATCTCTTCTAAGATAGATTGTGATGCATCCCAGGCTTGAATGATTGTAAATCCGTCTTTTTCAATTCGCTCATAGATTAAAGGAAGTTTAACTTGAAAGTCATCCATACTATTGCAGTTGATGACATCAAGACCTTGGAGATCAGAAGTGGTGATCATAGAACTATAGCTCCATTAATAGGTTAACAAACTCTTTAAAAGAGTTTGTAATCAGGTTTCATACCTTGATGAAAGTAATTAGTTGTTAATAAGGTTTAAATTTTATAGGTATTGACAATAAGCTATGTTTTGAGAGATTTAACAGCATTTTTTGTTCTCATAAAATAATCATGCTATCTGCAATAGATCCTTTTACAGGTTTGAGTATTAATCCCGTTACAATGATGTAAACATTGTGTAAAAAAACATATGCTAGTAGCTGAATAGAATCGAATCAGCGATAGTCAATAGTCGGTATAAGCCAGCTTATTATATTGAAATCTTGAGTTTTTCCTGATTTGATAATTAATAGCCATGCAAACATACATGTAATAATATGCGTTGATATTATTACATCCTCCTGCTGCTTTGTATCCCTACTATATATCTCTAGAAAAAGAATATCAATCTTGACTATATAAGGCTTTTCTGTTCTTTTTTACAGATGTCTATTGATAAACCTAAAGAGTGTTTTTCACTCTACACCACAGCCCTCCGATATAGCTGATTCTATATTCCCAATTTCTCACACACACAATTGTGGAGATATAAAAATCCAGTTTGATTTATGAACTTACTCGTGAAGATTGAAACAGAGAACATAAAGTGTGCAGAGTGTTTCAAAAATCAAATAGGAATTTTTTAGTTAGCAGATATCAAGCAGATAGAAACTTCTACTTTGTTTTTACCAGAATATGTACTTACAGAACAACTGGGGCAATCTGGATCAATAGTCGAAAATCTGATACTTGCTCACAAAAGAATCACTATCAATATATCTTTTGAAAAGCTTATCTACAAATCTTTCACAGCCAAAACTATTAAAACCAAAATTGTATTAATTGAAACTCTACAAACTGAATAACTTCGTATTTATGTAAAATAAAAATTAACAATGAATACCATTTTAAAAAAGAATGCGACAAAAAAAAGATTGTAGAGACGCTTCAAACAGCATGTCTCCACATGATGATGTGTTGCAAACGTTGTTAAAATTGGTACGGTCATTATTCTAAAATTTACAACCCCCAAAAGGAAGATTTTTTGAGGCGAAATGCCAACACAGATGTCACAAAAACAATCTCTACAAACCAAACTCGGTTGGTCTTTGGATCAGCGAGACCCGCAATTTATCAAATTTTTGATGCCTTTTTGGGAGTGGGTGTATAAATACTATTTTCGAGTCCAGACTAGTGGCTGGGAAAACATTCCCGCCAACGAAAAAGTTTTATTGGTTGGTTCCCACAATGGCGGACTTGCTGCTCCTGATATGCACATGATGATGTATGACTGGTTTAGACGCTTTGGTGTGGAACGACCAATTTATGGTTTAATGCATCCGGCGGTTTGGAAGGAGTGTCCAGATGTAGCACAAGTAGTGGCTAAAGCTGGAGCCATTATAGCCCATCCAAAAATGGCTAAAGCAGCATTGCATTCTGGAGCCAGCGTCCTTGTGTATCCTGGGGGTGCAGAAGACGTATTTCGTCCTCACTCTTTGCGTAATCAAATTTATTTTGCTGAACGCCACGGGTTTATCAAACTAGCACTACGAGAAAAAGTGCCGATAGTCCCATTAATTTCCACTGGCGCCCACGATACACTGATTGTGCTGGCTGATTATTACAAAATAGTCCAACAACTGCATGAATGGGGAATGCCTTGGTTATTTGGTATCGATCCAGTAGTCTTTCCTATTTATTTAGGATTACCTTGGGGATTAGCGTTTGGGCCTTTACCTAATATTCCTTTACCAGTGCCTATTCGTACACGAGTTTGTCCACCAATTGTATTTGAAGACTACGGTAGAAAAGCAGCAAGCGATCGCCATTACGTTAAAGCTTGCTACGAACTCGTCCGCAGTCGAATGCAGCAAGAATTGGATGATTTGGTGATCGGGGATCGGGGATCGGGGATAAGGGATCGGGGATTATAGACGGGTATTGGTTACTCTCCTTTGTCCCACCTGCTCCCTGCTTCCTTGTTCTCCTTGTCCCCCGTGTCCTCCTTGTCCCCGATCCCTTGTCCCCGATCCCCGATCCCCAATCCCCGATCCCCGATCCCTTATCCCCAATCCCCGATCACCTCTCCAAACTCCGGGGATCAAGGGCATCTCTGAGTCCATCTCCCAGTAAGTTGAATGCCAAAACTGTTAAGATAATTACCAGTGCTGGCGGCCAAATTAACCAAGGTTGTAATACTAGTATCGAAGCATTTGTTGCTAGAGATAACATGTTGCCCCAGGAAGGGTCTGGTTGCTGAATTCCTAAACCAATCAAACTGAGTACTGCTTCTGCACCGATAAAACTGGGAACCGCAAGAGTTGCAGAGATGATAATATATGTTGCAGTTTGTGGTAAAACATGACGAGTAATGATATACAATGGCTTACCACCCATAGCTCGTGCTGCTTGTACAAATTCGCGTTCTTTGATGGATAATACTTGACCACGAATTACTCGTGCTAACCCAGCCCAACTAATAAACGACGTAATCAAGACAATTAATAAAAATCGCTGGGTACTGCTTAAGCCTGGTGGTAACACAGCACCCAAGGTGACTAATAAATATATGCTAGGAAAGGTCATCAGTACTTCAGCTAGGCGCATGATTGCAGCATCAATCCAGCCACCGAAATAACCAGAAATCCCGCCTATGATCATTCCTAGAGGAAAAGTCAAGGCTACTCCTACAATTCCAATAAATAGACTGATGCGACCTCCATACAATAAGCGACTAAATTGATCCCGTCCTTGGTCATCAGTACCCAATATATTAATTCTGGCTGGATTAGTAGTACCAAACAAATGCCAATTTACAGAAATTCCAGGAAAAATAGTTACTTCATCCCACTTGGGAGGTAAGGGAACACTCAACTTTAAAAGGCGATATTCTGGCCCTTGTACAAATAATTGTAAAGGTGAAGGTTTGCTTTTATCTACAATCAGTTGGCGATCGCCTGTTTCTAAATTTGTATCTCCCTGAATCGTCGGATAAACATGAGGTCCGATAAACTTCCCTGAAGTCGAAAACCAGTAAATTTTCGTTGGTGGTAATAAGGAACCATTTGCTTGCGGAATATAAGGGTCATAAGGCGCAACAAAATCCGCAGCAATTACTGCTATGTAAAAAATTATGAGCAAAATTGCCCCAAATTGCGCCAAAGGATTTTTCTTTAATCTTTGCCACCAATTCATAGTTAGTCAAGGGTCAAGGGTCAAGGGTCAAGGGTCAAGGGTCAAGGGTCAAGGGTCAAAAACTTTAGACTATAGACTCTTGACTATGGACTCTTGACTATATCAACAAAATATAACTTTTCGTCTTGAGGAACTTCATGTTCGACAACAAAAACATGAGAGTGGAGATTAGCAATAATTTGTTTACCTTGCTGTGTCAGAGCTAGATAACGTAGTGCATCTTGGATATATGGGTAGACTCCATGCCAGTAGAATTTAGCATAATTCTTGCGTAAGTCAGCAGGTGTTTGGTAGCCCAAAACCTTATTTATACCAGTTTCTTCAAATTCGTAAAATAAAGAAGTAATCTTTTTTAAGTAGCGGGGATCGCTTAATTGTCCAATTAAATCAGCAGCACGAACCAAGCCTGCATAGTTATTTGTACATTGATGATCCTCAGCAGCAGGTACTGGAAAGCGAGTCAATTCAATATTGGTCTTAATAGCTTCAGAGTCTATTAATTTGTGACCACCAAAGCGCTCATCAATAAAAAGTTTTGCTCTATCTACATGATAAGGAGTCAAACTAGCATCAGAAGCCCCAGAAGGGAGAGAAATCATTTTGTGATCTTTACCTGTAGCATACAAGGCTTTTTCCTCACGGTCTTCTCGACACACGCCTTTGACATAACCAATGTCATGACACAATAGGGAAATAATAAAGTGCAGCCAGTCTTCACTAGAAACACCTCCTTCTCGAATGTGTTTGCCGCGTAAGATTTCTTGTCCTACTAAAGTCACAAGAATTGAGTGTTCTACATTATGATACAGGGCGTCACTGTTGGCAATGTTTTCTAAAGCCATGTTTCCCGCCCAAGCAATTATGTCTTGATAATCGGTTTTGAAGCAGCCGTAGGTACGACGGTAGCCTTCTCGAATTTGTCCTACAAAAGCATCTATTAATATTTCTGTGGCATTGAACATACTAGTTACTCAGTCGGAAAACTAAAATTACTGATGCATTTATACCAAAATAGCCAAACACCTTGGCGTGAATAAAATTAAGCATAATGCTCATGTCTTATTGTAGTGATGATCACAGATTGGACTGAAATAATATCAATATAGTTACATCACAATCAAATCAAAATCAGTGATTGCTGCTGCTATTATGCATGGCACAATTAATGGAGTTGCTGTACTTCCTATTTGACTGATTAAGAGAGGAAACGATTTAACAGTTGGTATTGGTGGTTTGGCAGGATTTCTTGCGATCGCGATCGTAATTATATGTCTTTTCGCTTACGATTATTTTTTAGCTAAAGAGCCTTTAATGTCAAAGTGAAGGTTGTTTCGCTGTAAACTTTCAAGTCTGGTTCTGAAGCCGAGCATGGGGGGTGGCTCCGATGCTTAAGTAAATCTTAAGAATAAAAATCATAAATTTTATTTTTACTTAATAAGTGACATTTCAAAAATTATAGGTTTAGATATTATTTACAAATTTGAGGCAAAGTCACTAAGTATTACTACGGAAGTGATGATTTTTGCCTTCAGAAGTTTTTCTGTATGAGGAAAAAACCAAGGTTTTATTCATAAATAAAACCTCATTTTTTGCTGCCAAAAAAATTAAATACGAATTCATGACGATGACTAATTTGCAAACTTTCTACCTACCCAAATCCATTACTGCAACTCAATCCAATATTGACTTAGGACACCAAATGATTCAGTCCTGGAGGACTGATGGAATCTTTCAAATAGCGACTAGCACAATACAGGATAGAAAAGTCCAGAATGCATTTGAAGCCAGTAGAAGGTTCTTTCGTATGCCGTTGGGGTTCAAATCCCAACGCATCAGTGATCTTACCTATAGCGGCTATATTGCTTCAGGCGAGGAAATCACAGCAGGAGAATCGGATTATTCCGAGATATTTACTCTCTGCAAAGATGTTCCCTTAGATGATGTATGTGTACAAAAGCAATGGCCATGTCATGGACCAGTACCTTGGCCGAATCATGATTACCAGCAAAACATGACAATATTCATGGATGAACTGGGCTTGATAGGTGAGAAGTTACTGAAACTGGTAGCTTTGGGCTTGGAAGTTGACATGAATACTTTTGATTTCACGCTCAATGGTTGGCACCACATGCGTGTCTTGCGATTCCCACCAATTTCAAAAAAATCGGCGAGGGGAATCGGCGCACACACTGATTATGGACTATTGGTGATTGCAGCTCAGGATGATGCCGGTGGTTTGTATGTACGTCCTCCAGTGGAAGGAGAACAGAGAAACCGGAATTGGCGTTCAGATGAAAGCTCCGCAGGTATGTATGAAAATGAGGAACCCTGGACTTTTGTGAAGCCTGTACCAAATGTACTGACGGTATTTCCTGGTGATATCCTTCAGTTCATGACTAATGGCTACCTACTCTCAACTCCACATAAAGTCAGGCTGAATACAAGAGAGCGATTTGCTTTAGCGTACTTTCATGAACCAAATTTCAACGCTTGTGTCCGTCCTCTGTCTAATCCATCAAGCAATGAATATATTCACTACGGAACGCACTTTACTAACATGTTCATGAGGTGTTATCCAGACCGAATCACGACACGGCGTATTCAGGACGAAGACCGCTTATCAGTTTTGGCTCTTTTAAGGAATCAAGCTTTAGCTAATACCTACTCATTTCGTGAAGCTAGAAGCTACCAGTCAAGCCAGAGATAGATTTAAAGATGCGTTAACACCTTGGTCTACAGTCAGCGCTATTTCATTCTCATCCAGCCCGCCTCAGAATCAATTCTGAGGCTAGTAGCAAAACTCGGTTAAAACCGACTGTTGAGTCTATAATGCATCTTGCTAAATTCAGGCCGAATTCAAACCCAACACCTTACGTAAAACTACTTGGTCTTCTAATTTAACCTTCAAGCGACCTTTTTCAATATCGCGAATCCAACTTTGACTTTTACCTGCGAGTTTAGCTAAATCTCTTTGGGAGAGATTGAGGTTTTTGCGCGCCCGTAAAATTTGTTCGCCCAGTAAATCACCAGTCGTTTTGATTTTTCTTTTGTTTTTTGTGATTCGTTGCTTTTTTTCTGAGTCAACTGTTTGCTTCTCCCAGTCTGGTGGTAGGCTGAAAGATAAAATTCGGGCGTTCATCAACAAATTCCACTTACCACGGGGGCTGACGTCTGTCAAACGTGATGTACCGCTACCGTCATTAATCCAAAATTCTAGTGCTTCGTCTGGGTCTTCGGGAATATCAACCAGTCTCGCCCACAAAGGTTGGATTGTTGGCGGGTAGGTGACTGGATCAAATTCTGATTTCATCCCGTGGTGATTGAGAACTTCTAAATCATGTTCAAAAGTCCGCAACAGGCGTTTGCGTTCTTCTCTTTGGCGACATGCTTGAGCAATTTTCTCCTCACCATAAGCGACGCGCATCAATGTCGGAACTGTAATCCGTTGAGCGGCACCCATTTTGGTTTTAAATAGTAACCACAGCATTAATCGTGCTGTACCTTCGTGTTGTTGCCAAATACTCATAACTGTGGTTAATAGAGATTTTGGCAGGCTACCGTATTGATAAAACGCAGTTCGTTCTTTACATGCTTGTTTGTTGAGGAAATACTGCGCCCAGATTCCAGCTCGAATTTTGAAGGTTAAGCCAACAAGATATTTACATCCAAGATTATCTTCTTGGAAGTGGCGTTGAACTTGGACTAGTTCCCACAAACGGCTTGGTTGTAGAGAGAATCCTTTGAGCATACCTTGCTGGGGCCAGTCGATGGAAACGACAAGTGAGCAAGCTTGCTGAATTAAGTTGTTAATCAAAGTCAGCTTGACATTTTTGCTTAAGTCCTTGCGCTTTTCTAAGCCCAAGTATTTCTCAATTTGTCGTTCATCAATAGTAAACTCTTGTTCCCAAGGTCGGTCTTGGGTTGTTGCATAAGCTGCAAAAATCAGATGTAAACAAGCGGATCTGATATCTAGTGTCTCTATTGCTGCTAATTCTGTGACAAGTTCACTGCTTTGGGGTGATTTGCTCAGATGAAATGCGATCGCCCCTTTTCCTTGATTGACTTGGCGACGATAGCACAAATTTCCTTGTTCATCTGTTTGCCAAGGTAATGATGTTCGTTGGGAGAGCAAATTGCAAGCTTCCCAAATCACAATTGCTGAAGCAAAGGGGTTACTCTTACCGTTGGAAAATAAATCTGGACTAGTTACCTCGCGTAAATCAACTTTGCATCTTCCCCTTTTGGCGTGCCAAGGTATGGGAGAATTGGTTGGGCAAGCTACCACACATTGTGGTTCAGGATAGTAACCCTCACAGTTGTTACAAAGACAAGGGTCAATCCAATATTCATCGTTTTCAAGTTTAATAGCACCTGTAGGACATTGAGGACGGCAGTTGTCACATCCAACGCAACTATTATTAGGTATTGTGTAAGGCATAAGGCTATTGCCAATGTACTCGTTGAGATGTCTGGCTCGGATTTCCCCTGGATGTGTCCCCTCTTTTCACCACTCACAACCACACAATTCGGGCAACACTATAAATTGTTATTGCCGTACTCACCACCCACATCTATCTTCGGACTTTCCATCCAATTGAAAGTTACTCTATGCTCATAACCTAGCCGAGCCTTATTAAATTCTTAATTATCTATACTTTTCACAGATATTGTTGTAGGTTTGTTCATCATGAGCGAAAGATAAATTTTGTTAATTTTTTGATTTTCAGTAATTTCCACTCTGTTTATTGCTCAACAAAACCTGTTGTAGAAATTTGTTTGTTGTTTGAGCAACACTCCCCAACTCAGAAATACTGTATAAGCAATACAGTTAAGTTAAGGGTAAAGAGTAAGGGGTAAAAGAATTCCTTTATTCCTTGAACCCTGTCCCTTTAATCTTTTTCCTATTAGGACTCTGAGATAATTATATGCTTATCCAAATCATATCAACTGTATGGACATTTGCATAACATCTTCCTTATGGCGGGTAGTTTGTGTCAGAGCAATTTTATATTTGACACGAAGATACGTGTTTGAATATTTCACCCATCTTGGGAAATAGGATTATTAATAATATTAATATTTAACAAAAATTATTATCTGTTAATTGGTTTACATTTTTAGTTGTTTTTCATCAAAAACCAGATCCCCGACTTCTTTAAGAAGTTGGGGATCTGGAACATTTCTGTATCTCTTAATACTTTATATAGCTTTTTGATTTTATTGATATTTACTGCAAATGAATATCATCTTTGTTGTTGAATTTAAAATGCTGAAAATATAATAATCGTAGTTTATTGTTCATGATTTATTATTGATATATAGCAATTGTATATGATTTGTGATTATCGCAGAGCTTAGAACCCCGACTTATCAACATAAGTCGGGGTTCTTGTCTTTTATTAAATGTTATTAGCAAAGAATTTCATCTAGATTTAAAAGATAGTAAACAACCCAATAAATGTTGCAAAGTTATGGAATTTTGACTATGTAAATCGTTAGATTTGAACATTAAAAAAAGCTAATTACAGTTATGTTAGTATGAGCGTTAAAGCGCCAATCTAGTTGTAGATGAATTCTGGAAGGTAAGTTCATGGCAGTACTCACAGGATTGACATTTGGTGGTAAAACTTGGACACCCAAATTTGCACAATCAATTGATGAACACAAATGCATCGGCTGTGGCAGATGCTTTAAAATTTGCGGACATGATGTGTTGGTATTAAGACCAATGAATGAAGAGGGTGAATTTGTAGATGATGAAGATGATGATGAAATCGAAAAGAAAGTGATGACAGTTGCTCATCCAGAAAATTGTATTGGCTGTGGTGCTTGTTCTAGAATTTGCTCGAAAAACTGTTACACTCATGTTGAATTGAATAACTAAGTAAGTAAGTTGGCACAAATGTTCCAGACGTGCCATAGCAGGTTTGGTACTAGTTGGGGTCGTCATTTGTCAAAAGTCATTTGTCATTGGTAAGGGTTTGGTACATGTCTACTTTTTGTAACATCCCTATATTCCTTTCCGCCGACTTAGTTAGAAATCATGAACTTGTTTATTGATACTTAGGAAATGAGATTTTGTTGTTTAAGGCGAGTTCTTTGTCAAAAAAGGAACTGTTTATCAAGGAAATAAGTTCAATAGAAAAAGATAAGTAGAGGGGATTTCTCTATATTTATAGGGAATTTATAAGTAAATCGGCACAAATCAAACTAACTAGTTGAGGTTGTCATTGGTCATTGGTCATTGGTCATTGGTCATTGGTTATTGGTTATTGGTTATTAGAGACGCGAGTAACATCGCGTCTGTACAATAGTCATTGGTCATTTTTAGGTATGCTTACTTTTCGGTAAATAGTTATTGGTGAACAGATCTGTGTAAGCTAAATGTGAATTATTAACTAATTAAATTTGGCTAATTAGATAAAATTGTTTGACTAAATTAAAAGTAATTTTTATTGAACGTTGCTCATAATCCAATTTAATTGATTAAAATATTTTGGAAATCAACAGAAGTTAAAACAAGTTTAAATTATCCCCACATAGATAATTAAAAGCCGACAATTGAGAAGTAAGATAAATTGGGTTTTATTGGTTTTGTGTTTAAGATAAAACCCATGTCACAACAAGTGAAAAGTCAAAAGTAAAAAGACAAAAAACAAATTATATTTAGTTCTCAAAAAGCTGGAAGTTCACTATGAACCTTTGACCGATATCCTTAATGGTAAAAGCCGTAAAGTCGGGAACATCCCAAATGTTCAAAAAACCCTACGATTGAAATCGCAGTCTCATAGCTAAAGTCTGCTTAAGCAGACTGCTTGATTTATTTGAGTTGTATGAAGACGACTTGTGCTATTAGCTAAGGGTTTAAACCTATATTGAAAAAAATGGGATGCTCCCCCAAATTCCATAGGGAACCAATCCAAAATCCAAAATCTAAAATTGGATGACTCTACAAATCGGTTCAGATAATAGTGCCATAACCATTGCCTGCTTTTTACTTTTTACTTTTTACTTTTAGCTTTTAACTGGAAACTTAGCGACGGTTACACCTGGAACGACGTTATCCCGAAATGTATGCAACAAATTCCTGTTTCACTGTTAACCTTAGTTGCTGGGGTATTAATCACACTCTTCAGCCTTTGGGTAGGTCAGCACCATAGTCTACTACCAATTCAGGCATCGGAACAAGCGCCTTTAGTAGACGGTTTTTTCAATGTGATGCTGATTATTGCTACTGCTTTATTTGTGGTAGTTGAAGGAACGATTTTGATTTTTTTGGTGATGTTTCGTCGCCGTAAAGGTGATGATACAGATGGTGCGCCCATTGAGGGTAATTTACCTTTAGAAGTCTTTTGGACAGCAATCCCTACTGTAATAGTTCTGGGTTTGGGGATTTACAGTGTCGATGTTTATAGCAGAATGGGAGGGTTAGAACCGGGTGGTCATAGCCACACTCCAGTTCATGTTACCCACCAGATGCCAGGAAGTGCAATTGCTGCAACTCTGGGTGATGCTTCTGGAATGACACAACAAACAGCCACTTCAGTAAACGATGCCAATATTGGTATTGGTGCGGGTGCTAACGAACAAGGTAAATCACCTGACTTAGTTGTTGATGTTACGGGAATGCAGTTTGCTTGGATTTTCAACTATCCTAATAGCGGTGTTACTGCTGGTGAGTTGCACGTACCAGTGGGTACTGATGTACAACTCAACTTAGCCTCTACAGATGTGATTCACTCGTTTTGGGTACCACAATTCCGCCTCAAACAAGATGCAATTCCTGGTATTCCCACAAAACTACGATTTGTTGCGACTAAAGTTGGTACATATCCTGTAGTTTGCACAGAACTGTGTGGTGGTTATCACGGTTCGATGAGATCACAAGTAGTAGTTCATACACCTGAAGAATACGAAAGCTGGTTGACAGAAAATCGCATCGCTCAACAGCAACAAGGATTACAACAAGCTGTAGCAATTAACCCAGCAGAATTATCTGTATCAGAATATCTCGCGCCCTATGCAAAGAAGATGGGGATCGGGGATTAGGGATCGGGGAGTGGGGAGTGTGGGAAGTGTGGGAAGTGTGGGAAGTGTGGGAAGTGTGGGAGTAGGGAACAGAGAGCAGGGAGACAAAGGAGAATAACCAATGCCCAATGCCCAATGACGCCAGGTGCTACAACGGAGGAGCCACTGCGGTGGACGGGTTTCCCGGCATAAAGCACGTGGCGTGGAACCTCCAAGGGCGCACTGGCTCCCCAATGCCCAATGCCCCATGCCCAATGCCCAATGCCCAATGCCCAATGCCCAATGCCCAATGCCCTGACAAATGACAGAGGACTAAAAACATGACTCTTGATATACCACCGAATCATCCACCTGGAAAGGAAGCCACAATTGTGGTGACTGAAAGTACTCATCATCATCCGCAAGCGTGGAAATGGTATGACTATTTTACGTTTAATGTTGACCACAAGGTGATCGGTATTCAATATCTGGTGACGGCGTTTTTGTTTTATCTGATTGGTGGACTGATGGCGATCGCCATGCGTGCTGAGTTAGCAACACCAGATGCTGATTTAATCGATCCGAATCTGTATAACGCTTTCATGACCAATCACGGAACGATCATGATTTTTTTGTGGATCGTTCCCAGTGCAATTGGGGGATTTGGTAACTTCCTAGTACCGTTGATGGTGGGTGCTAGGGATATGGCTTTCCCAAAATTGAATGCGATCGCCTTTTGGTTGAATCCACCCGCAGGCTTACTAATTTTAGCTAGTTTCTTTTTCGGCGGTTCCCAATCTGGTTGGACAGCTTATCCCCCTTTAAGTTTGGTGACTGCGCCGATCGCCCAATCAATGTGGATACTTGCTATTGTTTTGGTGGGAACTTCCTCAATTTTGGGTTCGCTAAACTTTGTTGTCACCATGCTGTTTATGAAAGTTCCTAGCATGAAATGGGATCAACTTCCCCTATTTTGCTGGGCAATTATGGCAACTTCTGTTTTAGCATTGGTATCTACACCAGTGTTAGCAGCAGGTTTGGTACTGTTGTTGTTTGACCTCAATTTTGGGACTTCGTTCTTCAAACCAGATGCAGGTGGTAACGTTGTTATTTACCAACACTTGTTCTGGTTCTACTCACATCCGGCAGTTTATTTAATGATTCTGCCCATTTTCGGCATTATGTCGGAAGTGATTCCTGTCCATGCGCGTAAACCGATTTTTGGCTATAAAGCGATCGCCTATTCGAGTTTGGCGATTTGTGTTGTCGGTTTGTTCGTTTGGGTACACCACATGTTTACTAGTGGTACACCCGGTTGGATGCGGATGTTCTTTACCATCTCCACCTTGATTGTTGCTGTTCCCACTGGTGTGAAGATTTTTGGTTGGGTTGCAACCCTCTGGGGTGGTAAAATCCGTTTTACCAGCGCCATGCTGTTTGCGATCGGCTTATTAATGATGTTTGTTATGGGCGGTTTAAGTGGCGTGACGATGGGAACAGCGCCTTTTGACGTTCATGTCCACGACACATATTATGTAGTTGCCCACTTCCACTATGTTTTGTTTGGTGGTTCTGTGTTTGGTATCTACGCCGGGATTTATCACTGGTTTCCCAAAATCACTGGACGGATGGCGAATGAAACTTTGGGTCGAATTCACTTCATTTTGACCTTTATTGGTACGAACTTGACTTTTTTACCAATGCATGAATTGGGATTACAAGGAATGCCGCGGCGTGTGGCGATGTATGATCCACAATTTACCCACCTTAATGAGATTTGTACAATTGGTGCGTATATTTTGGGTCTATCAGTGGTTCCTTTTGCCATCAATATGATTTGGAGTTGGATGGCTGGGAAGCAAGCTGGTGATAATCCTTGGAATGGTTTGAGTTTGGAGTGGACTACTAGTTCTCCACCTGCTATTGAGAATTGGGAAGTTTTACCTGTGGTGACTCATGGCCCTTATGACTATGGGATGAATGGTCATGGTATAGCTTCGCAAACAGGTGATACTACTGTTGCAGCTAATGGTTAATAGTTAATTTTTAACTATTAAGTTACTAAGCGTTGCATAAATAAGGGATGAAGAATGAACCGCCAAGTAGCCAAGAACGCCAAGAATTCAATTTTAATTATCCCGAAAATATGCAACGTTAATTACCTAACAATCAACAATTACACAGTATGGCGATCGCAACAACGACGAGTCCAAGTCATCATGAGGAACATCAGGATTTACGAGTTTGGGGATTGTTGACGTTCCTCATTTCGGAGTCTTTAATGTTTGGTGGGTTTTTTGCTACTTATTTGTTTTTTCGCGGTAGTACAGAGGTATGGCCGCCGGAGGGAACGGAAGTAGAGTTATTGGTACCGACAATTAACACGATTATTCTGGTTTCGAGTAGTTTCGTTATTCACTTTGGTGATACGGCGATTAAGAAGAATGATGTCAAAGGGATGCGGTTTTGGTATACTATTACCGCAGTTATGGGGGCAATTTTCTTATTAGGTCAGGTTTATGAATACATGACCTTGGGATATGGTTTGACTACTAATGTCTTTGCTAATTGTTTTTATCTCATGACTGGGTTTCACGGTTTGCACGTGTTTGTGGGACTGTTATTAATATTAGGTGTATTGTGGCGATCGCGTCGTCCTGGTCACTATGGTGCTACTAAACATACTGGCATTGAGATGGCAGAGATTTACTGGCACTTTGTAGACATTATTTGGATTATTCTCTTCACGCTGTTGTACATTCTGACTTTGTTTTAGGAAATAGTTAGTGGTTAGTTTATGTAGAGACGCAAAATTTTGCGTCTCTAGACAGAACCGTATTGACTAATCACTAACTAATATCAAGGAGATTTTTATGCAAATTGATGCAGAAAGATTTTCCTGGTTTCAAGTACCAGAGGAAATCAAAGAATTATTAATTTTGGCGGCTGATCATTGGGAAAATACGTCAGAGTCGGAAAAGTATATGCATCAAGCTTTAGCCAAAACAGGCGATAATCTAGAAGTTTTGGTAGCGGCTTATAGATATTTTTATTACAAATATAATTACAAAATGGCACTGCAAACAGCAGTGAAAGTTATCGACAAAATTAAAGAATCTGAGAAATTACCTGATGATTGGCAAGAATTACAGCCAATCTTAATTAAGAGAAAAGAAGATGAACAAATTCGTTTGTATTTAAATGCTTATGCTGCTTCAGGATTAGTATTAGCCAAACTTGGAGAACTAGAAAAAGCCAAAGAAATTAGCTCTAAAGTTAAATCTATTGATGATAAAAATGACTTTGGTGCTGGAATATTACTTGATATTTTGACTCGACCCGCAGAAGAAGATGAAGAATGAGACACTACAAATCAATATGCTACCAGGGTATAAGGGTTTAAGCGTGTAAGAATAAACAAAAATTTTTCTGAAATTAAGCATAATTCATGAAACAAAGAGATTGGCATGTCAATGGAGATGGAGAGTATCAAGCTTGTAATTCAGCCAGAGCATGGGACTTACTTGAAGATAATTATCGCCTTTATCGATTCTTGACTGAACTCGAAGATATTCTTAATAATGTTGAAGATGAAACTAGTCGCCTACCAGAAATTCAAATGTTAGTTAGGCGCTTACTTGTAAACTCTTATTGGGTGCAAAGTCAATACCTAGAACCTCATCAAAAAACAGGAACATCAGTTTTAATTCTCTACGATGAATTAGGCTTTCCCCTGACAGTACAAACAGTAACATTTGCACCAGGCACAAAATCTAATATTCATAATCATGGCACTTGGGGAGTAGTAGCCTTATTAAAAGGCAAAGAAAAAAATACATTTTGGCGACGTAATCCTAACCAAGAATTCCCAGACAAAATTGAACAAACAGGTGAATTAATTTTATTACCTGGTGACATTATCAGTTTTACACCCGATGCAATTCATTGTGTAGAATCAGTGGGTGATGAACCAACAGTTACTTTTAATATTTATGGCGAAACTGACCCAAAACAAAGATTAGAATATAATGTACTTTCTCATACAGCAAAGAACTTTTGACGAATACATAGAACCCCGACTTTTTTTAATCAGTCGGGGTTCTTGCTTTTCATAATTTGTAATACCAAATAACTTGTATTTATCATTAAAATTTAATTATGATCTAAATCTGTAGTCAGTGCTAAGAGGTTATTTATAAAGTAAAAATTAAATTACTGTAGTGTGTGTTAGGCTGAAGCCATAACACAACGGCAATAAAGCGGGAGGAACATCCACGCCGCTTTTTGCCTCCCCTACTTAAGATTTACTTTATAAATAGTCTCTAAAGTACTAATTACGAACCTTTCATCATTTGCAGTAGAGGGGAAATATTTTGTTGCGTATAAAACTACGTTAAATCAGTGAACAGTCAACAGTGAACAGTGAACATAAATAAACACTGATAACTGGTAACTGATAACTGATAACTGTTAAATAGGAGATACTGCAATGGCAAGAGTAATTTTTTATGAAAAACCTGGCTGTAAGAATAATACAAAACAAAAAACTTTGCTGACAGCCGCAGGTCATGAAGTAATCGCGTATAACCTACTAACAGAATCTTGGACAGCTGAACGTCTACATTCATTTTTTGGCGATCGCCCCGTAGTCGAATGGTTTAACCGCGCTGCTCGCCGTGTACAATCAGGTGAGATTATTCCCGAAAAAGTAGACCCACAAACAGCTCTAGTGATGATGCTCAAAGATCCACTGTTGATTCGCCGTCCATTGATGGAAGTAGGCGATCGCCGGGAAGTGGGTTTTGATACAGAAAAAATAGATGCTTGGATTGGCTTAAAATCTAAAGATGAAACTCTTCAAGAAATCACCGACAAACTGAAGAATCAAGATTTACAAACTTGTTCTCACAAACACGGACATGGACATGGTCAGCATTAATCAACTAAGATTTAGCAGCTAGTAGTCCACCACATTGATTTTGATGGGCTGTCAGATCCCCGACTTTTTTCAAAAGTCGGGGATCTAGTTCCTCGCAACCCCTCATACCATTTGACGTTAATCGCAATACACATAAATTATGTAGAGACGCGATATATCGCATCTCTACTTTTAAAGGAAATTGGTATAAGACACCAAGAAAAATTTTATTTAAATAATTAAAGTTTTCGTTAAGACTACATAAGCATACTTGTATACTATTGAGTAAATTGGTTATTTTGTTTTAGCTTGAACAACAATAGTTATACAAAGAACTGGGTGGTGCGGTGTCCAGTCTTGTCCAAAAAGCTGACAGTGAATATACGACCTTAGTCAAACAGCATCAATCCTATGAGCAAATTGTCTGCAATGTCATGCTGCGAATGGTCGCAGTTGATGATGGAAAGTTAAGACGCAGACAAGTTCCTTTATCTGAATTGGATTACCCAGAACCAGCAAATATCCAAGTACAAGAAGTAATTCAACGTTTTTGTGCAGCAGGTTTGCTAGCAATTTCAAAAGATGGTGAGGGTAAACCCTATGTAGAAGCAACGGATGATGCTTTGATTAACAAATGGTGTCAATTAGTGGAGTGGAAGCAAAAATACGAGGAAAGTTTAATTTTACAAAGACGGTTGACACCTGCGGCAATGAAATGGAAAACAGAACAAAAAGCTAAATTACTTTGGAATGGCGATCGCAGTCTGAATTTGCTGAAACAGGTACTTCATTGTGATGACAATTGGTTAAACCAGGTGGAAACAGAGTTTGTCCACCAAAGTGTTGTGCAAAGACGCAAAAACTTGGCTGTACGTGGAAGTTTTGCTTTTGGTTTTGGTTTATTGGCTATTTTTGCTTTCGTTGTTTACAGACAATCTTTGATTAGTGGAAGTTGTAGTTCGGAAAAATCTGATAGTAGCGATCGCCAATCTTTATCTACACCCCTGCTCTCTTCAAATCCTTGTCCTCCGCTGTTTGTTTCCAAGACAACCACAGTTACCACCGCACAGAATCAACCAATTCAACCTCCTCTACCTCAAACGATCATCATTGAAGATTTCTACACCAGAGGAAACGAAAAAATCAACAAAAGCGAGCAACAAAAAGTTATTCAAACTTACAATCGAGTGATTAGTAAAAATCCTGGTGATATAAATGCTTATATAAATAGAGGAATTGCTTACTACAGACAAGACCAATACAACCAAGCTATTACTAATTATACCCAAGCTCTTAAGATTAATCAAAATATTCATGCTTATATAAATAGAGGCATAGCCTACCACAGAGTAGGTAAATATGAATTAGCGATCGCTGATTACAACAAAGCGCTCAGTATAAATAGTAATAGCGTGGATGCTTATATAAATAGAGGTATCACTTATCGGAGACAGGGTAAATATAAGCTGGCGATCGCTGATTTCAACAAGGCTATTAGTATAGATGCTAACAACGGCGATGCCTATTATGCCCTTGGTCTTACTTACACGCAATTAGGAAATCAACAAGCAGCGATCGCGAGTTATCGCCTTGCGGTACATCTTTACCAGCAAAAAGGAAAGACAAGTTATCAAAATAGCGCAGTAACAAGAATCAAGGGACTTCAGTAGGGGGAACGGGGGTGTGGGGAGTAATGTAGAGACGCGATTCATCGCGTCTGGTAGTGTGGGGAGTAATGTAGAGACGCGATTCATCGCGTCTGGTAGTGTGGGGTGTGTAGGGTGTGT
>NZ_NAPS01000001.1:2756839-2759318 GCF_004323185.1 Westiellopsis prolifica IICB1
CGATCCCCGATCCCCAATCCCCAATCCCCGATCCCCGATCCCACAATTTCAGTACGACTCAATCTTATTTAGAATACACTTTAAAATATTTATGTTGATTAACTGTATATTCAGTAGAACAATAGCTATACTGGATATGTCGAATGAGGAAATAGTGCTTTGACTGAAAAAATGAGCCGGACTAGTGTCACAATTCCAGAACCAGTATTTGACTGGTTTAAGCAGTATTGCAATAAGCAAAAGCGGTCAGTCTCAGCCCAAATCAGTTTTATGATTGAGCGACTTAAAGAATCTGAGGAAAAATAAGTCAACCTCTAACAGGATTTTGAATTTTGAATTGACCCCACGGATAAATCCGGGGGTTTTAAAGTTCTTTTTTAAGCAATTTCAACATTCTCAGTCGGTACTTCTTCTGGAGAAGCTGGAGAAGTTTTTAACCGGCTAGCTCTGCTTTTACGGATGCGATCGCTTGTGCGAACACCGCCAGCCATCATATATTCTTGGCTATCTTGACCGTATTCTAGACCAACTGCAACTAGTAACTTTTCACACAGAGAGCTTAAGTCTTTTTCCAGGAGTTCAATATCTATTTTGGAAGCGTCGATGACTGTTAGAGCTGAATTATAAGTATTAAGTTTAGCCTCTAACTGTTGTATTTTTTGTGTGAGATTTTGCAAGTTACCAGCATTGCCAAAATCTAAGTTTGGATTAATAGTTTTGAGTCCCAAAAACCTTGACTGAGCTTTTTTGAGAACGCGGGATGACCGTTTTTGGCGAGGCATAAATTTATACTTGTGTTAAATTGTTATAGTATTAGCTTGGCTTACGAAAGCTAGATTCTGGCTCAGGAAAATTCACGAAATTTTGTATTATTTTATAGCTGTTTTTTTGTACTCCTAAGTAATTTTATTTAAGTAATATATTTTACCAGGCGACTAGTAGTCCACGAGGGGACAGATCCCCGACTTTTTTAAAAAGTCGGGGATCTATAATTTCTCTGTCTTTACTATTGCTTTGACGTTTGTGGTGAATATCGTCTCATTCATAAAGAACGTCGCGACGTTAGCCACAAATGTCGTGATGTTCTTTATGAATGTCGCGATGTTAGCCACAAATGTCGCGACGTTAGCCACAAATGTCGCGACGTTAGCCACAAATGTCGCGACGTTAGCCACAAATGTCGCGATGTTAGCCACAAATGTCGCGATGCTCCGGGTTAGTCAGTGGCTAGGTTTGGCGTGGTTAGATTTGCAATACTAAAAGATAAGGTGATGCAAAATGGACAAATATATGTTTGATGCACAAAATTTGTTTAAAAAACAAGAGCTAAACAATTCTAATGCAGAAGAACAGAGGCAAATCTCAGAGGAGCAGAGGGAGTCTGCCGAAGAACTCAGACAGTTACACGAGGGGTACAGGGAGTCTGCCGAAGAACTCAGACAGTCGCAGGAGGATCGTCGGAAATTTGCTGAAAAAATCAGGCAGTCACAGGAGGAAGCACGACTGGCTGCTGAGGAAGCCCGGAAATTTGCCGAACAAGCCCGGAAATTTGCCGAACAAGCTCGACAGGAGCGAGAGGAGCAAGAGCGGATTTTGAAGGAAGTCCAAAATACTCTTATACAAATACAACAGCAGTCACATCAGCTGTAGGCTGTGATACAGGGTCTACAGCTAGAGCAATGAAAATCAATCGGCACGGCCGAGCCAAGATACTGACACAGCAAGAGATACAGTTAATTTTTAGTCACGGGTTACATAACAACCGCGATAAAACCTTGTTTGGTGTGTGTTACGGCTTTGCTATCACGCACCATTTAGATAGCGGTGCGTTAGGCGCTTTTCAAGTATTTTTCATTACAAATCATATTTAAGTCTGCGCCTAACACACCCTACCGTGATTTTATTTTTACTATTTTTGGTGTCTTCAACCTTTACTGCTACAGCAAAGAGTTTCTCAGGAGTTAAGATAATCTTCATCAATCTTCTTTCCTTTTACCCTTCTCCTTGGAATTATGACGCAGGATGAGTTGTTGGTACTGATAGATCGGGCGGTGGCTGAGGGTTGGCGAGAGTTAGACCTGTCGGGTCAGGAGTTGACTGAGTTACCTGTAGAAATTGGTCAGTTGCAGCAGCTTGAGTCTTTGATTTTGGGAAAGAAGGTTAAAGGTTATGAAGATGTAGGAAACCGCTATCTCGAAAAGGTTTCAGGCAACAATTTAAAAACGCTTCCACTCGAACTATTGGATTTGCCTAATTTGCGTAAGTTGGATATTAGTGGCAATCCTTTAGAGAGCATTCCCGATGTGGTAACGCAAATACTACATTTAGAGGAACTTATCTTAACTCGAGTAGAATTAACTGAAATACCAGAGGCGATCGCCCAATTAACCAATCTGACAACGCTTGACCTCAGTTACAACCAAATAACCCAGATACCAGAGGCGATCGCTAAATTAACCAATCTGAGGGAGCTTTACCT
>NZ_NAPS01000001.1:2759934-2794711 GCF_004323185.1 Westiellopsis prolifica IICB1
TTACAACCAAATAACCGAGATACCAGAGGCGATCGCCCAATTAACCAATCTGAGGGAGCTTGACCTCAGTCGCAACCAAATAACCCAGATACCATTAGAAATTCTTAGTTCAAAAGATGCAAAAGAGATTTTTAATTACTTAATGCAAATTCGCATAAGTGAAACTCGACCATTACACGAAGCCAAACTCTTACTTATCGGACAAGGTAGCGTCGGCAAAACATCACTCATCGAGCGACTAATCCGCAATAAATATGATAAAAATCAATCCCAAACCGACGGACTCAATGTAGAAACTTGGAACGTGCAGGTCAATAGCAAAGACATCCGCCTCAATGTTTGGGACTTTGGCGGACAGGAAATTTATCATGCTACCCATCAGTTTTTTCTGACTAAGCGTAGCCTCTATCTCCTCGTTTGTAATTGTCGCACCAGCGAAGAAGAAAACCGCATCGAATATTGGCTGAAACTAATCGAAAGCTTCGGCGGACAGTCCCCCGTGATTATCGTTGGCAACAAAAAAGACGAACAACCCCTCGACATCAACCGCAAAGCATTACGCGACAAATATCCCAACATCCAAGCGATTATCGAAACCTCTTGCCAAGACAATATCGGTATTGATGAACTTCACACCGCTATTTTGCAGCAAATTGCCAAGCTCAAAGAAGTCTACGATCTTCTACCCCTGACATGGTTTGAGGTTAAACAAAAACTCGAATCTATGCCCCAAGACTTTATCACCTACGGTCGCTATATCGGCATCTGCCACGAAAACAAAATTCCCGAAGAACAAAACCAAGAGCAACTGATCGATCTCCTCCATCGACTCGGCTTAGTTCTCAACTTCCGCGAGCATCCCATCCTCAAAGACACCAACGTCCTCAAACCCAACTGGGTGACAGAAGGCATTTACGCGCTCTTGAGCGATGAAACCCTCAAAACTAAAACCAAAGGCATTTTCACCCATGACGATCTCACCCGCATCCTCAATCCAGAACGATATCCTACCGAGCGTCACGGCTATCTGATTGGGCTGATGAAGGAATTTGAGCTTTGCTTTGAACTAGATTGCAAACCACCACAATTTCTAATTGCGGGACTTCTCCCCAAAGACCAACCAGACGAAACAAAACTCCACGGCGAAACCCTGGAATTTCAATACCATTATAAAGTTCTCCCCGAAAGCATCATCTCCCGCTTCATCGTCATTACCCACGAAAAAATTTATAACCAAATCTATTGGCGCAGTGGCGTAATGCTGCAATATCAAGAACACAACGAAATCTACAACATCGCTCGGATCAAAGCCGACCCTGAAGACAAAAAAATCTTCATCACCATTAGCGGACGCCAAGAAACCCGCCGCTTATTTCTCGGTATCCTCCGCGATGTCTTCCAAAGAATCCACAAAAGTCTTCCCAATCTTGAAATCACCGAATGGGTTCCCGTCCCCAACTATCCCAAACACGAGCCGCTCAAATACTCGGATCTACTCGGACTCGAAGCGATGGGAGAAACCCATAAAGTTATTGGTGAACTCAAGCTCAAACTCAATCTGCGTCAACTTTTAGATGGCTACGAACCACTAGAATCACGTCAGAAAATACAAAAACCTGATCCAGAAAGCGGCTCTATAATTATCAACTTTAACAATAACAACCAAAACAACCAAGGAGACTTTAAACCCATGACAGCAAACACAAACAACTTTCACAACTCAAACATAGGCAACTTTGCCAACGAAGTCAAAGACAACGCCAGTCAGCAAGCTTCTAACTTCAAGCAAACAAGCGGCGCAAACGTAGCAGAACTAATGCAAATCATCAGCACCATGCGCCAAACTGCTGCCCAATTCCCACCAAAAATCCACGAAGATATCACCATTGATATTGATGATGTAGAAGCAGAAATTCAAAAGCCAGAAAAAGACCGCAATGTAACCAAACTCAGAAAGCGTCTACTAGCTTTACTAACTGCTGCTAGTGTAGCTGCTGTCCCGATTGCAGGTATGACAGACTTTACAAATAATGTTATGGAAATAGGGGACAAATTAGGCATCGAACTACAGCCTCCCTCTGGTAAATAGACTTTTCTAACTCTAGAGGCGGCTATTTATTAATTAATATATAGCAATCCTAATTGAGTTGTGAGAAAATACGGAATCCCAGATCCCCGACTTCTTTGAGGATACAGCTGGCGAATCAGGGGTGACACCCCTCACCGACGATTTTTCGTCATTCCACCAGATGTAGAGACGCGCCATGGCGCGTCTCTACAACCAATTTGTGGGTGAACGAGGGGTTTGACCCCCTATTCGCCAGCTGCATCCTCAAAGAAGTCGGGGATCTTGCCTCTCACGTTGGCGCAGCCTGCCCAAAGGGCTTATGATTTAGGATTGCTATATATGAACTGAACTTTCCCGCAGACAAACGTACTAAAAACGCTAGAATTTTTACTAATTAAAGTAGAGACGCGCCATGGCGCGTCTCTTTATTTTGTGTAATTTTTTTTCACTGTTTGAGCAATGGCTTTTGCATCTTTGCCGTCAAAAGTCTGCTCATCGCCATTATTCCAGGTAATAAAACAGACAAATAGCCAAGACATTTGCACATAAAGCTCGCAAAATCGAATTTGACGAGCGTGAGTTAGATTCAATAAGCCTCTTGTAGGCGTTTGACAAATAATAGTTTGTGGCATCATCTTTAATAAGACCTGACTAATAAAGTTTGGGTGGGAGAGGCGTTGTCTACTTGGTCGTGGGAACGCCTCTCTTATTTGTATATTAATACGACTGGCTCTTATTTGCAATAGCTTTTTAAATATATTTTCTTATTATTAAGTATTATAAGTGCTGTATTGTTTACTAGATATGTGGCAGGAGTCAGGAGTGCTTTGACACGCCAGTAGGGTGCGTTAGGCGCTCACATAATTTTTCGTGAAAAACTAGATCCCCGACTTCTCTTGCGAAGTCGGGGATCTGCGGGTTTCCGGATGATAATTATGAATATTTCTAGAAGTTTTAGGATTGAGTTTTTTGCTTCTACAAATTTATGCAAATTTCTACAAAGTTTTGCAATTTGGAAACAATAATCACGAACAAATTGCTAAACTTCATTGATTAAAAAACAAGTTATAACTATGACTATTGCCGTAAATCCAAAATTCACTGCTGTCCTACGTGATAACTGTACAGACGCGATGTTCCTCGCGTCTGTTGGTAACTGGTAAAAACGTGGGATTTTTATTGGGAGTAAGTATGAAGAGTGACATGGCGATCGCACAACTGAGCCGTTATAAAGAATATGGGGAATCTGTTCTCCAAAGTCTGGAGTTAGTCTCACAAAACCCGCCTCCCCAGGAAAGCTGGTTTCCTCAAAGTATACATGAAAACATTCAAAGTTTAAAAGAATCTGCCCAAAGAGTTGTAGAAATAGCCTCTTCGCCTGTAAAAATCGGCGTTATGGGTGAATTCAGTAGTGGCAAAACTTTACTAATTGGAAGTCTCATTGGCTACGCCGATGCTTTACCTGTCAGTGAAACCCCCACAACAGGGAACGTCACCGCCATTCATTTGCGTCAACAACCAGACTTACAAACTACCCAAATTGGTAAGTACACCGTTCAGTATCTCTCCGATGAGGGTGTGAAAGAGTGTCTGCGGTTTATGCTCCAGGAAGTAGAAACACGGGCGAAAGCAGCAGAAATTTCCCTAGAATTGCTGACAAGCTTAAAAAACCTGCACCCCACCACGATTGTTGATAGCAATGGAATCTTGAGATGGTGTGAACAAACTTGGAATCAGACCCAAAGTTTAGAACTGCGATCGCTACTGCGCGAAATAGTAGTATACATGCGTACCTACAACACTTACGGCAAATTTATTGGCGGTAAAAGCTACCAAATAGATCATAATACCGCCAAAAAAGGGCTGAGGTTATCTGAACCACCGATGAATATCTTAGAACTCAGCTTTGAGCAACTGCCACCACCACCGCAACCGTGGACAAATTTCGCTCAACCATCAGCCGTAGATTTACAGAGAAGCTTCTCTTTAATTCGCCGCATCGATGTCACCGTTGAAGTATCCAAAGAAATCTGGGATTTATCAGCACTCCAAGGAACCAATGAATTTGTTTTACTAGACTTTCCCGGTTTAGGTTCAGCAGATTCCGGGGTGCGGGATACCTTTTTGTCACTGCGGGAACTCAGAGACGTGCAAACTCTGCTGTTGTTACTTAATGGTAGATACCCTGGTGGTGCGATCGCTTCCAAAATTCGTACAATGTTAGAACGCGACAAAGGACACGACTTAAGAGATAGAATTATCGTTGGTGTCGGACGCTTCAATCAACTTCCCCTGACCCAAACTGACGAACGCGCCCTTGATGAACTCGTAGACGAACCATTACTTTCCGAAGCCAATATATTAGAAAACCTGGGCATTCTCCAACTTACCATTGCCAGTGCCAGCAACTTAACCACAGAGAAAAAAAATATAGTTTTACTCTCCCAACTCCACGGTTTAGCCAAACTAGCAGAACTTTCTTCCCTCATCCAAGTTTCCTCCCCAGAATTTCTGCCAGAATTAGACATCCCCAACAAGCTCTCCGAAGTTGAACTACGAGAAAAATGGCAACAACTCAGTAAAATGCTACCACCATCCAGCACCCTGCAAAAACAACTCAGTGACTTTGCAGAAGACGGAGGAATCAGCAGACTACGCGCCTTACTCAAAGACCACGTCGCCCAAAACGGTTTAAAACAACTTGTCGAAGACACCCAAAGAACCGTCAAAGCATTGCAAAAAGAGCAAGATAACCTCAAAACCCTCCTTGAACAAGTACCCGCGTATATCCCCGTCGAAGAAAACCCGAAATTTATCGAACTGCGCCAAGGAATCGAAAACCTCGTAACTATTTATAGACAATTTCAAGAAGAACTAGAAAAACAACCAATATTAAAAAACCGCGATGGCGTCGCCGTCAGTGATATCGTCAAAGACGAATTAACAAATAAAATCTTCTTTGAATGGAGCGAATGGACACTACTATTTGATAGAACCAAAAATGGCACAATTTCCCTCACCAAAACCGACAGCTTTTTTGGTGACGAAGAAGTAGAAGACACCATCCCCACCAAAAGCGATGATTTCTACTCTGCATTCGTCCAAACCATTCAAGAAATGCAAACCTTCGCCCATGACCGCACCACAGAAGCAGTCATCGACTTCTTCAAAAAACTCTCCATCGAAGTCGCCGACGAACGTAACACAGTTAACTCCGTCCTTTCACCAGACATCGAACGCTACATCCAGGACAACTTCGGTAAAAATCAACTCCGGCTATTTCGTAACTTTCTCCGCGCAGTTGATCCAGCCAACAAATGGCAAAGATTAATTATCGATCACAGTGGACTAGCCAATAACAATCATACCATCAACGCCGACACCCTATTTCCCCTAGCGCGCCAAGATGACAAACATCCCAACGGCCAAATCCTAGACTGGAGTCCCGATAAACAATTTCCCACCCCTCCCAGACCATTTAATCATCAAATAGCCGTTTTGCGACTGCGAGATGAAATCACCGCCAGCGCCGGTCTACATCTAGTTCAATACGTCAGCCAACTAACCAAACAGGTGAAATTTTCCTTCTCCAGAGCCTTAAAAGAAATAGTCGATAGCTTACAAGAACTACTAAAATCCAAACACGAACCACTACTAAGATACATCGCCGACGCAGACAAAGACAAATCCAAATCCGTCCCACCTTGGCTAGAAACCCTTTCCCAAGTAGCAATAATAAAGGATTAACTCTCACCTTTCCTCTCTGCGTTCTCTGCGTACTCTGCGGTTCAATAAATAATTTATCAACCACAGAGACGCAGAGTACACAGAGAAAAAATAAAACTAAATTTTATATTTGAAAAAATGCCAATCAAGATAGAACTTTTTAACCGTTACCAATTACGTACACATCCTAACGATCCATCTTTATTACTATTACCAGCAATTGAAATTAAACCCGTTCCTAATCCCCATTTTCCTCACATTTTCCGCATTAATATATTTGTTGCTGGTGTACCAGAAGAATTAGCGATCGCCATGCAATCGGCTTATAAAAGTGTAAACTTTGGTACGCACAAGCTTTTACAATTGAGTACTCCCCAGCGATTAAGACAAAGCGATTGTCGCTGGAATGAACCTTTACCAACGGGTGTTTATTGTAATTTGCAAGTGATTATCGAGTATTTTGAATCAAGTGCTACGGGTGAACCGCTTTTGTCTATTAGCAAACAGACGACTGCTGAGTGCAATATTTGGACTTATCCCATCAAAGATTACTCAATTAAAAATCCACTCATGTCTTTTACCGATTCAGTTTTAAACTCTTTTAAAAATACAGCACCCCAAACTTTACCGGATGAAGAAGTAAAGTTACCTGCTGAAGTACCAGTGAAGCAAGGGGAAAATCTACCGGAAATTACTTATCCTGGTTGGTTTGCGATTGATTTTGGTACTTCTAATTCGACAGTGACGTTGTATGATCCAAAGGTGATTGTCACACCCCATAGTTTACCGAGTGAACAAGAAGCAAGGTTACGCGATCGCTTATCGACATGGTTAACTCAACGTCCTGTAGATAATATAGCTGGTATTAGTCAGGATGCTTGGATGCAGGAATGGCAAAGATTTTTAATGGAAGTGAGTAAGAATGTCCAGGTTGATAGTAATGTTAATTTGCGGAATTTAAATGGAGAGCAATTTTTAGAAGCGATTCGCCAAATTGAAATTGCTTTGAGTAAGCGTTTACCTTGGTTTCGTCGGGCTGCTAGTAAACGTTTAAATCAAATTTATCATGAAGTGTTTCGGGTTCCACCTCTGGAATGGCAAAGTTTGATTTCGGTAGAGTTGGATAAAGACCGACGTTTGAATGAAATTGCGAGCGAGTTGGAAGTTATTGGTTTAGAACCGTTTTTACCAACAAATGATCCGCTCAAAGTCAAAGTGAGTTTGGGTGAACAAGCTAAACAACACCGTCTTGATGCGATTAGACAAGGTGAGGGAATTGATAGCAGATTTTTGCATTCACCCAAACGTTATTTTGGACAAGAACGTTCTTTTCAAATTACTCTCAATGAAAAAGAAGATTCTATTCCTGTTAACAAGCTGTTGCAAGCAGCTTATGCTCAATTAATCGAGTTAACTGAAAAATATCGCCAGCGTTCGGGCAAATGTTCCCAAGGTAAATTTTACCGCACGGTGGTAACTTACCCCACAATTGCTTCGCCTTTTGTGCGTCGCGAAATTGAACAGTTGGTAAAACAGCTAGATATTGAAGATGTACAAATGGCTTATGATGAAGCTGTTTCTGTGGCAATATTTTTCCTGTGGCGAGAATTTGGCGGCGATTTAAATTTAGGAATCGAATCTTTCAAAACTCGCTGTCGTCGGGATGGGGACAAATGGTGGCAAAATGTGATGGTGTTGGATATTGGTGGTGGGACTACCGATTTAGCCTTGATTCGTCTTTCCCTGGAAGAAATCAATCCCTTTGAACCGGGAGAAGATCGGGGTGATGGCGGACGCTACTATAAACTTACACCGAAGTTACTTGGTTCCTCTGGACATTTGCAACTGGGTGGTGAATTAATTACTCTGCGACTATTTTTATTATTGAAAGCAGCAGTAGCCGATTGTTTACTCACTGCCATTGTAGACGAAACCTTACCCAGAGATATTTTAAAAGTACAACCAGAAGAATTGAGCGATCGCTTTCTCCAAAACGGTAAATTCCAACCAGGTTCCCTACTAGCTTGCGTCGATAACGAAGTGCGCGAAGGTGAAGCTTACAAAGAAGCTCTAAACGACGCCGAAAAAGTCCTTCCTACCCGGTGGAAAAACGCCCCATCCCGCGCCCAAACATTTTACACACTTTGGGAACACGCCGAAGCAGCCAAACTCACCCTCGGACAAAAACGTCAAACACTTGATACACCCCTATTCATCCTTGATGGGCAAAAAATCTCCGAACTGCTAGTACACAACGATATTACCTTACCCAGCAGCGTGAGCGATCACCTTAAAGTTACCCTCAGCGTCGAACAATTTGAACAAGCAGTCGCACCCGTAGTCAAAGAAGCAGTCGGTATCGCCCAAGGATTAATCGAAAACGCCTTCAAAAACAAATCCCTCAATCCCGGTAACTCCCCCGAAACCGTCGATTGGTTAATCCTCTCCGGGAAAACCTGCAACTTAGAAATCGTCGAACGCGAACTCTACCGAGTCTTCAGCAAATCCGATTACTTCCTGTGGAACGAAGAACGAGTCACCTTTGAACCAGAATACACCAAACTTGCCACATCCGCCGGCGCTTGCTTCGCCGAAAAACTCCGTCAACTCAGCTTCTCTCCCCAACAAGCCAAAGACCTACTCAAAAAAGGAGCCAACCAACTATATATAGATGTCAAAAACCTATTTTACTTTCTTCCCTGTTCCTTCGTCCGCGAAGTCATCGGCGGTAGTCCCGATCCCATCTTTCACGCTGGACAAGAATTATATCAGCTTCAACCCCAAGATGCGATCGCCAAATATCGTAGTCGTTGGATGGGAATGCAATTAACCAATAATATCAGGCGTCAAGACTTCGAGAACATGAAACTCCAACTTTGGGGTAGCTACAACGGCGACATCCTGATGAAAAAATTGGGATTGAACGAAGAAGACTTCAAAAACAACATTCAAGTCCAATTTGAAATCAACCAAAAACTAGACATCGATTTACTATTATCACGAGGAAAACCCCATTATCTCATCCCCGTAAACATACCATGTCTTGATGCAGCCAAAGCGATCGCCACACAAACAATAATTTCCGAGCATGGAGAAATCATTTGTGATATCGCCGTCAACGTCGCCGAATCAGCCAACGCCTTTAAAACCGACGCTCACACAGTACTATTTTCCAGCAATCAAAATCAAGAAATACAAATCTTTCGTTACAACGAAAGCGACACCCAAATCCAAGGAATAGGATTAATCGCAGAACTACCACCCTTTCCCGTCAGTGGGAAACACACATTTTACTTCCAATTCCGCAACCCCGAATCAAACACATGGGAACTCATCGGTGAACTTCCCCAACCAGAAATCAAATCCGAATATCCTTGTAAATATTACGTCACCCTCAACAAACAAGGTATCTTGCGAATCCACGCTTTTGAAGTACCGTACTGGACATCAACAAATCCCGAATGTCTCAAAATAGAGGGATGCGTTTATCGAGATTCCCTCCAAGCACAATCTAACAACGTCGAAACAGAACGCGATCCATTTTGCGGATTGCATTAACTCCACATCTTGGCGTCCTTGGCGTCTTGGCGGTTCATTTTTATAAATAACCGCCAAGACGCCAAGACGCCAAGGAAGAGAAAAGAGAGGATTTTGCGTCAGTTTTGCAGAAATAATGGAGAGAACATGCAGCACCTCAGCAAATTATTGGAAATTGAGGATTCACAATTAGCTTGGGTACTGCGGTTAGGTTTATGTGGACTGCGGACTCAATTACAAGAAGCACTCAAAGAAGATATCACAGATCCGGGTAGTAGTGCTTGTCAGGAAGTTGTGCGCGAATTAGATCAACTTTTGCAACCACAAAAATCAGAAATAATTACTCCCCACACTTCCAGACGCGATGAATCGCGTCTCTACATTACTCCCCCCACTTGGGAAGATGTGTTGGAACCAATTCAGTTGGAAATTCCCAAAGAACAGAAACTGAAACATATCGGTGATGCTTTGCTGGCTGATCAAGAATTGTTGCAATATATTGGTGCGTACCAGTTTCACAGCAACAATGATCTTGATTTGTGGAACGAGATCCAACGCTTGCTGCTACGAGTCCCGGAAAAAGTTGCTCATACTTGGCGGGAATGCATTTTAGCAGAAGTCAGTCAGTTCGGTGCTTTGGAAGAAAAGTTTGCTGTGCAACAGGTTGGTTTTAGCCGCAATGAACCTGTTTATTCTGGTTTACAGGGAAGTGTTTATGCAACCGGCTTGTTTTTATCAGAGCAGATTGATTTTAATCCACAGTTGCAAGTAGAAAAAAGAGGTGGGGAGTTAGATATATTAGCCGGAATTGTATCTGTGTGTCTCTATTTTATCGAAACAGATACGTGTTTATACCATGCCTTAAAAAGTGTAGACCGCTTTGGTGTTAGACCTTTGATTTCAGAAGCAGAAAAAACTAAGTACGTAACAGCACTAGTAGATCGGTTCGAGCGTGTGTCTAGTACTACCAATGCTGACCCAGCGATCGCACTCCGGGCTAGATTAGATTTAGATGAGGCGATTCATTCCTTAGTATACTTGCCACCGTGCGATCGCTTTTCTTGGTGGGGAAAACTCCAACAAGAAGCCCGTCGGACTCTCGATAGCGTCGTGGAAAAAGCCCGCGAAGCTGGTTATCAGGTACAAATCCGCCCATTGTGGGGAACCTACGCCGATATCTATACTTACTCAAAAGACGATTTACAACTAGACTTTGGTGGTGTCCCAGGAGAAGTGTCCGCCTGTCTGCGGGTGTATGCCAAAATTAACGATGAGGTAATTCCAGGACGCGTTTTGTTCCGTTCTTCATGACCGAAGAAAGGCAGAAGGCAGAGGGCAGAAGGCAGAAGGTTTAAGAAAAAATTTATACCAAAAAATTCAGTCCTCTTCATTCTGCCATTTGGTTTCAAGCCCCCGAATTTATTCGTGGAAAAGATAATAAGATTTGTATCAAGATGCGTAGCACAAGATACAAGCCGTCCTTGTTAGAAACCCCTAAATTTATTTATGGGGTTCCCTTCAGCATAAGTGCCTTCTTCCTTCTGCCTTCTCATATTTGAATTACAATTTCAAATTTACCGACTGTATGAAATTGGACTGATAACCCAATTAATATATGCCAGCTTTAAAGGGATGTTTTTAATCCTTTAACAAAAAACTCATGCCGGTTAAGGTTGAGGTTCTAGTCAAAGTCGGTAATCTCATTGTTAAAGTCCGCGTCTTAGTAAAAAAAGGCGTCGGTGTCAGAGTCAAGGTTATCGTCAAAGACAAATCAAAAATAAATGACCATGCTGAGTCAAGCAAGGACAAAACGGGAAAACTGGTAAAACAGTCCCGATGACAATAGGACTCCTCCTACACCCCTACACCCACTTTCAAGTCAGTCCTGTGCCACTATATAAGTAAGATGAAGCACCAAATATCAGTGAGTGGTTAAAGGAGGGCGGGTATAACGCTGTGCAAATAACATTTTTAGGGACGAGTTCCGGTGTACCAACGCGATCGCGTAATGTTTCCAGTGTTGCTCTCAGATTACCCCAAAGAGCAGAGTTGTGGCTATTTGATTGTGGCGAAGGTACTCAGCACCAACTTTTACGAAGTGAACTCAAAAGTAGTCAACTCTCCCGAATTTTTATTACTCACATGCACGGCGACCACATCTTTGGTTTAATGGGTCTGCTGGCTAGTTGTGGTTTAGCAGGTAATGTTGAACGCATTGATATATATGGTCCACCCGGATTGAATGAATATTTACAATCAGCCTTGCGCTACTCTCATACACATTTTTCTTACCCTGTCAAGGTTCATGCTGTCCGTCCAGGGTTAATTTACGAAGATGAGGAGTTTACTGTCACCTGTAATTCTTTGCATCATCGGATTACGACTTTCGGTTACCGTGTTGTAGAAAAAGACCGACCAGGACGTTTTGATATTGAAAAAGCTAAAGCTATGGGAATTCCCCCTGGACGGGTTTACGGTCAACTCAAACGTGGTGAAACTGTGACTCTACTTGATGGAAGGGTATTTCATGGCGCAGATTTTTGTGGTCCAACAGAAATTGGACGCAAAATAGCTTACTGCACAGACACAATTTATTCTGAAAATGCAGTGGAATTAGCACAGGATGCAGATGTGTTAATTCATGAAGCAACTTTTTCCCACCAAGATGCTGATATGGCTTTTCAACGTTTACATTCTACATCTACTATGGCAGCACAAACAGCCTTAACTGCTGGGGTGCGTCGCTTAATTATGACTCATTTTAGCCCTCGTTATGCTCCTGGAAATGGTATTGAGTTAAAAGATTTACTTGAAGAAGCTCGTGCTATTTTTCCTAAGACAAGCATGGCTTATGATTTTATGAGTTATGAAGTACCTAGAAGACGAGAAGCAGAATTAACTTCAACAATTGCATCTTAATCAAGTTAGAGTGACCTAGCTGTAACCTTCAAAGCATAGTTTTCTTTGTGTCTTAGTGTCTCTGTGGTGAAAAATAAATCTTTATTTAACCACCAAGACACCAAGACACTAAGAGACTAAGTTATATCATGTCTGTTTGAATACTTGTATGATTTGCCTGTGTTGGTAATTGGTAATTTTACATTATCTTTAATTTTATTTGAGAATAAAATAATATTTTTTAGGTAATTTAATTGTTGTGTTTGAGACTAAAAATACAAAGTGTAGGGATAAATTATATTTTTTAATTCGTTGCTGACTTTTAGGGAATGCTCTTATTATACAAAGTCATTCTATTCTCAGTTGTTGATTCAAGAAGTATTCAAAGTTATGTATGTTGTTATTTATTCACTGATCAGGGTTGATAATAATCCGTGGTGATTGAAAGCTGAAGCTAAAAAAGATTGAAATAATAAGTATTTTGCCTTTATGACTTGATTTATCGTTCAAAGTTAGATTGGATATTATCAAGTTTGTTAATATACTAGGCTGGAAATCCGAATAGTCAGTTTAAAAATATTCAACTTACGGTATAAACACAATTTCAGCAAAAAAAATTACCGGAAGTAAAATCTAAAAAAGTTTGTATAAAATCAAAAGCATAATTCATTCTTTATGCTAAGTTTGCCTGATTAGGAAATGGTAAAGATTGACCAAGAGGGTTGACGATATCAGGATGATCACTTTAGGTTGAGATGAATTAAAAATAGCTGTAATTGTCAACCAACTATCAAGTTTCTTTTTTTTGCTGATTTATGCCTATTTACATGAATGTGAATTCAGATTTAAATACGATTGTTTATCCAGTGATTAGTTTTAATATCTGAAATGCGAATTTCTTTAAACTTGTATTCTGAGAAATCAAAGTAGACATTACTCAGTAGGTGATAGTTAAAAACAACAGCCTACTATTTAATCTTGTTCAATCAAGAATAAATGATTCTTGATTTGATAAATAGTGTTTCAAAATAGAGGATTCTGATTGTGAATGACACTAGTTTGGATAGAGGAAAACTGGTTTTATTTTCCCAAAAAGATACGGCTAATATTAAACATATCTCTACAATTTTGGTTCGCCGGCGGTTTTGGATTTTGGGAATTTCCTGTGTTGTGATCTCGGTTGCTGGTTTATTGGCTTTGAAAGCTAAACCTACATACCAAAGCTCTATGCAGTTACTTGTTGGGTCTGGGATAACTGAAGATGAAACAGCAAGTAATTTGTCAATAAATACAAGCAAAAATACTTTTGATTCTACGTTTAATGGTGTAGAGTACAATCCTCAATTGGGTTTGATTTTTAGCTCAAAGCTGATCCAAAAAGCTGTAGATTCATTGCGCTCTGAATATCCTGATTTGACAGTTGAAGATATTAAAGGTAAGCATAAAAATTCTCAAAGCAGACCTTTAGGAATTACTGTGATTGATGCTGGAGCAGGAAGTAGTCAAGTTTTGGGACAAGTATTTGAGCTTTCTTTTGAAAGTGATGATCCACTAAAAGCACAGAAAGTTCTACAAGCTCTGCAAAATGTATATAAAGATTACGAGCTTCAACAACGAAAACAGCGCCTTGATCAAGCATTAAATTTTGTTAACGATCGCCTCAGTAAAATTAAGCAGGAAGTTAAGCAAGCAGAGGTGAATCTCGAAAAGTTTCGCAAAAAATACAATCTGATTGACCCAGAGGTACAAGGTAAAATTCTGCTAGAAAATCTTTCTGAAATTAAAAAGCAATTACAAACTACTCGCGCTCAATTACAAGGTGTCCAAGCACGTTATAAAAATCTGCAAAAGGAAATAGCTTATTCTCCCCAAAATATACCTCTTCCTTCACTCTCACCTGTGAGTCAGTCGAATAGCTATCAAAGTTTACTGGATGAAATTCAAAAAACAGAACAGTCTTTGAGTGAGGAACGTCAACGCTTTACAGATGACTCTCCTGTAGTTCAAAATTTAATTCAGCAGCACCAAAGTCAACTAGATTTATTACAAACAGAAATTGAGCGATCGCTATCTAATAAAGATTTAGCTAAACAAGCAACTGATACTAAGTTGGAAAACTCAAGCAAGTGGGAAGCATTGAAGCGAGCATTGGAAGAAAAAACTTCTCCAAAAGCAAACCCAGAACAATCGCAATTAATTCAAGGGTTGCTAGGAGAAATTGACCAAAAGCTCATGCAACAATTAATTGAGGTGGAAACAACTGCTGAGGGATTACGCGCTAATGAATTAAGTTTAGCGGAATCAGAAAAGCAAATTCGCTCAGAACTCAATAGGTATCCTACCCTGATTTCCGAGTACAATCGTTTATTACCCCAAGTACAAGCAACTCGCAAAAAGCTTGAGCAAATGACCGCAGCACAACAAGCTTTAGGATTAAGAATGGCTCAAACAGGCTCTGATTTGCAAGTCTTGGAAGAACCTCTACGGGGAACTGATTTAGGTAGCAACAGCTTATTATTTATTTTAGGAGGAATCATCCTTGCACCTTTATTGAGTGTAGGAACCGCGATTATCCGGGAATTATCTGACGATGTTGTCTATTCTCCGCAAGAATTACAAAAGCTGACACATTTGCGGTTACTAGCAACAGTTCCAAAACTCAGCAAACCTCGTCGTGACAAACAGCTTTTAAACTTAGCAAAAATATGGCGCTCTCACAAAGAGCAAGACAAAGACAGCTCTAAGACCAAAACTCTACCTGTATATGCTGCTTGGCCATCCCACGAAAGCTTAGATATAGCTTATCAAAACCTGCAAATCATCACATCTTCCGTGTCTTCTAAATCTGTGATGTTGACATCCGCACAACCAAAAGAAGGTAAAACAAGCATTGCTTTGGGACTGGCGGTAAGTGCTGCTCGGATGCATAAACGGGTACTATTAATTGATGCCAATCTGCGAGAACCAAATCTACACAAAACCTTGGAACTCTCCAACGATTGGGGATTATCTCTGTTGTTGCTTGATGAAACTGATACATCTGATCAAGATTATATTCAACCAGTTCACCCCTCAATTGATGTTTTAACAGCCGGTTCCCCAGCAGAAGATCCAGTCAAATTGCTCAGTTCGGGACGAATGAAAGAACTGCTGGAGTCCTTTGAGCAGACTTACGACTTAGTATTAATTGATGCTCCTGCGATTCTCCAGACAGTTGACGCCAGAATTTTAGCAACCTTGTGCGATCGCATCATCATGATCTCACGTATTGGTAAAGTTTCCCAAGCTGACTTAATTCAAGCAACAGACATTTTGAAAAACTTGAATTTAGTTGGTGTCATCGCGAATACTGCTCAGTGAGGAGAGGGGATCGGGGATCGGGGAAAGGGGAGCGGGGATCGGGGAGCAGGGAGCAGGGAGCAGGGAGCAGGGAAACTAAGCAGAATAACCAATCCCCGATCCCCAATCCCTAATCCCCGCTCCCCGCTCCCCGCTCCCCAATCCCCGATCCCCGATCCCCGATCCCCGATCCCCGATCCCTTTTAAACCTTGAGCGGAAGTTCAATTTGAAAAGTTGAACCTTGAGCAATTATACTCTTGACAGAAATATGTCCTTGGTGAGCTTGTACAATTTGTTGAGCGATCGCTAGTCCGAGTCCAAAACCACCGGTTTGACGAGAGCGAACGGTATCTACGCGATAAAAACGATCAAAAATATAAGGTAAATCGCTAGCGGGAATCCCGATACCATTGTCCTTCACCTGAATTACAGCGCGGTGGGACTCTCTGAAAAGATGCAATTGTACCTTACCTCCTGCTGGAGTGTATTTGCAAGCGTTACTCAGGAGATTGATCATCGCTTGTTTGAGCAAATTCGGATCGGCGTGTAAGATTACAGATTGCTCTGGTAATTGGGTGCTGAAATTTAAACTTTGAGCAGCAGCTTGAGTAGTGAATTCCGCAGCAAGCGATCGCAACAGTTGAGTTAAATCAATGGGTTTGAATGTAGTTTCCGTTAGTGAGCTATCATGGCGTGACAGAAACAACAAATTATTGATCAGCACACTCATAGACTTGGCTGTTTCTGCTATGTTTTGCAACCGTAGTCGTTGCTCTACAGGATCTTCGGGTGGGATTAAAGCAACTTGAGCATTACTTAACATTGTTGCTACAGGTGTGCGTAGTTCATGGGAAGCATCCGCCGTAAATCGCTGTAATTGCTGATAAGCTTGACGGGTTGGTCGCATTGCTAATCCCCCTAAAAACCAACCTGTAATTCCAATCAGAACAAAAGTGAAAGGAACACCCAAAGCTAAAAACAAGCGAGCTTGATTTAAGCTATTGCGTAGTGAGTCTAAGCGAGCTGCTGCTTGAAAATAACCGATCAACTCTTTATTTTGCAAAATGGGAATAGTAACCTGGCGAACCCAAGTAGTTTGAGTGTATTCTGGGTCTGGTGACAGTTGCAAAGTTTGAAATCCAGGTTCTGCGGTTAACTGTTTTGCACCCAATGAACCAATAGATTGCACGAGTTGTTTGTCAGCATTGTACCATCGGGCGTATAGCAGTCCATTATTTAACGATAGGTCTTTTTCTAGAGGAGTGCGATCGCCCTGATTTTGACCAAGGGTGTACTGAGTTTTACTAGCAAAAGTTTTACTTTGAGAAAATAATTCCTCATCAAAAAACCGCAACTGCTCCTCTACATTCAGACAGTACCCCACTCCTGCAAACGCAAACAGAATTCCACCCATCGATAGAGCAAACCAGTGAGCAAGATTACGACGACTACGATCAAACATTTTGACTTAATTTTTATGAATTCGGCGGATTCAACCTATAACCTACCCGATGCACTGTTTCGAGCCAATCTCTAGCTCCAATGATTTGCAAACGTTGGCGCAAGCGGCGTACCAAAGTTGTGACTGCGTTACTTTCCGGTTCTTCTCCACAACTCCACAGAGCTTGCTCAATCTGATCATGAGATAAAATTTGACGGGGATGACGCATCAAATATTCCATTAATTGGAACTCCCGACTAGAAAGTTGAGTTGTGAACGAATCAAGCTCAATAGTTAAATTATATACATGCAAATGCAACCCACCTAAGCTGAGTATATCTCCTTGCCACATTGGCGATCGCCTTCCCAAAGCCCGTACCCGCGCCAAAAATTCTAATACATCTACTGGTTTGACTAAGTAATCATCCGCGCCCGCATCTAAACCCATCACCTTATCTGTAACCGTGTCTTTCGCAGTCAATATCAGCACTGGAGCGACTTTACCTGCTCGTCGATATGACTGACACAGTTCTATCCCACTCATCTTAGGTAACATCCAATCTAAAATCAATAAATCATAATCTTTTTGAAAAGCAAACCATTGTGCTGTTTCTCCATCTTCAATAGCATCTACAGTATGCCCTACTTTTAATAGTGCTGCTCGCAGTGGTTCCAATTGGGCTGGATCGTCTTCAACCAGTAAAATCAACATCCCTGTTTAGCTTGCTGTAATTTTAACTTGCTAGTTTTAAGATTAACTAAGTAAGTCGGCAGTAGAGACGCGATGTTCCTCGCGTCTGTACAATATCAAAAAATCGGCGTTGCTGAATCAAGATATGAATTTATAATTCACGCTTATGTAGACGCGATATATTGCGTCTCTACAGGGTCTGTATTTGTATCAGCTTACCCGTACCTATCCCTTCCATGCGTCAACTGCAAGTTTTTTCAGTATTACAAACATTAGGGTTTGTGTTTTGGTCGTCATTACCGTTGATTGGACTGGTTTTTTGGGTGGGAAGCGGTTTGGTGGGAGATCAAATCCTCAATCGTACCTACAGTCATAAAAAATATCTGCAAGCAGATACGCAATTAACACGTCAGATAATGAAAAAGGTAGTGGCGATCGAAGTCGAAGTTCTTAAAGCCGAAGGAATTTCTCTGGTGAATGTCAAAACAAATCACTCACCTCTCAAAACGATGAAGTTTGAGTTCTCAATTACCAATCCTAATCAGCTTGAAGCTAACATCAGTCGCGAATTGGGTTTGTCACGGGAACGAGTCAGCGAACTAATTCGCTATCAAAGGTTGGAGAAATAAGTCAGCCTTCATAAACCTAACGCGAGTCACCAAAAGTAAACAAGCCTAAAATCCTTACCAATGACCATTGTACAGACGCGATTCATCGCGTCTCTAGACCAATGACAAATCTTTTGTAATATTTCTCTATCAAACTACAAACTTTGACATTATTTTGTCACAATTATTCGGCAAACTGTAAATAATAAAACTTTTAGCATTTTGATGAAACTTCTTGCAGAAGTTAGGGCAAGGGTTAAAAGAATTGAAAAATCTTTTTCCCTTTAGCCTTTTCCCATCTCTGGGACTCATGTATCTTTGCAAGATATTCAGATATTGTTCCTTACTGTATTCTGGCTTCTTAACTCATTAGTCCTAAATCCTTAATAGCTTGCCATCAACCGCTATGGATACTTCTGAAGCTCCAGTTTCAACGCCCCAAACTCAATCAGACAGTTCTGTAACCTCTGAGTCAGCATCTACCCGTTCTGGCAAACCCTGGTTGCGGACACTGATAATTTTGTTTTTCACCACTGGGGGTCTTATCCTTTGGCGGATGCTGGCTCCTGGTGGCGCACCGCAACCTTCTGTAGCTCAACAGCAGCAAGCACCACCGCCACGCCCCATTGAAACCATCACTTTGAGTACTGGAACTGCTACCAGGAATATACAGCTTTTGGGATATGTGGAAGCTACTCAAAAATCCACACTCCGCGCTCAAACTGGTGGAATTGTAGAGAATATCTTAGTGCAACCGGGCGATCGCGTCAAGACAGGAATGGTAATAGCCGTCTTAGATGACTCTGATCAGCAATTGGCGATCGCTCAAGCACGGGCGCAACTAGCACAACAACGTAGCAATTTAGCACGTTTAGAAGTCGGTACTCGTCCAGAAATTATTGCTCAACGTCAAGCAGCCGTCACATCAGCCAAGGCACGAGAACAGGAAGCGCAGGATAATTTGAAGCGTACTAGTGACCTGGTCAAAGAAGGTGCATTGTCACAAAGATTACTAGTAGAAGCGCAAACAAGTTTAAACGACATCCAGGGAACAGTATTAGAAGCCCAAGCAGAACTAGCAGAAGCCAAAGCAGGGCCAATTCAAGAAGAAATCGCCGCTCAACGAGCCAACGTCGAAGCAGCCAAAGCTAACCTCGCACAAGCACAACTAGCACAAAAACGCACGCGAATTGTAGCATCGGAATCGGGTGTAGTGGAGACACGACATGTAAGTAATGGTGACTTGGTGCAAAGCTCTAACGAAATAGTCACCTTGGTAGCGGGCGATCGCTTTGACATTTTCCTAGAGTTACCAGAAGAATTAACTGGTCGAGTCACCCCCGGTATGGCAATTGAACTCACAGCTCGCGCCCTACCACAATGGAAACAACGAGCCACCATTACCGCCGTCGTTCCCTCTGCCGACAGTGCCTCCCGTCGTCAACGAGTACGTGTCCAAATTAACAAACCCCCATCAGGATTATTACCAGGAATGGCGATCACAGGCAACCTCAACATGCCTGCAAATCGCCCTAGCTTTGTCGTCTCACGAGACGCCTTAACCAGAAGACAAAACGAATGGCTTGTCTTCACAGTCGCCGATGGTAAAGCCAAACAAATTCAGGTAGAAATGGTTGCTGACATGGGCAAAGACATGGCAATTTACCATTCATCCCTCCAACCCGGACAACGCATCGTCCTCCGTGGCGGTGACGGCTTGCAAGATGGTGCGCCAGTGAAAATAGTTGATCCAACTAATCAGTTATCAGTTATCAGTGATCAGTTATCAAATTAAACTGTTAACTGTTAACTGTTAACTGTTAACTGTTAACTGATTCATCCCCAATCCCACTATGAACTTCATCGAAACTTCTGTGCGTTGGCGACATGGTACTTTTGTCCTGTTTTGCTTACTATCAATATTGGGAGTATTTTCGCTGCTGAATCTGCCTTTGGAGTTGCAACCAGGAGGCGATCGCCCGGAAATTACGATCACTACTACCTACCCAGGTGCAGGGCCGACGGAGGTCGAAGACCTGATTACGCGCCCAATTGAAGAGCAAATGGAAGAGGTGCTGGGTGTTCAAGAAATTACAAGTAATTCCCGGTCTGGACGCAGTAGCATCACGCTAGAATTTACTCAGGATGCCGATGTGCAGGAGCGGATGATCGATGTGATCAACCGCTTGCAGCAGGTGGAAAGCTTACCTCCAGAAGCCCAAGAATCAAGTGTAGAATTGGTGGGTGGTAATAGTTCCCCGATGATGTGGATTCCTTTTGATACGAAGGAAGGATTTCAACCGGATGCTAACCGCTATCGAGATTTAGCCGAAGAAGTCGTAATTCCCCGGTTGCGACGGGTGGAGGGAACAGGACAATTTCTCGTAGTCGGTGGACAAGAGCGAGAAGTAGAAGTGAGGGTTGATCCGAAAGCATTGTCAGATCGCAACCTCACCATTGGTAACGTGGTAGAAGTACTGCGGGAAAACAACCGCGATATCCGGGGTGGGCCGTTAATTTTGGGACGACGGGAATATCGAGTACGTACAGTCAGTCGCTCTCAAGATTTATCACAAATAGAAGGCTTTGTACTCCGACGTGATCAGTCCGGTACAGTTTACTTGCGAGATGTCGCTCAGGTACAGATGGGGCGCAAACCGCAAGACAGTGCGTTAGTATTTAACGGTAAACCAGGGGTAGCAGTCGGTGTGATTCGGCAAATTGGGGCAAATGTTCCAGAGGTTGCTAAAGGTATTCGCGCGGAAATAGCTGCACTGCAAACAGAGTTTGACAAGCAAAATCAGGGAATTCGGTTTGTCTACAACTATGACGAGAGCCAATATATCAATCAATCGGTGTCTTTTGTTCGGGAGAACTTGGTCAGTGGTGCATTACTAGCAACTATCGTCTTAGTGCTATTCCTGGGTTCGATGCGAACGGTGGCTGTAATTGCTATCACTATTCCTATTGGTACAATTGCTGTGTTTATCGTCATGTCTGCATTAGGACGGACATTGAACATTATCAGTTTGGCAGGATTGGCGTTTTCTGTAGGTATGGTTGTAGATAATGCGATCGTCGTGATTGAGAATGTCTTCACCCATATGCAGCAGGGTAAAACTGCCATGCGAGCGGCGATTGAAGGTACACAAGAAGTTTGGAGCGCCATGCTTGGTTCTACCCTAACTAACGTTGTGGTGTTTGCACCGTTAATTATGGTGACGGGTGAAGCTGGACAACTTTATGCTGATATGGCGATCGCTCTTTCTGCTTCTTCTCTATTCTCTTTATTCGCCGCCTTGACTTTAGTCCCAATGCTTTCGGGATTGTTCCTCAAACAATCGGAAGCAATGCAAATGATGGAGGGGGGCGAATATCGGGGTGGTAATTGGTTAGAGCGTTCGGTTGCTAAATGTTCAGCCGTATTTCGTCATTTTCAAGGCAAACTGGAAAACTTTCTCGCTTCTACAGTTAGTTGGTCACTAGGACGTAAGCGAATTGGTCGAAGATTATTAGTACTGTCGATTCCTGTGGCTTTACTTTTGATCAGCGTTATGCTATTACCACCTGCGGATTACTTACCAGAAGGTAATCGCAACTTAGTTGTGTTGCGGGCGGAACCATTACCAGGAACCAGCATTCCCGAAGCGATTCGCCAATCTGAATCTATACAAAAATTTTTGCGATCGCAACCAGAAGTTGAGCGGATTATGTATGTTGATCGTCCCGGCGCTCTGCGGGGGATAGCTACAATCTTAAAACCAGAATTTGCCACCACAACAGGGTTAGCTGAGATGGTAGATCGGTTACGCGCTCAAAGCAGTAACTTTGCTGGATACCGCTTTATGGTTCCAACTCGAATTTCTATTTTCCGCGATCCTGGTAAGGAGTTTGAAGTCGATATTGTCGGGGCTGATCTTAATCAGATCAGTGATTTGGAGAAACAAATTACAGCCAAATTACGGCAACTTACGGGAGTGCAGAATGTACGTTCCAACTTTGTCACAGGAGCCGGAGAACTGCAAGTGATTCCCAATCGAGAACGCATTGCTGAGGTGGGAATTTCGGAAGCTGATATTGGTTCAATAGTCGAAGCAGCATTGGGTGGACGCATTGCTTCCGATTACATTGATGGCAAAGAAGAACTTGATGTTTCAGTGGAGTTACAAAATACTTCCGTAGAAACACCAGAACAACTGCGACAATTGCCACTCTTCGCTCAGGGGCGACAGGTACAACTAGGTGATGTTGCTGAAGTCAATGAAACGATTGGGCCGGATGTTATTAATCACGTCGATTTAGAGCGATCGATCAGCCTCACCGTCTCCCTCGCACCGAATGCACCCCTTGCTACCTTAGTAGAACGCACCGAAAAGGAAATTCTCGCTCCTTTGCGTGCCAATTTACCTACAGGCTATCGGTTAGAATTAGCAGGTTCCGCAGATCAGTTAGCAGCGACTGTGAGTCAACTAGCTGCTGCGTTTGCATTTTCGATTTTGATTACATACCTGTTATTAGTAGCGCTTTATCGATCATTCCTTTACCCAGTAGTAATTATGGCTACTGTACCAATGGGGATGAGTGGCGCACTCTTGAGCCTAGTCATTGCTAACCGTATTCCCGGAATGAATGTGGCGCTGGATATGATTACAGCCTTGGGATTTGTGATCCTCACAGGTGTAGTTGTCAACAACGCCATTCTCTTAGTCGATAGAGCCTTGCAACTTCAGGAAGCCGGCGAAGATTACGATGCATCACTCTATAACGCAACGAGCGATCGCCTACGGGCAATTTTCATGTCTGCGGGAACTAGTGTGTTAGGAATGTTACCCTTAGCAGTCCTACCAGGACAAGGTTCAGAATTATACCAGGGATTAGGCATCGTCCTGACTGGTGGTTTAGCATTTTCCACTATTTTGACACCCACTGTTGTACCTGCGCTCATGGGTTTACTACATGATTTCTCTGGACGTAGAAAGCAATCAGTTGTCACAAAAAATACTGTTGGAGTCAGTAAGGGGTAATGGGGATCGGGGAAAAGGGATCGGGGAAAAGGGTGTGTGGGGTGTGTGGGGAGTAATGTAGAGACGCGATTCATCGCGTCTGGGAGTGTGGGCAATACGGTTCGGATAAGACAAATCGATTGGTATCTAAACCCTGTAGAGACGTGCCATGGTACGTCTCTACATGCCCAAATCATGACGAAAAATTCTTAACCGAACCGTATTGGGAGTGTGGGGAGTAATGTAGAGACGCGATTCATCGCGTCTGGGAGTATGGGGAGAAAAATTACTTCCTTGTCCCCCTTCCCTTGTCCCCTTTCCCCTTTCCCCTTTCCCCTTTCCCCATTTTGGCCCCATACCTACAACACCAGCATATACGGCGCGATCGCCTAATTCATCTTCAATTCGCAGCAAGCGGTTGTATTTTGCCACCCGTTCGNTACTTCCTTGTCCCCCTTCCCTTGTCCCCTTTCCCCTTTCCCCTTTCCCCTTTCCCCTTTCCCCTTTCCCCTTTCCCCGATCCCTTCTTTCACTTACGGCTCTTTTTTCGCCACTTACTTCTGACTAGACGAATTTCTTCAAAGCTATAACTATCGCCAAGATATTCTTTAATGGGGGTAAGGGCAATATCTCCTAAAATTTCTAACACTTGTAAGATTTTTTGCTGTTTTTCTGGTGGTACCAAATCATTTAAGTCTATGGGTTGATTTTTTTCGATTAAATCGCAGAGGTGACTAAAAATTGTTGTTGAGCGCAGGTTACGTTTTGCGGCAATTTCTGAGATACTTAAACCTTGTTGATATAACAGCAAGGTTTGTAATTCTGTAGCAGAGAGCGAACTAAAAGCAGATGGTAGGTTTTGTTTTTGTTCTTGAAAATTGTTTTCTTGGCAATATGCGCGAATTTCGGCAATAAATTTATCACCATATTGACTCAATTTATGGCTACCTACCCCGGAAAGTTGACTAAATGCATCTTTAGTTTGGGGTTTGACTTGAACCATTAATTTCAGAGTCGAATCAGGGAAAATCACGTAAGGTGGAACAGACTGTTCATCTGCTAGTTGTTTCCGTAGCGATCGCAACCTCTGCAATAACATTTCTGATTCTACACTTTTAGCATTATCTTCAGTCCAAGTGATCTTTTGGGTGACGGTGACAGCAATCGAAACTGTACGCTGTCGTCGCATGACTTCCCAACTTAAAGCGTTAAGTTTTAAAACGGCGTAACCATCAGTACTTTGTTCTACTAAACCTTGATGTAACAAAGAACGTCCCAGCATTCGCCATTCTTCCAAACTTTTATCTTTACCGATACCGTAGGTAGAAAGTTTTTCGTGTTCGTATTGGGCAATTTTCTGGGTTTTCGCTCCCCGCAGCACATCTATAATATGACTCATGCCAAATTTTTCTTTGCAACGAGCGATACAAGAGAGAAATTTCATCGCTTCTACTGTCCAATCTTGCATCGGTTTGGGATAGCGACAGTTATCACAATTATCACAATTTCCCGGAAAACGTTCGCCAAAGTAACTAAGTTGGATTGTGCGACGACAGTCTGTACCTTCAGCGTAATCTATCATCTGTCGCAATTGTTGTTTGGCTATTAACTGTTCTTGTGGTTCACTTTTTTGATTGATCAGAAATTCGATAATTTTGACATCACCATAACTAAGAAACAGTGTACAACGTGAAGCTTCCCCATCTCTACCCGCCCGACCTGATTCTTGATAGTAACTTTCTAAATTCCGGGGTATGTCAAAGTGAATCACAAACCGCACATCTGGTTTATTGATACCCATCCCAAAGGCGATAGTTGCTACCATGATTCGTACATCATCACGAATAAAGCGAGTTTGATTTTTACTTCGTTCTTCGTCTGTCAAACCGGCGTGGTAAGGTAGGGCAGAAATTTTATCATGTTGGAGTTTAAAGGTGATTTCATCAACTTTTTTGCGGGTTAAACAGTAAATAATTCCTGAACCTTGAGAATCGCGGATTAAATCTAGGAGTTCGGCGTAAGCATTCTTTTTTTTGGGACGAACTTCGTAATAAAGATTTTGGCGGTTGAAGCTGGCGATGTGAATACTGGGATCTTTTAACCCTAGCTGTTGGGTAATATCATGACGGACGCGATCAGTGGCGGTGGCTGTAAATGCCCAAGTTGGAACATCAGCGTAACGTTTTCGCAGTATAATTAATTGGCGATATTCTGGGCGAAAGTCGTGTCCCCACTCAGAAACGCAGTGTGCTTCATCAATAGCAAACGCAGAAATACCGACTTCATGATGAATTAAATCTAGAAATGGGAGAAATCGATCGCTAACAAGGCGTTCTGGAGCGACGTAGAGTAATTTAACTTTACCTTGAAGAATGTATTGTTCACGCGATCGCGTCTGGTAAGAGTTCAGACTACTATTGAGGAATGTCGCTGCTACACCATTTTTTCGCAGTGCTTCTACTTGATCTTGCATCAAAGCGATTAAAGGTGATACTACCACAGTCACACCTTTTTTAATCAGTGCAGGTAGTTGAAAGCACAAAGACTTTCCGCCTCCTGTGGGCATAATAATCAGCAAATCCCGATTAGAAAGCGCATTTTCGATAATTTCTTTTTGTCCAGGACGGAAATTATCGTAACCGAAGTGATATTTCAGCGTTTTTTCTAATTGAGGATACTGAGACATAGCGATCGCTTCTTTTAGGCTTTCTGCGTAGGTAGTGATGAAGATATCAGAATTTTAACAATCTCCCGCCTGGAAGTCGCTATCATCAGAGTAAGCGATCGCTCTTCTTCCCCAAAATCCATCTATCACCAGTAAAGCAATTACAGCCCGTAGAAATCTTCATCTAGAATCTGCTCAACCGAAAAAGGACAAACTGTTGGATACTCACTTTCCTCTGGTACACGAACCCCAAATTTAGCTAGTTTACCCTCTTTGATTGCTAGCTTTCGACTATCTGGATAAGCTTTTTCTATTGCTTCTACCAAAAAACTTTTGAGAGAAGGAGTATCTGATAAATTATTGAGAACTCGTTGACGATGTTCAAGTACCGAACTATACCAGCTTCCTTTCATCATATCGGGTGCATCGTGTTGAACCATTAACTTGAGTAAATGCGCCAACAAAAAAGTCAGATTGCTCTTGAGAGCATTTTTTTCCGCCTTACCCAAGTCCACTAGCTCCTCAATCAAATGCTCAATGTCAAGCGACTCAAATTCACGATTTCGTAATTGTTGAATTGTTTGCTCTATCCAATCTTGCAAATCGCGATCGTATAGGTTGTTAGACATTCTTCAAATTAACTCCGTTTTGTTTTTAGCAGAAAGCAGAAGAAGCGCCACACTGTACCTGTACTCATGCTACTTTCCTTCACAACCTTGGATACACTTGAACACATATTTTTCTGGGGAATTTATATCTGATACCATTTGCACTAGCTTGCTTTCACCAGCGCGATCGCCATTTGCTTTAAACTTTATGTGTCCAGTCACTCCTTTATCATATAAAATATTGCTTTTGAGCCTGGAAAGGTACTGTCTTACTCCTTCGCGACTAGGATTTTCTTTTAATGCTTCAATCAAAAGCTTTGTAGCATCATAAGTAGTAGCTGTTCGCCAAGTCACTTTATCTTCGCTATCTTTAGGCTGACACCAAAGTCTATAAGAGTCATTAACAAATTTTTTGGATTCTCCAGAATTGATGGTATAGTGCCAAGGGATTGCAATTACTATATTGCGTAATCTTTTGACTTTATTTTGCAACAAACTTGGAGCGTAGACAGCATCTCCACCTAAGTAATAAAAACTTTGGAATTCTTCTGCTTGCAAATTATAAATAATTTCTGGTAGGTCTGTCTTGGTGTTTGCTAGCATAAATACAGGAACATTACCTGGATTTTTCACCTCCCTTAAAACTTCCGAACCTATAAAATTTTGACCAATATCATATGATTTGAAGATAGTTCCTCCTTTGTTCTCCACAGCATCGCTAAATTCCGATTTAAGAGATAGACTAAATGGATTTCCTTTTTTAAATAAAATAGCTGCCTTCTTTGAAGCAATTTTATTATTATTAAACATGTAATTTGCTAAAGCTTCTGCCTCAGCTTTATTATCAGGAATAATACGGAAAAAATATTCATTTCCCTCTGCAATTTTAACTTTAGTACTAGTAGGAGAAATTGATACCAATTTATGAACGCGATATATAGGAGCTGCAACTTCAGTATTACCAGAAGAGAAATGACCAACAACTCCTAAAATATCTTTGGTGCTACCTAAAGTTTCAGCTATTTTTTGAGTTGAGTTAAGATCATTATCATTATCTATTTCATTAGCAATAATTACTCTAATTTTTTTCCCATTTATATTTTGTTGCTCATTATTAAATTGTTCTTGAGCTTGAGCAACACCGCGTAATAGCTCTAAAGCACTATCTCGAAAATCTTCAATGGGAACCACCACAGCAATTGTATATGCTTGATCATTTCCAATCAGAGCATTATTTTTGTAAATCAAGGTTTCTGGATCTGCACATTCATTTGAGCCTGTTGTTTTATACTCATCTCTTAATTTTTTAAAATTCTCATAAGCTTCATTATATTGTTTTTCCTTCATTTTTACTGAAGCAAGATTTTGAATTTTTATATAATCTGAAATTTTACTATATTGAGAAAAAATTTTATCTCCAACACTAATTCTGTTTTTGACCTCATCAGATATGGGTTTAGGTGTATTGGTAGTTTGAATAGGAGGAGAAGGAGGAAGATTTCCTGGGGTTCCTTGTAATACATATTTGAGATAAGCACCAGAAAAGACAACTATAACTCCTGCCATAAATGCTAATAGTTTGATAAGTAATGATGACTTATTATTATTTTCGGACATAGAAAATTAATTTTTAAATTATGGTTATTTTATTATTTACATGACAATTTCACTTCTTGATTACTGAGTGATTATTAAATAATAAAACTTCATATTTTCTTTAGATTTATTTAATAATTAATATCCTGATGTTATTTCCCTATTTTCTTCAAGCTAGGAACGCTATTCATGGAAATTTCTTCTTATAAAAAGTCTTTTCATAGATTATTTTATCAAGTTTAGCGTGAAGAGCGAGGTAATCTCAAGTACGGAATAACAAGCATTAATAAAAAACTCAAACCAGTCGAAAAAACTGTCATCGCTAAGATAATCAATTTTTCTGTCAAACCACCAAACAACAGTAGAATTACTACAAATGCTGTTATGACTAGTATGCTCAGAAAATTAAGAGTTTTGCCAGATAAAAAATTAAAACTACCACGACATTCAGCAAACATTAAACCAACAATAAATAATATCCATAAACCAGTAATAATCCACTGTGCAAAAATGAAAGATGCTAATGGAGATGTTAGCAACCCATATGTAAAACCAATGAAGGTTCCTCCTAATAATCTTTCTTGAGTTTGTGATGGAGTTTTATTTGGAGTCTGATCTAAATATAGATCTTTCTTATCTGGTGGAACAATAGGTTGAATTGTTAGATGATTACCTAAATTATATGGTTGTTTATTAGCTTCATTTCTTTCTTGATTTTCCGAGTCATTGTGTTTGCTACTACTTTTATGATCTGGTGATAAAAGTAGTTCTAACCATTCTTGTACTGTTTGAGAACGATCCTCATAATATCTTTCCATCCCTTTAAGAATAGCTTGATTTACTTGATTACTAATATTTAGATTCCATTTATTTGGAGGCTCCAATTGATCTTTTTTTGTCCCAACTCTTGTTTCTGCATCTATAGGATTTTTCCCTGTTAACATAAAGTACAAAGTTGCCGCAAGTCCGTGTACGTCAGAATGATAACCTTGCTTTCCATCGTCTTTATATTGCTCAATCGGTGTATAGCCTACTGAACGAAATGATGTTAAAGGTCTTTGTTCTTGGGGTATAAAATTACGAGCAATTCCAAAATCAATTAGTACAGCACCTCTTCCATCTGCCCGGATGATTATATTGTGGGGTTTCACATCACGATGCAGCAGGTTTTGATTATGAACTATTGTCAGTGCGCCTCCAATTTGCTGAATGTATATAATTGCTTCTTTTTCTCGAAGAATACCCTTTCTACGCACAAATTCATCTAAATTTTCACCATCAATGTATTCCATAACTATGCACGGTAATTCTTGATGATGATCTATTTTGATAATCTTGACAATATGAGGATGATCGCATTTAGCTAGCGCTACAGCTTCATTATAAAAATAGTGTTTACACTTGCGAAAATCTGGATGACTTTGCATCTTTTCATTGAGGGTTTTTATAACGACTTCCTTACCTCCTCTGTCTTCGGCTAGATAAGTAATTCCAAAACCACCATTGCCTAGAGTCTGTTTTAGTATGTATGTATACCCATCTGTTACTAACTCAATTGTGCTGCCTTTATCTAACCATTGACCAAACTTCCAGTGACTCATAATACTCCCATTGTTTGGATTGTGTTTATCGAATGCTCGAATTGTGTCATCATCTGGAACGGTGGGTGCAACATCTTTTGGATTATGATTTTGCTCTTGATTCATAATGCGGAATTCAAGTCTTGTAGAGATATCCAGCTAGCAGTTTAAGTATTTAATTGCTTGTGTGAGCGGAAATAGATTATCTTTTGCTAAGTCGTTACTCATAATCTTGGGAGAATAGCGATCGCTCTCAAAACCAGATTCCAAAATCCTGGTTTTTTCATCATAATTGTCAATATTCTTCAATATAACGCTTCTGGATGACATTCAATTCAGTTGTCAACCTTCAGAAGGCAGCTATGCTGGAGGCAGAAGGCAGAAGGCAACCCACCCTTAAAAGAGTGGGATTGAAACAAGGACGTTTTATACCTCACTGCAAGCAGTTTCGGTATAATTATCATTCTGAACTGGGCTTTAGACCCAGAACTAAAGTATCAATTAACACTCCCCAACATAAGTGCCTTCTGCCCACCTACGGAAGCCGCTTTGCGTCTACGACCCTCTGCCTTTCTTTGTAAATTTATGTAAGGCAAGAAAATTACTTACACCGTTATATTTGTCCTCAATTGAGAATCGTTATACATGAGAGTTGCAATGAAAACCTATATAGTGCGATCGCCCCCAATACGGTTTGGACAAGATAAATATATTCACAAACCCTGTAGAGACGTTGCAGTGCAACGTCTCTACATGCCCAAATTATGACGAAAAATTCTTAACCGAACCGTATGCGATCGCTCCTGGGGTTCTACTTTCAAAATAGTCAAGCAATCAGCTTGATTTGCAAGCTATAGCCTCGCCCTTGCTCAGTTTTCAGAAACTTGGGTTCTCCAGAATCTGGCTCAACTTTGCGTCGAATTGCCCAAACAAGGCGAGTCACATCATTACTAGTATGACCAAAAGGTTCTCCCCAAATAGCCTGTATTAATTCGTGATATTCACACACCACTGGCTGATGATCATTGTCCTGATTACGCTGCGCCATGTAATGAATGAGATTGCGCTCTTTTCGACTGAGAACAATCTCCTCTGTTTTCCCACCATCCACTAAAAAAAGTTTCTGTTCATTGAGACTGTACTCTAAGTGGGCAGGTGGTTGAAACTGTAAATATCTACCAGTTTGATCACTGTCTCGGAATGTCAGCGTCCAAAAGACAGGTTCATCTCCGTCTACAAACTTGCCCAGAATAAGTATGACATCACCGTTGTTTAGCTGTAATCTACCATGCTGGCGCACGTCTATCTTGGTATCAGTATTGCACCGTTGCACAAAAGTTCCATTTGCACTAGACTCATCCTCTACCCACCAGACATTTGCTTCACGCTTGAGTACACAATGTTGACGTGAGATAGTCTTTTCGGGATTAGGTAGTACAATATCGTTACCGTTAGTTCTACCTATGGTAAGTATTTCCTGCTCTAGCTTGATGGTGTACTGTTTGCCATTTGGCTCTTGAACATCAAGAAAGTGACATTCTGAAAATAACATTGCTCAAATACCTCCTTTTACCATTGACCTCACTTCTAAAAATTTAGTGAGGTTGCTGTCACAGACTATTATTCTGATGTGAGATGGTATGAGGCAACTGACAAGCTATGTCAAATTACTCTAATGTCAATCCAAAATCGCTTGAATTTTTCTTGAAAATTGATTCTCTTGTCTTTGCCAGAACCCATGTAAACCTTGCGTTAGCTATATTTCAGCGCTGTTTCTCATTGAGGATACTCAGACATAGCGATCGCTTTTTTTAGGCTTTCTGCGTAGGTAGTGATAAATAGCATAGAACTTGTATTCATAAGTTTTACTTAAGCAGTGGTAACGATCACATAAGCTTTGTCACAAATAGATAACCATTGTGAACGAAACAACTTGTGTTGTGAACGAACGCATAAGCTTTGTTACAAATAGATAACCATTGTGAACGAAACAACTTGTATTGTGAACGAACGCACAAGCTTTCGTTACCAAAGCATAAGCATTGTGAACGAAACAACTTGTGTTGTGAACGAACGCACAAGTTTTCGTTAACAAAGCATAACCATTGTGAACGAAACAACTTGTATTGTGAACGAACGCATAAGCTTTCATGACCAACGCATAAGCATTGTGAACGAAACAACTTGTGTTGTGAACGAACGGACAAGCTGTGGTAACGACAACAACTTTATTCTTAACGTCCGCTTCTGTATTGGTAACAAACACACAAGCTGTCGTTACCACGGGGCCAGCTTTGAAAAGGCAGATGTTTCTAGACAATCATTCATCTCACCTGACATCTTGCACCAGTTGGAATCAGCCGTAAAATAAATTTTAAAGCTCAAAGCTTAAACCCATTAAAATGGCTTAAAACTTTAACTAGTCGGTTTAAAACCGACTTTAGCTTTCAGCCCAAATTTTAATTTAGGGTTAGGTGCAAGATATAAGTTACCAGATTTTTCAGGAATGCTAGTATCTAAGCAGAGAATTCTGAGATAACTATGACACAAGAAATAATAGAATTACGACAAAGTATCTTAGAAGGTCGTTATGATGAGGCGCTAGAAATTATTGATGACTTAGAGGAGATGAGTAAGCAAGCAACACTGCGAAAAATAGAAGCTTTTTTAGTAAGATTGTTTATTCATCTCATTAAAAATCAAATTGAACAGCGTTTAACCAACTCCTGGATTGCATCTATTTCTGACTCAGTAATTCAGATTGCTAAATTAAATATTAAAGGTAATCAAAAATCTTATTATATTAAAGTTGATGAATGGCAAGATTTTTTAGAAGAAGCATTAGCAATAGCAATTCGACCAGCTAGTGCTGAAATTTTTGAAGGTACGTTAAAACCTAGTCAAATTTCCCAAAGACTTAATCGAGAAATATTAATTGATGTTGCTCAAAATCTTTTATATTTAACCTATAAATACCAACCTAAAGAATTGCCAGATATTATTGATCATCATTTAGCACAATTACCAGGAGGTCAAGATTGGTTTGAGCAAATTTAAGCCAAAAATACTTGTGAAAATAAGTACCCAGACAAAATTAATTACACATTCTTCAATCTGTTCCCCGTTCCCCGTTAAGAGTTCCCTGACCTCCACGAATGAATTTAATTTTATGCGACTACTTATTAACCAATTTGTGGATGAGATCTCCAAGGACGAACTGACTCAACTTTTTTCTACCTCATCCAAAGCTTAGTTTTGTATGAAGTCTATTGTGTAGATTCCAGTCTTGATCAATGATCAATAAGATGTCGTAATGGAAGAGCGATATAGCGTGCAAACATCCGCCAATCCCTGGATTTATTCGGCTCCCTTTTTTCAAGGTTTGCCAAAAACTGTTGTCGAAGTAGCTTTAACTCATCTTGTGACCCGTACTCACCCAGCTAATCAGGTGATTTTGCTGGAAAATGACTGGGGAGGTTCTGTTTATTTTATCATTGAGGGATGGGTAAAAATTCGTACTTACAATCTCGAAGGTAAAGAAGTAACACTGAATATTCTTGGCAAGGGAGAGTTATTTGGTGAAATGGCAGCACTTGATGAAGTCCCTCGTTCCACAGATGTAATTACTTTAACTAGTACTGTGATTGGCAGTATGCCTGCCCAAGATTTTGTGAAGTTACTTCAAACAGAACCCTTAGCAGGAGTCAGGTTAGCCCAATTAATGGCACGACGCCTACGACAAGTAAATCGCCGACTACGGTTGCGGGAATCTGACAGTCAGTCTCGTGTTGCAGACACATTATTATTTTTAGCAGACGGACAAGGGAAAAAAGGACAAACAGGAACCGAAATTCCGAATTTACCTCACCGCGAATTGAGTAGTTTAAGCGGACTAGCACGAGAAACTGTAACCAGAGTATTGACGAAATTAGAAAAAAAAGGCTTGATCAAACGAGATCAGGAAGTGATTTGTATTCCGGATATATCAGCTCTGGAGAAAATGATCGTGTAAAGTTTGTGGTTAATGGCTAATGGTTAATCCCAATGAACAATTAGTAATTAGCAACAATCTATATAACCAATGACAAGTGACCAATGACAAGTGACCAACGACAAATGACCAATGACTGTTGTACAGACGCGATGAATTGCGTCTCTAATGACCAATGACCAAAAAACCCCTAGATCAACAAGATAATTTAAAACAACCGCAATTAAAGTTAGATGCGCCTTTACGAATGATGGAAACGGCGTTTCTAGCCAGTACTGCTAGCTTAATTTGGTTTATTAATTTTTATTTTCCATTAGGCCCATTATTACGGATATTTTTTCCAGTCCCTATCGCTCTAGTCTATCTACGTTGGGGCAAAAGAGCCTCATGGATGGCAGCTGTAACTTCTGGGTTACTGCTGTCAGTATTAATGGGGCCAATCCGCAGCATGTTATTTGTTATACCCTTTGCCTTTATGGGAGTACTTTTAGGGGCTGCTTGGTATCGTCGTGTTCCTTGGATTATTTCTATCAGCTTGGGTGCTGTATTGGGTACTATTGGGGTATTTTTCCGGTTGTGGTTGCTGTCTGTGTTGTCAGGGCAAGACCTTTGGATTTATGTGATTAACCAAGTCACAGAGATTGTAGAGTGGATCTTCCTGAAGTTAGCTATATTATCATCTCCCAGTACATCTTTGATCAATTGGGGAGCGATCGCCTTAATTATCTTAAACAATTTTATTTATCTGTTTCTCGTCCACATCGCAGCTTGGCTATTACTAGATCGCCTGGGAAACCCCATTCCCCGTCCCCCCCATTGGGTACAAGTTTTGATGGATTATGAATGATTATCAATGGTCAATGGTCAATGCTCAATCCTCAATCCTCAATGCTCAATGCTCAATGGTCAATGGTTATTCTCTTTTGTCTCCCTGCTCCCTGCTAAAAGCTCCCTGCTCCCTGCTAAAAGCTCCCTGCTCCCCTGTCCCCCAATCCCTAATCCCTAATCCCCAATCCCCAATCCCC
>NZ_NAPS01000001.1:2796216-2815046 GCF_004323185.1 Westiellopsis prolifica IICB1
CCAATGACCAATGACCAATGACCAATGACCAACAAATAAATTAATGAATTCTCTTTAGTAATAATTGCTCTTCCAAAGCAGCAATTCGATTGTATGCTGCTGTTAATTGTGCTGTCAGTCTTTGAATTTGAATTTCTGGTGCAATTTGTCGATCTCCTCCCTGAAGATTCGAGTCTGGATAAACCCCGTCTGCTATGACATCCTTATGTTCCATCTCAGAATTAAAGCTTATATGTCCTGTTAAAGGAAAGCGACTAGCCTCGCTATTTTCTAAAACAGACCCTTTATCGTCATTTGTTGCATCTAAGCGACAAACCGATAAAGCGTGAGATACTTTATTATCAAGCTGTTCTATTACTTGGTATAGGGTATCTAGCTTATAACTTAGAGATAGCACCTGCTTCTGTAATGGCTCCATTTAATATGCTCATACGCTTATTTTTCTCTATGGTATTCAATAAGGTAGCAACGTTAAACATACTTATGATTTTTTTAAGGTTCCATATTATTTTTTTCAATAAAATATTTAACTAATCATTTAGCAATAAATCTCAATACATTTAGAAAATCCAACTAAACATGAGTATTGAGAAAGATGAATATTGGGGAATTTGAACAAAAATATTCACTCTTGAGGCTGATGGCACTAGCTTTTGGCAGCATCACAAAAAAAGTAGGTAAGATGTATGATGATAGATTGACAAACTGTCTACTCAGCGAGCAATGGCTGAGGTTGAAACAATCAATAAAATTCTCAAATCAATGGATAGAAGGTCGTTTTTACAAGGTGGTACGACATTAGCACTGGCGCAGATGTTGATTGGCTGTAGTCGAAATAAGCAAACAACCTTGAATGTTCAGTTGTTGAAAGGTTCTATTCCTGGTTCGGTGGTTGATCAATTTCGCCGCAATTTACAAAAGGGAGTAAACTTAAATTTTGCCCCCGTAGAGCAGCTACAGAGTTTATTTGAGGAATTACAAAGTTGGTACAATCAATCCCAGGAAACTCCTAGGCAGGGATTGAATTTTAATCTTCCCCTTGGTTCATCACAAAAACCTCAGATTGCTCACTTGGTGACATTAGGAGATTATTGGCTAAAAACATCAATTGAAAAGAAACTAATTCAACCACTGGAAGTAGAACAGCTAAAGCAATGGAATTCATTATCGCAACGCTGGAAAGAATTAGTAACACGCAACGATCAAGGTTTTCAGGACGCCAAAGGGAAAGTATGGGCTGCTCCCTATCGTTGGGGTAGTACAGTTATAGTTTACCGTCGTGATAAATTTCAAAACTTGGGTTGGACTCCAACAGACTGGAGTGATTTATGGCGGAGCGAACTACGCGATCGCATTTCCTTACTTGATCAAGATCGAGAAGTGATTGGTTTAGTATTAAAGAAGTTGGGAAAATCTTACAATACAGAAAATTTAGATGCAATTGTTGGCTTAGAGACACAACTCAAGACTTTAAATCAACAAGTCAAGTTTTACGATTCTACAAGATATTTAGAACCGCTCATTCTTGGTGATACTTGGTTAGCAGTAGGTTGGTCTGATGATGTTTTACCAGTAATTACCCGCTATCCACAACTTGCTGTAGCAACTCCTCTATCTGGAACAGCATTGTGGGCGGATGTATGGGTAAAACCTGTAAGTGTTAAGCCAGAAAACTTAGCTAATCAATGGATTAATTTTTGCTGGGAACCAAAGGTTGCTGAACAGATTCTAATTCTTACCAAAACAAATTCACCAATTTCTGTAAAAGTTAAACCCTCTAATATCCAAGAACAATTACGGAATTTCTTATTAAATCAAGATGATATTTTTGGTAAAAGTGAGTTTTTGCTACCTTTACCTCTCGCAGTAGCTGATCAATATAAATCATTATTTGCGAAAATTAAGAATTATAATAATCCGAGTTAAAAAGAATCAGATCCTCGATTTCTTAAAGAAGTCGGGGATCTTGCAATACGGTTCGGTTAAGAATTTTTCGTCATAATTTTGGATATGTAGAGACGCGATATATCGCGTCTCTACAGGATTTAAATGCCAATCGATTTGTCTTATCCGAACCGTATTGGGGGATCTTGTTCATATCTAAAAAGAATTTCTTAACCCAAAGTTGCTTTGAGAATTTATTTCTATCCTACACAAGGATGGCTTTATTTTAAAATTACATGTATAGCTTGCTAAACGTTCCTGTTGATAATTAAAAATCCGGATGTTGTAACCGTAAGTTCTCGCAATGTCTCCCAAACTATTTATGAAATCGTAACGCTCAAGATAATCTAGTAAACTCCAGATTTGTTGATTCACAATCACATCTACTCGTGCAGGTTGATGATTATTGAATGGATAAGCAATCCAGTTATCCAGGAGTTTCTTTTCGGAAGTTTCTTTAATCCACCATAAACTTGGAACACTTACCTGTCTTTGATCAATCGTATTTGCTGTAATCGCAGAACTTTGAGGATTAGTCAACAAATCTAATTCTAAGGGTGCATCAGAAGGCTTGGGAATTGATGGAATTTCTGCTAGTAATGGTTGGTTAAATAGGCAAGAAATTGTAGTTAGACAAGTTCCTAAGACTAGAGCAAACTTTTGCATAAATATATTGATTGTTGCTCATCTTAACGTTGGAAATTACAAAAAAAAGGGAACTCTTAACAGGGAACTCTTAACAGAGTTGAAAGTTTCTTGGTATATGGCTTTGTTTTTAAAATTTGTACCTCATTTACCTGAAATCTGCTGTAATTTGAGCCTTATACCAATTCTTCGTGAAACTGCTCCCGAATTTTACCCCTCCCCAACCCTCCCCAAAGTATCGGGGAGGGTGCGCCTTAGCGTGGGTGGGGTCTTTGTATGCGTCTTCATATTAAATTGGTATTAGTGTCAAACTTCTCGTATATAGTCAAAAATAAAAGAGGTGATTTTGAGGGTTGAAACCCTCAAAATAGAATTTGAACTTACCATCGCGGACTAGGGACTTTGGAACAAAGCTTGAAAGCGTTCATCAGAACGAATATTGTCAAAATCTGTGTGAGTTTTGATGATTTCTATGTATTCTGGACAGAGGTTAATTGCTTGCTCCAATTTGACGATCGCAACTGGAATATTATCTTTTTGAGCATAACAACGAGCCTTATTGTACCAAATTACAGGGTCTTTTGGTTGCAATTGTGCAGCTTGATCGTAGCTAGCGATCGCATCATCATAATTTTCGAGATTTTCCCAAGCTATACCTTTGTTTAACCAAGCTTTATAGTAATTAGGTTGAATAGACAACGCCCGCTCAAAGCTCTTGATGGCTTTTTGATAATTTTTCCATTCATTCAAAGTTACGCCTCTGTTAAACCAAGCCATGACATTATCAACGTTAAATTCGATGGCGCGGTCGTAACTATTGAGAGCTTCTTCATAGCGTCTCAATTCTCTTTGAGCGTTACCTTTGTTGTTCCAGGCCCAATAGGCGTCTGGTTGTAACTTCAAACATTGGTTAAAGCTGACAATTGCTTGTTGGTACTGCTGTAAGTCACACAAAGTCAGACCGCGATTGTGCCAAACAGTAGGAGCATTGGGGTCAAACTCAATTGCACGATCAAAGCTGTTGAGTGCTTCTTGGTGTCGTTCTAGCTTCCCTAAAGCAATAGCTCGATTATGCCAAACCCAACAATCATTGGTGCGTAACTTCAGCATTTCGTCAAAACAAGCGATCGCATCTTCGTGACGACCCAACGAACCGAATGCAAAACCCTTTTGGAACCAAGCTTCTGGATAATCTGGCTTACATTTGAGTGCAGTATCAAGAATGGCGATCGCGACTTCAAATTCTTGAGCTTTATTGCGTCGGAGTCCTTGCTGGAAAAAAAACTCTGCTTCTACATTGAGAGTCGGCTTAAACGAGTTTGGCATCATACCTTAGAATGATTTTTTCTTTGATTTTTTCAAAACAATAACATAACTTAATAGCTAAATTCGTTATTGATTGTTAAATCCAAAAAAAAATCAGTCTTTAGGAAGTTGCTTAGATGTCTAAATTCAACAGTTTATATCAGTACTTTTTAGATAGATTCGTTTTTTGCAATACATTCAGTGTTGCATGTTTGCCCCAAGCAAACTGTACAATAAACATCTCAAACTCCCATAGTTCAAATATCCCTAAACCCTTTAATGAATAACAGAACCACGGGTTACACCTAGCTGATTTTGTAACTTCAACTCGCGCCAAAGTTGGGAACCTGTGATTTCACCCTTCAGCAATTGTTGATAATGTTGTATTGTTTGAGTCACGTACTCAGGAGTTTCATTCACAAATTCAATCCGGAAGTTAGATAAGCCCAACTCTATTAAACGCTGTACATACTCTGCGCCTGTTTGGGCTATTCCGTTAAATACCGTATTTCGACAACCAGCATCAGCATGAAGGATGTGTTCTGTACCAATGCGATCCCGCAGTTTCACTTCATGTTTTTCACACGGTCGCCCACAATTACGAAAATCTGTCCCAGTAGATAAAAATGCACAAAAAACACAATGTTCCATATGAAACATGGGCATATGCTGATGAATCGTTACCTCAAACCAATTAGGAGGACTACTTTTAATAAGATCTTCCAGTTGATTGATATTTAAGTCGTAGGAAGCAGTTAGGCGTTCCAAATTAAAGTGGTTTTTAAATAAATCTGCCGTGAGAGCATTAGCAACGTTGAAAGAAAAATCTCCGATACAGCGATCGCGCGCAAAAAATTCGAGGTGGTCATAATTCCGCACCAGATACCCATCCGCCTCACAGGAACGCACTTGTTGTAAAATCCAATTTTCTCCAGGTTTAGTAATTCGGGGTGGTGCAACCCAAATACTAGGATTAGCAGAAGGTAAAGAACCAATTTCTCCCCCTACTCCCCCTACTCCCCCTTCCCTCCATTGGCGTACCATCTGCACCGCCTCACGATACTTGCGGGGATCTTCAAATTCACAGTAGATAGTACTAACATTTGATGCGATCGCTGCTTGTAGTTGCTGAAGATTGCGTACTAACACAATTAAGCTAGGAGTTGAGGAAGCACTAAAGCGGGAAAATTCCGAAACAGGAAGTAAGTCGCAAAGCGAAGCGCTGGGATTGATTTGCCAAAGCTTGGGTTTTCTCCGTAGTGTCTCCAATTGAGTGACTATTTCTCGTCGCATTCGATTTAACTCACTCACAGGTAGCATCAATTCACAAGTGAGGTTATTTGTCAAGTCGCCTAAACAAAAGGGAGTATTACCCAGACGACCGAATTGTTCTTGTAAACGTTGTGTAGTTAGGGGTTTAGTGTGTGCTGCTACTAGTGGTGTTGTAGATTCTACCTGAGCAACGTGACCAAGTTCATCACGAGCGATCGCAACTAAATTTTGTCCAACTTCCCCATGCACTTCAATATTAATCGGGCGCTGAAACTGCGGTACATCCCCGGCAAAACTCTGTCGTAATTGCTTATCAAGCTCCGGATCACTAGTTTTCCAAACCTTGTCGCCTACATGCACTCGTCGCCAATTCAAATCTCGTCGCCCGAAGGTTAAGAGGGTTTCTTTTCCCTTTTGTTCTACTGCATAGATGCGTCCGCCTTCCTCTTTTGCTTCTGGATGACCGCAGTCAAACACAACACCATCCCCTGGTTTCACAGGTGCTTCTAACTTCAGGCTCACTTTTTCATTATTAACGCGGATTACCTCTCCCAAATAAACCCCGCGCTTTTTACCAAAACGGGCATGAACCAACTCCTGATTGTTAATTCCACGGAACCACCCAGTATAAATTCCCCGCGAAAAAGCCATCTCCAAATTGTAGCGTTCCTCCGAAGACACCGAGTAATTCTCTGTACTCCCATGCCCTCCATGTCCCCCATGTCCCCCATGTCCCCCATTTCCCCCATTTCCCCCATTTCCCCCATGTTCCCCCTGTCCCCTTGTCTCCTCTTCCTCTTGCGAATCCACCATCACCCGATCCAACGCTTGGCGATAAACACGAGTCACATTAGCAACATACTCTGGAGATTTCAATCGCCCTTCAATCTTGAGACAAGCTACACCCGGCTTTACCAAATCAGGTAAAACCTCTAACCCTGCCAAATCTTGGGGACTAAGGAGATATTTTCGATCTCCCAAATTCATAACTTCCCCATCTGCAATTAATTCATAAGGCATTCGACAAGCTTGGGCGCATTCACCCCGGTTAGCGGAACGTCCCCCTAATGCTTCACTTGTCAAACATTGTCCAGAGTAAGCTACACATAAAGCACCGTGAACAAAGACTTCTAGAGGTAGCGAAGAGCCTCTGTATGCTAACTGGCTTTGAATTTTATTGATTTCGTGGAGAGAACATTCACGGGCAAGCACAACTAAATTACACCCTAATGATTCCGCAAATTCCACACCAGCAGTACTTGTAATGCTCATTTGGGTAGAGGCATGAATCGGAAAATCAGGTGATAGGTGACGAATGAGACGACAAATACCAATATCTTGGACGATGACAGCATCTACACCCGCTGTAATAATCGAGCGAATATATTGTTGTGCTTCTCTGAGTTCTTGGGGAAAAATCAGCGTATTGAGAGTGACATAACCTTTGACACCACGACTGTGCAAGTACTCCATTAATTCTGGTAAATCAGCCTCAGTAAAGTTTTCCGCTCGCATCCGCGCATTGAACCGATCCAAACCAAAATAAATTGCATCTGCGCCATTTTCCACAGCAGCTTCTGCACATTCCCAATTACCAGCAGGGGCGAGGAGTTCGGGAAGTTGGAGTTTGGGTGAGGTGGTTTCGGAAGTTTGTAGGCGAGCAGGTTTCATTTTTACTAAGGCAGGATAGGGGATACCTTAGTGATTTTATCGTTGCCTGGGAGATGATGGGCCTGACATCTTGCACCAGTTGCAATCAGTCGTAAAATAAATTTTCGGCTCAAAGGTTAAACTCATTAAAATGGGTTCAAACCTCAACCAGTCGGTTTTGAACCGACTTTAGCTTTCAGCCCAAATTTTAATTTAGGGTTAGATGCAAATAACAAAGGGCAGGATTTTACCACTGTTGCCTATCCAAAGGGCTTGGTCAATCAGAAATTCTCAGCTTTAATGTCACTTCACCAGCAGCTGGTTCTGTCCACAATCTTCTTTTTCCGTTTTGATCGGTTGCTACAATACTTCCTTCTATCTTAGATTGCTTATTAATCAAGACAGTGGCATAGTACACCGTATTTTGAACCTTTGTATTGTAAGTAATCTGATTAGGTTGGGTTAACCTTGCCGCAGGAGTACACGCAGCTAATTCCTTACGGTTTTTGCTATCGTATATATTCATCAATAATTGTTGTGGTGAAGTGTTTTTTTGGCGAAAAACTCTCACCGTTTTGCCATTATTGGTATTAAAAAGCAAAGTTGTATCACTTTTGTCTTGTCGATCGCAACTTGTTGGTTTTGTGTTTGCTTGTGCTAATACTTTTGTGTTAAGTGCTTTTTCTACTTGTCCTTCCAATACAGTAGATTTATGGTTAAATCCAGCTTTTGCTGATGCAGAGATAGAGAACACCCCCAGAAAAACTAGAAAAACATATATAGATTTTTTCGTCAACATAAATAATTTTACCTATTTCTAAGGCATTTTATTATTACATTTATCACAAGTACTTCCAGGTAATTAGAAAATTAATCTTAAATTTGTCAGCCATACCATTCCTAAATCATTCGTGAAAGACAAGATCCCCGACTTCTCAAAGAAGTCGGGGATCTGTAATCCTCCTGTAATTGGAAGTCCCTTAACAAACTAGCGTCGGAAATATGAAATAAAATTTAATATTATGTATTTTTTTGACTATAAAATCTGTAATTTTCTGACAATTTAGTTATCTTAGGATTAAGTGGGTCAGCATCAGTCAAAACATAGTCACAATGATTATGTTTAAAACCGTTAACCACCCAAAAACTACCCAGATACAGGCGGGTTAAGACATATTTTAATCAGTAGAGAAATCTTTATTGAACGTGCGTCAAACCCCATCTTCTTGTGGTTGGGATGAAAGAAACAAAAAATAATAAGAAAACAGTCTAAAAAGCAAGAGCGGAGAGTCCAAGGGATAAAAAAAGATGAATGCAGAAAAGAATACCGACAAAGACCACCAAGAACGTCTTATTGTCTCCTACATCTTGAGTGCAGCTTGGTTTTTCGGATTGGGAGGACTACATCGTTTATATAATGGCAGAATTGGTACAGGCTTGTTATGGTTAGTAACCTATGGTCTTTTTGGCATCGGTCAGTTTATAGATTTGTTTTTTATCCCCAACATGGTAGATGAACATGAACTCAGACTGAGATTAAAAGCAGGTGTGTCTCCCTTTGGTGTACCTTTGGAACAAGCAGTAGTGGCTTCCGAAGTATATCATCCTACTGGCAATCAACTCGTCCTCAAACTCATCGAAACAGCTGAAAGCCGAGGTGGGATGCTCACGGTAACTCAAGGCGTGAAAGCAACTGGAGCCAGCTTTGCAGAAGTTGAAACAGCTTTAAAAGATTTACTAAAATCAGGTTATGTAAGGATAGATAACGACCCCATGACTGGAGCTGTTACCTACCATTTTTATGAACTGGGTTAATTTCTCCCCAGCCACTTTTGACCATTCAAACGCTGCATCAAACCATACACCAGCAAATCTAGTGTGATTTTGCGCTCATCAATTAAAAATGATTCTAGGGTACTGGGCTGTTTCCCTTCATTGCAAGAAAAAGCTTTTTTCCCTTGAATATCTTCATCAAGAAAATACAAATTGAAGTGGCGCACACCATCTGCAAAGTTACCAACTATTTGCCAACACTCACCGAACTGTTCTAGTCCTTTGATGGGAATTTGCTGTTTTACAAAAGACATTTGTAAGTTTTTTACCCCTTGTTGGGCTACAGCTTTTTCGACAGCAGGCAAGTAATATTGTTGGATAAACTCTGAAAATGGCTTATCTTCAACTGCTGGTGGTTTTTCTTTTTTTGCTGTTTTCGCTGCGGCTGGTTTTTCTCCATCTGCGGCTTTATCTGCGGCGGGTTTTTCCCGCTTGGGTGGTGCAGTTTGAGTTTTAGCTGCATTTGGGTTGGTTTCTGGGTTTACCGCTTTTGGATCTGGCGCGTTGGAAGTGGGAATATCTGTCGCTTCAGGAGAATCGGTGCTGGGAGCGTTTTGTTCTGCGACAGTGGGAGCTTGTTTGTCAACGGTGCTGGGAGCCACCTCTCCCGCTTCATTGTGATTGGTTTCTTCTGCCATTGCTCAGATCAATCCTTATGTATAGCTTTAGGGGAGCTTTGGGAGCGATCGCTCACCGAATTATTAGTCATTTTCATTTTGACATAGCACAGCGTATCTATTAAGTAGATCAGCACAAATAAAGCTAACTAGCAACGCTCATTAGCAGGTAAATAAGTAAAATTGTACTAATCTCTGGCAATTCTAATAAATGGCAGAATTTTCTGAGCAGGATCACTAGCTATTTGTACCCAAACACTCATCAATCCTGACTCACTATCAAATTTGAACTCCGGTCTGTTGAGTGTATAGCCAAGCTGTTCTATATTTTCAGAATGTTCATTCAAGTCTTTGGCTGTAATTAAACGTTTATTTCGATCAATGTGAAAATATAAAGTTGCTTGCCACGGTTCAGAATCATTGTGAGCGCGGTCTAGAATAATTCCTAATTGTTCAAAATAACCAATAATAATATTTGCTAACCATTGGTCATCACGAGTTGGTGTAGACCAATAGTGGGGACGTTTGAGAGCTTTGATTTCTTCTTCTTTCTGAGCTAGTCGCTCCATAGCTTTTTCCAACTCTGCAATTACGTTTTTGATATATTGCTCATTTTTGGCGGCTAATTGCTCAGATTCTTCTAGTTTTGCTAAGACATCGGTATAACTGTGTTGTTGAATATCTGCTATTTTTGCTAACGCGTTTTTGGCTTTTTCCTGGTTGATAGCATTCTGAAATTTTAAGCGATCGCTAACACTCAAACTTTTGATAAATTTAACTTTTAAACATGCTAAATCTGCATGAATCTGATGATAGATTTCTATAGTATCGTTGACAAAACCCAGATTTTCATTACGTTCAATTTGTGTTATCAAATTTTTGTAATTAACAGATTTTCTCTCAAGTTCGTTCTTAAATTTTTTCAATCTTTTGATAATTCTTTCATCTTGAATTTGTCTGATTTTGGTATCTATGGATTTTTCCAACTTTGCAATACATTCTTCGATATGCGAATTTAAAATTTCTTTGATATTGAATAAGAATTTTTCTATAACAGCATCAGCAAATAGCTTTTCTTCCTCTGCTTTTCCTTGATAAACTTCTAGTTCAGCCTTGAGATTTGCAACTGTGTCTAACAATTTTTTGTTCACTGACTGTTCTAGTCGTAATCGATTTTCAACTCCGAGTTTGATCTCTACTTCCTTCGTTAATTCTGCTATTTTCTGCTCTCTAGGTTTAATAAAAGCTTCGATCTGATTATTGGCATTATCTTCATAGAGATGAGAACTGGCTTCATTGACTATCCCAATCGCAGCACTGCTAACAGCTACAATCCAAGCAAGTGTTTTTGCATTTGGATTTTCGCTTTGTACAGCGGTGACAGCAGCTAACAAGGTTAAACAACCTGCGATCGCGTTGATGATATTCCTGGGCTGTCTTAAAGAGATTTTATGTGTCATAATAATACCCTTAATCTTCTGTTTCACCTACACACCAAACAGCTTGAAACAGATCGTAGTTAAATCAATACCTAAAATTAGGTATATACAAATACTCAAATTCCAAGTAATTTCGATTGATACTTCTTTGATGGCACAAGCCCCTTCCCTTAACCTTCCATTTGGGGTAATTAGGATCTGTGGAGCCAATCCAAAATCTATAGACGCACGAAGTGTGGCTACCTTTGGTAGGCGCGTTAGCGAATTGGTGCAAGTAGCTACTCCGTGTCTACTCGACAGAGTAATCTAAAATCTAAAATCGAATGACCTTATTCTAAATTGTCTTTAATAATTTTCTCCTCAAAAACCAAATTATATTCTATTAAATCCTAAACGATACTCATTGCATCTGCTTGAGGGGAATTGCCCCTCTGTTAACTATCAAACAAAAAATAAAAGAGCGATCGCCCATTATGATCCAAGTCAGTATTCTCAACTGTGCTGTCGCTGACATTTTCTGTTTTTTTTACTTATCTCAAAACTACTGTCGAGATCTGTCTTAAATCATCTTGATTGATCTGGTATTGCGCCCCTGATTCAGCAGTTTATAGCCACAAACGTACTGCATCATAGTGAGAATATATTGAAACAGCCGTCATGGTGTAGTTCAGCAATCTAGTTAGTTAGGCAGTTTGAAAAATCTACTGCCGTTATTATTTACCTAGTACCTTGCTGTTCCATGAGCGAACCTTCAATACCAAGTTTTTCATCATCCTATTTTTTCTTCAAAATAGGTTTTTGGCTTGGTTTTTGCTGACGGTTGCTGCGCTCATCAGAATTATTTTTTGGAGTTGGCTGTTGTACTTGCTGTACTCTAGGCTTATCTTTCTGAGATGCTTGCGATGCTTGCTGGGCCGTCGCTTTATCCTTTTTGGACGCTTTGAGAAATCTGGGTGCAGTTTCTTGGGGTGGAGCTAAGAGTGCTACAAAACCGAAAACATCACGCCCAGGCAGAAATTTCGCCTTCAAGGTGACAAATGTCGGTTGTCCTTGGTCTTCTCTAGGAGCTTTAGGATTAAATCTAAAGGGTCTGACTGGTGCATCCTTCCAGAGCAAGGGCAAATGACTAGCCTTCATGAATTTTACCTTTTGAGCAGGCTCGGCTTGCTTAATGTATTCGAGCCTTTCACGAGTAAAGTTACGAAACACGGAGATGCAAGGAGTAGGACAAACAGGAATAAACTGCCATAGTCCTGAGAATTTAAACTCTAGGTCTAGTAACTCTGCTGAAACTGCTTCTTCAAACCGCCCTTTGTCAAAGCCAACTAGCTGAAAAGCAATGCGATGTGGTTGATCTTTGCGGGGAAAATGAATTGCTTTTGGATAAACAACCAGACGTTGAGTTCGATTACCTGTTGCTTCGATTTCTTTTTGGAGAGCTTCAAATACTTTGCGCTTTCGGGGAACATAGAAAAGTGGGTATTGAGAACGACCAATGGTAACAGTGTTTTTACCATCCTCAGTTAAGTTAACCTCCCCAGTAATCACCCCAACCGCTTGAAATATCGCTCCTGAATCTTCAATTTCTGGTTGCGGTTCAGTATTCTGATTAACTTGCTCGTCCGCAGATGGGGTTTGAAGTGGAGAAGCAGCCTCATACGAATTTGTGGAATCTTGTAGAGACTGATCTGGGGAGTCTGGGGAAGTTTTTTCTTCTTCCCCAGCTACCCCTGCTTGCCCAAAATGCATCAAGGAATGCAACTTAGTATCAGTAGGCTCATTGGGGTTTGGTTCGGCAAATGCCATAATTGTTGTTTTTTTTTGAAATCGCTAATTATTCTATTTTATGGTATACAAATTGTCTACAATTTGTTATAGACAACAACGTAGACAATTTATAAATAAGACTTTAACATGTATACAACTACGTATACATCAGTCTACAGAATGCCTAGTAAAGTCATCTCGTTTCGGTTAAGTGAAGTTGAAATTCAAGCACTGTCAGCACTACAAACTTCTGATGATGAGTCACTAAACCAAACTGCTGCTAGGTTGCTCAGGGATGTTCTTGGTACATCTACAGTTTCATCTCAAGGGTCTACCAGTGTAGAGATCAGGCAGATAGTTAGACAGGAAGTAGAAGCGATCGTGTCTACACCATCTATGGTTATCGATATGAGAGAAATGGTCAAACAGGAAGTGGAAGACGCAATTTCACAGTTAACTACCCATCATGAGGTGCATACACCACGGTGAATAAAAATATAATTCTTATGGCTTCAATTTAATTCAGAAAGATTTTATATATATTCATAAGTTTGTTTGTAAAATGGCAAACTTCACTGGTTAAACATTTTTAAAGTAGGCAAACTAAACTTATCCTTAATCAAACTCATGTTTTCAAGATGGATGAGCTTAAATATTACAGTTCATTGCAATTTCTGTTTCAAATCCATAACTCAAAGTCATAACGATTACAATACAAAGTAAACTCATAACGAGTATGAATAGTTCCAGGTTCATGAAGCCAAAGTTGAGCTCATGAGCATAAACAGCAACGTTTAAACTAAATGAATGGAGATATCACCCACATGGCTGATCCCAAAACATTGACAACTGCTGATGGTATCCCAGTTGCAGATAATCAGAATTCTTTAACAGCAGGTGAGCGTGGTCCTGTGTTAATGCAGGATTTTCACCTGATGGAGAAGCTAGCTCACTTTAACCGGGAACGGATTCCTGAGCGTGTTGTTCATGCTAAAGGAGCGGCTGCATTTGGTACATTCACCGTCACTCAGGACATTACTCGTTACAGTAAAGCCAAAGTTTTTTCCGAGATTGGTAAACAAACCCAGGTTCTGCTGCGATTTTCTACTGTGGGAGGCGAAAAAGGTTCCGCCGATGCAGAACGTGATCCCAGAGGTTTTGCGGTCAAGTTCTATACAGAAGAAGGTAACTGGGATTTAGCAGGGAATAATACACCAGTCTTTTTTATCCGTGATCCACTCAAATTTCCTGATTTTATTCATACACAAAAGCGTAATCCGCAAACTAATTATAAAGATGCTAACGCCATGTGGGATTTCTGGTCACTCAGCCCAGAAGCTCTGCATCAGGTAACAATTTTGTTCAGCGATCGCGGTACTCCCAAAACCTATCGGCACATGAACGGCTATGGTAGCCATACATTTAGCCTGATCAATGCTCAAGGTCAACGAGTGTGGTGCAAGTTTCATTTCAAAACCATCCAGGGGATTGAAAACTTTACAGCAGAAGAAGCTATTCGGGTTAAGGGAGAAGATCCAGACCATGCAACTCGTGATTTATTTGAAGCGATCGCCCGCGGCGACTATCCTAAATGGCGAGTCTGCATTCAGGTAATGACTGAAGAACAAGCAGCACACCATCAGGATAATCCTTTTGATCTGACTAAGATTTGGAAGCATTCCGAATATCCCTTAATTGACGTGGGTATTCTCGAACTCAACCGCAATCCGCAAAACTATTTTGCAGAAGTTGAGCAGGCGGCCTTTTCTCCTTCTAACGTCGTTCCTGGGATTAGCTTTTCTCCCGATAAGGTATTGCAAGCTCGCATTATGTCTTATCCCGATGCTCACCGCTATCGTATCGGTGCGAACTATCAGCAATTACCCGTCAATCAACCAAAGTGTCCCGTGATGCACTATCAACGTGATGGTGCGATGGCATTGGGTAACAATGGGGGTAACACACCGAACTATGAACCCAACAGCTATGAGGATACACCAAAACAAAATTGTGCCTATGCAGAGCCAGCTTTAGACTTAGGCAATGTCAAAGTAGATCGCTATGACCACCGCGCAGGTAATGACGATTACACCCAAGCAGGAGATCTCTATCGGCTCATGACACCCGACCAACAACAGCGTTTGATCCAAAACATTGTCGGTAGTTTGAGTCAAGCAAGAAGTGATATTCAGATGCGCCAACTGTGTCATTTCTTCCGAGCAGATGTAAATTACGGTCGTGGTGTGGCAGAAGGATTGGGAATTACCATTGATCCAGCCATGATTCCAACCTCAGCTCAACTCATTGGGGCATAAAAATTGGGCATTGGGCATGAATCAGTTAACAGTTAACAGTGAGCAGTTAAGAGTGATAACTGATAACTGATAACTGATAACTGATAACTGATAACTGATAAGTCTCCCCACACTCCCTTCCCGTGTTTCCCTTGTAAAAAATTTGTAATCCCCATAAATTCTGGAAGTCAGAATTTATGGGGATTAGGGTTAGGGGGTTAGGGGTTATGTTCTTATTATACTCAATTAAATTACTTTTAGCTTCTCAATTAAAAATTTTTGGACTTTTTTTTGAACTATCTCTATATTGGCGTTGGCATCTATACGTACAATTCTGTGTGGATGGGTTTTAGCTAATTCGGCATATCCTTGTTGAATGCGACGATGAAAAACGATCGCTTCTTGCTCAATGCGATCTAGAGTCGTTGATGTTCCGCGTTTACGGGCTAACCCGATCTCAACATCAAGATCAAGCCATAGGGTAACATCACTTTCTAAGCCATTGGTAGCAATGCTGTTGAGTTGATCAATTAAACTCATGTCTAAACCGCGACCATAACCTTGGTAAGCAATTGTAGAGTCAGTGTAGCGATCGCACAATATAATTTTCCCAGCTGCAAGATTTGGTCTAAGTTCTTCTTCCACGTGTTGCGATCGGTCAGCAGCGTATAACAATAATTCTGTTCTATCAGCAATTGGTTGATCTGGTGATTTTTCCAGTAACAAGCGTCTTAAATGTAAGCCTAAAGAAGTTCCTCCCGGTTCACGAGTCACTAAAACAGAAATACCCAGACTTTGCAACCACTCACTACAAAGTTGGATCTGAGTTGTTTTGCCACAACCTTCCACCCCTTCAAATACAATCAATTTGCCATTCATCATAAATTACGATTGTGCAACGCTGCATAAATAAACCTAATTTTACAGACATATACACATCAACTTTTTCTGCCTACTAAAGAGCAACTATCAACAGCCAATATCAGCAACCAAGACTATTTCTCTTAGTGTCTTAGTGTCTTAGTGTTTCAAAAATTATTTTTTCAACACAAAAGCACAAAGACACCAAGAACAAATCATATTTAAGACTTTCCTAAGCTTGATAAGAGTTTCCGACTCTATCTACAAATACATTATAGGAAAATGGCAAACGGCCAGGATTGAGACGTGGTTCTGATGGATATCCTACAGGTACTAAAACTGCGATCGCTAAATCAGGATCATCCGCAGCACCAATTACTACTTTGACCTTATCCTCAATCCAACCATTCATAAAGCAGGTGGATAAACCTAAACTTTCTGCTGCTAATACTAAGTGAGTTGCAGCAATCATCGCATCTTTAACAGCATACTCCCGTCGCTTGTCTCCAAGACCAGCTTGGTGTTGGGGAATAGCTGTTTTGAAGTAGTTAACTACATTTTCTGGCCAAGCACCGCTTTGTAAACCTTGTTCATAAATCGGTGTCAAGTCTTTTTCTCCACCTTTTGTATCTGCTGCAAAGACAAAAGTTACAGGTGCTTCCAAAACTTGTTTTTGATTCCAAGCTGCTTCTGACAAAGCAGCTTTTTGCGCCTCATCTTGTACTAAGATAATCCGCCAGTCCTGAATGTTATAGCTACTAGGTGCTGCAACTGTTAATTCTACCAATTGTCTGAGCAGTTCTGGGGCGATGGGGTCTGGTTTGAAAGTCTTGATGGAACGACGTTGGAGAATAGCGCTTGGTACATCTAGAGGTTGAGTTGCTAAGTTCAGTTCTTGAGTAATTGGATTCATTGGAATTTCCCTCTAATTTGATGAATGCGTAATTGATACCAAAATATTAAATGACAATCACTGTAAATTGAGTAAAGATGTGGTTAACAAGCTGACCAAGCAATTTTAAATTTGAGATTTTGGATTGTGAGAAAAACAAGCCCTTCCCATAACCACCAATTTGGGGGAATGGGAGCGGTAGATAATCCAAAATCCACGCATCCAAAATCTTCAACTCAAGACCCCGCACCCGTCCGTGGGGACGGCTCGTCAATCCAAAATCCAAAATTGGATGACCTTCAGTACAGTGTAGGTAGTTCACCGTACTTGTTGCACTTCCAATGTTGGGTAATCAGTGTATCCCTTCTCTCCACCACCATAAAATGTAGATGGGTCGGGTTGATTCAATGGTGCGTTCAGTGCAAGGCGTCGGGGTAAGTCAGGATTGGATATAAACAATCTGCCAAAGGCTACTAAATCAGCTTCTCCTCTAGCCAAGACAGCATTACCTTTCTCTAAAGTGTAATCACCATTGACCATGAGTGTACCTTGGTACTTTTGCCGGAGAAGGCTAGTAGGTACAACTGTCGCCCCGTGTCTGATATCTGCTTCTGTAGCTTCAAAGATATGCAGATATGCTAAATCAAACTGATTGAGTGCTTGGGCTGCGTAACCAAAAGTTTGTAGTGGGTTAGACTCATGCATGTCGTTAAATGTGCCACTGGGAGAAAGACGCACTCCTACTCGTTTGCTATCCCAAACACCAGTGATTGCTTGTGTTATTTCTAGCAGCAGTCTGACACGATTCTCTATAGAACCACCATATTTGTCTGTACGTTGATTAGTACCATCCCGGAGAAATTGGTCAATTAAATAACCATTAGCTCCGTGAATTTCCACACCATCAAATCCAGCAGCAAGAGCATTCGCTGCACCTTGGCGATACTGTTCTACGATCTCTGGAATTTCCCAAGTTTCCAAAGCACGAGGTGTGACAAAGGGTTTCATTCCCTCATAGGTCGATGCTTCTCCTTTTGGTGCGATCGCAGATGGTGCTAAAGGTAAGGCTCCATCTGGTTGCAAATCAGGGTGAGAAATGCGTCCAACGTGCCACAGTTGCAGGAATATTCTTCCCCCCTGCTCATGCACTGCATTTGTAACCAACTTCCAACCTGCTATCTGTTCAGATGAGTGAATACCTGGTGTATAAGGATACCCTTGTCCTTGGGGTACAATCTGACTTGCTTCACTAATAATTAGCCCCGCAGTTGCACGTTGAGCGTAATATTCTGCATTGATTTCGTATGGTACATTTCCCTCACCTGCACGATTACGTGTGAGGGGAGCCATAATGATACGATTGGGCAATTCTAAATTGCCCATTTGGTATGGGGTAAATAAATTGATATTTTCGTTCATAAAATCTTTCCCAAAATTCTAACTTGAATTTCTCAAGAAGGTTGTACTGTCTGCGCTGATTGATTAAACAACAATGAACGGGATTTTTCTACATCCAGTGTCTGATTTTTAAATGCTTCTGCTTTTTCGTAGGCGCGGATTGTTGCTGGACGTGCTTGAATTGTTTCAAACCAGCGCTTGAGGTGGGGAAAATCTTCTAGTTTTTGACCTTGGCGTTCATAAGGAACAATCCACGGATAGATGGCGATATCAGCAATCGAATAGTTATTACCAGCAACAAATTCGCGATCGCTCACGCGTTTATTCAGCACAGCGTATAATCTTGCTGTTTCATTCACATAACGATTAATGGCGTAGGGAATTTTTTCTGGCGCGTAGTGGCTGAAGTGGTGATTTTGACCCGCCATAGGTCCTAAACCTCCCATTTGCCAGAATAACCATTGCAATACTTCAGTGCGATCGCGTATATTATTGGGAATTAACTTTCCTGTTTTCTCTGCCAAATACAGTAAAATTGCCCCAGATTCAAAAACTGAAATCGGCTCACCACCATCAGCAGGTTCACGATCAACAATTGCAGGGATACGATTATTGGGTCCTATCTTCAAAAATTCCGGTTTAAATTGATCACCTGCACCTATATTTACAGGAATAATTGTGTAAGGAAGTTCAGCTTCCTCCAGGAACATCGTGATTTTGTGACCGTTGGGTGTTGTCCAATAGTAAAGCTCAATCATGAATTCTCCTCCGATTCTGCTGTGCTTTCGCTGCTAAATAGGGAACACGGGAGTGTGGGGAGTGTGGGGAGACTTGTCAGTTATCAGTTATCAGTTATCAGTTATCAAATTAAACTGTTAACTGATTCATGCCCAATGCCCAATGCCCAATGCCC
>NZ_NAPS01000001.1:2815151-2843298 GCF_004323185.1 Westiellopsis prolifica IICB1
ATTCCCCATGCCCAATGCCCAATACCCAATGCCCAATGCCCCATGCCCCATGCCCCATGCCCAATTACAGATACTGTGCTAAAGTTTTAGCTAGGGTTGTTTTTGGCACGGCGCCCACAACCGTATCTACTTGCCGACCGCCTTTAAATACCATGAGCGTGGGAATGCTACGAATCCCATAATGACTGGCAACAGTGGGATTTTGATCTGTATTTAGCTTGACCACTTTTACCTGTCCCACGTATTCAGCAGCCACTTCATCTACCACGGGAGCCACCATGCGACAAGGACCACACCACGGCGCCCAAAAGTCCACTAACACGGGCGTATCACTTTCTAGGACTTCTTGTTTGAATGTGGCTTCTGTCACATTAGTAATGGATGACATTCTTGCCCTCCTATTTGATTCAATTGTTCGATAAAATCGAATAAATAAAATATAATCTAATTTATGCGATTGTGCAAGTATGAGATTTCTGTATCACCCAGAACAACAACATATATCATTGGCGGGAGTGTTATATGCTTTAGGCGATCCTGTGCGGTTAGAGATTGTGCGTCAATTGGCAGTAAAAGGAGAGCAATGTTGTGCCGACTTTGATTTTGCGATCGCCAAGTCTACCATGTCCAACCATTTTAAAATTTTAAGAGAGTCTGGCGTGATTTGGACTCGCAAAGAGGGAACACAACACATAAATTCACTCCGGCGAGAAGATTTAGAAGAATTGTTTCCGGGGTTGCTGGATGTAGTGCTGCGTTCACCACAACCATTGATCACTCAAGAGTCAATGGTCAAGAGTCATTAGTGATTGGTTGTTGGTTGTTGTTTGGAAGAAGCATCACTAACCACCAACTACCAACTAATCTATAGTATCCAAGCGCATTTCATTGTTTGGCACAAAACCCAGGCGTTCATAAACTGGTTTGCCAGCTGGTGAGGCGTGGAGGATGACTCGCGTACAGGCGATCGCCTTAAGATAATCAATAGCCATACTTGTTAGTTGCTTGGCAATACCTTGACCACGGTAATCTAAGTCAACATAAACACCCCAAATGTAGCCAAATTTGCGGTGTTCCTCTGTCAAAATATGAGGATAAAGACCAGTAAAAAGCTGACAACTGGCAGAACCAATCACTTTGCCATCAACCTCTGCCACGAAAGCTTTATAGTATAAGTTTTGACGTGCTTGCTTGTTAAACTCAAGAACAATTTCCAGCCAATCAGAACGAATTGATTCTGGTGCAACATCATTATCTCGCCACAATTGATAAAAATGTTGAGCAATTAAATTATCTTCTTGGATACTAGCTTCCCGAAAATTAATAGTTTGTACTGCTGACATGATTTCAAAAATACACAGTTGCTTTCCGTTCTATTATTTCTTATTCTCAATAAAGATATAAATCTCTCTCTAATCCTCAAATTTTTAATTTTTAATTGATATGTGGAGTCCCTTACGGCAGCCAGTATTTCGGGCTTTGTGGATTGCATCAGCAGTATCAACAATAGGTACTTGGATGCATGATGTGGCAGCAGCTTGGTTAATGACAACTTTGGCTCCCAACTCACCAATTTTAGTAGCACTGATGCAAGCGGCAGCAAGTCTGCCCTTTTTTTTGCTAGCGTTACCGGCAGGAGCGATCGCCGATGTCATTGATCGTCGCAAGTTGCTGTTATTGACACAAACTGTGATGCTAATCGTGGCGGTGCTGTTGGGAGTATTGACTGTGGTACAAATCATCAATCCTTGGATACTCTTGGGATTGACTTTTGCCTTGAGTGTGGGTAGTTCAATAAATATGCCTGTATGGCAAGCAATCACTCCAGAATTAGTAGCAAAAGAGGATCTGCCGCAAGCTGTCACCCTTACAGGTATAGTAATTAACCTTTCCCGTTCCATCGGTCCAGCTTTGGCAGGGATCGTTATTGCTGCTGCGGGGACAGGTGTCGTATTCCTGCTGAATGCGCTTTCTTTTGTAGGTGTGATTCTGGTAATTTATCGCTGGCGACGTACACCCCAAAACAGTGGTTTACCTGCGGAACGGTTTTTGGGAGCAATGCAAGCCGGAGTTCGTTATGTACGCTATGCTCCTGCCTTACAAACAGTGCTAATTCGCACAGCCGCATACATATTTTTTGCCAGTGCCTTATTTGCTCTGTTGCCATTACTAGGAAGGCAAGAGTTAAAACTAGATGCATTCGGGTACGGGATTATACTTGGATTTTGGGGAATCGGCGGGTTGGCAGGGGCCTTTATTTTACCCCAGCTACGGCAGCGCTTTTCTATTGATCAGTTAGTTGCTGGTTCATCTTGCTTGATGGGAGTGATGATGTTAGCACTAGCATACCTCCGCAACCTACCTTTGATTTGTGGAGTGATGATGCTGGTGGGAATTTCTTCTCTTGGTGTCATGGTGAGTTTAAATGTGGCAGCACAAACTGCTGTACCGACATGGGTACGGGCGCGTGCTTTAGCTGTACAATTATTGGCATTCCAAGGATGTCTGGCCCTGGGTAGCTTGTTATGGGGTAGTGTCGCCCAACATGCGAATATTTCAGTTGCCCTTGCCAGTGCTGCTGTTGGATTGATGGTATTTGTGATCTTAACTAGCCGCTATCGCCTGCGCTGTGCAGAAATTTTAGATTTAGGATCGTCACTGCACTGGGATCAACCTACCCACGCCTTTGAACCTTGTCCCAATGATGGTCCAGTTTTAATTACCCTAGAGTATCGCATTGATCCAGCCAAAGCTGATGAATTTACCAAAGTCATGAAAGTACTGAAAAATATTCGGATGCGTGATGGTGCAATTCAATGGGGTTTATATCATGATTTATCTCACGCTGGTCGGTTTGTAGAAACAGTAATTGTAGAATCTTGGGCAGAGCATAAGCGGCAATTTGCACGGGTGACACATGCAGATAAGGTAATAGAAGAACAGGCGCGAGCTTTTCACATCGGTGATGAAGCGCCAAAGGTTTCCCAGATGATTTATGCTAATTACAGCGATCGCAAAGGTTTTCAGCAACCGTGTTGAAACTGAAAATTCAAAAAAAGTCAAGTTTCTATGATACCAGTTTTCCTATTTTACCAACTAGCTTTTGTTTTACTTCCTTGTAATATGTCAGGATTCTCTAAACTTTTCTTTTTAATGTTTCGAGAAGTAGAAAAGGCGATCGCTAAAACTTTGACTTTATGAAATACTGTATATAAATTTACTTTATCTCTTCCTTTTAATCTCTTGAGAAATTTAATAGGTGCTGTGAAAATAGACCAAGGAAATCTATCAGATACAATTAATCGAACGTTATGAAATCCATAACATAATTCTAATCCTTGATAAGCAGTATTCCATCTAAATATTTGTTCAACCCAAGCTTTTTTTAGTGGCTTATCTATTGTCATATCGGTAAGATGAGGGGTTCTATTTGTATAAGATACATGTGTGAAGATTTTACCTAAAAATCCCGCATGTTTGGCTAAAATTGTGAGTTGAGTATCTTCAATTCTTGCCCCTGGATATTTTCGAGAAATCACAGTAAGTATACTAATAAGTACATCTGTTTTTCCAACTGTTCCTCCACCTGGAAGCCACTTATAGCCATTGTAGATACCGTGAACAGAATTTAAAAACCATTGAATAGGAGGTACTTCTTCATTAAAATTAGGCAGGAGAACTTTAGTTTCATCTGCAATAGATCTCTGGTAAACAGTATACTTATCTCTTGCACCCAAAATATCTATTTCTAGATGCTTTTGTAATTCACTAATTATTAACATTAAACCATTAGATTCTGGCTCAAAAACTGAAAATTCTCGCTCTACAAAAAACTGAGATTCGGCATCAAAAGTAACTAAAAGTGCTGGTGGTATCCATCCATTTTCTATACTTTTAAGTAGTAATGAACCATAAATATCTCCTAAAACTCTGATTTTACCTGCTGTAAATTCTCCTTCTCGTTGATGAAGAACAAATATCCTATGCGGAGAATTTTGGTAGTCAATATTCTTTAAGTAATATGATTCTCCTTCACACCTTGGATTATCAAAAATTTTGGCTGGAATATTATTCGCTATCTTTTCGTCAGTATACAGATGAATGACTTGAACATTTGGAATCAAACTAAAGCCTTCAATCACAGACTGACATTCAAAGCCATTATTCAGACCAATAACTATATCAGCCATCATCCCTATTTCAGAGATTTGTTTAATGATTTTAGGGATAGTATATGGTAAATAATATTCGGCTCCTTTTGTGACTGCAACAACTCCCAGTATTCTTGTACTATCAAAATTATTATTCGTTATAGTCTTAATCCATTCTCTGCAAGATAAAACACTCTCTACGTCTGCTTTCAATCTTCTATTTTGTTTTTCCCGTAAGGAAATTTTTTCTTCTACATCATTAGTTAATAAGCCAGATTTAACGACCTGATTCAAATTACTAAAAATCATTGTTTGATACTCCTTCCAGGTCAAATATAAAATAAAGCAAGTAAGTTATCGGGAAGAAAAATAACGCGAGTTACGAAAAGCAAATCTGTCTAAAACACTTACTAATGACCAATGACATAGGACAAATGACAACCCTAATTATTACTTAGTATTTTTGTCGTATCTCACTCTTCCGTATTCCAACTTCACAATCCGATCTGCAATGTCAAAATATCGGTCATCATGGCTGATCACTAGTACAGTTTTGCCTCTACTTTTTAGTTCTGGTAGAAGTTGTGTGTAGAATATTTCCTTAAAGATAGGATCTTGGTCTGAAGCCCATTCATCAAACATATAAATGGGGCGATCTTCTAGGTAACTAGTGAGTAAAGCAAGACGCTTACGCTGTCCCTGAGAAAGATTTGTTGTAGAAAAGACGCCATCTTTGATATTAACTTTATGATCAAGTTGTAATTGGACAAGGTAGTTTTGAGCTTGAGTATCTAAGTTGCTACTTTCTAAACCTAGTAAACGCTCAAAAAGATAGAAGTCAGAAAATACTACTGAAAATTGCTGACGATACCATTCTCTATTGTGATTATCGATTTGCTTCCTATCTAGATAAATTTCTCCAGCTTCAGGGACATAAAGACCAGAAATTAATTTAGCAAGGGTAGACTTACCACTACCATTCCCTCCTACGATAAAAATTAATTCTCCTGGATGAAATTTCAAGTTGATAGGACCAAGGATAAAGTTTGTTTCCTCTCGCTCCTGATAATAAGTATGGCTGACGTTAACCAGCTCTAGAGACTGCCAAAATTTTTCTGAATTAAATGTTTCTTCAGAAAGAGTTTCGTTTGAGCAGTTAGGTAATACAAGACCCAACGATTCAACTTTTTTTAATGCCACTAAGACTCTAGTTATATTGGGTAACATACCCATAATGTGTTCCAAAGGTGACATCATATAGATGATAGTCAAGGCATAGGCAGATAAGATTGTGGGAGGAATTTTTGTCAGAGAAGGTAGAGTGAATAACAACAAACCGATAGCGACAAAAAAGAGAATTTGCCCCCAACTACCAGCAGCTGCAAAAACACTCATTCCAACAACATTATGACGGCGGGATGATAGAGCAGTAGTACGAAGGTCTTCTCTGAGAAATGATAACCGTCGCTCACGATGCAGCTTGAGTTCTTTTGTACCTTGAGTTATGGCGCAGAAATGCTTAAATAACCGATCTTCCTGCTCGCGAGCCAATTTCAGCAAGGACATAGCTTTGATCATTGGTAGTAAATAGCTGAATATTCCCACGAACAGGAAACAACAACCGATGACGAAGATATTAGTAGACAGCCAACCCAGATAAATTAGGCAGGCAATCACAATGGCAATATTGATACAAAAAAAAGGAATAATTAGAACTGTGCCAGAAATTGTTCCGATATCTTCAGTCAAGGTAGCTAAAAGACGATAAGCACCAATCTGTTCTAACTGACGTAAGGGAGAAGCAAGTATACGGCGGCTTAACAACATCCGCAGGTCGAGAATGGCTTTTTCTGAAAGATTAATGAGCAAAATTTGAGAAGCTAAATTAGCAATTAGTCGTACTAGACACAGAGCAGCAAAACTCCAAACTAAGGTAGTAGTTGATGGTTGATTCTGATTCAATGTGGCATTAATTAGGGCAATTAGACCAGCAGCACAACCGCCACTAAGAATACCAGCCAACACAGCTAGGCTGAGGAAAAGAGCAGAAGTGCGTAATAGAAGGCGGAAAAGGTTCATTGCTCATCCTCGATAACCAAAGGATTTAAATCTCAGAGCAAACAATATTAGGTAATTAGATTAAAAAACGAGGAAGACTAATTTTCTATGATTACTGACGCTCCATTCTATGCATTGTATCCTTACTTTTAGGATTACCTCTGCTTTACTTTGCTATTTAAACGATTACCTTCTTTCTATCCCAGCCTTGGTATTAACTTTGAATTTTCTGTCAATGATGCTGCTTTTTTTGCTAAATCTATCATCCGACCTTCCTTGAAATTCTACTGATAAATAGAGGATTTGAAAGAGAGAAAAACATTTTTTCTATGTGTTCAATAAGTAAAATTTTTTAAATTATCAATATTAAGCACGGTAATATTGACTCTTAGCAACATTGTCTGCACGCATTTGGTTAAGTTTATGTACAGCAATCCATCGATAAACAGTATCTACAAATTGTGGAGCAATTTGTCCAATACCAAACATTACTTTGGTCAAAAATTCTGTGATGGGACTTTCATTGATAATGACTTCAGCTTTGTTTTTCTGAATAGCTCTGATTACTGCACTTGCTACTTCTACTGGTGTGGAGATACCTGCTAATATGGGAGCAGGCAATCCACTATCAGCGGTCATCCCGGTTTCAGAAATATATCCTGGGCAAATCGCAGAAAATTTTATACCAGTGCTGGCTAATTCCTGTCGTAGTGAATCAGTCCACATGATCAAACCAGCTTTACTCGCTGAATAGATACTGTTATAAGGAACTCCTTTTTTGCCAGCCAGAGAAGAAATATTAACAATGTGACCATTACCCCGCTCTAACATAGTTGGCAATAACAAACGGGTTAATTCCATCGCTGCTAGTAAATTAGTTGTCAATACTGACTGGAGATCCTTGAGAGAATAATTAGCGAAAGATTGATAAATTTCTATCCCAGTATTATTAATTAAAATATCAACTGGAGTAACTGTGTTATAGATATGCTGTACTAAGGCAGATAAATTTTCCACATTTCTGATGTCAAAGGTAAAACCAATAAATTTACCACCCAAATCTTTGACTTCATCACGTGTTTTATTTAGCCCTGACTGGGAACGAGAAATACCAATTATAGTTGCTTGCTCTTTTGCTAAAGCACGGGCAATATATACTCCTAGACCGCGTGAAGCGCCAGTTAAAAGCACTGTCTTCTTCGTAATAATTGTCATGGTAAATAACCTACTGAAACTCAGGTTAAATGTGAATTTAGTTTTGTCCAACGATAATTCAATCTTCGTAATCTTTTAGTTCTTTGTAGAACTATAGTTTCAATCTCTATTAGAGGACTTTGGAAACTAGATGACAAGTATAATTACTTCTTACATTTTTCAAGCTTTGTTCCATCCGCTTGAATTGATACGCATGTTATGCTAATGAGATACTTTATTGCAAGTCATATGCAACATTTTTTCAGTCACATTTCACCTTTACAGCTTTTTTAGGAGATTATTTTATATACAAGACGTGAATTAAACTTTAAGAAATTAAATAATTTTAACTACAGACAATATGACAGTGCTGAAAAGGCAAATTGTTAGACTTTTCAGAAGAAATGCTTTGGCATAAGTTGCAATATAATTCTAATTTGATCATGTTTCGTATGAGTTGCATATGAGTTGCAATTGAGTATCTCAAAGAGATACTATGCATACAAATTAAAACTGGACGTCATTTAAACAGTGCCAAAACACTTTTAATATATTTGCAAGAGTGTATGACGTAAATAAAGTTGAAGCAGGTGTATAGTAACAGCTAGGCTCTTTTTAATAGACAGAGATTGCATCTGAGCAACTGACAATTTAGCTGGGATACAATTGTACTTTGTAAATTTTTTCTAACACTGACTTTATCAAAGAGAGCATAAGCCTTTTGCCCTCATGAATATGTACTTAGAAGACCGTATCATCTAAGTTATTAGCAAGGATAAAAAATGTTTTTAACTAAACTATTAATACCATCAAAGCAGCAGAATAAGTTTTTAGAAGAAGAAAGAATTACATTAAGAGAAAAACAAGACAGAACTTTAGCAACAGATGTAAAATCTGTTTTGTCTTGCAGGCAGTGGATTCAGGCTAAGACTAATAATACTTTAGACACCACTAGAATATTAGGAATAGTAGCAGTTGCTAAAGGAGCAGAAAATTATTTACCCTATACTATCCCCAAAATTATCCAACAAATCTCTGAAGTTGGAATGATGGCTGATATAATCATCGGTCTGAATAATGGGTTTGAATGTTCAGATGTTATCAACAGATTTGCTTTACTTTCAGAGATCCAAATTATTCATCTATATACTGAAGAAAAATTAGCCAACAATGTCCCTGCACAAATATTTGACAATGTAATATGCCAAGGCAGAACCTACTGTTTGAGTAACATTGAGCTACCCCAATGTAGACATAGGATATTTGTTATGCATCAAAAAGAGGGGCAACACTCAGCAGGCAAAATCAGAGTTTTGGGAGATATTTATGGCTCACTACTGCTCAAGAGTATTGAAAATGGGTGGATACCACCTGCAATTTTGGTAACTTTTGATGCGGAGTCTCAGTTTTTAGTTGAGCAAAATGATTCAGTTATAAATTTAGAATCTAACGGCTTAAAGTTAATAGTGAATCAACTACAAAATCATCCCGAAATTGATATTTTGGGAACAAGAATCAAATCTGCTATTTACCAAAAAGCTGTGCTAGATGGGATTGAAGTTCTTATGCCTAACTTTAGTGAAGAAGTACCTCCTATCCATTGGTTTCTGGATATTGTTTATGGTAGATACAGAGGATACCAATGTAAACCTGGAGGAGGTACAGTTGGTAGAACTGATGCCATAATTAGCTTGTTAGCAGTGATTTCTGAAACGTACCCAGGGAAAGGCGAAGATGCTATTCTCACTGTTTTAGCTAAACATGCAGACTTTATAGGTGACATATTCCTAGATGTTATTTGTACAAACAAAATTCCCTGTATTACAGATATGACAATGGATCAGCCACCAAAAAAAGCTTGGGTTGAACAAATATATAGATGGATAGCTATTAATCAAACATTGAAGTTACTCTATGGAGAGCATAATATTAGAATAATTAATGGAGGCTTTCCTTGGTTTATTGTGACAAAACCAATTAAATTTTGGAAAAGGGCGATGAGAAATGAAAAAATCACATTATATATAGTATTTAAAAAGTTAATATTTTTAGCTATCGCTTTTGTTTTTTTTCGTCAAATTTGCAAAAGAAGTCTTGATAATCCTGAAGTAATCCAAGGCAATAGAGCACAAGCTGTTTGGTAAAAATAGCCGAATTGGTGGCAAATCTTCAGAGATATTAAATGATTAAGTAAAACGCTACAACTAGCCCAAAATATGCTAGATTTTGGGCGAATTAGCAAAATATATCTGTTTGATAGTGATTATAGATTCCTGCACCTAACCTAAAATTGTCAAAGGATTTGAGGAGATAATATTATGTCGATTAATTTTGGCTTTTTCGAGTTAGCTTAACTAGATGTGCATGTAAGATTTTATATCAAAATTAAATAATTATGTTGATTTTAAAATAATTAAAGAGTAAAGAGAATGAAAATATCAATTATTACACCTGTATTTAACTCTGAAAAAACTATTGAAAAAACAATTTTGAGCGTAGTTAATCAAAAATTAAAATCAGACTTGGAATATATTATTATAGATGGTAATTCAACAGATAATACCCTAAAAATTCTTCATAGATATTTAGAAGAAATAAAAATAATTGTTTCTGAAAAAGATCAAGGTACTTATGATGCGATGAACAAAGGCATAAACTTAGCTACTGGTGATATCATTGGCATTATAAACGCTGATGATTGGTATAATGATGGAGCTTTAAGTTCTGTAGAGCAGGCGTTTAGCAAAGATCCAGAAATTTCAATCGTGTATTCGCCTATTAAAACTTATTTAGATAATCGATATTTCAGCACGTACATACCTGGAAAATTAGAGAATTTACCTTTTAGATTTACTATTCCTCATCCCAGTTGTTTTGTAAAAAAAGAAGTATATGATCAAATTGGTTTATTTGATTTAGGTTACTCTATGGCTGCTGATTATGACTTTATATTTCGAGCATACACAGCAGGCTATAAATTTCAATGTGTTGATACTGTTCTCGCTTCTTTTGCACTGAGTGGCATGACCAGTCAAATAACAAATAGATTAAAGCTCATCAAAGAAAATTGGCAAGTTTCTTCTAGATTTGTTACTAAAACACCTCAATATCTTAAAAAGAATTCTCATACTTTATATATAAATTGGTTTTTAAGAGAGATAACTTATTCACTCTTTCAATTAAATATTTTGATATTTTTATTGGTATTAAAAATAAAGAATTTATTAGTTAAATTTAATACTTTAGCATAATATAAATATTGCTCATATAGCAGTCCGAATTGAATCGTGAGAAAATATGTAGATTGGATATCAAATCTAAAAGTGAAATTTTATTCAGTTCTGGCGATTATAAATCGCGGCTACACAAACAAAACCCGCCTGTGCGGGTTATTTTATTCATTCCACTAATTTTTACCCATGCAATCGCCTACTGAAGCGCACATCACAATTTGCCTATTTTGTTTTATATACTTCTTGTTTGAAGGAGATACATAAGTGGGTAACTGTATTCAGTGACGTATTAATTGACTTCAATCCGGCTAGCCGACGTTGAGCTTTTTCTAAGGTTTTAGAACCACTTTTTCGGTGTGATATAATATTTAATTTTGTAAGATTCTAAACATTTTAATCAAATGTTTGTCTGTACTCAGGTTTTCTGTACTTACGGGGAAGTTCCGTTCCTCCACCTGGGGACTTCCCGCACAACAAAGTTAAAAGGACGTTGCTACAATATTTGCATCACTGTGTCTTCCTGTCTCCGCGTCACTGCGTCTTCTTAGTCACAGTTCCTTTTTAACTATAGATAAGCTCCCCTTTCCTAAAAACTTTTCTCCAGTAGCATGTGGTTGCATGAAAGTCGCATTTCAATTTACAACGTAGTGATTTTATATAATTATTAAAGGGATGATTTATTTTATTTGCAGATAAATAAAAGTATAAGGAGTGTTTTTAAAAATAAAATAAAATCACTATAAAATAAACAAGTCAAAAGCCATAATTTAAGAGAATTTGACTTGTTTATTTTATATATTGCGAGTGCGATCGCGTAGTATCCCAAACCATTCACCACAAGTTAAAAGCTCATATCCTATACTTCTGCATACAAACATAAGTCTGGCAACAAGCAGATAAATAAAACTCCATTTATTTTATTGGCTTTGATTTCTAAATTAGAGTTTTGGTAGTAATACTGAGTGACTAAAATCCATCAATGTTTGTTGGTGCAATATGTCAGAATACTTGCTTTTAAGTATTACTAACAAAATTTTCCCTAAATAATGTATGTATAAAATACCTATTTATAAACCAAGTCTATTAGGTAATGAAAAAAAATATGTAAACGATTGTCTTGATTCTAATTGGATTTCTTCTAAAGGAAAATATGTATCTTTATTTGAGAGAGAATTTGCAAAATATGTTAATGTAAAACATGCTACAGGAGTATGTAATGGAACGGTCGCTTTACATCTAGCCTTATTAGCTCTTGGTATAGATAGTGGGGATGAGGTAATTGTTCCAACGCTAACTTATATTGCTTCAGTGAATACTATTGTTTACACAGGTGCTACTCCTATATTTGTTGATTCTCTTCCTGATACATGGCAAATAAATCCCCAAGAAATCCGTAGAAATATAACAAATAGAACTAAAGCTATTTTAGTTGTACATCTATATGGTCATCCTTGTGAAATGTCAGTTATTAAAGAAATAGCTAATGAATATAAACTATTTCTAATTGAAGATTGTGCTGAAGCTATAGGTTCTAAATATCAAAATCAACATGTAGGTACTTTTGGTGATGTAGCTACTTTTAGTTTTTATGGAAACAAAACTATCACAACTGGTGAAGGAGGAATGTTAATCACCAACGACCAAGGTATATTTGAACGTGCAATTCATTTCAAAAGACAAGGTTTAGCTAAGTACCGAGAGTATTGGCATGATGTAGTTGGTTACAATTACCGCATGACTAATATTTGTGCAGCTATAGGTTTAGCGCAAATAGAAAAAATTAATGAAATCTTGCCAAAAAAGCGCCATATTGCTGAACTTTATAAGAAATACTTAAAAGACACAAAATTAAAAGTTCATCCTGAAATAGGTGATGTTTTTCATTCATATTGGATGGTTTCTATTCTTACTCCTCAAGCAAGTCAACGCGACAGCTTGAGAGAATATTTAGCTAAGGCTGGTATTGAGACTCGACCAGTTTTTTATCCAGTTCATACCATGCCGATGTATTCTCAAAAATATGAACGCCATAGGGTTGCTGAGGATATTGGTCGCCGTGGTATAAATCTTCCCAGTTATCCCGATTTAAAAGATGAAGAAATTGAATATGTATGTGAAGTATTGAAAAGTTTTTACCTTCATTTAGACCATAATGATACCAATTTCCTTTAAAAGTGAAACATATTTTTTTGTAGAGACGTGCCATGGCACGTCTGGTACATTATTTATGTGTATCGCGATTAACGTGAAATGGTATGAGGCTTGATAATTTGATATATTTCACCTAGCCCTAAATTAAAATTTGGGCTGAAAGCTAAAGTCATTTTAAAACCGACTGGCTAAGGTTTTAACCCATTAAAATGGATTTTATTAACAAATGACAAATGACCAATCACCAATGACAAATTTATTATTTACCAATACAAAACCGACTAAAAATTCTATCCAAGACAGATTCTGTTACTTCTTCTCCTGTAATTTCTCCTAAAGCATAAATTGCTCCGCGTAGATCAATTGTCCAAAAATCGAGAGGTAATTGTTGAGCGATCGTTGCTTGCACTTGTTGTAAAGAAGTTTTAGCTTTGACGAGTGCAGCAGCTTGTCTTTGATTAATTGCCAAATCCATGTCAGCAGCTTGAATTTTTCCGGCTTGTACTTGCTCTAAAATCGCAATTTCTAGAGCTTCAATTCCTTGGTTTTGGGCAACTGCTGTTTTCACAACTAGGTTAATTTCTCTGGGATACTGTACTGTTTGGGCTGATGCTAAGTCAATTTTATTAATCACTAAAATTAAAGGACGATGTTTTACCTGTGTGTAAATTTCTTGGTCATCTGCTGTCCATCCTGCGGAAGCATCAATGGTGAGCAGAACTAAATCAGCGGCTTGGGCAACACTGCGGGAACGCTCGACTCCAATTTTTTCTACTTGGTCTTCTGTGGCTCGAATGCCCGCAGTATCTAACACCTGTACAGGAATTCCACCGACAACTAATTGTGATTCCACAACATCACGAGTTGTACCAGGTAAATCGGTGACAATGGCGCGATCGCTCCTACTCCAAGCGTTCAACAAACTTGATTTTCCCACATTCGGACGCCCAACAATCGCGACTTTTAGACCTGTGCGTAACAGTTCGCCCTGATCAGCTGTTGCTAGTAACTTAGTTATTTTTGTGGAAATTCTCTCAATTTCTGATATAATACTTTCATAATCAAGTGGTGCTAGATCTTCCTCAAAATCAATCCGCGCTTCAATTTCCGCTAAGATATCCAAACATTGACCACGTAATAGCCGAATTGGTTGAGCTAGTTTGCCTTGTAAACCAGCCAAAGCAGTTTGTGCAGCTTGGGGCGATCGCGCTCCCACTAAATCAGCTATACTTTCGGCTTGAGTTAAATCTAAGCGTCCATTTAAAAACGCCCGTAAGGTGAATTCTCCAGGCTGTGCGAGTCTAGCACCATTTTCCAAACATAGTTGTAACACCTGCTGTACTGCCATAATTCCTCCGTGACAATGGAACTCCACAACATCTTCACGGGTATAGGAACGAGGCGCTTGCATAATCAGCAGTAATGCTTCATCCACTAATTGTCGTGTTTGGGGATGACGGATATAACCGTAGAGAATGCGGTGACTTTCCCAAACTTGACGCCCAGGTGCATGAAAAAGAGTTTTGGCAATGAATATTGCTTCTAAACCAGAGACGCGCACAATTCCAACGCTACCTTGTTGGGGAACAATAGCAGTTGCGATCGCAGCGATGGTTCCAGTTGTGGCAAAAGTTTCCGACATCGGCGCCTTTTTCAGGAATGATGATTTAATCTATTGTCGATTGTAGTGAGTTTAGTAATTGCTTGTTTTGGAAATGGGATTGGGGATGGACTCATAATCATCCAAAATCGTGTTAGAGGATGAGTTTGCACAACACTGATGATTTTAGAAATGTTACATCAATGTTTCTAGAAGCAGTCACAAGGTTAAGATTTATGAGAATAGCTCAAGTATTCTTGCCGAACAGCAATTACTAGTGTAATCAAGGAGGTCAGCGTGGAATCGGGTAAAATAAATAATCCCCAAGCCAGCGACAAGTCTAATATTAAAGATGAAAAATCTTATGTAGAGGAAGCTTCTAAGTTTATCGAAGAAACTTCTTTAGACACGATGCTTGAGATTGCTGAAGCTGCAAGACTCAAAAAACTTATGGAACCGCCAAAATGGGTCTTTCCAGAAGATCCATAATCATGAATTCTTGACACACAATTTTACTCCGCAATCCAAAATCCAAAATTGTTTGATGCGATCGCACTCAATTGCAGACTGCAATATTATCATTCGGTGTTTCCACCAGATAAATCTGAGATTACAACGAATCTGGATCTACACCTAATTCTCGCAGTTTTGCCGCCAAGCGATCGCTTCTTTGTTTTTCCTGTTCTGCACGTTGTTTTTCTTTTTCAGCACGTTGCATTTCCTGTTCCGCAACTTCTTCTGGTGTGGGAACTAGTTCACCTGCTGATGTAAAAAAGCGTAATTTTTCCTCATAGACTCCTAAGAATAAATCTAGCTGTTGACTCCACAACCAGCCTTGAGGATTTGATTCAATGGGTTGATAAGTTCCACCAACTAAGATAAATCCAGCAAATTCTAAATTATTCGGATCAAACCAGAAATATTCAGGTGTGCGAAAGATATCTTGATAAATCTGTTTTTTTAAACCTTTATCAGTTGCTGCTGTTGAAGTCGAGAGTAGTTCAATAATTAAATTCGGATATTTCCCATCTTCTTCCCAAACCACCCAACTTTTACGCGGTTTGCGTTCAGTCCCCAGCACCATGAAAAAATCAGGCCCCCGGAAGTCTTCAGATTTGCGTTGACGGGGACTGTAGTAGACGGTGAGATTTCCAGCACAGTAAAAGTCGGTGCGGTTTCGCCACCATAATTCTAAGCATTGAAGCAGCAGAATTATTTGCCGCAGATGTAAATCAGATTCCAAAGGCGGTTCATCACTGTCTAAATCACCAGGAGGAAATATAATAACATCTTCTGGTGTTTCTAATTCTGGGGTTTCTATCTCTTTGGCGACAGACATGGCTGCAAGTGTAGTGGGCGATATAAGTTTAGGGTAGCAGTGAATTCCCCTCCGTTTTTCTGACTGGAGGGGATTTTATTGCTTTTGCTAAAGCTTTCTCAAGTCAACCTCTAACAGGATTTTGGATTACTCTACCTTGAAGCCGATGAGCGCGTCTATGGAAAATGGAATTGACCCCATAGATAAATCTGCTTGCTCTAGAATTTTGGATTTTGGATTTTGGCTCGATTCCACAGATAAATCTGCTTGCTCTGTACCCTGCTCGGAATTATCGGTCACTAGTAACTTGGGTTAGTAGGTACAATAACAAGTCTGTAAACTTTGCTTGCGGATAAATTGCTTTTCGTTGTACATTTAGAGGCAAAATTAGCATTGTTTAGGTTAAGTTTTTTTCAGTTTTTCAAAGTCTCCTATTTGTTTTACGTTCCTCACAAATTCCTCACAACTTATCTTTATACTGAAAATTTGTAACTAACCTAATTGAAGAATTTTTATTAAAAGGTGGTTTTTTATGAAGCTTAATAAAAAGCAATTAAAATTTTTATTGATTGTTGCTTTATTTATATTTTTAATATCTTTAGCCTTCCTGTCTCTGGAGCAGATTGTATGGTATTCAGATAAAATAATCATAAACGATAAGTTTACTGAATCTAGAAGCTTAAAGATATTTTTATCTTTCTTGTCAATGATAGTAGGTATGCTTTTTAAGCAGATATATGATTATGTTTCCATTAATCAAGATGATGATACTAGCCTAGTAAGTCTAGTAAGAATAATTTATAGAAGACCTACTATACAAGCCTTAGTAGTTTCTCCTATTGTTTTTTATAGTATTTATAATTCTTTACTTCTACTTGAAGATAATGTAGTTTATACTCTTTTTGCTTTTCAAAATGGATTTTTTTGGCAATCTATTTTTACAAGAGTAGAAAGTGCTACACATCCAGGTAAATCTGGAACATAGGCAGAATAATTACCATCTACTCTTTCAATTAAAATTGCATAACGCATTAATTTTCTTCCTTAAATTCAGTAGACCTCTTGCAAAAGTCGAATGAACCCCCCTCAATCCCTCCCTGTTTACGCTTAGGGTTAGGGTGGGGTAAAAATATTTTTGCAAGAGGTCTAGTGAACAGTACCAACCGCAGAAATCATCCGCGTATCCTGGGGGACTTAAACCGGGAGCATTCCAAATGTTCAAAAAAACGCCTGCGATTGAAATCGCAGTCTCATAGTGAAAGTCTGCTGAAGCAGACTGTTTGATTTTATGAAGTCGTCTTTAGACGACTTGTGCTATTAGCAAAGGGTTTAAACCCTTTGCAGTATTTTGAAAAAATTGGGATGCTCCCCTTAAATCTAAGGATTTTACTGATAACTGATAACTGTTAAACATCCAACCCCACCACCGTTAACTGGGGCGGATGCTCAACCATAAACTGATAATATATCTCCTGTTTTCCCTGAGCAGAAATCATCAAATCCCATTCCAAGATCCCCATTTCGCCTAATTGAATTTGGGGATTACTGCGAGTTAGACGAACTTTAATTTGTTCATTCCGGCTGATTGGTAATTGTTCAGTCAATTTTAAATTCGCTGGTTGGTTGAGCAAATTGGTAATTATTAACCGATAAGCATAAATAATTCTGCGGTTATTACCAATTAATTTTTTCTCAACTTGCCGTTCAACTAACTCACGCTCAATTTTCAAACCTTCGTCAATACCTAAGTTAACCTGAAACTCTTGTCCTGGCGCGACGTTTTCTAGCTGAGTACTACCCACAAAAATATTGTCACGGTAAACGTTCGCTTTACCAGGTAACAAAGTCGCACCTTCTGAGTTATTTTTTACCTTTGCTTGCAAATAAGCAAAACTCACTAGGCGCGGCATTGCGATGTAATTAAAACTACATGGAAAATCATCATTAAAAATTGTAGTTTTGTGGGATGTGCCATCACTAGGTATATTCCCGATACTACTGAGTTTAAAAGTAACTACACTCCCTTCTCTAGATACTTCTGCTACCACAGTTTCCGTTGGTATGTCTGCTTGTACTTCTGCACTTGCTAGTGCGGGAGTTGGCATTGCTGTATCGGCTTCCCCAGCACCTATCTGACTCCTAGCACGCATCGGTACTGCTGTCATTACGTAAGTTTGTGGCATGAGACGAGGTATGTCAATATACCAGGGTTGTAATTTGGGTGGAAGTGTACCTAATCCTGGTTTTGCGGTAGAAAGGGTAAGATCTACACCTAGCCAATCTTCACCTGTGCTTTGTGTTACTTCTGCCAGATAACCGAGATTGACAACATTGCTGGTGCTGGTTACCCGTAGATCATACAAAGGAGTCCAACTCGCACGACTGACTAAGTAAGATACTTCGAGTTCAAATTCGCCTGCACCCGCAGGTTCTATACCTACACTCAAGCTTAAACTTTCTTTGGGATGGGGTGTTTGGATAGTTTGTAATTGCTGGCGGAGTGCTTGTAATTGCTTGTCTAATTCTTTCTGACGAGCTTTGCACTCAGTTGTGGCGATCGCATACTCACTATACTGACTTCCGATAAAGTTCAGAAAATCTAATGTCTCGCTCAGATTAAGATTTTTCCGTGCCAGACTAATCGAAAATTGTTCTTCTGTTTTCTGGCGTAAACCTTGGATAAAACTAGACTGTAACGCCAAAGCATCAACTTGTGCTTGGAGATGTTGCCACTCTAATTCTAATTGTTGAATTTGCTGAGTCAGGTGAGCAACTTTTGCTGCTACGGGTTCAGTAGAAAACATGCGATCGCACTTGACTTCCAGCAAACGTACTGCTATTTTTCCCTGACCACTTACCCTGACAGACTCTGTTTCAACAATCTCCGGCAGTGGAGTAACTACTAATTCTTTTTCTTGTCCTGTTAACGATACTATACCTCTTCTTGTAACCAAAGCTTTGTCTGAGTACACTGTCACTGTCACAATCTGACTTGCTACGATTTTTCGCACAGATGGTATTTCTGGGTTCTCCACTGCCAGTTTCCCCCTATGTTTTTATATAGACGCGCTCGTTCATTTTGCATTTTACAGGTCTAGCCGTCAACTGATTTTGGATTTTAGATTTTGGATTTTGGATTGATCCTACAGATAAATCTGCTTGCTCTGGAATTTTGGATTTTGGATTACTCTATCGATAAGCCGCATCGAAGTGCGTCTATGGATTTTGGATTGACCCGATCTGGAGGCTTTTACCATGGAAACAAAGTAAGCAAAGCACGGAGGCTTTTGCTCCGTGCCTAGTATTTGCTTAGAATCTTTGTGACTTCAATGGGAGAAAAATCAAAGTTGAGACATTACATCTTTAGCTGCTTCTAGGGTTCTGTCAATATCTTCTTCTGTGTGAGCAAAAGAAGTAAAGCCAGCTTCAAATTGTGATGGTGCTAAGTAAATACCATGTTCTAACATCCCGCGATGGAAGCGAGCAAATTTAGCCAAATCTGATTTTTTGGCATCTTCGTAGTTATGAACAGGACCAGCAGTAAAGAACAGACCAAACATAGCACTAATGGAACCCCCGCAAGCTGAATGACCAGTTTCTTGGGCAACTTGCAACAAACCATTTGCGAGTTTCTTGGTAATCTGCTCTAAGTACTCGTAAGTACCAGCTTTTTGTAGTAATTCTAGGGTCTTAATACCAGCAGTCATGGCTAGGGGATTACCAGACAGAGTCCCCGCTTGATACATTGGTCCAGCAGGAGCAACCATTGACATGATATCCCGACGACCACCATAGGCTCCGACGGGTAAACCACCACCAATTACTTTACCCAAAGTTGTGAGATCTGGGGTAATACCAAACTTCTCTTGAGCGCCACCGTAGGCGATGCGGAAACCTGTCATGACTTCGTCAAATACCAATAAAGCACCGTGTTCGTGGGTAAGTTCCCGTAACCCTTCTAAGAATCCAGTATCGGGAGGAATAAACCCAGCATTACCCACCACTGGTTCCAAAATTACTCCAGCAATTTGGTCGCGGTTTTCTTCAAATAAAGCTTTCACAGCTTCCAAATCATTAAAAGGCGCAGTTAGGGTACTACTAGTTACTGATTTGGGAACACCTGGAGAATCTGGTAAACCCAACGTAGCCACACCTGAACCTGCTTTTACCAAAAACATATCAGCATGGCCGTGGTAGCAACCTTCAAACTTGATGATTTTTTCACGTCCAGTGAAAGCCCGCATTAATCGCAACACTGCCATACAGGCTTCGGTGCCGGAGTTAACAAATCTTACCATTTCCATGCTAGGAACAGCATCAATGACCATTTCTGCCAAGACGTTTTCTAGGACACAAGGCGCACCGAAACTGGTACCTTTTTCCAAGGCTTCATGCAACGCTGCAATTACTTCTGGGTGGGCATGACCACAAATAGCTGGTCCCCAAGTACCGACATAATCGATGTATTGATTGCCATCGACATCCCAAATGTATGCGCCTTTAACGTGGTCAAATACAATTGGTTGTCCTCCCACAGATTTGAAGGCGCGAACAGGGGAATTTACCCCTCCCGGCATCAAGTTTTGGGCAGCCGCGAAAATTTCCTGTGATTTTGTTGTTTTAATTGTTGTATTAACCAAGGTTCTCTCCTCAACAGTGGGAAATAATTAAAGCTCTATCTTGAGATAGGGGTGAAGTATTTTCAGAACTTCTATCGTATAAAATTACCTGAACCAAGAAAATAACAATATGTTATACAAGTCCAATCAAGACTTGCCTGTAGAGATTCGCACTCGCTTATCCGAGGCATACCAAGATATTTACCGAGCAGCTTATAATTCGGCAATTCATTGGTATGGTGAAGCTACGAAGGCTCATCAAGTCGCTTTAAGTGCTGTTAAAATGCAGTCTGCTATGCATAAAAGTTATGTTATCTAAGTCTGGATAGAAAAATCTTCAGACAAAAAGTGCCAGTTGCCCTCTTTAGAATGGTATCGTGAACCCATGAATCATTCTCGCTTTTTTTGAAGCACCTGGTATGTTTTTTTCTGCGAGCAATTCTCAACATCAAGTCATCCCTATTGATCAAATTCGCTACGATGATCACGGTCTTGTCCCGGCTATTGTCCAAGACTACCTTGATGGTACTGTTTTGATGATGGGGTGGATGAATCGGGAGTCCCTACAAAAAACTTTAGAAACAAGAGAAACTTGGTTTTGGAGTCGTTCCCGTCAGGAGTTATGGCACAAAGGAGAGACTTCTGGCCACATTCAGAAAGTGCAAAGTCTTCGTTACGACTGTGATAGTGATGCACTACTAATTGGAGTTGAGCAGATAGGAGATATAGCCTGCCATACTGGTGAGCGTAGTTGTTTTCACCAGGTAGAAGGAAAGATCACTCCACCACCTGCTGATACTTTATCACAAGTATTTGCTGTAATTTGCGATCGCCGTGATCAACCCCAGGAAAGTTCATACACTTGTAAACTGTTGGCTGGTGGTGATAATAAGATTTTGAAAAAAATTGGCGAGGAAAGCGCAGAGGTCGTCATGGCTTTTAAGGATGATGACCATGATGCGATCGCATCAGAGGTTGCAGATTTGTTCTACCATACCCTTGTCGCTCTTGCTCACCACCAAGTTGACTTGAAATCGGTGTATCGCAAGTTACAGGAGCGCCGACGCTAATCTTTCTGTACTTCTTTATACGCTTATGAACACTTGGTTTAACTAAAAATCAATTTTGAACTTTGAGCGTGTAGGGGTGTAAGGGTAGTAAAAAACCTTACACCCTAATTGTGCTGATGAACAATTAGAAAAAACTAATCAATGAAATAAACTAATCTAATCTTTTTGTAATTCTTATTATTCTCGAAAATTTTCCTCACTAATTCCACAGAGTTTCCACAGGCTATTTCCTGGTTTTCCACAGATATTCTACGATGGTATCGGCTTTTGACCCTTGAGGTGGGGATTGTTTGTTCACAACTGTCAGGGATATTTAAGACTGAGTTTAAGTTAAGAAACATTACAAAAAAGCCTTAAAAGTCTTATACTTTCGTAAGTATGTATTTTTCATGAACTGATTCGTAATATTTCGCAGCATTGACAACCCCACCCCCTTTTGACGCAAAATGATGCGGCTTACCTTTTTAGTCTGCTCTGATGTCTGTACAACACAATTGTTGGCAAGCAAAGAAAGATGCTACACACTCTCATCCTGTGGCTATAACGCAAAGCAATATTTCCTAGTCAACGCACACCGCCAAGGAGAAAAACCTCATGAATACAACTGTTAGCATATTTACAGAAATTCCTGAAACACTGCACGAATCTCTCAAAACCTACTTAGAAAAGCATCCTGATTGGGATCAAAATCGGGTCTTAACGGCGGCGCTGTCATTGTTTTTACTCCAAAATGGAGATAGCGATCGCCATGCTGCTCGTGTATACTTAGAAACTTTATTTCATCACTGCTAAATATCAATACTGTGTACTAAATTATGCCTCAAAGCTAATTTAGTAGACATCTTGAGTTATGGGTGTTTCGATTAGCAGTGCAATTAAGTGGACAATGCTCTTTAACATCAGATTTAACACTTGTGCGCTTAGATTAAATATTCTTGCGTTAGGACTGTCCAGGGTCAACAGTCCAAAGTCCAAGCTAGTCTTTGACTCGGACTGTTGACTTTTGACAACCTGATCGCAAAATATACTATTTAAATGCATAACAGCTTATTTGGCTGTTTTCTGTTCCCTACGCCACTAACTAGCAACCGATCGCCTCACCTTGTGCCAAATTAACCCAGCAACAATCAATCCTAAACCGAGTTGCCAGATTGAGGATTCTACCCAAAAAGCTAAGAACAGACAAGATAAAAGACCTAAAACAGCTATCCATCTGGGATATAGTCGCTCTTGGGGACTCAATTGTAAAGCAGCAAAGTTAGTAATTGCGTAGTAAATTAGGACGCTAAAAGCACTAAAAGACCATGTTGTCTTGACATTACCGACTAAAACCAAAAGAGCGATCGCAACTCCTATAACTATTACAGACCAATAGGGAGTAGTTTGTTGTTGATTTAAACGTGCTAAAAATCTTGGTGCGTCGTGACGACGTCCCATCGCCAGCAATACGCGGGATAAGCCTAAAATCAAGTTCAGCAGTACGCCCAACATTGCTGTCATCGCCCCAATGGCTAATACTAAAGCACCGCCAACACCAGTAATCTTTCGAGCTACCACTTCCAAGGGTGCAGCTTTTGTTTGCTGGACAGCATCAGCTAAAACATCTACCCCAGAAGCCCCTATTGTAACTGTCGCCACTGCTATATATAACAGCATTGTCAGCAACAAACAAACTATCATGGCTTTGGGAATTGTTTGTCTTGGCGATCGCGCTTCTTCTCCTAAAGTTGCAATCCGACCATAGCCTGTATAAGCAACAAACATCAAGGCGCTAGCATGGAAGATATCTGCAACAGAACCTGTAAAAAAAGGTGTGAAATTCTCAACGCTTCCTTGGATCGCACTGGGAAGACAAGCCAGAATCAAAAACCCTAAAGATAAAAGCGTCACAGAGACGATCGCGATATTGGCAAAATTTGAGCGACGGATACCATTTAAGACTATCAGCGTCATGACTACCACAGCTAAAAAGGCGATCGCCACAACCCAACGAGAATTTATACCCAGAATATTTAATAAATAGCCAGCAAAACCTAAAGCAGCAGTAGCAGCAGAAGCTGTTTTCGCCACTAAAAACATCCAACCAGCAGTAAAACCAAAAGCTGGAGTCAGATATTTGTAACCATATTCATAACTACCACCACTTAAGGGATGATTTGCAGCTAGTTGGGCGCTGCTGAGTCCATTAAAAGTAGCAACAATCGCTCCAATTGCTACAGCTAAAATCACAGCTGGACCAGCAATTCCAGCTGCAATCCCAATACTTACAAATACACCTGTACCAACAATTGAACCTAGTCCCATGAGAGTGGCGCCAAACACCCCTAACTCTCGTTTCAATTGTGGTTGTGGATTGCTTACAGACATGGTTTTTTTATCCCCTTGTCCAAATAACATGACTACAGGAACATTGGCATCTATTTATATATAACAAGATCCCCCACTTCTTAAAAAAGCCGGGGATCTAAGCTCTCGGATTCTCACAAATCATCTAGGATTGCTATATAGAAATTTACGTTATCTTAACTAAAACATAATTTTTTACTGTTAATATCATCAATTTTAATTATTAATTTTAAACATTGGAAAAATTAAAACTATAGCATTCTGAAATTATTCGCTCCAGACAAAATCACCTACTTCTTAAAGAAGTCGGGTATCTGGGCTTATAGAACTTCACAGCATAAAATGTTCCAAAATTATCTTTAAATCTATAAATTTATAATGTTGGTTGCTCTAATTATTTACCAAAATATTTTATTTACTAGTTCTTGATGTTCAATTAGTTTTTTATAGAGTTTGTAAAATTCACCTAAATGACAATTTGTTATTGATCATTTACGCGCAATTACTTATATATTTGTTATTAGATTGATATTTAATGCCATTTGTATTTATTAAAAGTATGAAGATAAGCGTAATTATACCGTGTTTAAATGCTGCTGATACTATTGCTGTTCAACTGGAGGCACTTGCCCATCAAACATGGTCACAGCCGTGGGAGGTGATTATTGCTGATAATGGTTCTACTGACAACACGCTATCAATAGTAGAACAGTATCAAGCATCATTACCGAATCTCCGTATAATTGATGCATCTAATCGCAAAGGAGCAGCCAACGCTCGCAACTTAGCAGCCGAAGTAGCCAAAGGTGAATCACTGGTATTTGTTGATGCAGATGATGAAGTTGCGCCGGGATGGTTAGCAGCGATGGGTGAAGCACTTTCCCAATACGATTTTGTCACCGGAGCGCACGAATTCAAAAGACTGAATGACGCGGAAGTGAGAAGATGGTATCAAGCAGATGAATGGTCATCAGGAATTGTACAAAATCCCTACTTACCCTTTGCTGGTGGTGGTAATCTGGGAATTAAGCGCTCAATTCACAATGCGATCAATGGCTTTGATGCAACACTGCTGCAAGTAGAAGATGTTGATTATTGTTGGAGAGCGCAACAAGCAGGAGCAAAACTTCATTACGTACCAGAGGCGATCGCTCATATCCGGTTACGCGCTAATTTGAGCGCTTTATATAAAAGAGCTTGGGGTATGGGTACTTCTGAGGCATTACTATATAAAAAGCATCGAAAACTGGGTATGCCTCAATTGATGCCTTGGAAAGTATTTGTCAAAACTCCAGTCATTTTGGTTTTGGAACTTTTGTCTCTAAAAGTCCGTACTAAAGAAAGCTTCGCGAGATGGTTAATGAGTCTTGCTTGGCGGGGAGGACAGCTACGTGGTTGTATCAAGTACAGATATCTACCCATTTAGGCATTTTTCAAACAACCTCTGATGCACAAAGAGTTTTCAAATAATGCCAATTACTGATGAGCTTGCATAAAAAAATAAGTCTAAATTCTTTTCATAGCAAGAGTTTTGCTTGTAGTTCACTCCATGCATTTCACATGAAATTGGTATTATCCGAAGCATATTAGATAGAGTTTTCTTGAATTCACATCACAGATAAATTTATCCTGAGGATTGAATTTTCTTAATCTTATAAGAAAGTCATAATTGATATATTTTTATATATTGATGTGAATCCAAGAGAGCATTACTTGTTATGAAGGTAAGCGTCATTATACCGTGTTTAAATGCAGAGAAAACTATAGCTGTTCAACTTGAAGCACTTGCTCATCAACAATGGTCACAACCATGGGAAGTGATCATTTCTGATAATGGTTCGACTGACAACACATTATCAATTGTAGAAGAATATCAGACGCGTATACCTAATTTGTGTATCGTTGATGCATCTGATCGTACGGGTGCATCACATGCTCGGAATGTGGGTGCAAAAGCAGCAAAAGGTGAATCACTGCTATTCATTGACGCTGATGATGAAGTTGCACCTGGATGGTTAGCAGCAATGGGGGAAGCACTTTCTCAATACGACTTTGTTACTGGCCATAATGATTACAACAAGTTAAGTGATCCCTGGGTAGTAAAGTCTTATCAACTTGAAAATGGTACTGGAGTAATGGAAAATACATACTACCTACCATTTGCAGGTAGCGGTAATTTAGGCATCAAACGTGCTATTCATGAAAAGATTGGTGGTTTTGATGAAACGCTATATCAAAGCGAAGATGTAGACTATTGCTGGAGAGCAAGTTATGTAGGAACTAAACTTCACTATGTACCAGATGCGATCGCTCATATTCGGTTACGTGATAATTTAGCTAGCATATATAACCGTAGTTGGGATGTGGGTACAGGTGTAATTTTAGTGTATAAAAAACATCGTCCCCTTGGGATGCCGCAAATGGTGACATGGAAAACTTTGTTAAAAACATCAGTCATACTGACGATACAACTTTTACTTTTGCAAATCCGTGACAAAGAAAGTTTAGCCAAATGGTTAATGAGTTTTGCTTGGCGTGGAGGGCAATTGTGGGGTTGTATTAAGTATCAATATTTACCGCTTTAATTGCCCCTAAAAGTGTAATATCGCTAAACAGAAATTTTCACTGTCTCAACTGTATTGCCGCAATATTGAATAGAGGTTTAGTATTTCTAAACCTCTGCTAAAATCCTGTCAATCCAAAGTCCAAAATCCCAAATTATTTGACTACTAAATCTTTTTATAATTTGTAACATGTCCATAACAACAATACCTTCTCAAATATTAGGAAAGCTCACAAATACTTTGCAATTTATTGAAGTAGAAATATTATTTGACTGGATTTTACCGAAAAAAAGTCAAACACTAACAGTGACCGAGAAATCAACATTAGTGTTTGCTCCTCACCAAGATGATGAAACTTTAGGTTGTGGTGGTTTGATTGCACTCAAGCGTGAACTTGGAGTTCCAGTCAAAGTTGCTTTTCTGACTGATGGACATAAATCTTATTTGCACATTAAACCAGAAGATATTGTTCAAGTTCGCAAACAAGAAGCTCGAGAAGCACTAAGTATATTAGGTGTCGCACCATCAGATGTGTATTTTATCGATCAACCTGATGGTGAGTTACGTCAATTATCTCATGAACAGAAACTGCATACTATCAATCAGTTAGTTCAACTATTGCAGTCCTTTCAACCGGAAGAAATCTATGTTCCCCATCAAGAAGATCGACACTCAGATCATGAAGCTACTTATGAATTGGTGAAAGATGCACTCAGCAAATCTGGAATCAAAGCTCAACTTTTTCAATATCAAGTCTGGTTATTTTGGGGAAGACCAGTGCTTTTTCAGGTAGATTTAAAAAAGCTAGGTCAGTCTTATATCTTACCTATAAAGTCTGTGCTAGAAAAAAAACGACAAGCTATCCAGGTTTATCGTTCTCAACATCACATCTTTCCTCGTACCTTTCTCAAACGATTTTTTAAACCGAAGGAAATATATTTTAAAAGCTAATTTCTAGCATCCCAAATAAAAAACCTGCGATTGAAATCGCAGTCTGATAGCTCAACTCTGCTTTAAGCAGACTATTTGATTTTAACAGGACTTACGCAAGATGTGACCGAAAACCTTATTCTTGCGTAGCTGTAATTCATGAATTACCGCAAATGCGCGTTATGTTTTGCGTAATACAATTTCACAAAAATCTTGATACAAATACAGGTGTGTAGAGACGTAGCAATGCTACGTCTCTACAAAATTCATATGTATCGCTATTAACGTGAAATGGTATAAGTCCTGTTTAAGAAGTCGTCTTCAGGCGACTTATGCTCTTAGCTAAGGGTTTTAAACCCTTAGCTAAAAAATTGGGATGCTCCTGTTCCCCGTTAAGAGTTCCCTTTTAATATAATTAAGCTTCTACTTTCACACCCCGCCAGAAAGCAACATAACCCTCAATCTGCTTTGCTTTCTCTTTGGTAGTGGGATAGTACCAAGCTGCATCTTTGTTCACTTGTCCATCAACTTCAACACTGTAGTAGCTAGCGACACCTTTCCAAGGACAAGTGGTGTGGGTGTCACTCTCTTTAAAGTACTGTTTCTGAATCGAGTCAGCAGGAAAGTAGTGATTACCTTCGACGACAACAGTATTATCACTTTCAGCTAAAACAGTACCATTCCAGATTGCTTTTGCCATAAGTAAAAAACGCAAATAAACTTTACATATACATTATGCTGTTTATTGATGGTGTCTGGGAAATGGTATAAAGGCGATCGCAACCAACTAACTCCGCCAAAAACTTAATGTATCGACCTACATTGTTAATGTACCGGCTTACATTGTTAATGTATCGACTTACATTGTTAATGTATCGACTTACATTGTTAATGTATCGACCTACATTGTTAA
>NZ_NAPS01000001.1:2843328-2857158 GCF_004323185.1 Westiellopsis prolifica IICB1
TACATTGTTAATGTATCGGCTTACATTGTTAATGTATCGGCTTACATTATTTGAGAGACCCAGATCCCCGACTTCTTTAAGGATGCAGCTGGCGAATAGGGGGTCAAACCCCTCGTTCGCCCACAAATTGGTTGTAGAGACGCGCCATGGCGCGTCTCTACATCTGGTGGAATGACGAAAAATCGTCGGTGAGGGGTGTCACCCCTGATTCGCCAGCTGTATCCTTCAAGAAGTCGGGGATCTTTAGCACTCCTTTTACACCCCCACATCCTTATTTCATATCACTTGTAACGAAATGAAATTTGAGTGAATGTTACCATATTTAAATTTTTTCTTGCTCAAAGCAAAACTGCGATCGCTCACTCTCATCTACCAGTCCTAACCACAAAAATCTCAAACTACCCGCTTTCATTCCTCTTACTCTTCAGTTGTCAACTCAACAATTTCTCATATAAGCAACAAATCCCACAGCTAGCTCCCTGCTTGCGAAGCAAAAGACATGGCAAAGGAATGAAGACTATCTTCTGTTAACCGGGATTTAATTTTTATCTACAAGAAGCAAAACAATTAACTTAACAGAAAAAAATTGCCCAAAGTATTGTTAACAATTGTAAAAATCATGTCTTTAAGACTAGAAACATGATTTTTATCTAGTTAAACTAACAAAAAGAGTGGTGTGCTACTACTAATTAAAAAAAGGTATGGTTCTCTAGTCTAGATGATCCCTGTTCAACTAACTCTGAAAAATTTCCTCAGTTACCGTGATGCAACTTTGGATTTTCGCGGTTTGCATACGGCGTGTATTTGTGGTGCTAATGGCGCTGGTAAATCTTCTTTGTTGGAAGCGATCACCTGGTCAATTTGGGGGGAAAGCAGAGCCAATACTGAAGATGATGTTGTCCACACTGGTGAAAAAGAAGTTCAAGTAGATTTCATTTTTAGAACTAGCCAACAGCAAACCTATCGAGTAATTCGTACGCGCGCTCGTGGTGGTAGTAGTGTTTTGGAATTTCAAATCGAAACACCAAATGGGTTTCGTTCACTAAGTGGGAAAGGAGTCAGGGCGACTCAAGATGAGATTTTGCAGCATATTAAGCTAGATTATGATACTTTTATTAACTCTGCTTACCTGCGTCAAGGTCGAGCAGATGAATTCATGCTCAAGCGTCCGAGCGAACGCAAGGAAATATTAGCGGAATTATTAAAGCTTAATCAATATGATGAATTAGAAGAACGCTCAAAAGATTTATCACGTCAGTTTAAAGCCAAAGCCGAAGAGTTAGAACGCTCTTTGGAGTCGATGAAAATTCAACTCCAAGAACGAGAAGCGATCGCAACTCAACGAGTAACCCTAGAAAACGAACACAATCAACTCCAGCAAGTACAAGCTTTTGAAAATATCAAATTACAAAGTTTGCAAGTTGTCCAGCACCAACGGCAGAATTGGGAAGAACAACTAAATTTTGTCAGACAGCAATATCAGAACTTAACTCAAGATTGCGATCGCCTCGAACACGAACGGGAACGAATTGGAACTCAACTATCCACATTAGAAGAATTATTAGCTCAAGAAACCGAAATCACCGCCGGATACAGTCGATACCAAAATCTGCAAGCTCAAGAAGAAGCCATAAGTACCAAATTTGCAGAATACACCCGCGCTCAAACCACCCGTCAACAAAAGCAACACCAGCTTACCAAACAAATTCACGAAATAGAACGACAACTACAACAAGCCCAAGCGCAATTAGAAGCATTATCTCAGCAAGAGGCAGAAATTCAACATACTCTCAACAAATCGACTGAAGTCGAAGCAGCTTTGGCTAAATTGGCGATCGCGCGTCAACGTCTAGCTCAATTGGATGAACTGCAATTACAAGTTTCTCCCCTGCTGCAACAACGAGCAACTTTACAAAGTCAAATCCTCCGGGTACAAGCGGGATTGGTAGCACGATTAGAACAACTAGAAACTACAGAAAATCAATTACAATCTCAACAGCGACGCCAACCCCAACTGCAACAAGCAGTCATGGAAGTCGCAATCAAGATTGAAGAATTGGAGAAAAAGCGAGTTTATCTGCAACGAGTTCAGGAAAAAGGACAAGAACGGCGGAATTTTATTGAACGATTGCAAGCTCATCAACGGGATTATGAAAGATTATTGGGAGAATTAGAGCAAAAAATCCAAATGCTGCAAACTCCCAACGCCATTTGTCCTTTGTGCGAAAGGGGTTTGGATGAGCATCACTGGAATCGAGTTGTAGATAAAACCAAATCTGAGTATAAAGATACAGAAGGACAATTGTGGGTAGTTCGAGAACAGATGGCTGTTTCAGACAGAGAAATTCAGGTACTCAGACAGGAATATCGAGATATCTCTCAACAATTGTCTCCCTATGACACATTACGGGAACAAAGAGGACAACTAGCAGCTAAGTTACAAGCGACAAGTGATGTTGAACAACAATTACAACAGATTGCGGCTCAAAAACACCAACTCGAGCGATCGCTCCAACTAGGCGAATATGCACCCGACAAACAAACGGAACTTCAAGAATTAGAAAATTATCTGCAACAACTCAACTATAATGAGCAAGACCACGCCCTAGCTCGCAGTGAAGTAGAACGCTGGCGTTGGGCAGAAATTAAACAAGGACAGATTCGAGACGCTACCAAGCGCCAAGCTCAAATAGAAGCAAGAAAACCAGAACTGCAAGCACAAATTGACCAGTTGCAAGCAAGAATTAAGCAAGAAGTGATTAATTCGGAATGTGCGAAACAAATTGCCGCTTTAGATAATTTCATTACCGAACTTGGTTATGATACTGAACAGCATAATAACCTCCGTGTTGCAGTACGCAAAGCTCAAAGTTGGCAATTTAGACACCAACAACTACAAGCAGCACAACAGCAGTATCCGCAATTAAAAACTAGAGCGCAAGAATTAGAAGTTGCTTTACAAGCAAGATGGACAGAACGACAAAGATTAAAAAGCCAAATTGAAAGTATTATTAGTCAACTTGAGGAAACAGGCAATCCCCTAGCCCAAATTCAAGCTTTAGAACAGCACTTAGCAATTCGGCGACGCCAACTTGACGAACAAATCACCCAGTTGGGGCGCTTAGAACAAATGGCGCACCAGCTCGATATGCTACAAACTCAATACGAGCAACAGCAGCTAGAACAGCAACAAGCCAAAGAACAATACCGTATTTACCACGAACTTGCCCAAGCTTTTGGTAAAAATGGTATCCAGACACTGATGATTGAAAATGTCCTGCCGCAACTAGAAGCAGAGACAAATCAGCTACTTTCCCGCCTGAGTGCGAATCAGTTACATGTACAATTTGTGACACAAAAAGCTGGGCGTAACGGTAAAGCTACGAAGAAAAATAGCAAGTTAATTGATACTTTAGATATTTTGATTGCCGATGCGAGGGGTACGAGAGCCTATGAAACTTACTCTGGTGGGGAAGCGTTTAGAATTAACTTTGCGATTCGTCTAGCTTTGGCGAAGTTACTTGCACAACGGGCTGGCGCTGCTTTGCAAATGCTGATTGTTGATGAAGGCTTTGGTACACAGGATACAGAAGGATGCGATCGCTTGATTGCAGCGATTAATGCGATCGCCCCGGATTTTGCCTGTATTCTCACAGTAACGCATATGCCACACCTCAAGGAAGCTTTTCAAGCCCGGATTGAGGTGAATAAGAGTCAGCAAGGTTCGCAGTTGCGTTTGATGGTTTAACTTTTTAACGATACAATGGCGAATCTGCTTTGTTTGGACGGATGAGAACAATGCTTATGTAGTTGAGATAGTAGATTACCACTGACGCAAGTCAATAATATAGATTTAATGTACATAAAGATACAATTACAATATAGGAAAATTACCGAGAATAACTAGTTAACTAAAGGTTGACGCTTAGATGGATAATCAAGACCTCGTAAAGCAAAGACTCAGAGAAATAATGCTTGCTGGTGAACAAGGTCAAATAGAATTGAGTGAAAAATTGCACCGACAACACTACGACTTTGCACACAAATTAATTCCGTATGTTGTTCAAGATCATTTTGATGAATTAATCAGCAATCTCATTAACAACTCAGTTCAAGACTGGGTGATACAACTATGGAACAACTGTGGTGATGACGCTATCTTTAGCTACTGCACAGTGGTTCACCCCATATGCAACTTTACAAAGTTATCCGATGAAATTGGGTTGATTTACTTTATCATGCCTGCGCCCAGAGTCAACCCTGAAGCAGTATATACTGCTGTTGTCTTTCTAATGGATGATGATCCACCATCTGATTGGTTGCGCTCCTACTTCACCCTTGAATTAGGAGCATACATTACACCACCTATACACTGGACATTGGGAGAGTGGGATTACCAGGAAGAATTAACTCATAACAATCTAGGACAGTTTGAACTTGAGCCAACCCTTGAAAACTTCCTTGCAACTGTCGTTAGTGAAGCAAGAATTAGATGGGGTTGACTTATCCAAGATATTTATGCGTAAAGCGATCACCTGATTGCAGCGATTAATGCGATCGCTCTTTGTAGATAAGAAATCAAATACACAAAATAGTATAACTTCTGATACGCTACCCCTTGGTGTGTTTCTGGGAGTTTCAGCTTGCCAACCCAAAAGCAATCTAATACAGCGATTTTCGTATGTCAGTTACTTTCCAATTTGTACCAACCGATTCAAGTTTTCCGCTATGACCACAAATTAAAAACGCTTTACATTCAGGCTGGGACAACTGATGAAATTGCGCTCATAATTGATGAAGAGGGAATGTGGGACTTTGTTATATGATGTTGAATCTTGACCAAATGACAACACCTGAATTAAAGCGGTATCTTTCAGAGCATCGGAATAATGAGGAAGAATTTCGAGCAGCATTGCAAGTTCTCATCAGTCGTCGTGATCCGAATGCTCCTCGTCAACCCTATCCGTTCGATCTTGATGATCCCGAAAGTGAAATAGAAGCCATCTTAAGAGAAAAGTTGAATAAATCTGAATTTTGAGAACACTTCCTGCTAGTGAACAGGATGCGTATTGACAAATGAAGGGGTTACTAAAAACCGAAAAACCTGCACCAACCGATGAAGAGGTAGAAGCAATGTTAGAACAACATCGGCTGGAGAAGTATTTTTAGTGATAATTCTAATTGATAGTAGTTTTTTTCTAAATTACCTAACCTCCAAAGTGCGATCGCCTTCCTCAAATGTCAACAATTCCCGAATTAACCTAGCGGCTGCTTTTTGCAATAACTGACCTGCTATTTGCTGCCCCAAACGTTGTACACCTGGGTTAAACGCAATTTGCACAACTTGGGGTGCAAGCTGAGTTGGGTCAAAGCCACGGGTTTCGCGGAGAATATTTAATATTCGTTTAATATGCTCTAAAGTTTGTTGTTGTTCGTCTGTAGCTGCGGGAGTTTCGTTGATAGTTGTCACACCAACCCTTTCCCGCAGTAGATAGGTGAAGTTATGCAGAATATTTTTACTTAAAGCATCTGCACTTTTAATTAATTCATCAATCAGGCGATCGCGAATAAAACTACCACGTTCGGAACTCAGAAAATCAACTCCCTGATTCAACACCAAATTCAAATCATAATCTTGGTTGTTACGAGCATTGCGTAACAAGTTTTCCAAGCGGTTCCAGCGAAAACGATTTTCTTTAAATAATAAGTCTCTTAAGGATGCTCTTAATTCTGGTGCAGGATCGGTGAGTAATCGTTTAGCAACATAGGGATAAGCTTCACTCAATACCTTAAAGTTAGGATCGATATAAATAGCAATCCCTTCCAATGTCACCAAAGAACGAATAATTAAAGCGTAATAGGGAGGAACACGGAAAGGATACTCATACATCAAAGCTGAGAGTTCATCGGTGATACTTTTGATGTTTAATTCCGCAACGCTAGCACCTTGAGCATCAGCAAATACTCGCGCAAATGCAGGAATAATTGGCGTTAAATCTGTCTCTGGTGAGAGAAAATCTAGCTTCACATAGTCGTTAGCTAAACCCTCAAAGTCGCGGTTAACAACGTGGACAATCGCTTCAATTAAGCCATAACGCTGGGGTGGCTGAATTTCGCTCATCATCCCAAAGTCTAGATAAGCTAATTTTCCATCACGGGTGGCGAGCAAATTACCAGGATGAGGATCGGCGTGGAAAAATCCGTGTTCTAGTAACTGTCGTAATGAACACTGTACCCCGACTTCAATTAAGTAGCGAGCGTCTATACCTTTGGCGTTAATCTCTTGTGTATTAGTTAGCTTCGTACCTTCAATCCACTCCATCGTCAACACACGACGATTGGTGTATTCCCAGTAAATTTTCGGTACATAAACGTCTTTTAAATGACCATACAACTGATAAAAGCGCTCAGCATTTTCTCCTTCATGAATATAATCCATCTCTTCAAAGATGCGATCGCCCAATTCATCGAGGATACCTACCAAGTCACTGCGGATACGTTTAAATTGCTTCTGCGCCCATCCTGCTAGCCGACGCAGGATATATAAATCAATAGTAATACGTTCACGCAAGTCGGGACGTTGGACTTTAACGGCGACTTCTTCACCTGTATTGAGCTTACCTTTATAAACTTGTCCTAAAGAAGCAGCTGCTATAGGTTCTGGTGAAAGTTCGGTGTAAATTTCGTGAGGTGGTGCGCCTAGTTCTTCTTGGATAAACTGGTAGGCTATTTCATTCGCAAAAGCAGGTAATTTGTCTTGTAATTGTGTTAGTTCCTCTAAAAACATCGGAGGAACTAAATCTGGTCGAGTAGATAAAGCTTGCCCAATTTTAATGTAAGCAGGCCCCAACTTCGTCAGCATTTCTCGCAACTGAATTGCCCGACGACGGTCATTTTTAACAACAACTCCCCGTTTAGTATCCCACCATATACCCAAAGCAAACCTAATTGCTGGCGTTAGTACAGTAATGATGCGTCGTAAAACTTGTAGGGGACGACTTCCATAATATGTTGCTATCCTCTGAGGATTGTATTGTAAAGCTTCAGATTCACTTTTTGAAATCACCAGCGCCTTACTTGTTTGGTCTTCCTCCGGTACTGGTAAACTCACAATCGACGTTTTTGTAGCATCTTCTGGAACTACTTCATAATCTATTTGCAGGGAAGTAGGGGAAACAGTTTTCGCATTCATGAACTTACCACCGCATCGGAGTTAACTTGTTAAGTATTGTAACAACTTGTCAGAAGGTTAAGTGCGCCAACATATAAAAATCAAACTAAACTAGTTTTGGTATCCCTAAAAAAGCTAGCTTGTGAACATTGCAAGGTAGAAACACACAATCTTTAGTATCCTTGAAGTAAAAATGATCTGGCGTCTACCCTGACGGATAATTTGATCGATATTTTGGGGAAACCCCCATAGACAAAGCAAGCAGCTACCTACGGAACCCACTGCGTGTGGAAGCGCAGGGTAGACCCCGCTGTCTCACCGCAAAGTGTCCACAAACTTTTGGCAAAATCCAAAATCCATAGACGCGTAAGCGGCTTCTCGTAGAGTAATCTAAAATCTAAAATCGAATGACTCAATGTTATCTCTATTGCGAATAGAAAATTTTGCCCTGATTGACCAATTAGAACTAGAATTTGGCGCAGGATTAAATGTATTGACAGGCGAAACCGGCGCGGGAAAGTCGATTATCTTGGATGCGATTGATGCAGTGTTGGGCGGAAAGGTTTCTAGTCGCGTGATTCGCACTGGTACAAATCGGGCAATGGTAGAAGCAACTTTTACTTCTAATTCTGCTTTAATAGCCTGGTTAACTGAACAAGAAATAGAATTAATTGAAGAAAATTATATATTTATTAGTCGAGAAATTACAGCTACTTCAGGAAAAATACGGAGTAAATCGCGGGTAAATGGAGTGTTGGTAAATCAGCAGTTGATGTCAGAACTGCGCGATCGCCTAGTGGAAATCACTGCTCAAGGGCAAACAGTTTTATTCGGACAATCTGCCCAAATTCGCGATTGGTTAGATGCCTACGGTGGTGAATCTATTTTGCAACAACGTCAAGAAGTTGTCACTGCTTTTAGTGCCTACCAGCAAGTACTCAAAGCCTTAGAAAAACGCCGGACATCAGAACGGGAACGCTTACAACAACTGGATTTATTAACTTACCAAGTCAAGGAACTAGGAGAAGTTAACCTCAGTGAACCCGATGAACTCGAACAACTCCAACAAGAACAGCAACGCCTCAATCATGTCGTCGAACTCCAGCAGATGAGTTATAAAGTATACCAAGCTTTATACCAAAACGATGGAGAAGACCCAACCGCTACAGATTTGCTGGGAGACAGCGAAGTAACGTTAACTGACATGGTTGAATACGACTCCCAGATGCAACCACTGTTAGATATGGTGAGGGATGCTCAAGCTACAGTAACGGAAGTATCTAGGCAAATTAATGCTTATGGGGAAAGTTTAGAGGCAGATCCCCAGCGATTGGAAGAGGTAGAAGCCAGAATTCGTGAATTAAAGCAAGTTTGTCGCAAGTACGGGCCGACACTTGCGGAAGCGATCGCCTATTACCAGCGCATCCAAGCCGAGTTAGCCGAACTCAATGATAGTGAACAATCAATAGAAGGTTTAGAAATTCAACAAGCTGAGTGTTTAGCAAAACTGACACAAGCCTGTCAACAGTTAACACAATTACGTCATACCGCCGCAGCGAAATTAGAAGCCAAACTGATCAAGGAACTAAAACCTTTGGCGATGGAAAAGGTACAGTTTCAAGTCGAAATAGCACTTATTCCTCCCACAATTATGGGTGCAGACAAAATCACATTTATGTTTAGCCCCAACCCAGGAGAACCACTACAACCTCTATCAGAAACAGCCTCTGGTGGAGAAATGAGTAGATTTCTGCTGGCGCTGAAAGCTTGTTTTTCCCAAGCACAGACGACGGGAACAATGGTATTTGATGAAATTGATGTGGGTGTATCGGGAAGAGTAGCCCAGGCGATCGCCGAAAAATTATACCAGTTGAGTCAGTTTCACCAAGTATTATGTGTGACACACCAACCTTTAGTTGCTGCCATGGCTGATCGGCATTTTCGCGTCGATAAGCAGGTGATCAATCAAATTAAAGGTAAGAAAGAACACAATGGTTCCAGTGAAGAACGTACTGTTGTGCGTATTAGTAACTTGGATAACTTAAACAAACGTCGGGAAGAACTAGCTCAGTTAGCTGGTGGTAAATCAGCCCAAGAAGCGATCGCTTTTGCAGAATCTTTGCTAACACAGGCTGCAAATCACCGTCAAAAAAAGGGGGGTGTAAGAGTGTAATTTCCTCCTACACTCTCAATACTGCAAGGGATAAAACTAGGGTTAATGTATTTTTCTTGGTGTCTTGGTGTCTTGGTGTCTTGGTGAAAAATCAACTTTTGAAACACATAGACGCGCCAGCGGCTACCTACGGTAGGCGCGTTAGCGACTTCTGCAAGTAGCCACTCCGTGTCGAAGCGCAGGGTAGACTCTAAGACACGAAGGTGAAAAGCGTCAACTCACCGTTCTGGTAGAGTGCGGGGATGAATGCTGCTCTAGCTAAAACCTTAACTGAACTGTATTGGCTGATAACCAAACCAGAGAATTACCCCAGTTAGCAATAAACACAATATCCCTGCTAATCCAGCTAGGGGTTTTTTGTTCTTACCTGTCACCCAGTCTGAGATTTTGTCGGTGTAATTAATCAGTTGGGCTGTATCTATACAGGCTATAGCCCATATCCAACCGGCGTGTAGTCCCCAAGCTAAACCCAAGTTATTGCGATCGGCAAACCGCGCCAGTACTAACACCATTCCCATCAGCCATAGTCCGGGAAGTTGAGGTTTTGTTTCTTGTTGCTCCCAAACTAAGTGCAATATGGCAAATATCAGACTAGATACTATTGCTGCTAGCCAAACTGGATAATTTTGCTCTAATTCTGTAAATAAAAATCCCCGAAAAACTAATTCTTCAATACCACCTACAAATAAAGCTATCAATAAAATAGGTAGCACAATTGATGGTAATTGCTTGATATTGGCGTATTCAAATTTACACCATCCTAGCCAAAATTGGCATGTAAAAACCACCGCTAAACTCAATATACCTAGACTAAAACCAAGGGCGACGGAATTAAGGATTGAAATATTGGCTATCAAGCCGTAATCTGAGATCGGTGTTTTCGTTAGCCAAGTGATGAGCCAAAAAATAAAAGGTATTAGTAAATAAAGTGACAATAATAAAGGTAACTTTTGCTCTGATTTTAAGGGTTGGTTGGGTTTCCAGTTGAGGAACATAGATAACAAAGCTGCGATTGGGAACCAACATCCACCCCAAGCAATAAAAAAAGCCATCACTACAATCAAACTTGGTGCATTTTCCAAAAATGATTGCAAATTATAGAGTGATGACTTTAAGGAGGCTATCAAAATTGGATAAAAAAACACGACAGACTTCTCGCAATCCTAGATTTACAGCTTGTGGAGAGAAAAGCCTTCACGATATTGAGCAATTTGTAACCAGGGGTAGCGATGCTCACGCCTTTTCTTGAACCTTTAGTACTACTTGCTTTTTTGCTTTTCTCTCTGCTCAATCAAGCTTCTACCAAATTCGGTAACTTTTGCAAGAGGTCTAATCGTTGATTTTTATCTCAAAAAAATTAAACACTAGTAAGCTTTTTCTGGCTTACCAAGGGGAAAGGTTATTAAGTATTCACTCTTCACTTTCTCCCTACCATTACAAAATTTACTCTTCTTCTTCTTCAATCTCATCTTCCTCTATATCAATGTCTTCATCTGACTGGAGTTCTTTTTTGTCACTATCTACTTGAATGAGGTGAATGTGCTTGTATCCTAGCTTAATTTCAAATTCGTCACCTGGCTTTAAACCCATTGCTTTGGTGTATGTTGCACCGATGACAATTTGACCATTTTGATGAACACTAACTCGATATGTCGGTTCACGACCACGTCCATCTTTTGGTGCTTCTGGACTTAAGGGAATTCCCCTAGCGGATAGCAAAGCATCATAAAAATCAGTCAGATTTACACGAACCTGATTATTTTTCGTAACAGTATAATAGCCACACTGTTTTGCTCTTTCTCGACGTGGTAGATTGGAAAGCTCTTTTACTTTTGCAAGCAGTGCTTTTCCGGTTAATGGTGCGGTTGCAGTTTCAGTCATTACGCTCAAAATTTCCTTACTCTCTCCAAACTATTCAAAGGTGTAGTTCTCTGCGTCAGGAACTTTTGGTGATCCTCACAAAAGTTGCTAACAAACCCAGAAAATTGTCAAACTCCTACTTCTAATCAGCCAAGATCATCTTTTATGGTTGCCCATAATTTATTAGAGTCCCAGTTGTTGCAGGTATTTATTTGGGTAATTTTACGGCACATTTAACCATCATTTGCCATCGAAAACGAAATATTTTCTTTGCTGATGCTATGGCGACGGTGTCATTTTAAGCCATCTTTACAAACGAGTCGAGTTCCACTACTTAATCAGCCGTAGACTCAATAATTAGCAAGAATTTCCTTATGCTTACCTCAAGCTTAAAACAGCATAGTATTGTCATAAGGTTGTTGAGCATACACTCTTTGATCCTGCCAATCGAGACGAATTAATTTCATCTCTGACCATCACGAATAAACAAAGCAGCATCAGCCGCACTTGATCGGCTATTTGGACTGGTTTTGTTACTTCGTAATTTTATATTAAATACTAACATGCGATCATAATAGCAAAATAATTGTTTAAGTTTGAATTAAATTTATTGTTAGACTTTAAATCTTATATCCTTTATCTTGGGAAAACAAAAAGCGGCGAGGATTTTCCTGCCGCTTTATTGCCGTTGTGAGTATTGATGTGTGGATTTTATAAAAATTCATCTAATATAGACAAGGAGTTTTGACCAGAGACTTCGATGATCGAGTTTGTTGATTGAGACCAGACAAAATCTTTCAGAGTACTATGCTGCTGATTAATTACCTCACCATGTTCATCAGCAGCGATCACAATTCTACATAACTAAAAAAAACAACACTTTGCGACGAAAGGAGGAATTTGTACAGCTGTTTATTTGACTTATTGTAGAAGTGCGGGAAAAGGGTAAAGGAAAATATAAACCCTTTAAGCTTTTAGCCTTCAACTTTAGCAACTCTTGCAAAAATTATTTTTGTAAGAGTTTGATTGATTTATGTTAACGTCAACATAAAGTTATATTCTATAGGTAATTGGATGTACGAGTTGACAAAACTGTCTATAATCCCATAAAGAGCTTCCCCAACTAGGATTTTTATGCTTATCCTGGAACTATATATCAGTAACTATTTAATGATCAACATGTTAACAGCTAGCTTTGAAATAGGAGTAGTTAGAGCATAGCTCGTTGGAGCAACCTCGTTTGGTTAGGAGTAAAAGTTAAAAATTATAAGGTCAAAGGCTCAAGATTAAATAAGTAAGTCACCACAAATGTAGAGACGTGCCATGGCTCGTCTCTACTCGTTGGAGTCGTCATTTGTCATTGGTTATTAGTAAGGATTTTAGGCCTATTTACCTTTCGTAACATGGTTAGGTTTATTCCCACCGACTTACTTAGCAAAGGGATTTGATTGATTCATTCTTTCCCCCTTTTGGTTTTCTGTTTTTCCTACTGTAGACACAAATTAGTGTAGCCTATACAATTTTTTGACTTCTGTAAAAGTCTCTTTCCTATGTAAATGTGATAATTTCAGGATTTAGGTTGGTAAAATATGGAAGTAATTTTTAAAGTAATTCGACAGCAACATAATTCTTCTGCTAACGTACAAACTTACCCTTTACAGGTAGAACCAGGTAATACAATCCTTGATTGCCTCAATCGAATTAAGTGGGAACAAGACGGAACTTTAGCATTTCGCAAAAATTGTCGCAATACAATTTGTGGTAGCTGCGCTATACGAATCAACGGACGTTCTGCTCTTGCTTGTAAAGAAAATGTTGGCAGTGAAATTTCTAGATTGCAAGAGTTAGCAGCACACACAGGTAAGGTAAATGCGATTCCAGAAATTACGATCGCTCCCCTTGGCAATATGCCTGTAATTAAAGATTTAGTAGTGGATATGAGCGATTTTTGGGATAACCTAGAGGCGATCGCACCCTATGTGAGTACAGCTAGCAGACAAGTACCAGAAAGAGAGTTTCTACAAACACCAGAAGAGCGATCGCGCCTGGATCAAACTGGTAATTGTATTATGTGTGGAGCTTGCTTTTCTGAATGCAATGCCTTTGAAGTCAATTCTAAGTTCGTTGGTCCCCATGCTCTTGCCAAAGCTTACCGAATGGTAGCCGATAACCGCGATACTGAAACAGAAAACCGCTTAGAAAAATATAACGAAGATACCCAAGGTGTTTGGGGTTGTACTCGTTGCTTTTACTGCAACAGCGTCTGTCCAATGGATGTTGCTCCCTTAGATCAAATCACCAAAATTAAACAAGAAATTCTCACCCACAAGCAAAAAAGTGACAGCCGTTCAATTCGCCATCGCAAAGTATTAGTAGAGTTAGTCAAAGCAGGTGGATGGATTGACGAGAGAAAGTTTAGTTTACAAGTAGTCGGTAACTATTTTCGGGATTTAAGAGGATTGCTTGGTATTGCACCCTTGGGTTTACGGATGCTTGCTAAGGGTAAATTTCCCCTTTCTTTTGAACCCTCCCAAGGAACTCAACAGGTGCGATCGCTCATCGAGGCGATAGAGGAAGCAGGGAATAGGGAATAGGGATCGGGGATCGGGGAGTGTGGGGAGTGTGG
>NZ_NAPS01000001.1:2857308-2871262 GCF_004323185.1 Westiellopsis prolifica IICB1
CGATCCCCGATCCCTTCCCTACCTTGGATCTTGAGGTATAGTTAAAGGCTGCCCAGAACGGTTGTAGACTAAAATATCCCATTGTCCATTGTTACTATATTCAAAAGCAATTCTGGTACCATCGGCACTGATTGTCGGGTTGCGAACTTCTGCTTGCAAGTTAACAGTCAAATTGCGTGATTGTCTTGTTTCTCGGTCATATAAAAAGATGGCTGTTCGACCTTGACGAGAAGCAGCAAAAACTATACTACGACCATCATCAGAAATACTGGGATGAGAGGCGATCGCATCAAAAGCATTTAAACCAGGTACATCAATTAAATTGCGAGTCACCATATCAAACATGTATACATCTTGGCTACCCCGCCGATCAGAAGTATAAACAACATATCTTCCAGAAATTTGCGGTGTTAATTCTGAAGCAGGACTATTGAGACTCCTACCACCAGGATCGAAAGGGTAACTCAAAAGGCGGGGATAACCAACACAGCCAGTTAATAATGTAAGTATAGGAATAAATATATATTTAGTCATTTGTCATTTGTCATTTGTCATTTGCTGATTATTTCCAATCCCAATGCCCAATGCCCAATGCCCAATGCCCAATGCCCAATGCCCACATCCTCTATGGTAGAGGAGCAACAGCCGCACCGTTAGGAATATCCAACTCAATTTCTGGGCCTCGGTCTAGTACTTCCACGTCCCACTGACCACGGCTAGCTGTTTCAAAAACTACATAACGTCCATCTGGGCTAATATTGGGATTTCTCACCCAACCTCTATAGGTGGGGGTGAGAATTTGCGACTGTTGCGTAGCGCGATCATAAAGTGCTACAACAGGCCTACCCTGGTCACTGGTAATGTAGGCTATGTAGCGCCCGTTATAGCTGAGACTGGGACTTTCAACTATTGTCCCTGGTCGATTTAAGCGCGATGTACGTAAAAAAGTTTGCTGTTGTAAGTCGTATAGCAAGATCTGATGAGTGCCATTACGGGTTGATACAAAGGCTAAAATACGACCATTTCCACTTAAGCTCGGTTGCTCCTCAGTGTAGCGACTGTTGAGAGAGGTCGAGCCAATGGGAATATTGTCAGGACTACAGGCTACAAGCAAACCTGTTAAACCAAAAATCAGACTCCAAACACAATTTCGTTGGAGCCAAAATCTAGGTGTAAATTTTTTCACCTTAACTATTTTTTATGATTTTTTTGCAACCTCCACCTTAGTTTATAAGAGGAGAGTGTCAATTAAACATCATCGAAATCCACTGAATTATCTGATGGGCCTTCTGAACGATTACTCGGCTTGTATTCTACATAATCAGTAGAGATGACATCATCATCTTGACGTTCAGGTCGAGATTCTGTGTTGGTTGGCGGGCGGCGTCTTCTGGGTGGTTTGGGTGTGCTGTCTGTGATATCATCACCGCGGTTTTCAGGTCGGAACGAACCATTAGTTCCACGTCGAGAAGGTCTTCTTTCTCTGGTTGTTGGCGTATCCCAATCATCAACTGTTTTAGAAGAGGTAGTACCCCAATCATCTTCTGGGCGATCGCTAGTCCGACTAGTTGGACGCGAACTACTACGCCGACGGTTTGTTCTGTCGCTGGGTTCTGATCTGTCACTAGTACTGCGACGTTCTAAACGACGGGGTTCATCTTCATAGTAATCTCCGTAATCTCCACGTGATGAACGGTTTTCTCTACTACCTGGTATTCGAGGACGTGGACGTTCATCTTCATATTCTTCATCGTAAGGTAGGGAATCTAATTCTGCATCCACCTCAGCTTTGTAGGGAGATTTTTTCCGATACTGATACCGACTACTAACTTCTCGCTCATCATCTACGATGGGAGTGTTACGTTTAGCCTGCTGAGTTGCAATACCCCGCAGTCGAATACTTTCCACCGCAAAAAATACTGTTGAGCCTACCAAAAGTAGCTGACCAAATTGTAGAATCGGGTCTAGACGCCATCCTTGGAAAATCAAAATAAAGCCGCAGAGCAAGCCTACAGCAGCAAAAAAGATATCTTGATCTCGCGAGAGTTCTGGACGTACTGTGCGGAGAAAATACAAAGCAGCCCCAGCGATCGCCAGGAAAATTCCTAGAAGACTGGCTGAGTTCGCCCCAAAATTGACTTGAGCCAGAACACTGGCTGAGTTCAGCCAAAAAGTTACCATTGTTTTTTTCCTAATATCAAATCTATGTTAGCGAGTTGGTATTTAAATCTCTACTTTAACAAGTCACTAAATATATTGTAGAGACGCGACATTAAAGGCTGCGCCGTGCTGTTTACAACCGTACGCCTTGCCAATCGCGTCTCTACAAATTACCCAAAGCTAAAAAGCTACTGGTTTTGAGAATCAAACTAAATTCCGTAGGAATTATTAAGAACGTTGGATCTTATCTTTTTGGCTAATAAAAATCAATCCCACTGTAATAGGGACAACGACAATTACACTACCCCAGAGCAGGCTCCAAAGAAAATTTGCTAAAGAAGGCGTCATACTTTTCAACCTTTTTTTACACACTTTACCTTAATTTTAATAGTCTATTACACCCTTGGGTTAATAAGACAGAGACTGTCTTGAAAATGGGTTTAGGGGTGTAAGGAGGAATCATATTTTCCTACCCTGGTTGTGGGTAGTTGTTTTGACTACTTTCATGATTTTTTAAATTGTTTCAAATAAGCGGCAATCTGCCCCATAATGCTGTTACAACTTTTGTTAAGAAAAGTTAAACTCTCTTAACACAAGGAAATGTTTCTTATGGGCGTTGCACTTGAGAATAATGCACCTCATCAGGTAGTAATCGTCGGTGGTGGCTTTGGTGGACTATATACAGCCAAACATCTTGCAAAAGCGAATGTAAATGTTACTCTCATTGATAAACGTAACTTCCATCTATTTCAGCCACTTTTATATCAAGTTGCAACAGGTACCCTCTCACCGGGCGATATTTCCTCACCATTGCGAGCTGTATTCAGCAAAAGCAAGAATACACAAGTGTTGCTGGGAGAAGTAAATGATATTGATCCCAAAGCCCAACAAGTTAAAATGGGCGATCGCGTAGTACCTTACGATACATTAATTGTTGCTACAGGCGCTAACCATTCCTATTTTGGTAAGGATAACTGGAAAGACTTTGCTCCTGGCTTAAAAACTGTTGAAGATGCCATAGAAATGCGCCGTCGGATATTTGGTGCATTTGAAGCAGCAGAAAAAGAAACAGACCCCGAAAAACGCCGTGCTTGGTTGACTTTTGTGATTGTGGGCGGTGGGGCTACCGGTGTAGAATTGGCAGGTGCGATCGCCGAGTTGGCATACAAAACCCTTAAAGAAGATTTTCGCAACATCGACACCTCAGAAACCAAAATTTTACTATTGCAAGGCAGCGATCGCATCCTCCCACACATGGCACCAGATTTATCGCAAGAAGCAACAGTATCCTTGCAAAAGTTAGGTGTGCTGATTCACACTAACACCAGGGTGACAAACATTGAAAATGACATCGTTACTTTCAAGCAAGCAGGTGAAGTTAAAGAAATTCCCTCACAAACTATATTGTGGGCAGCAGGTGTCAAAGGTTCCGCAATGGGACAAATCCTAGCAGAACGTACCGATGTAGAATGTGACCACGCTGGACGTGTGATTGTAGAACCGGACTTGACTATCAGGGGTTATAAAAACATTTTTGTCATTGGAGATTTAGCCAACTTCTCCCATCAAGATGGTAAACCCTTAGCTGGTGTTGCACCCGTAGCTAAACAACAAGGAGAGTATGTAGCTAAACTCATTCAACGACGGCTTAAAGATCAAACTTTACCACCATTTCATTACAACAATGTGGGTAGTTTGGCAATGATTGGGCAAAATTTAGCTGTTGTAGATTTAGGCTTCATCAAACTTACAGGTTTCTTAGCTTGGGTATTTTGGCTAGTAGTTCATATCTACTTCTTAATCGAGTTTGACACTAAAATGCTAGTAGTATTTCAGTGGGCGTGGAACTATATCACTCGTAATCGTCGCTCTAGATTGATTACAGGTCGAGAAGCTTTTACAGAAACAAAAACAGTTAACAGTAGCAGTCGTTTACTGGATGCCTAAGCCCAGAATTCACCCTCCTGATACCAATTTGAAAAAAGAATGGACAAATAGACCCTATTGTAGAGACGCGATGAATCGCGTCTTAAACTAAGGATTGTGATTCATCGCGTCTTAAACTAAGGATGTGTTGCAATCATTAATTGAATCGGTATAAGTCATATGTACGGATGGATGATAGCATTTAGCTAAAATAATAATAATTAAGTAAGCTTTACAAAGCTTCAAAATTTATAAGTGTGCCGGTTTTTTGTTTATTGTAGAGAGTGAGAAACTCGTATCATGACTGGTGTTAACCTTACAGCTTGGATTCTCGGTCTAGGACTGGGATTGATGACACTTTTGTTTATTTTTCGTATAGTTCTAACTTGGTATCCCCAAATAGACCTAAATCGTTTGCCTTTTAATTTAGTAGCTTGGCCAACGGAGCCTTTTTTGATACCAATGCGGAAGTTAGTTCCACCCATTGGTGGGGTTGACATTACACCGATTATTTGGGTTGGAATCTTTAGTTTTATTAGAGAAATTCTTCTTGGTCAGCAAGGACTGCTGATCATGATGTCTCGATAAATCTTGGTAGCTAGAAATCAGTTAACAGTTAACAGTAAATAAGCTGATGTGCGCTTAGATTAAATATTCTTGCGTTAGGACTGTCCAGGGTCAACAGTCCAAAGTCCAAGCTAGTCTTTGACTCTGGACTCTTGACTTTTGACAACCTGATCGCAAAATATACAATTTAAATGCATAACAGCTTATATATAATTTGATAACTGATAACTGATAACTGAATTACCTTCTAGCCTTGCATGTCTTGTATAAAACTGGTATAAACATTACCCTGCAAAAAGTGTGGGTTTTCCATAATTTTTTGGTGAAAACTGATAGTAGTTGGTAGTCCTGTGATTGCACACTCTTGCAGCGCTCGTTTCATGCGGTTAATGGCTGTAGGACGGTCTTGTCCCCAGACAATTAGTTTACCAATCAGAGAATCATAATAAGGGGGAATTTGATAGTCGGTGTAGACATGAGAATCTATGCGGACACCAGGACCTCCGGGTGGGAGATAGCCACTGATTCTACCAGGAGCAGGACGAAAATCGTGGTCGGGATCTTCAGCGTTAATCCGACATTCGATCGCATGACCTCGTAAAACCACTTGGTCTTGAGTAAGTTTTAGTCTTTCTCCTTGAGCTACACGGATTTGTTCAACAAGCAAGTCTACCCCTGTAATCATTTCTGTCACAGGATGTTCCACTTGAATGCGGGTATTCATTTCCATAAAGTAAAATTCACCGGATCTATCTAAGAGAAATTCGATAGTTCCGGCGCCAGTATAATCGATAAACTGGGCTGCTTTCACGGCTGCTTGCCCCATTTTTGAGCGTAGTTCTGGGTCAAGAGCAGGACTAGGGGCTTCTTCCAGTAATTTTTGATTGCGACGTTGAATAGAGCAATCCCGTTCACCCAAATGGATCACGTTTCCGTAATTATCCGCCAAAATTTGAAATTCAATGTGACGCGGACGCTCAATAAATTTTTCTAAATAAACCCCAGAATTACCAAATGCGGCTCCTGCTTCGCCTTGGGCTGCTTGAAAACATTTGATAAATTCGCTTTCTGAACGCACTAAACGCATACCCCGACCACCACCACCAGCAGTGGCTTTAATCATCACGGGGTAGCCGATTTTTCTTGCGATCGCCAATCCTTCTTTGTCTGATTCTAACAACCCATCGCTACCTGGGACTGTTGGAACTCCTGCTTTTTGCATGGTTTCTTTGGCTGTAGATTTATCTCCCATCAACCGAATTGCTTCTGGAGAAGGGCCAATAAAAGCAATATGGTGGTCTGCACAAATTTCTGCAAACCGGGCATTTTCTGCCAAAAAACCATAGCCAGGATGAATAGCGGTAGCATTACGTGTCAAGGCTGCGGCAATAATGTTAGGAATATTTAGATAACTTTTACTACTAGCAGCTTCGCCAATGCAAACAGCTTCATCGGCTAGTTGGACATGGAGCGCATTCCGATCAACGGTAGAGTGTACCGCCACAGTTGCTATTCCCATTTCTTCACAAGCCCGGAGAATGCGAAGTGCGATTTCTCCCCGATTAGCGATTAATATTTTTTCAAACTTCATCTTTGTAGTGTCGATATAAGTTAAGTAGATTGACTAAAGAAGTCACCAAGTGTAAAGGATAGATATTGACAATTCAGCCTTTGGTTGACATTTTCTCCCGGCTAGTTCAAGACAGCGCTTTCGCCTGATTTAAAAATTATGACAGGAGTTAACAGTTATCTGTTTGATTTATTGAGTTTAAGTCTCTCAGCATAGGTCTGATAATTGTTTACTGTATCTGCGAAAAGCCACCCATAGGACGTTTACACCCTACACTCAGACTTTGTCACTTGAAAGTGGGTGTAGGGATATAGGTAATCATGGCTGGCGGTGAAATTTTTTCATTGGGACTGCCTTAAAATGCCATATTTATGACAGTCTAATGGGTCAAGGGTCAAAATTTTGTACATACAGAGTCTTAAATTTATGAAAAATTTAATTATGACTCCACTATAATGATTTTGTTGTGCTATATTTAATCCTTAGTGCAACCTTGCGGATGTGGCGGAATTGGTATACGCGCACGTTTGAGGGGCGTGTGGCTTTGCCTTGCGAGTTCGAGTCTCGCCATCCGCATATTTTTTAACTTAAAAATCCCGCCGCGACTCAAGCGCGGGCTAATAGTTAAAACCCACTTGCTTTAAGTGGGTTTTAATGTTTTTGACACTCTCAGGTCGTGCATACTCGCTCGATTCTACGGACAGAGTAAAACTCTCCCTGCGACCGTCAAACGTCGCCTAAACGCTCAAAACAACTAAGTAAGTCGGTGGGAAAAAACAAAACTATGTTAAGAAAGATAAATTAGGCTAAAACCCTCTTCCCTTCTGCCTCCTACACCCTCCCTGCCTCCTGCCTTACCCCAACTACAAATATTTACGCCGTTCTACTTATGCCATACAAGTTTGTGCAGAGATTTGAATGCTGCTATAAACATAAAGGCGCGTGGGACGCACGCCCTCAAAGCTCAAGTAATGTCTTCATAGAAGAGTCATTGAGAAGCCCACACTCACTCCTTCGGGGAGTGTGTGGAGTACGTCACGTAAATAAACTCTAAAAAACATAAAATTATAGAGACGCAAAATTTTGCGTCTCTACAAATTAAAATCCGCTCAGGTGATTTCTGGAGTCTATGGGTAATCGGCTTTATTTGTTCTTGTGGCTTTGCTTTCCAGCTTTTACATGCTGTTCATGACTACCACCTTGAGTACCTTTTCCTTCTTCCTCCTCGTTCTCGTCGTTCTCGTCGTTCTGATTGCGATCGCTTCTGTGGGAGTGCTTACCACCTTCTCGACCAATCTCTGCCATGAATTCTCGGTCTTGACTTGTAGTTTCTCCACCTTTACGACCAGCTTCTCTAGCTTCTTCAGACGTGAATTCGTGTGCAGTTCCTTTTTCGTGAGCAGCTTTTCCGCCTTTACTAGCAATTTCACGCTGCTTATCTTCATCCATGGATGCAAATCCACGTTTGCTTGTATCTGACATAGTAATTCTCCGTTTTTCTTCGCTTTTATTATTGTCAAAAAAGGCAGTTTTAAAGAATCTAAAGAGTCCATCAATAGCTCTTGATTCTGTGTCTAATTTACAAATACAACATGTTCTCATCCTCTTTCTAACAGAGTATTTTGTTGCCCCAAAAACATATTTTTTATTACAAAAAATAATTCTATAGTTAGAGTACTAAACTGAAAAAAAGATTCTATTTTAAAAAAAATTACAAGTAAATAAAATATTAATATATATTGATTTTATCTTAACCCTAATAACATCTATCAATCGGGAGATAAATTACCTTGATATTTGCATACAAAAGCAATCTCATCTATAGCGCTCCTAATACCAATTTCCTTTAAAAGTGAAACATATTTTTTTGTAGAGACGCGATATATCGCGTCTGGTACAGGGTCTGTATTTGTATCAGATTTTTTGTCAAATGGTATAAATCATTTGTGAAAAACAATATCCCCGACTTTTTCCAAAAGTCGGGGATATTTGCTATAGCTTTATTTGTGCCGATTTACTAAATTACTGTTGTGTAGCTGAACGTCCTTGCTTACCCAATTTTACTAAGACAAAATAGCTCAGATAAACTACGTAAATTATCAAACCAAGAATGCCAAGAAAGCCAAGAAAGCCTGCACTAGTTTTAGGATGGAACCATTCTTTAAATACCAAGGGTGCTTCAAACCAGACATGACAATTGGGATTATTGCTAATATTTTCAGAAAAAGCACAACCCAAAAAAGGTATAAAAGCAAGTGAACCGAGAATACAATAAAGAGTTGTCGCCCAGCGCCAAGAAGTAAAAGTCAGCTTTAACGGTCCACTAGATTGATACTCAATTTCATCATTAAGATCCACCCAGAACCATAGGGAAATTGGTATTAGGATACGAGCCAAAAATCCAGAGATAAAACTGACTGGATATTGAGCAATCATTAAATAAATGGTAAGAGCCAAAAGACTAGATACTCGCCAGTAAATCACTAACAAGCGTTGTATTCCCTCAGCTTTCTGCACAAACGCCCAAATCAGCAGAATTAAAGGAATGATCACTGTAAATAATACAGCTAGTCTGTAATCCATCCAAACAAAAGGGCGAAACCAAACTTCTTTTTCCATAGTATTTCCACAAGTGATAAATTATTTTACTTAGAGAATATACAACTAATAGTTAACCAATAATCTTATAAATAATAGCTGATAGCTTAATTAAAAAACTAAGGTTATAATCTATCTAAATGCTACCTCTTAATGCTCTTAGTCTGAGCTAATATCCACCTTATTATTAGACGCGATTCATCGCGTCTCTACAATCGCTAACTTGACTTATCGATAAAAAGTTATTTCAATAAAATATTGCCAATCAATAATTCCGCCGCTAACTCCGCCCATGAGAATCATGGAATAAGAATGTGCGGCGGAACTATTGTTCAATGTTTTCTCAAAAAACGTCAATCTTTAAGGTTTTCCCTAATAATAGGAAAATATTAGTTACACCTAGTGCGTACCATACCTGTTTTTTCAGATAGGACACAAGGTACTTATAAGATTGTGCGAGAAAAAACTGAAAGTACAAAATATTAGCGAATAGATCTTTGTTGCTTGTTGGTTAATATTTTTAGATCCACTCACCGAATTGATTGTTAGTCCTCATAAATACGACATTCATCAGCTTCGGGGTTATCATCACAGTACTTCTCAAAAGGAGTTTTTTGCTTAGATTGCTTTTGGTGAGAAGCTTCTGCTTGTAATTCTTCTACTGCATCCCAAGCAGCAGCACATTCAGCGGAATTGCTACCGGAAACATCGCAGACAGCGCGAGCTTCTTTAACTTCTTCTTCGATTCTGTTGTGGATGTCTGTCATAGTTCTAATTTGCTGTGTGTTATTAATACCAGTATAGAAAAAGTACGGAAAGGGCTTTTTTTGCACTATTCCACACTATTCTAGCCATATAGCTACCACTTTAGTACTGTTGATTGTTACTTTATAACAAAGTACAGCAATTAACAGGACAAGTTGTCTTATAATCTATTTCTCTTAATATTTTACCAAGCATACACCTAGAAGATCATACAATTATCTTTAGATAGATGTAATGGTAGTAGCAATTCTAAGTTTATAGAATTTAATCAAAAGCTAAATTCACCTGATTTTGGGATGCAATTTCATGTTTTCCAAGATAAAAAATAAAAAACTATTAGCCGGATTGTAGAAAAGCGTAAAATTCATGGCAGACCAAATGCAGTGGGTAAATGCCCAGTCAACCCGTCCCTCTTTAGAAGCAGCTGTTGCAGAGGTGGTACAACGCACAACTTCTTCCTTATCAGCACCTGCGGATTTAGGGCTGGTATTCATTTCGTCTGCTTTTACAAGTGAGTATTCGCGACTGTTACCTCTTTTAGCAGAACAACTTTCAGTTCCTGTGCTGATTGGCTGTAGTGGTGGTGGTGTCATTGGCACTAGTTTGGCTGGACACACCCAAGAATTGGAAGCAGAACCAGCATTAAGCCTGAGTTTAGCTCATCTGCCTGGAGTGGATGTCAAAGCTTTTCATGTTGTTGCCGAACAATTACCCGACTTGGATGGACCACCAAACTCTTGGATCGATTTGATTGGTGTACCATCTTCACCAACATCTCATTTTATTTTGCTGTCTGCTTCTTTCTCTTCTGGAATCAACGATTTATTACAGGGATTGGATTATGCGTATCCAGGCTCTAGGAAAGTTGGTGGTCAAGCAAGTAGTGGCGTAATGGGTGGTCGGATTGCACTTTTTTGTAATGGTCGTTTGTATCAAGAAGGAACGGTTGGGGTAGCGTTAAGTGGCAATATTGTTTTAGAAACAATAGTGGCTCAAGGATGTCGCCCTATTGGGCAACCATACCAAGTGACAAAAGGCGATCGCAACATCATTTTAGAATTAGACGAACAAGCACCACTTTCAATACTGCGAGATTTAATTGCTAGTTTGAGCGAGGAAGACCGAACACTGGCGCAAAATTCCTTATTTGTCGGTCTAGCAATGGATGAATTTAAGCCTTGTTTGCAACAGGGAGACTTTTTGATTCGCGAGATTTTGGGGGTAGATCCTTCAGGAGGAGCGATCGCGATTGGTGATTACGTTCGTCCCGGCCAGCGTCTACAATTTCACCTCCGAGACGCTGAAGCTTCCGCGGAGGACTTGGAATTTCTGCTAGAACGTTATCAAAAAGAACAACAATCCCAACCTGCTGCTGCTGGTGCATTAATGTTTTCCTGTTTGGGGCGAGGCGAAGGGCTATATGGCAAACCCAACTTTGATTCCCAGCTATTTCAGCGTTACCTCAATGATATTCCCCTGGGGGGCTTTTTCTGCGCTGGCGAAATCGGCCCTGTTGGCGATCGGACGTTTTTGCATGGTTATACTTCTGTCTTTGGAATTTGCCGATCTTTAGAGAATGGCTGATTGGGGATTGGGGATTGGGGATCGGGGAAAGGGGAAAGGGGAAAGGGGATGATCGTTAGTTTATCTCCCTGTTTCCTGTTCCCTGTTTCCTGTTTCCTGTTTCCTGTTTCCTGTTTCCTGTTTCCTGTTTCCCGTTCCCTGTTCCCTGTTTCCTATCTCATGACAAATGACAAATGACTAATGACTAATGACTAACCAACAAAGTACTGTGATTATCAATGAGTGTAGGTGTACCACAAGTGGCGATCGCACCGTATTTTTCAAAATAGCGGCTTACTTCTGGCGGAAAGTGGGAACCGTCAAATAATGCGTCTCCATTGGCAACATTAGCCCAAAAGTCTCGCAGAGTGGGGGCTAGTTCTTGAGCTTGCTCTAATGGTAGGCTCAAAGGAGGTAAGGTCAAAAATTTCATTAAAAAGGGAAAACTGCGATCGCCCATCCATTTGCGTGAACTGTATTGCAAATTCGGGAAATCTGGGACTGACTCGACTCGATAGGACAACATCTGCAACCATTGCCTGCCGTAGTGATCATTACGAAACTCTAGTACCCTATAAGGATGAGGATAGCTGACTAAAGAACCAGTGGTAATGTCGTATATTCCCTGAGAGTATGCTACATCCTGAACATGCAAATGTCCTGTAAATACTAACCTGACTCCATAGCGTCGCAACAGGGATAATAATTCTCCAGCATTTTCTAGCATATAACGATTTGCCATTGGATGCCGTGATTGATTAGGCAAGTGTTCCACAACATTGTGGTGTATCATCACCAGTACTAATTCATCACCACTTGCAGCTAGCACTTCTTCTAACCATCGCAGTTGTTCAATATCCAAACGTCCTATTTGCTCTTCCTGGTCATTGAACAAGTTAGAATTTAGACCAATGAGTCTGACTCCTGGTAATACCTGACAGGTATAGTAAGGTTGCCTGGAATCTGTGTAACCAAATTTACCATAGTAAGAAGGGAAATCCGCAAATGCAATTGATTGCTCATTAGCTTTGAAAACAGGAACATCGTGATTACCAGGAACAACGTAGGCAGGAAAAGGCAATTTTGCCAAGCGTTGTGCTAACCAAGCATGGTTCTCTGGTTCACCGTGCTGAGTTAAATCTCCAGGTAGTAAAATAAAGTCTAAATCTAACTGTGTTAGATGTTCTAATACACTTTCAAATCCTGAAACACTGACTTCCACCAAATGAAAACGACTGGGATGATTCCAGATTGTATGGGGAAGGGCAATATGTAAGTCGCTGACGATGGCAAAGCGAAAATTGGGAATCATTGAAGTAAAGATTATTGTAAAAACAACGTTTAAAAATCCTTTTAAAATAAAGTATAACCTCTGCCTCCTAGACTTGCGTAGCAATGATCCCACTTAATATTTGTACATATTTAAAATTTGTTGTTTGGAAAACATAATGAAGATTAACTTCAGAAAGCAAATTATTTATAAGAGCCTGTATTATTAGGATAATTTCAAGCTAATGCATCATTAAAAAAGAGAATTTCTGTCACAATAAGAATTATTCATGGTTAAAATAGATGTTCTTGATACAAACCAAAAACCAAGAAAAAGAACAAAAAATCTGATAAAAAACTAACAAATGCCAACAAGTAATAAATAATCAAGAATTAAGGAGATTTTTTTGGTACGCGTTCGAGTCCGTCAGCATGTCAATCCCCTAGCAAACAAGTATCAAGCATCTGCTAATCCTTTAGACTGGGAAAAAGTCTATTTCCAGCCAAATCAACCACTGCATTTAGATATTGGCTGTGCCAGGGGACAATTTTTATTACAATTAGCGCAGATAGAACCAAGTTGGAATTTTTTGGGTTTAGAAATTCGTGAACCTTTGGTAAATCAAGCAAATAGACTGCGGGATGAGTTAGAACTGCAAAATTTGCACTATTTATTTTGTAACGTCAACAATTCTTTGCGATCGCTTTTATCAACTCTCCCCCCAGGAAGCTTGCAGCGTGTTAGTATTCAATTTCCTGATCCTTGGTTTAAAAATCGTCATGCAAAACGGCGAGTAGTACAACCGGAACTAGTTGCAGAATTATCAGATTATCTGATTCCAGGAGGAATGGTATTTTTACAATCGGATGTAGAGTTTATCGCAATAGAAATGTGCGATCGCTTTGCTGCTCATCCTAGTTTTCAAAGACAAGGTTTGGGAGAATGGTTAACAGAAAATCCCCTCCCAGTCTCCACAGAAAGGGAAACAGCTACTCTGAAAAAGGGCGAACCTGTATATCGGGCTGTATTCACAAGAGTGAGTTATTCCACTTGAAATGGGTTTTGGCTATGAGCCAGTTATTTATTTGAGGGCGAGATGTTGTGGCTCATCAAATTTGTCGAATTCAGGTTAAGTTTAATCTTTGCGATCGCGTAGCGGCTGCTTTGCAGCACCGCTTTCACTTTTGTGTAAATATTGTTTTATTCATAAGAAACGTTAAAGCTTTTTTACCTATGCTTTAATAATTCCTATTAATTAGACAGCCTTCATAAGAAACATTAAAATTTTAATTCAAATGCTTTAATTTTTATTATATATGTAGGTATGTTCATAAGAAAAATTCTAACGTTTTTTGCAAATGCTTTCATCTTTTCTATAGATGAAACTATTTTTGTGATCAAAGATAAGTGGGTAGACACGCAATACGGTTCGGTTAAGAATTTTTCGTCATAATTTTGGATATGTAGAGACGCGATATATCGCGTCTCTACAGGATTTAAATGCCAATCGATTTGTCTTATCCGAACCGTATTGG
>NZ_NAPS01000001.1:2872717-2896134 GCF_004323185.1 Westiellopsis prolifica IICB1
TTGGGGATTGGAGATTGGGGATTGGGGATTGGAGATTGGAGATTGGGGATTGGGGATTGGAGATTGGGGATTGGGGATTGGAGAATCCCCGATCCCCTACTCCGATGGTAAAGTGACGGTAGACAACCAAAAATCTTCTATACCTTTGACGATTTGGAATAGTTGACTGAGGTTGCGGGATTTGGTGATGTAGCAGTTCACATGTAAATCATAGCTATGAAAAATATCTTCCTCGTTGTGAGAAGTGGTCAGCACGACTACAGGAATGCGTTTCAGTCTGGGGTCGGTTTTAATCTCCGCCAGAACTTCTCTACCATCTTTTTTGGGTAGGTTCAAATCTAGGAGGATCAAGTCAGGACGGGGTGCATTTGCATACTCGCCCTCTTGGCGCAAATAAGCCATAGCATCCATACCATCCCTGACAGTAATTATCTGGTGCGGTATCATGCTATGTTTCAAAGCTTCTTGAATCAGACGGATGTCGGCTTTATTATCTTCGACCAAAAATATGGTTCTGTGCTTTTCGTCCGTTTCTGCGCTCACGATCGCGTCCTCCCACGGGAATAGTAAAGTAGAATGTTGCACCCTCACCAAGTTGTGATTCTACCCAGATTCGTCCCCGATGGCACTCGATAATTTTCTTACAGATGGCTAAACCCATACCTGTACCTGGGTACTCATCGCGTGTGTGCAAGCGTTGAAAGATGACGAAAATGCGATCGCTAAACTGTGGATCAAGACCGATACCATTATCCCGGACTGAAAATAACCATTCTTCGTCCAAGCGAGAAGCACCGATATGAATTTCTGGTGCTTTATCGCTGCGGAATTTGATCGCATTTCCAATCAAGTTTAGGAACAATTGCATCAACTGAGTACCATCAGCCATGACAGTTGGTAACTGATCATGGCTGATCACAGCGCCTGTTTCGCTGATGCGTTTCCGCAAATTGTTCAAAGCTTTTCCTAATGCTGCTTCTACATCCGTCAGTTCAAAGTCGATCGCTTGCATATCTACTTTCGAGTATGCTAGCACATCATCAATTAACGTCTGCATCAAGCTGACTCCCTCAACGGCAAAAGTAATAAATTCTTTTGCATCTTCGTCGAGTAATTGTTCATAGCGCATCTCTAGTAGTTGCACATAGTTTGCTACCTGGTTGAGAGGTTCTTGCAAGTCGTGGGAGGCGACATAGGCAAACTTTTTCAATTCTGCGTTAGAAAGTTCTAAATCATGGGCTAACTGTGCTAATTCATCTGCTTGGCGCAATACAATATTGACGATTGCTTTTCGCAATTCTAATGCAGCTTTCACTTCCACAGGTTGCCAGCGTAGAGAAGTTAAGCGAACTGTTTCTTTCCACAATTCAAAAGATTTACGTGGACACAAGCGCGTATTTCCGTCTGAAGTATTTACCTCAAATGCTCGATTTGGATCGCCACCCCAATTCACTGTTTGAATCACTTCTGGACGGAACCATAACACATAATTCTGTTTAGAAATGGGAATTGCTAATAATCCACTAGCAACATTTTTAAAGTTTTGGGCATCTGGATAAAGACGTGGCAAAGAATCAGTATAGAAGACTTCTTCTTCAACATTATTCTTGAGCCATTGGACTAAGAAATTCAATTCTTCTTCTTTAGGAGTTTCACCAATTAAAGTGTAATTACCACCAAAACAGATCGCTGCACCTTGAGCATTAGCTAAATCTAGTATATTTGGTTGATGTTTAACTAATCCATCAATAAAGTTTTCTTCTTGGGACATATATTCAACCAGTGCTGATTGAATATATGTCAGTCGCATCCGATAGTCATAATCTTCAGTTTCTTCTCGATCTGCAAGTTCGGAAAAAATCACTCTTCCCAAGAATTCGCAGGCTTTTCGCATTTCATAAGAGACATATTTAGGCGTCTGATGGTGACAAGCAATTAATCCCCAGAGTTGTCCTTCTTTAATCAAAGAAATCGTCAAAGAAGCACCAACACCCATATTATGTAAATATTCAATATGGCATGAATAAGGACTTCTTAGAATCGAGTTTGTGAAATCTGGGCGACGCTGGCTAATTGGATTAATATCAGGAAAAATTGCTACAGGTTCAGCATGAGTGTCTGGAATTATCCTAATCCAGTTAGAAGCAAATAATTTTCTTGCTGGTCTAGGAATATCTGACTCTGGATAGTGTAAACCCAGATAAGATTCCATATTTGCTAATTTTTCTTCAGCAATCACAGAGCCATGCCCATCATCATCAAATTTATATAACATGACTCGGTCAAATCCTGTGACTTTTCGCACTTCTTGTACCAGAATTTGACAGAAATCATGGAGATTTCCCGTTTCTTCTAATTTATTAATAGATGCTCTGGCTAAATGATAGAAACTTAAAAATGGAATATTTTCTTGAGACAAGGCTATTTCCAATTCCAAAATCAAAAATCCGTCTGCATTACGGTGAAAAATACCATCAAATACTACATACTCATCACCCTTAACTCTTGCCCAAATTTTTGTGGGATTGATCATATCTAGACTTTCTTGTAAAAGTCCAGCTTTGATTTTCTCTATTTGGAAAGGATCAAGCAAATCTTCTAATTTTTTTTGCAGCATATTTTCAGGAGTAATCCCAAAAACCTCATAGGTATTACTGCTGACTTGCAAAATATTTAACTCTGGTTCTTCTAGAACTAAAAGCACTCCGTGGGGTTGAATTTGACTAATCGTATGAATTGATGGTTCTTTTAAACTTGTCAAGTTTAAACTTTGCAATTCAAATTCCATTACCATCACGATTCTCCTGTTTTCTTGCAGTTATTAGAGACGCGATTATACTCTTACCTTGAAGCTGCTCTTACGAGCGTCTACGCGTCTGTACAGTTATCAGTTATCAGTTCACTGATTTGATTTCCTAACCCTAGCTTTTGGACTCTTGACTCTACGAGGGGATTTAATAAATTAATTTTTGTAACTTATCTTTTAATCGCAGTATAGTGAGAGCCGGATATACAGTATGACAATCTTCCTAAATTTATTAAGACAGAAGCTTTTGCTTTAACGATAGACTTTTGAATCCCTTGGTTACTTTCAAGAATACTTCCCAATCAACATTGCGTTCTCAGTCTAGCAAGCTAAACAAAAGTCATCGGCTAAAAAATATTAAAAGTAGTTTATTATTACCCCTATACAATGTGTATCTTGATTAAGATTTAGGAAATTTAATGTATATGATTGATTATTTGTTACTTGTCAAAGCATTAACGCAAATGCACATGTAATAACCATCTGTGTTAGTTATTTGCATAACTTGGGATTTTGCAATCAAATTCCTATTAAACGTGCGATCGCTTAATTTTAAACAACCTAAATCCAAGAATGGAACCACATCCGCAATTTATAAGCTTGAGGTGAGAGGGGTAAAGCTAAATAAAGCGGTAGCCAGAATACAAAAGCTGTCAAAATTGTAAACGTAATCGTAACGCCAACAGCACGGAGTAACTTAGAATAACTGCGAAGACATTGATCTACTAACCAAGCGATCGCCATAAAAGCGAACACAACAGCTGTCATATAATGATAGATAAAAAGACAGCGATTTACTCTTACCCAAGGTAGTAGATTGGCGGCATAATTTAAAATCAAATATAAAGCAATCCAAGTGTCAACTCTAAAGCTTGGTGCGATCGCAAAACGCTTTTTCTTAACCAAAAAATTTATCGCTTGCCACCCCAACATTACAACTAACAATAACAGAGCAATGACACCAAACCACCATAAAAATGGATTTCCCATTGCATGAACATCATAGATGACTTTGCCAGTACCGCTGGGTAAAGATGGTCCAACTACAGGAAGAGATTCTTTAAGACTTGTTGCTGTTTCATATAAATACGCCATTGGTCGAGTCAGCAAAGGCCATTTATACCATCCAGCACAGTAAGGGTGAACTGTGGGAGTATTACCTCCTAAACGCTCATGAAACAGCAAAATTTGTTTATGAACTTCAAGAAAATTATATTTTATATTTATTAATAAATGAGGAATCCAAATCAGACTGTAGATTAATGCTGGGATAATTCCTAAATAAAAGAAAAAGCTCACAAAATTTAGCTGCGTCAGGTTTTGTAATGGTGATTTTTCTTTTTCATCTTCCCATAAATTACGACTTTCTCTAGAAATATTTACCTGACTTATTGCTATAAATTTCCATCCCCAAGCGAAAATCCAAATTAGATAAGCACCCAACAAAAACCACAAACCGTTCCATTTTGTAGCAGCAGAAGCACCAAAAGCAACGCCAGTCAGTATGAGATAAAGTCTACGCTGTTGTCTGTGATTTGCCAAAGCTAATAAGAACAATAATTGTCCTAATAATCCAAAGACAACTATATATATATTGATCAAAGCATAGCGAGACTCGACGATAAATATACCGTCACAAGCAGTGAATAAACCTGCTAGTAAAGCAAAACTACGACGGGAACTTAATTGATAGGCAATTCCTGTAATAATCAAGGGAATAAATGAGCCAAACAGAGCATTAAGCCAACGATAACTCCAAGCTGGGCGCAATTTACCTGTTAAGCCATTTACCTGATCATGCCAAAAAGGAATGCGATCGCCAATCCACATTCCCAACGCAATTATCAGTTTACCAAGCGGTGGATGACCATCAAAAAATGGAGTCTGGGTGAGATAGTTACTGCCAAATTTAGCATAGTAAACCTCATCAAATACTAAGGTATTAAATCTCGCTAATCCCCAAAATCGTAGGAAAAGTGATAGAAAAAATATACCTACAATGCCTATCCAAAACCATTTTTTAGTCATTGGTCAATAGTCAATAGTCATTGGTCAATAGTCATTGGTAGAGACGCGATAAATCGCGTCTGTACAATAGTCATTGGTCAATAGTCATTGGTAGAGACGCGATAAATCGCGTCTGTACAATAGTCATTTGTCATTGGTCATTGAGTATTGGTGTTTATTCTCCCCCTTGTCCTCTTTGTCCCCGCTCCCCGCTCCCCGATCCCCGCTCCCCGATCCCCGATCCCCTATCCCCTTCTCTCCACTTTCGCCACTTCTAGCATGGTTTTTAAAACAGAATCAGGATTTAGACTAATTGAATCAATTCCTTGTTCCACTAAAAATTGAGCAAATTCTGGGTAATCACTGGGTGCTTGTCCACAAATACCAATTTTGCGATTATGTTTTTTCGCCGCTGCGATCGCCATTTTTACCATTTGCTTTACCCCCTGACTGCGTTCGTCAAACAACCCTGCTACTAAAGCTGAATCTCTGTCTATGCCTAGTGTTAGCTGAGTTAAGTCATTAGAACCAATGGAAAAACCATCAAATACTTCAGCAAACTCCTCAGCCATTATGACATTATTAGGCAATTCGCACATCACATAAACTTGCAAACCATTCTCACCCTGATGTAGACCATTTTTTGCCATTTCAGCCAATACTAACCGCCCTTCATCAGGAGTCCGACAAAAAGGAATCATGGGAATAATGTTAACTAAACCCATTTCTTCGCGGACTCGCTTCATAGCCTGACACTCTAAAGCAAAACCTTCGCGATATCCTTGATCATAATAACGTGCAGCGCCGCGCCAACCCAGCATGGGGTTTTCTTCTTTGGGTTCAAATTGTCTCCCACCTAGTAAATTTGCATACTCATTACTTTTAAAGTCTGACATTCTCACAATTACTGGTTTAGGATAAAATGCGGCTGCAATTCTGCCAATTCCTTGCGCTAATTTATCAACAAAATACTGGGTTTTTTCATCGTAAAGAGCAGTGATTTCTGCTATTTTGTCTTTAACAAATTGATCTTCTAATTGCTCATATTTAATTAATGCCATGGGATGGGTTTGAATGTGATTGGCGATAATAAATTCAGTCCGCGCCAAACCAACCCCATCGTTAGGAATTGCAGATAAACTAAAAGCTTCCTGGGGATTACCTACATTCATGAAAATTTGGGTGCGAGTACGAGGTAAATCTTCCAAAGCAACTTCTTGCACATCAAAAGGTAGTAATCCTGGGTAAACTTTTCCTTCTTCTCCTTCAGCACAAGAAACAGTTATTTTCTGACCACTTTTTAATACTTCCGTCGCATTTCCACATCCCACAATAGCAGGTACACCAAGTTCTCTAGCAATAATTGCAGCGTGACAGGTGCGCCCCCCAGAATTAGTAATAATCGCACTAGCGCGCTTCATAATTGGTTCCCAGTCGGGGTCAGTTCTATCTGTTACCAAAACTTCTCCAGGTTGAAATTGGTCAATTTTGCTAACTTCAGAAATTACTCGTGCTTTCCCTTGACTAATTGCAGAACCGACAGCACGTCCTGTTAATAAGGGATCGGGGATCGGTGATCGGGGATCGGGGAAAGACAAAAGAGAAATTCTTTCTTGTCCCTCCTGTCCCCCCTGTCTCCCTTGTCCCTCTTGTCCCTCTTGTCCCCCGTGTCCCATTGCGAGTCTATAAGTCCGCAACACATTTTGGCTTTTCTGAGATTGGACGGTTTCTGGACGCGCTTGGACGACAAATAATTGATTAGTAATACCATCTTTTGCCCACTCAATGTCCATCGGGGTGTAGACACCGTGAACTTGAGAATAATGCTCTTCAATTAAACAAGCCCAATGTCCTAGTTGTAAAATTTCATCATCTGTAAGAGCAAATTTATTTTTGTCTGGACTAGAAACTAGGATATTTTTAGTAAATTTAGAACCATCGTCATAAACCATTTTTAATTCTTTACTGCCCAATTTTTTATCAATTATTGAGCGAAATCCGGCTTTTAATGTCGGTTTAAAAACATAATATTCATCAGGATTCACAGCACCCTGAACAACATTTTCTCCTAAACCATAGGCAGCTGTAATCAGTGCTGCATCTTTGAAACCTGTTTCAGTTTCTATGGAGAACATGACTCCAGCAGATGCTAAGTCAGAACGTACCATTTTCTGCACACCGACGGCGAGGGCGATGTTAAAGTGATCAAAGCCTTTAATATGACGATAAGAAATAGCGCGATCAGTGAATAAAGAAGCAAAACATTTATGACAAGCTGCTAAAACTCCCGCAGTTGTAGTCACGTTGAGGTAGGTTTCTTGTTGTCCTGCAAAACTTGCATCGGGTAAATCTTCAGCGGTAGCGCTAGAACGAACTGCTACATCCGTATCTAAATAATACTGTTCACATAAAGTTTGATATGCACGGGCGATCGCATGGCGCAATTCTGGTGGAAATGGTGTATGTATCAGTAGCGATCGCGCTTTTTTACCTCGTTTGCGTAAATTGTTAACATTATCAACATCCAAGTCAGTAAACAATTCCCGCAGCTGTGCTTCTAATCCAGCAGACTCAATGAAGTAACGATAAGCATAAGCAGTAGTAGCAAACCCCATTGGTACATTTACACCTTTGGGTATTAATTGTTGAATCATCTCACCCAAAGATGCATTTTTGCCACCCACTAGTGGTATATCATCAATACCAACTTCATTGAACCAGAGAATGAGCGATCGCTCTTTGGAAGTTGGTTGAGCAGTCTCTTTTATAACTCTAGTCATAAGTATTTACTCCTAATAATTTTTTGATTGCCCAATTATGATGAGTAATTGAGTTTAATGATCTGCAATAGCTAGTCTTTAGATATTTTATATTTCGTAATTTACTTCATCTTTTCTTGGGGATCACTATCTCCAAAGTTATATAGGATTTCTATCAATACTATTCGGATAAGACAATTGATTGACGTTTAAATCTTGTAGAGGTGTTGCAGTGCAACGTCTGTTAAGAGTTAAGAGTCTTCACAAGTAAGTTCAGTTCATATTCTCTCATAGCTGTATTCAGGCAGCACAATAATCAATTTCAAAATTTGGAATACTCCCGAAACTTTTGCAACGAATAATTGTAAAATTAGCAATTACAAATAAATTGGTTACATATTGTAACCACTTAATACCAAAAAATAGCTAATTTACTTAATTTGTGATAATTCTTTAATTTGTTGGTGATTATTGGTTGGTAGTTGTTGATCGTAACAAACAACTACCGGCTAAAAACTAACAAAAACTCAGAATGCGTTAATTAATTATGAATCCTCAAGAGATTAATATTAAATTTCCCCAAGGACGTACAGCATTTATTATTATTCACGGTGTCGGTGAACAAATACCTTATGAAACAGTAGATTATTTTGCCCAAAATTTAGTTAAACACTTTGAAGGGCAAAATTTACAAATCATGTTAGAACACTTAATTGCTAAACGAAAACTACCGAATGGTAGCCGTTGGATAGAAAGCTTTGTGCGTCTTAGTCCTAGTGAATTTCCAGCAGATGATTTTATAGATATTCACGAATATTATTGGGCAGCTGATACAGAAAATAAAATTAGTATATCAGAAGTATTGCAATGGGCGGAGCGGACACTAGAAGGGACAATTGCATTTTATAGCCGCAAGGAAAATAAATCTAAATTAGATGATATTTTGCAAGAAAAAAATTGGAATGGTTTTTTTAAATATCGCTTACGCGGACTAACTATATTTTTACGCTTATTTAGAATAATATATCCTTGGTTACGACTTATTGTTTGTGCATTTCTATTGTTATTAAGTCCATTTCTTCAAGGTAAGTTTCTACAACCAGCTTGGAATTTAAGCAAAAAACTGATCACTCCTTTGTTAGTAAACATGGTAGGTGATGTTTCTATATATACCACTACTACTGTCAAATCCCCTTACCATAAAATTCGTGAACAAATACTAGCGGAATCATTAACCCTGCTCAAAGCCATCCTCAAAGATAAATCAGCAAATTACAACCAAGTAATTATAGCTGGACATTCTCTCGGTAGCTGTATTGCTTACGACACCTTGAATCTTTTATGCATAGAAGCAAGTCTATCTCAAGATCAGGGCAAAAGTTTACTGATTGACAAAATTACAGGGCTAATAACTTTTGGGTCTCCATTAGATAAGATTGCTTTTTTCTTCAGAGAAATGGCAGAACAGCATCAGTATATTAGACAGAGAATATTAGAACACTTAAATTCTTTTCGTGTAAAACCTTTATATATTCGGTTAACTCCATACTTGACCAAAAACCCAGTAGAATGCCAACTAGAAAAAATTCGCTGGGTAAATTATTATCATCTACAAGATCCAATTAGTGGTCACTTAGATTATTACAACAGTTTGGATAATATACGAATGGAATATGAAACTTCTTGGGGGGAAAAGGCCCATTTAGGTTACTGGACAGATCCGAATTTCTATAAGGATATTGCCCAACGCTTTCTTTCAAAAAAATAAGTAGCCCTGACTGAGGTGCATACACCAAGGTGAATAAACAGATGACTCTTCTTACACCCCTACTCCCCTACGTCCCTTTTTAAGTCAGTAGACTGCATAGCTCAGTATATCCCATAACGGACATAACACATGTAAAATGGTTTTTCAATTTGATGCAAAAATATCTGATCAAATCCTAACTAACCACCAACACAGAAAATGAAGACTATAGATGAAATATCAAGGTACTTAATACATCAAGCTTGAACCAGCCAAAATCTCAATTCTGAAATGGTATAACCGATGAAAAGACTTTGCTGCCCATAAGATGTCTATATAATATATAGTTCTTGGTGGTTCCTAAGAAAATTAAGAACAGGTTATTAAATTAGAAATTCAATCATTACTACTTAGTAAGTCTTGGTTATTTAAGCATAACAATTGCAAACTAATGACTTCAGTCATTGGTAAACTACCCAATCACACCAGACAACGGAGGAAAAATCATGGGTAAGTACGACAAATTTTTTGAGTCGGAAGAGGTGTTGGAAGAATCACTCAATCCAAATGAAGCGATCGCAGCAGTCGCAGTTGTGACTGCAATTGCTGACTCTTCCATAGAAGATGTAGACGCAGAACTATTGACGGATATTCTCTGGGGATTTGAAATTTTTGATGAATATTCCGATGATGAATTATTAGAAATGATTGATAAACTTGTAGCCCTAGCTGAAGATGAAGGAGTCGGAACACTTTTCAACACTGCTTATGAATCATTGGATGATGAATTAATCCCAGATGCTTTTGCTGCGGGGGTGAGTATGCTGGTAGATGAAGAAGATCTGCGTATTCCCAGGGGAAAAGCAACTCTACTTAAGAAGCTACAACAATCTTTGGAACTAGAAGATGACGAAGCAAAGGAAATTGTAGACGAAGTAATTACCGCTTTTGAAGAAGCAGAAGATGAAGACTTCCTAGATTCAGAAGATGAAGACTTACTAGAATCAATTTCTAGCCAGCCAATATATGAGTCACCTGTGGGAAATTTTACAGTCCCTGTTCCATTAAGCCTGCAACAGGGCGCGATGATTGATAGTCAAGAAGGAATAGTGACTTTTTCTGATGACGTTGGTTCCTTGTTCAGAATTGATTATAGTTCCCTCCCTCCTCAACAAATGGATGACATAGAATCTGTGGGACAGGAGGAATATTTAAGGTCTATTCTTTTAAATAAGTATGTACCTAGTGCGATCGCATCTAATTTACCAGATGCTTCCGTGGATTACACTGAATATCTGCCAGATATATTAGAAGGTGCTTACTTTGCATTAGTAAATATGCCCGAAGGATCAACAGTTCCTAAAACAGGGAACAACGGTACTGCTGTCAAATGTGACGCCTATCGAGGACTGCTAGCATTTATTGATGGAGACTTTTTGTATATAGTTAGTAGCCAGCGCAGCTTTTGTGATGGTGAAACTCCAGCTGGTGTAAAACAAGAAGCCCAAAATTTGAAGCAGAGTATTATCAGCTTCGTCGATACGATTGAGTTTAGTTAGCGCTTGAGGCGGGAGAACTCATACATTTGCATTCAGAAGGTGTTTTTTTGGGAAAATCGCCTTCTTTTTTTCACCACAAAAACCCTTCACCCTTAGATTTGTTTGCAATAAACTCAGATTATGCCGATTGAGCAAACAAAACAGGAGAGCGATCATGGAAGTAAAAGCAGCAGTGGCTTACGAACCAGGCAAACCTTTGACTATTGAAACTGTACAATTAGAAGGCCCCAAACCTGGGGAAGTCATGGTAGAAATCAAAGCCAGTGGAGTTTGCCATACAGATGCTTACACTCTTTCTGGTAAAGATCCAGAAGGATTATTCCCGGCAATTTTAGGACACGAAGGTGCTGGTGTTGTTGTCGAAGTGGGAGAAGGCGTCACTAGTGTCAAACCAGGGGATCATGTTATACCCCTCTATACTCCCGAATGTCGTCAGTGTGAATATTGTCTCAGCTTTAAAACCAATCTCTGCCAAGCCATCCGTGCTACCCAAGGAAGGGGTGTTATGCCTGATGGTACAAGTCGCTTTTCGATTGATGGTGAGAAAATTCTCCACTACATGGGTACGTCTACCTTTGCTAATTATACAGTACTACCAGAAATTGCCGTTGCGAAAATTCGCCCAGATGCACCTTTTGATAAAGTTTGTTACATTGGCTGCGGCGTCACAACAGGTATTGGCGCAGTCATCAATACAGCAAAAGTAGAACCAGGAGCGAATGTAGTAGTTTTCGGTTTGGGCGGTATTGGTTTAAATGTCGTCCAAGCAGCGCGGATGGTGGGAGCAAATATGATTGTCGGGGTAGATATTAACCCAAATAGACGCGCCCTAGCAGAAAAATTTGGGATGACGCATTTTGTTAACCCCAAGGAAATTGCAGGTGATTTAGTCCCTTATTTAGTTGATTTAACTAAAGGTGGTGCTGACTACAGTTTTGAATGTATTGGTAATGTCAAAGTCATGCGCCAAGCTTTAGAATGTTGCCACAAAGGTTGGGGTGTAAGTGTAATTATTGGTGTGGCGGGTGCAGGTGAAGAAATTAGCACCCGTCCGTTTCAACTTGTAACTGGACGTGTTTGGAAAGGGACTGCTTTCGGTGGCGCTAGGGGACGTACAGATGTACCGAAAATAGTCGATTGGTACATGGAAGGTAAAATTAACATTGATGATTTGATTACCCATGTCATGCCAGTTGAAGAGATTAACAATGCTTTTGATTTAATGCACAAGGGTGAATCGATTCGTTCTGTGGTGACATTTAATTAAGGAACATGGCTAAAATCAAGGTGCAGTGACGTGTCTATGTTGAAATAGTGCAATAGAAAAAAGTTCGTAGTAGGCGCTTTAGCGCTGAAAAAATTAAAAATCTAATGCATCATTTTAGCCTAGCCACGCCACTACATCCAGTTGATGATTTGATTTTTTGGAAGTCCCTAATTAGGTGGCGATCGCACGTCAGCCCATTCCATCACAACACCAATGACTTTTTTTGAGAGCATCCCAAATGTTTAAAAAACCCGCCTGCGATTGAAATCGCAGTCTCATAGTTCAAGTCTGCTCAAGCAGACTGTTTGGTTTTATGAAGTCGTCTTTAGACGACTTGTGCTATTAGCTAAAGGTTTAAACCCAAGCGCGGTAATCAAGCGAGCAGAGTGTAGCGACGGATATCTATGTCACTCGCAACCAAGTCTTTGAGTTTAGCTACTGCTGTCTGAATATGTGCTGAACCAAGATGAGCATCTAAGGCTTCATCAGAAGTCCATTCTTCCACAAAAGTAAATTCTGTAGGATCAGACTGGTTTTGCAGCAACTCATACTTGATACAACCATTCTCCTGTCGAGTAGGCTCAATTAATTCTAAAAAAACTGCTTTGAGTTCTTCAACTTTTTCTGGATGAGCGCTGATACGGGCCACTACACGAATTGATTTAGTCATTGGTCAAGGGTCAAACAATTTTGGATTTTAGATTACTCTACGAGAAGCCGCTTACGCGTCTATGGATTTGAGATTGCGGTATTGATTCCCAGGATTTACGCGCTTTTTTGTACCTTGATCAGAATTATCGATCAAAGGTCAATTGTCAAGGGTTTTGTGTATATACACTGTATGTTTTACACAATTCTCAAACAAAGCACTACTGTATAAGATAACTGTGCCAAACAGTTTCAGCATCTTTACGACTCTGTTCTGGAAGCAGTAAGCGCCATGTTTTACCCTCTTTTTGCAGTTGTAAATACACTTCAAACGGTTTGTTTGATTGTGTTAATTTTCGTTTTGGTAACAAAAAAGTAAGGTTGTAAGTACCACGAACTTGGTAAGTGATGAGATTTTCGATTGTCAGAGGTTTTTCTTGGGTAATTGACAGGTGCTTGATCTGAAATCCCTGAAAATTAAGATCCAGCTGTTGGTTGAGTTGCTGTTGGGTTTTTTGTAACTGAAGTGCGATCGCTTTTTCCACTAACTGACTAGGTGGTGCAAGTACACTGGTAGTACATGAAGTCAGTACTAATAGTAAAATAAGAATGATTGTTAGTCGCATTTTTCGCCGTATAAGTCCTAAAAAACAAATTTTTAGGGCAAAATCAGGAATTTATACTACTCTGCCTGTAGCATATACCAGACTTGAAGCTGGTCAGAAGTTAAACAGCCTATTTTGGCAATTTTCTTTTTCTAATGAGTTTGTATGGTTTTATTTTTGACTTTTCAAGATGTGTTCAAAGCTCCTTTAATTTATCAGTTTTTTTATTTATGTAAACAAAATTATTTTAGAGCTAGCAAGTAACTTTATCTTAGATGTCAGGATTAGATTGTGCAGAAAAAATCTAAACTTTTTCTAAAATTTCACACATTAATTGCTTGTTTGAAAAGCACTATAGTTAATCCTACTATCATACGGTAATTACTTACTTTATCACTGTAAAGCAATGATAAATTTTTGATAAAACCTATGATGATTTATTAGACAAATACACTGAATAATACTTAAAATACAACAGAACTAAGTATAATGAAAAAATAAATACCGATGTCAAAATAAGTATGAAGCACAAAAACCCCTTCTGGTTTACCTTCTGGCAACTTTGACGAAAAATAATGATGTATACTCACATTTTGTGAAAAGCAAATAATTGGAATCATGAGCACAATTGTTAAACAAATACGAAATCACATTTTAAAAAATGTGTATCAAATTTCATTCTTGCAAAACCAAGCTGAACGGAATTACCAAGCTGCACTTAAACAACACTTACCAAATTTACCTGTACTTTCAATAGCTGATTTAAATTTAGTTGAATCTATCAAGCGTGAAGGAGTAGTGGTAACTTCACTAGAAGCCCTATCTATTCCGCACACAGATAAAATGTTTTTGGCTGCACAAAAATTAATGCCAAAAATACCAAAGAATCTTTCTGGAGGAGACAATGAATATGTTGTTCATGCTACTTCTGAACAGATGATGCAGTATCCAGAAATATTTATGTGGGGCTTGCAAAAACGTTTACTCAATATAGTTGAGAATTATATTGGTCTACCTGTAGCCTATCATGGAGCATATTTTCGCAGAGATCTTGCCAATTCTGTTGAGCGGAAATCTCGGCTATGGCATATAGATGTAGAAGACAGAAAAATTCTCAAGGTCATTGTATATTTAAATGATGTAGATGAGAATTCTGGTCCTTTTCAATATATTCCACTATCTTTAACTTCGACTGTAGCTCATTCTTTGAAGTATAAACACGGTTATATTCAAGAAAAAAATTTGCAGCAAGCTTTATCACAATCCCTATGGAAATCATGTACTGGAAAAGCTGGAACAGTTGTTTTTGCTACTACTTCGCAAGTTTTTCATCGAGGTAAAGTTCCTGTAGACCAAGATAGATTCACAATTTTCTTTGATTACACAAGTAGACAACCTCAATATCCCTTTTACTGTAAATCATCCCTTTCCGGTGAAGACTTGCTATCGCTAGCAGCCAAATTTTCCGAACAGCAAAGACAGTGTGTTTTTTGGCGTCCAAGTGTGTAAAAATAAATTTTTAGCCATCACGAACTGCGTAGGCTCCTCCACACAACAATAGAGTTTAGAGAATTGGGGGTAGTAAATTAGAAAGGTAAAAGTATATAAATTATTTTTTGGATTTTGAATTTTTACTTCTCTTTCTAATTAAACATCTTGAAAATATGCAGGATAACGCACAGTACCAGTAATGTTTGTCAACGCAGCAGGTTTCAACTCCAGTACCATAAACACTTCATCAGGAAAAAATAAGGACGATCGCAAACCAAATTTACCTGCTGTTTGAAAGCCAAAGCGTTGATAATAACCCGGTTCTCCAACAACTATAACCACAGAATAATCAAATTCACGACATTTTGATAAACCTACTTCCACTAGCTTGCTACCAATACCTTGACGCTGATGTGATGGTTTTACAGCTAGTGGTGCTAGCGCTAGTGATGGAATACTTTGGTTAGGTGTTTCGATGATAATCTGACTAAAAAGAATGTGTCCTAAGACTTCTGCATTTTCGACTGCAACTAATGACAGTTCAGGGATAAAATTCTCAGATTTACGAATAATATCTACAAGTTCAGCTACCTTGACTTGACTAAAAGCTTCTGTAATTAATTGGCGAATTGCGAAAATTTCTCTATTACTTTCCGGGATAATATTAAACATTAATACCTCAATAATAAGGTAAGTCATTGGTCATTGGTCATTGGTAGAGACGCGATAAATCGCGTCTGTACAATGGTCATTGGTCATTGGTCATTAATTATTTGTTGTTGGTAGGGATTGCAATATTATTTATGTTTTGTAAATTGGGTTCTGTTTATCTTTACCAAGTTACTTAATTAAGCTGATTTCAATGGAATAATACCTTGATCAAAAATGCGGTTAGCTGTATCTATTCCACTAATTTCTATTCGATCTGAAAATACTTCATAAGCTGCAAAACTCAACTTTTCGGCAGAATATTCAGTCCATTCATTTTTACCGACAGGACGAGTACCTGCACCACCTCCACAAATTAAATAAGTTGTACCATTGATGGCGCGGGTACGCTCATAATGGTGTTCATGTCCATTGATATAAAGTTGCACGCCATATTTTTGAAACAAAGGAGTAAAAGTTTGAATAAAATCAGGATTACTACCATAAACACCTGATGCATAAATGGGATGATGACCAAAAACGATTTTCCAGGTAGCATTACTTTGGCTTAACTTTTGTTCCAGCCAATTTAGCTGGTTAATCCAGTCAGCATTACTATTAGTATCTAGGGCAAAAAATTGCACCTGGTTTCGACGAAATGTATAGTAACGTCCTTGCATATTAAAGCCTGCATATTTAACTTGCAAGTCTCCGTTGGCGGTGCGAATATCATGGTTTCCTAAAGCAGCTTGGAATTTTACACCCTTTTTTAGTAATGGAGCATAGGGACGTTCAAAGACTGCATTAATTTTCTCCATTTCACCGTTGGTATAAATGTTATCTCCTGCCAAGATAGCTAAATTATAATAATTTTTATTGTGATAATTAGTCATCGCTTTAGCGACAGCATACTGACCTTTTGCACCTGTACCCGTATCTGCGACAGAAACAAAGCGCAATAATAAATCTTTATTGGTAGATGGAATAGCAGCTATAGCCCGTGAGATTTGATGCTCACTATTTTGACTAAAAATCTGACGGTTAAGACTAGCTAAGAACCCTGTACCAATCGCACTTAGTCCACCTAAAAATAAAAATTGACGACGTTTGAGTTTCATATTTGACAAAAATCATTAATTAGGTCAGTTTAGCGCCAGCATTGAAATGATACATTAAGGCTGGGGAGGTTGCAGCCAGAATATTAAGTCTTTGATTAGCTGCTTTGAGTGAAAGTTCCATGTCACAGGACAATCAGAATTCACAGTCATCTTCTTCGCAGCAACCAGAAGAAAATACACCTCGTCAGAGAAATAACCAAACAGGACAGTCTTTTTGGAAGACTAAAACTATCCAAATTCTCAAAGGTGCGATCGCACTTTTAGAAACGACAGTAGATAAACTCGAAACAGAGTCCCCTCCAGGTGATGTATCTCCCAACTGGTGGAGTAGTCTGTTAGCCAAAATCCGCTCTTTTTTACCAGCAAATTTATCAGCAAATTTATCAGATACAGCTTTGACAGGAGCGATCGCCATTTTTGCTGTCATCTTAATTTGGACTACTTCCAGCCTTTTCACAAGTAAATCCACCGAAATTGCAACGACTCCCCCTACTCCTACTACTTCCCCAACTCCCCTCACTTCCCCAACTCCAGAACCATCCCCGCTTGAAGAACCAATCGTAACAGAAACACCCCCACCTGTAGAGGAAGAACCCACACCAATATCAGAGGAAGTCACTCCACAACCAGAACCAGAAACACAACCCGAACCAGAACCCGAACCCGAACCAGAAATAACACCAACCCCAACGGTAGTATTAACACCAGAACAAATTCTGATTGCAACGATTGAAAATCAAGTAGCAGAAGTGAGCGATCGCTTTGCCTCTGGACTTGTAAAATCTATTCAAGCTAACTTTCTCACCAGCAGTTTGGATATCAAAATTAGCGATGATTGGTACACCCTTAGCGAATCCGAACAAGATAAACTTGCAGCTGAAATTCTCCAACGTTCTCAAGAACTCGACTTTACCCATCTCGAAATTAAAGATTCACAAAATAGATTAGTAGCGCGTAACCCAGTTGTCGGTACTGAAATGGTAATTTTTAGAAGAGAAGTTTAATATTTGTCATTGGTCATTGGTCTAGAGACGCGATGAATCGCGTCTGTACAATAGTCATTGGTCATTTGTGATTGGGAGAAATTTCTCCCTTGTCCCCAATCCCCGATCCCCGATCCCCGATCCCCGATCCCCAATCCCCGATCCCCAATTTTAATATCCTCTCGGCGCTCCTTCACCACGGGGGTCTGTGGCTGCTTCTAAACTTCCGTCAGATGTAACTGCGATCGCGTTAATATTTCCCCAGGGTTGAGTTTGTTTAATTTTGTGTCCTCGACGTTGTAATTCTGCCAAGGTGAGAGCATCTAAACCAAAAGGTTCGATTCGTAATTCATCAGGAAGCCATTGATGATGAATGCGGGGAACAGAGACAGCTTCACCTACATTCATGTTGTACTCTAATACATTCAGGATGACTTGCAGCACTTGGGTGATGATTGTTCCGCCACCAGGCGCGCCCACTGCTAGGCGCAGGCGACCATTTTCTGTGACAATGGTGGGAGTCATACTGGATAAAGGTGTTTTGCGTGGTGCGATCGCATTAGCTTCATTACCTCTTAAACCAAAAGCATTGGGTACTCCTGGCGCAGCAGCAAAATCATCCATTTCATTGTTGAGGACAATTCCCGTCCCGTCAGCAACGACACCAGCACCAAATCCCAAGTTAACAGTAAAAGTCAGACTAACGGCGTTGCGTTGTGCATCAACAACGGTAAGATGGCTTGTTTCTGAAGACTCGTAACGAGGTTTATAGAATATTTCTTGGGTGTTGCCAGTAGTCAGAGAATTATTAATAGAGGGGATGAGTCTCTGCTTTTGCTTGCGAAGAACAGGTTGAGGGGTCAGATTCTGTTCTAATATTTTCATCGTCGCAGGCTCAATTTCTTTTGCTGGTCTAGCCCTATTCATCATAATTTCAGATCGCCGCAGTTGAGCATAGCCAGGACTAATCAATTGTTGTACAGGTACTTTGATAAAATCAGGATCGCCTAGCAATTTTGAGCGATCAGCGTAAGCAATTTTCATCGCTTCCACCATCAGGTGGATTGCATCGGGATGATGCCAACCTAAAGATTTTAAATCGGTAGAACCGATAATATTTAACATTTCTAATAAATGTACACCTCCAGAAGAAGGAGGCGGCATTGAACAAACTCGTGCTTGACGAAAATTACCACAAACAGGATGACGCCAGATAGGTTTGTAAGCTTTCAAGTCTTCCAGAGTTACCAAACCACCATTTTTTGCCATGTCAGCAGCAATAGCACGGGCAATATTTCCAGTGTAAAAACTCCGTGGATTCTGGGAGATTGCTGTTAAAGTTTTTGCTAAGTCACGCTGTACCAGTTTTTCTCCAGGTTGATAAAATTCCCCATTGCGAGTAAAAATTGCTCGTGCGGCTGGATTATTGAGAATTGCTTGCTTGCGAATTTTGTTGGCTGCGAGGGAACGCCATGTCACTTCAGGACTCAGGATAAACCCATCTTTAGCAAGAGCGATCGCTCTTTTAACAACTTCTGCCCAAGGTAACTTACCATAACGTTGATGCACTTCGTACAGTCCAGCTACAGTCCCCGGTGTGGCTACTGCTAAGTGACCGTTTATACTCAAATTTGGACGCACTTTACCTTGGGCATCCAAATACATATTTCTCGTTGCTTTCAGGGGTGCGCGTTCACGAAAATCTAAAGCTTTAATTTCTCCTGTTTTAGCATCACGAAACAGCAAAAAACCACCACCACCAATTCCCGCCGAAAACGGTTCCACTACAGAAATAGCAAAAGTCGTCGCGACAGCTGCATCAACTGCATTACCACCTTGGCGTAACATTTGCAAACCTGCGTCACTCGCCAAGGAATTTGCAGATACTACCATAGCTTTTTTGGTACGTAGAGGTAAGCTAACGGTAGCAGTTACCTGTTTGTGGTTGTAAAACAGTAATGCAGAAAAACACAGATGAAAAACAAATACTGAAACCTGCGTGTAACGACGGAAATTAGGCATCTTAATAATAAACCACAGAGGCGCAGAGAACACAGAGCATAGAAACAAATATAAGCCGATACATTAACAATGTAAGCCGATACATTAACAATGTAAGCCGATACATTAACAATGTAAGCCGATACATTAACAATGTAAGCCAATACATTAACAATGTAAGCCAATACATTAACAATGTAAGTCGATACATTAACAATGTAAAAGGTTGCATTTATGTAGCACAACAATTCCGGGTTTCTCAATTTTGACGTTGCTGAATCAAGCAGATGAATTTACAATTCACGATTGTGTAGACGTATAATTAATACGTCTGTGTTGATTGAAAAATTTTTCATCATGGACAAAGTATTTAAACAAACATCTTCAGTACTGCTACGTGGGGGACGACCCGACGATGCAGTTCCCTGTGGCACGATTCTGTATCAAGGGTTCCGTACCATTGCAGAACAGCACGGCTTCCTACCCGACTTACCTTCTGCGGAGTGTGGGGCGGAAATGTTGACGGAAATTTTAGCGAACCCGGCGGTTTATTCAGTTGTGGCCGAGACTCAGGACGGGCGGATCATCGGCAGCAACTTTTTATGGGAAAGTAATACTATCGCCGGCATCGGTCCCATTACGGTAGACCCCGCCGCGCAAAATAGGTCCGTTGGTCGCCGCCTGATGGAAAATGTTTTACAGCGGGTACAGGAAAAACGGTTTCCTGGGGTGCGACTAGTTCAAGCTGCGTATCACAGCCGCTCGCTTTCCCTATATACAAAACTCGGCTTTGATGCACGTGAGCCACTGGCGAATATTCAAGGACAGCCCCTCGGCTTGACGATACCCGGTCGCACCGTTCGTTCGGTGACTGAAGCAGACCTGAGTGCGTGTAATCAACTGTGCGATCGCATTCATGGTCATGACCGAGCGGGCGAACTAAAAGCAGCAGTCGGTCGGGGTACAGCAATGCTTGTCGAGTATGATGGGCGTGTATCAGGCTACACTACCGAAATAGGCTTCTTCGGTCACGCTGTTGGCGAGAACAATGAAGACTTAAAGGCACTGATTGGGGCGGCTCCAGAGTTCACTGGATCGGGCTTTTATGTTCCGATGCGTAACGGCGACCTGTTCCGTTGGTGTTTGAACCATGGTCTGCGTGTCACCCAGACCGCAACGTTGATGAGTCTCGGTCTGTATAACGAACCGACAGGGGTTTTTCTACCCTCTGTCCTGTATTAATGGCGGAGTGTGGGGAGTAATGTAGAGACGCGATGAATCGCGTCTGGAAGTGTGGGGAGAATAACCGATGCCCAATGCCCAATTTTTAATAATGACTACCTGATTTGCGATGTGCAATAGCGGTGACACCTGTTGGTTCCAGCACTTCGCCTTTGTCTACAGTGGCATAGATTAACCAGCGATCGCCACATTCAGTTCGTTGTTGTACGGTACATTCTAAATACGCTAGGGCGTCGTTAAGAATTAAACAACCGTTGTTAGCTGTTGTGGTTGTTAACTGAGCAAAGGGATTGTCACCGGGAGTATTGTGATAGGAAAAGTAGCGTCTGAGGTTACGTCCTTCTTTAAGAATATTCAAGACAAATTGATCACCAGGATGAATCATCGCATCGGCATTTTGATCTTGTGCGATCGCAATCATCAAGCCAGGAGGATTAAAAGTAGCTTGGGATACCCAAGACGTGAGGATTCCACTATGACTATCACCGCGCCTGGTACTAAAAATACACAGGGAACCAATAATCCGTCCAACAGCTTGTTCTGTCCTGTCTACCTGTGCTTCCGTTAATGCTTGGCGGGAAGTGCGGAGTTTCTTTTTCTTTTTCAAGACTTGAGCAAATTCCGCTCCTGCATCCTGGCATTGTTGCATAATAAACTCAGTAGGGCTGAAGCGAACGCGGATAGTTTCAAACCCCAAGCGATAATTGGCATCTAAGAGTTTACTTTCAATCAGATCAATTGCTTCCCCACTCCAACCATAAGAACCAAACACACCTGCTAATTTGGTTTTCGCCGCCGCCGAGAGGATAATCCCCAAAGCAGTTTGAATTTGAGTCGGTGCATGGCCGCCTAAAGTGGGAGAACCGATAATAAAACCATCACAAGCTTCAATTGCACGAGTAATTTCACTAGGTTCTGTAAATTCGCAGTTAATCGATTCCACTGCAATTCCAGTTTGAATCAACCCTTGAGCGATCGCCTGTGCTAAAGTTGCCGTGCTACCATAAGCAGAAGCATAAAGCAACGCCACTCGCAATTCTTGAGTTTTTTGTTCCTGACACCACTGGCGATAATCGTAAGTAAAACGACTGAGACTGTAACGCACAATCGGGCCATGGCCAGGGGCGTAATATTTAGCTTTGAAAGGTGCTAATTTATCTAAAGCTGCTTCTACTTGTTTGGCTTGGGTAGCGTGGAGACATTCAAAATAGTAACGGCGATCGCCATCTAGTTGCTTCCAATCTTCATCAAACAAGACATCATTACAGATATGTACCCCAAATAACTTATCAGTGTAAAGAATACGGGTAGCAACATCATAAGTACACATCCCATCAGCCCATCGGGGAGTCGGTACTGTTACAAATTGCAGTTGATGTCCCTCACCTAAATCCAGAGTATCTTCAGAACGAACAAGCTGTATTTTTGACTCCCAATCAGCACAAGTATTTTTCAGAACATTAGCACCTGGTTTAGAACAAATTATCTTGGCTTGGGGTGCATTTTCAATCAAAACTTTGAGAGTCGCCATCCGATTAGGATTGACATGATTAAGAATGATGTAATCTAAGCGAGTTAAATCTTGGTGTTTTTGTAACTCTTCCAAAAAAATCTGAGTAAAAGACTCACCCGGAGGATCAATTAAAGCAGTGTGAGCAGCTTGAATCAAATAACAATTAGCAGTTGTACCCTTTTGGCGAGCGTATTCAACCTCAAACTTGAGACGTTCCCAAGTACGCGATCGCAAAACCAAAGTTTGAGTACCAATTTCAGCAACTTGCACATCACGAGGGTGACTGATTGTTGGGGTTACAGTTGAGAAAGACATATTATTGGTGGAGAAAGGGAACAGAGAACAGGACAAGAATCTGTGTTATTAATTTTGTCTGAGTAGCTAATGGTTGGTAAATTTGGACTAATTCAAAAATCAGAATGACTATTCATTTCTTGAGCGAGACGCTTTTTGTAACGCTTCGAGACTTCTTGCTCAGGATCAATACCTTCAAAAGTTGGAGGTAGCCAAACTCTTAGAACCATCAATGCACCTAACACCAGTAAAAAAGCACAAGCAGCCAAAACTTGCATAAACGTAGTTTCCAGTACACCTCTAACAATCATTTCTCGGAGTACAGAAACAATCGAAACTTCTACAGCAACTCCAATCGAAACCCGTTGCTCTTGCAAATAAATAATCAACAGACGAAATAATTCTACTAAAATCAGCAATGACAGAATATCTGCCGTCACAGTGTGGGAATGAATCGGGGGAATCAGAGAAAGGAACATAGTCCAGATTTGCAGCACCATAAAGCTAAATAGCCCGATGCACAAAGAAATCACAATTAAATCCTGAATTAATTCCAATGCTTGCACAATCCGTCCCAAATTCAACCAACTTTCTCGCTTTACAGGTTTGACAGGCAAATCTTTCAGCAATTGCATCATCATAATGACTCCGATAAAGTGTGAGAGTTTTGCTTGTGAGGGGACAAGGGGAGACAAGGGGAGACACGGGAGACAAGGGGGACACGGGAGA
>NZ_NAPS01000001.1:2896237-2938864 GCF_004323185.1 Westiellopsis prolifica IICB1
AAGGGGGACAAGGGGGACACGGGAGACAAGGGGGACAAGGAAGTAATTTTTCTCCCCACACCCAGACGCGATGAATCGCGTCTCTACATTACTCCCCATACCCCTGTTAATAATGATTTCCCACCTTACGATGATGAACAGCTGTGAGGGCGTCTAGTTTGGCAACTCTACCAGTGTGGACACTGCTGTAAATAATCCAGTGATCGCTGCACTCCATGCGGGTTGTAACTTCGCATTCCATGTATGCTAAAGCGTCTGCCAAAATGGGACAGCCATTGCTAGCGGCGTAAGTTTTGATATCTGCAAACCGGTCTGCACCAGGAGAAAAACGCTTGAGGAAGTGTTTCATTAAGCTTTGATAGTTGTCTTCCTCTAATACATTCAGAATAAAGCGATCGCCTATATGTAATAAAGATTCTATGGCGCGATCTTTAGCAACTGCAATAGCGACTCCTAAAGGATTCATGCTTGCTTGCATCACCCAAGAAGCTAACATGGCACTATTAACATCGCCTTTTTGGGCAGTAATAATATAGAGTCCACTACTAAGTCTTCCTAATGCCCTTTCTAAATCATTATCTAAAGTTTTAATTTGTTTAATCGTGCGATCGCGTGTTAACCATTGTCCAATATCAGTACCCGCTTCATCACACATTTGTTCAGTTACCTGAAGGGGCGGTTCTTTAATCAAAATCGGTGGAAAGGCTTCGGTAAGTCCAATTTCAGTAAATTTATTCCGCAAAGGATAAATTGGTTCATCTTCCCCAGCACCAGTTTCAAATAATCCTACTGCTTGTTTATTGTGAGCAGCTGCGAGAATAGTACTTAAAGCTGCATGGGCATTTTGATCAGATTGAGATGGCATTCCAATAACTATACCACTGGCTTGACTCACCAATTCTCGGACTTCCTGGGGTTCAGCAGTACTTAAATCTACCAGTTCAACTGCAACACCATTTCTGGTAATCCCGTGAGCGATCGCCCTTGCTAATTGGTCACTATATCCGTAATCTTCACAGTAAAACAGAGCCACAAAGGTATCTGCTTTTGCTTGTTCCTGGCTCCATTTTTGATAGGAATTTACCCAGTCTGACACATAATGTTGCAATAAAGGACCGTGTCCTGTGGCAATCATCCCCACATCTAATTTTTCCATCCGCTTGATTGCAGACAACACAGAACGAGCATTTGGCCCCATCAGGCAATCATAGTAATATCTAAAGTCTTTTTCTATAAGTTCTCGATCTTCGTCAAAAGTATAGTCATCACAATAGTGCATCCCAAAAGCATCACAAGTATAAAGGATGCGAGTTTTACTATCGTAGGTAAAAATGGTATCCGGCCAATGAAGATTGGGAGCCGAGACAAATTCTAACTGATGTCCATTGCCTAAATCCAAGCGATCGCCATTCTTGACGATTAGAGATTGGAATGGTTGATGTACCATGTTTTCCAAAAATTGGATGGCAACTTTTGCCCCAACTACTGTGACTTGAGGAGCTAACTGTAATACCTCTTTTACTAAGCCACTGTGGTCTGGTTCAGTATGGCTAATAATCAAGTAATCCAAGGTTGAGAGGTCGATTAAGCCTTTGATCGCTTCTAGATATAATTCCTGGAACTTACGGTGGGAAGTATCAATTAATGCATTTTTTTCACCTTGAATCAGAAACGAATTATAAGTTGTGCCATTCTGCAATCCAAACTCAATATCAAAGCGATCGCGATCCCAGTCAAGAGAACGAATCGCGGTTGTTTGCGATCCAATCTCAATCGTTTGTGTGGTCAAGCGACCAGGCGATTTTATATTCTCGCGATCAGTTAGTGCAACCATACGCTGCTGCCTCCAACACTTTTGTGGTGTAATTATGCTTACTTATTAATATTTATCTGGACGCACTAGATTTGTAAAATGTCAATTTTTAAAGTTTGTGATTAGTTATTTTAAATTGTTAAAGTCTATTAATTAATTTATGCTTATCATAAGGTTTGTGCGAATCACAAGCTATAAAATTTTGCGATAAACCACTAGTACTTCGCCACGCAAATTTTGACAGGTTGCGAGGGGTTAGATCCCCGACTTTTTTGAAAAGTCGGGGATCTAGCTCACCTATCAAAATCAATTTGGTGAACTACTAGTACTCTGTCACACAAACTTTAAAGGGTTCGTAGTGAGCGCTGTCTTCGCTCAAAAAGGACTAAAGTCCTCACTACGAACCTCAAATTACTTTGCTGTAGCTCTTGCCAATTCATTAGGAGTCAAAGACTCAATTAGACTCAAACTCATGTTCTGATCAGAAATAGATTTAGCATAGGCAGCATTTAGATAGGGAGAGTATTTTGACATGCCACCCACATAAGTTTGCAAGAAAGGTACACTCAAAATACTGAGATAACGACGTGCTTGTCTGAGATTTTCTCCTACTAAGTTTGATGGTAATGGTATTTGTTTAGAAGGATTACTACTCTCGCCAATAGCAGAAAAATGTGTACCACCAGTAAGCACAACTAGATACTTTTGAGAATTGGTAATCCAGGAGAAGGGTCGTATTTGTTCATATAAAGCTGGTGCAACTGTATCATTACTCCCAGCAACTATCATGACCGGAATTTTAATTTCACTGAAGCCTGCTTCACCAAATATGCTGCTACTAATTGGATTAATGGCGATCGCAGCTTTGACTCGCTCATCCCGCAAGTTATAGTTAATACCATATTTCTTGCCATTTAATTCTAAAGCGCGACACTGGAATATCAAAGATATATTCCAAGTTTGCTGGAGTCTTTTGGGATTGCAATCTTTGTTTAGTTGTTCAAAGTTAATCTTGGCGCCAGCTAAAGCCAAAGCTGTATAACCACCAAAGGATTGTCCAATGACACCGACTTGTTGTAAGTTAAGTCGATTCTTAAATTCAGGATCATTCTCTAGGCGGTCTAGTATATATTTTATATCTAGGGGACGGTTGTAAAATTCGTCTGCTTGTACTAAATCTTTGGTACTGCCATTAAGTAGCGATCGCAATTGTTGAGTGTCACTACCTGGATGATTGGGAACGATGACAGCAAAACCGTGGGAGGCTAGATACTCTGCTAAATATTGAAAGTTGCTGCTGTCTGTCCCTAATCCATGAGAAATGACGATTACGGGAACTTTGGTGCGAGTCTTGGGAAGATAAACATCGCTTAACAAAAGTCTTTCTCGCCCTCTTGCACCACCTATTTTATTAAACGGCTTTGGCTTTGATTGCACTACAAATTTTCCCTGACGCCGTATATCTGGTAATCCGGAGAGATTAAATGGTGGCGCAATACTAGCAGCTTCTATTGCTGATTTTTGAGAAACTGCTTCTACAGCGCGCTTGCTGTCATTCACCATTTTTTCCAATTCTGCTGCCATACCAAGGGTACCCGCTAAGTCAACGTGAATACTGGGGTTGGGATACTTCCGTACCAAATTTAATAGCGTTAAACCCTCTGGTTCATTTGCAGCTAAAATCAACGCTGCACGCAAAGCATGAAATCCTGGTTCTGGTTGGCGAGATTCGGTTCTGATGACTTCTCCCAACCGTTTGAGCAAAAATTCTCCCTGCGGTGTATAAAGAAACTGTGACACTGCTACGGGATGAATTTTAATCGGACTAACCAATGTTTGACGCAATTCCTGAAGCTGTTCCGGTTTCAAAAATTGCGTGTAAGCTGCTAGTTCTTCGTCTGCTACGCCATTGGTGGCGAAGTTTTCTAAAGCTCTCACAGACACAGAACGTTCTATAGCCGAATAAGAACCATAAATCCGTTCTGCGCTTGAGGCTGAATAACTCAGGCCAAATGTTTGTAGCACTGTCGAGAGAACCAGCAACAGCCAATATTTTTTTAGGGTGCTGACCCACTCACCAAACAAGCTATTCATCGTTCGATGATACACAATAATGTTGTTGATAAGGCGCGTAGTGTGGTATTCATTTCTACACCCTGATTTTAGTTTTTGTGATGCGCCTCTGAAGATATTAGATTTTTGCAGTTCGTGGAATTTTGAAATTCAAAATTGAAATTTTGTCAAGTCTAATGGGCAAGTTTAGTTACTTACCTAGTCGTCAATCGAAGCAGTTAACTGACCCTAGCCATGTGATCATATCAAAGAACAAAAACATCTGCTTGCGTTATCCAAATCATTATTATTAGAATGCTAATAACTTGATTTACGCAACAGTAAAAGTACTTAATAAATAAAATTTAACTAGCGTTTATTCGAGGCGATCGCTACTGAACTAGTGACTACTAAAACTGCTCCTAATATGCCTACCAAAGTTAATTGTTCAGAAGCGATTAAATTAGGCGCAATTCCCGATACAAATCTGACTGACAATAAAGTGACAATCGGCGTACAAGCCAAGACAGCACTGACTCTTGAAGCTTCCCAGTGTTCCAAAGCTTCCGAAAAAGCACCATAGGCAATGAGAGTGTTTAAAGCGCAAAAAAATAATATTCCAAAATTCAAACCGTCAAGTAGCAAAATTGTTTTTGGTTTGGCAAATATCAAAAAAAATAAACTACATCCTCCATAAATAATCAACATGATATTGGCAGAAGATAAGTATTTTAATAATTGTTTTTGGGCTAAGGCATAAACTGCCCAAGTAGCTGCTGCTAATAGAATAAAACTAGTGCCAATTAAATATTTTTGATAAGAATGAAGAATAATCTTATAGCCGTTAAATTCTAGATATAGCTGAGAGGAATTAGTGTATTGGGAAATACCTATAAATGATTGCAAAAGTTGTTCGTGAAAAAACAAAATAAAACCTAAACTGAGAGTTCCTAAAGCAAGCCATTGCGCCAGTGTATATTGTTCTCGGAAAATCACTAAACCTCCCAAACCCATGAGCAAAGGGGCTAATTGGATGAGTACTTGGGCGTTGGAAGGTGAAGTTAACATCAAACCTTGTAGGAAAAAAATGTAATTACTAGCTAAGAAAATAGTTGCAATGGCTAACAGTTTCCAAGAAGTAGAACGTAGTCGTGTAAGTGTAGGTAAATTCCCTTGTACACCTAAATAAATTGCTAGCAAAACAAACGCGATCAAAAAACGAAACCAAGTGATTGTATATACATCTAATTTTTGTAATGCTACTGATAAAGTGATCGGTAGAATTCCCCACAAAAAAACAGTCACTAGCGACAATGTTAGCCCTAAACGCCAGCGACCAGATATTTGATGAATTTTAGTCATGGGTTATTAGACGCGATTTATCGCGTCTTTACAATAGTTATTGGTTATTGGTACAGACGCGATTTATCGCGTCTGTACTTAGTTTATCTCCGTGTTCCCTATCCACTGACAAATGACAAATGACAAATGACAAACTTCAAAAGAAATCTGGTATCCAAGGAAATGGGCTTGTAAATATTTGTGTAGCTGCTAGAAGTGCTGATTCTGTTGCAGTCAATTTTCCGGCTAGTTGTAACTGCTGGGGTGTAAATAAGCCTGTGTAGAGGGGTGCTAGTCCTTTAATCTCTAACTGTAACTCGCCTTTACCGCCACTCGTTACTTCCCCACGCCCATTAGAGACAGCAAGAATAAATTTACCGTTATTTTCAGCAAACAAATCATCTTGAATTTCCAGATGCAGTTCAGCTTCTATTCCCGGTGGATAACCTCGCATCTCTAGCGCTTTCACAACATCGATTACCCGCAGCATCCAGCGCATTGTTGATTTGATCTTGGCTGTTTGCTCTGGTAGCCCTAATCCTAGATCATCAATAATAGAACTGCGCCATCGTAGTTTGTCTATTTGCGATCGATGGCTGGCTATAAAATTCCAGAAAGATTGTATAGCCGCAGTTGTCAGCAATACCCAATCTTTAATTCTCAAAATCGAACCTTCTTCTGTCCGGTGTTGGCTGAAAATTATGTAACCCTCAGGTTGATTGATTGAACCTATTAAATAAGTGTAGACTGCTTCGTTTTCATCTGGTTCGCCTAACCTATCCCAAATTGCTTGATATCGGTCTAGATGTCCATTAATTAATCTGGCTTTTTGCTGATACAGTTCATCCAAGACTTTCATCTCAAATTCAACCCGTATAACTGGAAGTGGTTGTTTTGTGGTTGGGATAGTCTCACAAGCAATTTCCCAAGTACAAAAGCTTCCTGCTTGTTCATATCCTGCTTTGCGATAGAGGCGTTGAGTGGCAGGATAAAGAACAGAAATAGGTACACTCCTTGTATGGAGTTCTTTGAGAGTCTGTTGGATCATCGTGATGGCTGCTCCCGTTCCACGATATTCTGGAGCAATACCAACAGCAGCAATTCCCCCCATCGGTACACGCTGACTACCCCACCATTGTCCCATCGGAAGGATTGCCAGTCCACCAGCAATTTGTTCTTTTTGATGGAGGATACGGAAATTGTCTACACCAATAATATTAATGTAACTTTCTTGATCTTCTAGCGTGCCAATAAAACACTGACCAAGGATTTCCCCTAATCTTTTCACATCTTCTGCATTGGCAAGCTTGCTGTATTCATATACAGATGTCATACTAACTACCGCCTAGCATCAACAAACTACAAGCATACTACAAAAGAGGTTAGTATGAGCGCATCATCCTATAGCAATTTTGGATTTTGGATTTTGGATTTTGGATTTTGGATTTAAAAGGTAAAAAAGATAAAGGGTAAAGAGAAAAATCAATCCTTTAACCCTTTGGCGACTTCTGCAAGAAGTTTATAGTTTGGGTGAGAAAGGAGATACGTTTGGTGGAACCAATAAAAGCGGAAGTAAAACAAAGAGTCCAGGAATTGCGACAGCTATTACAACAGGCTAGTTATGCTTACTACGTCCTTGATTCTCCTATGATGGAGGATGCAGTTTATGACCAGTTGTATCGAGAACTGCAAGACTTGGAAACCCAGTATCCAGAATTGGTGACACCGGATAGTCCGACTCAACGTGTGGGTGAAAAACCTGCTACGCAGTTTACTTCGGTTCGCCACAACATTCCACTTTACAGTTTAGAAAATGCGTTTAATGTCGATGAGTTACAGGCTTGGGATCAGCGCTGGCGACGACAAGTACCTCCACAAACAGTAGCAGAGTACGTTTGTGAATTAAAGATAGATGGTAATGCTTTGGCTTTAACTTATGAAAATGGTGTTCTCACCAGAGGTGCAACTAGAGGTGATGGAGTCATGGGTGAAGACATCACCCAAAATGTGCGGACAATTCGTTCAATTCCCTTACGGTTAAATGTAGAGACGTTACATGTAGAGACGTTACATGTAACGTCTCTACCAGAACGGGTGGAAGTGCGGGGCGAAACTTTCTTACCCTTGGATGTATTTAAACAAATTAACGAAGAAAGGCAAAAAGCCGGCGAGTCGTCATTTGCTAATCCTCGGAACGCCGCCGCTGGTACACTCAGACAGTTAGATTCTCGCATTGTGGCGCAAAGAAGATTAGATTTTTTTGCCTATACGCTGCATATTCCTGGTATGGACGACGCGAGTATTGCTAGTAGTCAGTGGGAAGCTTTGGCGTTACTGCAAAAAATGGGTTTTCGCGTTAACCCTAATCAAAAATTATGTGCTTCTTTGGCAGAAGTAGCAGAATATTACCAACACTGGGATACGGAACGGCTGAATTTACCCTACATGACAGATGGGGTAGTGGTAAAGATCAATTCTTTTAAATTGCAAGAACAGCTAGGGTTTACACAAAAGTTTCCTCGGTGGGCGATCGCACTCAAGTATGCTGCCGAAGAAGCACCCACCCGTGTAGAAAATATTGCCGTCAACGTCGGACGTACAGGCGCACTCACTCCCCTAGCAGAAATGCGTCCTGTACAATTAGCAGGAACAACTGTATCTCGTGCTACTCTCCACAATGCCGATCGCATCGCTCAATTAGATATCCGCATCGGTGATACTGTAATTGTCCGCAAAGCTGGAGAAATCATTCCCGAAGTTCTGCGTGTCCTCAAAGAACTCCGTCCCCCAGACACAGAACCCTTTGTCATGCCTAGCCATTGTCCAGTATGCGGTCAACCGGTGGTGCGGGAAAAGGGAGAAGCCGTAATTCGCTGCGTCAATACTTCCTGTGCTGCAATTCTCAAAGGAGCAATTGAACATTGGGTAAGCCGTGATGCTTTGGATATTCGCGGTATCGGCGAAAAGCTGGTACATCAACTCGTTGATAAAGGATTAGTACATTCCGTTGCCGACTTATATAACTTGACAAGTGAGAAGTTACATGCGTTAGAAAGAATGGGAAAAAAATCGGCAGATAAAATCATAGATGCGATCGCTCAATCGAAAAACCAACCTTGGTCAAGAGTATTATATGGTTTAGGCATTCGTCATGTTGGTAATGTCACAGCCCAATTATTAACCGAGAAATTCCAGAGTGTTGAACAGATACAAACAGCACGAGTTTCTGATATCGAAGGTATTTATGGTATTGGTGCAGAAATCGCCGATAGTATCTACCAATGGTTTCATATCAGCGCCAATCAAACATTAATTCAACGCTTGCAAGCAGCAGGGTTACAATTTACCACTACAGCAGACACCACAGTTACAGGTGATGGTGACAATCAAAAATTAGCAGGTAAAACTTTCGTGATTACTGGTACTCTTCCCACTTTGAAACGCGATGAAGCCAAGGCGTTAATTCAAAAAGCAGGTGGAAAAGTTACTGAGTCAGTTAGTAAAAAAACAGACTATGTAGTTGTAGGAGAAGACGCAGGTTCTAAATTAGCAAAAGCAGAAGCACTGGGAATTACACAGTTGAGCGAAGCGCAGTTATTGGAACTTTTGTAACCCAGCTTCCGCCTTTGCGCTTTACTTTAGTTAGAGTAGTATTTGTAGAATTTGACCATCAATACATCTTGTACCAGACGATTGTAAATCGTCGGGCTAGATGCAGAAGAGTTAGGACTAGTCCTTTCAAGGTGACTCATAAAATCTCTTTTTTCCTCTCTGCGCTCTCTCTCTTGAAAAGCTTTGATCGGAGGAAACCTCCGCTCAAACTTTTCGCTGCGTTCTCTGCGGTTTAAAAGTTATTTATTTAACCGCAGAGGCACAGAGAACACAGAGATAAGAACTTACAGAGGAGTTGATTGTCGAGAATTTTGCTCCACCTTGAAAGGGCTAGTCCTATGAGTTAAAATGCCCTGCAACCGGCAGAATTTTGGCGCAGATACTGACGCTGAAACTCTATGCTATTAACATCGTAGGCAGTCAGAACAACTTCTCCTTTCTCATTGAAAATCCATCCGCGAGCAGGGACAATCTCTTTAGTCGTAGCAGAGGCTTTTGGCTGGTTGCTTGTCACAGCTTGCGAACTACTACTATTGCTAGCTGGTTGAGCTAAATCAATACGCACATTGTCACTAGTAAAACTATCATTGGGACTAGAAGGTACACCACCCCGTCCGGTGACAGTAAATGAACTACCAGTACCTTTTTGACAAGGATTTTGAGCAATTTGATTACTTGGATCGGTTGGATTCTCTGGTAATTGCATTAATCCTTGACTGGGGTCAACATCTGTATTATTAATTTGTGCGGTGCCACTAAAGTCTGTGCCAAGGTCAGAAGTAGCGGTGATATTACTGTCTGGGCTACTGAACCGATAAGCCGCTTTGATAAATATATTGCCTCCAAACCCTTTTTCAGCATTTGCACTAATGTTACTGTTTTCTAAAGCAACAAAGTTACCAGTCACAATCCTGATGTTTCCACCTGTGGCTGTATCAGCGGCTTGAGTGGTGATGATGCTATTGCGACGTAAAATTAAGTCACGGGAGTTAAGGGTAATATTACCTTGACCGCCTGTAGTAGTGGCAGTAATTGATGCTCGATTGTCTAGCCGGATGTCTTTTACTGTTGTGACTTCGATGTTACCTGCTGGGGCAATTTCTACACTATCTGTAGACAATCTACCACCATTAGAAAGGGAAAGCGATCGCGCATTAATTTTAATCCCACCAGCATTGCCCACACCTGATGGTGCAACAGCGCTAAAAATACCACTTATGGCTCCATTTTTAACCTCGCCGGAAGCAGAGATATCACCAGTCGCATTAATGTTCACACTGCCAGCATTTCCTTTTCCAAGGATGCTGGCACTAATTCGTCCACTATTAACCAGAGAGAGATTGTTGGTATTAATTTCGATACCACCAGCATCGCCCACACCTGACAATTCAACGACGCTAAAAATACCACTGTAATAATTCTGACTCTGACCCGAAGCAGAGATGTTACCAGTGGCATTAATGATAACTCTACCAGCATTTACCACCAGCATCTCCCTGTGCGTTTTCGTTGACTTCGCTAAAAATTCCACTTAGCAACCCTTGCTTATCCTCACCGGAAGCAGAGATATTGCTTATATCTAACCCTACTGTCCCTGCGGTTGCTAATCCTCCTAATTCAATGCTGCCTCCTGATGCTGTTAATCTACCCCCATCTGATACAGTAATATTGCCACCTACTAGCGCTAACGAGTTTCCTGGTTGCACCTGAAGTCCAAGCAAGTTGTTGTTTGTATCGCGGAATGTCGATTGACTGGCTATACTTCCAGGGTTGTCCCGAAACCGCAAACCAATGGGAATATTTACACTTAACAGTGGTACTGCTTGGGGATTTGTCGCACTTATGACGCATGTCGTAAATTTTCTTAAGAATAGAAAGATAAATAATACTTTCATTCGTATTTTGGGGAGCATCCCAAATCTTCAAAAATCGCCTGCGATTGAAATCGCAGTACCAAACGCGATATATCGCGTCTCTACAGGGTCTGTATTTGTATCAGATTTTTTGTGAAATGGTATAACACATAGTTAATTATCACTAGATGTCTATTGAGTGATCAGCCCAAAATCTTTTGTACCAGACGCGAAATTACCCTACGGGATCTTGCTACGTGTCTCTAAATACCCGTTTTTTAAGCACTAAAGTGCTTACTACAAACCGTTAATTATTTTTTTTATCCGTAGCGATAATATGCAAATCGGTATTTTTTAGTAATCGCAGTAGTTTATGGGTGAGAGAACCTTTGAGGAGAATTTGCCAACGCGATCGCTGACTAGCACCAATGACTATTTGAGTAATATGATATTGCTCGGCTACTTGTGCGATCGCTTCCGCAATATCATTACTAGAAACGCGAATAAAATTACCTTCAAATTCCTTACACAGCTTTTCACACATATCTATGTGCAAACTTTCTTCTTTAGTGAGAAAGCGGTCAGGAGCAGCGACAAATAAAGCAAAGAAAGGGGCATTCATATAATTCGCTATTCTCGCACCCCGACGTAATAGTTGCAACGAATTCGGGTAAGTTGAAATACATACTAATACCCGTTCTTGAATATTACAGAATTGACCTTGCGGATTCACACCGTTTGTCAACCCTGCACTCATTTCTCTGGCTTCTTCTTCAACGTTGTCTGCAATCTCTCGCAACGCTAATTCCCTTAAAGCAACTAAGTTGCGACGTTGGAAAAAGTTATCGAGTGCTTGTTGAATTTTTTGTGACTCGTAGATTTTACCTTCTACCAACCGCTCCTGCAAGGTTTCTGGTGTAACATCTACTACTACAACTTCATTAGCATCATCTAAAACCCTATCAGGGACTCGTTCTCGGACTACAACCCCAGTAATTCTTGCTACTAAATCATTGAGACTCTCCAGATGTTGAATATTCATCGTCGAGTAAACATCAATGCCATTTTGCAAAATAATTTCTACATCTTGGTAACGTTTTTCGCGGATTGAACCGGGGACATTGGTATGAGCGAGTTCATCAATTAAGACTAATTGAGGCGATCGCGCCAAAATTGCGTCGGTGTCCATCTCTGTCAACATCAAATTACCCCGCGGAATTTGTTTGCGGGGTAATATTTCCAATCCCTGAGCCATCTGTGCTGTTTCTTTGCGTCCGTGGGTTTCCAACAACCCAACCACAACATCAATTCCTTCTTCTTTAAGCGCATGACCTTCTTCGAGCATCCGGTAAGTTTTACCTACACCAGGAGCCATACCAATAAAGATTTTGTGTTTACCACGACGTGCTGGATACATGGGGAAGGGGATCGGGGATCGGGGATCGGGGATCGGGAAGAGTGTAGGAAGTGTGAGGAGAATAACCAATGCCCCATGCCCCATGCCCAATTATTGATTTTGCCTACGGTTAATTTCTTGGAGGTCGAGGGCGTAATTTAATTTCAAGATATTTACTCCAGGTTCGCCGAAAATACCTAAAAATCTTCCCTCTGTATATTGTTTAATAAACGGCAGAATCTCTTCTCTGGTAAGATTACGCGCACGAGCTACCCTTTCTAGCTGTTCTTGTGCTGTTCTGACAGAAATATGTGGGTCTAAACCAGAACCAGAAGTGTAAACAATATCAGCGAAGGGTTGAATACTTTCATCATTAAGTTCATTAGACTTCTCAACCACACGCTGAAGCAAGTCTGGATTACTAGGAGCTAGGTTGCTTGCACCTGATATACCGTTCGGTCTACCCAATTTTCCTTGACTATATCTGACAGCACTGGGACGACCTTGAAAATACCTTTCAGAACGAAACTGTTGACCAATCAAAGCTGATCCAATAGCTTCTCCTTGGATATTTTGCATAATACTGCCGTCTGCTTTTTCTTTAAAAAAAGCTTGACCAACTCCCAAAACTGCAACAGGATAAATAACGGCTGTCACCAACCACAGTAATATAGTTATACGAATTGCTCTAGTAATTTCTCGAATAATAAACATAATAATTTAAGTCAATTTGTCATAGGTCATTTGTTATTGGTCATTGGTCATTGGGCATTGGGCATTGGGCATTGGTTATTCTCCCCACACTCCCCACACTCCCAGACGCGATGAATCGCGTCTCTACATTACTCCCCACACTTCCCACACTCCCCACACTCTCCCCGCCGATCCCCGATCCCCTCCCTACGCTAATCCTATAGCGGTAATGATTAAGTCAATTAATTTAATCGCAATAAAAGGTGCAATCACACCACCTAAGCCATAAATCAATATATTGCGTTGTAATAACTTATTAGAAGTTAAAGGTCGAAATTTTACGCCTTTGAGTGCTAGAGGAATTAAGACAGGAATAATTAATGCATTGTAAATTAGCGCTGACAGCACAGCAGAATTGGTGCTGGTTAGCTTCATGATATTTAAATTTTGTAGGTTTGCAGCAGCAAATAATACTGGAATAATTGCAAAATACTTAGCAATATCATTGGCGATCGAAAATGTTGTTAATGCTCCTCTAGTGATTAATAATTGCTTACCAATGCCAACTATATCGATGAGCTTTGTCGGATCGGAATCTAAATCCACCATGTTTGCTGCATCTTTGGCAGCTTGAGTACCTGTATTCATTGCTACTCCGACGTTAGCTTGAGCCAGGGCTGGTGCGTCGTTTGTACCGTCTCCGGTCATTGCTACTATTTTGCCTTTTTCCTGTTCTCCTTGAATTACAGAGATTTTGTCTTCTGGGGTTGCTTCGGCAATAAAATCATCAACTCCTGCTTCTTTGGCAATCACAGAAGCAGTAATGTGGTTATCGCCCGTTAACATGACCGTACGCACTCCCATGCGTCGCAACTGATCAAAGCGATCGCGTATTCCTGGCTTAACTATATCTTTGAGATAAATTACGCCGTAGATATCCCCATCCAAGCATACTGCTAGGGGTGTGCCGCCTTGCTGGGAAACCATTTCGTAAGCAGCATCTAATTCTGGTGTGTCTTGACCGTTGCGTGTACGCACAAATCCTTTAATTGCATTTACTGCACCTTTTCGCGCCTCTTGACCATTCGGTAAATTTGTGCCACTCATGCGAGTTCTAGCGGAAAATTCTACCGCTTCGGCTTTTTGCGGATCAAAATCAATTTTTGCCCCTAATTTTTCCGCTAGTCTGAATATGGATTTCCCCTCTGGAGTTTCATCAAATATACTAGCTGCCAAAGCCACGTAAGCAATTTGTTCCATGGAGTGACCATTGACAGGAATCAACCCTTCTGCTAAACGATTGCCTAAAGTAATCGTACCTGTTTTATCCAGAACCAGCGTGTTAACATCACCACAAGCTTCCACCGCTCGTCCAGAGGTAGCAATCACGTTAAATTGAGCAACCCTATCCATCCCAGCAATCCCGATCGCACTGAGCAACCCGCCGATAGTTGTGGGGATCAATGCTACCAATAGCGCGACTAAAATTGCCACACTAACTTGAATTTGCACATAATGAGCAATAAACGGCAGAGTTGCCACTACAAACAGAAATACTAAACTCAGAACAGCAAGTAATACCGTCAGAGCAATTTCATTAGGTGTTTTGCTGCGTTCTGCTCCTTCTACCAAAGCAATCATTCGGTCAATAAAACCTTTACCTGGTTCAGCAGTTATCCTGATAATTAGTTCATCAGAGATAATCCGCGTCCCACCAGTGACAGAACTTGCAACATCAGAACCAGTTTCTTTTAGTACCGGAGCAGATTCGCCAGTAATTGCTGATTCATCTACACTCGCAGTACCCATAATTACTTCACCGTCAGCGGGAATCGTGTCACCAGCAACCACGTAGACAGTATCGCCCTTTTGCAAACTTGTGGAAGAAACTTCCGTAATTGCACCATCAGGAAAAAGTTTTTTGGCGATCGTTTCTGACTTAGTTGAACGCAAAGCATCAGCTTGAGCTTTACCTCTACCTTCAGCAATTGCTTCGGCAAAATTAGCAAACCAAACGGTAAAGAATAAAATTGCCGTGATGATCCCGTTGAATAATCGCGGGTTTTTCTCAGTAACTTGTCCAAATAAATCAGGTTCAATTGTCACCGCAAGCGTGATCAGTGTCCCAACCCAGACTAAAAACATAACTGGGTTTTTCACTGCTTGTTGAGGATTGAGCTTGACAAAAGCATCTTTGATCGCTCTCAAATAAATACTAGAGGTATTTATCCGTGACTGTTTGCGTTTATGACGGCGATCGCTCGAACGGGGACGTCCAGGTTTGGGAGGTTTAGGGGTAGTAGCAGCTGGATTCATAGATATCGGGGATTGGGGATTGGGGATCGGGGATCGGGGAAGGTGAGGCCTTTCAAGGGTAGGTTTTTTAGCAGAGCGAAAATAGTTGAGAATTTTCTCAACTGTTTAACGTGGTTTGGTCATTTAAGGATTTTTAAATCGGCTGAAATAATCAAAATACCTACCCTTGAGAGGAAGGTGGGTCCCCCTCTGGGAAACTCCGAACCCCCACTCCCCAAGGGAGTGGGGATTAGGGGCGAAGGGGTAACGGGGATTAGGGAGCAGGGAGACAAATGATAAATGACAAATAACAAATGATAAATGACAAATGACAAATAGTCATAAGCTGATGTGCGCTTAGATTAAATATTCTTGCGTTAGGACTGTCCAGGGTCAACAGTCCAAAGTCCAAGTTAGTCTTTGACTCTGGACTGTTGACTTTTGACAACCTGATCGCAAAATATACAATTTAAATGCATAACAGCTTAAAATTTACCCATCGAAAAAATCTGTAGAGACATTACAATGTAACGTCTCTACATAACCAGAAAACCATACCAATAACCTTAACTGAAACGTATTAATTTATAAATCTGTTAAAAGTTTCTTAATTTTAATTAATAAACTACGTCTACGTTGAGAACCGTAGTTTTTTTGTGATTAGGGTAAAGCATATAACTCAGGCTAGAAGCAAATTATAAGCCCTTATATAAAACTCCAGCTTTCAAAGTGGACGAGGTTTAGTATAACTTTTTATATAGTGAAAATTATTACCCCTGCACTTTTTTATTTTTTCTATCTACGCTATAAATAAAGGCTCAAGCATCAACAAAACTTTGAGTCCATTTTGTGCAGTCCAAAAAGGGTAAACTATGACATCACAAACTTTAGACGTGTTGCAAGCTCTAGATGAAGCTCGGACGATTTGTGAGCAAAAAGGCAGTAATTCCAATGAATGTATTTTAGCCTGGGCAACAGTTGAAAAACTACGAATTGAGCAATCTCAACAACAGCAAATCACAAAACGCAAAACAGATTTAGAACGTTATTGTGAAATTCATCCAGAAGCAATTGAATGTCGTATTTATGACGTTTAATTATCTCGAAAATCAGTAGTAGCAGATTTCGTAATTTGTTGAATAGTTTCTAAATTTGGCGGTGCTATCTCACTATCCATTCTTAACCACAAAAGGTACTCAATATTTCCAGCTGGACCAGTCACAGGCGACCAAGTTAGACCTTTGTAATTCCATCCTAATTCAATAGCTGCTTGTAACACCTGAGCGATCGCATCAGCATGATCTTTTGAATCACGTACCACTCCTTTTTTCCCGACACGACTTTTCCCGACTTCAAATTGAGGTTTCACCAACAAAATCGCTTCACGTTGAGGTTGAGTTAATCGCCACAAAGCAGGTAAAACTTTCGTTAACGAAATAAACGAAACATCTACCACCACTAAATCAGCATAATTCCCCCCCGTCTCTGCTAGGGGGGACACACCATACAATTCATCAGGGGTTAGATAGCGTAAATTCGTGCGTTCTTTCAAAATTACCCGTGGGTCGTTACGTAACTTCCAGTCAACTTGTCCATAACCAACATCCACACCATAAACTAACTTTGCTCCAGCTTGCAGGAGACAATCAGTAAAACCGCCTGTAGAAATACCACCATCCAAACAGATACGGTTTTCTATAGCGATCGCAAACTCTTGTAGCGCCTTTGCGAGTTTTTCACCTCCACGAGAAACAAAACGCGATCGCTCCTTAATTTTAACCTCAGCTGCAACCTCAACCTCTGTCCCCGCCTTATCAACAAGCTTACCATCAACACTCACTTCCCCAGCTTGAATCAGCCGTTGCGCTTGCTGACGAGACACACACAACCCCAAATCTACTAACAAAGTATCTAATCGTTGCTTCACCAAAATTCTAAATCCTTATTTATTACCTTTTTTCTAACCCTATTTACAACTGCTACTTTTCCTTAATTTTCACCAAGAAGGATCTACTTTTATAAATTCTGTAGGGTGCGTTACGGCGTTTGTGATGTATAGTTTTTAGCGATAAATTACATGTTACGCCGTAACGCACCACATTAGCTTGATGCATAATACTACATTAACTTACCTATTTTTATTTAAAAATTACTTTATAAATCGTTTATAAAATTTTATTCTTAAACCTTATTCATCCTCATCATAATTAAACATTAAAACAAATTTTTGTTTAGGTAAAATCAACATAGGTAGATATATAGGATGCTCATCCCATCCTTTACTTTTCTCTCCTTTTTGATAGCAAATAATTAAAGTTGGAACATCAGGATATTTCTTTTTTGCTTCTATTGACCACTCACCTGATCCAAAACCAAATCTCCATTGAAAAGGATCTTTTCTTGGCATATCTAATCCTTTACTTTTATTCTTTTTACCTCTACGAACATTTAAACGCCCTTTTGTTATACCCTTTGATTTTAGATCTGTTAATCCTTTAACGATACGTTTAGATTCCCATTCTTCACCGGGAATATAATAACTCTTTGTGTAACTGATAACTTGAATTATAAACTCTATATCCACCTCATAATAGCGATCGTCATCCTGATAATCAATTAAAATATTTTCGATATTGTGAAAATTCTCCTTAATTTCTTCTTTCTTATAAGCTGGATATTGAGGAAAAATCAATTTTCCTGGTGCTAATACACCAATAACTGTGGGGTCTAAAACATTAGAGCGAGTTGGTTTTAGAGCTCCTCCTACCCAAACAGGCTGAAGTTGAATATTATCAATATCATCTCCAATCGCTTGACGCATTGCTTCATCCGCTTCATGGATAGAACGAAAAGTGTATAGTATATGTTCCGGTAAAAAGAGACGAGTAACATCTTTTAAATGTGGCCGATAACCATACATTCGAGCGTGTTGATGAACTGTATCCACTACTTTTTGTTTGGCATCACGTCCATAATAAGTTACCATTAGCCCATCAATCGTTACACCCCTACCTAATCTATTTCCTCCGATTAATATATTCATACCAGGATTATAGTTAGGCTCTTTATCTGAATTCTTTGCATTAATTATTTTAGGGGTGATTACGCTCCCTAATTGAATTTTTAACTCATCTACTAATTCATGAAGCGTAGGTAAATTATCCGCAGTTTTATTTAACTCATTGTAAGCTTGTTCTAGCCATTTTCGGGCTTGTTTATTTTCCGTTTCTGAACTTTTTTCTCGAATTGCTTTATCTAAATTAATTACAAATTGACTAATAACTTGATCCAAGACACTATGAATATCTTGTTTATAACAAATATGAGCGAGAAAAGAATATTTCGCATCTTCTTGTTCCGAAGATAACATTTTGTATGTTGAACCTATAAAAAAGCAACACAGCGCAAACCTTAGTCCTTCAGGAATTACCCATTTATTACCCGGATTACCCGGATTAATTGCACCTTTTTGTTTCTTTAATTGCTTAATTTCTTCAGCATCTACAATACAACAATAGTTACTGTTTTCTGAAAAGAACAGTTCTCCTCCCATATAACTATTTCCCGGTTCTGGTAGTGCTGCACAAAATTGTGGTTTACAAGGATGAGAGAGATTTTGTAGTAATAGACTTTGGGGAGTTGCTGTGATTTGAATATAAATATGATTAGCAACTTCTTGACGAATTTTACCTATTTTCTCAAAAATTGTGCTATCAGGAATAATATCTTTTCCTTGTTTAGCCTGTTTAGATTCATTCGTATTTAAACTAGCGTTATCAGCTTCATCATCAAAAATTAAGGTAGGAACATATTTGACTTTAGCTGCTTTTAAAACCTTTAGTAAATTGTCCAAATGATGAACATTTTTTGTAGAGATTAATACAACGCCTCTATCTTTTATATAGGGTGTAACTTTATTTTCTGCAAAATCAATGGGGTCTTGTTTCCATGCTTCCCAATCAAAAAAAGCAGGACCACTTTCTCCTTTCACTTGATTATTAAAACGATTAGCTGTTTGTTTTCCTAACCAAGTATTATCAGAAGTTAATATAATAAAACAACGAAAATTATTTTCATGAGCCAGTGCTAAGGTTGCAATAGTGGTGTTAGTTTTCCCACTTTGAACTCGACCATAAATCAATCCAGTTGTACCATTGGGAATAGGTTCTTGTCCCTTATAAGGTTTACTCACTAAACCTTTACTGTTTTCTCCTACATCACCATAGCCAAAATTTTCTGAATAAACATTGACACAGTTTTGGACGATGTCAATAGCAGTTCCTTTAAGTTGATTGGCTTCTTTGAGTCCAATTTGTTTCTCTAATTTAGAAATTAATCTATCAATACAGGAACCATTAATGTTAATAGGAGTATTTGTCATAAATTATTTCATACTGATAAAATTACGTCCGGCCAATTATTTTGGGGTATTGTCCGCTCTAAGGGAACTCTTCCCGTACCTTTAACATAATAACTACCTCTTAGTTCTCTTTTTACAGAAATACGCTGCTTGGCTAAACCTTCACTAGGATTAAGAATTGTCCATAGTTGTTCTTCTGATATACAACAAACACCATCTCGATGACAAATCAATACTATAAATACTTTGACATCAGGATAAGTTTGATGAAATATTGTTAGTGCAATTTCTTCTTGTGAACTAAAGCTAAATGACCAGGAAGAAGTGGGTTTTCTTGATATTTTAAATAAGACAGCTGATTCTTGATTTGTGTTTTTTACAAGATAAAGGCATGGATGAATAGAAGATAAATAACTTATAGATATATAAGATGTTCCTTTGAGGAGTCGAAGAAAAGCCGCGCCGTGCAAAAATTCTAGATCATTAATACTCATGGAACTACTGCCAACAATCATCCATCTAAGTAATATATTTTACAAATTTTTTAAGTAGTCATCCAGTGAAAAGTAATCAATTTTTAGTATTAAAAAAAGTGAACGCACCTTGCCAATAAAGGCAAAGTGCGATAAACACAGCTTTTTATATGTGGAACTAGCTAGTAGATAGCAGAAATAACTAAACAGAAAAAACTAGACAAAAAACACAGATTGTCTAAGTCTAAGCATGACAATTTCCTGTCTCTTGCCTTCTGCCTTATGCTGAATTACTAAATATCCTTCTCGCTCAACTCTCTGGTCATGTAGTCAAACGGCTCATCTACGAAGCTAGTATTAGTAACACCAGCATCTGCTAATTGCAGCTTGACAATATCCTTCATAAGCTGGATACCGCGAACTGTAGGGCCAATGGGAACACCCAAAGAATTATAAGTTTCCCGCAAACCTTGCAGCACGCGCTCATCCAACACATCCATACTGCCAGCTACAATAGCATAAGTAGCATAACGCAGGTAGTAATCCATATCCCGTAGACAAGCCGCATACCGCCGAGTAGTATAAGCATTGCCGCCGGGACGAATCAACTCTGGCTGTTCATCAAATAATTGAGAGCCAGCCTGCTTGACAATTGCTGCTGCATTTGCATTAATAGCTCCTGCGGCTTGTACTCGTGCCGTCCCGCTTTCAAAATAGGACTTGAGACTGTCGATCGCATTCCGGTCAAAATACCGCCCAGCAACGTCATAATTCTTAATTAAACTTGTGACTGCATCCCTCATTCCTTTATCTCCCAATCATTGCTATTTATGGTTTGATATTTATTTGACTGCTTTTGCAAGCGGCTAATTTTTGTGCCAATGAATATTAAAAGAAGCTCAAGCACAAAAACAATAAATGCGCTACTTAAAGGATTCTATGCCAAAGTTGACCCCAACAGATGAACTGTCAAGTTTTGTAGAGTTAGTTCGGCAAAAGTAAACATAACCTATAAACATGATATTCTGTAACAAAAAATACAAAATATCTCAAATTTATATCATTAGGATATTCCAGGTGTCTTTAATGATTTGGGTTCATCAAGCAAGGTCAGCGTGCATTACACTAGTGGTTTACTGTACTAAATTGGCGGAGAAGGAGTAACCATGACAACCCCACAAGAAGTCCTGAATATGATTCGGGACAACAACATTCAGATGATCGATCTGAAATTCATCGATACGCCAGGAACTTGGCAGCACCTGACAGTGTTTCATAACCAAATCGATGAAAGTAGCTTCACAGACGGCGTACCGTTCGATGGTTCTAGTATTCGGGGTTGGAAAGCAATCAACGAATCAGACATGGCAATGGTACTTGATCCAAACACTGCCTGGATCGATCCATTCATGAAAGAACCGACCCTCAGCATTATCTGTAGCATTAAAGAACCCCGGACCGGTGAGCCTTATAATCGTTGTCCTCGCGTCATTGCTCAAAAAGCAGTTGACTACGTAATTTCTTCTGGACTTGGCGACACAGTATACTTTGGTCCGGAAGCTGAATTCTTCATCTTTGATGATGTCCGTTTTGACCAAACTGCTAGTTCAGGCTATTATTACGTAGACTCAGTTGAAGGTCGTTGGAACTCTGGTAGAGAAGAAGGGCCTAACCTGGGTTACAAACCCCGCTTCAAAGAGGGTTATTTCCCAGTCCCTCCCACTGATACCTTCCAGGATATTCGTACAGAAATGCTACTGACAATGGCAGAGTGTGGTGTGCCGATTGAAAAGCAGCACCACGAAGTAGCTACAGGTGGTCAGTGCGAACTCGGTTTCCGCTTTGGTAAATTGATTGAAGCTGCCGATTGGCTGATGACTTACAAGTACGTCATCAAGAATGTTGCTAAGAAATATGGTAAAACCGTTACTTTCATGCCTAAGCCTATCTTTGGCGACAATGGTTCTGGTATGCACTGTCACCAGTCCATTTGGAAAGACGGTCAACCTTTGTTTGCTGGCGATAAATACGCTGGCTTGAGTGAAATGGCACTACATTATATTGGTGGCATTCTTAAGCACGCGCCAGCACTATTGGCTATTACCAACCCCACCACCAACTCTTACAAGCGCCTAGTACCTGGTTACGAAGCACCTGTGAACTTGGCTTACTCCCAGGGAAACCGTTCTGCTTCGATTCGGATTCCTCTGTCTGGTACTAACCCCAAAGCCAAGCGCTTAGAGTTCCGTTGTCCTGATGCAACTTCTAACCCCTACTTGGCATTTGCTGCTATGCTGTGTGCTGGTTTAGATGGCATCAAAAACAAAATTGATCCTGGTGAACCTCTGGATAAAAATATTTATGAACTCTCTCCAGAAGAACTGGCGAAAGTTCCTTCTACTCCAGGTTCTCTAGAATTAGCATTGGAAGCACTAGAGAAAGATCATGCTTTCTTGACCGAACCTGGTGTCTTCACCGAAGACTTCATTGAAACTTGGATTTCCTACAAACTGGATACCGAAGTTAACCCAATGCGTCTACGTCCTCATCCCTACGAATTTGCTCTTTACTACGATTGTTAATTTCAAAGGGTTAGTGGTTGGTAGTTAGTGGTTTATAAATAACTACTAGCGATTCTCCATAAAACCAGACGTATTATTTAAAAGCATAAATGCAGCCACCCAAACTGGGTGGCTTTTTTTAGCTTTCTCTAGCACTGTAGGGGCGTAGACACGAGTTTTAACTCATCGCAGCATTACTGCGGTCATAGTTCATACGAGCATTATGGTCTATTTTCCCCTGAGTCGGGTTCCAGTAATGAGATATTTCTCCAGGAAGACCCAATTCTTCCCCTGCACGTTCTAGCATCGATTGTTGCCGATTTTTGATCAGCTGATAATGACGCATCATTAAAGCACGAGCTTTGTCTTGGGTAGACATACCAGAGTCCTCCCTGTAGTTTTAATTTGATTTATTTGTTTGTCTCTATTAATAAGATAGCAGGGTAATTCTGTATCAGAAGTTACGGAATGATACACTTTAACAAAAATTAATATTTTATGAACTAGTACTCTGTCACATTGAAGGGTTTGTAGTGAGCGCTTAAGCGCTCAATTCAGCACTAAAGCGCTCACTACAAACTCCTCAATTTTTATTTTTGTTGCTTCTTCTTAGTTACCTTCATTGGTTTGACTTGCTTAATCAACAGATCATTCTTAAGAATCATGAATTAAGAGTTACAATTATTTAAGTTAAATAAATAAAAATCAAGACAAGCTTAAGCCATTCACATGTCCGACACATTAACGAAGCTGACTTATCAAACATTTCAGCAGGGTAAAAACTATTTTGGTTTAGCTCATAAAACATTAAGCCTACGGTTGTTGAATTTCATCTCTCCTTTTGAGCAGCAAACCAAACCCATCCCTATGGAAGTTTTACTCAACTTTCAAAAAAAACTAGATAATTTACTAGAAAGTGACTGGCAAGATGCAGAGCAGGGTGTATATCCTACGAGCTTGCTGTTTGATAATCCTTGGCAAGAGTTTTTCCAGTACTATCCACTAGTGTGCCTAGATTTATTACAAACGTGGGAGCGGGCTAAACAGAAGAAGTATCAAGACTTTCCCGCAGATGTGGAAACTTCTGGTTATCCGAGTTATTACGTACAGAACTTTCATCATCAAACTGATGGGTATTTGAGCGACTGGTCAGCCAATCTCTACGATTTACAGGTCGAAATTCTGTTTGGTGGTACAGCTGACCCAATGCGACGAAGAATTCTTGCACCTCTTAAGAAAGGGCTAACATTTTTTGCTGATTTACCACACCGCCAAATACGCATCTTAGATGTAGCTTGTGGAACGGGTCGGACTTTAAAAATGATTCGTGCAGCTTTCCCGCAATCATCACTGTTTGGTACGGATTTGTCACCAGCTTATTTGCGAAAAGCAAATGAGTTATTGAGCCAAATTCCAGGAGACTTACCACAATTATTGCAGGCTAACGCTGAAGAGTTACCCTACCTGGATAATTATTTTCACGCAGTGACTTCTGTGTTTCTTTTCCATGAATTACCTGCGGGAGTACGCCAGCGAGTCATTGAACAATGTTACCGAGTCACAAAACCCGGAGGAGTGTTCATTATTTGTGACTCTGTGCAAATGAGTGATTCTCCAGAAATGGAACCATTCATGGAAAACTTTCACCAAATGTACCATGAACCCTACTATAAACATTACATGACTGATGATTTAGTAGAGCGTTTGGAAAAAGCAGGTTTTGAGAATGTTGAAATACAAGTGCATTTGATGAGCAAGTATTTGATTGCTCACAAGCCAGTTTGAATACTTTAGGATGGGTGTAATACCATTTCACAAAAAATCTGATACAAATACAGACCCGTAGAGACGCGATATATCGCGTCTGGTACAAAATTTATATGTATCGCGATTAACGTGAAATGGTATAAGGGTGTTCCGGGTGTGGAGGTGTCAGGGGAAGAACTAGCTGTTTTCTTTTCCCTACACTCCTAAACCCCTATCCCCCTACACCCCCATGTGTTATTTTTTGGTACAAAGCAAAATAGTTTTGCGAAATGATGGTAGCGGAACCAAGATGACTAGCACTTGTTGAAATATTTCTGAGCAAGCACAGGTTTTGATTAGCTAAAAGTAATGTTGTTTGCAACCTCAACAAAGTTATTTTTTTCCCCGATGCAAGATACCAGTAGTAGTTCACCACATTGATTTTGACAACTTGGCCAGATCCCCGACGTTTTAAAAAAGTCGGAGATCTAACCCCTCGCAAAGAGTCAAAATTTGCCTGGCGAAGTAGTAGCTCAACACAGAAAAAAGCCTGAGTAAGATATCAGGGAGTTGCTTTTTTGCCCATTTCCCTAATAATCGAGATATATCAGCAAATATATGTGCTGACGCTGCACTGGTAGACGAAGTGACACCCTTTTCATAATTATTTGAGGTTTGCGGTCGGGATACACTTACTTCTTTGAAGAGTGATGCTGTTTGCACTACGGATTTTGATTGATTTTGCCTTCTGTTCGCAACGGTGGAAGACCCTTTATTTGGACGGAGATTACAGAATTGATACAGAGCGATTACCTGAGTTAGTTGTGTTTCAACTGTTATATACTTGCTAGAGAAGGTGTGTAACAGATGTTTACGCAAAACATCGTGTTGGGGTGTAATCTGAATTCCTTGCTACCAACAAAACTACTAGCCTAAAAGATTATCTTCAGTATGTCGTTGTTAAGCAACAACATGCTTGTTACCAGGATGTTGCATTAAATCTCTACGTGAACCACCCCTAGCAGGACGGTTCTTGGGAGTAGTCTTTGCAGATAGCAAAAGATAAGACACTCTTTGTCTGTCTCTATCGCGTCCGCTACCCCGATAAGGGGAGGACTTTTGAGGTTTAGATTTTGCCGACATTAACAAACCCGAATTCGAGTCAGATGTCAACATATCGGATAGGGAACTAGTTACTGTTTGGCTGTGAACAGCGAAACTGCTCAGTAACAGACCTGTAACTAAAAGTGAAATGGCAGCACGCATAACAAGTGTCTATTTTAGAACTCTTCATTTACTTGATACTGAGTTTGTTTTACTGCTTCCGGACAATTTCGTCAAAAAAGTATTGTTTTTAACTGAAAAAATATTTGAATCATTCATGAGTACTTTCTATTAGTAACCAACGACCAGCGTGATTGAGATAACCCCAAAGATTGATCTGTTGCCCATGGGATGCGGTTTTTAGCAGTTCGTTGATTGGCGATCGCAAAGTCACAAGCTGCCAAATTTGGCCTTTGTATGAAGCTGGGATCGCAATTGTGAAGTTGTAATCTTGTTGGTTTAGGCGGTGAAAAATACCTTGAAAACAGTTAAAATTTTCTTCTATTCCAGTTTTTTTACTGCCGTGATAGTACTGATAAGCAGAGTCATCAGGACAATAGCCACTACATTGATATGCTTCAGGATTATCTAAGTAATATTGTTGCCAATGTAGCCAATTAATACTAGTAGGCGAGAGATTGAATAACGGAATTACTGCTGTAGGTGCTATTTGATCTAGCAGTAAAGCTGTTTGCAGAACTCTAACGGGTAATTCTCTGGGTTGACAATTCAACTCTACGCAAATAGCAGCAGCCATCCCCGCTGCTTGACCAATACCCATAACAACAGGTTGCAATCTAGTTGCACCATTGGCAATATGAGACACAGAAATATTCTTTTCACAGACTAATAAACCATCAGTCTCTACCGGAATCAGACAACCATAAGGAATAGTGAAGGGAGTTCCCGTCCAGCGACCTCCCCAACGAATTGATTTTGGTTGTAAGTCAAAGTTCACACCAGGATAATGATGATCGTTGGCGTAGTTACCAATGGCGATCGCATCTATATTTAATGCTGCTACCATACCCCCTGGTACTGGCAAAATATCCTGTTCTGTTATAGTAGTTAGCCCTACTAGACGGCGACTTTCTCGGTAATAAGGATGTAATGCATAACCAGCTGTGCGATTTTGGCTTTTTGGGATTTGGGGAAAGATACCATCTGCTAAACCATAACGACGACCAAGCTGATTTTGAATAAAATGGGCAAAATTTTGACTATGCCAAAAACATTCTTGGTGAAATTCTTGCTTTGCTGCTTCAGACTGAATCAATCTACCCACACCTTCACCATAATCGTTACCGTGAATCGGCCAATTGATCATGAACCTATTTCCTGGTAAGCGCCCGTAGTGCAAAAAATTCTCAACCCCATAGTCATCCCAAGCACCAGTAAATAGCGATGGATCGTAGTTTGGTGCAGATGGAATTTCTGGAGCAATGGCTTCACCGTAATCTTGCATCACTACTACCCAAGTAGGGGCTTGCACAGGATATTTTGCTATGAGAGAATTAAGATCAGCTGGGGCGCTAGTTTCTCCAAACTCCGACTGCAACTCCCAACCCCAGCGATGAGATATTTCAGCCAAAGCTAATAAATCTCCTAATTCTGTAGCGTCGAGAGTTACCTTGGCTTTAACAGTAAAATCTGTAAATCTAGCGCCACTTATACAATCTCCTTCTCGCAAAACCTCCAAAGGCACATATCCAGGAATCCAAAGCAGATTTGGTAATTCACTCACCCAATCTGCAAAAATCTCCGCACCTATACGCGGATCATAACTAAAAAAGCTGACCCAACTATTATTCAATCCTCCTGGTTGTCGCTGCTGCAATTCTTGTAAAAACGCCCCCCACAAACCTGTTTGAAACGCTTCTAATTCATTCCCATCCGGTGCAGATACACCCGCAGACGTCAGCATTCCTCCTAACCAAGAAAATTCGCTGACGAGAATAGTTTTTACTCCCCGTCGCGCTGCTTGGATAGCAGCTGCGGTTCCACCTGTTCCACCACCGACGACTAATACATCAGCTTGATATGTCTGATTCACCATCTTCTAACCTCATTAGATTTCCGAATATATTTTCACCAATTGCTTGGGAATTAGACACTTGCAAAACAAACTCATAACGATTATGATTTATTTACAAGAGCTAGATTAAAAATCCCAGATATGGAAAACCTTGTTATCGGTGCGATCGCCAGTTTAGGCGCAGGACTTGCTCAGAAAGTTAGGAATTAGTTCTTGAAGCAAAATGTTTGGAGAATTAATTAATAGCGGGACTTAAACAAAATTTCTGACATATTCTTTAACCTGTTTCCTGTTTCCTATTATTGTCTTTTCTCTATAAATAAATTTAATTTTGCCTAATCACTTCTCAAATCACTGGAGTCAAATATGAGCTTGATTCGCTTTGAACACGTTAACATTTCTTGTAAAAATCTAGACGCCAGCCGCAATTTTTACCAGAATTTATTTCCTGATTGGTATGTACGTGCAGAAGGTGTATTTAATGGTCGGCGTTGGATGCATTTTGGCGATCGCCAATTTTATTTAGCATTAAATGATCAGCATGGTCAAGAACGTGTACATACTTCCTATGAAAATATTGGTATCAACCACGTTGGTTTTGTGATTAAAGATGGCGAAAGCATGAAAAATTTGCTTGAGGATAAAGGTATTGAATATTACACAATGTCATCACCAGAAACAAAGCATAGAATTTATGTTAATGATCCTGATGGTAACGAGATTGAGCTAGTGGAATATAACCAAGACTATGCTTTGAAATAATTGTTTTTGAGTGTGCCTGATCGCTCAGACACACTCTCGTTACTGTTGTGGTAATGGTGGATGTTTGGCTGAATATTGTTTGACTAACCGAGAAATTTCGGGGTTGTAAAGTCGCAAATAATTCCAGTAATTACCAAATACTTGACGTACATAATTTTTAGTTTCATCAAATGGTATTTCTTCAACAAACTCATCTGGATCTTGTGTTGGTATAGTTTTCAACCACTTAGCGACGTTACCGGGGCCAGCATTATAACTTGCGATCGCCAGCAACGAGTTATTACCATATTGCTCATGAGTATGATCCAAATACCAAGTACCCAACATGATATTGTCGTTGGGGTCTTCGAGGTTAATTTTTTTACTATCCTCTTTAATTTGAGGAGCAATCCACTTAGCCGTATCTGGTAATACCTGCATTAAACCAGTCGCATTCGCCACAGACTTAATTTTTGGTTGAAATCGTGACTCTTGGCGAATCAATGCTGTTACCAATAAAGGATTTAGCTGGCGTTGTTTTGACCAATATTCTATTTCTTTAAGATAAGGAAAAGGATAACGAGCTTGCCAGTAAGTGATTTGTTTACTTAAATTTTCATATTCAGTTTTTTCTTCTGGTTTTTCTCGGTCTTCCAATTTAGAGATGGCGTCAATTCCCCGTAAATTTTCTCCTTGAGTCAGCAGCATCAACCCTTCAGTAAATTGTTGTGCTACCGTAGGTTGGGCTTTGTTGTTAAATTCAGCTTGCCATTGCAACCAAGCATCACGGTCTTGACCAAGCAAATATAATTCTTTGAAGGTTTCAGAACCAGCTGTGGGTACAGGGCGCACAAGAGGAACTACTTCTGGTATCAACTGACGAACGTTGTTGAAGTTGCCGACATTTAATCCCAGAGTCACTGCCGATCGCCATGCATAATAAGACTGGGGAAAATTGCTAATTACATACTCATAAGCTTGTGTAGCTTCCTGCATTTTCCCTAAATTTGTTGCCCATCTCCCGATCCAAAAACCTGCTCTCGGAGCCAAAATACTATTAGGGTTACTACTAGGAATTGGTTCTGCCCATTGCCATGCAGCTTGGTAATCCTTGGCTTCAGCTTTTTCTAATGCCATTTTCCAACGGTATTGTGCTGCTTCTTCAGTATTACCGTACTTGCTCATCAGTAATTGCAGCGCTGTATTTGCTCCGTTGGTGTCATTTTGGGCTTGTAAAATTTTGACTTTTGCTACCAGTGCTTCTCCTGCTAAATCAGGAAATTTGCTGATAATTTGGTCAAGATAAGATAGAGCATTTTGACGTGGTTTGCTCAGTTCTGCCAAACGCAGCAAAGCTGTACCTGTTTCTTGGGTTTCTGGGGAAGCACTAATTAGTTGTTTGTAGATCGCGATCGCTTGATCTCGTTTACCATCTATTTGTAATCCCCGCGCCAGACGATAAAGGTTACGCGGTGTCTTTGCTGATTTAGTGTAGACATCTGCTGCTTTGGCAAATTGATTATTTTCCCAATAGGCGTGAGCAACAATTTCCCATTCTTCTGGCTTCAAAGTCGCATTTTTAACTAGTTCATCTAAGACTGGTATAATTCCTGGTTGGTCATAGGCGTGTTTTGCCAAAATTAGTTGTAATTGTGGCTGATTGGGATTTGTTGCCAAGCGTTTGTTAATAATATCCCAAGTTAGGGGATGGGAAGGAAAAGAGGCGATCGCTTTTTGGTGATATTCGGGTAACGCTATTAAATAAAGTGCTTTCACACTGGCTGGATGTGTAGGGTAATTTTTTACCACAGTCTGTCTATCATCAGAAGCTTTACCCGCTTCTCCTAAAATGTCATAGGTCTGGGCCCTTTTGAGCAAAATATAAGGCGCTAGTTGTGGATAGTCTTTTTCCAGACCTTCCAGGAGACTTAACGCCTGTTTACCCTCATTGCGTTCCACTAAATCACTGGCTAGCAAATAACGAGCGCGGTTCCGATCTCGTGACGGAAACCCTTTGGCTAATTCCTCAAGTTTTTCTGCTCTGTCAGGAGCAGATTGGAGTACCAAAGAGAAAACAGCTGACTCAGCTTTAGTTGCTTCTGTCAGTTGTTCAGACTGATTATTAAATTGCTTGAGCCATTGTCCGACATACCTTCCCATCTGAGGGGCTGAAACCATAGCCCCAGCGAGAAAGGCACATATTCCTGCACCCACAATCAGAGAGATTTGTTTTTTCTGTAGCTTCTTCAGCATTGAGACCCGCTGAAAGTTTGACATTAATTTCTTGCCACTTTAGCATTACTAATGCAGTGGAGAACCATTTTTGCCTTTCAATTTTTTATTGAACAGGAAAAATTTGCGATCGCTATTTTTTTACTTCTGTCAAGAAAAAAATATCAACATAATTTGAGATTCAGCATCATCCAATAGGCATATTTTTTTGTTTGTTCTGAACTCTCTACCTTCGCGATACATCAACCAAAAGCGATCGCATATTCAACAGACCAAGCTAATTAACTTACTTTACTTGTAACTACAGGTGTCGTCTCTTGGGATGGTGTTACTACCGATGCAGTCGATTTTGCTGAACTCAGTAGCTGTTCTTTTTGTCTAAGATCATGTAAAAATTGCAACGCCACACCTTCTAGTTGTCTATATTTGATCGGTTCAATAAATTTGTCCAGTGGGTTGAAATCAACAACATATTCACCGATTTTATTACCAATAGGTTCTAAGTGCTTACAATGTCTACCTTGTACAGTTCGTGTATCTGGTAATTCTTGATGAATGATTTTCTTTAAGTTTTGCAAGAACCATAATACATCACTATTTTCTTGAGTTTTCTGATCTTTGTCTTTGTCAGTCTCACTACCAGCAATTGTATCTCGGTCAAAAGAAATGATTCCTGTTAATTTAAATAACTCACTTTCTTGAATAAAAAATTGAGTTTGTTTTCTAGTAGGTAGAACACCGAGTCCCAATCTGTCTAGCAAATGGGCGATAAACGCCAAAGGTTGGGGAACTGCACTTTCTGTATCACTGATATCTGGTGCAACGAGTAAAGATGGTTGACCTTTAATATTGCGTCTTTCCACAGGAATTTGACTGAGATACTTTTTAATTCTTTGTATTTGACCTTGACAAGTTTTTCCCGAACATTTATTTAAAATAGGTTCCCAATCGTTACTCAAAAACTCTAAAAGAGTAATATATTTACAGCCCAAGCTATGAGCAAGCCAATAGTATTTTTTCTTATCCTGATATATTTCGGATTGATAATTCAGTGATTTAGCGATTTGAGTAATAGCGTCTGCTAGTACCCCTTGTTCTTGTAACAAACTAATCGCAATCGGCCAATGGCGAAAACTGAAACGAAACGGTAACGCAATGACTGTATAACCTTCTTCAAAAATCTTTCTTAAAAAGTATCGATAAAATATTGTTGGGAAAGTTCCAAAAAAAGCTCCACCAATAAATTGAACTACACCTTTTGGTTCATGGTGAATTGCAACCCAACTATGAGAAACAGGATAAAATTTAAATTTTGCATTGCTCATTATATATGCTCCATCAGTATAAAAAAATAGTGAGTATAGTAATTTAACCCATACTTGCAAGATGATTTGCACAGAATATTGTCTTAAAAATTTACAAAATCTGAGTATGGATTATCTGATTTAGTTATCTCTTGAACTACAAAATAGAACTATTTAATTCCGGATTTTGGCTAATATTTTATGAATAAAAATAATTTTGGGCATGTAGAGACGTGCCATGGCACGTCTGGTACAAGGTTTTAGATGTCAATCGATTTGTCTTATCTGAACCGTATTGGGGGTATGGGGGTGTAAGGGTTACGAGGAGACAGATCCCCGACTTTTTTCAAAAGTCGGGGATCTTGCAGTCGGGCGCTCACAGGCGAGAGAGTTAAACCCCAACATTCAAGCGTTAAGACTTAATGTTCAAGCTTTAAGACTTAATGTTCAAGCTTTAAGACTTAATGTTCAAGCTTTAAGACTTAACGTTCAAGCTTTAAGACTTAACGTTCAAGCGTTAAGACTTAACGTTCAAGCTTTAAGACTTAACGTTCAAGCTTTAAGACTTAACGTTCAAGCTTTAAGACTTAACGTTCAAGCGTTAAGACTTAACGTTCAAGCGTTAAGACTTAATGTTCAAGCATTAAGACTTAACGTTCAAGCTTTAAGGCAATTTCTTCTCCCTTGTCTCCCTTCCCATGTCTTCCTTGTCTCCCTTGTTTCCCTTCCCGTGTCCCCGCTCCCCATTTTCCACCTCTGGTACAGGGTCGTAACCACCTGGATGAAACGGATGACAACGTAGTATACGTCGAATTGCTAACCAAGAACCACGCCAGGGACCAAAACTTTCAATGGCTTGAATAGCATACATAGAACAAGTCGGTTGGAAGCGACAGGTAGGGAGAAATAAAGGTGAAATGAACACTCGGTAGAACCGAATCAGCCAAATCAATAATAGTTTCATCAAGACCACGTTTTTCTAATAAATTGATATGGTAACAAAGGTCAAGTTTTTTATTTAAATCTTTGCTGTTGTTAAGTTTGTTTTCCGATCAAGTGTTTATTCCTTCTTTAGGACTCCAACTTGCTAGCGTTGTAGCTTGGTTGTCCCTCGTGATGTTAACTGCATGGGGGGTTAATCGTTTTGCGAAACCAGATTCAGAAATTGTGCGAAAGATTGTACATATCGGAACTGGTAATGTGATTTTGCTAGCTTGGTGGCTAAAAATTCCCGCGATCGCAGGAATTACAGCCTCAGTTTTAGCCAGTGCTGTGACTTTATTGTCTTACCGTTTTCCTATTCTTCCCGGTATTAATAGTGTAGGACGTCGAAGTTTTGGGACTTTCTTTTATTCTATGAGTATCGGTGTTTTGGTTGCTTGGTTTTGGTCTGTGCAACAACCTCATTATGCAGCACTAGGTATTTTAACAATGGCTTGGGGAGATGGACTGGCTGCTATCATCGGACAGCGATTTGGTAAACATAAATATCAACTCTTTGGAGGACAAAAAAGCTGGGAAGGTTCTTTGACAATGGCGAGTGTCAGTTTTATTATCTGTAGCTTGATTTTGTTGAGTGTACAAGGTAACTCTTGGCAGGTTTGGATAATATCTGTGGTAGTCGCTTTAGTAAGTACTGGCTTAGAAACTATTTCTTTTGCTGGGGTTGATAATTTGACAGTTCCCTTAGGTAGTGCGGCCCTGGCTTTTGTGTTAACGAAACTATTGGTTAGTGGTCATTAGTCAATGGTCATTAGTCATTGGTCATTGGTCTAGAGACGCGATGAATCGCGTCTGTACAATGATCATTGGTCATTTCTCCCTTGTCTCCCCACTCTCCCTTGTCTCCCTTGTCCTCAATATCTACGGTAAAAGGTTTTTTGTGGAAAATTGACTCCGTGACGATAAGTTCTACGGTAGTTTACTCTTGGATGATAATAATAAACCCTTTGATAATGAGGTCTATAGTGATAGCGTCTGTTATAACGCTGTCTATAATAAGGTTGTCTATAATGACGACCTCTATAATGGGGATTTCGTCTGTAGTGACGATTTTGTCTGTAGTGGCGTGTTCTTCTGTAGCGATAGTGTCTGTGTCGTTGACTAATTTTGTAATCTTGATTATGTGTTGTTTGTTCTAGTTCTACTGCATCAACTTCTTGTTGTGAAATGATGGGTGTTTGAGTGGCTGATAAGGTATGTGCTGCGGCTACTTCTAATCCCAAGCTGATAGGCAATACTAAAGTACTGACTAGGAACTTCCAAAACATTATTTTACGCTCCTAATTTTTGTGTTTTTGGCTCAACCTTTCTCAATCCTTGGTTTACTCCCAATACGGTTCGGATAAGACAAATCGATTGGTATCTAAACCCTGTAGAGACGTGCCATGGCACGTCTCTACATGCCCAAATCATGACGAAAAATTCTTAACCGAACCGTATTGGGTTTACTCCTCAGTGACAAGGTTGAAAGGTTAATTTTTATGCTTGGTGATTCACGCAGTTCTTGTTTACTACCAATAAATGGCTAGTTTGAGATTCCATACAGTTTTCAAGACCAAGTTTTGGTCTAGGAAACGATTATCATCAAATGTTTTTACAAAAATAGTTCGTGGTGAACTGACATCTAAAACAATTTTATTTATTGTTAAAACTTTACAAAAATATATAAACTAATAGAAGCGATTAAACAATGACAGCAATAAAACTTAAATGACTTTTTTGCCATTATCTCAACCACTCCTACGTGAGAAACAAGAAGAGTTAGATATTCAAGATTTAGAAGGTTTATTACGCCTTGATTGGAAATTTGGTAAATTTAGTCTTTGGTCAGGTTTTTATACCCGAATAGATCAAGTATTTATCCTTTGGGGTTTGATTTGTGCTGGTATTTTTCTCACAGCTCAATTTTTACCTGTTAGCTGGTATACACAAGCGATTTTGTGGTCAGTACTTACCTTTGTCGCTAGTATAAGCATGATAGTTTTGACATGGTTTTGGGTAAGTGTAGAAAGGCTACGTTGGCTGTTATATGGTTGGGTAATCTTAATGGTTGCAGGTGTTACCCTGACTGATTTGGGAATTTTTTGTGGTTGGGGTACAGTCTTGATGCACCTCTGTCCTTTGTGGTTAACAATAAGTGCTGCTGGTTACTTATTGACAGCTTGGGGTGTGCGATCGCGTACCTTTTTAATCATGGCTATAATTCACCTTACTAGTATTGCTGTTTTACCCTTATGTAGTGGTTGGCAATTTTTCGCTACTGGAATTGTTATGGCAGCAAGTTTACTAGTATTAGCAGAATGGCAATGGGATATGCACCAAGCACTCAAAGATTACGCTATCTTAACCCCAGAACAAAAGCTATTTAATCAACAACAACATGAACTTCGGATGACCAAAAAATAAAAAGTTTAATTTTTCTGTACTTTACACTACAGATACTAGATTTTATTTCAAAATAAAGATATGCAGCATATATAAAAAAAGTAGAGTGCTTATAAAAATCACTTTTGCAAGAACTCTAATAATGAATATGTTGCATGGTCGGCGCAGGATTTATGCTGTTTGTCCTGTTCATCGCTACCCGAAGGAGAACGGCGTCAGGGTAGTGAGCGATCGCCTATGTGCAAATAAAAATCAACAGTCAACACAACCCGTTTATTTACTCACTTTTTAGGTGTGTGGAGAAATTTAATCAAGAAGTATGAAAGACTTATAAGTCTGTTTTCCTTGATGCTTGGTAGACTTCTTGCACTCATGAAAGAAGTACAAGAGTTAGAATGCATGTTTTAGGGTAAAGAGGAAAAGGAAAGGATTTTTCAATCCCTTTAGACCTTTCCCTTTAGTTCTTTCCGAACTAATGCAAGAAGTCCAGTTTGTGGTGTAGGGTTTTTGCCGTTTCCCCTGCTTTGCAGTCACCAGAGGGATGCTAAAACATCTATAAAAACAGCCTGAGGTTTCTGACACTAATCAGAAAAAACTTTAAAATCGGGGTGTTGATTTATAACAAAATTCTTGTAATTGATAAGAATTTACCCCGCTTGGTTGATTTATTCACAAGCGGGTTTATTCATAACATAAAAAATATCGGTGGATTTCATTTTTTCCACCGATGTTGAACTGATTGACTCATCTTAATCTTTTACTAACTACTGATTAATTTTTATTTACTCAGAATAAACATCTCCTGTATATGGTTGGATGCCAATATTCGGATAAGCATCATCATTCGGGCCAAATATCCGTACTGCTGCTTCAGTAATATAGCGAGTTATACTAGCGATGATATTGGAGATAGCCTTCATAATTAGACTCCCTCTTTTGATTAGTTTTATTGGAATATTTCTACTCTAATCGAGACTTTTTGATTTGCTCATATATTCAATATATTGACATTGAAGGAAATATTACTTGATAAATATTTTCATAGCTTTAGCAATAAAAATAGTAATACTTTATTGGTCTAACTATGAATGTAAACCAAAATAGTTTAAAAGCGAAAAATAAAAAAAATAAAATATATGTGAATTAATTTGTCTGTTGACCAAAAACAGCGATCGCACTAGTAACAGTTATCAGTTATTAAATTAAACTGTTAACTGATTCATGCCCAATGACCAATGACAAATGACAAATGACAAATGACAAATGACAAATGACATTGATCATTGACCAACCACTAATCACCAACCACTGCAATACAATCAATCTCTACCAACACATCCTTGGGTAAACGCGATACCTGTACACAGGCTCTTGCTGGTGCTGTCGCTTCGTCAAAATACTTTGCATATACTGCATTCACCGCCGCAAAATCATTCATATCAGCTAAAAACACAGTTGTTCTCACCACATCAGCAAAACTAGCTCCTCCAGCTACCAAAATCGCCTCTAAATTTGCCATTACCTGCTCAGTTTGTTTTTTGACATCCCCCTCACCGACAATTGCAGCAGTCTTTGGATCAAGCGCAATCTGTCCCGCTACAAACAGCATCTTTCCAGCAGCAGCGATCGCCTGATTATAAGGGCCTACTGGTGCTGGTGCGTTCTCAGTACGAATAATCTCTTTACTCATGGTTTTTATGTTGTTTGTCATTTGTCATTGGTCATTATAGAGACGCGATGAATCGCGTCTGTACAATAGTTATTTGTCAATTGTCAATGGTCAATCGCCATTGATCATTGAGAGAAATTCTTCCTTGTTTCCCCGATCCCCGATCCCTACCTCGGACGTATTCCATAATGTCGATATCGCCAATAATCTCGCAAAATTGTATCGTGATCGAAACACAAATTATCAGGTACACGCCAAGATTCAAAAATTTCTATTCCTTTGGCATCATCTCCCGCATGGGGTTCTCCTTTTGCAGTTGCTAAAAATACAATACTGATAGTGTGCTTGCGGCGATCGCGTGCTGGATCAGAATAAACATGAAATTGTTCAATTAACTCTACCTCTAAACCAGTTTCTTCCAGGGCTTCGCGCCGCGCTGCTGCTTCTGCTGTTTCTCCATAATCGACAAAACCACCAGGTATGGCCCAACCTAACGGTGGATTATGTCTCTCAATTAACACTATTGGTCGATGAGGTCGGTCAAGCAATTCGATGATGATATCAACAGTCGGAATAGGATTTTGATAACTCATAAAACATCAATTGTGACATCAAATCTGGTTTTCAGATAGCTGAAAGTCAACAACTGTTCCATGTTAAATTCAGTGCATATCTTTGCTTTTGTATAGTTCAGGATATTTATGCCTTTTCCCAGAACCAGTGGTATTTTACTACATCCAACTAGTTTCCCCGGTCGCTACGGAATTGGGGATTTGGGGTTGGAGGCTTATGAGTTTGTAGATTTTTTGGCTCGCAGTGGTCAGCGTTTGTGGCAGATATTGCCCTTGGGACCTACAGGCTTTGGCAATTCACCCTATATGTGTTTTTCTGCTATGGCAGGAAATCCTCTGTTGATTAGCCTGGATGTACTCAAAGATCAAGGCTTTTTGAGCGAAGATGACCTGCGTGATGTGCCAGACTTCCCATTAGATCACATAGATTTTGAGCGAGTGATTGCTTGGAAAATGCCTCTATTGCGGAAAGCTTGTGAAAATTTTAAGCAAAGAGCTAGTCAAATTCAGCACAAAGAGTTTGAGGGTTTTTGCCGAGGAAAAGCCGATTGGCTGGAAGATTATGCACTGTTTATGGCATTGATAGATACCCAGGAAGCTACAACTTGGACTGACTGGCCTGAAGAACTGCGTCATCGCAAACCAGAAGTAGTTGAACACTGGCGTCTGCAATTGACAGACCAGATATTTTTTCACCAATTCCTACAGTTCGAGTTTTTTCGCCAGTGGTCTGAGCTTAAACTCTACGCTAATCAACAAAATATTCAGATTATTGGCGATATTCCTATCTACGTTGCTCACAATAGTGCTGATGTGTGGGCGCATCCACAGAATTTTATGCTTGACCCCGAAACAGGAGAAGCTACTGAAATCGCAGGAGTACCACCAGATTATTTCTCAGTCACAGGTCAACTTTGGGGGAATCCGATTTACAACTGGAAATACCTAGAATCAACTCGTTTTCATTGGTGGGTCTGGCGTGTACGTGAAATCCTCGCTCACGCTGATATGATCCGTATTGACCACTTCCGAGGTTTAGAGTCTTATTGGTCGGTTCCAGCAGGAGAACTAACGGCAGTAAATGGAAAATGGGTAAAGGCTCCAGGTTATGCTCTATTTGAAACAATTCGTGAAGAATTAGGTACCCTACCAATTATTGCTGAAGACTTAGGTTACATCGATCAGCCAGTGTTAGATCTCAGGGACAATTTTGGTTTTCCAGGGATGAAGATTCTGCATTTTGCTTTTGGTAGCGATGGTCATAATGCTTACTTGCCATACAATGTGCTTCCCAACAGCGTCATCTATACCGGAACTCACGACAACAACACAACAATTGGCTGGTATCATCATGATGCTTCTGATTATGAACGCGATCGCGTCCAAAAATACCTTGGTTGCAATGGTTCCCAGGGAATTGCTTGGGATCTAATCCGATTAACTATGAGTTCTGTTGCCCATCAGGCGATTATTCCTCTTCAAGATGTTTTTAGTTTGGGGGCTGATGCTCGGATGAACACCCCTAGCAAAGCTGATGGCAATTGGGGTTGGCGCTATCGAAACGAAGCCTTGACGGACGATTACAGTAATCGTCTCAAGGAGATGGCTATAATTTATGGACGCTATTAGTGGTCTGTCACATTCATTATGAGGAGTTATAAATCCCCAACTTTTTAAAAAAGTTGGGGATCTGAACACCCACAACTGATCAAAATTAATGTGCTGTTCACCTTTAATATGCGAACCATTGGGGAAATTAACGAAAAAATTAGCCGTAAACGTGCGGTGGTTTTAACTGTTGAAGAATTAAAGACCAGAGTTGAGGAAGTTGGTGTTACAAAAGTTGCCAAGGAAGTTGATGTGATCAGTACTGGCACTTTTGAACCCATGGAATCTAGTGGTGCAATAATTAACTTAGGGCATACTGATCCACCAATCAAAATTCGTCGCTGTTGGTTGGATGGTGTGCCAGTCTATCCTGGTTTTGGTGCTGTAGATTTATACCTGGGCGCAAGTTCTGCTGTAGAGGTTCTCGAAGGAGAAGAAGTCCGGGAAAGGGGCGGCGGTCATGTGATTGAAGATTTGATTGCTGGTAAGCCAGTACACGTACGCGCTCAAGGACAAGTTACAGATTGCTATCCCAGAGCTACCTTTGAAACAACAATTACCCGTGACACTATTAATCAGTTTTATTTATTTAATCCCAGAAATCTTTATCAAAATTTTATTGTGGGAGTGAACGGAGGCGATCGCCCACTTTTTACTTATTTAGGCCCCTTACAGCCACGTTTGAGTAATGCAGTTTATTCCAACACAGGTGCTATTTCTCCTCTCCTCAACGACCCCGACCTCCAACTAGTCGGTATTGGTACACGAATTTTCTTAGGTGGGGGTATTGGCTACGTAGCATGGGAAGGGACACAGCATTTTCCTCTACAAAAACGTTTGCCTAATCGTACACCCATTGGTCCAGCTGCTACTTTGGCTTTAATTGGTGACGCCAAACAAATGAATGCTCATTGGGTGCGGGGTTGTTACTTTAAAAACTATGGTCCTTCTCTAATGTTGGGTGTGGGTGTACCACTTCCAGTATTAAACGAAGAAGTAGTAGCCAGATGTGCAGTGAATGATCAAGACTTAGTCGCACCCATCGTAGACTTTTCCATTCCCCGACGGGTGCGTCCCACCTTTGGCTTAGTGAGTTACGCTCAACTCAAGTCTGGACGCATCATCATTGAAGGTAAAACAGTACGAGTCGCACCCGTTGTCAGTATTTTCCTCTCTCGACAAGTTGCCCAAGAGTTAAAACAATGGATTCAAGCAGGTACTTTTACCCTCACTGAACCAGTCGCCCAAATCCCAATGGAACGCTCTTTTCTCCCCCAGGATAGGTGGACGGAGTTTTAGTCGGAAGACACGGGGACATTAGGACAAGGGAGACAAGGGAGAGGGGGGAGACAAGGAAGCTCTTAGCAGGGAGCTCTTAGCAGGGAGACAAAGGAGAATAACCAATGCCCGATGCCCAATGCCCCATGCCCCATGCTCTATTCCTGCGGTGGCTTTGGTCGCTTCACCGGCTTGGGAACAGAACTTTTGGGTATAGGTCGTGATGGTGGTGATGGCGGCGATGATGATGAAGAATCACCCACTTTTTTCGTTGGACGTGGTGGTCCTTCTCCAGTTCTTCTGGGGGGATATGGTTTTCTACCACCAGGGCCTGGACGACGACCTCCCCCACCTCCACCTCCACGTTTAAATGGTGGTCTACTGCTGCGTTTTCTAGGCAATTCGGCGATGACTGTCGCCTTCTCTATGACCAAATATTCACCTTCTCGTTGGACTTGCAAATCCCAAAACTTACCTACTGCTTTGGTTTCTAGCTTACCCTTGAGTTTCAATTTGAAATACTTAGGTTTATCATTTGGCTTGCGGGCAGATTGCTTAATTTTGATTACCAAGTTCTCTGTATCATATGACTGGTAAACTATTTCACCACGAACAGAGAAACTACCATCTGTAATTTGTGATGATGTTGGTTCTGTTGAGGTCTGTTGGTCTTTTTCCTCTAAATTCTCGGATAAATCAGGATTGGGTGTTTCCTCCTCTGGTGAGGTCAAATCTTGCTGCTGTTCGGTTATGGAACTTTTAGCCAGTTTTTCTGGCTCCCATACCCCCACAATTTGAAGATGCAAATTGTCATTTTCTTGGCGTGTCCGTGGATAAACAACCCATAGATGCTCTTGCTCTAAGTCGAGATGATTTTTGACTAAACTCATGATTCGACCAAGTAGCACAGCTTCTAATTTGGTGCCATCTGGGGTTAACATTACACCTTGGGTAAATTGTTCGCTACTAGCAAAGTAACGACCCCGGACTAGGCCAATCGCTCGATACTGCATGGGTTCGCTGGGAGCTGGAATCGGTTGCTGTCGATTCACTAAGTTCCCATCATTAGCAGTTTCGTCGCTTGACGTTACAGACGAAGCCTCGCTTTGCGACGCTCCAGCTGGTGCTACTACATCAGTAGTTTCAGTTTCTTCTTGGATCAGTTTAGCTTCATCAGAAGCTGTTGAATTTGATGATTCAGGGGACGGCATCAGGTCGGAATTCATGGCAACTCCTTGCGGCGGAGACACATCCCATTGTGGGATTTTATTAACGCAACAGGGAAGAGCGTTTGTGCGGCTGCTCAAAGTATATTTACTTTCAAAACAACCACCATCGTTTGCCCTGTTATGATACTGAAAGATGCAATTTTTCGCATACACACTAAATGTGTAATTTAGCGTCTTTCTACTAGTTTCGGAAGCATAGCATAGCTACTATTTAAGCGTCTCCTCTTAAATTCATCTCTTTCTTAAGCATCAAAAAATGGCTATTTGTTATAAAGTTCACAATTCGTTAGTGGTATTCCGCAAACTTTTTCAATTTTTTAATTTTCTCAATTTTGTGTAAACGATAAACAATAGTGTTATTAGAGTTAAGGACGGTTTTGTGTCTCAGCCGCGTAATCGATGGTTAGTTAAGGTAGTGTTAGTGCTGGTGGTGATCGCTTTTGTTGGGGTGTCTATGGTTCCGATCATAGCCGCGTTTAATGATACGCAACAGTCCAGCCCAAATTCCACTAGCGGCAGAGGAAATTCGTCTTCCTCAGATCTAAAGTCAAAACTGGAAGATGCAGCAAGAGGTTATGAACAAGTTTTGCAGCGAGAACCCGAAAATCAAACAGCCCTGCGAGGTTTGTTAGAAACTCGTTTGCAATTGTTAAGTTTAGGTGCAGGTAATATTCAAGAAGTTATTGAACCTCTAGAAAAATTAACCAAGCTCAATCCAGAACAAACTAAATACGGCGTACTTTTGGCGCAAGCCAAGCAACAAATCGGTGACAAAGAAGGTGCAGCTGAGGCTTATCGCTCTGTTTTGGAGACTAAACCAGGCGACGTTAATGCTTTGCAAGGAATGGTGGCTTTGTTACTCAATCAAAAGCGCCCGGAAGCAGCAATTGGATTATTACAAGATACTCTTGCTAAATCCGCTCAAGCAAATAAGATTGAACCTGGTAGCGTAGATAATGTTGCTGTGCAAGTGATGCTGGGTAATGTTCATGCTACCCAAAAACGCTATCCACAGGCCTTATCTGTATACGATCAAGCAATTAGTAGCGCTCCTAATGATTTTCGTCCTGTTTTGGCAAAAGCAATGGTTGTCAAAGAGCAGGGAAAAACTGATGAAGCCAAACCTTTGTTTGATAAGGCTGCATCTTTAGCACCAGCTCAGTACAAAGACGAAATTAATAAAAGAAGTTCTGAAACTCTGACTCCTACTCCTACTGCGACGCCTGTACCGTAGAAGAGGGCATGGGGCATTGGGCATTGGGCATTGGGCATT
>NZ_NAPS01000001.1:2938955-2952580 GCF_004323185.1 Westiellopsis prolifica IICB1
GGGCATTGGGCATGAATCAGTTAACAGTTTAATTTGATAACTGATAACTGATAACTGATAACTGACAAGTCTCCCCACACTCCCCACACTCCCTTGCTCTGTCCCCGCTCCCGATTTATGCTCCTTCCACAGCCGCGACGATACCAAATAAAATGAACAAAAATCCGCCAACAATGGTGAGTGTTTTTTCAGAAATTCTTCCGGCTAACATTCTGCCACCAATGACAGCGATCGCAGCACAAATGGCATGTCCTAAAATTGCACCTGTTGTCACCCCAACAGGATTATTTGCTGCTGCTAAAGCAATAGTGGCAAATTGTGTGCGATCGCCCCACTCTGCTATAAATGTTAAAGTAAAAGCTTCTAATACAATTGCCCAAATTGTTTTTTGCTTTTTCATCTGCTTTTCGGCTTGAGCAACTGCGGTTTTTGCTTCTTCTACAACTTCCGTATCGCAGGTAGAATCAGGCATTTTACTACCTTGGTACAACAGCTTTAAACCAAAGGCAATAAATAAAATTATCTCGCCGTAATAAATGTAAACTTTTGGCAGCAAGGCCACTGCTTGTCCTACTACAACAGACAGTACTGTCATCGCCGCTAAAGCTGCTGTCACACCCGCAAATACAAGTCGCCGTGAGTGCTGCATAGACAAAATCACGGCGATAAAAAACGTTTTATCACCCAACTCTGAAACTGTAATTAGTAATAAACCTGCGGTGAAAGCTGTTAGCACTCTCTCAAGCTCCTGACGATTCGTTTACTCGTATGTGAAGCTCAATGAGACTAGCGAGACCTCACCGAGCTTCACACTTTACCTTTTGTGTGAACTCAGTGAAGGTCTCGCTTCCAACTAGCTTATTGCTTGATTGTCATCTAAACCAGGCTCATCGCCAGTATGTTGATTTAGATGGGCTGGCTGATTTTTTTGCCAGCAGCTACTCCCCTTCTTAATTTATAAGTAATTATACATCTATCTGAAGTTGTAGTAAAGGAATTTATGGAGGATTGGGGATTGGGAAAAACAAGTCAAAAGCCAAAAACTTCTTAATTTTTAATTGATTTGTTCCCTCCTAGCGTTCAGCTCACAAAGCTGCTAGTCTGAATTGTCAAGGTTACTTTTGAGTCAAAGTCACTATATATATTCTTAAGTTATTTATGTCTATTACGATCGCTCTCAATTCTGACTCTATTCACAACTTAGATTTATCTGCTGTAACAACAGTCATTGAGCAATTGCTGCAAGAAGGAGCGATCGCATCCTATGAACAGCAGTTACAATTTGATATTGATTATCCTCAACAAGAAGGCGACCCGCGAGAACTCCCTGAAATACCAGAAGTGCGGTTGTGGTTTGTTCGCCTCGATGCTCGCTATCCTTGGTTACCATTTTTACTTGACTGGAAAATGGGAGAATTCGCGCGCTATACAGCTATGTTAGTACCGCATCAATTCAGCGCCAAAGAAGGAATTCAGTACAATCCAGAAGCTTTGGAAATCTTTTTGATGCATAAAATCTTTATTTTAAGTGACTGGTTCAAACAAAACAATATACCTAGCCAATCACGTCTGCAATCAATGGCTCAAATGCTCGGTTATGAATTAGACGATACTTTTTTTGCGATGTTTGAATAATAGCTAATAGTTAATTAGTACAGAATGCGAGAAATTAGACACTTCTGCAACAAGATTCAAATCCTTAGCAATGATCAATAACTATTGTACAGACGCGATGAATCGCGTCTCTAGACCAATGACCAATGTCGTTCAGTGTCTCGACCAATTTAGGTCATTTGACATATTAAATCTAAAGCAGCACTAAAAGCATATTCTACAGCTTTAGATTTGCTGGGTAAGGCTGCTTGCCATAATCGGTAATCATTATATTCTATTATTAAATTTGCAATCTCATTAATCCTAATATTTTTTAAGAGATCATACTGATGTAATTCAAAATCTTTGATTGTTCCACCTTTATCTAAAACTTTTCGCCCCAGTTGAATAAAATTATTTATTACAGTTTTCATATATTTTTTACCATCACCTTTGGCAAATAAAGATGAGGAATTAAATGCTTGAAATTCTTCTAAAAGCAAATTAGCTATTGCTCTACCTGTAAAATTATCCCAATAAGTAGGAAGATGAACATCTAAATATTCATTTTCGTTAAATTTATATTTAAGATACTCATGAATACTTGTAGCATTTTGAACTATTTTATGACCAGCTAACAATTTATATAAATAATTGATACTTGTATCAACAAATTTGTCTTGGAATACCTTTTCTTCTGTCTCTTCACATTCATACACAAGATAAGTCCAAATACCTGATTTTATTCCCTCGCTACTCACTGATTGGTAAAAACTAATTGTCCCATCTTCTTCACACTCGAAATAAGCGCTTTTTGTATTTACCACTTGACTTTCATATTTACTGTTACACAAGCAGACCATTTTTCTAAAAATGCCTGTGATATGATGGGGCTGGCTTTCTACTTGAATATAACGTTTACCATTGCTAGTAAAGCCATGTAAATTAATTGCCATTTGTTTTCCTTTTAAAAATTTCATGACATTCTTGGTGGATGTCCTTGCTAATTCGCAAGATTTTAAAGTAAAGGAACACACATAATGGCGTGTTAGATCCACCCAAAAGCTAATCACACCAGGTAATTTATAAGACTATAAATCGTTAAAGGGATGAAATTTTATCTTTTGTGGAACTCAATTCGTATAAACCAATATTTATTTGAATCTCAACCTTGGTTTTTAATGACTTAATTTCATTAAGATACATCATAAATTATATAAGTTCATTAGGTTTTTTACTCAAAATTCTTCGTTTAGCAAATATCTGCTTAATAACAGCAATATCTCAAAAAAATTTATCTACGAAGTAATAACAAAACTTTTTTAGTCAGTAATAAATGAATTTTATTCATGGTGTTATCTAATACTAAATATGTAATTTTTTTCACACAAAATACTTTCTAGTAAACGTCGTTACTAGCTATCCAAATAGGGAGTTATTTAATAACCCGTATATTCAATATTTATAAACTGTGGTAGATGAGATACACATTTATAAATGCATCTAAATAAATATTTCCCCATAATGTATTCAACATATCAGGTTCTAGAAAAAAAAACAGTTGTTTAGGTAACTCTTATACCGTAACTATTTTCAAAAAATAAGTTGCTTATTATACAATATAAATATCTTGTATGCGGTTTACAACTAAATTTGTATGTTTTTATGTAATGAAAATTACTTCACTAAGAGTTGAGTAAGATAAAGAATATGAAACCCCTTCCGCTTGTCGGGGAAAATCAACAGGCAGAAAGGGGGTTCAAATTACTACAACAATTTAAGGTAATGGGACTGGAATGCTAACCGCCCCAGATTTTTTCCAAAATGAGTTTGGATGAAATATCTGCAATTTTGCCTGTAGGGGATTTGATAGCAATAAATTTATCGCTTTTGGGCAACAATTTAGCTGGATCTGTAGAACCGAACAAGGCAATAGTATAGGTCTGCACAGCAACGGCAAGCTGTACGATCGCACTATCGGTACACAGTAATAAATTTGCTCCCGTGATCATTGCTGCTAACTTGCCTATATTATCTGGGGAAGTAATTTTGATGCTAGGTATAGACTGTTTGAGTCTAGCCACAAACTCTTGTTGACCGGGTTCTTGAACTACCACTACGGGTATATCTGGTTGCTTTTGTTGGCAATCTTGAATGATGTGCAACCAATTTTCGGCATGGTATGTTCTATCTTGACCTTTATTTGGTGGTAACTCATTTACACCATCGTGAATCAAAATATAACCACTTTCTTTAACTCCCAACCTTAATTGCTCTTTGTCTGCCCAATCAATATCTGATTTAGGCACATTCACAGCTAATTCTGGACAAGGAGACTTAAGACCTAACTCTTGTAGCAAAGTGTGATACACATAAGCAGCGTATTGTTCTTGCCTCAGAGGTAGGGTGTTAGTCAGAAAAGCTGCTCCCTTACCTTTGTAGCCAATACGTATGGGGATTCCAGTCAACCACAGTAAAAGACCCATTAACCAGCTTTGTGTCAGGGTAATAGCGGCATCGTATTCGCGATCGCGAAGTATACCTACTAAGTTAGCCCAATCAGCCAAACTGTTACGGTCTTTATAATCAAATATCAGTACATCGTTAACTGACTTACTCACCCGGTAAGCAGCCTTTGACCGGGGTTCCACAACGACATCTATCTGAGCGTCAGGATAATTACGCTTCAGGTCGTCTAGTGTCGGAAAGAATAGAATTTGGTCGCTTATTCCACCAGGTACAAGGGCTACTATTCGCATAATATTAATTTACGCCTACTCGCTCCTTATTTTAGGGGAAGATAGGGACTAGAAAAGTCAAAAGTCAAAAGTTAAAACTTAAAAAAACCTGTGCATTTATTAATCCCTGCTGCTGGAAGTGGACGAAGGATGGGGAGTAATCGTAATAAACTCCTCTTGCAAGTGCGCGCGCGGCCGATTATTGCTTGGACGCTCTTAGCTGCACAAGCATCAGATGAGATTAGCTGGATAGGAATTATCTCCCAACCTATTGATTGGCAAGACTTTAAGCAAATTATCGCTGATTTGCAGCTCACTAAACCTGTGGAGTTAATTCAGGGTGGTTCCACCCGTCAAGAATCTGTTTACAATGGGTTGCAATCGTTGCCGGCCAATGCTTTACAAGTGTTGATTCATGATGGAGCAAGATGTCTCGCTACCCCAGATTTACTCAATCGATGTGCCGAAGCAATTCGGCAATGTCCTGGTTTAATAGCAGCTGTGCCAGTCAAAGATACCATTAAAGTCGTAGATGAAAATGGCATAATTCAGAGTACACCAGACCGAAGCCAACTTTGGGCAGCACAGACTCCCCAAGGCTTTGATGTGAAGTTGCTAAAAGAGTGTCATGCTGAAGGTGTTGCCCAGGGCTGGGAAGTGACTGACGATGCTGCTTTGTTTGAAAAATGTGGTTATCAAGTGCAAATTGTTCAAGGAGAGGAAACAAATTTAAAAGTAACTACCCCACAAGATTTAGCGATCGCAGAATTTATCTTTAAAACCAGATTTGGTGAGGAGTAGGGATCGGGGAGCGGGGAGCGGGGATTGGGAACAGACTTGTCAAATAATTCTCCCCACTCTCCCTACTCTCCCCACTCTCCCTATTCTCCCTTGTCCCCAACTCCCAATCGCTATTTTCATGCTTGGTGATGAAACTTATTTCATTGGGACTGCCTTTTAGGCTTAAGGAGTGTCAATATAGAACGTCAGGTGCTACAACAAAGAAAACTCTTAAGAACACACTGGTTTCTCTTGACTATTGACTATTGATCAATGAATGCAGCGACAAAAATAGAAGCAATTCTTTATTTGAAGAGTAAACCCTTGTCAATCAGCGAAATTGCTGATTATGCAGCGTGCGATCGCGCGACTGCTGAAGAAGGTATTATCGAGCTGATTGACGATTATGCTCGTCGTGATAGCGCCCTAGAAGTCGTAGAAACCGCAAATGGTTACTGTTTGCAACTGCGGTCTGATTTTCAATATTTAGTACAAACTCTCATACCAGTAGAATTGGGGGTGGGTGCATTGCGGACTTTAGCAGCGATCGCCTTGAATAGTCCTATGCTACAAACTGACTTAATTAACCTGCGTGGTTCCGGAGCATATCAACACGTCCAAGAACTAGTGGAACTTGGTTTTGTCAAGAAACGCCGAGATAATGACTCTCGCTCTTATTCACTTCAGGTAACACCAAAATTTCATCAATATTTCCAGATCGAACAACTTCCTTCACCATTTTATACTCCACAACAGCAGCGACAATTGGAGCTGAAACTAGAATCCGTCTCGGAAATAGAGTAGGTCATCCAATGCGTGGATGCGTGGATGCGTGGATTTTCGATTTATTCGGAGGATTTATCCGCTTTTTTGTACCCTGTTCTGAATTATCGGTCAGGTATTGAGGATCGGGGACAAATCAATTAAAAATTAAAAATGAAGAACTCTTTGGCTTTTGACTTATTTGCGCCAATCCCCGATCTTTTTTCCCTAATTTGGTAAATATACTCATCATTTTGTTCAGTCTGAGCATTTTTCTCATTTACAACTTGATACATATAAATTTAACCTCTGAAGAAACTTACCTACAGAGGTTGAATTTTTATTATTTAGTTAATTGACACCTTGCGCTTTATAGGGTATGGCGAATATAATTCACTTTTACACCCCTTATTTATCCATTACCACAAGTAAAAGGGAATTTCGTCCACCAGAGTGTTTCTGGAAAGCCTTCTTTTTACCGGAATTAACTTCGGTAGACTTGAGGTTTATATCAGTAGGATGAAAATAAAGATTTAGGTTAGTCAAAAAATCCCCATAAAAGAATATGGGCAAAATACTAAACACTTGTTATCTTTCTTAATATAGATAGACAAACAAGTGCAAGGTATAACAGACTAGCTTAATTTACTCTCCGGAGCTTACGTCATTTACCTAAACTTTGTACTTATTTTTCAGGAGCCAATTATGGACAAGCCTATTGAGTTGACTTTAGAACAGCAATTCAGCATCCGCTCTTTTGCTACTCAGGTGCAAAACATGAGCCATGATCAAGCGAAAGACTTTTTAGTCAAGCTCTACGAACAAATGGTTGTAAGGGAGGCAACTTACAAAGAATTACTTAAACATCAGTGGGGGTTAGATTCAGGTTCTAGCTGGGCAGCATAGAATCCTGAGTCGCGGTAGGCGACCTCCTTCTCTTGCTAGGTTCCACCAAGGGAAAAGAGCTGGGGATGTCGGGGCGTCAACTTCGATGAAAAAATTAACTTTTAAAGCGTACAAAACTACAAAGTCACTAGTCAAACCAGAGCTATACATGGATAAGTTTTTACTCTTGTTCTGACTGAATATAGACAAAACTTATACAATGAATTTCTAAATTTCCTTTGTACAAATTCTGTCTGACCATGTTACATTCTCAAAAAAATATACAACAAAGAGCTTATTTAGCAGCAATTGTTGTGATTTTTTAATTTGTGATAGCACCAATTGAATGATTTTAAAAGTCAACTGGGTTTGTATATTTAGTAGATAGTTTCAGCCATGAAACTTTTTCTCTCTACATAGAGGAATGAATTACAGCCCATACTCTACAGAGATAACCACATACAGCCCAAAGCAACTTATTTTTTTAGTTTATATCTTTACTATTTATATTTCTTATAAGCTTATTTTGCAACTCCTAAACAATTTTTCTTAACAATAATTAATATTATCTCTATTCATACAGCAAATAGATAGATATAAGTCAAATCGCTCCAGTTTCTTCCTTCTGTTCAAATTAGCCTGATAGATCAAAGGTTAAATCTGTATCAATAGCTTGTAATTTTGTTAAGATTTGAGGCTTTATCTTTTCGTACTCTAACTTAAGTAAATTTTTACTAAGTTGGGGATTGTTAGATGATGCTAATGAATTGCTCATTGTGAGCCACTTTTGGAGCCTTTGACGTTGAGCAGAAGCAATAGTCGAGATTATGATGTGAGTACAATGATTTGGTGCTTCTATTGCAAATAATAGTAGACGGTAGTAACCATCCTGCGCTAACAAGCGAATGATTTCTTGAGCAACGTTTGTTTTGAGATCAACGTAACAAGGTAGCCATTTAGAACCATGCTTGTGATTATAGAGGACAGTAATCCACAACAGCATCGGATGAGGAGAAGGGACGAAAAGAAATTGGTTGTAACGAGTACAGACTAAACGCTTGTAAATTTCTGCTTGCGGTAGCATTATCCACAAAGCAGGTTTGAGTTCTCCATTTAGACGAATAGACTGAGTAAAAACGATATTGGCAATAGGTTTATTTTCAGGCCAGGAAGCTTGTTTTGTAATTTCATGACTTAATGAAGATACAGAGGAATCATTACCAAATTTGTGATCAACCCCAGCTTTTATTGGTTGAGGATGGATAATAGCAGGTAAATTAGTGCTTTTTTCTTGAGTACATGTAAAATCAAGCTGTTCAAGAGATGTTAAAACTTTGAGAATTTCACCGATATTTTGAGGGCGCGCGCTTGGTGACTTAGCCAAACAACTGATCACCAAATTTTCTAGTTGCTTTGGTAACTTTAATGTAGGCGCAACTTCAGCAAAAGTCCGTGGTGCTTGGGTTTGGTGTGCTTTGTACCATGCTCCAAAAGAATGATTTGATACAACTAAAGGCATTTTTCCTGTGAGCATTTCAAACATCATCACACCCAAACTATAAATATCAGAGCGGTTGTCTAGATTTTTACCCTCCATTTGCTCAGGTGAAGAATAAGCTAGAGTTCCTAAATAGTAGTTTGTACTATTGCTATCTGCCTGTAATAATTTAGCAATACCAAAATCCAGTATTTTGACTAATTCTCCAAAGCTAGTGTCTTGAACTACTAATATATTGCTGGGCTTAATATCACGATGGATAATCGGGTAAATTTTGCCATCAACTGGAATACCACCATGAGCGCACTGTAACCCTAAACTAATTTGACGTGCCAAGCTTAAGAATCTTGGTAAAGAATAGTCTTGTTTATGAATCACATGGTTTAGACCTTTACCTTGTAAATATTCCATCACGTAGAACGGAGTATTATGCTCGTCTACACCGTAGTCCATCACCCGAACAATATGAATACTTTTTTGTCCCAACAAAGCACAGGTTTTTGCTTCTCGTTCAAAGCGCTGTTGCAATTGCATTTTTTGATTTTGAACTGACAAAGCGAGAAACTTGACAGCAACAGGTACACCCCCCAACAGAACGTCCTTCGCGCCATAAACTCGACCCATTGCTCCGCTTCCAATTAACTCTTTAAGCTGATAGCGGTTACTGAGTAAACGACCAATATTGGGGTCTGACATACAAAATTTGATTCCAATTATTTGAGGGTGCGATGTCGTTGCTCATGAAATCCATCGAACTCACGTTACCTTTACCTTCGCTTTTACAAAAAGCCTTGGTACTATTCTTTACCTAGTTTGCCCACTTTCGACCCAGTTCATTAACCTTGGATGCAAAAATTGGAGACAAAGCCTTGAAAAGACCCGGAGGGTGAAAGACGCAGTGATGCGAAGGATATATCAACCTTATTCCTTTTGTCTCCCCTGTAACCAATGACCAATGATAAATAAGCTGATGTGCGCTTAGATTAAATATTCTTGCGTTAGGACTGTCCAGGGTCAACAGTCCAAAGTCCAAGCTAGTCTTTGACTCTGGACTGTTGACTTTTGACAACCTGCTCGCAAAATATACAATTTAAATGCATAACAGCTTAACTATCTAAAATTTACTTCTCCTAACAGCACTCGTTGACTTGCTCCGGTGACGGTTGGTAAATTACCGGGGAAATCTAATTGTCGCCAGTAGGCTAAGATAGCAAAGGCGATCGCTTCTTTGAAATCTGCACTGAATCCCACTTCATCTGTTGTTAGAACTGGTACTGTTTCTAAAAGCTGCTGTAAGCGGTTTTTCAAATAGAGATTGCGACTACCACCACCGCACAAAAAGACTTTTTGTGGGATTTCAGGCAAAAAGGTGCGGTAATTGTGAACAATGGAAGCAGCTGTTAGTTCTGTGAGGGTTGCTAGTAAATCTGCTGAATTAAGTTGGTATGTTTCTGCATCTTTTATACATTCTTGCAGATAATCAACACCAAATAATTCTCGACCTGTTGACTTTGGCGGTGGCAAATGAAAGTACTCTTGTTGTAGCCAATGTTCAACTAGAGGGTGACAAGGAGTACCAGTAGCAGCCCAGGAGCCGTTTTCATCATAGGTTTTCGTCCCATTTGTTAAATAGTTTACTGCCAAATCTAATAGGCTATTTCCTGGGCCTGTATCCCAACCACGAATCTTTTCTAACCAGTGATCTCGTCGAGGAGGTAAATAAGTCAGATTACCAATACCACCTATGTTTTGGATGCAACGTGCTTCTTGAGGATGACTGAATAAAGCTGCATCTACGGGTGGTACAAGGGGCGCACCTTGACCACCAGCAGCAATATCTGCTACACGGAAGTTACTTATAGTTGTGATGTTTGTTAATTGAGCAATGACAGCACCGCGACCAAGTTGGAGAGTGTAACCAAGACCCCGACTGTGGGGTGGCTGATGGTAAACGGTTTGACCGTGAGAGCCAATTAAGCTAGCTGGTTGGCGATCGCTCTGAATATTTTGTGCTGCTTGAGCAAAAGCAGTTGCGATCGCATCATCCAATTCTGCCAATTCTGCCATTGAGATCGCTTCACCAGCACAAACAGCTAAAATACGTTCTCTAAGATCATCTTGGTAGGGATATGTTGCTGCGGCTATCAATTCTACTTGTAAATCAAAGCCTGTACCAGAAATATCTACTAAAGCAGCATCTATACCATCTACAGATGTGCCACTGATTAAACCGATAACGTGAGTCATAAATAATAGGTGGAACTTTGTTGATTGAAATGAGAAACCCGATTTCTTGTATGAAATCGGGTTAAAATTATGATGAATTTATGGTAACTGATAAGTAGTTTAGTGCTTTATTGAGTGTTAAAGCACTGCGTACAAACACTGTAAATTTGCTTTGACAGAGCCTTTTATACAGGAATTTTAGTTTCAGTTTCCAGTTTAGCCAGTCTTTCGGCGAGAAGTTTTTCTAAGGTTTCTAATGCTTTTGTGAAACCTTTGATACCTTCATCTAACTTATCTGATGCCATACGGTCATTTGTGTGCATCTGATCAAAGGTAGCTTTGTCTATGGAAATCTTGTCGATTGCCATTCCTGCTGCTTTGCTAGCATCAAGTTTACGAGGTAGTTCTCCGATTGTGGCTTGCAACTCACCCAGGAGCGCTGGAGAAATGGTCAGCAAATCACAACCTGCCAATTCAGTAATTTCACCGATATTACGGAAACTAGCCCCCATGACTTCGGTTTTGTAACCAAATTTCTTGTAGTAGTTGTAGATTGTCGTGACAGACAATACTCCTGGATCTTCGGCTGAGGGGTAACTATCTCGTCCGGTTTCTTTTTTGTACCAGTCAAGAATGCGTCCGACGAAGGGGGAAATCAGGGTAACACCTGCTTCTGCACAGGCGATCGCTTGATGAAGACCAAACAGCAAGGTCAGATTGCAGTGGATTCCTTCTTTTTCCAAAATTTCAGCTGCACGAATACCTTCCCAAGTGGAAGCAATTTTAATCAAAATACGTTGGCGAGAAACTCCAGCCGCTTCGTATTGAGCAATCAACTCTCGTGCTTTGGTGACAGTAGCTTCTGTATCGTAAGATAAGCGCGCATCCACTTCTGTGGAAACTCGACCAGGGATAATTTGCAGAATCTTCAATCCAAAGGACACCGCTAAACGGTCAAATGCCAAAGAAACTACTTGAGCTTGAGATGCACCAGAACCAAGGTCTTTTTTTGCTTGCAGTAATGTTTGATCAACTATTTCTTGATATTCCGGCATTTGGGCCGCTGCTGTAATCAAGGAAGGGTTGGTAGTCGCATCTTGGGGCTTGAATTTTTCAATTGCTTGAATGTCTCCAGTATCTGCGACCACAACGGTCATTTCTCGCAATTGTTCTAGTAAATTCTTTGACATGGTTTACCTCTCAATTTTGTTTTTCCAGGACTTATTATGATTGGGTTGTAGTGGTCTTGATAGCTGAGTTGATGGCAATGGTTAATTGGTAATGGAAAATTAATAGAATTTTGATTACTTATTACCAATTACACCAAAAGAATTTGGCAAAAGTCCTGAATCAATACCCTCCAGCCCTATTCTAGGCAAGTTCTGTCGAGATTGATTGTGTGATTGTATGCAGTTTTTTTAAATCATTTTGCATTTTTCGTCATGAACGGATATTTCCAACCCTACTCACCATCAACATTTGAACAAATTTTGACTATTGTAATACTTGTATAACTGAATATTTAAATCACAAATTCTTCAGCTTTTTTTCAGTATTGGCACTGAAAAACAGACTATTTTTTAGTTTAATCACAAGAGATTTTATATAATTTAATGATTGTTAATAAACATAAAAATATAATTTATTAGGACTTACGCAGGTGTCACAAAAAATCAGATTTTTTTTTGTAGTAAGCACTTTAGCGCTTATTTTGAGGACTAAAGTCCTCACTACGAACTTAAAATAATATGCCAGTTGCGTAAGTCCTATTTATATTTGTACGATTCGAGGTTCTTCAGATGTGCGATCGCACAAACATTTACATTTCTACAAAATAGGGAATTGAAAATTGTCAATTCCCTATGCTTGCTTAAACAGCTACTGCAACGCCTTGCAAAATTCCTTCTGTTTGTGCCATAGATAACATGAGGTCAATAACTCGATTAGAATAGCCCCACTCGTTGTCGTACCATGCCACAACCTTGAAAAAATTGGAATTCAGTTCAATTCCAGCGCCAGCATCAAAGATGCTAGAGTGGATATCTCCCTGAAAATCTGTAGAAACTACTTCCTCATCGGTGTAGCCCAATATACCTTTTAATTCACCTGTTGCTGCTGCTTTCATCGCTGCACAGATTTCCTGATAGCTAGTAGCTTTAGCAGTTTTGAAGGTTAAATCAACCACAGAAACATCAGGAGTCGGAACCCGGAACGCCATACCAGTTAATTTACCTTTTAATTCCGGTAAGACTAACGCTACAGCTTTTGCTGCTCCGGTAGAAGAGGGAATAATATTTTGTGCCGCACCACGACCACCACGCCAATCTTTTTTGGAAGGGCCATCTACTGTGGGTTGAGTAGCAGTCATGGCGTGGACTGTGGTCATCAATCCTTCAGTCAAACCAAAGTTATCGTTGATGACTTTAGCGATAGGAGCCAAGCAGTTAGTAGTACAGCTAGCATTAGATACTACGGTATCTTTAGCAGGATCAAATAGCTGATGATTGACACCCATTAACAAGGTTTTGACTCGGTCTGGATCTTTAGTAGGCGCGGAAATTACCACTCGCTTGGCTCCAGCTTGCAGGTGGTTCGCAGCTCCTTCATAGTTGGTAAACAGTCCTGTAGATTCAACTACATAATCTGCACCCAGTTTACCCCAAGGTAATTCTGCTGGATTCCGAATCGATACGCAAGGAACAAAATGCCCATCTACAATGATGCCATTATCCTTTGCCTCAACCTTACCCTTATACATCCCGTGGGTAGAGTCATACTTCAACAGGTAAGCAAGGTTATCTGGTGGTACAAGGTCGTTAATACCCACAAACTCAATGTTGGGGTTCGTGATTCCAGCACGAAATACCAAACGCCCGATCCGACCAAACCCATTGATACCAACTTTTAACTTAGCCAAGATTTTACCTCCTATTCTGGGAAGTTGAACAAAGGAGAAATGAAAGCAAATGACATATTACTGTTTGCTTTTTCGATCCTGACAGTCTGATTTGGCGATCGCCCATTTACTTGGCATCTTTTAAGGTTTAGTCTGGGCATTGGACATTGGGCATTGGGCATTGGGAAGAGACTTGTCAAATAATTCTCCCCACACTTCCCCCACTTCCCACACATCCAACACTCCC
>NZ_NAPS01000001.1:2952601-3042570 GCF_004323185.1 Westiellopsis prolifica IICB1
TGGAATTAGTTCTGTGTTGTGAGTGAAGGGTTGCCAAAAACTCAACATTTGCTTTCCTACCTGTTGAGGATGGAAATAGTGAAAGAAATGATACCACTACCCCCACTTCCCCCACTTCCCACACATCCAACACTCCCTTCTTTCTGCTCCCTTGTCCTCCTTCTTTGTTCATCCTTCACAAGACAAACTGAGTTTGGAATTTGGAATTAGTTCTGTGTTGTGAGTGAAGGGTTGCCAAAAACTCAACATTTGCTTTCCTACCTGTTGAGGATGGAAATAGTGAAAGAAATGATACCCTTTCGCACATTCCCAAAGAGTATCTTCTGGTTTCAAAAAGTTTTGCCAGTCTTGTAAGTCTGGTGGAGTCACAACTGAATCATTTTTGCTACCACATACAAACATTGGCATGGAAACCCCACCTTTAGATAAGTGAATCAATCGAAATAAAGAATGGGGTGTGGGGGATTCGTCTAAATCTCTGGTGAGTGCAGTCAGTAGCTTTTTAGTATTTGCGGGAGATTGATCACCAAATAGAGTCCGAACGCTGTTAACTAAAATTTGCTCACGGCTGAGAGGAAACAAAAGGCGTTGCTGGTAATAATGGGCTTGCCAAGTATTTGCGCTTTGAGATGCTACAGCCAACAATGCTAGCGATCGCACTTTTTGTGGATATTGACGAGCGAATAATAAAGCGATCGTACCACTCATTCCATGACCTGCCAAATGAACCGGGCGATCATGCGATTTTAAAAAATCATACAGTAGCCCCACTGCTCTATCTAGGGAACAAGCTTCATCTTTAGTTTGCAAATATTCCCATCGCGCCACCGACATATGCTTAGATAAGTATTGCAATAATGGTTTGTCTAAACCCTTCAAACTTGGGCTAACATTTAACCAAAGAACGTCAAATAAATCAGACATACATACCTATTAGGCGTAAAATTAGGAGTTATAAATTTTGATTTATTAGTGAAATCAATGCGTATTTAAAATCTTTTTTGACTGCAAAACTAGTTATAAATCAGGTATTTATTCTCAATTCATTTCGCTTTTTTTCTCAAATCATAGTGTGAAAATTACGAAAATATTTCTTTTCATCTCTTTTTACCAACTGAGCAGCACAGACATAAAATAATGTATTGGAGTCATTTATTTTGAATTTTAGCAACATACCTAATAAACTCAAAATTCAGTATTTAGTAATATTCTAAAGTCTGAAATACTGAATTTTGATTTTCTTACTTAAAATTTAAACTTTGGTACAGATATGCATTTTGCAGTTTAAAAGGGAATAACCGCCAAAAAAAGCATTTACAGCTTAAATTCTTTTTTTAACTGACTAACCCACGTTTTTATTCGTTCTGTCGTTAATTCAGATTGATTATCTTCATCAATTGCTAATCCAACAAACTTACCATCTCTTAATGCTTTAGAATCGTTGAAGTCGTAGCCAGATTTTGGCCAATAACCCACTGTTTTACCACCACGTTCTGAAATTTTTTCCTCTAAAATACCAATCGCATCCTGAAAATTATCGGCATAGCCAATCTGATCTCCAGTGCCAAAATAAGCAACTAACTTGTTAGAAAAATCAATTTCGTCAAGTTCAGGGAAAAAGCCATCCCAATCACTTTGAAGTTCACCTATATTCCAAGTCGGACAACCAATAATTAAATAGTCATACTCGTCAAAATCACTGACATCTACTTGGGAAATGTCGTGTAAATTTACTAAATCCTTACCGAATTCATCCTGAATCATTTCAGCAACAGATTCAGTATTACCAGTTTGAGTACCGTAAAAAAGACCAATTGTTTTTGACATATGACACCTGAGTAGAAAAACTTAGAGATTGATGTAAAGTCGATTAGTTAAGGCTTTGACTGTTAAAGAACCAGACCTTTCAAGATAGGTAAAAACCCTCACAAAAATTACCGAATCTTGGGCTTTTCACCTTCGTGTCTTAGAGCCTTGGTGTTTCAAAAGTCGATTTTTTCACCACTATAGAGGTGTAGGGGCTACTGTTAAAGAACCGACTGTGGAGTCACCACAACCATAGTGATCATGGTGTCATTGGATGAGAATTCGGAAGATTTTATCCAAATTTAATGATTAATTATCTCAATAAGTAACCAGATCATAGTACCAAACTAGTTGACATTTATTTTTAATAGCAAAGGTTAAGTTTTATAAAGCTTAACCATTTTTAAAGAACATAGCTCTTGTATTGCTTGCAAAATCAGGAAAACAATCATCTAAATTTATAAATGCCACGTCAGTAGGATTTAATATCCTGATCTTCATATTATTGAAATGCAAATTTGTAGCAATAAAGCTGCTATAATTAGCCTTAATGATCAAATCGCAATAAACCTTACTGCAAAAACAAGACTGAATCCTTCGTTATGAACTTTGGTGTAGCATGGGAAAGGATTCAGCCTTCTTCCGTGAAAATGCTAATTAGTTAATTTCCAGTAAACCAAGTGGTGGCGTAATTTCAATCCTGCCAGTTTCTAAATCTATCACTGGCGCGATCGCCTTTACAAAAGGAATCAAAACAGTCTTTTGTTGTTGGTTGCTCCTTAGTGGTTGGTGTAACTTGACTTCTAATAAATCATTACCAGCAGCAATCACATCTACTACCGTACCAACAAGTTCACCAGACTCCTGCATAAAAACTTGCAAGCCAATTAAATCAAGGACATGATATTCATCTTCTCCCAACTGGGGGCGATCGCTTTCGGGAACCATTAACTTACAACCGCGCAATTCCTCAGCTTGATTGCGATTATCCACACCAGCCAATTTAATTATGTAGAGATTTTTACCCTCGATATAATGACCTGAAACCAATTCTACAGCTTGCGGTTTCATCTCTGGTGTACGCAACAACCAACGCTTTCCCGGAACCTCAAACCGTTCCGGAAAATCCGAATTAGGATACACCCGCATTTCACCGTGTAAACCTTGAGGTGCAACAATCGTACCAATTTCCATCCAATCTTCCAATTGAGGAGCGACAGAAGTAGAGATAGAAGGATTGGAAGATAAAGAATCAGATTTTTTTCGATCTTCTTTTTTTTGTTTCCCCTTGTCTCCTTGTTTCCCTGTCTCCTTTTGTTTTATATTCATCTTTTTCTTCATCTTCCCTTGTCTCCCCAATTCCTATTTTCAAGACACTTCCCACACTCCCCAATCCCCAATCCCCATTACCCCTTATCCCCAGAGGGGACCCCACCTGCCCCTTATCCCCAAAGGGGACCCCTACCTTCCCCTTATCCCCAAAGGGGACCCCTACCTTCCCCTTATCCCCAAAGGGGACCCCTACCTTCCCCTTATCCCCAAAGGGGACCCCTACCTTCCCCAATTCCCGATCCCCGATCCCTGATCCCCTATCCCCTCACGAACAACTAGTCAGGGCCGCACCACATTGATCTTCACTTGCCAACCAACCTTTGATACCCTGATATTCAACCTGCGCCCATTCTCCCTGACAACCTAATAATTTGACATTCGTGCTGGAGGGAACTTTGGCAATTTTTTGACTTTTTGGATTTGTACTACTGTAAAGATTGACGCCGTCAGTACCATAACCCCGCGATGATATACCTAACATTGGTAAATACACCCAACCAGTTCCTGTAAAATCACCAGTGGTATCGGTAATTTTCACCCATTTTCCCGAAGCAGCAACTATCTTGACTGTTTCATTAGTAGCTATTTTACCCACAATTTTGTGAGTAGGACTTGCACCACTCCGTACGTTTAAACCTTGTGGTTCTTTGGTGATGACGTAAGCATCAATATCACACTTTTGTTGCTTAGGTGCTTGTGCTAGGGCGCTGGAATTGGCAATACCAGTATTAACAAGCACGCTAATACTACAAAACCCTAAAGCGATCGCTTGCTGAAAAACTTGATTATTCAATTGCTTTCTCCGATTTTTAGACACCAGCAAGATCGCTGATGTCATATTTTTACCGCAAATCGTAGCCAAACAAATTCGGATCTACTTCTGTGAGTTGCAAATCTCCCAAGCCATATTCCGCCCAACGTCTTTCCACCATCGCTGCTATTTCTGGATCTGATTCTAAAGGGGCGCCCCATTCGTGTTCGGTTTCTGGTGGTATCTTTGTAGTTGCATCAATACCCATGCGTCCACCTAAACCAATTTTTTCACTGGCAAAATCTAAGCTATCAAAGGGCGTATTTGGTAAAATAAATACATCTCGTTTGGGATCTACTTTAGAACTAATTGCCCACACAACTTGACGCGGATCTCTAATATTGATATTTTTATCGACTACAATCACGAATTTGGTGTAGGTAAATTGTGGTAGCGCACTCCAAAACGCCAATGCAGCCCGTCGTGCTTGTCCAGGATAGGCTTTATCTATAGATATAATCGCTGCTTTGTAACTCAAAGCTTCCATTGGTAAGAAGAAATCGACGATTTCCGAAACTTGTTGGCGTAGTATGGGAGTATAAATCCGATTGAGAGCGATCGCCATCATCGCTTCTTCTTTGGGTGGACGACCGCTAAATGTGGTTAAATAAATCGGGTCTTTGCGCTGTGTCATGCAGTGGAAGCGAATCAGCGGTGAATCTTCGACACCACCGTAATAACCCATGTGATCACCAAAAGGCCCATCTGGTAAAATTTCTCCTGGTGTGATCGTTCCTTCGAGGACAATTTCAGAATCAGCAGGAACTTCCAAATCTACAGTTTTACACTTTGCTAACTGTACACCGGAACCACCGTAAAGTCCGGCGAACAACCATTCAGATAAATCTACCGGAATTGGTGTGGCTGCTGCCATGATAATTAAAGGATCGACACCCAAGGCGATCGCAACTTCTAATTTTTTGCCATGTTCGGCGGCTTTACGTAAATGTCTCGCCCCACCCCGCACCGACAACCAATGCACGGTCATTGTTTTTGGAGATTGAAGTTGCAAACGATACACACCTACATTTGGTGTGCCTGTCTCACAATCCTTGGTAATTACTAGCCCTAGAGTGATGATCTTGCCACCATCACCAGGATAAGGACGTATAAAAGGTAACTTGTTTAAATCTAAATCTTCCCCTTGAATTACCACTTGTTGACAAGCGGGGAAAAAATCTCGTCCAGGTTTCGCCTTGAGTACATCAAATAGCACTTTACCAAAATCGATCGCTTGGGAAATTTTTTTAGGCGGTTTGGGTTGTTGTAGCATCGCCAGCTTTTTCCCCAGTTCTTCCAATTCCTGGGGATGCTGCATATTCATCGCCCAGCATATCCTTTGTACTGTCCCCATCAGGTTGATCGCCACTGGTATAGATGAACCTTTAACGTTTTCAAATAATAACGCCGGTCCGCCCTTTTGCAGCATTCGATTGGAAATTTCCGCGATTTCTAAATCTGGATCTACTGGCGCTGTAATTCGCTGTAGTTGTCCCTTTTGTTCCAGAAGTTTGATAAATTCCCGTAAATCTCTTGCCATTGTGTTAGAAAAATTTTAAGAAATATGAAGCGCTTTTTATATTATCTGTTATTTCTGCTCCAAAATACTTACTTTGGCTTGACCACTAATACAGAACAATGAGCTTCTTCAACTACTTGACTACTAACTGAACCTTGAACAATTCGGTTCATACCAGTCAAGCCACGACTACCGATCACAATTAAATCAGCTTTATAAATATTGGCAAGGCGGATTATTTCTTCTGCTGGATCGCCGGTGACTAATTCTATTTCACTAGCAACAGGTAACTGCGTTTGGTAGGATTGTAATTGTTTTTCGACCTGTAAAGAAGAAAGAACTTGGGAATCTGAATGAGGCCGATCAGCAGGTAGTTCCATTTCTGAGTCAGGGCGAGGAAAAACATGACAAAGGACTACTTTGCTGTCTTTTGGTAATACTAAATCGTTTAAAGCCTCAATGACTCGCTCTGCAATACCTGAAGAGTCTAGAGCAACCAAAATAGTCTTTAGCACGGCTTGTATCTCCAAAAGTGCAAACCCCTGCAATTAAAATTGATTATCTTCAAGATTATACTAAGGTTAGTGTAGACTTAAAGTTTAAGTTTGACGCCAGGATTTGGTTTTTGTCAAAAGTCTGGAGAAAAATTTAATAATTGTTGTTTGCTAGGCTAACAACCAACTGTTAATTATCAACAACCAACAATATAATTTATTCTTCTTTTTGAACTCGCCATCTGACTGAATTAGCATGAGAGGGTAAACCTTCAGCTGCTGCTAATGCATCAATTGCACCCGCGACTTTTTCCAAGGCAGTTTGTGAGTACTGGATAATACTTGAATGCTTGAGGAAAGTTTCGACTCCTAGTGGCGAAGCGTAGCGGGCTGATCCAGAGGTAGGTAAGGTATGGTTGGGACCAGCAACATAGTCTCCGACGGCCTCCGGTGTGGAGTAACCCAGGAAAATAGTACCAGCATGACGAATCCATGGTAACACTGCCCAAGGATCTTCAACTTCTAGTTCTAGGTGTTCGGGGGCAAATTCGTTAGAAAGTTCAGCGGCTGCTTGTAGTGATTCTACAATCACAATTAAGCCGTAGTGGGCAAGTGCTTTTTCTGTGAGGGTGCGTCTGGGGTGATCTATTAATTGTCTTTCTACAGCAACTTGCACATTCTTAGCTAAAGCTGGATCTGTCGTCAACAAGATTGCTGCTGCCATTGGATCATGTTCAGCTTGTGCTAGCATATCTGCTGCAACATGAACGGGATTTGCGGTTTCATCGGCAATAATCAGTACTTCGCTTGCTCCTGCCAAACAATCAATTCCGACTGTGCCATAGACTAGTTTTTTTGCCAAGGTTACATAAATATTACCTGGGCCAGTGATGACATCAACTTTAGGAATTGTTTTTGTGCCATAAGCTAAAGCAGCGATCGCTTGCGCTCCCCCAACGCGATAAATTTCTTGTAACCCAGCTTCTTGTGCTGCTACCAACACAGACGGGTAAATTGTTTTACTTGCTCCTGGTGGAGTCACCATAATTATACGGGGTACTCCTGCCACTTGGGCTGGAATTGCATTCATTAACACCGTGCTTGGGTATGCTGCACGACCACCAGGTACGTATATTCCGGCGCGGTCTACAGGTGTATACCGTTTGCCGAGAACTACTTCATCATCTTCAAAGTTTACCCAGCTTTTTGGAACTCGTTGGCGGTGAAACGCTTCGATTTGGCGACAAGCCAATCTAATTGCTTCCACCAGTTCTTTCGAGACCTGTTGATAAGCTGCATCTATTTCTGCTCCTGTAATTCGTAGTTCTTCTGGTCTGAGAATTTGATGGTCAAATTCTTCTGTGTAATGCAGTACAGCTTTATCACCTTGGCGCTTCACCGCTTGCAACACTTCCCGCACTGTTGCTTCTTTATGAAGCACCTGTTCGTCATTGGTGCGATCGCAGATCCTTTGTAATTCTGATCTGACGTCTGCCTGCTGAGTAATGATTCGCAGCATGGAGTAAGGACAATGCCAACTTTAAAATATTCCCGCTTGAGAATGAGCTTTGCTTCTTGCCCCAAGGGAGAAGGGTAGCTAACACTAACTCTCTTTTCTAGCTTAACCTGGATTTTTTTGATACTTCCAAGATTTGTAGCATAAAATTCTTTACAAAGGCCACTAAATTATGGTTGTTCTGGTCGGTTTTCGGCTTAATGAGCATTACTCAGAAAAATTTGGCTAGTTGCTCTTAACCGTAAGCAAGCCAACTATTACTTGGTTTATTATTTCGTCATATCCCAAATTCAGGGATATGGTTGGTTTTCACATTATAATCGGCTGTTGATTCATTAGTAGGCTCTGAGTATACTTTTTGCCTTTTCTTATAATTTAGTAGCTAAAATTACTGTATAGACACAAATACTCGGATGTCTATATTTCGAGCTTTACACTTTAGCTGTTCACACTTGATTACCTCTATCAATACATATCATTTGAGGACACATTTAATTTCAGGCTATTGCAACCACTTGATAAGGGTGGTGAATGAGATAACTAATTTATCGAGTACCTAATTTTAACGTATTTCTAGTGGTGAAAACAAAATATTGAGAGGCTTTCATAAATACTGTCTAATCAAATCAAAATTTATATTTTCATCAGGATGAGATCAATTTTCAGCAAATGTTTGCAAATTACCTGAACCAAAAATTTACAGAGTAGATATACTTAATTTATCTTCCTACAAATTAGCATGGTATTTCTGTGACTAAATTAACAACATAGATTTTTCTGGAGAGTGTAAGTCCTAGACAGTTATGGGAAAGGCAAAAAATAGAAGAGAAAATCTGCTTCCAATTCTGCTCAGATCAGACAAATCGGTTGACATTTAAACCCTGTATAGCAATCCTAATTGAGTTGAGAGAAAATACTAAGAAACTTAGATGCAGCCTGTTTTTCCGGTTTTGGGTCTGTTGCTTGATTTTGGAGAATTGGTATCAATACGCTTGGTGATAAGCCCAAAATCCTTTGTACCAGACGCGAAATTTCGCGTCTGGTACAGATCAATTTTCGGTACTAAAAATCCTTAACACCAAGCGTATTGGAATTGGTATTAGTTTTTTCTCAAAAGATATAAGCCTAACAAAAAGTGGGGATGTAGTGAATTGGCTACATCCCCACCTATAATTCTGACTACGCTAGTTTATTCGTCGTCTTCGTCCTCGAAATCTTCTTCGTCGTAGTCGTCTTCGTCATCGTCTGTCAGATCGTTGATTTCATCAGGAATCAAATCATCATCATCCAAAATTGATTTTGATCTGCCACCATAAGTAGCTTCTCCCATTCCTAGAGTTGGAGAGTCTAAGTTGTAGGTACGGGCTGTGCGATCGTCCAGCACCATATCTAATGGATCTTCAACTTCATCCAAGACACTATTGCTGAAAGAATCAGTATAGTCTTCGACTATACCAGGTTCTTCGTAAGCATTAAAGCCTGTACCAGCAGGAATCAACCGTCCGATAATCACGTTCTCTTTCAAACCACGTAACCAGTCAGATTTTCCTTCAATTGCAGCTTCAGTTAAGACCCGTGTCGTTTCTTGGAAGGACGCAGCAGAAATAAAGCTATCAGTATTCAAAGATGCTTTGGTAATACCCAGTAGTACAGGAGTATATTGCGCTCTTGCACCACCAGTAATTGCCATAGCTTCATTTACCTGCTCGATTTGACGCAGTTCTACCAATTCACCAGGTAGCATCGTGGTGTCACCACCATCATCGACCCGAACTTTTGCCGTCATTTGTCGGACAATGACTTCAATGTGTTTGTCAGCAATATCAATCCCTTGAGACTGATAAACTAATTGCACTTCATTCACAAGGAAAGTTTGTACTTTCTGTAAAGCATGGCTGGCGCACGCATAAACTCCATCTTCCGAACCAAGGTTAAAGAAGACTTCTAAGATTTCATGGGGATTAGCAGGCCCATCTGTGAGTGTTTGTCCCGCACTGATTGTTTGACCATCGGTGACTACTAGGTTTTGTCCTGGGCCGATTGGGTAATCTGTAACTACACCGTTGGGTTCGATCACTTTGACAGCGATCGCTTCATCACCATCACCATAGATGACCTTGACTTCTCCTGATCTCTTGGCCAAAATACATGCTTCTTTCGGCTTACGAGCTTCGAGGAGTTCTTCAATTCTCGGTAAACCTTGGATGATGTCTCCTGTCTTGGCGCGTTCAAACACCAGCAGTACCAAATTATCACCGCGTTGTACCAAATCTCCATCTTCTACTTGTAAGATCGCACCAGCACTGACGCGGTAAGGGCGACCAAGACGAATGGTAACAGAGTAGTTTTGAGTTGTGAGTGCTGATTGGTCAGAACCAGTTTCCCCCGTATTTTCTACTTTTTTCACTGCTACAATTTGCCCTGATTCTTCTGCAAAGACTCCTGGAGCAATTTCTGTACCTTCTACTATCAAGTCACCCGGCTTAAATTTGGGCTGGACAGCAGTACTCATCCTCATCATATCGTGTTGTTTACGCAACACTAAGCAACGACGAACAGCTTCTGTACCTTTTTTGACGCCCCGTACGATACCGCCTTCTTTACACAAAATTTGGGTACGTGCTACCACTGCACCAGGAGCAATAGTTTGTCCGTCTTCAACCTCAAGGGTTGTATTCGTACTACCTTGAGTAGCATCAGCAGTAATATCTCGACGAACTGTTAAAGATTCCAAAATCACCAGTTGCAAACGCTGAATTTCTGAATCATCAGCATCAGCAACTAATTCAATATCTGCTGCTAAGGGGGAGGCTGTATGGTCTTGTTCGTCTTCTTGCTCAATTTCCAACACTAGTTGGGTTCGTAGCAGTTCTACACCTTCAACACATTTAACTCGTTCAGAATCTTTGTAGGGTAAACGTTGTACCGCTCGCAATTCAATCGAACGAGCTGTTTGCTGACTCACAGATGTAGTAGATGGTACATCAGGGTAGTTTGGTACAGCATACTCAACTACTGAGCGAATCAATAAAGCTGGCCCTTCTGGTGTTTCCACATACTGAATGTAGCGTAGTTCATTAAAGGTTTGTCCCAGTAATTCTTCACCAGGTTGAATAAAAGTATTATCTTTGCTCATGACTGCTTCTGGATCATCGACCATCAGCAGTTCGCCGGGCTTAATCACCACTTCCCGCAGAATGTCATTTTTCTGGGTAACTTCGATGACGCCATTATTTTGGCAGAAGATATCTTTAACTACCTCAGTACCAGCTTCAACATACTGACCGTCTTCAACCAACAACAAGGAGATGTCTTTGTTAACTTCGTGGGTTTCTTCGGGAATCCATAATAAGCTTCCTCCCTGTACCACTTCGTAACCTTGTTTGGCTTTACCTTTTTTCTGGACTTCTACACCAGCGTATCTCAGCATTCCACCAGTGCTGGTACGATAGCGATCGTCAATTAACTCAGCAACTACCTGACCATTTTGAACTTTAGTACCTGGGGTAGCTCTGAGGTTGAATACTTGGTTGTTACCAGTGCTAACTAAGTAATTATTTTTACCCTGAGAGCTTTGGACAGTTACTGTAGCTTGATCTAAAACTACAGAAGCTGTAATAATTTCAATTTCCCGCGTTGACTTACCTGGGGTTGCTTCTGGTACACGCACCACACCACCATGCTGAGTGGTGAGTTTGGTTTCTGCCAAAACACCATTGCTAGCAATAGTATCGTTTTCCTTGACCACCAATTCGGCACCCGGTGGTAAGTTGTAAACTTCTCCTGACAAAATCCAGATCAAACCACCCCGTGCGGCTGTAGTGGTGGTGTTACCTTGACGGTCTGTTTTTTGTTCGGCGACAACATCGGCAAACTTAACTTCCCCTGCTAAGTCAGAAGCTACGTCTTTGACGGCTTTTTCTGTATTAGCACGGGTTGTGCGTCCACCAAGTGCGACTTCTGCGATTAACTGACCCTGCTTGACTTTTTGTCCATCGACAACGTACAGTGTTGAGCCTTGAGTAAGAGCAATTTCCTTGGTGGTTGAGTTACCAGCATCCAAGGTCAAAGTGTTGTTGGCTTCTACATATAAAGCATCTTCACCGTGGCGGGTACGATAGGGTCTTGTCCGCAAGCGGCGAGGGAAACGAACTGTACCATCAATTTCGGCACGTTCTTGTTTCGCAACTTCCCCAGTGAACACACCGCCGGTGTGGAAAGTACGCATCGTTAACTGCGTCCCTGGTTCACCGATACTTTGGGCAGCAATAATACCGACAGCTTCACCCAAATCCACCATTTTGGCATGGGCTAGACTCCAACCATAGCAATGTTGGCAAACCGATCGCGCAGCTTCGCAAGTTAAGGGCGATCGCACAACGACTTCAGTCACACCTGATTTTTCGATGATTCTTGCCAAATCATCAGAAATGGGTGTATTTCGGGCTGCAATGACTTCACCTGTAGTTGGATGTATTACATCTTCCCCTACTACTCGTCCCATGAGGCGGGTTTCCAGCCTGATCATGACTTTGCTACCTTCAGTCATGGCTCGGATGGGAATACCTCTGGTGGTACCACAATCAAATTCGCGGATAATCACATCCTGGGAAACGTCCACTAGACGGCGGGTGAGATAACCGGAGTCTGCGGTGCGGAGGGCGGTATCTACCAAGCCTTTACGCGCACCATAAGAAGAAATAATATACTCGGTGACGGTCAGTCCTTCCCGGAAATTGGTTTTGATCGGCAAGTCGATAATTTCCCCTTGCGGATCTGCCATCAGTCCCCGCATCCCGACCAATTGCCGTACTTGGGAGATATTACCCCTGGCTCCAGAGAATGCCATCATGTACACGGAGTTGAGGGGGTTTGTCTTTCGGAAGTGGGTGACAACTTCGTCTTTCAGGGCTTCGGAAGTACCATTCCAGGTATCAATTACTTTTTGAAAACGCTCTACTTCCGTAATTTCACCACGTTGGTAACGTTCTTCAGTGGCGCGAATTTCTGCTTCTGCGGCTTCGAGGAGCGATCGCTTGGAAGGAGGCACCATCAAGTCTTCTACACTGATCGAAACCCCGGCTTTGGTAGCGTAACGGAAGCCTAATTCTTTTAATTTGTCCGCCATCACAGCCGTCCGGGCTGTACCATAGTGTGTAAACGACCAAGAAATTAGGTTTCGCAGTTGACCTTTATCAACAACGCGATTGCGGAAAATTATTTTGTCATTAGTCATTTGTCAAGAGTCCTTAGTCAAAAGTCCAGAGTCAAAAGTCCAGAGTCAAGAGTCAATGGTCAATAGTCAAAACTGAGCTAATGACAATTGACCAATAACAATTGACAATTGACTAACTTGCGATCGCTTCCTGAATTGCCTTGTTGTAAATTACACGACCTGGAGTTGTATAAATATACTGAGAAATGACATTGCCTTGAGCGTCTTCTCTAACTCGACGGTATTTATACAACTTAGTCACGCTACCATCATCATTCTTGGTCACTTCTTGTGGATCATTGTCCGGTTGACTTGATTCAACTTCACCGTCGTAACGGACATAGACGTAGGCGTGTAGGTCTATTTGATCTTGGTCGAAAGCCATGATTACATCTTCTAAAGAAGCAAAATATCGTCCTGCACCTTTAGTGGCGTGGGGATTTTCTGCGGTTAAGTAATAGGAACCTAACACCATGTCTTGGCTAGGTGTAATGATTGGCTTACCTGTAGCAGGAGACAAAATGTTGTTAGAAGCCAACATCAATAATCGTGCTTCTGCTTGTGATTCTAGGGATAAAGGTACGTGTACCGCCATTTGGTCTCCGTCAAAGTCAGCGTTAAAAGCTGGACATACTAACGGGTGTAGCTGGATGGCTCTTCCTTCTACCAAAATTGGTTCAAAAGACTGAATACCCAAGCGGTGCAGTGTCGGAGCCCGGTTTAACAAAACGGGATGTCCTTCAATGACTTCTTCCAAGACATCCCAAACACTTGGGTCAGACCGGGAAATAAGTTTTTTCGCAGCTTTAATATTGTTTACCATGCCACTACGAATCAGGCGGTGGATCACAAATGGCTGGAATAGCTCAATTGCCATTTCCCGTGGTAAACCACATTGGTGGATATGCAACTTTGGCCCAACCACAATTACAGAACGTCCGGAATAATCTACCCGTTTACCCAACAAGTTTTGCCGGAAACGCCCTTGTTTACCCTCAATAATGTCTGACAATGATTTTAAGGGACGGTTATTTGCTCCCACTACCGTCCGTCCCCGCCGACCATTATCAATCAATGCGTCTACCGCTTCTTGCAGCATCCGCTTCTCGTTGCGAACGATAATCTCCGGAGCTAATATCTCTTGTAAACGCGCCAGACGGTTATTGCGGTTAATTACCCGACGATACAAATCATTCAAGTCGCTAGTTGCAAAGCGCCCACCATCAAGCTGCACCATCGGGCGTAAATCTGGCGGAATCACAGGAATGACAGCCATTACCATCCACTCTGGTTTTGAGCCGGTGGCAATAAAGTTGTCAATTACCCGCAAACGCTTAATTAACTTCGCTCGTTTTTGACCTTTGGCAGTGGTAATTTCTTCGCGCAGAGTTTCAGCTTCTTGTTCGAGGTTAATATCAGCAAGTAGACGCAGTAATGCTTCTGCACCAATGCCGACTTCTACACCTTGTAAAGTAGAATCTTCGCTGTAAATTTGATCTTCAATTTCTAGCCACTGATCTTCACTAAGTAATTGTTTATAACTTAAAGTTTCCGCATTACCAGGGCTAAGAACGACATAGGAATTGAAATAAACAATTTGCTCAACATCCCGCAGGGGCATATCCAAGAGGATGGAGATATAACTAGGAATACCTTTGAGATACCAAACGTGAGCTACAGGCGCAGCGAGTTTAATGAAACCCATGCGGTGGCGACGGACTCGCGATTCGGTAACTTCCACACCACAACGTTCGCAAACGATACCGCGATGCCGGACTCTCTTATACTTACCGCAATGACATTCCCAATCTTTTGCCGGACCAAAGATACGCTCGCAGAACAAACCATCCATCTCTGGTTTCAGAGTCCGGTAGTTAATTGTCTCTGGTTTAGTGACTTCACCAACGACTTGGCCATTTGGTAGTGTTCTTTCACCCCACTGACGAATACGTTCGGGCGATGCCAAGCCAATTTTAACGTAGTCAAACTGATTAGTTTGGGCGTTTCTCATTTGTTTAATGCTGCGTTTAAGTTATGACTTCACAAACAGCACAGGCATAATTAACCGTGCTAGTGGGAGGAGTATTTAGTTTTAGCCAGTAGTCAAGGGCCAATAGTAGAGACGCGATGTTCCTCGCGTCTGTACAATGGTCATTTGCTTTGACAATGGACTATTGACAATGGACTATTGACTATTCCTCTTCTTCTATGGACTCGCGGCTGAGGGATTCGTAGGTTGGACGTGGAGGTGTACGACGGGCGTTATTGTCTGCCATCAAATCAACTTCTACGTCTACGGTACTACCATCTGTTTGGGTTTCCACCTTATGGACGGCAATATCCAAACCTAAAGATTGCAATTCTCGCATTAACACTTTGAAAGACTCTGGTGTTCCTGGTCGAGGAATGGCTTTTCCTTTGACGATCGCATTAAGCGCTTCATTGCGCCCTTGCATATCGTCGGATTTAACTGTCAGCAATTCCTGCAAAGTGTAAGCTGCACCAAAGGCTTCCAATGCCCACACTTCCATTTCTCCAAATCGCTGACCACCTTGTTGAGCTTTACCACCCAAAGGCTGTTGAGTTACTAAGGAGTATGGACCAGTGGAACGAGCATGGATCTTATCATCTACTAGGTGTACCAGTTTCAGCATATAAGCCACACCTACAGTCACCGGTCGGTCAAAGGGTTCGCCAGTACGACCGTCATAGACCAAAATTTTGCCTGGATCATCTGGGTTAAATACCCAGTTTTTGCCAGTTTCATCCCGTGCTTCTTGCAATTTGCCATGCACAATCGTCCGGGATGCTTCTTGACCGTACATTTCATCAAAGGGCGTAATCTTAAATCGCATTCCCATGATGTGGCCAGCCCAACCCAACAGACACTCAAATACTTGTCCGACGTTCATCCGGCTGGGTACACCCAAGGGGTTGAGGACGATATCGACTGGTGAGCCATCAGGCAAATAGGGCATGTCTTCGATTGGCAATATCTTGGAAATAATCCCCTTATTGCCGTGGCGTCCTGCCATTTTGTCGCCGACTTGGATTTTCCGCTTCTGGGCTACATACACCCGCACTACCATGTTGGCTCCGGGCGGTAGTTCGTCGCCTTGTTCGCGGGTAAAGATCCGTACGTCTACAACACGCCCTTTTTCACCGTTGGGTACACGCAAGGAGTTATCTCGGACATCCCGTGCTTTTTCACCGAAGATTGCTCGCAATAATTTTTCTTCGGGTGGTTGATCAGATTCACCTTTAGGAGTAACTTTACCAACCAGAATATCTCCGGCTTCTACCCATGCACCAATGCGGATAATTCCCTGTTCATCTAAATTTCGCAGGGCGTCTTCACCGACGTTAGGGATTTCTCTGGTGATTTCTTCTGGTCCAAGTTTGGTCTGTCTGGCCTCAATTTCATATTTTTCAATGTGAATTGAGGTGTAGATATCATCTTGTACCAATCTTTCAGAAATCAAAATCGCGTCTTCGTAGTTATAGCCTTCCCAAGGCATATAAGCGACGACGATATTTTGTCCGAGAGCCAATTCTCCACCTTCGGTTGAGGAACCATCTGCTAGCACCTGACCAGCAACAACCCGTTCACCCATACGAACGAGAGGTTTTTGGTTGAGGCAAGTATCTTGGTTGGAACGCTGGTACTTAGATATGATGTATTCAATTTCCGCAGGGGGTTTGGCACTTTCCTCTCCTGGGCGTAGTCGTGGACGTACACGAATTTTGGTCGCATCTGCATAAGTGACGTCGCCGTCGGTGCGGGAGACAATCACCATCCCAGAGTCTCTAGCTCCTTGAGCTTCTAAGCCCGTGCCTACCAAGGGACGCTCTGGTTTGAGTAGGGGTACCGCCTGCCGTTGCATGTTCGATCCCATGAGAGCGCGGTTGGCGTCGTCATGCTCTAGGAAGGGAATCATGCTCGTAGCTACCGACACAATTTGTACCGGAGAGACTGCGATATAGTCTACTTGTTCTGCTGTTGTGGTGGAGAATTCCTGACGATAGCGTACAGGTACTTCAGGACCAATGAGATGACCATTTTCATCAATTGGCGCATCTCCCGCCGCCACCCGAAAGTCGTCTTCTTCATCGGCGGTCATGTAAGTTGGTTGGATATCGTACCTGACGCGCCCATTTTCTACAGGACGGAAGGGTGTTTCTAAAAAGCCGTATAGATTCACCCGTGCATGGGTTGCCAAGGAACCAATCAAACCAGCGTTGGGACCTTCTGGTGTTTCGATTGGGCAAATACGTCCGTAGTGTGATGGGTGAATATCTCGGACAGCGAAACCGGCACGTTCGCGGGTCAAACCACCAGGGCCAAGGGCAGACAGACGGCGTTTGTGGGTCAATTCTGCTAAGGGGTTGGTTTGATCCATGAACTGGGACAGTTGGCTGGAGCCAAAAAATTCTTTAATTGCTGCTACCAAAGGTTTAGGGTTAACCAAGGATGCAGGGGTGAGAACTTCGGCATCGGATACAGTCATCCGTTCGCGAATAATCCGCTCCAAACGGTTTAAACCAACTCTGACTTGGTTTTGCAGCAACTCACCGACGCTTCTCACTCGGCGATTACCGAGGTGATCAATGTCGTCTATGCTACCAATATCATATTCCAGGTTAATGAGGTAATCCACCGCCGCCAAGATATCTTGGGGGGTGAGTACCCGCATTGTTTCTGGTACTTGTAGACGCAGTTTTTTGTTGAGTTTATAGCGTCCGACTCGCCCTAAGTCATAACGCTTGGGATCAAAGAAGCGAGAGTCTAGGAGTTGTTGTCCACCTAATACTGTCGGTGGTTCACCCGGACGCAGTTTGCGATACAGTTCCATTAGGGCTTCTTCTTCGGAGAATTGCCCTTCTTTTTCGATGGTTTTTTGGAAATATTCGGGGTGGCGCAGGGCGTCGAAGATTTCGTTGTCTGACAATCCCAATGCTTTTAATAGCACTTGGGCCGACAATTTGCGGGTTTTGTCGATGCGTACCCACACTAAGTCGTTACGGTCTGTTTCAAATTTCAGCCAAGCCCCTCGGTTAGGAATTAAACTAGCTGAATAAGTACGCCGTCCGTTTTTGTCAATTTCTGATTTGTAGTAAACTCCTGGCGATCGCACTATCTGGTTGACAATGACTCGCTCTGCACCGTTTATAATAAACGTGCCGCGATCTGTCATCAGAGGCAGATCTCCAATAAATACTTCTTGTTCTTTAATTTCCCCCGTTTCTTTATTGATCAAACGTGTGGGTACATACATTTGGACAGCGTAAGTGCTATCCCGCCGCTTGGCTTCGTCAACGTCGTACTTTGGTTCCTTCAGTTTGTAATTCTGACCTAAAAAGTGCAGTTCTAGTTTGCCAGTGTAGTCAGTAATGGGACTAAAGGAGTTAAGTTCTTCGATTAGCCCTTCTTCTAAAAACCAACGAAAACTAGAACGCTGGATTTCAATTAAGTCGGGCAACAAAAAGGCGGGTTCCATTATTGTGTCGTTAGTCATGCCTCTACCTTTGTCAACCTGGTTAAACTTGTCGGTGTGTGGGAACTTCTCCTTACACCACCTGCTGTGTGCAGGTGCAGGCAAACGGAGCAATTAAACCTGGAAATAGCAATTTTGGCAAGAGGGTATTTGTTCCCTTTGCTGGATTTCCAAAAATAGAAGATGCTTCAGTTTTACCCTAGTGTGTTTTGCTCTGTTCACTTCTCCTCCGAAAACCGTCTCCTGCATTGACGCAGTTTTTTTGACAGTTACCTTTCATAAGACTGTGGTGTCTTTAACCCAAAGCGATGATATCCTAGTACTGAGCAAATGATTTTCTCAGCTTGCGGCTTATCTATGTAGCTTGAGGTTTGCGGATAATACTCACAAAAAAATTTCGTTTATAAATTTGTATAACTTTAATGATGGAGCCAAAATCTAGCTCTACCTGAGTTGAAAGTGGGTAGTTATAGATTTTTAGCATCATTTATGGAGTTTAGGAGGATGATCAATTGAATAGTTGTACAACGAAAGCACAGAAGTCAGTAATTTGCCTCCTTAAACATTATGGCGCAAGTCAATATTTTTTGGAGGGTACAATAATATCATATTTTTGTCACCTCAAATTTTCTTTTACATAAATAGTCATAAAAAATACACGTATTACATGATTTTATAGCGTCAAACCGAATAATTTGCAGGCATTTTGGGTAGTAAGAGCTGCGATCGCATCAGTGGTTTCACCTCGGAGGCGTGCTACTTGTTCAGCTACGTAGCGAACATAGGCTGGTTCGTTACGTTTTTCACCTCGTTTTGGCACTGGTGCGAGAAAAGGACAGTCTGTTTCAATCAACAAGCGATCGCTTCTCACCATCGCAGCAGATTCTTGAATTTGTTTAGCGTTTTTAAAGGTGACAGTACCGCTAAAGCTAATATAAAAACCTAAATCTAGAAACCATTGAGTTTCTTCTGGCGTTCCACCCCAGCAGTGCATGACACCTCGTACAGTCTCACCTTTAAGATTTTTCCATTTTTGCAGTACTTCCCTAACTTCTGACGTCGCATTACGGCAATGTATGATCACTGGTAAATCAAGCTCAGCTGCTAAATTCAGCTGTGCTTCAAATACCAGGTATTGCTGTTCGTAATTGTCAGCTTTGTAAAAATCTAGCCCCATTTCCCCAATTGCTACTACTTTCGGTTCAGATAGAGCCAGAGATTTGATCTCATCTGCTGTTTGATTGTTCCATTTGTCTACATCTAAAGGATGTAAACCTACAGCAAAGCTAAGTTCGGGAAACTGATGAGCTAAAGTCGCAATACTAGGAAATTCCGCTGGTTCGACACAGGAGTGGACTAAATGCACTACACCCGCTTCTTGCCATCGCGCTCGTACTGTTTCTAAATCTGACTGGAAAATATCAAAGTTGATATGAACGTGAGTATCTATTAGCTGCATTGTTTAGTTTTTTGTTTTTTGTCCTTTGTCCTTTGTCGTTATAAATCACAAAGGACAAAGAACCAATGACCAATGACTATGATGCAGTTACTGCTGGTTGGGTGTGGGCTTTTAATTTTTGAGCTAGTCTAGATTTTTTTCTCGCTCCATTGTTGGGATGGAGGACACCCCGCTTCACAGCTTTATCGATTTTGCTGTAAGCTTCCGACATCCGGGTTTGGACTTCTTGCTGTGATTCAGGGCTTGGGTTAGCTGCATAGGTTTCTACCGCAGCCAAGTATTTTTTCATCAGCGTCTTAACAGCTGATTTATAAGATTTATTCCTTAAACGATTGCGCTCTGCGATTTTGGCGCGCTTGAGAGCAGACTTTGTATTCGCCACAGTCAGTTCCAGAAAGACTATAAATATGTACACACACTACTAGACTTACTAATATAGCATCCAAAACGCCAATGTTAAGATTTCTGAGAAAAAAGTCAGCTATTTGTGTTTGAGTCTACATTCTTGGGGGTAGGGGATCGGGGATCGGGCGGGGGTTAGTATTTTTTCCTTGTCTTCCTTGTCCCTCTTGTCCCCTATTCCTGATCCCCCATCCCCTATCCCCATCTTCACAATCTTTGTATCCCTACTAACGACTTGTTACTGACTACTATTTATTATGACTACAGACACAAACATTCCTTATTTAGCAAACTTAGAGTATATTCCCTATATTGATGAAGCTGGTCAGTTACCTGAATATCTACAAAGCAAAATCGGAGTCTACGCGATTTTTGACCAGCAAAAAGTTCTGCAATTTGTGGGGTATTCTCGTGATGTTTATCTTAGCCTGAAACAGCACATAGTCCGCCAGCCACAACAATGTTATTGGGTGAAAGTCCAAACAATTGAACGCCCTAGCCGCGCAGTGTTAGAAAATATTGAAAAGGTTTGGATAGAAGAAAATGGCTCTGTACCTGCTGGTAATGGGGATGATAAAGACAAATGGACACAGCCAATAGATGCTAAAGCATTAATGACGGCTGAAGAACAGGCAAATTATGAAAATTCTATTGATGAAATCACGAAAATCAAAATTATTAAAAATGTAGCGCGGCGAGTCGAGGCGGAGATTTTAAAAGTTTTAGAAGTACGGGGTTTGCAAACCCAAGTGCGATTTAATCCCAAGTTGAAGGAAGAGGGGTTATTGGATTTGAAATAAATCTACTTATAAATTTAACAGGTCTAACCCTACTGCGTTTATCATTCACTGTCAAAATCTAGCCGAATTAGAAAGCGATCGCGTAATTGCAACAAGAATTTTTTTTAGAAGCCAGCTTTGATTTCTGCGCTTTCATATCTTTATAGGATGGCGCTTAAGTAGATGTGCAAAATTAAATATACATGCACGCTTCCATCAGTTGTGCGTTTTCTAAGTTATCTTTTAGCCTAGGACAGGAAACACTCGGTTGTCTTTTTGATGAACAGCAAGAACACTGAACTAGATTTAACGATTGACTTTAGAAGTGATTGGACTGAAATTTTACGTCAGAAATTAATAGAAGCTGGTTATTCTGTAGACTCAAATCAAGCTCCAGATGCCATCTGTATTCAATACTTTAATACTCTCAAACGAAGAATAGAGCCAAGGTCTCGAAAAGTTTTGATTGCCAAAGAGTTTAAATGTCCAACTGAACATACAGAGGGAGTCAATATTGTTTGTCAAAAAGCAGAAAGCGGAGAAGACCTTACACCACATCTCAATAAAATTCACTCTCCAGACGATCCTGACCCTCTCTTAAATGCCTGGGGGATTTACCACTTTCACCTAGGGACTTTAGTAGATAAATCTGGCTTCATGAAGCGAACGGGACCGTTACTGTTTGCTCGTGTCACTGATGATTCCTTCTATATGCTTGATGTTCTTGGACATGGTAGCTGGTATCAGCAAAGGTTGATTGACATCATCCACAATAACTGGCGAGAATCTATTGAGATGTACAAAATTCGAGGAGTAGATCGGCTTACAATTCCATTACCGACTGATGAAGATGTGGCGAAATTTCGCAAGAGCAACATCAACATTCCTCTTCAAGTTTCTGATGGTACGATTTACGCTCCACTTGGAGGAGGTCAAACGATTTCTGGGATTGATTTAGATGTTAGAGTAACATGCAGTTGTTATAGGGGAACAATCAGAAATCTTGAGAAGCACGTTAGGAATAACTTAGCTCATTTCAGAGACATTGCACGTCAGCATGATCTGGAATTACCACCACAACCACATTTTCAGTTGCAGTTAGTAGATGGCAACGCCTATGCTGTTGAATTGAATGTTAGAATCTCTTACAAGCTATGCGAGATGCCTCTGCAAATATTGATGAGTCTGTAATAGCTAGCAGTCCAACACTACGTTGGTGTGGATGGAACAGAAGCGACACTTTTTGATGAGGAAATATGTTATGAGGTTTAGCGTAACACTTGATCGTGATGAGGATGGAATTTGGATTGTGGAGTGTCCCAGTATTCCAGGATGTGTGAGTCAAGGTCAGACGAAACAAGAAGCTCTTGAAAATATCAAAGATGCCATCTCAGCTTGCCTACAGGTTCGTGCAGAGCGTGGAATGCCACTTACAGTAGAGACATATCAGGTTGAGGTCGTAGCCTAATGGGTTCTGCGTTACCTGTAATGAGTGGGCGCGAAGTTGTGGGCGTCTTTGAATCGTTGGGTTGGGAAGCTGTGCGGCAGACGGGTAGCCACATCATCATGACGAAAGATGAGGAACTCGTAACGCTTTCGGTTCCTGATCATCGTGAAGTGGCGAAGGGAACTTTGCGAAGTTTAATTCGCACTGCTGGATTAACCATAGAGGAATTTGTTGCTGCTAAATAGGGTGTGAATCGCAGGCTAACAACTACAGTGGAGCGGACAGTATAAAGTTTTCGCGCTTCATTTATGAGTAATTTGCCGTCCATCACTGAAAAACGAAAACATTATAAGCATTGGGAAATTCAGGGCGGGCTTGAAGCCTTTCGGAATCAAATTAACCCACACCAGCAATAATCTGCCCAATATCTTTAGGAGTTGCACCTGTAGCCAACATTGCTCGGATCAATAATTCAACTGAGACCGAAGCATCGCCATTTTCAGCTTTAGCAATCCGAGGTTGGCTGGAGCCAATTTTAGAAGCGAGTTCACTTTGAGTCATCATTTTCTGCCGCCGATCCTTCAAACTGTTGCTAAGAGCCAGCTTGATTTCAACAAAGATTGTTTCTTCCGGTGTTAATTCTAAAAAGTCTGAGACTGTTCCAATTTTCCAGCCTTTAGATTCCAAAAGTTCTTTTTTAGTTTGCTCCATAACTTTACTCCTGTTGATCAGTGTCGTATTTGCAATTTTGAAATTGAGGTGAAGTGTAAGTTTCCTGACAAGTATCAAAATTCTGGCAGTATTTGAGTGAGAGTAAAAACAAGCATCCTGCCTACTTTTTATATATCAAATGGCAGGATACCTGTTTGCCAGACAACTTGAGAAAATTTACACATCGCGTTAGTCTTCTTTAATTGTGACTGCACACTGTCAACTCAGGCGATGACAAATCAAACCTCCCCGCAAATCCCCTCTTGTACTTGGAATCGTCCCATTGGTTTAGGCTGGGATCAACCCTACACTGTTCGTTACGCTAGTAATATAGATGATGGCCCTTGGCACGGAATGCCTTTAGGTGGCTTTGGCGCAGGTTGTATCGGTCGTTCTTCGCGAGGAAATTTTAATTTCTGGCACATTGACGGTGGCGAACATGTGTTTCAAGCGATCGCCCCTTGTCAATTTAGTGTATTTGAATCTAATAGTACTAATTCCCAGACTTATGCTTTATGTACACAGCCACCAGAGGATGGTAGCTTGGCTGCATGGGAGTGGTATCCAACAATTAAAAATGAAAAATCAAAAATTACTGGAACCTATCATGCTCTTTATCCGCGCAGTTGGTTCGTTTATGAAGGGGTATATAAAGCTCAGTTAACCTGTGAACAATTTTCTCCAATCTGGGCAAATAATTACCAAGAAACTAGCTACCCTGTTGCAGTGTTTGTCTGGACTGCACACAATCCAACTAACGCACCTATTACTTTAAGTATTATGCTCACTTGGCAAAATATGGTGGGCTGGTTTACCAATGCTTTGAAATCCCCAGAAGTACGGATGCGGGATGATGGTAGTCCAGTTTACGAGTATCAGCCACGTTTGGGCGAAAGTAAAGATAATTTTAATCAACTAGTTGAAAATACTGAATATATTGGTTGTGTTTTGGGTCGTGTTGGTATTGATGAACCTGTCCAAGAAGGAGAAGGACAATGGTGCATTGCTACCCGCAAACATCCCAAACTAAAAATTTTTTACCATAGCCGTTGGCAGCCTACAGGCAGTGGTGAGGATGTATGGCAAAGCTTTGCTCAAGATGGATCGTTACCAAATTGTCTAGACCACTCCCCAGCAGTAGAAAATGAACAGATTGCAGCAGCTCTTGCTATACGTTTCACTTTGTTACCAGGAGAAACACTAGAGATTCCTTTTGTTCTCAGTTGGGATTTTCCGGTAACAGAATTTGCTGCTGGCATAAATTATAACCGCAGATATACAGACTTTTTTGGTAATAACGGTCAGAATGCGTGGGCGATCGCATCAACAGCACTACAACAGTACCAAGCTTGGCAAGCGCAGATTCAAGCATGGCAACAACCCATTCTTGACCGTGCAGATTTGCCAGACTGGTTTAAGATGGCTTTATTTAATGAGCTTTACGATCTTACTGCTGGTGGTACTCTCTGGAGTACAGCAACTGAACGCGATCCTATCGGACAGTTTGCGGTGTTGGAGTGCCTAGACTACCGTTGGTATGAAAGTTTGGATGTGCGGCTTTATGGTTCATTTGCTCTGTTGATGCTGTTCCCAGAATTGGAAAAGGCGGTAATGCGTGCTTTTGCACGGGCTATTCCCATGAGCGATACTAATACTCGTGTCATTGGTTACTATTATACCATCGGTGCAGAAAGTCCTTTTGCTGTCCGAAAAGTTGCAGGAGCAACACCTCATGATTTAGGCGCACCAAATGAACACGTTTGGGAGAAGACAAATTATACCAGCTACCAAGATTGCAACTTGTGGAAGGATTTAGGTAGCGACTTTGTTTTGCAGGTATACCGCGATTTTCTGTTTACTGGTGCTGACGATATTACATTTCTAGCAGACTGTTGGAATGCCATTGTAGAAACCCTCAACTATCTAAAAACTTTAGACATAGACAAAGACGGAATTCCGGAAAATTCTGGTGCGCCTGATCAAACTTTTGATGACTGGCGACTACAAGGAGTCAGTGCTTATTGTGGTGGATTATGGTTAGCAGCGTTAGAAGCTGCGATCGCAATTTGTGATGTTTTGATAACAAACCGCAGAGATATAGAGAACACGGAAAATTTTCTTGGCGATCTTGGCGACTTGGCGGTTCAAAAATCGATCTACGAAACTTGGTTAACACAATCTCTCCCCATTTATGAAGAAAAACTCTGGAATGGTCAATATTATCGACTAGATAGCGAAAGTGGTTCGGATGTGGTAATGGCGGATCAATTGTGTGGACAGTTCTACGCTAGACTGCTGGGATTACCTGATATTGTCAAAGGCGATCGCGCTTTGTCTGCATTACAAACTGTCTACAACGCTTGTTTCCTCAAGTTTCATCATGGTCAGTTTGGTGCTGCTAATGGTCTTCGTCCTGATGGTTCACCAGAAAACCCCAAAGCTACCCATCCCTTAGAAGTCTGGACGGGAATCAACTTTGGTTTAGCAGCTTTTATGGTGCAGATGAACATGAAAGACGATGCTATGAAGTTGACAGAAGCTGTAGTTCGGCAAGTTTATGAAAATGGATTACAATTTCGCACACCAGAAGCGATCACTGCTGTCGGTACTTTCCGTGCTAGTACCTATCTACGCGCGATGGCTATTTGGGGAATTTATTTAGTAGAGACGCGATTAATCGCGTCTGTACAATCGTCAGATTAATCCAAAATCCACGCATCCAAAATCCTGTTAGAGGATGACCCCTGATCTCTTGATCCCCATCTTTAATTTGATCATTAAGATAAAAAATCCGGTTTTTATCTTAATTGCTTGTAATGGACTAATATGAATTCTCCAAATAAATGCACCAAAGTTATGGATGCATGACTACTTGCTCAGACAACTATTTATTGCATTCTCCCGGAGAAATAGTAATACAATAGTTTCTCTGTATATTGTCACAGATCCAAGACATTAAGCCCCAAGAAAAATCAAAGGGGCGATTTATGCAAATAATTCACACTGTTCTGAATTTTGTTAATTCAGAATCGGAGTTTGTTGTTTACGCGTTGAATTTTGAGTTTTAGCCTTTGGAACAGTCAACGACCCAACTCATTTATCTAACCAGCAAACTAGAATTTCTAAGAATTGCAAACCTGTATCAAAGTGCTGGAAGAACCAAATCAAGAAGAAACAAGATGGTAAACACGGATTCAAAGCTTGGTAAAATTTTGGGAAATTGCCAAAAAATCTTGACTCAATTTATCAAAATTCTATAACAATGCTTCCAAACAGGTGGTAAATAACTAACAAAAAATTAAATAATGTTTTGTTAGTGAGAATTTTTTGACAAACAATCGTTCTTAAAAACAGACTGCAAAAACAAAGGAAAGTGATTAAGTGATCAAAAATACAAAAAATCGAGATTGGCGAAGGCTCAAACTGTCCTTATGAAGCCAACGCTATTGAGTTTGACTTTATCAACAAAAATTCTATCAGCTTACCCAAGCATCAGAGACTAAATCATGAACTCGTATTCGTCGTTACGGGGTCAGGGAGAGTCTATTTATACCAATAATGGACGTTTTCCCAATCCAAAGGAGACTATCCTCAAGCTTTTAAGGATAGCTACAGAAGATACAACCCTCGCATCCGACTTTACTCAAGTTTGGGTTTTGCGTGAGTTTCAATTAGGAGATGATCTGGCTAGTTGTGCGATCGCTAGACAAACAGAAAATTATGATGATTTTCTTTTCTTAGTTTGCCAAGGTCGAGTCCGGTTACTAGGATTTGATCCAAAATTGGAACGAGAAGTATCTACTCAGTTGCTATTGGCACAGCAAACCTTCGGAGTAGATTACTTATTCCAGCGTCAGTCTCTATCTTATCGAGCAGTTGCAGCTAGTGATGGTTTGTTAGCATCTATACATGTAGATGAACTCAAACAATGGTTACAAGAACTACCTAACTTGAAAAGCTATTTGCAAAAAATAACCTGCGATCGCCAAACTTTGATTTTTTTCAAAGTTGCTACAGAATTACGTTCGCATACTAGCCATTCTTTGCAACAGCTTTTACCTTACTTGCAACAAACCCAGGTCAGTGCTGGCTCAACCCTTGTGCAAGCAACTCCCCCCTCAAAGGGACGATTTTGGCTGATGTGTGGAAAAATTGTTAGTCCCACGTCAGAAATTCAGCCACCACAAATAGGAGAAGGCTGGGGATACCCAGATCTCACAATCCCAGGCTGGATTGCCGAAACCGATTTGCAAGTATACCACCTACCTCAAGAAATAGCAGAAGGGGAGCGGGGATTGGGGATCGGGGATAAGGGATCGGGGACAAGGGAGCGGGGACAAGGGGGACACAGGGACGCGGGGATACATAGAAGCGGAGATACACGGAGACGGGGATACACAGATGCGGGAAGAGGACGGGAACAGGAGGAAGATCCAGCTGGTGTTTCTGTTGCTGTGTCTTCTGAAAATACCCATGCAGAGATAAATTTTCGGCAACCAAGAAGCCAAGGTTGGTCAGTAAGTAAACTGTGGCGTCGCTATCCTTTTATTCAACAACAGAGTTCGTCTGATTGTGGTGCTGCGTGTTTGGCGATGATTAGCCTCTATTGGGGTAAGCGTTTTAGCCTGAACACGTTACGAAACCTCGCACAGACAGACCGCATGGGTGCTTCTCTTTCGGCTTTGGCTGATGCAGCAGAAACTCTGGGTTATGATGCTTTACCAGTCAGGGCTTCTTTGGGTAAATTAGAGTTGCAGGCTAACCCTTGGATTGCTCATTGGCAAGGGATTCACTACGTAGTTGTTTGGCGAGTTAAAGGCGATCGCGTCTTGATTTGTGATCCAGCAATTGGTAAGCGATCGCTTCTGCGTGAAGAGTTTGAAACTCACTGGACAGGATACGCCCTGCTTTTATTTCCAACTAAACACTTAAACGCTCAAAAGCACAAAAAAGTTTCCTTGGGAGAATTTTGGCACGCTTTTTGGCATCACCGGGAATTACTTGGTCAAATCGTTCTAGCTTCAGTGCTGTTAACAGTGTTTGGTCTAGCTGCACCCCTGATTACTCAAGTTGTAGTTGACCAAGTTCTACCATATAAAAGTTCTCTGACTCTGAATATATTCGCCTTTGGGTTTCTCTTTTTTGGCATCTGGCGGATTATCGTCCAAGCAGTGCGTCAATATCTGCTGGACTATTTTTCCAACCGTATGGATTTGACGTTACTGGGTGGTTTTATTAGCTATACCCTGCGTTTACCATTGGAGTTTTTTGCATCCCGTCAGCCAGGAGACATTATTAATCGGATTCAAGAAAACCGCAAAATTCAAGTATTTTTCACCAAACAAGCAGTTAGCACTACCCTAGATGCGCTGATGGTGGTTGTTTTCTTAGGATTAATGGCGTATTACAACTTAAGCCTGACTCTGCTCGTCTTGGTTGTGATTCTACCAATTGTGATTGTGACTGCTGCAACTAGTCCACTTCTCAAAAATGCTTCGCGAGAACTCTATCAAAAATCGGCGGTGCAGTATTCCACAATCAGAGAAATTATTACTGGTGTCACCACTGTGAAAACAACTGCTGCTGAACGTCCGATGCGTTGGCGATGGGAGGAAAGTTTTACCGACACCGTCCAAACAAGATTTCGGGGTCAAAAACTAGCTAATAATTTACAGCTAGCAACTAGTTTGATTAATCATCTGGGGATCACGTTTTTACTATGGTATGGGGCAACCTTGGTCATAGGCAACCAAATGTCAATTGGTCAATTTGTTGCTTTTAATATGCTTATTGGCAGTACGATCAATCCTGTTTTAGCACTGGTGAAGTTGTGGGATGAATTGCAAGAAGTATTGATTTGTGCTGAACGTTTAGATGATGTTCTAACTACCCAACCAGAAGAACATAGCGAAAAACCACAAATGGCGTTACCTCAAGTTCGGGGTGATATCCAGTTTGAACGAGTTTGTTTTCGTTACAATGCCAATGCGGAACAGGATACCTTGCACAATATTTCTTTTCACATCAAAGCAGGGCAAACTGTAGGAATTGTTGGTAATCGTGGTGCTGGGAAAAGTACCTTAGTTAATTTACTGGGTGGTTTATATCGTCCCAGCAGCGGATGTATTTTAATTGATGGTCACGATATTGCTGATGTTTCTCCCCAATCCTTGCGTAGTCAGTTAGGGGTAATATCGCAGGATATTTTTCTATTTGCTGGCAGCATTTTAGAAAATATCACAATGTTTAATTCTGAGATTTCACCAGAAGAAGCGATCGCCGTCGCAAAAGTTGTAGAAGCACACAGCTTTATCCAAGCACTACCTTTGGGTTACGACACCCGGATTGGTGAGGGAGGAATGATGCTAACTGGTGAGATGCGCCAAAAGATTGCGATCGCCCGCGCCTTAATCAAAAATCCACCGATTCTAATTCTAGATGAAGCTACTAGTTGCCTAGATAACGCCTTTAAACACCAATTTTCACAAAATCTCGCTCGCTTCCATCACTCCAGCAGCATTCCCATTCATCAAGCACGTACCATTTTCTTTGTTTCTAATAATCTTTCTACTATTCGCCATGCTGACCATGTTCTGGTTTTAGACCGAGGTATCCTTATTGAACAGGGAAATCATCAAGAATTAATGACAATTCAGGGACTTTATTACCATTTAGCTCAAAAATAATTGCATCTGTAATCGCACCTATATCAATCAGTTGTAGTGCAGAAAGGATGCAAATCATGTTTGAAGATACTTAGGAATATCAATTGCGACTCATTTTATTTGCAGTCGCGGCATTTCATGACTTCCTACAAGCGTTAACCGCTACTTTTGCTGTGTCAAAATTTTTTTTGTGATGATTTTACTTTATTACACATATATTGTTTTAAGTGCCTTAAAAAGCATACCATAAAAGTGTAAAATCCACAACTATTTATCAGAGTATTGCGTTTATTTTCAAGTAAAATTAACAAGAGTTTCACCGTAAATTTGCAATAAAATGCTAATCTGGAAGTCTGACCAGATAAGCTTTTGGCTGGAAAAGCAAACAACATTATCTAGCAATGAAAGTAAAAAACATTATCAATTTTCCGGTCACGTAAACCTGGATGACATCACACATGCGTATTTATATTTATCGAGAAATCATCAATAAAGTACATAATGAATTTCCCGATAGTTGAAAAAAAATACAAGGAACAAATTAATAGTGGGTGAGGGGCGAAACCCCTACTGTATTTAACACTAGTGGACAAAATCTGAGTTGTATAATAATTATTTAAATAGGAAAGCATATTAACTACATTGAACGAAAAAAATGAAAAATCGGCAGATGACATTTATGGGAAAAAATAGTATAAATACGAATGTTGCCCTTGAACATCAAGAATGAATATTGTTTCATTGCTCTTGTAGATGAATAGCAGTGTTACTTAATAAACTTCTAATTTTTGGTGTAAATAACTACATAAAAAAACCAGGGGAAAGTAATTAAATTAGGAGTGAGCCTAATATTTAAGAGGGCAAAACTGCATCTACTAAGAGCCGAACGGAGACTTATTTCATACCAATCAAAAAAGATGACCCAAGGTAAATTTTTGCCTCAGTCATTACCTTATCAAACCTAAAACTCATACATAGTCAGGTTTCCGATTTTAGGTCAGCTCATGGACAGAATCATCAGGTTAAATGCAGTCGAAGCCTCAAGCCAATCAGGATGTTTAGAAATTAACTTACAGGACGTGCATCCCTGTTACGCTTTAACTCCTGAAATGGCATCAATCTACGGGGGTAGTGTCGCTTCACCAGAAGCGGTTTTATCAAAACTACCTAGAAATATCCAAACCGCTACAACCAAAACTTTCCAGACAGGAATTACAAGTACAAGTAATTACTCTAGATCTTTGCAAAAAGTATTAGAACAGCAGCCTTCTATTGTTCCTCACCTAATTTTGTTAGGCGGTCTAGCTTTTTTTGCAACTGTATTCACTTGGGCTTGTACTGGAAAAATACAACAAGTCACTCAAGTTCAAGGAAAGTTTGCACTATCACAACAGCTTGCTCAACCTCAACCACCGCGAAAATCTCTTTATGAACCTGTAGATGGGGTTGTGTCCTCTTTAAATAACCCTAGTGGTGAGGAAGTTAAACCCAAGCAAATCATCGCTGAAATTACTCCAACCGATGCATCTCCAGTTTTATTGACTATACAACCCTCCCAAAAAACAGCCTTTGTTGATCGAGGAGATTTAGTAGAAATCAAGCTCAATGTTGACTCCCAACCCCTAGAACTTGACAAGGCTGGTCAAAGCGATCGAAATCACAACATTCTCTCAGGAAAGGTTGTATCAGTCTCCAGCGATGCTCAAACAGATAAGAAATTAGGTTGGGTTCATCACTTACAAATAGCCTTGGATGGCAATAATCCAACCATCAAACTCACGGATGGACAAGTAGTTACAGCCAAAATCATTCACAATCGCCGTGTTGCAGATCTGTTCCTTAGACCAATCAAGGAATTGCACAACAGCGAAAGCGATTTCTAAATTTTGATTGGGTTACTCTTCACTACAGCAACTAACACACTTATTGACTTTATCTAGGACAACAACACCATGAACCAAAATATCTCTAGCGCTACTAGCAACTTCGAGAAAACTCTTAACCCAGAACAATTTGATCAGTTAGTTGAAGCGATTCTCGCAGGTAAGTATTCTTGGGCTTGTGTTTTGATACTGCGTTTTGCTGGCTACAATCCTTTGCATTACATTCCTTACCGCACCTACAACCGATTGATCAAAGAAAATTCACAACTCAAAAGAGTTAACCAACAGCGCAACGACAATCTCAAAGTTGCTAAACTACCCTCTGAGAAAAAATCTGATAGCAATCCTCCACAAAGTTGCTTAAGCAAAATTAAGGATCTTGCCTATCTGGAGGTAGTTGGTAAACAAAAAAGAGAAATTCGTGGTGGTCATCAAGATCAGTGGCTAGCAACTCAAGTTCACGAATATGAATCAATTCAAGCGGAACTCAGACCAGATAAGACTCAAGATTTATCATTCAAATACTGTGAAGCTAACTAAACTATCTCTTGAGTCGAGAAATTCAGAAATATACCTGGTTGAGTTTCGTATCAGCTGCCATGCTAGTACTCCACCACACAAATTATGCGGAGTTTGTAGTCAGGGCTGAAGCCTTTAAAGTAGTGATCAAAGAGGACTAAAATTCACCCTATGGGAAGCCGCTCTCACGAGCGTCAACACTACAAACCTCCCATGACCTAACAAAATTGATGTGACAGAGTATTAGCTGCAATCTATGCTATGGCAGGCTGATCAGTTATCAGTGAGTAGATTTAAAGTTATCTGGTGCTATTAGATTTATTGAGGTAGAAAAATACAATTTGTTACTTATTTCAATTCCCTAATTTTAGTTATGGGTATTCACTGATAACTGATAAATTATAACTCTTAAAAAGATTTAATGTCTTTTCGCTAAAATCAGGTTACAGATCAATACTGCTCGGATAAGACAAATCGCTTGACTTTTAAAATTTTTAGAGACGTGCCATGGCACGTCTCTAAATATTCAAAATTATGACCGATAATCCTATCCCTTGCAGTATTGGGTTACAGATGTGTTCTCACAAAATAAAAAAAACCCGATTTCTTGAAGAAATCAGGGAAAATACGTCTATTATTTTTTACATCTAAAATTCAATTATTTTCCGTAATTAATAGAAAATAATCTGCCAAAATGGCAGAGCAAAGACGATTTATTTTTATACATTAAAAATAAGAACTTAGACATCTAATTTACCTAATAAGTTAATACTCAGGAGAAAGTAAATGAATAATTATTTATGATTGTAAAATAAAGACATTATTTTTGAATAGGCGAAATTATCAAATAATACAGTTCAGTTAGTAAAGTCAGATTATTAATTCTTCCACTAAATCTTGTTTAGCAAAGCTTGAATTAATAAAAAACTTTACTGAACTTGTGGAATTATCAAGAATGATTCTTACCTAATACCAATTTAATATGAAGACGCATACAAAGACCCCACCCGCCCTAAGGCGCATCCTCCCCTTGCTAAGGGGAGGGTTGGGGAGGGGTAAAATTCGGGAGCAGCTTCACGAAGAATTGGTATAAAGCTGTTACTACTGGTGGTTATTTTTCTGTTCAAGTCTAAATATTACTTACAAGAGTTACAACATTGTGGTGGATGTTGTTTTCGCAGAAATAAGTTAATACTTAAGACAACTAAGTAACAGAAAATTAAAAAGTAATAGTTAGATCATTTTTGTGGCTGGTAGGATTTATGTCTATATTTCGCTTCTCTTTCAAAAATCCTAATCCTCCCTGTTAGGGTTATACCTAGTTTTAAACTTGCTCTTTAAAGAACAAACAATCACTGGAAGCTACACAAATCTTGTAGGCTTCCATTTTTTTATCAGTAATAAGTAAGTCATACTCTAACAGGATTTTGGATTCCCTTATCAATAACCAATGACAAATGACCAATGATCATTGTACAGACGCGATTTATCGCGTTTCTACCAATGACCAATGATAATTTAAAAGCGCCAAGCAGTATAAAGGTACTACCCGGCGCTTAGAACATTGTGAGTTTTATTTTACTGGGAGTCTTTGAATGATTTTGACTCCTTTTTAATATGATGGTTTATATTCAGGGTCTTTATATTAGCTGACCCCGTTTGAACAATTTCTAGTTTTGCAGAAAATTTTGATTATTTTGATTTCCTCATATTTTTTTTATTTTTTATCTATTTGTGTTTCTGGTTATGTACTAATGTTAAGTTTTTAAATCAAAGTACTGATACTTTCATATACATTATTTTTGCTAAGGATACACGGGACTAAGAGTGTTTACGAGAGGTTGATACAGTACAAGAGTATAGATATTCTCTATAAAGAAGGCGATCGCTTGCCATATTCGTAAGCATCGCTTAATCTAAATGTAACTAAAATTGTGCCAGCAATAAACGCTCAAATGCTTGCCAATATTAAGTTTGCGTGTTTCACTTTCTTGTGCATCTTGGCTGAGTTTGCAAAACAGAAATTAAATTTTGCATGGGAACTCAGCTGCAAAGGTGCATGTCATCCGCTATAGTTTTGCATGTGTTTAGTAAATGATATGGCTAAAATTGACACATTTCTAAACATGCGGTAAATCAGCACACCACAAACGTAATAAATAAATTATGAAACATCAGGGTTTTCCTATTCAACAAAAAAATATTCGCTCTGTTGTTGGTAAAAACCTTTGCACTACTATGCGAGTGCCTATAACACTCACTACTTTGTTTTTACTATCTAGTGGTTCTCTGCTTTTGCCTGTTGTGGTAAACGCTGATACTACTCAAATAAATAATCAGAATACAACTCAAACAGGAAATCAGAATACAACTCAAATAGAAATTCAAAACACAACTCAAACAGGAAATCAGAATACAACCCAAACAGGAAATCAGAATACAACTCAAGGAACACCAGTTCCGGTCACAGGAAACATTGTTTACGTTAATCCTACCAATGGTTCAGATAGCGCTGGTGCTGGTACATCACAAGCACAGCCCTATAAAACTATTACCTATGCTCTGAGTCAAGCCCAATCAGGTACAACTGTTCAATTAGCACCTGGTACATATAACAAAGAAAGTGGAGAAGTCTTTCCACTTACAATTAAGCAAGGTGTTACCTTACGAGGCGACCAAAATACCAGAGGTCAAGGGGTAGTGATTGTCGGTAGTGGAAAGTATGTCAGTCCGACATTTGCCAGTCAAAATGTGACTATTAAGACTGAAAACAATAGCACAATTTCAGGAGTTACAGTTACCAACCCAGATAGTCGTGGTACTGCTGTATGGGTAGAATCAACTAATCCCACAATTACCAGTAGCGTATTTACTAATAGCGCCAGAGATGGCATTTTTGTCACGGGTAAAGGTACTCCCACCATTGAAAACAACATCTTTGTCAAAAACACAGGTAACGGAATTTCTGTAGCTAAAACTGCTGCGGGAGTCATTCGGAATAACGTGTTTGAAGACACTGGTTTTGGCTTGGCGATTGGTGGTACTTCTACACCTTTAGTAGAAGGAAACCAGATTATCGGCAACCAAGACGGTATTTACATTAACGACACAGCCAAACCAATCCTGCGTAAAAATATTATTCAGGGTAATAAACGGGATGGTGTGGTAGCAACTATCAATGCTGCACCCGATCTGGGTACAAGCAACAGCCCTGGTGGTAATTTGATTCGTAGTAATACTCGCTATGATCTCAACAACGCCACCAAAACTATTAAAATTTTGGCTGTTGGTAACGATATTGATACCAAGAAAATCGCTGGTTCAGTTGAATTTGTTGCTTCTAGTGTTGTAGTAGCTGGCAATTTCAAAGATGTCACAGCTACTTATTGGGCAAAACCCTACATCGAAGCTTTAGCAGCTAAGAATATTATTGCCGGTTTCCCTGATGGAACTTTTAAACCCAATGATCCTGTAACACGCGCTCAATTTGCTGCAATAGTTACTAAAGCCTTTGCTCAAACTCAACCGAAACGTGAAGCTACTAACTTCAACGATGTAAATAGTAAATTCTGGGCTTATGATGCCATCAGAAATGCGTATAGATTCGGTTTTGTCTCTGGTTATCCCGATCGCACTTTTAAACCACAACAACAAATTCCGCGAGTACAGGCGCTTGTCTCCTTATCCAGTGGCTTGAATTTAACTGCAAATAACCAAAATGTGCTTTCCTTCTACTCAGATGCAGCCCAAATTCCTAGCTATGCTACTAATCAAGTAGCAGCAGCAACTGTCAAAGGGTTAGTAGTCAATTATCCAAACGCTAAACAACTAAATCCCAACCGTGAAGCAACTAGGGCAGAAGTAGCAGCCTTTGTTTACCAAGCATTGGTCAACACCGGACAAGTTCAGGCTGTTTCCTCACCATATTTGGTGACAGTGCAGTAGAGAGCGGGGATTGGGGATTGGGGATTGGGGATCGGGGATTGGGNNGGGGAAAGGGGAAAGGGGAAAGGGGAAAGGGGATTAGTAATTTAGCTAGAACCGACACAAACCCCACGACTCACTCGTTCACAAAGTGTTCCCAAAGGTCATCGTAGGTACTTCACAAAACAATACAGTATCCTAAATTAACTTTCCCCGATCCCCGATCCCCGATCCCCGATCCCCGATCCCCTATCCCCTTTCCCCTTTCCCCTACTTTCCCAGCGCCACAAAAAGACAGCTACCGTAATGACTCCGAGTTGTAGTGCAAAATTGGGTAAAGCTGTCTCAAGATTACGTCCAGCTAAGACTTGGAAAAAGAAGATAAATGCACCAATGAAACCCGAAGCACCACCAGCAATGTAAATAAATTTACGTATGTTGCGATAAGGGGCTGCGATTTCTGCTTTCAGACGAGCGTATTGTTCTGGGTTAACTGAACTTTGGGATGAGCGGTTTTCCGGGTTTGGTTGTACCATAATATTAAATACGCTATAATTACTGACTGTTTGTGCCGATGTGGCTCAGTGGTAGAGCACTCGATTCGTAATCGAGCGGTCGCGGGTTCAAATCCCGCCATCGGCTTTGTCGAAACAATAAGGTATGCAGGCTATAACAAAGACTTTTGTTCTGCATACCTTAATTATTTAAATACACTCAAATACGCTTGAATATACTTCTACGTACATTTGATTTAGGTCAAATTTAGGACATCTCATTTGATCCAAGCCATGATCGGGCAAACTCATCGCAAGCGCGATTTGAATGGTGGAAAATCTGGATTTTATTTATTCATCCCCCACACCGAAGAAACTTTCTACTTTGGTGCAAGAGAAGAGCTACTTAACCAAATCCAGGAAGTAAAAAAACAAACCATCAATCACCAATGGTCCTTCTAACCAAAATAGCCACCAGCAAACTCAACATCAAATAACCAAGGAAGGCTTCAGTCGCAGCAAAGATTCTGCCAATAGCAGATACAGTTTGAATTTCACTACCAGCAGAGGTGAACGTCATAATCGAAAAATAAAGTCCATTCCATAAACCCGGCTTGTTCAGAGAACCAACAAAGCCTGCATACAACAGCCCAAATACAACAACTATCACCAAACAACAAAGGAAAAATCGAGAAAATGAACGTCCATAATCACATGTAATTTCCAAAACCTTTGCCAACACAGGATGCTTAGTCTTAAGGTTTTCAATTCGCTGTTGGTTGGTTGCATAGTCTTGCAACATTGCAGCTAAATTGAAATCGATGACTTTAAGACTGACTCCAACAAAACTGGTTTTGTTATTAAACTCCGCCTTGTCAATCAGCACATCATTCATCCTGGCATAGTCAAAACAAGTGCCTTTGATGTTTGATTCAGAAAGCCAAGAATCTGTTAGATTGGTACTCTTGAGGTTGGCGTTTTCCAGGTTTGAACTAAAAAAGTCAATTTTGCTTAAGTCGGCTCTGTACAAATCTTCCCCAACCAGCGATATTCCACGAATATCTGTATGTCCGTAATATCTGCCAACCATTTCATCTAGTATTTGTCTTTTGTATCCATTTGCTCGCCACCTAGTCAAAATGTGCTGGCCTGTTGGGGTAAACCATCTGCTTTTGAGTTGCTCTTTTGTCAGATTTACAATTGTCAGCAATTCATCGTCCCCTGTATCCAGGTTAATGCCTGGATTTATAAAAAACTCTGGGGTAATTTTTAAATTTTGACCTTGGGACTGCATAAGCCAACTCGACCATCGCGACCAACTTTACTTTCAATCGTGCCAGGATATCAAATTTCCTTGTCGTTTTTCACCACTCCGACAGTAAACTTAACCTGGCTCAATTCAAAGGATCTAATTACCGCATTCGGTAATTAGAAAAATAAAAACCGTCACTCGTGACGGCTCACTTGCTCAAATCATTGCTCAATTCAATACGGTTGGTGTTAGTCGATAAGCGCAAAAGCTCAAAACTTTAAAACTGAACCGTATTGACTGATAACTGATAACTGATAACTGATAACTGTTCACTGACTTAGGGCTTGGTGCAACACTTCGCGATGAATCAGCGCCCTATCTACTAAAAACTGGATTTTTTCTGATGATAATGGATCACCATTGGCGTAATGCTCAATCCAAGTTTTACTAATAACATTGGGGTCATCTGGTAAATTTGCCAAATCCCACCCCGGCATATCTAAATCTTCCATCAAACGGTTAACTTTTGGGTCATAGCTTAAAGCAAAACAGCGACAACCTTCGCTAGCTGCCATGATTAAACTATGCAAACGCATTCCGATCGCCATTTCAATTCCGCGAAATACACCTTTTAACAGTTGTGGTTCTTCCAAGCAGAGAATTTGACTCACATCCTTGAGTGCTGGTTGAATTACTTGGGCGAGATTCAAATCTTGTGCCTTTTGGAACGGTAGCAGTACAATAAAAGTCTGCGTGGCTTTTTGAAAATCTACCAAAGCGCGAATCAGATGACTCAGGCGAGTTGGGGTAAGTTGGGGATGCGATCGCAATGTGACAGCAACTCTTGGTGCTGATAAATTCCATAGTCCGGGGACTGGTTTGGATTGTAACGCCCACACCGGATCGGGTGCGAGGATGTGGGGAATTTGCCAATCAGATAGTAAACTAGCCGAAGCGCGATCGCGTACACTTACCTGCGTACAACCTGCAAAAGTTTGTCGCGCTAACCAACGTGTCACCCCACGATGTAAAGGGCCAATACCTTGCGCCCAAGCTACTGTTTTTAAACTCATTTTTTGAGCTACGCTCATCATCGTCCCATAGTAAAATGGGCTGATGGCACTGGTGGCATCTTGGATTAAACTACCGCCACCCCAAATTAAAGCATCACAAGAACGTAAACCTTTAATTAAACTGGGAAAAGCCATACGTTCATAAGCTTCTACGCCATAGCGATTTCGTGTTTCCTCTGGATTGCCAGAAAGAACCACTGGTGTGACATCAGATGGTAACATTTGTAGTAGCGTTGCCAACAAAGCCTCATCGCCACCATTTCCTTTCCCGTAATATCCAGACAATAACGCCCGCATCTTAGCCTTTTGAGATATATAGATATTCAGATTATTGTATTGGTTGGCGATGAAGAATCAGCGAATACCATTTTACGTTAATAGCGATACATATGAATCTTGTACCAGACGTAGCATTGCTACGTCTGGTACACACCTGTATTTGTATCAAGATTTTTGTGAAATGGTATTACTGGCGATTCAAAAACCTATCCATGCTTCGTTCTGCCAAAGCTGCGATCGTCAGTGAAGGGTTAGCGCAAGCTGTCGAACCTGGGATCAGGGAACCATCAACAACAAATAAATTAGCATAGCCGTGAACTCTACCGTAATCGTTACATACAGCACCAATAGTTGCACCGCCAAGGGGATGACCTGTGCTGCTAAAGTCAGGTAATGCAGCTACTTTTGTACCATTGGCTTGATTAATTTGACGATAAGTATACTGATAAGCCAAGGCAATTTTTCGATTGTTGTTTGACTGGCTAGGCCAGAATAAATCAGCAGACTGAGTAGAAGTATTGTAGGTGAGATAACCTTCCGGCTTGGCAATACCTAAACCAAGAGGAGTAATTACACCTTCTGGCACGATGGGGAAAGGAACTTGCTCGATAATGACTGGTGCAATCGGATTATCAAGATAGTCAATGACTGCTGCTGCTGGACCACCTTGTTTAGGGTTAGTGGGAGTATTGCAAATTATCGGACTGACTGCGTCGCAGTTAGTACCCCAAAATTTCCCTACCTGATTATTGAGGCGATTGAGGGTACGATTGTTTTGAGCGCGTAATAAAAGTTCAGTAGTGCCAATTGAACCAGCTGCTAAAAACAAACAGTTACAAATAAAAGACTTTTGGTCAATTACAGCCCCTTGTTCAGTGATTTGATTGCAGACAATCCGGAAACGCCCATTTGTTTCTTCTATGGAAGTTACTACATGCAAAGGTCGAATTTCAACGTAACCAGTGGCTTCTGCCATGCTGAGGTAATTACGGTCTAAACTATTTTTTGCACCGCTATTGATACCGTAATAGACTTGACCTGTTATGGCAGAAGGAACCTTTTGACCTGCAATTTCCTGACGAATGATATTCCAATCAACCGCAATATCAAGCTTGCGACCTTTAAGATTAGCTTTGGCTGCTAGTTCTAGGAAAGTGCGAGTTGATAAATAGTAGTTTGTTTGGAGAATATCGTCTGGTATGGGGGACGGTTGAAGGATAGAACGGACTCGTGGGTAATAGATGCGATCGAGTTCGTCATAATCAATATTATTGGGAAAGACTTGGTAAAAAGTTTCTCGACTTGGCTGATAGGAAACAGCATTGTAGACAAGTGAACCACCCCCAACTCCTGCTCCTCGGTAGACAGTGATGCCATTGCCTACTTTAATATCAAGGACACCAGTATAAATATCAATCGGAACCTTGTTAAATATAACTGTAGTTGGACTGAGCCAACTAGAGCGACCATCTGGTTTTTGGTATGTGCAGAAAGTATCATTCGTGTTAGTTATTGGCCATCGTCGTCCCCGCTCTAGTACTATGGTTTCAACGCCTGCTTCACCAAGACGCAATGAGGCGACAGCGCCACCAAAACCACTTCCAATTACAATCGCCTCAACAGATTCTTCCCCACCAAAAGCAGAAGTACGGAAATTAGAAACACCAATGCTTGCGGTTGCTGCTAATGTTGCTTGAAGAAAGCGACGACGATTCAGTACACAAGACATACTTCACTCCTGCACACTTGAGTTTACAGTGATTGATTTATATAAGTTGAAAAACTAAAACCCCGACTTATTAGCCGGGGCGACTTTTACTACACCTCTTGCACAATCAAAAAAATATCAGTATTAAGAAGCTGAGACTTGCCAAATTGCCGAATTGACAATTGGAAAGTGGGGAAACAAGATCCTCGAAAAAGATCCCCGACTTGCGACGCACCCCCAAAACCTCACGCTTCACCCTTAAAACCTCAAACTTCACCTTCAAAACTGGGAACTTCAGGCTTTGAACAAGAAACTTCTAGTAGTCTGACAAGTCAACTTTGCTAGGTAAACCAATTTCTCATCTTATCCTCTCCTCCTCTTCCTCTGCGTTCTCTGCGCCTCTGCGGTAGCCTACGGCAAGCCGCTGTCGCGTCTACGTTCTTTTACCCCTCAAAGTTAGGTTGTCAGAGTACTAGATTAAAACTAGGACTTACGCACTATACAAATTGGCTATTATGTGGACAATGGTTCGTTCACAAACCAAGTGCGTTGGTTCACAAACCAAGTGCGTTGGTCCACAAACCAAGTGCGTTAGTCCACAAACCAAGTGCGTTGGTCCATAAACCAAGTGCGTTGGTCCATATGAAAAACAAACAATTAAGATTGAGGATGCCTGAACGACGTTTTTATAAGCTACACTTATGTGCCGTCCAATCCGACAAAACAATGACTCAGATAATTGAAGAAGTGACATACTCCCACACTGAATGAGTACATTACAGTGTGGGCTTCTCAGACAATCCGGCTATTGCTTAGGAGGCTCTGAGCTTTAAGAACGGAATGCCCTACCGCCCTTTTTCTTATATTGATCGCTGCATTGTGATCACGGTCTAGATAACAACCGCACTGGCAAGAGTGCCATCTTTCATGCAGTTTTTTAGGAACTTTCACCCCACAACTAGAACAGTCCTGAGAAGTACCGTCAGCGTTCACAGCTATTACCAACAACCCAGCATTTTCGGCTTTGGTGGTTAGAATTGACAGGAAACTTGACCATCCAGCATCATGCATAGATAAGGCAAGTCGCGTTCTTGAAAGTCCTTTAACGTTGAGGTTTTCATGAGCCACAACATCATATTTTGTCAGCAATTGTTTTGCTGTTTTGAAATGAAAATCTCTGCGTTGATCAGCAACTTTCTTGTGTTGCTTACCCAGTTGTTGAACAGATTTCTTCCTACGGTTACTACCTTTCTTACGACGAGAAACCCGTTTTTGGATAACCCGTAATCGTTTCTGTGCTTTGCGATAATGTTGAGGGATTGCAACAGCTTCACCTTCAGAAGTGGTGAGAAATTCCTTTAAACCCATATCAATACCTATTATTGATTCAGGATTGATGTCAGGTTTGACACTAGGGACTGTTGCATCTTCAAGGCTTAAGATTATATAGTAACCATCAGCTTTTTTGGTAACAGAAGCAGTTTTTATTTTGAAACCATCTGGCAAGGGGCGATGCAAAATAATTTTTACTTTACCAAACATTGGAAGATTAATTAAGTTCCCTTGCAAACATCCATCTTTCATTTGTGGATAAGTAAAAGTCCGATAACGGTTACGAGATTTAAATCTCGGTCTACCACTACGATTTCCTTTACTATCTCCGCTTAAAAAGCGGTCAAATGTTACCTTAGCTCTTTTAACAATATCCTGTAGAACCTGTGAATAAATTTCACCGTACCAAGGATGAGTTTTCTTGAGCAATGGTAAAGTTTTCTTTTGGCTGTAATAATCTGGATTATTTCTTAACTCAGGCAGATGACAAACAAGCGGACAAGCATTAATTGAACAACGATTTTGTTCATACCAATTAAATCTATCTGCCAGTAAATAATTATATTGAGCGCAAAGCATAGACAACCATCGGTCTATTTCAGTAGCTTGTTGCTTTGTTGGACGTAGTTTGTATTGGTACGCTGTTCTCACTTGTTTATAACCTCCTTGATACATCTATGTTAGCATATGCGAGGAGACGTTGAGGATATTTATGAAAGATGATTATTTAAGAATACGGATGAGTAAACGTCGGATGGATAAGCTACGTTTATACGCTCAAATGAAAGATACGACTATGACTCACGTTATAGAAGATTTGATTGATTCGTTAAAAATTCCAGATGTTGACAAAAACTCAACTACCCCTCAACCTGTTAAACCTGCGGTTTAATTCAGTCAAGGGGCGTTTCGTTTTTGTCCGGGCATTCATCCCAACACTGAATCAAAGATTACAGTGTGGGGCTTCTGCCCGAATTAGCTAATCTTATGCACCCATAGAATCTGAGGTAGTATTTGATCGCACACGCGATCGCTACCTATGGATGGATCTCGGTTGGGATGGCGATCGCCGAGTGCATGGCTGCTTGGCACATATTGATCTGATTGATGGCAAAATTTGGATTCAAAGAAATGGAACAGAAGAAGGAATTGCAGCAGATTTAGAACGAGCAGGAATTCCCAAAGAGCATATTGTACTTGGGTTCCGTCCACCAGAATTGCGACAATATACAGATTATGCTGTAGCTTGAGGGACAGTTATCAGTTATCCCTATTTGAAAAAAGAATGCGACAAATACACCATTTGTAGAGACGCGATAAATCGCGTCTTTAGCCAAGAATGTGTTACAGCATGAGGCGATCACAAAGATAGCTCAACAGGACTTACGCAAGATGTGACCTAAAACCTTATTCTTGCATTCTTGCGTAGAGGTAATTCATGAATTACCTCTACTTTCATTATGTTTTGCGTAAGTCCTGCTAAAGTTGCCTATCCCATCTTCAGTTTCTCAACAAAGTGAGAAAACTGATTAGAAATAGTGTATGATAATCTGTAGAGAAAGACACCCGATTTTTTGAAAAATTTTTTAAAGCGCTTCGCGCAGGAAGAAGAGAAAAGAATAAGAAGTGTAAAGGGTAAAAGTGCGAGAGGAAAAAGGGCTAAGAAGTCCTCCCAACGGCACAGACAACACGAAAACCAATATCGAAGTTGAAGCTGCCGCGCCCCGCCCTATTGTTGCTGCTGCGAGACGCAGAACGGCAGAGTCCAGGATTGTCGTTCCAGGAACAGCCCCGCAGCACCCTTATATAATCGCCACCATCAAGCCACGCACTACCGTCTGTCGGCGCTCCCTTGTAACTATTATGATTTTCATCTAGACACCATTCCCATACATTACCACACATATCGTATAAACCGAAAGAGTTTGGAGGAAATATTCCTACATCTGTTGTTTGTTTACGATATTCACCTTTTGGTGCAGAAGCGTAGGTGAAGTTTCCATTGTAATTTGCTAAAGCAGTGGTAATCGTTTCGCCAAAATAAAATGGTGTAATGGTTCCTGCACGAGCTGCATATTCCCATTCTGCTTCACTAGGTAATCTATAAGTGCGTCCTGTCTTGTTACTCAACTCTTCACAGAATTTTACAGCATCATTCCAAGATACTCGTTCTACAGGTCGTTTTTCCCCCTGAAATCTGGAAGGGTTATTACCCATAATTGCTTGATACTGTGCTTGGGTAACTTCATACTTACCCATGAAAAATCCAGGAACTGTTACTTGATGTTGCGGCCCTTCATTGTCAAATCTTCCTGCTTCCTTTGCTGGTGAACCCATGAGAAATTTACCATCTGGTATCCGCACCATTTCCAAGGTGAGGCCATTCCCCAAGTTTTCCACAAAGTATTCTGCTTGATGGTCGTCATGTTTGGTGATGTTTCCTGTTGCATCGACGGTGACGGTTTCAAATGGAAAGGTTTGTAGAGATAGTCCCTGTGAAGTGGCTAACTGTTTTGGGGTTGGCGAAGACGTTGGCGAGAACCCTGGTGTATCTGAGACATTGGGATTAGGTTCTGATTTTTTGGAAAGTAACCGTCCTCCCACAACTGCTAAACCAAAACCAGCACCCACTAAACCCAAGGTTTGAATTATTCTTCGTCGCGGTACTTGTGGGGTTGGAGGTGGAGGAGGTGGTGGTGGAATTAGTATTTGCAGCGCGTCTTGTGCTGTTTGATAACGCTGACCATGATTAGAGCGTACCATATTGGTTAAAACCCCAGCCAGTCTATCACTGACATTTGTCCACTGCCGCCAGATAACTTCGCCTGTGGTAGAATCTTCTGGCAATTGATGAGGATTGATTCCTGTCAGTGCTTGGATACCCAACATTCCCACTGCATAAACATCACTACAAAGATTGGGTTTACCTTTGGCTTGTTCATTTGGCATATAGCCAGGAGTACCAATACAAACTGTAGAAGTTATTTGTCCTTGGCTGATTGTCATTCCTTGAATTTCTTTGACTGCGCCAAAGTCAATTAGCACTAACTTGCCATCTTGACGACGACGCATGATATTCTGCGGTTTAATATCCCGGTGAATAATTTTGTGTTGGTGAACAACTGCTAATACTTCTAAAATTTCCTGTACCAGTTTCACCACTTCTGCTTCACTAAACTGCTTCCCTGGTGTCAGTTCTGTACTTAAGTCATACCCATCAACAAATTCTTGAACTAAATAAAATTCTCCGTTCTCCTCAAAGTGAGCAAATAACTTGGGAATTTGGTCACTGAGTTGTCCTAAACGGTAAAGAATTTCGGCTTCTCTGTCAAACAAATCTTTAGCAAATTGCAAAACTTGAGGATTGCGGTTTTGAGGAGAGAGTAGTTTAACAACACACTTCGGTTTGGGATTGGTGGGTATATCTAAATCTTCTGCCAAATAAGTCTCACCAAATCCACCCTTTCCCAAGAGTCTGATGATTTTGTAGCGATTACGGAGAATTGTGTCAGCCGGAAGCATAAATTATGACCTGGCACAGAGGATTTGGCTTTGCTGTGCTTATTTTGCCAGATTGTTTTCTATTTGAGCAAGATCAAAACAAGATCCTTAAAAAGCTCCCCGATTTTTTGAAAAAGTCTGGGAGCTTTGTTCACGACAATAGACCTCTTGCAAAAATATTTTTACCCCACCCTAACCCTAAGCGTAAACGGGGAGGGAACTAAATCTTCCCCCCGTGAACGCTACGGTGTACACACAAATCCTCTGATCCCCCTAAATCCCCCTTTTTAAGGGGGACTTTGATTCTGATTCCCCCCTTTTTAAGGGGGGTTAGGGGGGATCAAAACGCCACTAGGCAACTTTATAAGACTTGTGTGTACACCGCAGCCCGTGAACGGGGGGATTGAGGGGGGTTCATTCGACTTTTGCAAGAGGTCTAAGACTCCCAAAACATTACACTTCATCTTCAGAACCTCAAACTTTGGGTTTGAACCGAGAAACTTCTTAGTTGAAACAAGAAATTTCGAGTAAATCTTAAGTAGGGCGCGTTAGGCGCTGTCATCATGTTTTTCGTGAAAAATTTAGATCAAAAAAATGCGCCTAATACCATTTCACGTTAACTGATATCTTGCACCAACCCCGTATCCCGCCTCAGAATTAATTCTGAGGCTAATAACATAAGTCCGTTAAAACTGACTCAAACATCGTCCTAGTCAGGTTTATCTGACTTTAGCTATTAGCCAATAAATTTATTTGTTGGCGGGATGAAAAGCTGATGCAAGATATGAGTTAATCAAGATAGACATAAATTTTGTACCAGACGCGATATATCGCGTCTGGTACAAAGCATTGTGCGCTTATCTGAACCGTATTGAGTTATCAGTTAGAACCCAATAAGGTTAATGTTTTCTCTATTTTTTGTTTGTGTTGGTAATTAGTAATGATTAATTCTTTTCCTTTTGCTGCTCCACTCTGTTTATAGTTATTCATTCCATACTGTAATTCCCATTCACAGACATTCCTTGATTGGAAATTATCTCGAATTTGAGGAGAATTATCATACGTTATCAGCCAGTTATGATGACATTTTTTTACTATCTCAGCAAATTGTTGATGGTCAAAATGAATATGTAAATTACCTCCTCGACCATAGAGTTTTGATTTTGTCGCCATCAAATAAGGAGGATCTAAAAATAAAAATACGTCTTTTTCTTCTGTGGTTAAAAGTTGACTGTAATCTAAATTAGTTATTTTTATATCATCTGTGAGAATATTTTCTAATTTTTCTAAACGTTCTATAGAAGAATCAGTAAATCTTTTATGAAAAGCTTCTTGCGAAAATCCACCAGATTCCACAGTGCCAGAAAAAGTAATTCTATTGAGGACAAAAAAACGCACTGCCCTATCCAGTTCAGTTAAAGTCCTAGTATCTTCTATACTACTCAATTCTTGAAATAATAATCTACCGTCTGTATATTGATCTTTTATTTGACGGACTTCTTTAACTAGCTGAGGTAAATTTGATTGAGCAATTTTCCAAAAATAATATAATTCAGGGTTTAAATCGTTAATCCAAAATTTGCGGTCTGGAAACTTTTGTTTGAGATAGATAAATATAGAACCACCCCCAACAAAAGGTTCGCGAAATTCCGAAAAATTATCTGGGAAGTATTTAATAATTGTATTTAGTGCTTTGGATTTGCCACCAGGGTAACGCAGCGGGCTTTTGAACATCATATATGAATCTGGTTTATCCTCAAAAAATTTCCTTAATTTTGGGCTTTTCACCTTCGTGTCTTGGTGTCTTAGTGGTTAACAAATTCATTTTTGAAACACTAAGACACTAAGATACCAAGAAAAATACATTACACCTTGAAATGGCTAGTCCTAATGCTATAGCGATTTTTTCATACCATTTCTCTTCTATCTTGTTTATTTTCAAAATGGCGAAATAAAAATATCCAAATTGGGAGGAAACTATTAATAGCAATTAGTCGTATCACATGACCTGCTGTCACAATTTCGACATTATGATCTAGTGTTAAAGCAACTAAAATAATTTCCGCAGATCCTCCTGGTGCTGTTACCAAAAAACAAGTTAACCAGTCCCAAGAGGTTAATTGCATCGCCAGCAGAGTTGCAGCTACCCCAGCAGCAAGAGTCATTGCAACTGAGATAAAGGCGTATCCTATAGTTCGTTTTTGGAAAGTTGGTTTTTCACCCCAATACTCACCAATAGTAATTCCCAACAGCGTTTGACCCAGTAATTTGGTCAACAGTGGTGGAGTAAAGTAGATATCACCTTCTAAAGGTAACCAATGGAGAATTGGATTAAATGTCATTCCGACTAATAATGACGCGAAAAAAGGAGCCGCAGGAATTTTCAATAATTTAGCTATGTAAACTGCTAATGTGCTGATTAACAATACTAACAAAAGTAACTCTAGAGAATATGGCTCGTGAGTAGAGGATATTTGCGGTTGAATAGAGGTATGATTTGTAACTCTGGCTATTAAGGGAATGAGAAAAACTACGCTTGTGACTCGCAGCGCTTGTACTAAGGCTACCAAAGTTACATTTTTGTTGTAATCTGCTGCAATAGCTGACATTACCCCTACACCACCAGGAACTGTAGCGAGCATTGATGTCAAAAGATTAGTTTTACTCAAACGAGAATAAATGTAGCCAATACAACCTCCACAGAGCATGAGAAACAGGGTGAGGAAAACAAAAACTGGAACACCAGCAATAATATTGGCTAAATTAGCATGGGTATTAGAAGCACCGATAGTCATACCTACCAACATCATTCCCACCTGTCTAGCAGCGCGGTTAGGTTTAGGCAAATAATTATAAAAAACCCGACATGTCTGGAAGACTAGCGCACCAGAAATGATTCCGCCAAAAATCCAAGCAATAGCGCCAAAATTGAAATGAGATAGAACTAAACCAAAGGGTATAGCTAAAATTAACTCTACACTCAGGATGATGAGTTGCTTGATAGATAGCTGTTGTTGCTGAACAACAGGATTTTCTGTGCTGCTATGCTCTTGATTAGGAACAACAGTTAAACTTTGATTCATTAAAAATTATTCATTTTAAGCGGTTAGTAACCAAACTACCGCGATCGCACCACATATGCATCTGTGAATATTGTTATTTGTTGGTTGTTGCTTGGTGGTGATTGGTTGTTAGTGGTTAATTTGTACCCCAATTCAGGTAGGTTGTTGTGTAAAGGTAGTTTTCTATGATGCACTGAATACGTTCATTAATTTTCCAGTATCCAGTAGTAGTAGAGAGAGCTATTTTCGGCTTTTAACTATCAGTTTTATGAGAAATTTATCATGAAAAAATAATGAAAGTTACATGAGAATTTTTTCATATTTTTAGTATTAAATGTTAGATAATTTGTAATAAAAAATACATTTATATAAATGTGTTAAAAATCACATGTTGATCAAAGTAAGCCACAAAAATCTTCAAAAAAAAGGAAATTTTGCAACTATTGCGAATGAAAATCACAATTTTGTACTTATAAATGTAGTTATATTTATCATAAGTACGCACTTTCTTTCAAGTTAAAAGGAATTTAACATCTGCTTAAATAAGGTATAAAGTTAAGTAAGCAAAAAATTAAATTATTAACCATACAGTTCAAGTTTGCTAAATCTATTGATTTGCGTCCAATGATCAAAAATGACAAAAGCAACCTCTGGCAAAATAGGCGGTAGCACAGCTAAATCATCAAGCGTGTGGAGCAACTTTGAAATAAATACAAGTATTAAAGGTACTTCCACCAAAGTTGCGAAGACTCGCAAAAAAGGATTTAGTTGGGTTGTCAATGCCATACTGCCACTAACGCTGACAACAGTCACTAGCGTGGCTGTCTTACTGCCAGAATCATTGTCCACCAATGCAAGGTTGTCATTATTTGCGTTTGCGCTCGCGGTAATTTTGTGGTCAACCACATCTATCAACGCTGCTTTTATTGCTTTAGTGGCAGTAATTTTGCTGGTGTTAACAGGTGGTGTCCCCCAAGAAAAACTTTATGAATCCTTAGCTTCCGATGTGGTGTGGCTGATGATAGGTGCGTTTATCTTGGGTAGTGCGGTGCAGCAAACTGGTTTAGCCGCTAGATTTGCTCAACTTGTCGTTTCCCGTGCGCGAACTGTTAGTAGTGTCCTCTGGTTATTGACAACGATGATTATTCCACTGTCTTTCTTTATTCCCTCAACTTCTGGAAGAGCAGCAGTGGTAATTCCCATCTTTCACAGTATCGCTAATGCTGCCAATGACAAGCGGATTACCAAAGCAATAGCCATACTCATGCCAACGGTGATTCTAGTATCCACCATCGGTACAATCATTGCCGCAGGTTCGCACCTTATCGCGAATGACTTGCTTTATCAAATTTCTAAACAACGAATTTCTTTTACGGAGTGGGTGGTTTACGGTACACCCTTTGGCATTATCGCCAGCTATATTTCCTGCTGGGTGATTATGCGAATGTTTTTAGACAAAAAGCGCTTGCAACGTCCCATTACACTACCCCTTTCCAAAAATAAACCCCTTTCCAAAGCAGAATGGGCTACTTTGATAATTGTGGCAATGATGGTAGTACTGTGGCTAACAGAAAGCTGGCACAAGTTAGAGATAGCCACTGTCACAGTAGTAGGTGCGCTGTTGCTAACTGCACCCAAAATCGGGGTTTTGAAATGGAAAGATGCACTGAAAGCCGTTTCCTGGAATTTAATTATCTTTGTTGGTGCGGCATTAGTGTTAGGAAAAGCATTAATCGAGACTGGTGCGGCACAGTGGATTATCGATAACCTATTCAGCATCAGCGGTATTGTCAACGCTGAATCTCGCTTGCTGATTTTATTGCTACTGACGCTCATTTGCCTCACTTCCCACATATATATGACATCCCATACTGCCCGTGCAGCAGCGTTAGTACCAGCAATTTTGTACCTAGCAACCAGCTTAAAGCTAAATCCGACGGCGGTTTTATTCATTAGCACCGTAGGGATGGACTACTGTCTCACCTTTCCAGTGAGTTCCAAAGCTTTGTTGATGTTCCAAGAAATCGACGGCGAAACCTACAAAGGAGCAGACTTGCTGCGTCTGAGTTCAGTTATGCTACTAGTTCACTTAGGGCTAATTTTAATCTTCTACTACGGTTACTGGCGCTGGCTGGGCTTGGCGTTGTAAATAGTACAAACGCTTCAAATAGTGCGTTTCTAGAACTTCTAACTCCTATCTTGCGGAGGAAAGATGAACCTGCGACAAAAACTCCTCACAACCTTTGGTGGCTTGGCGTTACTAACCTTAGTAACAGCTGGAATGACAACGTGGACACTCCACAAGTGGAGAAATAGTGAAAAGCGACTTGATGAACACTACCAGCGCAGCCTACTGGTTAAGGAAGTGCAAGCAGCGACGTTTCGTGCTTTTAAAGAACTACCAGATTCGGTTACAGGCGGTGATCAAGATGCACGAGAAGAGTTTGAGGAATTGATTGCAGTAACTACACCAGACTTCCAACAGTGGACAGCGTTAGCCCACAACGACCAAGAACGTCAACAAGTGCAGCAAGTCCGCAATAGCTATGAAACCTTACTAAAAGAGGCTTATAGAGTTTTCGACTTAGTTGATACTGGACGTTACAAGGAGGCTTTAATTCTACTGGACGACTACGTAGAAGAAGGAGTTCTTGAGGAATTTGAAAAGGTAACTGAAGCAGCAATAGAATCTGACCGACAAAACCGCAGAGTGATTAGAACGCAAGTTCAAAATGCTAGGCGAACAGCTCAATTAGCCCTTTCAATTGTTGCTTTCGGAACGATTTCCTTGGTATTGCTGCTGGCAGGTTATCTCGCTTCTGACTTGTTCACACCCTTGCGCGAGGTTAAACTGGCACTGGACGATGCAAAGCGGGGTAACTGGCAACGTCGCTTAGATGAAGAACGAACTGATGAGTTTGGTGCGATCGCTCAAGCTTATAACCAGATGTTAGAGGAGATGGCATCCCGTCAGCAAGTGGTAGAATTTGCCGCTATTCCGATGAGTGATCTCAAAAAAGATTCACACTGGCAAAAAATGTCGTCGCGAGCAATGCTGCATCAGATGGTGTCACAGTTGCGATCGCGTGTCGCTAATTTAAGTCATGACAACACCATTGAAGATAAAAAAGCATTAATCGCCCAACTGGATTTACTTTTACAAGCTGTTTCGCGCATCGCTGAATTTGGCTTTCCTTTGGATTTAAATTTAGCTCGCACTGATATCCGTATTCTTGTCTACGAAGTTCTCCAGCGTTTTCAACCGGAATTAATCGAGCGAGCAGTCAGTATTGAAATTGACATTGATCCAGCAGTCAATTATGCCGTGGTGGATCGTTTGAAATTGCGTTCTGCGTTGGATGAACTGATACGCAACGCCTTAAATGCATTACCAGAAGAGGGTGGACGTCTGGGAATGCGAACTACCATCAGTCAAGATGGTACGGAATTGAAACTCGAAGTTGGTGATAACGGTAAAGGTATCAAGCAACGATTGATTGAGCAAGCTTTTACACCACTAACCAGCGAAAACGGTAAGACAGCAGGTGTGGGGTTGGCATTAACCAAAGCCATCATTCAACAACACGGTGGTGAAATAACTCTTAAAAGCGAGCCGGAACAAGGTACTTACGTGCAAATAGTATTACCAATCAACTTTGGTAATGACCGTAATTTAACTGAAGCGCGTGTGTGAATGACTGAGTTTCTCTAATGCGTCGCAAACAGAAGCGATAGATAAAAAGTCTATCTGGTAAAGATTTGCGAAACGAAATTTCTTGTCAAGCTCACACTTTTTTTAAATAAACAAAACAGCCATGACATTAAGAATTCTCATTGCGCCATCTGGATTTAAAGAAAGTCTTGATGCAGAACAGGTAGCTGATTGTATTGCTACAGGTATCTTGAGAGTTTTACCGGATGTTATTATTCGCAAAGCTCCTTTAGTTGACGGAGGTGAAGGCTTTACTAAAACTCTAGTGGCTGCCACCAACGGTACTCTACATTACCTGGATGTTACTGGACCGATTGGACAAAAAGTGCAATCTTACTTTGGCTTTCTTGGGGGAACAACTCAGAAAACTGCTGTCTTGGAAATGGCTGCGGCGGCGGGGTTGCGTCTTGTACCCTTAAATATGCGGAACCCGATGATCACAACGACCTATGGTGTTGGTGAGTTAATTAAAGCGGCGTTGGATGCTGGCGCACAGCGCATCTTAGTTGGTTGTGGTGATTCTGGCACTAATGACGGAGGTGCTGGTATGGCGCAAGCTTTGGGTGTGAAGTTACTAGATGATGCCCGAAAGCAGTTAAAGTTGGGTTGTGGTGAGTTAATCAAACTCAAACAGATTGACTTTTCTGAAAAAGATCCACGTCTGGAACAGGTACAGATTGATGTGGCTTGCAATTGGCATAATGTTTTGTGTGGTGAGCAAGGTGTTGCTAGGGTGTTTGGCCCTCAAAAAGGTGCATCGCCCCAAATCGTGGCACAGATGGCTTTAGCTCTGGAACACTACGCCGCAGTCATTGAAACCGATTTAGGTATTGATGTCAGAGAAATGCCTGGTAGTGGTGCATCTGGTGGTTTAGGCACGGGTTTGCACGCGTTAATAGGTGCAGAACTACACCCAAGATACGATATTGTTATGCAGTACCTGGAATTAGATAATTTGATTCCGGAAGTAGACTTGGTGATTACTGCTGAGGGATGCATTGACTACCAAACCCCACGGGGTAAGATTCCCGCCGAAGTTGCAAAGCGAGCAAAACGCTATAGATTGCCTGTTATTGCCCTTGTAGGAACTATTGGTAAAGATGCGGAGATCAATTTACGTCAAGGCATAGATTATTACAACAGTATTTTAACTCACCCCTGTCAACTCAGTGAGGCGATCGCCCAAACTAAAATCCTGTTAACAAATGCAGCCGAACAAGTAGCGCGTTTACTTTTAGTTGGGCGGCAAATCAGACATTGTACTCCTATAGGATGGTGAACTACCTACACGCTCCCTGACGGTACTGAATGGCTGTGTCAGGTAAATAAGTAAGTCGGAACAAATGTAGAGACGTGCCATGGCTCGTCTCTACTCGTTGGGGTCGTCATTTGTGAGCCAGCGCGGTCTTGGGGGTCTCCCCCATGTAGACGCCTAAGCGGCTTCCCGCAGGGTGCGACTGGCGAACCCGTAAGGGTCATTGGTCATTGGTCATTAGTAAGAATTTTAGGCTTGTTTACTTTCCGTAACATGGTTAGGTTTATTCCCGCCGACTTACTTAACTATCAATTAAAACTCAAATCTAGTGCGAATAGTGCCAACAAAAATGCTGTCATTATTATCATTATGTTCGGGGTTGGTAATCACAAACATACCTGGAGTGATCGAAATATTATCTGTGACTTGAAGGCGATAAAAAGCTTCTAAATGTAAAGAAGTATCTTTATCGGCTATTTGGCTACTTTCTGTAACTTTTGGTGGCATCCCAAAAACAAAACCTGCTAAATTACCTTTACCTCCCAAATCTGGAAAAGCTAAAGTTACAGCATAATTCAAAATATCTGCTTCATCATCGCTGACTCTAGACTCTGCTTTTATATAACCAACCCAACCAGAAACAATAAATTTGGGATTAACTCGCCAGCTAGTTTCTAAACCAAATGAATTCGCAGTAGTAGAAACATTGCCAAATGGCCTGCGGGCAATTAAACTACCTGTACTACCTGTCAAATTCACTCCACTTTCGCCACCTCCTGCATAGTAGGAATGAAGGTAAGTTAAAGCAATACCGAAATTATCAACTGGTTGAAAAGTCAAATGTCCTAGTGCTGAGTAATTTCCATTAAATAGCCCGTTTTTCTCCGTTGGCACTGAGGCGTCATTTGTCATGTAGGCTAAACCAAGATTTGTATTTTTACTCAATTGATAGTTGATGCCTAACCCTGTTCCGTCAACACTCCGTAAAATAGGGTTATACCTGCCAAATCGAGAAATACCACCGCTACCGCTACTTGCTAAAGGATTAAGAGGTTCAGCAATGTCATTTAATTCCATTTCCGTTGCAGCGACTGTTACTTTTACCTTGTCGCCAATAGGGAAAAAATAATAGACTTCATCCAAGACCACATCATTATCTGTATCTTCATCAAATCCCAAACGGGTCATTTGCGTTCCTGTAATGCTGTCATCTAACTCAGTCATATTTCCCGATTCTAAGCGCACATTTAAACCATCTTTGCCTGTAAAACTAGTTACAAAATTTAAACGTACGCGCTGGGCAAATATGACGTTTTCATCTAATTCTGGATTATTATTTCGATTGTCATCACTATCGGCAGCATTCTCACCAAAAACACCAGCGATTGCAAAAATTACTTCTCCTGCTAGTTTAGTAGTGGTTGAAAATTGATTGGCTTCTAATTCAGCGTTTTTACTTTCTAACACATCTACTCGACGGCGTAGTATTCCCAATTCTGTGGAGAACTCTGCTTGTAGTTTTTGCAGTAAGGCTAAATCTTCTTTAATTACTAAATTATCTTTAGCAGTAGCAATCAATTCTTGCATTCTTTGTAGACAAGTATTTAAGCTGGCTGCAAATTCATATCGTGTCATTGCTTGATTACCACGATAGGTAGCGCTTGGATAACCAGCAATACAACCGTAGCGTTCTATTAGTGATTGTAAAACTTGAAATGCCCAGTCTGTAGATTTAACGTCAGATAGTTGAGAAACTGATGTTATTTGTGATATTTCTTGTAGAGAAAACTGCGGCTTATTTTCCACAGCTAAAACCTGGGTTGAAATAGATAATTTAGCGATGGTAAAGCTGGAAACAAAGATTAAAGAGTTAAACCAATTGTTCATTTTTGTAGTCAAGGTTTGGATTTTCTTTTTTCTTTTTCCCCTAAGCAAAACCTATTGGGACAGCTGCTAACTGGACTGTAAAAGTGGAACCTTCGGAAGGTTTGCTTTTGACGGAAATAGAGCCACCACATCCGTGTAGTAGTTGCTGTACAATTGTGAGACCCAAGCCTGCACCACCAGGATCTTCTATTGGTAGTGGACGCACGCGATAAAAACGGTCAAAAATTTTGGTAATTTCGCTTTCGCCAATACCGATACCGCTATCACGAAATTCTAATTGAACATAATTACCTTGGAGACGTCCCCGCACCCAAACTTGACCTCCTTTGGGAGTATATTTAATGCCATTGGAAAGCAGATGAATCACAATTTGCCTAACTCCTCCACTTACACACCAAACACCAGGGAGGTCTGTTGGTACGGTGTAGGCTAACATAACTCCTTTTTCTTGTGCTAGGGGCTGATAGGTACTAACTACTCCAGGTACAATGTCTGCAAGGTGTACTGTTTCTAAGTGCATTGCTTCCAAGTTATGCTCAACCTGCACCAGTTCCAAGACACCATGAATTAGCGAATTTTGACGATCGCATTGAGTACTAAGCATTTGCGAATAGCGCTGGCGTTGGGGGTTTTTCAGACTAGGCGAATTTAATAAACTTAAAGCAGTCTTCATGTGTGTCAGAGGTGTACGCAGCTCATGACAAACATTGCTTAAGAATTCGTCTTTGATCTGCAAACTATGGTGTAGTGTTTGTTTGTGTTGTTCTATCTTAGCTATGCGTCGAGAAATAATTTGACGGTTAATTTCATCCTGTCGTTGTAGTTGTTTTGTCAACAATTGACTCATCAATGCTGGTTCAGGCGTACTAGTACAAATCAAATCATCTAGTGCGATCGCATATTTTTCTGGCACGATTGCTTGTTTTATACCATCTAATACTTGCTGGATTATTTGTGATTCAATAGTAGTAATAGTCAACAAATTTCTCTGATTTTTAATTGCTTTTTCAGCTACTGTTAAGCTGCAAAATTTGGCTGATAATACTATTAAGAAATACTCTCGATGTATTTTGTAAATAGGCTGTAGAGGTGTTTGGGACTGTTTCCCGTAGGTTTGAGACGGTGAAATTATAGAGAGAGTGTTTCTCTGAGTTTCCTCATCAACCAAAGTATTCCCCACACTCTCAACTTGGCAATTATAAACAACTCCAGAATTATCCAATTGCTGTTGATAGCGCTGAATTTCTGAATGCCAAATTTTTCCTGGAGGTAGTTTTACCCATAAAGTTGCTGGTATCTGCTGTTCTATTAATAAGTCAATTTGTGACTTCAACAGAGATAGCAGACTAGCAGGAGTCACCGACGAAACAAAAGGAGGCGTTTGTCCAGCCAAAGCCAGTTGGAATATTGATAGTTCCTGAACCAGAGAAACATTCATTTGTTATTTGTCATTTGTTATTTGTCATTTGTTATTTGTCATTTGTTATTTGTCATTTGTCATTTGTTATTGGTAGGGGGATGGGAAATAATTTTATACTACTCACTTCTAGTTCCAAGAACGCCGATTCAGTATTTATAAATTGTCTTTAATGATTAAGACAAGGAGAGGAAGAAACAAAGAAGAAAAATTCTCCCTTGTCCCCCTTGTCTCCCTTGTCTCCCTTCTTCTCCCCCAATCCCCGACCCCAATCTCTAAGGTTTAGCCCTTAGCTTTTCTTCTAGGGCTTCGCGTGCGTGTTCTCTGTCGTCAAAGTGTATTTTTTCGGTTCCCAGAATTTGGTAATCTTCGTGACCTTTACCAGCTAGCAGGACACCATCTCCTGGTTGTGCTTCCAAAATTGCACTCCGAATGGCGGTAGCGCGATCGCAGATCACTATTGGCTGAATCGTTTCCGGTATTCCTGTTAAAATATCCTGCAATATCTGCTCTGGATCTTCAGTACGGGGATTATCGGATGTCACTACTGCTACATCAGCTAGTTCGGCTGCTATTTTACCCATTTTTGGGCGCTTAGTTCTATCCCTATCTCCTCCGCAACCAAACACACAGATCATCTTACCAGGAATAAACGGACGTGCAGCTTTGAGCAAGTTCTCTAAACTATCAGGAGTGTGAGCATAGTCTACAATCACACTGATGTCCTGTTGTGGGTTCACCTGTACTCTTTCCATGCGTCCGGGAACACCCGGAAATTCTGGTATTACAGATACCACCAATTCTAAATCTAAACCTAAGTGTAAAATTGCTCCGACTGCTGCCAAAAGATTTTCCAGATTATATTGACCAACTAGGGGTGAACGAAAAGCGACATCACCTTTTGGTGTGTGCAGTTTACCACTAACACCATTTGGTTCGTAACTTAAATCACTCATCCATAAATCAGCAGTGGAATTGCTGACACTATAACTCCAAACTTTATTTGCATCTAAAGATGTAATTAATCGCTGTCCGTAGGCATCATCGGCGTTAATTATTGCCCGCCCTTTGAGATAATCAGAATTAAATAGCAAAGCTTTGGCCGCGAAGTAATCTTCCATATCGCGGTGAAAGTCGAGATGGTCTTGAGTCAGGTTACTAAACACCCCAACTTCAAATTGACAGCCCATTACCCGTCCTTGTGCCAAAGCGTGGGAACTAACTTCCATCACACCATACTCGTTACCAGCAGCGATGGCTGCTGCTAGCTGGTGTTGCAGTTCAACTGCAAACGGTGTGGTATGAATGGCAGTTTGGGTGAACCCTGGCCAACGAGTATACAAAGTACCCATTAAAGCCGTAAGTTTATTGGCTTTGTGAAGGAAATATTCAATCAAATGGGTGGTTGTAGTTTTACCGTTCGTACCTGTAACACCCACAAGCTTGAGTTTTTGTCCTGGATAGTCATAAAAAACTTTAGCTAATTGGGCGCAGGCTTTTGTCATGTCTGTGGCGATAATGACACAAGCGTCTGGGTTGGGGGGGTGTTTTTGTGCGGCGCTAGGAGATATGATTGCTGCTACAGCACCAGCTGCTGTAGCACTTTGCCAAAAATCCCCGCCATCAACTCGTGTTCCAGGCATACCAATAAATAAATCTCCTGGACTGGTAGCATGGGAATTTGTTGTTAATCCTGTCACCTCACTATCCATTGCTGGATGTTCAGGTAAATGCACAATCCCTTCTACACTGGCTATTAACTCCCGCAGTTTCATGTTGTGAACCTCTTCAAAAAAGGAACTATAGGCTAGTGTTCTATCGCATTAGTTTTGATAGATTCGTAGTAAGCACCAAGGGTGCTTAAATATTTGAGGATTAAAGTCCTCACTACGAACCCAGCAAAGTTGGTGTGGTGGACTACTAGGGTTAGGGACTAACCCTAACCGATAGCTTGCGCTTTATTCTGCACTATTTTCCTTTTTCTACAAATACTTATAGATACTTCCGGAGTAAATTTTCCAACTGTTGTACTGTTGCACGGGGAGAAGGACGGGGTATAAGTTGTATTTTCTGTTCTCTGTTTGCGGGATGGACATCCTGAGCGCAGTTTGCTTGATTGGCTACAAACAAGACAGGAACCTCATATTGGTAAGCTTTAAACCAATCGTCATCAGTGGTAATGTCCCGAACTTCTAGCTGTAGGGATGGAAAATTTTCCATCTCTACAATTTTTTCTAACTTTTCCTGCAAACCCTCACATAAATGACATCCCGGCTTACTGTATAAGATCAATTGCATTTGTTGATACCAATTCTCACATTGCCAACCAACAGACTTTTATTAGGTTACGATAGATACTTTACTAGTATCCACATCGTAACGAGCGCCAACAATTTTAAGTTTATTTTGACGAACAAGTCTAGATAAAATTGTTGAATCTTCTATTAACTTATTTGCTTGATATTTAATGTTGGCTACAACTGCATGATCTTGTAAATTTTCTGGAGACGATTTGATTGTTTCAACAGCAGGTTTGATACCTTCAATTATCAAACCCATTCTGCCAGAAACGGGTTCATCTTCAAGTGCTTTTGCGACTGCACCACATTTTTTGTGACCTAAAACTACAATGAGTTGAGAACCTAATACTGCTGTGGCGTATTCTACGCTACCAATGGTTGCGTCACAGGCAACATTACCAGCGATTCTGACTACAAATAAATCCCCTAATCCTTGATCAAAGATGATTTCTGCTGGGACGCGAGAATCTGCACAGCCTAATATCGTAGCAAAAGGATATTGGGCTTTAGCAATCAGTTGTCTACGTTCCCTAGATTGATTAGGATATTGAGGTTTTTGCTGTGCAAAGCGCTGGTTTCCATCCAGTAGACGTTTTAAAGCTTTTTCAGGACTAACTGGAATACGATTGGCTGTTACAGCATCAGCGAGAGTTGTTTGGGGTGCGATCGCTTGCTGTACATTGGCTGATATTTCACAACCAGTAACACTGGCTACTATACCAATACTTCCTGCACCTGCTAGCTTCAAGAAATGGCGACGTCCAACAAATCCATTAATTCGACTCATCAATTTAGCTCAATAATGGAATCCAGTTATTCAAAGCTTTATTCGCTCAGGAAAATAACAATTTTTCCAGCTTCCAAGAGTAGGAATTGAGACGATTTAATAGTTATTTAATTTTTATTAAAAAAGATGTAAAGGTATAAATGTATAAGGATGTGAAAAAAATAGTAAATTTAATTAAGTGCAAATACTGGAATAAAATTAGGTGTTTATTTAACTTCTTGAATATTTCATTTTTTATTTGGAATTACTTCACATTTATAGGATTGTAATTAACTGTAATTAACGCCAAAATCGGGATAGGCAAACATTTGGAAAGTTCTTGAATACTGAAAATTATACGAGTATCTCAAGCAACAAAAATCCAGGGTGCATGTCTCATCAATCAAGTAAACTACTTAAGTAATCGTTCATGATTCGACAATCTGCTTTTGGCACTGCTTTAAGTATGCTTGTCCTTGCTGGTGGGTTAACAACCACTTCACTAGGTCACACTTCAACGAAAAATTTGTTCGCCAATCAGACGTTACTGAATCCATCACCTCAGATTGCGTCTGTTGCTACTTTCAAAACAACTGATTTGGAAAAATTAGTTTTTGAGCGAATTAATCGATATCGAGCTTCTCTGGGTCTAAAAAAACTCACTCTAAATGCAAATATCTCTAAACAAGCAAGAATTCATAGCCAAAATATGGCTAGAGGTAAAGTCCCCTTTAGCCATCAAGGATTTGAACAGCGAGTTAATGCTATTCCTATTCGCTACATAAGCGCCGCCGAAAATGTTGCTTATAATTTAGGATATAGTGACCCAGCAGCAGAAGCTATCACTGGCTGGATCAAAAGTCCTGAGCATCTAGTCAACATTAAAGGCAATTACAATCTAACTGGAATTGGTGTGGCTACCAACAATAAAGGTGAAGTTTATTTGACACAAATTTTCATCGGTAATCGGTAATTATTATTAGTCACTAACCACTAACCAACAACTACAATAATGTAGTGTCTGATGGGATTATTTTCTAGTAGACACTGCTTTATTTTTGTGATGATTACATGGAATTACAAGATTTTCAAGTTTGCGATCGCGACCTGAGCGACACTACTCTATCCCAATATTTACAAGCTGATGCGATGGTGCAAAGCACCCGCCTTACGGCGATCGCAGTTGATACAGAGACAATGGGATTAATACCGCAGCGCGATCGCTTGTGCTTAGTACAATTATGTAATAGCCAAGGCCAAGTAACAGCCATCCGTGTTGCTAAAGGACAAACTGAAGCTCCTAACTTAAAAAAATTACTGGAAGCAGCGAATATTGTTAAAGTGTTTCACTTTGCCCGTTTCGATGTTGCTACCTTACGTTACCATCTAGGGATTCACGTCAATCCAGTCTTCTGTACCAAAATAGCTAGTAAATTAGCTCGTACCTATACACCACGTCATGGCTTAAAAGATGTCGTGCAAGAACTAGAACAAGTAGAACTAGATAAAAGTTCCCAAAGTTCCGATTGGGGAAACGCTGATCGACTCACAGAAGCTCAACTTAGTTACGCTGCTAACGATGTCCGCTACTTGCTCAAAGTTCAGCAGAAACTGATCGCAATGCTTGAACGAGAAGAACGTTTGCAGATCGCTCAAGAATGCTTTCAGTTTTTACCGACTATCGTTTCCCTAGATTTGTTGCAATTTAAGGATATATTTGAACATTGACTTTTGTGTCAATGGTCAATTGTCAATGGTCAATGGTCAATGGTCAATTGTCAATGGTTATTGTTCTTACAAAAAGAGGTAAGAGTATGAACCAAGAACTATAAGTCCATTCAACGAATGACAAATGACCAATGACAATTGACTAAAATTTATACTTCTTTTTCTGCTTGTTCTGTGTGTTCTTTCAAACGATCCACAACATTGTATGCACCAGAACTGGGAGGAACTTGTGCTTCTACAACACCTTCAGTTGCACCACCAATTGCTTTCCATGCAGCCAAACCACCTTTGAGTTCGGATACATGTTCAAAACCAGCACTTCTCAACGACTGTGCAGCTTGGGCTGTTTCTTCCTCAGTTGCACCGTAAACATAGATATCCCGACTTTTGGCGATGGTTGCTGTTGCACGATCTACCAATTCATTTAATGGCATTGGCATCGCACCTGTGATATGTCCTTGGTTGTGAGTTTGGCGATCGCGCACATCTAAAATTGTTAATGCAGGTTCTCCCCACTCTAAACGAGATTTCAATACATGCACATCAGACTGTGCATCAATTGGGGGCTGTGAAGGAATTATATTTTCTACAAGTTTGTTATCCATAATTTTTCCTCATTTATTTTGATTAAGCACACTCACAAAGCCTGAGAACGCCAAGACATGAACACACACAGCGTCCTCCGGATTTGAATCTCCCTAAAGATGAGTGCAGAATTTGAGTGACTGACCAAAATGTACCCAAAAAAGCGACTAAAACTTCTCTTTCTTGAGAATGAAGCTGATGAATTTCTCTCTATCTATCTAGAGGTATATTGCTTTTTCAAAATTTGTTTTGTCAGTTTGGAAATTATTTTTGACGTTTAACCAAGACTTAATCTTTGTTAAATATAATACATTAAATTATTATGATATTAATTGCTTTACTAGATAAAACTTTACATGTATGGCTATATCTAAAAATCCTCGGAATTTGGGTTTTATCAGTTTTTTTGAAAACCTTGATTCTCAATCAAAATTAGTATTTATTAGCCTTGGTTTTGCCAGCGTCGGTTTAGTCTTATTTATTATCTCGAATATAATTGTCCGCCTCACTTCACCACAACTTACTCTTGCTGCGGGAGATCCAGAAGGAGAAAGCTATATTATTAGCGAGGCTATTCAAAAGGTCGTACAAAAAAAATCCAACATTAACATTAAAGTAGTTGCAACCGGCGGTACAACAGAAAATTTAGAAATGTTACAGACAGGAAAAGCTGAGTTAGTGACGGCTCAAGCAGATGTGATTGGGCAAGAAATGGATATGATTGAAAGTCGTCAATCTCACTCAGCAACTTCTCAGATTCAAGCTTCTCCACGGGCTGTAGTAGTGTTGTATCAAGATTTGTTCCAGTTAGTCGTCAGAGATCCAAATATTAAGAGCTTTGAACAATTGCGGGGTAAAACAATTGCTTTACCTGCTAAAGGTGGACAATATAAATCTTTTTTGAAAATTGCAGAACATTATGGTTTGGTGAAACAAGATAAACCAGATGTAATAATTTCAGGTTTACAAAGTAAATATTACGATGATCGGCAAGCAGAGGAAGACTTTAAATCAAAAAGAGCAGATGCGTTGTTTCGTGTCCGCGCTTTAGGTAATCTTGGTATTGCCAAGCTCGTCCAAGATCAAGATGGGCGCTTGTTAGCAATTGCTCAAGCACAAGCAATGAAAATCAAGTATCCTGCTTTTGAAAATGCGAAAATTCCCCAAGGAGCATACAGGGGTAATCCACCTATGCCATTGACTGAATTAGATACAGTCGCTATAGATCGGCTAATGGTGGCTAGCGAAAAAATCGATGACAATGTAATTCGAGAAATAACACGCATTATATTTGAAAATCGTCAAGAAATAGCAGATGCGATCGCGGAAAGTCATGCCGAAGTCAAACCTTTAGTTGCTAGTATTACACGTCCCAGAGATAATGATGGTACAGGTATACCAATTCATCCAGGTGCGATCGCTTTTTACGAACGAGACAAACCATCTTTTGTCCAAGAAAATGCAGATTTTTTAGCCTTAATTTTAACAACTTTCTTACTAGTAGCTTCTTGGTTACGACAACTGAAATTATGGGTTGAACGTAGGAAAAAAGATAAAGCGGATGACTATATTAATACGGCTATCAAATTAATGGATAAAGGTATAGGTAAGCTAGAAGATAGACAAAAACAACTAGATCATACTTTTAAAAATGCTGCTGAGGCTTTAATCGCCGAAAGAATTTCTCAAGAATCATTTCGTACTTTTAATGAAGCTTATAAAACTACAAGAGAAGCAATAGAAAGGGAAAAAGAAATTTCCTATCAAGAAATAGAGCAAAAACAAAGAGAAATTTCTGCGGAGTATATTAAGGCAGTCGTAGTATTATTACAAGATAAAACCGTCAGCAAAGATTTACTACACAAAGAATTAGACCAAATTCTCGAACAAGTAGCCAGTGATTTGATTGCTGAACAGATTTCTCAAGAATCCTATCGAACTTTTGTGGAAGCATATAAAATTACCAAAGATGCGATTGAACAGAAATAATGAGATCGGCATAAATAAATTAATAAAAAAGGTGGCTTTTCAACCACCTTGACAAAAAATCAATTCAAAAACTTTTAAGTCAATACAAAATCAACATCACTTGTTCCACTAGTTTCAGATTTTCCAGAACGCAATTGTTGATTATTCACTTCCACAGCAAAAGGTGTGCTGTCTAAATTCAGATTGTAGTCAGTTTTATCATTGGTATACCCAACACTGGCGATCATCTTCCGACCTTGATCAGTGTAGAGAAAAGCCAACATTTGATTTTTTTGTTGCTTATTGTCGTATGCCCAAATGACCATATATTGATTGTTTTCATAATCAAATATTTTAGGTGGTCGATTTGGGACGTAACGTCCTGCTTCACCAAAACTTTTGTCTAGAAAATCTTGTACAGAGTTAGTTTCTACAGTTGCATAAGCAACTTCTTGGGGAGACGTAGCTACAGCATCACCTTGACTCTCATCAACAACTTCCTCCTTCCCACGATTGCGGAAATAGTCTACCGCGGCTTTAGTTCCAATAGCACCAACAGCAGCAATTCCAGTACCGATGAGTATGTTGCGAAGTTTATTATTATTCATCATTGATTGTGAATGTTAAAAACACCACAGATAATAGTCAAGGGTCAAGGGTCAATAGTCAAGATTTGATTGTTGATTTGTGGTTAATTATTTAATTTTGAATTTTGAATTGTTTTGTCTCCTCACCCTTGCTAATTCACCTGCTAAGTTGATCGCTGCTTTCATGCTGGTTGCATCAGCAATTCCCTTACCTGCAATATCAAACGCTGTACCATGATCTGGCGATGTACGAATAAAAGGTAGACCGATAGATGTATTAACAGCCCGGTCAAATGCCATTAACTTGACCGGAATTAGACCTTGGTCGTGATAAAGTGCCAGGTAAGCGTCTGCGGCTTTGGTTGAGTCAACGCCACCGTACCAAGCTTTACCTGGCTCAACCCACATTGTATCGGGCGGAATTGGGCCATTTAGTTGCCATTGGGGACGTTTTTGCCGTTCTTGTTCTAGCCAGGGAATAATTTTATCTAATTCTTCATGTCCGAGTTGTCCCTGTTCACCGCTGTGGGGATTTAAACCCGCGATCGCAATTCTGCCACTATCAAGACCAAAATCTTTTTCTAAACATTCCACCAGTAAATCGAGTTTTTTTGTCAGCAACTCTGGTGTTAATGCTTCAGGTACTTGACATAAAGGTATATGTGTAGTAACAAGTAAACACCGTAGTGTCCAACTTGTGTGGGGCGATCGCGCTACGAACAACATGCCAAATTTATCTGTACCTGACTTTTCGGCTAAAAGTTCTGTTTGGCCTGGATAATCATATCCTGCTGCTTTCCAAGCAGATTTGGCAATCGGAGCAGTCACGATCGCATCAAATTCACCTTTTTGAGTACAGGCGATCGCACGTTCCATGTAGGCGAAACTAGCTGCACCACTGGCTGCATTACCTGTCCCCATCACAATTTCGCGTTTCATTTCTTCTTCTAACGGTACATCCAGAATTGATAAATTTTCTGGATTCGCTAGAGGTACTAAATTCCCACTGACAAGAACCCTAGTATAGTTTTCCAAAAGTAAATCTTGGCTACCCACAATCGTCACATCAAAATTTTTGCTCAGTTCTGGATCTGCCAAAGCTTTTAGTATCACTTCTGGTCCGATTCCGCTTGGATCTCCCAAGGTTAGCGCTAGGCGTGGGCGATGTTGTAATGGTGATCTGAGGTTTTTTTGCTCGGACTGAGACATCATATAAATGATTTTCTTAACACAGCTTGTCACTTTCCTTCATTAAAACCGCCTCAATGCGATAATGTTAAGTGTCACCCAACAAAGGAAAATGGAGTATAACAAATAGCAGCACTTGCTTTGTGGCTGTCTACACAAATAATCACCAAAGCAAGCAAGACATACTATGTTATTCTGCTTTATTTTTATAGGTTAATCTGAGAACCTGTGTCACAATACTTCATATTAGTTTAATTCTAACAGCAGTTCTAAAAGGCTCTGGTAGACTTAACTTAATTCAACAATTTGTAAAAAAGGAGAACTACAACAAATGGGCGGCGAAATGTTCAATGCAGCTCTACTATCCTTTGGCTTAATTTTTGTAGGCTGGGCTTTAGGTGCGTTGTTGCTAAAAGTCCAGGGTGCAGAAGAAGAATAATTCTTTGAGTTGAAATTTTTACCAGACCGAGAGGCTTTGCTGTAGTCTCTCGCTCCAGTCATAATGAAAAAAATGTAAACTTTTGTTTGCTCATCTAATTCTGTTAAGATTTTATTCATAAAACTTTAAGTTTCGCAAAAAACCCTCATGACATTATTAATTGTCGGTGCCACTGGCACCTTGGGAAGACAAGTGGCTCGTCGTGCCATCGATGAGGGGTATAAAGTACGTTGTCTTGTCCGGAGTGCTAAGAAAGCCGCATTTCTCAAAGAGTGGGGTGCGGAACTTGTACCGGGAGACCTGTGCTACCCCCAGACATTAAAAGCTGCATTAGAAGGTGTTACTGCCGTAATTGATGCGGCTACATCTCGTCCTACCGATTCATTAAGTATTAAAAAAGTGGACTGGGAGGGCAAGGTATCCTTAATTCAAGCATGTTTAGCAGCAGGTATAGAGCGTTTTATATTCTTCTCCATACTGGATGCCGACAAATACCCAGAAGTCCCACTGATGGAAATTAAGCGGTGTACAGAAATTTATTTGGCAGAATCGGGCTTAAACTATACCACCTTACAATTAGCCGGCTTTATGCAGGGCTTAATTGGTCAATATGGAATCCCCATTTTAGAAAATCAGCCAGTTTGGGTAACAGGTGAATCTTCACCCATAGCCTACATGGACACTCAGGATATAGCTAAATTTGCAGTTCGAGCATTAAGTGTACCAGAAACTGAAAAGCGGACTTTCCCAGTTGTGGGTACTCGTGCTTGGAGTGCAGAAGAAATAATTAGCTTGTGCGAACGCTTATCAGGCAGAGAAGCTAGAGTAACACGGATGCCAATTAATTTACTGCGTACTGTCCGTAAAATGCTCCGCTTCTTCCAGTGGGGATGGAATGTAGCAGACAGGCTAGCATTTACAGAAGTACTCGCAAGTGGTAAACCTCTCAACGCTTCGATGAATGAAGCATACCAGGTTTTTGGCTTTGATTCCAAAGACACCACAACCCTAGAAAGCTACTTGCAAGAGTACTTCAATCGCATTATGAAGAAACTGAAAGAGCTAGATTACGAGAAAAATAAAAAGAAAAAAGACAAAAAAACTCCTTTTAAAAAAGTCAATAGTCAATAGTCAATAGTCAATGGTCAATGGTCAATGGTCAAAAGCTATTAACAAAAGTCTAATTACCAATGACAATTGTACAGACGCCAGGAACACCGCGTCTGTACTAATGACTAAATTGACCAAAGTATGTCACGATTAACATAATAAAGAGCAGTGCCTAAAGATTGGATATTTGAGTGTGCCGAAAGTAGGCATTATCTACAACGACGTTAAACCGATAGCCGGTCGCGTCGCTATTGAACTTAAAGAAAAGTTCACCGCCCACGGTTGGGATGTCTGCATCACAACTGGTATCGGTGGCATGTTGGGCTACTCTACCCCAGAAAGTCCTATATGTCACACACCTATTGAGGGTTTGACACCTCCTGGTTTCGACCCAGAAACAAAATTTGCTGTCGTGCTAGGGGGAGATGGCACAGTCTTGGCAGCATCCCGTTTAGTTGCTTGTAGTGGTATCCCCATGCTCACTGTAAATACAGGTCACATGGGATTTTTGACGGAAACTTACCTCAATCAGCTACCTCAAGCAATAGATCAACTAATCGCGGATAAGTATGAAATCGAAGAACGAGCAATGCTCACTGTCAGAGTGTTTCGGGGAGATTCAATCCTGTGGGAAGCCCTCTGTTTGAATGAAATGGTGTTACATCGAGAACCATTGACCTCGATGTGTCATTTTGAAATTGCAGTGGGTCGTCACGCACCAGTTGATATTGCTGCTGATGGTGTGATTATTTCTACACCAACAGGTTCTACTGCTTATTCATTGAGTGCTGGGGGTCCGGTTGTAATTCCGGGTGTACCTGCATTACAGCTAGTGCCTATTTGTCCCCATTCTTTGGCATCAAGGGCATTAGTATTTCCTGATACAGAACCAGTCAACATTTACCCAGTCAATACTCCTCGATTGGTAATGGTAGTTGATGGTAATGGCGGGTGTTATGTTTTGCCAGACGATCGCGTAAACGTAGAGCGATCGCAATACTGTGCTAAATTTATTCGCCTGCAATCGCCAGAATTTTTCCGAGTTCTCAGGGAAAAACTAGGTTGGGGTCTGCCACATATTGCTAAACCAACCTCAGTGGAGTTGCCGTAATCGGGGATCGGGGAAAGGGGATTGGGGATTGGGGAAGGTAGGGGTCCCCTTTGGGGATAATGGGAAGGTGGGGTCCCCTTTGGGGAACTCGGGGCCCCCACTCCCCCAAGGGAGTGGGGATTAGGGGCGAAGGGGTAACGGGGATCGGGGAAATGGGGAGATAATTATTGACCAATCATTCCTTGATGGTACAAGAAAGCAGACCCTTCCGTGGAATAAATCGAAAATCCAACATCCAAAATCCTCAACAAGAAAGCAGACCCGTCCGTGGGGTCAATCCAAAATCCAAAATCCTGTTAGAGGATGACCATTACCCATTACCCATTACCCCAAATATTAAACTAGAGATTAAATTTTCTGCATATAGAGTTTTTTATTGCTAAAGCTATAGTTTGACGTGCTACAAAATTTGGAATAGCGTGTCAGTTCAGGATAATCTTAATCACTCTCAACGTATTAATTACGCTACTATCCTGATCTACAAACGTTCATTAGAACATTTGTATAAATCCAAAATCTAAAATCCAAAATCTAAAATCTAAAATCTAAAATCCAAAATCCATATGACGCTTGCTCACAACCCCTGTGTTTTGGTGATTGAAAGCGACGAGAGTTTGGCTCATCAGATCGCTTTTGATTTAAAAGAATCTGGCTATGATTCTGTTGTGGCTCATGATGGGGTGAACGGTTTGCAACAAAGCCGTGATCGCCAACCAGCTTTAGTTGTGATTGACCGGATGCTGGCAGGAGAATCTGGACTGTCTTTGTGTAAAAATCTGAGAACCACAGGAGTGCGATCGCCTGTGCTGGTCTTAATGGCACGGGATACAGTTGATGACCGGATAGCTTGCCTAGAAGCAGGAGCTGATGACTATTTTCTTAAACCTTACCGTTCGGAAGATTTTTTAAACTTAATTCGCCTCTACTTAAAACCTGATGTAGACACCACAGAACAGTTACGTTTTGCCGATTTGGTTTTAGACCTCGCTACCCGTCGCGCTATTTATAATGGACGGGCGATCGACTTAACAATGAAAGAATTTGAATTACTAAAATATCTGATGGAACATCCGCGCGAAGTCCTAACCCGCGAACAAATTTTGGAAAATGTTTGGGGTTATGACTTCATGGGTGAATCAAATGTGATAGAAGTATATATTCGTTACCTACGTTTAAAAATAGAAGACGAAGGACAAAAGCGCCTAATTCAAACAGTGCGCGGTGTCGGTTATGTCTTGAGAGAATCTTAGTTACCAGTTACCAGTTATCAGTTATCAAATTCAATAACTTACTGTTAAAAGTTCCCTATCTACTGACCAAGACCAATAACCAATGACCAATGACTATTGTACAGACGCGATGAATCGCGTCTACCAATGACCAATGACCAATGACCAATGACCAAAACTATCCTTCTTATCCTCACAAGTGTCCTGTTAATAAGCTGTTCATCTCTTCCAGCAGCAAAATCTTCCACTGATACACTTAGTTCTCAAATTCAACCAGTGAAAACTGAGCAATTATCACTTGATACTAGTAAGGGTCAGCAGTTACCTATTTCCGCTCAGGCTGTTGTTCCCAATGGCACCAAAATTGATTTGGAAGTGGCACAAACACCAGAACAACAAGCAATGGGGTTAATGTATCGACCCGCTTTAAGCCCAAATCGAGGAATGTTGTTTCAATTTCCTACACCGATGGCGGTCAATTTTTGGATGAAAAATGTACCTGTACCTCTAGATATGGTTTTTCTACGCAAAGGAGTTGTGCAGGCGATCGCACCCGCTGTTCCACCTTGTACTGCTGAACGTTGCCCTACCTATGGTCCCAAAACCCTAGTAGATCAAGTCATTGAACTGCGTTCTGGACGAACTAGCGAACTAGGATTAAAAAAAGGAGATTTTGTTAAAATTGCTTATTTGGACTCAGTTAAATTACGCAGATAAAATATTCAACTATGATGCTAAAACGCTTATATGACAAGATATAAGAAAATTTTGATAAAAAAATAATTAACTACCTAGTAAAAAAGTTAATAGTCAAGTTAATATTTAAAACAGTGTCAAACAGATAAGCCCTGACGTATTCAAGCTGGGGCCTATACTTTCGCTTTCTGTAACTAAAATCTATCTTTTGGCGTACGTGTAAAGATTCGCCAATGAGCGATTATTTAGCTAAGGAATCCTTCTCACTACAGGTGTGTTTAGCTAAACAACTGAGGTAAAAAGGATAAACCCAACTTAGCTAGGTTAGCTACTCGATATTTACAAAGTAAAAGTAGCGCTACAATTAATAACTTCAACAGTGTTTTTATTCAAAAACACAAGATGCACAAGCATCGTTTATCGATTGATTGTGTTAGCTCAGTGAATAATAAAAGGCTTGCTGTAAGCCCTGTGAACTAATACCTAACAGTAGTCTCAGGGAAAAGCATAAACAAAATAAGGGGGTGAACTACAAAATGCTACCATCTAACTACACACAACTAATTCGTTTTTTACAAGAGGATTTGGCAATTTCGGCGGCTTCTATCAATGTTGCACTCCGCCACAGCAAGCAAGATCCTGGCCCTTTGCCAATGATTCTTTGGCAGTACGGGTTGATAACTCTCGAACAGTTAGAACAAATCTACGACTGGATGGAAACTGCGGCATAGATTAGGGATAGCTCGTTGAAGGAAACAAAAAATGTGTAATCAAGTGTGCTTCCTACGAAGTCTCGCAAGAAGGATAGTGAGCTTAAGCAATTTATACTGTTTCACTTATAACAAGTTACAAGAGCGGGTTGATAATTCAGCCCGCTCTTTAAATTTGTTAACAATTTGTCATTGGTCATTGGTCATTGGTAGACGCGATGAATCGCGTCTGTACAATAGTCATTGGTCATTGGTCATTTGTACTTTGTAATAAAGCAATGGCTAGTAATTAAAATGTTTTAAATAAATAATTTTTATAGTAGTATTATTTCGGTTGTCTATTTGTAACAAAGGTTCTATTTTTATAATTAAAATACTTAATATAGTTATTTCATCCGTAAAAATAATATAAATACGCGTATTTCTGTATTGTTTTTATATTCTTATCTAAGTAGAACAGCCTCAATAATTAAAGGTTTATAATCAGGACTTTAGTCCTCACATAAGGACTGTACGCCTAGCGTTTCCATAGGGTAGTCCTTACTACGAACTAGATTTTAGTAATTTGACATTACTTCACATAGTTTGTTTTTTTCAAATCGTTCTACTTATATATTAAGAATGTATGAACAAAAGTATAATCATAAACCCCTATTAATGACGCGTGTCTACACGTTTTGTTATTCCTGTGTCTTTATCAATTCCCTCTTCTTCCCTACTCCAGCAAATACCAGTCGGCTTAATGGTATTGGGTACAAATGCAGAAATTCTCTTTTGCAATGTGTTAGGTTCTCAATTGCTACATCGTACAGAACAAGAACTTTTGGGAACTACTGCTTTTGATGGTAGTTGGCAAGTTTTGCAAGCAGATGGAACAGCATTTGTTAATCCAAGACTGCTGCTTTCAAAACAAGAAAATTTGGTATTGGGTATTACTCATCCCCAAAATAGTAGTTACATTTGGTTGCTGGTAAATACTCAACTGCAAGATCATACAAAGCAAACAATTTGTACTTTCAGTCAGATTACTGAACGACAAAGTAGTGAAGTTAGCCTGCATCACACTCAAACTCGCTTGGAACAACAAAATCAAGTTTTGTTGACACTGGCTAAGAGTAAAACTATGGCATTAGGTGATTTAAATAATGCTTTAGATGAAATTACAGAAGCTGCTGCTAGGACATTGAGAGTAGAACGTGTTAGCGTTTGGCTTTACAATCGCGATCGCTCCAAAATTCACTGTCTCAATCTCTACGAGCAAACGCTAAACCGTCACAGTAGTGGTACAGAATTAGCAGCAATAAACTATCCAGAATACTTTCAAGCATTAGAAACAGAGCGTACTATTGCTGCTAATGATGCTTATACCGATCCTCGTACCTGGGAATTTGGGACAGCCTATTTACCTGCGGTTGGCGTCACATCTATGTTAGATGCACCTATTTGGTTAGAAGGGAAAATGATTGGGGTAGTCTGTCACGAATTTACTGGGGGTGTGCGCCATTGGACTATTGAAGAACAAAATTTTGGGGGTTGTATTGCTGACTTAGTTACTTTAGCAATGGAGGCAAACCAGCGTCAAAAAGCCCAAGAGGCCCTACGACAAAGTGAAGCCAAGTTTCATAAACTTACAACCCACATGCCAGGGGTAATATATCAGTTTGTCCTACATCCTGATGGTTCGATGGATTTTCCCTATCTCAGTTCCTATTGTCGGGAAATGTTTGAATTAGAGCCAGAACAGGTACAACAAAATGGGGAACTGGTACTATCACAAGTTCATCCTGATGATCGCCCCAGTTTAGATGAGTCTATTGCTATCTCAGCTACAACCTTACAACCTTGGGTCTGGGAAGGACGTTTTATTAATCCTAGTGGAAGGTTGAAGTGGCTTTCTGGTGCTTCTCGTCCAGAGAAACTGGCAAATGGTGATATTCTCTGGGATGGCTTGTTAATGGACATTACAGAACGCAAACACACTGAAGCTGCTTTAGCGAAGCGAGAACGTTATTTAGCAACACTAGTAGAAGTACAACGGCGATTGCTAGCTGATGATACTGATGGCAATTGTTACACACATATTTTAGAACCTTTAGGGCAAGCTTCTGGTGCTAGTCGTGTTTACCTGTTCGAGAACTTGCGAAATCATACAGAAAAATTGTTTCCTCGCCAGCGTGGCGTCTGGTGCGCTAAAGAAATTAACAACCTAAACTTACAAAATTTACCCTTGCTAGAGATTTTTCCCCGTTGGATTGAATTGTTAGCAAGGGGTGATATTGTTGCAGGTATAGCTACAGAATTTCCCCAGCCAGAACAAGGCATACTTAATACTCATAAAATTTTCTCGATTCTGGTTCTGCCCCTAATAGTAAACAATAAATTCTGGGGCTTTATTGGTTTTGATAATTGCCAAGAAGCACGTTCTTGGGATTCCTTGGAAGTAGATTTATTAGCAGCAGCCGCCGCAGCAATTGCTCTCCACCAAGAAAGAGCATTAGCAGAAAAATCATTATCTCAGGCTAAGGAGGAATTAGAAATTCAGATAGACAAGCGAACCAAGGCTTTAAAAGATGCTAATTACCAATTATTATTAGAAATTTCCGAACGTTCTGCCGCGCAACGTGCCTTACAAGTATCTTTAGAAAATTTGAAAAAAGCCCAAACTCAACTTGTTCAAAGTGAAAAAATGTCTTCTTTAGGACAAATTGTTGCTGGTATTGCCCATGAAATTAATAATCCGATCAGTTTTATTGCTGGCAATTTACTATATGCCAATCAATACACATCTGATCTACTTGATATGTTGCGCTTGTATCAAAAATACTGTCCTCAACCAGGAGCAGAAATTTTCAAGCGATCGCAAGAAATAGATTTCGATTTTTTGGTAATAGATTTGCCTAAACTTTTGGAATCTATGGAAGTGGGTGCTAAACGTATTAGTGATATAGTCCTCTCTTTAAGAAACTTCTCACGCCTTGATGAAGCTGAGATGAAATCTGTGAATTTGCACGAAGGCATAGAAAGTACTCTATTAATTTTACAACACCGACTTAATTCTCAAAATCGTAATTCTGCAATTCAAATTATTAAAGATTATGGCAAATTACCCAACATTGAATGCTATCCAGATAAACTCAATCAAGTCTTTTTTAATATTCTGAATAATGCCATCGATGCTTTAGAAGAGTCAACCGTTCATCGTCAACAGTCGATAGTTATAAATTCTGGACTTTTGACTAAATCAGAAATTCGCATTTCCACAGAACTTGCTGTTAATAATATCCGCGTACGAATTGCTGATAATGGTCCTGGGATGAGTGAACAAGTCAAAGCACAAGTATTTGATCCCTTCTTTACTACCAAACCTGCTGGTCGTGGTTCTGGTTTAGGATTATCTATTAGCTATCAAATTGTCGTTGAAAGTCATAAAGGCGTGTTGTGTTGCACTTCTAAACAAGGAGAAGGAACAGAATTTTGTATTGAAATTCCAGTTTGGCAGAATGTAACTTCCTAAAAACACAGAACTTACATTCGTAGTGAGGACTTTAGTCCTGATTTTTCACCACCGACTTATCCTTAGAGAAAGAGGTCAAGGCGATCGCACCTCCGCTAAAACCTAAATAGAAAGAATATTATTGAAGGTGCCAAGCAATGGCAGATAAATCTCAAAAAGATAAAAAAACAGATAATACACCTGCTACCGATATCAAAGAAGATAAGCATACTTTATTAGAATCCTTTGCCGAAACATTAGGCTGTGCAGCAGGAACTGCTGTGGGAGTAGGAACAGTAGCTGGTAGCACTGCGATCGAAGCTGGAAAAGCAGTTGCAGAAACAGCAGCTGAAGTAGGGGAAGCAGCAGCCAAGCAAGCACGACACCTAATTGAGCAAGCAACTCATACAGCAGGACATGTAACAGAACGTCTCGGTGAGAATTGGCTTATCCGTAGAGTTGCTGGGGTGTTAAACCTTAATTGGTTGGTTGGTGCGAGTGACAATGTTGATTTAGAAAAATCCGCAGCTACGGTGAAAAAGCTTCAGCAAGAACATCCTGATGAATCACCTAGCCAAATTGCTCACCGGATTATGGTAGAGAAAGCAGCGAAAGCAGGTGGAATAGGGTTTGCAAGTAGTATATTACCAGGATTTGCCGCGGCCCTATTGGCGATAGATTTAGCAGCTACAACCCAGTTGCAGTCAGAAATGATTTATCAGATTGCTGCCTCCTATGGGTTAGATTTAAAAGATCAGAGCCGTAAAGGTGAAGTGTTGGCAATTTTTGGTTTAGCTTTCGGTGGTGGTCGTCTGTTGAGAACAGCAGGTTTAGGTTTGTTGCGAAATGTACCTTTTGCTGGGGCGGTGATTGGTGCTAGCTCAAACGCAACGATGATTTATTCTTTAGGATATGCGGCTTGTCGATTTTATGAAGCCAAGCTAGATGAATCCAAATCTTTAACTTCTGAAGAAACTTTAGCAGAACTCAAGCAAGAAAGCGAAAATTATTTAGAAACTGCGATCGCTCAACAAACAGTGATGGATCAAATTTTAGTTCACATGATCCTCGCCAGACATCCAGACAAGACTTGGGAAGAAATTTTACCAGAGTTACAAGCCTTAAATCTCAGTCCAGCTTCTTTAGAAGTAATAGGCAAAGATATTAAATCACCCCAGCCATTGCAAGAACTGCTGAATCAACTTAACCGAGATTTTGCCATACCACTGTTAGTTCAGGGTTACAAAATTGCCAAAATAGATGGTGAAATTAAGCCAGCAGAACAAAAAGTAATTGATGCGATCGCCACTAAATTTAGTATTGATTTGAACAAAATTCAGTCAATAGTCAATAGTCAATAGTCCAAAATAGGCGTTGCTAAATTTGGTCATGAATGATGTTTGTGTACATATTTGTCGTTCGATAGGAAATCCTTGTAGAGACGCGTTCGCTTTTAGCGTTTCCGCAGGGTAATTTCGCGTCTCTACATAAGCGTGAATGATAAATTCATATCTTGATTCAGCAACGCCCAAAAATATATGTAGCTCCCCGACAACTCATGGGGATACAACTGGCGAATAGGGGGTCATCCTCTAACAGGATTTTGGATTACCCTGCGGGAAGTCGCTTACGCGTCTATGGATTTTGGATTTTGGATTTTGGAATTGATCCCACAAATCAATCTGGGGGTTTGTTGGAGTTTACAAATTCAGGATTTGATTGTATTGTTTTGAGCAAATTTCGCACAAGATTATGCTTCCGCAATCCCCGATTCCTGATCCCCAATATGTCTTCCAAGCGAATCTTATTTATCAGTAACGGCCATGGAGAGGACAACCACACCTCTCATGTGATTCAAACCCTGCGTCAATTATGTCCTTCTGTTGAAATGGCAGCAATGCCAATTGTGGGGGAAGGAAAAGCTTACCGCAACTTGAACATCCCGATTATTGGGCCGACGCAAAGAATGCCCTCTGGGGGATTCTTCTATATGAGGCGTTTGTATTTGCTCAAAGATTTTCAATCGGGATTAATTGGATTAACGTGGCGACAGTTACAAGCGGTGTTACATTATGCTCCTGACTGCGATTTGATTATGGCTACTGGGGATTTTATCTCCCAGACATTTGCTTATTTAACAAAGCGTCCCTTTGTCTCTTTTATTTCTTGTCTTTCTGCGCTTTATGAAGGAAAATTGCGTCTAAATCCGCTTTTGTGGCACGATTTGAATTCTTCTCAATGCTTGACAGTGTTCACCAGAGATGCATATACCGCTGGTGATCTGCAACGGCAAGGTATAACTAAAGCTAAGTTTGGTGGTATCCCTGCTTTAGACTGGCTCGTTCCCACTGGCAAAAACTTGGATCTCAAACCAAATGTTCCCGCGATCGCTCTGTTACCAGGATCTCGAATGCCAGAAGCGGCGCGAAATTTCCGTTTGCAGTTGCAATTGGTGTTAGAAATTGCCAAAGTGGCGTCTGGGCAAGAATTACAGTTTTATGCAGCCTTAGTCCCAGATTTAATGCAGGAACTAGATGACATTGCCAAAAGTCAAAGTTGGCAGCACGAGCAAGGCTTACTCACCTATGCTTCTGCTGGAGGTTCTCCCGTGGAAGTGAGATGTTATTCAGATGCCTTCAGTGACATTGTATGTTACTCTACCCTCGTGATTGGGATGGCAGGATTAGCAGTGGATTTAGCAGTTGCGATCGGCAAACCTGTGATCCAAATTCCCGGAGAAGGACCGCAGTTTACCTATCAATTTGCAGAAGCACAAACACGACTGTTGGGTATAAATGCCCAAACTATTGGTACCAAACCCGCAACCCCTGAGATTCTCAAGCAAGCGGCTCAACGATCAATCGAAACTTTGCAAGATGCGGAATACCTCGCCAAGTGCAAAGAAAATGGCCCTAAGCGATTTGGTCCACCTGGTGCATCTGATAGAATTGCCCGCTTTTTGCTAACTCATTTGGGGGAAAATTAGTATTTGCTGCTAAAGCTGGCGATTCTCAATAAACATAGGAATTGGTAGGGTGCGTTATGGACGAACGTCCTAACGCACCGAAAACCACCGGATGGTGCGTTGCGCTATGCGACAACACACCCTACAAAACTTATCCCCAATCCCCAATCCCCAAATGAATTTCATTTTGTGCAACTACTTATGAAAGTCCGTTCTAGCTACTCGCAATTGTTACCTTATCTGTGGCCCGAATGGCCTTTGTTAGTTCGGGGATTAGTTTGTATTTTAGGATTTGTGTTATTTACCTTAGCATTGCCCTACCTAGCAGGTCAGGTCGCTTTTTTTGTTGGTCAGGGAAAAGTTAACCAGATTGCGTACTGGCTCGGACTAGCTACTCTAGTATTTTTAGTGCGGGGGCTTTGCCAATACGGGCAGAATATCTTTATGATCGCTGCTGCTCTCAACATGGTTTTAAACTTGCGTAAGCGAGTCTATGCTCATCTGCACAAACTGGGATTAGATTTCTTTGAAACCACACAGACGGGCGACCTTACTTATCGTCTCACTGAAGATATTGACCGAGTCGGCGAGATTGTTGACAAGCTATCTCATCAGTTTCTTTCCAATTTCTTGCAATTAATTGCTATTCCCGCTTACATGCTCTACCTGAATTGGAGACTGACTCTCGCAGGTTTGATTTTGGCTCCTTTCGTGGCTTGGTTAATCGGACTATTTGGTCAGCGATTACTTGTTTTATCTCGTCAGAGTCAAAATCATGTTTCTAATCTGTCTGCACTCCTAACTGAAGTATTTAGCGGTATTCGCATTGTTCAGGCTTTTGCAGCCCAAGGGTATGAAATCAACCGGTTTAACCAAGAAGCAGAATACAATCGTCAGGCTAGGTATCGCGCTCAACAACTCAAATCGGTTCAGTTTCCGGTGGTAGGTTTTTTGGAAGCAGTTAGTATTATGCTGCTGTTTTTATTGGGAGGATGGCAAATTTCTCAAGGAAACCTAACTTCTCAAGGCTTTATCAGCTTCTTGACTGCTGTGGCTCTATTAATCCAGCCCATCGACCTGATGATTAGTAATTACAACGAGTACAAACAGACCGAAGCTTCCGTAGAACGCATCTTTGAACTAATGGCGAGAAAGCCTAGTATCAGCGAAAAACCAGATGCAAAGGAACTGCCACGAGTTGTTGGTAAGGTAGAGTATCGTCATGTTAATTTTGCCTACCATCCTGGTCAGCCAGTTCTCAAGGATTTGTGTTTACGTGCTTCTCCTGGAGATGTCATCGCCTTGGTTGGTTCTTCTGGAGCAGGAAAATCGACGTTAATTAATCTGTTACTTCGCTTTTACGATCCTCAGTCAGGTCAAATTTTGATTGATGGTATTGATCTGCGTGATGTGAGATTGAATAGCCTCCGGCGTCAGATTGGCATTGTACCTCAAGAAATTACCTTATTTTCAGGAACGATCGCCCAAAATATTGGTTATGGTCAACAGGAATTAGATTTAAAAGCGATTCAGGAAGCTGCAAAGATTGCTAACGCTCACTCTTTTATCACCCAATTTCCTCAAGGCTATCATACCTGGGTAGGCGAGCGCGGCGTGAACCTATCAGGAGGACAGCGCCAGCGACTAGCAATAGCAAGAGCAATAGTTAACAACCCGCGAATTCTCATCCTTGATGAGGCGACCTCCGCTCTAGATTCGGAATCAGAAGCACTAGTTCAAGAAGCACTTGAGCGAGTCATGCAAAACCGTACTGTATTTATTATTGCCCATCGCCTCAGCAGTGTTCGTCGCGCAGACTCAATTCTCGTCCTAGAACAGGGACAAGTAGTTGAAGAAGGTACTCACACCTCTCTGTTGTCTAAGGAAGGCAGGTATGCTCGTTTTTACGCCCAACAATTTTACTCTACGCAGGAGTGAAGGGGATCGGGGATCGGGAATCGGGAATCGGGGACAAGAGAAATATGGGAAGGGAGCAGCGAGAGAAAGGAGAATAACAAATAACAAATGACAAATAACAAATAACAAATGACAAATAACAAATAACAAATGACAAATGACCAATAACAAATGACCAATGACAAATGACCAATGACAAATGACCAATGACAAATGACCAATGACAAATGACACTTACCCAAAGTATTGCATCAGTATTGATTCAATTTGAACAATATCAATTGGCTTGAACAGACATGCATTTGCACCTGCTTGGAGGGCGCGATCGCGTAATTTATCTGGTGTACTTTTAGTAGAATGACAATCTACGTTTGGGTTATCGTTGTTTGTGGCGATCGCATTTGATGTGAGAGTAATCACTATTAAATCTTGCAAATTAGGGTTTTGTCGTACTGTACTCAACAAATCCCAGGCGCTGATGTCTCTTGCTAATTCTAAATCCAACAAAACTAAATCAGGCTTTTGGTTTTGCACTCGCTGCCAAAAATCACTGCTATTGCTGATGTACTCTATATGATAACCAATTGCTTGCAGATAATCTCGCAGCAACATAGCAGTTTGTTCTTCATTTTGCACCAACAAAATATTTTTTGTGACATAGGTAGCAGGATAACGAGGAGTTGCATTATCCTCCTTGTACTGAAGTTGGTATAAGTTTTCATCAGATGGCGAATAATTAACGGCATTTTCTACTTTTTTGGTAGCATATTTATGTGTTTTTACTGTTTTACTTTGTTCAAAAAATTGCTTGTTTTTAATACTGAATATCTGCTCAGAAAGCTGTTTTTCTTCTTGTAAAGGGGCTTGATCTGGTATAAACAATGTAAATTGACTGCCTTTTCCTAGCACAGATTCTACTGTGACGTCACCACCATGTAAACGTGCTAGCTTGCGTGTTAAGGCCAAACCCAAACCTGTGCCTTCATACTGACGATTGAGGCGACTATCAAGTTGTTTGAAGGGTTCAAATAAAAATTTAAACTGACTCGAATCAATTCCAATACCTGTGTCAGATACGATAAATCTTAGACCTTGGGGTACTTTTTTTACTTCTAAGCACACCTTACCGGCTGCGGTGAATTTAATCGCATTGGTCAACAGATTGAGTAACATTTGCTTGACTCGCCGCTCATCACCAATACAAAATTCTGCTTGTTGATCAATTTTGGTAATCAATTGTAAATATTTTTCTTCGGCGCGATCGCGGACTGTAGATATTACATAGTCACACAAATCTTCTATTAGCAATTGAGATAAAAATAGTTCTTCTTTACCTGCTTCTACTTTTGACAAATCGAGAATATCGTTGATTAGTGCCAGTAGATGTTCGCCACTACTATAAATACAATTGACATACTCTTTTTGCTTATCGTTGAGAGACCCCACCATTTCTTGTTGTAGCAACTGAGACAACCCCATAATTGCATTTAGAGGCGTTCGTAATTCATGACTCATAGTTGCTAAAAATTCACTTTTGGCACGGCTTCCAGCTTCTGCTGCTTCTTTACTTTCACAGAGTTCTAATTCCGTATGCTTGCGTTCGCTAATATCCTCGGTCATAGCGAGAAAGTACTCAGGTTCACCATTTTGACTCGAAATCAAAGAAATACTTAGCAATGTCCAAACAAATTGACCATTCTCATGTACAAAGCGTCTTTCCATCTCTAAGCGATCGCAATTTCCCGAAGTCAGTTCTTGATAGAGTTCTAAATCTCCCTCAGACTTGAAAATATAATCTGTAAAATGCTTACCAAATAAATCTTCTCGACTGTAGCCCAGTATCTGACACAATGACGGATTTATATCCACAATCCGCCCTTTCATATCTACTAGTGCAATTCCAACGGAGGATCGCTCAAAAATTGCCCGAAACCCTGCTTCACTCTGCTGTAGTGCTTCCTGTGCAGCTTTACGTTCGCTAGCTTCGATCGCCAAAGTGACAAAATCAGCGATGGAACCTGCAAAGTTTTCTTCTTCTAATGTCCACTGACGAATCCAGCCAATGTGTTCGTGACATACCACTCCCACCAAACGACCCCCTAGCCAAATCGGTGCATGTAACACAGATACAATACCAAATGCAGACAAATATGGCTCTGATAATTCTTGGGTTCTACGATCATTGCAAGCGTCATGTGCTGCTATGCTGCGTTGTTCTTCCAAAGCCTGAAAGTATGCAGGAAAATTTGCTTTTAAAAGCGACATTCCACTACTATGAACCTTGGTAATTGTATGATATAAATCGACACATTCAATTTTTGAATGGTCAATATTATATAACCAAATACTGACTCGCTCTACTTCTATTGTTTGGGCAGCTGCTTCTGTGATTTCCCTTAATGCTGCCTTGAAATTTCCTTGTTGTAAACTCTTGCTTTTAGCTAGTTGAACTAATGTTTTACTTTGTTTTCGCAGACAATGTTCTGTTTTGTGAAGTACTTCTTCGGCCTGTCTATGTTCTGTAATCTCTCCGATTGAAACTAACCGCATTTTTTGTCCCTGATTAGGAATGAGATTGTCTTGCATTTTGGCTGCTGATCTCCCTAATTTCCTGATCCCATCGCACGGAAACGATCAGTCGAAAACAGATAATCTACAGTTATAGCATTTATGAAATGCAGTCAAATTTCCGTCAAGAAGTCGCATATGTGGCGACTGAGGACAGCAAATCCCGTTATATGATTCCTATTCTTGGAGAAGATCCAGCATAGGGTACTAGTCAAAATGTTTTCCCGGATATTTCTCGGCTTGTATTTGAGGGTATGAGAGATGGTAAATGCTAGAAACATAGCAGTGCTACGTCTCTACACTCTGTGAATCGTAAATTCATATTTTGATTCAGCAACATGGAGAAATTTATGGATAAAACTATTTATCAGATTGAGCAAGCAACTGTGCAAACCCAAAGGCTGATTTTACGACCATTTCGCCTTGCAGATGCAAATGATGTCCAACTTTTGGCTGGTGCGTGGGAAATTGCTGCAATGACTCTTAATGTTCCCCATCCTTATGAAGATGGTATGGCTCAAGAGTGGATTCAAACTCATCCAGCAGCATTCAGTGAAGGGAAAGATGCGAACTTTGCGATCGCCTTACGTGATACAAATGCATTGTGTGGTGCGATCAGTTTGGGAATTAACCAAAAACATAACCATGCTGAGTTGGGTTACTGGATTGGTAAACCTTTCTGGGGAAATGGTTATTGTACGGAAGCAGCTAAAGAAGTGTTGCGATATGGCTTTGAAACATTAGGATTGCACCGCATTTGCGCCTATCATTTTGCCCATAATCCCACATCAGGGCGAGTCATGCAAAAAATTGGCATGACCTTTGAAGGATGTCGGCGTCAGCATACTCTCAAATGGGGTGAATATATAGATGTTATGGAGTATGGAATCCTCAAAAGTGAGTTTATAGCCTGAAGAAGGTTTTAGACCTTAATTTTGTGTAATTAATTTTGTTTAACGACTTTATTTGTGTCGGCTTACCAATCCATAAAACACAAATTTTACGCAATACTGGTACAAGAACTTTTACACAAAATAAACAAATGGAAATTATACCTAGTAGTACCTCGCTTACAGACTGGACTGGAGATGGTCTAGCAGTAGGATTGTTTGAAGATGCAACAGATTTAACTGGTGAACTGGCGACTTTAGATGAGAAATTTGCTGGGTATATAAAAGAACTAATTGCTGAAGAAGAATTTAAGGGGAAAGTCGGTAGCATTGCTGTCACAAGATTAGCTAGTGGTAGCCCTGTTCGTAAAGTGATCTTGGTAGGTTTAGGAAAACCAGATGCAGTTAAATTGGATACTCTGCGCCGTGCTGCTGCTGCGATCGCTCGCCAAGCCAAAAAGCAAAAAATTAAAACTCTAGGGATAAGTTTACCTGTTTGGAATAACGATCCTGACCAAACAGCTCAAGCCCTAGCTGAAGGTGTGCAGTTGGCACTATATCAAGATAATCGCTTTAAATCAGAACCAGAGGATAAAACGCCACAATTAGAGACAGTAGAATTACTGAGATTAAATGGACAAGAAGCTGCGATCGCTCGTGCTAATAAAATTAGTTCTGGAGTAATTTTAGCTAGGCAACTGGTAGCGGCTCCTGCTAACGAAGTCACACCAATCACAATGGCAGAAACCGCAACAGCGATCGCTTCTGAAACCGGAATGCACATAGAAATTTTGGAACAGGAAGACTGTGAAAAGTTGGGTATGGGTGCATTTTTAGGAGTAGCAAAAGCTTCTGATTTACCACCAAAATTTATTCACCTGACTTACAAGCCAGATGGTACACCTACACGCAAATTAGCAATTATCGGTAAAGGCTTAACCTTTGATTCTGGCGGACTCAATATCAAAGGTGCAGGTAGCGGTATCGAAACCATGAAAATTGATATGGGCGGTGCAGCAGCAACTTTTGGTGCAGCTAAAGCAATTGGTCAACTCAAGCCAGATGTAGAGGTTCACTTTATCTCCGCCGTTACTGAGAACATGATTAGCGGCCGTGCCATGCACCCTGGTGATATTCTCAAAGCATCTAACGGTAAAACAATTGAAGTTAATAACACTGATGCTGAAGGACGTTTAACTCTAGCCGATGCTTTAGTATTTGCTGAAAAACTCGGAGTCGATGCGATCGTTGATTTAGCCACCCTCACTGGTGCTTGTGTAATTGCCCTTGGTGATGATATTGCTGGTTTGTTTACGCCTAATGATACTTTAGCGCAAGAGTTGGAAACAGCAGCCCAAGGTGCAGGGGAGAAAATTTGGCGACTTCCAATGGAAGAGAAGTATTTTGAAGGATTAAAATCTGGGATCGCGGACATGAAAAACACAGGACCTCGTCCTGGTGGTTCCATTACTGCTGCTTTATTTTTAAAACAATTCGTCAAAGATACTGTAGCTTGGGCGCATCTGGATGTAGCTGGTCCTGTTTGGACTGACAAAGAAAACGGTTATAACGGGCCTGGTGCAACTGGCTTTGGTGTTCGCACTCTTGTAAATTGGGTGTTGAGTAATTCGTAAATTCAACGATCCTTTTTAGAAGTAAGCCAATTAATCTTTTATTTGCAGGGGGTAGGCTAACTAAGCTTTGTCGGAGCGGGTGTAAGCTTACAAAGGTAAGGATTTTGTATTTAGTAACTTTTTGACTATTTCAGCCGATTTAAAAATCCTGAAACGACCAAACCACCTTAAAGACTCGAGAATTGTCTCAACTATTTTCGAGATTCTAAAAAACCTACCCTTGAAAGCATCCTTACACCCCTGTTAAACCTACTGACGTGGTAAGACTGAAATAGTGCATAAATCTCTTCTTCTTTCTCTGCGTTCTCTGCGCCTCTGCGGTTTATTAATGCAACATCTTAGCCTTGCCACGCCACTACTCTAATATTTTGGATAGTTTTGAGAATTGTACACAACTAAGATCAATTTGGAGATGGAGTAAGTGAAAGGAGGAAGTAAATATCAGCCACTTTTAGAATATCTCCAAGGAAGTGATTGCCCTGAAATCACCCTTTCTTTTACAGAAATTGAAAAATTAATTAATAACACCCTACCCAACTCAGCCAAAAAAGAGCGTCGATGGTGGGGAAATCGCAGTACAGGTTCACCCCAAGCATCAGCTTGGATGAAAGCAGGATACGTAGTTGAACCGAATATAGAAGCAGAAACCGTCACTTTTCGCAAGCCGACCAGTGATTACAAAGTCTTAACTACAACCGATACTATCCACTGGAACAGCGAAACCATCAAAGCACTACGCCTTCAAATGGGACTTTCCCAAAAAGAATTTGCCCAAGAGTTAGGTGTTCGCCAGCAAACGGTGAGTGAGTGGGAAACAAGTGTCTATGAACCAACTCGCGCCACGTCAAAACTTTTAACCATGGTCGCTGAAAAAGCTGGATTAAAACACAAAACTGAAGAGTAAACTACAAATCGTCAAGGATTTGCCGTGATCATTTAGGCATGTAGAGACGTTGCAGTGCAACTTCTCTACAAAAAATTTTAGATAGCATATTGACACTTAACACGCTACCGTTTAGTATTTAAATAGACTTTTTGGAAAAGTTGTTTTTGCACAATTTCAGATTAAGGGGATTTTCCCCTTAATCTTTTCTCATAATAACTGCTGCGAAGTCTCATCGGTAAAAAGTTACTTCAATTCTGGGTGCGCTCTATTTTCTAATGAAGGCGTACCCATGGTATTAATGACAGCAATCATTTGATAAAGACGTCCTAAATCTCTTTGATTGAAGTAAAGAACTAAGCGGGGAAGTTCTAGAGTTTCATCTTGTCCTTCTTGAGGTAAAGCTTGGCTTTTTTCAATTCGTCCTGTCACCAGAATGTCGCTAAAATGAGCATTTAATTGCTCGACCTCTGCATCAGATAAATCTGTTCTGAGGCGAATTACTAAGCGATCGCCTACATAGCGACTAGAATGATAAACCTGGTAAAAGCGGGTAATAGCATTACAAGCTACCACCAAATCATCTGTGACTGTATATAAACTTGGATCTTCGGGACTTACTAAGCCATTCTGCACCAATTGTTTATCAATATATTCGCTCCAAGATCGCCAGTAATCTCCACCAGGACGGTCAATTAAGACTACGGGTACTGGGCCAAATTTGCCTGTTTGACTCAGAGTCATACACTCAAAAGCTTCATCCTGAGTACCAAATCCACCAGGAAATAAAGCAACAGCATCACTTTCTTTTAAAAGAAATAATTTGCGAGTAAAGAAATATTTAAAATGAATCAGCTTTGGATCACCCTCAATAATTGGGTTTGCTTGCTGTTCAAAAGGTAGTTGAATATTTAGACCAAAAGAATTTTCTCGTCCAGCACCTTCGTGACCGGCTTGCATAATTCCGCCACCACCACCAGTCATAACCATGAATCCCAGTTGAGTAACATAGCGGGCGAAGTCAACAGCCATGTGATATTCTGGGCTTTCTGGTGATAGGCGAGCCGAACCAAATATGGTCACTTTTCGGACATGTCGGTAATTATGAAAGAGCTCGAAACCACGCTCCATGTCTATTAAAGCAGCTGACATAATTTTCCAATCGAGGCGATCTACTTCACTCTCAGCCAGACGCACTATGGTAGCTAGCGCCTGCTGGATGTATCGTCGATTCTTCAACGTTGGTAAGCGCTCAAATAATTTAGCAATATCGGTTTGGAGAGACTCTAATATGTCAAACGACGCAGATGAGGTCATGAGAACTGTAGCCAATGCGGCACTATATTTTACCTAAATTTGCTCTAATATGGCATTTCTCTGAAAACCCTTTTTTTGAAATAAAAAAGCACCTCCAGTTATCAAAACTAAGGCGCTACTACTTCCTTGCCAACCAAAAATTATTTAATCTAGTGCAGCGTACCAAAAATAGTTACAGAAGTAAAAACAATCTCAAAGATTGCCATAAAAGCTTTACAACTTAGTGTCTTTACCTTTTGTACTAGTTTTTCCCACTGCTGAAATGACAAACAAAGGGTGAAAAAAGAATCACAGATGACTTTTTTTGGGTAGGCTTTATTGCTATTGTGTGTTTAGTAGTCAAACACAGTGCAAACTACAATAGCCGGAAAAATATTAGACTTAGGAAACCAAGGTCAGTATTCCTTTATTTTTACTGGCAAATATTTCAGGTGTTTTTGGAGTTGAAAAACACTCCAAAAATATTTGCAGCAACTGAAACTTTAAAGATATTTTTCCAAAGTATTAGCTAATGTAGTTTTTGGTACAGCACCTACTACCATATCAACTTTTTGTCCATCCTTAAAAATCATCAATGTGGGAATGCTACGGATACCATACTGACTAGCAACATTAGGATTCTCATCGGTATTGACCTTAACTACCTTGATTTGGCCTTTGTATTGATCTGCTATTTCATCTACAACTGGGGCTACCATCCGGCAAGGACCGCACCAGGGTGCCCAAAAGTCGACCAAAACAGGAACTTCACTGTCTAATACTTCCTGCTTGAAAGTGGAGTCGGTAACTTGTGCGGCTGCTGACATGGCTACAAACCTTTGTCTCTATATTTTTGATCGTGCTGAAATTCTACCATAGCAAAAAGCACTGCTTGGAGTAATACAGACACATTTGTATATGAAATCTTTTGTAAAAGTTATTCTTTCAATAATTTCCTGAAGCGAAAAGGTTAATTAAAGGGTTTTATTTTCCTTTATCCATCACCTCAGACAAACAGGAACTCTCAGAAGTGATTAGAGCAAGATCCCACAGGCTTTTACCTTTTTTCATCTACAAAAGGAACCGCCCGAACAGTAGTCCGGGCGGAGTGTGGTGTGAGGAGTGAACGGAAACATGCGTCTCCGCTATTTATATTGTAGGCGACATATGTGATTTTTCCAGGAAATGTTTTGGAGTCTGGAAAAAATTTTTTATAGTCGTTGACTGTTGGTTGTTGGTGAGCAGAGGTGAAGCATTTGTACTCTCCCTACTAATAACTAACCTGTCTTATTTGCCCATACCTAGTTGTTGAGCTTTTTGGTATACTTTACCCTCAGTTAACAAGGAAGGAGCAATTACAACTTCGACTTGCTGCATTTCTTTAATGTTTTTGGCTCCTAATGTTCCCATACTAGTTTTTAAAGCTCCCAAAAGATTATGAGTACCATCATCTAGTTGGGCTGGACCGACAAGAATTTGTTCTAAAGTACCAGTCGTACCTACACGAATGCGCGTCCCACGAGGTAATACCGGGCTAGGAGTTGCCATACCCCAATGATAGCGTCGTCCTGGTGCTTCAGCAGCCCTGGCAAAAGGAGAACCAATCATGACTCCATCAGCACCACAAGCAATGCACTTACAAATATCACCTCCAGTGATTAAACCACCATCAGCAATTACTGGAATATATTTACCCGTTTGTTGATAAAATGCATCACGGGCGGCTGCACAGTCTGCGATCGCAGTTGCTTGTGGTACACCCACTCCCAAAACCCCACGGGAAGTACAAGCAGCACCAGGACCAATACCGACAAGAACCGCAGCAGCTCCTGCTTTCATTAAGTCCAGTGTGACTTCATAAGTCACGCAATTACCCAAAATCACGGGTATGGGCATTTCTTGGCAAAATTGAGCCAAGTCAAGAGGTACTATAGATTGTGGGGACAAATGTGATGTGGAAACAACTGTTGCTTGCACAAAAAATAAATCCGCCCCTGCTTTTGCAACTACTGCACCATATTTACTTGCTCCTGCGGGAGTTGCACTAACTGCGGCTATACCGCCTTGTTGTTTAATTTCTCTAATTCTTTGTTCAATTAATTCTGGTTTAATAGATTCAGCATAAAGTTGTTGCATCAAGGGAACAAATTCTTCTTTGCCCACCGAAGCTATTTTGTCTAAAATCGGTTCTGGGTCAGCATAACGAGTTTGAATTCCTTCTAAATTCAATACACCCAATGCTCCTAAATTTGACAGAAGCACGGCCATGCGAACGTCTACCACACTATCCATGGCGCTGGCAATTATTGGGATTTCTCGCTCAATATTACCAATACGCCATTTGGTGCTTGCTAAACTCGGATCTAGCGTCCTGTTGCCAGGTGCTAAAGCAATTTCATCTATTCCGTAAGCCCTACGAGCTGTTTTCCCCCGCCCAATTTGAGTTTCCACGCTGTTAATGTTCCCAAATCTGTTTAAGCTAGGGTATCAAATTGTGAGAATATTTGCAGCGATTTTTTTGAAACAAACCACCCAACTTACAAAAAACGTCAACAAAAATCAAGCTAAACAACAAGGCTAAATGAATCTGTTTTGCATCTTTTGTTACTGAAAGTTAGTGTTAGCTAGTGTACCAATTTTTGGAGATTGAGGTGTCGATTATTACTTAGCTCTTTTCATCTATGGATAGCTAATTTGGCATCCTTAAAAATAGTCCAAAAATTTTACCCTACAACCACAAAATTCTCCTAGACCCATATTTTTGAACTAATACGGAAATTTCACCCTTTGAGAGTAACCCGTGGAGTGATTTGTATTGCTACGATAAATTTCAGATTATTCAAATCAAATATTAAATCTAAAGATTTAGCTAAAAATTTAGACAGCCACATCATAAATCACACAAATAAGCCATGAAAGCCTATTCCCCAATCCCCGACACTTAATCCCCAATCCCC
>NZ_NAPS01000001.1:3042627-3128305 GCF_004323185.1 Westiellopsis prolifica IICB1
CGATCCCCGATCCCCGATCCCCGATCCCCAATCCCCAATCCCCATTTTCAAGCTAGTAGCTATATAAAGCCTTGATTCAATCTGAAACTCTAGAACTACTCGAATGGTATCGCCTCTGCCAGCATTTATCTACCTTTGCGGCTACTAAACTTGGGGCGATCGCAGCGCGTGATTTGACACTACCTGACTCTCAAGCTGGGAGTGAGTATTTGTTGACGCAAACCAAAGAAGTCTATGAACTCGAAAGTCGCCTCTCTACAGGACTTTCGTTTGAAGGAATTCAAGACATTGGTGATTCGTTAGAAAGAGCAGAACTACAAGGAGTTCTAGCAGGTGATGAACTGCTAGCTATTGCTACCACCCTTGCAGGAAGTAGAAATCTACGTCGTCTCATCGATAATCAACCAGATTTGCCCATTCTCAGTGAATTAGTTGCTGATTTAAGAACTTATCCAGAACTAGAACAGGAAATTCATCGTTGTATTGACGAACGAGGACAAGTTAGCGATCGCGCTAGCCAAAAACTTGCTGACATCCGTACAGATCTGCGAAAATTACGTAACCAAATTACACAAAAGTTACAAAATATTATCCAAGTAAAGTCAAATGCAGTTCAGGAACAGATCATTACCCAGCGAAGCGATCGCTATGTAATTCCTGTAAAGGCGCCCCAAAAAGATGCAATTCCTGGCATAGTTCACGATACCTCCGCTAGCGGGGCAACGCTATATGTAGAGCCAAATTCTATTGTTCCCTTGGGTAATCAACTGCGGCAGTTAGTTAGAAGAGAACAAGCCGAAGAAGAAGCTATTCGTCTTGCTTTAACTAAACAAGTGGCAGAAGTAAAACCTGATTTAGAAGAATTACTCGCGATCGCCACAACTTTAGATTTAGCAACTGCCAAAGCGCGCTATAGTTTCTGGCTACAAGCCAACCCACCCCGTTTTATCAATCGACAAGAAAATGAGTACATCACCCTACGGCAATTACGTCATCCGTTGTTAGTTTGGCAACAACAACACGAACAAGGATCACTAGTAATTCCTGTAGATTTACGGATTCAGCCAGAAATAAAAGTAGTAACAATTACTGGGCCAAACACAGGTGGTAAAACAGTCACTTTAAAAACTTTGGGTTTAGCAGCCTTAATGGCAAAAGTCGGTTTATTTGTTCCTGCCCGTGAACCAGTAGAATTACCTTGGTTTGACCAGGTGCTAGCAGATATTGGCGACGAACAATCACTACAGCAAAATTTGTCTACCTTTTCTGGACATATTCGCCGTATTAGTAGGATTTTGGAAGCAGTGAATGAGGACAAGGGGGACACGGGGGACAAGGAAGAATTGTCTCCCCCCTCTCCCTTGTCTTCCCCCTCTCCCTTGTCTCCCCAGTCCCTGATCCTCCTCGATGAAGTTGGTGCAGGTACAGATCCTGCTGAAGGTAGTGCCTTAGCGATCGCCTTGTTACGTTATCTGGCAGATCATGCACAATTGACTATGGCAACTACTCACTTTGGCGAACTCAAAGCTTTAAAATACCAAGATGAACGGTTTGAAAATGCCTCAGTAGAGTTTGATGAAGCTACCCTTTCGCCTACTTATCGTCTATTGTGGGGAATTCCTGGACGTTCTAATGCTTTGGCAATTGCTCGCCGCTTGGGCTTAAAAGCAGAAGTTGTGGAACAGGCGAAAACAAATTTGGGAGGCTCAACAGACGAAGTTAACCAAGTAATTGCTGGATTAGAAGCGCAACGTCGCCGCCAAGAAACCAAAGCCGCAGAAGCACAAGATTTGTTGCAAAAAGCCGAAATTTTATACAAAGAAGTTTCAATAAAAGCAGTAAATTTACAGGAAAGGGAGCAAGCTTTGCGTGCTTCTCAAGAAGTCGCAGTCCAGCAGGCGATCGCTCAAGCGAAAAGCGAAATTGCTCAAGTAATTCGCCGCTTGCAGCAAGGTACACCCACTGCTCAAGATGCCCAGCAAGCCACAAAGGCTTTAAATCAAATCACCGAAAAATTTATACCCCAACCACCACCAAAACCAAAACAAGGATATATTCCCAAAGAAGGCGATCGCATCCGTATTCCCAAATTAGGACAAACAGCAGAAGTCTTGACTGCACCCGATGACGATGGTGAGTTAACCGTCCGGTTTGGGATTATGAAAATGACAGTCAAGCTCGAAGATGTGGAATCTCTGGATGGTAAAAAAGCTGAACCAGCAGTGAAAACAAAACCAGTCCCAGCAGCAACACCAGTGACTCCAACCCAAGCAGCCCCAGCAATTCGCACATCTAAAAATACAGTAGATATACGCGGACGTAGGGTTGCAGATGCGGAACTTATTTTAGACAGAGCAATTTCGGAAGCAACAGGGCCAATCTGGATTATTCATGGACACGGTACTGGTAAATTGCGGCAAGGTGTTCACGCCTTTTTGCAACAACACCGTAGAGTTAGTCGTTATGAAGCAGCAGAACAATCTGATGGTGGAACTGGTGTAACTGTTGCGTACGTAGACTAATATACTTCAGACAATATTAAAACGGACTAATTTACCACTCAACAGTCGGTTTTAACCGAGTTTTGTTATTAGCCTCAGAATTGATTCTGAGGCGGGCTGGATGAGAATGAAATACCCCTAGATAAACAACTAACCATTAACAGGAGAAAATATCTATCTAAAGGAAGATTTAATTATTTCGTATAAAGCATCATTTTAAGCAAAAATTATAGTTAAATTCAAGGTTGGTGCAACTAGCAAACAAGATGTAATAAACAGTGCTTGTAAATAAGTCGGCGAGAATAAACATAATTAAGTTACGAAAATTAAACATATCTAAAACCCTTACCAATGACCAATGACAAATGACAAATAACCACTCCAACTAGTTATCTTTAATTTGTGCCGACTGACTTACTTTTTCTAAAATCGGTTTTCGTCATAGAGTAAGACAAAGACCGCAGCTGTTTACCCAACCATTTCAGTTATGGAAAATGCCCAGCAGCTTGCTGTAGGCTGATTTCTGTTCATAGCTTTAGGAAACTAATCTTCTTTCGTAAAAGTCTGGTTTCAAAATGGGTAACAGCAACAGCCCCTACCAGCCCGATCATCTATGCTAAAAGTTATGCACTCTGCCGCCAATTTACCCACTCCTACTCCCCAGTGGGAGGATTTAATTAAGCTTCCAGCCCCGAATACAACTCAATGGGAAAATATTAAAACCCAATTAGATTTGGTGCTGTTGGCATTAGAAACATTGACTGGCATTGGCTCCGAGGCCATGCTTTCAGCGGCTATTAATCTGAATTTAGAGTCAAGAGTGCCAGACCGTGTAGCGCTATGGCGACTACGCCAGTCTAACCCGCTACGCAAAGGTCAAGGAGGGCGAAAAAAGCTCGATGTTGAAGAAGCGCGAGCGCTTGTTCTCATTATTTGTTATCTTGCCAAGCAGCATCAAGAATTAATTCGGCGTGCTGTTGGCTTGTTAGAACAGATGGCGGAAAACAACCGCGAACCTCATCAAGCTGCTTTGTTAGGAGATTATATAGATGCTTTCTGCAATACTTACCAAGAACGGATGGAGGAAGACTCGACAATCTCCACGGATGAACTTACCCACTTGGCTTTAAAACTGCTGATAGATTTACTTTTTTATAGCGGACCCGGTGGACATCGCCGCCTCTGGCTAGCACTTATCGACCGTTCAACTAAATTTTGAAAATATCCTGCTTGCAGTTCTTGCCATGCCTCTAACAAATTCTGTCATCCGTCGGTACACACCACCCACTTGCACGCTAGAAGTGTTGGCACAAAGCTCATCTCTATCTCGTTGGGTGGGAAAATCTGTTCTGAAGGATCTACGCTTTGAGTTAAGCTTTGATGATCCACGACTAAGCGAAGAACAGAAGATCGTTATTCGGGGCGATCGCGACCAACTAGAAGCTTTGTGTACAGCAGTAACAAATTACGTGCAGGAATTCCTGCAAATGTCCCCTGAAAGTTTTTGGGCAAACTTTTCAGACTTAGAGGACTCAACCGGAGCATTAGATCAAGATCAATCAGATCAATTAGAATCACAAGAACAATTACAACCTCCCGTTTCTACTCAAACATTAAATTCTTTTAATAATCAGCTACCAGAAACCGAAATACACATCAAACCAAACAGCCGTTTAACTCATAATTTATTTCTCGGTTCTTTAGGACACCAAGCATCTCAGCCTGTTGTACAACTAAATTTACTACAGTTGTTTGATTTGGCAACAGCCTTAGATCAATACTCTGATGATTTGCTTGCCCTACCCAATCTCTATCAAAACAGATCGTCGCGTTTTGCAATTCCTGGTTGGGTTCCTGCGGTAGCAGTCCTGGTTGTAGCAATTGGTTTAGTACCCTTTACCTACCAATATGCAATTCAGACTAAGCAAAAACCTAGTACCACCAAAGATAAACTTGCCTTAGAACCATCACCTCTACCAAATCTAGCCACACCTGCACCTGCACTCACTCCAAGCGACCCACTACCAGCCCTACCTTTTGGTTCTAATAATTTGTCTGTACCTGGTTCAGGAACGCTACCACCTAACCAAACTTCTGCTCAAAACCAAGCATTTCCCAATGTGCCTCTAATAGCCAATGCGCCTTCTCAAGGTCTTTCCCCTTCACCTTCTACAAAATCTCCAACAGCTACCTTCTCCTCGCCTTCTCCAGGAAACAGCGTATTCACCGCACCCCCAACAGGGAAACTTCCGGCACCACTGACATTAACACAACCGCAGCAAATAAATATTCAACCCAAACCCAATTCCTCACAAGCTAATAGCACCGCCTTTAATCAGAAAAATGGAGTTATTGCCCAAAATGGGGATATTTCACTAAATTCACCCACTACACCAACAAATTTACCTTCGACTCTTCCTACTGTTCCGCCACTTATTACTAACGCACCCAATAGCCGTAGTAGTACTCTTAACCAACAAAATCAATCAACAACAACTTCCTCGGTTGATGCAGAAGATACTTCCAAATTAATCGAGAGATTGCGCGAAAATAGTAATTCCAACAAAGTTGCTACAAGAAACAGCAACACTGTATTGGACGCAACTACTCAATTGTCAGAAGCTAAACAATTTTTAACAAAGCGCTGGCAGCCACCTTCTGGCTTGAACCAAACACTAGAGTATAGTTTGATGGTGGGTGTTGATGGCACTATTGAACGTATCTTTCCTTTGGGCAAAGCTTCAAGAATATATATAGATCGCACAGGTATGCCTTTAATTGGTGAGCGTTTTATTTCTCCCAATCGCAATGGACAATCTGTGACCATTAGAGCCGTTTACAGTCCTGATGGCAAGGTACAAACTTTTGCTGAGAGAGATTAATCGCTCATAATTCCTTTTGTGCCAGTTGCCCAAGTGCGACAAAGAAAATGAAGGTAAAAGGGTAAAGAGTAAACATCAAAGGATTAAGATAACGTCCTTTCTCTTTGCCCTTTCATTTTACGATTAACACCATTTGAGTCCAGTTATTAAACTGTCTTTTGAATATATTCCCATCACAATATCTATCAATACAATAACGATCAATTCTTATTGTCTGAGATTGGGAATATGCAAACACAAGCACCACAACAAAAAGAAAGTGCAGCTTGGATTTTTCAAACATGGGCTGCTTTTTTACTTTCTCTTTCTATGACTACTGTCGGTATTGTCAATTTACCCGTGGATAACTGGGTGAAAGGTTTTATGGGTATGGGTATGGCTTTTTCAATAGGTTCTACTTTCTCTTTAGCAAAAACTATGAGGGATTTACATGAATCTAAAAAGTTGACAGCGAGAATAGATGAAGCGAAGGTAGAAAGATTACTTTCTCAACATGATAATTTAATGAAGTGAGCGATCGCTCTATAAATATCTCAGCTTGATATTAATTTAGGTGGAATATAGTTTGTAGTGAGGACTTTAGTCCTCAAAATCAGGACTAAAGCCATTACACCTAAAAAACCTATCCTGCGACTTTGACGACTGTCATACTTTTCAGTTTGCTTAACCAGTCTTTCACAAAACCTTTTAATTTCTGTTCCGTGTGAAGTTGCCACTCAAAGAAAGGAGCGAAACCTAAAGACAATGCAAAAATTCGTAGTTGCAACACAGGCGAATCACCCAACTGTTTTAACAAAGTAACAAGCTCTGCTCTTTCCTGTTGATTAAAAATAGGAAGAAAACAATAGGCTGAGTGTATGATTGCCATTTTGCGTCTCTGCTTATCTAATACTTCCGTATCCCAGCCTCGGCGTTGAAAAGCAGGTAAAAAACTCTCTTCAAAAATCCGAATATATCCTTTTAACTGCAAATGTTTACGCTTGGAACGTGTTTTCTTCACATCAGTCCAAACTCGATATTTTGCTAATATTTCATCCGCATAAACATTTCCATAGCCAGCATCGGCAATTCTGACAGATAAATCATAATCTTCAACATATTCAGGCCCATTTTCGTAATATCTTAATTCTTGCAGTACCTTGGTTCTAAACATGATGATGTTTGCTGCTACTCTATAGCCAGTAACTGCTGCCATTAAAGCGTCATCGGAACTTTGAAACTCTTTTTTTCTGGCAACTCGTCCTATGGAATGATTTTTTCCATACTCATCCATTTCTTGAATAGCAGTATGAGCATAACCAGCTTCTGGATATTTTTGTAGCAGCGAAACTAATTTCTCCACATAATTTGACATCAAAGCATCATCTGAGTCTAGACGTACGATAAAATCAGTTTTTGGCTGGCTCATTAACCAAGAATTATTACCAGCAATACCCATGTTTTGAGGTTGCTGATAGTAATGCACTTGCGGAAACTGCTGACACAACTGTTCCATTACTTGGGGTGTTTCGTCAGTACTATGATCATCTGAAACCCATACTTCTACATTTGGATAAGTTTGGCGACAAGCACTAGTTACAGATTCAATCAAGTATTGGGCTTGATTGTAAGTGGGAATACATATGGCTACCGAGGGAATATTTAGCATTGAAGTCATATCAAGTCTAGTCATAACAACTGAAAATGGTTTTTGTGTTGTGTTACTCTGAGGATCTGTAACAGAATGAAGTAATTGCCAACTACGTTTGATATCCTAATTGCAGAGATAAAATCTGTTGTGTCACGGCAATTTTCTGGGTGCAAAGTTTTACTACTTTACCCAGGTGACAAGAATTGAACTGTAGTCTAAACCTTCGTTCTTGCAAGTAAATAAGTGACACTTACCCAAAGCGACTTTCAATTTTACTCAAGTCACTTTTACTGAATAAATATTTTAAAAAATTATACAAGCCAAGAGCTTACCCTAACTTTTTGGCAAACTGTTGATTTTACTATTCAGTAATTTATGGAGAAAGTGTTGATACACTCATTCATCCAGATTAACTAAACTATTGGCAAGAAACTAATGGTCAATCTAGTACATTTGCTGTACTGGAAGGTAGATATAGAATAAATTTCTATGTAGCTGTGTAGAATCTCTCTCCAGCAAGATTAAAGACAATAGAATTCTTATCACTTTTTACAACTACAGATAGAAGTGTTGAGATTAATCTACTCAGGGTGGAGTCAAACCACCAGGAATTCTCACAGCATGGACACTCTGAAGCACCAGCTCATATTCGATGAAAAGACTACCTCCTAGCAATACTTGCTGGATGTGAGCCAGGAAGATTGAATTTGTTGAACCTAGCTTAAACATAAGAGTGTCTTCTAAGTTTTCATTTCAGAGTAGTGCTAGCATCTGCACATACCCAATGTTTCACAACTGATATTCTTTAGTGAGGCATTAATTAGAAATTTTAAAGCAATAAAATCTAAAGCAGCACTATAAATCAAGCAAATTCACAAATAGTTCACGTTTTTACAGAAAATCTTTATCAAAAAATCACGAACCATAAAATCAAAAAACTAAAAATGTGAGTAGTTTTATTTAAAAAATAAAAGGCTGGATTTCCAGCCTTTTCCTTTATAATTATGTCAGAACCAGTTGTATTTAATAACGGGATTTCTTTAGTTTGGATTTTTGCTTTTTGCGTCGTCGCTCAGAAGTTGCAACTGCACCTTCTACAGGGTAACCTACTACAGGTATGACTTGATACTTACGTTCTTCTTCCAAACGTTTGATTTCGGTGTAATCAACCCAATGGATACAATCAACTGGACAAGTATCTATTGCTTCTTGAATTATTTCCTCGGAATCACCATCTTGACGCATGACACGCGATCGCCCATAATCAGGTTCTATATAAAAAGTATTACGAGCAACAAAGGCGCAGTGCTTACAGCCAATACAAGTGATTTCATCAACATATACACCTTTTTGGCGTAGGATACCTCCTAACTCCGGCTCTAAACCAGAGCGTTCTGGGGCGTTCCGCAAAAAGCCGCCTAATTCTGGTTCTAGTCCAGTTCGGTTATCTTCCTGTTCTTCCAGCGACGGCAAAAAATCAGACATTACGCACTCCAGCGTTGTACTACCAGACGAATTGAACCATCTTCATTTTTTTGTTGTTCAGCAACTTGAAAGCCTGCTTTTACTGTCTCTTTCATGACTGTTTGATAAGCATAGCGCTGTGTTACCTGGCGCAAGAATCCTTCCACAGACAAGTTTTGTTGCCAATATTGCAAATCAGCTACCAATTCGTATTCTTTGCCATTCCATTTGAAACCAACATCGTAGCCATTTTCTTGCTCAATAGTAATCTCAGCACTATGAGTTTGACCACGATAGCCACGCACTTGACGCGGCCCTTGCTTCCAATCTATACCCAAGTCAGAGAGAGCATCTTGCAAAGACTCAAGGTTACGGATTTGGGTTTTAATTTGGCTAAAGTGTGACATGGTGATTATGATTCGACTAAACTAAATGTTTTTGTTTGCAAATTTACCAACCGCTATGAGTGGCTTGTGTGTTCACCACTCCAGATTGCTGCACCTTGGCGGCAAAGAATTCTGAGGTTGGCTCGTAACTAAGCACTTGTCCCAGCTGTGCTTCTATAGCCGCTGTCACTTCGGCGCAGGAATTACCTACAATACCCGTGACTTTCTCCTGTACCCGACCATCTGGATAAATGATGAATTCTAATGTCTCCATGCTTTTGGTCAACCACAAATAGTACGCTCGGATTGTACTGCTCTAGCAAGTGGCTAAAAATGTAGCTTTGGGGAACAGCATTTTTCCTTAGCCACAAAATTAGCTATTTGTTAACTAATGTTCCATCTCTCAAAATATATATCTCAGAAAATTTACAAAAGTTATTAATCTTATTAGTTAACACATCTATTACATGTAAGTTTCTCTTAACCTGATCGAGAAGTCAAGCTCAAAACTTAACTCTCAACAAATTTGTAAAAGACAGCGAAACCATAACTATGGTTAGCTTAGGCGGTAATATTGGTCAAAAAACAATGATTTTTATTGAAAAAATCTATCATTATGATTACTTTTGCAAGATGAGAAGCGATTCTCCAAAGGAGACACTACGCGATGGTGCAAAGCACCCGCCTTACGGCGATCGCACTTCATTTGTGCTAAAAAAACTCCTGCGCCTAAAACCACTGATTCCACGCGAGCTATGCTTTGAGCTTCTTTGTAGGGAAAATCTGTATCTAAAAAATAAAAAATCGATCTGGTAAGCCAACAACCCAGCATAATAAATCAAGATAAAATTTATCGCCATTAGCCAAAAGCCACAGTCACAAGACTCAGAACTAAGGCTGAATGCGAAAGCTAATTTTTAACTGAGCTAATTAACCATGCATACAGAACAGATAATAGATTCTACCAATTTTGCTCAAGCGATACGTATCGGAGTACTGGGTTTTGGCGGATTGGGACAAGCTGCGGCGAAAGTCCTAGCCCCGAAACAAGAAATGATATTAGTAGCAGCAGCAGATAACAAAGGTTATGCTTACGCTACCGAGGGTTTAAATGCCGAAAAGTGCATCACTACATATCAATCTCAAGGTTCCCTTGGTTATTTAGAACCATTTGGTACATTAACCAATCACAGTATTCAGGATTTAATCGAAAGCAATCAGCCTGTAGATGGTTATTTCTTAGCTTTACCAAACCTACCTAATGACTTTATCGCCACTGTCGCCAAGCAATTTATTGATTCTGGTTGGCGTGGAGTATTAGTAGATGCAATCAAACGCACCAGTGCAGTAGAACAGTTATTAACCTTGAAAGCAGAACTACAAACCGCAGGTATTACCTACATGACAGGATGCGGCGCAACACCGGGACTATTAACAGCAGCAGCAGCGATCGCAGCCCAAAGTTATACTGAAATTCATCGCGTAGAAATTACTTTTGGGGTGGGGATTGCAAATTGGGAAGCTTACCGCGCCACTATCCGCGAAGATATTGCCCATATGCCTGGTTACAATGTAGAAACAGCTAGGGCAATGACAGATGCAGAAGTAGAAGCACTTTTGGATAAAACTAATGGTGTGTTGACACTAGAAAATATGGAACACGCCGACGATGTGATGTTAGAGTTAGCAGGAATTTGTGGGCGCGATCGCGTTACTGTTGGCGGTGTTGTCGATACCAGAAATCCCAAAAAGCCCCTCAGCACCAACGTCAAAATCACAGGTCGCACTTTTGAAGGTAAAATTTCCACCCACACCTTCACACTAGGAGATGAAACCAGTATGGCTGCAAACGTGTGTGGGCCAGCTTTCGGCTATCTCAAAGCAGGTATCAACCTACATCGACGCGGTATCCACGGAATATTCACCGCCGCCGAAATTATGCCCCAATTCGTAAAATAAGTTTGTAGTAAGCACTTCAGTGCTTAAATTTAGAGGGCTTTAGCCCTCACTACAAACTTTCACATTTATTTAATTTATTACAGTAGCGCCTTGCTTCTTGCTCTAACCTTTGAATTTCGCTTTCCCAACGCTGAAGTTTGCTCCATCGCTCTGTTAATTGATATTCTGTAGGGGTTTGGGAAGGTTGTGTACCTGGGTTAGGATAAATTCTCTTCTTTTCTAACCATTGACAACAATAGTATTGCCAAAGATAAGCATGATCATGTGTATCACCACCAAGACAACGAATTTGCTTAACAGATAGTTGATTTTGACCGAAAAGTATCTGTTGATTTTTTAAGGTCTTGGGCAATAAACGAGTTTCACTACCTATTCCACGAAAGAACTCTACCACAAACCACTCACCAAAATCGAAGATACAAATTTCTGTCGGGTTGCTACCGTCATCTTTCAAGATGTCAACATCTCCTTTGACTTGACTTCCTATGGTATTGAATGTTCTTTGGGGAAGTAAAATGCGGATACTCTCAAAGCGATCGCTGTAAAATCTCCAAAACTCACTACGACGTCGTAATTGATTTACCTCAAAGTCCTCTAGTTGAAGTCTTTGCAAAATCAAATTTACTAAACTTTTAAAATCATCATAATTAATTGCTCCTATCCACTCTCTAAGTTTTTGTCTTGCTGGTTCTGAGAGTCTATGGATTTTTTCAGCGTTATTATAATTTTCTTTAACCCATGTAACTAACTGTGGATACTTGCTCACTACTTCCTTCGATACATGAATTAATAAATAGTTCACAGCATTTATTTTATGCTCAGATGACATTTCATTAAAGCATCTTAGTAGCCAGTTTAACTGTTGCTGATTTGGATTAGTGAGAGAACAAAAATAGGGAACTATATCCTCAACAAAGTTTTGAAACGCTGCAATCCAAACGGGTAAATCATGATTAATTTCTGTAATTAATTCACCGGGAGTGAAATTCAGTTCACAAGCTATTCTGCTGAGTTCTATTCTTGCATTAGTAGTACTCAGTGATCGAACTATTTTTACATTTAGTAAACTTTTGACATCTTCAATACTCAAAAATACATGAAAATACTCTACAAAAGAAGATGCTAGATGATTTTGATTTTGGTTATTGTAATAAAGAGCTAAACGCCACAATAATTGACGTTGTAACCATGAATTATGAGCAGCGTATTTCCAGATGAATACTGAAGTTTCTGTACTGTTTAAAGGATTTTTAATATCCCATTCTGATTTGCCATAAATGCAATTAATCCATTCTAGTTGACTAATGTTTTCTTCTTTTCGTTGTTGAACTTTTTTCAATATTTCATCAACAGTCTTTACAGAAATCTCTACCTTGGGTAATTGATTGGTAAATTCCATTAATTTTTTTGGTTGGGGATAGACAGATAGAGAATCAGTAGGAGGTAAAGGAAAATTATTATTCATTTATTTTTATTCTCAGATTGGTTAATTAATGCTTTTTTGCTAACTCATCACTACGAAATTGTAAGCGGAATAGTACTTTACGGTCAGCAGGATTATCGCGAGTTTTATCAGCTTCAATTTCTCCCCTTCCTGCGGCTAAAATTTTCTGACTCAAAGATGCTTTCGTGGAAAATTTCATATCATAAAATATGAATTTATATACTGATGAAGCTCTAAGAACACTCAATTCCATATTCGTTTTATTATCTCCTTCAGAACTGGTGTGACCTTCGATTACAACACGAGAAACTTCACTTTCTATTTCTTGATTAGAGAAAATAACTCGACTATATACAGGAATAAATCTACGCAGAAAATCTTTTCCTTGGGGTTTAAGCTCTGTACTACCTTGAGTAAAGAGAATTGATTCTTGGATGCTAATATCTCCAGTTTCTGGGTTAACTTTGACATTAATATTATTGCTTTTCATTTCTCCAATCACATTACCGATTACTACCCGTTTTGGTTCGTCAATTTGAGCAAGAGCAGTAATAAAGAGAAGCACAAAGAACATTAGCAATCCAGACATTAAATCACCGATAGAAAGATATGTACTTGCATCATCATCTTCGGTATTGTCCGCTTCAGAATTCCATGTAAAGTTTTGCATTTCAATGATTCCCGTTGAATTGGTTACGGTTATCAGTAGCTTTGACTAGAACATCAGCAGAATGATATAAGTTTTGACAAACTTGAGTTATTGCAGTATCTGCTTCCTTGAAAAAATGATTTTGTGTTTGTTCAAAATGATTTTTCCAAGAATTTAATGAACTTTCAAAACTGTCAGATAATTCTCGATACTGACTTTGTATATCTTTAACCTGAGTTCCAATTTCACGAGCAATTTCTTGTAATTGCAGTAGTCGTTGATTTGAATTCATTCCTACAGTATTTGCAAGTTTGCTCACATCTCTAGTAGTATCACTGACTAAATTCATATCTTTTTGAACTTGGTCAGATAATTCTCTTCTACGCTGATATTCTTCTTTAAAAACATTATTGAGATGATTTACCACTCCTGATAAACCATTTCTCTGTTCTCCTAGTGTTTTCTCTAGAAGATTATTTTGCTCTTCAAAAAATTTATGCAAATTTGCTTGATATTCGTCTCGAAACGCTCTTAAATCTTCCTCAATTGTGTGACGACAAGCAGTGAGGGTATGGTTAATATTTCCTAAAGTATCAATTAAGTTATCTTTGGCTCTATTCATCAGAGAAGATGCTTGATTTCCAGTAGTTTGTAATTCCTCTTTAAAAGACGTATGGGCTTGAGAAAGAATATTAATCATTCCAGTACGGGTAGCTTGTAGCATCTGTCGTTCAACTTCTGCTCGTTGTCGCAAAGCTTCTTCTAACTCTTCTCTAATTCCTTTAAATGTTGCGGCTGCATTTTCAGCACTTTCTTGAAATGCAGTTCTTTGCGCTGTCATTCCTTCTATACTGTGATTAACCGCACGATTTATTTCTACTGCTGTATGTTCAAAAAAGTTGTGTAGATGTGCTTGATATTCTTCGCGGAATGATGTTAAATCTTGCTGAACTGTCTGATTACAAACAGTAAGTGTGTGATCAATATTTCCTAAAGTTTCTAGCAAGTTATCTCTAGCACTATTCATCAAAGCAGATGCTTCATTTCCAGTAGTTTCTAAAACACTATTTTGCTCACGAAAAGCAGTATGAGCTTGAGAAAGAATATTAATCATTCCAGTACGGGTAGCTTGTAGCATTTCTTGTTCAACTTCTGCTCGTTGTCGTAAAGCTTCTTCTAACTCTTCTCTAATTCCTTTAAATGTTGCGGCTGCATTTTCAGCACTTTCTTGAAATGCAGTTCTTTGTACTGTCATTCCTTCTATACTGTGATTAACCGCACGATTTATTTCTACTGCTGTTTTTTCTAAAACACCTTTTGTATCTGTTTGAAATTGGCTGAGAGTTTGTCTTAAATCGCTAGTAAATCCTTGGAGTTGCGTCAATGTTTGTTGCTGAAAATCCTGAATTGTAGTGATAGATGTTCCTAAATCTCGATGAAGAGTTAGAACTGCTTCAGATGCTTGATTTGTTAATTCAGCACTTCTATCTAATCTATCTGCTATCGGTTCTAATACCTGAATTCGTAAATCTTGAATTAGATTCTCTAAAACTCTCTGTCCTTGATTTTCCTGTAATTCTCTTGTTTGACGCTGCTCTTGGTGTATGGCTTTCAGTCCCGGTAAAAGAATTGTTCGTATTTGCTGACCAACTGCTTCTCCAATTAATTCTGTATTTGGTGGTTGTAGTCCAGATAAATTTCTAGCAACACGATTTAAATTATTAACAACCTGTTGAAGACTATTTGCTTCTTGATCTGCTGCTATTTCTTGAGTAGTTATCTTATCTAACTTTTCACGCAGACCGTCACGTTGATTTTGTTTTATAGAATCGGTGGCAAATAAAATTAGGGTAAAAATACTACCAGAACCAAGTCCCATTAATGATGTAGAAAAAGCTGTTTTCATACCTGCAATTAATTGTTTAATAGCAGGCATTAACTGTTCAATATTTCTAGTATCAAAATTTACATCTTGTAGCCCTTGTTGAATACCATAAAATGTTCCTAAAACACCAATAGCGGTACAAAGAGTAGTGATAAAACGAAGAGAACTACGTGGTACAGGAGTAGATAAAATGGCTGGATATGTAATCAGGAAATATTTGTTATTTCTGCATTGAATTTTATCCAGTTCATTAGTTCCTAAATGCTTTTTTAACCAATCACGGATGTTATGTTCTTTAGGGTTTGAATTTTTACCCTTTAGCCGCCATTGCTCTAAAATCTTAATCGCAGTTTGAGTTGTGCGAAACTTCAAACAATAACGAAACACGCTATATAACTCAACACAAATTGCGAATATTAATACTATGGCTGTTGCGTAGTGAAAAAGAGTATTATCCCAAATGATGTCCCAAATTTTCAGCATCTCCATATAGCCCCTCTTTTAATTTATATTTATTGATATTTAGTAAATTTACGTAATTCTTGCTCTGTGAGAAATTCTTTCGCTACTCTCGCAGGGAGATGTTCTGCATATAAGCGATCGCCTATCTTCTCTCGTAGTTGCAAACTGTAAATTTCCTCACCTACTTGATTAGATTCAACTGAATCCTTGACTAGATAAACTTGATCAGGAGCATGTTCTCTTAGTAACCGCACCTGCAAACAAGTTTTTAAATCTCGTGTTGAAGTAGAGAGAGCAGAATCATCACCAAATAATTCCCGTGCAGCTTTCCAAGCATGATTAACTGCAACAATCTCTCTCACCAATTGTTCAACAGATGTTCGTAAAAGATGTTCAATTTTATCCATCGGTATGTAGTGTTAATGTTTTATCGCCGATGGTTTTATTGTTCCCGTAAAAGTCTTGAATATAGCTTTAAACTTAAATAAAAAATTATAATATTTTTATCTAATTCACATAGATGAGCTTAGTTTACCGAAAGCATTCCAAACATTTAAAAAATCCCGCCTGCGATTTGAATCGGAGTCTCATAACTAAAATCTGCTTAAGCAGACTGTTTGATTTATATAAAGTCTCAGATACTTCAAAAGACAACCTAATCCCCAATCCCTGATCCCCGATTCCCGATCCCCAATCCCTCTTTTTCCTCATCCAAAATTAATTCTGGTGTTTGCACCACAAATGGTAAATCAGCGCCTAATATACCCCGCTTGATCCGTTCTAATGTCTCTGGAAAAACTACAAACAGAGGATATATAGTATTTGTCCCCTCGCTCAAAATATGTTTGTAGCGGGAGGACATTAACCATTCATAATCTTGATCCAGCCAAATTTGTGTTTGTCGCCAACGTCCTAAAAAATCAGAAAAATCTTCATGGGGACGATGAATAAAGACAAGAATTTCGCTTCCTGTTTTAATTTTCCATTCAGGATCACACATCAAAACTGCGACATCACAGGGTAGAGAAATAGTTTTACCTGTAGTTGTTACTTCCCCACGCAAACGCACAATTGGCAAAGGTATAGTGATAATACTTTTGTCTGGACGACGTAGACTAGGAATCATTTCTAAGTATGGACGATGTTGTTTGAGTAAAGCGATCGCACCAATATGATTACTATATTCAGCTAAACTAGTTTCATAATATGATTTTTTGAATAACATGATTAAAATTATGAATCATTAATTATGATTTTGCGTTTTAAATTAAGGATGAAAAATATTCGTCAATCTTTCATCCTTAATACTTAATTTTTTTAGCCGAGCTTGTCAAACACTTTGAACATAGGCAAATACATCGATAGCAAAATAGTACCAACCATCCCACCTAAAACCAAAATCATAATTGGTTCCAAAACACTAGTCAGAGCTTTCACTGCTTGTTCCACTTCGTCTTCGTAGAAATCAGCTATTTTCATTAACATTCCATCTAATTCACCAGTTTCTTCACCAATACTGATCATTTGAATCGCCATAGGTGGAAAAACTTTCTCTTTTTGTAATGCAATGCTGATCATTCCTCCTTGTTGAATTTCCGCACGTGCTGCATTAATAGCATTAGAAACTACTTGATTACCAGAAGTATCTCGTACAATTTCTAAAGAAGTCAGAATTGGTACACCTGAACGAGTCAAAGCACCAAAAGTGCGACTAAAACGAGCAACAGATGACTTTTGAATTAAGTCACCAAACAACGGCATTCTTAAGGAAAGACGATCAATTGTTTCTTTCCCAACACGAGTTTTATAGTACTGTTTATAAGCAAATGCTACCCCTGCAACAATGACAATTACAACCAAAACACGCCAACTTCGCAGGATTTCACTACACAGCAGCATAAATTGAGTTAAAGCAGGTAATTCTGTTCCTAACTCTTGGAAAATTTTGGCAAAGATGGGGATCAAAAAAACTGTCATACCAATAAAAATACCAGTTGCTAACACACCTACAACGACTGGATAAGCAAGCGCTGATTTAATTTGGTTTTGTAAACGAGCCACATCTTCTAATAACTTGGCTAATCGATTTAAGACTTCATCTAGAACACCACCAACTTCGCCAGCTTGAATCATACTGACATATAAACCATCGAAACAATCAGGATGTTTACGCATTGCATCCGAGAGATTTATTCCATTTTGAACATCACTACTAATATCCAAAAGAGATTGTTTAAGTTTAGGATTACTACATTGCTCAGACAATACTCCCAAACTTCTAACTATGGCTACTCCTGCATTTACCAAAGCAGCAAATTGACGAGAAAAAACAGCTTTGTCCTTAACTGATACTTTGACTAAAGAAGTCTTAAAATTTTTCAGACTAAAGTCTCCCAAACCTTGAGATTTTTTTAAATCTTGAACAACAAATCCTTGCTGCCTTAGTCTAGTACGTGCTTCAGCTAAGTTTTTTGCAACAAATTTTTCTGTTTTTGATTTCCCTTGTGAATCCCGAACACGAGCAACGAATGTAGGCATGAATTTACTTTATCTATATGAAAATTAAGAATTTAGTTGTTATGGCAGTCCTATATGGAATAATGAACCACAAAGTACACAAAGAAAGAGAGAATAAATAATTTTACAAATTGTTTTGGATTGCTATAGTTGGTTATTGATTGTTTGAGAAATACTGGAGAAATCCAGACAATAAAAAACTATTAGCCAATAACAAGATTTATTAATGTGTTTTTACAGTTCCAGCAGATGGTGCAGTAGGACCAATGAGACGTTGCACTTCATCTGGCTTAGAAGTTTTAGACATTGCTGCTTCAAAAGAGATAGTTCCAGCTTTGTATAAATCAGCTAAAACTTTTTCCAGAGTTTGCATACCTAATTTACCACCAGTTTGAATAGCGGAATAAACTTGAGCGGTTTTACCTTCACGAATCAAGTTAGAAATAGCCGGAGTTACTATCATTATTTCCTGTGCCATCACCCGACCAAATTCACCAGGTTTGGGATTTTTTTTTGGGACTAAAGTTTGACTAAATACTGCTACTAGCGAGTTAGATAACTGTACCCTGACCTGGGTTTGTTTTTCGTGGGGGAAAACATCAATAATTCTGTCAACAGTCTGTGCTGCTGAACTAGTGTGTAAAGTTCCAAATACTAAATGCCCGGTTTCAGCAGCAGAAATTGCTAAAGAAATTGTTTCTAAGTCTCTCATTTCTCCCACTAGAATAATATCTGGATCTTCCCGCAAAGCAGCTTTTAAAGCATTTGCAAAACTTTTTGTATCCTCGCTCAATTGTCTTTGGTGAACAAGACTTTTGATTGGTTCGTAAACAAACTCTATCGGGTCTTCAACCGTCAAAATATGTTCTGCTCGTGTGCGGTTGATTAAATCAATCATTGCCGCTAAAGTAGTTGTTTTACCAGAACCAGTAGGTCCTGTAACTAGTATTAATCCTCTGGGTTTTTCCGACATTTCTTTGACTACATCAGGCAAACCTAATTTATCAAAGTTAGGTATTTTAGAACTTAATGCTCGCAAACAAGCTGCATAGGAACCGCGTTCTTTATAGACATTGACGCGGAAACGTGCTAGCCCTTTTACACCATAAGAACAATCTAACTCCCAGTTTTGTTCTAATGTTTTTCGTTGGGAGTTATTGAGCATACTAAAAATTAATCTTTGGCATTGATCTCCAGATAATGGTTCTTCTCCAATAGGCGTCAGTTTACCACTGATGCGAAAATATGGTGGCAATCCAGCAGATAAATGCATATCCGAACCGCCCATTTCAATCATTTGCTCCATTAAATCTTCAATCATCATTTCCATAGTTTTTCCCTTTTTTGTTTGTTATTTGTTATTAATTGGTAGTTGGTTATTAGTAGTTAGTGATTTTCAAATTACCAATGACCAATGACAAATGACTAATTACTATTGACTAATCCTGAAAACGAGGTGTCATACAATATGGACAATCCAACCATTCAGGTTGCAATCCAGCATGACAAGTTCGACAGGTAAGACTAGTTTTGCGTTTAGCTTTTAATTCTGCTTCTAACCCTGTGTCAGTAAAGGTGACTCGTTCTACTTCTTCTAGGGTGGTTGAACCTTGGCGTACTAAGTCCAAGCTGTAGGAAAGTAGGGTTTTCATACCTTCTTCTACTGCTACTTCTTTGATGCGTTCTGTTGGTGCTTCTTCGTTAATCAGAGTTTGCAAATTTTCACTGATTCGCATGACCTCATAGACGCCACAACGTCCTTTGTAACCTACGCCATTACAGGTTGGACATAAATGACCTTGGATCTTGGCTTCTTGAATTTGGTCTAGGGTTAGAGTATTGGCTTTATAAAAGGTTATTCCTACTTCCTGGGAAGCTGACAAACCATAGCGAGCAAGTTCTTCTACTGTGGGTGTGTAGGAAATGCGACAATCAGAACAAACACGCCGTACCAAACGCTGTGCTAAAACACCAATTAACGAACTGGAAATCATGAAAGGCTCAATACCCATTTCCCCTAAACGAGCGATCGCACCAGGGGCGTCATTAGTATGTAAAGTAGTCAATACCAAGTGACCTGTTAATGCTGCTTCAATCGCCGTTTTTGCTGTTTCCTTATCCCTTGTTTCACCCACCAGCAGCACATCTGGATCTTGCCGCAAAAATGCCCGTAATGCAGTGGCAAAATCTAATCCTTTTTCTCGAATCACTTGTACTTGAGTAATTCCCGGTAAGCTATACTCAATAGGATCTTCCACAGTACTGATATTGATTCCTGGGTCGTTTCTTTCTGCTAGTGCCGAATATAGTGAAGTTGTTTTACCAGAACCTGTTGGTCCAGTTACTAAAATTAACCCAAAAGGACGACTAACCATTTCCTGGACAATATGTAATGTCTCTGGGTCGGTAATTAATTTATCTAAACCTAGTTGAGTTGCAGAGTTATCCAAAATTCGCAGTACAACTTTTTCTCCGTAGCGACTAGGTAGGGTATTAACACGGAAGTCTACTTTACGTCCCTCGAACAATCGCCTAATCCGTCCGTCTTGAGGTAAGCGTCGTTCTGCAATATCTAAGCTGGCGATAATTTTAAACCGCGCAGTCACAGCAGGAATAATTTTTTTTGGCAAAGGGTCGAAAGCTTCCCGTAACACTCCATCTTTACGAAAGCGAATACGTAAGTTGTCTTCTTGGGGTTCTATGTGAATATCAGATACTTTCTCATGCAATGCTTTTGCCAAAATTCTGTTAACCAAATTGATTACAGGAGCATCCTCAGCACCTTTCATCGCTGCTCCCAAATCAGCCTCGGATTCTTCTGGAGTGTCGTCTAGGTTGAGGTTGTCTAAATTTTCTAAATCTTGGTTAATGTCTGTATATTTTTGTTGCTCTAAATGTTTTTGTCGAACAGCTAAATCATTCAGGTATACATTGATTAACAATTGATAGTCTTCTTGAGTAATTACCATGCGCTGCAAGGCTAAACCTTGGGGTCGCAAAACCCGATTTAAGTCATCCGAAGCTTCTAAATTATCTGGATCGACCATCGCCACTAAAACAGAGGGTGGGTTTTGCTCCTCGTTTTTCGACAGTGGTACTAAGCAGTGACGACGACAAATATCAATTGGGATAAGACTATCTATCAGATGGGCTACTGTTGTGTTACCTACTGAACTAATTTCCGGATCGAGGGATTCTACGCCATAAAGTATTTTAAGTTCAAATAGCTGTTGTTTTTTGTACTGCCTAAGTAACTCCGGTGATAATTGTCGTCCCGATATTGATTCGAGTACTTCTGTTAAAGGGATACCAGACTTGCGGCTTTCAATCAGCGCTTGTCTCATCTGTTCGCTATTGACAAAGCCAGATTGCACAAGTTTGTTGCCGAAGGGCGAAAATTCTACTCTGGTAGACAGAGCTGTACTACGCCGTTGTGGTGACGAGTTAGTCATAAATCAGCTATTGAGGGAATCTCTGAGTAGAGTATTCCCAAGCTGTGAACAAGAATTTACATACCCACTTAAATAAAAATATTGGGGATTGGGGATTGGGGATCGGGGATCGGGGAAGGTGGGGTCCCCTCTGAGGATAAGGGGTAACGGGGATTGGGGATCGCGAAGAGAGATGTTAAATAATAATCCATTGTCTCCCCTTTCCCCTTTCACCTTTCATCTTTCCCCTTTCCCCTATCCCCGATCCCCAATCCCCGATCCCCAATCCCCGATCCCCGATCCCCGATCCCCGATCCCCTTTCCCCCATAAATTGAAAATTGACAGACTACTAACTATCAGTATCTGCACTAATATGTCCAGCATTTGTCAAAATAGATGACGGTGATATCAATTCCAGGAGATATCGACAAAAAATGCGCCTGCTATTTTCATCTGTAGCAATAGACTACTTCTTGCACTCTTGTAGAGCAACGGTAAAGACTCAAAGGCAGAGGTTTTCTCATTCTTCAACCTTTACTTTACCCCTTAATTTTTTCTCAATTTCTACAAGAAGTCTAATGCATGACTGCAAAGATGGCGATAAATTGTCGTATCAAGTATCTGGGATAAGTACATAATGATGGACGAATATAAACAGACAAACAACACAAATCAGCAAGTGGGTGAACCAACAGAGGTCAAGCAACCAATGAATAGTGACTCCTCAGTTCCAATGAATACCAACGAACCTGGCACCGAGGTGACAGACGAAGTGACAACCGAAACTAATGTACCTGAAAACACAGTTACACCCAGCCAAGAAAATGGGGTTACTGGTAATCAGACAACAACAGTTGATACGCCTGCATCAGCACAGATGAATCAACAAATCGAATCTCTCAAAGCTCAGTTAGAAGAACGTAGCAGCCAGTATATGCGAATTGCGGCAGATTTTGAGAATTACCGCAAACGCACAATCAAAGAAAAAGAGGATCTAGAAGTGCAAGCAAAGCGGAATGCAATTAATGAATTGCTACCAGTAGTCGATAATTTTGAGCGGGCGCGATCGCAAATTAAACCCCAAAATGATGGGGAAATGGGAATTCACAAAAGTTATCAAGGAGTTTACAAATTACTAGTAGATAGCCTGAAGCGCTTAGGTGTATCACCCATGCGTCCCGAAGGACAACCATTTGATCCCAATCTACACGAAGCAGTAATGCGCGAACCTACGGATGAATATCCTGAAGGAACAGTGTTAGAAGAGTTAGTACGCGGATATTACTTGGGCGATCGCGTGCTACGCCATGCAATGGTTAAGGTGGCTGCCCCTAAAGAGGATACGCCATCTTCCGAGGAAAATCAGTCTCCTCCAGTAACATAGTTAAATTAGTCGTCCTTTGTCATTTGTCCTTTGTCAATCGATAGTTGATTGTTATTTGTTGTTAAAAGTTCTTACTGATTACCAACTATTAACAACTAAACAATTGACCATTGACCATTGACCATTGACAATTGACAATTGACCATTGACCAATAACTAACTAGGCGACCATTGCGTATAAAACGTACGAAAGGTAGTCCGCGAAATATAAAGCCCGAAGTTTTGTCGCCTTCCACAGTGGAAATGCTTACGGAGGGACAGTTCTCAATGGACAAAGACCACTGAAACAACTGTCCTCCAAAAGCTATTGCTTATACCTAAAGGAAGAATTATTCAGTAAAAATACTGCTAAATATGGGAAAAGTTATTGGGATCGACTTAGGCACTACCAACAGTTGCGTCGCAGTTTTAGAAGGTGGTCAGCCCATTGTGATTGCTAATTCAGAAGGGGGACGAACGACTCCTAGTATTGTGGGCTTTGGCAAAGGCGGTGAACGTTTGGTCGGTTCACTGGCAAAGCGTCAAGCTGTAACCAATGCTGAAAATACAATTTACAGTATAAAACGCTTCATAGGTCGTCGCTGGGATGACACAGATGCAGAACGCGATCGCGTACCTTACAACTGTGTCAAAGGTCGTGATGATACTGTTGATGTTCAAATTCGTGGACATAACTATACACCACAAGAAATTTCCGCGATGATCCTACAAAAACTTAAACAAGATGCGGAAAATTTTTTGGGTGAACCAGTAACAAAAGCAGTAATTACCGTACCTGCTTATTTTACAGATGCTCAAAGACAAGCAACCAAAGATTCTGGTACCATCGCTGGACTTGAAGTACTGCGGATCATCAACGAGCCAACCGCTGCTGCTTTAGCTTTTGGTTTAGATAAGCAAGACCAAGAACAGTTAATTCTAGTCTTTGATTTAGGAGGTGGTACTTTCGATGTATCCATCCTGCAATTAGGGGATGGTGTGTTTGAAGTTAAAGCAACGAGTGGTAATAATCACTTGGGTGGAGATGACTTTGATAACTGTATCGTCCGTTGGATGATAGATACATTTTTACAACAAGAAAAAATCGATCTTTCCCAAGATAAAATGGCCCTGCAACGCTTGCGGGAAGCAGCAGAAAAGGCAAAAATTGAACTCTCAAGCATGATGAGTACTTCAATTAATTTGCCGTTCATCACTGCGGATGAAACAGGCCCAAAGCATTTAGAAATGGAACTCGCCCGTGCCAAATTTGAAGAATTAACGGGTCATTTCATAGAAGCCATCATCAAACCGATGGTTCAAGCACTCAAAGACGCAAACCTCAAACCACAAGATATTGATCGAATTATTTTGGTAGGGGGTTCTACTCGTATTCCTGCTGTCCAAAATGCCTTAATTAAATTCTTTAACGGGAAAACACCAGATCGTTCTATTAACCCAGACGAAGCAGTAGCACTCGGAGCAGCTATTCAAGCTGGGGTACTGGGTGGGGAAGTTGATAATCTGCTTTTATTGGATGTTACACCTCTGTCATTGGGAATTGAAACTTTAGGAGAAGTATTCACCAAAATCATCGAACGTAACACCACAATTCCCACTAGTAAATCCCAAATTTTTTCCACAGCGGTTGATGGACAAACCTCTGTGGAAATACACGTCCTTCAAGGTGAACGGGCGATGGCAAAAGATAACAAAGGCTTGGGGAAATTCCTACTCACAGGAATTCCCCCTGCACCTCGTGGTGTACCACAAATCGAAGTTAGTTTTGAAATCGATGTCAACGGTATCATGAAAGTCTCTGCCCAAGATAAAGGTACAGGTAGAGAGCAGAGTATTCGGATTACTAACACAGGTGGCTTAAGTAGCAACGAAGTTGAACGGATGCGACAAGAAGCTGAGGTGTTCGCTGAAGAAGACAGAAGACGTATAGAAATAGCAGCATTGAAAAACCAAGCAGAAAACTTGTTGTATAGTTACGAGTCAACACTCAAAGATAATGGCAACTTGATCGGCGAACAGATGAAAAGTTTGGCAGATGAAAAACTTGCCCATCTCCAAGCAGCGATTTATGAATCAAGCATTTCTGTTGCAGAATTCAAACAGCGTTTAGAAGTTTTCCAGCAAACTCTATTTAGCATTGGAACTGAAGTTTACAACCGTGTTAACGATGGTCAAACGGATGATGTTCTTTCATATATAGAGAATTCTTCTAGTCCTGAACAATCTGAACCATTGCATAGTACGCTGACACCTCAATTGAATTTTGATTTTGAAGATGAAAATACTCTACATGCTGATTATGAGGCGATAGAATAGAAATAATTTACTTTGTCATCAGACTCATGGGGGGTTTTCCACACCTATAAGTGCGGCTAGCCCCTCTAATTAATGGGCAGAGTTTTGCTCTCATACGTAGCACAATTGTAAAAGAGACAGCTTCAGGCCAAAGCTTTTGTCGTTTTTTACGGCAGTCGCGACAAGGAAACCCCCGGTGCAACATGAGTGGCACGCCGCCCAATGCACTGGATAGGAAACCTCTAAGGGCGCAGTGGCTCCGCAATTGGCACTACTTTATCAAGAAAGTACCTGTTGCTGGCAACTTGCTGGTAATTATATAAAGGGTAAAAGGTAAAATTATATTATTAAGAAAATTTAAGTGTTGCCTTCTGCCTTCTGCCTGTCCAAACTTCTTGGGGCGATATTCGTCTCATGATTTTTAGAGGAAGTTGCAACTCAATAGAGTTGAGGCCTGAAATCTTGTGCGTCTACGAAGTTATACCTGCATAGCTGCTTTCTACCTTTTAACTTTCACCTTTGCTATATGGCCCGCGACTACTACGAAATTCTGGGTGTCTCTCGTGACGCCGATAAAGAAGAAATCAAACACGCCTATCGCCGCCTAGCCCGGAAGTATCACCCAGATGTGAACAAGGAACCGGGAGCCGAAGAACGCTTTAAGGAAATTAATCGTGCCTATGAGATACTCTCAGAACCCGAAACTCGTGCTCGTTATGACCGCTTTGGTGAAGCTGGAGTTTCAGCAGGCGCTGGTGTAGGCTACCAAGATGTGGATATGGGCGGTTTTGCCGATATCTTTGAAAGCATCTTTAGTGGCTTTGCTGGTGGTATGGGTACTCAAACGCAAAGACGACGCAGTGGCCCAGTTAGGGGTGATGACCTACGGCTAGACCTGAAGTTAGACTTCCGAGAAGCAGTATTTGGTGGTGAAAAGGAAATTCGCATTTCGCATTTAGAGACTTGTGAAGTTTGTAACGGCTCTGGCGCTAAACCTGGTACTCGCCCTCGTACTTGTTCAACTTGTAGCGGTTCGGGTCAAGTACGTCGTGTCACTAGGACGCCATTTGGTAGTTTTACTCAAGTATCTACCTGTCCCACCTGTAATGGCACAGGTTCGGTTATAGAAGACAAATGCGATGCTTGTGACGGTAAGGGCGCAAATCAAGTTACCAAGAAGCTCAAAATTACTATTCCTGCTGGGGTAGATAACGGTACACGCTTGCGGATATCTCAAGAAGGCGACGCAGGTCAACGTGGAGGCCCGCCTGGAGATTTGTACGTCTACTTGTTCGTTAATGAAGACCAAGAATTCCACCGAGAAGGTATCAATATTATCTCGGAAATTAAAATTAGCTATCTCCAAGCAATTTTAGGTTCTCGTTTTGAAGTTAATACGGTAGATGGCCCTGTGGAACTTACGATTCCACCTGGCACTCAACCAAATACGGTGATGAAGTTAGAAAATCGTGGTGTACCACGTTTGGGGAACCCTGTGAGTCGGGGCGACCATATGATCACAGTATTGATTGATATTCCAAACAAGATAACTCCAGAGGAACGAGAATTATTAGAAAAGCTAGCTAAAATAAAAGGAGACCGCACTGGTAAAGGTGGTATAGAAGGTTTTTTGGGCAATTTGTTTCATCAAAGATGAGTCTATCTTCTGTTTCAACTCCTGATGCTCAACTGGATTTGCGTGGCACCCCTTGCCCGATTAACTTTGTACGCACTAAACTTCGTTTAGAACAAATGGAACCTGGATCTTTATTAGAAGTCTGGCTAGATCCCGGTGAGCCAATTGAGCAAGTTCCTGATAGTTTGACAATGTCAGGTTATCAGGTAGAACAAATTACAGACTGTGCTGGCTATTTTTCGTTGTTAGTACGCCGTCCCATTAGTACCTCATGACGGAAGTATTACAAGATTCCTTGAGGTTGTTGGGTACGGTGTTAGCCGTGCAAGCTAATTTTTATCGAGTACAGCTAGATCTGGGAAGTAAAGAAAAATACAAAGAGGACAAGGAAGACAAGGAAGACAAGAAGCTATTTTCTCCCTTATCTATTCCTTCTTCTTTGTCTGTTGCATCCCTCTATCCCCCACTCTTGCTTTGTACTCGTAGAACGCGCTTAAAAAAAATTGGACAGCAGGTAATGGTAGGCGATCGCGTCCTAGTAGAAGAACCAGATTGGGCTGGTCAACGAGGCGCGATCGCTGATGTTTTACCCAGAAAAAATCAATTGGATCGTCCAGCGATCGCAAATGTCAATCAAATTCTTTTAGTTTTTGCTGTTGCTGATCCCCCGTTAGAACCATATCAACTCAGCCGCTTTTTAGTAAAAGCTGAGTCCACGGATTTAGATGTAGTTTTATGTCTAAATAAAAGTGATTTAATTTCAACTCAACAGCAAGAGCAAATTCATCAACACCTGATCAAATGGGGTTATCAGCCAAGTTTCATTAGTGTATATAAAAGTATAAATATTGACAATTTATCAACCCACCTAAAAGGTAAAATTACCGTCGTTGCTGGCCCTTCAGGTGTCGGAAAGTCGAGTTTAATCAATGCTTTAATTCCTAACATCAACTTACGAGTAGGTGAAATTTCTGGAAAACTAGCTCGTGGTCGTCACACTACCCGCCACGTAGAGTTGTTTGATTTACCTAGTGGTGGTTTGCTAGCGGATACGCCCGGTTTTAATCAGCCTGACTTGGATTGTTCACCAGAAGAATTAGCTGTTTACTTTCCAGAAGCAAGACAGAGATTAGCTGTTGCAAGGTGTCGATTTAGTGACTGTCTGCATCGAGATGAACCTGATTGTGCAGTCCGGGGAGATTGGGAACGTTATCAGCATTATTTAGAGTTCTTAGAAGAAGCGATCGCACACCAATCTCAACTCAATCAACAAGCTGATCCAGAATCTACTATTAAAGTCAAAACAAAAGGTAAAGGTAAGCAAAAGTACGAACCAAAGTTAGAAAGTAAAAAATATCGCCAGAAATCTCGCCGGACACAATTACAAGAATTGCAAGAATTGTATCGAGAGAGTGAAGAATAGGAATCGGAAATTGGGGATCCCAGTAGTTCTACCCTTTTCTTAAATACCTACCCTTGAAAGATCCCCAATCCCCAATCCCCGATCCCCTATATCTGCTTGATGATAATGCGGTTGCGTCCCTTTGCTTTTGCTTGGTAAAGTGCATTATCAGCTGCTTCTATCAAAGCTAACGGAGTACTTTCAAAATTAGGAATAATAGTAGCGATACCTAAACTAAGAGTCACAAAGTGACTAACAGCAGATCCAGAGTGTAATATTTCTAACTCCCTGACTCCAGATTGCATTGCTGCTGCAATATGAACTGCATCAACAGCATGGGTGTAAGGTAAAATTACAACAAATTCTTCACCACCATAGCGTGCAACTAAATCCTGATATTTTTGGGCTGTGTCCTTTAAAACATTTGCCACCTTTTGCAAGCATACATCGCCAGCAGGATGGCCATATTTATCATTGTAAAGTTTAAAAAAATCGATATCGCATAGTATCAATGATATAGGCGATCGCTGCTGTGCTAACTCCAACCATTGAGAATTGAGATATTGATCAAAGCGGCGACGATTAGCTAAACCAGTTAAGCCATCTTCGTGAGCAAGTTGCTGCAAAGCTCGATTAGCTGCTTCCAACTGTTTATATACCTGTCCTTGTTGTAACAGCTTTCTCACCCGTCGGCGCAACACTACCCAATGAATGGGTTTAGTCACAAAATCACTGGCTCCAGCCTCAAAAGCGCGATTTACTGAATCAGAATCATCCAATTCCGTAATCATTAATATGGGAGTGCGATCCCACAATGTAGAAATCAAGCTATTACCAAAACTAGATCCACCATCCACAGATGCAAGTGCTAACACTAAATTTTTCTTGGCTATTTGCATCAATTCCTGACAGCAAGTAAAGCCATCCATGATCGGCATCACAGCATCTAGCAAAATTAAATCAGGCTTGAGGGCAGTATAAGCATCCAAACACTGTTTACCGTTACTAACTTCGACTACTCGGTAGCCCTCGTGTTCCATAGCTTGACGCAACAGAAATCGCATGATCGTATCGTCATCAGCCACGAGAATCAAAGGAGGTTTATTGGAAATGCCTATCCCTAACATGAGTAGAATTCTATATAAGGTAGAAGCAATAAGTTTGAATAGTCATTATTTAGGGCTTTAATGACCTAATTGTGATAATTTTGGTGATTTTTTCTCAAATAAATAAAACTATTGTTTAATAATGGCTGAATACAGATAAAATAATCAAGCTCATCAATTAGCGTGCTAGATGAACCATAAGACCTGTAACAAGGGAAACCTGACGCAGGCAAGTTCAGCCCAAGAATCCCACCCGATGAACGCGGTGGGAGTGTCAATATTTATATTTCCCAACTACAAACGAGCTTTTACTATTTTTTTGAAAACTTCAAAGCTATATTCCCATAGTATTTCTAAATTATTTGCAAACAAGAAGCTCCCCAACTTTTTGTAGACACCCGCAGAGTGGCTTCTCGGAGGGTAAAAGTTGAGGAGCTGGCTGTCTCTATGTTCACAAATCAGATAGGATTGCTATAGATTGCTATAGTTATATTTAAGATTTATCTTAAGTTTTATGCCAGATAATTTAATGTATCAACAAGACCATTTTGTTGTTTTAGAAACAAATCAACAGGAGCAGTTTCTGACTGCATCAGAATTATTAGAAAAATTAACAGACATTCTTCAACAACTCAATCCTCAAGATTTACCACCTGATTTATGTTCTTTGGATTCTATCGAACAAAAAGCTAGATATTTGCTTGATACCAGTTGTGAACTAGATGTTGGTCTTGGACAATATTTACAATGGTATGCAGTGCGTTTAGAAAAATGAATTGTAGTCAATAGTCAATAGTCAATTGTCAAGGATTTTGACTATTAGACATCTTTGCTCATTAAATATGCATCAGCCAAAATCGTTTTAGAGACGTTGCATTGCAATGTCTCTACATTGTTTAATTGTTTTTAGAGATGTCTATTAACTATTGACTATTGACTATTGACTATTGACTATTGACTATTGACTATTCTTTATTCGCAATCAGCGTTAGTTCAATAGTATCTTCACCTGGCTGTGTTATTTTTACATCGACTCCAGGACCAAAATAATTGATCATTTTCTCTTGTTTTTGCTGCCACACATCAATTGGTATGACTGAGGAATCAAATTCTAATATCAAGGCATAATTTCCGTTAATTTCTTCTTCTCGTAAACCTGTGATCATTGGTAGTTCTTGGTCTGAAGAAGTCAAACCTAAGTAAGACAAAGCACGATCAAAATGAACATCTTGACCGTAGCAATAACGAGTTAAATCTTGGCGAATTTTATTTTGAGTCAGAGTTGCTTGCTGCTGGCGTAATGCTAAAACAGTTGCTGTGGTAGCTTGACTAAAGGGTACGGGTTTGAGTTCATTAGCTTTCAGGGCCAATCCTCCCAGCAACAGCGGAATCCCGTAAAAAAATCCTACGAGATTGAGAGTGGCGTTATCGTTAGCGTAGGCGATGAAGCCAATGATGGTTAAGATACCACCAATGGTTAAACCCAGTGTTCCCAGAGAAACTTGGCGTAACATGACTTAATTTTTAATATTTTTTCTTAGCACTTGTTTTATTATCATCTGCGATCGCCAACAGAATATAGTTAAAAGTGTCTGGTTTTTTAAGTTAACTTTGAATTTGAACATATTTTAGACAGAAGCAAAAAATTATGGATGCACAAACTATCAAAGAACGAATTGCTCAAATTCAAAGCAAGCGCGAGTATCTAATGAGTTTACTGGAGCAACCAAACTTAGGAACTTTAAAAATAGACGTGAATCAAGCTTTGGAAGAAATGGATGAATTAATCGATGAATATAGACGCACCTTTCCAGATACAGAATCTTAATTAAGCTATATCCCCCAAACGATCGCTCACACAAGTAGATGAAAAAGCGACCACTCACGCACACTGGCTGATTATAGCTTTACCACTTAGTCAATCTCGATCCCCAACCCTGTTTTCCTAAAAAAACAACTATATCGGTAGCAACCTATTATTCAGGTTCTACCGACTTCTTTACGATTACTTTCAAGTTTTGTGACTCCCTGATGAACACTTGAGTAATTCCAACAGATTTGGCTGTATCCTTTATCCAGCAATAGTACCATTTATAGTAGCTTGCCCTAGTTGCCTAACTAAAGAAACTAGTTCGGTGGTAGGTACATCTTTTTTACAAACAGCGTCTAGACAAGCTCTTGCGTTTCCTTCAACTAGTTTAGAGTCATCCACTGATGAGTAGGCAATAATCTGAGTATTGGGAGCAATAGTTTTAATTTCACTAGACGCACTCCAACCATCCATAACTGGCATTTGCAAGTCCAGAATAATTACATCAGGCTTGTGGCGCTTAACCATTTCTACGGCTTCTTGACCGTTACTAGCTAAACCTACAACTTGAATATTCTCTTGTGCAGAAAAGATTAGTTGTAAAGTTAAGCGAGTCAGTTCATGGTCATCAACCACTAGAACGCGCAAGGTAGAAGACTCACAAGACAACATTAACATCTAAGCAAACTATAAAGTTAATGCACAACAACCTTTATAGTTTATGAGAATAACTAGAAAAACTAACTCTATCCTATGGTTGAATAAATTCAATTTTTTCTAAAATTAGTGAGAAATTAATATTACTAAATATTAATTTTTTGGAATAAAATTGTCTAACTACTTGTCAGGATAAACATAAGTCTTTTTTGAATTCATCAAATTTGAAGCGATCGCTGGTGGATTTAAAGCCATAGACATGAGAGTTTTTTGCGAACTAGCTTCTGGACAATCTTCACCAGGACGCCTTTGAATGTAACTGCCATCTGTTTGTAACTCCCAGGCTTGGCGATTGTCTGCCAACATGATGCCTAAGATTTCCTGCAAATCTTTAGCAATATCTGGATCTAAAATGGGGGTAATTACTTCTACTCGTCGGTCTAAGTTCCGTGGCATCCAATCGGCACTGCCAATATAAATTTCTTCTTGACCATTGTTATAGAAATAAAAAATCCGTGAGTGTTCTAAAAACCGACCCACAATACTAATAACGCGAATATTTTCGCTGATGTCTTTCATGTTAGGACGTAAACAGCAAATACCCCGCACAATTAAATCGATTTGCACACCGGCGCGGGAAGCTTTGTAAAGTTCAGAAATGATTTGTGGATCGACAAGGGAGTTCATTTTGGCAACGATGCGCCCGGAAAATCCTTTTTGAGTATTTTCAATCTCTCTTTGGATCAGTCCAATAAAGCGATCGCGTAAATTTACAGGTGCGACTAATAATTGACGATAAGACTTTTGCCGTGAGTATCCTGTCAAGAAATTGAATACATCTGTCACATCTGCTCCCAATTCTTCTTGACAAGTAAACAATCCTATGTCTGTATACAAGCGTGCTGTTTTGGGATTATAGTTACCAGTGCCAATATGAACGTAGCGATGGATACGCTCTTGCTCACGCCGCACAACCATGACGATTTTAGAGTGGGTTTTCAAGCCGACTAAACCGTAAACTACGTGAACTCCGACGCTTTCTAAACGTTTTGCCCAATAGATATTATTTTCTTCATCAAACCGCGCTTTCAGTTCTACCAATACAGATACTTGCTTGCCATTTTCAGCAGCAGCAATTAAAGCATTAACAATGGGTGAATCACCAGAGGTACGGTAAAGAGTCATCTTAATTGCTAAAACATTCGGATCATGGGCAGCACTGGTAATAAAGCGCACCACAGACGCCGAAAAAGATTGATAGGGATGGTGTACAAGTAAATCCCGTTCTCGAATCACAGCAAAAAAATCTTTACCTTCTTCTATTTCTAGAGCTTCGGAAGCGAGATTTATTTCCCGAATACGTTGCAAACGAGGGGGTACAACAGACTGCCAAGGAGAATCTTTTAGTTCTGCGGGGACGCTCAAAGACATAAAATACATTAAGTCGCTTAGTCCCAAAAGTCCGTCTACCTCATAGACATCGCTTTCGGTTAATTCTAAATCTTGCAACAATCGATTGCGTATAAATTCAGGAGTTTGGGATTGAATTTCTAATCGAACAGGATTACCACCAACTCGCCTTTTTCGCAGTTCTTGTTCTATAAAAAGTAGCAAATCGTCGGCTTCATCTTCCTCTAGTCCCAAATCAGCATCACGAGTAATGCGGAAAGGATGATATTCTTGAATGTTCATCCCAGGAAATAGGGATTCTAAATTATGAGCGATCGCTTGTTCCAAGGGTACACCAGTCCACAGAGCAGGTTTGCCATGACGTTGAATTCCTAACTCTGACGGTAAAGGCAAAAATCGTGGCAAAACTTTCGGGACTTTCACCCTGGCAAAAAATTCTTCTTCCGTTTCTGGATTTTTAACTACTACTGCCAAATTTAAACTGAGATTAGAAATGTAGGGAAAAGGATGGCTAGGGTCAACAGCTAAAGGAGTTATAACGGGAAAGACTTGTTCTTCAAAATAATTGTCTAAATATTTGCGCTGTTTTTCTGTCAAATCTATATAATCCAAAATATGGATGTCGTGATTTGCCAATACAGGTCGTAGTACTTGCTCAAAATGTTGATGTTGTTGAGTTACTAAAGGACGCAGGGAATAACTAATATCATCCAACTGTTGTTGTGGTGTGCGACCATCAAAACTTAATTGGCTAACTTTTGCTTCTACTTGTTGCTTTAAAACTGCGACACGCACCATAAAGAACTCATCCAAGTTGGAACTGAAGATAGCCAAAAACTTGAGACGTTCTAAAAGGGGCGTGCGTGAGTCTAGAGTTTCATGGAGTACTCTGCTGTTGAACTCTATCCAACTTAACTCACGGTTTAAGTAATATTGTGTATCGTTAAAATTAATTTGTTGATTGCTGCTCTTCTTAGATTTCGGCATGATCACCTAACCACAGACAAGTGTAGCCCATACGAATGAAATTAGAATCGACTCATCCAGTATCACAACTTGAGAAAGTATCCTGACAAGGTTTTACTTTGATGAGGGGATAAGTCAATCTTGACATTTCTTTGGGCTAAAAGCCATAGAGAATCTTGGTTTGATGAGTTCACTGAGCTTAAATCGACAGAAGTCTCACGTCTTTTACCACCCTATGTAACTACAAATGACAAATGACAAATGACAAATAACGATTCTCGCCAGTAGTGTCAGTGTCTCTATATATCTACAAATATCGGTGTAATAATCCAATTAATATTTCTGGCTGTTCTAGATGTGGTAGGACTCCTGTACCAGGAATTACATGAAAATCTTGAATTGCTCTTGAATTCAACTTTGCTAATCGTTGTCCTAATTTCACCGTTGTAAATTGTGCCTCTTTTCCCCAAAAAATAATTGTGGGAATGTTTAGTTGTTCAATATATAAACTTAAATCAAAATAAAGATCACCCCGCAGAAATGCCAAAGCTGCATATTTAGCATTTGGCTGTTGGGCAGAAAATAAATATGCTTCTACTATTTCTGGCGAGACTCGTTCGGGTTTGGCAAACAAGAAACTTTGCAAAAAGTTATTTACTGCGAATTCATTCTCTGCACCCAAAGCATAAATTAAATTATCTAACAGTGGAGTATTGATCAGCTGAAGCGGAAGTCGGCGCCCAGAACCTTGTCCAAAGTCATCAAAACCAGAAGGACAAACTAAATATAGCGCTTGAAATAAAAAAGGTTGAGCAATAGCCAGTCGAATTATCAAAGCAGCAGTTAGGGAAGACGCAACTACTTTCACAGGTGGACAACAAGTATGTCTGATAAACTCTGTAATGATTGTGAGATAATCGTTGATTTGATAATCTCGTACTGGATGAGCAGAATCTCCCCAACCAATTAAGTCTGGTGCGAGTATGCGGTGAGAAGTCGCAAAAGCAGGATACACTTTCGACCATTCATAAGCAGAAGATCCACCACCAAAACAGTGAAGAAATATTAGTGGTGTTAGATCTTCAGTATCGAGATTACACCAAGGTGTTGCAATTTGAGTATAGTAAACCATTGACCCTAACGAGGTGTGAATGATTTTATGCCCGAAGCCTGGAGGTTGAAACTGAAGCATGGTCAACCGATTTTGGATTTTGGATTTTGGATTTTGGATTGACCCCAAAGATAAATCTCGGTACTTGTACCATTGAGAAATTATCGGTTATGAGTCATTTGTTATTGGTGATTAGTCATTGGTCACTTGTGATTAGTCTTTTTTATAGTTAATCATTCTCTTTTACTAGCTTTTATCTTTTCTATTTTCGCTTTTTCCTTTTTGTTGTCGCTAGTAAACATTTTGCCATCGTGTGGCAAGATGAATAAAAATACTCGCACCAGCTCACCATGTTAGGAAAGCTACTAGACGGTCGTTACAGAGTTATCCAAGTCCTGAGTGCCGGAGGATTTGGTGAAACCTATATTACTGAAGATACCCGCCGACCGGGAAATCCTAAATGTGTTCTCAAGTTGCTGAAGCCTGCGAGTTCGGAACCCTACTATTTGCAAACTGCCAGACGCTTATTTAATAGTGAAGCAGAAATACTCGAACAATTAGGAAATCACGACCAAATTCCCCGTTTATTGGCTTATTTTGAAGCAAACGAAGAATTTTATTTAGTGCAAGAGTTGATTGTGGGACACCCACTCAGTGCGGAAATGCGGGGTAGTCAACTTTGGACTGAAAGTCAAATTATCCAGATGTTACAAGATATTTTGAGAGTGTTGGAGTTTGTTCATGGTTACAACGTGATTCATCGTGATATTAAGCCTGATAATTTAATTAGACGTGACTCGGATGGCAAATTAGTTTTAATTGATTTTGGTGCTGTGAAACAAATGCGATCGCAACTCGCAAATTCTCCCAGTCAAATGACTGCAACTGTTGCGATTGGTACTCCTGGTTATATGTCGGCAGAACAAGCCCAAGGTAGACCACGCCCAAATAGTGATATTTATGCTGTGGGGATAATTGCCATTCAAGCACTGACGGGGATATTACCAACTCAGTTACAAGATAATCCCGAAAGTGGGGAAATTATTTGGCCAAATCAAGCCCAGGCATCCCCCAGATTAGTAACTATTTTACAAAAAATGGTGCGTTACCACTATCGCGATCGCTATCAATCTGCAACAGAAGTATTGCAGGATCTTCAGCAATTACAATATCCAATACCCCCGACGCAAGCACAAATTTCATCTGCCAATACCCAATCAACTATGCCGCAGATGATGAATATGTACCCACAAACATCAGCACCCCCATCTGGTGTCACAGACTACTCCACTCCTGATTCTCAAGTTGCACCACCAGCTTGGATAGACAAAACTCTCTCTGTGGCTAGATTTTTACCTTTTGTTGGTGCGGCAGGATTATTTTTATTTAAAGCACCCACTTGGATTATTTTACTAGGTATTGGTTTAGCAACTTTTGGAGTTGGTTTATTTTTCCTGCGTTCTTCCTATCCAAGACTAGCAAAAGATTACGATACGGTTTTTGCTGTTGTATTCTGTTTGTGTGGCATACTGCTGCTATTTCAAGAATATCAATCCTATGGCAATCAAGAAATAGCAATCAGCCAGTTTTTAGTAGCAGGAGCGGGTATATTTTCTGCTGCGGAATGTATTCGTTTACGTGGAATGAAGAAATAACCACTAATCACTAAATTAATAGATAAATGTTTAAAAATCCACAAAATCTTATCGGTACAATTTTAATTATTGCAGCCCTTGCTTTATCAGCTTTACCTTTTGTGCGTCCGAATTTATTCCGTCGGCAAGATATAGTATTAATAATAGTGTTTTTGATTGCTGGTTTTATTCTATTTTTTCATGATAGATGGTATAGAAAAGAATTAGTACAATTCAATTTAATTCTTTTAACCATATCTGCTATATTTTACACTGTTGAAAGTATCCGATTGCGAAGTAAAAATCCACAACAGTAAGGATACGATTATGACTGATAAAAATCGCTCTCAATGGGACTTAGGTCGATTTGTCCAAACCCTTACTTATTTTGAAGTTGTACCTTTGATTAACTGGATACAAGATTTATTTCAAGGTCGTATTAAAAATGACCAAAATCAACCAAGTGGAGCAAAACAGGTGGGTGTAATATTAGTAGCTGGAGCAACGGGTGGTGTTGGGAAGCGAGTGGTACGGCGACTAGTTGAACGGGGTTATCGAGTGCGATCGCTTGTACGTGACATTGAGAAAGCCAGAACAATTATTAGTAATCAACTTGACTTAGTTGTTGCGGATATTACTCAGCCGGAAACTTTGACACCCTTGGTCATGGCTAACATCCAAGCCGTAATTTGTTGTACCGCAGTGCGTGTACAGCCAAAAGAAGGAGATACTCCAGAACGAGAAAAATACTATCAAGGTGTGAAATTTTACCAGCCAGAAATAGTCGGCGACACTCCAGAAAATGTAGAGTATCGAGGCGTCAAAAACTTAGTAGAAGCTGCTGCAAAATATTTACCTGATTCTGGAGATAAAATATTATTTGATTTCACCAACCCATCCACAGAAATCAAAAATATTTGGGGTGCAGTAGATGATGTCGTCATGGGTGGAGTCAGTGAAAGTAATATTCAATTAGTAGAAAATACAGCTTTATTTGCTGGTAATGTTTCCACTGCTAACTCCGGTGGATTTGCTTCTGTCAGAACTAAAAACTTCTCTCCTGCTTTTAATTTATCTGGCTACGAAGGTATAGAATTACGGGTCAAGGGAGATGGGAACCGTTATAAATTCTTTCTTCGTACAGACACAAAATGGGATGGAGTTGGTTTTAGTTATTCTTTTGACACCATAGCAAACACTTGGATCAATGTTCGGATTCCCTTTGCGGATTTGACTCCTGTATTTAGAGCTAAAATTTTGCAAGATTCTCCGCCAATCGACACTAATCAAATTTCTTCATTTCAATTAATGTTGAGCAAGTTTGAATATGATGGGGAATTAAATCCACGATTTTCTCCTGGTGGTTTTGCCTTGCAATTAGAATCAATTAAAGCCTATGGAGGGGAAAGCTTAGCACAATTTATTCTTGTTAGTTCCGCAGGGGTAACTCGTCCGGGACGTCCAGGAATTAATTTGGAGGAAGAACCACCAGCAGTTAGGTTAAACGACCAATTGGGAGGAATTCTAACTTGGAAATTGAAGGGCGAAGACAGTGTCAGAACTAGTGGAATTCCCTATACAATTATTAGACCATGTGCATTGACAGAAGAAGCAGGTGGCAAATCTTTAATATTTGAGCAAGGCGATAATATTAGAGGAAAAATCAGTCGCGAAGATGTGGCAGAAATTTGTGTACAGGCGCTAAAACAGCCACAAGCGCGTAACCTAACTTTTGAAGTTAAAGAGGGAGATAGTAGCGCTAGTTCTATTGAGTGGCAAAAATTATTTTCACAATTGCAACCAGATTAAGCAGTGAATTAGCACCCCGAAATTTCTTGGTTAGAGATTTTTCGTCATAATTTTGGGGTTGTAGAGACGCGTTCGCTTTTAGCGTTCCCGCAGGGTAATTTCGCGTCTCTGCATATTAGCCAGGAAATTTATTTCTTGGTATGTGAAAATCTGGTGCGAGATATGAAATTATATCAAGTTTGGATAAGTTAGTTATATTTCCCACAGTCATTGCACCCCACCCCTTAATCCCCTCCCCGCAAGCGGGGAGGGGAAGTTTTGGCGTTAGACAAAACCGGGGTGGGGTTCATTGGGAATTATAAGTAATCTAGCGAACCTGATATGATTCAAACTAATCTGCAATCAATTCAACTGCATCTCTTCCATCTATATCTTGTAAGTAAACCTTGACAATCTCTTCTTTAGCAGTGGGTAGCTGCTTACCTACAAAATCTGGATGTATTGGTACTTCGCGATGACCTCTATCTACCAGTACAGCTAGACGAATTACCTCTGGTCTACCATACTCGTTGACAGCATTTAAAGCCGCACGAACTGTTCGTCCTTTAAATATCACATCATCTACAAGTACGACAATTTTATCTGTCAAATCAAAAGATATCTCGGTCTTGGCTGGAGTCCGCAGCCCTATTTGGTCGAGATCATCACGGTAAAATGTAATATCCAAAGCTCCTACTGGCACAGATACACCTTCTAACACTTCAATTTGGCGTGCTAATAGTTCTGCTAAAGGTACTCCCCTAGTATGAATACCAAGCAGCACTAACTGGGATAAATCACGGGTCTTTTCGACAATTTGGGAAGCAAGACGAGTGACGGTACGACGGAGTTCTTCAGATGAGAGAATCTCAACCACTTTAGCTTTGGTAGAAGTGGTAGAAATAGTCATATACCAGTATCCCCCTGAGCAAAATTTATATTAAAACACCGAGTCATGAGGAATTTGTAATAGATGATGAGCAAGAAAAACACAAATAACCGATGATCGATTACTCAATTCCTATTTTTATGATGACCTGTTTATGACAATTAGCAATAGAGTTGTTATCCCTAACCATAACAAAAAGCAATATCGAGTTAGTTGGAATGCTTGATCAATGCTAGCTGAATTGATTGGATGAGTTGCATCTCCCAACAGGGGTTTATGTTTCGCAACACCGTGATACCAATTAGTACCCCCAAGCTGTACATTTAAAGTAGCAGCATATGCACACTCACTCCAACCAGAATTGGGACTAGGATCATTGGGTGCATCGCGCTGACAAATTCGGATGACATGCAAGAGTTTATTCGACAGTAGCGCTATAGTAATCACCGTTAACCGACAAGGAACCCAACTCAAGCCATCTTCTAAGCGCGCACTAAACCAGCCTAAATAAGTATAAGGTGCTTGTCGATAACCCACCATGGAATCCAGTGTACTGCTGGCTTTATATGCCAAAGCCAAGGGAACTGGACCGATAAATGGTAAAAATACGCCAACTATTGCATAAAAAAGAGGAGCCATGACTCCATCAACAGCATTTTCTGTGACTGTTTCTAGAATTGCTCGCAAAATCTCTGATTCTGTGAGATTGTCTGTATCTCGACCAACATAATTACTCAGAGTAGAACGAGCGTCTTGGATTTTTCCTAATGTTAAAGGTTGTAAAACTGTTTGAGCTGCAACTCGCAAACTTTTTGCTGCAAAACAACTAGCCAGGAGAATAATTTCTACAGCAATTCCCAACAACGGATGTAGGAATTTAGTAGCTTGTATTATTAAATAACCAACTATTCCACTACCACTGATCAGAAAAATACCTAAGAATATTCCTGCTAGTCGTTGTGTGAGAGGATTTTGACAATATGTAAAAGTAAATTTGCTGAAACGAGAAATTATCCACCCCATTACTCGTACAGGATGGGGCCATCCCCAAGGATCGCCAATAATATAGTCTAAATAAGCTGCAAGGATTAAAACAATCATAAAAGTTATTTGTCATTTGTCATTTGTCATTTGTTGCTTTGTGATTCATTATTTGTGCAAAGCTAATAATAAATGACCAATGACCAATGACTAATGACTAAACAATAAAACTAGCTTCTTCACCAAGAGATGCTTGCCAGCTACGGGCATCGTAATAAAGATCTGCCAGAGTAATACTGTACAATGCTTCTTTCAATTTTTGGTGCAGCCTTTGCCAAACGGTAAATGTTACCCAATCTTCTGTTTGTCCTGGGGAAGCTAGATGGTGAGGTAAAGGTTGTATTGTTTCACCAACGGCTTCTAAAATTTCTCCTAAAGAGATTTGTGCAGGTTTTTTTGCTAGTTGGTATCCACCGATGCTACCACGAACAGATTTTACTAAACCAGCCCGACGCATTTCTATGAGCAGTTTTTCTAGATAAGGAGCAGGGATATCCTGACGAGATGCGATCGCTTTAGTAGAAACAGGTCCATAACCAGCTTGCAAACTCAAATCTAGCAAAGCTTTGACACTGTAATGTCCTTTGGTAGTTAGTTTCATTTATTTATGCTCTGTTCTTTGTCCTTTGTCGTTAAGATTAGTCTTCACCAACGACGAATGACTAATGACTAATGACTAAGGATCAGTTTTACTTATCGTTCTGTGTGTTAATAATCAACCAAGTGTAAGTAAACCACTTTTTCAGCAATTCTTTAGGAAACTTAAACAAATATAGATTACAGTGTAGCAGTCTTTCATAAACTAGAGATAGTTATCAGCTTCAGCCTTAATTTTTTAAATTAATTTTCAAAGTAAATATTAATAGACATGCAAAAATTTGCTGATTTGTGTAATATACTTTGCGGTAGCTGATATAAAAATAAAAGGATTGTGTTATCACTTCCTCAATCTCAGCTAAAATAAAATCGATTCAACTCACTCAATCGTTCGTTCATTTTCGCTCTAAGTTGATGGCTAAACAGAAAAAAATTGAACCCCTAACCGGCGAAGAGTTGCTCAAGAAAGTCAAAGAACTAGAAAATCTGAGCAAAGAAGAAAAAGCTAAACAGTGCGGCTACTATACTGTGACCAAAAATGGTATAGAGCGCGTCAACATGATGAAATTCTTGAATGCCTTAATTGATGCTGAAGGTATTCAGTTAGATAGCGCTCCTAGCGCAAATGGTCGTGGGGGACGTAGCGCCAGCTATAGAATTAGTGTGCAGTCTAACGGTAACTTACTAATAGGTTCTGCTTACACAAAACAGATGAATCTAAAGCCCGGAGATGAGTTTATCATCACTTTGGGTAAAAAACACATTCGTCTGAGACAAATAGACTCAGATGAAAGAGAAGATGTCGAAGTTCTAGAAGCAACAGCATAATATAGTGAATGGTCAAGAGTCGTTAGTCCATAGTCCATAGTCAATTGTATTAACCATTGACCATTGACCATTGACTAATAACTAGTGACTAGTGACCACATCTGTTTTTGTTACCGATGGTAGATAGTGGCAAAGAGCTTTACGTGTGAGTGCTATATTACAACTTAAAGTAATTTGTTCCCGTTCTAGTAATCCCAAAATTTGTTCTGGATTATCTGATGCTACCACTGGTAACTGATGCAAACCACGAACAGACATGCGATCCAAAGCTTCAGATAAGGGTTCATCTTGCCAAGCGTAGAGAATATCAGTGGTACAAATATCAATTAGGGTTTGATTGGATAGATCACCCTGATTTGTAGTTGAAGAATCTGGGTAATTTTGCCAAGCAGAAAGAGTACGGTTGATATCTTTTAAAGAGAGAATACCAACTAATTGTCCGAATTCATTAACTACTAAAGCAGTGCGGGTGCGATCGCGTGTCATTTCTAAAGCTGCTTCGATCACTGACATGGTTGTTGCCAGTTTTTTTGGACAAGGATGCATAGCTTCTTCAACAAGAATTTGCTGTAAAATTTCTGCTTGTTCGTCTTTTAATTCCGAAAGACCTATTTGTTGAAGATTGGAGTTGGAGTTTGCATTGGGCTTTATCCGCTCCACTAACCAAACACTTAAACCAACTGCTGCCATTAACGGTAAAACAATGCGGTAGTCTCGTGTTAATTCAAACAATAACAAAATTGCTGTTAATGGCGCTCTCACACTAGCAGCAAGTACAGCAGCCATTCCTACCATAGCGTAAGCAGGGGGAGCTGCCATAAAACCACTGATTGCAGGTGCTACATTTGCTAAAATTTTCGCATAAGCAGAACCTAAAGAAGCACCCAAAAACATTGCTGGTGCAAAGACACCACCAACAAATCCACTCCCAGCACAGATTGCTGTCATCGCCAGTTTTACTACCAACAACAAAATTAACAGTTGTAGCGAAAATTCCACATCTTGCAGCATCGCTTCTACTGTTTCATAACCAATACCTAAGATTTGCGGTAAACGTAAAGCCGTAAGACCAATAATCAGTCCACCAATAACAGGATGAATAGGTAATGGTATTTTTCCTAAAATAGAAAAACCAGCCACCTTACCTGCAAAGCAAGCTTTTGCTAGGCGAATTAATTGTGTATAGGTCAAAGAAACCACACTTGCCCATAAACCCAAACCAAGATAGAGTGGTAATTCTAGTGGACTGCGGACTTGGTAAACAGGTAAGGCAAAGGCTGGTTGTCCTCCTAAACCAATGTGAGCAATAAAGGCTGCAACTACTGCTGCGAGTAGCACTACACTTACCGCAGAAGTAGCAAATGATGTTGCTCCTAATACTACTTCTAAAGCAAAAAAAACACCTGCTATTGGAGCATTAAACCCAGCTGCTAAACCAGCAGCAGCACCAGCACCCAGTAGTAAACGCTGGCGTTCTTGTGACACTTGTAACACCACAGACACTAGCATTCCAAAATTGGCACCAATTTCTACACTAGGCCCTTCTGGGCCTAAAGACGCACCACTTCCCAAAGAAACTGCTGCGGCTAACATTTTGGTTACTGGTCGTAATTGTCTTTTGACCTCTCCCTTTTGGGAATCAGCGATTAATGATGAAAGTCCAGGACCAAAATCTTGTGTTCGCCAACGCATTAAACCAACAATTAATCCGCCCAGGATGGGAACACAAGCTAAAGTCCAAGCACCCCAAACACCAATCACACTCATTAAATTTTCCAGCATCAAATGATGGATCAGCTGGATTAAATAATGAAATGTCACCACACCCATACCACTACCACTGCCAATTAGCAAGGCTAAAAATAATACAATTGTTTCTGGAGATGGTTGAAAACGATTAAGCAAATAGGTTAAACGGAAGGAAGGAGAATGAAAGGTAGGTTGTTCAGTCACCTTCCTGAGTTCTGAGTGAGGTAGGAGAGTCATGGAGTGAGGAGTAAATCTAAGAAAAAATTTAAAATTTCATATCTTACTTTTCATTGTGAGTGATCATTTAGCAATTTGAGTAAACTACCTACTAGTCCACGACATTGATTTTGATGGGCTGTCAGATCCCCGACTTTTTCAAAAAGTCGGGGATCTAGTTACTCACAACCCCTCAGAACTTATGTGGTCGAGTACTACATATCTTTGTGTAATTTACAAAGCTTTGGTTAAAAATTTGCTATTGTGCAACATTTCTGTGGCGATAATGCTTAAATGGGAGAGAATTATGGTCGGGGAAATCTACACGCATTTTCAGCAGGAATTCAATATAGCTCTTGTTATGAACCAAGTAAGTGGACTAAACGGACGAGGTAGATGAATACACACACTTTTGATAATCATTATTTGACTTGCCCCATTTGCCAAAATTCTACGCCCACAGCAGTTAGTAGTTATGTTGGATTATTTACCTGTCCGTATTGTCATCAGAAGCTAGTGGTTTGTAAAAGCGGCCACTATGTTCGTGATCCTTTTACCTTAAAACAGATTATGATTTCATCGGCACTACGCCGCCAAAGCCGACCTTTAGCCAGAATTGTTCGGGATTTTTTTGTCTTTAAAAATCCTTTACTTGCTGTAGTGGTAGGAAGCGCTATTATTTTTGGTATGATTGCAATATATCAGCAAAATCGTAACAGCGATACCTCGTCACCACAAATAGAAAAAACTATCGAGGATGGCAAAAAATCCCAGTAAGGAGTGCTTTTGGGAGCCTGCGATTGGAATCGCAGTCTCATAGCAAAAGTCTGCTTAAGCAGACTACTTGATTTATTTGAGTTGTCTGAAGAGGCTTGTGCTATTGTCTAGGGGTTTTAATCCTTGGCGTCATATTGAAAAAATTGGGATGCTCCCTCCCTATTCCCTGTTCCCTTCTTTTGTAACCAATTTCCAGCCTTCTGCTTGACCAATAACCTTGAATGAATCAAGTTGGAGTGCATGAATAGCAGAATGATCAAGCAATAAATAAGGTTGTTGGTGATTATGCCAATGATCTTGTAGTTCTTTAAAAGAAGCAGGAATAATATTACGATCGCTATAAAAAATCAATGAAGGACGGTGTTCAGGACTGGATGTGTAAATCTTTGTGCCTGATGGTGTCCCCTCTCGGACTATAGTAGCAACTGGTTGGACTGGATAACGTTCTGCCAATTCCCAAACCCAGTCATTTGATTTCATAAATAAGAGTAACGAAATATAAGATCCCCAAAACAAAACTTTAAGAAATTGGCGATCGCCTCGTTCTGCCAAAATAGCTGCTAGGGCCATTGTCATGGATACTGCTGCAAAAATCAGTTGTAACTGTAAATCAGATTTTGCTGTGGAGACGAAAGTAAAATAAATACTACCACCTGTCGCTACCAAAGCCAGAAACGTTAAAGTGACTACCCAAAATCGTGGATAAGATGATAGCAGAGGTGAATCTTCGACTTCCCCTAGTTTCGCTCCAATTACCAGGGCTAGGCTAGGATAAATAGGAAAGACATACCAGGGGAGTTTTGTTCCCATCACAGAAATAGCAACTAAATAAACTCCCATCCAGACCAGTACAAGTTTAGCCCAACTGAGGTTCTGGTTTTCTCTAGCTAATTGCAAGCTTGATGGTAAAAAAATCAACCAAGGCCAAGTATATTTAAGTATTTCCAATACATAGTACCAAGGTGGGCCGGAATGGTTTTCAACGGATGACCAAATGCGATTAAGAGATTGATTAAACATCCCGACATTGGTAAAGGTGCGACCATATTCCCACCATTGAGCGCCATACCATAAAGCCACAGGTACAATACCTATGCATATTCCCATCCACATATAGGCACTAGTCAGCAGTCGTGGTGTATCCCAAAATAGAAATGCGACTACGACAGCAGCTAACAATACGCCCAGCATACCTTTGGTTAAGCATATTAAGCCAAAAGCGATGCCGACACCCAGGCAATAGCGTAAATCACGACGCGATCGCAATACACATAAAATCATCAATATAAAAAAACATATCACTGCCCCATCCAACATGGCTAAACGCCCATGACGTACAACTGGCAGCATTGTCAAGTAAACTAAAGCACTGTAAATAGCACAAAAACGCCGATGAAATATTTCTCTACCAACACAATACAGCAATGGTACTGATATTGCTGTTAAAATTGACCCTGGTAAGCGAGCTGTCCACTCATTTACACCACCCAAAGAGTAAGCCCAAGCGATGAGCAAATGCATCAACGGTGGTTTGTTATGGTATGGTTCACCTCCCAGAGTTGGGTAAAGCCAGCTCATTGAACCAGGAGGAGCGCTGAAAATCTCTTTTGCAACCTGTGCTACAGTTCCTTCATCCCAATCTCGTAGTGGTAATCGCCCTAAATCTATGGTAAAAAGTAACACAGCTGCTACCAGCAGCACTATTATCCATGTCCAATCAATCCATTTGTCGAGCGAGCGATGCTGCTTTTCTAGACGACCCCAAGTAAAGCTTCCTTCTTGCATATTTTAGGATAATAATTTTGCTTGCTGGTTCGAGTACAAACAGACGTTCGCGAATCTTTATCTGTTGCTGTTTAGCAACAACTATTCTTTGATGTTCGTCCTAATTTTTAAATTAACTCAATTTTTGCTAATTAATCATAATATTTTTTGACAGGGTTTCTGACATTACTCTTAAATCTATTTAACAAGCATTTATTGGAAAAAATGACACGAAAAATACTAATATCAATTCTGTGATTAAAATGCACTGATGTGTAATCAATATCAAATAACCACAAAGGGCTTCCCAAAGGCTAGGACAAAAACAGAGGAGGTATTGGGAAAGTTTGCTGTCAGTTCACAAAGCAATATTATATATAATTTACAGACTTTAGATATTGTGGAGGAAATTAATGAATCTACCTTTTATTTTAGATGTAGCGATTGGTTTAATTTTTATTTACTTAATCTTGAGTTTATTAGCTTCCGAAATACAGGAACTAATTGCTACTGTATTTCAATGGCGTGCTGAACACTTAAAAAAATCAATCGAAATTTTATTATCAGGTGATGTTCGGAGTGCAGAAGAAGCTCATGTTATCAAACTCGCAAATAGTATTTATGATAATCCCTTAGTTAAAAACATTAATCAAGAAGCAAAAGGATTGTTTGTCACCATACCTCGTAAGATTACTTGGGCAATTGGTTCACTTTATCGCATGTTGACAAAACCTAGACCAGGAACAAATAAAAATACAAGTACTTTTGGAGAGGAAAAACATAGTGGTCCTTCTTATATTCCTGCTGATGTTTTTGCTACAACTCTTATTGAAACACTACAAATTCCTACATTAGTACAAAAATTAACAGAATCAAGACTAAAGAAGTTTAAAGAAGATAGATTAGCTGAGATACAAGAAATCATTATTAAATTACAGGAACAAGCAAGCGATGATTATAGATTTACAGACTTTTTCAGTAAAACCTACAAGGAATTTTCAGAACTCAGTGCAGAATTTGAAAAAACTTGTTGGAACTTTCATCAAAGGAAAGCTAGTTTGAAAACAAGCCTAAATCGCATGGGAGAAAGTTTCGATAGATATATAGAATCTTTCCAAGCAGAAATGCCTAATGATGAATTATCTAACAAATATTTACGAAGATTAAAGTTTATCAAAAAAGATATTTTTGACGATATTGAACAAGCAGTATTGCTGGGAGGATTGCAACCAAATATTAATGAAGTTGTACAAACAATTAAGAAAGATAGTGAGATTTATAAAGAAATTAAAGCAGCTATTCAAGACCAAGATAGCGAAGCATACCAGGGAATTCAGAAAGCATATCAGACAATTGAAATTACAGCGATTGAAAATTTACCACCCTCTGTGGTAGAAAATCTTAGTGTTTTAGCAAAACGCGCTCAAGGAAGAGTTAAGACAACAGAGGAAGGAATAAATGCATTGCGTTTAGAAATAGAAAATACCTTTAATAGCTCAATGGAAAGAGCTTCTGGAGTCTACAGACGTAATGCTAAGGGTACAGCTATTATTATAGGTTTAGCGATCGCTATCACCGCCAATGCAGATGCACTTCACATGGTTAGCAGACTATCAAAAGATTCTGCTCTACGAGATACTATTACTAATAGTGCAGGAGAATTAGCACTACGAAATAGTAATGCTACAGTTGATTTAAAGTATGATTTAGAGCAACTTAGGAACGAAGCAGATAAAGCTTTAACAAATATTTCTTTACCGATTGGTTGGAATGATGCTAATTTACAACAGCAAATAAAATGGACGCGCCAATCAAAACAAACTTTTCCCTATTTTAAAATTTTAGCTATGATTCCTGGCTGGATACTCAGTGGTGTTGCTATTGCAATGGGTGCGCCATTTTGGTTTGATTTGTTGAGTAAAATTGTCAATGTGCGTAATGCAGGTAGCCGTCCTAATAATTATACGAGAAATGTGGCTGATAATGAGGAAGAAAGGGGAATTTAAAAATTTTTGCTAATTAAGAGTAAAAAGAGGAATTTTCTTCTTTTTACTTTTTTTGTCAAAATTGGTGCGACAACACAGAATAATATTTATTTAACGCAGAAGAACACAGAGGTAAGCGCAGAGCAACGCAGAGTTTTTAGAGTTATATATTGAGGAATTACAACGCAGAAACGATATGAAACGGTTATCTTGTGCGTGATAATTATGCAAATTAAAGTTTAAAATTTCGGTTTTATAAAAATGAAACAAATCAAAAATATTCTTCCCCTGATATTTTTAATCTTTGTGATTTTATGGTTGAGGTTAATTAATTTAGGTTATTCCAATTATCAAGGTGATGAGATTAAAGCACTATATAGACCTCAAGCAGGTCAAAGCATGATTGATTTTTTGCTTAATCAAAGAAAGGGACCAATCCAATTTTTGATTACATATTTGATGAGTTTTGTGAATCCTGGGTATGATAATGAATTATTACTCAGACTTCCTTTTGCTATAGCGGGTATATTAGCTATTTACTTTTTTTATAAATTCATCAAACTAGAATTTGGTCATAAAATAGCTATTTACTCATCTTTATTTATTGCAATTAATGGTTTATTCGTAGCTTTAACGAGAATTGTTCAGTACCAATCATTTGTAATCTTGTTCTCTGTTTTAGCTCTATATCTGATCAGTTTATCTACCAAGTTTGAAAAATGGAGAGTTTATGGTTTATATTTAGGCGTGTTTTGCTGGTCAATTTCCATTCTTGCACACTACGATGGTATATTCATTGCACCATTTGTAGTTTACTTAATTTATAGATGGTATGTTAATGTCGAATCTTCACATCAAAACAATCAAGTCCAGCATTTATTTTTTGCGGGAACGATTTTTTTAGTATTAATATCTATATTTTATTTACCTTTCTTTTTCTCTATTTCAGAATCAACTAAGGCTTATTGGACAGAAAGAATAAGTAAGCAGTCGGTTAGTTCTACAAGAACATTTATGACTTATAATCCTTTGTTTATTATATATTTGTATGCTGCTTTGGGTTTAATGGGCCTATCGAGAATTAAAGAAAATTTTTCAGTATTGGTGTGGTTTTTGTTTCCTTTGTTAGCGTTAGAAACATTTGTTAGTAATCCTGGTACACATATTTATACTTATATTTTGCCTTTTTCTGTTTTAATGGCGTTTGGTCTAGAAGTTTTTCAAAAATTGATATTTAATAGATTTTCAGCTAAATTCCAATATATTAATTCTTTTTGCTTGAGTTTGATATATATATCTTCGTTTTTCTTGTCTCATTTATTATTTATCGATAATCAGAAAGAATATCCTTGGGAAAATAAAAGATTCTTGTCTTTGGAACTGAAAAGACAAAGTAGACAAAGTTTATTTGGATTTCCCTATTACAGACATTGGGAAAAAGTAGGATATTATTTAGAAAACACAGGTAAAAATGGTTACTTTATTACTAATGAAAAGCAAAGTATCACAAGATATTATATTCCAGAAAACTATAAAAATATAGAATTACATCCGTATAATGCTCAAGCCCCTGGTGACATCTATATAATATATATACAAAATCCGCAAAATGGAAACAAAAAAATATTAGGTAAAGACCAAAGTTATTGGGAACAACGATATCAACCTGTAAAAAGTTTTTCTAATCATGGAAGAGTTGTCACGACAATTTATCGCTTATCATTTGCGGATTGGGAAAAAGTTATGAGACGCGATTAATCGCGTCTGTACAATAGTCATTAGTCATTGGGAAAAGACTTGTTAAATAATTCTCCGTTGTCTCCCTATACTTCACACATTCCCCACACTCCCTTGTCTAGAGTGTTTTCCTTTCCTTGTCCCTTATTCCCGCTCCCCAATCTCTACCACTTCTACCTCACCAATAAGTTGTGCTTGATTGAAAAATCCTTCTACTTCTAGCTGATAACGTTGCGGTAATGTAGCTGGGGAAATTTTTAGCTTGTGGATATCTCGTATTACTGTACCTGCGGTGATCTGTTCTGGAAATATGTAGCCATCTACTAGAGGTGTATTAGAAAAATTGGCGATATTATTTTGATTATTTTGGCGATTATTTTGGCGATCGCGTAAATTTATTTTAATCGAAACATCTGCTGGCAATGGTGCAAAAAATTCCCAGTAGAATGTGACTATCAAATCTTCATTGCTAGATATCTTAGTTTTATTCAAGTCGTAACCTAACAAACGGACTTTTTCGCCAAAAGCCAAAGATAAGGGAAATTGGATACGCTTTAAATCTTCAGGTAAAGCTAATGGACCAGGATAAACCCATGCGTAGTCAATATTTTGCAGCTTTACTGTATATAAAGGTTGTTGGTTGGTAAAATAAGCTAACATTTTGGGTTCTGGTAATTGACGCTGCAATTGATTCTTGTAGAATACTACTCGATGAGCCTGCGTCCAAGGTTGAATACCAGACGGAATACGCTTGTCTATTGGTAAAACTTGACCGTGGAAGTAACTGGAAAAATAGCGACTATACCAACTTGCTACTTTAGTTTCCTTGACATCCGGCGACTGGTTCAACCATTGAGCAACTTTTTCCAAACCTTCCCCTTGACCAATCATAAATATATTTTGGGCTGCGACTGCACCACCAAACACAGGATTGTAGTAAGTTAGGTAGTAGGGATGGTAGGGGAGAAGGAAAACTAATTGCAGCGCAAAGATAATTAAACAACCCCACTCGTTACTAATTTTCAGTTGCAAAGAAACTTTGTTAACCCAAAGTCTCACCCCAGCAATAATTTCCAACCAACCAATCGCCGCAAGTATTGCCAACATTGGCAAACACAGATTAATATAACGGTCGATTTTGTTATCACTCGCTGATAATATCAGTATCACACAGACAGCAATTAAAGCGATCGCTGCGATCGCACTCATATTTTTTAGCCGATGTCGTAGCTTGGGAATCAGCAATACTATACTTATAGCCACCAAACCCACTTGCAATATAGGTGAGAGACGATATATAAGTACCAAAGGATAAAATAGAATTCCAGGGGAATGGGTGAGTTGTCCTAAGAAAAACAAAAATCCCCGATCTGATTCTTGCAAAACACCATCACGAATTCTGTTGAGAACATATCCTGGTGAAACCCAAGTTGCTGGGAATATGACGATAAATGTAACTAAAATCGTCCCTACCCAAAGTTGAAAACTTCGTAACTGCTCCTTCCACCCTCTTTGAGGAAAACTTTCTTGCCAAACTCCTAACTCAATCAATCCGATAATAATTACAATCGCAGGTAATAAAAACAAAGCTGTAATTTTCGCCGCCGTTGCTAGTCCCAGAAATATCCCTGAAGCTAAAATAAACTTACGTTTCCCATCGTGTCGCAAATAAAGTAGAAATGACAGCACAGCTAGAATAGCAAAATCAGCTTGTAGCGCATCAGTAGTAATAAAACGCTGATATGCCAAAAAAAATGGTTCAAATAACAAAAGAATAATTGTACAGAGAGCGATCGCTTGTCCTAATAACCGCCTTGTGAGTAAATATATACACACCATACAAGCAGAAGTCACCACTGCTTGTACCAAACGGGGAAGAATATACAAATTAATCGCAAATCCTTCTAAATTCAGACAAGCGCTGATCTCTGGAGGTAAATCTACACCCAGAAAACCAGGAAACAGCTTGTTTAACCAACAATTCACCAACATCCCACTACCACTTAGCCACATATTGGGAACCCCTGGATGATGCTTGAGAATTGTATGAGTTAAATCTCCTTCCAACAAACGTTTGATAAACTGGCTACCACGATAAATCCATAACCCCTCATCAGTATTCAGGGAAGCAGTAATTGCTAAAGTACGTGACACCAGCGAGATTAGAAAAATCGCAAACAACAACAGGGAAGATTTCATTCTTGTTGATTAGTGACTGTTGAAAATCAATCTGTAGGAGCGCAAAGTCTTGCACCCCTACTAACAGTTATCATGAGTTTAGACCTAATCTCTAATTTTTAGTTTCTAAAAAATGGTGCGATCGCATCGAGTCAAACCATGTTCCCAATGCAATCAACCCGCATCAGTGCTTTATCGTGTCAAGCACAAACAAGATGGGGAATGGGTATTTATTTGTCCTCAATGTTGGTCTTCAGTGAGTGAAAACAACCCATTTTATGTTTATGGTGGAACGTGGAAAGCCAATAAAAAACGGTAGTAAATATCTACAGTTCATATATCTCTAAAGGTAAAGCATCTGGGTCTTGAAAAAACGTAAACTTCTTTCCTGTAATCTCATCAACTCTAATAGCTTCAACCTCAACTCCCCTAGCCTTTAACTCACTCACAACTTCCTCAACATTCTCCACCTGAAAAGCCAAATGTCTCAAACCACAAGCTTCAGGACGACTAACTCTTTGGGGAGGATTCGGAAAAGAAAATAACTCAATTTGATCATTCTCCCCCACCCGTAAATCTAACTTATAAGAATTTCTCTCTTTTCTAAAAGTCTCATTAATAATGGAAAAACCTAAAACTTCCGTATAAAATTTTTTAGAACATTCATAATCAGAACAAATAATCGCCACATGATGAAACCCTATACTCTTCATCCTCTTCTCTCTGCGTCCTCTGTGTCTCTGCGGTTAAATACTCTTAAAAAAATTGGGTAGGCAAAAAGCCCACCCAAAATAATAATTAATCCTGCAAAACCGTCTTTGAAACAATTCTGGTTTTTTTGCGATCGCTTTCGGATAACTCTTCCCCAGACTGCAATCTTGTAGCAGAAGTTTGTAACACCGTTGCTGCACCCAAATCTCCCATTTGCAAAGCCGTTTTAGCAGCAGTTTGCAACATCGTTGCAGCACCAGCGCGATCGCCTTGTTGTAATTTTGCCTCAGCCAGTTGGGTTTGTCGATACTTCGCTAATGCCAAAATATGCTGTTGTACCTCTGGATTAGCCTCACCTTGGTAAGCTGGAAGCACATTCACCTCCACAGACATATTTTCTGAAAGTAACCCAGTTTGATTTTCAGCAGGATCATCATAGCGCACTTGTACATTAGCAATAATATGTTTCCCAGTAATAAATTGTCCTAAATAAATGTTTGCTAAAACTACTCTTTCTGTATCCTTCATCAAGTCTCCCAGACGCACAGAAAAACGCCCATCAGCTTCTTGTTGTACTGGTAATTCAATCGTATCTGGAGAAACTTGGGCTACAGGTTTTAGCTCTGCTAATCGCACCTTTGGCATAAAAGAAAATAGCAAATAAGCATTAGTTAATCCTACAGCTTGTACCCGACTAAAAAGACGGGCAAATTCATCTACAGCTTGTTCTGGTCGTTGAATATAAGATAAAGTCCCACCACCACCATCAGCAATCTTTTCCAGAATATCTTGGTTCCAATTATCACCAAATCCCAAAGTATTCAAAGTTAAATTGTAACCAGCAGCTAACTGAGCAAATTTCAAACAACGTTTGTTGTCGCCGTGTTCATTTTCACCATCAGTTAGTAAAAAGGCTTGAGAAACAGTTTCTTTTTTACCTTTTGCTAGTTCCTCAATACCCAAACGTAACCCTTCATCAATCGCAGTTCCACCATCAGCAGCCAGACGATTTATTTTCTGTTTAATAGCCTCTTTGTCATTAACAATTTGATTAGGTACTAATACTTTAGCGCGGTGATCAAAAACAACCACACTCAGGCGATCGCCTTCCTTGAGTCTATCAACAATTTGGTTAGCCGCTTTCTTGACAGTTTCTAGCGGTCGCCCACTCATCGAACCACTATGATCAAGAATTAAGCACAAATTTAGTGGTACATTACGATCACTCACTTGTGCGATCGCAGACAGAGAAATAGCCAACTGGCGTTGACTATTCATTTGATTGGCATCCAAATTGCCATCATTGAGCGTAGGCAGCAAACTAACCTTCATAATCTCAGGTTTCCATGCAGGATATACATATTTATAAATAACTTCAGCCGCTAAGATCTCCTCTACGGAAAAGATATTTAGTGAAGTACCCCTTTTTGCTTCGCTGAAAAAGGGGCTTCCCAATTTCAACTACACAACGACGGTCTTATTCGTCTATCGGGTTTCCCGTTTCATCCGCCGATGCCTCCACAAACCCGTGTTTGTCTTGGTCTGACTCCGCGTCCACAGGCAGAACCTCGCCTCCCGCAAGGTTATAACTTTACGTACAACATGGCTTGGCTTATTTTTTACCGCAGAGCTAACCCAAGCGAACCAGTGGTCATGTTCTTTCCCCAAGCTCTGCTCTTTCTGTGGTAAGCGTATTACCGCTACTTGACCTATCTGTTCCGAGACAGTTGGGCGGGTCAACAACAATTTTTATGGTAACATAATGTCTAGATGTTGTGTAGACGTTATGAAAACGAAAGGATTACATATTCGTATATCTGAGCGTCGTCTAAATAAGCTAAAGCTATATGCCGAAGCCAAAGAAAAGACAATGACTCAACTAATAGAAGATTGGATTGACAGGCTACCAAGTCAGGAGATTGTCAATTCCTCAACCACCACCACTCCCTAATCAACCGTTAGGTTGATATTGGTCGGAGGTGTTTTCGTCATTGACCGCTGTCCATCCCCACCCGTTGCGTTGCGTTGAGGGATGGGGACTTCCGCGATATCGTTAAAAGTAGTCAATGGTCAATGGTTAATGGTCAATGGTCAATGGTCAATGGTCAAAAAACTCTTGACTCTGGACAATTGACCCTTGACTCTGGACAATTGACCCTTGACTCTGGACACTTGACTCTTGACTCTGGACACTTGACTCTTGACACTTGACTCTTGACTCTTGACACTTGACTCTTGACTCTTGACTCTTGACCATTAATTAACTTAGCGAGTAATCCACACCTCCAACAAAGCTAGCATCGCGTTAGGATGTATTACAGTTAACGGCATTATTTCAAGCAACAGTTCCTATGGACGTTTCTCCCATCAAGGCTGTGCAAGCCCCTTACTACGGCGATAATTTCTACCGCACACCACCACCAGATTTGCCTTCTCTATTATTAAAAGAGCGAATTGTCTATCTGGGAACTCCCCTATTTGCAGAGGTGACAAAACTTATCATTGCTGAACTGCTGTATTTGCAGTCCGATGACCCAGATAAACCAATCAAAATTTACATTAACTCTACAGGTACTTCTGATGGTAGTTCCGGTCAGATGGGACGCTTATTTGGTTTTGAAACCGAAGCTTTCGCCATCTACGACACGATGAAGTACATTAAACCCCCCATCCATACTATCTGTATTGGTAAAGCAGTGGGTATGGCTGCAATACTTCTCAGTGCTGGTACTAAAGGTTGTCGTGCGAGTTTGTCCCATTCCAGCATTGTCTTACACCAACCCAGAAGTTTTGCCCAAGGACAAGCAACGGATATTCAGATCCAAGCCAAAGAGGTACTCAACAACAAAACGGCGATGGTAGATATCCTCTCACGTACCACAGGACAATCCAAAGAAAAAATCGTGAAGGATATGGATCGTCACTTTTACATGACTCCCCAGCAAGCTGTGGAATACGGTTTGATAGACCGAGTCTTTGAAAAATCTGAAATCACTACCACCCCAGCAGCAGCAGGAATTCTCTAAATAGTCAAATGTCAATTGTCCAGAGTCAAGTGTCAAGTGTCAATTGTCCAGAGAATCTTATATTGACCATTGACCATTAACCATTGACCATTGACCATTGACCATTGACCATTGACCAATAATCATTGACAAACGGAGTACACTATGCCTATCGGCTATCCCAGCGTTCCCTACAGATTACCAGGGGAACAATTCACTCAGTGGATTCACATTTACAGTCGTCTGGCGCGCGATCGCATCATCTTTTTAGGAGAAGAAATTGATGACAAACTCGCCAACGAGATTATCGCCATCATGCTATATCTGGATTCAGAAGATCCTGGCAAAGATATTTATCTGTATATAAATTCTCCTGGTGGTGCGATCGACTCTGGCTTGGCGGTTTATGACACCATGCAACACATCAAATCTGATGTAGTAACAATCTGCGTAGGTTTAGCCGCTTCAATGGGTTCTTTCCTTCTGGCGGGTGGTACAAAAGGTAAACGCCTAGCTTTACCCCACTCCCGGATTATGATTCACCAACCCTTGCTTCCTGGTGGTATGCGTGGACAAGCAAGCGATATTGAAATCGAAGCTAGAGAAATTCTGCGTATCCGCCACCAGATGAACGAAATCTACGCCCAAAATACTGGTCAATCACTACAAAGAATTGAAAAAGACTCCGAAAGAGACTTCTTCATGTCTGCTGCGGAAGCAAAAGAATATGGCTTGATTGACAAAGTCATTGAAGAACGGCCGAATTAGGAATCAGTTAACAGTTAACAGTTAACAGTTAACAGTTAACAGTTTAATTTGATAACTGATAACTGTTAACTGTTAACTGATTTATGCCCGATCCCCAAAAATGGCAATTTGGTCTTTATGATTGGGTAGTTTAAGCATTAAGCTATATGCTGATAGCTGATACTAATGCTTCTTGTAGATCACGATGGATCTTGGAGATTGCTACCGTTTGTTGGGTTTAAGGTCGGGTGCTTCCTTTGCTGACATTAAAGCGTCTTATCGACGCCTAGCACAGCAATATCATCCCGATATCAATCCAGATGACAACAAAGCTAAAGATAAGTTTATTGCTTTAACTGAGGCATACAGGTTGCTATTACAGGTGGTAGACCCACAAGAAATAGCCCCACAGCCAACTCAGACAGTAACTGTAACTCATCCAAAACCTAGCGTTACAGAAACGCCGACAACAACACTCAAAACTCAATCGACGCCACAACCGCCTCAAATATCAGAAGTCGAACAGCAATTGAAGTGGCAAACTTATGAACAATTGCAAATATTTTTGAAACAAAGAAGATTTCCCCAGGCGATCGCACTAGCGGAAGCTTTAGCAGCACGTCTACCACAAGACCCAGAAGTACGTCAATGGCAAGCGATCGCTTATCAAATTTGGGGACGGGTACTGATCAAACAAAAACAGTTACCCAAAGCCAAAATATATCTGAAAAAAGCCTTAAAAACAGATCCCCACAATAAAGCTTTGTGGAATGAGGTGCAGCGTGACTTTCAAAAATTAGAACAAATTTTTTGAATTTACCAGGCTCAAACACTCATCGACGGGGTTCAAAGACTCGATGACGAGTTCCAAACACTCGCCGACGAGTATAAAAGACTCGATGACGAGTTCCAAACACTCGCCGACGAGTATAAAAGACTCGATGACGAGTCCCAAACACTCGACGACGAGTCCCAAACACTCGCCGACGAGTCCCAAACACTCGCCGACGAGTCCCAAACACTCGCCGACGAGTCCCAAACACTCGCCGACGAGTCCCAAACACTCGCCGACGAGTATAAAACACTCGATAACAGAGATTAGAAGGGAGCATCCCAATTTTTTCAAAATGCTGCAAAGGGTTTAAACTCTTTGCTGTTAGCACAAGTCGTCTTTATACGACTTCATAAAATCAAACAGTCTGCTTAAAGCAGACTTTCACTATAAGACTGCGATTTCAATCGCAGTTTTTTTTGAACATTTGGGATGCTCCCGATTAGAACTACTCAGACACAATTAACTACACAGATTTTTTTCTGTTAATTTACGACTCCTACAACAAAATTTACTGTGTAGGGTTCCTGTAATGATTGTTGAGTACTATTCTTGATGGCATTAAGATGACGACGTAGAGATTGTAATTGTGAAGGATTGGCGCGATATGTGAGACTACCTTGCTTCTCAAACAAAGGTGCATTGACGATCGCTTTATAATCAAAATTTTCTCTGGAAGCAAGAGTCAGCCAAGAAAAGTCAACATTATTGGGAACCAAACCAGGAGGTAGTTCACCTTCTAAGAAAGCTAATAGGCGTTGCTGACAACTACGAGTATTAATACCACGAGCCTCGAATAATTGAATCACTTCATTAAAAGATAAAGCTCGCTCTGGGATGAGTCGCAGCAATTCTGTAAACAGAAAATAGTCAGTGTACTGTTGTCTGGGTACTTCTAACACTTGGGGATGCAAGGGTAGCATAGCTAAACCGTAAGCTACACGACTACAACTAGGAGTACCATTTTCATTCAAATACAAATCCTGAATGATCTTTGCACTGGGGAGTTTTTGTCGTAGCCAACGAGAAACTGCGGCTAAACTGGATGTACCACCAGTCAGAATCGCTTGATTGATTGCTTCTGTCGGTATACCTTTTGCTACCAATAACTTGTTGAGTTCACGGTTAAGACGTCGCACAAATGGAACAAACACTTGGCTCTCTAAATCTCGTCTTTGCAAGACCCAACACTGATCAGCTAATTCCAAAGTAAACGATTCTTGGTGTTGTAAAATTAACTTGAGGGCTACTGCTGCATCGAGAATTGCTTTACCCAACACAGAACTTTCTAAGCGTTGCTGTAAATAAATGCGATCGCCACTGTCTGGTTCTCCTGGTCGTGGTAATTTTAATCCTTCTAACCCCAAACTTGCAAAACTCATCTGCTCGATACCAGCAATTGTCGGTTGCCATTGTAAAGGACTGCTGGTAATAGTATTATTGCCTTCCTGGGAAGAATTACGTTGTTTGCGCCATTTAGGTGGTATTAGTAACTGGCAAATAATATCTTGCTCAATTCCCTTACCAGCATAAGCAAAATTGTGGAGCATAAAATCGCTGTGAGTTAATTCTTCCACACTTTCTGGTAAATCGACCAGCGCCATTTCCGTTGCAGCAGCACCGATATTAATCACAAGGGTGTTCCCCTCTAAGGGATACTCACTGGTTTTGACAGAATGAGAATGTTCGCTATTGCCAAATTGAATAATTTCACCACTAGGGCCATCAAGTTCTGAAAGTAAACTAGCGATCGCTTCTTCAACAAAATATACTTGTTGGGGATGCTGAATAATTTTGCTTAATAGTAAAGCTTCGCGGATATTAAAGCGATATTGTTCTGACCAGTGAGATGGACAGGTACAGATGACACCAGCAAGATTGTTGATGGCGCTATGGAAAATTTGTTGGTCTAAGCCAATTCCCGCCGCAGTTAAACCTAGAGTAGTGCTACTACGATCTGATCTTAATGTCAAGAGTAATTTGGAGAGCGATCGTACAACCCAAACTAGAGGAACTGTCGCAACTTCATTAAATTGTAATGTTGGCTCCCATTTTTGCTGTTCATTTTTGTAAGGAAGGGCTATTTGCAAATAAGGTTTGAGTTGTGCTGAAAAAAGATTTAAATTTGTCGTATTTTGTTCTTGTGTAGATGGTAAATAAACTTCTGCTGGTAAACGGAATGTTCGTGTCTTCGATGCTGCTTGTTGTTGATTTTCCGTTGACCAATAGAGAGGATAAACTTCAGTTGTAGAGCGATTGAATAAAGTTGCAGAAATTCCTGTTGTACCTAGGTCAATTCCCAAATACCAAATATAGTCTCCGATATTGGCTCGAATTTCTGTATCATCTTTAATTCCAGAATCAGAAGATAAAAACAGTTCTAAAGAATTGGTTGTAGCTTTATTAGTTTCAGTTTCAGCTAATTGCTCATTTTGAGAAATAATTGGTACTATAATTTCGGCAAAGTCTGGATTTTCTGGTTCAGTAGTAGGCAACTTCAATTGAGTATTATTCTGTTCGCCAAAGTTTGCCAAATCTTCATCTAATTGCAGTAATTGCTCTGCATCCAATTTAATTTCTGGTATAGCTACATTCTGTTTTTCTACTTCTAATAACAAATTTTCTTTGACAGAAGCAGGGACATATTCTTCTGAAGAATTATGAATATGCTCTGCACTTGTTTCTTGTGTTTGATTTGGGTTTGATTTTGTATCAATTATCGATTCTTCCACAGACTCTTCTGGCAAAAATTGCTGCTCAATATCTGGGGGAATTAATAAGTTATTTAAGCTTATAATTGTCTCAGCAGCAATTGGTTGTTCAACAACTAAAGAGGGAGTTTCATTACCTTCTTCTGTATATGTAATTTTTTCCCATAATTCTAATAGTTGTCTTCTGATCATTTCAGTAGTAGCTTTTTTGTCTTCTCTCTGAAAATTGCTACTTTCTAAAAGACCTGCATCTGGCTCATCAAACCAAGGATCGGATGCAGAAACAGGAAACTCTACTAATTGGAATTCATTTGTTACAGGTGTAGAGGGCGAATCTATGGTATTGACATCAGAGAAAGAAGCAGCATCATCCACAGATAATTCTTCTGTAGAATCTGCAAATTCAAACATTACTTCTTGTAAAATTAACTCTAATTCTTCTTGATTTGAGATTACTTCTTCATGTACAGATAAATCGTCATTCTGGTCTGTTGCGTCAAAAATAATGTCTTGGAGCAGAGCATCATCNGATTACTTCTTCATGTACAGATAAATCGTCATTCTGGTCTGTTGCGTCAAAAATAATGTCTTGGAGCAGAGCATCATCATCTTCTTGTTGATTTGTGATGACTTCTTCGTAGAAAGCTAATTCGTCATTCTGGTCTGTTGCGTCAAAAATGATGTCTTGGATTAGAACATCATCATCTTCTTGAAGAACAGTTACGACTTCATCATCAATCAGCAACTTTGTGGAATCAGCAACTTCAAAAAATATATCTTGGAAAATTAAATCTGCTTCTTCAGTGTTTGTGTTTTCATCAATAATTAATTCTCTAGGATCTGCAACTTCAAAAAAGACGTCTTGGAAAATCAACTCTGATTCTTCCTGATTATGACTTTTTATTTCATAATCAGATATTGATGCTGTTAAGTCTCTAGATATTAATTCTGATTTTTCTGGACTAGTTGCTGTGTCTGCGATGAGTGAGTTATCTGTCGAATCTATAATTTCAAAATTGTTAGTTTGAGAAGAAAATTCTGGATTAGTTGTAATGAAATTATCACTTCCAAATAAACTAGCGTAAAGTTGATCTACTTCATCACGAATTGAGACAGAACTATCTTGGTGTAATTCATCGATTATGGAATTATTAGCAGTGTCTGGAGAGTTTAGGGTGTCTTGGATTTGGTCAATAACTGTATCAGTTTTTGCTGTTTGAGCATCATTTTCTGATTCGTCTGTCTGATTGCTGGATTGTAGAGCTTTGGAATGAGTGGGTTGTATTTCATTCTTAATATCAATAGTAAATGGTTCTTTAGAAGCAGGTTGTAGTTGTGTTTGCTGCGCCAAACTATTGATTAAATTGCCGAATAATTGTTCTCCTTGCAAACCTTGGCTATACATTCTTGCCAGAGCTTGAGAAAGAGATTCATGATATGTATGAATATTACGTTGTAAAGCTTCAAAAACTACATTAACAGTTCCATCGAGTGCGAGTAACTTTTGATCTAATTCACTAGCAAGACGTGTTAATCGCTCTAACTGATCCTGTGACTCTAACAAAGGTGAAGCAGAAAAAGCAAGTTGTTGTGTATTGTCATTACTAATACTGGTGGAAGAACCAGCAGCACCAAGCGCTAGTGGAGTTTCTTGTGTTGCTTTGATAGCATTTGTGGGAATTTTTGGTTGTACATCCCCCCCTAAGCGATTAGTCAGCACTTGCAAAAAATCTGCTATTAGCTGTTCTTGGTTTGCTAACTGCTGGGCTAGAGAAAAGTTTTGTAGTCGCCTTTGCTCTAACTCTTTGATTTCCTGGACAAGATTTGCTCGTTCTTGCAAAAGTGTTTGTAATTCTGCTTGCAATGGTGCTAATAGTGAAGATAGTGGATTAGACTCACTACCTTCGTTTTGGCTGGATTGATTTGGCTGTGTCTCAACGGAATAATTATTTTGATGAATAAATTTTGTTAATAAAGGTGATGACTGTGGTATTGGCTGTTGCTGGTATGGAGTGCTGTTTACCTCCGTTTCTGCACAGCTAACCAGAAAGTTACGTATCCTTTCTAATAACTGTCTTGGTTGCTCCTTTTCACTGGCCAGAAACCGGGAAAAGCGCTTGTTGGAAAGTAAATTGTCAATGTCTGCTATTAGTGTTTGAATCTCAGTTGTGCGGGAAGTCACGTTTATTCACCTTAAAATAGAACTGTACCTCACCTCTGGTGGTGCGCGAATTATTTTGTTATAACTACTGCCACTATGTTACGCATCCGGTGAGTATTTAGAGATATTAGGCAAGCCGTAGTGACTTAATGCTGCACTTACAAAATTAATTTTGCTAACCAAATCTTGCCTTGCATAGCGTCAGCCTAACTTTTGTTAGCTGACACTTGTACCAGTTACAATCAGCCGTAATAGAAATTTTCGGATCAAAGCTTAAACCCGTTAAAATTAGTTAAAACCTGAGCCAGTTGGTTTTTAACCTACTTTAGCTTTCAGCCCAAATTTTAATTTAGGGCTAGGTACAAGATATTAGTTAGTTAAAGTTTAGTTACATTTCAATGAAAAAGAAAAGGGAAAAAGCACTTTCCTAAATTACCTTTTCCCTTTCCCCTTTTTTATTTTTAAATTTATAGACACTATAATTCATCAAGTTGGTACTAACTCGCCAGGACGCAACTTTGACCACTTACCCTGTTCTCGTTTAAAACTCAGACATCCTACCACATCCCATTCCATTTCAATCACATCGCCTCTAGGACGGATGTTGACGTTGATAGATGGTTCATTTGGCTCAAAATCTGGTGTTTCAGTCAAATGGGGCTGTTGGTGCTGGGTTTCTACCGCGTGGTATGTGATACAGCGGTCTACATAATGGCAATTGACGCAAACGCACATAATATAACCTACTCCAGAGCCTTTTTGAACTCTCCACGACTTGAAAAACGTGGATTCTGTTGGTGTTAACCTTCTCGAAAAGTACTGACATTGCTATATGGGATAAATTCATATTTCGCAATGTTTGTTTTGCCTTTTCAAGCTTTGAGTGGTTCAAACATTCTTACCCGCCTCGGCTTAAAAGCTGTACGGCTACTTTGCTCTAGCAACACGTTTGTTTTTTTGGAGTTTTTCATAAAACCTCTCGGTATGCGGGAAACTCAGTGGCTTGAGCCGCTGAGAGGGAAGCGACACGAGTGATCCCTTTAGGGTTGAGTCAGTGACCCTGTATGCTAGATTAATCCAATGCTAGCGCATACGTGTCGGATTTCATCCCCTCACTTTTAAGGTAGTCCCAATGAAAAAATTCCACTACCAAGCATAAAAAATCTGGAAAATTAGATATGGAACAGCTTATCCATCCCCACCGTGTAGACGGTAGGGAATTCCGCAGAATTTAGTTAACTTCTGGGTTTATTTTGATTACATGACAATAAATAGTTCTGCACTTTTAACCTTAGCTCCCGAAAATTGGCCCTTTAGCAGAGAATTTTTACCGCAACCAGCTTATGTGGTGGGTGGTGCTGTTAGAGATGCTATTTTGGGAAGAACTCGCGAATATTTAGATTTAGATTTTGTTTTACCGACAAATGCTGTAACAGTAGCTCACAGAATTTCCAAGCATTACAAAGCTGGTTTTGTGCTACTCGACCCAGAAAGACAAATTGCTCGTGTGGTATTTCCTGATGCTACTGCTGACTTTGCTCAACAAGAAGGAGTGAGTCTGGAAGTTGATTTACACAGACGAGACTTTACAATTAATGCGATCGCCTACAACCCTCACACCCAAGAAATTATTGATCCTTTACAAGGTTGTGCAGATATAAAAAAGCATTTGTTAAAAATGGTATCACCAAGCAACCTGGAAGATGATCCCCTACGCTTACTACGGGCTTATCGTCAAGCTTCCCAACTTAACTTCACTATAGAATCAGAAACACAAGAAACTATTCGCGCTTTCGCATCCCAAATCACAAGAGTCGCCGCCGAACGAGTCCGGGTAGAATTAAGCTATATGTTGCCAAGTTCTCAGGGTAGTGCTTGGTTAATTAGCGCTGGGGAAGATGGTTTACTGACGCCTTTTTTCAAAAATGCTCAACAGGAAAACTTTCAGAAACTATTGACAGTTGACACAGCAGCAGATCAACTCACGCATTTTTGGCCACAACTAGGTGAAGAACTACAAAATTTTGTGCGTGATACAGTTAAAACTACTTGGTTGGGTATTGCTAAACTTGGTTGTTTAGTTAACCTAAACCCAGAAATAGCAGAAATAGAACTGCAAGAACTTACTTACAGTCGCGCCGAAATTAAAGCCGTTACCACCGCTCTGAGACTGTTCCCACAGTTAGGAGATCCCCTGATGTCTTTGCGAGAACAGTATTTTTTATTTCAGGAAGCGGGGTCTGTATTTATATCTACAGCAGTCTTATCCGTAACACACGGTCAGTCAGTAGAAGCGATCGCACCTTTGATGAATCGCTATCTTAACCCTAATGATCTGGTGGCTCATCCCATTCCGTTAGTAAATGGGAAGGACATCATGCTAGCACTAAACATTCCTCCTTCGCCACTCGTAGGTAAATTACTCACAGAAATAGCGATCGCCCAAATTGAAGGTAAAATTTATACAGCAACAGAAGCAATAGAATTGGCAGCACAATTAATTAATAGTTAGTTCCATTTCAACAATAATAGGACTTACGCAAAATCATGAAAAAACAAACCCCATAAATAAATCATAAAATTTGAATCTCATCAAGTTGATTAATTACCACATCCGCACCTGGGACATTTTCTGGTTTATTAATCCAAGTTATACCAATACAACCAACTGCTTTAGCGTTACGCGCCATTTGCATATCACCCGCCGAATCTCCTACCATCAGTGTAGAACTGGGTTCTACTCCCAATTCTGCACAAGCTTGTAAAAATAAAACTGGATCTGGTTTACTTGGCCCTTCATCCACTCCCATTTTTAGGTGGATATAATTACTTAATTGATGAGTTTTGACAAATTCTTGGACTTCAGCAGTTGTTGCAGCTGAGAGAATACCAAGTTTTAATCCTGCTTCTGATAATTTCTGAAGAATTTCTAAACTACCAACAAATAAAGGTGAGGGAGTTGCACCAACGTATTTTTCGGCGTCTGCTAATGCTTGGCGTGCGATTTTTAATGATTCAAACCACCCGCGTCCAGTTTCGGCGATATATGCTGCGGTGGCTATTTCTGTTTCTCGACGACTTGCTACTGATACCAACCCTGCTGGGTCAAGAACATCACCATTAACGCCAAACGCCATTAACAATGGTTCCCCGATTCCAGGAATTTGTGCATCTATGATTCTTGCTGCTTTTTGAGCGAGCGATCGCAAGAATACTTCTGAGTCTTCAAGAGTACCATTTTTATCAAATAAAATAGCTTGGATATTAGAAAATATCACATCTCTACACTTAATCGTTACCAACAGACTCCTCCTCATTGTTGTTTATTATTGTTTTGGTTGTTTGTAGAACCAGCGCTTTTTAGGTGTAAATCGAGAAAATGAAAATTTTTTGGTTTTTTACTGTCTTAGTGTTTCAAAAATTATTTTTTACTAAATAGACACAAAGACAGAAAGCAATACTGCTCGGATAAGACAAATCAATTGACACTTAAATCCTGTAGACGCGATATATCGCGTCTCTACAACTAATACAAAAAAAGAGGGATTTATTTTCCCTCCTTGTCTGTAAAATCTTATCTTTATTATTAATATAGTTGCCAATAACGGCAACGAGAAATAAATTACTCTTCAATAGCTACTGGTATTTCTTCTTCAACTTCTTCAGTTGCAGATGGAATTTCTTCTTCAACTACAGCTACAGCAGTTTCGCTGGCTTCAGCAGGCACAGCAGCATTACCTTGCTGTTTAGCTAATAATTGTTCACGATATTTAGCAGCCATTTCTTCTGCTTTATCGTAAACCAAATCGCGGTTCTTAATCATATCACCTGGTTCGGGTTCCAATTGCTTTGTAGACAAGGATATCCGGCCCCGTTCTGCATCCAAGTCAATGATCATCACTTTCACTTCATCATTGACATTGAACACGCTGTGAGGTGTGTCAATATGTTCGTGGGAGATTTCGGAAATATGCAATAGGCCGCTGACGCCACCAATATCAATAAAGGCACCATAAGGCTTAATACCGCGTACAGTACCGATTACTACCTCACCGACTTCGAGGCGATTCATCTTACGCTCAACCAAAGCTCGACGATGAGATAGAACCAAGCGGTTACGTTCTTCGTCTACCTCTAAGAACTTCAATGGTAGTTCTTCACCGACTAAATCTTCTTTCGGTTTGCGGGTGCTAATGTGAGAACCGGGAATAAATCCTCGTAATCCTTCGATTCTAACTAAAGCTCCACCCCGGTTAGTAGCAAATACGCCAGAACGAACAGTAGCATCTTCTGCTTGTAACTGCCGTACTCGCTCCCAGGCTCGCATGTACTCTATACGACGAATAGAAAGAGTTAATTGCCCCTCTTCATTTTCATCGCTAAGTATATAAAATTCCCGTGTTTCGTTTGATTGTAAGACTTCCTCCGGGCTATCTACCCGGTTAATAGACATTTCTTGTATCGGTATGTATGCCGCGGTTTTAGCACCTATGTCAATCAGAGCGCCGCGTGGCTCTATACTGAAAACCGTACCGGGTACAATATCACCAGGGCTAAAATGATAATCGTATTTGTCCAGTAAAGCAGCGAATTCTTCGTGAGTAAACCCAATCTCGGTAATAGCAGTTGTTTTCTGATTGACCATGCTGATTGTTTCCTGGTTGTTCGTCTCCGTAATGGTTTTGCCACAAGCGCGATGTATGTGCAAGCGTGACACAGGATGTCTACACCTACATCCCTAAATCATCCTAGCGCACAAAAGCTGACTTCGCGCACATTAGTTCACAGATAGTAAATTATATCAAAAAATCAGTCTTTTTTATTATAAGGAGTTTCAATCCTTTTATCCTTTTAACCGTAAGTTTTGCAATAAATAGCCGCAGTCACTGAAATATGTAAACTGCGGCTATTTATTTCTAAGAAACAATATCAAAAATTTGGCAACACAAAATTAATCTTCTTTCTTCTCAATGCGAGGAGGTTCGCGGAATGCGATCGCAAAGAAAAGAGTTCCAATTGCCAAAGTCAAAATTAAGATATATGCCACGCTTTCCATATCACAAGCCCCTGCATATCTGGAAATTTTGACATTCTCACTAAGCATTATGCTTCAATGAGATTCTTGCTTCACCGGGAGTCAATTGACTTTACCCTCTGCAAGCAGCCACCGTGTGTCCCACGGCAGTACCTAATATTATACCAAGTTCAGGGATTAGGTTATTTCCTAATCCCCAATCTTTTAAGCTTTAGACAGCTTCTTTCTTACGAGTGGACAAGTCACCCACTTTCGCAAATACACCAAACTCGACTTGTTCTTCCAAGTCTGGGTCAACACCGGCAAACACGTCTCGGTAAATTGTCCGAGAACCGTGCCAGATATGACCAAAGAAGAACAACAACGCAAAGCAGGCGTGTCCAAAGGTAAACCAACCTCTAGGACTGGTGCGGAATACACCATCAGAGTTTAAAGTTTCCCTATCGAAGTCAAATACTTCACCACCTTGAGCTTTACGCGCCCACTTCTTAACTTCTGCGGGACTTGTAAAGCTTTGACCATTTAAGTCACCACCATAGAAGGCAACTTTCACACCACTTTGCTCAAAGCTGTTCTGAGATTCTGCTCGACGGAAAGGAATGTCAGCACGGACAATACCATCTTTATCGGTCAGAATTACCGGGAAGGTTTCAAAGAAGTTAGGCAAACGACGTACTTCTAATTCCCGTCCTTCGGCATCTGTGAATACAGGATGACCAACCCAAGATTGAGCTATACCATCACCTTTCACCATAGGACCTGTACGGAATAGACCACCTTTGGCGGGGCTATTGCCGACATAATCGTAGAATGCCAATTTTTCAGGAATTTGTGACCATGCTTCTGAAGGGGTCTCGCCAGAAGCAATACTTGTCTGTACGCGACGCTGAATTTCTTGCTTAAAGTAGCTTTGATCCCACTGATAGCGGGTAGGACCAAACAATTCGATTGGAGTGGTGGCGCTACCGTACCACATGGTACCAGCAACGACAAAAGCAGCAAAGAATACAGCAGCAATACTGCTAGAAAGTACGGTTTCAATGTTACCCATCCGTAGGGCTTTGTAGAGCCTTTCCGGTGGTCTTACTGTCAGGTGGAATAAACCAGCAATAATGCCGACAACGCCTGCGGCGATGTGGTGAGCTACGACACCACCAGGGTTGAATGGGTTAAACCCATCCGGCCCCCACTCTGGTGCGACTGGTGCTATGTGACCAGTTAAGCCGTAGGCGTCAGACACCCACATTCCCGGTCCCCAAAGTCCAGTGAGGTGGAAAGCACCAAAACCGAAACATAGAAGACCAGATAAGAACAAGTGAATGCCAAACATTTTTGGCAAGTCAAGAGCAGGTTCACCAGTGCGGGGGTCTTGGAATAGTTCCAAGTCCCAAAAAACCCAGTGCCAAACAGCAGCTAGGAATAATAGACCAGATAGAACAATATGAGCGGCGGCTACGCCTTCAAATGACCAAAAACCGGGGTCGTAGTTGGTTGCGCCAGTAACGTTCCAACCACCCCAAGAGCCTACAACACCCAAGCGTGCCATGAAGGGCAGCACGAACATACCTTGACGCCACATGGGGTTGAGAACTGGGTCACTGGGATCATAGATAGCCAGTTCGTATAAAGCCATAGAACCAGCCCAGCCGGCCACCAAGGCTGTGTGCATCAAGTGTACAGAAATCAGTCGTCCTGGATCATTCAGAACGACTGTGTGTACTCGGTACCAAGGTAGTCCCATCGACTACGCTCCTCCTCGATGAGTTTGTTTACAAAACAATTTTTCTGTGTTTTTTTATTGCCAGAGCTTGAATTTTCCACAGCTTGGTCTTAAAAGTCAGACAGCGTGGTTACTTGAGCGACAGACAAGACTTTCAGAGTGTTTGACTCCGAGGTCGCGATCGCTCAGTAAAAATGAGAATGTTTAAAAAAGTGTAACTATTGATGGAGCTGTTTGCAAGGGTATAAAGGCACTTAAGCTTAGTTACTAGTCGGTAGATAGTGGTTAGTAGTAGGCTGTTGTCTTTTATTTCGTTTTTGTTACAAAAAATCAACGACCAACTACCAACCAATCAACCCCTGATTTTTAATTCTTAATCTTTACTGCACCATTGATTCTATATTTTGTAGCTGACACCTAGCTGAGGCAGTCTCCAAGCGCTCTATAACTTGTTCAGCACTCATTAACCGCTTTAGTATGACTTGACCGATCGCTTGAGTAGATCTACTGGTTTGTGGTGTGATCGCTGGCTTTACTTCTACGGTGATAATGGCATCCTCTACTCGATAAAGCCACATTACTTCGCCTTGTTCTAATAAACAAATATTCATACGCTGAATATCTGGTTGGCGTCGCCATGCGGTTATTTGCCAAAGTCCTTCAGATGCCCAAACTCTGCCAACTGTCCATCCTTCAGATAAAAAGAAGTACTTCACTCTTTTAGTCTCGCTGTTAGATTCTCTAGAATTAATTGCTAGCAATACCGTGAAAACCTCATTTATCTCTGTATCAAATGAGATTTGTACATTATAGCTATGGGATCACAAACAGAGTGGGGACTATGAAGAGGGACGAAGATTATAAATAGAGATCAATTGAGTATAGAGCATCGAAAAAAGTTAGTTCTCCGTCCCTATTCCCTCTCTACTGCTTATTTTCTTGCTTCCTCCTCAATGTTTTACACCTGGAAAATGCACGATCAAGCTGTTTACTAAGACCTAACAAACCTCTTCTTCTATCAAATCCGAATTTACGACTAGCTTCTGTTATTTTGTAACTTTAATTAAACTAAACATTTTTCAAAATTAATTTTTATTAATTTGTATGTATTTTTAACAACTTTAAAAATAAATTAGCTGAATTCAAAAATAAGTTTCTAAATAAACCAAAAATTATTAAGATACTGAGTCAAATTTCTCAAAATATCAATTATTAATAAAACTTTTTTGACATTATGTAGTAAAATAACGAACCACTAATTTCAAAATTTCATGTCATGAACTGGTCTTTTTTGTCTGCTAGACAATGGGTGCAGGTAACACAAGTGCTGGCTGTTTGTCTGTGTTTATTGTTAGTTGTAGGTTGTGGTAATAGCCCCCAAACAAACACATTAGTATCTGGTAATGGTCGGATTACTGTTGGTACAACACTAAAACCGCGTACTCTTGATCCATCTGATGCCTATGAATTGGCTTCACTATCATTGATATACAACATAAGCGATCGCCTCTACACTTATGAACCAGGAAACACGGAAATTAAACCACAGCTAGCTACTGCTTTCCCGAAAGTGAGTCCAGATGGTTTGACGTATACTATCCCTCTACGTCAAGGAGTAGTATTTCATGATGGAACTCCTTTTAATGCAGAAGCAATGGCTTTTACTATACGTCGCTTTGTTGAAAACAAGGGTAAACCTGCTTTTTTGCTAGGAGATATTGTAGAGTCAGCCAAAGCTACAAGCGAATATGAATTAACAATCAAACTGAAAAAGCCATTTGCAGCATTCCCATCTTTGCTGGCGTTTGCTGGTGTTTGTCCGGTATCGCCAAAAGCTTATGAAATTGGCGAAGGAAAATTTAACCCAAATATTTTTGTTGGTACTGGACCTTATAAATTAACAAAATTTGGTCCTGATTCATTACAGTTTGATGTATTTGACAAATATTGGGGGAAAAAACCCTTAAATCAAGGTATTAATGTCCAAATTTTTAGCAGTGGTGTGAATTTATATAACGCTTTCCGAAAAAAAGCTGTGGATGTAGCTGGTTTAAGTATGGACCCAGATCAAGTTCGGAGCTTGGAAGCGAGTGCAAAAAAAGGCGTTTGGCAAGCGATTCCTAATGAAGGTAATGTAGTCAGTTATCTTGCTGTCAACCGTAATCAAAAGCCAGTAGACAACCCAGCAGTTAGAAGTGCGATCGCAGCAATGGTGAATCGTCCATTAATGTATAAACGAGTATTGTACGACCAAGCAGAAGCACTTTATAGTTTGATCCCAAAATCATTCAATGATTATCAACCTGTTTTTCAAGAGCAATATGGTGATGGAAATATCCAAAAAGCTAAAGAGTTGCTAATCAAAGCAGGCTTTTCCAAAGATAATCCAGCCAAAGTCGAACTTTGGTATCCTTCTGGTTCTCCAACTCGAAGTTTAGCAGCAATAGTCATCAAAGCTCTTGCGAAAAAAACAATGGATGGTCTACTGCAATTTGAAATAAATACTGTAGAATCTACCACTGCTTTTAAAAATATTGCTAAAGGTTTATATCCAACATTTTTACTCGATTGGTATCCTGATTTTTTGGACGCAGATAATTATATTCAACCATTTTTATCTTGTGATAAAGGTTCACTAGAAAAGGGATGTGAAAATGGGGGAAGTCAATCTCAGGGTTCTTTTTACTATAATCCTCAGATGAATCAACTGATTGACAAACAACGACAAGAACAAAACCCTGAAGCACGTAAGCAAATATTTGCAGAAATTCAAAATATATTGGCGCGAGATATACCTTACATTCCTTTATGGCAAAGTAAAGATTATATCTTCGCTCAAACTGGTATGAGTGGTGTCCAACTAGACCCTACTCAAATTTTGATATATAAGAATCTCAAAAAATAAGTTGGCTAGATGCAACAACAATCCCACGGATATAAGCGCGTGGGATTGTCAAAAACATGCTCTAAAAGCGGAAGGTAGTGCGGAGAGTACCAACAAAAATTGTATCGTTATCAGCAATATGTCCTGGGTTTGTGACAACGAAAAAGCCAGGTGTAATCCAGACATTATCACTTACTCTGAAGCGGTAAAAAACTTCAAAGTGCAGAGAAGTCGCTTTATCTTTAACTCCTACTTTTTTAGGTAATGTTGGTCGGTTTGGTCGTCCATCAGTGGTAAATTCGGAATTAGTGTTGAGGTTATCGTTATTATCTGTTACCGCAGTAGTTTCTTCTTCTCTGACTACTTGTTCAAAAAATGGTACTGGCGTACCGTCTGTTTCAGGACCCGCAGACACTAATTTTGGTGGCATTCCAAATAGAAAACCAAATAAATCGCCTTCCCTACCAAATGGATCTGAAATTCCTAGAGAAAATAAGTATGTAGCAGAAGTACCATAAGGTTTTTTGCCAGCAGAGTCACCCAATACACTATCATTAGGAAGCGCTTCCAAGAAATTGGTGAACATGTAACCTCCCCATGCTCCCAAAGTGAGTTGATCTGTTACGCGCCATTGAAAGCTACCACCAACAGCATTAATTTGTGCTGGTAAATCTCCAATATAATTACCACAACACGGACCAAAGCCAGATGGAGCATTCAGTTGTTGTTCTTCAGGAACTCCTGGACTATTAAATTCATCACTGGGAATTGATGAACCAGACCACAAACCACCAGTTTCAGCGTTCACGCTACCAGTATATGTTCCTAAAGTCCCATCACTGGAATAGGCATTTACATAAGATATACCTGTCAGAATCCTTTCAGTCGGTTTAACTACTAACTGTACACCAAGGGTGCTATGGTCTGCGCTGAGAAATCCTTGCTCAGAGTCACTACTATTTCTAGTACCGTAAGCAACTTGTAGTCTGAGAGGATCGGCAATTGTCCAATCAAAACCTACCCCAGCATCCATTGGTCCGCCTATTCTTAAAATTGGATTGAGTTGTCCAAAACGGGAAATTGAACCTCTGCCAGTATCAAAGTAGGGAGAATTCGCGCTAAGTACACTGCTTAACTCAAACCCAAAGGGAATCACAGAGAATACTACTTTGTCATTAAAAGCAGGAAATCGATATTCCAGTAAGTCTAAGAAAACCTGATTATTTAATCCTGCTTGGTGAGAAAATCGAGCCATGTAGGTATTAAGTGACTGAGGATTTGTAAAACCACCATCATCAAAATCACCAGTAGTTAGATAAGTTCTTAAAACGTCTTTACCTGTAAACGAAGTCTGTAATCCGAGGCGTACTAGGTGGGAGAATACGGTATTCCTTGATGCTTCTTTTCTATTTCCACAATCAACTTCATTATCATTATTACGGTCTCCAGGACCTCTTCTAGCAGTTAATGTGTCGAAAAAGTACCCCCGATCATCAGAGAAGATTCTACATCCTCCTGGTGGATCACCCCCAAAACCAGATGACACTGCAAAAATTACTTCTCCTCCAAGTACTGTAGTTGTCGAAAATTGATTGGCTGCTATTTCTGCTGTATGAGCTTCCAAATTATCAACACGACCTCGTAAAGAAGTTAATTCAGCAGCAAATTCTTGTTGTAGTTTTTGCAGTGTTACTAAATCCTCTTTACGAACTTTATCTTCTGTCCCAGCAACAGTAAGTTCATTAATCTTGTCCAAGGCTGCATTTAATCCCGCAGCAAATTCATAGCGGGTCATCGGACGATTTCCCCGAAAGGTGCCGTCTGGATAACCAGCTATTACGCCATATCGTTCTACGAGAGATTGCAATGCTTGAAAAGCCCAATCAGTAGGTCGCACATCCGATAATTGAGACACGGATGTTACTTGTTCAATGCTATTCCTTGAGGTATTGTCGTCATCTTTTTGCTGGGAAATATCACTTACCCAATTTATTGATGGTTCTACATCAAAATTTAAATCTGATTGCAGAGTAGTATTTTGTTCCAGCCAATCAAGAGAGTTTGTGTTTATTTTTTTCTTTAACGGAAGTAATTCTTTTTTACTTAACTGAGCTACATTTGTATTAGTAGATTGTAGTATCTGTTCTTCGATTATCGGCTGCTCAATAGCTTCTGCCGCAGTTATTGATAGAAACAATACAATTGCGGAAGCACCATTTACGAGCAAATATTTTTTTCCTATCATGCTATTAAACTCTCACACTCAAAAAAGTCATGAAAAATTAACTCTTACCTTTTCAATCAAGTAAGAGTTACCGAGTTAATGGTAAAGATTTGTTCAATCTCCATTAACAAGCGATATCTGTCCTGTTAATAACAGCTAATTATTGAATTTGATATATAGGATCCCAGTTTGAGTTATGGACTTACTCATGAAGACTGGGAACTCTTAATAGGGAACTTTTAACAGAAAGTTAACTGAGTTGATTATGGATGACTATACATCGTTGATATCTTTCTATACAAGATGGCTTTAGTAAAATTAATGTATAAATAAGAAGTTTTTTATAAAAATTAATTGTTTGATATTTGACTTCTGCATGAAATTCCTATTGAGGGTGACTCTAAAATTTCTCTATAGCTGCCAAACCCCATAGAACATTCTAGTTTGTCCTCCAGTTCCGATCGCTTAAACTGGTGTCAGTAATCTAGCCCTTTCAAGGTGACTCATAAAATCTCTTTTTTCCTCTCTGCGCTCTCTGCGTTCTCTGCGGTTTAAAAGTTATTTATTTAACCGCAGAGGCACAGAGAACACAGAGATAAGAGCTTACAGAGGAGTTGATTGTTGAGAATTTTGCTCCACCTTGAAAGGGCTGGTGTCAGTAATCTTGGCAGTTGCTCTAAGTGATGTTTTCACCTCTAATAATTTCCAAGCTTCTGCTAAATTAGGTAATATATCAGAATTGAGCGGCGATAGCATATTTAACTTGAATATTACCTAGTTGAGAAAATAACCGTCTCCGCTGTATGCCCAAACTAGCAAATTAATGATGCGTAAAAGCTGAACCAACTCTTTAGCAAGCTAATAATTTATAGGAGAGTTCCACAACCAAGCATAAAAATGACTTTTATTCGCTCCCTATCCCCTCTTTTTAAACCAGAAAATGTGTAACGCTGGATTAAATGAATGTTAGGAACAACCCTCCGAGGGCGCTACGAAATCATCAAACAATTAGGAAAAGGATGGTTTGCTGAGACTTATCTGGCTAAAGATAAGGATTTACCCGGTAATCCTTATTGCGTTGTCAAGCGGCTCAAGCCCAAGTCTACCGAGCCGTTTCTTTTACAGACGGCTAGACGTTTATTTGAGCAAGAAGCGCAAGTTCTTTACCAATTAGGTAACCATGATCAAATACCCAGGCTTTTAGCTCATTTTCAGGAAAATGAAGATTTTTATTTAGTTCAGGAATATATAGAAGGTAATGTTATTAGCTTAGAACTAAAAACAGATAGAAAATGGAGTGAAGAAGAGTTAATAAATTTTTTAGAAGATTTATTAAATATACTCAAATATGTCCATCAACAAAATGTAATTCATCGGGATATTAAACCTGCAAATTTAATCAGACGCACTACCGATGGTAAGTTAGTTTTAATTGATTTTGGAGCAGTAAAACAAATCAGTGCCTTAGCTGCCAACTTGCAAGGAAAAACAATTGCTATTGGTACTCCTGGTTATATGCCGCATGAACAAAATAGTGGTCAACCAAAATTTAACAGTGATATTTATGCTGTAGGGTTAATTGCTATCCAAGCTATTACAGGTATTTTGCCTGAACATCTACCAAGAGATCCGAATAGTAGTAGAATTTTTTGGCGAGGTCTGATAAACATTAAACATATTAAACCTCATCTAATAGATATTTTAGACAGAATGGTAAGCTATGACTTCCGCGATCGCTACCAATCTGCAAGTGAAGTCTTACAAGCAATTACAGATATCAAGAGTACTCAAAAGTGGAGACTATCCAAAAAATTTGCAGTTCCAGTCGTTCTACTTGCTAGCATTTTATTCATAATAGTGTTGACAACTCCACAAATCATCCAAATATTCAATCCACAAAAGCAATATTCATCAGTAGATACAAAATTCTCTATTTATGAGAATCCTAGCTATAGCATTAGGATAAAATATCCTCAACCTTGGAATATTCAACAAATAGGAGATCCATTTACCGGAGATGTAGTTAAATTTTGGCCGCGCTCAATAGGTAGCACCAAAAAAACTAGAGCAGAAGTAAATATCAATGTTGAAACTTTGAAAGAGCCAACTTCTTTAGTGGAATACACTAATTTATCTGTTAATGAAATAGTCCAATTTTTGACTAATGCTAGAATTCATGATTCCCATCCTACTAAATTATCAAATTTGCCCGCTCATGAAGTTATTTATAGTGGTAAAGAAGAAGGATATAATATTAAAAGAATGGCTATTTGGACTTTAAAAAATAATCAAGTCTATATAATTACTTATACAGCAGAAGAAAGTGAATATGAGCAATATTTAGACATAGCCCAAACAATGATTCATTCGTTAACAATTTATTAATTATTTGCAAAAATAATTGATTTAATATTAGTACTTAAACTTTCTCTGTTTCCTGTTCCTTTACCTCTGCCCATAACTTGATTTTTGTCCAAAGACTTAATATTTATTATTTATTAAACTCAGGATATTTTTGTATTTTATATTTTAACTGCCTTTTGAGTTTGTAGTTCTCTAATTCTTTGAAGAGCGTCTTGGTAATATTCGCTTTTTCTTTGTTGTTGATATAGATTGGCTGCTTTTTGAAAATCTATAATTGCTTTTTGATTATCTCCTAAATCACGATAAATTAGACCACGATTGTAGTAAGCTTCTGCAAATTTTGGACTAATACTAATGATCTTACTGTAATCAGCAAGGGCGCCTTGCTGATCTTGCAATCTGCGACGGACAAAAGCTCTGCCAAAATAAGCAGAGCCGAGGTCTGGTTGGATGCCGATCGCCATGTTATAATCCAAAGCTGCTTTTTTATACTCTTGGAGTTGTCTATAGGCAAAACCCCGTCTGGAGTAAGCAAGAGCATTATTAGGTTGCAGTTTAATAGCCTGGTCTAAATCAGCGATCGCTCTTTTATAATCTTTGAGACCAATATAGGAATCACCCCGATTTAAGTAAGCAAGAGCATAGTCAGCTTTGAGATTAATTGCTTGATTTAAATCAGATAGTCCTCCTTGATAGTCTTGGAGTTCATTTTTGATAGCTCCTCGGTTTAAATAAGCTGCTGCATAATTAGAATTTAGGCTAATAGCTTTACTGTAATCTTTAATGGCTTCCTGATTTTTTTGCAGGAGATCCTGAGTTAAACCCCGATTCATGTAAGCAACAGGACTATTGGGAGTTAGGCGAACTACTTGATTTAAATCCTCAAATGCTGCTTGATAATTCTTGAGATCATAGTAAGCGACAGCTCTTTGAAAGTAAGCATCAGGATGACTCGGATTTATCTGTAAAGCTTGTTCATAGGCAGCAATAGCTCCTCGATAGTCTCCTTTTTGAGCTTTCGCTCCGCCTAAGCTGATCAAACTTTCGGCATTTGGTTGTTGTTTGCCAGTTCGCGTTACAGTTCTGGTTGGTTGTTGGGTGTTAGTTGATTGTTGAGTGTTAGTTGGTTGTTGGGTGTTAGTTGATTGTTGAGTGTTAGTTGGTTGTTGGGTGTTAGTTGATTGTTGAGTAGTAGTTGGTTCTTGGGTAGTTGGTTGTTGAGTTATTGCTGGCGTTCTCAAATTGTCTTTGGCAGCTACAAATATATTGATAGGAATTCCCAATCGCAAAACAGTTCCTGTGGAACCTTCAGGAGTCGTGGCTCGCCCATTAATACCCACTACTAAACCATTTTCATCGAGTAAAGGACCACCACTCATCCCTGGTATTGCCTCGTTGTCATAAACTAGGGCATAACCTTCGTCTGGTTTTTGCAAACGACTGCGAATGTCTCCCTTAGTAAACTGATAACTGGGTTGATCCAAACCTGGTATCTTAGCCCAACCTACCGCATAAACAGTTATTCCCTCTGTTAACTGATCAGAGTTACCAAACTTGGCAGTGCTGTAATCTTTTTGACTGATGAACTCTAATACTGCCAAATCCAAACCGGGCAATTCTTGGCTATAGTAAACTGGATAGCGATCGCCATCTGGGGCGAGAATTTCATATCTCCCATCTCTGTAAATAACATGGCGATTAGTGAGAACAAAATATCTATTCCCTTTGCGTTCAAAAATTATCCCAGAGCCAATACCTTCTCCATCTATGCGAACGGTAAATTGTTTAGCAATATCGCTGACTTGCTTGGAAGATAATGCTACGGTGAGTTGAGGCTGTATTACAACGACTGCTGCACCAAATAGCACTGCTGGGAGAGCATAAGAACACTTCATCTTTGAGAATCTGCTATATCTAACTAAAACTTTTGAGCAAACTAACAGCTTAGAACCCTCTGCTGCTTTTACACTAGCTTGCGATCGCATTTGTACGTGAATGAAAATCTGGAGTTACAATCTCTAAAAGATGCTGACACTAATTCCACAAAAGTTTCAATCGGAATACCCCAGCTATATTTACTCATTCGTTTTCGTAGGGATGCTTCTGGCTCGGTTCCATCTTGATAAGTATAAGGCTCACCCCAAAGTGGTTCTGCATGTATACCATTAATAGCTACTACCTTTCCTTGCTGATTTAGTAAAGGTCCTCCACTCATACCTTTTTGAATATCATTGGTATAGCCAATACGATAGCCACCTTCTAAGGCTTTGTCTAAGACCCAGGAAACTTTACCTGTTTTGAAAACAAAACCTATATCCTGGGTTCCCTCAACATTAAATGGAAAGCCGGCGGCAAAAACTTGATTCCCCACACTTAAATCTGATGCCGAGCCAAGGGATGCTACAACATATTTGGTATTAGGACTATAAAACTGTAAAGCCGCTAAATCTTTACTTTTCAAAGAAGTAGCATCCAATTTTTGTGCCTGATTGGGAAGTTTAGCTTTATACACACGACCATCGGGTGTTTGAATTCTATAGGGAGGATCTCCCGAAATCAGTACGTGAGCATTAGTCACCACTGTATAAACAGAACCTTGTTCTTGGATCAGAATCCCAGAACCTAAAAAGCCTCCCGCAAGTACCTTGACTGTAATAGACTGAGCTAAATGCTGTAGTTCTTTTGTCGAAGTTTGACTTGAGGGTTGTTCAACTATAACTTTAGAACTTAGTGGTGCTAATACTGGTAACAAAATTGATAAACCCCCAATACAGGCAACCGTAATAAATAAGCGCCAATCCATGTTGGTTTACCTGTACGATTTTCTCAACATTCCCACATTGGTTGTTCAGATGAGCATTCTCCTAATTTGTTTTCCTCATCAATCAGCTTGTTTACATCAAGATAGGAGGCATTATCGACATTAGAAATCATGTTATTGTTGTTATCTGTCAGTTCAATAATTCTGCCACCACCACCAACCGATTTATTCAGCAATCGAGATAGAACAAGCTGAGGGCTTGTTCCTGGTTTAAGAGTGACTAATACTCCATCAGGTAAACAAGGACCACCACTGTAACTAGCAACACATAACACAGGTTGACGCTTAAGTTCCCCTGCTCTGATAAACTTCAGCGTGCCGTTTTCATAAAACCGATTGAATCGATCAGATATTGCTTCACAACGTTGCCAAGGTGTCCAAGGTGGTGGGAAAGCCGTATCAACCCAGCTAATTATGGGTTTATTTCCTTTATTAGTGTTAACTATTGTTGCTGGATTACCTCTGCTCATCCCACAGAAAAACTTAGTTCTTTGAGCAGAACTGGGTTGAACATTAATTGCAGTAGAACTTAGTGTGATTGCTATTGCACTTAGGACTTGGACAAATAAACTGAATTTCATGTTCATTTCATCCTAAATATAATCAGCATAATTCTTATTTGAGTATGAATTCAGAACTATTACTATTATTTTAGGAAAAACATTCGATTTTGTTAATTTTCTTCATAAAACTTGTCCAGGATGTTGTTTTTTGACTTTTACATCGGTTGGCTTGGACATTTATCCCCTAATAATAGACTGCCACATCCTAAAGAAGGCTTATTTCTCAACATTGCATCTAAATCAAAGGTAAATAACTTGTAAACATCTGGAATTACATCTGATTTTGATTTGTTTTCTATTCCTCGCGTAATTAGTTTTGGATCTATCGGGCTACGATCAAAGCTTAAGCGTATGTCCTCTGCTTCGATCGCTTGTAATATATGACTTATTTGCAAACCACAACTATTATTCCCGCTCAGTTTTGGCTCAAGACAATATCCATGTTCATTTGAGCTATTGCTTTGGTGAATAGCAACAACTTGCCCATCTGGACTAAATACTGGACCTCCATCCATACCCTGACGGGTTTGAAGGTTGTAAGCTAAACTGTAGTCGCCTTCAGAATGAGGTTGAGAGTTAATTTGATTTAATGATGTGACTTCTGTAATCCTTTCTCGGCGAGGAGTTTGATTTTGGGGTACAGGCCAACCAGAAACATATAATACATCTTTACTTCTAAGTTTCTCTGAATTTCCCAAAGAAGCAACAGGATAGTTGTGTTCACTTTCAAATTTAACTAGCGCTAAATCAAAACCTTTAACTTTTGTTGTTAGTTCCCCCTGTTCCCTGGTTAAAGGTTGAATGCTGGAATTGTCTTCGTTATGTTCTACTAAGTGTACTTTTCCGTCACTCGTGCGTACTCCATAAAATCCTTTAGTTTGCACAAGATGAAGTGCTGTGAGTGCGTAATAAGTTTTACCTTTGCGTGCTACAACCACCCCAGAACCGGTATCCCACTCCCTGCGTGCTTTGATATCCCCTTCTTGTAAGGCTGGTGCAATTAATACAGTAGTCTGGGACGCAATTGCATCAACTTCGTGTTCTGGGAGTGCCAAAGCAAATGTATGAATAAATGCGATCGCTATTAATGTAGCTATTGTTAGTCCAACAGTAGCTAAATGCCTATAGAATCTCATAGTTGTTTACTCCCAAGCTATTGTACTTTCATACTTGGAACATTACAATTACCCATTACCTATTAGCAAAATTATTATGTCCCGTTCTAAAGCTTTAACATATTACATAACTACTCGTTTATTATTAGCTCCGCTTCAACTGTTGACAATTATCACAATTGTGTTTCTTTTACTCAGAGCAACACCTGGAGATCCGGTTGATGCAATTTTGGGTGCGCGGGCGCCAGAAAGTGTTAAAGAAGAAATGCGAAAACAGTTAGGTTTAAATTTACCTTTGTGGTTACAGTACTTCAAGTATGTAGGCGATTTAGTGCGCCTTGATATGGGCAAATCTATTTCCAGTCGTGGACAACAAGTTTGGGATATTATTTGGCAATATTTCCCAGCTACAGCAGAATTAGCAATATATAGTATTGCGATCGCTCTGATTGTTGGTATTGTAGTTGGTATGATTTCTGCTTCTCGTCCTGGTACACCTTTGGATGTAGGAGGAAGATTATTTGGAATAATTACCTATGCACTCCCTATATTTTGGGCAGGAATGATCTTACAGTTAATTTTTGCTGTCCAATTAGATATATTACCTTTAGGAACACGCTATCCTGCAACTCTTCCCGCACCAGATAATATTACAGGTTTGTATAGTATTGATAGTCTTTTAAAAGGTAACTTCGCGCAATTTTTTACTGCTGTGCAATATCTGATTCTTCCTTGTTGTACTTTGGGAATTTTACTCAGTGGAATTTTTGAGCGAATTGTACGTGTCAATTTAAAGCAAACTATGCAAGCAGATTATGTGGAAGCTGCTAGAGCTAGAGGTATTCCTGAGAATACAATTTTACTTTCTCATGCTTTTAAAAATGCTTTGATACCAGTGATTACTGTCTTAGGATTAACTTTTGCTTCTTTGTTAGGTGGAGCAATTTTGACTGAAGTCACATTTTCTTGGCCAGGATTAGCAAATAGATTATACCAAGGGATTTCCGAGCGGGATTATCCCACAGTCCAAGGAATTATGGTATTTTTCGGGGCGATTGTTGTGGGTGCAAGCATTTTGATTGATATTTTAAATGCCTATATAGATCCTAGAATTAGGTATTGAATTTTATGAAATAAAAATTACTCAAATTCATCAATTGTTGAAGGTGGAGTAACTTGCTTGCTTTCCTGAATATGGCGCTCATACAGATTCATCAAAGGAGTGGCGCTAACGCCATGAACGATTACAGAAACAACAATAGTAGTGTAAGTAATCCACGAAATTTTTTCACCAATTTGACCTTCTAAACCCTTACTAAAAGCATAAGCAAGATAATATAAAGAACCAACACCGCGAATCCCAAACCAACCAATTAACCAACGACTTCCTGGATGTAAAAAACGGCGACGCATAGACGGTGAACGATGACCAATTGTACTCAACCATACTCCTAAAGGTCTGATGATAAAGAATAGTAAAAATATCACTAATAAAGATTGGGTAGAATAATTGAGTATGGGCTTAAATAATAATATCGAACCTAGTAATAAAATCGTTCCTACTTCTAGAAGTTTTTCTAATCTTTCTATAAATTCCAATTGTGCTAAAGTTTTATCTGTATTATTGTAACTGCGCTGGATAACTAGTCCTGCTACAAATACTGCTAAAAAACCATAACCATTAACTATTTCTGTTAATGAATAAGTTAATAAAATAGTACTAATAGCAATAAAATCTTCCATTAATTCATCTGGACGACGATGCTTTTGAACTTTTTTATCAATCCAGACTACTGCTTTCGCAACAAGAAACCCCATAATAATACCAGCAGCGATCGCCCAGATGACATCAACACTAATCCAGAATTTCAACCAATTATTCCAATTGCTATCTTTTAAAGCATATAATCCAAAGTAAACAAAAGGAAAAGCTAAAGCATCATTTAAACCACCTTCGGAAGTTAACCCAAAACGTAATTCATCTTGATCACGTGTATCAGTTAGCTGAACTTCGGAAGCTAACACTGGGTCAGTAGGTGCAAGAATTGCTCCTAATAAAATTGCTTCTCCCCAATTCATTCCTAAAAAATATTTTCCTACAACCGCTAGCCCAAAAATGGAAATTGGCATTAATAATACAATTAAGCGTGTTGTAAGATTCCAAGATTTCCAAGTGATGGGACGAACAATTTTTAAACCACAACTAAAAACAGAAATAATTACTACAAATTCAGTTAAACGTTCTAGTATTTCAGCGTTAAAAATATCATCACGGCGTAGTTGAATCAGTCCAAATCCGTAAGGGCCCAGAAGAATACCAACCACCAGATAAATCAGAGCAAAAGATAGAGGTAAACGTGCAATCCAACCTGAACCTAGAGTTACAAATAGCAGCAACAGACCAATAATCAACAGGTCAATAATATAAATATCTATCATAAAAGCTAGCAAGTAAAACAATACCTTGTCTTGCAGCTTACTTGCGATCGCTTGGACATCAAATCATCTCAAGATAGATTTTAGATCATCTCTAGTATGACTTGTGAAATTACCTAAATTAATTCTATTTTTTAGATATACAACTGGAAATATAATTTGGATGGCTAGTCTTTTCCATTGATAAATGTAGTAAGTTCTTTGCCAACTACATCACTGAATCTTCATGCTCAAATCCAACCACTTTGACTGCGTAATTGGCGCACTACTAGAAATATAGTCTACACCTGTCTGTGCTACAGCACGAATAGTTTCTAAGGTAATATTACCAGAACCCTCTATTTTGACCCTACTATTTTCTAAACGAATTATTTGCACCGCCTCTCGCATCATATCTAGAGGCATATTGTCCAACATAATAATATCAGCTTTATGATGTAAGGCCTCTTGCACCTGTTCCAAAGTTTCTGTTTCTACTTCAATCATCAATGGATAAGGTATACGTTCTCGAATCTGAAAAATAGCTTCTTTTATTCCTCCAGCTGCTGCAATATGGTTATCTTTGATCATTACTGCATCATCCAATCCCATACGATGATTAATTGCCCCTCCTACTTGAGTTGCATACTTTTCCAAAATTCTTAAACCTGGTGTAGTTTTGCGCGTATCCACAAATTTAGTAGGTAAATCTGAGATTTTCGCTGTATATTGACGAGTTAGTGTAGCAATTCCACTTAAACGCATCGCTAAATTCAGTGCTACTCGTTCCCCCATCAACAGTGCATCTAAAGCTCCATGCATCTGTGCGATTACTTGTCCTTGCTGACAGTATTCACCTTCAGCTACGTGTGTAGCAAACTCAACCTTCTCATTTAAAAGCTGAAAAACTCTCGCCGCTATTGGTAGACCAGCAATCACCCCAGGCGCTTTAGCTATCCAATGGGCTTGTCCCATAATTGTATTTTCACTCAAAAGAGATTGAGTTGTGCGATCGCCCCTACCGATATCTTCTAATAAGGAGTTTTGGAGAAGTTGATCCAGCACGATAAATGGAGGTAGTACAGCAGTTGAACTTACCATATTCATTTTGTACTCAAAAAGCCGACGCTATTTTAAAATAATGTGATTTAGTTCCGTGATTGAGACACTTCTCTAATTTGCATCAACTATGAATTTACAGTTACAGAAGGAATGAATAGGTGATAAAGGAATATGAAGAGCAAGTGAGAGGGAGTAATTAGAGTGTGTGAGAACATTAGGAACGTGAAATCAGTTTAGAGAATTTAAGGCTGAAGTAGAAGAGAGAGAGGGGTTTTAGGGTATTGCAAAATTTTTTTTCCAAAGTAGTTGACAAAGAGGGAGAGGGTAGGTAGTATAGGAAAGTGCCAAACGAGCAAAGCGCTGCAAAGCGAGGCTTCGAGGGCATCCGAACCATGAAAACTTTATAGTTTGAAAGAATTATATACTAGATAGCCTACGTCAATCAAGAGAATAGACCAAGGCTGAGGTCAAAAAAGAAGCCGTAGATAGAGCTAAACAAACGAGATTTGTTTTTGTTTATAGTGAAACAAAACGGAGAGTTTGATCCTGGCTCAGGATGAACGCTGGCGGTATGCTTAACACATGCAAGTCGAACGAGTCCTTTCGGGGGCAAGTGGCGGACGGGTGAGTAACGCGTGAGAATCTGGCTCTAGGTTCGGGACAACCACTGGAAACGGTGGCTAATACCGGATGTGCCGAGAGGTGAAAGGTTAACTGCCTGGAGATGAGCTCGCGTCTGATTAGCTAGTTGGTGGTGTAAGGGACTACCAAGGCGACGATCAGTAGCTGGTCTGAGAGGATGATCAGCCACACTGGAACTGAGACACGGTCCAGACTCCTACGGGAGGCAGCAGTGGGGAATTTTCCGCAATGGGCGAAAGCCTGACGGAGCAATACCGCGTGAGGGAGGAAGGCTCTTGGGTTGTAAACCTCTTTTCTCAGGGAATAAGCAAGTGAAGGTACCTGAGGAATCAGCATCGGCTAACTCCGTGCCAGCAGCCGCGGTAATACGGAGGATGCAAGCGTTATCCGGAATGATTGGGTGTAAAGCGTCCGTAGGTAGCAGTGTGTGTCTATTGTTAAAGAGTTTGGCTTAACCAAATAAAGGCGGTAGAAACTACACAGCTAGAGTGCGTT
>NZ_NAPS01000001.1:3133605-3174324 GCF_004323185.1 Westiellopsis prolifica IICB1
AGATGAGTACTCTCACAGCTAAAGCTGGTAAGGTCACAGGTAGAACACCTGTTCATAGGCTCTAAGTGGGAGTGCAGTAATGTATGAAGCTGAGGAGTACTAATAGACCGAGGGCTTGACCTCTACTACTACATTTTTTTCGCTTCAACATTCTATGCAGTCTTCAGGGTTTTGTGATTTTAAGATTTGAGATTTGAGATTGTCAACTTCAATCCAAAATCCCAAATCCAAAATCCACAGGTTTTCCTGGTGTCTATGGCGCGGTGGAACCACTCTGAACCCTTCCCGAACTCAGTTGTGAAACGCTGCTGCGGCGACGATAGTTGTCGGGTTGCCGACCGTCAAAATAGCTCGATGCCAGGATTTTATTATACAAAACCAAAGCCTCCTACAACTTTAGGGGGCTTTGCTTTTTTACGAATTCCAAATAAATATAAATTTTCTAGCTAGAGTGAGTATATAAATATATATTAAGCTAATGATCATTTAAGTTGCATAAAATCAGAGCTGAAGCCTTTACTAAAAGCGAATATGTCTGGAAAAGTCAATAACCCCACCTTCAGCGAAGTAAGGTGGGGTCTCCCGTGGAGTTTTGATGAATAATGAATGACCATTAACCTAATACCGATTTTGATGTGCTATTAAACAGATAGGTAATTTGACTATTATTCATTTTCAAATAAATTTAAATCTAATGTTTATGTATTTTCACTTAGATTAACTCATAAAAGCAAACAAGCTAAAAGTAAGCTTTATCTGACATGTAGGTTTTGAAAAGAACAATTCAAGAAAAAAGAAAAAGTCAAGGAGCTATACCCCTTGACCACATTCAATCAAGTTTTACAACACACAACCACACATAACTAGTGAGGTCTACAACTATGTTAAATAAATCATAAGCTTTAGTCCATGATATATGCCTTAAATTACTACTTTTTTAGTAGAGGCGATCGCAACAGTACTGTAAATACACTTATTTCATAGGTTTGTAGTTAAAAAACGTAAAAAACTACATAATAACTTGATAGAAGAACTATTATATAAACTCATTGGGTATGAGAATTTAATACCTCAATATAAAATTACCCTTCGAGGGTACTGTAATTGAGCAATAAACCTGCTGACAATAACAAAGTAGGAATACTTATATCTTGCACCTAGCCCGAAATTAAAATTTGGGCTGAAACCTAAAAATCGGTTAAAAATTGACTGACTAAGGTTTTAACCCATGAAAATGGGTTAAACTTTGAGCCGAAAATTTATTTTACGGCTGATTGCAACTGGTGCAAGGTGCAAAATACAAAACTAAAAACTCTTCGTTGAATTAGGCTATCTAATCGCTTTCACACTAGAGTTAAGACTAGTATTTGCCATTACTCTATTGTACTGACTACAAAAGGAGAATATGTTAAATGGCTCGAAACAATAAAAGACCATTGGGATTTGGGTGTGAGCATCAACAATATTCAAGATGTCCAATTTGTTGTGTTGTACCACCTCACATGCTAGAGAAGATTGTAGTAAATGGTAATGAGCAACAACGTAATTGGGCGTTTCATACTTTAAATATTTCGTCACAATTCCGAGGACGACGAAATGTGGTAGGTGCAGTTAATTTTGCAGTTTCCCCTGGTGAAAAACGCCGCACTATTTACGATGCTAAAGGTACTGAACAACTCCCTGGTACACTAGTACGTGGTGAAGGCGACCGTCCTAGCAACGATATTGCAGTTAACGAAGCTTATGATAGTGCTGGAGCTACCTACGATTTATATCATGAGGTGTTTGAGCGTAATTCTATTGATGATAAAGGGCTGCGTTTAGACTCGACTGTGCATTACGGTGTTAAATATGATAACGCCTTCTGGAATGGCGACCAGATGGTTTATGGTGATGGAGATGGTGAGATATTTCAACGTTTCACTAAATGCATTGATATTATTGGTCATGAGCTAACGCACGGTGTGACCCAATACGAAGCAGGTCTGCAATATTATGGTGAATCTGGAGCGCTCAATGAGTCTTTTTCTGATGTATTTGGCTCATTGGTGAAACAATGGGTAAAAAAACAGACTGCTCAAGAAGCTGACTGGATTATTGGAGAGGGTATCTTTACAGATAAGGTGAAGGGTGTGGGTATTCGTTCGATGAAAGCGCCCGGAACAGCATACAATGACCCAGTCTTGGGTAAAGATCCCCAACCAGGACATATGAATGATAAATATACTGGTTTTGAAGATAATGGGGGAGTACATATCAACTCAGGTATTCCCAACCGTGCTTTTTATTTAGCAGCAACAGAAATTGGCGGTTATGCTTGGGAAAAAGCAGGAAAAATTTGGTACATAGCTTTATGCGATCGCTTACGTGCTAGAACTAACTTTAAACGCGCTGCGAATACCATCATCCAAGTTGCTAGTGAACTCTACGGGAATGGAAGTAAAGAACACAATGCAGTGCAAAAGGCCTGGAAAGAAGTAGGAGTAATTTAAAATTATGAATTATGAAAAATTAAATTTATAATTTAAAATTCATAATTTATATTTTGTCGTTATATTTTCTTGTTAAACTGGGAGATAAAGCTTTATCTTCCCAGTATTTTTGTTGATAGCAAAAGCTAGTACTACGGAGAGGAAAATGCAGATATTACTTCAGCGTACAGGTGGTTTTGCCGGAATAAGCAAGAAAGCTATTGTTGACACTGCTAATTTGTCTTCTGAAGAAAATCAGCAACTATCTCATCTATTGGAAGCCGCAAATTTTTTTAATTTACCTACAATAATTAACGCTCCAAGTAACCAAGCTGACCGTTTTCAATACATTTTAACTGTAGAAGAAAATAATCAACAACACACAGTAAAAGTAAGTGAAGCATCACTAACAAGAGATTTAAAGAGTTTAATTGAATGGATAAATGCTAGATAAAATAAAAAATCATAACTATTGAGATTCGAGATTTGGAATTGGGAATTGGGAATTGGGAATTCGGATGAATTAAATTTAGAAAAATTTTTATTTGTAATTCAGAATTTCAAACATTATCCCAACTTTTACCTTTATAACCATATTCAAAGATTTCTGGATGCAAAATTTCTGCCATAATTTCTAATGAATCTACTAATCTTGGCCCTGGACGATTGAAGTAAGAATTGCCATCAGTGATATAAACTCTACCAGTTTGATTAGCACGTAAATTCTGCCATTCAGGACGTTTAGTCAACAACTCAGTATCCTGACGAGTGCGATTTAAATCAAAGCCACAAGGCATGAAAACAATTATATCTGGATTGTTCGCAATCAAATTTTCCCATTTTAACTGTGTTGCAGCGTGACCAGTAACGCTAAATAAAGGCTCTCCACCTGCAAAAGTAACTAATTCAGGAATCCAATTACCAGCAATCATTAAAGGATCAGTCCACTCAATACAAGCCACTTTGGGCAATTTTTCTGTTTGGGAAAGTCCTTGTGTTTTTTGGACAACTATTTTCACACGAGCTTCTAAATTTTCTAGTACCTTGAGCGCATCCACTTGAAAAATGTTAGCAACTCGCTCAATATCAGCCCAAACGTCTCTAAGAAAATTAGGTTGTAAGGAAACAATTTGTGGTGTTGCTTGAGTAAGTTCAGCTACAGCTTTTTCCACTTCTGATAAACTTACAGCACAAACATCACATTGGTCTTGAGTGACAATGTGAGTGGGTTGTAGCCGCTCTAAAATATCCGTTTTGATTTCGTATATACTGAGGGCAGATTGGATTAATTTATTAACTTCGTCGTTGATTTCACCGCTAGAGACATTAGTTTTGAGTCTAGCTTGAGTACATATCGGACGATCTTGGATTTCAGGAGGGTAGTCACACTCGTGCGATCGCCCAACAACAGCATCAGTTAAACCCAGTATGGCTAGAATCTCAGTACCACTGGGAATTAGGGAGATGATTCTCAGATTGCTATCGCTCATCGCTTTATCCCGACAATAGTTGCAGATAGCTTAATTGTCTCAAAATTGCAAAAGTTTGGTATCTGCCTGTGGGTGGGACACACAGAGAGATTGAATACCGGGTGAAGGATTTTAGTTTAGAGTTTCAAGTTTAGAACTTGAAGTTTTTTGTTTCAGGTGAGAAATTTCTTGTTTCAACGTGAGTTCGACGGGTTTAAATCGGGAATATTCTTTTGAGAGCCTAACCATTAATGATTGTGCTGTGCAGTTTCCTTTCCTCCTACGTTCTTTTGTAGGGGGATTGCTTTAACGTGACCTGAAACTGGGGAAAATCCCCGATCCCATTTACTGCTGAAGCTTTTTAATCACATCCAATGTTGTTTGATACAACTGCGTGTTTCCTTGTTGTCGAAACCATTCCGCAACTTTTTGCAAATCTGTTATTGCGCCTTGTTTATCTCCCAATTGCACACGCAGTAAACCCCGGCTGCCATAGATTTGATTTAAATTCGGATTAATCTTCAATGCCTGATTATAATCTGCTAAGGCTCCTTGTAAGTCTTGCATTTGAGAGCGAAGCACACCTCTGTTAAAATAAGCTGCGGCGTAGTTAGGATTTATTTTGATTGCTTGGTTGTAGTCTGCTAACGCTCCTTGTTGATCTCTCAACTTCAAACGCACAGCCCCCCGGTTATTGTATACTTCCGGATCATTGGGATTAATCTTGAGTGCTTGATTATAATCTGCTAAAGCCCCTTGATGATCTCCCAAATCATCACGAACAGTACCCCGGTTTAAATAAGCCTTAGGAAGATTGGGATTAATTTTAATCGCTTGATTATTATCTGCTAATGCTCCTTGTTTATCTCCTGATAAGTAGCGGAGACGACCGCGATTATAGTAAGCTTCGGCATAGTTAGGATTAATCTTGAGAGCAGAGTTAAAATCTGCTAATGCTCCCTGTTGATCTCCTGCATCTTGACGGAGAATTCCCCGGTTACTGTATGCTTCAGCAAGATTAGGATTAATTTTGATCGCTTGATTGTAGTCTGCTAACGCTGCTTGTTTGTCTCCCTGTTCTTGGCGAATCAGTCCTCGATTATTGTAAGCATGAGCATAATTAGGATTAATTTTAATTACCTGGTTGTAATCTGCTAAGGCGCCGTTTTTATCTCCCAACTCGCTGCGAACAATTCCTCTGTTATTGTAAGCATCGTCAAAATAGGGATCAATCTTGATTGCTTGGTTATAGTCTGCGATCGCTTTCTGCTTTTCTCCTAAATCCGAGTAAGCATTACCTCGTTTATTATAAGCTTGGGCATCTTCAGGATTGAGTTTAATACTTTGAGTAGAAGCCGCGATCGCTCCTTGATAATCTTTTAAAATCGCACGGGCTACAGCTTGACTATTGTACCCTTCAACTTGATTCCCTTGTTCTAAAAATAATTTTGTCGCTGTCTGTAAATCCTTCGCTGCATTTTCTCTGTCGTAAAGATTTAACTGGATAATTCCCCGTTGGTAGTAAGCTTGTGCATATTTAGGATTGAGGCGAATTGCTTGGGTGTAATCTGCGATCGCACCTTTATAATCTTGATTGCGGTCTTTTTGTTTAGCTTGAATAAAAAAGTCATCCGCTTTTGGCCCTGTAGCTACAACATTTGGGGGACGGACTCCTAAATTAACCCCCACAGCGGAAATCTTCTGCAAAGCTGAATTAATCGTGATACCTAAACCCGTAATAATCTTACTCTGACTTTTCTCACCAATTTCTTGCTCATCAGCCCTACCGTGAATCGCTACTACTTCACCTTGTTCATTCAACACCGGGCCACCACTCATCCCTCCTAAAGTATCGTTATCGTAGATGAGATTGTAACCATCACCTTGTGGTGTACCATTGGCGTTCACACGTCCTGTAGTGAAGAATAAAGTCGGATTGGGAATGGCGCCTCTTCTTCCCGGAAACCCCACTACATAAACTGTTGTACTAGCTGTAGCTTTGTCAGAATTCCCGATTTTGGCAACTTTATAACTCTTACTACTGCTAAACTCAACAACAGCTAAATCCACTCCTGACAACTGTTTAACAGATTTAATCTGATTACTTTGTTGATCTGGTGTAATAATTTCGTACTTACTATCATCTTTTACCACATGATAGGCAGTCAGCACAGTATAAGTATTACCAGATTGCTTGATGATAACTCCCGAACCAGTTGCCACAGGATTTTGACTATCCACAATCCGTACTGTAATGTCTCTACCAATACTTTCTACCTCTTGTCCAGATAAGGCGACTGCAATTTGTGATTGCATCAATACTATGGATGCGCCTACTAGTATGGGTGGAAGATAGTAATATCTCATGGTTTTGCTGTAATTTTTTACTCAAAAATTTGTTATTATTACAAGCCACCCTAGATTTTAATTTTGAACAAAATAATTAATACAGAAGAATTAACAATAACACGATTCATCGACATTCGATAGTTCGTGGGCTAACTGTTCAGCAGTATATTGTGTAAGCAACCCATGCACCTCACCCCTTGATCACCTAAGCGCCTGCGCTTAGGGGTGTTTTTGGCGTTAAACAAAACCGGGGTGGGGTTCAAAGGGAATTATAAGTATTCAAGCGAACATAATATAACCCCTACAGTAACTCTACCAACTTCAACACGACACGTGCTTGGTTTTCAGCCGCTACTGCAAAGAAAGTCTGTAATTGTGCTGCTGCTGACTGATCACCACCGCCTGCAAGATCCGAAACACTCCGTACAGCAATAAAGGGTACGCGATTTGAGAAAGCCACCATTGCTGAGGCTGTAGTTTCCATATCCGCAACCAGCACCTCAGTATTGTTAGTTTTGTTACCGCGTTCATCGAAGTTTAAATTTGTTGCGACGTACTTGCGGTAAGCAGCATTATCAACAAAAGTAGGACCACTAATTCCGTTTCCACCCACAATGATCCGAGGAGCAGGATCAAGCTGGGTATTGTTACACTTACCGTTAGTATCTATTGCACAGTTTAGGAGTTCGACATTGATCTGACGAGCCTTGGCAAGCATATGTGGATCGACGGTAAACCAGAATTTGAGATCTTGATCAGTTTCTGAATTTGCAGCTACACCTGGAAACGGTACTGAGCGGAGTTGTTGTACGTTATTTGCATCTAAGAAATACTGAGGTATGTCATTAGAACTGACATTAGTGTTACGTAAAAAGGCATTTTTCGCATCCGGTGCAAAGATTGTCTCAGTATTAGCGAACCCTGATGATTGTGCGGTTCCAGATATAAAGTTACAAGTTTGAGCTTCCTGTGATGCCTCTTGTAGTGTATGGTTGAGTTGCAATCCAACCGAAAAAGCACAAGGAACTGTATCTCGCGTGTTGTTGAAATACATTTCTTGATGAAAGCCCCACCGCTGGGGAATCGTAACTGATCCGATTGGAGTCTCATTGGGCGTATCTGGATTGTCGTCATTTGCTCCAATTCCGCCAATTCCCCCAGCCACTCCGCTGAAGATCACATTGGTGACGCGAAATTTATCTAAGGTCAACTGAGTAACCATAGAAGCATTCACGACACTGATATTTGTTAGCACTACCACCACATTTTTGCCACGCAACTTCCCTTTGCTGAAGCGATGACCATTGATCACCGTACAGCCGTTGAATTGGTTAGCTCCATTATTCAGTTGCATTTCGCTAACGAGGCGATCAGCTTCTCCAGAGAATGCCGAAATTAGGGCGATTCGTGGTACCTTATCTGCGTGGGCGCTACAAGAACCTTCAATAGCTGCCTGCATTCTACCATCAGGTTTCAACACGCTTCCTACACATATACATGTAAGCATTAACCTTAGCAAAGCCCTATAATTTCGCATAAAAATTTTTTGTGTGTTGTAAATAAAATCACATTTTTCAAACTCCTATAAATTGAAGAATATACTAAAATAGCAAGAATTTATGATCTATTTTTTGACATAGCGATCGCACCGAGATCCCCGACTTTTATCAAAAATCGGGGATCTTTCTTGGAGTATCAAGTTCTGAACTTGAAGTTTCATGTTTCAGGCTCAACCGCCATAACTTGGTGTCTTAGTGTCTTGGTGAGTCCACTTGCCGTCTTGGACGCCACGTGCTACAAGCCGGGGAACCCGTCCAACGCAGTGGCTCCGCTTCCCGTCACGTTCAAAGTAGTGTTCCGGAGGGAAATTGGCAAGGTGGCGTAGACGCGCTCATCGGCTTCAAGGTAGAGTACCCGTAGACGCAAAGCGGCTTCTCTTAGAGTAGGGTGGTTAATAAAATTTCTTTTTGAACCACATAGACACAAAGACACAAAGCTAACCAGCTAACACTTGTGTTTTTTCCTGTTCTGGTACATAGGGCTTTTCTGCACCTTGGGCGAGATATTCTGCTAACTGGGATTCAATTTGATCGCGGACGATTTGGCGATACTCTAGAAAATGTTCGTTGTGGGCGCAGGTAGCCAAGTAATGTTCGGCAACACCAGGGTTATGTTTAATAATGCTAAAGAGATGATGCCAGAATTTCCAACGAGTTTCCCGTTTGATTCCTTGGCGCCAAATCACAATTAACAGGGCTTTGATCACTACCCACTCTGGCATTTTAAAGGGTGCTTTCCATTTCGGTGTACCCATCATCAGAAAACAACGATAGGTGCGGTCTAAATATTTTACTGGGTCATATAAATCACAAAACGCCTCAACATATTCTCTGGCTATTTCTTCCAGGGGACGAGTGGCAATAAAGTTCATCAAAGTTGTTTGGTTGATGTTGCCATCTTTGTTTTCCCGCAGTCTTCCTTCTTTTTTGAGGCGATGCCACAAGGCGGTATCTGGTAGCGCTTGCAACATGGCAAAAGTGGTGGAAGGAATGGCTGCTTGTTCTGCAAAACGGACGATGCGATCGCCTGCACCTGCTTTTTCGCCATCAAAACCAATAATAAATCCTGCCATGGGACGCAAACCGGCTTTGATGATGGATTGTACAGATTCAACTAAAGAACTACGGGTATTTTGAAACTTTTTCGTCAGTTGCAGACTTTCTTCATCGGGTGTTTCGATTCCCAAGAACACCGCCGCAAAACCGCATTCTACCATTAATTCCATCAATTCTGGATCTTGGGCTAAATCAACGGATGCTTCGGTGTCAAAGCGGAAGGGATAATTATGTTGTTGCATCCAAACTTTTAACTCTTTGAGCAACAATTTAACGTTGCGTTTGTTGCCAATAAAGTTATCATCGACCATGAAAACACCCCGCCGCCAACCTAATTCATAAAGATAATCTAACTCTGATAATAATTGGGCTGGTGTTTTGGTACGAGGTTTGCGACCATAAAGAACAATAATGTCACAAAATTCGCACTGAAAAGGACAACCGCGCGAAAATTGAATTGACATCATGTCGTAAGCATCAAAATCGAGCAAATCAAAGCGAGGAATGGGAGTTGAGGTGACATCTGGTTTTTCTGTAGCTCGTAAAGTACCAGATGTTTCTCCCCGTTGAATTGCTGCGACAAACATCGGAAGAGTAATTTCTCCTTCGTCCAAAATCAGAAAATCTGCACCTGCTGCTTTTGGTTCAGTTGGTGTAGAAGTAGGATAAGGGCCACCGACAGCAACTAGCTTTCCACGTTTTTTTGCTTCTCGAATTTGATCGAGCAAATCTTGTTTTTGGACGATCATGGCTGAGAAAATTACTAAATCTGCCCAAGCCCATTCTGCTTCTGTGACTGGACGAATGTTACGATCAACTAATTTAAATTCCCATTCCTGGGGCAAAATCGCGGCTACAGTTACCAAGCCTAATGGTGGTAACAAAACTTTTCGATTTACTAATGCTAATATCTTTTCGTATGACCAAAAAGTTTTGGGAAATATCGGATAGACGAGTAATACTCGCATAAAGTTTCAATCCTCCTCACACTTTGATTATTAAATGACGTTGATTAAAGAATGAGTGTAATTTACTGTATCTAAATCTGTTAAATTCTAACATTATTAAATTTTTTGTTTATGAAAATACAGTTGAACATGCTCAACGATTAGTTTACAAAAATAAAAAATGTTCTATTTGTATAACTAAAGCTAGAGCCAGAGATGCTCAAAATTATCCCAGAGGCGATCGCTCAGAACGAAGGCATAAAAATGTGACTTATCTTACATATTTACGGCTAATTTCTCAGTAAATGCTAAGAATTTCATGAAATTTTTAACAATATAGTGATGAATTTATACTATACTGGTGTGGCAAAGGGTTAAGTGAGTTAAAACCCTAAATTTAAAATATAGACTCATTTATCAGGGTATTTTCGTTATCCAGAAGTTGGAGCGAATGACATTTGCCGCATCACAAAATTTACTTAGATTTTGCACCAGTCTCAACAACGCCAAGAGAATGAATTCTTAAGCTATTGCCAAGAAAACTTATTCTTTAATGAGATATTAGTTAGGTGGAAAATTTGAGTTCATCTAAAGTACAAACGTCAACAAATTTAAGGCATAAACATATCATGACTAGAATTGCAATATCTGACATTTCTCTGGAGCAAAATTATCTCGCAGACTTATCTGAAACGGAGTCTGCAATTATTACAGGTGGTTTAAATTTCAAAGGGTTTCTTCTGGGTTTGGCTACGCTTTCTGTTGTATTTACGTCCAAAAAAATTGATGCCATCCAAGCAATTACTATTGCCTCAATTAACGCGATCGCTTCGCTTTAATCAAGCAGGCGATATTGTGATAGTGAACTACTAACGTTAGGATGAATACCGTATTTTTGTAAAACGGTATAAGCACAAGGGATAAATTTATATAGCAATCCTAAATCATTTGTAAAAATTGCAAAGCCAAGATCCCCGAATTTTTATAGAATTCGGGGATCTTGAATCTTACGAAAGATTTAGAGATGCTATATAAACTCAAAAAAACAGGGAATTTCTGTAAAATTCAAGAATTCCCTGTTTTTTGTGAATTATTTAAACTGACAAATTAGGAATTAATTATATTAACTCCTAATTCTTCAATCATTATGCAAACGCTGCTGTTTTCACGTCGTTGTTTGCCAACAGGTCTTGCAATTCCTCAGCGTCTACAGTTTCTTTCTCAACTAACATTTCTGCAAGTTGGTCGAGAACGTGACGGTTCTCTGTCAAAACTTTCTTAGCACGGGCGTAAGCTGAATCTACTAATTGACGAACTTCTTCATCAACAGCAGCAGCAGTTTCTTCGGAAAAATCACGTTCTGACATGATATCCCGACCTAAGAACATATTGCCTTGCTGACGACCAAGGGCAACTGGACCGAGTTTTTCACTCATACCAAAGCGAGTTACCATTTGGCGAGCCACACGTGCTACTTGTTGGAGGTCGTTAGAAGCACCGGTGGTGACTTCTTCTTCACCAAAGATTAATTCTTCAGCAATACGACCACCCAATGCTACAGCCATCTGATTCTCCAGATAGGAACGGCTGTACAAACCACTATCCATACGGTCTTCGCTGGGGGTAAACCAAGTTAAACCACCGGCACGACCACGAGGAATAATGCTAATTTTTTGTACTGGATCATAGTCTGGCATTAAAGCACCAACCAAAGCGTGACCAGCTTCGTGATAGGCGACCAGTTCCTTGCGTTTTTCGCTCATGACTCGGTCTTTCTTTTCTGGCCCTGCCAAAACGCGATCAATCGCATCGTTGATTTCATCCATCGAAATTTCGGTCAGGTTGCGACGTGCAGCCAGAATAGCGGCTTCGTTGAGCAAGTTCGATAGATCCGCACCTGTAAAACCAGGACTGCGACGGGCAATTTTATCTAAGTCCACATCTTTTGCCAGAGTTTTGCCACGGGCGTGAACTTTGAGAATTTCCACACGTCCAGAGTAGTCTGGGCGGTCTACAACAACTTGACGGTCGAAGCGACCGGGACGCAACAAGGCTGCATCTAAAACGTCAGGGCGGTTTGTAGCTGCGATAATAATAATACCGGTGTTACCTTCAAAACCGTCCATTTCTGTGAGTAACTGGTTGAGGGTTTGTTCCCGTTCGTCGTTACCACCACCTAAACCTGCGCCTCGCTGACGACCAACAGCGTCAATTTCATCGATGAATACAATACAAGGCGCATTGGCTTTGGCTTGCTCGAATAAGTCACGGACGCGGGATGCACCCACACCCACAAACATTTCTACAAACTCAGAACCAGAGATGGAGAAGAAGGGGACACCTGCTTCACCTGCTACAGCACGAGCCAATAGTGTTTTACCAGTTCCTGGAGGGCCTACTAACAAAACGCCTTTAGGAATTTTGGCTCCAACAGCAGTAAAGCGATCGGCATTTTTCAAAAAGTCTACGACTTCGTTTAATTCCAGCTTGGCTTGGTCAATACCAGCAACATCCCCGAAGGTAACTTGGGTTTGTGGTTCCATTTGGACTCTGGCTTTGGATTTACCAAAGTTCATCGCTTGGCTACCAGGGCCATTTTGAGCGCGGCGTAATAAGAAAAACAAACCAACTAAAAGTAATACGGGGAAGAATAAGCTGCTAAGTGCCTTAAACCAAAATCCTTCGTCTGTTTGAGGCAGAACGATAATATCAACGCTTTGTTCGTTAAGTTCGTTGATCAGGTTAGGGTCATTAACCAAAGTCACCAATTTCTTCTTGGAGTCAAATTTAGGGGTGACTATAGCCGTAGATCTATCCGCACTAATACTGACTTTTTCTACCTTGCCAGCTCGGACTTCTTGAATAAATTGACTGTATCGCCATGTCTCTCTGCTTTGGGGTTGCTTGTCAAAAAATGCTGTCCCAAGAGCAATGACAACTATAAAAAGCAGTGCGTACAGCCCCGCATTTCTCCACCGTTTATTATTCACTGAGGTCAATCCTCCTAAATTTTTCGTGCGAGGGCATTTTAAGAATTATGTTAACTTATCTTAAGGTATACCAAATTCCACACCTACAATGCTAGTAAAAATCTCCGTATTTGTTGAAAACAAGAATGGTGGGGATTATATTGTAGCGATCCTGTAGGCTGAATGACGGTGTGGATCGGAACTATTTCGACCACACTGTTGCAATAGGCGATCGCTTCCATTTTTTTGACTAGTTCCGATGTCCAAGGTTCCTCTCGTACTGGCTGCTGTTGTTGTTGCAAGTAGTTGATGAGTTGCGATCGCATGATTCCGGGTAAGATTCCCACCGATAATGAAGGCGTCCACCAACAACCATCCCCCCAACCGAAAAGATTACCTGTAGTTGTTTCTAGCCAATTTCCCAGATCATCTACTAATATTGCCTCTTGGGCGTCTAGTTTTTGAGCGCTATTTCTCGCTAGCCAAGCACTGAGATAATTTCCAGTCTTGTGATCGGGTAAACTCCGATAGTATTTTGGGGATGATAAGGTAGCAGACACCCCATGATTTTGTTTTTCTGTTAAGTCTTTTGGTAATTCCCTACCAGTAATCCATTCTCGCCCATCAGGAAATACAGAAATTCTGAGGATGGGGAAGTACGCTATGAGCAATTCTGCGCCTTGACGTAATCGCTTTTGTTGTGGTAGAGACCAATCAAAAGCTTGCAAACTAAATTTTAGGCGATCGCAGTGAGCTTGCCAGTTAGTTAGTCGATGGTCCAAGGATTGATCATAGACTCGCAAAGTGGTAAAAACCGTTGCGCCATAGAGCAAACCCGGATCGTCAATAGGTAACTCTAGGGTTTGGGAATGGATTAATTTGCCGTTATACCAGTGGGGGGGGAGCGGGGATTGGGGATCGGGGATTGGGGACAAGGGGGACAAGGGGGACAAGGGAAGGAGGAGATAACTATTGACTATGAACCAATGACCAATGACAATTGACCAATGACAATTGACCAATGACTTAATCTTGTTTCGGTAATCTAATCTTGGTGGAACCGTCAGGATTTTTGATGACTTTTCCTCCTAAAGCTTCTATGGTGACAATTGCTCTTTGGTGGGTTTTTTTGTCAACTTGATTATTTAATACCATTGTCCAGGTAGCAATTTGAGCATATTTACTATCAGGATTAAGTTCTAAAAAGTCAGCTGTTTTTTGGGAAAATTCCGCGACCTGTTTACTCTCTTCATCTGTATGCTTACTTGCCCAGTTAGCAGCTTGTTGAAAAGATTGTTTGGCATTTAGAGAATTGCCTAAAAACAATAATTCATCAATGCCTTTATAACGCCACACGTAGTAGGATTTGGAGGGAACCCAAGGGGAAAGAGATTTTAAGCTATTGTTCATTAATGCAATGGAACGCTCTGGCATGGCAGCATACATAGAAGTACTGGTAGAAAGACCAAGGTAAGCTTCTAAAAATCGCGGGTCGCGTTTCAAGATGACTTCAAAATATTCGGGACTAAGGCTGTAACCTGTTTTCGCGCGAACTTCATCATCACCAAAGTATTGCAAAAAATCTAGATATACCCAGTTTGCTATTAAATTAGTATAACCAAAACTCGGCATTTGTTTGAGCAAATTCAACCTAAGTTTTTCTGTGTTTATTTCTCTTTCTAAAGTTTCTAATGAAGCAGTTTTATGATTAGAAATTAGTTGTTGCATGTGTGGAAATTGCAACAAACAAATACCTGAAATACACAGACAAGCTGAAAAAAATCCACCGATAATTTGACGAGAGGAAGCTAACATTACTACTTAATTGACAAATATGCATCACACCATAGACATATAGTTCCCGTATTTTCTCAGAAAATAACAATATTCAGTAATTAAAAATTCTAAACAGCAAATCCAGAGATATTTTGGCTCTATCGATATTTTTTCGTCAGAACTTGTCTGATCTGCAAAATTTTTTAGGTGTTCACATACCATATTTAGTACATTGATAAATTATATTTTATCTTTATTTAGTTTTTAATTTTTAATAAATTATCCTAATATATATTTTGGTAGATATTTTCTCTATTAGAGTTAAGCTAAATTTTGTTAAGGATACTCATTAATTAATTTGTGTTCCACAGAGTTAAGTTAAACACTTATCTCTTGATGTTGCTTTGAAAACTGACAAAGTAACTGCGATTGATTTGGCTTTCAGCTTGAATAACATTTCCAGCCTTTTTAGGTATGGCATAGTATCACTTTTGACACAAACATAAGGTTCTAGATAAATGTTAAAAAACAGCGAACTGAATATCAATCAGGGCTGTAATCTTAAGTGGAAGCTAGGAGACAAGCAGAGAAAGTTTTCCACACTAAAAGTCCTGCAAATCATAGCAGTTGAAGATCAGCTATAATCGCAAAAGTTAATAATTTTCATTGCCATTAACATCAGTTGAATATTGGTATCTTGTTACCTTCAAATATTGCATGTATACTAAAAACGGCTTAGAGATTTACTTGTTTTGAAGAGTTAAAATCTTTTTTAGGCAATGTTTATAACTAATTTAGGTGAAACTCCGGCTATTAGTCGTTCATAGTATAGACTAACAATGCATCGTTGTCAGAAACAGATGTTGTTTTTTAGTGGTCTTTATTTGATTGTAATTAGGTATTGAATCAAGTTTTTGAGGCTATCTTATGATTCGTTTATGTGTAGTAGAAACCTAAAAGGTAGCTTGAAAATAGTGAATTTTCATTGTTGATTAATATCCAACGCCAACTAGGATGAGATAGTAGTTTATCTACTTATTCTTGTTTGTGAATTAGTTGTAATGTGGAGTAAAAAAGCAATCAACATTCAACCTGGATATTGTTCAGAACCATTCCCCGCATTCATACGTAAAGGACAAAAATAATGGGTACACCTCACGCTACTTTTGCAGCTACTGAGACAGCATTTCATGTGACGGGCTACGAAAAGATAGATTTTAGTCTGGTTTATGTGAATGGTGTATTCAACATTAAAAACACAGAAATTGCTGATAGTTATCAGAAGTTTGGACGCTGCTTGACTGTTGTTGACCATAATGTCTACCGTTTGTATGGAGACCAAATTAAGTCGTATTTTCGTTACTACGACATAGATTTAACTGTGTTTCCAATTACTATTACTGAACCTGGCAAAACCATGGCAACTTTTGAACAAGTAGTTGATGCGTTTGCCGATTTTGGCTTAATTCGTAAAGAACCAGTTTTAGTAGTTGGTGGTGGTTTAGTTACTGATGTTGTAGGTTTTGCTTGTGCGGCTTATCGTCGCAGTACTAACTATATTCGCATTCCCACGACTTTGATTGGTTTGATAGATGCTGGGATTGCGATTAAAGTAGCAGTCAATCATAAAAAGCTGAAAAATCGCTTGGGTGCTTACCATGCACCGCAGAAAGTCATTCTAGACTTTTCCTTTCTCAAGACACTACCAACAGCCCAAGTCCGGAATGGAATGGCGGAGTTAGTGAAAATTGCTGTGGTAGCAAATGCAGAAGTTTTTAATTGGCTGTATGAGTACGGAGAAGACTTACTGCATACGCACTTTGGCTATCTCAACGGTACAGAGGAACTGCAAGAAATTGCTCACAAAGTGAACTACGAAGCAATTAAAACCATGCTGGAGTTAGAAACTCCAAACCTGCATGAGCTAGACTTAGATCGCGTCATTGCTTATGGTCACACTTGGAGTCCGACACTAGAATTAGCACCGCGGGTTCCTCTGTATCATGGTCATGCTGTCAACATCGATATGGCGCTATCAGCAACTATTGCTGAACGACGGGGATATATTACTGTAGCAGAACGCGATCGCATTCTTGGATTGATGAGTCGTCTAGGTTTAGCCCTTGATCATCCCCTTCTAGATAGCGATTTGTTATGGTACGCTACCCAGTCTATCACCCAGACAAGAGACGGGAAACAACGCGCCGCCATGCCAAAACCTATTGGTGAGTGTTTCTTTGTCAATGACCTAACCCGTGAAGAATTGCATCAAGCTTTGATGGCACACAAGGATGTATGTGCAACATATCCCCGTTGTGGAGATGGGATTGAAGCCTATATCAGTGCAGAACAATCTGAGATGGTAGGAGTCTAGAATCGTGACTAGCATTGTTGAAAAGAACACAGCTAGACCCGTAACTCCCCACGGTATCTTGGTTGAACAGCTACAAAAAACTCTGGCTTTGGCAGAATCAGGAAATACACCTGAAACTGTTGTCACTGCACTACGACAGACGTATCAATTAGCGGCGGGTTTAGAACCTTATATTAGTGACCACACTACCACTGAATCTGACGCCTTAGCAGCACTGGTACAAAAAACTACCAAAGAAGACTGGACAAAACGTTTCACTGATGGTGAAACAGTGCGTCAACTAGAACAGGAAATGCTTTCTGGACACGTCGAGGGACAAACCCTGAAAATGTTTGTTCACATGACTAAAGCGAAAAGTGTCTTGGAAGTAGGAATGTTCACCGGGTATTCTGCTTTGGCAATGGCAGAGGCATTACCTGATGATGGACGAGTGGTAGCATGTGAAGTGGACTCTTATGTTGCTAGCTTTGCTCAAACTTGTTTCCAGAACTCACCCCACGGTCATAAAATTACTGTGGAAGTTGCACCAGCCTTGGAAACTCTGCAAAAACTTGCAGCAGCAGGTGAATCATTTGATTTGATATTCATCGATGCTGACAAGAAAGAGTATGTGCAGTATTTCCAGATCATCTTGGATAATAATCTACTTGCATCTAACGGCATTATTTGTGTAGATAACACTTTAATGCAGGGACAGGTTTATCTGCCACCAGAACAACGTACAGCTAATGGTGAAGCGATCGCTCAATTTAACCAAATCATTACCCAAGATCCGCGTGTAGAACAAGTTATACTACCGCTTCGTGATGGTGTGACTTTAATTCGGCGGTTGTAAAAAAATGGGGTTTGCGTGGTACTGATGGGTTTTTTTTGAGGGCGAATTATATGACACAATCTATTTCTGTGGCTTCTGTTGGACAAACAACTCAGTCAGTTACCCTGGGACTTCGCATATCTGCGTTGTTTAAAAATTTAGCTACACTTGCACTGCTGTTGTTAGTATTGCCAATCAATGCTGCGATTGTGTTGGTATCGCTGTTATTGGGTAGTCAATCGCAAGCGATCGCCACCGAACCCAAAAACATCTTGATTAGTGGCGGTAAAATGACTAAGGCGTTACAATTAGCCCGTAGTTTTCACGCCGCCGGACATCGAGTGGTTTTAGTAGAAACTCACAAATACTGGTTAACGGGACATCGATTTTCCAAAGCAGTAAGTCGTTTCTACACTCTACCAACGCCCCAATCTGATCCTGAAGCATACACCCAAGCCCTATTAGATATTGTTCAAAAAGAAAATATCGATGTCTATGTACCCGTGTGCAGTCCGGTTGCTAGTTACTACGACTCTTTAGCTAAACCCGTACTGTCGAAGTACTGCGAGGTTTTTCACTGCGACGCAGATGTCACCCAAATGTTGGATGATAAATACGCTTTTGTTGAGAAAGCGCGGAGTTTGGGGTTATCTGTTCCCAAGTCTTTCAAAATTACTGACCCGGAACAGGTGAGCAACTTTGATTTTTCTCAAGAAAAGCGTAAATACATCCTCAAAAGCATTCCTTATGACTCTGTTCGTCGCTTAGATTTAACCAAACTTCCTTGTGAGACTCCCGAAGCAACAGCAGATTTTGTCAACAGCTTACCCATCAGTTCCCAAAAGCCATGGATTATGCAAGAATTCATTCCTGGAAAAGAATTTTGCACCCACAGCACTGTCCGCAATGGGGAGTTGAGAATGCATTGCTGTTGTGAATCTTCGGCATTTCAAGTTAACTATGAGAATGTCGATCATCCCCAAATTTTGGAATGGGTGCGACACTTTGTCAAAGCATTAGGTATCACTGGACAGGTATCTTTTGATTTTATCGAAGCACAAGATGGCACAATCTACGCCATTGAATGTAATCCGCGTACCCATTCTGCCATCACTATGTTCTACAATCATCCGGATGTGGCAAATGCTTATTTAAGTGAAATTCCACAAGTAGAACCAATTCAACCTCTGATTAATAGTAAGCCTACCTACTGGACTTATCATGAAATTTGGCGATTGACAGGAATTCGTTCTTTCTCACAGTTGCAAACTTGGTTGAAAAACTTTTTTGGTGGAAAAGATGCGATTTACAGTTTGAGTGATCCTCTACCTTTTTTGACAGTTCATCACTGGCAAATTCCTTTATTATTGCTACAAAATTTGCAACAGCTAAAAGGTTGGATCAGGATAGATTTTAATATTGGGAAATTGGTTGAGTTCGGTGGCGATTAAATTCAGTTATCAGTTATCAGTTATCAGTTATCAGTTAGTAGCTGTTCACTGATAATTTATAGATATTGAATATATATAGGACTCATATTTGATTTCTGAAATACACGTAGTGGCGTGGCAAGACTAAAAAGATGCGATAAATCTCTTCTTCATTCTCTGCGTTCTCTGCGCCTCTGCGGTTTACTAATGCACTATTTTAAGGCTGTCGCGCCACTACAGATACTTATACCATTTCTTTATGAGGCTGCGCCAAATTTAATTGACTTCTTCTTTCTTTCTTCGTGTTCTTTGTGTCCTACCCTGCGGGTAAGCGCTTGCGCGTCTATGTGGTTCGTTCCTTATATATTAGGCGCATCTTCATACAGAATTGGTATTAGATTTTTTCAGAAATCAAATCGGACTCCTATAGCAGTAATAAATCAATACGGTTGGTGTTAGAGTTAAAACTTTTTGTGAAAATCAATTTTTTTTACCAAACCGCAGAGGCGCAGAGGACTCAGAGATAAAGAAACAATTCTTACCTGTATTAAGTTATAAATCACTATAATTTTATCAAAGATGGAAATAATAAACTTTATAGATGATTCTCTAGAAGTCGAAGAACAAAAATATTCTTGGGAAAGATGCTTAGATAGTGTTTCTGATCTTTCTCTGCTGAGTCCAGAAGAAAAACAAAAAATATTATTTACATGGAATCAGACAGAAACTAATTATGATTTGTCGATTTGTCTACATGAGTTATTTGCAGCACAGGTAGAGAAAACACCAGATGCAAAAGCTCTCAAGTTTGCTGATCAAGAATTGAGTTATCATCAGTTAAATTGTCGGGCGAATCAACTCGCTCACTATTTGCAATCTTTGGGAATTGCAACCGAAGATTTAGTTGGAATTTGTGTGGAACGTTCTCTAGAAATGGTTGTGGGGTTATTGGGAATTCTCAAAGCGGGTGCGGCTTATGTTCCAATTGATCCTGGATATCCTCAAGAACGTTTAGCATATATGTTGGCAGATTCCCAGGTGTCGGTGTTGTTGACTCAAAGTCATTTAGTCGATAATTTACCAACACGTCCAACCCACACAATCTGCTTGGATACTGACTGGGATCAGATTTCTCAATATAGCGATCGCAATCCTGACAATACAGCGACACCAGAAAATCTCGCTTATGTAATTTACACTTCTGGTTCTACTGGTAAACCTAAAGGAGCGATGAATACCCATCGCGGTATCTGCAATCGTCTGTTATGGATGCAAGATGCTTATCAACTCACTCAACAAGATCGGGTTCTGCAAAAAACTCCCTTTAGTTTTGATGTCTCTGTCTGGGAATTCTTTTGGCCGTTGATTACCGGGGCGCGGCTGATTATAGCACAACCAGGTGGACACAAGGATAGTTCTTATCTGATTCATACAATTATCGAAGAAGAAATTACCACATTACATTTTGTCCCTTCGATGTTGCAAGTATTTTTGCAAGCTAAAGGAGTGGAAAATTGTCAGTCATTAAAACGGGTAATTACTAGTGGTGAAGCTTTACCTGTGAGTCTGCAAGAACGGTTTTTTGAACGTTTGGGATGTGAACTGCACAATCTTTATGGTCCTACAGAAGCAGCGATCGATGTTACGTTTTGGCAGTGTCAACCTCAAAGTCAATATCAAACAGTACCGATTGGTCGTCCCATCGCTAATACTCAAATATATATATTAGACCAACATTTGCAACCTGTGCCTGTGGGTGTTGTGGGTGAACTTTATATTGGTGGTGTGGGAGTTGCCAGAGGTTACTGGCGTCGTCCAGAATTAACTACAGAAAGATTTGTATCTAATCCCTTTGCAACGGGACAAATGTATAAAACTGGTGACTTGGCGCGTTATTTACCTGATGGTAATATCGAGTATGTTGGCAGAATTGACGATCAAGTCAAAATTCGTGGTTTTCGGATTGAGTTGGGAGAAATTGAGAGTACGCTGACGCAACATTCCCAGATTAGTCAAGCTGTGGTTGTCGCCCAGACAGATAATTTAAATAATAAGCATTTAATTGCTTATATTGTTCCCCAGGGAGAACCACCCACACCAACCCAACTGCGGAATTTCCTTCAGGGTAAGCTACCTGAATTCATGGTTCCCTCAGCTTTTGTCTGCTTAAATTCCTTTCCTCTCACTCCTAGTGGAAAAATAGACAGGCGATCGCTTCCTAAACCTGATTTCTCTAACTTAATCACTCATGAAGATTTTACGCCTGCACGCAATGATTTAGAGAGAAAAATCGCGCAGATTTGGTCAGAAATTTTACAGATTTCGGAAATTGATATTAGAGATAACTTTTTTGAGATTGGTGGTAATTCCCTTTTAGCATTACATTTAATGAATGCCATCGAACAAAAATTTGGTCGAGAGTTAGCACTGTCAACTTTACTTACTAATAACTCAATTGAAAAGCTAGCAGAAATTCTACAAAACCCCACAGATATTTTCCCCAATTCACCTATAGTAGCAATTCAGCCCAAAGGTACAAAACGTCCTTTTTTCTGCATCCATCCAGCCGGCGGACATGTACTTTGCTATTTTAGTTTGGCGCATTATTTAGGCACTGACCAGCCATTTTATGGTTTACAAGCACAGGGTTTTTATGGTGAAGAAGAACCACTAACTACAGTTGTAGAAATGGCTAGGCTTTATGCTCAAGCTATACAAACAATTCAACCCACAGGGCCATATCAAATTGGTGGTTGGTCGTTTGGTGGTGTAGTTGCTTATGAAACGGCTCAACAACTACACCAACAAGGAAAAGAAGTTTCCTTACTAGCAATTTTAGATTCTTATGTGCCAATTCTGTTAGATAAAAATAAAAAAATTGATGATGTTTATTTAGTTGGTGTACTATCCCGTGTATTTGGCGGGATGTTTGGTCAAGATAATCTGATTTCACTAGCGGAAATCGAAAATTTGAGTGTGGAAGAAAGTTTAAATTACATCATCGAAAAAGCACGCCAAGCCAAAATTTTCCCACCAGGAGTAGAACGTCACAATAATCGCCGCATTTTAGATGTTTTAGTCGGAACATTAAAAGCCACTTATTCTTATGAACGTTGTCCCTATCCTGGCAAAGTTACTATTTTTAGAGCCAGAGAAAAACATATCATGGCTCCTGATCCTACTTTAGTTTGGGTAGAATTATTTTCAGTTTTGGCTGCGGAGGAAATTGAAATTCATAATGTCCCTGGTAATCACTATTCATTTGTTTTAGAACCTCACGTCCAAGCTTTAGCTGAAAGTTTGCAGAAATGTTTGTGCTGATACAAGATCCCCGACTTCTTTGAGGATGCAGCTGGCGAATAGGGGGTCAAACCCCTCGTGCGCCCACAAATTGGTTGTAGAGACGCTTCAAACAGCGCGTCTCTACATCTGGTGGAATGACGAAAAATCGTCGGTGAGGGGTGTCACCCCTGATTCGCCAGCTGTATCCTTTGAGAAGTCGGGGATCTGGGATTCCGTATTTTCTCACGAATCTGAAAAATAACGATCGCCCCAATCAGCTTTTTTGCACAAATCACTTAAAATGTAAAGACCCGGTTTGCCATCAGCTAGAAACCGGGTTTCTTTATGTATGATTCGTCTAGACCAATGATTGAAGTCGATCATCTCAGTAAAACATACGGTTCAACTCAAGCAATTACCGATGTGACTTTTAATGTCGAACCAGGGGAAATTCTGGGGTTTTTGGGACCGAATGGTGCTGGTAAAACTACGACGATGCGAATTTTAGCCGGTTATTTACCTGCAACAAGCGGTACAGCTAGAATTGCTGGTTTTGATGTTCATGAACAATCTTTGTTGGTGCGCCAAAGAATCGGTTATTTACCAGAGACACCACCGTTATATCCAGAAATGACGGTGGAAGGATTTTTGTATTTTGTGGCGCGGATTAAAGGAGTGTCAGCAGGCGATCGCACTACTAAAGTTACTGCTGCAATTGAACGCTGCAATTTGCAAGACAAACGTCACGTCATTATTCGTAAACTATCTAAAGGATATAGACAGCGTGTTGGTATTGCTCAAGCGATCGTTCATGACCCACCAGCGATAATTCTAGACGAACCAACCGTTGGACTCGATCCTCGACAAATTATTGAGGTGCGAAATTTAATCAAAAGCTTGGCTGGAACTCATACTATTATTCTTTCTACCCATATTTTGCCAGAAGTTAGTATGACCTGTAGCCGTGTTGCGATCATCAAAAGTGGGAAAGTGGTAGCAACAAACACTCCTGAACAACTCCTGACCCAGTTGACAAGTGGTTCTGGCTATGAGTTAGAAATCGGGGGCGAAGCAAATTTAGCTAAACAAGTATTACAAAATCTGCCCGGTGTGAGTCAGATAGAATCAATTCCTTTAGCAGCGATGCATGGTGTTTCTCCCAAAGACAATCGTGCTTATCTGCGAGTCATCTCCCACTCTGGTACGGAACCAGGTAAAGAGATCGCCGCAGCTTTGTTGCGTTCAGGATTTGATTTGTATGAAATGCGACGTGTCAGCGCCACACTCGAAGATGTATTCTTACAACTGACTACAGAAGAAAAGACTGTAGAATCAGAGACAAACTCAGCAGTTAATGAGGAGGAGGCGGCTTAAATGGGTGTCGTACTGAGTAACATTATTGCCATTTATCGCCGAGAATTACAGGGTTATTTTGTCTCGCCGTTAGCTTATGCGATCGCTGGCGTTTTTTGGTTTTTAGCTGGGTTATTTTTTATCTTAATTTTGATGGGGCCAGATGGTATTTTGGCAACAGTCACGGCTTTGGATTTACAAGGACAACAGTATGGAGTACCAGTTCCACCGATAGATGTACCTTATGAATTTGTCCGAGCATTTTTAGACCGGATGGGATGGCTGTTGTTGTTTATACTGCCGCTTTTTTCTATGGGACTTTATGCAGAAGAACGCAAGCGTGGAACTTTAGAGCTTTTGGCAACATCGCCGGTGACAAACTGGGCTGTAGCTGTGGGTAAATTATTAGGCGTAGTTACATTTTTTATTACCTTGATATTACCGTTGTTGGTGTTGGAAGCGATCGCTTTGAGCGCATCAACTCCACCGATACCTGCGACAATTCCTCTGTTGGGACATGTAGCATTAATTTTGCTCGCAGCAGCAATTTTATCTTTGGGAATGTTTATTTCTTCTTTAACAGACAGCACGATTTTAGCTGCTGTCCTCACTTTTGCTGTGATTTTATTACTACTGTTTGTAGATTTAATTGCTAAAACTATTAGTGGTCCAATCGGCGAAGCTTTGGGTTATTTGTCATTACTCAAACACTACAACAATCTCATTCAAGGAATTTTTGATAGTAGCAGCATCATCTTGTTTGGTAGTTACATTATCTTAGGGATATTTCTGACTGCACAATCAATTGATGCACTCCGCTTTCAACGACAGTAATTATTAGTCATTAGAGACGCGATGAATCGCGTCTGTACATTAGTAAAAATAAAATTATTGTAGGGTGTGTTAGGCGCATGTTTTGATCTATATTTTTCACGAAAAACATTATATGAGCGCCTAACGCACCACCAGATTATATGGTGCGTTAGGCTGAAGCCATAACGCACCCTACTTACTACTACTTACTACTTACTCAAAACCAACAATTAACTAATTATGAAAAGTATCTCTACAAAAAAAGTTTGGAAATATTTGATTTGGCCAGGTTTATTCTTAGTTGCAACTGGCTTAACAATTGGTGTTGTCTCAGAAAGTTGGGGAACTGTTCCTCTAGCATTTATTATTTGTGGAGCGGTCGTTATTGGCTTATGGTTAATATGGCAAAGCCAAGAAAGTAACTGGTGGGGACGCCGTTCGACTCAAGCTGGTACTAATGCTCTAATTGCAACTTTAGCAGTGTTAGCAATTTTAGGGTTAATTAATTTCTTGGCTAGTCGTTATGAATTCCGCGCAGACTTAACAGAAACTAAGTTGTTTACTCTTGCGCCTGAATCTAAGGAACTGGTAGAAAATTTAAAACAGCCCGTGAAAGTTTGGGTATTTGATGTTACTCAAAATCCCCAAGACCGAGAATTGTTGGAAAATTATCAAAAGCAAAACTCTCAGTTTAAATTTGAATACGCTGATCCGCAAGCTAAACCGGGGTTGACTGAGAAATTTGGCGTCAAAGATTTTGGAGAAGTGTATCTAGAATCTGGTGAAAAAAAGCAATTAGTGCAAGTTGTGAATGTTAGCGATCGCCTTTCTGAAATAAAATTAACTAACAGTCTGCAACAAATTACCAGTACCAGCACAACCAAAGTTTACTTCCTTCAAGGTCACGGCGAACATCAACTTACGGCGGGTGAAGGTGCGATTTTCCAAGCTTCTCAAGCATTGAGCAACAAAAATTATACTACCGCTCCACTCAATTTGATTGAGAAATCAACTGTTCCTAGTGATGCTAATGTTCTGGTGGTAGCTGGACCGAAGCGAGAATTATTTGATACTGAAGTCAAAGCTTTGCAAAACTATCTCAATCAAGGTGGAAATTTAGTCCTAATGATTGATCAAGGTGCAGACCCCAAACTTGATAGTTTGCTGACACAATGGGGTGTGAAGTTAGATAATCGTTTGGCAATTGATGTCTCTGGAAATGTCAACCTTGGTCCTGCTGTTCCCATTGTCACAGAATATGGTCAACATCCGATTACTAAAGATTTTGGTAACGGTATTTCTTTTTATCGTTTAGCCAGACCAGTTAATACTACTCCAGTACCAGGTATTGAAGCTACAAAATTACTCATCACCAAACCCTATCCTAATACTTGGGCAGAAAGCGACCTCAACAACGAAAACTTAGAATTCAATGAAGGAAAAGACCTCAAAGGACCTCTGACTTTAGGTGTAGCTTTAAAGCGGAAACTATCAACTTCAACCAAACCCACCCCTACACCAACAACATCTCCGACTCCCTCGCCAACTCCTACTCCCAGCAACTCAACCGCTACCGAATCACGTATGGTAGTTATCGGAGATTCAGATTTTGCCACAGATAATTCATTTACACAACAGCTAAATGGCGATGTATTTCTCAACTCCGTCAATTGGGCTAGTCAGCAGGATAGTCAACCCCTTTCGATTCGCCCCAAGGAACCAAAAAACCGCCGCATCAACTTAACAGCGTTACAAGCTAATGTTTTAGCTACATCTTCTCTGTTGATTTTACCTTTGATTGGGTTTGCAGTCGCAGGTATTTTATGGTGGTTGCGTAGATAACGGGAGCATCCCAAATGTTCAAAAAACCCACCTGCGATTGAAATCGCAGTCTCATAGTCAAAGTCTGCTTGAAGCAGACTACTTGATTTATTTGAGTCGTATAAAGGACGACTTGTGCTTTAGCTAAGGGTTTAAACCCAACAAATAACCAATAACCATTGTACAGACGCGATTAATCGCGTCTCTAAAAAATGAAATTACAGCGAACAACTTTAATCTTGATTATCTTAATGCTGGGTTTGGGTGGTTTTGTTTATTTTCATGAATTTTATTGGAAAACTCAGCAAGAGGAAATCAAAAATAAAAACCAGCAAATTTTCTCTTTTCAAGCTGATGATGTGCAGTCTTTGGCAGTTAAGACAAAAAGTGCGACTATTATTTTGGAACGCAACAAGAATTCTGAAGGTTCAAAATGGCGGATGACTTCTCCTCAACAAGTACCAGCTAATGATGCTATAGTTTCTTATTTAATGGATTTGTTAGTCAAAGGTGAAAGCGACCGCACTATTTCAACTCCTGTTAACCAATTAGGAGAATTTGGCTTAACTCCACCCCAAGCAACTATTGATATCAAACTCAAAAATCAGCAAAATCACCAGTTGCTTTTAGGGAAATCTGACTTTAATAATCGTTTTTTGTACGCCCAAGTTGATCCAAAGCCGAAACCAGAGGGTAACGTGGATGTGTTACTAGTATCTAAAGATTTTGGGAATGCAGTTAATCGAGAATTATCAGAATGGCAAGAAATTCCCAATCAGGGTGAAAGTACACCTTTACCCAGTTTGAATTTACCCACTCCGCCAAAAAAGTAAAAACTAATATTGCGCCAGAGAATAAATTCTCTGGTCAATTGTTTTACTGATGAGCGATCGCAATACGGTTCGGTTAAGAATTTTTCGTCATAATTTTGGATATGTAGAGACGCGATATATCGCGTCTCTACAGGATTTAAATGCCAATCGATTTGTCTTATCCGAACCGTATTGGGAGCGATCGCACTATGCTGAAGTTCCCCCAAATCCTTGTAGAGACGTGAAATTTCACGTCTCTACATTCTTTTTCACCAGAGATCTAAAGAACATCGCGACGTTTGTGGGTAACATCGCGACGTTTGTGGGTAACATCGCGACGTTTGTGGGTAACGTCGCGATGTTTGTGGGTAACGTCGTGACGTTTGTGGGTAACGTCGCGACGTTTGTGGGTAACGTCGCGCCGTTCATAAAGAACATCACGACATTTGTGGCTAACGTCGCGACGTTCTTTATGAATGAGACGACATTCGTCACAAACGTCAAAGCGATGGTGCAAAGTAGACGCTACGCGATCGCAAATAAATGATTAAAGTTATCGCGGTTCTTGGTTGAGTAAACTTTTAAAAAGCCACGTAGATGAAGAATTTTAATCCCCGTGAGGGGGTGAAGGTAATCTACGACATGAGCAACTGATAGTTACACCTATCCTCTTTCGGGGGGATGCGATCGTAAAGTACGGGCGAGACTCGGGCGATTTACGAATACTCAACTGTTTCCATCCCCTTTCGGGGCGATGTGATTGTAAAGCATTTGTCTGTTCCGAGTATGCGTTGCTTCTCAAGACGTTTCCATCCCCTTTCGGGGCGATGTGATTGTAAAGGTGAGAGCATGTGACGTAAGTATCGCCGTTATTATCGTTTACATCCCCTTTCGGGGCGACGTGATTGTAAAGTTGGAAGAAATCTTAGACGCAATAGGCTACCCTTCGTTTACATCCCCTTTCGGGGCGACGTGATTGTAAAGTACTGTCTACTGTACTAAGTTTTGTGGCTCAGAAAGTTTACATCCCCTTTCGGGGCGACGTGATTGTAAAGAAACCAGACTGTAAAACTCGTTGCAGAACTCATCGACGTTTACATCCCCTTTCGGGGCGACGTGATTGTAAAGGGGTTAACCATGTTAATAGCGGTTAGCCCGCTTTGGTTTACATCCCCTTTCGGGGCGACGTGATTGTAAAGGCGCCAATGAACTCATTAATCATTGGTGGAGCCTGGATTGTTTACATCCCCTTTCGGGGCGACGTGATTGTAAAGTCCAGCAGTCAAGAGGAAGCTATTGAAGACAATAAGTTTACATCCCCTTTCGGGGCGACGTGATTGTAAAGCATAATGTCTGAAGTCAATGTTCAGTTCATTTTACTAAAATGTTTACATCCCCTTTCGGGGCGACGTGATTGTAAAGTCAAGTATAGCTTTCAGCTATGCGGTGTAATCTTTTCAGTTTACATCCCCTTTCGGGGCGACGTGATTGTAAAGGCTAGTATGACCACTTCCACACAGACCATGCAACCGTTTACATCCCCTTTCGGGGCGACGTGATTGTAAAGATGGAAGAACGATTCGGAAAACAGGTCGTTATATGTGTTTACATCCCCTTTCGGGGCGACGTGATTGTAAAGATCCAGTATCTTTGGACAAAACCAGCAGCCCAAATATTTTTGTTTACATCCCCTTTCGGGGCGACGTGATTGTAAAGGTTTTGGCTGCGGCGGAACTGGCAAAGCTAACGTTTACATCCCCTTTCGGGGCGACGTGATTGTAAAGCCAGAATCTAAATCGTCTTGATTTTCTTGATTGTTAGAGTTTACATCCCCTTTCGGGGCGACGTGATTGTAAAGGGAACAGATCAACCGTTACCAACGGAGATAGTTCAAAACGTTTACATCCCCTTTCGGGGCGACGTGATTGTAAAGGAATGAAAAAAATTACTCTGGCGTCATTAACGTTAGCGTTTACATCCCCTTTCGGGGCGACGTGATTGTAAAGTGGAGACGGGTTTCCAAAGATGTTTGGGGTGGAGCTGTACAGGTTTACATCCCCTTTCGGGGCGACGTGATTGTAAAGTATGATTCTTCTTTTAACCCTTGGCTCTGCTTCGTTTACATCCCCTTTCGGGGCGACGTGATTGTAAAGGAAATTTTCCGATCATGAAACGCAACAAACTAAGAAAGTTTACATCCCCTTTCGGGGCGACGTGATTGTAAAGGAAAAGGCCCGTATTTTTTAATTTCGTTCTTCCAGGCGTTTACATCCCCTTTCGGGGCGACGTGATTGTAAAGAGTTCACATCTAGAAAGCTTACACAGACAGGGTTCTAGACCCCCTAATCGACACACCTCTGAAAAACGGAAAAAAAATTTCAGAAAATCATCGATTTTGCAGCCTGAAAACCTTGCTGCATAAGGCATCGACACACCTCAACGAAGTTATGCGGTTTTCAAGGTTCGGGCGAGGTGTGTCGATGAAACTCAACACACTTCAATTAGAGTATGACTTGCTGCTTTTATTTGTCAAGTAGAAATGCGTAGCAAGATCCCACAAGGTGATTTCGCGTCTCTGCTCCTGCGACACATCCAGTATACACAGCGCTAGTGTAAATATACAATATTATGAAATAATATCTAAAAAGGTACTGCAAATAAGAATTATTCGTACTAATATACAAATAAGAGAGGCGTTCCCACGACCAAGTAGACAACGCCTCTCCCACCCAACTATATTCAGTAAGGTCTTATTAATATGATGCCACAACCGATTCTTTGTCAAACACCTACAAGAGGCTTATTAAATCAGTGAACAGTTATCAGTGATCATAAACCCAAGAATAAATACACTACTCTTTACTGATAACTGATAACTGATAACTGATAAAAAGTCGGGGATCTGAGCAGCCGCTACGCGATCGCAAATAACGATAAAATTTGTCGCAGTTCTGGAGTTAATCCAAAATCTCAAATCGAATGACAAGTCCGACAGCAACATTGTTAATATCTTGTCCCGATCAACAGGGACTTGTAGCGAAGTTCGCCAATTTTATCTATGCTAATGGTGGTAATATTATCCATGCAGACCAACACACAGACTTTGCAGCTGGGTTATTTCTCACACGCTTAGAGTGGCAATTAACAGGATTTAATTTACCACGGGAATTTATCGCACCTGCTTTTAATGCGATCGCTCAACCACTAAATGCAAAATGGGAACTGCACTTTTCTGATACTGTTCCCCGTATAGCCATCTGGGTGAGTAAACAAGACCATTGTTTATTTGACTTAATTTGGCGACACCGCGCCAAAGAATTTACTGCTGAAATTCCCTTAATGATCAGCAATCATCTTCAACTTCAGGAAGTCGCAGAACAATTTGGGATTGACTATCATCACATTGGTGTGAATAAAGATAATAAATTAGAACAAGAATCCAAACAACTAGAATTATTGCAGCAATACAAGATAGATGTAGTTATCTTGGCAAAATATATGCAAATTCTCAGCGCTGATTTTATTGCTAAATTTCCCCAAATTATTAATATTCACCACTCTTTTTTACCAGCATTTGTCGGCGCTAATCCTTATCATAAAGCTTTTGAACGTGGTGTCAAAATCATTGGCGCAACAGCTCATTATGTCACCTCTGATTTAGATGCAGGCCCAATTATTGAACAAGATGTAGTCCGAGTTAGCCACCGTGATGAAGTTGAAGATTTAATTAGAAAAGGCAAAGATTTAGAAAGAGTTGTCTTAGCAAGAGCGGTGCGATCGCATTTACAAAATCGCGTGCTAGTATATGGCAACCGCACAGTAGTATTTGAGTGATTTCTTACTTGGTGTCTTAGTGCCTTGGTGGTAAGCATTTTAAACCACAAAGACTTCAAGACACAAAGATTTTTAATTCAAATAAAACAATAATCCAATTCCCGCGATCGCGATGATCACACCTGCGATCGCTCTCCAGCTAACTTTTTCGCCTAACCAAATCCCAATGGGGATAATAAACACCGGACTAGTTTGCAGCAAGGTAGAAGCAATCCCTGCAACGGTGAATTTTAAAGCAATCTGCTGTAACCAAATTCCTAAGTAAGTTCCGCAAAATGCAGCAAAAATAATTGCTGGTATGAGTCCTGTAGATCGCCAGTCAGAGTACGATATTGTTCTATTTTTGGGCTGAAAAAACAAACCCCAAAGCAGCAAAATTAATACACCAGCACTCAACCGCAACAAAGCAGCCCACAAAGGACTAATATTTGTATTACTAAAAGCTGCACGCGAAAACAAAGCTCCCAGAGCATTAGCGATCGCTGCTAACACTCCAAACCCAATTCCCCACCATAGACGCATTGCAGCACCAGAAACTCTTCCCCCATCTCCCCCATCTTCAGGAGTCCGTTCTGTTACCACCCAAGCAACTCCCAAAATTGTCAGCAAAATCCCACACCAAGCACTCAAATTCAGCTTTTCCTGCAAAAAAATCATTCCCCCAATCGCTGTGATTGGTGGCGCTAAGGTTCCCATGAGTAAAGCGCGACGTGGTCCCAAAGTATTAATAGAAGCAAAGAAGACTGTATCACCCAAACCAATCCCTACTACACCACTGAGGAAAATCAAACAAAGGGGAGTGGGGGGAATGTTGGGAAATAATTCGCCACTCAGAACAATGGTGAGTAAAAGCAGAGCGATCGCAACTATACCTTTCATAAAGTTGAGTTGCACAGGTGGGATACGCTCACCCAAACGTCCATACACCACAGATGCGATCGCCCACAAACAAGCAGCAGACAAAGCTGCTATTTCACCCTGAAAACTTGTCATTCGATTTTAGATTTTTGATTGTAGATGGGCTGGCAAGTTTAACAAATTATTAAAAATAATATTTACCCCTTCCCAAACACGCAAAAAATTTCATATTTTAGGATTAATACTCTTATTAACTTTAGCACTCAATGCACCCAACTGCTAAATTTTTGATGGATAAACATTAGCACTCAAAACAATAAGGTGCTAATTTATCTAGTTTTCAAGACATCCCATATAAAGTACTAGAATACTGAAAATAAATATTTTTTTCAGTTAATAATAAGAACAACATATGTAGGGTGCGTTGTCGCGCAGCGCAACGCACCTTGAATTCTTGACTGTGCGTTATGCCGTAGGCTAACGCACCCTACATTTAAATCTCTTAACATAGCTATAAATATTAGCGCCAACTTACTTAAGTAATACCAATTTAATATGAAGACGCATACAAAGACCCCTAAGCACAAGCGCGGAGGGGTTAGGGGAGGGATAAAATTCGGGAGCAGCTTCACGAAGAATTGGTATAAGTCGGATGGAATAAAAATAGCGATAATTACGAGAATTAAACATACCTCAAACTAGAGACGCGAGAAACATCACGTCTCTACTAATAACCAATAACCAATGACAAATAACCATTGTACAGACGCGATAAATCGCGTCTCTACCAATGACAAATGACTTACTTAATTTCCAAACTTCCATATTGAGGGAACAGCGATGAAATACACTTTTGATATTGTTGGAGTATCTCAAGTTTTACAGTTTTTTCATCATCAACAAAAAACTTTGCACAAACCCCAACATCAAGGTGTGGAATATATAGCGACCCATACATGTACCTTAGATGCATTTCTAGAATCTGTGGAGCCAGTACCACCAAAATGGAATTGGGATAAGGATGAGGTGGTGAGTACAGTGATAGATTTTTGGATGCAGAATTCTGATAGTATTTGTTATTGGAAAGCACGTTTAATGGATGCTGGCACTGATAATTTACTGATAGCAAGAGTGGCAGATATCAAAGCTTTAAAAGTGGAATTGGAATCTTTGCTAGGTGGAAATTTGTAGAGACTAGTGGTCTGTCGCATAAATTCTGAGGGGTTACGAGGAGACAGAACCCCGACTTTTTTCAAAAGTCGGGGATCTTACAGCCCAGCAAATTAATGGGACAGACCACTAGCAGGTGCAACCTTTGTAGATTTCTGAAAGATTGCGATCAGCAACAATGACCAATGACACTTGACCAATGACCAAGTACCCCACTCCTTAATCCCCTAAGCGCACGCGCTTAGGGGCAATTTTGGCGTTAGACAAAACCGGGCTGGGGTTCAGAGGGAATCACCGGAGAGTGTCAAATATCTTTAAGCTTGAATTGCAGATGTAATCGTTCACCAATAGTAGTAAAATAAGTATATTTGCCGCATCTACCTTGGTACATTCTCAAGCCACGCGCAGTGTACCAAAATTTATTGATTATTCTGTGTCAAATGTTTATCCCTGTCTTTCCACTTAAGAAGACAGAAACATTTTGATGCCAATAGTACTGATGCAATCGTAAACTATGGATGCTACTTACGTAACAATAGTTAGTGATATGTGTCAGGTTTTTGTGAAAACTTTGTAAAATAGTTTGCTTTTTGGTGAAAAATTCCTTAGCCTTTGATAAAGATATTGTAAAACTTCTACACCGACAAAACACTCAGTCTGGAAATCGATTAGCCTGTATGGAAGAGTACAATGACCCAAGTCATGTAGCAAATTTCTTCTAAATTTTCATCTATAAATACAAGGTTCTGACAAATGAAATCATATATGGCAATGTTGAAACTTATACAAAATACAAGTTTTATTTGTTGAGAGACTAAAGTTTATTAAAGAACTATTTAGAACTCGGTAAAAATTTTGTAAAAAAATATGTGATCAATTTTACTTGCCTAGAGTTGAGTCCAACTGGTGATAATATTATGCAGAACCGTTCTAGTAACAACAATGTCTTAGAAAGCTATGACAACAAAGAGAGTAAATTTTTAACGCCCTTTCAGCGAAAACTACTACTCAAAAATTTGCAAACTGATTTACAGCCAGAATATAGACGCAGGCTAGAAATCATGTTGCTAGCAGACACGGGAAAAAGTCAGGCTGAGATATGTCGGATTTTGGGTTGCTCTCAGGAGATGGCACGGTATTGGATTGCTATGGTACAAGCAGGCCTAGCACACCAATGGAATGAACGGGCAAAAGGCAGACCAAAAACTGTTAACAAGCAATATCTTGAAAGATTGCAAGAACTGGTAACACATAGCCCGCGTGATTATGGTTATGCGTTTAGCAGTTGGACAGCCCAATGGTTAAGCAAACACCTAGCTTTTGAACTAGGAATTGAGATTAGCGATCGCCACATAAACCGACTCCTTAAACAGAAAGGGCTGTCTACCAAACAACAATATCAAAAAAGCAAACAACAAACTGACCAGTTCCAAAACGCTGGAATTCAGATTTGTGATTTGCAATCTAACAGTGAATTGAACGTTGATTGCTCATTAAACTTAATGAAAATCAGCAACTAAATATATTTTGTGAGGTACGGAAATGCCATCAGTATTTGACCAGCAACAGCTCGGTCAAACGCTCACCCGTGTTTTGGGTGAAAAGCTTGCTAATCAAGAAATGCAAAGCTGCATCAAGGCGGTAGAAATAATCAAACCGCCCGTAGCAAAGCTTTTTTGGCAAGCGACGACAGGAAAAGCAGGAATTTATCTTGTCTTAACGGGTAAAGTGCGGCTATTAGATCGCTCAAACAACTTAATTACCACCCTCAATCCCGGAGAAGGATTTGGTGAAGCGAGTTTGTTTGCAAAAGAACAATGGCTTCCCTATGCTGCTAGAGCTTCTTCTAACTTGCAAATTGCTTATTTGCCAAGCGACGTTTTGCAAGGTTTGATCAGTAAGCATCCTCGGATTAGCGATCGCCTCAGAAAACAAGCAGAAATGTGGGATTTAATGCTCACTTTGCTGCATCAATATCAAGAACAAAACAGTACCTCTGGTGAAGGTATACTCCAAGCCTTATCTGTATTTGAGCGACATGATTTAGAATTGGGCAGTGTTGACGCCAAACTCCGCCAAGATAGTAAACTGTGGCTGGTGCATCGGGGAGAATTACAACATCCCGATGGTCGTTTTTTAACTGCTGGAAACATCTATGAAATATCCCGCGCGGACGATTTGCAGGTTACACAACCAAAAACAATTGCATATACTCTCAGTCATGGAAATTGGGAAATAGCTCTGCAACACTGGTCTGACTTAGCCCAATTAATTGACTCAAAAGCTGGTTCAGCTACGACACAAAGACCTATTGAGAACAGAAAAGTCATTCCTTTTCCCTCAACAGAATCGTCCACAGCACCAAAACCAAAAAAACGCCAATCTTATTTTCCCAGTCCCCAAGTAAGATTTGGGCAACTTTGGGGACACATCATTCGGCGCTATCCTTTTTCCGCTCAACAAAGCGCCTCGGATTGTGGTGCAGCTTGCTTGGTAATGATTAGTCGTTATTGGGGCAAGCAGTTTAGTATTAGTTTATTGCGAGATTTAGCCAGCACTAACCGTAGTGGTGCTTCCATCAAAGGTCTAGTCGCCGCAGCAGAAAGTATCGGCTTTTCTACCCGACCTGTAAAAGCTAGTCTCAATCAATTAGGACAACAATCATTACCAGCAATTGCCCATTGGGAAGGCAAACATTATATAGTTGTCTACGAAATCAACAAAAAGCAAGTCATTGTCTGCGATCCCGCAATTGGACAACGTAGTCTCACCCACGAAGAATTCCAAGCTAATTGGACGGGCTATGCGTTGTTATTGGAACCAACAGTCGGATTAAAAGAAACTCCAGAAGCCAATCAACCATTTTGGCGATTTTTTGATTTAGTCAAACCTCATACAGTTGTATTGGTAGAGGTGTTTGTTGCTTCGGTCTTGATTCAGTTATTTGGGTTAATAACACCACTATTTACTCAACTACTATTGGATCGAGTCGTTGTCCAAGGTAGCACCTTGACCTTAAACGCTGTCGGTTTGGGGTTAATTATTTTTGGTTTATTTCGTGTCGCCATCAGCGCCCTACGACAATATTTATTAGATCATACAGCTAACCGGATAGGCGTCGCCTTAATGGTGGGTTTTATTAAACACACTTTTCGTTTACCTTTAGCATTCTTTGAATCTCGATACGTTGGTGATATTGTTTCTCGCGTCCAAGAAAACCAAAAAATTCAGCGCTTTTTAACAGGAGAAGCACTGACAATTGTTCTGGATTTATTAACAGTATTTATCTACATCGGATTGATGTTTTGGTATAGTTGGCAACTAGGATTACTGGTGCTTTTAGTTGTACCACCATTTGTTTTAGTTGCGCTGATTGCCACACCTTTTTTACGCTTAATATCCAGAGAAATTTTTACGAGTTTAGCAAAAGAAAGTAGCTACCTGATCGAATCACTAACCGGGATTCGGACAATCCGTTCCATGGCGATTGAGCAGACAGTCCGCTGGCGTTGGGAAGAACTGCTCAATCAATCAGTGAAAAAGAATTTTGCCGGTCAAGTGATTGGTGTACGATTGCAACTTGTAAGTACTACCATTGAAACTTTAGCAACCACAATTTTACTTTGGTTTGGCGCATGGCAAGTCATCCAAAACCAACTAACGATTGGGCAATTAGTTGCTTTTAATATGTTGTTGGGTCAGGTAATTCAGCCTTTTCGACGATTAATTGTCCTGTGGAATCAACTACAAGAAGTAGTGATTTCTACAGAACGGATTAACGATGTTCTGGAAGCCGAACCAGAAGAAGACTTAAGCACCTCAGCCAAGCAAATGCTTCCCGAAATGATTGGTAGTGTTCGCTTTGCGGGAGTAACTTTCCGTTATCATGCCGACAGTGAATATAACATCCTGGAAAATCTTAGCTTTGAAATCAAGCCAGAACAAACAGTAGCCCTTGTTGGACGTAGTGGTTCTGGGAAAACCACCCTCTCAAAACTCATATTAGGTTTATACCCACCGACAGATGGCAAAATCTTAATCGATGAGCAGGATATCACATCTGTTTCTTTGCGATCGCTACGACAACAAATCGGAGTAGTTGACCAAGATACCTTTTTGTTTGGTGGAACTATTCGCGAAAACCTGAGCATTGCTCACCCCCAAGCCACCCTAGAAGATATTATCCAAGCTGCAACCATTGCTGGTGCAGATGAATTTATTCGCCGACTACCGATGGGTTATGAAACTCAAATTGGTGAAGGTGGTGGTTTGCTCTCTGGTGGACAACGCCAACGACTGGCGATCGCCAGAGCTTTAGTTGGTAATCCCCGCTTATTAATTTTTGATGAAGCGACGAGTCATTTGGATACAGAATCAGAGCGGATCATTCAAAACAATCTCAAAACGATTCTGACTGGGCGTACAAGTATTATTATTGCTCATCGCCTCTCAACAATTCGCAATGCGGATTTAATTCTGGTTTTGGATCGTGGTGTGTTGATAGAAAGCGGTACTCATGATGAATTGATCAACGCCAAAGGACATTATTTTTATCTCAACCAACAACAACTTGCTCAGGTTGGTTAAGATGCAAATTTTTCCTTTTCCTAACCTTTATTCAAACCAAGGGTGCAAACAAGATATAGTACCAAATAATTTCTCTCAAGGTACAGAGCAAGCAAATTTCATGAGTTGGGTCAATTCCATTTTCCAAAGTCCAAAATCCAAAATCCAAAATCCAAAATTGTTTGACAGGGTACACAAGTATGGCTAATTTATCCAACAACTTACCGTCCATATCGGCAAACAATCAAACAAATGGACGTCGTAATAGATCCGCTGAAGATAGGGAATTCGAGCAAGCAAATTTTGCAGAAACAGAAGCAAATGATTGGTATTATGGCACAGAAGAACTTTTAGATGCCTTACCCAAGCGTTGGACACGTTCTTCACTATATTTTTTAGTCAGTTTTGCTGTTGTCGTTTTACCTTGGGCAGCATTTTCTCAAGTGGATGAAACAGGAAACGCCAGAGGACGGATAGAACCACTCGGAAAAACGCGAAAATTAGACAGTCAAGTTGGTGGTAGTGTTGTCGCCGTTAAGGTCAAAGAAGGAGATACAGTTAGAGCCGGACAAGTTTTAGTTGAGTTGGAATCAGATGTGCTGCGAACTGATTTACAACAAGCAAAAACAAAGCTCGAAGGATATCAAAATCGGTTAGTACAATTTGAGTTACTTAAAAACCAGATACTCTTAACAAATAGCGTTCAACAACAACAAAATAAATCTCAAGAATTAGAAAAACTTTCACAAATCAATCAAGCACAGCAAGAGTTAAGTGCAAAAGAGAGTACTTATAACTCTCAAAAAATCGAAAAACTAGCTTTAGTTGATCAAGCAAAGCAGAATATTTCTAGTACCCAGACTCTTAATGAAATAGCTAAAATTCGTTTATCTCAGGATCTCAACGAGGCTCAACGTTTTCAAAGATTGCTAAATGAAGGCGTTGTTCCTCAAACGAAAGTTGTAGAAGTAACAAAGGAAGCACAAGAAAGTCAACAATTACAAGCAAAAGCTCAATCTGATGCCAAACAAGCCGAATTAAGTTACAAAGAAGAAGCTAGTCGTTATCAAACTGTAATTAACCAAGCAAAAGCAGAGATTGAACAAGCTAAACTACGTTTGCAAGAACAGCGCAGTAGTTATTCAAGTGTAGTGGAAGCAGGAAGAATAGCTGTTCTCAAAAATCAGCAACAACTCAAAGATTTACAATCACAAGTTGCTGAGTTGCGATCGCTCATCGCTCAGAGTCGAAGCGAAATTCTATCATTAAATATTCAGTTACAGCAACGTGTTATTAGATCGCCAATTAATGGTGTAATTTATGAATTGCCGATAGAAAAACCCGGCGCTGTCGTCCAAGCTGGTCAAGAAGTTGCTCAAATTGCACCTAGTAATTCTGATTATATACTCAAGGCACAAATGCCTAGCCAAGAAAGCGGTTTCTTAAAGGTGGGAATGCCTGTCAAAATTAAATTTGATGCCTATCCTTTCCAGGATTATGGAGTTGTCAAAGGAGAAGTGCGTTGGGTTTCACCAGATTCAAAAATTGTCGAAACTCCTCAAGGTAATATTGAAGTTTTTGATGTCGAAGTTACCTTAGATAAACCTTATATCCAAACAGGGGATAAACGTATTCTCCTCACCCCAGGTCAAACAGCAACCGCAGAGGTAATTGTTCGTCAACGTCGTCTGGCTGATTTTATTTTAGATCCGTTTAAGAAACTGGAAAAAGGTGGATTGGAGCTGTAGTTAATTATAGGCAATCACCATGTAATAATTAGCAGTTAGTTGCTATCATTAGCTATGAGTTATTTGAGAGATATTAACTGTTAAGCAACGATTGACTTGACGCAAACTTTGTAATTGGAATTCAGAATTTCACCATGTCGAAAGAGTTAAAAATTTCCAGCGTAGATATTTTGCAGCAAATCAAACTCTCCTGCCAAATTCCAGAATTAGTACAAGCGATCGCCAATCGCAAAATTGTTGCTGATGCTGCAAATCAAGCAGGGATAAAAATTGAAACCATAGAACTACAAAAAGCAGCAGATAATTTGCGTGTCGCTAATAAACTACTCAAAGCAGAAGACACTTGGGCATGGCTGAAAAAACATCATCTTGCAGTAGAAGAATTTGAACTATTAGCAGAAACGAATTTGCTTTCTGCAAAACTAGCAAATCATTTATTTGCTGATAAAGTTGAACCGTTCTTTTATGAAAATCAACTCAATTACATAGCTGCGGCTATCTATGAAGTTGTTTTAGATGACGAGGACTTAGCTCTAGAACTGTTTTATGCCCTTCAAGAAGGCGAAATTAGTTTTGCAGAAATCGCTCGTCAATACATTCAAAACCCAGATTTACGCCGTGCTGGTGGATATCTTGGTGTGAAAACTCGCACTGAATTACGTCCAGAAATTGCTGCGGCTGTTTTTGCTGGCAATCCACCAGGAGTAATTAAGCCTATTGTTACTCCCAAAGGAGTTCATTTAATCTGGGTGGAAGAAATCATTCAACCTCAATTAAGTGAGTTAATGCGACTCAAAATTCTCAGTGACTTATTTGCTAATTGGTTAAAACAACAAAGTTCTACATGCAATATCACTGTAGATTTAGACTCAGAGCATAATTCTTCAGCAAAAGAACTGTTGAAACAAGCTTAAATCTGGGAAAGTCAGATCCCCGACTTCTTAAAGAAGTCGGGGATCTTGTTGTCCACACTTGACAAGATTAAATATGCCAAATAATATAAAGTGGTGTTGTAAAAAGTTAAAACTTTTCGCAACACCGTAAATACCTTACCTTACACAAAAAAGAGTATTCAATTTTAGCTGAGATTTACTTGTGGTTGTAAAATAAAATTTTGTTTAACAACCACAGCAAATTTATATTCAGAAATTAGAGTGCAGCAACTGCGTTAATACCATATTGGATTAAGCCTACAAATGCATTTAACTTCTTGGTTTCAAAACCTTCTCCCAATACAGCTAGTCCACC
>NZ_NAPS01000001.1:3175920-3263793 GCF_004323185.1 Westiellopsis prolifica IICB1
TTCCACCAACGATAGCAGCAGAGTCAACTTCAGAAACTTCGATCATTTCGACGTTGATGTCAGAGATTGTAATTTTAGACATGATGTAATTCCTCTTGAGTTCAAGTTAAGTGTTTTGTTTTGGACTCAACTTTTGTTCGCTTCATCCATGTCTTTATTCTGCTATTTAAAACCATGAAACACAAGGGTTCAGCATGAAGGCTTTAGACAAAGTCACTGGAATTTTGTCTCAAAATTTTATTAAAGTAAATCAGCTAATTTTTGAAGATATTGTTAATAGTATTTATGAAGTAAAGATTAAGTAGAGCAATCAAAGACCTTTTATCTTAATAGCTTTTTTGAGATGTTTTGCCAGCAGTCAAATCAACCAAAATATTTAAAAATCAACCTATCTATTTATGTAGTAGTTTTTTAAGCAAATTTGAAGTAGCTGTAAAGCATGATTTTCAACTTAGACAAGATAAAATTAGGAGTTACTTATCCTTTTTTCATAGTTTATGATTTCAAATGCCAGGTCAAGTTTTTCTGAAGAAGTTTAAAGACAAAATTGCAGGAATTTTGTCTTGAGAAGTTGACTAATGGATCTGGTTTACCCGAAACCAGCGATCGCCGTATGCTTCTAATGGGATGGAAGAGAAATCACTATTGAGGGGTTCATATTGGCGATCGCTCGCTTGATGCATAAACTCGACAAAATCTCCCAACGTCCCTAGTCGCGGATCAACGTTGTAATTATCAAAATTGAGGTAATTTACATAGATCCCCGACTTTTTTAAAAAGTCGGGGATCTGAACAACTACAACTCGTCAATAATTAATGGGACAGACCACTAATTCAGAAATACCTGACCATTACTTTGAATTCTCAACGCACTCTTGCTGTTAGAGAAGTTAGCAGTTTCATCTAATGAAACTGTTAGTGTTCCATCTTCAGATGTAGATGTCGGTATAGCATTCATAAAACCTCCATCTTCACGTACCATTGTGATAGTCACAGGTGTTGGTAGATTTTGCAGAACGATTTCTTCTCTACCTGAAAGAATTCGAGGTTGGGTATAACCGATCGCTTGGTAAGAAATAGAAGTGTTCATGTTATTTTGTAATTTCACACTTACCTTACCTGCTGTTGGTGTAATAGTAGCGATTGGACTCTGTCTGCTTTCTGGTAAAGGTGGCTGTATAGGATTTACACCTCTGACGTTAGGTCTAACATTAGGATTAATGGGAACAACCACGCCGTTTTGTCCCCCAGATATTTGACCTTGCTGTCTGAGAGTTGCAGCATTCGGTGGACATCCCTGGGGAACCAAAACTTGATTATTGTGAGGTTCTTCGTAGAAAATGCTAGGACAGGGATTGATCGCAGAAGAAGAAGGGACTGCTGATGCAACAAGGGGAATAGCCGACAGACCTACTAATAAACTGCCAAAAATACTTCCCAATAACCCAGCTTTGTTTTTGCGATTCTGATTTGGTAGATTCATAGATGCCTCCACTAATGCAATATTAAATTTTTGAAAAATTAAAATTGAGTATGATTTTTCTCATCGTTCAATAATTGATTGAATAGTAGTAATAATCAATATTTCGTTGTTCAAAAACTATAGCTAGCGAACATAATTTTGAATAAATTTGAAAAAATTTGAACGGCTCAACTATTAGAGGAGTATTAAAAAACGTCTTTGATTTCAGCTTAATTTACAATTGTGGAAAAAACGTGAAGATTTTCAGTATTTTTTTTAAATTACTACTTACGAAATAGAATTGATCCGATTATGAGATTTTATCTTCTTCTTCTGATGGATAAGAAACTAAATCTATAGACTGATGAAAATATATGCTTGGAGAGAGAAGCTAAATAAAAATGTACCTAAACAAAACAAAGTTGTAATTTTTTTAGGAGACAAAAATGGTAATCCAACAACATAAGCGTGCAGTTGGTACATTCCCTAACCGCCGAACAGCAGAAGACGCGCTGAATAAACTCAGAGACTCAGGTTTCTCTATGAATCGAGTTTCTGTATTAGCAAAAGACACAGATCGCAATGAGCAAATAGGTGGAGCTACTGTCACAGATAAATCTGACATTAGAGATCGTGGTGACAATGAGGCTCAAGAAGGTGCTGGTATTGGTGCAGTCACAGGTACGGTTTTGGGTGGTCTTGGTGGTTTGCTCGTCGGTTTAGAAGCTTTAATCGTTCCCGGAGTGGGGCCTTTTTTGGCTGCTGGGACAATAGCGACGACCTTAGCTGGTGCGGGTATTGGTGCAGCAGCAGGTGGTTTAGTAGGAGCGCTGACTGGTTTGGGTATTCCTGAAGAAGAAGCCAGAGCTTATAGCCAAAGAGTATCCCAAGGTGAATTTTTGGTGATTGTAGATGGTAATGAGAATGAAATTGAGCGTGCTGCATCAATTTTGAGAAATCAGGATATTCAGAATTGGGCTGTATACGATGTATCTAGTGATGTAGCTTCTGCTGATATGTCTGGTATGAATAACATGGATCGGACTACCCAGAGGTATACAGGAACTACTACTGATGAGAGTGTAGTGGAAATTGTTGATCAGCGCGATGAGCAATCGCGCTAGATATCATTGAGCGATCGCATAATTTGGAGCGATCGCACTCCCTACAATTTAATTGTCAAGTTTTACCATTGCTGTCACCTTCTGGGGAATTCTCACCGTAAAAGTTGTTCCGACGCCTACCTCACTTTCTACAGAAATTTCTCCCTGATGTAGTTCCAGGCATTTTTTCACCACAGCCAGTCCGAGTCCAGTGCCAACAATTTTACCCACGTTATTACCACGATGAAAAGGCTCAAATAAATGCTGCTGAGATTCTAAAGGAATACCGATTCCACAGTCTTGAACTTGGAAAATTATCGTCTCTGGTGTACAACTAAGAATTAATGAAATTATTCCTTTTTGAGGTGAATATTTAATAGCATTTGAAAGTAAATTGCTGAGAATTGAATAGAGCAAATTTTCATCCAATCTGGCGTGAGTACAATTACTTTTACTGATAAATTTAATACTATGTTGTGGTTGAGTTGAAAACTGAAGATCTTCAATCAAATTAATACAAAATGCTTCTAAATCAATCAGAATTGGATGAAATTCAAGTTTACCTGCTTCTGCTCTTGTCAAAGTCAGAATATCCGTCAGCAATTGATTCATAGACCTAGCTGAAGATTGAATCCGATGTAGATTTTTGAGCTTCTTTTCTTTTGTCCATTGCTGTTCACTTTGAGCTAACAATTGAGCCGATCCCAAGATAATACTTAAAGGTGTACGAAATTCATGAGATACCATTGAAAAAAAGCGCAGTTTTAATTCGCTGAGTTCTTTTTCTTGAGCTAAAGTGCGTTGAACAGCTTCCGCTTGCTGACGCTTAACTAATTGTTGATAAAGCAAAGCATAAACACCTAACAAAATACTAAAACTCAGGAAAGCACCGAGGAATTCAATCAACATTCGGTTGCGGATATTGTCCTGGGAATGTCTGACTGAAATTTCCAGTAACTGTTCTTCCCTAGTTTGCATTTGCGCTAGTGTTTCGCGGATTTCACTACGATTTTGGTTACTTTGATTAACTAAAGATGCTTGAACAGCAAAAGTCAATTTACCTTGCTGCAAAATATTAATCGACTGCTGAGACAGTTCAACTCTTTGAGCAATTAGGAATTTTAGCCTTGTCAGCTGCTGCTGTTGAGAAGGGTCATTAGCTAATTGTTGTTGTAACTTTTTGACTTTGGCATCTAAACTTTGTATTGCCTGATTGTAACGTTTGAGTTCTGAACGCTCTCCATACAGAATATAGCCCCTGCGTCCTGATTCTGCATCAGTCAGTGTTGCAAAAATATCAATCAAGCTTTTCATTATCTCATGGGTGTGCTTGACTTTATTGCCACTCTCAATTAAATGAGTAGCATTTTGGTAAGAAATAAAGCTGACAATACCCATTAATAACAAAGACAAACCAAAGCCAGAGGCGATCCATTTCCCTTCCAGCGACCATTTCATAGCAAAATAATTTTAGTTATGATTTTGAAGTCAGCAGCTTTTGTTAGAAAAAAACCTTATACCAATTTAATTTGAAGCCACACTAAATAAATTATGAGCGCGTCTATGGCGGTTAATTTTTTAAGATTCTGTGCATCTTCATAAATAATTGGTATTACATTTAAAGTGAATTCAAAAATGTTCTAATCATGCGTATCTTGGTAGTTGAAGATGATGTCCAGCTAGCAGAGATGCTGATGGAAGCCCTCAGCGATCGCCAATATGTGGTGGATATAGCCCAAGATGGAGAAGAAGCATGGGATTTTGTGAGTGCGTTGGAATATGACTTAGTAGTGCTGGATATTACCTTACCCAAATTAGACGGTGTAAGTTTTTGCCAACGCTTGCGATCGCCTACAATGCGGCGTAGCCCATCGCGCAATACTACACTGCCTGTTCTTATGTTAACAGCGCGCGATACCCTAACTGACAAAGTTACCGGATTGGATGCTGGGGCTGATGATTATATGGTAAAACCTTTTGAAATGCCAGAGTTAATGGCTCGTATTCGTGCGTTGTTGCGTCGCAATAGTACCACAACATCTTTGTCTGATCTCAGTTGGGGAGGTCTGCATTTAAATCTCACCACTTATGAAGTCACCTATGTTGACCAACCCCTACACCTAACACCCAAAGAATTTGCTCTCTTGGAATTAATGGTTTCTAGCGGTCGGCGGGTGTTAAGTCGATCTGGAATTATAGAGCGTATCTGGTCACTGGAAGATCCACCTAGCGAAGAAACTGTAAAATCTCACATCAAGAGTTTACGACATAAACTTAAAGATGCAGGTGCTCCTGATGGTTTGATTGAAACAGTTCATGGACTAGGCTATCGCCTCAAGCAGCTTTAAGAAACTACCCGATTTCTACCCTATTTTTGCCCAATATCTCCACAATCTCTTGTTAGACTCCTACTGAAAATAACTTCCTTAACACCAGAATTCTCCAAATCAATTTAATTATTTGGTTTGGAGAATTTTAATTTTGACCGATTTTTACCCGATTCTTACCCGATATTTCGACTTCTAAGTCGTAACATCACCTGTATAGGCAAATTTAAAACATCATTTTACTTTTGGGTGTAATAATTATGTCTCATTTTTCAGTCAATATAGCTAACATCGTTCTTACTACTGAGCAGTATCGCAAACTCAAGTTTTATGCAGAAGCTCATGAAATATCAGTTCATGAAGCAATGCGGTTGATGATTGATTCTCTTCCAGAGTACTCCGAAACGGGCAAAAATTTAAATAAAAACCATCCATTTATATTCTCGCGAAGGTTTTTACATACTTTTTTTAATATGCATTAAACTGAATTTTTAGCAATCAAATCTTGAATAATTATTGGCATTTTATTATTTTGGTCTATCTTTTTTAATTTGCTGGTGGAAATTCAAAAAATGAATAATTTTGCCTATCAGAGTTTAGTTAAATCTCTGGAAAATTCTGCTACAGAAATACAATATTCTCAAACTACTTATGCACTTATTTCGGTTCAGGGTGATCCTACGACTGAAATTGGCATTAACAGAACAGGTGGACAAACATATGTGCGTGAACTAGGATTGGCATTAGCAAAACGAGGTTGTCAGGTTGATATTTTCACCCGACGCGAAGATCCTAATCAAGAGGAAATTGTGCAACTTGCGCCAGGATGTCGCACAATTCGTTTACTCGCAGGACCAACAGAATTAATATCTAGAAATAAATTATTTGAATATTTACCAGAATTTGTAGAAGCTTGGCTCAATTTTCAACAACGAACGAAACGCAACTACGCACTGATTCATACTAATTACTGGCTTTCTGGTTGGGTGGGACTGAAACTTAAAGCCAAGCTGGGTTTACCCCAAATTCATACCTATCATTCTATTGGAGCAGTTAAATACCGCGATGTGCAGAATCCACCCCAGATTGCTTCAATTCGCCATCATGTAGAGAAGGCTATTTTAGAACAAACAGATTGTGTAATCGCTACTACTCCCCAAGAAGCAGAAGATTTGCGTCACCTAATTTCACAATACGGACGTATCAAAATCATTCCTTGCGGTATCAATACCATACACTTTGGTTCTGTAAGTAAAGAAACTGCTCGCCAGCAGTTAGGAATTGCTCCTGATGCTCGAATAATTTTGTATGTAGGACGCTTTGATCCGTGTAAGGGAATTGAAACTTTAGTCAGAGCCTGTACCTATTTGCCTCATCCATTTAAACTCTATTTAGTTGGTGGTAGTCGTGAAGATGAAACAGATTTTCGAGAACAACAACGCATTCAAACTCTGGTAAAAAAACTCGGATTAGCACAAGTTACGGTTTTTACAGGACGGGTTTCTCAAGCGCTGCTACCTGCTTATTATGCCGCAGGGGATGTTTGTGTTGTGCCTAGTTATTACGAACCTTTTGGTTTGGTTGCGATTGAAGCAATGGCAGCACGAACACCTGTAATTGCTAGTGAAGTGGGAGGATTACAACATACAGTAGTGCATGGCGAAACTGGACTGTTGGTTCCTGCTTCCAATTCTAAAGCCTTGGCGATCGCAATTCGGAATATATTAGAAGATCCTATTCTTAGACAATCCAATGGTAATGCTGCATATAATTGGGTTCAATCTCGTTTCAGTATTCAAGCAGTCACAGCCCAAATTTACGAACTCTACCAATCTCTAACCCTTGGTACCTTTGTCCAAGAAATAATTCAAACTAAAAAGTTAACTCCGAACTTGGAAAGACAAATCCAAAATTTATTAAAATCAAAAGCTTTGAAGCCTCATGAAATTAAAGCTCTAGAAAAACTAATTGATTCTTTTTCTAATGGCACTGTGCAGTGGGTAAATGGCTGAATGCACTTTTGAAGTGAGAGGAAGAACTAAACATGAAAATGCTTATAATTATTGACATAGATCATACTTTGGTTGATAACGAGCAAGCTAATGCTGCTTTAAACCAACGGCTGGGAGCGATACACAATCATATTTACTTAGTCTATATTACTAGTAAATCTTATGCTTCTAGCCATGAGCAAATAGCACAGGCAAAGCTTTTCAAACCAGATTACTTAATTACGAGTTTGGGTAGTGAAATTTATCAACAAGGTATTCTTTTAGATCAAGATTGGGCAAATTACATTTCAAAAGACTGGAATCGGGATACCGTTTGGGCAATTGCTAGTCAATTTTCTGCACTCCAACCTAAATCTGAAAGAGAACAAACTCCTTGGAAATTTAGCTTTTGGCTGAATAAGAATGCGTCGCTTGATGTGATCAGTGATTTGCGAGCTTTATTAGAATTTGCTGGATTGAACACTCAAGTAATTTTCAGCAATGGAAGAGATGTTGATATCTTACCCCACAACTGTAATAAGGGAAAAGCTGCTGCCTATTTACAACAATTGCTGCAAATACAACCAGATGCAACCATTATCTGTGGAGGTTCTGGAAGTGACATTAGTTTATTTCAATTATCATCACCTGGGATTATCGTTGGTAATGCCCAAACGGAACTTCTTTGGTGGTATTACAACACACGTTATTCTCGTCATTATCTCACTCATTATCCTTATGCTGTAGGTATTCTCGAAGGTTTTATTTATTTTGATATGTTGCCATTTTCCCAGATAGATACTAGATGAGACAACTGACTATAAAGGCAAATAAATAGTGAATGTAGAGCCTTCATCAACCTTGCTAGTAACAATAATGCTACCGCCGTGTGCTTCGATAATGCGTTTGGCGATCGCCAAGCCTAATCCAACTCCTCGACCTTTACGAGAGCGATCGCCTGTGTAGAATTGCTCAAAAATTCGGGGGAGATCGCTGTCTTTAATCCCTTTACCTTGATCGCGGATTTTGACAACAGCTTGTTTACCTTCTTTGTACCCAGTGATAAATATTTGAGAATTAGAAGCTGAGTGCTTGATGGCGTTATCTAGGAGATTGAGAAGTGCTTGCAACAACCTTTCGGAATCACCCTGTATTTGTAACTCAGCTACATTTACCTGGGTGGAAATTTGCGAATTTTGCATTCGCGTTTCCACGGCTCTGACTGCACGGTTAATTAAACTAGAAAGCTGAAGACGCTGTTTTTCCAGGTGTGTCACTCCAGCTTCCAAGCGTCCTAAATCCAGTAAATCATCAATCAGGCGTGATAGCCGTTTGGTTTCGTCTTCTACAGTCTTCAAAAAGCGATCGCTCACTGCTGGTTCTGCAACAGCACCGTTACGCAAAGCTTCAACCGTCACCAACACATTACTAATGGGAGTACGAAGTTCATGAGACACGTTTGCTAGAAATGCTCGCCGTTCCTGATCCAACGAAGCTAAACGTTCGCTCATGCGATTAAGTTCTATTGCTAGCTGGTCTAATTCGTTACTTTGACGAATCTGGAGTTTATCACCAAAATGCCCACTACCCAGACGAATAGCAAAGTTTTTCATCATTTGAATGGGACGGGAAAGACTGCGCGCTAACCATTGACTGATGAAAGTGCAAACTAAAAGCGTAAATAAAAGTGTACCTAATACGGTCCATATAACTGTGGCGAACTGGCGTTGAAATTGCTGCAAGGTAATAGACATTCGCAACGCACCCAACAACCGACCGTTACGCATGATTGGTTGGGCGATAAATAGTCTATCGTCGTTGGATAAGACTCCTTTTGCTACACCTTGCACTTCTCGTTTTTCTAAAGCTGCATCTATTCCAGGTACTACCAGCCAGTCTTTTATTTGTTGGTCTTGTTGAGGATTAGATGAGGCTATAAGTAGACCCTTATTGTCGAAAACTCTTAATGTGATAGTCTCAGCTGCACCATAACGTTGCACAATCGTCTGTACTTGTTTGCGCTTATCGTCTTCTAGCACCTCAGCAATACTTTCATTAATCGCAGTACTCCAGCTCCGCATTTCTACCTGCCTCGCTTTCATAAAGTAGGCATAGAATGACCAAAGAATGTATCCTGCCATTAGCGAGGTTCCCAAAGCAGTCAGCAACAGGTAAGTAGCTAAAAGCTTGGTATGAATGGAATTCCACTTAATTTTTGCTAACCAACTCATCATTATATATTTACGATTACTTTTCAGCACGACGGCGCAACACTGCTTTAATACGTGCCAAAAGTTCGCGAGTATTAAAAGGTTTTGTCACATAATCATCTGCTCCCGCTTCTAATCCCCATATTTTGTCCACATCTTGGTCTTTTGCGGTCAGCATCACAATTGGCACATCAGAAAATGCACGAATCCGCCAGCAAACTTCCATACCGTCCACTTCTGGCAACATCAAGTCTAACAGAATCACATCTGGCACTTGCTTGTGGAACTGTTTGATTGCGCTTTGACCGTCTGCTGCTGTTGTCACCGTATAGCCTTCTTTTTGCAAACTATAAGAAAGACTTTCTCGCAAAGCTTCTTCATCATCTACTAGTAATACGTGAGGCATAGTTTCTCTGAGATTAATAGTTTCTTCTTATAAAATAACGAATAATATAAGTGTAGGACTTACGCACACTCTACGAATTCTTGGCGTTCTTGGCGTCTTGGCGGTTCAATAAATTAAGCTTTTCGGCAATTTTTGCGTAAGTCCTAAAGTGTTCAAGCGGACGTGATATCAAATGCTAGGATATCAACAAATATTGTGTTTGCCGAAACTCTTGTACTTAGTCGTATATAAGCCATGCAAAGCACAGAAACTCACTTTAATCTGCGTTTGTGGACAGTTCAGGAGTATCACCGTATGGCTGAGACGGGGATTTTAGGTGAAGATGAGCGAGTGGAACTGCTAGAAGGAAAAATTATTTGGATGAGTGCAAAGGGTACGGCGCATTGTTCTGCGGTGGGAAGAACTTATAAATTACTGGAAAAACTATTGGGTAATCAAGCCTGGATATCTATTCAAGACCCCATCGCACTCAACCAACGCTCAGAACCGGAACCAGATATTGCAGTTGTCAAAATAGACTCACTCGACTACGCAGACCACCATCCTACCCCCAACGAGGTTTATTTGATCATTGAAGTCGCCGATACCAGTTTAAAATTTGACTGTGAAACTAAAGGTAAAGCTTACGCACAAGCAGGAATTACAGATTATTGGGTACTCGATGTATTAAATCGTCAATTATATGTACTTCGAGAACCCAATGAAGATGGCTATCAAAGTCAAGTGATTTTGGCTGAGGATGGGACGATTTCACTCAAGCAATTTCCCAATGTGCAGATTAGGATTTTGGAAATGTTACCGCCAGCCCGCAAGTAAACTGCTCTATCGAACTCAAGTGACTTTACAACCTACATCCCCTTGAATCCAACTTTACTTTCAATTTCTCGTAATTTAGTTGTAGAAATTGTTTTGGAATTGGCAACATTATCCAATGATTGCTTGCGTTGAATACCAAATTGACTGACAATTACACCTATTAAAATTACAGTACCACCGATATATTGCGCTAAAGTAGGAACTTCCTGCAAAATTAAATAAGCTGCAACCACCGCCACAACAGGAGCAAACGAGCCAACCAACGATACTTGAGAAACACTAGAAACTCTCAAACCAGCTACCCAAAATGACTGACCAACTACTACAATCACTGGTCCATAAATTAACATCCACTTCCATAAAAATGGTGAAAGTGCATCCATAAAGTGATTTTCACCATAAAGCAGTAAAGCAGTAAAGAAAAATACTATTGTCCCCAAGAGTGTACGAAAAATGCTGTAAAAACCTAGAGGTATTTGAGAGAGTTTTGCTTTACCAATAATTGTTGATGCTGCTAAGATTATGGCTGCTATTGCTGTCAAAATTTCCCCTGTACCTAAACTAAAGTAGTTTTTCATCTCTGTCATGTCTTGGAGAGTAGAAGGCAAAAAAATAGTAAATCCCACGCCGATAAATGAGATGAGCGCGCCAACTATTTCCCAAAGATTTACGCGATCGCGCAACAGCCAGACAGATAATGCTAAAGTTAAAGGAGGTTCTAAGCGTCCAATTAAAACAACATTGTTCACATTCGTTAACGCCAGCGCTTGAAAAATCAAACCAGGTGCTACAGCGCCACCAATAATCGCTAATAATGTCAGATTAAGCCATGTATTTTGGGAAATTTTTTGTAATTTCCAAGACTTAAACTGCTTTCCGTATATAAGTATTAGCACTATCAACGCACAAAGATTACCTACAAATAAAACATTGCACAATGAAATGGGATTGCGACCATCGACAAAGTGTTGAGCGCCGATTTCGGTGAGTTTGCGCGTGACAGAGTTTGCAGCACCAAAGATAATCACAGCAAACCATAAATAAAGTTGTCCTGGTATGCTGTGTACAAGTAAACGACGTTGTAGTCTCATTAATTCTATATAAAAACCGATTTCAGCTTATTTCGTGATATTTGATTCAGGACTTACTTGAATCGTACAAGGCTTTATATTACATTGCAGTTCGTAAAGCTTGTAAACATATTTTTCTTGCCAACCAAGAGGAATTTCCAATAAATCTCGTGTCCCTGTAATTCCTTGTCCAACAAACAATAACAAAGCAACACAATTAAGAATAATGTGAACTATCCGCCAACGATTACTTTTATCCTTATAAATATCTTGGACAATTGCCAAGGAGAAAATCATTAACATTGCGGCGATGATACCATAATAATAATGCGATACGTACCACTCATTACCTCGGCGAAATACCTCTGGTTGACAACCCAAAAGAATTAGCCCTGCTCCTGTTAGTGTTGCAAATGTTGCTCGCCATGTCGGTGTTTTTGCAATGTAAAGAATGAATAGAGAAATCACAGTTGCAATACACATCGCCATCACAAAAACGACCCGGAAGGGTTCTTTTGTCCATACCTGATTTTCCAACATTTTGGACAAAATGGAGAAAACCAGCCCTAAAAGACTAATTCCCACAACTGCACCTGATAGCCAACGTCCCAATCGCAGGTGTTCTTGTCCAACCACAGGTGGTATTTTACTTTTTCCTCCCGTAGTAGTTTGTAGACGACGCTGACGTGTAGACCATGCAAAATTTACGACAATACCAATCAGAGGAAATACGAAAGCAGCAGCGATCGCAGGATGCAACAATAAAAAAAAGTCTTTGAGTTGCATAAAAACCTTTATTGATTCATTTCATTTCGTTGTGATTGAGCATTTCAATACCAAGTAGGTTCATCAACCGTTTTGGTAATTTTTGCTGCATATTCTCCACAAGAGAGCCTATCTTTATGGCTGATAAATTCAAATGATTAGAATCAATTTTCCAGAAAAAGTTAATAAACAGAAATATTAATCAACATTAATATTAACTAGTTCAAATATTACTCACGAAAGATAATTTTGCGTTTGATCCGTGTGATAACACCATCACTTTGTAACTGAGTCAGAGTTCGCGATAGAGCTTCAGGAGTGATACCGATATCATTAGCAATTTCTTTGAGTGGATGCTCTAAAACCAGAATTTTTTCATTTGCAGGAGTAATGACACGCAGGTAATGCAATACTCGTTCACGAGCAGAGCGCATTCCCCGTAACTCTAGTAATAACTTTGTATAATGCAATCGCCGCGCTAGCTGTTCGGTAAAAGTTTTTGATAAGTTGAAATCTTGCTCTAATGTATTTAAAAATACTTCTTTAGGAAAGCAAATGATTCGAGAGGGGAGTTCTGCTACTGCTGTACAAACATAAGTTTCATTAAATAGAGCCACTTCTGCAAAATACTCTCCAGGTCTTACTGAGTAGTGATTAACAGTTTTTCCCACATCTGTGTAGTGAATGAGCTTAATCCGTCCAGAATCAATTGCAAAAATTGCTTGTGAAGGCTCGTTTTGATAAAAAAGTACCTCTCCATGTGCTAAATCTTTGTAGGTAATGGCAGTTTGTAAGCTAGTTGGTAGTTGATCGATTTTGAACGAACTCATAAATCAGGATACATTGATTGATATTCATTGATATCATGTCCTTTGTCAGGGGAGTGTCAATCTTTCCCAACCAGAATAAACATTGAATTTTTTTCCCCGCAAAAATCCGATTAAGGTAACTTCAAATTCTCTGGCTAGAGAAACTGCTAAACTACTAGGAGCGGAAACTGCACAGATAATTGGTACTCCAGCAACTGTACACTTTTGTAAAATCTCAAAACTAGAGCGTCCACTCACCATGACAATATGATTATGCAAAGGTAAGCGATCGCTCAATAAAGCTGAACCAATAAGTTTATCTAGAGCGTTGTGACGTCCAACATCTTCTCGCAAACTGATCAACTGCCCTTGAGTATCGAATAAGGCAGCAGCATGTAAACCACCTGTAGCTTTAAATATACCTTGAGCTGCTCTTAGTTGCTCTGGCAAACTATAGAGAATTTCTGGTGTCACTTTTGGTTCTGGGGGTATGCTTGCAATACCTCGCAAACGCAAAGCTTCCAGACTAGCTTTACCACAAACTCCGCAGGCGCTGGAAGTATAGAAGTGACGTTCCAAAGGCTGTAAATTAGGATGTAAATCTTCTCGTAGTTCGACATTGACAATATTAAGACGTTGTTCGCCATCAATTTCTGTATCTACGCAATAACTCAAACGTTGGATATCCTGTCGGTTGCTAATCACCCCTTCGGTGTAAAGAAAACCAGCAGTTAGTTCAAAATCTGCGCCTGGGGTTCGCATGGTGATTGCAACTGTCTGATGTGGAGACATCAGACGAATTTCTAAAGGTTCTTCTGTGGTGATATAGTCGGAGCGCGATCGCATTTTACCATCTTCCACTACCCAAACTCTAGCTTGAGTTTTACTGCTTTTAGATTTGTTCATGATATTTTGGATTTTGGGTTGGCTACAGCTATCAAAACATATTGGGAGTGTTTCAACCCCTACTCTTTAGAGAGGGGATGAAACACGACTTCTTCGAGATTTATCCCCTTGTTTCCATTTCTAAGTATTCACGAATTGCCTCTCTAATTAAGTCATTAATCGAGCGTTCAGTGTCACTAGATTTCTTTTTTAATCCCTCATATTCTTTGTCAGACAATCTTAGGTTGTATCTTTGCATAATCCCATAAACGCGTTATACTGGGATTAGTTTAACGCCACAGGATGAAAAACTCCAAAAACAAAACGTGTGTGCTAAATAACTGAACCATGACAACTGAAGATATGGGGTTGTGTTGAGAAGTCTTTTTGAGCCTTCAACACGTAAAATCTTGATTCTTTGGAAGATACCAAAGTAACCGCACAGCCAAGAAAGTGGTCGAGGCGGGTAGGACTGTTTGAGCCAGTCAAAGCCCCTTTGGGGCAGAACAACATTGCGTAGTGTGGCTAAAGCCCACGTAGCAATATCAGTTCGGAATCCTGGTTTTTCAAAGCCAGGAGAGTTCAAAAATCCGCTCACTCCCCACATCTCCATTTTTCACCACCAAGGCACAAAGACGCCAAGAAAATTCGTCTGTTAGCTAAAGACTGGTAGGAGAAAAATGTAAATCTTGAGAGAGCCAGATCCTTGACAACTTCTGCAAAATGCGGGATCTTGTTGTTCACTAATGATTTAGGAATGCTATGGTTTTAGAGTTTTTATACCCATTCAAAAAATGTTGGCGATATATAACCTCGCCAAGTAAGATGCAATAAAGCAGTAGAATAGAAATGTGTGGAAATTTGCCGGATGGCAACAATGCCTAATTGAATGAAGCTATAGCGTTGATGAGAATGAAAGCTTTTGAGATTATTTATTTAGCAGGCATCTCTGTATGGAGCAAGGCTTAAGGTTATTACTGCAATTAGTGCTGGAATTTGCACCTGTAATTGCAAGTTTAGTGCAGAAAAATAATGATGCACGCCCTGATGAAACTAAAAATGATTATCCTGCCAAAATTCAAGAGATTATCCAAACCGTTAACAGTGCTAGTGAAAAGCTGACCTTTTTGGGAGGATATGAACAAGAAAAATCGGACGAACAACAGCTAGCTGTTTACTACCATCAGATGCAGTTAGAAATTGCAACCCAAGAACAGGAAACAGCGCTCAAGATTCCAGAGGTGAATAAACTATTTGATAGCTGGCCTTTACGGTTGTATCCTTCGCAGATTTTAGAGTCTGGTACTAGTTATGAACGTAAACCTTTAAAAATTTTTCTGGCTCCTCCGAAAGTAGGATTTGATCAGTTTGATCATCGAGAAGAAGAATTCGCTACTGATATTGAGTTAATGGTGGCGGAGGGATTGCGAGATTTCTTGAGTAAATATTATTCTTTACAGAATACGGTCAGACCAACAGAGTTTTTAGCAGGAGCATGGGATAGTAAACGTTTTCACAGTGAATCTAGTATTAAGGCTCTGTTTGGAATGTTGAAAACAGAGCCGATTTTAATTTTAGAGTCTGAAGCTGATGGAGATTACCTAAATTTCCGAATTGGTTATTGGGGACTGGGACAAGAGCGTTATTACTATAAAACTATATCTCGGATATCTTATAGAGGAATTGTTGAACAGTCCGCAAAAAATCGTGCCTATGAGTGGAAAAGTATCCGAGATGAATTAATCGCGCAAGGAGAAAAAGTAGAGGAGATTAATTATTTAGGTAAAGATAGCGCTAGTAATTTAGCAACCTTAGAAAAAGAAGAAAAATGGCGAGCTAAGGGAGTTGATGTTAGTAAGTTATCCTTGCGATATCAAATTAATCATCAAGATTTGGAGCAACTGAGCCAAGTTTTAATTACCTGTCATTGTCTAGTTGCTGGTTGGATAGCAGATATTTATCACTTGGTTCATCATGATGTACCTCCCCAGCTACCAGATTTACTGCCGAGCTTGCTTAAGAGCCAAATTGACTTCCAATCACTGCAAGCGATCGCTTCTGGCTACAAACAAGTTTATCAAGCTTTAGAAGAAAAACACCGTTACTGGATTCCGGAGTTAGCGTTGCAATTAGCTCAGAGTTTATCGCATCTGAGCGATCGCTCTCTAGCAGAAGAACAATTAGAATACTCCATTGGCACATGGTTAGAATTGCACCAAGTACCACAAGTGCAAGTTAATAATCTAGTTGAGGCGATCCGCAACGCAGCTACCACAGCAGATACACCATATCTGCGAAAACTTAAAGAATATTTTTCAGCAATTGGCGATCGTCAGGGTATTAACGAAGTTGAAGAAATTTTATATGCGATCGCCGACTCCCGATACCCACGTCAGCTAAAAAATGCTTATCTTAGCCACACTTTAACCGGACATACAGGCAAAATTTCATCTGTCGCTATCACTGCGGATGGACAGATTTTAGTCAGTGGGAGTGCAGACAAGACGATTAAAATCTGGAATTTGCATAACAGAAAAGCAATCCGCACCCTGAAAGAGGAATTGGGAGAAGTTTCTTCGGTTGCTGTGAGTCCCGATGGTAATTTCCTAGCTGTTGGCAGTTGCGAACATCCCAGAAGTAATGTTAAAGTCTGGCATCTGTCGAGTGGAAAACTACTGCACAAACTTCTAGGACATCAAAAACCAGTGAACTTTGTGGTGATTAGCCCAGATGGAGAAATTTTAGCTAGCGGTAGTAATAAAATCAAGATTTGGAACCTCCACAAAGGCGATCGCATTTGTACTTTATGGCATTCTTCTCCTGTTCATGGTGCGGCGATCAGTCCCGATGGTAAAATCATCGCCAGTGCTAGTAGCGATAAAAAAATTCGCTTGTGGAACTCCCGCACAGGTGAACCACTACGCACTCTCAACGGACATAAGGGCGACGTGTACTCAGTTACTATCAGTCCAGATGGACAATTTTTGTTTAGCGGTAGTGCTGACAAAACCATCAAAATTTGGGAACTTGAAACCGGGAAGATACTCCATACCTTCACTGATCACACAGATGAAGTTAAATCAGTTGCAATTAGTCCAGATGGACAAACTCTATTTAGCGGTAGTGCTGATAAAACCATCAAAATTTGGTGTTTGCAAACCGGAGAACTCCTACAAACTCTCCACGGACATGCAGGGACTGTAAATTCTATTGCTGTTAGCCCTGATAATCAATTAATAGTAAGTGGTAGTGCAGATAAAACGATTAAAATCTGGCAGATAGGTTAGTCAATGGTCATTGGTCATTGGTCATTGGTCATTGGTCATTGGTCATTGGTGATTGGTCAAATCTCAATGTTCTAGTTTCAAACCTCAAATTTCAAGTTTCAACCTCAAAGATAATTGTAGGTTGGGTTGAGCGATCGCTCAACCCAACAAAGCCTGGAGAATTTTGGGTTACTCTGCGTGACAATACACATGCACAACTGGATTTGGAGTGATTTTATAATTTGTGTATACACCGTAGAAACTCTCACACACAAAATTGAGTAATGGTAAAAATTAAGCAGGTATGGCAGAGTATTTTTTCTAAACCACAGCAGTTAGAACAAACAGGAGATATTGTACAGTCGGGTGCAGAGGTTTCTCAAGCGGTCTTAGAATTTGCGATCGCACTGGGTGTACTAGCAAGTGTCCCAACAGCACCAGTAGTAGCTGCTGCGTTACCATTTGTTGGGATTGCTCGAAAAGGACTAAAACTACTGCATGAACAAACAAATGAAGAGGTAGAGTTAGAAAAATGGGTGGCGCTTGCTTACCCATTAGCTTATCTCAATAGTTTGAATGCTTTGGTACAAAGAAATGTTTGGTTACAAGCAAAGCTTAGTGCAGAGATCACAGAGCAGGAAGTTAAATCTCAGTTTAATCAATTAGGAGAACTGGAATTAACTAATAGTCACGCTGAAGAAGCTGTCAGAAATTTTCCCAACTCAATACTAGGACAAGCATTAAATCAACAGTTATCTACTTACTTACAAACACAAAAAATTGGTCAGGATATAGCTTCTCTTGTCACGGGATGGGTTGCTTGGGATACTTATGAGCATATAAAACAACTTTTTGACTACGAATCAGAAAATGTCGCTCAAGTTTTGAATTTGCTCATAACAGCAGCACAAGAGATTAGAGCAAATGCAAAATACGCCAGTATAGAGTCTTATCTAAGAGAATATATCTCGCCTTCACCAATTAATCCAATACTAATTGAACGATGGAAGGTAATCGGTGAAGATTTTACAATTCCTGAAATTTATGTGTCACTGTCAGTTCAGTTGTTAGATAGCAATGGTAAAACCAAAGGAAAAGAACCTACTGTTAATTTAGAGGATTGGGTAAGAGAGCAACTGTATAAACCCGAAAAAAAACCTCAAGTCATGTTTATTCAAGCAGGACCAGGGCGAGGTAAAAGTGTCTTCTGTAAAATGTTTGCAAATTGGGTAAGAGAAAATCTTCACCCAATTTGGACACCAATATTAATTCGACTCAGAGATATAGATGCTTTTAAAACAAATATTGAAAATACTCTGCGTGCGGCTATCAGAGAAAACTTTACTAATCGTGATGATTGGTTGACTGACAGAAATACTCGATATTTATTTATATTAGACGGTTTTGATGAATTACGTTTTGAAGGAAGAACAGCCAAAGGAATTGAAGATTTTCTTCAGCAGGTAGGAAATTATCAAGCACAAACAGGATGCAAGCATCAGTTTATAGTCACTGGTAGAGAATCGGCTTTACATGGAATTGAAAATCGCATACCAACTAACTTAAATAGGTTAGAAATTGCCTTAATGGATGACGAACTCCAAAACCAATGGTTAAAAAAGTGGAGTAAATTATTTGGACAAGATAAAGCAGAAGCATTTCAGAAGTTTATAAAAGCAGATAATTGTCCTGAGCGTGTTAAAGAATTAGCGCGAGAACCACTGTTGCTATATCTTTTAGCAGCTATGCACCGAGATAATGAATTAACTATTGAAATGTTTGATGGTGCTAATGCTGCTCAGGCGAAAATCATCATTTATCAAACAACACTAGATTGGGTTTTAACAAAACAACGTCCTGAAACGCTTAATCAGCAACTTACAGAATTTGATACAGAAGACTTGCGACTTATTTTAACTGAAGCCGGATTATGTGTTACCCAATCTGGGAGAGAATGGACTGCAATTAAAACTATCGAGGAACGTCTCAAAAATGAAAAATCAGCAAAAGAGATGTTGGAGAAAGCTCAACAACATCTTGGTGAAAATCCCTTAAGGAATGCGCTAGCAGCATTTTATCTTCGACCAGCAAAAGCATCTGAATCAATAGAGGGTGCTGTAGAGTTTATTCATAAGAGTTTTGGCGAATTTTTGTGCGCTCAAAAAATAGTAGAAACTTTGAAAAAATGGGTAAGATTAGACCCTGAAAGTAGACGAGATACATTTTTCATTGATGATCACAAGCTATCAGAAGAAATCTATGATTTACTCGGCTATGGTGGATTGACATTAGAGATCGTAAAATATGTGATGGCTCTACTTGCTTCAGAAAAGCAATTTAAATATCTAAAATTATTTGAGCGTTTGGAAGATTTTTATCTGGATTGGTGTCGAGGAAAATTTATTAGTGGATACCCGAAAAATCTACCTCTAAATCAAATGCAAAAATTCCAAGAAGCAAAAATATCGCTGGATTTGAGAGAAGTAGATATTTATGCTGGGTTAAATATTATGATTTTACTTTTAGAATTACATTGCTATGCCCAAGCTAAAAATGAGTTAAAGGATAAAATAGTCTTTTATCCTTGTGGTAAAAAGAATAGTGATAATTTTGATGATCTGCGATTGCTTCGGATTATTGGATACAGCGACAGTGTTACGATAGGTGCTTTTTCATCAACTATTAGTTATTTTCTCTCAGGCGCTAACCTCTCAGGCACTAACCTCTCAGGCGCTAACCTCTCAGGCATTAGCCTCTCAGGCACTAACCTCTCAGGCGCTTACCTCTCAGGCGCTAACCTCTCAGGCACTAACCTCTCAGGCGCTAACCTCTCAGATGCTAATCTCTCAAGTACTAATCTCGAAGGTGCTTACCTCTATAGCGCTTACCTCTATGGTACTTACCTCTCACGCGCTAATCTTGATGGCGCTAACCTCTCACGCGCTAACCTCTCACGCGCTAATCTCGAAGGTGCTAACCTCGATGGCGCTAATCTCTCACAGGCTAATCTTCATGGCACTTACCTCTCACGTGCTAATCTCAATGGCGCTTACCTCTCACAGGCTAATCTCGAAGATGCTAATCTCAATGGTGCTTATCTCTCACGCGCTAATCTCAATGGCGCTTACCTCTCAGGCACTAACCTCATAAATATTATTTGGGATGAGCATACAAACTGGAAGAATGTGCGAGGATTGGATAAAGCACGAAACGTACCTGAAGGTTTGCTTAATCAAGCAAACTCATCTGCTCAACCTCCTCTCCCTCCAAATACTACGCCTTCCGCTTGAAGAAACAGATAACATCAGCGAGTTTCGCAGTTGCTCAAACCAATAACTTGAAATTGAGTCTGGAGTAAGTTGGGGAGCTAAACTCTGCGATTCTCACAAATCATATAGGATTGCCATATCACAAATAGCAACTGATAACTGAAAAGAGGAGTGAGTAACATGAGTCGTCGGTTACTAATAACTGGTGGTGCGGGATTTATTGGCTCGAATTTTGTGCATCATTGGTGTGAAAATTATCCTGATGATCGGGTGGTAGTTTTAGATGCTTTGACTTATGCAGGAAATATTGCCAACTTAGCAGGGTTGGAGAAGCAAGAGAATTTTCGTTTTGTCCAAGGAAATATATGCGATCGCTCGTTGCTCGATCAACTACTAGAAACAGAACATATTGATACTATTGCTCATTTTGCTGCCGAGTCTCATGTCGATCGCTCAATTTTAGGCCCCGGTGCTTTTGTCGAAACTAATGTAGTAGGTACATACACCCTGTTAGAAGCTTTTCGTCAACACTGGCAAGCAAATTCTTTACCTACAAACTATCGCTTTCTGCATGTTTCTACTGATGAAGTTTACGGTAGTCTAAATCCCAATGATCCGCCTTTTAGTGAAACTACTCCCTATAGTCCCAATAGTCCCTACTCTGCATCAAAAGCCGGTAGCGATCACTTAGTTCGTGCTTATCACCATACCTATGGGCTACCAACAATTATCACGAATTGCTCTAATAATTATGGCCCCTATCAGTTTCCCGAAAAACTAATTCCCCTGATGTGTATTAATACTTTAATTGGTAAGGAATTACCCGTTTACGGTGACGGGAAAAATGTCCGAGATTGGCTTTACGTGGGCGATCATTGTAGTGCTTTAGATGTGGTAATTCATCGTGGTATACCAGGGGAAACTTACAATATCGGCGGTAATAATGAAGTAGAAAATATCAATTTGGTGCAGATGTTATGTCAGCTGATGGATGAATTAGCCCCTGATTTACCCGTGCGTCCAGCTGCGAACTTAATTACTTTTGTCAAAGATAGACTCGGACACGATCGCAGATATGCTATTAATGCTACTAAAATTCAAACTCAGTTAGGTTGGACACCTTCAGTGACTGTTGCAGAAGGTTTGCGTCTGACAGTTGCATGGTATCTCAACCATAAAAACTGGTGGAAACCTCTGTTATCACAAGAGTATCAGGCATATTACCAAAAAAATTATGTTTTTCGAGCAAATTAAATAGGTGTTTATCAAAGACGTTTGATGTTAATAAAATGAGTAACGAAAGTTATACCAATTTGAAAAAAGAATGGGACAAATAGACCATCTGTAGAGACGCGATAAATCGCGTCTTTACTACGGAATCCCAGATCCCCGACTTCGCAAGAGAAGTCGGGGATCTCGCCTCTCACGAATGATTTAGGATTGCTATAGTTATAGCTAAATTAGAAGAGCTAGGCTGATGAGAAAGCAGGTTACAAATGCTGCAAGTAGAACAAATATTACAGAATCGTTACCAACTCCAACGTCAACTAGGTAATAACGGAGTTCGCCAAACTTGGTTAGCAACTGATTTACAATTTTCTGCTCAGGAAAACTCGCAAGTGATCGTCAAACTCCTGGCCTTCGGTGGTAATGTGCAGTGGGATGATCTCAAACTGTTTGAGCGAGAAGCCCAAATTCTTCAACATCTTCATCACCCTCGGATTCCCCAATATATTGATCATTTTTGTATTGATGACCGCACACTCTGGTTTGGCTTGGTACAAAAATATATTCCCGGCGAGTCTGTTAAAGAAAAACTTGCTCAGAGACAAAGATTTACAGAAAAGCAAGTCCGCAAGATTGCTGTTGAGGTTTTAAAGATTCTCATCATGTTGCATGAGTTAAATCCAGCAGTGCTACATCGTGATATCAAACCGAGTAATTTAATTTGGGGAGAAGATAATCATATTTATTTAGTTGATTTTGGTGCAGTTCAAGATAAAGCAGCCAAAGAAGGAGTTACCTTCACCATAGTCGGAACTTATGGTTACGCACCGATGGAACAGTATGGAGGAAGGGCGATCCCCCCGTCTGATCTTTATGCATTAGGAGCAACTTTAATTCATTTATTGACGGGTACTCCTCCAGCTGAGTTACCTCAATCGGATCTGCGAATTCAATTTGCTGATCAAGTGACTGCTAGCCCCAGTTTTGTCTGTTGGTTGCAAAAGATGATAGAACCAGTACCAGAACAAAGGTTTACTACTGCCAGACAAGCGCTAGATTATTTAAAATCTGGTCAAATTTTGCATCAGTCGGTGAAAAATAACGGAGTGGGACTAGCGCGTACAGAACCAATCAACAATTCGGGCTGCGGTATTAATAATACAAAAGAGCCAGTTCCTGATGAAATTATTGGTTGGAATTGGGGTGCATTTTTAATGCCTTGGTTGTGGTTATGGAGTAATAAAGTTTGGGTAGGATTGTTATGTTTGTTCCCATCAATTGGTTGGATAATGACAATTATCCTTGGTGCGAAAGCTAATGAATGGGCTTGGAAAAGCAGACGTTGGCGCAGTATCCAACACTTCAAAGAACATCAAAGAGGTTGGGCGATCGCTGGTCTACTGATTGGCGCACCTGTTAGTATTATTTTGTGGGTAGCTGCGATCGCATTTCTCACATCTTTTTTGTGATAGCTGTCTTGAAAAGAGAAATTGGGGATCCGGGATTTTAGTTTGAAAATGGTTTAGGGGTGTAGTGGAGTCATATTTTCATTCCTTGGTTGTGTGATTGAACTTTGGGTGTTGAGATTTGTAAAATTATCTCCAGCAAGCAAGGAGCAAAACGCTGACACCAAACTGCTAAATAGCTTTGCCATCCAACCAAAATTTCCGATGAGTCTTTTTGTAATCCGCATACAAATGCTTGAGCTACTCGTTCAGGAGTTATCGGCATTATCCACCGAAATAACTCTAAATCGCGCACCATGTCGGTATCTGTCAGAGTTGGTAATAATGCTATGACTCGAATCTTGTATTGAGCAAGTTCGCGGCGTAAAGCTTGGGTAAAACCTAAAAGTGCAAACTTAGTAGCTGAGTAAGTCGCCATCGTCGGTGCAGCAACTTTTCCCATTAAGCTGGAGACATTAACTATTGTTCCTTCTTCTCGATTTGCCATACGTCTGGCCATCATATGAGTCAGCGTATAAGTCCCCAATAAATTCAGAGAAAGTTCCTCTTGAACTTGGGGTAATTTCGATTGCAAAAATGAGTTTTGGTAGGCTACACCTGCACAATTGACTAGCAAGTGAATCGGGCCATAACTACGCCAAAGTTGGGCAACAGCAACATTTACAAAAGTTGGTTTCGTCAAATCTAACGCCATGATTATAGCTTCTGAACCCATTGCTTCAATTTCTTGAGCAACCTCTGCTAACTTTTGGCGATCGCGTGCCACTAAAATCAGCCGTTTCATACCTTTTTGCGCTAATTCCAGAGCAATAGCACGTCCAATACCACGGGAAGCTCCAGTAATAAGAGCAACCTTGCCTTGAATATTCATGGATTTTATCCTCCAAATTCTGGTCTTACTCCACCTGAACCATAGGATCACCTTCACAACTTCTCTGCATCACGGTACAGGGTAAGACAAAGTTAATTCTTGAATTGCACTAACAATCCAAAGCCGAAAATCAACTCTTGATGCGATCGGCAGAATGGATATGGCTCATAGTTTACTCCTGTGATTGTTACTAGGATTACCAATTTTATTGCCAATACACACTTTAACAATTACCTCAATTACTAGCAATATTTTTTTATAAGAATTGCTAAACAATTCTTAATCATTAAATAATTTTCGGGAGTATCCCAAATGTTAAAAAACCCGCCTGCGATTGAAATCGCAGTCTCATAGTTCAAGACTAGTTCTGAACACAAATGTGTAGAAATTAAGTTACAGTTTCTACCCCTTTTTTCTCTGCGTCCTCTGCGTCTCTGTGGTTTAAAAGTCTTTTATTTAACCACAGAGGCACAGAGAACACAGAGTCAAGAGGTTAGAGAGGAGTCCTTGAAAGGGCTAGATTGTTATACCAAATTTAAGATTCAACTAATCCCACAGGACAAGCAACATTTGTTCCTCCTAAACCGCAATAACCACCAGGGTTTTTACCCAAGTATTGCTGATGGTAGTCTTCGGCGTAGTAAAATTCTGGCGCACTGAGGATTTCTGTAGTGATGTTACCGTAACCTGCGCTACTGAGGGCTTTTTGATACTGATCCCGCGAAGCTTCAGCTAGCTTTTTTTGTTCCTCAGAGTACACATAAATTCCAGAGCGATACTGTGTACCGACATCGTTACCTTGGCGCATTCCTTGGGTGGGATCATGGTTTTCCCAAAAGGTTTTAAGTAAATCGGTGTAACTAATCACTTTCGGATCATAAACAACCAACACTACTTCGTTGTGACCAGTCATACCGCTACAAACTTCTTTATAGGTGGGGTTGGGAGTGATACCAGCAGCATAACCAACAGCGGTAGTATAAACACCAGGAAGTTGCCAAAACTTACGTTCTGCACCCCAAAAACATCCCATCCCAAAAATTGCCATTTCCATGCGTTCTGGAAATGGAGATTGGATAGGATTACCTAGTATATAGTGACGGTTATTTACTGACATCGATTCTGCCCGTCCTGGTAAAGCTTCTTGAGGGCTAGGCAATGTTAATTTTTTACCAAATCCAAATAGCACCATTGACTTTTACTCTAATATGTGAGACTTATTTTTACTTTACTTAATATTTTCAAGATTATAACGATCGCTTGCATCATGTTATTACTACAAGTTTTCCAACAACCAACTCTAAGAAATGCGATCGCTATTAGTTTAGGAGCCATAGCAGGCGCTTTGAGCCGATACTATCTAACAGTGTGGTTTACCCAACGTTTTGGTATAAGTTTCCCCTATGGCACATTTGTGATTAATCTCAGTGGCTGCTTTTTTATGGGATTCTTCACTACCTTAACTTTGTATAAAGCAGATATTATCTCTCCAGAAGTACGTTTCTTGGTAGCAACAGGATTTTTAGGAGCTTACACAACTTTCTCAACTTATGGGCTAGATACTATTAACCTATTAAATAGTGGTAATTGGGCAAAAACGCTTTTTTATTGGGCTGGGAGTGCAATCTTGGGAATTATCAGCATCCAAGTAGGGGTGATTTTGGCTAGATTTTGGAGATAAAGTGTTTAAGTCTTGATTTGTTCTTTTTGAATAACACCAGATTCAGAGAAGAAATTATCAAGATTATTCAGTATTGGTATCAATAGCAAAAGCATCACAGCAGAAAACATATCGCCACCCCAACTATCATGTAGCCAATGGAAAGCAGCTTCGTTACTTGTACCATGAAAGTAGGTTAGTAAGGTATTGCGAATAATATTGCCGCTAATACTAATTAACATTGCTATCAAGAAAAATGAAACTGTCTTACGACAAAATGATAAATCACCTGTCCAATAAAGTAATATCAAGCCAATATAAAGAGTAGTAAATAACATTTTTAATCCTGCACAGTATGGGGCTACTTCTACTATTCTTCCTCCCACATATATATTGATATCATTGACAATGACTGTCATTCCAAACTGATTTAGAATAAAACCCGCAGTCCCAGCAATAAAACTTTGTAAAGGGAAGGTATAGGGAGAAATTAAATAGGGTAGTGGTGTTGGTGTTGCCAGAAAAACTAATAGCAAAGGAAATTTTTGTAATTTAAACCCAGGAATACCTTTTAACCATAAACACAATCCTAAAATTATAGCTGGTAAGGAAAGATTAACCCATTCGCTAATACCGCTTAGATAGAAAATTCCTCCTATTAATAATAGAACAACACCCAAGGGATGTTGATGATTTGGTAGTCTTTGCCATAGTTTACGTTTGAGCCAAGCTATATATACAGCAAAAGGTAAACCAATCATACCGTGACTAAAATATTCGTGTTCTGTACTGATATTTTTATGCAACCAACCATCAAGCCAATGTAGTAATAGAGGTGCATAAAGCAATCCTAAAATACCTAGAATTGCTAAACTCAAAAACTTCGGTAAAATTATGTTTTGTTTGGTCATTGGTCAATTGTCATTGGTCATTAGTTATTATTTATTCTTTTCATCTACCTTTTAAGTAAATAGCAAAGTTTATTTGGGAGAATTAACTGTTAAAATCTGGGATATAGCATCCGTAATTTTTTGAGTTTTGCTGTTGCTTAAACCTGGATACATGGGTAATGATAAGATTTGATTTGCTAATATTTCCGCTTGCGGGAAATCACCAATTTGATAGCCTAAATTTGAGAATCCTGGTTGTAGATGACAAGGAATTGGATAATGAATTGCTGTTTGAATTCCCATTGCTGCAAGTTGTTCTTGAATGACACATCGATCTAGGGTGCAAAATTCACAAACTCTAATCACATACAAGTGGTATACATGACCTTCACCACTCTGATTTTGAATAGGAATAATACCTTTTGTGGCGAAGGGTGCTAGTTCTGCATCGTAAATTTTGGCAATGTTAAGGCGATCGCCATTCCAATTTTTGAGGTATGGTAATTTTTGGTGCAGTACAGCAGCTTGGATGGTATCTAAGCGGCTATTGGTTCCAATTTCTGTGTGAAAATACTTGCGCGATGCACCATAATTTCGCAACTTTACCATTTTTTCAGCTACTTGTTGATCTCGCGTTAAGAGTATTCCCCCATCTCCAAATGCTCCTAAATTTTTGCTGGGATAAAAACTAAAAGCTGCTGCTATACCTACTGAACCAGCGCGATATCCTTCTCGTTCAGCTAAATGTGCTTGAGCAGCGTCTTCAAAAATGAGGATTTTGTAGGTATCAGCCAAGTCTAATAACTGTTTTGGTGATACCATTTGACCATAAAGGTGTACGGGAATTATTGCTTTTGTTTTTGATGTAATTGCTTTTGCTGCTGCTTCTAAATCAATTAAAGCTGTATGAGGATCGCAATCTACTAAAATTGGTTTTGCCCCTGTACGTAACACACCAATTAGTGTGGCGATAAAAGTATTAGCTGGTAAAATAACCTCATCGCCAGCACCGATATTACAAGCTTGTAAACCGAGAGCGATCGCATCAGTTCCAGATGCAACACCAATTCCATATTTTGTACCAGAAGCAACAGCAAAAGCTGCTTCAAAATCAGAAAGCGTTTTTCCTAAAACAAAATCTCCCTGTTCTAATACTGCTTGAATTGCTTGTTGCAATTGATTTTGAATCGGTTGGTGTTGTAAATTCAGATCTACAAAAGGGATTGTTATTGGTATATTCATTTTCACTAACACTCAAAAAATTTTTCCAAATCAAATAGTTATTTTTCTTTCTTGTTCTCCATTCTCGTTAGTGTTATGTTACCCATGTAGAATCGGATTCTAACTGAGAAGTCCGGGGATCGGAGATCCGAAATTAGGGATTTAAGGTGTCAGTTTTAAATCTGTCTTATAGATTCTTAAGAATTTATGTCATCTCGTTGAGTCAGGAATTTATAACGGTAAGTTAAGAGAATCACCAGCCCTATGTGGCATGGTAAAAAACTGTCAATCACTTGTTATTGCAGACCAGTGCAAAGTCATTCAAACCCAGAATTTAACCATAGTGTCACAGTGGATCGTAATCGCGGTTTGCAAAAAGTACTTGAGCGCCTAATTGGAACAATGGAGCGGGACGCGTTAGTTATAGAAACGACAAACCGTCTCCGAGAAACGCTTCAAGTCGATCGCGTGGTTTTGTATTACTTTTACTATCAGTGGCACGGACAAGTGACTTTTGAAGCTTTGAGTTCTGATGAATTTTCTATCTTAGGTTCAACAGGACCTGATGGTTGTTTTAATGATGAGTATGCTGCACTATATTTGGCAGGAAGGGTCAGAGCAATTCCTGACATTGAATCAGAAGCAATTGCTACTTGTCACCGAGATTTTCTGCGCCAATTGAAGGTTCGTGCAAACTTAGTTGTACCTATCTTGACTCCCAAAGGATTATGGGGACTATTAGTGGCGCATCACTGTCAAGCCCCTCGTCAGTGGTTACAATCAGATATTGAACTGATGCTAACAGAGGCGCAAATTTTGGCAACAGCACCTTGTATTCACCAGAGTTAGTCCCAATTTGACTGATCGTGTTGTCAGCTACAGTTCGATTCTTGAGAATCAGGCAAAAATTTAAATAATATTTAGTTTTACATATGCAGCTTTTCTGCACATCATGCTGCTAATTCATGAAACCTCGAATAATTGTCTGTGGTTTAGGACGCACTGGATATAAAGTTTTTCGTTTGCTGAGACAACAAGGGGCCTTAGTCATCGGCATTCATCATAAACCAGTTCCAGGCGAGAGAGCAGGAGATGTCATTGTCGGCGATCTGCACGCAGCTAGCACCCTCAAAGCAGCTGGAATTCAGCAGGCGCACACCTTGGTGATCGCTGGAGGTGACGATGCACTCAATTTACGAATTATGATGCAAGCGCGGGTACTAAATCCGCGCATTCGGATTATCAATCGCTTTTTTAACACCAGTTTAGGGGAACGCCTGGATCATGCGGTTCCAGAACATTTAACTATGAGTGTTGCGGGATTAGCAGCACCTGTATTTACTTTTGCGGCGTTGGGAAGTGAAGCAATCGGACAAATCAAGCTGTTTCAGCAAACTTGGCCAATTCACGAAGAATATATAGATGAAGATCACCCGTGGCGCGATCGCAAACTCAGCGAATTGTGGAATGATCAGACACGGATGCTGATTTACTATATGCCAGCAGAAGGCGAGGTGGATTTAGTATCTGCCGTAGTTACGGGACATAAATTAAAAGTAGGCGATCGCTTAATTGTGGGAACTCAACCCCGCGTGCGTAGCATTCGCAGATCAATGATTGCCAAACTGCTGAAAGTGTTTACCAGTTTGCGACAGTTTCAGAAACATGCTCAAGCGGTGGTAATGATGTCTTTGGTGTTGCTGGTGATTATTGCGATCGCCACACTCATCTACACTTCCACTGAAAGAACTGTTTCTATTGTTGATGCTCTTTATTTTGCTGTCGGTATGATTACGGGGGCGGGCGGTAATGATCAAGTTATCGAACAGGCTCCCACGAGTGTGAGATTATTTACCGTGTTGATGATGCTGGTAGGAGCTGCGGTAATTGGTCTTTTCTATGCTTTACTGAACGATTTTGTTTTGGGTAGTCGCTTCAAACAATTCTTAGACGCAGCCCGTATTCCCCATCGCCATCATTATATTGTCTGTGGTTTGGGAGGAATTGGAATTAAAATTGTTCAGCAACTCCACAGTAGTGGACACGAGGTTATAGTTATTGAGCGCGATACCAACAACAGATTTGTCAACACTGCGCGAGGATTGGGTATTCCCGTCATTCATGGTGATGGTAGCTTTGCCGAAATTCTCAAAGTGAGTAACTTAGAAAATGCATCTGCACTCATCGCTGTCACCAACGACGACGCCACAAACATGGAAATTGCTCTCAAAGCCAAAGCCATCACGGCCAAAGTACCAGTGATTGTCCATTACGCCGATCCAGACTTTGCCCGGATGGCACAACAGGTATTTGACTTTGAAGCTGTTCTTAGTCCCGCCGAACTCGCCGCTCCGGCTTTTGCTGCTGCTGCTTTAGGCGGACGCATCCTTGGCAATGGGATCACCGCCGATAGTCTGTGGGTAGCCTTTGCAACATTAATTACACCCTCTCATCCCTTTTGTGGGCAACGGGTGAAAGATGCAGCGATGGATGCGGACTTTGTGCCGTTATATGTGGAGACAAATAACCAAGAAATTCACGGCTGGGATTTACTGGAAATCAATCTCAGTGCTAGCGATATTTTATACTTAACAATGCCAGCAAATCGTTTGCATCAGTTGTGGCGTTATACACCTTCACAGGTGATGGCGAGTTGAAAATTTATCACCTTTCTGGTATTAGTGGAATAGATTCGTTAAATCTAATCTTTTCTACGCCTTCAATCATCTCTAAAGCAAACTCGGCGGATGTAAATGAGTTGTTTATGTTTAATTTAGCTTTAATATTTGCTGCAAATTGATTGATGTTGATCGCTCTGATAGTTACATCGTTATTTTTCCAACTTATATTGTCCATCAATATATTTATTTCTTGACCATTTAAATCTTTTAATTTTTTTGAAAACGTTTTGTTTTTACTATCAAAATCTAGTCCAAAATGTAATGTTTCTGGTTTTTGGTGAATATCAACTGTTTTTACTTCTCCTTTAAATAAGCAAATCAATACATTCGCTGAAAGGCGCTCTTTTCGCAGTAAGGGAAGTTTATTTTCATCAGAAATAGGGGAATCATTATCGATCACCTGATTGTAACCATCAATGATTAAACCAGGCCAACCTGCTACTACATCAGATCGTAGTAAAAAGCCAGTGACGATTTCATGAGGGTTAGCAGCAGGACTATTATTATTTTCTTTATGGCTACTATCATGACTATGATCTGATGAAGTTACTCGTCCAATACTGAATGCTCCATCTAATAAGCATTCTATCCATAGGGGATCGATCCAGAAAAAGCGGATGGATTCTATAGGTAACAGATTTTCATCGGGGACAAGATAATTAAAGGGAACACCTTTGAGAAGACTTAAGTTTGTAAACCAGGATGCGATCGCATCAGGTAGTTCAGTATTAGGTTGATTATTATAAAACGGTAAATGGTTTTCCGTATTTTGAATAATCTGTCCTTGTTTGTGAATGCGTTTCCAGTTGTAGAGACTGACAGAAAAACTTTTACTCTGCAAAGCTAGTAATCGTCCTAATTCCCAAGCGGAAGCATAGGAAATATCGAACATACCGTTATTGGAATTGTAGCGTACTAGCTCATCGGCTGTACGAATTGGTAAGGTGATATTATCAGTAGGATTGCTCCCGGTTGTTAAAGGACTATGATACCAGGAAAAAGTCTTGCTTCCTTCTCGTAAAAAATGCGGTAGGGGAACATAACCCATTGACAGATATTTTTCGGCTTCAGTATTATCAACTTTAGGTAATCTTAAGGTGCTAGGCTCACGGTTGAGATTTGTTAATAGTGCCTGGAAACTTTGCTTATCATCTATACAGGAAAAACTCCAACTTTTGAGACTAACTAAACGAATATTATCGTTATCTCCCGCACCTTGAAAATTAAAGCCATTATCGTTATAGCGTCCTTCTAAAGAAACAAGATGGACTGTGTTTCTCGCACTTTTTTTAGGGAGTCTGTTACAAATAATGACGGCTAGGGCTAATTCATCCTCAACTAAATTGCCTTGATTATCTGTTCCTTGACGTACATGAGCGAGATATACTAAATCTTCTTTAGTTGGTAATATTTTTGCTAATAATTGTTTCTTGACGTCAATAACCGTTACCTTGTCATCATCAAGTTGTCCACTTTCTAGGATAAAATTCGGAAATTTAGCAGCATAACTATTAATATCTTTTAAGGCTTTGAGAGTTATAATTTTGGGTTCTGTTACCTCTCCTTCTTCAAATAATAGAAGCGCTAACCAAGGGATATTGATACTATTATTATCAGCTTGACGTTCCCAAGGAAGGGTACTACGATTCAGAATAATATGGGGTAAAACTTTGGAATGTTCCCCTAAGCTATTATTAGGTGGGAATACAGCATGGATATCTGCGGGTTTTAAATTAAAGCGTTCTCCTGATACAGAAAAGGTTTTGGTGATGGTAAAAGAGTCATTGATTTGTTCGGTGCTAATTTTCTGTTGAATAGTAATTTTATAGTTACCGTCTTTTAAGGCTGGCTGATGATACTGAATAAATTCAAGTTTTGTGGGTTCGTTTGTGGTAGTTTCTGCCATTTTTTCATCCTAGAATACTAATTATTTGACTAACTCTGCAATTTTTGGTGAGATGAAGAAATCATCGGCAATTGTTTTGCTTATATCAATTTCTTCTATATTTAAATTGAGTCCTCTCAATAAATTTTCTCTAGTCGTTTTTACGGTATTGTCTACGATACTCTCACTAATTATTTGCTTGCTTGCATTATTATTTTCTTCTTCTGTTTTCTTGTCATCAAATGGAATTGATTTAAATGCTTCGATATTTCCCCATTTGTAAGCATTATTAATTAACTCAGTCGTGAATTGTAAATTTGTGCGCTCAATAGCATGGGTTTTTCCAGCTTTGTGTTGTTCTTTCGGCTTTATTTCCAACCCTGATAAGGCATTTTCAATGAATTGCGCTCCATTCAAATCAGGAGTTAACGATTCTCCCCATAGTCCAACGGGTACTTTTTTTAGTATCGGTGTGCAGGCAAATTCTTCTGCAAATTCCTCCGCCTTTATCGCTATCTCATTTCTTGTTATATTAATAATTAAATCTGAAGTTAATTTATCTGAACTTACTCCCATTGAACCGACACCGAATTTAGCATTAATTCCATCGGTTTTTATATTTGATGCAGTAGATGTCTGGGTTTCTTGATAAACAGCTTTTTTCGCCGGAATCACTGAATTAGTCACTAAGCAGAAGTTTTTGGCATTAATCACCCCTAAATCTGATTTCTTATTTTGATTGACTTTCGTCACTAATCCATCTTTCACTGCAATGCTACAAATATCATTATTGGCTGGCAGGAAGGAAGTTTTGAAGGTTGACCAATCAATCGGGGTTGGTGCTTGCGAAGCATCGCTACCAAAGCGAACATCAAACGAGATAATCCAAAGATGAATTTGGGCAAGACCGGAAAATTCTGGACCCCAGATGTGTAAATCTGCACCTAACTCTACGGTAATGTGTTGAGTACCAAAGAATTCAAAAGTGTAGGAAACTCCCATGTCTATATAAATAGAAATATCGTAGTGATACGGTTTCCATGACATGAGAAAGTCTGCGCCAGCGTTAAACCAAGCACTTAGAGAACCACTATTCCAAGTAGCTTGCAGATGTCCCCCCGCCATGATAGCGGAAGCAGTGAGGGCAAAGTAGGCATCGGCTTTGATCTGAAGTTCATCGTTAACTTGCCAGTTCAGGGTGAGGGGAGGAACTGTAGGGTAATGTTCAGGAACTTGAAAGCGGGGATGGTAGCCTCCCAAGGTAAGGACAAAATCTCCCTCATGTTCGTTAGGGGCAAACCAACTATAAAAGGCAAAGCCCCCAGTTAAGTGACAGGCTTTAGAAAGGATATAGGAGTTGGGGGTGAGTTGGGCGCTGATTCCGAGGAAACCTTCTTCTGGGAGAAAACTGGCTTTGAGTGCCAATTGTACTTCAGCAACAGGGGTTGCGCCTGCTTCTGGAGGGGCAATGAGGGTAGATAAGCCCAGGATATTGAGTTCAAAACGATTGCCAAAGGCGACGGTGAGGAGAACAAAGGAGTCAATGGTTTTAAAGGAAGTGAATTTGACTCCAACTGCAAGGAAGATTTGTCCGGTTTCGGGGGGAATATATTCTCGGAGTTTTTCTAGTTCTTGGGTGAGTTGTGTGGCTTTGTCTAAGTTGGAGTCACTGGATTGAGGAGGGCTAATCGCTTCAGCAACCAGGGGGAAGGTAGCAACTTGTTCAATGGTGGGGACTTTCAGGGCGCGGTTGTAACCGAAACCTGCGGCGAGTCCGGTGACGAAGAAGAAGGAGGGACCACCAATGGGATAGTTGAGTAGGGCGTAGATGAAGAGGGAAGGGTGTCCTTCGATGTAGCTATAGGAACCAATAGCAGAAAGGTTTAGGGCTTTGCCTTTGACATTAAATTTAATGACAGCAGCACCATCGTATTCATCGTAAGTTATGCCGTTTTTGGTAACTTGTTGTCTTAAAAATGCGCCGCCTATTTCTAAGGTGTCTCCACCTTTGTAATCGATGCCTAACCCTTTGAGGTCAAATTGGGGTTCAAATGTGGTGAGGGGAGAGTTGACAGAGAGTCCATCCAGGGAGAGGCTAAGTCCAGCGAGGGAGAAACCAGCATCTAGCAAAACCCAGATTCTTGAATCTTTGTAGTTTAAACCGATTCTTTCAAAGTGGACGGAGCCAAAGCTTTTTTGCAGTGTAAACCATTGGGTCGTATCCTGGGAAGATGGGGCATTAATGTTGGGTGTGGTTGTCTGTAGTTGACCAGTTGTTTGATTGATGGCGACGGGTAATTGCAATTGTTGGGTTTCGTTGCCCAGTTGCATTAAGGTGGCAAGGCTGAGTCTGCTGGTAATCGCTTGGTCTTGGGGTAAGCTAATTCCACCTTCAGGGTAAAGTTTGTTAAGGTTTTTAATCTCGTCTGTGGTGAAGTCTGACTTAGAAACTAAGACTTGAAATGACAATTTAATAGTTTGATTTGGCGGGAATTCTTGACCGACTAACGGGAGGTTAGAGAGGTTGATTCCACTACCAATATTTAAGCCAAAGAGAAAATTAGTTAGTGTTGGTTGTTTAGAATAGGCAAACAGGGCATCTTTCAGGCTAATTTCTAGCCCTTCGGGAATCTCATTTTGGAGATTTGGATAAATATAACCAATCAGTTCTTTAACACTGATAGTTTGTTCATCGTGGTAAGCAGCAAGGAAGGTGGTGGAGGTTTGATCTGTATCGAAAATAAGAGCAAATTTTAAGCTGCCAATGGTGATATAACCGTCAAAGTGTTTTTTATAAGAACCGTCTTGTTGTTGGATGATATTAATATTTACTGTAATATCTACTTCTTGAGTATCGATTGGAAATTTAGACTTGCAGGTAAAAGTAAAATTTTTACTATTAGTATTAAATGAAACATGAAAATTAATTATTTTCAACTCTACAAGTGCTGTTGGCAAGGTGACTTCCCCAAACAGTTGAACCAACTTTTCAATCAGTTCACCAATGGGCATTTCTTTATTATCTTCCGTGCTAGAATAAAATTCCCAGCCACCTCCAATTTCTAAATATTCAGCACTTGTATATAATTCTACTCCCGCTAACTCAAGTACCCCCCCAATTGAGCCAGTTACTCCCTCTATTTGTTTTGTGATCTGAAGGTCAAATTCTTTAAAAATGAGATTAATATCTCCAATTTTTAAAGTCCAGTTGCTCATAATTGAGGCATATAAACTGTATTTTCCTATTCCTGGCTGCGCCCCAATACTAAGAACATTAATATCAATCTCAGGAAAAGTATCAGTAACAATAAAATACTTATTTATTAAAGCTTTTAGATGAATAGGACTATTAGGAGAAAGACGACCATGAAATTCAAAATTAGGTAAGTAAGCCTCAATGTTGAAAGTTATCTCTTCAACCGTAATATGACCGTGTATAGCAACTGATCGCAAGGTTGCTGCTTTCAAATCCACCTTTAGATAGACCCCATCAATGGCGATCGCTCCCAACCCTAGTGTTTTCAAACCACTTTCAACACTTTTCTGTAAGGCCTCGCCTCCGATTAAGTCAGCTAAGGTGGCTAATCCAGGCAGTACATTACCATCAGCTGGAATGACGCCAATTTCCCAGTTATACTGTCCTTGCAGTGCTAAAGAGACTGCAAATTCTTGCTCAATTAATAGATAGGCGTGGATATTGCCACCGACTCTGGACTGAAAGCCTGCTCCAGATCTAAAAGTGTGTTCAGAAGTAAGCGTAATGCCAACTCTTTCTAAAGAGGCAAGTTTGTCAACGATTTTCCAAGAAGCATTCAGATCGGAAGTAAAGATAAAGCGAGTAGCGGCAGATCGAGAAAAGCCGAATGAAAAATCGAGTGCGGTCAGTGGCACTTGACCCGTGAACAGATCCACTTCGGTAGGTAAATCGGCTGCTAAGTAGTTATGACTGATGAAATTCGCAATTTCTATTAATCCTATAGTGTTAACTGACTGTGGTTGCTTGATCTGACACCTAATTTGATTGTTACCTTCAAGCAAGCCAGTCACGATCAAAGAGGCTCGACCTACCGTTAAAGTGCCTTCAACATTTAAGATGGTCTCAAATATCCCACCAACTTGAGTATAAATTAGACTGACTTGGTAAATATGAAGGCTTTCATTAGCGGTTCCGAGAATAAGCCAATCTTCATCAGCACCGCCCGCAATCGTCAGGATTTGAGCAGTATCGTTAATGGTCGAGCTAACATTAGATAAAACAATTTGTTGGTTAGGTAGAGTTGCCAAAAACTGGGTGAGATGTTGTGAGGCGCTGTTATCCGTTTTTAACGAGAGATTGCCATTTTGGGTTTCTTGATCAAGTCGCTGCTTGAGTGTGGTTAAAGATGTAATGCCTTCCATAATATCCTAGATGTTATTAAATATGAAGAAAGTTCTCGTTTTCAGTGACCCCGTTATTACCTCTGTATCGAAACCGAATGTTAAACAAATCAGCAGCAGGAATGGTGGCTGCTTTCAGGGCAGCATTAGCTGTATACACAGCTAATAGACCAGCAAAATTAGCTTCCATGAGAGCGTACTTAACGCCGTTGTATACGTAATTGAGAGCTCCTTCCCAGTAGGAAGCACTTGCTACAGATCCAGCAAGTGCCGCTTGTCCTGCGGGCATATTAGCAGCCATTGCCGCCCTAGTGGTTACCCTTGCTGTAGTTTCACCATCAACAACGGCCACAGTTGCAGCAATGGCAGCAGCGATCGCCGCCCCTTGAGCAACAGTCGCCCCTCCTGCAACTGCACCAAAAGCAGCAGCAACGGTATAACCTGCATCATCAGCCCCCATATTTGGGGTATTCAGGACAATACTAGCTGCAACTGCTGCTGCATAACCCGCAGCAGCAGTTGCCCCTGCTCTAGTTGCTGCATTGCTTATAGCAATAAAGTTATCATCTATAGCAGTTGCGCTATCGCGAGTCATCGCTGCTCCAATCGCAGCAGCAGCACCACGTCCCACCTGATTCACTCGGTTTCCTCGGTCTACCCTTGTAGCAGCATCGCTTACCGCCTTTGCATCGCCACCTCCATTGAGCCTGTTAAAAGCTGCTTCAATAACGCCAAGACCGCCAGCAAGGCCAACCCAGGCGGTAGCTTCCAGTGCTTGAGTTGCTGCTGCTATAGGTGCACCAACCGCAACAGCCACAGCAACGGCGGCTCCATAGACAGCTCCTTTATCCGCAATATCGTCAATTGCTGCTGGTGTCAAATTTATACCAACAGCTTGAGCAGTATGTTGAGTGGCTGCCTTCACCCCTCGAAAAATTTGTCCTTCCCTAGGTCGGAGTGATTGCTGCTCTGAGACTGTTAACTTGATATGCCCCGGAACATTTAAAGCTGGGTTGCCTGCTGTTATTGAAGCATCGCCCCCAAATCCTGTAGGTGGATTATCATCTGGATTTTGGTATCCAGTTAGATAGTAGCGGACAGGGCGTTGGGGGGGTGGCGGTGGCTGTGGCGGATGTTCTAAATCATTATTGATATCTCCGAGAACAGGCTGCTCTGGATAGCCATCAAGAATATTAACGGCACGCTGTGATGGATGGCTATACTGTCGATTGGGCTTTGAGACAGAGAGGATTGCCGCACTGGGTCGCAACTGGTTAATGAAAATTCGAGACGAAGCGGTATTCGCTCCATGATGGCTTGTCTTCATCGCTAGAATTCGCCCTGCCATGTTATTTGCATTGTTTACTCTGTCTTTTACACCTGACTGGAAAGGTGTGCCAATAGCGTTACGATTTATGTAACCATCCTCTTGAACTTGTTCAAGATCCCCAGCGACATAGTATCGAAAATTGTTAAATTCAATTAAAAGTCCAAGACTCTTAGGATTATCGTTGGGTCTAGGGTAACCATTCTCATACTTAGCAATATCAGCATCACTCATCCTAGGACCATTGAAAATGTTCAAATCCGAGACATAGCGAAGAGTGTTATCATGTTGTAAAACGTACTTATTAGCAGCAATACAGGTAATTGTTGGAGCACCAGCAGGAACCACAGAAGCAAAAGCTGGATGAGGAGCAATTCCATCACTTCCATTTCCCCACATTAGTTCTTTGTTAATCAACCAATGTGGTTGCAGAAAATTAGGATAAAGACCAGGAGGATATGGAATTGTGGCTAGATTATTAGCATCATAATCAACAAGGTCAAAGCTATTCACATTTTGTGTAGTTCGCGTTATGTGTGGCTTTGCAGCAATGGCGTCTATATATTTTGAATAGTCAACAGCAGGGATGGAATTTCCATCGCGATCTCTTTTTCTTGAGAAATATTCTCTGCGGTTAGGAGGTCGGCCGGGATCGTAAATAATTGCATTGTCATAAATATTAGTGCCTCTACGATTCAGTAAAGATATAATGCCAGCAAAGTGATCTTCATCAAAGTGAGTAACGATAATAACGTTAACTTGATTGACTCCTATCGTGTTAGTCAAGTAGGTATGAACAATATCTGCTGATCTGGCTTTTCCACCATCAATTAATACTGTTTTACGAATAATGTTATTCTCGCGAGCAACTACGACAGTTGAGTCTCCTGAAGTACCAAGATCGATGTGATGAATTTCTAAACTCCAAGGCATAGTTGTTTTCTCCTTTTTAACTAGCTTAAAACTGCTGTCGCTCTGTCAATTCATCTTGACAGTACGGTGGAAAAATCATAACCAGTTTGCAAACACAAAAATCCTCAAATTATCATCTCTTCAAGCAAGTTTTAAAACACGCCCTAATTTAAAAAGTGTGAGGATTCACCTCTTCTATTTTGCTGTTATGATCGCTCCAGTTTTATTTCACTCATTGTCTACATCTCCTTTTTGTAATCAGTGAGAATTGATTGAGCGATCGCTTTTCCGGTTCTATGTATCTATGTATCTGAATTAAGGTTGAGATAGAGTGCGATCGCTTTCCAATTTTGATTACTTCTACCCTATATAATGAAGGGTTAATTAAGAGTGGTTACTCTTGTTAAAATCACTTTTTGATAATATAGGCCAAAGTATAGTAAGGCGGACGATTTTCATGGGCCTTACCTCCACCTGATTTATCAGTTGTAAATGAATGACTATGAGGTATACCAACTTCGCCCTCGCGGTTTACCCTTGCTAAAGAGTTAGCACCTCCCAGTCCCGCCCCCAAGAGCAAATTAAATTGCTGAGTATCTGTTTTGCCTGAATGCGAATGAGAAGGAATTTGGCTTTCAGTTAAAGTAACACTTTCAGCACCTCCGGCATTGCCTATTTTTCCATAGGATGTATCGTCTTTTTTGTAACCAACTATGAATTTACCAGATAAATCAGGTGTATTGTTCTTGCCATCACATAAAGCCCAACCAGTAGGAATCTGGTCAACGCTTCCACTCCACATAATAATCATGCCGGTTACAAAAGCACCTTCACCGACAAACTTTGTCGCTGTCACCGTACCTTCTACTAAAAGACTGTTAGCATCAGCAGTTCTACTTCCCGCATAAGTATTTCCAACGACAGCACCACCTTTAACATCTAATTTGTTTTTTGGATTTGAAATACCAATACCTACGTTATTACCAATGGGATTGATCGCTAATGGCTTGCTTCCATGAGATTGAATCCAGCTATAATCTTGGTGGTATCCTAATCGCAGGTTAGATTGATCCTTTGGACCAAGAATTAAGGTAGTGCCATTAGCAGCATCTTGATTGGTATTAATAACCTGCAACTTTGCCCCTGGACTTGAAATCCCAATACCAACGTTACCATCTACTAAAAGACCATTGACAGGAGCAGTTGTAGTTCCAGCATAGGTATTTCCAATGACAGCACCACCGTTAACATCTAATTTGTTTTTTGGATTTGAAATGCCAATACCAACGTTACCATTTTGAGCAAACAAAACAGGTGATTTTTCGATGGTACAAACAAAAGTTCCATCCCAATAACCTGGAATATTTTCGTAACGCAGATAGAGATTAGTTTGACCCAACACACTAGAAAAAGACTGAATATTTAAAGTAATTTGGATAGTATGTCCTGCCGCTAATCTTGGTTCTGTTACATTTTGATGGGTTAACACCCAATAAGGAGCTGATAGTCCTTCAACTGCTACAGTTGGTACTGTCTGTGTTTCGAGATGTATATCCCAGTCTTGTTCGACTTGTCCTCCTGGCTGCCAATCTTTAACTGTAATTCCTATATTTTGCACCTGAGATTTAGTTCCCAAACCCCAATCTGTATCAACATCAAAGTAGAGAATTAACCGAGAAGGATTTGGGCTATTTTTAGGATTGAAATCAATGATTTCACCCTTTAAGACGTTATTAATTTGGAGTGTTAATGTCTGTTCTTTGCCATCATTTAAAATGCGATTAGATCCTATAAAACCTACATGAAGCGGGATATTTTTCTTGCCCCGATGGTTAATAATACTGAGAGACTTTTCCCGATAGTAGTTACTCAGGTTTTCGCCCTGATAGCTAAATTGTGGACACAGTAATTCTGCTCTGGTTGTTCTTGCACCTCCATCTGCTGCACCATTAATCTGTTGAAGGGTTAAAGTTACGGTTTGATTCGCCACTAAAGCTTGATTATTAGTTGTTAGGAAATATAGAGAAACTGTACCATCAGCTTGAGAAACAGGAGAACTCATACTCCAATTCTCTTTCTGAGCTAAAACTAATTCCTGTAAAGATGTAGGAGATAAAGTATCTGGTCTAAATCTCAATTCAAAATGATAATTATCTCTCCCTACTACTCCACTTTTTGAAGGCAAATTAATTGATTGCCCTGAATTATTGCAGATTTCAAAGACCAGTTCTTGTCCCTTTGTACCATTTTCAATAAAGATGACTGGCTCTTTATTTTCTCCCTCATACAAATTAAAATCAAGGGGATGGGTTTTGTTAAAAGAAGCGATCGCACTTAAATCATTATCCATATCCCTTTGAATATCTTCAGGGGATAAAGCTTTATTGTAGATACGAACATTGGCAATTTTGCCTGGGAAATGACCATATTGTCCACCTCCAATGGCAGCAGAAGGATAAATACTTGTTTGTTGACTGGTTAAGCCAGTCTTCATCAGTTTGCCATTGACATACAAAGATGGTTGTTTATTGGTATAGACTACTGCAATATGGCTCCAGTCGCTAGAACTCAAATTGCCATTGCCTTGCCACACTAATAAAGGCGGGAGATAGGAGTTTGCGTGTTCATAGACATTCACTCCATTCGTCCCCACAGAAATCCCTGTGCCTGCGGCTCCTTGACCATAGGTATTTGTCCCATGATTAGGATAAATAGCATACCTTTGTCCGCTTACCCCTGTTGTACCTGTTGTTGCTTGGGTAGCGTTACCGATAGTTGTGTTCGGCATTACCCACATACTCATGGTAAAGGTATTAGTTACTGTGGCAAATTTTGAAGGAGCGACCACAACCTCACCATTCACGCCATCAAAATAAAGACAACTGCCAAATGTGTCATCAGGAATAAGTCTAACTCCTCCTGTGACTGTTGCATTGTTTTGAGAATTAGAACTGTCGAGGGCTTGATTATTGACAATTTCATCTAACTTGAGATGCAGAATTAAATTATCGTTACCATTGCTCATGATTTTTACGTCTTAATTTTGTTGATTGATTTAGCTTTCTGAACTAATTTAACTATTTTGGCTATTTGAATCTAAATCAGCTTTTGTTCGGCTTAATTTCAGCCAACCTTCTCGAATTACCTGTTTTCCAGAGAATACTGCATTAGGCTCTGGTTGGGCAATATTTTCAGAAGATACTACTAGCCATTCCTCTTTTTCTTTTTCTAACCAAGACCATTCATAACCTTCTTCGTCTGGTAAAGGTAGAGATATTTTCTTATCCAAACTAGTTGTATCCCGCAAATTTTTCAGAGGGTTAAGAATAGGACTAGAGAGGAAACTAATTTCTATCTTTGCCAAAGCATCCTTATATTTATCCGGGGGAATATCAATGGCTTTCGTGGGCAAGATTCCGCAGGTAGCATGAACTTTTCCTCTGGGGTCAATCAGCATAGTAAACGTTTGGGCGGGAGCTTGTACATTAATATCAATATGCCAAGCGTTGTCTGGAACATGCAATTTAATTCCAGAATTATCAACACCATCTGCATCACTTTCGCAAGCGTAAAACACCTGACTTAAAGTATCTTGTTCCTCTAACCAATAGCCCAATAAACCATCGTTTAATTGCTTATATTCTCCCAGACGGACGGGAATTTGAACTTGGTCAAAATCATCTGTTGTTCTAGTATTTCGTCTCAAGTCATGCCAAAATACATCCCAATCTTGATTAATTCTAGGAAGCCCTTGTAATTCCAGCTTAAGAGAAGCTCGAACTACTGCGATCGGTCGTCCCATTAACAGTGCTAAATCTTGATGTTGGGCAAAATTTTCCGGTTCAATATTCTCTAAACCGTTATCTAAAGCACTAATAAAACTTTGGAGAAAATCTCTATTTCCATCGTTATTACTAGAGATAATATGGTTGACTAATTGCCTTAAATGTGTGTTTTCAATATCAGCAACTGCTAAAGGCAAATCCTCTCCTGGTGCAGACTCCCATTTAGCCTGCTGACTAACATTATTAATCGAACCCAACGCTTTACCTTGGTGATCGTAAATAGCAAGGCTATTATCCAAGTAATTTGCAAGTATCCAGCCACAAATAGGAGTCGTCACTGGATGAGTATTCATTTCTTGTTCACCTTGATTTGCTGACAACCAACGAAAATTTAAACGAGTCGGTTGGACGAAACGCAGAGGTAAAGATACTAGATAGGAACTTCCTGGAGTCGTCATTTGTTCGGTGGTGATAATCTCACTCACATCTAAATCTTGCACTTGTCCAAAAGTATCCACTAACCGCAAGCGCAGAATTTTCATCGCCCCGGAACGAATCGGATTAAAATCATTTAAAGGTTCCGGCGCACTACGAATACTATTTTTGACAGCGTTTCTGATCGCTTCCGTAAACGGTTGGTAGTCCGCAAATCCCAAGGGGTCAGCAATGGGTAATTGTAAGGTTTGTTTGTGCATTAACAAAGCTTCATTAAAGCCACCTAAAGATTGAGCTAAACAATAAAAGTCTTGAAGAGTTGAATAAGCTCGAATTGCTGTATAAATGGGGTCTTTAGCTTGTTCTGACGCAGATAAGTTAGAAAAAGAAAAATTAGAGTTATCTATTTTATAGACTGGCTTATTTCTATACCATTGTTGGATTTGCTGAATTTCTCCTTTGATTTCTTCACTCTTGTCTAAGACAGGTGAACGTGGCTTATTCTCATATACTTTCTTAAGTTTCTGATCTAAAGCAGGTGAAGGGGGCTTGTTGTGATACCAGTCCTGAAGTTTTTTGAAATAATCTTCTTTTCCTGTCTGTGACTGTTTCAGTTCCCAATAGTCATCCAGTAATTCTTTTTTGAAATAAACCTCTAACTGTTCGTTAAGCTTAATCCCTGCATCGGGTGTTAAAATACTGCGACCACTATAAACGTTAGCCACTTTCACAATAGCTCCCTTTCCTGACTGTAAAGAAAGGTCGGGTTCATTTTCCTTGAGAATATAACTATTGGTTATATACTGAGCGTCGTATTTATTGTCGCTAGTGATGTGATTACTTCCCTCGCGGATGGGAAAGACTTCCACTTCCCATTCCAGTAAAAAAGGATGCCAAGGTTGTTCTTCCCAGGTACTAAAAGCAATATGCTCCCCGGTTTGGTTCTTTTCTATCTCATCAATTGCCTTGCTTATAGCCACAAAGCTATCTCTACCAATTAAGGTAGTCACATTCTGTAAAATTTGGCATTCTAGTAAACCATCCTCCCGCAATCGTCCATCCTGTCCATGTCTGGGAGACGGTTTCACTCCTTCACCCGTCATCAACAAAACAGGCTCTTTGGGTTGCCAGTAACGCGGACTTGATATTTGCTTGAGGGTGTAAGTTACCTTAGCTTCTTTTATCTCTTTTTTTTGATTGAGATCTGTTATTTTTTGGAGTAACTGATTAATTGCTGTAGCTAAGATAGAAGCTATAGAGGTAGAGGAAGACTCCCCAGCAGAAGCACTTGTAATCTCGCCGGAATTATTCCCTGACAACAGCAGATTTCCTGTCTCTGTCAGTTTTGCCTGCAAAGGTATAATTCCCTTCACCTGAATAAAATGTTTGACTAAATCAATGTCGGGATATTGATCCGAGCTTCCTTCCGGCGGATAGGCACTCAGCATATACTTGTACCAATCTGCAAAAAGTTGCCGACGCATTGACTCAATTTCGTACAGCGCGCCATCATATTTTTGCTGAGAGAGGTTAAGCTCATCAAGTCCGTTGGCTATGTCATCAGGTAAGGTCAGCTGCGTCTGATTATGAGCATCCTCAGCATTAGCCGTTGTTGTCCCTACAGTTTCTGAGCGAATTGTCCACAGCGTGCCTGTACCAATACTATTAAAGCCTTTCTCGTGTCGCGCCTCTTTTAACTTGTAAGTCATATCTAACCGACTATTTTCAAGGCGAGAAGACAAGAGCAAGGCTTCTAACTGATCTTCGATGATGGATTTGCGATCGCGATCAATGTATTTAGCTAGATACGCCGATAATGCCTCTGTACCCGTATTACCAACAGTAACCTTTACAGAATTTGTCTGGTTATCGTTATTGTTTACGATGTTAAATTTTAAGCGGGCGTAGCAAATAAAACCAATGGATTCTGGAAATTTCTGATTTGCGTCAAGATTTACTTTCCACTTAAATTGTTGTTCTATGAATTTTTGATCGATACTGGGGGTTTGATGTCCCTGCTGAGAGAGAGTATTTCTCAGTGTTTCTAGAAAAGCTTGTAAATAAGTTTCTTGTGCGTCACTATACCAACCAATAACTTCGTACTCTAGTCCATCAGGAATTGCGGCAGTATAGTCATCATCATGAAACCCAAAAACACTATGACAATTAGGATAAAAAGCTGCAAAAGTTGGTTCTCCATAACCAACTGCTGTCAGTGGCTTTCCTGTTATTGAATCTAAATAATTAGAGCTTAATTTATCCTCATTTAACCAACTTTCCAGGGGTAATTTGCGCCCTAAGTAGCGAAAAGGTTGAGCTTTGGCTACTGGATAGGCAATACTGCCCACTTGTCTTCCTTCATCTTCAGGATAAACGTAATCACTCTCTACAACCCATTGCTTTTCAATCTGATTATTACTAGTGCGAGTGACAAGCCAACGATTGGGAACTGCTGGAAAGACTGTTTTTGTAACACTCTGAGGTTCTTGAGAACCATCTCTATCTTTAGTTTGAATCCCTTTTGTCAAAGCATCTGGTAAAGACCAATGCAAGTGAATCCCTGCTTTGAGATACAGATTCTGATTTTGAAAAGGCGGAGAAACAATTTCCTCGCTGATATTGGCAATAGAATTTATATCGCGCTTATTCTTATCTAAATAAGGGAGGCGGCTAAAATCTGCCATAGCCTCTACCACCAGGCGATCATTTTTCAGATACAAGGCATCCAAATGGATGGGAACCATTAAAGAATTTTTCACTAATTTGCACCTGTCAACTGTGATTTTTTCTTAAAAAGAGTATTTGGCACTTACTCATAACAAAAATTATTGCTGAACCTCATATCTGCAATATTTATTCAACAAAAAATAAATTAATAGTTAAAGCCATTAACTAAATTTCGTATTTATGCAATGCCTATTACCAATAGAAAATATAGAGATTAAAAAACTGAACTTAAGCCTTATCTAAAGCAGCTTTATTAATTGTTGGCTGCATAATTTTTTTATTTATATAGTGAATATTGCACTAAGGTGAGATTAAATCTAGAAAATTCATAATTATTTTAGATTTATAGGACTTCCAATAAATAAAGAAATTAATCAATAAAAACCAATAAGTTATGTGAAATCAATAATAGTAATCATTTTTATAAGAGCAGAAAGGTGTTGCCGACGCCAACACCTTTCTCCTGGTTAAATATTCATGAAAAGCTTTGCACTCAGAGTAAAATTCAAGTGCATGGTAATAATTAAATAGTCAAGATATTGTAGCTCTGGTAAACTCTCCTCACAGCTAGTTCTTATGTACTAAATATGTCGGTTTCATTCAGATGTGACAGTTCTGGGTGCGGAAGGTGGGTATCTGGCGATTGGGCTTTTAGCTTTTGCATAATATTTTCAAAGGCTGCACCCAATCACTTAGTTTATTGACTAAGAATAGGGCGATCGCTCCCGCGATTAATGGTTCCATATGCTACTTCGGTAAGCAACTACACAATATGCTACCAAGTTTCATTGTTAAATTCCGGAAACAGATTACTGTGTGTGGAAGTATGTAGTGATGAAGTGAGGATGTTTACACAAAAAACGGGTTTTAATCATATGGTTAAAACCCGCTTTCTTGGCTAATATTGCAAAATTTTTCAAACTAGCTTCATAAATACTAATTGCGTTATTGGGTTTCCATCCACGCAATACATTTGTGCATTTCTTTTTTCATGGTTTCTGCGTCTGCGTGATATCTCCGTCCATGACCTGGAAGCACCCACTCAAAAGTATAATTAGCCAACTTCCGCATTGATTTCATTAATTCTGACCAAGAGTACCAACAATAATTACGGAAAGCAATTAACCGGTTAATATCATCATCCCAAGCCAGATGATCCCCAGTAAAGAGAAACTTATTTTTGTATAGCAAGACAGTATGTCCTTTACTGGTCACCATTAATATTTTGGGGGCGACGCAGATTTAAATTAGCCATATTAAGCCAGTTAATTTATATAAAAGGTAATTCAGCCTATATGACTACACTAACAAATGCGATCGCTATTAAGTTTCAATCTTCTGATATAGTCTCTCTGAGAGATTAACAACTTCTGACTCAACAGTCAGCAATGTATTGTATGAGTACAGCTTTATCGGTGTACATCTGTGTTAATCTGTATAAGTTTTTTTCTGATAATTTTATGCACAACAACCAATACGAACAACAATACAAACAACAAGTAATTGATTTTTTTAACAGCAGAACTAGTTACGACAATGATTACACTATTCGTCGCACTCTACCTTTATTAGAGTTAGTTAAATTAAAAAAGGGACAAAAAGTATTAGATATAGCAACTGGTACAGGTATCATTGCTATCCCTATTGCTCAAATTGTTGGTTGTGAAGGAAAAGTAATTGGAGTAGATTTTTCTTCAGGAATGCTTGAACAAGCCCAACGTAAAATAGATGAGTTAGGCTTGCAAAATATAGAACTAATTGCAGCCGATGCAGAGTATATAAACTTTGATGATGAAAGCTTTGATGTCATTCTTTGTTCTACAGCAATAGTCTACTTTATAGATATTTCTGCTGCTTTACACAAATGGTATCGTTTTCTGAAACAAGGCGGTATTGTTGGTTTTTCTGCTTGCTCTCAGGAATCATGTGAAGCACCACTCATCATTGAAGTTTGTGCTAAACATGGTATTTCACTGACAAACATTAACGAGCCAACAGGAACTCCCCAAAGGTGTCAAAATTTGCTCCGAGAAGCTGGTTTTAAAGATATTCAAGTCAAAAGCGAACAATTTGGTTTTTATCGGAGTCTTGAGAAAGCTCAAGAATGGAATGGAGGATGGTTTCATCCTAGAGAAAATCCCTTATTACAGGTTTCTGCGGAGCAAATGCAAAAATTACAAGTAGAGTATCGTCAACAAATAGAAGCAATGGCAACAGAGCAAGGTGTTTGGTATGAAAATCTGACCATTTTCGCAACTGGTCGTAAATGATTAATTGGGTTAACACGAGCAATATTGCGCCAAGAAATACAGGCTTTAATTAACTTTCCAATTGATTCAACCAATCAGCCAAATCAGTTTCATTAGAAAAATCAAATAAAGCTTCGCCTAAATTTTGTAATTGGGCAAATGATAATGCTTGAATTTGGGTTTGTAATTCAGAGCTAATTGCACCAAATCGACGACGTAATTGACGCATCAGTAAATTTAATGCTTCTTGTCTTCCGTGTTCAATACCTTCTTGGAGAATTTCTTTATAAATGACAGACTCTCTCATTTCTTGTCTCCTAAAAAGTTGATGAATTTGTTCTGGCTCGAATACTAATCCTGCGAGCAGTTGTGTACATGCGGAGATGCTTTGCTTAATCGCTGTTTCTTCTATCATACTCACCTGAAGTGCAACCTGTTCAAGTAAGGTTTGAGGCGAATTTGTTTTGGCTAAAGTTGCTAATGGTAATAAACCAGGAGATGCTAACAATGGCTCTGGGTCTTGCTCCCACATGCGGATGACGCGGTAGCGGTGGGAAGTATTGGGAGCGGTAAAAGGTATTATCGTAAGCCACTTGATGAATATTAATGTGTATCAAAATACATTATTCATTAAAACCGCATTTGAAAATTGAAGATTTTGTATAATTTGTTCTTATTTTTATAAACAAAATTAATGGATAATTATATTAATGTCAGCCCTATTAAATCTAGCTAGAGGATTCAAGATGAGTATTTTACGTCAAATGGCGTTGAGTGCTTTTTTTGCTCTTTTCTTAGCAGCTATTCTTGGTGTCGTGAAGAATCAACCTTCTTTGGCGGCTTCGGCGGGTATAGCTGCTGGTGTGTGTGGACGCGCTCTTTCTGCAATTAAATAATTTAAATAAAAACCGGGTTTTTCACAACCCGGTCTAATTCCAGTGAGCTACATTTCAGTTCACTAAATGTAACTGACTGACCACAAAACTAATTGCATGATGGGTAAGAGGAAGACTATCAATTACCATACCCAGACACAACAGCATCATGTAAGAAATGGAAAAGAGAAATAATCCTCTGGCTAAATTACGATCGCTTGGATTATGCAACAATTGCCAAGCTTTGTAAATAAATACTCCACCTAAATATAGCGCGCTCGCACCATAAACAAATCCTGTTTGCTGCAAAGGATAAATTAGCATCAGTGTGGCTACGACTGTGATTAAGGTATACCACCAAATCTGACGCACAGTCGCCTGATTTCCAGCAACTACTGGTAGCATTGGTACACCAACTTTTGCGTAATCCTCGCTAATCATCAAGGCTAAAGCCCAGAAGTGAGGCGGTGTCCATAAAAAGACAATTGCAAATAATAACCATGCTGTCCAGCTTAAACTACCAGTAACAGCCGCCCAACCTACCAGTGTCGGAATCGCTCCTGCGGCTCCACCAATGACGATATTGAGGGTGCTATGACGCTTTAGCCAATGAGTATAAACTAAAACATAAAAAACTATGCCAGCCATAGCTAGGGAAGCAGCTAACAAGTTGGCAAATACTGACAATAGGCTAAAGGAAAGAACAGCTAGAGCGATCGCAAAAATTAGAGCATCACGTGACTGTATCCTACCAGAAGGGATGGGACGATGACGGGTGCGCTCCATCTCATAATCTATATCCCGGTCATAAATACAGTTAATTGTCTGGGCGCTAGCAGCGGCTAAAGTGCCACCAAACAGAGTTACTAGCAACAGCAGTGGATCTACTTGTCCCTTGGCTGCGATCCACATACTGCCAGCTGTGGTAATTAACAGCAATGGGATAATTCTGGGTTTGGTTAGTTGGTAATAGCTTTGCAGAACCTGTAAAAACGATTCATGCTGCTTCGAGACATTAGTCTCAATCATCTTGGCACTAATTCCTTAATGTTCAATAATTTGTATGCTGTTGCTATTAGTCAGTTATCAGTAGCTCTTTTTGATAACTGATAACTGTTAACTGTTAACTGATTAACTTGGAAGTGGATTGGCAGTTTCAGTATTTGTGTCAACGTTCATACTGCGGCTTACTGCCCAATCGCGTAATGACAGAACAGTGAAAACCACCAGAATTCCTAGTAAAATTGCCCCTATAGCTTGGTGAGAGACAGTTAGTGGTTCGACTTGGAGATGTAATCGAAAAGTAGCAAATCCTACAACTAGTTGTAAAAGCAATAATCCACCAGCCATGTTTGCTAGTTTGCGTAGGGCTGGGTTGAGTGCTGGTGTACGCCAAGCCATAAATACCAGTACCAATATTGCCAGTGTTGGCGGGATCAAGCCAAAGATGTGACTATACATCACATTACAAAGTTCGTAACCTCCAAAACATTGGTGTAGCGCCCAGCGAGAACCGACTAAAGCGCCGAGAAGACTCTGTACGTAAATCAGAATAGTGGCAATTAAACCTATCCAAGGCAATTTACCAACAGTTCCGGTGGCTTGATAGGGAGTGAGTGCAGTACCAATCACTAATAGAGTACAGAAAAATACTAAAGCTGTTCCCAAGTGAGCAGTCACTATATCAAACCGTAACAGTTCAGTAACAGTGAGTCCACCTAACACGCCTTGGAAGATAATTAAAAATAGAGCAAATATGGATGCCCAAGGTAGCCACTTGGGTAAAGAGCGACGATTCCACCAAGATACACCCACGAGTGCGATCGCGCTGATCCCAATTAATGACGCATCCAATCTATGAAACCATTCCAGAAACACCTGGAAATTCATTTGCTTGGTTGGTACTAGTTTACCGTAGCACAAAGGCCAGTCTGGACAAGCCAATCCTGCATTCATGACGCGGGTGGCGCTGCCGATCGCCATCAAAATCAAAGTGGCTACACACATTCTCCACACCCAGCGCCGAATTCGATCCTTGGGATTTTGCTGTTGTTCTACGGTCTCTACATTTTGTTGTTCCAGAACAAATTCGCTCATGAAAGATACCTTTGACTTGCTCTTCGTGAGCCACAAAATTTCAAACGTTTACCAGCCGATTTGGACTTTATAGAGATTGTCCATGCCATCCATCCAGAGGCTTGGGGATTTTGAATTATCGATACAGGAGTTGTGACTTGGTTGAAACGTCGTTCCCAAAATCTAAAATCCAAAATCTAAAATCCAAAATCCAAAATCTAAAATTCACATCTCCACCCTAGCTTATGAAAATTGGGGTGAAAGTTCGGCTCTCACTTATACTTTGAAGCACCTTGGTTACTTTGCGCCTAAGCTTTAGGTATTTTTCAAGTTGTTGACAACAGACTCCTAGAGATACTTCTAGCTTCAGAAAAGTTTTCTGTTAATTTGCATCTAACCTCCGACATATCCAACCAATACATTCTGTTGAGGATTGAAAAATCAGCTTAAAAATTAATAATGATTTTACTTTCTAGGACTCTATCTCCTGTAGGCTGGACTACCGTAGTAAGTGAGCAGTTCCGTCTAAGTAGTAAAGTCATTAACTTTATCAACCGTGAAAATTCCAAGTTCAATCTGGACATTACTTATTGGCATCGTCCTGACACTGGCCAGCCTCTGGTATGGTCAAAATCATGGTCTATTACCTACCCAGGCTTCCGATGAAGCTGTTTTAGTGGATGGCCTGTTCAATGCAATGATGATCGTATCTACAGGTATATTTTTAATTGTAGAGGGTGTTTTAATATACGCAGCCTTCAAATATCGCCGACGTGCAGGTGATGATACAGATGGTCTGCCAGTGCATGGCAATGTGCCACTAGAGATTCTCTGGACAGCGATCCCCGCGATTATTGTCATCGGTATCTCTGTTTACAGCTTTGATGTCTACAATGAGATGGGTGGCTTTGATCCCCATGCCATTCACGACGCACCCATGACCCCCCAAGCAATGAACATGCCAGGGGCAGCCATAGCAGCAACATTGACCGATACACCTGGCAGTGATCAACCCAACCTCAATCAACAAAAATCTGATGAGGCAATGCAAGATCCAGCCACCGCAGCAGTTCGCAATGCTGACCAAATTCCGCAAAAACAGGATGCTCCCGGTGTTGGCAGTGTTGCCCCCACGATTGGTGCTAGTCGGGAAAACCAAGGCAAACCACCAGAACTTGTGATTAATGTCACAGGTTTACAGTATGCTTTTATTTTCACTTACCCGGATACAGGAATTACTTCTGGTGAGTTACACGTTCCCATTGGGCGGGAAGTGAAACTAAATATGACGGCTAATGACGTCATCCATGCCTTCTGGGTGCCAGAATTTCGCCTCAAGCAAGACGTGATCCCCGGTCGGCAAACAGAAATTCGGTTTACACCCAAGACAGAAGGCGATTATGCTGTAATCTGTGCAGAACTATGTGGCCCTTACCACGGTGCAATGAGGACACAAGTCATAGTAGAAAAACCAGAAGCCTTTGAAAAATGGGTACAAGAACAGCAGGTTGCTAGTGTCGAAACTCTCAACCAAGCAGTTGCTGTTAACCCAAGCGAACTATCCGCAGCTGAATATCTTGCCCCATACACTCAAGACATGGGAGTTCAGCCAGAAATGTTACATCAACTTCACAAATAGTCAAGAGTCCATTGTCAAAAGTCCATTGTCAAGAGTTATTTACCATTGACCATTAACCATTGACTATTGACCATTGACCATTGACCAAAAAACTTATGACACAAGCACAGATACAAGAAACAGCTAATATCCCTGCTGAGGCAGACGAACCAGGGATCAGAAAATGGTGGGAATTCTTTACCTTTAACACCGATCACAAAGTCATTGGTATTCAATACCTAGTCAGCACTTTCATCTTCTACTGTATTGGTGGGGTGATGGCTGATTTGGTACGTACCGAACTCCGAACTCCCGAAGTAGATTTTGTGACTCCCGAAGTCTACAACAGTTTGTTTACTCTGCACGCCACAATTATGATTTTCTTGTGGATTGTGCCTGCGGGTGCAGGTTTTGCCAACTACGTGATGCCACTGATGATTGGGGCAAAAGATATGGCATTTCCTCGCCTCAATGCTCTAGCTTTCTGGATGATTCCCCCAGCAGGTTTGATGCTGATCGCCAGTTTAGCTGTAGGTGATGCTCCAGATGCAGGTTGGACTTCTTACCCTCCTCTGAGTTTGGTAACAGGCCAAGTGGGTGAGGGAATCTGGATTATGAGTATTTTGCTGTTGGGTACATCGTCGATTTTGGGGGCGATTAATTTCCTCGTCACCCTCTTGAAAATGCGTACCCCTGGGATGGGTTTCCATCAAATGCCCTTGTTCTGCTGGGCAATGTTGGCAACTTCAGCCTTAGTACTGGTATCTACACCTGTGTTAGCAGCAGGCTTAATTTTGCTGGCTTTTGATTTATTCGCAGGGACAACATTTTTTAATCCTACTGGCGGTGGTGATCCGGTTGTTTACCAGCACATGTTCTGGTTCTACTCTCACCCAGCTGTTTACATCATGATTTTGCCCTTCTTTGGGGTGATTTCTGAGGTGATCCCCGTTCACTCCCGGAAACCGATTTTTGGTTATAAAGCGATCGCCTACTCTTCTTTGGCAATTAGCTTTCTGGGTTTAATTGTGTGGGCGCACCACATGTTTACCAGTGGTATCCCTGGTTGGTTGCGGATGTTTTTCATGATCACAACAATGATCATCGCCGTACCCACAGGTATTAAAATTTTTAGTTGGCTAGGAACTATGTGGGGTGGTAAACTCCGCGTTGATCGTAGCGCTTTACTGTTTGCGATCGGCTTTGTGGGAACTTTTGTGATTGGTGGTATCAGTGGCGTCATGTTGGCAGCAGTACCTTTTGATATCCACGTTCACGACACCTATTTTGTAGTTGCCCACCTGCATTACGTTCTGTTCGGTGGTAGTGTTTTGGGTATCTATGCTGCTTTCTACCACTGGTTCCCAAAAATGACGGGACGGATGCTCAACGAATTTTGGGGTCAAGTTCATTTTGCTTTTACCATCATTGGTTTGAATATGACTTTCTTACCCATGCACAAACTCGGATTAATGGGTATGAATCGTCGTGTTGCTCAGTATGATCCCAAATTTGCCTTGATCAACGAAATCTGCACCTATGGTTCTTACATACTCGCAGTTTCGACTTTACCTTTTATTGTCAATGTGATTTGGAGTTGGATGTATGGCCCCAAGGCTGGTAACAATCCTTGGAAAGCTCTAACTTTAGAGTGGATGACTGCTTCACCTCCAGCATTTGAGAATTTTGACAAACCTCCAGTATTGGCTACTGGCCCCTACGACTACGGTTTGGAAAAAGCTCAAGAAGGCGTACCTTTATCTAGTTCTGATCCAACTTTGTCAGCAGGCCCAAACTCAGTTTTACGCGCCAATCCCGACGAACCCTATCCATCGATCGCAGCTGAAAAAGGCGAAATTTAAGTTTAATAATGAATTATGAATGATGAATCCTGAATTCATTGTTCATAATTCATAATTCACAATTCATAATTTAAAAAAGATTCATGAGTCAAACTATTGACCCAGCAAAAACAGCCCTAAATTATCATCACGCAGCAGAAACTGCTCACCACGAAGAACATCATGACTATCGCCTGTTTGGACTAATTGTATTTCTAATCGCCGAAGGGATGATTTTCATGGGCTTGTTCGGAGCCTATTTAGCTTTTCGTTCGACATTACCTGCTTGGCCACCGGAAGGTACGCCAGAATTAGAACTATTGCTTCCCGGTATCAACACCATAAATCTAATTGCAAGCAGTTTTGTCATTCATAATGCTGATACCGCTATTAAAAAGAATGATGTCCGCGGTATGCAAATGTGGTTTGCAATTACCGCGATTATGGGGATCATTTTCTTGGCGGGACAAATGTATGAATACTTCCACCTGGAATTTGGTCTGACAACTAATTTGTTCGCCAGTGCATTTTATGTTTTGACTGGTTTCCACGGTTTGCACGTGACGATTGGTGTTTTAGCAATATTGGCAGTGTTGTGGCGATCGCGCAAAAAAGAACACTACAGTAGTGAAAAGCACTTTGGGATTGAAGCTGCTGAAATTTATTGGCACTTCGTAGACGTGATTTGGATAATCTTATTCGGATTATTGTATATACTGTGAGTATTACTTTTTACTCCATTACTTTGATGACCTTAACCCCCGATTGGGGGTTTTTTATTTCAGGTGGTTTCATACAAAGAAATAAAAATTAATTAGTCCCTTCCCACCCAGGGATATTTATGTTAACGAACCACATAAACGCCCTAGCGTTTTCCCGTAAGGGTAGGACACAAAGGACGCAAAGAGTTTAAGAAGTTGATAGGGATTGGTAATTTTGATTCCATCACTTGAAATCTCAAGTTGATTTCATCTATCGGATTTGTGAAATTAATGTTCAAAATTAAAGTTTTTTGGGAACTATATAACTACAGGTCTTTCGTCTATGGTAAATCGTGATCAATCAAAAACTTTACGGAAAGATTCTTAAGAATCTTCAACTTTACCGGGAAGCACAAGAAATTGGCTTCGACTACATTGTTAACCCAGTAAGTGGTGAACTACATCGTGTTAGTCTTAATAGGTTTTGGGGTTCTCATAAAATTCAATATTCAAACTTGGATGATTTCATCGGTATTGTGAATTTGGGAGTCTTACCAATTCACAATTTACCCAGTGGAACAGAAGTTCCGATTTTTGATCTAAATACTGGTGATTATATTGGGACATTTATTCTCAATAAATGCGGACATTGCTTTCCAGATTAATTCAGAAGGCACTTATGCTGAGGGCAGAGGGCAGAAGGAACCCACGTTTAAAAACGTGGGATTGAAGCAAGGACGCCGTTTTTCCTCGCGCTATGCGTCTCGAAAAACATCTTTTTTTAAATGGGCTTTAAACCCATAACTAAAGTTTTTTTTCAGAGGGCAGGAGACAGAATGCCTTCAGCATAAGTGCCTCCTGCCCTCTGCCTTTCTTTGTAATAAACCGCCACTAACTAAACTAATAATCTTGATTAGCTGTAGATACCAAAGCTTTTATTTAGATAAAGTGATAGTTTTTTCTGCCTTTAAAATATTTAATTTTCCGTATTGTAATACTGAATGGAAGGAGCAGAATAGCAATAAATAATACAGACTAAATTTCTCTTATTCTAAGTGATGACGAAACTCTTAACCTCTTCACTCTACGGGATATAAACTAAGCATTTTGTAAATATTATCTAGGAAAAAGTTATATATGGAAGTACTCAAAAATATTCAGGCTTTTCTCAAAGTATTAACGAAATCTGATATTGTTAATGATGCTGTAACTTTAAGTCAATATATATGGAATCACTTTACGAAGGACTATGATTCCAGCTACTCTGACAATAATCCAGATGTAATTGCCAAAACGCTGCACAGAATGAATAATGGTTCTGCTCCTCGAATTGCATTAGTTGGTATGACATCGGCTGGAAAGTCTAGTTTAATAAATGCACTTTTTGGTCAATCAATCGCGGAAGTTAGGCGAACTGCTGACACTACAAGTTGCGTTATTAAAGCAGAATTCCCTAGTGGTTTAATTATTTATGATACACCTGGAATTGGAGGCAATGAGGAGTTTGGATATGAAAACATTACTAGGTTATTTTTAGGAATATCTCAAGAAGAAGATGCGAAAGAATTTGAATTTGTACCCTTTCAAGAGACATTAAATGAAATAGTTGAATTGTCTACTGAACAATTGAGACAATCGCCACTATTAGATGCTGTTATTTTAGTAATAAATATATCACGAACTTTAAACAAATATGAAAAAAAGGCATTTAAGTCTTTCTTTTTTGAGCTTAAAGATCGGTATCAGGCACGTATTATCGTAGCTGGTACTCATATTGACGAACTAAATAAACTAACCAATCAGGAAAAACGAGAACAGCTAGAAAGTTATAACAGAATCTTTGACAATCAGATCATCCCAATTTCATCTGTTTCTGGAGAGGGATTAGCAGAAATGGTTATTAATCTCTTTCGCATAATGCCTCACAAAGTTTCGCCCGCAAAGCTCCAGGAATCATTAACAAATATTAGAAAGTTAAATCGTCTTCAGTTTGTAATTGCTGAATCAAGTAATTTACTAGCAGAAATCATATTACTCAGAGGAGATCAAGAAGATGATATTAAGGCATCATATTTATGGCTGTTTGCATATAAGTGCAAACAATACTCTGTTGACGAAGAAACATGGTTAAAGTGTAATGGAGATGCTTTTAAAATAGGAGATAAGGCTAAACAAAAAGGAACTGAACTACGCAAAATTCCCTATACTCCTAAGAACTTTTTGCACATAATACAATCATTTTTTGGAAAGAAATTTGAAAGAGAGGTTTTAATACATAAACGTATAGGAGTAGATGGACTTCGAGAACTAATGCCAGGCGTGTACAAACTTTTATATGGATTTGCTGAGATTGATAGTCTGGAACTATCCAATGAGGCAATCCAATTGAAAATAAATAATAAAGCTATAAAAATTAAATATCTTGTACAAGAAAATAAAGTAGAAGAGATTGCTGACCAAGTTGCAGAAATATTAGAAGAATTACTCGCTGTCTACGTAAAATAGTTTAAGGTGTCCTGTGCAATGCATACGGTAAAATGGCTCATCTAGTGTAAGGATATTTTCAGCTATTTGGCGTGACAGTTTCTCTAGCTTTCAGCAATCATCAAATCAACGCCATCACTCCAGCAGGCGAACCAGAACCATCTTTTAATCTCAAAATCCCAATCACCAAAGTTACACCTTTGGGCGGTAACTGATCTAAATTCGTAAGATTTTCTAGAACAATACGTGGTTTCTCTAATACTAAATAGTTGGTGGTAAAAGTAGTATCTTGCCCAGAATCCACACCATGTGTATCAATTCCAACTCCAGTAATGTGACGCTCATGCAATAGAAACTCAGTTGCATCACTACTAAAACCAGGAAAATGCATATTTCCTTGAGAATCTGGGTTCATAAAAGCCGTGCGATCGCACCACTTTTCCTGCCATCCTGTGTATAATAAAACCACATTTGCATTAGTAATTTCCCCGTATTGCTCTTCCCACTCCAAAATATCAGCAACATTGAGAGTATAGTCCGGGTTAATTCTTACTTGCTCTTGAATATTAATGACTACCGCAGGTACAACTAGCGATTCTGCGGAATATTGATCAATGCCAACACCAGCATGATCAAAACTTTTTGGAGCATTAATATGAGTAGCGCTGTGTTCACCTAAAGAAAAGCGTCGCAGATAATACCCATCTTTTTCTATTTCTGCAACAGTCTCAAATTCCACCGTAGGATCACCCTCCCACTGAGGAATATCAGTATATATAACATGACTCAGATGAATGACTCGTGAATAAATTATAGTTTTTGATTGAATAATTTTGTGTCCCCCCACACTACCTTGTCCCCACCTCCTACTCAACCTCTCCAACGTCACCTCCATTACCGCATTCGTCTGCCCAGTAACTGTAAACACCAGTGCTTCGCGGTATACTCTTTGTGCAGGATGATGTAAATAATTGGCAGCACCGCTAGAAACGGTAACAGCTGCATGAGCAATGCGTGTTGCTAAATCAATTGCCCAGGCTCGTAGTTGTAGTTTTTCTGACAATTGTATATTAGTATTCTTCTGTGCTTGACGAATCGCAGTGCGACATTGATTTAGTTCTTGTTGAAAAGTTGTCAAAGCATAAGCGATCGCAGGCAATGATTTTGTCTCTACGGCGGACTCTATAATATCTAAACCAGCTAAAGCGCAACCTGTAGCTAAAAAGGTGGCACGGAGGACATTATTTTTATCGTTTTCATGAATCCATCCAGCTGGTTTAATGGAAACTACGTACTCTTCTGTTAAAAAGTAACTACTCAAATTAGCAGCCACGGTATTAGTTGATGTCATCGCTGCTAACTGTGCTGGTGAAGTAAATGTGATTTTGCTTTCTGAATTTTGCTGAGTTTCCTGAAAAGGAACAACACCGAAAACAGCACAGCCATCCGGAAGCGTAGCAGCAATAATAAAATCATCAAATATTCCCCACCCAGTCACCCAAGGTACGACCCCATCTAATTGATATCCTCCTGGAACTGGTTTCGCTACCGTTAATGGTTCGCCTACACGTCGCAACTGCGAAAAACCAATACCGAGTAAAACTTCACCCTTACTTATACGGGGTAAATATTCTTGCTTCAAACTCAAATTACTGCTAGCAACTAGCATCGCAGCAGCGCTTTGGTGTTGGGTTTGCAAAAAAGCTAAAGCACCAGAGTAGCGTGCTACCAGTTCTTGAAATTTATGAAAAGTGTCTTCACTAACTCCTTTCCCACCCCAATTTTGGGGAATACGTAACGCCAGCAAACCCAAATCTCCAAGTCCTCGCAGCGTCTGCATAAGTGTATCGGGGTCGCTGTCTATCTGATTAGCTTTAGCTGCAACTGAGTTGAGCAAATAGGAATGAGCTATTTCTAAAACAGAATGATTTTCCTCTGGTAACACTTGGCGATCGCAATCCATTAGCTTTTGCTAGTTTAGCAAAAATCAGGAAGTGGAAACTGAGGGCAACGGAAGAGGGACAAGGAGGACACGGGAGACAAGGAGGACAAGGGGGCTATTTCTTTGTGTTAGTTTTCCCCACACTCCCAGACGCTTCAAACAGCGCGTCTCTACTCCCTTGTCTCTTCCCAATGCTCGATCCCTTTTCCCCTTATCCCCAGAGGGGACCCCACCTTCCCCTTTCCCTGATCCCCTTTCCCTTTTCCCTGATCCTCGCTCCCAAAAAAGAATCCCTCCAAATCCTGTAAACCAAAGATTTTAGAGGGTTCAAATGTTGCAGCAAAAAGTGAATTAGTAATAGGGTAGCAGCTTATAATTTATCTTTTGACTCAGCTTTAATTAAATTTACGTAAAAACCCTAAATAATTTGCGTATACTACGACAACTTTAAAGAGAAAGAAAATACTTAACTAGCTGTAAAAAATTGTTTGACTCTTGTTGTGGAATGACAAAGATGAACTCAGTATCTTAAATCTAGTGTTGAAATACACTTTGATTTATCCTTGATGTTTTTTAAAATAAACTGTAATTTATATTCAATAATATAACCGTGTATTTATTTATAAACTGAATTTAGTTTATTTATACCTCAAAACTAATTTGACAGATCATCACTCAATACGCTTTCGAGTTAATTTGATTTATGAGGATTTATTTTTATTAGACAAACTTGTTTATGAATCATTCTTCGCAGCCTGGACAAGAATCTTCTGCGATCTGGTCTAACCTGCTTCAACAATTACTAGAACGTCAGTCTCTCTCTCGCCCTCAAGCAGCAGAATTGATGCAAGGATGGCTAAGTGAGGCTATTCCCCCGGAATTATCAGGGGCAATTTTAGCTACACTACATTGCAAAGGCGTATCTGCTGAGGAATTAGCGGGAATGGCTGGAGTCTTGCAATCTCAGTCTCTTAGAGGACAAGGAGGACAAGGAGGACAAGGAGGACAAGGAGGACAAGGAGGAATTTCTCTTTCCCAATCCCCTTTCCCCGATCCCCAATCCCCTTTCCCCGATCCCCTCATCGACACCTGCGGTACTGGAGGAGATGGAGCATCGACATTTAATATCTCTACAGCTGTTGCTTTTGTGGCTGCTGCGAGTGGTATACCTGTTGCGAAACATGGGAATCGTTCGGCATCCAGTCGTGTCGGTAGTGCGGATGTGTTAGAGGCTTTGGGTATAAATTTGAGCTGTTCTAGTGAGAAGGTAGAAGCAGCAGTCAAAGAAGTGGGAATTACCTTTTTGTTTGCTCCTGGTTGGCATCCAGCCCTCAAGTCGGTTGCTGCGTTGCGGCGGAGTCTCAAGGTGCGGACAGTATTTAATTTACTTGGACCTTTGGTAAATCCTTTACGTCCTACAGGGCAAGTAATTGGGGTATTTGATCCCAAATTATTAACAACAATTGCTCAAGCCTTACAATTACTGGGTACACAAAAAGCGATCGCCCTACACGGAAGAGAAAAATTGGATGAGGGTGGTTTGGGTGATATTACTGATTTGGCTGTATTATCGGACAATGAAGTCACATTAACTACAGTAAACCCACAGGAGCTAGGGTTAACCCCTGCTCCAATTACAGCACTCGTGGGTGGTGATGTCCAAGAAAATGCGGACATATTGAAGGCAGTGCTACAAGGTAAGGGGACACAAGCACAACAGGATGTAGTAGTATTAAATACAGCCCTAGCGCTACAAGTGGGTGGGGCAATCCCATTATTGGATCACGCTAAAGGTGTACAATTAGCTAGGGATATTCTTCAGAGTGGTGCGGCTTGGGCGAAGTTGGAACAGTTAGTCCAGTTTCTACAGGATTGAGTTGCCCAGAGTAAGATGGTGGACGAAATTCTATCACATCACGCTTGATGGTGATCTCATAGTCACCAAAAAAATCGTGTCCTAAAAGTCCGATTTCTAATTCTGTTCCAGCGATCGCCACTGGAATTTTTTTGGTTGTCAACCCACCAACTTCCATCGAATTCACATAACCAACGGGAAATTCCACCGCTTTTGCACTGGCTGTGTTTGCTTTGGCTCTCCCAAAAGGTACTATCCCCAAGGTATTTGCCATACCTTGGGTAATGACTGTACCACTTGCTCCCGTATCCAAAATCATCTCAAATTGTTGCTCGCCATTAAAAGTGACATCAATAATTGGTGTCCCCCCAACTCGTCGTTTAATTGGAGCGACAAACACCACAGGTTGATTGGGCTGCTGTGTAGTGGGTGCTACAAATACCTGTTGTTGGTTGTTGGTTAGTGGTTGTTGGTTAGTGGTTGTTAGTTGTTGGGTTTTTTGAAGAATTGCTGGTTTAGCAGAAGGTTGAGGAACTACAAGCACTATCCTGGAAGGTTGTTGTTGTACTTGTTTTGTGACTTTTGGTGGTGGTTCCTTGCTCAAGAAAGCTTGCTGTCGAGCGTATTTAATCCGGCGTTGATATTGGATGATCTTGTCTTGAGCGCTGGGGAAGTAGGTACTTTGCCGATCTACTTGTTTCATCAACGCGATCGCATCTTCATACTGGCTAACTACTAAATTCCAATCTTCTGTTGATTGAGCAGATTGACTGATAGTATCAGCGCTAGCTGCTTTATCCAAGCCTAACTCAAAAGTATCGGATTGGATTTCCGAAGCTTGGTATTGCTGTGGTTGTGGAGTTATTGTCGGTAATGGTGTGTTTTCACCAGAAGCGATCGGACTCTTTTCTACAGCTTCTGGTTGTTGTTGCTGATGATCCACAACAGCCTGTTTGTCTTCCCGACAAGCAACAGCAAAAATCGCCAGTGTGCTGGAAAGAAATATTAGCGTGGCTTGGGATAACAAAGACTGAAGCATAATTGTTTAGAACGCATACCTTCCCCTATACCCAAGATACTTTGGAATCATGCTCATATCCGAATTCAATAAAAGATGCACTATATCAATGATAAATTCATGGGATAATAATTCTTCGCTGTGGACTGGTCATTGGGCATGGGGCATGGGGCATTGGGCATCGGGATTGGAATAAATTCTTCCTTGTCTTCCTTGTCCTCCTTGCCTCCCCACACCCGCTACACTTCCCACACTCCCTGCTCCCTTGTCCCCGATCCCCGATCCCCGATCCCCGATCCCCGATCCCCGATCCCTTTTTTCGACCTAACAGCCTATGGCCTTATTTGACGTAGTACCTGCCTTACTTGTTCTTGCCGACGGAACCACTTATCGCGGTTGGTCTTTTGGTGCTACAGGCACTGCCATCGGAGAAGTAGTATTTAACACCGGTATGACAGGATATCAAGAAGTCCTGACTGATCCTAGTTACTGTGGTCAGATAGTAGTTTTTACTTATCCAGAATTGGGTAACACAGGTGTAAATCCAGAGGATGAAGAATCAGATCGACCCTATGTCCGGGGAGCGATCGCGCGCAATATTTGTACTCGACCGAGTAATTGGCGATCCTCGCAATCTTTACCAGACTACCTCAAACAGCACCAAATACCAGGCATTTACGGCATAGACACCCGCGCCTTAACCCGGAAAATCCGCATTTTTGGAGCCATGAATGGCGGCATTTCTACAGAAATTTTAGACGAAGCAGAACTGCTAGAACGGGTATTAGCAGCTCCTGCGATGAATGGATTAAATCTTGTCCGTGAAGTGACTACCCAAACGGCATATGAATGGTCACAAACCACTGATCCCCTTTGGGAGTATAACCCAGAAGCAAAAACTAATTCTGAAGAAACTTTCACCGTTGTGGCTCTAGATTTTGGGATCAAACGTAATATTTTGCGCCGTCTAGCAAGTTATGGGTGCCGAGTTATTGTTGTTCCAGCCCACACCCCCATAGAAGAAATTCTCAAATATAATCCAGATGGGATTTTTCTCTCTAATGGTCCTGGTGATCCCGCCACTGTCACCGAAGGTATTGAGACTGCGAAAGCTTTAGTGTCATCTCAAAAACCAATTTTTGGCATTTGCATGGGACATCAAATTTTGGGTCATGCACTAGGAGCAGAAACCTATAAACTAAAATTTGGGCATCGTGGCTTGAATCAGCCAGCAGGTTTACAAAAACGGGTGGAAATTACAAGTCAAAACCATAGTTTTGCCATTAACCCAGATACCCTACCTCAAGCAACTGTAGAAATCAGCCACCTAAACCTGAACGATCGCACTGTCGCTGGATTACGTCACAAGAATTTACCGATATTTTCTGTGCAGTACCATCCAGAGGCTTCTCCTGGTCCTCACGACGCTGATTACCTGTTCGAGAATTTTGTGCAAGCAATGCGCGCAGATCGTCAAACAGCAAACAGTTCTAATGAGGTAAAAATAAAGTAAAAATGGAGAAAGTGCGAGACAGTGAACAGTAAACAGTGAACAGTGAACAGTTTCCTTTTGCTGTTAACTGATAACTGAATAACTGGTAACTGGTAACTGATCTCCAATGTAGACAACATCTACCAAAACCATCTATACTTGAGCGTTCATTATGAATATGAGGAGGGAATTATTGCTGAACCACTAAACCTAACCGTTAGCCTGAGAGGTACTCGTGAAGTCCGGGATAACTGTCAGCTATTCCGCCTCACAGGTTTGTTAGACGCGTTTTCGGAACCGACGTTCCGCAAAGTATTAGGAAGCAAGATTGACGAGGGTCCTAAGCACATTATTCTGGATCTCTCACAAATCGACTTTGTTGATAGTTCCGGCTTGGGTGCTTTGGTGCAACTAGCCAAGCAGGCGCAAAATGCCGAAGGTACTTTGCAAATCGTCACTAATGCCCGCGTAACTCAAACAGTCAAGCTTGTCCGTTTAGAAAAGTTTCTCATGCTGCAAAAATCAGTCGATGAAGCTTTAGAAAACGTCAAGAACCCTTCTTGATAGCTTGACTGTGCTGATAAAATTAGCTATCCGATGTTCAATCTGGATAGCTTAATTTTTGTAATAAGTTAGTTTGGTTTTTGATTGTTGATTGTTGGTGTTTAACTCTTGACAAATGACAAGTGACAAATGACAAGTGACAATCCCAAAAAAACTATAAAGAATGAAAATTAGGTAGTTCACAATCTCAAAGTTCATTCTAATCTTAAAATAAAGCTGGTCTAGTGGGAGAACACTGAATCTGCTTAAAAAATGCAGCATCCCAAACCCCCCAAATATAGTCTTCAAGGAATGATGAGCTTGTGAAATCAAAGGAGGAAAACTTATTGAATGAACAAGGTGAATCTGGGGTCTTAGATTCGTCTTGTTGGGAATTGATGCGAACAACTGTAGAAAATTTATTCCCACAGCACACTGACCAAGCACAACTACAACAACTTTCTCCAGTTGCTCTAGCATATTTGGGAGATGCAGTATACGAACTTTATGTTAGGATGTATTATCTGCTGCCGCCGCAGCGAAGCGAAAGTTATCATCGTTTGGTAGTGGCGCAGGTCAGGGCAGAAAAACAAGCGCTGCATTTGCGATCGCTTATTCCTCATCTGCGTCACAGCGAATTAGAAATAGTCCGACGGGGCCGTAATGCTGCCACAGGACGTCCTAAACGGCTAAACCCGGAAATATATCAACAAGCAACTAGCTTAGAGACTTTAATCGGCTATCTATATCTTACTGATTACCTACGTTTAACTGAACTATTGCAACAACTGCAATTAGAAAAGTAGTGAGAAAAACAACCTCATAAAAATAGAATTGCTTATTATTTATGTTCGATATATGGTGTGAGGTTATGAGTTTAGACTGAACTATGACAGCTTGTGGACACCGAAAAAGGTCGTCATCGCTAAATCCAAGCAAAAAAGTTTTATGATTTTTGAGTTTTTAATAATCGGACGCCCACTTGTAGGCACAACCCAAACAATCCCATGGCAAACAACACGAAAAAAATTATCACTTCTGGTGAAAGGAACCGGGGACAAACCCTAAAATTAAAGGGCAAGCGCGTTATTCCTAATATTGTTCGCACTTCCACTAAAAAAGTGGAAACACCAAACACCAAACAACAACCACAGGATAAAGCACCAGATGATGCACAAGACAGCGATCTGATCTACGGTCGCTATCCAGTCTTGAGTGCATTGGAAAGTCAACGCTTACTGAACCGGATTTGGATTACTTCCCGCCTGCGCTACGATCACCGCTTTCACTCTTTGATCTTACAAGCCAAGGACAATGGCACAATCATTGATGAGGTAGAACCCAAGCGCTTAGACCAAATCACTGAGGGGAGAAATCACCAAGGTATCGCAGCACAAATTGCTCCCTATACCTACATAGAATTCCACGAGTTAATCGAAAGCGCCAAATCCGTAACCAATCCAGTCATAGTTGCTGCTGATGGGATCACTGATCCCCATAACTTAGGCGCAATTATTCGGACAGCAGAAGCGATTGGCGCTCAAGGGTTGATTATTCCGCAACGACGAGCATCTGGGATCACTTCCACAGTCATGAAAGTAGCAGCAGGTGCTTTAGAACATTTTCCAGTTGCGAGAGTCGTGAATCTGCACCGTGCTTTGGAAGAAATGAAAACAGCCGGCTTCTGGATTTATGGGACTGCTTGTGAAGGTAGCGAACCAATACAAACAGTAGATTTTAATGGTGCGATCGTTTTAGTAGTTGGATCTGAAGGAGAAGGTCTCAGTTTGTTGACACAACGTTGCTGTGATGTTTTAGTGTCAATTCCCTTACAGGGTAAGACTCCTAGCCTAAACGCATCAGTTGCAGCGGGGATGGCCTTGTATGAAATTTATCGCCAACGGTGGGAAAAAAATACCCTACATTTCGATAAACTACAAAAAACCACTTGGAAAAACGGTAGTAACAGAGTATAAAGAAATGTAAAGCACACAACTACAACAAATCTTTAAGACCCAATACAACGTTAATAAACTGGCGCAAACCATGAAAACTATTTGGGAACAATCTAGGGAATTTTTCGCTAATGCATTCGATACTTTGGGATTGGCTTGGTGGATAGAAATTGTTACACAGAATCCCAAATGTACATACTACTTTGGACCGTTTTTAAGCTCAACAGAAGCAAAAGCAGCTGTTAAAGGTTATGTAGAAGATTTGGAACAGGAAGGCGCACAAGGAATAGCTATAGATGTAAAACGTTGTAAACCAGAGGTATTGACAATTGCTGAAGACCTGGGGGAATTGACTGACCGCAAAGTACAGCCTGTCTTTAGCGGTCAAGTGTAAATAAGGCTGGTCAAGAGTCAAATATCAATCACCGAGCTATATTTGGATTTTTGATTTTGGATGATCTCCATAAGTGTTTTTCTCACAATCCAAAATCTAAAATTTAAAATCCAAAATTCCCTGACCATTGACTAATGACAATTGACTATTTCTGGATGCGCCTCCAACCAATGATCAATATCGCTCAATACCTGATTGGGGACTTCCCACGGGAAAAGATGAGCAGTATTGGTGTAACACTGCCATTGGCAATTTTGTAAGTGTCGGGCTGTCTCTATACTAGAGTCGGGTGTGATGTGCCGATCTTGAGAACCTGCCATAACTAAAGCAGGACACTGAATTTGCTCAAGGTCAGCAAGGCGATTGTAACCTGCTTTGATTGCCGTGTAGAGAGTACGAGTTGCAGACGCTGAGGTTTGTAAATAAGCCGACACAGCATCTTTGGCTAGGTATTTGTAGGTAGTGGGAGTATGTTGTTGAATGAGGTAGCGAAATAGCGATCGCTTACCAAATGTCTCAATATTCCACTCCCAGCCCGGTTGGATTAAATTCAAGATAGAGGCAACTCCGGTATAAAAATTATCCTGCCAAGTTATCGGTGGATGGTTTCCCCTCGGTCTAGCAGCAGTTGCTACCAAAATTAACCCAGTAACGCGCTCAGATAACCGGAGTGCCAATTCCATAGCCAAAATGCCACCTAGCGACCACCCTAATATCAAGCATTTTTCTATCTGCAATCGGTCTATAAGGCTCTCTAAGTCATTTAAATGGTCACTCATGACAAAATTTCCATTAAACCGACTTTTGCCATAGCCACGGAGGTCTGGGGCAACAGTTTGGAAGCGTTGAGAGAGGTGGTCGGTAAAAACAGAAAGACTAGAACCATGACCAGGATGACCATGTAAACAGAGGATGGGGAAGCCCTGACCTTGAATTTGGACATTCAGGGATATGGCTGGGGAACTTTGGAAAACAGAGCGATCGCCCATGATTCTTAGCCTTTTTTTTTATACAGATTTTTCTATATACCCTCCAGCATAATTAATAACGCACATTTGCCTGTATGTGGAGTGAATTCCAAAAGCCACTCCTGAAACTTTAAAATTTGGGTTAAAAATATTTATGCGATGACCGCGATCGCTCACTCCATCATCAATAATTAGCTGCATGACAATATCTTGGGCTGTGTGCGAACCGTAGCTAATGTTCTCACCAGCAGTAATTTTCCAACTTCCATAGCGATTCAGACGTGTAAAGGGATCACTACCATCACTTCCATCATGACCTGTTGCACCTTTAGCACCTTGGTCTTTAACATGATCCCTGGCTGCTAGAGACATACCTTGAGATGCACTCAAAGCACCCACAGGACGAACCGAGTTGAGATAGGCGATCGCTTCATCAACAGCTGCTACACCTTCTTGAGTTTGTAAATAGACATTGTGAGAAATTCGGACTTGATTACCCACAAAGCGGCTTCTGTAATTTTTGAGTACAGTAACATAACTTTTAGGATCAGTCCTCGCCTTGTTCATTTCCACAATTACTTGTTGTTCTAATGGCGAAAGATAATTTCCTCGTTTCTGGGGATTAGAAGTTGTAACAGGAGTTTTTGTCGCTACAAAATCAGGCTGAAAGACTTGATTTGCAGAACAGCTTGTGATTATGGGAATAGAGGTAAATATCCAAGATAGCAGCCGATGCATTAATAACCTCAGAACTTAGCAGTGATGAGTCAATATATTTTGAGATCCACAGCAATAGAAAAACTTTCCGGATAGCTTGTTAAGAAGTAATACTGATGAGATTTTTAAAAATTTATTGGGAAGGAATATGTTTGTTTGTAGTAAGGACTTTAGTCCTTATTTTCAGAACTAAAACCCTGATACAAATACAGATGGTGTAGAGACGCGATATATCGCGTCTGGTACAAAATTTATGTGTATCGTGATTAACGTGAAATGGTATAAGTCCTGGAAAAATTTTAACAGATTCGCGCAAGTCCCCACCCTCAACGTACCCGTAGGGTGGGGATAGGGATCATGATACATAATAAACTTGTAGAGATTGTAAATTTACAAGTTCTACACCGTCTGTATTTGTATCAACTACTTGGCATTCGCTAAAATATTTTCCAGGTCAGATATCTGTACAGCACCAGAAACCTTTTCACTGCTAATAATAAAAGATGGTGTACCAGAAAGCTTTAAATTTTGAGCTAATTCTATATCTTTTTCAATGGCAGTATTAGCAATCTCTCTATCTTGGTTGAATTTTGCTAAATTTAAATTCAGCTTTTTAGCAATATTTACATATAAAGATTCACCTAGTTTATCTTGATTAGTAAATAACTCATCTTGATATTCCCAAAACTTATCCTGTTGTTGTGCTGCCCAAGCTGCTTTTGCAGCTGGCATCGCTTCAGCATGTATTGGAGTTAAAGGATAGTGTTTGTAAACAAATTTAATATCTTTTTGATGCTTTGCTAGCAGTTTTTTTAAAGTTTGATGAGCTTCAGCACAGTAGGGACATTGAAAATCAGAAAACTCTACCAATATAGTTTTTGATTCATTTGAGCCAATTGTGGGAGAATCAGCAATTACTGCTTGAGGATTGGTTTTTAAATCCTCTAAAAATACTTGTCGTACTTTATTTAATTTCTGTTCTTTTTGCTGTTGATAAACCTGAACAGATTCGATAATTACTTCTGGGTGTTTGCGGATAATTTCTAAGACTTGTTCTTCGAGTTGCGGGTTAACGCGGGTAGAAGCTTGCGCTGGTAATGACCAAGCAAGAACCAGACAGAATAGACATAATACTATCAAACTACGGGAATATCGCATAATTTGCCCAACTTCAGGTAAGAATTTACTCATACACTTACTCATTGTGAATGAAATTTTTACATTCTAATATGTCCTGACATGGGTAATACCATTTCACGTTAATAGCGATACATATGAATCTTGTAGAGACGTAGCATTGCTACGTCTCTACACACCTGTATTTGTATCAAGATTTTTGTGAAATGGTATAAGAGCGATCGCATTTACCAATGACAATTGTACAGACGCGTAGACGCTCGTAAGAGCGGCTTCTCGTAAGAGTATGATCGCGTCTCTAATGACCAATGACGACCCTAACTAGACGCGAAATTACCCTGCGGGAACGCTAAAAGCGAACGCGTCTCTACATTTGTGCCGACTTACTTAACCGCGTCAACTAATTCCATAATTTTCTCAAATCGAAAGTTTTCAGCTAAATCGGTGAGGAAATTACTCAGCAAAGATTTGCCAGAAGGAATTTGCTTAACTAACTCTATAATCAAATCATCACTACATTGCGCTGCGGCATAATGCACTTGTGTTAACCACTGAGTTGGCATTTCTGATAATAGAGCAACCATATCAAAGGAATTTAAAATAGTCTCTGTATTTGTTTCGTTTTGTGATATATCTGCTTGATTCTCTTCATGAAAAAGATATTTCACCCCCAGATATTGGGCGAGTTTTTCTAGTAATAATTCTTCACGGAAGGGTTTATTAATAAAATCATCACACCCAGCTGAGATCATCGCCTGTCGTTGTTCCTCAAAAGCATTAGCTGTGAGGGCAATAATGACAGTAGGCGAAACCGCATCTGTTTCCCTCCTTTTAATTTCCCTAGTCGCTTCATAACCATCCATGATCGGCATCCGCATATCCATGAAAATGAGATTAGGTTTCCAGGATTCCCAAACAGAGATGGCTTCTCTACCATTTGTAGCTTCCTTGACTAAAAAGCCGATGGATGTTAGTAATTTTACTAATAGCAAACGACTATCATGAGCATCATCAACTATCAAAATACGGTATTCCGGTTCACCAGGTGCTAAACCAATTACTTGCTGAGAAACAGAAGCAGTGGTTTGAATTTCATCAACAGAAGCGATCGCAATCGGAATATAGAATGAAAATACACTTCCTACCCCCACAGTACTACTGACGTTGATCTCGCCTCCCATCAGCTGCACGTATTTGCGGCTAATTGCTAAACCCAACCCGGTTCCCTGCTGTGATTTTCTTCCTGTTTGAGTTTGTCCAAAAGCTTGAAAAAGTAAGTCAATTTCTTCTGGTAAAATACCAGGCCCAGTGTCGATGACTTCAAAGCAGAGAAGGTGTGTGTTGTGATGAGGTGGTAGGGTGAAATCTTGATCCCCATCTTTGAGCAAAACGCCTAGCTTCACACTACCAGTCTCAGTAAATTTAATGGCATTTCCCAAGACATTAAGTAAAACTTGTCGCAATTTACTAGAGTCGGTTCTCACATATCTGGGAATTTCTGGTGCATATTCAAATACCAGTTCTAAGCCTTTAGCTACAGCACGGATGTCCAACATTTCTTGGAGATTGTCCAACAGACAAATTAAATCGAAGCTAGACAAATTTAATGTGGTTCTACCGGCTTCGATTTTAGACATTTCCAGAATGTCGTTGATTAAATTGAGTAGGTGTTCACCAGCACGATTGATAATTGCTAGGTTCTGTTTGTTTTCATTGGAGAGAGTCCTGTCACGACTCATGACTTGAGTAAAGCCAAGGATTGCATTGAGTGGGGTGCGTAATTCATGACTCATGTTGGCAAGAAATTCACTTTTGGCCAGGTTTGCAGCATCAGCAGCGATCACAGCTTTTTGGAGTGCGCTTGATTGGTGTTGAGTCTGTGTTAGTAATTCTGCTTGCTGTAAAGCAACTCCCAATTGATTGCCAATTTGTACAACAATGTTGATTTCTCCTTTCTTCCAGTGCCGGGTACTAGAATTTTGATAACTAGCTAATAGTCCCCACAGTTGATTGCCACAAAATATCGGCACTGTAATGTAAGCTCTGACTTGAAAGCGTTCTAACAGATTAATATAACAGGGATCAAAACCAGCCTGATAAATATCTGGTACGCATAGGAAACTTGTGCCTCTAGTATATGCACTGCCTTGGGTTTGTTGCAGATAAGTATCAACTACTTGGTTATCTCCGCTACTGAGGGTTTTAACTGTACAGCGTTCGCTTTGGAGACTATTTTCTGTGAGACTTGGTTCATTTTGGTGTTGTTCGATGAGTGATACCCAGCCACCTCCGACGGACTCGGCAACAAATTCCCCACTCCAATCAAAATTAAAGCGATACACCACGACGCGATCGCAGTTCAGTACTTGCCGCAGTTCTTGAGTAGTGGCAGTAAAAATTGTTGCCAAATCCAATGTCTGGCGCATTCTCTGAATCACTTGGGTGATGGCTTTTTCTCTGTCTGCACTTTCGCGCAAGGCATCTTCGGCAAGTTTAAGTTCAGTAATATCTGTGACTGTGCCAATGTATCCTTTAAATTCACCATCATCTTCAAATTCTGGTATGGCTTGACCTATAACCCAAATCACTCTACCGTTGGGATGTACAAAACGATACTCTGAATAAAAAGACTTTCTTGCTGAGATCGTTGCTTTCCATTGGGCAAAGACGCGATCGCGATCATCAATATGGATAATTTCATGCCAGCGCTCGTTCAAATCAGCTTTGGCAGCAAGCCCAGTGATATCGCTAAAACGCTGATTCACATAAAGATACTTGCCTTCATGATCAGTATGAAAAATGCCTACAGGTGAGGCTTCTGCTAAAGTTTGATAACGACGTTGACTCTCTTGCAAAGCTAGTTCAGTGTGTTTACGATCTGTGATTTCTACCACAACTGTACCCACACCACGAGGGCGACTGTCTTCTCCAAAAATGGGGAAGTAAGAAGTCAAAAAATGCCGTATAATGTCGGGCTGGGAGGGTAATACTACACTCACTTCTGTATTGAGAATGGGTTTTGCAGTTTGCAGGACTTGTTCACAAATTGGTACTACAAAAGGAGCAACTTCCGGTACCATATCCCAAAGAGTCTTCCCTATATGCTCGCTTTGGGAATGACCATTAATATTTGCTAGCAGTTCGTTGATCTGCACAAATCGCAATTGCTCATCAAATATATTCATCCCTACAGGAGCGCAGGAGAAAAAAGCATTGAGACGAGCTTCCCGTAACGCTAATTCTCTTTCTAGGGTTTTACGTTCGGTGATGTCTTTGTGTGTACCCGTCATCCGTAGCGGTTCGCCCGATTCGTCACGCTCAAATACCTGAGCGCGAGACTGTATCCATTTCCATTCACCGGATTTAGCACGCAGGCGAAATTCTACTTCATAGGCGGGACTCTCACCCCGCAAATAGGCATCTAGTTCTAATTTAATTGGCTCTACATCATCTGGATGCAGCAGTTGAGTAAAAGCACGGGAATCATCTGAAATTTCCTGTGGTTCGTATCCCAGCATTTTCTTCCATCGCCAGTCGCGATAGACTTTACCAGCTTTGATATTCCAGTCCCATAATCCTAAATCGCTTCCTGCTAGTGCTAGTTGTAGACGTTCTTCGCTTTGACGATGGGCTGCTTCTACCTGTTTACGTTGAATGAGCGCTCCTAATTGAGCTGCGACAGCACCTACTAAACACAGCAAACGGCGATCCAAAGCATGGGAGCTACTTTTAAAAAAGGTCAACACAGCGACTAGTTGATTGTCTGCTAATATTGGAACAGCAAAACCGGCTTTTAATCCGATTTGCGATCGCCCAGATACCCAAGAAGTTTCTTGCTCTCCAGACAATTCGACAAAAGCTGATTCTCTCACTTGCGAAATATCTTCTATCCATTCTGGTTTTTGTTTGCGCCAAACTCGCCTCAGTAGTCTCATCCCTTTTTCAAGTGTGATCACCTGGCTGTATTGGCAAAATTCGTCTAAGTTATTGTGGCGTCCATACCAACCTAACCTATATTCCAAAGCAGTGTTGTTTTCTGTAGGTATCCAAGCTTCACCAAAATTCCAATTGATAGTTGTACAGATTAAACGCAGGACGAGGGCTAAAGCATTGTCTACATCTACAGCGCGACTGATAGCTTGGGTTGTCAGCAACAGCAAACGGCTTTCATTTTCCGCTTGCTTGCGCTCTGTAATATCATGAACTGTACCAAGTAAATATTGTTGTCCGTCGATTTCAATTAGTTCAGCACTAAACAGTGTCGTCTTGATTTCTCCGCTAGCAATACGGAATTCAATTTCATGATTGCGAACTGCTTTTGTCTGGCGCAGAACTTGGGTTAGCATGGCACATTCTTCTTGATTCGCCCAGATATTTAATTGTTGATAGTTGCGGTCAATGATCTGCGAACGAGAATAGCCAAAAAATTTACAAAAGCTATCGTTAACTTCAATGTAGCGGACTTCTGGAAAAGTTGTTAGGGCTATGGGATCGGGAGATGAGCGAAAGGCTGAAGCTAGTTTAGCTTGGGAATGTCGCAAAGCTGCTTCGGCGTTGAGGCGATCGCGAATTTCTTGCTCTAATTCTATCCGGGCTTGTTTTTCCTGTTCTAGTAGTTTGGCTTGGGCGATCGCAATTCCCAATTGAGCAGCAATTGATTCTAATAGTTCAATTTCTTCTAGACTCCAGTTGCGATAGCGATCGCACTGATGTAAACAAACCATCCCATTTGCTTGCCCATTGTAAGAAGTGCGGACTGCGAGTATAGATTTAATATTATATTCCCGACATAATTCTTGAGCATTTTCTAACAGTGGATGGATATAAACATTATTAGCTGCAATAGCTTGATCTTGAGCTAATAATTGTTGAGTGTAGGGATTCCCATTTACAGGTATATTGTAATCGCTGAGGGAGGTACACTCAGGAGCCAAAAATTCTTCTAATATGGGTATTTGAGGAATCGGCAAGTCTACGTAAGTATGAATGAGTGTACGACTAACACCCAAAGCTTCACCTATTTGTTTAATAGCAGTTTTGATAATAATTTGTGTGTCTAATTCCGAACGAATTTTATCTGTAATTTTTCTCAAAAGGTTACTACGTTTTAATTGCTTTTGTAATTCTAAATCTGATTTATATCGTTCGTACGCTATAGAAATTGCTCCGGTGGCTGCTTGCAAAAAAGCGACTTCGGAAGTTTCCCAAAGACGTGATTCTACACAGTTATCAAAACCAATAAAACCTAAAAACTCTCCTTTTGCAATAATTGGCAAAATTAAGATTGAAAATATACCTTGTGGTTCTAAAATCCCTCGTTCTGATGGGGGTAATTCTGCGACGATACCAGAAATAATTTTGCCTTTTGGCAATAAATCAGCCCAGCGAGGAAAATATTCTTGATATGGTAAGTTTTGCAGAATTGGGTTATCAATTTCTGGCTGAATACCCTCACTAGACCACTCAGCCCGTTGACTCATGAGCAAGTTACCATCATCTGCATAATGATTTTCAAATACGTAGACGCGACTTGCCTTGGAAGCAGTCCCAAGAATTGGCATAATATCGTGATAGCATTTGTCGCTGCCATCAAACGACAACAACCGATGCTGCACTTCTAAAAGTGCTGTGAGATACTGTTCACGCAATTTTCGCGCTGCTTCAATGCGTTGACATTCTTGCATTTCCAATAGCAACTGTTCATTTTGTTGTTTAAGTTGCTGTTGGAGTTTTTGGATAGTAATTTGATTTTCTACACGTACTAAAACTTCTTCTACTTCAAAGGGTTTAGTAATGTAATCGACAGCGCCAATTTCAAACCCTTTAACTTTGTCAAAAATATCATTATAGACACTGATAAAAATTACCGGAATATGACAAGTTGTCTTATCTGCTTTAAGTTGTTGACAAACTTCATATCCATCAATATCTGGCATTTTTATATCAAGCAAAATTAGATCCGGTAAAGCCAATTTTGCAACTTCTAATACCATCGAACCTGTAATTAAACTCCGCACAGCATAGCCGTATTGGGACAAAGTAGCAGATAAAGCTTGTAAATGTTCCCAGCAGTCATCAACTACGAGAATGTTTCCTTTGCTTATTTGTTGTGAATTGCTGCTACTCATAATTGGTTTTTAACTGACCAATAATTCCTTGATGGTACAACTTTCTCCCCCTAACCCCCAGCGGTTTAGAAACGCCACCAGGTTTTTTGTAAGTGACTGAGAATACCTATGGCGATCGCTACCATTAACAACAGTAAAATAATTCCTCCAGGGATAAAAGTCAGTATACCAAATCCCCTTAATACCCAAATGGCAATTGTAATACCAAGAATAACACCAATAAGCTGGGTTAATCTGCGATTTAATTTAGAAAAATATTGACTCATATCACTGACCATTCACTCAACAACTGAATTATTAATTATGAAGTATGAAGTATGAAATTAATTTTTGATTTTTCAGCCTACCCTGAGCTTAAATACGGAGTAGCTATTTGCAGGCTCTTACCGCAGTTAGTAGCTTTCCGTTAGGGTACATCCTTCAGACTTCAGTCTTCATCTTAATTTTGGTCATTTTATCCATGAATCAGCAATACTTTCGGCAAATATATATAGCAATCCTAAATTATTCGTGAGAGGCAAGATCCCCGACTTCCCATGAGTTGTCGGGGATCTGGGATTTCGTATTTTCTCACAACTCAATTTGGATTGCTATAGCAGGTTTTCATTATTATAAGTATTTTTGCTTAAAAATTTTCGTAATTAAAGTTACTTAAAATTGATGAAAATTTGACATAATAACCAGAATAAGAACTCTTTCCGGAAATTGTATATATTGATTTGGAACTAGAATTGGTCGAATATACTCAATCAATTGAGGTGATGACAACTTTAAACCAGAATTTGTGTAAAAGTCGAGTTCAGGAAAAAAGGAAACTGCAAGGGCCCAGCAATAGCTCACCTTTAACTTTTTCCAAAAAAGATTGACTTTATTGAGGAGTGAGTGAAACATTATGTCTGCGTCTTATATTTCAGACTCATTTACCACAGGTTTACCAATGACTTGGAGTCAAGACAAGCTACAGAAGATCATACAGGGTGAAATTTTGACAGAAATGGGATCACATACGTCATGGGGCGGTTGTGTCACTGCTTGGATGTATTTACCCTTAGTACGTCAGCAAGTCTTTTCACAAATCACAGATTATCCTCGCTGGGTACAGTATTTTCCCGATATAACTAAAAGTGAGGTTTTGCAAAAACGAGGTGAGGTCAAGCGTCTGTATCAAGCAGCACAAAAAGCCTTCTTATTTTTCACAGCCCATGTGGAAATTTACTTAAGCGTCATAGAAGAATTGGGACAGAGAGTGCAATTTCGTCTAGAAAAAGGTACTTTTCACGACTTCAGCGCCGAATTGCACTTACAAGATTATGCCAACGGCACTTTGCTAACCTATACTGTCAAAGCTACTCCTAACATCCCTATTCCGTCTATTTTTATTCAACAAGCAATGAATTTTGAATTGCCTACAAATATGCGTAAAATGCGACAAGTTATTTGTAATTCTCAGTAATATCAATGACACAGGCACAAGAAATATTAGACTTTTGGTTTGGTAAGGCCGATCAACCCAGTTACGGTAAACCACAAGATTTTTGGTTTAGTAAGAAACCAGAAGTTGATGAAGAATTGCGAACTAGGTTTGTCAAAGATTATCACAAAGCAGCAGAGGGTTACTTAGACGAGTGGATAGAATTTCCGGAATCTTGTCTAGCACTAATTTTGCTACTAGACCAGTTCCCTCGTAATATGTTTCGTGATACTCCAGAAGCTTTTGCTACGGACTGGGAAGCACTTTCAACAGCTCATCATGCTGTTGCTCAAGGCTACGATCAAAAATTGCTACCTGTACAGCGTTGGTTTATTTATTTACCTTTTGAACACAGTGAAAACTTAGAACATCAGCGTCAAGCAGTGAAATTATTTCAACAACTAAGTGACGATCCTGATAGTGCTATTTGTATTGAGTATGCAATTCGTCATATGGAAGTGATTGAACGTTTTGGGCGTTTTCCCCACCGAAATCCAATTTTAGGAAGAACCTCAACCGCAGACGAAAAGGAGTTTTTGCAGCAATCTAGTGCGTGGTTTTAGCTGAAACAGCCATGTTACCTCTCACACAACCAGATCCCCGACTTCTTCAAGGATACAGCTGGCGAATAGGGGGTCAAACCCCTCATTCGCCCACAAATTGGTTGTAGAGACGTAGCATTGCTACGTCTCTACATTTGGTGGAATGACGAAAAATCTCGGTGAGGGGTGACACCCCTGATTCGCCAGCTGTATCTTTTAAAAAGTCAGGGATCTAACCCCTCGCAACCTGTCAAAATTTGCGTGGCGAAGTACTACATTCTTTTTCACCAGAGGTCTAAAAAACATCGCGACATTTGTGGGTAACGTCGTGACGTTTGTGGGTAACGTCGTGACGTTTGTGGGTAACGTCGCGACGTTTGTGGGTAACATCGCGACGTTTGTGGGTAACATCGCGACGTTTGTGGGTAACGTCGCGACGTTTGTGGGTAACGTCGCGCCATTCATAAAGAACATCACGACATTTGTGGCTAACGTCGCGACGTTCTTTATGAATGAAACGACATTCGTCACAAACGTCAAAGCGATTCTGCAAAGTAGGCGCTACGCGATCGCAAATAAATGATAAATTTATCGCGGTTCTTGGTTGAATAAACTTTTAATAAAGCCACGTAGATGAAGAATTTTAATCCCCGTGAGGGGGTGAAGGTAATCTACGACATGAGCAACTGATAGTTACACCTATCCCCTTTCGGGGCGATGCGATCGTAAAGCCTCAATACTGCTGGTAGTGGCATTGTAAACATTAAGTTTCCATCCCCTTTCGGGGCGATGTGATTGTAAAGGTTTTCCAGAACAAAACATTCAAGACCCAACAGTAGGGGTTTCCATCCCCTTTCGGGGCGATGTGATTGTAAAGTTTCCTCACCCTAGCAATGGCAATGGGCAAGAACAAGAGTTTCCATCCCCTTTCGGGGCGATGTGATTGTAAAGCTCCCTATTCAGAATGTTCAACAACTAACTGTAAAAGTTTCCATCCCCTTTCGGGGCGATGTGATTGTAAAGAAAAAATGGAAGTAGGTAATGAAGTTAAAAATATAGTTTCCATCCCCTTTCGGGGCGATGTGATTGTAAAGTTTGTAGAAAAAAGCAGTGGCTATCTATTTGGGGTTTCCATCCCCTTTCGGGGCGATGTGATTGTAAAGTATGAAAACTGGGCATTTGCAATCTTTAGATAAAGAGTTTCCATCCCCTTTCGGGGCGATGTGATTGTAAAGATAATAGTTAACACTAGTAGCCTCTAAAGCTCCACGCCGTTTCCATCCCCTTTCGGGGCGATGTGATTGTAAAGAGTTCAGATCTAGAACGCTTACACAGACCGGGTTCCAGACCCTCTAATCGACGCATCTCTTAATTAGGGAAAAAAAACTCAAAAAAATCATCGATTTTGCAGCCTGGAAACGTTGCTGCATAAGGCATCGACGCATCTCAACGAAGTTATGCGGTTTTCAAGGTTCTGGGGAGATGCGTCGATGAGTTTCAACACATTGAAATTACAGTATATCTGTCACCTCTGTTTGTCAAGTTATTGAGACTGCTTATCTTTTCGGTCAAAGCACTCCTGATTCATGCCACATACAGAGTAAACAATTTGATACTTACAATATAAGATAATAAGAAAAAATATTTGAAAAGGTATTGCAAATAAGAATTATTCGTATTAATATACAAATAAGAGAGGCGTTCCCACGACCAAGTAGACAACGCCTCTCCCACCCAACTATATTCAGTAAGGTCTTATTAAATATGATGCCATAACTGATTCTTTGTCAAACACCCACAAGAGGTTTATTAAATTTAAGTTACGCTCGTCAAATTCGATTTTGCGATCTTCATATCCAAATGTCTTGGCGATTTGTCTGTTTCATTACCTGGAAGAATGGCGACGAGCAAACTTTTGATGGTAAAGACGCGAAAGCTATTGCTCAAGCAGTAAACAAAATTACACAAACTAAATCTTGAGCCAGAAGATCCCCGACTTTTGAAAAGATGCAGCTGGCGAATAGGGGGTCAACCAATTTTGGATTTTGGACTTCGTCGTGAGCGCTCAGTCGAACGATTTACGATTTTGGAATGACGAAAAATCCTCGGTGAGGGGTGTCACCCCTGATTCGCCAGATGTATCCTTCAAGAAGTCGGGGATTTTGTTCGCTCTTTTAGCTTTTCCGTAAATACGCTGATTCTCTAATTTCCTCTTCAGATAAATTCAGCAAAAACACTCTTACGCAAATTTACGCTCTGATCAAAACTTAAATTATCCAGTTTTATTAGGGTAAATTCTATGACAAACCCTGCAAGGACGGTAATCCGAGTCAATCTGGAGATGGCAAAAGGGGTCGCTCTGGAGTGGGAGCAAGCTTCATACGAAGAACTAAGTGCGTATTGCTTGGAGATTTTGAGGGAGATAGGATGTCCCAGTACCGAACTCCCAGAAAACTTGCAAACTCGTGATCAACAGCTCAATTTCATCACAGGATTTGCATCCTATGCTTTTGGGGAGGTGCTAAATGTCTACACTAATTGAAGATACTTTTGATGAGCCAGAACAGGTAAAAGAGACTACATTACCTGCAACCGATGAAGATTTATTGAAGTTAATCGAAAAATTTTCCGGGTTTGAAACCCCCACCAAAGTTGTCTTACAAGCTATAGCTATTGCTACTTACGATTGTGCATCTGCTTTTCGCTACGCTGACAATTATTTGAACATCCTCAAAAATAAAAAGCAACGGAAAAAGTTAATTTTACAAGAGTCCGCACCTGAGTTTTACTTCAATCCCAAATACGTAGATTTTCGGGATTAGGTTTGTAGTAAGCACTTTAGTGCTTGAATATCAGAAGACTAAAGTCCTGACTACAAACGCATTTACTTTTCTGGAAACTTGCGTTCTCTGACTTCAAAACTATAATCTTGCACAGCTTGAGTTATCGTTTCGCGCAAGTTTGCATACATTTTGGCAAAGGGCGGCTGTTTTTCCGACAGTCCGAGTACATCAGATGTGACTAATACCTGTCCATCACAATGGACACCTGCACCAATACCAACCGTAGGAATACTGAGTTTTTGAGTAATATCCAATGCTAAGTCACTGGGGATATGCTCTAAAACTATAGAAAACACACCCGCTTGTTCTAAAGCGATCGCTTCTTGTAAAATTCGTTCCCTATCTGTCTCGGTTTTTCCTTGTTGGCGCAAACCAATTTGATGGAATGATTGCGGCGTCAAACCCACATGACCCATCACCGGAATTCCGGCTTGCACCAGATGAGCAATAGTGTCTACCATCGCCGGATAACCACCTTCGAGTTTGACAGCTTGTCCTCCCGCTTCTTTCAGCGCCAGTCCAGCAGAGTGCATAGCTTGTCGAACACTTTCTTGATACGTCAAAAACGGTAAATCTACGACCATCAAAGCATGTTTCACCCCACGTCGTACAGCTTTGGCATGGTGGAGTGTTTCTTCTAGGGTAAGAGGTAGTGTTGTCTCATACCCTAATACTACTGACATCGAATCACCCACCAAGATTAAATCTACACCAGCAGCATCTAAAAGTTGAGCGATCGCATAATCCCAAGCAGTTAACGCCACAATTTGGCGTCCCTGTTGTTTGTATTGAATTAATTGTCGGGTAGTGATTGCCATTTTGGGAACGGGGATAGGGGATAGGGGATCGGGGATCGGGGATCGGGGGACAAAGGAGACAAGGAGGACAAGGGGGACTTATCAGTTATCAGTTATCAGTTATCAAATTAAACTCCTCACTGTTAACTGTTAACTGTTAACTGTTAACTGATTCATGCCCAATCCCTACTTCACCGCGCGAGTAAAAGCAAGATGGGGTTTTGCAGTTGTCATTTTTGGCATTAACCAAGCTAAACCCTCGGTCGTACCAATCCACAATTTATTACCAACATCGGGAGCAAGGGCAAGTACACGACTAGAAGGAAGTCCAGGAACTTCATCTAGTACAGCACCAGTATTAGGATTCAATCGTAGCAAACCATTGTTGGTGCCGACCCACACACTGCCATCTTTAGCAAAACGTATTGATTTCACGTCACGTCCCCGCAAACGAGTGACTGACCGCAATATAGCACCAGTTTTTGGATTAATCACTAGCAAATTATTTGGCATTCCTGCCCAAATTAAACCATCAGGACTTGTAGCTAAAGCTTGTACTGTTGTACCTGGTAAATTCTCGATTCGCTTCAGAATAAAAGCATTGGTGGTATTAACTCGTACTATTCCATCCAGTGTCCCTACCCAAAGTTGACCTTCTACGTCTAAAGTTAAGGCGTTAGCGCTAACACCAGGTAAATTTTTTAACGTGGTCATAATTAAGCCTTGGTCGGGACTAATTAAGGATAAGCCATTGTCTGTCCCCACCCATAAATAACCGCGTTTGTCAACTAACAAAGATAAAACTCGCTTGGAAGGCAAAAATAAATTTTGGGCTGTAATTTCGTGACTGCGGGGGTCTACTCGCTTTAATCCTTCATAGGTTCCTACCCACAAACGCCCGACTTTATCTTGGGCTAAAGCGGCAATAGCAGTATTTGGTAAACTGACACGAGCTAATATTTTGCCTGTGTTGGGGTCAATTCGAGATAATCCGCGCCAAGAAGCTACCCAGAGATTGCCAGTATAATCTGCTTGCAATGCACTGACGCGATAATCAGTTTCTTGGACATTTTCAATTAAATTTCGATCATCAGGTAAGGGGTCTACTCTTGCTGGTGGCGCGCTTGCTGGGTAAGAAGGAGTGAGTTCAGACGGATCAACATTTAGAATTTTGGGCGTGGGAGTATGATTATTTTCTGTTGGATTTGCGAGAACTACAGTATCCAAACTGGGCAGGGCTAATAAACCTAACAATATATAATTTATTGATATACCACTAAATTTGCAAACTGCGATCGCATTCGTTTTGCAGACAGTCTCTTTCATCACTTCACACTGAAAGGTTTAAGGATAAGTTCAGTGTTCCCCACCAGGATGAACTGTTATCAGACATCCAATTTTGGATTTTGGATTTTGGATTTATTCCCAGAATTTATTCGCTTTAAAATCTGGAATAATCCATCAAGCTGCTGTATATACTCGTAAGTAAACACTTGGCAAACAAACCTATGATAGTTGAGTGGTTCATGACTTGGGTAGCAGGAAAAGCCTTTGGATTTCTCGTCAAGACTATTATCAGTGAAGAATTTGTCAAAGATTTAATCAAAGATTACGCTAAAGATTTCTTCAAATTTGTCTTTAATAATGCTGTAACCATACCCTTTCAACAAGAACCGCTTCAGAAAGCAGAAATCAGGGCGCTAGCAGAATTTTTGCAACTGGTACAGCAAGATTTAGAAGATAGTGATCTTTCAGAAGATGAAGTCAAAAAATACACGCAACCATTAAATAAATTTCTGAAAAATCAAGAAGTTAAACAAATCTTAGGAAATGCCTTTAATGATGATAACCAAGCTGTAGACACAAAGAGATTACAAACACTTTGGTATGAAATTAATTCCTCATGCTCCTTAATAAATAATTTTAAGTGGAAAAGGATTGGTAGAGAATATGGGCAAAAAGTTAAAGAGATTATTATAGAAATTCCCGAACTTCGAGAGATTCTTGATTCTAAAAATCTGGATAAAATCAGAGAAAATACCACAGAGATTGCTGGAGTTATTCCTAAATTTGATTTAGAAAAATATCAAGAAGCAATTCGGGAGTGCTACGGCAATCTAAAATTAGATAGTTTAGATACGAGCGGTTACGCCTATAACGAACTAAAGTTATGGCGTATGTTTATCGCTCAAAATGTGCGAGAGGTTCACCAAGTTTTACCCCAAGTTTACGAACTACCCAAAGAACATGTAAGAAGATTGCAAGAAACTAACCAAATAGAACCAGAAGTTGAATTAGAAGAATTAGAACGTCATAAACGAGTTTATTTTGAACAACCGATACGCTCAGTATTAGATATTGTTAATCATAAACAGACTTATAAATATCTCGTAATTTTGGGTGATCCTGGTTCGGGCAAGTCTACATTATTGCAATATTTAGCTTTGAATTGGGCAGAGTCACCCCTTGATAATGTTATCTCGCTGCCGATTCCTTTGTTGATTGAGTTACGCACTTATGTACGATGGCGGGATAATAAACAGAAGCAGGGTTTTTTGGACTTTTTCCATCAAGGTAGCGGTGCAATTTCTCATCTCAATCAGCATCAATTGCATGAACAGTTAAATACTGGTAATGCTGTAGTGATGTTTGATGGTTTAGATGAAGTATTTGATCCTGGTAAGCGAGAGGATGTAATTACTGATATTCATCGCTTCACTAATGAATATCCACATGTGCAGGTAATTGTTACTTCTCGCGTGATTGGCTACAAAGCGCAACGTTTGCGAGATGCTGAGTTTCGCCACTTCATGCTACAAGATTTGGAAGAAGAACAAATTCAGGATTTTATCAACCGTTGGCATAAGTTAAATTTTAAAGATGCGGCTGATGGAGAGAGAAAAAAACAGCGCTTGCAAATCGGTATTCATAATTCAAAAGCCATTACCGAACTAGCAGGAAATCCCTTGTTGTTAACCATGATGGCAATTTTAAATCGTAACCAAGAATTGCCTAGAGATAGAGCCACACTTTATGAACAAGCATCAAAGGTACTGCTGCATCAATGGGATGTGGAACGCGCATTGGTGGAAAATAAACGGTTAGATCCAAAAACTATTGATTATAAAGATAAACAAGCAATGCTGCGCCAAGTTGCTTGTCATATGCAAACCAGTGAGAAAGGTTTGGCTGGTAATTTTATTAGTGCAGATGATTTAGAAAAGATTCTGATTGGCTATTTAAAAAGTATCGAAGTTAGTCAGCCGAGAGAAGTGGCGAAGCTGATGATCAATCAACTCAGAACTCGCAACTTTATGTTGTGTTTTCTGGGTGCAGATTGTTATGCTTTTGTGCATCGGACTTTTTTAGAATATTTCTGTGCTTGGGAGTTTGTTTGGCAATTTAAAGAAACACAAACGCTGAAAATTGAGCAACTAAAAACAGAAGTTTTTGGCAAACACTGGCGAGATGAGAATTGGCATGAGGTTTTAAGACTAATTGCGGGAATGATTGATGCCAAATTTGTCGGCGAAATCATTGAGTATTTAATGAATCTCAATGGTGAAGATGAGCAATTCATCAATATATTTTTAGCAGCTAAGTGTTTTCTAGAAGTCAGAAATCCTGTGGCTATTCAGTCAATAGTCGATAAATTGCTTAACAAGTTAAAAAATTTAACTAAATATGACCTCCCTTACTATTACACAGATACAAATTTCGAGGAAAAAAGCTTTGTTATTAAAATTCGTACTCAAGCAGTGACAACAATTGCCACGACTTGGCAAGATGACCGCAATATCTTAAACTGGCTCAAAACTTGTGCTACTGCTGATCAATATTATGATGTGCGAGGTGCAGCCGTTCAAGCTTTAGCCAGCAACTTCAACGATGAGGATACTAAAGACATTCTCAAAACTCGTGCTACTGATGATCAAGATTATTTTGTGCGACGTGCAGCTGTTCAAGCTTTAGCCAGCAACTTCAAGGWYSMKKAYWMYWWARWCTKSCTCAAAACTYGTGCTACTGCTGATCAASATKAKGATGTGCGAMGTGCAGCCGTTCAAGCTTTAGCCAGCAACTTCAAGGATGAGGATACTAAAGCCTTCCTCAAAACTTGTGCTACTGCTGATCAAGATTATTTTGTGCGAGGTGCAGCTGTTCAAGCTTTAGCTCGCAACTTCAAGGATGAGGATACTAAAGACTTCCTCAAAACTTGTGCTACTGATGATCAAGATGAGGATGTGCGACGTGCAGCCATTCAAGCTTTAGGCAAATACTTCAGATATCAGCTAGAGTTGTTTGAAATTTACCACAACTGTGCTGTCAATGATTCCTTTGAGGGTAGTCATGACGAGTACAACCCCAACCCTCGGCGTATTGCACTGGAGATCATCGTCAAGCAATTTCCTGAGAATGACCAGACTTTACCACTTTTGCGCGACAGAGCAGAGAATGATCCAGATCAGAAAGTGCAGGAGTATGCTCAGAAGAAGTTGGCAGAATTAGAAGTGTGAGGAAGTGAGAATGTAAGCTGAGTATATGCTCAAGTAAATATTTTGAATTTTGAATTCGGAGCGAAGCGACGTGACCACATCTGTAAATACAACCAAAGTATACGACGAAATTATAGATTTCATTGCTGCTGGAACTACTCCCCAAAGTGTTATAGATTTTAAACTCTCAAATACAGCACAGGAGCGTTTAGAAGATTTAGTTTACAAACACAAAATGGGAGAACTAACACCACAAGAAAGAAAAGAATTAGACCATTTCCTCACGTTGGAACATATAATGACATTGGCAAAAGCACGAGCTTATAAGTATATTAATGCCGAGTAATTATTCAGAATGCCCCGACCTTATATTAATGAAGAACTTCGCCGTTTAGTTGCAAGTCGTGCTAATTATTTGTGTGAATACTGCCTAGTTGCTGAAGCTGACAGGTCTTCGACTTATCAAGTTGACCATATAATTAGCGTCAAACATGGTGGTTCGACGACAACTGATAATCTTTGTTACGCCTGTATTTATTGCAATTTGCAAAAAGGGACGGATTTAGGCTCAATTAATTGGCGCACTGGAGAACTTGTGAGGTTTTTCAATCCACGTAGAGACTTTTGGGGAGAGCATTTTCGACTAGATGAAGCTGTGATTCAACCACTTACAGATATTGCAGAGGTGACAGCACGCATCTTGGATTTTAACAACGAAGAACGAATCTTAGAACGGCGGGCGTTGATGGAAGTTGGTAGATATCCATCAGTGTTAGCGCTAAAACGTGTGACTAAGCAGACGGAAGAATAAAAGATGGGAGCATCCCCAATACGGTTCGGTTAAGAATTTTTCGTCATGATTTGGGCATGTAGAGACGTGCCATGGCACGTCTCTACAGGGTTTAGATACCAATCGATTTGTCTTATCCGAACCGTATTGGGAGCATCCCAAATGTTCAAAAAACTCATAGTTCAAGTCTGCTGAAGCAGACTATTTGATTGATTAGAGTCGTATGAAGACGACTTGTGCTATTAGCTAAGTTTAAATCCTTAGCTTGTTGGTGCTAAGGCTCCTCAATTGTGATCAAAATTACCACAAAATGTGCGATCGCATTTACCAATGGGAATCATATCAAATAGCAAAATATGCTACTCGATTTCCATTACTACTAGGTAAATATACAATGGCTTATCAAAATATCACGGCCTCCGTTTCTCCCGAAGATATCCAACAAATCAAAGCAGCGCTACAAACAATCCGACAAAAGCTACCGTTTCTGATTACTCTCAGCACAGAAGAACGACGTAAGTTAGTGAAAATGGGTGATAAAAGCCTAGCCTTTGTGAGTAATAGCGTCACTGCTGCTCAATCTAACTCCAACATTTTGCCATCTAGTTTTGACGTTGAAGAATTTGTCCGAGATTATCAATTAGCTATCATCCTCAACGAATTGTTAATCTCTATGCAACAAATCACCGAACAGGTAGATGATACTCTATTGGCAGTCGGAAGTGAAGCCATGACCAGCAGTTTAACAGTTTACGATTACGTCAAGACTGCTGCGAAAAACACTCCAGGGTTAAAGATTTTGGCTGAACAATTGGGAGAACGGTTTAAAGCAATCAGAGGTAAATCAGCTAAAGCTGTTTCTAGTTTGGAGTAAATTACAGAGCTTCTTTTGAGCCGAGCTTTGAGTTGTGAATATTGAGAAAGCGAGATCCCCGACTTTTTTAAAAAGTCGGGGATCTTGTTGTTTATGAATGATTTAGGAGTGCATAGGACTTCAGCACAAGTTTGTAGAACTGAGTGTTTGAACTCCGTCGTCGAGTGTTTGAACTCCGTCGTTGAGTGTTTGATACTCGTCGTTGAGTGTTTGATACTCGTCGTTGA
>NZ_NAPS01000001.1:3264393-3284695 GCF_004323185.1 Westiellopsis prolifica IICB1
CTTTTTTAGTTCGTTAATAACGAATATCTAATCAAAACAGAACGAGATTTCAAAGTTTCCACTTTTTTCCTTTTAAGAATGAAACAGCCCTGCCCGCGTGCGGGGAGGGGAGGTTTTGGCGTTAGACAAAACCGGGGTGGGGTTCATTGGGAATTATGAACTAATCAAGCGAATCAAATTATAAGTATTTCAAACTTTTGACTTGTTTGATTGTTGCGTTGTACTAGGTTGAGAATTTTGATTTGCTACTTGTTGTGAAAACTGCTGAGGAGTTTCAGCAACAGGTTGGGGAGTACCTTTAATTGCTCCCCGATAAATCAATGCACCTACAGTTTCCAGCCCAAAACCCCAACCTTTTGGTAAGTTATCATCACCGTCATTTTGTCCTAAATCTATGTAAATACGCGGTGGTACAAAGTATTTTAAGTCGTTATTTACTACCAGACTATCTGCTTTTTCCATGATTGCATCGAAAGTACTATCAAACTCTGCATCGCTGTTGTACTGCTGTTGTAATTTTGCTTGGACAAATTTGATAAATTCGCGAACCGCAGGTATTCTGGGATCTTCCTGGGGTTGAGGTTCGGGTTGAGGTTCGGGCTGAGGGATAGGTGGAGGAGTCGGTTGAGGAGAAGTGTTAGGAGTATTATTTGCAGATTTCTTACCAGAAGTGGGAGGATTTGGGGGTTCTGGCGCAGGTACTACTATTGGTGCTGGTACTACTATTGGTGGTATGGGTGCTGGTACTGGTTGGGGATTAAAAACACCAATACCTAATTGCCTCATAATTAAAGGCTCTATATATTCCAAGAGTTTAACTTGTGCTTGGACTATTTTTGGATTGTTTTTGGCATTGCTGCGGGGAAGCAATGTACGGAAAGCACGACGCAATACTTGCGATAATTTAAAAGGCGGAAAGGGAATACTGCTGGGATCAATATTTTGCCCATGCTTAGACATTAGTACATCTAAAGGTGGTAAATCTGCTGGTACTAATGGCATTTGAATATTAAAAGCTTTAAATTGCGGATTACCGCTTTTGAAGCTGAGAATATTTTCCTGTCTATTATTTTGATGTTCTTGGAATTTAAGTATCTCTAGTGCTTTTGCTTCATCCCCATCTAATAGCAAAGTCAAACCTTGCTTGTTAAAAGGATAAACAGGTGTATTCAGGCTGATATAGATAAACTCTGCACAGTAGGCTGTATTTTCTGGACGGCTAAGAAATTCCAGTGCTTCTGGATAACCAAGGCTAGCAAGAGCGCAATTGTGCAAAAATTCTTTGAGTGAGGGGCGATCGCAAACACGGGTAGGATCACCACCATTAAAATCATTAGCCGCAAATTGCACAAATGGATTAATTAATGCCATCCAACAGATGATACTGTCAGTGTAACCACGAGATTGTTCTGGAGTGACAAACTCAGGAAATACTAAACGTTGAGCAACAGACACAAAGCCATCGTTACCATACATCCCATTGTGATACGTATCAGGTTCGTTGAAGCTGGCAAATGCTTTCTCCCCTGCAAAGTTCTGGGCTGGTATGATCGCGCCAGAGTGGTGTCCCTCATTTTTGATGAAAATCTCCATCAATTCATATTGTTCCTGATCATTGGGAGGCCAGCGCAAATCGATAATCTTACCATACCTGTCTTTGTTGTATTGAAAAGTACAAACTAAAAGACCATATTTATCTATAAACTTGAGAACATCTTCGTAGCCAGAAACTATATTACCTTGAGGATCTGACACTTGCGGTTGATCGGAAATACCAATAAATCCTGGAACTTTAATAGTTTCCGTATCCACCAAACTTTCATCATCTACAATTATCATCTTGTAGAATAACCGCCTCATATCCTTGATCGGTAAGCCTCCCTGATCATCTGGGCCTCTAAAAGCATTGAAATAATTTAAATCTACTTCTTCTGGCGATCGCAACGGCAAGCGATCATGGTTTTCTAATGAAGAATTATTTTCGCTCATAGTTTTGTATTTGTAGTAATTATGTAATGGGCGTAAGCAAGACTAACTTATGCACGCAAAAAAACTATCTTTTGGTGTAATTTTTACATGCAACCAAAAGATAGTCTCAATTTTTACTTTTTTTTCAGTATTCTGTTTGAAAAAGAGGGATTGGGGATCGGGGAAGGTGGGGCCCCCTCTGGGGATAAGGGGTAACGGGGATTCTCCAGAGGAGACGCTACGCGTAGACGCGTCAGCGGCTTCTCATAGAGTACGGGGATTGGGGATTGGGGATCGGGTATGAATTAGTTAACAGTGAGCAGTTTAATTTGATAACAGTTAACTGATAACTGATAAGTTGTCTCCCTTATCTCCCCCCTCTCCCTTGTCTCCCCCCTCTCCCTTGTCCCTTATTCAATCCATCGCCCCGGCTGCCCGCAACAGGTGCGCTATATTTTGATAGCCATTAAATTCTGCTAGCATCAAGGCTGTGTAGCCGCCTTGATTTTTTAAATTTACGTCTGCACCTGCTTGTAACAATAGTTGCACACTTTCTATGTAACTCCGTGAAGTTGCCCACATTAAGGCTGTTGCTTTGGCTGAATCTTGAAAATTGATATCTGCACCTTTGGCTAGTAGTTGCTGGATAATGCTGGTGCGATCGCGTTCTGCGGCTTTGATTAACGGTGTTTTACCGTCATCTGCGGGGATGTTGGGATTAGCACCAAACTCTAATAATATCTGTACTATTTCACTGTGTCCTTGGGTGACTGCCAAGGTTAGAGGTAGTTCACCAAAGTTTCTCACATTTGCATCTGCTCCGTACCGCAGTAGCATTTCGACTATTTGGTTGTGTCCCTGCAATGCTGCAACAAGCAAAGGTGTATCGCCGAGGTTATTTCTCATTTGCACATTTGCACCCCGGCGGAGTAATACTTCCACCACATCGGTATAACCTTCTACAACCGCTAGATGCAAAGGAGTTTCACCATCTTGATCTGGAAAATTTACATCCGCGCCTGCATCTAGTAAACAGGCTGCGATCGCACTATGTCCAGCTGCGACTGCTGCTGATAGTGCGGTGGTGCGATCGCGATTTTGCAGTTTCGCATCTGCTCCCGCTGCCAACAATGCTTGTACAATGGGCAAATTTCCCAAATCTGCTGCTAGGATCAACGGGGTTTCACCTTCTTCATCCTGGGCATTAATATCTGTACTGACTGATACAATTGCTTGCACAACAGCAACATGTCCTTGCTTGAGTGCTACTTTCAAAGCAGTATCATCATCATTATCTTTGACATTGACATCTGCACCCGCCCCCAGTAAGACTTGTACCACGTCCACATACCCTTTTAGTGCTGCTGCCATCAAAGCCGTACTACCATCTTCATTAGTAGCATTCACATCTGCACCCCTAGATACTAAAAGTCGCACAATGTCAAGACTCTTAGCACTCGCAGCCAACATCAAAGCTGTTAAACCGTAGCGTTTTCTGGATAAATTAGGATTAGCTCCATAATTTAGAAGCGATCGCGCAATTTCCGTATAGCCAAAATTAGCAGCAAACATCAACGCTGTTGTACCTTCGCGATCGCTCACATCAGGTGTTGCACCCGCAGCCAGTAGCGCCTGCACTTGCTTAATATCACCAGTTTTAACAGCCTTTAGCAGTAAAGCGTCATTGGTCATTGGTCATTAGTCATTGGTCACTAGTCAATAGTCCATCGTCAAGGGTCAAGAGTCAATAATAAAGGTTATGCTAATTTTTATGAAGATTTAAGAATAGGGGCAAAGGCAATGAATCTGGAATTATCACCATCGGTAAAATACTGGTCGCAGTTTTTCCACCCAATCATGATGTGGGCGTTATTACTGGGGTCTGTATATGCTGCCTATTTAGGGCTGCAAGTTCAGCGTACCAGAAATTCTCAAGGTGAACAAAAGAAAGAATTGATTAAAGGTAGATACAACGTCAGACACTACCAAATTGGTTCTATATTATTGGCTCTGATGGTGGCAGGCTCTATTGGTGGGATGGCTGTCACCTATATTAATAATGGTAAGTTGTTCGTGGGACCACACCTATTAGCAGGGCTGGGGATGACTGGTACAATTGCCTTTTCTGCTGCTTTATCTCCCTATATGCAAAAAGGGGCAAATTGGGCCCGTGTTACTCATATTTTGCTGAACTTTACTCTTTTGGGTCTGTTTACTTGGCAAGCTATCACAGGTATGCAAATTGTGCAAAAAATTCTGACTAGTGCTTAGTCATTGGTCAAGGGTCAATGGTCAAGGGTCAAGGGTCAAGGGTCAAGGGTCAAGGGTCAATGGTCAATATAAAATTCTCTGGACAATTGACATTTGACTCTGGACTATTGTACAGACGCGATAAATCGCGTCTATTGACTCATTTATTTTTCTTGACATTGGCTGGTAGTTCTATACCCAAAGATTGATGAAAATCTTCTTGAACTTTGCGAGTTAAGCGACGGGAGACTTGGCGGATAATTTGATGAAGTACGCGATCGCCTGTAGATTGTACTAAAGATTTGGGTAATCGCTGAATAAATTTGGGAAAGTTGATGTAGACTTTTAGATCCAATTCCCACTCTACTGTTGTGATTTCACTGGAAATTGTAGTAATTGAAGACTCTTGAATTTCTATGAGCTGTAGCGAAGAATTATAGTCTACTTCATAACCAGGAGCTTGATAATCGGGAATCGGAACTGTACGAATGCGGTAAACATGATCCTCAGGAGGAAGCAGTTCTAGACCGATTTTTGGTTCCACTTCATAACCAAAAGATCCAAAGCGACCAATTACCAAAGCATAACCATTTTCCCCTAGTGGTTCTACTTTCATCGGTTCGGCACAACGGGAAAACCAACTAGCATGATTATTTAAATACTCAGCAACGGTGTCAGCAGAAGCATACATTTCCATTTTGTCTTGATAACGACCGCAAAACATGGTAGTTGTGCCTACAGATTTCTCTATATGTACTACTTCATTTTCTGCGATCAATGATGCCACAGATAAAACAACTTCTGTTGATTCCAAGGACTCAAATGATTCTACTGACTGATATTCTTTGTTTCTTGAAAGCATAAGATGTTTGTATATTTTTTTTATTTGTCTAAATTAATATTTCCCGAACTAAGTGCAAGATTTCGTACTGGATGTACATTTTGACCGAAAACTTTAAAATAAATCATAAATTTCATCGAATCTCTACAATAGAGACAGAAAAAAGACATACTAGTTTCCCAGGATAACGTAGAAAATGAAAGCTTTTGTCGCAGGAGCAACAGGAGAAACAGGTCGTCGCATCGTACAAGAACTGACGACGCGAAATATTCCGGTTCGCGCTTTGGTGCGCGATGTTGAGAAAGCAAGGAGTATTTTGCCTGGTGAAGTAGAGTTAGTAGAAGGTGATGTGTTAGATCAACAAAGTCTAGCTACTGCTTTGGGAGATAGTACAGTTATTTTATCTGCTACAGGGGCAAAACCTAGCTTTGATCCTACAGGCCCCTATAAAGTAGATTACGAAGGCAATAAAAATTTAGTCGATGCTGCCAAAGCTAAGGGAATAGAACATTTTGTCATGGTTTCTTCTTTGGCTGCTTCGCAATTTTTCCATCCTCTCAACTTGTTCTGGCTAATTTTGGTTTGGAAGAAACAAGCTGAGGAATATCTGCAAAAGAGTGGTTTGACTTACACAATTGTCAGACCTGGTGGTCTTAAGAATGAAGATAACACCGATGCCATCGTCATGCAAAATGCGGATACCTTGTTTGAAGGTAGCATTCCTCGGCAAAAAGTTGCTCAAGTTTGTATTGAAGCCTTATTTGAGCCAGCAGCACGAAATAAAATTGTCGAGATTGTAGCCAAACCAGAAGCTGCATCCAAAAGCTTTGGCGACTTATTTGCAGGTGTGGTTTGAAACAAAATTTAATTGTCATTTGTCATTAGTTATTTGTCATTTGTAAGATCAATTATCAGTAACCAATGACTAATGACCAATAACTAATGACCAAGTTGTGAAGGAGTTGAAATCTGAAAGGCTTGCAATTTAAAGGTATTGAAAAATTCATTGGACCACTGGCTGCTTTATTAATATTTGTGTATTTATTCCAGTGGTATATTATCGGTGATTTGCGATCGCGTCCTGATCCTGTATTCACTACCAGACAACCACCCTTAGTCATGCAAGGTGGTGATCCCTATATTCGCGCCTTAATGCGAACTATCTCAGCTAGTGAAGCTAGTGGTAATCGTCCTTACTCGCTTTTGTATGGTGGGGAACATGTGAATGATCTCAGTCGCCATCCACAAAAGTGTGTGACAATTGTTGTCGGTCCCAACAAAGGTAATTGTTCGACAGCCGCCGGGAGATACCAAATGATTAACACAACTTGGTATGCGATCGCACCCAAATATCATCCAAAACCAATGCGAATGATGTTTTGGGTTCATTACAGTTTTGAACCAGAATATCAAGATACAGTTGTGCATAGTTGGTTGACTGATTCTCAATTTTGGGGAGTGAATATTTCCCAGTTACTACGTCAGGGAAAAATAAATGATGTTTTGCGGCGACTATCTCCCACCTGGACAAGTTTAGGATATGGTATTGAAACTAATTCTGTGAGTCCTCTTTTACCTAAGATTTATCAGAAAATGCTACAGGAAGAATTAAAAAGTGCTAAGGGGTGAAATACTAACTATGTATTCAGAAAAATCTTAATATTCTCTACAAAATCCTTTGGCTTTTCAAAATGAATATTATGACTGGCATTACTAACTATTTTTAGCTGACAATCTTGACATATTTCTGCCATTTGTTGATTTATATCTACAAATTTTTTATCATTTTCACCAACAAGTAATAATAAATCATTGTGATTATCTTGGAGTTTTTCCCATAAAGAAGGCTGACAGCCAGTACCCATAAACCGTAGAGATTTGGCTAATTCTAGAGGATTATTTTGTATTCTGATTTCTAGCAAATGCTGAAATTGCGGATGATTTTTGATATTGCCAAAAATTGGCTGATGATACCAATTTCGTAAAAAAATGAGAAAATCATCTTTTTCAAGACATCTTTCTAGTTTTATCGCAATTTGTTCATCCCGGTTTCTTCTTTCTTGACGTTCTGGTGCTGTTCGTAAACCAGGAGAAGCAGATTCTAGAACAACTTTAGGAAATCTCTGGGGAAAATACAAAGTGAGATATAAAGCTAATCTACCCCCCATAGAATAACCAACTAAAAAGCATTGATGAATTTGTAAATTATCTAATAATTCAATTAAAGCTTGAGCAGTGTTTGTCATTGTGTAGGAATCTTCACTTCCCAAAACTTTTGTCTTTCCATGTCCTGGTAAATCTACTTTTAGACAATAAAAATCATGTTTGAGCAATTGTATAGCTTGAGCAAATTCATGACTATCACCCATAAATCCATGAAGGAAAAGGATTACAGGCTGAGTGCGAACGCCATCGCAAGAATAATAAAATTGGTAATTTGCTATTGTCATGACTATTGTATTATTTTAAGTTTGTAGTGAGGACTTTAGTCCTTAGTACAAACAAAAGATAAAAATTATCTGTGGCAAATATTTTAATTAAAAAATAGAAAATATTTGGTTAAGAAAAGCTTATCACATAAGATTACTTGATAATCAGCATTAACCTAAGTAAAATATTTCCATAAAAAATACACCAGATTTTCATTTTAATCCAAAATCTAAAATCTAAAATTGTTCGGTCAAGAGTCCAAAGTCCAAGCTAGTCTTTGACTCTGGACTCTTGACTGTTGACAACTTGATTGATCGCAAAATATACAATTTAAATGCATAACAGCTTATCATCGACTTCTTGGATAATTCAGGGTCTGAGCTTTGCGATTCTCATAAATCATATAGGATTTCGCCTGATAGAATAGGAACGTTTGCTTGCCATTAACCTAGTTCAGGAACAAAGAATTCAATAACGTAGTTGAGTGAGGGGTATTTACCTAATTTAATTATGAAAAAGTTTGTTTGTTTTACATTATTTCTACCTCAAGATAGTTAAGATTTTCTTCCTGAAAGTGCAATCACTACAAAAGCATGATTTTTTGCAATGCTAGGTAAGTCAGTTTGAATAAACATAACGCGAGCTACGAAAAGTAAATATGCACCAAACTCTGACCAATGACCAATCACAAATAACAACCCCAAATACCAGAGATGTGCCATGACGCGTCTGGTACATTAGACATCTCGTGAAAAAGAATGTAGAGACGTAGCACTCTTACGTCTCTACCAGGGTTCTGGATAACGCATATTTAATTTCACCAGATGTCTATTTGTGCCGACTTACTCACAAATTTAATTGCGAATTCAAAATAAAATTACAAAGGTGCAAAAAAATGGTAGCAACACCCCAAAAACCAACCTCCGAAGAAATTAGTTCTATTACCAGTTACGGTCAAGCACGGTCTACAGTTGAGGGTGCGCCCCTCAGTTCTGATGAACTCCGCAAGATGCACGCCTTCTGGCGTGCAGCCAACTACTTAGCTGTGGGGATGATTTATCTGCGGGATAACCCATTGCTAAAAGAGCCTCTCAAGCCTGAACATATTAAACACCGCTTGCTGGGACATTGGGGTTCTAGTCCGGGGATCAGTTTTCTTTACACCCACCTGAACCGGGTGATCAAGAAATTTGATCAGGACATGTTATATATTGTGGGGCCTGGTCACGGTGCGCCTGGATTTCTTGGCCCTTGCTACTTAGAGGGTAGCTATTCCAACTACTTCTCCGACTGTAGCGAAGACGAAGAGGGAATGAAGCGGTTTTTCCAGCAATTCTCTTTCCCTGGTGGAGTTGGTAGTCATTGTACTCCTGAAACTCCTGGTTCTATTCACGAAGGGGGCGAACTCGGTTACAGTCTATCCCATGCTCATGGTGCTGCATTTGATAACCCCAATTTGATTGTTGCAGCACTCGTTGGAGATGGAGAAGCCGAAACTGGGCCTTTAGCAACTTCTTGGCATTCCAACAAATTCATCAATCCCATTCGCGACGGTGCAGTATTACCTATTTTGCATTTAAATGGTTATAAGATTAATAACCCTACCATTTTGTCTCGTGTCAGCCACAAAGAGCTAGAAGATTTGTTTAATGGTTATGGCTACACTCCCTACTTTGTGGAAGGATCTGATCCTGAAAGTATGCATCAAGCAATGGCTGCAACACTGGATCATTGCATCAGTGAAATTCACAAAATTCAGCAGGAAGCTCGTAGTAGCGGTGTTCCCACCCGTCCTCGCTGGCCAATGATTGTGATGCGTACTCCCAAAGGTTGGACTGGTCCTCAAGAAGTAGACGGACACAAAGTAGAAGGTTTCTGGCGCGCTCATCAAGTACCGATGGGAGGAATGCATAATAATCCAGAGCATCTGAGACTTTTGGAAGAATGGATGCACAGCTACAAGCCAGAAGAACTCTTTGATGCTAATGGTACGCTAATAGCAGAAATCAAAGATAGTGCACCCACTGATTTAAAACGTTTGGGATCAACTCCCTATGCTAATGGTGGTGTATTACGTCGCTCTCTAAAATTACCCGACTACCGCAAGTATGGCGTTGAACTGGAAAAACCTGGACAAATCCATGCGGAAAATACCAAACCTCTGGGTGTTTTCTTGCGTGATGTCATGAAGGCCAATATGACCAGTTTCCGGGTATTTGGCCCTGACGAAAACACTTCTAACAAGCTGAGTGCGATTTACGAAGCCAGCAAAAAGTTCTGGATTGCAGGGTATTTACCAGAAGATGCTGACGGTGGTGAACTTTCTCCCGATGGTCGCGTCATGGAGATGCTGAGTGAACACACCTTGGAAGGCTGGCTAGAAGGCTATTTGCTCACTGGTCGTCATGGTTTCTTCTCCACCTACGAAGCCTTTGCTCATATCATTGACTCAATGGTGGGTCAGCACGCCAAGTGGCTAGAAATTTGCAATCATATTAGCTGGCGAGCAAATGTTTCGTCGCTCAACATCCTGATTACCTCTACGGTTTGGCGACAAGACCACAATGGCTTTACCCACCAAGATCCGGGTTTTTTGGATGTGATACTCAACAAGACTCCAGAGGTGGTTCGCATCTATCTTCCGCCTGATGTTAATTCACTGCTGTCAGTTGCTGATCACTGTCTGCGGAGTGAAAACTATGTCAACGTGATTGTGTCTGACAAACAACTACACTTGCAGTACCATGACATGGAAACTGCGATTCGTAATTGTACCAAGGGTATAGATATTTGGGAGTGGGCGAGTACAGATGCTGGTGAAGAACCAGATGTAGTGCTGGCGTGTGCAGGTGATATTCCCACTTTAGAAGCACTTGCAGCATCGGCTTTGTTGAGAGATAATTTCCCTGACTTGAAAATTCGGTTTGTGAACGTGATTGACTTGTTTAAGTTACAACCGGATACAGAGCATCCCCATGGTTTGAGCGATCGCGATTTTGATAGTCTATTTACCCTCGATAAACCAGTGATCTTTAACTTCCACGGCTATCCCTGGTTAATTCACCGCCTAGCTTATCGCCGTCACAACCACAACAACATGCACGTGCGTGGTTACAAAGAAAAAGGTAATATTAACACACCATTAGAGCTAGCGATCCAAAATCAAATTGATCGTTTTAGTATTGCGATCGATGTTATTGACCGGATTCCTAAACTCAAAGTCGCAGGCGCTCACGTTAAAGAAATGCTCAAGGATGAGCAAATTTCTTGTCGTAACTACGCCTATGAACACGGAATGGATAAGCCAGAAATTATCAATTGGAAGTGGCCGTACTAGTAGTCTGTCCCATTAATTTTGATGAGTCCTGGGTGTTCAGATCCCCGACTTTTTTAAAAAGTCGGGGATCTATAGAAGAGTTATTGATTTGATTTTCTTGCTTGAGCAAATATATTAGCAGCTTCCGGTGAACCTATGTATCGCCAATGCCATGGTTCATAACCTACACCTTGTGGATTATTATTATAAAAAGACAACTCAAAACCAAATTCTTGGGCGTGACGATTGAGCCAACGAAAAGCATCAGTATCTTCAAATTTCAAAGTTATATCTTGTTTGGGAAAGTGACCATCTGCTAAATCTACAGCATAGCCAGTATGATGTTCGCTATAACCAGGTGGTGCGCTAATTTTTGCTGCTTCTTGAATAGAGCCACGACGCTTTATTTGTTCATCAAACAATTTTTTTTGCTGCTCTATTGTGCGAAAACCTGAGACAGGTATAATCCAGACTTTTTCATCTCTAGCAGCATAAATCATTTTCATAAGTGCTTTTGCAGTCTCTGGAGCTAGGGACTCAAATCGTTGGTATTCTTTTGTCGCATAGCTAGCTACAGTCATTAATTGATTTGGGTATGCATGTAAATAAGCAAAATGTCCATAAGAGGTTGGGCTAGGAATAGTTGTTGGCAAAGAAAAATTAGAATTTAATTTTTCTACTTCCAAAGGAGTCGTTAATACTGGTTCATTTGCAAGCGAAGGACTTGAATTTCGCTGATTAGTAACAATAGCAGTGGGAAATTTATGATGAAATCTAGCCGACAATTTAGCAGATGAAATGATCAATAAATAGAGTCCAAAAAATATCACAACTAATGCTACTATCGTCGCAATTAAGAAATAAGTTTTATTTAAATGTTTTCTATGCATTCTCAAAAAGGAATTAAAGAGTTAATTTTATCTGTTCCCCTATCGTAGAGATTATTACCCATTTAATTTTTATAATTTGTTAATGAATTAACCCTATCCCAGATCCTAAAATGACTCCTAGTTGCCAATTTCTTCCGCTTACAGGTACTGTACTTATTGTTCCTGGCTGAGAAGACTGAGCAAAAGTGTATACCGGGGGTTGAACTGAATTCGGTATCGATTGATTCCAAGGATCAGGAACTGGAATCGGTGCAACAAAAGGAATTGGAAGTGGGGGTGGAGGTGGAACAGCAGGTGCAAAGGAAAAGTTTAATGTTTGCAAAACAACCTCAGCATTATCAAGACGATTCAATGCTTGTACTGCTAGCATTCGATTCAACACAGAAGCAAATTGATCGCTGACCAATTTCCAATTCTCCCATTCCCAACTTTGAGTTTGAGAATTGAACAAAATTTCAATTTCTTGGCCTGTCAGCAGCATGACTATGGTAATAGCTAAAGCATATATATCTTCGCTTTCACCAAGTGGAATCATATTTGCTGAAAGTCTTCTGACTCGATCCAATATTTTTATTTCCGAGTTTTTTTCTCCCATCTGAGTCAGGATATCTGCAATTACCCCGAAGTTTATTAATACTGGCAAATTATCATGACTTTGTAACAAGATGTTACTAGGTGAAATATTTCCGTGGGTGATTTGTTGACTGTGTAAATAGCTGAGGACGGGCAGAATATGATTTAGTAATTCAATAGCTTCGGCTTCACTAAGAACAGAACGCGATCGCACTAAATCTTGATAACTCTGTCCATCTATATAGTTTTGAACAATAAACAGCCCTTCACTTTCCCAAAAGAAATCTTTCAGTTGTTGAATGTGAGGATTTTTTATACCTTGCAGTTTACTTAACTGTTGCTGAAACTGTTCTCCAATAATTGCAGCTTTGCCAATTTCTGTAGATATAAACTCTCGTAAAATGCAGCTTTCGCTGTATTGAACTTGGTCTTGTGCCAGATAAATAACTTCAAACGGTTTTTGCGTAATTATGTGATTAATTTGATACCGATCATGTATCAAATCACTCGGTTTACGAACCATAAGGTTGACTGTCTAAATAAAGACTTTGATTAATTATATGACTATTCGATTAGTATCTGAGTATATTTAAAAAAATATTAAATTATAATTTTGAGCCAGTATAAAATGATATTAATCTTACTATATTCAGTAGCAATACAATGATTTTTCTCCGTCCCTTTGTAGTCCAATCAGACGGAGTTATAGTTGTTTGTGTCAGAATTTGTAAACATTTTAAAGTAGCTTTTAACACTAATGAAATTAAGTTTACTGCTTGAACAAACAGGTCAAAGTTGGACTATCACACCTAATAGAGAGTACGTAGTGGGGAGTGGGAAAGATTGTGATATTTATTTACCAAATAATAATGTTGTATCGACACATCATCTGAAATTGAGTTTCAATCAACAAAGTAATACTTGGCACGTTCTTGACTTGGGTAGTAGTCAGCCTTTGGCGTAACACAACGGCAACAAAGGGGGAAGAAAATCTACACCCCTTTTTGCCTCCCCTACGTGTATTTCAGAAATCAAATATGAGTCCATTAAAGCTGTTGATCGACCAGAGCCTAATAAACCGCGAACACTTGAAAAACTAGAAGGAATTCATAAAATATTAGATTCATTGAAAGCGAGTGCTACGTCAGCAATTACGCTTGGCAAACTTGTTAGTCAAGTTATGGGTGTGGCAAGCAGCTTATTGTAAGCCATTTATGTAGTCGTTTTGTCTTGAAAGTAATCTCAGCCCGTTGTATCAGACACCCCCTATTTTTGGCAATAAGAACACGCATCCCAAGCTTGGACACGGTTGCAAAATAGTTGGCGATCGCCCTTTGAAATGACCATCAGCATAATTGCTGAAAGTGCCTTACCACAGTCGATCATTGCTGCATTACAATCTGCGATCAACGGTAAACCACCCGCAGAAAATCAGATTGCTGGAGGTGGAGAAGTAAAAATCACCCAAACAGAACCTCAGAAAATGGCTGTACGCCAGAACTGGGTAGACCTCACCCTTCATCGTTGGGGAAATACCTACAATTTAAACCGTCTTCCTTGGTTATTTAGTCCAGAAGAAGTCCACAGTGTCTATTGTCTACCCATCGCTGATCGGACTGGTGTTTGGGGATTACCTTCTGTTGCTGGTGCTAATGATGCCCGTCGTCCAGAAAAAAGCAGTAAAATTACAGAGGAAATCTCTATTGGGACACTGCATCTGAGTAAAAAACAACTTACCCAGCACTTATTAATTAGCGGTGTTCCCGGTAGTGGAAAAACTAACACTTCCCTCTACTTATTAGAAACATTATGGCGATCGCATACTTCAGAAACACCTACAGACTCATTTAATAATTTAGGCATTCATATATATTATAAAAAACCTGGTATTTGTGAAGCAATTGAAATTTTTGAACCTGCGGAACCAGTATTTATGGAAATAAATTTGCTGCAAGTAAAATTCAGTGAATTAAAACAATGGTTTCAAAAAATTGATGATGAAGTTGAAATTGATGATACTGGCTTGACCTCTTATAAATTTGGCATTAGTTTATATGCTCCATCTGCTAGCGAATATCCAGAAGAAGCTGTAGAAGCAGTTATTGTTTTTGATAATGGATATTACGATTAAATTGATTAAATGTTTAAAAATAATCGAGATTAAAAACTTATGGATGAAAATTCTAAAAGACTACTTGGAGGATACTAAGTAAGTCGGCAGGAAAATTTCCAACTATGTAACGAAAAATTAAGAACAATGATTGGAGTTAAATTTAACACGCCGTGTGCTGTAGTTACCTCTTTCTCCTCTAGCTTGAACACCACCAATTACTGAATAGGCTAGGTCTAACTCGTCGTCAAACATTTTTCCTGCTAGTTCGCTTTTTTTGAGATGCTGCCACTCCAGTTCAATTGGATTCATCTGGGAACAATATTTAGGTAGGAAGAAGATGTATAAACCCTGACTTTCCCACTTTGACCATAGCTGTTGAACTTCGTGGCATCGGTGTATTGGACCGTTATCCTGCACGATTACTCTAATACGTCCAATCCTTTCTGCATCAGCCGCTTCTTGCTCCATCATTTGGATATAAGACTTACGATTAACACCGCCAATCACTAAACCGTAAACAAAGCTGATTAAAGGTTGAAGAAGTCCAATAATACTTAATCTACGACCACGACGCTTGGTTTGTTCTAAGGATTTTTGCTCTCCTCGTTGGTAATAAGTATAACTTGGTTCACTCCACATGCAGAAACCCGATTCATCTAAATACTTCAGGTCTATTTCTCCAGTGGCAGCAGACAATTCCAGCATATCTAAGTCTGCTTGCTTTATTTCTCTGGTTTTTCGGTTTTGCTTACCTTTGTGACTTTTTCTTGCTCGCTTCCAAATGACCCCCTTTTTTTGAGTACCCGTCTTAACCTGTCGGGACTCAATTTAATTTTGCGATCGCAATAAAATTTTTGAGCTAGTTGAAGACTGTTGTATGTACGAGGTTCTTTTTTGAGGCATTCTTCCAAAAAAACTATGTCTTCTTCCTTATACTTTGTTTTCCCGCCTCTACCTGGTTTATCCCAAAGTCCTTCTATACCCAGCTTTTGCCACTTATGTAAAACTTCTCTCACTGTTTCTGAAGTCCAGGCAAAGTGAGCAGCTATTTTTTCAACATACCAGCCATGTGCATTTAATCTAATCACTTCTGCTCGGTCTTTGACTTTCTGTGGTACATCTTCTTTTCTCAGGTTTAACAAGGTTTGATCTTGTTTACGAGTCAGAAAGACCCTTAAACGAGCGCCCATATTTCAATAACCTCGGTAGGTGTATTTTGCCTGTTTACTTATCTTTACATAGTTTGGTTTTTTCGCGCCGACTTACTTAAAACAACAAGAAGCTAATAATAAACATGAATCTGAAACAATAAGCAAGGCTAATTCTCAAAAATTAAAGGAACTATCACCAAAATCTAAAGAAGCACATCATGAAAAAAAAGATATAGATATAGGAAGGAATCGCCAGTTAGCTCAACAAATTGGAGAACCTTCCCCAAGTCATTTTGCTAAATCTAGTGAGATCAGATCTCAATCCAAAGAAATATCTCATCCAGATAAAAATAAGAGTGAGAAAGGAGAATCTTCTTCCACTCGTTCTCCTCAACCAAAAGAACCAGGCAAAAATATAAATGAGGGCAAAAATCAAAAATTAGCTCATCAAATGAAAGATTCTTCTGTAACTCATTCTCAAAAATATACTGAAGCGAAATCTGCACCAAAAGAAAATACTACAAATCAAAGGCAAAACATATAACTAATCTCATTAGTACAAAATTTCACAAATTTGTAACTAACATAATTATAAAAAACTCTGCGAACCTCCGCGCTGACTGTGCATCCCTCTGCGTTTAAAAACGCTATGATTTTACACAAAGGTGTATTTAATGTCTTTGTGTCTTTGTGTCTACCGTTCCGGTAGGCGCGTAGCGACTTCTGTTAAGAGAATGGGTTCCCGTTCCCTCGTTGCGTTAGCTTCCCGCAGGGTAGAGGGTTCCGTTGGCGTAGCTGCCCGAAAGGGCTAGGTAGGGTAATTAGCTGCTAGCGCGTCTATGTGGTGAAAAAATAAATCTTATTTTCAACTACTGAGTATAAACTTATGAATTACGCGGACTTCCTAACTCGCTTGAATCCCAAAACTATGATCGTCAATCCTGGTACAAAGATCAAGATGAAAGACTTTGACCCAGACTATAAGAGCGATTTCCAAAAAAGTGAAGCCAAAGAGGTATTACAATGGGAGGTCAAAGAGTTAGCGAAGTATCAGGATATGCTTTATGCTCAAGATACTTATGCTTTGCTGATTGTGCTTCAGGCTTTAGATGCTGCTGGTAAAGATAGCACGATTAAACACGTCATGTCAGGGGTTAATCCTCAAGGTTTTCAAGTATTTAGTTTCAAAACCCCTTCAGCCGAGGAACTAGATCACGATTATTTGTGGCGATCGTTTAAAGCTTTACCAGAACGTGGGCGCATCGGGATTTTCAATCGTTCTTACTACGAAGAAGTATTAGTGGTGCGTGTCCATCCAGAACTCCTAGCCAGACAAAAGTTACCTTCCCAGACACAAGATAACCAAATTTGGCAACAACGGTTTGAAGAGATAAATAACTTTGAAAAATATCTCGTTAATAATGGCATACTAGTCCTAAAATTTTTCCTCAATGTCTCAAAACAAGAGCAGAAAAAGCGCTTTTTGAAGCGAATTGAACTTCCTGAAAAAAACTGGAAATTTTCAACCAGTGATGCCAAAGAACGGCAATTATGGGATGAATATATAAAAGCCTATGAAGACATTTTTAATCATACTAATACAGAATGGGCGCCTTGGCATATTATCCCCGCTGACCATAAATGGTTTACGCACATTTCTGTAGCTTATTTTCTCTACGAGAAGATGAAATCCCTCAACTTGGCCTATCCCAAAGTCAGTGAAGAACATTACACAGAACTATTAAAAGCAAAGGAAATCCTCGAAACAGAGGAGTAATTGAATTTGAACAAGGGAGAGTGTGGGAAGTAATGTAGAGACGCGATTCATCGCGTCTGGGAGTGGGGAAAGTGTCGGGTGTGCTTGGAGTGTGGGAAGTGTGGGGGGAATTATTTAACAAGTCTGTTCCCAATGCCCAATGCCCCATGCCCACACTCTCTTATCTTCTTTTAGGGTGGTTGTTTTGGCATAGTTTCACGGTATTCTGGACGTAGCCAAACCATAGCAGCATAGGTCGAGGGCAAATGCAGACAACAGCAGTAGAACAAACCAATCCCCTAGCCGGTAAACCTGCTCCAGCCGAGATTTTGATTAATGTTGAACAGCTTTTGGATCAGTACTACACGGTTCATCCCGACCCGAATAATCCACTACAACGTGTTAGTTTTGGAACATCAGGCCATCGTGGTACTTCTGCCAATGGCACATTCAATGAAGACCATATTCTTGCAGTATCTCAAGCGGTTGCTGAATATCGCAAGAGCCATGGTATTAATGGGCCGCTGTACATGGGTATGGATACACATGCACTCTCGGCTCCTGCTCAAAAGTCTGCGTTAGAAGTCCTAGCAGCAAATAATGTAGAAGTTTATATCGCCGCAGGTGAAGGTTATGCACAATACACACCAACACCAGCAGTATCTCACGCCATCCTCACCTATAACAAAGGTAGAATTAGCGATTTAGCAGACGGGATTATTATTACCCCATCTCACAATCCCCCAAGTGATGGTGGTTTTAAATACAACCCACCTTCCGGTGGACCCGCGGAACCAGAAATTACTAAATGGATTCAAACCCGCGCCAATGAATTAATGGTAAATAATAACCGGGATCTGAACCGAATTGCTTATGAATCTGCGCTACAAGCAGCCACGACTCACTATTTTGACTTTATTACTCCTTACGTCAACGATCTCGAAAATATTATTGATATTGACGTAATTAGATCCTCTGGTATCCGCATCGGTGTTGATCCCTTGGGTGGATCGAATATTGCCTACTGGCAACCGATCGCACAACGTTATGGTCTAAATATTACCGTAGTTAACAACACCGTTGATCCGACTTTCCGCTTTATGAGCGTAGATTGGGATGGCAAAATCCGTATGGACTGCTCATCACCCTACGCTATGGCTGGCTTAGTCAAGTTTAAAGATGACTACGATATTGCTTTCGGTAATGACACAGATTCAGACCGTCACGGGATCGTCACCCCCAGCGTGGGATTGATGAACCCCAACCACTTTTTATCGGTAGCGATTTGGTATTTATTTACTAATCGTAGTGGCTGGCCAACAACAAGTGCGATCGGCAAAACCTTAGTTAGCAGCAGCATGATTGACCGAGTTGGAAAAGAGATTGGACGCCAAGTTTGTGAAGTCCCCGTCGGCTTTAAGTGGTTTGTAGACGGTTTGCTTGATGGTTCCTTTGGCTTTGGTGGTGAAGAAAGTGCCGGCGCTTCTTTCCTACGTAAGGATGGAACCGTCTGGACAACAGATAAAGATGGTATAATTATGGATCTGCTTGCGGCTGAAATTACAGCACGTACAGGGAAAGATCCTGGTTTGCACTATCAAGATTTAACTGCAAAATTGGGCAAACCATTCTACAAGCGGATCGATTCTCCCGCTTCGCCAGAACAAAAAGCACGTCTCGGTAAACTCGCACCGGAAGATGTGACAGCTTCCACCCTAGCTGGCGATCGCATTACTGCCAAATTAACCAATGCTCCCGGTAACAACGCCCCAATTGGTGGATTGAAAGTAACAACAGAAAACGGTTGGTTTGCAGCTCGTCCCTCTGGTACAGAAAATGTATGCAAAGTCTATGCTGAAAGCTTTAAGAGCGAAGCTCATCTAGAGGAAATTTTGCAAGAAGCAACAGAAATTGTTGCGAATGTCGTTTAAAGCGACACCACCGTTTCAGTAGCCTGGGTTCCTGCATTGCGAGGGCGAAGATGCAAGGTGATTTCGGTATCGAGGTGTTTGAGGAAAGCAAGAAGTTTCCCTTCGCTGAACCGTTGAAACTCACCTCGCATCAAATACGATACTTCTGGCTGGGGAATTCCAAGCAGTTTGCTAATTTCCCGCTGTTTCAGGTTACGTTGCTTTAGTAAGCGAATTACCTGAATCCCAATTTTACCTCGCGTGAAAAGTTCCTCTGCATCCTCCAAACCGAGATCAGCAAAGACGTTACCACTGCTTTGTTCAAAAACGGTTTTTTCTGTCATAGTTGTTCCTCCAGCACGAGTGCGTCTTTATAGCGTTGTCTAATCAAGTCAACGTCGCTCTGTGGGGTTTTAATCCCCTTCTTTGATTTCTTCTGAAAAGCGTGCAGAACATAAATTTTTTCCCCAATTTTCACGGCATAAACCGCCCTGTATGTATCTGTATCATAACGCTTGACAATTTCATACACACCGCTTCCAACCCCTTTAAAAGGCTTGGCATTCACTGGTGTTTCCCCTGCTTGTACCATTGGTCACAAGTTAAGCTAAAAGCACTTTTGTCAATAAGTACAAATGCTCGTATTTGTCGGAGTGAAAAATTAAAATGTGGCGCTATTTATTAAGGGAGGGTTGGAAAAAAAATTCTTCGGGGCTTCGTTGAGTAGCAGGAAAGGGGGAGACAATCAGCCTGGTATTAGGTTTTCGCTCTCGCTTGACAATTCCTAAATCCCGATTTTTGGGGTCAGCAAAATACTTAATTGGGTCTGACTCTAATCCTTTTTCATAAGCTACAGAAAAATGATACATACCTCGATAAATCATCTCTAAAGAAATATGCTCGAACGGTATTTCTAATTCATCTGCTACTCCATCTCCTAAATCTACTAAAATCGCATAAAATAGCCAAGTTCCCCGGGAGCATCCCAATTTTGCAAAGAGATGGGGAGAAGGGGAAAATATTCGCGATTGTTTCTCGCGAATAAAAGGGGGGACTGTACATCAGCACCCCTTCAAGAGACAATGACTTGTGTTCCATCCCTAG
>NZ_NAPS01000001.1:3286895-3292352 GCF_004323185.1 Westiellopsis prolifica IICB1
CAATTCCTTTTTGGATATAGCTTGAGCGCCTATTTTACCGATTTTTGACATACCCCCTTGACAATTGGCTCTTTTTCTTAACTTGTGACCAATGTGCTTGTACCAGTTGTAACGCATATCCTACCCATGCACGCACTTCTTCTGGAAACTCACAAATATTTTTGCGCGAGTCCCCCATCCAGACAAGAGGACGTAAAGGAACTTCTGAAATATCCTCACGATCAACCATAATATATGAAATTTCCTATAAAATCAAATCAGCACGATAGCACGAAATGCTACCTGTGCAATGACTTTTACTCCTAATGACAGAAAGCCGTGAGAAACATATTTTTCATTTTCCCTTGCATTACAGATCCACGAACGGTTTTCTATACTCCAGTTATATGCTTTTCTGATGTAGCGATCGCTGCTAGAAATTTTTTGTAAATAACTATAAATGATTCATAATTAAATAAAAATGCCCCTTGATTTTAAAGGTCTGATAACAATTCCCAAAAATACCACTACACATGAATAATGTTTGGAAAGGCACACAGCCGTGTGCTTCTAAGATTGAAATATTTAGTCATCTTTTTGAGAATTGATCTTACTTTTTACTTTTTACTTACTAAATGTGGTCTGAATTAACAATAGCGATCGCTAACATCAATATTCCTGCTGATTGGGTCGGCATCAGAGTAGTTAAAGAAACATTCTTTCACCGTGGTGTCCGTGATGGCTTACCCCAACGCCACGGTAAATCTGCCACCACAGGAGCCATGTTGGAAGTCATGGTTAACGGCTGTATTGGCTATGCAGCGACTAATTCTCTCCAACTGACAAGTTTACAAAACGCTGCGGAAAATGCGTATCAACAAGCACTTGCAGCCAAACAGTGGTGGATACATCCGTTCCAAGCCGCTAGCGAACGTCCCAAAGTAGTTGGTGAATACGTTTCGCCATTTCTGGAACCACTAGATGCTCTAGATACTGAGGAAATTAACGATTTACTAGTCCGTATTTGCCAAACCCTCAAAGTTTCCGAGCAAATCGTCAAAACTACCGCAGGTGCGAATACAGGCGAACGAGAAACATGGTTTGTCAGCAGCAACGGCTCAGAAATTTATCAAAAATTTCTGTTTCTGAGTACCCATTATGGAGCGATCGCTCAAGATGGAGCGATCGTCCAGCAGCGCACCAATAACGGCTGGGAAGCCAACTATTTCCAAGGAGGTATGGAATTACTCGAACCCGATCATCTTTGGCAAAAAGTGCAGCAAATCGGAGAGGACGCAGTAGAACTTTTAACAGCACAAGAATGTCCAACCACACGCACTAATTTAGTCTTAGCCCCAGACCAAATGATGCTACAAATACATGAAAGTGTGGGACATCCCCTAGAATTAGACCGAATTTTAGGAGATGAGCGCAACTATGCTGGTGGTAGCTTTGTCAACAAAAATGATTTTGGGGTTTTGGTGTATGGTTCTCCCCTGATGAATATCACTTTTGACCCCACTGTACCCGGCGAATCAGCTAGTTATGGTTACGATGACACTGGTGCTGTTGCCACACGAGAATATTTAATCAAGGAAGGTGTGCTATTGCGGGGTTTGGGTAGTTTAGAAAGCCAAAAAAGAGCAGGTATCCCAGGAGTAGCTTGCGCGCGTGCTTGTTCTTGGAACCGACCCGCGATTGATCGCATGGCAAACTTAAATTTAGAACCAGGTAAAGCTTCCTTTGAAGAAATAATTGCTGACATAGAACACGGCGTTTACATGGAAGCTAATCGTTCTTGGTCAATAGACGATCGCCGCTATAAATTTCAATTTGGTTGCGAATACGCTAAATTAATCGAGAATGGAAAATTAACTAAAACCTTGCGTAATCCTAACTATCGAGCTACAACACCAGAATTTTGGCACAGCTTAACCAAAGTTGGAAATTCCTCAACCTGGGAAATGTACGGTACTCCCTACTGTGGTAAAGGAGAACCAAACCAAGCTATTTGGGTCGGACATGGTTCACCCGTTTGTCTATTTACCAACGTCGAAGTATTCGGCGGCGACACGTAAAGATGATTGGGCATTGGGCATTGGGCATTGGGCATCGGGCATCGGGCATTGGGCATCGGGCATCGGGCATCGGGCATTGGTTATTCTCCCTGCACCCTACTCCCTACTCCCTACTCCCTACTCCCTGCTCCCTACTCCCTGCTCCCTTGTCCCCCTTGTCCCCCTTGTCCCCCTTGTCCTCCCGCTCCCCGCTCCCCGCTCCCCTTTCCCTGCTCCCCTTTCCCCAATCCCCATCATGAACAACCAGGAACTCACTGCTTTAGAAGTCAGCTTTAACCAACTGATTGATACTTTGTTGCTGAAAAAAGCAGCAACTGAAGAATTTACTGTCAGATTAAATAGCGAACGCAGTCAATTTACTCGCTTTAATCATGCCAAAGTTAGACAAACTGGTTTAGTTGCTGATGGCTGGATTGATCTAACATTAATACAAGACCAGCGCAGTAGTTTTCGACAAATTCCTTTTACTGGAAATTGGGAAATAGATTGGGAAGTCACATACCAAGCTTTGCAAGAACTACGTGCAGAACTACCTTTTCTTCTTTTAGATCCTTATTTAGTATTACCATCAGGAATTAATACGAGTCGAGAAGTATATTCTGGTAATTTATTGACTGAAGAAGCAGTAGTATCAAATGTTTTAGAATCAGTCAATAAATTAGATTTTACAGGTTTGTATGCTGGCGGATTTGTAGTTAATGCCTATGCTGATTCTCAGGGACAAAAACACTGGTTTGCTACTGATTCTTTCACCCTAGATTATTCTATATTTAACACCGAGGGACAAGCGGTTAAAGGTATATTTGCAGGTAGTGATTGGCATCAACAAGCTTATATAAACAAAATTCAAGAAGCAAAAAAGCAATTAGAATTACTGGCTCGTCCAGTTAAGCAGTTACCACGCGGACAATATAAAACTTATTTTGCCCCAGACGCAGTTGACAATTTATTAATGATGCTTTCTTGGGGTGCTACTAGTGAAGCTGATTTACAACAAGGAAATAGTGCTTTAGCTGCTCTTTCGCGTCAAGAAAAACAACTTTCTGCTAAGTTTAATCTCAAAGAAAACTTTCGACGGGGAACAGTACCGCGTTTTAACGAATGGGGAGAAATGACAGCCCTAGAATTACCAATAATTACTCAAGGAGTATTAGTCAATACCTTGATAAATTCTCGCACCGCCAAAGAATATCAAAAAACTCCTAACGGTGCTAATAGTCATGAATCTTTGCGATCGCCAGAAATAAGTCCGGGTAATTTAGAATTTGACCGAATTCTGACCAGTTTGGACACAGGATTATATATATCAAACTTACATTATTTAAATTGGAGCGATCGCCCCACGGGTAGAATCACAGGTATGACCCGCTATGCTTGTTTTTGGGTGGAAAATGGCGAAATCGTCGCGCCAATAGAAAATTTGCGGTTTGATGATAGTCTCTATCGCTTCTGGGGTGAAAATTTACTCGATTTCACCAATTTTCAAGAATTTATTCCCGAAGTCGGAACCTATGAAGGTCGGCAACTCGGAGGTAGTATGGTTCCTGGGATGTTGGTGGAAGACTTTACGTATACTTTGTAACAGAAGAAGAACAGCAAATTGAAATTTTCAAGCAAAATTATCCATCAAAATTACAACAAAAGCTAAGGTTGTTGAAGAGTGATGGTGCAAACCTGTAGGTGTTTGACACGAAAACTCAAATTTTATGCCTGAAAGACTTACCTGTTCTGGGTTTGAGCCATTCACATCGATAATGAGGTTTGCACCATGTCTAAAACTCTTACCAGTAAAGCATTTGAGCCGATTTTTTTGGAACCACTCTTGACAGTGCGATCGCTCAAACGCTATATTTACTCCAGGTCTGCACCACTGTACCTTGAAAACCATATACAGCAAAGCTTCTATATTGAGCGGTTGCAACTTACACAAATCCCTATTAGGGATTGAAACTAGCTAAAGACCAACCTTGCCACGGGGATATTTTAGCTGATGTTGCAACTTACACAAATCCCTATTAGGGATTGAAACATCAACCACTACTTTGCCGACGTTGGATTGATAGAGTTGCAACTTACACAAATCCCTATTAGGGATTGAAACTTATCCAATAAGCGTCAATGTCTGGATTGTCCGCGTTGCAACTTACACAAATCCCTATTAGGGATTGAAACAACACCTAAAATAAAAATCCTCTGAAATCAGAGGATAGGTTGCAACTTACACAAATCCCTATTAGGGATTGAAACAAATATTTTGCAACTATTGTATGAGTTGCACAATGTTGCAACTTACACAAATCCCTATTAGGGATTGAAACTTGGCAGGGTGAGGTAGACCCGATAACCCCAGAAACGTTGCAACTTACACAAATCCCTATTAGGGATTGAAACGGAGATTGAACAACCGAATTTTGTTTGGCATTTAAGTTGCAACTTACACAAATCCCTATTAGGGATTGAAACTTTATTGGTTTCTCGCTAGAAATTCTTTCTAGAGTTGCAACTTACACAAATCCCTATTAGGGATTGAAACTTTGCTGAACTGTCCTAACCGTTTCCAATTTTGGGTTGCAACTTACACAAATCCCTATTAGGGATTGAAACAGAATCGATCCTTTTACCAATCAACTTATACCTCCAGGTTGCAACTTACACAAATCCCTATTAGGGATTGAAACCCACATGTAAAAGAAGTTGAGCAAACAGGCAAGTGTTGCAACTTACACAAATCCCTATTAGGGATTGAAACACTAAATCTTTGGGTGCGGCTAGCGTACGCGTAAAGTTGCAACTTACACAAATCCCTATTAGGGATTGAAACCTTTATTAATCTTGGTGAGAGTATTTACATTTGGCGTTGCAACTTACACAAATCCCTATTAGGGATTGAAACTGCTGCTGAATAGTCCTGACACGGCGGAGACAATGGTTGCAACTTACACAAATCCCTATTAGGGATTGAAACTCAGCAACTCATATATAAGATAGAAAATTGGCAAAAGTTGCAACTTACACAAATCCCTATTAGGGATTGAAACTATTTTTTCTCACTGGAAATGAGTAAAAAGCAGATGTTGCAACTTACACAAATCCCTATTAGGGATTGAAACTATGATTTCGTCTCTTTGTTTTTTGTGATAGAGACAAAATTGATCGTGCGATCGCCCATTTGTGTATCCATATCTAAAAATTGCTTGTGGAACTGTATCGCCTGTTAATATTCCTGTTATTTGATCTTACCTAATACTAATTCAATTAATGATTGCAACACATCCTTGGTTCAAGACGCGATGAATCGCGTCTCTACAATATGGTTTATTCGTCACATTCTTTTTTCAAATTGGTATAACCTATTGACCTGCATTGTGAATGTATTGACCTGCATTGCGAATGTATCGAC
>NZ_NAPS01000001.1:3292440-3311488 GCF_004323185.1 Westiellopsis prolifica IICB1
TTGAGAAAGTATTGTTTTTCAGTGCGAATGTATCGACCTGCATTGCGAATGTATCGACCTGCATTGCGAATGTATCGACCTGCATTGCGAATGTATCGGCTTGCATTGCAATGTATCGACCTGCATTGCGAATGTATCGACCTGCATTGCGAATGCATCGGCTTGCATTGTGAATGCAGCCGTCTGTACAGTTTATTTAAGAACATCTTTATATTGACAGACCCAGATCCCCAACAACTTTTGCGGATGTAGCTGGCGAATGATGGGTCTAATCCCTCACCCCAACGACTTTATAGGTTTTTCGAGACAACATTTATGGTGCGATCGCGTCCTGGAATAGGCTTAAAATAGTTGATTTATAGTTGATGAGAAGTATCACCCTTGATTCGCCAGCTGCATCCGCATGAGTTATCGGGGATCTATAACCCTTACCAATGACAAATGTCAAATGTCAAATGACAACCCCAACTAATTAACTTTAATTTGTACGGACTTAACTCATAACACTCCTTTAGAACTGGGGATCGTCCCAGCACGACGGGGATCAATTTCTAACGCCATCCGCATTCCTCTAGCAAAAGCCTTAAATGTCGCCTCTATAATGTGATGAGAATTGATCCCGTCTAATTGACGAATGTGCAGCGTCATCTGACTATTACCTGCTAACGCCACAAAAAATTCTCGTACTAGCTGAGTATCATAAGTTCCGACTCGCTGAGTAGGAATTTGCAAACCGTAGCTGAGATGAGGACGACCCGAAAAATCCAGTGCTACCTGAATTAATGCTTCATCAAGAGGTGCAAGAAAATTACCAAAACGGACAATTCCTTTCTTGTCGCCTAATGCTTTGCTGATAGCTTGTCCCAAAGTTATTGCTACATCTTCGTTAGTGTGATGGTCATCAATATGCAAGTCTCCCGTAGCTTGGATATCCAAGTCAATCAATCCGTGGGAGGCGATTTGATGCAGCATGTGATCTAAAAAAGGAATACCAGTAGCTGCATTGCAAACTCCTGTGCCATCTAAATTAATCGTAACGTGGACATCAGTTTCCCCCGTGGTACGACGTACAGAAGCAATACGAGGAGTTTGTGTCAAATTGTTGGGTGAAGATAGAGTTTGGCGATCGCTTATTTGCATAGGAATTGGGGATTGGGGATCGGGGATTGGGGATCGGGGATCGGGGATCGGGGATCGGGGATCGGGGAATGGGGATGAATCAGTTATCAGTTATCAGTTATCAAATTAAACTGTTCACTGTTCACTGTTCACTGTTCACTGATTAGTTGTCTCCCTAGTCTCCCTAGTCTCCCTTGTCCCCTCTTACTACATTCCCATAATTTCATATCCTGCATCAACATACAGGACTTGTCCTGTAATTCCACTTGCCAAGTCGCTACACAAGAATGCTGCTGCATTACCTACCTCGGTTTGTGTAACGGTGCGCCGTAAGGGGGCGACTTCCTCGACATGGTGAATCATATCTAAAATACCGCCAACGGCACTAGAAGCCAAAGTCCGAATTGGTCCTGCGGAGATTGCATTGACGCGGATATTAGCAGAGCCTAGTTCTGATGCTAAATAACGTACGCTTGCTTCTAATCCGGCTTTAGCAACTCCCATGACATTATAGTTGGGGATTGCTCTAATAGAACCTAAATAAGTGAGAGTAACTATGCTTCCTCCTGAGGTCATTAAAGGTTTAGCTGCACCGGCTAGTTGCACTAAAGAATAGGTGCTGACTTCTAAAGCTGTACGAAATCCTTCACGGGAGGTTTGGCTAAAGTCTCCACTCAAATCATCTTTTTGAGCAAAAGCTAGACAATGAATCAGAATATCTAAGCTACCCCACTTATCCTGGATTGTTTCAAAGGTAGACTTAATTTCTTCATCTTTTTGAACATTACAAGGCAAAAACAGAGTAGGATTGAGTGGTTCGACCAATTCTGCGACTTTCTTTTCCATTTTGCCTTTTTCGTCGCTTAAATAGGTAATGCCAAGGTTAGCTCCGGCTTTGTGCAATTGTTGAGCAATCCCCCAAGCAATAGAACGGTTATTAGCAATGCCTGTAACAAGGGCATTTTTTCCAGTCAGATCCAGCATAGAAATCATTGATGTGATGTTTCACTAGGAGCATACATGAATCTGAGCTTTGTTTGTCTTCGTTTTATAAATTTGATTTTTGAGCGACTAGTTAGGGTGGATGTAAGAGAAGAGACTTGATTTAGCTCTAACTACAATCTGATACAAACAGCTGATTTGAAATATCGATGATTAAGAAGATTTATAAGCAGAGTAAAGCTTTTAGAAAAAGATATGTTTTTCTTGAAGTAACTAAATTTATTAGTGGTTTCTTTTGCACCCACACTATACTATATTTTCACATCCGTATTTTCTAGACCTAAAGTGCCAAAATTGCTTTTTACCATCAATGTACCATTTAATGTTTTAATAAAGTCTCTATGAAACCTTCTTTTTTCTTAAAAAACTTATTGTCTACAATTTTGGAAGTACCTAACAAAAAGTACTAGATCCCTGCACTAGAAATTTTGTATCATGTTGAACAAACATCAATTGAACAAAAAGGTTAAGTATAGGACTGTACAGAAGGGTTGACAATGTTTTATTGAATTGTCGAGTGTATTCTTAGGAAATCCATATTCGTTTTTCCGGCGTTGGGTAGGGGAAGGGAGATGATCGTGACACAAGATAAAGCCCTAGCAAATGTTTTTCGTCAAATGGCGACTGGAGCGTTTCCGCCAGTGGTGGAATCGTTCGAGCGCAACAAGACGATCTTTTTCCCCGGCGATCCTGCTGAAAGAGTTTACTTTCTTTTAAAAGGCGCAGTAAAACTTTCCAGGGTGTATGAAGCAGGAGAAGAAATAACCGTAGCACTTCTGCGGGAAAATAGCGTATTTGGGGTTTTGTCCCTACTAACGGGAAATAAGTCAGACCGTTTTTATCATGCAGTTGCTTTTACGCCTGTGGAATTGCTCTCAGCACCCATCGAACAGGTGGAACAAGCACTCAAGGAAAATCCAGAATTATCAATGTTGATGCTGCGGGGTTTGTCTTCGCGCATTCTTCAGACAGAGATGATGATTGAAACCCTCGCTCACCGCGATATGGGGTCAAGATTGATAAGTTTCTTATTAATTCTCTGTCGAGATTTTGGTATTCCTTGTGCAGATGGAATCACAATTGATCTCAAGCTATCTCATCAGGCGATCGCTGAAGCAATTGGTTCGACTCGCGTGACTGTCACTAGGCTACTAGGCGATTTGCGCGAAAAGAAGATGATTTCCATACACAAGAAAAAAATAACAGTCCACAAACCCGTGACATTAAGTCGGCAATTCACTTAATAGCATTTGGGAAGCGGAATTAAAAAATTATAGACACTCTTGTAAAAATAGGTAACGGGTAATGGGTAAGCGGTAATGGGTAATGAAGGGTTAATTCTCTTGTTTTTTCCCTTTAATCCTTTCCCCTTAACCCTTTCCCCTGAACCTAATAATTTATCAACCTGCAATTCGCCACAGAAAATGCCTGAAAGTAGTAGGCTGTATCTGGAAGGATCTCTTCGGTAAATACAAACAGATGGCCACCGGGTACATCCTCATTATTGCAATCTTAGTTTTGGGAGGCGTTATTGCCACCGTCGGCGATCGCATTGGGACGCGGGTTGGCAAAAAACGGCTCTCACTTTTCAACCTCAGACCGAAAAATACAGCTGTATTAGTAACAATTCTGACAGGGTTGGGCATCTCCGCATCAACCCTGGGCATTTTATTTTTAGCTGATGATGGCTTGCGTAAAGGAGTTTTTGAATTACAAGATATTCAAAAAGACCTTAGGCGGAAACGCGTACAACTGGAGACTACAACAGAGCAACTTAATACAACCAAGACCGAATTAGAGCAAGCCCGAAAAGAACAAACCAAAGCTCAAGAAGATTTGCAAGAAATTAACAAATCTTTACAAGCAGCCAACGCTAAACAACAGCAAACACAAGCCCAGCTTAACCGTACAATAAATCAACAAGCGCGTACTCAAAGTCAACTCCAAGGCACTCAAAAACAATTGAGTCAAGTAGCAACTCAATATGAAAAAGCTATAACTCAGTTGCAAAATGTTTATCAAGAAAGAAACAGACAGCTAGAGGAAATTAAACGACTCAAAGCAGAACGCCAAAAACTTTATGAACAAGCAAAACAGGCGGTTGCTGAAGCCCAAGCAGCCATTGACAAACGCGATCGCGAACTAGCCAAGCGTCAAGAAATGATTCAAACGCGGGATCAGACAATTGCCAAATTAGATGGGATCATCCAAAAGCGTAATCTCGAAATTACAGCACGGGAGCAAATTATTGCTCAACGAGAAACCCGCCTCAAACAACTGGAAACACAACAGGATTTTCTTGAACAGGAAGTCGCCAGACTAGAAAAGTACTATCAGTCTTATCGTGACCTACGCTTGGGAAAACTAGCCTTAGTCCGGGGTCAAGTTCTCGCTGCTGGAGTCGTCCGCGTCGAACAACCTGCTGCTGCTCGTCAAGCAGTAATTCAGCTATTAAAGGAAGCAAATAGAAACGCCAGCACACAATTAAGTGAACCTGGAATTAATCCTCTCCCAGGAGTGCAGGTACTACGTGTTACCGGAGAACAGGTTGAACAATTAAGTAATCAGATTAAAGATGGTCGAGATTATGTAGTGCGGATTTTCTGTGCAGGTAATTATGTCAGAGGAGAAAAACCAATCGAATTTTTTGCGGATGCAGCATTAAATCAAATCGTGTTCTCTGGAGGTGAAGTTTTAGCAACAACGACAGCTGATCCCAAAACCATGACATCCTATCAATTGCGACAGCGTTTAGAACTGCTAATTTCCGCTTCTCAATTTCGCGCTCGTAGTGCTGGAATTTTAGAAGATATTCAAATCGATGGTACTTTTTTGCGTTTTATTGCCGATTTACGACAATATGACCAATCAATAGACATTAAAGCTATTGCTGCAAAAGATACATATACCGCCGGACCTTTGAAAGTAAAATTGGTGGCAATTAAAAATGGACAAGTGATTTTTAGTACTTAATTTTGTTAGTAGTTAGTAAAAAGCTAATTAGTTGGATCGTCATTAGTGATTGGTCATTTGTCAAAAGTCATTAATGAATACCACTAACAACTAATCACTAACTACTAATAACTAACAACTAATAATTAACAACTATTTCAAATCATCTTTAAATATGAATTTAAATGAATTTACACCAACTCAACCAGTGATTTTAGGGTTTGATCCCGGTAAAGATAAATGTGGTTTAGCAGTGATGGGACTGGATCGAAAGCTACATTATCATCAGGTTGTATCTTCTGATGAAGCGATCGCCAATATTGAAACTCTGCGCCAGAGATTTCCCATTTCTTTAATGGTGATGGGCGATCAAACCACAGCCAAACGCTGGAAACAGCAACTACAACAAGAATTGTCAGAGCAGTTGAATATTATCTTGGTCGATGAACGCTACACCAGTTTAGAAGCACGCGATCGCTATTGGCAAATGTTCCCACCAAAAGGAATCACCAAACTCTTACCACTAGGAATGCGAACACCACCAAGACCAATCGATGACATAGTTGCCATTCTCCTGATTGAAAGATATCTAAGTCGTCTGACAGAATCGGCAAATTGAATCAAAATTCTTATAGTTCTGCTCGAATAGTAAAAGCATAGTCTCCTCCTGGTTCAAGTTGGTAATCTTTTTGCTCTAAAAAACGACCAAGAGGTTCTTTAATTAAGGCACGACCTTGTGATGGTTTGACAGACAATTCTCCTCGGCGAAAGTGCCATTGAAACTGCCATTCAAAATCTCCTGCTCTTACTTCTCCTTCCAGTAGGCCCTGTTGCCAAGATTGACGGATAATCCTCACATGGGCGGTTGTTTGTGGTAAACGTTTAGCACTCACGTTGCTTGATGTCAAGAATGGATAAAAGCTGATCAGTTATAGCTTTACATTTATACAAAATACATCAAATATACCTATAGAAGTAATTGATATCTCTCCAGCAAAACTATTTTGGATTTTAGATTTTAGATTTTGGATTGCGGATTAAGTTCCAAAATTTCTCCGCTTTCTTGTACCCTGCTCGGAATGGTTGGTCATACCATCACTTCCTGAAAATATTTTCCTTTACCTCTTGACAATCATCTGTTCATCTGACATATTTGTATATATGCAAAGTTTGCGGGTATAGCTCAGTGGTAGAGCGTCACCTTGCCAAGGTGAATGTCGCGCGTTCGAATCGCGTTACCCGCTTAAAAAGATAACGTATTATGTAAAATCCAACCATACTAACTCACATAAGTTGTGGGTTTGTAGTAAAAACTTGAGCATCGAGCCTACAATGTGTTGAAGCCTCACAAATTCCTCAGAATTATTATCTAATCTCAAGACATATCAGCGGATTTGGAATTTTAGATTGAATCTTGAATCTCAAATCTCAAATCTCAAATAGATAATCCTTGAGGTGAAGCATGAAAATTCAAAAAAGAATTGGCATTTTGACCAGTGGAGGAGACTGTCCGGGATTAAATGCCGTGATCAGAGCAGTGGTTAGTCATGCTACCCTCACTTATGACTGGCAAGTATTAGGAATTCCCTACGCTACCAGAGGTTTACTAGAACAAAAAGCAATTCCGCTTTCATTTCATGGTTTAGATTTACGTGGGATTGACCCATTGTTAAATATGGGTGGGACAATTCTTGGCAGTATTAATAAAGGTGATACTTTAGAACAGATTGATAACATACTCAAGGGTTACAAAGCGCTAGAACTCAGTGCTTTAATTGGTATAGGAGGAGATGGTAGTTTAGCGATTCTGAATGAATTGCAAATTAAGGGCGACTGGCAATTTATTGCGATCCCCAAAACAATTGATAATGATGTAGCGTTCACTGAACGAGTAGTTGGTTTTGATACCGCAGTCAATACAATTGTCGATTCACTCAATCGCCTAACCTTTACAGCAGCAAGTCACGATCGCGTCATGATTGTAGAAGTAATGGGGCGTAGTGCTGGACACCTAGCCTTGCAAGCCGGAATTGCAGGCGGGGCTGATATAATTTTAATTCCAGAAATTCCTTATTCGATCAAAGACGTTTGTTCGCACTTACAACAATTACGCGATCGCTGGGGACGGAAATTTGCGATCGTTGTAGTTGCTGAAGGTGCAAAAGTAGCTGATGATTCCTGTTGCTACACCTCATGTCAAACGCCTAGCTGTGGAATGGGACAGTACATAGCCGAAGAAATTCGCAATTGTAGCCACGATCAACTTGATGTTCGAGTTTCCGTTTTAGGACATATCCAACGCGGTGGAATTCCTTCAGCATTAGACCGATTGGTAGCGACTGCATTTGGTAAAGCTGCGGTTGATTTACTGGCGACTGGAGAAACAAGAAAAATGGTTGCTTGGCATAATGGCAAAGTCGAAGCAGTACCATTAGAAATCGTTTTAGATCGCAGTCCTTTACATGTAGATCCGAATGATTATCTAGTGCAAACAGCCCGTGCTTTAGGAATTTATGTCGGAAATAACAAACACTAATGGTAAATATAGCAATCCTAAATGAGTTATAAACATCTTTCCACCGACACTTCCTTGTCCTCCTTGTCCTTTTTGTTCACAAATCAAATAGGAACGCTATACATAAGTTTTAACTATTAGCCCATAGATACTTGTCAGAAAAGTTAATTTGTTTTAAAGTCCCACAAGGATGGTAAATCAAAGCTTGAAATTATGAGGGGTTAAACCCCTCATAAACTGAGCAATAGCAATTTATATTTAAGACTTTTAAGATAGATATGAGAACAAGTCAATCAAATACTTGATACACCTATATTTTCCGAGCAAAGAAACTTTAACTATTTTTGATACAAATAGCTCCTTTGTATTACTGAGCCTGAGAATTCTTTACCAAAAATTAAAATATAAACAGTTAACTTTGTATTCATGAATATGGCATAATGTCTTGTTAAGCAACAAGAACATCAATTTATAAAGAGAGTACTCTCAGACTTACTTGACTTAGAAAATCCTTATAGAATCCTAACAAATGGTGAGGGGTTCTAACCTCAGCTATGTATTGTTTTGCAATGTTTTGAAGTAGATTGCAATGCTTTAGTGATGAGCATTGAGTGAATCACCATTATAGTCCTGGAAATTTCTGTCAAGTTGATTTTGAAATACCGGGTGTCATTCACTAAGACAATTGAAAAGTGGTAGGTGCAATTGAGATACAACTAAGGTAGCTGGTTCTATCTGTCTAAGATCACTTGCCTTTTTCAAATTAGTTTTTTGTCCAATTTCTGCAAATATAGTGGTAGAAACACAACGTGGATAAGACAAAAATAGACAAATTTGCACAATCAACACAGGAAATGGACAGACGTATAGCTAAACTGTACGAAAATGTCGTCAATATGCCTGTGATGTCACATGAAGTACCGGAAGCTTTGACTGAACTTAGTTGGGCTTCACAATCAGTACATTTTGCAATTGAGGAACTGTATCACCAGCATGAGCATTTAGAAGAAACCAAGAAAACTTTACAAGCAGAGTGTCAACATTATCAGGAATTATTTGAGGAAGCACCAGATGGTTATTTAGTGACTGATGTACAAGGAAAAATCCAATTAGCTAACCATAAGGCTACCAAGTTACTAAATCTGAAAAAAGAATTTTTGGTTGGGAAACAGATAATTAATTTCGTTTCCTTAAAACAGAAACATGACTTTCGCAATTTTCTTGCCCAACTAACTCAAAATAGTCGAAATCAAGAGTTAGTAGTAGCATTGCAACAACATGGCAATGAGTTATTTAATGCAGCATTAACAGTTGCTATTTCTTACAACAATCAAGGTAAAGCTCAAAGCCTACGTTGGCTGCTACGAAGTATTAATGAAACCAAACGAACAGAATTAGTACAGATTACAAAAGACCGAGACTTCGATGGCGATCGCCCCATACATAAATATTCCAAAGGAGATACTATCCCTCTCAACACACAAGTTATTTGGTATGTTCGTCATGGTTTAGTAAAATTGACAACTCTGGGCGAAACTGGTGAAGAAGTACTAGTAGGATTGGCTGTTCCAGAAATGGTTTTCGGCTCTTATTTGACTGCTCTGAACACTTACCAGGCTACAGCTTTATCGGATGTTCAGTTAGTAGCAATTGATGTATCAGAAATACTAGCTTCTCCAACTTTCAGCCATGCTCTTTTACCCAAAATCAATCAACGGTTAAGACAAACAGAATCTTTTTTAGTGATTGCTGGATTGCGACGAGTACAAGATCGCCTATATGGTCTTCTACAGCTTTTGAAACGTGAGATTGGTGAAAAGGTAGCCCAAGGAACCCGCTTATCAGTTCGCCTAACTCATGAAGATTTAGCTAATGCTTGCTGTACTACCAGAGTCACCGTTACACGATTGTTATCTTTGCTAAGAAAAGAAGGGAAGATTTGTTTTGATCATAAAAAACATGTCATTGTAAAAGATCTACCGAATATTGGTTAATGAATCTATGAAGGTAGAATAAAAATGAGGCTTTCCCGCCTCATTTTTTTGTAATTATATATAGATCAATATCTAGCCACTAAAATAATTTATTCACCGATAAAATTTGTAGAGAAGTTGCATTATAATATCCCCGACTTCCCATGAGTTGTCGGGGATCTGAGCTTTGCGACTCTCACAAATCATATAATAGGATTGCTATAGTAATGTTTGGCTGCCAATTTTAAGTTCCTTTTTGCTCAGTTTTAATTGTTTCCACAATATATTAATCTGACTGTAGGCTTCTTCAGGAGAAAGCTTTCCACTGGTTTCTAAATTTGCAATGTAACTAACTTTTTGAGCAAATTCTTGTAAGTTGGCATTAAATAGTAAATTTTCTGGTTTAACTTGACCACGGTAAGAATTATGAGGATAGAGAAATTTGTTTAAATCTTTTTGATGAGGCTGCACTCTAATTAGCTCCTTAAATATAGGAAAATTTAATCTCTAATCGGCAAGCAATTATAGAATTGTTAAACTACTACAATACTGTTTATTGATATTTCTTAGCTTCTACTAAAAGAATTAGTTAATTTAAAGCTAATTTGTAGTTATCAATACATATTTTATGATTTAAATCTTATCTTGAGTTACTATCTATCACAAAATTTTATTTTGTGCAACTACCAAAAAAAGTAATTACAAAAGTGGTCATCTTCACAACTTCCTCAAACTGTCTTCGTATAACCAAAGGTGTAAGACTTAAGAGCGCAAAGATCCAAAATCCTCTTAAGTAGCGGTAACTCAATGCGTTGAAGGAAATTTTTCCCATGCTGGAAACTTTCGTAAATCCAAACACACCAAACCAGAATGCTAAACAACAAGCACTGGTATTACCACTTGATCAAGTTGGAATTGCAGATATTCCACTAGTAGGTGGTAAAAATGCTTCCTTGGGAGAAATGATTCAACAACTCCAACCCAAAGGTGTTAAAGTCCCTACTGGATTTGCTACCACTGCTTATGCATATCAATTTTTTATTCAAAACGCAGGTATAGAAACTAAATTACGGGAAATATTTGCAGATTTAGATGTCGAAGATGTTGATAACTTACGTCAATGCGGTAAGCAAGCACGGGCTTTGATGCTGCAAACACCTTTTCCCAAAGCATTAGAGGAAGCAATTACCCAAAGCTATGAAACTTTGTGTCTAAATTACGGTGCTGATACCGATGTCGCTGTACGTTCTAGTGCGACTGCTGAAGATTTACCAGACGCCAGCTTTGCTGGACAACAAGAAACCTATCTGAACATTCATGGACTCAAAGCTGTTCTGGAAGCTTGTCACAAATGTTTTGCTTCAATTTTTACCGATCGCGCCATTTCCTATCGTCAAATTAAAGGCTTTGACCACTTCAATATAGCCCTTTCCGTCGGTGTGCAAAAAATGGTGCGTTCCGATTTAGCCGCATCTGGTGTAATGTTCTCCATCGATACCGAAACAGGTTTTAAAGATGCAGCCTTAATTACCGCCGCCTATGGTTTAGGAGAAAACGTCGTCCAAGGTGCAGTTAACCCTGATGAATATTTAGTATTTAAACCAACATTACAACAAGGATATTGCCCGATATTAAGTAAACGGCTGGGAACCAAAGACATCAAAATGGTTTACGATATCGGTGGTTCTAAACAAACTAAAAACATTCCCGTTGCAGTTAGCGATCGCGCCCTATTTGCCCTCAATGATACCGAAATTCTCGAACTTGCGCGCGCCTGCTGTGTAATAGAAGAACACTACTCACAAGTACGTGGTGTCTACACACCGATGGATATAGAATGGGCAAAAGATGGGATTACAGGTGAACTATTTATTGTCCAAGCCCGTCCAGAAACAGTCCAGTCTCAGAAAACAAAAAATGTCCTGCGTACCTACCACCTCAAAGAAAAAGGTAAAGTTCTAACTACAGGGCGGAGTGTGGGCGAAATGATTGGACAGGGTAAAGCCAGAGTTATTCTTGATGTCCATCGCATCAATGAATTTCAGCCCGGAGAAGTACTAGTCACAAATCGCACCGACCCAGACTGGGAACCGATCATGAAAAAAGCCAGTGCGATCGTTACAAACTCCGGTGGACGCACCTGTCACAGTGCCATTATCGCCAGAGAATTAGGTATTCCAGCTATAGTTGGTTGTGGTAACGCCACCACGGTCATTAAAACAGGACAAGAAATCACAGTATCTTGTGCGGAAGGCGAAAGTGGCAAAGTTTACCAAGATTTACTATCCTACGAAGTCCGAGAAATACCATTAGAAAAATTGCCCCGCCCTCAAACTAAAATTATGATGAACGTGGGCAACCCCGAAGAAGCCTTTGGTTATAGTGCGATTCCTAACGATGGCGTCGGGTTAGCCCGAATGGAATTTATCATCGCCAACCAAATCAAAGCCCATCCACTCGCCCTAGTTCATTTTGACGAGTTAGAAGACGAACTTGCTAAATACAAAATTGCCGAATTAACCGCACAGTACGAAAACAAACCAGCCTTCTTTGTCGATCAACTTACTCAAGGTATCAGTACAATTGCAGCCGCATTTTATCCTAAACCTGTAATTGTGCGTCTCAGTGATTTTAAGAGTAATGAATATGCTAATCTCCTCGGTGGTAGACAATTTGAACCTCAAGAAGAAAACCCGATGATTGGTTGGCGGGGTGCTTCTCGCTACTATGACCCCCGGTATCGCGAAGGATTTGCTCTTGAATGTCAAGCGATGAAACGGGTACGCGACGAAATGGGCTTAACAAATGTGATTTTAATGGTACCATTTTGTCGAACTCCGGCTGAAGGACGGCGTGTACTTGCAGAGATGGCGAAGCATGGTTTAGTGCAAGGCGAAAATGGCTTGCAAGTCTACGTTATGTGTGAATTACCAAGTAACGTGCAACTAGCAGATGAATTTAGCGAAATTTTTGATGGATTTTCTATAGGTTCCAACGACTTAACACAGTTGACATTAGGATTAGATCGAGATTCAGAATTAGTAGCACATTTGTTTGATGAACGCGATCAAGCTGTAAAACGCACGATCGCCAAAGCAATTCGCACTGTAAAAGAACACGGGCGTAAAATTGGGATTTGTGGTCAAGCACCTAGTGATTATCCGGAATTTGCTCGTTTTCTGGTCGAAGAGGGAATTGATTCGATTAGTCTTAACCCTGACTCAGTACTCAAAACCCTATTAGAAATTGCAGGGTAAAAACCAATACGGTTCAGTTAAGGATTTTTAGTGCAAAAATTTGACCTGTAGAGACGCGCCATGGCTCGTCTCTACAAGAGATTGTGGTCTTATCTGAACCGTATTGGGGTAAAAACTTGGTTTAATGGACTGGCGATGAGATTTGGTGTCTTGGTGGTTAAATTAAGATTTTTTCACCACTAAGACACATAGACGCGATAGCGGCTACTTGCAGAAGTCGCTTACGCGCCTACCCGTAAGGGTAGGGAGCATCCCAAATGTTCAAAAAGACTGCGATTTCAATCGCAGTCTTATAGTGAAAGTCTGCTTAAAGCAGACTGTTTGATTTTATGAAGTCGTATAAAGACGACTTGTGCTATTAGCTAAGGGTTTAAACCGTTTGCTTTGCGGTATTTTGAAAAAATTGGGATGCTCCCTAAGGGTAGACACAAAGAAAACTATAAAGTATTTGATGACTAGGATAGGTGGTTTACCGAACCGAAAATGTTCAAGTTTTCCACACCTGATATGACTCATTATTTCGGTTCGGTAATCATCATTTATGAAGTGATAAAAACCGAATTTACAGAGTTATTTCTCTTAATTAATATAAGAATCAAAGGCAAGGAAAAAACCTAAATCAACGACTAATAAATATAGTAAATAAGAGGAAGAGTTATGACACTGATTCGTTACAATCCCTGGCAAGAAATTAATTCTCTCCAACGCCAACTCAACCGTTTATTTGATGAAAACTTCACACCCTCTAGACTGTTGGAAGACGGATCTGTGAAAGTTCCTGCTGCGGAGTTGCAAGAAACAGAAAAAGCAATTCTTCTGAAATTAGAAATTCCTGGCATAGAAGCTAAAGACCTAGATGTACAAGTCACAGAAGAAGCTGTTTATGTCAGTGGCGAACGTAAATCTGAAACTAAAACTGAGGAAAAAGGTTACACCAGAAGTGAATTCCATTATGGTAAATTCCAACGTGTAATTCCTCTACCTGCTCGGATTCAAAATACTAACGTGACTGCTGAATACAAAGACGGAATTCTCAACCTGACTCTACCCAAAACTGAAGCAGAAAAGAACAAAGTAGTCAAAGTGAATCTAGAAGGTTCTGGTGTGTAATAACTCGCTATTAGTCTTCTGATTTGAATACCTATTGTGTGAATTTGTGTGATATGAATTTTAGCCTGGTTGCATAAAAGCAATCAGGCTTTTTATTGATAATAGTATTTATAGATCATTCGTGAATAACAAGATCCCCGACTTCTTAAAGAAGTCGGGGATCTGATCTCATTGCTATATGCAAATTTTGAAAAAATAACGTTGGGGTTTGAAACCAGAACTTTGAGGGTTTAAGCGAGAACGTTGGGGTTTGAAACCAGAACTTTGAGGGTTTAAGCGAGAACGTTGGGGTTTGAAGGTGAATCAGTCATTTTCCGGATCAGCATCAAATACCCATTCGTCAAGCCAGGTGTTTAGTTCTTGTGGAAAATGCTGGTAATTGTGATTGCTTTTAGTGGCAGAACAGGGTGATGAAAAGTCGATAATATGAACGTCATCATTATGCCCATATTTACCTTCATGGTGAACCATCCACCATATATTAGGGACTTCTAACATAGAAATCTTATAAATGTGCTGTTGATAACTTTCATCGAAACCTTCATAACTAATATTGAAATATTCTTGCAACTCCTTGGTTAAGTTATAACCATCTGTAAACAATTTAAGGATATGACTCTCCGAGACTGGTGTACCTATTTCAGGTATGAGTTTGACTTCTTCAGAAGTAGTCAGTATATTCTCAGTCATACAGCGTTTTTGAGGTAAATAAAGTATACGTATCTGAGCGGAGACTGCTTGGTCATTCCCCTTAAGATAATGTGTACTCCGCCAAATTGCAATCTGTTGTAGGTGGTAAACAACAGCTTATTCAACATCTATTGTTAGTATTAGAGTATTAGATGAAATGGCTTATCGGCGAAATCGGCGGATGGCTTTGTAACCTAAAATTGTGCATACCACACTAAACGCTACGCTAAACACAAAAGCTGGTGAGATTAATATCGAAAGGTCGTAATTTGAGTAGTCTTTGGGTTTTGGTAGGTATGCTGTAGCGACGGTAACAGTAACACTACTAATTGCTAAACCCACACCGACAAGGGCAATGGTATTATCGAGTTTGCGATCGCTTTTGGTTTGTTCTAGTTGAGTAATGCTTTGCAAGGTATTGCTGAGGTTTTGCAGCACGTTTAAACCTGGATTGAGGTTAGCGTAATCTGTTTCTGCTTGCCTTAAATATTTTCTCCCGTAGATTTCGCTTTCACTGAATTGTTGCAAAAATTTTAGATCACTTCCGGGATACTTACGATTAATTTCTGCTAGGCGATATTTGTAGTTTTCTAAATTAGTTTTGATGCTACGAATTTGGTCATCGAGATAGTTTAATTCAATAGTGTAGTCTGATAAGGTTACTAGGGTCTCGGTTAAAGTTTTTTGTAAACTAGTTAAATTTAATTGATTTGTTTTTAATTGGGTTTCTAATTCCCGCGCTGCGTTGATTGAAGCTTGGACTTGAATAAATTCTGTTTTCAGTTTGGCTTTTTGGTGCAAGCTTTGATAATATCCCCACACTACTTTATGACGATATTGAAATAATCGTAGTAAATCTTGATAAACAGTTTTAACTTTATCTCGCATGTCATCTGCTGAAATATCAGCAGGAAAAAGCCAAATTAAAACATGATGACTTTCTTTTCTAAATTTCTCCCAGAATTCTTTACCTGTTAAACCCGCAATTTCTGGAATATACCACAACTCAAAAAGTGTCCCCCCGAACAAGTTACCTTGTTCAATTAAATCTATATCCCATTTATGATATTTAGTTGCGATTTGGGTGTAACACTGCTTGGCAATTTCGGTAATTTCTACATCTGATTTCTTTTCTGTCAGTTTTCCCCAAGCTAACCAAGTTTGACCAATTGTCCCAGCTTCGTAGTCGTCATCTGCTGTTTGAGTTTGATTGTGTTTTTGAGAAATTCTAGTTTGGATTTCTGCTTTTAATTTATAGAAAGGCTGATCTTTAATCTCCTGTGGTTGGTCATCGGGTTTTGCATCAGCGTTTAATTTACCCGAATAATCAACTAAAAGAGCATAGGTATCACCGAATTGTCGAGGATAATAATAGCCATCCTTGGGTGATGTAAATATTCTAAATCTATTTGCTAATAAATCAATGCCATCTGTTTCTTGATACTGATATTTTTGGATTTGTTTGTATGCTTCGTCAAATTCTTTTTCTTTGAAATCACCAAAGACTTTTTCACAGAAAGCCTTGGCTCTATTATTAATGGTTTTTTCATCATCGCCTAAGCCATTTTTTAAGTCATACAATAACAAATTGAGAGTTGGATAAACAATATTCGGTTGATTAGACATATGAGTGAAAATCAAATGATTGTAGGGTGTGTTATCCCAATTTAAAAACCCACTTGTAGAGACGCGATTTATCGCGTCTTTGTATCGTTATAATTTATCGCGTCTTTGTATCGTTATGGTTGAGCGCGTTTTATCAAGGATATGTTGCAATGATTAATTGAATTGGTATTAGGCGCATGTTTTGAGATGATTCCTCAGGAAAAATACAATTATAAGCGCTTAACACACCATTTTATTTAGCGGTGCGTTAGGCTGAAGCCATAACGCACCCTACGATTTCTTAAATAAATTACGAATTTTGTCAAAAACATTCTTGGGTTTGGTAGATTTTTTAGCAGCATCTACAGAGTTTTTATCAATAAATACATCCCTAGCTGTATTTAAAATTTCTGGTGTGTATTGATTTGGTTCTTCTTCTGGTGGTAAATTGCTGATGCCTTTACTTCTTTCTGCACCAACTCTTATGAGTGATCTATATGCTTCTTCGTAAGCAGTATTTAAAGGTTGGTAACTTTTAGCAATTGATTCTAGTTGCTCAAAATCAGGAGAATTAGCTGTCAAAGTTGCACCAAATTGATTTAACTGCTTTTGCACTTGTACAGGTAAAGGTTGGTCTAATTGGCTCAGAGCATTGAGGAAGGCTTGCAAAGTAATTATATCTGTTGGTTGCATGGGAATTATTTTAATTATATTTACCAGTGATTGTGAAAGCTGCCCAGTGATAAGGTGAGTCAAAGAGTTTTTCTGGTTGATTTTGATTTAATTCTAAATATGTTTCCAATAATCTACGGCAACTTTCCTCATGTGCGAGTAATTTGCTTAAGGTATTTTGATAATATGTTGCTAACTCTGCATAAGTGAGATGGCGTAACCAGTTGATGGCTGCTGTGAAAGCTATTGCGGGTGATTTACCTTGGTTTAATTGCAGATAAAAATAAACCATCAACAAACTACTAGAAACTTCATTCACTGTCCACAGAGAACTGATTACATAGCTTACATCTTTATAGAGAAAAGCACTCACCAAACCCACATATTCTTGTGTAATTGTTTCGTTTCCGGTGATGGCGGTTTCACAACCTGAAAGACTGACTAGTTGATAGTGATTGAGATTAAGATTACAAATTTCAGCGAGGGTTAAACGCTCTTCACCACTGAGGTAAAGTGCTGATTGTTGGGGACGTTCGCTGTCATAACTAGCATGTCCGGTAAAGTGAAAGATGCTGTATCCTGCTTCTAGACTTGTTTGGACAGCAGTTTTACTAGCTGCGTTGTTAGAAATACGCTTGGTGGTGGGGTGGGGGAAAAGTTGGGAAATGATCGCGGATTCGATTTGCGCGTAGGGTAAGATTTCTAAACCTGCGCTGTTGGGATGTTCTACACTGAGCAAAGGTTGAGAATCCCAGATTTGTACACTTGGTTGACGTTGTAAATTTCTACCGATTTGGACGCTGGGAAGATAGGTGATGGTGAAATGATTTGGAAAAAGAGAGTGGAGAGGGAAGCGGTGTAAATCGAGGTGGGGAATGAGGATTAAATTTTGGATTTGAGAGTTGGGGATTGCTGCGAGAATGGCGGGGATGTTGAGGATGTCGTTGAGTTGTGCGAGTAATTCTGGTAGGTTATTAAGCCAGTTTAGATCCCCCCAACCCCCCTTATCAAGGGGGGCTTTAGGAGAGTTTGTTTTTTGTTTACGGTTGCGATAATTTTCGTATTGTTTGTCCCAATTTTTTATCCAAGCTTCTAACTCTTGACGGTTGGGCGTCGGGATGACGATGGGTTGAGGTGCGCCGGGTGGGATAATAAAAGTAGTGAGGGCAAAGGGGCTAAGATGCCAATAAATAATTGCTGTGGTGGGATTGATTAAGTCTTGAATTTCGCTGTAACTGGGACTGAGGATATGTTCATTTTGAGCATCAAGTATCCAAGTCAGGTAGCGATTTTTATTTATCTCAGCAACTTCCAACGCGGTGACGAAATCACGATCTTCAACTAACACATCAACCCGCATCTGCGAGAAACCAGAAAACTCAACTTCGAGTTGGCGTTTTTGCCCAGAAGATTTTTGTGGTGAATTGATTAACTCTCTAAATACTTCTACCCCATGTCGTCGCCATCGTTTTGCTTCGTCGTCTTTGTTTAAACCAAATAAGACGCGGATTAAATCGCGTACTAATTTTAAATGCAATTCCGGGAAAGTTTCTTGAGTGAGAGTGATTAAAGCTTGGTGATACTCGCTTTCTGCTTTGCGCCAGTATTCACGGTAATTTGGTTCTCCCACACCTTGGAAATAGTGTGCATTTCCAATATATTGATGTAACATTCCCCAGCCTTCGGGGTGAGTGTGTTGCTGACAATATTTCAACCCTTCCTGATAGCTGGCTAATTCTCCTTTATATCCACGTTCGTTGAGGGATGGGTTTTGGATGATAATTGGATTAATTGTACTGGGGAAAGGATTGTAACTAAATGATTTTCTGGCTGCAATACCTCTACCAATCCAAGCATTGTGTTCATCAGGTTTAATTTTTATGACTCTCTGGAAAGAGACTATCGCTTCTTCATACCTTTGTAAGTAGTCACATAGCACAACCCCCCGACCGTACAAAGCTTCGTGGAAATCAGGTTTTATTTTGATAGCTTGGTCGTAGGATGCGATCGCCTCTTCGTTGCGTCCCAAATGACCCAGCGCAATCCCCCGGTTGTACCAAGCTTCGTCTTTGTCAGGTTTAATTTCAACTGCTTTATCGTAGGATGCGATCGCCTCTTCATAGCGTCCCAACTGACGCAGCGCAATCCCCCGG
>NZ_NAPS01000001.1:3311764-3327641 GCF_004323185.1 Westiellopsis prolifica IICB1
AAGGATGCGATCGCCTCTTCATAGCGTCCCAACTGACGCAGCGCAATCCCCCGGATAGTCCAAACTAGGTCGAAATCAGGTTTAATTTTTACAGCTTCATCCCAAGATGCGATCGCACCTTCAAAATCTCCCGCTTCCAACTGTTCAACACCCCTATTCAACCAAACCTCCGCCTCTCCCCCCTCTTCCTCCGCGTCCTCTGCGCCTCTGCGGTTCATTTCCCCTCCCCTCCCCAACAACTCCATCCCAATCTCCCGCGCCACCTCTCCCAACACCCCAACATCCAACCCACCCAACAGCACCATCCGTCGTGCTAACTCATCATGCACTGTATCAGAAGCCAATAACCCCTCACCAAAACCCCGCAACCACCCTACCAAACCAGCCTCACTAATTTTACGTCCATCCAAAAAACCCCTAACATTCCCTCGACTCCAGCCTTCATTCACCCCTTCCAATAGCTGGAGAAACAAAGATTCATACTCTGCATCTGTCCGTTGTGGCGCTGGTTTTGTTTCCTCAGACACAACAGAAACAGTCCGCCTTCTGAGAAATAGGCGCTGGATAAATCTTTTGAAATACTGCCAAAGCCGCTTCAGCATTTGCTTTGTTGATATTGTAATAATCTCACTTAACTACTACAATGCCAAGTCAGTAAATTTCGGGAGAAGAGTGAACCGCCAAGACGCAGAGGACGCCAAGAGTTTGTGTCTTTACGACAGAAGTTTGTGTCCTTACGACACGAGTTAATGTCCTTACGACACAAGTTAGTGTCCTTACGACACGAGTTAGTGTCCTTACGACACGAGTTAGTGTCCTTACGACACAAGTTAGTGTCCTTACGACACAAGTTAGTGTCCTTACGACAACAAGTTTTAATCTAAATCTTGCACAATTTTCTAGTACACCGACAGCGTCATAAATTTCTTGGTTCAGAGTGGAAATTGAGAGGCCAGATCCCCGACTTCTTAAAGGATACAGCTGGCGAATCAGGGGTGACACCCCTCACCGAGATTTTTCGTCATTCCACCGAATGTAGAGACGCGCCATGGCGCGTCTCTACAACCAATTTGTGGGTGAACGAGGGGTTTTGTATCCTTTAAAAAGTCGGGGATCTTGTGGTTCGTATTAACGCACACCCAAATAATACCCAAACCGCTCTCGTAATTGTTCCATGGTCAAATTCTGAGTCCAGTATTCTATCAATGCATGACCAAAAGCTCTAGCATTTTGCTCAGGTGAGCCGGAGTTTTCTAATAGTAACGGCCACAAAGCTACTAGATCAAACTTCAGTGTTTTGTCGGTACTCAAGAGTAAAAATAAGTCATATCCCATTTGTAATTTACCAATCGCAATTGGTAACTGTTCCGCTGGAATTTTCTGTGCTAGCAGATTCGCCAAAGTGGGAGATCCGGTTGAAAGGGTGGAAATAAATTGCAGAATTGGACTTTTGAGTAATGCTGTCAGTCCTTGAGTTGTTGCCATTTGGAAGGTGTAGTGGTCGATGATTTTAGCAGCAGCAACAGTCCTAGCCTCTAGGTTACGCAAAAAACGAGCTAGACGTAATTGCTTGGCTGGTGCGATCGCATCAATTAACACCAAAGATAATGCATCTATCCCCCACGCATTCCTACCCGTATTCTTGTCTCCTGTCACCACAGGCAAAACTCGGTTACAAAAATCACCCAATTGTTGAGCGCGGTATTGGGTTGCTTCCCGAATTGCTACTTCTTTTGGTCGTTCTCCCCATTGCCAATCATAGGGGGGTTGCCATTCGCGAATCGGGCGCAGGCGGTCAACTTGGGTAACAATGGCAATTGCAGGTAAGTCTGCAACTTCTTCTTGCATGTCTTGCAGAAAGTCCACATCCATTTGCAGAGCCGGATCAAGGGCTGGGGTGACAAGTAGCAGTAAATCTGCATTACTAGCATAATCAAGCACTAGCGTTCTTAAGTCATTACGGTTGACTTGTTCGTAACCAGGTGTGTCCCAAAGGTTTAAGGTTGCGCCTTCTGGTGCTTGCCAGTGATAATTCTGAATTTTATCGGTGCTAGGTAATACATCGACTTCCGCTAAATCTGCTTGAAATAGGGTATTAATCAAGCTGCTTTTCCCGGCTCCAGTTCGTCCTACTAATAAGATATTTACGGGTTTTTGCTCGACGACTTCGACAGGTTCGGCTTGGGCGAGGATATCTCGCAACGTTTGAGTTTTGCTAGGAGCGGGAGGGGGTGGGATAACCGCAGATTCGACAACAGGTAGTTTACCACTATAGAGAGCGATCGCTTGCTGACACAAATTTCTCAGTGCTGCTTCTCTGAGTAACTGGCTTAAATTCACCAATAGTTGCTGATTTGCTTGATTACCGTAACCTTGACTAGCTCGGTTGGCGATCGCTGCAACTGGATTTAATAGCCATTGCGCCAAGTTCCAAGCCCGTAATAATTTGCGGGCTGAAGGTTCCAATTTCTGGTACATTTCATAAGCTTGGAATGCTTGCCCAACTGTAACTTGATTCAGAGCCGGAGATAACTTTTGCATCCACTGATCCATCGCATCTACCGTACCTCGAATCAAAGTGTAAGCTTGAGGAACGTAGATATTTAGCAAAGGATACTTAACTTCTGGATAATAAATATTGGCAATTGCAACAACAAGGGCTTGACAACGCTGCCAAAATGTTTCCCAATCTTCCCAAATTGGGCGATCGCTCCCTGATGCTTGCAGTATTTCTTGGAGCGCGGCTTCGGCTTGCTTGGTTGCATCAGTTTGTTGTGAAGGAATTATATCACCCGTCACAGATTCTAATTCTTTGCTCACCTCTGCCATCACCGATTCTACCTGTGCGATCGCAGGGCGAGTCCATTGTACCAGTAGCCAACGCCAGCCGACGAACACCAGGATAAACACACCCCAAATCCAATTCAGCCCCCACTGATGAATTTGCAATCCCGCCGATACTAGTAAGAAAGTGATGATGGTTGCGATGGGAGTTGCTAAGACGAGCCATTGCCAAAATTTTAGTCGCACCATTGCCCTATACCTACCCAGGTTAGACTTGTTGTATCACTATTGTCGATCTAACTAAAATTGTTTACCATGAGTAGCTACTGTTAAGCTATATACGCAAATTTACTTATAATTATTTATGCAGTGGGTTCCCATAGAAGATTTACCATCAGATTGGCAAAAATTGGCTAGTTCTGAAATGCCACCTTTAGTCACTGTTTGGAATGAGCAAGCAGAACGTCTTCGTAACTCTGGTGAATTTATAACTTTCATGGAAAGGTTACGTAGAGAAATAGCTATTGAGACTGGAATTATAGAACGGTTATATACGATTGATCGAGGAATTACTCGCTTGTTAATAGAGCAAGGTATTAACGAAGCTTTAATTCCTCATGGAGCTACAGATCGACCAGTTAAACAAGTAATAGCACTGATCCAAGATCAAGAAGCTGCTATTGAAGGACTATTTGATTTTGTTGGCGGACAAAGGGTTTTATCCAATTCCTATATCAAGCAACTGCATCAGCTTATAACCCAGAGTCAGGATAGTACAGAAGCTTTAGTTCCATCTACAAGACAAATAATTCGTGTTCCTTTTATCCGAGGAGATTGGAAGCGACAACCGAACAATCCCATGAGAGGAGATGGTTCTGTTCACGAATATTGTCCGCCAGAGCAAGTACAATCGCAAATGGATAATCTACTTGCATGGCATCATCAACATCAAGAAAAAAAAGTTGCTCCTGAAGTTGAAGCAGCATGGTTGCATCATCGATTCACACAAATTCATCCTTTTCAGGATGGAAATGGTAGAATAGCTCGATGTCTTGCGAGTTTGGTTTTTATCCAAGCAGGGTGGTTTCCTTTAGTCCTGACTCGCGATGATCGAGCGGCTTATATTACTGCTCTTGAACAAGCAGATCAAAGTGATTTATCAGATTTAATTAAATTATTTTCAAGAAGCCAAAAACAGGCATTTATTCGTAGTCTTGGCTTATCGGAACAAATATTATCAGAGACACGACGGACTCAAGTTATTATTGCTTCTATTGCTGACAAACTCAAGCAAAATCAGTCAGCATCTATTCAAGAAAGATGCCAAAAAGTCGAGAATTATGCTACTCATTTGTTTGAAATAGCATCTAATCGCTTGCGGGATGTTGCTGATGAAATTAAACTTTCTGTGCAAAACTTGATAGATGATGCTCAGGTTTTTACAGTAGAAGCTTCTTTTGGTGATGATCGCTCTTACTATCATCGGTATCAAGTTGTAGAGACAGCAAAACAACTAGGATATTTTGCCAATCTTCGTAATTATCACAGCTGGATACAGTTAATTATCAATATAGAAGCATCAACGATTATTTTGCTTTCATTTCATGTTCTAGGACATGAGTATCGCGGTTTACTTGTGTGTTCTGCATGTGCTTACCACAGAGATGATACAGAAGAAGGGGAACGCAACATTAGTGATATTCAAACCTTAAGTGATTCTCCATTTCAATTTTCTTATGCTGACGAAGAAAGCAACTTATTAGAGCGTTTTAAGCAATGGTTAGAAGATATAGTTGTGACTGGTTTGGAATATTGGAATAAAAGCTTATGAAGAAATTATTGCGCTCGCCTCTCCCCATGGTCTAGATTTAAGGTTTAGATTGCGAGCGCTAAAATATTACCGATATTAATCAATCACACTATCCATCGGTAAAAACTCTTTCAAAGCTTCCGCTTCACTAGCTTTCACCACAGGAACCGATGACGATTGAGAATCTGCTGGAGCAAATAATTGTTCCAGATAATTGAGACTTGTCAAACTACCGCACAATAATAATTGATCTTGGGCTTGCAATTCCGTCTTGCCATTGGGGAAGCGAATAAACTTGCCATCGCGGCGCATTGATTGCACTTGCACCCCAAATTGTTGACGAATCTTCAAATCTGCCAAAGTTTTACCAAGCATTGGACAATCGGCGTTGACTATTACCCACTGACAAGCACTATTGTCGCCGGGAACGGTTGCCTTACCAAGAGCAAATTCTTCTAAAGCGGCTAATTCCTCACCTGAACCCACCACCAACAAGCGATCGCCTTTTTCTAATCTGGTAGTAGCATCGGGATAATCGACTTCTTCCCCACTGGCGCGGCGAATAGCCATTAAACTTACCCCAGTTAAGTAGCGCATATCGGCTTCTTCTAAATTCATACCGATTAAGGGTGAAGTTTCTGGTAGAGAATACCAACGGTTATTTAAGTCTTGAGTCGCTCGTCGCAAATGGCGGGAAACTTGGTAAGCTGATTGTTCTGGACGCAAATCTAAATAATGACGGTTGCGGATTTCTTGCATTTCCCGTTGGACAACAACACTTGAGAAGCCCGCAGCATTTAAGATGTAGGTTGCCATTTCTATACTGGCTTCAAATTCTGGTTGTACAACTTCCCTTGCACCCAGTTGGTAAAGAACTTCAATATTTTTATCGCTGGTGGCACGTACTACTACATCTAAATCAGGAGATAATTCTAAAGCGCGTTTGAGACAAAGTCGAATACTCATTGGATCGGGAAGTGCGATCGCCATTCCTTTAGCTTGGCTCACCATCGCAGTTTCTAAAACGTGAAAACTCACACAATTTCCATACACATAAGGTACTCCCGCCTCACGCAACTGTTGAATTCTACTTTCAGATTGATCAATCACCACTACAGGTAAGTTGTGTTGCTGTAACAATTTCACCAAATTTTTACCGACTCGCCCATAACCACAAACTACAATATGATCTTTGATTGGTAATTCATCGGCTACTTCCAACGGCTTACCCTCGCCACTAAAATAGGGCTTTAGCCAAGGCATTGATTCTAACCAGTCAAAAACAATTGGTACTAAGCGTAATACAAAGGGAGTCAGTACCAATGTTACCGCAGTTGTTCCCAAAATCAGTAAATATATGTGCCGAGAAACTAGTCCCAAAGCTTGTCCTTCACTGGCTAAGACAAAGGAAAATTCCCCAATTTGCGCCAGTCCCAAGCCAGTGATTAACGCCGTCTTCAGAGGGTAGCGGAACAGTTTGACTAGGGGTGTGATAATTAAAAATTTACCAACAAATACCAGTGCTACCAATCCGAGAATCAATTCCAGGTTATGCCACAAAAACACTGGATCGATTAACATCCCAATTGAAGCAAAGAACAAACTCGCGAAAATATCTCGTAGTGGTTCTACATAAGTCAGGGTTTGATCAGCGTATTCTACTTCCGAGATCATCAAACCCGCAACAAACGCCCCCATTTCAATCGACAGCCCTAAATATTCTGTCAACAGAGCAATACCCAAACACAGCGCCACTACCCCTAATAAAAATAGCTCTCGGCTTTCTGTGCGAGCTAGCATCCGCAACAAAGGCGGAATAATCCACTTACCAGCAATTACAGCACCCGCCGCAAACAAACCAATCAGCGCCAAGGCTGTCAGCACCGCCATCACAATCGATTCTCCTGGTTGGTGCAAAGCCGGCAAAACTGCCAACATTAGTCCCAAAGCCAAATCCTGCACCACCAAAATTCCCAGCATCACCTGTCCGTGGGGTGTTTCCGTCTCGTTGCGTTCCATCAAACATTTGAGAACAACTGCTGTGGAAGATAAAGATAGAATTCCCCCTAGAAATACGCCCTTCGCTGGTAAAGTTCCCCAAGCCCCCGTTAAACCGCATACCAAAACAGTAACGGCGATTGTCAGGGTAATTTGTAGTGTACCTCCACCGAGGGCGATCGCTTTGACTTTTTTGAGTTCTGCAAAGGAAAACTCAACTCCCAAGGCAAATAACAAAAAGGCAACGCCAAACTGTGCTAGAGTCTCTACTTGAATTAATTCTTTAATTAGCCCTAGTCCTGATGGGCCAATAACAACCCCCCCAATTAGATACCCCAGTAAAACAGGTTGTTTTAAAAGCGCCGCCAACAGTCCACCACAGGCGGCGACGGCGAGAACTGAGACTAAATCAACAATTAATCTAAAATCTTCTTGCACAAGTTTTTCAAAGAACTATTAAGACCTATTTACAATCAGCATACAAAAGTTTGATATGTCTGTGGGGAATTCCGCAGTAAATGAAATAACAGCTTTGAAATAGGTTTTATGTAGTTCTCTTCGATAAAATCGATTACACAAACAAACTAAAATGTCAATAAAATATTTGATGAAATTTTACCTTTATGACCACTAGTAAACTAATTACGCATGATTCAGGCTTGAAGATTTTGCGTTTGCGATCGCTCCAGGAATGCACTCAAACCCACCCAGCAAAGTTGATGTGACAGACTACTAGTGGTCTGACAAGTCATAAATATTACACTAGAAAGTGTTGTCTCATAAAATTTGCTGTCGGCAGTTAGAAACACTACAGCCTGTAAAATAGTCTGTTGTTCATCAGCAGATAGAATTTTTTGTATCTCTTATGACTACCGTAAATCGCGCTCAAAAGTTGGTTCCAACAGCTGTGTCTAATTTGTCAGTTCACCGTCTTGTTACCAGAATGGTTGGGATGTTAGCTGTTATCCCTGTAGCCTTAGCGCTACCCGCAGAGGCGCTACAGGTACGGATGACTCCGGCTAATCCGAAATTAGGAGATACTTTATCGGTTTTCATTAATGTAGATAATCCGGTCACTGGTGCGAGTCCAACAGTCACTTCTGGAGATAAAACTTACCCAGCCTTTAAAATTAGTCCTAATCAGTATCGGGCTTTTATTCCCACCACACCATTACAAGAGAGTGGTAAAAGAACAGTTCGCGTTTCTGGAGATGGTCAGGTACAGAATTTATTGGTACAAGTGAACTCACGCAAGTTCCCTGTACAACGGATTAATTTACCCCCAGGAAAAGCAGGAGTAAAAGCTACAGAATACGAACTCAAGCGTGTAGCAGAATTTAAAGCTTTGCAAACACCGCAAAAATACTGGAATGGCATTTTTGCTAAACCAAACGCCGGACGAATCTCCACAATCTATGGTGTACGTCGTTACTATAATGGTAAATTTGCTAAAGATTACTATCATCGCGGTGTTGACTATGCTGGTCCTAGCGGTTCACCTGTAGTTGCTCCAGCTGCTGGGCGAGTCGCTTTGGTAGGAAAAGTATCTCAAGGTTTTCGGGTTCATGGTAACGTCGTTGGTATTGACCACGGTCAAGGGGTGACAAGTATTTTTATGCACCTGAGTCGCATTAATGTCAAAGAAGGCGATATTGTTAAACCCGGTCAAGTGATTGGCGCAGTGGGTTCTACAGGTGCTTCTACAGGACCTCACTTGCACTGGGGATTATATGTCAACGGTCAATCTGTTGATCCAACACCATGGCGATATCAAGAATTTAAATAGTTATTTCACTTATTGTGTATTCTTTGATCAGATTGGGCAAAATAAACTGGATTGGTACCGTCCCTCATTGCTTGGGTGGCTTATATAAAAGATGAGCATTATGAGTATAGAAAAAATTGTGCAACAGGCTCTCCAGGATGGTTATTTGACACCAGCAATGGAAGCAGAAGTCGGACGAATTTGTGATAATGCCAACGAACTCTCTATCGAAGAGTATATGGCACTGGATCGGCTGATGGGAACGCTGTTGACTGGTGAGGTGGTAGCGGTACCACGCAAACAGTTTATTAATGTTATGGAAGAGTTGGTATTGACAGAAGCGATCGCCCGCATAGCTGAAATCGAAGCTACTAGCGAAACTTCCTTAGATGTTGGAGATATTGCTGCTTACGCCCTCAACCGTCTACCCCCTTTATACGCCACCACAGAAGAAGGTGCTAACTATCAGCGCCAACACGCCAAAGCAGAACTACAAGAATTAATTGTCCAACAAGTGAGTGCAGCGATCAGCCGTTATCTGGATAGACCGAATTTCTTCCCTGAACGACAGGTTTTGGGTAAAAACACTGGCAATGAAGTATTACGTCAAGTCAGTACTTTACTCCAAGCCTACGCACCCAATTTTGAGCAGAAGTCATTGTCTTAGTCATTGGTCATTGGTGATTGGTCATTGGTTAATATTAGGATTTCTATTTTATTTGTGTTGGCGTAGCCTGCGCTCTGCGCTTCAAAACCTCAGTTCAGTACACTTTTTGTTTCCTCTTCCTCGTGAATAGTTCCCCTTTTTCACGAGTAAGTTCATAAATCAAAACGGATTCCTATAGTTACACTTGACACTTGACCGAAGAAAGGCACTTATGCTGAGGGCAGAAGGCAGAAGGTTTAAGAAAAAATTTATACCAAAAAATTCAGTCCTCTTCATTCTGCCATTTGGTTTCAAGCCCCCGAATTTATTCGTGGAAAAGATAATAAGATTTGTATCAAGATGCGTAGCACAAGATACAAGGCGTCCTTGTTAGAAACCCCTAAATTTATTTATGGGGTTCCCTTCAGCATAAGTGCCTTCTGCCTTCTCATACTTGACACTTGACACTTGACAAATAACTATTGCCGAACTTCCACTGTTGTCCCCAGCCGTACCTGTTGGTATAACAAACGTACGTCGGGGGTACGCATACGCAAGCAACCGTGGGAAACTGCACTACCTACTAAGCTGTCATCTGGTGTACCGTGAAAGCCGATTTTATTGTGACCATCTGACCAAAAACCGATCCATCTATCTCCCAGAGGACTATTTACACCTGCTGGAAATACCTTGTTTGTAATTGGGTGACGCCAAACAGGGTTACGTCGCATATTTTCAATTTGAAAAGAACCTGTGGGTGTCTCCCAGCCTTTTTTACCGATACCTGTTGGGTAACTAGCGATAACTTGATTTTGGCGCTGAACATAAACGCGGCGATCGCTTAAATCAACTATTACATGTGTCTGATCCGCAGATGCAAGAACACTAGAAGGCTTTTGTGTTGTGGAAGCCTTAGCCAACTGGGACTGAATTTGATGAGAAAGGTTTGCTTTGTGTTTTTCATCTGGTATAAAAAATTTTGGCTTTGCAACTGTATCTGTTGCTCTTGCTACATACATTCCACCAGGTTCTTGATTTGTTGGAGATGTCATCAAACTAGAAACATACCAATGGACAGCGAGAGATAAGAAGCCTGTGCCAAAACAAAGTAGCATTGCCATACGCGTTACAGATTCATTTCTTACCATCGCCATCGTTTATTTTCTCCAAAATTCCCCGTTAACTCAGCTATCAGATCACAGTTTTTCTTCCCTACTCTAGCTTTAATGAAAGCGACTGTGACTGTTATGTATTTTACAGTTAGCTATTGCTGAAAAGCTTTTGAGATTCTCTCCTCAACGAATTACCAAAAATTTACAAACATTTAGCAGTTCCATTATGAATTTCTTCATACTCATGGGCAAACTAGGGCTATACAGAGTTGTGCTATTGCCTAGTTTTATAAAAATCCGGGTGAGAATTTTATAGATACTCCCTGGAACCGAACAGGTCTTGTTTTCAATCATTTTAAGTGGTGTTCATAGTGTGGGTGGGAGTAAGTATCATGTTAGAAAAACTATTACTAGCAATTACGATCACGTTTTCCCTGAATTTATTTTTGCAAGTTCGCGTACTCGAACAATCCAATAGAGGCGCTGATTTACAGCAGTTACAACAACCAGCACCGGCTATTTTGGTGAGGTTGCCACAAAAGTAATGGAATGGGCATTGATTGGGCGGCATTGGGCATTGGGCATTGTGGATTGGGGATTGGGCATTGGGCCACAAAAGAATTGTGAGGTCAATGCAAAATAGTTTCGCTGAGGCTCGCGACGAAGTCCAAAATCCAAAATCTAAAATCCAAAATCTAAAATCCAAAATCTAAAATTCAAAATCTAAAATAATTTGACACTTGTCAAAGCTTAGATATCATAAAAAAATATTTTTGACAATAGTTAAGTATTCAGTGATGCTCGCTGTCACAAATACACGTAACCTAACTGTGTTCTATAGCAAAGTATCTGCAAAGGTATGCTGTGTTCCAGTCATAAATCCGTCACTCATACAAGGAACATCCGGCAGATAAGTAGGTCTAATAGATAGGGATGATTTACAACCAGTACGATCTATGAGCGAATCGATTACTGTATCCTGGTCAACTGTTGATGCCAGAGTCCCGGAAGCATCAGTGCAAGTTGACAAACTCTCTAACCACGATTTAATTTTACGCTGTCAGACTGGACTGCGCCCAGATCGTGCTGCTTTTGCAGAACTTCTGCGTCGTTATCAATCCCAAGTTGATAGAGTATTGTACCATTTAGCCCCTGACTGGTCTGACAGAGCGGATCTAGCTCAAGAAGTTTGGATTCGGGTCTATCGCAATATTAATCGGTTGCAAGAACCAGCTAAATTTCGGGGTTGGTTAAGCCGCATTGCGACTAACTTGTTTTACGACGAGTTACGCAAACGTAAGCGAGTCGTCAGTCCTGTATCGCTGGATGCTCCTCGTTCAGTAGACGACGGCGAAATGGATTGGGAAATCGCAGGAGATACTCCTGGTCCAGAAGAAGAACTCACAACTAGAGAGTTCTATGAACAATTGCGAGAAGCGATCGCGGATTTGCCGGAGGTATTCCGTACGACTATAGTTTTAAGGGAAATTGAGGGTATGGCATACGAAGAAATTGCCGAAATCACTGGAGTTTCCCTGGGAACAGTCAAATCGAGAATAGCCAGAGCTAGAGCCAGATTACAATCGCAGTTACAAACTTATCTTGGTTCCTAGTTTAAAGTTTCACCATCAGGTGAAGGGCAGAATTTTATATTTCATTAAGATTTATTAAAGTTATGAAAACTGCTTCTGCTACTAGGAGAAATCAGGAGAAATAAGGATTATCCTTGATCGAGTTCTTTGTGTTTACCCGTGCATGAATTGGTAATAATGTTAAGATGACTACTGATTCTCACTTTAACGACTATTCCCACTTGCAATTAAATCTTGATTTGCCAGATGGGGAGGCAGAGCATACCAATGAGTCAACGGGTGCTATGGATATGGTGAAGCGCGATCGCTTCGAGTTATTAAGTGCTTATCTTGATGGTGAAGTCACTGCTGCCGAACGTAGGCAAGTAGAAGAATTACTGGCAAACGATCAGTCAGTAAAATGCTTGTATGTACGACTTTTGAAATTGCGTCAAGGCTTGCGGACAATGCCAGTACCGCAGTCACTAGCAGCGGAAGAAACTGTTGAACGAGTCATGGTTCGTTTACGTCGTCGTCGCACACGTCTAGCCTTAGTTTGGGGAGGTACAGCCATAGCCGCAACAATTATTGGTGCGGTGTCTGGCTTATTACCGGGTGGGGAACTCAGCCCACAAATGGCTTACAACCCCGCAACAGAACAGACAGAACCAGCAAAGACTATTGGTGCAGCACCATTAAATGTTTCTATTAACAATCCGATTCTGCCAATTCCCAAAGCAGCAGAAACTAACCCAGAAGATCGATTTAATCGAACAAAACAGCTACCAACTTTAGATATAGGAAATGAATATCATTAAGAATGCACAAGTCTAAAGTTAATTAGTTAGGGTCGTCATTTGTTATTTGTCATTGGTCATTTGTAAGGGTCTCCTTATTTCAACCCCACTACAAGTGCGCGATCTTTGCCTAGACACCTTTGAATTAATTCACAAATTATACCTATTTGAAAAAAGAATGGAACAGATGGGCTTACACAACTCTTATGCACAAAGAGTTTCCCAATCCAAAATCTAAAATCCAAAATCCAAAATCGCATTACTCCACCAACCATCGGCTTGGTAAATACCTCCCAAGTTATTAACCATTTCCGGTGTCATCAAGTAAGCCCAAGCCCAACCGAGCGATCGCCCTTGGCAATCGTATACTTCTATTTGTTGCCGATTATATAAATTTTCCGAATCAGGTCTAGCGGGGTGGTAATCTTCCAGTTCATCTAGTTCAACAAGAACTTCTGGAAAATCAAATTCTAGCAAATACCCGTAGACAGGACTATCCCCTGGTATCATAGCTGGATAGCCTTGGGGTAAATCAAACAGTTTACCCAGCACATAAGCTTTAGTCGCATTTACCACTTTGCGATCGCAGTAGTTATAATAATTAACTTCTCCTGGTTTGAGGGTGCCATAAACAAACACCCGCAATAAACCAGAAGATTTTTCTTTTAATTCAATCATTGCTTATTTCAACCAAGCCATTGGTTTGCCTACCATCATCTAAAATATGGAGGCAAACTATGGTTAAAGTCCAGTAGGAGAGTTTTCGTGGATTCCCGATATAACCCAACAGAGATTGAGGAAAAATGGCAAAAGACATGGAATGAACTTGGCTTAGATAAAATTTCCCTAGACACTAATAAGCCAAAATACTACGCCCTGTCCATGTTCCCCTATCCATCGGGCAGCCTGCACATGGGTCACGTCCGTAATTATACGATTAGTGATGTGATTGCCCGCCTCAAGCGAATGCAAGGTTATCGGGTACTGCATCCGATGGGTTGGGATGCTTTCGGTTTACCCGCAGAAAATGCCGCAATTGACCGAGGTGTTCCCCCGTCAACTTGGACTTATCAAAATATTGACCAGATGCGGCAGCAATTGCAACGTCTGGGTTTATCGATTGATTGGGACTGTGAAGTTGCCACCTGTTCCCCAGATTATTATAAGTGGACACAGTGGATTTTCTTGCAGTTTTACCAAGCAGGTTTAGCTTACCAAAAAGAAGCAGCAGTAAACTGGGACCCCATTGACCAAACTGTATTGGCAAACGAACAAGTAGACAACGAAGGACGTTCCTGGCGCAGTGGAGCAAAAGTCGAACGTAAATTATTGCGCCAATGGTTTTTCAAAATCACCGACTACGCCGAAGAATTGTTAAATGACTTGGAAAAATTGCCCGGATGGCCAGAACGTGTCAAGTTGATGCAGGCGAACTGGATTGGCAAATCTACAGGTGCATATTTGGAGTTTCCCATTGTGGGAAATTCTGAAAAAATCGGTGTCTACACCACCCGTCCAGATACAGTTTATGGTGTTAGCTACGTAGTTTTAGCGCCCGAACACCCTTTAACACAACTGGTGACAACACCAGAACAGCAAGCAGCAGTAGAAGCCTTTGTGCAAGAAGTTACCAACCAAAGCGAGTTGGAACGCACTGCGGAAGATAAGCCCAAGCGGGGTATACCGACGGGTGGTAAAGCAATTAACCCGTTTACAGGGGAAGAAATTCCGATTTGGATTGCTGATTATGTATTGTACGAATACGGTACGGGTGCTGTCATGGGTGTGCCAGCACACGATGCACGAGATTTTAAATTTGCCAAGGAACAGAATTTGCCAATAAAAGTGGTAATTGTTCCTCCTGATAATGTAGAGACGTCACATGTAACGTCTCTACAAGAGGTATACACTGAACCTGGAGTGTTGGTGAATTCTAGTCAATTTGATCGCCTGAATTCCACTGATGCCAAAAAAGCAATTGTCGAGTACGCCGAACAACAAGGCTTTGGTAAAGAACGGGTACAGTATCGCTTGCGGGATTGGTTGATTTCTCGACAACGTTACTGGGGCGCACCCATTCCCATAATTCATTGTCCCAACTGTGGTGCGGTTCCGGTTCCCGATCAAGACTTGCCTGTAAAGTTACCGGAAAATGTAGAATTTACCGGGCGTGGTGGTTCGCCTTTGGCAAAATTAGAAAGTTGGGTAAACGTACCTTGTCCAAACTGCGGTACACCCGCAAAACGGGAAACCGACACGATGGATACGTTTATTGATTCGTCGTGGTATTTCTTGCGTTTTACCGATGCTAGGAATGAACAGCAGGTTTTCGACTCTGCAAGGGTAAATGATTTAATGCCCGTAGATCAATATGTGGGTGGAATTGAACACGCGATTTTGCACTTGTTATATTCGCGGTTCTTTACTAAAGTATTACGCGATCGCGGCTTGTTGAATTTTGACGAACCTTTCCAACGCTTGTTAACTCAAGGAATGGTACAGGGTTTAACTTACTTCAACCCTAACAAAGGTGGTAAAGACAAATGGGTTCCTTCCCATCTTGTTGATCCTAATGATCCCCGTGATCCCCAAACAGGTGAACCACTCCAGCGCATTTATGCCACCATGTCTAAATCCAAAGGCAATGGTGTTGCGCCAGAAGATGTGATTAATAAATATGGTATCGATACCGCCCGGATGTTTATCTTGTTCAAAGCACCACCAGAAAAAGACTTAGAATGGGATGAAGCAGACGTAGAAGGGCAATTTCGCTTTTTGAACCGAGTTTGGCGGTTAGTGACAGAGTTTGCTGAGAATCAGTCATCACCAAAAATAGATCAATCCAAAATCGAGAATCCAAAATCCAAAATCGAAAAAGACTTACGACGGGCAATTCACACCGCAATTAAAGAAGTCAGTGAAGACGTAGAAGATGAATATCAATTTAACACTGCGATTTCAGAATTGATGAAATTGAGTAACGCCATCACTGACGCTTCCTGTAAAGACTCGCCAGTCTATGCAGAAGGTATTCAAACTTTAGTTGTCTTGCTGGCACCTTTTGCACCCCACATTGCCGATGAATTGTGGCATTTGTTGGGTAACAGCAACTCAGTCCATACCCAAACCTGGCCGAAGTATGACTCAGCAGCCTTAGTTGCTGATGAAATTAACTTGGTGATTCAGATTATGGGTAAAACTCGCGGTGCAATTCCAGTTCCAGCACAAGCAGACAAAGCAGAGTTGGAAAAATACGCCCGCGAATCTGAAATTGCCAAACGTTATATAGAAGGCAAAGAGATTAAAAAGGTGATTGTGGTGCCTGGTAAGTTGATTAATTTTGTAATTGGATAGGGGATCGGGGATCGGGGATCGGGGATCGGGGAAGGTGGGG
>NZ_NAPS01000001.1:3327683-3360335 GCF_004323185.1 Westiellopsis prolifica IICB1
TCTGTTCATTGGTCATTGGTCATTGGTCATTGGTCATTGGTTATTGGTCATTGGTCATTGGTCATTGGCTATTTATTTTGGAATAAATGACAATGATTAATCACTATTGATTGAGAGCATTCGCTCAATTTGAGTTTCAATTACTGCTAAAAGCTGATTTTGTTGCCAGTTTTGGTATAAATGAGCCGCAATAGCTGCACCACCAGCCCCCATACCTTCTTTAACAAAACCCTGCTCATAGGCTTGGAGTTGGGGATAGCGAGAATTAGTAAAATTTAATTGAGTCGCGAGTAAAGACACAGGACAACCACTGAGGTTAATCAGTTGAGCTAATTCAACAGTGCTTCCTGTGGGGTCTTCTGCTACCCAGCGAGTTGTACCAACTACTACTTGTTGCGATCGCCATGGTAAAGCGTAAGTTGTGGTGATCGCTCTCATCAGCGCGTAGACCGCCAGCATTTGTGTTCCACCCGCTAGTAAAACGCCACAACTCCGACTTAGGGCGATCGCCATTCCTGCTAAACTTATCTGCATCGGATCGCCGACTGCGGCGACTAATTCCAGGGGATCGATTTGGGACACGGGGGACACGGGGGACATGGGGGACATGGGGGCCATTTTTCTCTGTTGTCTTCCCTCACTCCCAGACGCGATGAATGGCGTCTCTACATTACTCCCCACATTCCCAGACGCGATGAATGGCGTCTCTACATTACTCCCCACATTCTCCTCATTTCCTCTTGTTTGCTTCATCTTTTTAAGTCCCGCCTGCACCACTGTCAATTTTTGCGTGTGGTTACAAGTAGGGTGACTACTGTTGACTTTTCCGGCTGCGTCTATACCTAAACCGAGTAAAATAGCCAAAGCTGTTGTGGTTCCACCCACTACACATTCACCCAAAACGATGTAGCCTTCTTTGACTTTGGCAGCGAGGCGATCGCCCCAAAGGAGTCCCACTTCTAATAAATGTTGTACTGTTGCCAATTCCAAAGCATTACCAGTACTTAAACATCTAGCAGTGCTACCCCCTAAATCAATAGCTGGGACATTAGGAGGGTAGGGTAAACCAGAATTAAATAAATAAACTGGAATATGCAACGCCTCTACCACAGCCCGCGAAATGAACACAGGTGAAGCTCCAGCAGTTAAAGGTGGTAAAGGATACTGAGATCTGTGTTCTGCGCCATAGTAAAGAAATTCAGCATCCGCAATGGCTGTATATTTACGATCCTCACTTGTCAGACCAGCTGCGGAAATACCCGGAATTAAACCAGTTTCGGTAAACCCTAATACACAACCAAACAAGGGCAAACAACTACGGTATCGCTCAATCCATTCCTTACCCTCTTCTATTTCGGTATAAATACGAATCAGGTCATTGGTCATTGGTCATTGGGGATTGGGGATTGGGGAAGGTAGGGGTCCCCTTTGGGGATAAGGGGCAGGTGGGGTCCCCTCTGGGGAACTCGGGGCCCCCACTCCCCCCAAGGGAGTGGGGATTAGGGGCGAAGGGGTAACGGGGATTGGGGATTGGGGTTAGCGGTATAGTAGTGAACCACTAACCACTAACAAATAATTTATTACACGTAAAAGCGCTTGAGAAGTTTGCGAACTCAAGCGCTTTCTATATATTTTTATACCAAATCACTTGTTTGATGCAACATTTGATATTCGCAATCACCTAAGTCAAACGGGTATTACGAAAATAACTTGTGGCAAACATGCGGTGAAGTGGTATCACTCCTTGCACAAAATAAGAATATCTCTTCTGGTATAAAACGCGGACTAGGGCAAGTGACAGTTTCTAAACTGACACTAGTGTAACTAGGCAGTAAACGATTGCTATTCAAGCAAAATATGTGGTGACACCCTGCTTGACCCTTAGCACAACATGGTATAACAACATGCTCGTAGGCATGATTAATTGTTACAAAATACGTGATAATACGTGAGTAAGAGAAAAGACATATATGAAAATTTTTGTACCAGGACGTCTGTGTATATTTGGCGAACATACTGATTGGGCGGGAGGATACCGTCATCTCAACCCGGAACTAGCAATAGGCTACACGTTGCTGGTAGGTACAAATCAGGGACTGTATGCACAAGTGAAACCTCATCCTCATCAATTAATTGTTAGCGCCTCTGTTGGTGATGGAACTCGTAAATTGACTCTACCGATGGAAGCACAGGTGTTGCTCACGGAAGCTAGAAAGGGTGGATTTTTTAGTTATGCTGCTGGTGTCGCTTATCAATTTTTGGTAGGGGTGTACACCCTTGGGGGAATAGAAATTGATAATTACCTGACAGATTTACCGATTCAAAAAGGGCTGTCATCAAGTGCAGCTATTTGTGTGTTAGTAGCAAGGGCTTTTAATCTGGTATATGACTTAAAGATGTCTATCCAAGAAGAAATGGAGTTAGCTTATTTTGGAGAGATTACTACCCCTTCTCGTTGCGGACGCATGGATCAAGCTTGTGCTTATGGCAATCGTCCCATTGCAATGATATTTGATGGCGATCGCACAGAGATTATCGAACTGAGTGTTCCCAAAGATGTATTTTTTGTGATAGTTGATCTTGGTGCTAGCAAAAATACTCAAGTAATCCTCAGCAAACTCAATCAGTGTTATCCCTTCGCCAGCAACCCCATACAAGCGAATGTCCAAAAATATCTGGGTTCTATCAGCTATCAAATTACCCAAGACGCCATTGACGCTTTACAAAGAGGCGATGCAGAACGAATTGGTACTCTGATGAGACAAGCCCAGGTAGAATTTGACAAGTATCTGATCCCGGCTTGTCCTGAAGAGTTAACAGCACCTGTCTTACATCAATTATTGAATTATCCACCAATTCAACCTTATATTTTGGGGGGAAAAGGCGTTGGCTCTCAAGGTGATGGGACAGCACAATTTATAGTTAAAAACAAAGAAAATCAACAAAAAGTAATTGAAATTATTGAACGAGATTTTCCACACATGCAATGTTTAGAACTAACAATTTATGCCGAAAACTCAAATTAAGAAAGCTGTAATCCCTGCTGCTGGTTTTGGTACTCGCTTATTTCCTGCTACCAAAGTTGTAAAAAAAGAACTTTTCCCAATTATTGATCAAGATGGCAGGGTCAAACCTGTAATTCAACTCATAGTTGAAGAAGCTATTAGTGCTGGAATTGAAGAAATTGGTATTGTCATTCAACCAGAAGATAAAAGAGTTTTTGTCGATTTATTTAAATATCCACCCAAAGCAGAACTTTTTGAAAAACTATCACCAGAAAATCAAAAACATAGTAAACATATCGTAGATTTAGGTGACAGAATCAAATTTTTATCACAAAAAGAACAAGCAGGCTATGGACATGCTGTATATTGTGCCAAAGAATGGGTAAATGATCAGCCATTTTTACTCATGCTAGGCGATCATATTTATGCATCCGACATTAAAAAATCTTGTGCGCGTCAAGTCTTAGAAGTTTTCGCCCAAGCAAATCAAAGCGTTGTTGGTTTAACCACAATTTCAGCAGACATGATTCATAAAGCCGGATGTGTCACTGGAGTTTGGCAAAAACCAGATTCTATTCTTTCCTTAACACAAGTCTACGAGAAACCAACTGTTGAATATGCACGTCAGCATTTGCGTGTCGAAGGGATATCAGAAAACGAGTTTTTATCTATTTTTGGGTTGTATGCACTAACGCCGATAATTTTTAATTTTCTAGAAGAAAATATTAACAATCAATTTCGAGAACGGGGAGAATTTCAATTAACAACCTGTCTAGAACAAGTACGTCAACAAGAGGGAATGACAGGATATATTGTGCAAGGAAAAAGTTTTGATATTGGAATCCCAGATGTTTATTTGCAAACCTTGATTGATTTTAGGAATAGATAATTATATTAATGGTAATTACCAATGGCAATGAAATTAGAAAAAGTAGTTCCTTATGGGCGATCGCTTGATGAATATGTGCAAATGTTTAATCTTACTCAATCAGATTTTAACAAGCGCATCTTGGGTGTAGGCGATGGTCCAGCGAGCTTTAATGCAGAAGCTACAAAAATTGGTGTGAATGTCACTTCTATTGATCCAATATATCAATTTAGTGGTGATGAAATCCGCAAAAGATTTAATGAAGTCGTTGATCATATAATTGACCAAATTCAAGCAAGTCCTGAGGACTGGATTTGGTCATATCACAAATCTCCTGAAGATTTAAAATCTAATAGAATAGCAGCTATAAACAAATTTATCAGTGACTACGACCGGGGAAAACTAGAGCAAAGATATTTAATTGGTGAACTACCGCAATTGAACTTTAAAGATAAAGAATTCGATATTGCTTTATGTTCACACTTTCTATTTTTGTATTCCGATCATCATGATTACCAATTTCACTTTGACTCGATTCAGGAGATGCTGAGAGTTAGTCAACAAGTACGGATTTTCCCTTTGCTGACTCTGATGTTGCAACGTTCTCCCTATCTCGATCGCATCATCCAAGAATTCCGGAAACTAGGATATACAGTTTCTATCGTCAAAGTAGGATATGAATTGCAAAAAGGTGGAAACGAAATGCTGTTGATCGGGGAAAGGGGATCAGGGATCAGGGATCAGGGATCGGGGATCGGGGACTAAAGAAGGGGGACACGGGAGACATGGGGGACAACTTCTCAGTTATCAGTTAACAGTTATCAGTTAGCTGTTAACTGATTCATGTCCAATCCCCACTCCCCACACTCCCAGACGCGATGAATCGCGTCTCTACATTACTCCCCACACTCCCCTTTCCCCGATCCCCTTTCCCCGATCCCCAACATATGAAGCTCTTTTTGTCAAAAGTTCATAACAATAAGTAGAGCTTTATAGTGGCATAGCATTAACTTATAGCTTTAATGTCAGGAAAATTTGACTTATTGAAGCTTTTTTAGGGATTATGTCATAGAATACTGACATAATGATCCCCAAATAACCAATAAATTCGTAAAAATACTAAAAACAAGGATGGCAACCTCTTGATCCCAGGGGGAGGTTAACAGTTAGTATTTTTTAACATAAAGACTCCTTAACTCCCAAAACAAAAAATGCTGATTTTGGCATCACAGGAAATTGAAAGGGAGTGACCCGCAATATAAAAAAAACGATAAAAACCTAACTGAAATTTAAGCAAAGTTTAGGTAGAGCAGGAGTCAAGAAGCAAAAGTTAATCTGGGGTGGATGGGATTGAATCAACCACTTATAGACAAGGGTACATTATTAACCTTTCAAATGACTGGAGGCCAAATTCATGGCAAAAGAAAGACCACCATTAGAAGAGATGACATTGCGCCAGCTACGTAAAGTAGCAAGCTCTTATAGTGTCTCTCGTTATAGCCGAATGCGTAAATCGCAGCTGTTAGCAGCGATACAAGAAATTGAGCGTAGCACAGCATCTCCCAGCCAATCTTTTTCATTGGAGGCACAGGAAACCGTGGAAGCAGCAAAATTTGAATTAGGTCAAGAAGATCGTACTGGTGGAACTTTGGCTGATGTAGACGAAGGAATTGGTGAGTTACCAAATGGTTATGGTGAAAGCCGTATTGTCCTGATGCCTCGTGATCCCCAGTGGGCTTATACTTATTGGGATGTTCCTAACGACCACAAAGAAGAATTGCGACGCCAAGGAGGACAACAACTGGCGTTGCGGATTTTTGATGTTACCGACATCAACTTGGAGTACCAAAGTCCTCACAGCATTCAGGAATATCCTTGCGATGAACTAGCAAGGGAATGGTATTTGCCAATTCCTGTGAGCGATCGCGATTATGTAATTGATATCGGCTATCGTTGTGCTGATGGTCGCTGGTTAGTATTGGCTCGTTCTGCTCCTGTTCACGTTCCTCCTGTATATCCATCTGATTGGATTGAAGACGTCTTCATTACCGTCAATTTTGAAGAAGATTTGCGTGGTAAGACCTTCTACGAGTTGGTTCCCCCTGCGAAGAAGGCTGCTGCTGCTGGTGCTACAGGTAACGCCATTTACGACCAAATCTTTGGTTTGGCAGAATCTGCGGAAGCACAGCGAGTTGCTGGTTCTCTGTTTGGCTCAATGCAGCACGTTCCTGGCTCGGTTACTCCAGAACAAGCCATCAGTTCCTATGTCTTCCCCTCTGGTGTAGGTATGTGGGCAGTTCCAACTGTATCTGGCTTAACTATGTCTGGTGTAGGTATGTCTGGTGTTGGCTTCTCTGCTTCCGCCGTACCTGTGCGTCCGCGCCAGTTCTGGTTGATTGCAGATGCTGAGTTGATTGTCTACGGTGCAACCGAACCTGATGCAACAGTCACCATTGGCGGTCGTCCTATTAAGCTAAATCCAGATGGAACATTCCGCTTCCAGATGTCCTTCCAAGATGGTTTGATTGACTACCCAATCATGGCTGTTGCTGCTGATGGTGAGCAAACTCGCTCAATTCACATGAAGTTTAATCGTGAAACTCCATCACGCAATACCAACACTAAGGAAGAAGCGGTTTTAGAATGGCTCGGTTAAGTTAGTATTAGCCACAATCAGAATCTCTAATTTAACCCCTGTCACAGCATAGCTGTGATAGGGTTTTTAGTTTGGGATTATGGGGGCGATCGCGTATTATTCCACAAAGTAGTAGGCTATTATTTACACTTTATTGCAACTTCTGTGAAAACAGATACCATCTTCTATAGCCTATTTCAGGCATTTCCCAGTATATTCTTTGAATTAATTAATCAGTCGCCAGCAGAAGCAACAGCTTATGAGTTTACTAGCCGTGAAGTCAAACAACTCGCTTTTCGTTTAGATGGTTTGTTCTTACCAACAACAAACAACCCAGATAAACCAAGACGCTTGATTCAGCAAACAAAGCAACAGGTAACTGATGAAGCTGCTAAACGCGACTTAATCAATCTAATTGAGACTATCATCGTCTATAAATTACCGCAAAAGAGCCGCGAGGAGATTGAAGCCATGTTAGGTTTAAGTGAATTGAAAAATACCAAAGTTTATCAAGAAGCGTTTACAGAAGGTAAGCAAAAAGGCTTAGAAGAAGGTAAGCAACAAGGCTTAGAAGAAGGTAAGCAAAAAACCCAGTTAGAAGCTATACCAAAAATGATACAGCTTGGGTTGAGTTTAGAAGCGATCGCTCAAGTGTTAGACTTGCCTGTAGAAGTAGTCGAGCAAGTAGCACAGCAATTGCAGAAATAAGCTTGGTTTCTAACGTCGTTTCTTCCCTTTTTGCCAACTTTGACTATTGGGTTTTTGGCTAAATTCTCCCTTGGGAAATAGTCGTTGTTCTAATTCTTCATAGCTTCCTTCAAAATCACAATGACCGTAAAGAGGACATTGACGACAATAAACACCTTCTGTGTAGCGTTCCAAGTTTTCGCGGTTGAAGTAATACGGTTTGTGGCTGAAGGTGCTAGCTACCCATTGCCATGACATATTATTACTAGCTGGGTCGCCATCTAAAAGATGTTCGAGAAACCATTTAGCTCCAGCTTGCCACTGAATACGCCGCCAATGGATGATATAAGCTGCCATCCACATACGGGCGTGGTTATGAAGATAGCCTGTTTCTCGCAGTTCTTTGCTGAAACTATCGATACATATTCTGTCTGTTGTACCTTGTCTGATATCTTCGGGTAGTTCCGGCGCGTAGTTGCTCTTGGTATAGCCTGTTTTATATTCTTCTTGGTCTTGCCAGATCGTACTTCCCAGTTTGACATACAGCCGTTGCCAGTAGTCGCGCCAACCTAATTCATTAATTAGTTTAGTGATCTCATCTTGGTTTTGCACCCGATCAAGCACATAATTTCGGATTTCGCGCAAACTGAGAACCCCATAACGAATATAGGGAGAAAGCCGGGTGACTGCACCTGTAAAAAAATTACGTGTTTTTGCGTATTTAGCTGGGTCTACTTTTTGCAGTACTTTCTCAGCAGCTTGACGTCCACCAACTGTTTGACTGATGTGATCATCGCGTTCTACCGCTTGAGGAAATTGTTCGCGCAGGTAAGCTACCAACTCATCACGGTTGGCAAATTCGCGTTGCATGTCTTGAGTCATCCGATTTTAGATTTGAGATTTTGGATTTTGGATTTTAAATTGAATACACAGATAAATCTGGTATCAGTCATTTGTCAACGTAACAAGAGCTAGAGAAAGTTTAATCGCTCAATTAGTATAACGTGGGCAAACAAAAGCGATCGCCTAACTCATATCTTGCATTAGCTTTTCATCCCGCCAATAAATAAATTTATTGGCTAATAGCTAAAGTCAGATAAATCTGACTAGGACGATGTTTGAGTCCGTTAAAACGGACTTATGCTATTAGCCTCAGAATTAATTCTGAGGCGGGATACAAGGTTGGTGCAAGATATCAGCTAACTTAAGTGCGATCGCTTTGTGTAATGCAGAGTTTGTACTTATCTCAAGGTAATTGCAGTTGCATCTGGTGCTAGTCTGATATCTCTGGCAATGATTACAGGCTTGTTGACGTAATCTTGGTAATATTGGTCTTGGAGACTGAGTTTGTATTGCTGTTCGATTTCCTCAATTGCTAAGTCACGAACCTCACCAGTGACTTGAATGACGTTTTCGCGATCGCTTGGTAAGTCAAAAGGCCGACCAGAAGCATTTATAACTAAAATTGGATCACCACCAAAGAATCTGCGATCGTTGACTGTAAAGGAAGTTAAACCAACTTTTTCCAGTGGTCTACTTCTGACAGTTACAGTTTTACCAATCAATTCGTCAGGATAGTTGACTACTTCAGATGTAGTAACAAGTTGTGCAGTAGGAGTAGTTAACGGTTCTTCATTCGTATAGGAAAGTTTTACAAACACAGCCAGTAGTGCTATGGTAATTACTACTTTTGCTTCCCAAAGACCCTTGAATATGTCTTTGTTTGGGTTGATATTATTTCGCTTGTCGCCACTTTCAGCCATAATTCAAGACTCTCTTTTAACAGTTATCAGTTATTACTTATTCATTGATTGAAGTAATTTAAAATTTGTCTTGTCTCAATGAGAAGACAAATTTGATTAAACTTATTTATGCAAAAGAAACTTAAATAATGCCTAGATTTAAACCAGGAATTACGCAAAAAATAACGCACATTTGCGGTAATTCATGAATTACCGCTACGCAAGAATAAGGTTTTCGATCACATCTTGCCTAAGTCCTGTTAAACGATATTCAAGTATAAGATTACGGTTATTAAGTAATAAATTCTTCTTGCTCAGGTAATAATAAATTCCCTTTCATGGGACAGAGTTATATGCATCTACCAGATGAAAGAGAGCATATATTTTTCTATATCTAAAGGTAGTGTAATTAATTAGAATAGAGTGATGGCATTCCTAAATCATTCATGAAAAACAAGATCCCCGACTTGTCTAATAAGTCGGGGATCTGGTCAATAAAAAATTAAATGTATTGACAAATACTGCAAAAATGAATACACCTAATTAAATCATGATTGGAGATGTATAAGAATGCAATATCAAGTTAAGATTTTAGAACCAACAGATTTATGGTATTTACAAAATAACATTAATAAAGAAACCAACAGATATTACCATCCAACAAAAGATATTCCTTTTGTTCAACAAGTAGAAATCAGACTTGAAAACTCTGGAGTGATCATTCAAAAAGGATCATTGCACAGGTGCATTGGTAAATTAAATTATGGTGTTTATAAAACTGATAACCGTTTGAAAGATATGTGGGTAGCCTTGAGAACGGAGATTGATTACAACGCACCTGTGTATCAAGGTACTGGTATGGTTTACCTTGAGCCTAGACAAAAAGGAGATTTTTTAAATTACACATCTATTGACTTCTCAGAGCGGGAGCAATGGGAATTTGATGATGGTATCTTCCAGTTTTGTTCGGATAATGTAGTTATCGGAGCCAAAAGATTAAAATTCCGACAAATTGCAGGCTCCGGTGACGGTAAATGGAGACTTGCTATCAAAGCTTTACCTGGACAAATTGCTCGCGTGTTGACGGGTACTACATCACCAGCTAGAGTCATTGAACTCAGCAGAGGAGAGATTTTGATTGCTGACTATGACATGGTGAAAGGATACACAAACGGTATTGAGGAAGATTATCGCAAATTAGGTCACTTTGGCAAAAGTGGTGGCGAGGGTTTTGTCTGGGTGTATGGCGGTGAAGGTAAATTATTGGTGAGTGAAAACGATGGTATTGGTCTAGATTCACATTAGAGATCTGTTAAAACACCCATCGTTGAGGTTTTAGGCGTTTCAGGACTTACGCAAGATGTGACCGAAAACCTTATTCTTGCGTAGGGGTAATTCATGAATTACCCCAAATGCGCGTTATGTTTTGCGTAAGTCCTGTGTTTGACCAAGAATGGTTTGTGGCATCATATTTTATATGACCTTAATAGAGGTTGGGTAAGAGAGGCGTTGTCTACTTGCAGGTGGGACGCCTCTCTTATTTGTATATTAATACGACTGGCTATTATTTGCAATAGCTTTTTAAATATTATTACATAATATCGTGCATCCACAATATCGTCAGCTATATTGAATATGTCGCGTGAGGAAATAGTACTTTGACTGAAAAAATGAGCCGGACTAGTATCACAATTCCAGATCCACTATTTGAGTGGTTTAAACAGTATTGCAATAAACAGAAGCGATCGATGTCAGCTCAAATCAGCTTTATGATTGAGCAACTGAAGGAATCTGAGGATAAATAAGTTCTCAGAACTTCCTGAGATTGCAATTTTTGTTGGAAATCAAAGTAAGTCGGCACAAATGTAGAGACGTGCCATGGCACGTCTGGTACTCGTTGGGGTCGTCATTTGTCATTGGTCATTGGTCATTTGTCATTGGTCATTAGTAAGAATTTTAGGCTTGTTTACTTTCCGTAACATGGTTAGGTTTATTCCCGCCTACTTACTTAAGTTGACAAAAAGAGTGAGCGATCGTACTCTGATTTAAGTGTCTCGAACCTCATCGACACACCTCGCCCGAACCTTGAAAACCGCATAATTTCGTTGAGGTGTGTCGATACCTTGTGCAGCAAGGTTTACAGGCTGCAAAATTGGCAACTTTCTGAAATTTTTTTCCCATTTTTCAGAGGTGTGTCGATTAGGGGGTCTAGAATCCTCTCTGTGTAAGCTTTCTAGATGTGAACTCTTTACAATCACGTCGCCCCGAAAGGGGATGTAAACGTGATGAGCAGGAATCTGACCTAAGAAACCATCAATCCCTTTACAATCACGTCGCCCCGAAAGGGGATGTAAACACGAACTCATTATCAATGCGCGCTGGTTTTTTCCTTGCCTTTACAATCACGTCGCCCCGAAAGGGGATGTAAACGTTTATTGTATTTTACTACCAACTGGGTCCAGCCTTGAACTTTACAATCACGTCGCCCCGAAAGGGGATGTAAACAAATTTCAAAGTTTGAGGATCCAGAAACAGGCGGAACTTTACAATCACGTCGCCCCGAAAGGGGATGTAAACTTGCATAAAAGATGGATCCAAGACACACTGCCGTGAGAGTCCTTTACAATCACGTCGCCCCGAAAGGGGATGTAAACCAAGGATAAAAGTGAAAGACGCAACACCTCCCTTACTTTACAATCACGTCGCCCCGAAAGGGGATGGAAACTCAGCAAGGGCTAGTTGAACTTCAAAGATTGCAAAAAGACTTTACAATCACGTCGCCCCGAAAGGGGATGGAAACGTACAGGATCCAGCCGATGCGCTCCTTGCGTTTGGGTCGGACTTTACAATCACGTCGCCCCGAAAGGGGATGGAAACATTTGAGTCACCAGCCACGCCAAACGACGAGCGTCTCGAACTTTACAATCACATCGCCCCGAAAGGGGATGTAAACTGGAATGACCAGCCGCAAACCCAGTGATATCAAGTTCAGATAATTAGTTATACTTCCCACAGTTATTGCAACCCCACCCCTTAATCCCCTCCCCGCTTGCGGCTACGGTGTACACACAAGTCTTATAAAGTTGCCTAGTGGCGTTTTGATCCCCCCTAACCCCCCTTGAAAAGGGCAGGGCTGTTTCATTCTTAAAAGGAAAAAAGTGGAAACTTTGAAATCTCGTTCTGTTTTGATTAGATATTCGTTATTAACGAACTAAAAAAGAGGGTTTGAGATTTTACTCTCGAAAATGAAACAGTCCTGCCTTGAAAAGGGGGGAACTAGAATCAAAGTCCCCCTTTTTAAGGGGGATTTAGGGGGATCAGAGGATTTGTGTGTACACCGCAGGCTTGCGGGGAGGGGCTGTTTTGGCGTTAGACAAAACCGGGGTGGGGTTCTTTGAGAATTATGTCGTAGACTACCTTTACCCCTCACGGTGATTAAAACTCTTTATCTACGTGGTTTTTTAAAAGTTCATTCAACCAAGAACCGCGATTAAATTAAATGTTATTTGCGATCGCGTAGCGTCTACTTTGCACCATCGCTTTGACGTTTGTGACGAATGTCGTTTCATTCATAAGGAACGTCGCGACGTTAGCCACAAATGTCGTGATGTTCTTTATGAATGGCGCGACGTTACCCACAAACGTCGCGACGTTACCCACAAACGTCGCGACGTTACCCACAAACGTCGCGATGTTAGTCACAAACGTCGCGATGTTAGTCACAAACGTCGCGATGTTAGCCACAAACGTCGCGATGTTGGTCACAAACGTCGCGATGTTCTTTATGAACAAGACGATGTTAACTAAAGCGTATTGTATGATAAAGAGCTAAGAACTTATTTTGAAGCCACATCCATAGTTCAGGTATCATGGCTAAACGCCTTCTTGTTGTTGAATCTCCTGGAAAAGTTAAAAAACTCAGTCAAATTCTTGGGTCTGAGTGGATTGTACGTGCTAGTTGTGGTCATATCCGGGAACTGAGCAATGAAGGTGAAGATTCTCTGGGCTTTATTATGGATGGTGAGCGGGTGGAGTGTCGCTATATACCCCGCAATCAGCAAGCAAAGGAAACGATTCAACAACTGAAGACTGCTGTTAAACAAGTTCAAGAGGTGATTTTGGCTACAGACCCAGACCGAGAAGGGGAAACTATTGCTTGGCACCTCAAAGAAGCTTTAGGATTAAAAGAACCAAAACGAGTTGTTTATACAGAGATTACGGAGTCTGCGGTCAGAAGTGCGATCGCCAATCCCAGAAAACTTGATTCTAATTTAATTGGAGCCGGATTGTGTCGAGATTGCTTGGATAAGTTGGTTGGTTATAAAGGTAGTCCCTTAGTTTGGGCGTTAAATAATGGCGCCAAGAGTGTTGGACGAGTCCAGAGTGCTACTTTACACTTAATTTGCCAACGCGAAAGGGAAATCGTCTCTTTTGTTCCCCAAGATTATTGGAGTGTTTGGGTAGACTACGCTGAAGGGTTCCGCGCTTTTTATAAAGGAACAGTCAATGCTCCTAAACAAGAACCGAAACAGGAAACTGAAGTTCATGATGATACGGCGGTAAATGCAACAGAAATTACCGAGTCTACCCGTGTTCTTTCGGAAGCCGAAGCCACGCGCTTAGTTGAAGAAGCGAAACGTCATCCCCATCAAGTTGTGCAATATGAAGGAAAAACCGTTAATCGCCAACCACCTCCACCCTTCATTACTTCGACACTTCAGCAAGCTGCTGGTTCCAGGTTGCGGTTTGCACCTGAAAAGACAATGCTTGTCGCGCAAAAGTTGTATGAAGCAGGTTTAATTACTTACATGCGAACAGACTCAGTGATGTTGAGTCCAGAGTTCTGCGCCAGTGCGCGCCAATGGTTAGAGCAAAATGACCCAGAAAATGTCCCACCGCAAACAGCCAGACATCGCAGTAGTAAAACAGCACAGGAAGCACACGAAGCGATTCGTCCCACAGATGTGTTTCGTCCTTCCGTTCAATTGCGAGTCGAACTGACTGCTGACGAGTTTAACTTATATGTGCTGATTTGGAAACGAGCGATCGCATCCCAATGTCGTCCCGCAATTCTGCGGAAAACTCTTGTCGTCACCCAATCTGGCGATTTACTCTGGCAAGCTAGAGGACAAATAGTCGAGTTTCTCGGTTATACTCGCTACTGGTCAAACCTTAGCAAAGATACAATTCTGCCTAACTTGCAAAAAGGACAGATGTTAACTTTGGAGAATGCAGCTCACGAGAAAAAACAAACTCAACCACCACCACGTTACAGCGAACCAAAATTAGTCCAACTCATGGAGCGTAAAGGCATTGGTCGCCCAAGTACCTATTCTCCCACAATCGCAACTTTAAAAAAACGAGATTACGTCCAGCTGACGAAAGAGAACCTCCAACCAACAAGTTTGGGTTTAGAAGTCGATGATTTTTTGCAGAAAGCCTTACCAGATTTATTAGAAACAGAATTTACTGCCAAAATGGAAGATGCTCTTGATGCGATCGCTTCTGGAAAACAACCTTGGCAACATTATCTGACAAATTGGCATCAGAATTATTTTGCACCAGCATTAATCAAAGCTAAAACAGTACCTGTGAGTTCATCGAGTTCCGCAAATAGCAACAAAACTGCTGCTGTCACGGAACGTAAATTTGAGACTTCCAGAACTCGCTGTCCTGAGTGCAAAAATCATTTAGCCAAAATTCCGAGTAATAAAGTCAAAAAGAAATACTTTCTCAAATGTGTGAGTGGGTGTGAAAACGTCGTTTTGTTTTGGAGTGAATACACCAAAACTTGGGAAGCACCCCGTTCTCAAACAACTAAAGATAAAGATATAAATCCACAAAAACCTCCAGCTAATATCACCACCTATCCTTGTCCCGTGTGCAAAAAACCTTTGGAGGAGTACAGCTATATCAAAGATGGACAGAATAAAACCATGCTGCGGTGTTCTAATCCCAAGTCCCGCAGTGACCAGAAACATAAGGATGTAGCTTATTTCAAGACGCAGAAAGGGTGGTGGAGTCCCAAGTTTGGAGAGTTGAAGGGATGAAGAGGATTGGGGATTGAAGTTTATTGTTTGAAACCTGAATATTCTTGTTGTGTTTGCGACTGTAGTATAGATCCCCGACTTTTTTAAAAAGTCGGGGATCTGAACACCCGCGACTGATCATTTAATCAATCCGGTTTGCATCGCCACAATAACCGCTTGAGTGCGATCGCGTACCTCTAATTTATGTAAAATTGCATGAACGTGAACTCTAACTGTACCTGTTGTAATGTATAGAGCTTCCGCTATTTCTTGATTTGTTTTTCCTTGGGCGATCAGTGAGAGAATTTCCTGTTCTCGTTGTGTGAGTGTATTTATAGTGACGGGTAAATTTTCGATATTTTTTTCCGTAGGAATTGACTCAAACTTGGAACGAATTTCTTGAGTTGCTGTTTCATCCCACCAAGATGCACCCGCAGCTACAGAACGTAACGCTAACACTAATTTTTCCGCAGCAATTCCTTTCAAACAATAGCCTTGTGCGCCGGCTGCAATTAACCGTGAAATCAAGGGTTTTTGGAAATGGGAAGTCAAAACTAATACTGGAAGTTGGGGATGTAGCTGTTTAATTTGGCGACATGCTTCAATACCTCCAATACCCGGCAATCCCACATCCAAAAGTACAATATCAAGAGCATGTTCTTTGGTTAACTCAACTGCTGTTTCACCGTCTTCTGTCTCAGCAATAATTTCTAACCCTGGTTCTTGTTGCAATCTGACACGCAATCCCAGGCGAAAAAGTTCATCATCTTCAACTAGAAGAATTTTGAGTGTGGTAGAAGCCATTAGGGAACAGTTATCAGTTATCAGTTTTATAGTTATTGGCTATTTATTGAGTGAGGATAAACTGGGAGTTTAAAACCAAAGATTGCTCCAGTTGAGTGTACTCGGTTCTCTGCCCAAATTGTACCACCGTGGGCTTCGATAATTTGGCGAGATAGATAAAGCCCTAATCCAGAACCTTTAGCTTGGCGATCGCTATGTCCTTGGTAAAATCTTTCAAATAAATGGGAAAATTCATTAGCTAGGATACCTGCGCCGGTATCTACTATTTTGACGATTTGGTAAGATGCTTGGGATTCTAACACTACTTCCACATGACCCCCGCGTCGAGAATGGTTAATCCCATTTACCAAAAGGTTAGTAAAAACTCGTTCTAATTGTAGAGTATCACCAAACACCCACAAAGATTGCCGGAAATCGGAGTCCCCATAGCTAAAAGTGATGTAAACACGACGATTAGCAGCTAAAGTAGCTAATTTACCAGCAACATCCTCTGCGATCGCTACTAAATCAACAGGGTTTAAATTTAATTTCAAACCTTCAGTATCGTTACGATACACATCCAGCAAAGTTTCAACGAATTGTAGAGAAGTTTCGTGACTGCGTTCCATTGTGGCGAGAACTTTCTGTTGTACTGGTGAAACAGTACCAAATTTTTCTTCCTGAAATGCTTTGATTGTTTCAATTGCTCCCAACAACGGTGTTTTAAGATCGTGAGTGAGAGTAGAAGCAAAATCTTCTCGCAGTCTGACTAATTGTTCTTGTGATTCTAACTTCGCTTGAGTCAAAGCAATAGCTTGTTGGGAACGTCGCAAACGTTGACTTAAAAATCCTGTCAGCATTAAGGCCATTGAAGCAATCACTCGACTTGCAACTGTCGAAATTCTAATAGCTTCTCTTCCTGGTATGCACACATTTAACATCGTTAAGCAAACAGCAACAAACGTCGCTTGTACAGTTGCTTTTTCACCAAACCAAGAATTTACTAATAAAATTGCCCCACTATAAAGATATCCAAATACATAATCAGTTGGAGTGGAATATTCTAGAGTTCCGAGAAAAACAAACACTCCCAATATCAGAAAAGTTTTACTCAAGCGCCAGTTATGAGACTGCAATTTGGCTTTTAAAAGTGTCATTCACAAACCAACCCCGTAAAAAAAATTTGGATTTTGGATTTTGGATTTTGGATTGCTCCCATAGATAAATCTGCTTGCTCTGTACAATCAAGGAATGATTGGTCACTTGATTGTATTAACAATATAACAGTTATAAATGAGTTGTGAAAATTTAGATTTCAGATCCCCGACTTCTTTAAGAAGTCGGGGATATTTAATATATATCTAGCGTTTAGCAAATATCTAAACATGTTTAGATTTACTCTATATCCTGTGATAAATATTAAACAGAAAAAAATAAACTCATTTTTATTCCTTCTACTTATTGTTTTATCGTTCAAAAAAAATGATGATGTAATTGTTAGCACTGCTCAAGCATTCAATGTTTGTTGAAATTAGACTGACAAAAAGCCTTTTTAAGCTCTAACAAATGACCAATGACAAAAATGGAGTTTAACTAATTAATGCTAGAAGGATGGATTCAAATAGCCCTAACGCTACTAATCGTAGTAATAATTACGCCCTTTTTTGGGCGATATATAGCGCGTATATTTCAAGAGAAACGGACTTTTCTCGATCCAATTTTGAACCCAGTTGAGCGAGTACTTTACTCTTTAGTTGGTGTGCAAACTAAAGAAAATATGACGGGGTGGCAGTATGCACGAGCTATTATATATAGCAACATTGTGATGGGGTTGCTGATCTTTTTGATTATCACAAATCAGGGATGGCTACCCCTCAACCCAACACAAGTTGGTGCGCCAACTTGGGACACAGCACTACATACCACAATTTCCTTTATTACTAATACTAACCAGCAGCATTACTCTGGTGAAACTTATATGAGTTACGCCAGTCAAATGTTGGGATTGGGATATCACATGTTTACCTCCGCAGCAACAGGAATAGCAGTTGCGATCGCTTTTATTCGCGGATTAACAGGTAAACCCCTGGGTAACTTTTATGTAGATTTAATTCGCTCAATAACACGGATTTTATTACCAATTAGTATTGTAGGTGCGATCGCTCTCATGGCTGCTGGTGTCCCGGAAACATTAGCAGGGCCAGTTATAGTTCCAACTTTAGAAGATCCGAATATAAGTCAGGCGATCGCTCGTGGGCCTGTGGCTCATTTTGAAATTATCAAAGAATTAGGGGAAAACGGCGGCGGATTTTTTGCGATTAACTCAGCTCATCCCTTTGAAAACCCCAACGGTTTTACCAATCTGGTTCAGCTGGTAGCTATGCTCTCAATCCCCAGCTCCCTAATTTACACCTACGGTATCTTTGCCAACAACATTAAACAAGCTTGGTTAGTATATAGTATCCCGTTTGCCATTCTTGTAGGTTTTGTAATTATTACAGCCATTGGTGAATACAACGGAAATCCAGCTGTGAATGCTTTGTTGGGTAGTCAACAACCAAATTTAGAAGGTAAAGAAATCCGCTTTGGCTGGGCGCAATCTGCTTTATATGCAGCTGTTACCACAGCAACCATGTGTGGGGCTGTGAACAGTTTACATGATTCGTTTATGCCTAGTGGTGGTTTCGTCACCCTTGCCAACATGTTTTTGCAAATTGTCTTTGGTGGACAGGGTACAGGAACAGCTTATTTATTTGCTTATTTAATCTTGGCTGTATTTGCTACAGGGTTGATGGTGGGACGCACACCAGAGTTTCTCGGACGCAAAATAGAAAAACGGGAAGTAGTGCTAGCAAGTTTTCTCATGTTGCTGGTTCACCCCATCGCCATCATGATTCCAGCCGCTATTACTTTAGCATTTCCCGATCAACTAGCAGGAATCAGTAATCCTGGTTTTCACGGTTTTGCTCAAGTCATTTACGAATACGCTTCTGCTGCTGCTAACAACGGTTCCGGGTTTGAAGGTTTAGGTGATTCTCAACCCTCACCCTTAGCGATCGCCACAGGTACAGCTCCAACTACAACTGCTTTGTGGTGGAACCTCAGTACTTGCTTCAGTCTCCTAGCAGGACGTTATATCCCAATCGTCGGTTTGCTCCTACTCGCCGACAGTATTTCCCGCAAACAACCAGTACCTTTAACAACAGGCACATTGCGAACCGACACCGGATTATTTACAAGCGTCACCGCAGGCGTAATTTTAATCTTAGGCGCACTCACCTTCTTTCCCGTACTAGCATTTGGTCCAATTGGTGAGTTTTTTCAAATTGCAAATGGGTGATCGGGGATCGGGGATTGGGGATTGGGGATTGGGGATCGCAAGGGGGACACGGGGGACGAGTATTTTACTCTCCCCTGTCAGCGAGTATCAAACACTCGTCGTCGAGTATCAAACACTCGTCGTTGAGTATAAAAGACTCGTCGTTGAGTATCAAAGACTCGTCGTCGAGTATCAAACACTCGTCGTCGAGTATCAAAGACTCGTCGTCGAGTATCAAAGACCCGTCGTCGAGTATCAAAGACCCGTCAGCGAAATACAAATACTTGTTTACAGATTTACAGAAAGACGACTCTTAAAACCCAATGACCAATGACTATTGTACAGACGCGATTCATCGCGTCTCTAATAACCAAAATTGCGATTCATCGCGTCTCTAATAACCAAAATCTATGATAAATACTCGACCACCACATGTGCCGCAGGGAACACGGGACTCACGTAAGCATACTCCGAAAGCAGATATGCGGGGATTGTATCAAAGGGCGATTAAAGAGTCTTTTGTGAAACTCAACCCGCGAATTGCTGTGAAAAACCCAGTAATGTTTATTGTCTGGGTGGGAACAATTGTGACTTTTATTGTCACCCTTAATCCGAATTTATTCGGAACTATACAACTTCCAGTCAATCAGCAGCGTTTGTTAAATGGGTTAATTTGTCTAATTCTATTTTCCACAGTTTTGTTTGCTAACTTTGCTGAAGCTGTAGCTGAAGGGCGAGGAAAAGCCCAAGCAGAAAGTTTGAAAGCGACGCGATCGCATACCATTGCTCGTAAAATTCTCCCAGATGGTTCTATTCAAGAAGTTAATTCTACAGAACTACGTCGGGGTGATTTGGTCAAAGTCGTTGCTAATGACATGATACCCGCCGATGGGGAAGTGATTGAGGGTATTGGCTCGGTGGACGAGTCTGCTATTACTGGGGAATCTGCGCCTGTACTGAAGCAACCAGGTACAGATATTGCTAGTTCTGTTACAGGTGGTACACGGTTATTGTCTGATGAATTAAAGATTCGCATCACAGCCGACCCCGGTCAAGGTTTTATTGACCGCATGATTTCTTTAGTTGAAGGTGCAGAACGTAGCAAAACCCCAAACGAAATCGCCTTGACAGTACTTTTAGCAGTCCTGACCCAGGTATTTCTAATTGTCGTAGCGACGATTCCTCCCTTTGCGGGTTATGTTGCTAACTTTGTCAGTACTATCTACGGAGCAGAAGCAGGAAACAGTTTACGCGCTGGTGCGAGCATTGCCATTTTAATTTCACTCTTGGTAGCATTAATTCCCACTACAATTGGTGGTTTACTGAGTGCGATCGGTATTGCTGGGATGGATAGAGTCGCCCAATTCAACGTTATCGCTACCTCTGGTCGAGCCGTCGAAGCCTGTGGTGATATCAACAGTTTGGTATTAGATAAAACAGGTACAATCACCTTTGGCAATCGCATGGCTGATGAATTTATCCCCGTCAACGGTCACTCTGTCGAAGACATCGCCCAAGTATCCTTAGCTGCTAGCGTCTTTGACGATACACCAGAAGGTAGATCAATTGTGAAACTGGCTCAAAACTTTGGTGCCAAAGTTGATTTTGACACAACCACAGCCGAAGGTATGGAATTTTCTGCCAAAACCCGGATGAGTGGCACTAACTTACCTGATGGTAAACAAATCCGTAAAGGTGCAGTGGATGCAATCAAAGGATTTGTGCGTTCTCGTGGCGGAAATAACACTTCCGAATTAGATACAGCCTTTGAGCGAGTTTCTCGTTTGGGTGGTACTCCCCTAGCTGTCTGCAAAAACGATGAGATTTACGGCGTAATTTACCTCAAAGATATCGTCAAACCTGGTATTAAAGAACGATTTGATCAACTCCGGCGCATGGGTGTACGTACCATCATGCTTACAGGTGACAACCGAATCACAGCTTCCGTAATTGCTGAAGAAGCGGGAGTTGATGACTTTATTGCCGAGGCGACTCCAGAAGATAAAATCGAGGTAATTCGCTCCGAACAGTCTCAAGGTAAATTAGTAGCCATGACCGGGGATGGTACCAACGACGCACCAGCACTAGCTCAAGCAAACGTAGGTTTAGCCATGAACTCCGGAACCCAAGCCGCCAAAGAAGCTGCTAACATGGTGGACTTAGACTCTGACCCCACAAAACTAATTGACTTAGTAACTATCGGTAAACAATTATTAATTACCCGTGGAGCATTGACGACATTTTCTATAGCTAATGATATCGCTAAGTATTTCGCAATCATTCCCACAATCTTTGCAGCTGCTGGTATTGGCGCACTAAATATCATGGGATTAAAAAGCGCTCAATCTGCAATTATCTCAGCCCTAATTTACAACGCTTTAATTATCCCAGTTCTAATTCCCCTAGCACTTAAAGGAGTAAAATTCCGCCCCCTGACAGCAGACCAACTACTACGGCGCAACATCTTTATATATGGTGTTGGCGGTATCATCGCTCCTTTTATTGCTATCAAATTAATAGATATTATTTTGCCGTTGTCTTGAAAATGGGCTAACGCACCAAAAATCACTCCATGATGCGTTAGCCTACGGCATAACACATCCTACAAAACAACAAAACTGATGTGAGTTAAATATGAAACCTATTCAACATCATCCAATTTTATCTAACCAACTATTAGAGACACTGACTGAAATCTGGTCTACCAGCAAAAAACAAAAGCTACCACTGTATTTGTTCATCGCCATGTGCTTGAACTTGGTAGTTGCACCTTTAGTCTTAGCTGCTGATCAACAATTCTCGCGCACTCAAGCTTGGGCGTTGGGATTATTAGGAATAGTCACAGTAGCTCTTTGTATATATCTATTTTTTGTAATGTTTGTACCGGAGAAATTTTAAATCATGAGTTTTGCGCGGGAAGCAAGTAGAGCAGTTCGTTCAACCTTAGTACTTTGGATCATTACGGCGATTATTTATCCTTTTGTGATGATTGGGTTCGGACAAATTGTATTTCCGGCTCAAGTAAATGGTAGTCTGATCAAAAATAGCCAAGGTGAAATAGTTGGTTCTGCTCTGATTGGTCAACCATTCACAAGCGATCGCTATTTTAATAGTCGCCCCAGTACTACTAGCTACAGTACTGCTGACCCCAAAAAAGATGAAGCCGGGATACTAAAAACTGGTGTTTCTGGTGCGAGTAATTTGGCTCCTAGTAACCCAGCTTTGTTGGAGCGTATCAAAGGTAACAATGACCCCGATTCCAGTAAACGAGTTGAAGGTGAGCTTAATCGTCTTAAAAATGAGGGTGTGCAGCCAACTGCCGATTTAATATATACTTCTGGTTCCAGCCTTGACCCCCACATCACCCCAGAAGCAGCCAAAGCCCAAATTGCACGAATCGCAAAGGCGCGGGGAGTCCAACCCCAGCAGTTGGAAACCCTAATTAATCAAAATATTGATGGTCGTTTTTTAGGTATTTTTGGTGAACCTGGGGTTAATGTTTTGAAATTAAATTTAGCCCTAGATACTTTCAAGGCTGCAACTTAGAATTAAAAGGTGAGTAGTTAATGATTAGTAGTTAGTAGTTTATCAAACAAAAACTATTAACTATTAATCATCAACCATCCACAAATAACTACTTAACCATAATTCTAGATTATGCTGATTGCAAAAGTTGCTCAAAATATACAAGCTGTTTCTGTTACAGTCCCTTCTCAAACAGATCTCTCTCATAAGCCAACATCTGTCAAGCAAACAAATGATAATGTCGGCTTGTTTGCAGTAGTTTTCATGAGTTCTTTGATCATGGGTTTTATTTTAGGAAAGTATCAATCTCATCGGTACAAAAAGCAGCGTGATCAACAAATGGCTAAGATTATTCAAGAATTTGAAACCTTGAAACATCAACATAAGATGATATTTAATTCTGAGGAACAGATGGCTCTGGAGAGGAAAAAGCAAATTGAAATGTTAGAGAGAATATGGAAAACAAAGCCTTAGAACAGATTTTTGGTTAAATGAAAAAGCAAATTAAAATTTTAGAGAAAATATGGAAGATTAAACTTTAATTTATCTCGCCAAACCAGATCCCCGACTTCTACTCTCCGTATCCTATCGGTCTATAAGAAGTTGGGGATCTTGTCTTGAGCCAATGATTTAGGAATGCCATATATCAAACTATATTTATAAATATATAGGAGTCCGATTTTATTTATGAAAAAATCTAAGTATCTGTAGTAGCGTGTCTAGACTAAAATGTTGCAATAAATCTCTGATTCTATCTCTGTGTTCTCTCTCTTGAAAAGCTTTGAAGTTCCCTCCGGGACGCTGCGCGTAGGCGCGTAAGCGACTTCTCGTAAGAGTACGGAGGAAACCTCCGCTCAAACTTTTCGCTGCTTCCTCTGCGGTTTATTAATGCACTATTTTAGCCTTGACACGCTACTACGTATATTTCAGAAATCAAATATGAGTCCTATAGATAGTTTAGATATGAGATAAACGCAATTATCTTCTAGATATGCATGATATTCAACAAATTCAAAAAAACAGAAAATGTTTGAACTGTAATTTGTCAGCAATGAATTTTTCTGGAACTAATTTAGAAGGTGTTGATTTGCGCTCTACAGAACTTCAAGAAGCAAATTTGAAAAATGTTAACCTCAGAAATGCAAACTTGCAGTGGGCAGATCTTCGTAACGCAAACTTGCAAGGAGCGGATTTAAAGGGAGCTATCCTTAAGAATGCTTTACTCGATAATGCTGATTTAACAGGAGCAAATCTAGAAACATCTAATTTGGAGGAAGCTGATTTGAGAAATGTCAATTTTAGTCGTACTAATCTGCTCAAGGTATTAAGAACGTATAAAATACAAGATAGTCGTTCTGTAATTCTTTGTGAAACAACATTGCCAAATGGCATAATATCAAATCGAGATTGCAAAGCAAGTTAAAGTTAATCAATTGAACTGTATTGTCTATAAATGGTCTGTTGCCAAAATTGCTTGCCATTCATCCTCAGAAAATGGTTGCATATTTAACTCGATATCAAAACAATCACTGGCGGTTGCACTCAAAACTGTCATAATCTTTTCAATACTCAAATTTTGCGGAATTTGCACGCAAGTAAAGGACTCAGCATCAAAGACTGCGGAAAATAATTCGACATCTGGTTGCAAACGCATTGAACCATGTTGCAAAATTGCTCCACCACGTCGCAACTGAGCGCTACCAATGAGTTTACAACCATTATCTGTGATTAAATCTGCGCCCGTAGCAGTGCCAAAACAATTGGGATTGTGGATGTAACCCCGCCCAGCATTACCGTAGTGTAAATTGATGCCAAGCTGATGCCATCCTTGAATGAGAAACTCGCAGATTTTTTGGTATGCTTCAATGCGATTACCACTGAGTCCAGATGTGACAACACTGTAAGTTAAATCACCTTGATGCAAAACTGCTCGTCCTCCAGTAGGACGCCGCACCAAGTCTACTTTTTGACCTTGCCAAGTTAAATTTTGCCAGTGTTGAGGATATTTGTGTTGGTGATAGCCAAGGGAAATAGCAACTGGCGACCAGGTATAAAATCGTAAAGAAGGGGGATGCTGTGTTGATAAGTGCTGTTCTAATAACCAATGATCAATAGCCATCTGGATATTACCAGTGGTTTCTAGTAAAGGAATTAGTCGCCAAATCTGCTTGCTATGCATTTGTCCAGCAAACCCCTGTTTATGATCCAAAATCCAAAATCTAAAATCGTCTAAGCTACACCAAATTCTGATTGTAAAGTTTCATCGTTATTATCGGCGATTGTTGCCACAACAGTAATCAAACGTGAGACTTCGCTAGCAGACAATTCTGCTAATGTGCGCGTAGCCAGTACAACTACTTGATTTTCAATAATGCCAAAACGAGACTCAAAAGTGCTAGAGCAATTCATCTCTAATAATTGTCGCATTAGTTTAGGTTCATCTTTAGCAGGTAATTTTAGTACTGGAGACCATACTGTGATCGTATCTTCATCTGTTGTCCCTGTAAGCTGGACAAAAACTTGTACACTACCATAGGTAAATTTCCAGAGATAATTACCCTCTGGAGATTGACTAACCATAGCACTGTCATTTTGTTCGAGACTATCAATCACGTTTTCAATCACTTCTACATGGTTGATAGTTGCAGTATTTGTCACCAGTTCATTGATTAGTTCTTCATTGGCGATCGCTTCCGCATTTGGTTGGTAAGTTGCCATACAGATTTCTCCTCAAGTTTATGATTCACTCACCCCTACTTTATACCTTCTAAATCCTATCCCTTGGAGTGCTCGATAGATTATCATTTAGTGCTGAATTAATCCCCAATCCCCGATCCCCTATGCTCACTCTTACCCAAAAAAAACCACCAAATCCTGATACGGTAGTCAGATTAACTTTGTCCCTCACCGCAGAGGAACGTACCCGCAGTCGTCATCGCTTCCAAACCGAAGATGGACAAGTGGTATTTTTGCGTTTACCCAGAGGTACGGTACTGCGAGATGGGGATCTTCTTGTAGATGAAACTACTGATAATCTAGTAAGAATAACTGCCAAGCCAGAACCTGTTTTAACCGTAGTTGCCAAAACCACTATAGATTTATTGAAGGCAGCCTATCATTTAGGTAATCGTCATGTGGTAGTAGAAATTACACCGACTTATTTACGCTTATCTCCTGATCCTGTTTTACAAGCAATGCTGGAACAACTAGGAGTAGAAATCAAGGAAGAAGTTTCGCCCTTTCAACCTGAAGTCGGTGCGTATGCACACCATCATGGTACTAGTGGTCTAGGGCATTAATTTTTGTATTTTTATACTTTTTGCGATCGCCTGACTCGTTAGCTATAAGTAAAGCACTGAAATTATAAATAGAATTTTCTATTTTCGGTTTTGGCTGAGATTGCCATTCTAGGGATATTTCTGAATATCCAAATCCAATCGCCTCTCTAATTGCGTATTCTAGATTTTCCATTTGGTAGCACCCAAGTCTAATGAACCTAACTATATATAGATATAACTCGACTGGTGCATTCTGATACTTATTGTTTGATCACAATAAATATAGCCACAGCAATCATAAATAAACCAAAACCAGTTTCTAGGCGTTTTGGTTGAATTATTTGCGTGAAATAAGCACCGGCTAATGTACCTAAAATCGCAGTTAGAGTAAATAACGTCATCAAATTAAAATCTATGGGTACATTACCGAAATAGCCAGCAAAACCTGTGACTGATTTTAAGGAAATAATCACTAAAGAAGTACCTATGGCTTCTTTCATCGGTGTTTTACCTAGTAAAACTAATGCTGGGATAATTAGAAAACCGCCACCAATACCAATAAATCCGGTGAGTATCCCAACTCCTAATCCTTCTATTGGTATTACTAACCATTGATAATTTTGTTGATGTTCATGATCTAATTCACTACTATCATTGCAAATCATGAGAATTGCACCTACCACCATCATCACAGCGAAACAAATAAGTTGAAATGTTGGTGTGATCATGGGAAGTGAACCAATTCTGGCGCCAAGGTAAGTACCTAACATTGCAGTCGGAGAAAATAAGGCGACGGTTTTCAAATTGACATTACCTTGTTGCCAGTGAGGAATAGCCCCAATTAAACTAACAACACCTACAATTACTAAACTCATGGCGATCGCTGATTTTGGTGCTACACCCATGACATAAATTAAAATTGGTACTGCTAAAACTGAACCACCACTTCCCACTAACCCCAAACTTACACCAACGCAACTTGCCAAAATAATTCCCAGAGTTAAGTTCATAAATAATTCAATGAGCGATCGCTTCTCTTTTATATTTAGCTTTTTAACAAAAATCTTAAAAAACTCCTACAAAAATTCAAGATCACAGAAATTATTCATTAACTTAAACAATAAGAAATTTATATAGCAATCCTATATGGTTTGTAAAAATCGCAAAGTCCAGATCCCTGACTTCTCTAAGAAGTCGGGGATCTTGTCTCTAAGATTTTGAAGCTGGAAGATTCATTGCTTCACCAAATTCATGAAAGCTCTACCACATAATCAGGAAAAAGCAAGATTAGCAGCTCTTCGCCACTACCAAATACTCGATTCTGTAACCGAAGCAGCTTTTGATAATCTTGTTGAGTTAGCAGCTCTTATCTGTAGTACACCCATCGCTTGCATCAATTTCATTGACGAAAATCAGCAATGGATACAAGCAAAAGTAGGTTGGGATGTCACTGAACTACCGCAGGATGTCGGGATGTGTCCTGCTTGCATTCAGCAAAAAGATATTTTGATTGTTCCTGATTGTTTCACAGATCAAGTATGGGCAGAAAATCCCATTGCAGCAGAACCATACTATGTAAGATTTTATGCTGGGGTACCACTCTTGACACCAGAAGGATATGCGATCGCCACCCTGTGCGTCATGGATCGTCAACCCCGACAACTTAGCTCTCAACAAATAACAGCTTTGCAAAAGTTGGCTCAACAAGTAATGCTACTACTGCAAAGACAATCAAGCAGCACACCATTACAAGATTGTCAACGTGTAGAAGCAGCACTTCGAGAAAATGAACAACGCTTGAAAATCGCATTACAAGCTGGTAAGCTTGGTTCTTGGCAATTGGATTTGACAACTGGGGAACTGTTCACATCTAATCAGTGTAAAGCCAACTTTGGTTTATCCCCCAAAACAGATTTTTCCTACACAACGCTGTTTGATTGCATTCACCCAGAAGATCGCGACTATGTACGCGAATGTGTCAAGCAAGCTCTAGAACAGCAAATTGATTATGAAGCAGAGTACCGGACTATTTGGCCAAATCGTAGCGTCCATTGGATATTAGCACGGGGTCGTGGCATCTATGAAACTGATGGTACACCAACGCGGATGATTGGTGTGACTTTGGATATTACCGAACGCAAGCAAGCAGAAGAAGCCTTACGTCAAAGTGAAGAAAGATTACAGTTAGTAATTGATGCGACAAATGATGCTATCTGGGATTGGGATATTGTTCAGAATACATGCTTTTGGTCAAAGCGATTTTATGAGTTATTGGGTTTACAACGTACAGGCAAAAAACACTTTTATGAATCTCTTTATCAATTAGTATATCCTGATGATCGAGAACAATTTGCTGAGTTACTCTACCAACATCTCGAACTCAATCAGCCTTATCAAATGGAAGTGCGATTGCGTCGAGTGGATGGTAGATATAACTGGTTTTTAATCAGAGGTAAAGTGATTCGAGATGACGATGGTAGAGCGCTGCGAATGGTAGGAGTATTGAGTGATATATCTGAACGCAAGCGCACAGAAGAAGAATTAAAACAGCAAAATCAGCGATCGCAACTCTTAGCTGAAATTGCTCTGAAAATTCGCCAACACTTACAAACAGAAGAAATTCTCCGAACCACGGTTACAGAAATCCAAAAACTTTTACACGCAGATCGAGTTATTATTTTTCGACTGTGGAATGATGGTTCTGGAACAGTCCTGCAAGAAGCAGTAGTCAATGGTTGTAGCTCAATTTTAGGGCAAAAGCTTTTTGAGAGGTGTTTTCAGGAAAATTATCACGAAGCTTATCGCCAAGGCAGAATTAATATTATCTGTGATGTTCAATCAGAAAGCGTCCATCCTTGTCATCGACAATTTCTCGAAAATATTGATGTTAAAGCTCACATACTTGTACCAATTATTGTTAGAGATACACTTTGGGGTTTACTAATTGCTCAACAATGTATCCGTCCGAGAAAGTGGAAGAATTGGGAAATTGAGTTATTACAACAACTAGCAAATCAGATTGGCATAGCTTTAGCCAAAGCGCAATTACTAGAAAAAGAAATACACCAACGTGAAGAATTAGCTCGTTCCAACGCTGAATTAGAACAGTTTGCTTATGTTGCTTCCCATGACTTGCAGGAACCATTACGAATGGTCACAAGTTACTTACAATTACTAGAAAGAAAGTATAAAAGTAAGCTTGACACCAAAGCCGATGAATTTATTTCCTACGCCGTAGATGGTGCGAAACGGATGCAAATCTTGATCAATGATTTGTTGAGCTTTTCCCGTGTAAGTACCCGTGGACAGCCATTTGGAGTAGTTGATTGTCATAGTGCATTGCAACAGGCGATCGCAAATCTCAAAGTCGCAATTACTGAAACTCACGCAGTCATCACCTACGACGAACCTCTACCCCAACTCATCGCCGACGCTACTCAACTAGCACAATTATTCCAGAATTTAATTAGTAATGCCATTAAATTTCGTAGCGAACAACCCCCGCACATTCATATTGGTGTAGCGAAAACAGATGAGGGAGTGGGGAGTAATGTAGAGACGCGATTCATCGCGTCTGGGAGTGTGGAGTCTCCTACAGAAAACGAATGGCTCTTCTGGGTGCGCGATAATGGAATTGGGATAGAACCTCAGTATGGCGATCGCATTTTCATCATTTTTCAGCGTTTACACACTCGCGACAAGTATCCAGGTACTGGTATTGGTTTAGCAATTTGTAAAAAAATTGTGGAACGTCACGGTGGACAAATCTGGGTTGAGTCAAAACTTGGTCAAGGAACCACCTTTTACTTCACAATTCCAGATAGGATAGGTAGGGCATCGTGAATACTTTAATAGATGTTATGCCTATTGAGATTTTGTTAATAGAAGACAATCCCGGTGATGTAGAGTTGACCAAAATTGCCTTAGAGGACAGCAAAATCTCTGTTAACTTAAATGTAGTTGAAGATGGTGTAGAAGCGATCGCCTTTCTCCGTCGAGAAGGTAAATATACTCAAGTCCCCCACCCAGATATTGTTTTACTAGATTTAAACTTACCAAAAAAAGATGGTAGAGAAGTACTAGCAGAAATCAAAGCCGATGAAAAACTCAAACGAATCCCCGTAGTAGTACTGACAACTTCTCAAGCAGAAGAAGATGTTCTTAGAGTATATAATCTATCCGCCAACTGCTACATTACCAAACCCGTTGACTTCGATCAATTTGTCAAAATTGTACAATCTATCGAAAGTTTCTGGTTTACCATTGTCAAGCTTCCCTCGGAATGAAGCAAGGGAACAGGGAACGGGGAACAGGGACAAGGGAGAGAATAAACACCAATGACAAATGACAAATGACTATTGTACAGACGCGATTCATCGCGTCTCTACTAATGACCAATGACCAATGACAAATGACCAATGACCAATGACCAATGATCAAAATTTTGTTGGTAGAAGACAATCCCGGTGATGTTCGTTTGTTGCAAGAATTTTTGTGGGATGTCACGACTGCACAGTTTCAATTAACACCTGTTGAGCGATTAGAACAAACGCTGAAGTTGCTCAATCAAGAAAGTTTTGATGTCATTTTACTAGACCTTTCTTTGCCAGATAGTCAAGGTTTAGAAACTTTTATCACTTTACATCATCAAGCACCAGCGATTCCAATTATTGTGCTGACTGGTTTGGATGATGAAAATTTAGCCCTGCGAGCTATGCAGCAGGGAGCGCAGGATTATTTGGTCAAGGGACAGGTGAGCGGTGATTTGTTGGTGCGCTGTATGCGCTATGCTATTGAAAGACAAAGAATTGAAGAAGCATTGCGCCAAAGCGAGGAAAGATTTCGAGTCGCGCTCAAAAATTCTCCGATTGTTGTTTTTAACCAAGATAAAGAATTACGTTATACCTGGGTTTACAATGCTTCCCCAGGTTTTATTAATGAAGAAATTTTAGGTAAACAAGATTTAGATCTGATTGCGGTTGCAGACGGTCAACTACTTTTTGATATTAAACAACGTGTATTATCAACAGGAATAGGAATAAGAAAAGAAGTATCAATAAATACTGCTCAAGGAATTAGATATTTTGATTTGACAATAGAACCGTTGCGAAATGAAGCACAAGAAGTTGTAGGGGTAACTTGTGCGAGTATTGACATTAGCGATCGCAAACTTGCGGAAGAAAAAATCCGTGAACAAGCTGCATTGTTAGATGTCACTACAGATGCTATTTTTGTGCGAGATTTAGATAATCGTGTGATTTTCTGGAACAAAGGTGCGGAAAATCTCTACGGCTGGCTAGCCCATGAAGCTTACGAGAAAACAGTTATAGAACTTTTATACGACGATGAACCCCCAGAAGTATTAGAAACAGCACTTTTGGCAGTTATTAAACAAGGTAAATGGCAAGGGGAGTTAACTAGAATTACCAAAAGTGGTAAGAAAGTTTTAGTCTCTAGTCGTTGGAGTGTAGTTTGTCAAGAAGACGGAACACCAAAATCTATTCTCACCGTTGATACCGACATTACTGATAAAAAACAGCTAGAAACCCAATTATTTCGCGCCCAACGTCTAGAAAGTATCGGTACTTTAGCCAGCGGTATCGCCCACGATCTCAACAATATTCTGACACCGATTCTGGCTGTATCTCAACTATTGCCGTTGAAATTCCCCGATATTTATTCTGAACATCAACACTTGCTAGAAATACTCGAAGATAGTGCTAGACGTGGTGCGGATTTAGTCAAGCAAGTTTTGTCTTTTGCACGGGGTGTAGAAGGCAAGCGCATGACTCTGCAAGTCAAGCACTTAATTCGGGAAGTTGTCAAGATTGTCAAACAAACTTTTCCCAAATCAATTGAAGTGTGTATGGATGTAGCACCAGATTTGTGGACAGTTTACGGAGATAGCACACAACTGCATCAAGTGCTGATGAATCTTTGTGTCAACGCTCGTGATGCCATGCCAGATGGTGGAAGTTTGACAATTTCAGCAGAAAATTTATTTATTGATGAAAACTATGCTCGCATGAACTTGGAAGCCAAAGTCGGCCCCTACACGATTATTACCGTGGCAGACACCGGTGTGGGTATTTCCAAGGAAATTATTGAGAGAATCTTTGAACCATTTTTTACCACCAAAGAATTAGGTAAAGGCACAGGTTTAGGACTTTCCACAGTTATCGGTATTGTTAAAAGCCACGGTGGTTTTGTCAATGTCCACAGTGAAATCGGGCTTGGTACTCAATTTAAAGTTTACTTACCAGCAGTACAGGGAGTAGAAATAGAGTTAACACCACAGTTAGAACCGCTAGCAGGTAAAGGAGAATTGATTTTGGTCGTAGATGATGAACCTGCGATTCAAGAAATTACCACAGCATCACTAGAAATTCATAACTACAAAACTCTTGTTGCTACTGATGGTATCGAAGCGATCGCATTATATGCCCAGAATCGAGACAAAATTAGGGCTGTCCTCATGGATATCATGCTACCGTCTCTAGATGGAATCACAGCCATTCGGACTTTACAAAAAATCAATCCCGCAGTCAAAATTGTCGCCACAAGCGGACTAGCCTCCAGCAGTAAATTAGCAGAAGCATCAACTAGTAATATCAGTGGTTTTCTGGCAAAACCTTACACAGTCAAAGAATTATTATTGACTTTACAGAAAGTTCTGAATAGTTAGTTGGAAGGGATCGGGGATCGGGGATTGGGGATTGGGGATCGGGGATCGGGGATTAGGGATCGGGGATCGGGGACAACGGAGCAGGGAGCTCTTAGC
>NZ_NAPS01000001.1:3360350-3392846 GCF_004323185.1 Westiellopsis prolifica IICB1
ACAAGTACTCTCAGCCAGATGGGACGCAGAAATTGACGATGATCCCTCTGATCTGTTTTAGGATCGGGGATTGGGGATTCTCCAGAGGAGACGCTTGGGGATCGGGGATTGGGGATCGGGGATCGGGAATCGGGAATTAGGGATTGGGGATCGGGGACAACGGAGCAGGGAGCTCTTAGCAGGGAGTGTGAGGAGACAAGGAGGACAAGGAAGAATTTATTCCAATGCCCAATGCCCCATGCCCCATGCCCCATGCCCAATGCCCCATGCCCAATCCCCGATCCCTATTGAGCAATCCTAGCTAATCCTCTAGCAGTTACAGACCTTTGCAAAGTTGCTAGAGCGCGATTGTAAGACAAAATAGCGCTCACACTATTACCTTCCGCTCTTGTGAGGTCATTTTCAGCTGCGATCACATCTGTTTGAGTTCCCACACCTGCTTGGAATCGCAAACGCGCCAAACGCAAAGATTCTCTGGCTTGTTCTAAAGCAATATTTGCAGTTTGCACTTGGTCTAAATTGGATCTCAATTCTGAATAGGCTTGTTCAACCTGGAAGCGGATTTGATTGCGTGTATCGTTAAATTGAGTTTCAGCAATCCTAATATTAGCTTTTTGCTGGTCAGCTCTGGCTCTGGCTGCTCCTCCATCGAATAAATTTAGGCTGGCTTGCACGCCAACAGAATAACCATCAGTTACGCTAATACTGTCATCAAACTCATCTAACAAGTTATAACTAGCAACTAAGCTGATTTGTGGACCGAGTTCTGCAAGTGCTAAACGTCGTTGCTGTTCGTTAATGTTGCGTTGTGCTAACTGCTGTTGTAGTTCCGGGCGGTTTTGATAGGCGAGTACAATCGTATCTTCGAGTGGCAAATTCCACAGACCTGCCAATTTTACAGGATCTGCGGCACTGACGGTTAATGGATCTGGTACATTCAATGTACTTGCTAACTGACTGCGGCGAATTCTTTGCTGAGATAACGCTCCACTTAACTCTTGTTGAGAATTTGCTAAAGTTACCTGCGCTCTTAATACATCAAATTGAGTACCTACACCCGCTCTTTCTAAAGCTTGAGCATCGCGTAAAGTCACCTCAGCATTTCTCACAGAAGATTGAGCGATGCGGACATTTTCATCTGCTTCTTGCAAATCGTAGTAATTTGTGGCGACAGTCAGGCGAATTTCTTCAGCTTGACGCATAGTATCGAATTCTTCGAGGCGTACCTGCTCCTCAGCAGCGCCTATATTGGCTGAACGTCTACCTGAAGTAAAAATATTATAAATAAGTTGTGCTTGACCATTGAAAGATGTACTTGGTTCATCGACGTTGGATTGAGTGCGCTGTTGTGCTGGTAAACCCCGTTGTTGTCGTTCTTGGATTTCTGAAGAGAGTTGACTTTGAGCAGATTGGCTGCGGGTAATACTACTACTCAAGTCAAGGGTAGGAAATAAAGCTGCTTGAGCTTCCCGCAAGCTGGCTTTAGCCCGTTGTAATTCCAATAAAGAAATTTGTAGTTGTGTATTGTTGCGCTGTGCTAACTCTACAGCTTGTTCTAAGGTAATTGGCTGGTTTCCCTTTTGTCTAACTTCATCAGGTTTGGTAGGAAATAGTAAGGGATTGCTTTTGTCAGGATTGAGGTAATTAGGTGCAGGTGTTGTTGGTTTGGAAATCGGCGAAACGATGGGGACTTGGGGAGTTGTTTGTTGTTGTTGATTGTTGATGGTTGGTGCTGTTGGTGTCGGTGTCGGAGAAATTGCTTGTGATATGAGTTGCGGGGTGAAATTTTTTGGAGGACAACTAACTGTATCTTGTGAGCAATTCTCGCTCGCTAATAATTTTGCCGAACCTGAACCTCTAGCAATATTTTGTAAAAAAGCTGATGTTTGGATATTAGGGTTTTGCTTTGATGATACTTGTGTAGTTACATTGGATAATTCCTGGGGAGCGATCGCATCACTCGCATCACTCACCCCCACTGGTAATTTTTCTGGAGTTGATCTTCTGCTAATTATAACTTCACGCAATTTTTGCCCAACTTGAGACGGCGATGTGGGTTTGACAGAGTTTTTCTGTGATCCCGTTTTCATCTGGGCAGTAGTTTGGCGTGGATGCTGAGTGCCATACTCAAAGGGAGCCACTTGCATAATTTCAGGCTGCAAGTTGGCATCAAAAATCGCCGAAGCTAACTGATTGCTATCTACTGGCTGGGTTTGGTATTGGGCTGATGTCAACTTGAAAGTACTTTTGCGATCCTGAAAAGAAATTTCTCCTATTGGAACACCAATTGTTTTAGTAGCTATTTTCCCAATATCATCAGTCCTAAACCTCTGGATGTTAATTGTCTTAAAATCCGCTGGTTCTGATGGTTTGATTGTTGTTGGCAAATTAGTTGCAAAACTAATTTTTCCAACAGAAACTGGATTTTTTGTATTGTCTGCTACTAAGTTTCCACCCTTGTTTAGGGTAGAAATACTAGGGCTAACAACTTGTCGCGCCCAACTCGGTTGAGTTGTCAACACTGCTGCTGTTACACCAGGTAAGAAACTATAGAGTATTATCTGTCCTTTCACCGCATCCCCTCACACAACAATAAGGCGGCTTCATACCGTTTTTTCACACAGAATATAACACGAGGCTAACTAGAAGCATCATTACTGTCTTTGTCTTGAAAACTCTTGACTATTCGAGACAGTTCAGCTTTTTCATCGATACTAACGCGACTAGGCGCTCCGCTGACAATTCTTTCATAATTGCGGAAAGAATCTTTAATTTCTGGGCCATCCGCCGTGATATTGTATTCACGAATACCCTTATCATGCCAAGAGCCGCGCATTTTAAATACATTGATTGCTCGTGCCATTTCTCCACGAATTTCTACATACTGCAACATCAAAATTGTGTCGGTAATTGTGGAAATATGAGAATCGGTAATCGAATGCGAACCCATAAATTGGTCGGTTGTATTAGTAAAAAAACCTGTTATTTCTTCTTGTTTAGCGTACCCTGTGACACCAATAACAAATTGTCGGAATGCATTATTACTCACACCCCGCGCCAAGGCTGAAAGTGAATCAATAGCAATCCGAGCAGGTTTAAAATCAGCAATTTCTGACTTAATAATTTGTAGATGATCTTCTAAACCAGTTGATTCAGGATAGGTACAAATTATTTTCAGCAATCCTTGGCGTTCTAAATCCTCAAACTCGATTCCCCAAGATGACGCGTTACGCGAAAGTTGAGCGCGCGATTCTTCATAGGCAAACAATATTGCTCGTTCGCCGTTGTTGCAACCATTTTGCAAAAATTTGCTGACTAATAATGTCTTACCTGTGCCTGTAGCTCCTGTGGCTAAAATAATTGAATCTTTAAAGAAACCACCGCCACACATATCATCTAAGGTTTTTACCCCAGAAGATACACGTACATTGGAAGATCTTTGAGTTAAGCGCATGGCCCCAAGTGGGAAAATATTGACTCCTTCATTAGTAATTGTGAAAGGATATTCGCCTTTCATGTGTGTTGTACCACGCAGTTTCAAAATTTCCATGGTACGACGACGACGTTCGCCCTCCAAGACGTTGCGGACAATTACTACGTTATCGGAAACAAATTCTTCTACTCCAAAACAAGCGACTGGGCCATATTCCTCGGTGCGTTCTGTGGTAATGATGGTGGTAACATTCAGTAGTTTGAGTCGGGCTACCAAACGAAAAATTTCGCGCCGTACGACTCCAATCGCTTCGTATTGCTGAAATACAGCAGTAATAGAGTCGATCGCTACTCTTTTTGCTTTATATTTGCGGATGGCATACTGCAAGCGTTCGATCAATGCTGAAAGGTCAAAGTTACCAACAATATCTTGTCCTTCTGGGTCAGGAGAAGCATCCAAAATAAATAGCTTCCCATCATTGATTAAGCTTTGCAAATCCCAACCAAAAATATAGGCGTTTTTTATGATATCATAGGGCGATTCTTCAAAAGTGACGAATACTCCTGGCTCTTCCAAATAGCTAATACCGTTAAAAAGAAACTGGAGAGAAAATAAAGTTTTGCCAGTTCCAGAGGTACCGCTGACCAGAGTAGTTCTCCCTACAGGTAATCCACCATGACTAATGTCATCAAACCCCTCTATCATCGTACGAATTTTTTCTACACCACCAAATAAAGGTGTGTTGTTTTTCTCTGGTTGGTCGTTTTCTCTCATCTTTGTTTTATACTTAGCAAATGGGAATTCAACCCAGTTATTATATTAATAAAATGTTGAGACTTATGTTTTATCTATTTATATAGTCTATTCTGCTTGAAATTGTTCGTCTTCTATTAACTCTTCGTAAAGTAAGTCTAAACCAATCAATACTCTTTCTCGGTCTGAAAGATCACCAATAATTTTCCGAACCGGTGGAGGCAAGATTTTAGATAGTGTTGGTGTAGCTAATATTTTGTCTTCCTCCGCCAATTGCGGGTTTTTGAGTACATCTATGACCTTGAGAGTGTATACTCCTTTAAATTCTTGTTCTAATATATTTTTAAGTGTTCTGAGTGCCATGACTGAGTTGGCAGTATTCCCTGCAACGTACAACTTGAGAACATAAGTCTTTTTGATTTTATTCATAGTCAGCTACAGTCTGGGATAAAGAGTAAAGACGTGATCAAACAAGCTTAACAACACTATCAGGTGCTAGCCTATCGGTGGTAGCAAACCTCCCACTCAAAAACAAAAAGCTCAACTGACATTTTGCACCAGTTGCAATCAGTCGTAAAATCAATTTTCGCCTCAAAGCTTACACCCATTTTAATGGGTTAAAACCTTAGTCAGTCGGTTTTACCGACTTTAGCTTTCAGCCCAAATTTTAATTTCGGGCTAAGTGCAAGATATAAGTTAACTTTGCTATGACGTAGGCTTTTTGTCTTCTGCTTCCCTATACTAGTACAACGCCAGGAAAATAGAGATCCTATCCAACACTAACCCATCAACATAGAACATAAGTTATTTGTATTTTTAATTCTGTGTAGTATTACTAGTAGTCTACCAGCACTAACTTTCCATACACAAACATCCACAAGCCTGAAATCAATCTGCTTTATTTAGGAAGCGATCGCCGATAAAGTTCACATAAGTGAGCCAGAATATCAATTAACGTCAGACGATAGTCTAGTAATGTCTCCTCTCCTCGTCCTTCTAATCTCAGCTGCTTGGAAAATTCATCAATAAGTTCCATGTGAATTTCGATAATTTGCGGCACAGGGATATTAGCATAAAATGCTGCATTGATAAATTTATCAATTTTATCCTTCACTGTTTTGTCTGTGGTAAAGTAATTTATAAGAATTTGGCGGTATTCTGATTTAAGTTCCTGCAAGAATGCCTGTTGTTCGGCTTTTGTCATTTGCTGAAAAAAAATCTTCTGTTCTTGTTGCTGTCATTTGATAACATCTGAAAATTTCGATTTTATTTTTGTTTTTACCTTTGAATCAGATAAATTATTCGGGAAAAAATGAGATATTCAATGCTTATTTAGTAGCCGCGCGATCGCGAATTTTGATTATTTATATATCAATAGTTTTGGATATTCTCTCTTCAACTTTTTTGAGTAGATGACACTAACATTTAATTTATTAACTGAAATCTATAGAGAGAGCAAAACCAGATTAATCTTTGATATGATCATGGCACTACTAAGATATGTTTCAATAAAAATTACAGGGAACAAACAGCATAAATAATTTTGTATGTGTACCTCCTTGATTAACTAAACTCAGAACATTCATTCAATATGATTTGGTAGTTTGACTAACAATCTCACAGTCGCATCGGCTGCATGACTATTTTGTAAAGTTACCTAAAGTTTGATTCTTAACAAATTGTACAATCTTATTAACATCTGTTACAGATACTATTTCAAACAAGCACTTGACTTGTATTTTGAGGAGAATATTAACGCAGAGGAAAGTAGTCGTAAATGCTTGCTCTTAAACACTGTTCTCGGCAAATCAGACTGGCAAGGAAAAGATTTCATTCGATGCTAAATCAGCGGGGTTTTGCCTCTTGTTCTTCATATCTAACCAAATACAGATTTTCTAATTTTACTCCTTAGATAAAATACTTAAACTAAGTTAAACTATCGTCGCATCGTAAATCATTATAATTCCTAAAGGTTCTAAAGCGAATCTTTGGAGCCATAATTGTTTTAGGTATTGCTATCTAAAGAGGATTTTTGACAACAACAGCACAACTGGCAACAGAAAGCTACATTTTTAGTAGTAGTTATAACTGATACAAACTACCTAGTACCAAAAAGTAAATACGCTAAAAGCAGCTATGCTCACAAAAATAACGCCAAATCTCTTTGCTGTCAGGCAAAAAGCAAGGCCTCTAGGAAAAAGTTGTCTGAGTCTACTTTTTTCCCAGTCAGCTTTTCCTAGCAGCAAGGGTGAAATCACCAAAGCGTATTCAAAACCTCTATAGATAAATATACCTAGCCTTGCTAACTTTAGTCTAGGCTGGGTTAGTCTCAAATCTAAAAAAGGGTTTAAGTGTATGGAAGTGTGGGGTGTACATCAAATAAAACTGAAGTACTAGAGGTGTAATTATTTCTCCTACATATCCTCTTATACTCCGTCTACACACCCGATTTAAATCGACTAACTAACCGTGTTTCCTTATAACCCGCAATGGCAAAGTGAGGATATGGCTGGGAACGCGAACAGCGCCAGGTTAACTGCTTGGTGATGCTAGATGTTCCGCACCGACAGAACGATACCCGAAAGCTTATAAAGCTTATGTCAATGCTAAAGTACCCGCTCTTTGAATTCGTCTGTACTGTACCCGTTTGCTCAAAAACAGCAACTCTCAAAGTTGTATGGGAAATTTTTGAGACGCAGGAGTGCGATCGCTTGGTAGTTTTGAATGAGCAGCAAAACCCCGTTGGGATAATTTATTCTGCTCGTTTGCTACCAGAAATTTTGGCAGCAAATCAAGAAAATACCAATCAAGCAGATTCTTTCAACTTAGAGCAGGCATTGGCAAGTCGGGAATCAACCCTGATACAACCAATACAGACTTTAGCGTCTGATTGGGGGATCGAGGAATTTAGTCATTCATTGCGATCGCAACATATAAAAAATAATATTAACCGAGATTGGGCATTAATTGACCCTGAAGGCAAATTTTTGGGGTTAATTGATAGTCCGCGGTTGCTGCAATTTGTATTTCGGCAAAAAGCACAAACTCAACCGCCAATCGAAGATAGCACCAACAAAACAAAATCCCGTCGCCGCAAAGCACCCGTCGCCGCCAAGACTACAAAAGAAGCAAAACAGACAATACCCCCATCTCCACCATTACCTAATCATCCGTTGATCCAACTTTTGGAAAGATTACCTTGGCCTTTAATGCTGCAAACGAACACAGGCAAAATAGTCACCCAAAATCCAGCATGGTGGGAACAATTAGGAATTTTAAAAGATCCAGAAGGCATTAGACAACAAGTAGAAGCAATCCTCAACCCTGTAGTTGTCAAAAATCTCGAATACGCAACTCACAAACGGCTAGTCGATATCAGTATCAACAACAATGCTGAACACTATCAAAACCAGCCTATAGTTACTAAAACTCTGGTACGAGATGAGCATTTGTCCCCTAGCAGCGAAGTACTACTACCAATAGCTAAAACTACAACCGAAAATTCAATATTGTCAACACCATCAGAACCACCAACACAATTATCTTCTAATGTCAATCGCTGCTTTTTAGATAGCCAGCATGGAACTTGTACCTGTGTTGTGGAAGTAGAAAATGGTCAAGAACGAGTTTGGCAATTTGCCAAAATTCCTTTAGACAGTCCAGAATTGAAAGCCAAAAATCCTAGTTCCGACACAACGCTGAACTCAAACTTGTGGTTAATGTTAGCAACAGATGTCACAGAGCAGCAGCAACTTAGTAAAGAACTAGCAGCAAAAAACGCCGATTTGATGCAACTAAATCGGTTAAAAGACGAATTTTTAGCTTGCATTAGCCATGAGTTGAAAACTCCCCTCACAGCAGTTTTGGGATTATCAAGATTGTTAGTAGATCAGCAATTAGGACAACTCAACGAGCGACAAGCCCGTTATGCTGGACTAATTCATCAAAGTGGGCGGCATTTGATGAGTGTAGTCAATAATATTTTAGATTTGACCCGCATGGAAACAGGACAAATGGAGCTGATGTTGGCAATTGTGAATATTCGTACAGTGTGCGATCGCGCTGTCGATGAAGCAAAAGCTATCCATGCTCAAAGTCGCAAAACCACAGTTTCTTCCCATCCTCAACCTGGTGGAGAAGAACACAAATTCAATCTCTCCATACAACCAGGTCTAGAAGAAATTGTCGCCGATGAATTTCGCCTGCGTCAAATGTTAGTACACCTACTATCCAATGCTTTCAAATTTACCGAAACTGGAGGAGAAATTGGGCTGCGAGTTAGTCGCTGGGAAGGATGGATTACATTTACAGTGTGGGATACAGGTCTGGGGATTCCCGAACATCAACAACATCTCATCTTTCAAAAATTTCAACAATTAGAACATCCCCTTACCCGTCAGTTTGAAGGTACAGGACTGGGATTAGTCTTAACCAGGGCCCTTGCTCGTTTGCATGGTGGTGATCTGAGCTTTTTATCTCGCGAAGGTAAAGGTAGTCAGTTCACTTTGTTACTACCACCAAGTCCTCCAAAAGAAGTAGGAAGACTAGCAGAGGAGGAACTAGGGACACAGATCAATAGAAGATTAACAACTCACGAAATCGGGAGAAACATTTCACCCCAGCACTTCACCAACCCAAGTCAAGGGACACAACACAGATGGGGACAAACATCAACAACAACAACATCATCTCATCATTCCACTTCTTCCCAACAACTAGTATTAGTTGTAGAAGCTGTAGCCCGATATATTGAAGACTTTACCGAACAACTCACAGGTTTAGGTTATCGAGTCGTAATCGCGCGATCGGGATGTGAAGCTGTAGAAAAAGCCCGTCGTTTGCAACCAAAAGCTGTATTTCTCAATCCCTTACTACCTTTGCTTTCGGGTTGGGATGTCCTAACTTTAATCAAATCTGATCCTACAACTCGCCACATTCCTGTAATTGTGACAGCAACCGCAGCAGAAAAAGAGCAAGCATTTGCCAATCGTGCAGATGGTTTTTTGAGCTTACCTGTAGAACCTCAGTTCTTAGCACCATTATTGGAAAATCTGTATACAGTTTCCCAAAAAAAGCAGCAAAACAAAGAAACAAAATCTGTTGTCATTCATACGCCATTACGAATTCTCAGATTCGTCCATCCTGAAGGAGAAAATCTCGATTTATACCCCTTACTGCAACAACATCGAATTATAGAAGTAGATGATATTGAACAGGCAGAATTGCTAGCTAAAGTGTGGCAATTTGATGTCATTTTACTAGATCCAGAAGTACCAGCAGCAACAGCTTATTTGCAAAAACTAAGTCAGCTTCCTCGCTTGGCAAATTTACCTATAGTTACCTGTGATGTTCTAACCACACAGACAGCTTCTCAAATAGCTGGTTTGTCCGTGTTTCCTTGCTTAACGCGATCGCACACCAACAACAGCGATCAAAGCAAAAAAATAGATGCTTTATTGTCAGTGCTGCAAATAGCAGTGGGTATTTCCTGTCCTCCCAGTATATTAGTTGTGGAATTGGCTGCACTACCAGATTTGCCAGATGCAAAACGCAAGCATTCTACTAGCAAAAGTTTAGCAAAAGACTCTCAAATCAAAGATTTTCCCGATCAAGGCTTTAAACCTCTAACTATTTCTCGTGGTTCCGAGTGGTTCCAAGCATTAATTCAGTATCTACAGACAGCCGGACTCAAAGCAACCATTGGTAGATCTTGGGAAGAACTGCTACAACAACTCCGCCACAAAAGCATTGACTTATTACTAATTTGCTTAGAAGAATCCAGCCTCAAAAAAGAAGTATATTCAGCCCTGAAAACACTCGGAAAGTTACCTGTAAAATTACCACCGGTTTTAGTACTAGACCAGCAATTAAATCCTGATCTGACTCAAGAACAATCTCTAGAAAATGCTGTCGGTGCGATCGCAAACCAAGTTTTACCTCGGTCAATCTCCATGGAAGATTTGCTCAACCATATTCATCAAGCTTTATCAACGAGTGATTAGGGAACGGGGAAAGGGGAAAGGGGAAAGGGGAAAGGGGAAAGGGGAGAGAATTTTTAATGACTAATGACTAATGACTAATGACAATATTGCCGAAACTATGATCGGAGTTGATCTCAATTACTAAATCAACTAGGGTGGGAGATTCAATTAAGGGCTTAATGAATAATTCTGGATGGAGAGAACGCCAAAAATACTTGACAAATTGCTCAACTTCTGTGTCACTCATCCCTGATTTGCCAACAGCAATCATTTCCCTTTCTGCTTGCTTGCGCCACTCTAAAGAAAGTCGATAATCTTTGGGATGCAACACGATTAAGCCATCCAATCTTTCCCATAGTGGCAAATAATCATGCAAGTTACGATTCATATCACGGGCAAAAGCTTGATCTTCAGGGGTGATAATCGGAGGTGGTGGGTGATCAAATGCACTAGGATTAATAGGTCGCACACCTACAAACCAACCCTCAAATAATACAAAATCTGCATTTGTCACAAGTTCGGGAGTAGTTCGATCGCCAGCACCATTGTGTACTGATTTATCAAAGCGAGGAACCGACACTGGAAATTCACAATTGCGAACTTTATTTAATACAGTTAAGCCTAACTCAACATCATGGGTTCCAGGTGGACCGCGCCAAATCAAACGGGGATCATGCTGTTTGAGAATTTGGCGATCGCCATAGGTTTTGTATAAGTCATCCAAAGACAAACTCAGGGTCTGATATCCCAAATGTTGAAAAATCAAAGCCAAAACTCGACACAAAGTAGTTTTACCAGTCCCTTGTCCTCCCAAAATACCCTGAATCAACGGACGATTTAATTGCTGTCGGTGGGACACCAACTTTGTAGCCAAAGGTATCCACAAATTACATAACACCTCCGACACCATCTGAGGCTGCATCCGCAGATGAGTTTGGCAAAATTCAATTACATCAGGATATACAGATTTGTCAATAGTCATTGGTATTTATTCTCCCCCTTCCCCACACATCCCACACCCAGACGCGATGAATCGCGTCTCTACATTACTCCCCACACTTCCCAATTTTTAAATTGTTTATGAACCCAGCTTGAATGCTTCCAAAAATAAGCTGTAGGTGAGACCAATTTTTAGATAGTTGATTGCTTGCACCCAAAATACTTGGCGTGATAGGACACTGCGATTGTAAAATATTCTATTGGCAATTTCTGTTGCCAACACTAAACTTCCAGCGACTACAATATCCCATTCTGCTGTTTGTCCGGCTGTTGTTGCAACTGCACTTCCGAGAAAAAAACCTAATAAAAAACTGATAATTAATATAGATATGCGTCGCCAAGGGTTGAAAATCCATTGTTCTAACCGCCGAGCGATCGCATTGAATAAGTTGTTGAGACGAGTATTTTGCATGATTGATTATGGTGACATTGATCAAAATCTGATTAGATATTCCCATCTTGAAGATATTAGGTTTAGCATAAATTCATGTGGATAAGATTGAAGCTGTTTTGGGTTTAGGGTGAACACAAAAATTCATGGATTTTATCATGATTTTGAGCTGACCAGAAGAAATGAAGCGTCAAGGAAATTTTCCTAACTTCCTTCGGTATTGATGCTCATAATGACATAAAGTATACATCCAATACTGCTCGGATAAGACAAATCAATTGACATTTAAATCCCGTAGAGACGCGATATATCGCGTCTGGTATAACCCCAAAATTATGACGAAAAATCCTATTCCTTGCAGTATTGGTATACATCCTACCCTGAATTCTCAAAAAATTTGTAGTCGGCAATTCAATCAGTCACCAGTAATTTGTGATCAGTGAGGTGCTTGCATGTTCACTGAATCACTGGCAATACGGTTCGGTTAAGAATTTTTCGTCATGATTTGGGCATGTAGAGACGTGCCATGGCACGTCTCTACAGGGTTTAGATACCAATCGATTTGTCTTATCCGAACCGTATTGGAATCACTGGTCAATGTTGATATTAGGTTACTATTTGAACGATCAAAAAAATACTTATTTGTAATATCTATAAGAATATGAAATCGCTAATCTACCGTCATGCTGTTCTTGCAGCTGCTTGCTTGGGATTGCTTTTGTTACCTGTAGGGTGCTATGAACTTAAAGTATCCATTGAAGAAGAGCAATCTTCTGAATCTCAATCAAACACTAACTCAGAAAGTGCGATCGCTTCTACTTTGGATACTTCTGTAGCGATACCTCAAAAAAAATCCTTATTTGCATATCATCAAGGCTCAACAGTCAAAGCAGCAGGTCAGGGAAGTTTACGAATGAGTAATCAAACCGAACAACCTGTGCGCCTTGCTTTACTAGCACGCAAAGCAGGAGTTAAAAGTAATTCTAAAGAAAATTATGCAGTCCCAGCACATTGGGATTTTGCCCCAGGGGAAGGTAGTGAAAAAGGTTTAATCTTATCCCTACCTAACAATAAAATCAAAATCGAAAAAGGAGATGTTTTAGTCGCCTTTGCACAGGATGGTTCCCGTCGCTACTGGGGACCTTACGTAGTTGGCGAAACTCCCTCCCCCGTCTGGAACCCGCAAAAGCAAGAATGGGAATTAATTCTTAGTCAATAGTCAATAGTCATTGATCAAGGGTCATTGGTACAGACGCGATGAATCGCGTCTGTACAATGGTTATTGGTTATTTTCTCTTGTCCTTTTTGTCCCCTCATTTAATATTTGTTTTGAGAACAAAGAGCAAAAAATCACGTCAAACGACTATTGACTATTGACTAGTGACCCTTGACTTTTGACCCTTGACCATTGACCATTGACCCTTGACCCTAGCCCTTTCAAGGTGACTCATAAAATCTCTTTTTTCCTCTCTGCGCTCTCTGCGTTCTCTGCGGTTTAAAAGTTATTTATTTAACCGCAGAGGCACAGAGAACACAGAGATAAGAGCTTACAGAGGAGTTGATTGTTGAGAATTTTGCTCCACCTTGAAAGGGCTAACCCTTGACCCTTGACCCTTGACCCTTGACCCTTGACTAGTGACCCTTGACCATTGACCATTGACTATTGACTATTGACTCTTGACTTTTGACTAAATGACAATTCGCACTTTTGACCAGTTGTTTAATAGGATTAGCAAACGTCCAGCCTTGGCGATCGCACTGTCAACTTTGTGGTTGATTTTGGTTGGTGGGATCGCATTTTTTTGGCATTTGGGTAGTATTGGGCTAATAGATGAAACCGAGCCTTTGTTTGCTGAAGCTTCTCGGCAAATGTATGTAACAGGCGATTGGATCACACCATTTTTTAACGGTAAAACTCGCTTTGATAAGCCTGCTTTGATTTACTGGTGTCAGGCGATCGCATACAACATTTTCGGTGTAAATGAGTGGTCGGTGCGTCTACCAAGTGCGATCGCGGCAATGAGTGTAATTGCCCTAGCATTCTACACTGTACAATGGCAACTTGCAAAACAAGATGCCTTAGAACAAGTTTTTCGTCCTTCCAGACGCTGGTTAACAGCAGGTTTAGTAGCAGCTGTAATGGCACTCAATGCCGAAATGATTGTCTGGGGAAGAACTGGTGTCTCAGATATGTTGCTGACTGGCTGTATTGGATCGGCTTTGTTGTGCTTTTTTATGGGATACGCAAGTCAGGAGGGATCGGGGATCGGGGATCGGGGATCGGGGATCGGGGACAGGGGACAGGGGGGACAGGGGGGACAGGGGAGACAAGGGGGACAGGGGGGACAGGGGGGACAAGGGGGAATTTCTCTTTCCCAATCCCCAATCCCCAATAATTGGTATTTGGCTTGTTACGTACCTGTCTCTTATACACATCTAGATGTGTATAAGAGACAGGAATTTCTCTTTCCCAATCCCCAATCCCCAATAATTGGTATTTGGCTTGTTACGTACTCATTGCTGGTGCAATTTTGACTAAAGGCCCTGTGGGTATTGTTTTACCTGGGTTGATTATTGGTGTATTTTTGCTTTATTTGGGCAAATTGCGAGAGGTTGCGCGGGAAATGCGCCTCTTAGTAGGTATGCTAATTATCTTGGGTTTATCAGTGCCTTGGTATGTCCTAGTAATTTGGCGCAATGGCTGGAATTACATTAACTCCTTTTTTGGCTACCACAATATTGAACGCTTTACAGAAGTAGTCAATGGTCATAGAGCTCCTTGGTACTTTTATTTTTTGGTAGTATTACTGGGTTTCGCTCCTTACTCGGTATACTTGCCCCTATCAATGGCAAGGCTAAAATTTTGGCAGCGTCAGTATTGGCGTTCTCAAGAGCGATCGCAACAACTTGGTATTTTTGCCTTTTTCTGGTTTGTGAGCATCTTCGGCTTTTTTACCATTGCTGTCACCAAACTTCCTAGCTATGTTTTACCCTTAATGCCAGCAGCAGCAATTCTAGTGGGACTTTTGTGGAGCGATTTCTTCCAATCCCACACCCCCAGACGCGATGAATCGCGTCTCTACATTACTTCCCACACTCCCCCCACCCCTCTCTCTCCCTCCTCCCTGCTTTGGAGTGGCTGGATCAATGTAGTGTTTGTATCAGCGATCGCAGTAGCGCTGTTTTACGTACCCCGACTAATAGGTGCTGATCCGGCTGCACCCGAATTTCGCCAACTGCTGCAACAATCAGGTTTAACAACTTTGGGAAGTGTGATCTGGTTAGTTTGTGCTGTGATATTGGCTGTGATCATACTGCGTCGTCGTTGGCGTCTATTGATTGGCGTAAATTTATTGGGGTTTGCGCTGTCTTTACTTTTTGTCCTGACTCCAGCTTTATTTTTAATAGACCAACAGCGTCAGTTACCTTTGAGAGAATTAGCAGCGATCGCAGTCCAAGCGGAAAAACCAGGTGAAGAATTAGTCATGGTTGGCTTCCAAAAACCCACCGTTGTTTTTTACAGTCAACGCCCTGTAAATTACATCAAAATGAGTGCAGCCGCAGGAGATTATGTCAGAACTCAGGCTGTAAATAAAACACAATCTGACTCAATTTTAGTTTTAGCTCAACCGAAAAAGTTTCCCGAAATGGGTTTGCAACAAGATAGTTATCAAAGTTTAGGAAAAAGTGGTGCTTATCAATTAATTAGAGTGCCTTTAAATAGGTAAATTGTTAGTTGCGATCGCGTAGCGCCCACTTTGCAGGATCGCTTTGACGTCAATACGGTTCAGTTAAGGATTTTTAGTGCAAAAATTTGACCTGTAGAGACGCGCTGTTTGAAGCGTCTCTACAAGAGATTGTGGTCTTATCTGAACCGTATTGGCTTTGACGTTGGTGGTGAATATCGGCTCATACCTATCAGATCCCCGACTTTTTTAAAAAGTCGGGGATCTTTCCCTTTTATCAGTTATCAGTTATCAGTTATCAGTTATCAGTAAAGAGTAGTGTATTTATTCTTGGGTTTATGATCACTGATAACTGTTCACTGTTCACTGATTTAATAAGCCTCTTGTGGGTGTTTGACAAAGAATCGGTTGTGGCATCATATTAATAAGACCTTACTGAATATAGTTGGGTGGGAGAGGCGTTGTCTACTTGGTCGTGGGAACGCCTCTCTTATTTGTATATTAATACGAATAATTCTTATTTGCAATACCTTTTTAGATATTATTTCATAATATTATATATTTATCATAGCGTTGTGTATACTGAATGTGTCGCGGGAGCAGAGACGCGAAATCACCTTGTGGGATCTTGCTACGCATTTCTACTTGACAAATAAAAGCAGCAAATCATACCCTAATTGAAGTGTGTTGAGTTTCATCGACACCAGTCACCCGAACCTTGAAAACCGCATAAATTCGTTGAGTGGTGTCGATGCTTTATGCAGCAACGTTTCCAGGCTGCAAAATCGATGATTTTTTGAGGATTTTTTGTTCAAATCTAGAGTGGTGTCGATCAGGGGGTCTAGAACCCTCTCTGTGTAAGCGTTCTAGATGTGAACTCTTTACAATCACATCGCCCCGAAAGGGGATGGAAACTTGGTACCAGCCAAATTGAGACAAGTAGTGTTGTCTCTTTACAATCACATCGCCCCGAAAGGGGATGGAAACTTGGGTCGAATTCCCAGCTTGAAGCCGAGCTGTCGCCTTTACAATCACATCGCCCCGAAAGGGGATGGAAACGGTCCCATATGTTGACGAAACCAATTTCTATTAGCTTTACAATCGCATCGCCCCGAAAGGGGATGGAAACGTTAAACGCGGTCTGTTATGCGCGGTCACGATGCACTTTACGATCGCATCACCCCGAAAAGGGATAGGTGCGATTATCAGTTGCTCATGTCGTAGATTACCTTCACCCCCTCACGGGGATTAAAATTCTTCATCTACCTGGCTTTTTAAAAGTTTATTCAACCAAGAACCGCGATAAATTTAATCATTGATTTGCGATCGCGTAGCGCCTACTTTGCACCATCGCTTTGACGTTTGTGACGAATGTCGTTTCATTCATAAAGAACGTCGCGACGTTAGCCACAAACGTCGTGATGTTCTTTATGGATGTCGCGACGTTACCCACAAACGTCGCGATGTTACCCACAAACGTCGCGATGTTACCCACAAACGTCGCGATGTTACCCACAAACGTCGCGATGTTACCCACAAACGTCACGACGTTACCCACAAACGTCGCGATGTTACCCACAAACGTCGCGATTTTCTGCATGGTCAACGCTCGCTGGTAATTGCAGGTTCATTTACCATTGAGATCGCCATATCTATCATTTGCTGTTGGGACACATCTCTGGTTGAACCACCTCCCAATCCTAATACATATTCCAGTCCATCTTGCTTCCAAAAAACGTATTGGCTGATGTTATTTCCTTGTCCTCTGGTGATATAAAAACCACTAATGTTATTCCCCAAGTCTACAGGAGTGATACTATCTCCTTTGGGAGGCCAAACTTTAGAAGTTCCCTCTGGAGTGAAGACACCAAATCCTCCAGCAGTACAACCAGAAGGATTATTTGAAGCAGAACAATCTGGTGTATTTGCGAGGCGAACTTCAAAGACTTTACTATCAGAAACAATGTAGGAATAAAGCTTGACCTTGGAGGTTGCGGGAGGGAGAGACGAAGGTAAACGCATTTTCAATCCTTTTGGTAACTGAGTGCGAATATTATCAATTAAAGGTCTAAACACAGATGCAGGTTCAGCTCCAGATTTAGAAGAAATGGCTAAACCAGTGACAAGAATTGATAGCCCGACCAAATAATTTAAAATCATCTTGCGCTTCATTTGGTTTTTCCTCACAAACGATCATCTCTACATCACAGTATCGAAGTAAACTTCGCGATCGCCTTATCGAAAGTCATCTATAATTCATGACGAAAGTCATGTTGTAAATTCAACACAATATTCCATAATGTTACCCGTGAAGATATTTCGCTGCTTCTAGTTCAATGAACCTGCTCGCAAATCGTCTTTTCTCTTTTCGTTGGATATTGCGATGGGTAGAATGGGTGATCTTGCTCGCAAATCTCTTTTCCGGCTTGATCAGCAATTATTTTCAAGAACACCCGCATTTACTGCCCTTATTTATTGCTTATAATATTGCCTTTTTTTTACTCAGTTTTATTTTTCCGCTTGAGCGTCCACTCTGGCAAAGACGAGTTTTTATTGCTGTGGAAATAATATTAATTATTTCTGCTGTCTGGCTACGTTTTTGGTTTACAATCTTCATGTATTTTGTTCTTGCCAAGAGTTGCTTTTTTCTCAGTCGTAGAGATGTTATCCTAACAGCAATTTTCACGGGAATTGGCTACTTATCTGGTGAAGCTTGGTATCTTCCTCAACGCATAGCAGAAACCGTTTCCCAACTTCAATCCCGTGGTTCAGAGCATGTATATGACGCCAAAGCAATTTTATTGACCAGTTTGCTAGATTACATAGGAGCCAGTTTATTTATAATTTTGCTGGGTTTTGTGATCGTGGCGGAGCGCAAAAGCAAAAAGAGAGCAGAGAGTTTAGCAAAGGAAGTGGAAACTTTAGCAGCAACTTTGGAACGTACTCGTATAGCTCGTGAGATCCATGATTCCCTTGGTCACACTCTTACTACTCTTGATGTTCAGCTAGAACTTGCCCAGAAATTATACCAACGTGATCCCGCTCAAACTCTACAAGCGCTGGATACAGCCAAGTATCTTTCTAGTCAATGTCTTCAAGATGTACGTCGCGCTGTACAAACAATGCGCCGATCAGATTTTAATCTCAATCAGGCACTCAGCGCCCTAGTTACGCAAATCCAGCAAAACCAATCTTTTACGGTGCAGGCTGATCTAAAGTTGCCACCATTACCTCTCCAGACGAGTCATCAACTTTACTGTATTATTCAGGAAGGATTGACTAATATTCAAAAACATGCTCGCGCTTCTCATGTGATTCTGCGAGGACAGTTTACCCTTGATGCCATTATCCTAGAGTTAGAAGACGACGGACAGGGCTTTGATCCTGATTCACCCCATTCTGGTTTTGGATTACGGGGAATGCAAGAGCGGATACAAATATTGGATGGTAAGCTGAGTATTAAAAGTACCCCTGGCCAAGGTACTCATATTTGGATCACAATTCCTCGATGATTCGGCTTTTGCTTGTAGATGATCAACATTTATTTCGCCAAGGATTAGCATCCTTGTTGTCACTGGAAGAAGACTTAAAAATTGTCGGTGAAGCTAATAATGGTAATGAAGCGATCGCCCTCACTGAAAAACTCCACCCTGATGTGATTTTAATGGATGTACGGATGCCTGTTTGTGATGGGGTAGTTGCCACTCGTGAAATTCACCAACGCTATCCCTGGATTAGGATTCTGGTATTAACAACCTTTGATGAAGATGAATATATTTGGCAGTCTCTACAAGCAGGAGCATTAGGCTATCTACTCAAGAGTACTCCCTCTGGGCAACTAGCAGCAGCAATCCGCACCCTGAATCAAGGATATAGCCAGCTAGGGCCAACCATCGCTCCCAAAGTTTTTGCTCAAATTAACCCCCCCGTATCCAAACACACAAACTATCAAAACTTGTTTAGCGATCGCGAACTAGAAGTTTTAACCCTATTGGGTCAAGGAAAAAATAATCGAGAAATAGCTCAAACTCTTTATCTGACTGAAGGTACGGTAAAAAACTACATCACTCAAATTCTTTGTCAGCTTGGTGTACAAAACCGTACTCAAGCAGCATTATGGGCGCAACAGTATTTGAAATAAGGGTAAATTTGGAAAATGAAAATTTCTTTTCTTGGTGTCTTAGTGTCTTGGTGGTGAAAAAAGAATATTTGAAACACCAAGACACCAGGACACAAAGAGGAAATACAGCTTTTTAGCTGAGATAATGCTTCTGTTTCTATCCACCTTGAAAGGTTTATTACGCACTGTACAAATTGTCTATTATATGTGTAAGGATATTTGGTTGTCTGGGAGTTAATAAAAGTTGCAACTAGTTGATTGGTCGAGTTACCCACCGATTAACAGTTTCAATCCCTAATAGGGATTAATTGAAGTTGCAACATGATGTTCCTAGTTCTACAGGAAGAGGTATTGCGTTTCAATCCCTAATAGGGATTAATTGAAGTTGCAACCACTCCAATCCCCCTTAGTGCAAACGATATACACGTTTCAATCCCTAATAGGGATTAATTGAAGTTGCAACCCTGAACTAATTACTGATCCTTATCCAGATCTTGGTTTCAATCCCTAATAGGGATTAATTGAAGTTGCAACTGATTTAAATCGTTTTCCTACAGGAGAATCAATAAGTTTCAATCCCTAATAGGGATTAATTGAAGTTGCAACGCAAACCATCAACCGTGTTGGATGCGGCGTCGATGTTTCAATCCCTAATAGGGATTAATTGAAGTTGCAACTTTTGGTTTACTCTGGGGCGGCTCAAGTATATTTGTTTCAATCCCTAATAGGGATTAATTGAAGTTGCAACTTCTTGCGCGATCGCATCAACAGTCTTTCCTTCTTGCGTTTCAATCCCTAATAGGGATTAATTGAAGTTGCAACCAACTTTGCGAACAGCATGGGATTCAGTTTGAAGAGTTTCAATCCCTAATAGGGATTAATTGAAGTTGCAACACTATAGCTACCCTCCAAAATGTTGGAAGCATTAGTTTCAATCCCTAATAGGGATTAATTGAAGTTGCAACTGAGAGAATCCGTCAATGGGTGATTAATGGTTTAAGTTTCAATCCCTAATAGGGATTAATTGAAGTTGCAACATTTCCAAGCAAAACATATCCATCTCCATCTACGTTTCAATCCCTAATAGGGATTAATTGAAGTTGCAACACAATTCTGGCGATTGATGCAAAATGCATTCAGTGTTTCAATCCCTAATAGGGATTAATTGAAGTTGCAACCAATTCTGGACAGATTGATCGCGATACTGCAAGTCGTTTCAATCCCTAATAGGGATTAATTGAAGTTGCAACTTCTGAATACAGGCAAAGAAAAGAGTTACCGGAAGTTTCAATCCCTAATAGGGATTAATTGAAGTTGCAACAAATCTCAGCTTTACGTGTACGATTTCGCAATTTATTAGTTTCAATCCCTAATAGGGATTAATTGAAGTTGCAACACAAGTCATATCCACCCAAGGCACGATCAATCTGTTTCAATCCCTAATAGGGATTAATTGAAGTTGCAACGATTTACAAGATGTCCAACAATATGATTTAGAACCAAGTTTCAATCCCTAATAGGGATTAATTGAAGTTGCAACGAGCGATCGCTTGAAACTTTAGGAAGGATGAGTGAGTTTCAATCCCTAATAGGGATTAATTGAAGTTGCAACCGCTCAATATAGAAGCCTTGCTGTATTTGGTTTTCAAGGTTCAGTGGTGCAGACCAAGAGTAAATATAGCGTTTGAGCGATCGCACTGTCAAGAGCAAATGAGGATAAAATCGCTCAAACCTAGTCAGGGTAAGATTTACACAAAAGGTGCAGACCTCATTTACCATCAAATCAGCTTCTAACATAGACAGAATAAGAGTTTCAGCCACAAAAATTGACTGCTTTTTTTCTACACCTACTGGTCTGCACCGTCATCAAGCCAAAAACACTGTAGTATTTATTGGCATTTAAATCCTGGGGGTCAATCCAAAATCCTGTTAGAGTATGGCGCACCCCACAAATTGGATGTTTTTTGATTTGCAAGTCCCTTAAGGATACACACACGGCCAGTGTCAGGTAAAATACTGGTTAAGCAGTAGATAAAAGACTAGATAAAAAAATAGTATAACAATACTATTTTTCCTATACTTAAACACCAAAACTTAATAATAGACTAGTTGTTTGCTATAAGTACTAAACCAATTCACTCAAAGCTTTAATTTTAACGGGTTCATGCTCATAGTTCAGAAATACGGTGGTACATCTGTCGGTTCCGTTGAGCGCATTGTCTCTGTCGCCCAACGCGTTTCTCAAGCCGCAAAAGCAGGAAATTCCATAGTGGTGGTAGTTTCTGCAATGGGTAAAACAACTGATGGACTTGTGAAATTAGCTGCGGAAATCTCTAAAAATCCTTGCCGTCGAGAAATGGATATGTTGCTTTCTACCGGTGAGCAAGTATCTATTGCGCTGGTGAGTATGGCATTGCAAGAATTAGGACAACCAGCAATTTCTTTAACTGGCGCTCAGGTAGGAATTGTCACCGAAGCTGAACACACCCGCGCCCGAATTTTACATATTCAAACAGAACGGATTAAAAAGCACCTAGAAGAAGGCAAAGTTGTTGTCGTTGCAGGATTTCAAGGTATTAGCAGTACCAATGCATTAGAAATCACAACCTTGGGACGAGGCGGTTCCGATACTTCTGCGGTGGCGATCGCAGCTGCTTTACAGGCAGATTTTTGTGAAATTTATACCGACGTACCAGGGATTCTGACTACAGACCCCCGTCTAGTTCCAGAAGCGCAGTTAATGAGTGAAATCACCTGCGATGAAATGCTAGAACTCGCCAGTCTCGGCGCAAAAGTCTTGCATCCCCGCGCCGTCGAAATTGCCCGTAACTATGGAATGCCCTTGGTGGTACGCTCTAGCTGGACAGATGATCCCGGCACATGGGTAACTTCATCCCAAACTAAAGAGCGATCGCTAATCAATTTAGAAATTGCCCGTCCGGTAGATAATGTCACCTATGATACTGACCAAGCCAAAGTAGCCTTGTTACGTGTTCCAGATAGACCGGGTGTTGCAGCCAGCCTATTTGGCGAAATTGCTCGTCAAGATGTAGACGTAGATTTGATTATTCAATCAATCCATGAAGGTAATACAAACGACATCGCCTTTACCGTATTTACACCAATCTTACCAAAAGCCGAAGCCGTAGCAGCTGCCATTGCTCCTGTTCTGAGCAGTCACAAGAGTAACCAAGCAGAAGCAGCCGAAGTCATGGTGCAGCAAAATATTGCTAAAGTCAGTATCGCCGGTGCAGGGATGATTGGTCGTCCCGGAGTCGCCGCCAAGATGTTTGCCACCCTAGCAGCAGCAGACGTAAACATCCAAATGATTTCTACCAGTGAAATCAAAGTCAGCTGCGTAATTGCTGCCCAAGAATGCGATCGCGCCGTCGCCGCCCTGCGCCAAGCATTTGAAATAGAAGCAGAAGAAAAGGAGGACAAGGGGGACAAGGAGGACAAGGGGGACAAAGGAGCAGAGAGCAGGGTGCAGGGTGCAGGGAGCAGGGAGACAAAGGAGAATGACCAATCCCCAATCCCCAATCCCCAATCCCCAATCCCCGATGCCCGATCCCCGATCCCCCCTTACTTAGTGTCGCTCATGATTAGAACCAAGCACGTCTAGTCAATCAGCAAGTTAAATCTTGACCAGGAACCGCGGGAAGACTGTTTGGACTTTTAGCAGATCACAATATCAGCGTAGATATGATCATTCAGTCCCAACGCTGCCGTATAGTCAATAGTGTGCCGATGCGTGATATTGCTTTCACTGTGACACGGATGGATGCAGAAGCAGCACAGAAAATGTTGCAAGCAAAAGCAGCAGAATATGGTTGGGGTGAAGTAGCTTTAGATCAGGCGATCGCAAAAGTCAGCATCGTTGGTTCTGGTATGGTAGGACAACCAGGCGTTGCAGCGAAAATGTTTGCAGCCCTAGCACAGCATCATATAAACATTCAAATGATTACTACCTCAGAAATCAAAATCAGTTGTGTAGTAGCCCAAGAAGAAGGTGTCAAAGCACTGCAAGCAATTCACACAGCATTTGGACTAGCAGGTAGCGAGAAATTTATAGTTCCTGCGTAGAGGGGATCGGGGATTGGGGATCGGGAATCGGGGATCGGGAATCGGGGAGTAGGAAAATACAATATAAATTACCCATGTCTTCCCTTGTCCCGCTTCCATTGTTCCCCTTGTCTCCCCTTGTCTCCCTTCCAATCCCCAATCCCCAATCCCCGATCCCCAATCCCCAATCCCCATATGCAAATTACTCAGTGTGTTCATACAGCCATTCTTGTAACTGACTTAGAACGCTCCGAACATTTTTATGGCACTGTGTTGGGATTATCTAAAGTAGAACGCCCGATGAAATTTCCTGGTAGTTGGTATCAAGTCGGCGAGTATCAAATTCACCTGATTGCAGCATGTAGCATTAAGGATGAACCCAAAAATGAAAAATGGGGACGCAATCCCCACATTGCTTTTTTAGTTTCCGACTTAGATGCCGCTAAACAGCAGCTACTAAATTATAACTGTCTGATACAACCCAGCGCTTCCGGTCGCCCTGCTGTTTTTACCCAAGATCCGGATGGAAATGTGATTGAATTGAGCCAGCAATGAAAATTCTTGCTTACACCTACAGTGATCCTCTACTAGAAGCTGCTTGTGATCCTCAGACTTGGGGATGGGATGTGAATAGGGTGTACCAAGATTTCGGACAGCGCACACAGTTACAACAATTACTCATTGACTGCCAAACTGATCCACCTAATTATCTAATTATTCGTCGTTTAGAAGAATTGGGAGATAATGTCGAGGAAGTGAGCGATCGCCTTTCTCACATCGAAGCTATGGGGATAACCCTGGTTGCAGTCGAACAAGGTTACAATTCTGCGGCTCAATCTCCTAATCTTCATGCTGAATTGTTGCAATTGCTACACCAAATTCAAAAACAGCAACACAGTCGTCGCATTCGCCAAGCTCATGCCCGCAAACGTTTAGACGCTGCTCCTCCTCCGGGAAAAGCGCCCTATGGTTATCGGCGAGGTAAAGATAAGTACATTCTTGATCGTAGTACCTCTCCTGTAGTTAAAGATTTTTTTGAACACTTTCTACTCTATGGTTCGCTGCGGGGAGCAGTCCGTTACCTGGCGAAAAAATATGGTAAGAAAATTTCTGTCACCACAGGACGTCGTTGGTTGACTAATCCAGTTTATCGTGGCAACACTGCTTATCAAAATGGAGAAATTCTTGCTAATACCCACACAGCCATCCTTTCTCAAGAAGAAGCAGCGCAAATTGACAGGCTTTTACGCCGTAACAGTCGTTTACCATCACGAACTGCAAGTGCGCCACGTTCTTTAGCGGGGTTGGTTGTCTGTGGTGAATGTCAATCACCTATGGGTGTTGCTCGCGTCACTATTCGCAACCAAGATAAAGAGTATCTTTATTTACGTCCAATTAACTGTATAAAGAAACCTAAATGTCGGGCGATTCCTTACCAAGAAGTATTAGAACATACTATTCAAGCTGTTTGCCGTGATTTACCTGTGGCGGTGGATAAGATGAATTCTCCACAATTGGATGCAGTTAAGAATAGCTTAGGGGATGCGATCGCTCGTCATCAAGAAATACTCGCACAATTACCTGCTTTAGTCGAGACTGGGGTACTAGACCCAGAAACAGCCAAATTAAGACGATACAAACTCCGCACCGAAATATCTGCACTGCAAGCAAAGTTAGCAACTTTACCACCCGTCAACTTACGCTCTGTTGCTGTTGCAGTCTCTATCCCTCAATTTTGGTTGGATTTATCAGAATCAGAACGACGATTTTATTTTCGCGAATTTATTCGTCAAGTAGAAATTATTCGTCAAGAGCAACACTGGGAATTACGAATTATGTTTATTTTTTGAGTGTTGATTGTTACTAATTAAAGTAGCATTATGTATGCAAATAACATCATAACAATCACTCAAAAAACCATAGAATATACTTTATCCAGGCAGATATTTTATTACTTTTTTTTTATTTTTTGTATGTAGTTAAATATAAATATCTAATCACAGAATTTATAAAAAAATATACATAATCAAAGCTGATGGTTGTATAATTACTCCCTATAGGGGCATTCGATGCCCCTTGTTTTTCACCCGCAAGCTAGTTATCAGGGTAGCCAAATATTTACCAGGGTATCTACCTTTTTTAAAGGCACCTACCATTTTTAATTTGACTTATTTTGTAGCAGTATCTGACTTATTTTTTGTGTCAGTACTGCCATGCTAACACTTGTCATTTTTTCATGTCAATCATTCATGTAAAAATGACAAAAAATCATGTCAAACAATCTTAGATATCATGAGAGAGAATAGAAAGCAAACATGATATCAAACAGTCAATAAAATGACCGACAGAAGGCGTTGTGATGATTACAAACAGGTCAGCGGTTATGTTCCGGTAGATTTGGCGCGGGAATTCAAAAGCATTTGCGCTCGTGAGGGTCTTTCTCAAAGCGACGCATTGGAAGAGATTATCCGTGAGTGGCTAGGCAAAAAAACAGCCTCCAACTCTTCAAATCCCGAACAACCCAACCGCCTGATCACAATTGCTGATGTAGTTCGAGCCAATATGGCAAAGCTTAAGCGCTGTGGAGTCAAAAACCTACAAGCGCTGGCAAAAGGGGAAGTACTACCTACTCCAGGGGACTTCGCCATCATCATGTCTAGTTTGGCTATCCCTGAGGAAGAACAAAAAATGATTTGGCAAAGAACTTTTAGTTCCCTACATAATGATGATTTTGGTGGTGTGAATGAGTGCGAGCGTTCTGAAAGTCCTAAACCAACCGGGCTGGAATTATAAATTATCCTATGATGGGGTTTCTATTTTTGCCCCAACAAAAAAGGATGCTACCCACCTTGCCCAATGCTACGGATATGCTTTGAGCGAAACCGCAGCAAAAATCAATGGCAAGGTGCGGATTGGGTGGAGACACTGCAAGCGACCAATTGAATTTTACAGTTGGATGGCAACCCAGCAGTTACCTACACCCGCCGAAACTGCTGAACGCATGTTACCTCTGGGAGGAGAAGTTTTTTGCAGTCAGTTGCAATTACCTGTAGAGTTGTTAAAACGCATGGTTACTGCTGCTGAAAGTGAACGTCCGATTAGTATTGTCAGACAAGATAACCAAAAACAAATAATAGTCAACCAGTTAATGTCTGACATGTTACAAACTCCCCCAGAGGTTGCCACTCAAAGAGTAATGAATCGGTTTTGGCTGCCAAAAGATTTGGCCGAACTGGAACGACGCCTACGTCAAGAGTGTCGATTCACTATGACTTACTCTGCTGGACTAAATGAGCAAACCTGGGCAATCCTCACAACCCAATTTGAAAGCTTTGAGGTTGATGGAATCTGGTACAGACAGGGAACTTCCTTAGCAACTCCCCAGGTTGTACCGATTCCACCAGAAGCTTTTGCTCCGATTTAAGTAGTGCATATAGTTTGACTACTTCAAGATATGAAAAATCATCAGGTGTGTAAATTATTAATTCAGGGAATGCACTACCTCACTTGGGCATTGGGGATTGGGCATTGGTCATTGGAAATAACCAACTATCAACCACCAACAACTAACAAATATATTTAGACTTTATTCAAAACAGATATTTCCCGGATACGCCATCCATCAGTTTTACGAACCAAGTTATATCTCACTCTGACCGTTTCACTAGAGGATTTTTTCTGGTTCAGTTGATCATTTTCATAAAAACTGGTTGCTTCAGTTATGGAAGCTTGCACCGCAGCATGTTCCTGATCCTTAGGATTGATCTCTAAAGATTCTACTTTAACAGTGTGTTGATATTTGCGATAACGGTTATCAGCCTTATCTTCCTTGGCAACGAGTTGCCATTGAGTGAGGGCTGAGTCTATTAAAATATTTTCTAAACTATCAATCTCATGATTTGGCCCCAAAGCAGCAGATTTAGTTGCTAACCAAGTCTGAATTATTTCTTCTGCTGTCGCTTCTGTTAACAACCCTGTGGAAAACAGAGGTTTGCTATTACGATCAGGGATAGTTAGTGGTGGTTCATTGAGTTGTATTAATAACTGTTTACCTTGTAAAGCAGGTGCTGGTCTTAACGCATTATGGACGAATTTTACAGTCGTTGAAATTGCCAGCCATAAAACTAATACACTTCCCAAACTAGTCAACACTACCCACAATAACCGCTTGTTGGTATTGACGACGCCACTAGTAGTAGAACGCCGTCGCCGTGCAGCAGTTGGGCGCTGTTCCGAATGACGTTCTCTACTATAAGCAGATGGGCTGGGTTTGCGCCTTCTTGAGGTTGGTGGTTGAGAAGGTACACTAGCTCTAGCGGAACCATTCATATGATAGTCATTGCTTCTGCTAGCACGTTCCACGCCCGAAACAGATGTAAAGCGCATATCTATTCTTGTGTCTTCACGGTCTGAATGAGGAGGTGAGACTTGATAGGACGAAGATGACTGAGTTTCGGGAGAATTTGCAGAATTGCTTCTGTGACCTGGAAATTGACCGTAAACTATATTAGTATCGCTGCGGGAATTCTGGCGATTTATCCGGGTTTGAGGATATGATGATTGGCTAGTTATTGACCCTTCATAATTGGTTTCTACTTGTGTCGGTAGCTGTTCAAGATATGCTTGTACCTGCTGGTTAGCAAAATAATCTTTCAGAGAAGCTTGCTGTTTGACTAAATCTCGAAAGTTAGGAAAAACATCGTTTTGTAACCAGTGTTCACCGTATAAACACAAGCCTGGAAGTAGGTCGGGAGAATTTTGAGAATTTTCCCGGATATAAACTAGGGCTTCGTATTCCTGACTCAGTTCTAAAGCACGGGTAGCTTCTTCAGTTTGACCCAACATCAAAGCGCATAACGACTGTTCTAAATGCACATCTTGGCGCTTCCCTAGACGCATCAGCATCTGTTTAGCTTGGTAAATCAAAGCTGGTTGACGTTGGGTAAATCCGCGTGCTATCAACGCGTAAACAGCTAAGTATATGGCTACACCAGAAGGACGTTTACTTTCCGCTTCAAATAGTTGATGCTGTTCTGCTACTGTCAGGTGGTTACGCAGTTGTTGGATAAAGCGTAAAAAATCATCAATGTTTAAACCAGAGTAGTCATTCCCTGCGCCATCAATACCGCCGCGATCGCCTAAAATTTCTTGTAATAACTTCAATCCTTGATTGCGTTCGGCAGTTTTTTCTAGTGGCAGGGCAAGTAACTCTAAAATTCTATATGGTCGCAGTCTGTAAAGATCTGCTTGAATTTCAGCTTGAACATTAGGGAATAATCCAAAATGTGCTAGTAATTCATCGCCTGTTTCTAGGGAAGCCGCAGCATTTTCATAATGACCTTGTTGCCATTCTTCTCGACCTAATTCTAGACACGCCAGAGCAACCGTCAGAACAACATCTGGTCTTTGCGGATCAAGATCACTATACTGATCTGTTTCTAAAGTGTTGCTTGCTTGTAAACCATTACCATTATTGTTTGTTAGGTATGGATGACCTAACTTCAGTACTAGTTCATATTCCCCTAAATCTTGGAGAATCAGCAAAGCACCTGCTAATTCCTCTGAGTTGATTTCAATGCTCAGACCTTGAGACTCAATCAAGCTATTGTCAGCAGAACGGTTTTCCACTGTCACGCCAGCATTGTGTTCCCTATCGGGACCATAGGCATGAGCAAGATAACTTTGATCGTAGGCTCTGCGTTCTTTGGGATCTGATAAAACCACGTAAGCTTCTTCAATCAGTTGTTTGCGAGAATTAATCGCTATCTGGGAATACTCGCGTCGTGGCAATTGCTGTCGGCGATCGCTATACGCCTGCCGCAATTGCTCCTCACTTGCCGCCAAAGGCAGTCCTAAAATTCGGTAGTAATCTAGCGGAATTCGCACAGCCTACTTCCCCTGCAGCGCGATCGACATAATGTTTGAGAGAGTATTCCAAGAGTGTAAAAGCGTGCCATAATAATAACTCGTTGTTTTCACACAACAAGTGTGTTTTGCAACAAGTTTACCTCTGCCTCTCCAATGTCTTTGACGGCAGCGCCAGTCATATTCTATTGGCAGATATTTATTATTTTCCTCTATTTGGAATGTATTTTTTAAGCATTCCTGCGGCTGGCGCTGAGGGAAGTTTCCCAACATCCCATCAGACAGACACTGTTCCGTAGTTTTGCTTCTGCTTGCAAGCGACCCGAAGTATAACATAGTTAGATATTTATGGCAATTATCTAGAGAAGTAAAAACATAGAAGATAGAATTTTTGAATTTGTTAATGAATATGCAGAAAGCAAGCTATCCTGGTTGGTAGTCTTGGGTCTAAGGTTGTTATCTTAACCTTTCCCAGAAAAAACATAAAACAGTAATAGCTAATGACTGTTTAATTTTTAACTCTTTTTTTCGGGTTCAAAAATTATTCAATTCTTTTTAGCATGGTAACTTTAAGTGTTACTACAGGGATACTAAAAAATAATGGTTCAAGAACGCACTTTACCGACATTTGACGTCGCTAACGCCCAGATTGATCAAGAAGAAGGGCTACGGTTGTATCAAGATATGGTACTAGGGCGCACCTTTGAAGACAAATGTGCGGAAATGTATTACAGAGGCAAAATGTTTGGTTTTGTCCATCTGTACAATGGTCAAGAGGCAGTCTCCACAGGTGTGATTCAAGGAGCAATGCGACCAGGAGAAGATTTTGTTTCTAGTACCTACCGTGACCACGTTCATGCTTTGAGCGCCGGAGTACCAGCAAAACAGGTCATGGCAGAATTATTTGGCAAAGCCACAGGTTGCAGCAAAGGACGTGGCGGTTCCATGCACATGTTCTCTGCGGAACATGGTTTGCTGGGTGGTTATGCTTTTGTCGCCGAAGGTATTCCTGTAGCTGCTGGAGCAGCTTTTCAAAGTAAATACCGCCGGGAAGTTTTAGGTGACGCCAGCGCTGATCAAGTGACCGCTTGCTTTTTTGGTGACGGTGCTTGCAACAACGGTCAGTTTTTCGAGACCTTAAATATGGCTGCGCTGTGGAAATTGCCAATTCTTTTCGTCGTTGAAAATAATAAATGGGCTATTGGTATGGCTCATGAACGAGCAACTTCCGACCCAGAAATTTATAAAAAAGCTAGCGTCTTCAACATGGTGGGTGTGGAAGTAGACGGTATGGATATTATGGCAGTGCGTGCAGTCGCACAGGAAGCCGTAGCCCGCGCCCGCGCAGGAGAAGGGCCGACCTTGATTGAAGCACTGACTTACCGTTTCCGGGGCCACTCTTTAGCAGATCCAGACGAACTGCGAACCAAAGATGAAAAAGAATATTGGTTTAGCCGCGACCCAATCAAAAAATTTGCCGCTTATCTTACAGAAAAAAACCTAGCAACAGCGGAACAATTAAAAGAGATTGACCGCAAAATTCAGCAAGAAATAGAAGAAGCAGTGAAATTCGCTGAAACTAGCCCCGAACCTGACCCCGGCGAACTTTATCGCTACATTTTTGCGGAAGACTAGTGGTTCATCGCATTCATGATCAGGCGTTACAGATCCCCAACTTCTTAAAGAAGTCGGGGATCTGAACACCCCTAGTAAAAGTTATGAATTATGAATGCTGAAAATGTTCATAATTTCATAATTTCATAATTTCATAATTTTATAATTAATCATTCCAAAGCCGTGTTTTCTATATCTATTCAACAACAACAATACAAAACCTACATCCTCACGGATGAAACTGCCAACTCTCAGTTAGAAGTTGTTCCAGAACGGGGCGGTATCATTACTCGCTGGCGTGTTCAAGGACAAGAAATTCTCTATTTAGATACAGAAAGGTTTGCTAACCCAGAGTTGAGTGTAAGGGGTGGTATCCCAATTTTGTTTCCGATTTGCGGCAATTTACCGGAAAATAGTTACACTTATAACGGTAAACAATATACTTTGAAACAACATGGTTTTGCTCGTGATTTACCTTGGCAAGTAACTGACCAAGTTACGCAAAATGCAGCAAATTTTACTCTTACCCTCAATAGCAACGAGCAAACACGAGCAGTATATCCTTTTGATTTTCAAGTAAGTTTCAGTTATAAAATCCAAGGCAATACCTTAGAAATTCAGCAACAATATACCAATCTCTCCTTGGAAACAATGCCTTTTTCTTTTGGGTTTCATCCTTACTTTCTCACACAGGATAAAACCCAATTAGATTTTGAGATTCCTGCTCAAGAGTACCAAGATCAAAGAAGCAAAGAAATTCATGCTTTTGATGGTAATTTTGATTTCAATCAAGATGAAATTGATGTGGCATTTAAGCAACTAAGTAGTCAAAGTGCTAGTGTGAGTGACAATAGCCGCAAATTAAAACTCACCCTGGAATCTGACAAGATATTTTCTACCCTCGTGTTTTGGACACTCAAGGGCAAAGACTTCTACTGCTTAGAACCGTGGAGTGCGCCTCGTAACGCCATCAACACTGGTGAACATTTGACAATTTTGCAACCAGGAGCCACTTGTGCAGCGAGTGTGAGAATTTTGGCAAAATTTTTCTAAACCTCTTTACAAAATTGGGACTTCTTGTGATATAGTAATAAAGTTGCAAATCGCTGGCAACGGGTCGCTAACTCAATGGTAGAGTACTCGGCTTTTAACCGATTAGTTCTGGGTTCGAATCCCAGGCGACCCATATAATTATCACATTAAAACAACGAACGCTGAAAAACTTGATTGGTGTGTCTTTAGCGCATTTTGTAGTAGAGACGTTGCACTGCAACGTCTCTACATGGTCAAAATTATGACGAAAAATTCTTAACCGAACAGTATTAGACCTCTTGCAAAAATATTTTTACCCCACCCTAACCCTAAGCGTAAACGGGGAGGGAACTAAATCTTCCCCCCGTTCACGGGCAGGGCTGTTTCATTCTTGGAAGAAAAATGATTCAATCGAAACTGAGGTAACAAACTTAAGCGAGGGTGCGGCGTAGCCGCACCCAAGCGCTAATCAGACTTTCGACAAATTGTCCGGGGGTATCTATGACAGCAGGCTTGATTGAAGAACTCAAAAAAATTAAAGATTTTCGCACCAAAAAGGG
>NZ_NAPS01000001.1:3393741-3416104 GCF_004323185.1 Westiellopsis prolifica IICB1
GGTGTAGAAAATCGATGACATTGGGTCAAAGATGTTGTGTTTGATGAAGACAAGGCACAAATGGTTGATGGTTATGCATCTGCAAATTTCTCCATTCTTCGCAGTTTTGTAATTAACTTGTTTCGTCACAATGGTTTTGATTCCCTAACCAGAGCAATACGACATTGTGCCCATAATATCCTATTACTATTTTCCTTTTTAGAATGAAACAGCCCTGCCCGTTCACGGGGGGATTGAGGGGGGCTCATTCGACTTTTGCAAGAGGTCTATTGACCGAGCAGAGATAAAAAATGTATCAATTGATGCTAATTTGTGTTGAAACAAGAGTTAGGATTGCAAGATTGCGATAAATTGTGATTAATACCAAATTGGGATAGGTAGTATTGTTTGAGATTTTTGGAACTGTCTGATGGTAAAGATTGTTAATCCAAAATCCATAGACGCGTAGACGGACTAAGTCCGTCTTCAAGGTAGAGTAAGCGGCTTCTCAAAGAGTAATCTAAAATCCAGAATTGGTATAACTGTTTCAAACTTATTGTTAGCAAAACCCATCAACACCGTGTTTTCAACCTCGGTCTTTACACTCAATAATGGTTTAACGTTTATCCATCAAGAAATTCCTGACACTCCTGTGGTTGTAGCGGATGTTTGGGTACGTGCCGGTGCTAGGATTGAACCCAGCTCTTGGTTTGGTATGGCTCACTTTCTAGAACATATGATCTTCAAAGGAACTTCAAATCTGCTACCAGGAGTATTTGATCAAAAAATTGAAAACAGAGGTGGGGTAGCTAATGCGGTTACTAGCTATGATTATGCCCATTACTCTATTACTACAGCTGCCAGTTTTATCGAAGAGACTCTCCCTTATTTAGCAGAACTATTGCAAAATGCGGCGATTCCTGAAGATGAATTTAGCCGTGAACGAGATGTGGTTTTAGAAGAAATTCGTTTTTGTCAAGATGATCCTGATTGGATAGGATTTCAAACATTACTCAAGAGTGTTTATCAGCGCCATCCCTATGGACGTCCGGTGTTGGGTACAGAACAAGAACTCATGCAACACTCACCAGAACAAATGCGCTGCTTTCACCGCACTTATTACCAACCTGAAAACATGACGGTGGTGATTGTTGGCGGAATAGCCCAAGAAGTGGCTCTAGAATTAGTGAACCGTACGTTTAATAATTTTGGCGATCGCTGTTGTGATTGTCCACCAACAGAAGAAATAGCAAGACCAATCATAGCAGGAATTCGCCGCCAACAGTTAGATTTACCGCGCCTGGAACAAGGACGATTGATGATGGCGTGGACGGGACCCGGAGTCGAACAACTCCGCAGCGCTTACGGATTAGATTTACTCTCAGTTTTACTAGCAGATGGACGGACATCGCGCCTAGTCAGAGACTTGCGAGAAGAACAGCAATTAGTCCAGGGTATATGCAGTAATTTTTCCCTCCAGAGAGATTCGAGTTTATTTACCATTACTGCTTGGTTAGAACCAGAAAACCTGGAACTTGTCGAGTCCTTAATTCGTCTCCACCTAGAAGATTTACTGACTGATGGTATTTCCCCCCAGGAACTTACTCGTTGTCAACGCCTGTTATGTAATGATTTCGCCTTCTCCACAGAAACACCCAATCAACTAGCAGGGCTATATGGATACTATAACACCATTGCCGAAGCAGAATTAGCGATGACATATCCCGAAAAAATCCAGTCCTTTGATACGCAACAACTGCAACAATTAGCACAAGAGCTTCTTTCACCGAATCACTACGTAGTTACGGTATTGAAGCCTTGTTAGTCATTAGACGCGATAAATCGCGTCTGTACAATAGGTGATGAATCGCGTCTGTTAATAAATGAAAGACAAATGACTAATGACCAAGGACAAATGACCAAGGACCAAGGACAATTAACAAATGACCACTTCCCTACAAAAATCCCATATTCATCGCACAGTCTTAGATAATGGCATAGTATTACTTCTGACAGAAAATCCTACAGCAGATATCATTGCAGCGCGGATTTTTATTCGTGCTGGTAGCTGTTACGAAAATCGAGAACATGCTGGATTAGCACATTTGCTATCTGCGGTATTAACAAAAGGGTGTGAGGGATTTTCTAGCTTGCAAATCGCCGAACAGGTGGAGTCTATCGGCGCACACTTAAGCACAGATACCGCTGCTGATTATTTTCAAGTCTCTTTAAAGACGGTGACAGCAGATTTTGCTGATATTTTGACATTAGCAGGAAAAATATTGCGATCGCCTACTTTTCCCGAAGTAGAAGTTGAGTTAGAACGACGCATCGCTCTGCAAGATATTCGTTCTCAAAAAGAACATCCCTTCAGTATCGCCTTTGATCAACTACGCCAGGTGATGTACCAAGATCATCCCTATGCTATGTCAGCCCTGGGAAATGAATCAACTATGAGTAGTATCACCCGTGCAGATTTAGTTCACTTTCACCAAACTTATTTTCGTCCAGATAATTTGGTGATTAGTATTGCCGGTCGCATTACCCAAGATGATGCTGTTACAGTAGTCAAAAAAATATTTGGCGATTGGCAAGCACCTGCTGATACATCATTGCCTAAACAGAATTTACCAAATCTTACCGTCGAGCCACAACAAATTATACTACCCCAACAGACACAACAATCAATCGTCATGCTGGGTTACATTGGTGCAGCAGTCACTTCTCCAGATTATGCTGCTTTGAAGTTATTATCTACATACTTAGGCAATGGACTTTCCAGTCGCTTATTTGTGGAACTGCGAGAAAAACGGGGTTTAGCTTACGAAGTATCCGCCTTGTACCCTACACGGCTGTTTCCTGCCACATTCGCAGTATATATGGGTACGGCTCCCGAAAATACTCAAATTGCCCTATCTGGGCTGCACACAGAAGTAGATTTACTGTATACGGAACCACTGACAGAAGTAGACTTACAAGCAGCAAAGAATAAAATTTTAGGACAATACGCCTTGGGCAAGCAAACTAATGGGCAACTTGCTCAAATCTATGGCTGGTATGAAATTTTGGGATTGGGAATCGAATTTGATCAGGAATTTCAGGAACTGATTACCAATGTTAATGCTGATGATGCGATGACAATAGCTTCTCGGTATTTACAGAAGCCTTATGTATCTTTGGTGGGTCCAGAAGAAGCTGTTAAATCAGTTAACAGTTAACAGTTAACAGTTAACAGTAGACCTCTTGCACAAATATTTTTTATCCCACCCCAACCCTAAGTCCGTTGGTTCAAAACACAAGTGTGTTGGTTCAAAACACAAGTGTGTTGGTTCAAAACACAAGTGTGTTGGTTCAGAACACAAGTCCGTAGCGATCGCACTCGTAAAGCCATCATTACCTGGTTAAAATCGATAATACTCCCAGACAACCAAATATCCTTATGCACATAATAGACAATTTGTACAGTGCGTAACAGCCCTTTCAAGGTGAAATGTATTTTTCTTGGTGTCTTAGTGCCTTGGTGGTTCAAAAGTTAAATTTTTCACCACATAGACGCGCTAGCAGCTTCCGGAACGGTAGACACTAAGACACAAAGGTGAAAAGACCTAAATTCGGCAATTTTTTGAATATTTTTACCCACCTTGAAAGGGATAGTTCTACTGATAACTGATGACTGATAACTGATGACTGTTAAAAAAGCAGTTTTTTAGTAGCAAGTATCACTTTTTTGCTCTTGCATTTTATCATCTTTTGCCGTATAGAGTATTACCATCAACTTTAGCGAGGGCAGAGTTTCATGACAGCCAGCTTCTTTGGCTATTTAAGTTCGCTAAACCTATTTGTAAAATGCTGTTTATTTAGGAAGCAGGGGGATACATCCTTATTAGGAATTGAATTGCTGCTATTTTCCTTCACACCTCTGCTGTTGACTGGTTCTGTTGTACCAGCATTTGCAGTACCATCACCACAAATCGCCCAAATAGCCCCATTTAGCATCACTCGCCCTAACTTACAACTAGGTAGCCAAGGACAGCCGGTATCAGAATTACAAGCAGCACTGAAACTTTTAGGCTTTTACACAGGTGCTGTAGACGGAATTTATAACGAAGCAACAGCCAAAGCAGTTTCTCAGTTTCAACTAGCTGCTGGCTTAAATGCGAATGGTATTGTTGATGCTATTACTTGGCAAAAACTTTTTCCTGGTGAAGCGATCGCATCATCTCCTTCCCCTAGTTCTACCACTGCTGTCACCAATTCAGCCAATAACTTTCCGGTTCCAACTCAAATTGTCAACAACTCTACAACTACTACAACTCAAACTGCGAATAATTCCACAGCAACTACAACTCAAATTGTCAACAACTCTACAACTACTACAAATCAAACTGCAAATAATTCCACAACTACTACAACTCCCGAACCAAAACCAGCAACACCACCCAAACAAACTACATCTACTAATTCTCAAAAGAAAACTGTCACCCAATCATCATCTAATCGTTCTCAACAAAGCACACGCACTCAGCAAAGCACAAGTTCCCAGCCAACTAAACGCACCCAACAAAGTACACGTTCAACACGTTCAACACGTTCTCAATCAACTAAACGTACTCAACCAACACCGCGTTTTGAGCAAATTTCTGGTGTTCAATACACTTCCAAAGGATATCCAATCTTGCGTCCAGGAATGAATAATGCTGAAGTCAGAAGATTACAATTAAGGTTGCGAAAACTTGGTTATCTCAAAAGTGATGCTGATGGCGACTTTGGTCAAGAAACCGAAGCAGCAGTTCAAGCTTTACAAAAGCGCTATGATATCGAACCTGATGGTGTAGTTGGTGGTGAAACTTGGGAAGTTTTGCTACGACGGCGTTAGTTTTTATAACCCCATTTTCTCACTGAAGATTGATGTCAAGCCTCAATTCAATTTGAAAAATTGTAACAAATAAACTTTTTTTCAATTCCGCAAATATGAAAAAACAAGAACCCCGATTTGTTAGAGAAATCGGGGTTCTGTGTCATTAATAGATATAATTCATCATCAATATTAAAACCAGAATTTATATTTTTATACTGGTAAAAAATATAAAAATGTTTGTAGTATGCGCTTTAGCGCTTATTATTAAAATTTGAAGCAGCAAGAATCCCTTGCTGCACATTATTATTTATGTATGCTCATCTACTGATTTTAGGGAAACCCTAGAATTACAAACAAATCACAATTCAACAGGGTATGAAAAACTTTTTATTAACTTGGCTTGGAACAGCCGTTGCATTGCTAATAACAGCTAATATTCTTCAGTATTTCGATATTGGCTTTGAGGTAGATAGTTTTGTTACAGCGTTGATTGCTGCTGTCTTCATTGGTATTGTCAATGCTTTCATTCGTCCAATATTAAGAATATTAGCCTTTCCGATCACCCTGCTGACCTTTGGTTTATTTTCCTTTGTCATCAATGCATTTGCTTTATGGCTAGCTAGTTTTTTGACTCCCAGTTATGGTTTTGTAATTGAAGGGCCAATCGCAGCTTTATTCGGTTCAATTGTACTATCAATTGTCTCTAGTATAATTAATTATCTTTTAAGAGTAGTTGAGTAATTGTTGGTCAATCGTCAATTGTCAATTGTGAATTGCTAATTAATTTTTATTGCACCCTCCTCACACCTTTTTTCTATTTGAGCGATCGCTATCGTTACCGTACCTTTTTGATTGTCGGTTGCACAACGGAAAATTTGTTTAGGAACTAACAGATGTGTAGATTCAGCGGCACATAAAGCAGCAGCTTCAGCAACACTAGGAGTTTTTATGTGTTTGTAAATTAATTGGGAAGGGTTGGGAACAGAAATTGTACACAGAATTTCCGCACTAAAGGTTTTGAAAAGCCAATTGTTTTCTCTACAAAGTTCCACTAAACCAACTTCATCGGCTTTATTATCAATAGTAGCAATGCCTGCGATCGCATTTTGGTAAAGTTGATTTTTTTGAAACACATGTGCGATCGCTGCTTCTATCAATTCTCGTGAAGTACCTCTTTGACAACCAATTCCCAACCACAAATTTCTGAATTCGAGAGAAATTTCTCCTAACACCAATTGAAATTACCTAATAATTACAAACTAGGACGACGCAACCAATTCATAATTTTCTCACGCCATAATCGCGGACTATCTGCGGGGCGATACTTTGTGTCAAACATAGAAAATAAAAGAGGTAAGCCTCCCACTTTAGCACCCATTAGCAGATGAATCGCAAGTGCTAAAACTACTATTACCCAAGCTATTAAATGTATATAATACCAGATATGGTTTAATTCTCCCTTTGGCAACCAATTTTCATCTTGAAACTTACCTGAAATCACGGCAAATATAGCAGCCACTAACATTGCAGTATTTGCAAGACGTTGTAAAGTGTACCACCAAATCGGTTTGCCTACTAAAGTCAATTGCTGTAATGTATTTCTTTGGAATAGACGATTTCTCCCAGCTTTCAAACAGTAAATAATAAATATTGGTAGGGCAACAAAAAAGATAAAAAATCCAAAAGTACCATGTATATCAATTAAATTTCGATTTGCTTGTGTGAAAGCAAATCCACCAAATCTGCGATCCCAACTGTCATACACCAAAAATCCCGTAATCGCCGCACCAATAATCAATAAAGCAGTGATAGAGTGGAGTATTCGTAACACTAAAGGCTGGTATGGCTGAGAATTAGGCATGATCTAAGTTTGTTAAATGAGATTTATATTGTTTATTTTTACTTAAAAAATGCATAGGATAATTTATCAACAAAAAAATCATACCAAGAACCTTAAGTGATCTGTATTGTTTATAATTTGCGATCGCTTGGCGATCGCAGCTAAAGAATTTAGAAATGCTATATTCGCTGATAACTGTTCAGTATTTACTGATGTAATTGGCTTTGCAAATATTTACCCCATTCTGCGGCTAAAGGAATTTCTGTAAAGGGAACTCGCACAGATTTAGCAGATTCGGGAAATACAAATTCTACCTCAATAGTCCGACCTTTTTCTGGTATTTGCTGCATATCAACAGTTTTATCATCCACCAAAAGACGTATTTGTTGAACATGATCCAAAGAAAATGTTTCTAATTTAATCGGGCCTTTTGGTGTTGGTTTTCCCCAAGTAATTGAGTTACCTTTTTGACCGAGTACCGCATAAATATCATACTTCGCCTTGTCAAATTGCTCTGCCCAGGTTCGATAAGCTTCAACTTTTTGATATTCTTGAGAACCTTGCCAAGCTAACCAGAAAAATGCTGCTAACAGAGGTAGCCACAATAGACCGTGTTCCATGATGGATTTTAACTCTAAAGTCAGAAAGAAAGAACTTTGAAAGAAAAAGTTAAAGGAACAAAAGTGATAGAAAATCTCTTTCTCATTCTCCTTTAACTTTTACCCCTTTCACTATTTTCTTATGTATAGCTATGATGCGAAATACAGTCACTTCGGGACTGTATAAGTTATCGTAAGGAGCATACTGGCAAAAAGCGGTGATGACTGAAATATGAGAAGGATTTTATTTTTGTGCTTGTTTGTCATCGGGCTAAGTGCTGCTGTGTTTGGTTTCCTAAATTTTCAGGGACTAGCAGCAAAAGGTGAATTTGAGACGATTGTGCTGGATTTTCGGGAAGATATCCCCAAAGAAGAATTACAACAGAATTTACAAGCGATCGCTCAACAATACAATGTCACACCCCGATTAGACAATCAATTCTCCGCCAAGGATAATGTTTTTATCATCGAAGGCGATAAAAAGCGACTCAAAGAACTGCGGAAGTCTAAAATTGCCTCAGCAACGGAATTTATTGAGCCTAACTATATTTATAGAATTCCCAAGTTAGATGAAGACAGAGTACCAGATCAGCAGTTTACATCTGGTGCTAACGATCCTAACGACCCAATGTACAGCAAGCAATGGCATTTGCACAACATTGGTGTTGTCGGTGCGTGGAAGGAAACTAAAGGTAGTGGCGTCACAGTCGCAGTCATAGACACTGGTGTGACTCAGGTGCGTGACTTAGAAGAAACAAAGTTTGTCAAAGGTTACGACTTTGTGAACGACACAGAATCAGCCAAAGACGACAACGGACACGGTACTCACGTAGCTGGTACGATCGCTCAAGCTACTAATAACAATTATGGTGTAGCCGGAGTTGCTTACGAATCTAGTATCATGCCTTTAAAAGTACTCAGTGCTTATGGTGGTGGTACTGTTGCTGATATTGCCGAAGCGATTAAATTTGCTGCCGATCATAACGCCAATGTAATTAATATGAGCTTGGGGGGTGGTGGTGAAAGTCATCTAATGAAAGATGCGATCGAATATGCCCATAAAAAAGGTGTAGTGATTATAGCAGCAGCAGGGAACGAAAACCAAAATTCTGCTTCATATCCAGCCCGTTATCCCCACGTCATTGGCGTATCAGCCTTAGGCCCAGATGGCGAAAAAGCCCCCTATTCTAACTTTGGCGCTGGGGTAGATATTTCTGCTCCTGGGGGTAGTGAAGCAGGTAAAATTTTGCAACAAACTATTGACCCCGAAACTGGTGAAGGCGTGTTTCTTGGTTTACAGGGAACAAGTATGGCTGCTCCCCACGTTGCGGGCGTAGCTGCACTCATCGAAGCTGCTGGTGTCAAAGAACCAAACGAAGTTCTGCAAGTCCTCAAAGAATCAGCCAGAGTGATTGGGGAAGACAATTTGAATTACTATGGTGCGGGACAACTAAGTGCAGAAGCCGCAGTTCTACGCGCCGTACGCGGACAAATCAGTTTTCAAGACTTTTTCCGTTGGTTACGGGATAATGGCTATTTCAACCCCGGTTTTTGGATTGATGGTGGTGCAGTAGCATTATTACCCAAGATTTTGATGGTATTGGGTTCTTATCTATTGGCTTGGTTTTTACGAGTATATTTCCCGTTTACCTGGGGTTGGAGTTTATTGGGCGGTTTAGTTGCAGGTAGTTCTGGATTGTTTTTCCTTAAACCAATCTACATTTTTGACTTACCGCAATGGCCCTTCCGCTTATTGGGTAGTTCCATACCCGAACTCGGTAACACCATTCAAGGAAGTAGCGCCTTAAACCCCTTATTTGCTAGCGTACTCATTCCCCTAGTATTAGTATTATTACTGCTAGGACATCCACAATGGAAATGGTTTGCGATCGGTTCATCCTTGGGTGTCGCCGCTTGTTTAGGAGTGAGTGCAGTATTAGATCCAGCCGTTTGGGGTTTAGGATGTGGGATGTTAGCTCGCAGTTTCTTAATAATTAATGCCCTACTTTGTTTTGGTTTAGCTCGTTTAGCCGTAAGAAACGAAGAACAATCAGCATAGGGGATTGGGGATGAATCAGTTATCAGTTATCAGTTATCAGTTATCAGTTATCAAATTAAACTGTTCACTGTTCACTGATTAGTTGTCCCCCGTTTCCTCCTTGTCCCCGTTCCCTTTTTTCTCACAACAAAGGAGTTTTGCCAATGAGTATTACAGTCACAGGAACAGTAGAACGCCGTGATATCGGTACTGGCGCTTGGGCATTAGTAAGTAATGATGGTACTACTTACGAAATTCTTAGAGGTGCTGACAAAAGCTTACTCAAAGCGGGACAAAAAGCCAAAGTCACAGGCGAAGTCCGCGAAGATGTCATGACGATCGCCATGATTGGCCCTGTCTTGGAAATCAAATCGTTTGATCTGCTCAATTAGAATCTAGAACGGCTTGCAGACGGCTTCTAAATTCACCTTTAGGATGGCCCCCTTTTACCTCGCCCACAATCTGAAATTCTCCTTCTGGAGAATCACAAATAATGTAGGTAGGCCATCCCATCTCTGATTTATCTGGATACTGCGTCAACAGGATCTGACGATACTTACGGTAAGTAGCAGTATCCTGCATTTTGACATCAATAAATTCTAAACCCAGTTCCTCTGCCACTTTTTTGTCATAAAATGACATTTTGTGGCAAATTCCGCAGTCTTCACTAGAGAATTTAATAACAGCTAAAGGCATGGGGCTGTGCAATTACGTAAGCATAATTTCAGATTATAAAAGTATCACATCAATTCAACTATTTACAAGAAAAGTTATAAATTGTAGCCTTTGAGGTCCCTCTGTCAATAGTTTTCTTAGTGTCTTCGTGTCTTGGTGGTGAAAAAATAAATCTTATAATTTAACCACTAAGACACCAAGTCGAATCACAAACAATCAGCCCGTGTCTTTAACAGATCAAGAATATTCAGAAAGTTGTTTGCTCTTTGATGTTTAGCCAGTTTTGCTCTTGGAGACGTTGCCAAGCTTTGCGGATATGTTCAGGCTTAAATAACTGGTGTTTGCGATCGCTCCACTCATGGACTAAAGCGATCGCTTGCTCACTATCTTGTGCTGGGTTAGGTTCTTTAGTTGCAACCCAATGAACTGTGGCTAGCAGTTCCATACCGTAAGGGGTTTCAAAGCCATATATGAGGTTGCCGACTCTTTCTAAACGCTCCTGAGCATCTGGTATTGTTTCTAAAAAAGCTTGTGCTGCTTCTCTACCTTTTGGTAATACATAAATTTCAGCACTGTCGGCTTTGCTGGTTCCGTCACCATAGCCGCGAATATAATGCCCTTCAATATGTTTCAAGACATGATTGAGATTCGCAGCATAGGGACCATATATGTGTTTTACATAAGGTAGCTTTAACGGCTCCCCAACTTCTTGTAAAAAATAAGCGAGTTTCTGGATTTCCAGCTTAGTTAACTCGTAGCCTGGAATACCGTACAATTCCAGTAGGCGAATGATGATTGCACGACCACGGGTCATGTTGGGCTTTTTAGTTGCAACGGGCATTTTCTCTGCTGCTGGTGTACCTGCTGGCTCAAAAATAATTACCCGTACGTCTGGCAGTTGAGCAAAAGCTGATTCTATTAGTGGCTTAACATCAGCCCAATTCAAGCCACCGTTTCCGCATCCTAAAGGTGGAATGGCAATTGAGGTTATACCTAATTGCTGCACTTGTTGCACTAAAGCCACCAGTCCATTTTGAATGTCTTCTATTTTTGACTTGCCTTTCCAGTGGCGTTTGGTGGGAAAGTTAATGATGTACCTGGGATTAAATAATCTATCTGTTGCAACGATAAACATTCGTCCTGGCTGCACTTCACCAGCTTTACAAGCTTTTTCGTACTCAGAAAAGTTTCTAGGATAGGCTTGCTTAAATTGCAAGGCGATACCTTTGCCCATAACACCAACGCAATTAACGGTGTTCACCAGAGCTTCGGTATTTTCTTCTAACAGGTTGCCTTGCTTAAATTCAATCATTTCTCTCAATTAGCTTAAGAGTACGATCTTACTCTTAAGATCATAACTTTTAGTAATACCAATTAGAGTAAATCTTAACGGGGGTTTGAGAATTAAAGTTTTGTAATATTTGCTGAACTTGTAATTGCATAGTATTATTTATGACACCAACTTCTACCATTAACGTCCAAGGACAGAATTGATGCACTAAAAACTCAGCTTGTCGTCGGCGTTTTCTATCTCCATCTTCTTGTGTGTTGTTCCAATATTTTGCTTGCATAATTGCCCAATCAATCATATCTAACCTTTGAAGATTGTCATAAAATTCGCTATATGCTATGACTGCGTGACCATCTGTAAAAGCAAAAGTTAAATTGTTAGCTGCTATTATTTCTGCTTGAGAAACTAGATAGATAACTGGATTTTGTCCTCCACTGTATCCCTGTGTATTTTGTTTATGAATAGCGTAGAGCATAGGAGAACGTGGGGCAAAATAAAACGGTACATAATCATGTAAACATCCAAGTGCAGCACAAGGAACACGGGTTAATTCTCGTCTATCTTGGATGTGTCCATGAGCAATATCAAGATAGTTAGATTGTTGTTGTCTTAGCCTACTATTTGCTATCAATCCGCCAGAGTTGAGGATGGAAGGCAAGTTATTTATGTGGGTGATGTGATAAATAGGCGTAGGCATTGAGTTATATAGTTATTAGCGGTGCTATATGGTTAGTTTCCTCAGATTATATGAAACATGAAAAAAAGCCTAGCTTCAGTAGATTTCCTGAAATAATCGCCTATTTTCACAATTAATTTAACTGATTACTGATAAAAAGAAAGCATTTAGTCAAATCTAGTAGGCAAAATGCCATACTAAGTTCTCGAAATGCCATTTTACCTTCTCATTTCGGTAAATCACGCAAGTAAAATGCCGTACTAAGTTCTCAAAATGCCATTTCACCTTCTCATTTTGGTGGATCACGCACTGATTTTGGTAAATCACGCACTGGGAATGCCATTTTGCTTTCTCATTTCGGTAGACCACGCACTCATTTCGGTAAATCATGCAAGTAAAATACCTGATTGCTTTCTTCAAAAGCTTGATCACTTTGTTCTTTCAGTAAATCGTGCAAGCAAAATTGAAGATGAGCGACTAGAGCTACAAACTCTAATGCAAATTTATCAGGAGGGATTGCTGCGAAAAGCAACCGCCCTCAGTGAAGCTGTTAAGCGTGGGCTAATTGAAGCCAGGACTTACGCAAAAATTGCCAAAAAGGTGAATTTATCTAACCGCCAAGACGCCAAGAAGCCAAGAATTCGTAGACTGTGCGTAAGTCCTAGAAGCTTTAAACTAGTATTCCACCACTCAAGGTTTTACCAGGAGTCAGAGAAAAACTTAAAACCGTTCCTGACTGGCAAGAACGGCTTAGAAATTTTGTTGATGAATTAATAATTGTTGAAAACCTACTCAAAAATGATTAGTAATGTCTAAAGATGGGTAGGGATTAACTTACAGTTACTTACCCCCCACCTCATCAGCAACGACCGACACACAAGCATGAACCAAAGGTAACAACGGGCCTAATTGCTCTTGTCCATTCACAGCTAATTCACTGTGACACAAATAAACTCTGTTGGACACACGGGAAAGCAAATCAGCTAAAATCCGGCGTAGGCGTTGTTCTTCTGCCAATTGTTCATCTTCTGCTGTCCAAGGTTCGCCGAATCTGTCCCGGAGAAAGAAAGGCGCACCAAACAAAGTTGCTGCACCACCCTTAGCCCATAGTGGTGAACTCGCATCCAACCAAAAATGCCAACGATGGGAACGCCGAGTAGAACGATATTGGAAGATAGTAGCTAAAGTTACAGCCTTGGCTGCTGCTCCCATCGGACGCATGGGGTAAGGATTAGCGGTGATTGTGCCGCGCTGTAGTAATTGTATAAATTCGGCAATTGTATTTTGCGGTAGTTCTCCCCCTAATCGATCAGAGGGAATTTGCCGCAACCTAGTATCAATTTCCCAATAATGTTGAGCCGTTTCCAGTAATTCCCGCAGGGCTGCCAATTGATCGTAGGCGAGATTAGTACCATCCCATAAAAAACGCTGAATTGCTCGGTCTAACAAAGAAATTGGACTAGGAATCAAACGTAATTCCTGTTGCGATCGCTGTTCTTCTAGCCATTTGACAATTTCGTTGTAGGCTGTAGTCGCTGCATAACCAAGTCTATCCCACCGATCAAAGGCTGTCACAGGTAATAAATTCGGGCGTTCTGGATGGGGTTGAAAACAGTAATCTGCTATTAAACCAGCGCGTACTGGATCAATTTTAGGCTGCTGGGCTACTGGGCTGTTGGTTTGCTGGGCTAAATTGGATTCTACACTCTCTTCATCTCCCCATGTCTCTATCCTCTCATCTGCTTTACTTAACATCACCAACATTTCTGCGACTGCATCCCGATTTACCAAACGTCCTAATCCCGGATACACTAATGCTAAAACCGTAAGTAATGCGCGGATAATCGGAGAAGCTATCAGGGGACGTTGATCGTTGAGCGATTTTACTGGAATGTTTTGCTTGGTGAGAATTTCTGTGAGAGTATAGCGAGCGATCGCATCTAAACCGGGTGCTATGACTGCTACTTGATCCGGTTCCACTTGTCCTTGTTTAATTGCTTGTACAATCACTTCGGCTGTTTGTCGCAACAGTTGAGCGCGGGATGTGGCTTGAATCGATTGCACAACTTCCGGTAAACTCAATAGCGTCATTGGTTCTGTAATAATTTCTACTATCGGTGTTGTCAATCTGTCAGCCAGACTATCATCAGGTAAAGCAGTTAAGGTTTCTTGCTGACAGTACGCTGCTAACTCTCGCATATAATTGGGGTCTGCTCCCAAACCCAGACGCACAATCCCATCAGGATTATAAGTAAACGCTCCCACAGCTCCATCATTTAAAAGCAACTCAAATAGATGACGCGCCACAGCTGGGTAATCTTGCACGTCATCCGCCAATATTCCCTGATAGCGTTGTGTTAGCCTTTGTTGGTAATGCGGATCGCTTAACAGGTGTTGATTGTAAAGTTCTGTAATAATTCCGTAGGAAAGTAAGCCTCTTTCCAAACACCAGTTACGCCAATCTAGTAGTAAAGCCGACAAAAATTCTGGTTCTAACGGTTCTAGACTAGTGTCACTATCCTGTGGTGCGAGGGCGGCTGCTAAAACCTTACCAATATCTTCTACTGCTGTGCCACTATAAGCAGCCAATTGTAATAAATCCAAAATGCGACGTACCAAACGGGACTCATTGGTGCCTGCATGGCGTAAAATCTCTTCATTGATGTAGGGACGCCAAAGCCTAGTTGCTAATTCTTGCTCGGTTTCTGGACGCAATCTCACAGGGAATTGCGCCTTTAACTTTAAAGATTGCACTAATAAAGGCCAAAATAAAATTACCTCATCTTGAAAAAAGCCCAAAGGAGTTTTACAGCGTACAGGATATTTACCTGTGGTTGCGATCACAATCTCATCTGCTAATTCTCGCCTATTATCGTCATTAGCAGCCAAAATTAAAACAGATGCTTCTGTACGATGAGGATAGAGACGTTCTAGTGGGCGATCGCTATTTTTGAGTCTAGGCTTTTTAGTATAAAATGATTCTTGATCATGAATTTCATCTTGCATCCAGCGAGCAAAATGTTCCACCAACCGAGCAGTTTTGCGACTGCGACTCATACCAACAATCCAAACAGAATGAGAAAACATCATCGTTTTCATGGGAATTTGTTAAGATACCTCGTACGTTAAATTAAGGTTAAAAATACCAAAACAGGCTGGATGATTGCCTAAGATGAATAACTCAGGTTTAGGTCAGAAAATATACTCTTTTTTGTGGGCAGCATACGAACGGTACTTGCGGACACCAGAACGCTCATTGAATAAAGCGTATGATGCTGCTCTCAAAATCAAAAAAATAGAAAATGAGCATTTTAATGGTAACAAAATAGACTCTAACTCAACGACATACAGTAGCAGCGTCATTGATTATTTTGAATCAGACCTCAAAAAAGAATTAAAAATCATTAGGATGAGGCTAACAGAGTTTAGAGTTAGTCGTTATTTCTTAAGTGAACCAAATCAAAAAGCGATCAGAAAACGAGGTATTGAATTTCTTGAACCTTCAGTAATTTTAGATAAGCTCAGATTTATCGATGGAGTCATAGCAAAATACAATAGCTTTGACGAAGAAATTATCCCTCAAGATCGCATTGCCAAACCCATAGATGTACCAGCAAAATCTATAGTGGTTCAACCAAGACAACCCGATATTCTCAGAAAAAAGGTAGATAAAGAACCACGGGGAAAAACCGATACAACAGGTGTATTACCGCGTTCAATATTTAATACCATTAATCGTCTCCAAGCAGAATTAGATCCACAAGCAGAACAGGATGTTATTCAAAATTTCCGTACAGCCCAAAAAAGAACCATCATCTCGGTTCGATTTATATTATTGTTAATAATCGTACCAATTCTGACTCATCAACTATCAAAAGCTTTTTTTGTTGGACCGATTATTGATCGTGTAAGAGAACCTGACCAAGCAGTTGTCTTCCTCAACGAAGAAATGGAAGAAGAAGCACTGCTAGAATTACAAAGATTTGAAGAAAAAATTAAATTTGAAAATCTGCTTAGTAATGTTAGTCCACCAATAGAAAACATAGAAACACAATTGAGGGAAAAAGCCGAAGAAATTGCTGGACAATTTCGTCAAGAAAGTGCCAATGCGATCAAAAATGTCTTTGCAGATATTTTATCCGTAATTGCATTTGTATTTCTTTTACTGATGAGTAAAAGAGAAATTGCTACTCTAAAATCTTTTTTTGATAATATTGTTTATGGTTTAAGTGATAGCGCCAAAGCATTTATCATCATTTTGTTCACAGATATTTTTGTGGGATTCCACTCTCCTCACGGTTGGGAAGTAATTCTAGATGGAATTTCACGTCATTGGGGTTTACCAGCAAATCATGATTTTATCTTCTTATTTATTGCAACATTCCCAGTGATATTAGATACTATCTTCAAATACTGGATTTTCCGCTACTTAAATCGGATTTCACCTTCTGCGGTTGCGACCTATCGTAATATGAATGAGTAGAAAAAGTTAATGGTTTATAGTTATTTGCGTAGCTTGCTTTTTGCGCCCCAGCGCGAGTATTGCGAATTGGTATTAGTGTCTTTGTGTTAAAAAAAAAGATATTTGAAACACCAAGACAGTAAGACACTAAGAAGCTTACTCTACGACGGGCGTACAACTTACTGTGCGCCTCAACTACTAACATTTACCATGCAAAAAAATCTTGCAGCTTTGTGTTTTAGTCTACCCGTCATACCATTAATTTTTTTTGTACCGATACAATCTCTAGGTTATAGGGAACTCAGTCCACCAGAATGTCGACTAACAAAATGGGAACTACCAATTTCTCTAAAATCTTCTGATATACAACAAATCTCACCAGTACCTTTGTTATCCTTGCAACGGCCTTTGTTTCCTTGTTGTGAGGCTGATAAGTCTTGTCTAGATGAACAAATATGGGGTGAAAATGCTCAATCACCAGACAAAAAAGGATTATTAATGGCTGTCGATCGCAGTTTGCAATACTTGCAAACAAAATCTGCTGCTACTGCTTACCAAGGATATAAAGTACCTGGTATTACCCATCAACGGGTTAGCAAAAGTTTGAGACGCTTCCGCCAAATTTTATTGACGTCTAATTCTGCAACTGAATTAAATGCAGCGATCGCCAAGGAATTTGTTTTTTACCAATCTATTGGTGGAGACAGCAAAGGTACAGTTTTGTTCACTGCGTATTATGAACCGCTTTATTCTGCTAGTCGCACTCCGACAGCAGAATATCGTTATCCAATTTATCGCTTACCTCCCGATTTAAAATCCTGGACTAAACCTCATCCTACGCGCTTAGAGTTAGAAGGAGCTGACGGTTTACAGGGTAAAAAGGGTAAGCTACGGGGATTGGAATTATTTTGGTTTCGCGATCGCCTCGAACCATATATCATCCAAATTCAAGGTTCGGCGCGGTTGCAACTTCCTGATGGTAGACAAACAACAGTTGGCTACGCTGGTGATACGGCTTATGAATACAAAAGTATTGGTCGCGAACTAGCAAAGGATGGTAAATTACCTTTAGAAGGGATGACAATGCCGAAAATCCTTAACTATTTTCAAAAATATCCCCAAGATTTAAATATTTACATTCCCCGTGATCCTAGCTTTGTATTTTTTCAAGAAAATCATGGTGCGCCAGCAACCGGTTCGATTAGTGTACCACTTGTTGCTGAACGTTCAATCGCTACAGATAAATCTTTAATGCCTCCCGGTGCTTTAGCTTTAATTCGTGCTGATTTTCCTTTTATAGAAACCAACGGTAAAATAGAACGTCGTATTGTGAGTCGTTACGTTCTCGATCAAGATACCGGAGGTGCAATTAAAGGAGCTGGTAGAGTTGATTATTTTTTAGGTACTGGTAAACAAGCAGGCGATCGCGCAGGTGTCACCGTTAGTAATGGACAACTATATTATTTGTTACTCAAACCGTAGTTTCCGAGTCTGGGGAATCTGAGCAGACTGACTAATAAGTATTGTACAGACGCGATTCATGGCGTCTAATCATAAGTACCTATGCAAAATTAATTAGACATTTTTTATTCTATATCCTTGATTTGCCAAACCAAAGAGGCAAGCGAGATATATAAATAATTTTGCTTAACTACTTAAATGACGAATTTTGCGTAAATCGGAAATACCATCTCTTCAATTTGTGTATATAAGTATGTTCCTAACAAGTGGGATTCACTATGAAAATCTCATCATAGGCTACATTGGTCGGTCAATTGGGAGTTGAAAGTGATCAAGATTATATTTGATGCTGACCTAATACTAGAAGCTTTAATGAATCGTAACGGTTTTGGAGAAGAAGTTAGTAAATTATTAGATAAAGTACATCCATTGATTCAGATGTACATCACAGATATTGGATGGCAAAAAATATACACTTATGCCAGCCGCTTACGAGATAATAAAGTAGCAGAAATAGTAGTTGATTGGTTAAAAGAAAAAATTAAAATTTGTCATGTTGATCAAACTGTTCTCCAACAGGCGCGCACTTCAGCCTTAGAAGATTTTGAATCTGCTGTTGAACTTTGCTGTGTTACTTATGAAGAACTAGATGCAGTTGTTACCCATAAAAACAGTGATTTTACCCAAGCTCCTCATAAATATTATGTTTGGTCAGTAGGAGAATTGTGGATACGCGCCAACTTAGAAAGTCAACTACAAGCAACCAGGTTTGGCTAGCTAATCTGAGTTCAATGAATCTCATGAGCCACAATTTGGTCCTCAAATGCAAATAAATAGCTGGCTAATAGCATTATCAATGACCAATGACTATTGTACAGACGCGATAAATCGCGTCTGTACAATGATAACCCCACTTACTTCTGCACAGGCGATTGCTGTAAGCGCTGTAATCGAATCGTTGCTTCTTCGATTTGCTTTTGCAACAAAGTCAGATTTGCTTCCATTGTTTTTTTGTGAACTTCCAGTAACTCCGTTTCTTTACGCAGACGAGACATTCTCGCCTTATGGTCTTCGGTTCGCCCTGGTTGGTAGATAACACCAAGATAAATCGTGACGTTGGAAGCGTCTAAAGTATTCACACCTGCGGAAAGATTAAAGCCAAAGTCATTTTCAGTATTGACGTAGGCATTGGGAACATAATTGAGAGGATAAATATTGGGATACTTAATCGTGTTAGAGTTATTGTTATTCGAGGAAGTATTAGAGTTACTTACAGGAATCTGGGGACTCGACTGCAATATTTGATTGAAAGATGAATCATTGCCCACAGTCGATGATTGATTACTATTGGCTGTCTGGGAATACGCAGGATAAAGATTTAAAGCTTCTAGAAGCAATAATACTAAAGAAGCAGAAATAAGTTTTAAATAATTATTTAACACCAACAGTAGCAAGCCCTTAATCATCTTATTAAGAAATTTTTTACTCAGTAAAGCTCGGCAGAAACAAATAAAAACTCAAGAATACGCCAAAATACTGACGTAATCAGGATTATTCTCTTCTGCTTTTTGCCTTTATGCAAGAGGCTTGCTATATTACTTTACTGTATGGGGTTAATATACACTTAAATTGAGAGTGTAATTTAAAACGCCATTTCCACTTGTTTGCTGAGAAGAAGTAATACCAGGGCCGCTCAATTCTACAGTGATTCCAGATGATGCAGGAGCATAGCCTCCCGAAATTTCAACTACATGCTCTCCAGGTGATAGTAAAGGTGATAGATTAATTTCCGTTTGGCTACCGTTAAGCCGTTTCACAACTTTACCATCGAGAATAATGTCACCATTTAATTGGCTACCGTTCGTATTAATCCGCAAAATGTGGGGTTGACGAAGCTCAGTAGCACTCAAATTGACTGAACTTGTTTGGTATCCAGAAGAATAGTTAGACTGCTGACTAAAAGTGCTGGAGTTTCTCATATCATCAGTATTGCTGTCCACATGGACAGAAGAGGTTTGGATGCTGACGAAATTCTGAGCTAATGCTGCGGAAATTGTCGCAATCAAAGCAAAACAGCAGGCCAGAAATAATAGTTTTTTCATGGCTGAATATGGGTAACAGCAGATATAAAAATCACACCAATTTGAAAAAAGAATGGGACAGATGGACTTACAAAACCTTTATGCACAAAGAGTTTCCCCAATCCAAAATCCAAAATCCAAAATGGTATCACCTATCTGCTTGAATGGTGGTAAAAAACTTGGGTTAAAATCAAGTTGCAAAAAAACCGGGTGTTTAACAGTAGAGCGATCGCACTTAATTCAAACCTATCGTAAAAAACCCGGTTTTTGTCTTAGTCAAAACATTAATTAATCCGAAGTTCTCTAACGATAAAACTTCGGATAGTTGATATTTGAATATAAACTGTGTTGCGAGACCTTATTGCTGCGGAAGACCGACATTTTGACGAAAGTTTGGATCAGCAGCAGGGTTGTATACATTCACTGGAACGTGAACTTTCACACCAACATTTCCTTTACCAGGAGTGTTACTAGTTGGCCCATCACCTACAACTTGAGTGCTGTTGCGGTTTTGCTGAGTAGGATCACTACCATTTTGGACTTGAGTTCCTACATTAGTAACACTGTTACCTTGACAATTTTCTCCAAACCGTTGATCAGTATTATTGTTTTGTTGACCTGGTTGTCTGGAACCGCTAATTCCCACTTGTACTGATACATCAGTTGCAACACAGCCTTGCGCTGAAGCAGGACGAGTAAAACTAGGAGCGAAAAGAGGAGATACTACTGTTAATGAAAACAAACCCAGAGAAAGAAATTTGAAACTCATGATAACTTTAACCTCTTGAACTATTTACAGGTAGATGTGGTTGTAGAACTGTAAGTACGGTTTTGTCCGTTGACAGAGTTTTGCACACTTTGTTGTGACCAAGTTCTGCCGGTACAATAACTCCGTGTGTTGTTAGGAACTTTAACGGATTGAGGGATTTTTACAGTCGGAACAGTGTAAGTACCATTTTTTTGAACACGTACCCCAGAATTAGGTAAGCGGAGGGGATAAATCCCTGTTGTTGGTCTGGTATTATTTCTAATCGTGACACCGTTATTTGAATCGATTATTACCCTACTATTTCCGTTTTGAATGTCAATGTCTCCTGCTGTGGCTATTCCGGCAGGTAATACCATCAGCGCAGAGAGTGCAAGTATAGAAATCGAACGTTTACCAGGCATGGCGTGAATACCTCACATATCAGAAAGAACCGATTTTTTGTTTTACCAGGAGTTCGGCTAACCTTGGTCTTAACTGATTTGGCGTGACTTGAATCAAAGAATGGTTGTACTGCTCTTAAACAATAGACAACGCCTCATCACTTAAGCTTATGAAGGCTTGTATAGTTAAATTTAACGGCAGTAGCCGTTAGCTATCTTCAGCGCATCTTGAACAGAAAGCTGGTTAGCATTGTTTACAACTGTGTTGAACTCACCAACAGCAACTCCAGTTTGTTGGATATTCTGGTTGGAAACCTGTACATTACCACCAGGTCTACAGTAACCATTACCTACACTGTTTGAGTTTTGGATGCTTTGCTGATTAGCGTTGTTAATAACTGTATTACCGCGACCAGTTGCAACACCAACTTGATCAATATTTTGCTGATTACCTTGAATATTTTGAGCAAAAGCAGCAGAAGGAGCTATAATCAGAGCAGTAACTACTAAACTAAAAGTTTTAACTTTACTAAACATATCTGTTGACCTCTTGTGTTGTTGTGTGTTTTTAATTTTGACGGGGCGTTGCTTACCTAAGGTTGGCAACGCCTCTTGATTTAAGCCAGTTTTGATTGTTTGGTTGAATATTCACCTATCAGCATTATTCCGCTTGTTAACTTAAGTTGACCTTAGTTGCAATTGGTGATGCCATTAGCAATCTCATTAGCTGTTTGTTGAGCCAGTTGACCACCAACGTTAGCTACAGTATTAACTACACCAACAGCAGCACCATTTTGGGAAAGGTTCTGATCAGATATTTGACCATTGAAGGTAGTTTGGCAAGAAATACCATTTTTAACCTTAGTAATGCCTTGAACAGCGGTTTGTGTAGCATTGTTAACAATGGTATTAGCAGTACCGACAGCAGCACCATTTTGAGTAGTAGTTTGTTGGCTGTTTTGAACATCAGCAAAAGCCGCACCAGGAGCAACCATCAAACCAGCAGCCAGTAAACCAAAACCAAAAGACTTGTTTAACATTTTTTTAACCTTATATTTACTGTTTAGTGTGTGTGATTACTGGGACTAAAGTTGCGGTTTTTTAGTTGGGGATGGGCTTTGTGTTGCATCATCCCTTGAGATTTAGTAAAACTTAGTAGCAGTTGTGGATTCCGTTAGCAATTTCGGTGGCGTTTTGTAGAGCGCCTTGGCTAGCTTGGTTGGCTACGGTGTTAGCAGTACCAACAGCAGCACC
>NZ_NAPS01000001.1:3418535-3435771 GCF_004323185.1 Westiellopsis prolifica IICB1
TTGTTCAACATTGTTTTAGACCTTTGTGTATTGCGCGTTGTTTGTGTGTTGTGTGTTTTTAGTTAGAGAATTTAAACCTTTGACTCTTCGTTAGGCTATTTATTTTGACCTTGAAAAGTTGTTTTTGTTTCTCTGTGTGTGTTTTTGTTTTGTTAATGAGAGCTACAAAGTCCAATTTCTCGATTCCGGATTTGTCTAAAAGATTTTTGGGAAAAAGTTTGGTTGGGCTTTATCTACCCTCAGATATAGGGAGGAGTAGAGGCTAGGGATTAGGGATTTTGTGAATTCTCTCCAGAGCTTTCACAATCCCTAAGACCCTGTTACCAAAGCTTTCGCCCTTTAACTTCTACTTCAATACTCTTGTCAAAATTTATTTTGCAAGAGTATTGAAGTAGTAGTCAACCTCATACCTAATATTTTTAACCAAAAAACTTGGGTGTAGTCAAGAGCTGGGTTAAATTTTTTAGCCACTAAATTTTTTTGATGCCAGCTACATTTTTTTGAGTTAGGATCTACGACTATAGTTAAATCCAAAAGTGCTGTAGCTGTGAAACGGAAAGTAAAACCAAACATAGCTTTTCTGCGGGAAAAAGCAGGGCTAACTCAGCTGGAGTTATCGCGTCTTGTGGGCGTGACAGAAAGCACTATTCAAAATTGGGAAAGTGGTAGAACTGGAACAGAACAAATCGAAAGAATTATTAAGTTTTGTAAAGCACTCAATTGTCAAGTAGAAGATTTAATTGAGTATGCAAGTACACCACAAGAGCCAGCAACAAAGCCTAGTTCACTGAGCGATATACATAATATGTTGGGGACAGATGAACCTTCATCAACTTCCAGTCCCACTACACAAAATGATCAAAAGTGTCAAGAGTCAAGGGTTAAGGGTCAATAGTCAATAGTCATTTGTTGATGGTTAAGAATTCAGTGAACAGTTAACAGGAAGTAATAGAATTTTGATAACTGATAACTGATAACTGATAACTGATATCTCACGCCTTCTGATTAAATTTTTAATTCCAGATTTTGCTGCCATAATGTGTCTATAGTGACAAATTGGTAGCCTTGTTGAAGTAATTTGGGGATAAGTAAGTTAGTAATTTCAGCGACATCTTCTCCGCCACAAATACCATCATGTAAAACTATGATAGAACCGCTTTTGACTTGCTGTAGAACTCTCTGTACTACGGTGTTAATTCCGGGTCGTACCCAATCTTCTGGTACTACAGTCCACATTACAGAACGGTAATTCCACTGGTGTAATAAGTTTAATGTTTTAGGTGTAAATAAACCGTTGGGAGGTCTGACATCACGTACTTGTGTTGGTTGCAGTTCGCAAGCATCATAAATGACAGCTTGAGTTCTTTCTAGGCTGTCTTTGAGTTCATGAGGCGAGAGTAGAGGAAAATTATGATGATAGTAACCGTGCAGCCCAATCCAATGTCCGCGATCGCACACTTCTTTTGCTAAACTGGGCGAACGATGGACACAAGCACCCAACCAAAAGAAATTTGCTGTAATTTGGTAACGATCTAAAACTTCTAATAGTCGGGGTGTGTATTGCGGATGGGGGCCATCATCAAAGGATAAGGCGATCGCTTTGGAATTGCACTCACCCCCCCACAGACAACTGGGAAAAGTTGGTTTCAGAATGGGGTGTAATAGCGGAAATAAAGGATAAAGCTGCATTTATGGATAATACGTGCTGTTAATTTATATTTTACAAATCGGTGCGTTAGGACGTTGTTCCGTCCATAACGCACCCTACATTTACTTTATAAATATTCTCTTAAACTCTCTTTATGTAACAAATTCTGTAACAACGCCATAGTTTTAACTTTTACCCGTCTAGATTAGAACAAATTTAAGCATAATCCCTGAATTAACGGGTAATGGTGTTCAAGTATATACAAGATAGCCGCGATTATCAAATTCTTTTTCTGTCTTTGTTTCTAATAATAGGAATTGGTACAAGAGACTGGACATTACAACCAGAGTGGATTGCAGTCACCATAGTTACTTGTCTGTCAACACAATGGTTATTGTCATTGGTCATTGGTTGGTTCACAGAATTTATTGATCAAGAACAAAGGACTAATAACAAGGGACAATTAACAAATCTTCGCAGTCCTCTAATTACTGCTTTGGGACTTAGTTTACTGTTGCGGGCTGATCATTGGACGACAATGGTATTTGCAGCAGTAGTTGCGATCGCTAGTAAATTTGTTTTTAAAATAGGCGATAAACATTTCTTCAACCCTGCGAATTTTGGCATTATCTCAGCTTTAATACTTACCCCTGATGCTTGGGTTTCTCCGGGACAGTGGGGTGAAGATTGGTGGTATGGGTTGTTATTTGCTGGAACTGGTGGTTTGATTCTCAAAAAAGTCGGACGTTGGGATACGACAGCGGCTTTTTTAGGTGCATATGCTGTCTTAGAAGCAATGCGTAATTTTTATTTGGGTTGGACTTGGGATGTTTATTGTCACCGATTAATGAGCGGATCTTTGTTACTGTTTGCCTTATTCATGGTGACAGATCCTCGGTCAATTCCCAATGCTCGTATGGCGCGTGTAGTTTGGGCAATATGCATCGCCATATTGACTTTTATTTTACGGAATTATTTCTTTGTCTCTACTGCTGTTTTCTGGGCATTATTTATCCTAGCGCCTTTGACGGTACTACTGGATCTGATTTGGGAAGCACCTCGTTTTGGGTGGAGTGGGGATCGGAGAGATGGGGGAGATGGTGGAGATGGGGGAGATGGGGAGATGGGGGAATTTCTCTTTCCCTATTCCCTATTCCCGATTCCCAATCCCCGTTCGCGTAGCGTCTCCTCTGGAGAATCCCCTATCCCCTATCCCCGATCCCTCCACTAATGAATTTAATTTTGCTTAATTACTTAAAAACTTGAATTATGAAACACTTAAGATTTTTGATTTCGTTAGTGGTGATATTTGCGGTTGTATTTTGTTTTGCACCTACAGCTTGGGCTTTTTGCGGTTTTTATGTTGCTAAGGCGGATACGAAATTATATAACAAAGCTTCGCAGGTGGTGATCGCACATAATGATGATCGGACTGTGTTGACGATGGCTAATGATTATCAAGGTGATGTGAAAGATTTTGCGATTGTTGTACCTGTACCTACTGTTATCCAAAAAGAACAAGTACGTGTTGGCAATCCTAAAATTATCGAACGTTTGGATGCTTTTAGCGCCCCACGATTAGTAGAGTATTATGATTCTGATCCCTGCAATCCTGTATATGATCGAGTTATGCCGCAAGCTGCGCCAGCACCATCAGCAGAAAGTCAGGGACAGAGAAGAAACAGCAGCCAGAATTTGGGTGTAACTGTTGAAGCACGGTTTAACGTTGGTGAATACGATATTGTCATTTTGAGTGCTAAAGAGTCGGGCGGGTTGGAAACTTGGTTAATTCGTAACGGTTACAAAATTCCTAGAGGGGCGAAACAGTTACTTAAGCCTTACATTCGGCAAAACATGAAGTTTTTTGTGGCTAAAGTTAATCTGGATAAGTTTGACCAAACGGGCTATCAAAACTTGCGTCCATTGCAAATATCTTACCAGTCGCCTAAATTCATGCTGCCAATTCGTTTGGGTATGATCAATGCTGCTACAGAGCAAGATTTAATTGTTTATATTCTTTCGCCGAAAGGACAAGCAGAACTTACCAACTACCGCACTGTCAAAGTTGCTTCTGATGCGAATATTCCGTTGTTTGTCAAAAATGAATTTGGCGAATTTTATAAATCCATGTTCCAAACTGCTTACACCAAAGAAGACCGGAAAGTAGGATTTTTAGAATACGCTTGGGATATGGGTAGTTGTGATCCCTGTTCTGCGGAACCGCTAAACTCGGAAGAATTGAAAGAAGCAGGGGTCTTTTGGTTAAGTGATTTCCCTCCAAATATTAATCAGTCAGCACCTTTTCGTCGTTCCATTGTTCCCAACAACGTTTTTATCACTCGTCTCCACGTCCGCTACACCCGCGACAAATTTCCCGAAGATTTAATCTTCCAAGAAACATCCAACCGTGAAAACTTCCAAGGACGTTATATTTTGCAACATCCATTTACAGGTGAAGCAAAATGTCAAGCAGGGAGAGAATACAAACGGTCTTTAGGAAAACGCTTTGAACAAGAAGCACAAACTCTTGCTAAACTAACCAATTGGAATATTCAAGATATCCGTAAAAAAATGAACCTCAACGGTCAGGTTAGGGTTTCTTGGTGGCGAGTGCTTCTTTCTTGGATCGGACTGTAGTTTTATTGCGGATTGGGGATCGGGGATCGGGGATCGGGGATCGGGGATCGGGAAGGGGGACAAGGGAGACAAGGGAGAATTATTTAACAAGTCTTTTCCTATTCTATTGCCCGTTCCCTGTTCCCCGTTCTCTGTTCCCCGTTCTCTGTTCCCCGTTCCCTGTTCCCCGTTCCCCAATCCCCGATATTAAATGCCAATTCTACGCAATACTTAGAAAAGGCTTAGTGTGTTCACGAAAAGTATTATGCAAACATTGGAGGAAAACTTACGACGCTTAGTTGATGAAGCTTGTGGACATCCGGTTGGAAGTCCGCAGCGTCAGAAACGATTGACACAAATTATTCGCTTGAGTAATGGCAAACTTTGGAAAGAGAGTACGCCTTACTATCAAGATGCACTGCAACAGACGTGGTTGTACTTCTGTGCCAATATTTGTAAAGCATATGATCCGACGCGGGGATCTGTGATTACTTGGCTGAATGCTTACCTGAGATGGAGACTGCAAGATTTTTACACTCAACAACGGGAAGAAAATGCTAAAAAAGCCCCTCCCAGTATTAATCAGTCTGCTTCTGGCGATCGCATTGAAACTATATATCCTGAAGATAAGTTACCTGCTTCCCCTGACATACCTCCAATTTTAGAAACGGTGAAGTTATGGGTGGAAGAAGATATTGATGGAGAACTACGAAGCACTCATGTTCAAGGACATCCCCATGTCAATTGCCAAGTATTAATTTTGAAACGTTTACCGCCGGAGGTGGGCTGGAAGGAGTTATCGATAGAATATAAGCTACCAGTATCTACTTTGAGCAGTTTTTATCAACGCCAATGCTTACCGCGTTTACGTAATTTTGCTGAAAAAGAAGGTTATTTATAGTTGAAGTGAGTAGCCGATAGTGACTAATAATTTCGAGCAACAAATCAAGTAGTCTGCTTAAGCAGACTTGAATTATGAGACTCGGATTTCAATCGCAGGCTTGATATAAAAGTTAGTTAAGGTTCAGAAAATTCATCCAGGAAAAAACTGTACAACTGAAAAAACCAATGTTTCCATTACAGAAAGAACCTGTCAAAAAGCGCAACAATAATTCTTTTAAATTCTCTGTTCAGGCTATTTTATCGTCGCTCAGAGAGATGAGTCTACGTACAAAAATGCTGATATTTGCTGTAGCAATAGGTATGCTACCTGCATTAGCAATTGGACTGCTGGCTTATCGTTTGATCAGCCAATCAACAACGAAAGAAATTACCAATACTAAGCAGGATAAAGCAAAGTTATTAGCAGATAGTATAAACACTTTTCTGTATATAAATTATGAAGATGTTCAAAGAATTTCTCAACAAATTCTCTTGATGAATCCTCAGATACAGCCAACTGAAACTCTCAAAAATATTGAAACCAAATTAAATAACTATATATCAAGTACGGGAAAAAACGTTGAGAGTATTACTCTTTTTGATATCGATGGTAATTTAGTTTTTGACTCGAAAAGCCAACAGATTGCTAACCAAAAAAATCAGGATTATTTTCAAGTAGTAAGGAATACTAACAAGCCTTACATCAGCCAAGCTTCATCCTCAAAAAGTTCAGAAAATCCCAGGATATATTTAGCTGCACCTGTGAAAGATAGTCTTACGGCTAAGACTTTAATTGTACGGGCAGTTATGCCTATAGAATCCTTAGGAAAAGCCCTGACAATCTCGCAGATTAATGAGGATGATTATACTATAGTAGACTCATCAGGAAGAATCATTTTTAGTAAACAAAGATATCAATGGGGTAAGAAGTTTGCAGAGGTATTCCCTGAATGGAAGCCATTGGAAGTCCAAAATCAAGTAACGAGTCAAATCTTATTTGATCAGAAGCAAAACAATCAAAAATTAGTTACCTATGTACCTCTATCAAAAATAGAGGGACTTCCAAATATTCAATGGAGATTAATACTAACAACAGATCTAAATACAGCCTTTGCAACTCAAAGACAATTATTGTTAGCTTTTCAAATAGGAACTATTGCGATCGCATTGCTTGTTGGCACTATTGCAGCATTTCTTGCTAACCGCATGATTAGACCAATTATAGCTACTATCGCCGCAGTTAAAAAATTAGGTACAGGCAGTCTAGACACACGTATTGCTATAGCTGGTTCTGACGAACTTGCAGTCTTGGGTTCTAACATTAACCAAATGGCAAATCAACTGCAAAATCTGCTCAGAGAGCAAACAGCGGAAACTGAAGAATTAAAGTTATTAACAAATATTTTGCATTCTCTTCGACAGTCTAGTACTTCCCAAGAATTATTCAATATTACAGTACAACAAGCCAGACTTGCACTCACAGCAGATCGAGTGGTAATTTATCGCTTCAACACTTGTACAGGTGGAAAAGTTATTGCTGAATCTGTTGTCACTGAGTTTCCTATAAGTCTAGAAAATTCGATTCATGATGCTTGTATTCCGCCAAATTTGATTGATGCTTACACTAAAGGTCGTATTTCAATTGTCAACAATATTTTGGAAGCAGGCTTGAGTGCGGAACATCTGAAGTTAATGGAACGGTTACAAGTTAAAGCAAACTTAGTTGTTCCTATCATTAAAAATGAGCAATTAGTTGGCTTTTTGATTGCTCATCACTGTCAAAATACTCATATTTGGCAGCCCTATGAAGTTAATTTTTTACGGCAATTAGCAATTCAAGTAGGATTGACATTAGAACGTGTCAGTTTGTTGGAAGTAACCCAGATTCTCAAAGATACTGCTATTAGTTTGTCTAAGGCTAATAGTTCTGAAGAGGTTTATAATTTAGCGGTACAAAATCTTCATCAAGCTCTACAAGTTGATCGAGCAATTTTCCATATCATCGACGAAGATTTTTCTGGTAGTATTATTGCTGAATCAGTAGAGACAATTTGGCCTCGCTGTTTGGGGGCAAATGTTAATGAGCCTTGTGTAGTAGATTATATTGAGAAGCATCCACAGGGTGAAGTTGTTGCTATTAATGATATCTACCAAGCAGATTTAAGTGATTGTTATATTCAGCAACTAGAACGGTTTGCTGTCAAAGCATCTTTAGCAGCTCCAATCTTATTAAATAATAAATTGTTGGGCTTACTTATTGCTCACCAATGTTCTCAACCACGATTTTGGCAGCAGTCAGAAATTGATTTGTTCGAGCAGTTTGCGAGAATAGTCAGTCTGTCATTAGAACGAGCGAATTTATTAGAACAAGCTCAAAAAGGGCGAGCGATCGCAGAAACAGTTTCACAACAACAACGTTTACAGAAAGAACAACTGGAGTTGCAGTTGCTGCAACTTATTGATCAAGTTCAGGAAGCATCGACAGGAAATCTCACGGTACGTGCGGAAATTTTACCCGGAGAAATTGGCACAATTGCTGAATTTTTGAATTATATCTTGGAAAATTTGCAGGAAATTATTATCCAAGTCAAACAAACTGCTTCTCAAGTAGATGTGGCGATCGCTAGTAATTTTGAAGCGATGGATCAACTTGCAATTGGGTCTCTCAAACAAACAAAGGAAATCAACCGGACTCTCAAAGCTGTTGATCAAATGCAGCATTCGATTATAGATGTGGCAAAAACAGCTGAACAAGCAGCTGAAGTTGCTCGTACAGCCTACCAAGTTGCAGAAACTGGAGGTTCAGCAATGGACTTGACAGTTGAGAACATTATGGTTTTACGAGAAACAGTAGATGAAACAGGCAAACAAGTCAAACGATTAGGGGAATCTTCACAAAAAATTTCCCGCGTGGTCGCATTAATTAATGAGATTGCCATGAAAATCAACTTGTTAGCGATTAAAACCAAGATTGAAGCAACACATGCAGGTGAAGAAGCTCAAGGTTTTTTGGCAATTGCTCAAGAAGTAGGTATCTTAGCAGCACACAGTAGTACCGCAACTACTGAGATTGAGGGAATTGTTGCTAATATCCAGTTGGAAACTAATGAGGTTGTCAAAGCAATGGAATTGGGAACCACACAGGTAATCGAAGGGACTCGTTTAGTACAAAATACCAAGCAAAATTTAAACCAAATCCTAGATGTTTGTCGCCAAATTGATCAATTGGTACACTCAATTTCTGTTGCAACTGTTTCCCAGGTGCAAACCTCCACAGAAGTCTCTGCACTGATGGAGGAACTTGCCAAAATTTCGGATATGACTAGTAATTCCTCCCGCCAAACCTCTACTTTGCTAAAGCAGACTATGGAGATTTCTCAGCAATTGCAACAAAGGGTGCGTACTTTTAAAGTGAGTTAATAAGGGTCGTCATCGGTAGAGACGCGATAAATCGCGTCTGTAGAATGGTCATTGGTTATTGGTAGAGACGCGATAAATCGCGTCTGTAGAATGGTCATTGGTTATTTTAGGCTCTCCGTAAATGGATCGGGAGTGAGCCGCGTGGGCGATTTTAATCATAGAGGACATCGCGACATTTGTGGCTAACGTCGCGACATTTGTGGCTAACGTCGTCACATTTGTGGCTAACGTCGTCACATTTGTGGCTAACGTCGCGACATTTGTGGCTAACGTCGTGACATTTGTGGCTAACGTCGTGACATTTGTGGCTAACGTCGTGACATTTGTGGCTAACGTCGTGATGTTCTTTATGAATGAAACGATTTTCACCACAAACGTGAAGATTGTCGTCACTAATGTCAAAGCGATCGCCATAAATTTTGTTTGACGGTGCGCGATCGCAAAGCCATAAAGAATCCACTCAGTATTAATTCAGTCTGGTTCTGGCGATCGCTCACAAATTAATTATGCCTGATCAGCCCACAATTCTTATTTAGAGACGTGCCATGGCACCTCTCTACATTATTTTTTGGAGAAATCTAAACAAATCTCTATCTGAGATAAATGGGGATTATGTTATGTTCGTAAAATACGTAGATTGCATTACTTTTAGATACTAAAGTTAATAAAATCTGAAAATAATCAATTCTGTTAAGTGATTAATCCTCTAGACAATGATGCAGTTATTTAGCCTTGCTGTTTTGGTTGCTATTGTTGTCAGTAGCACTCCATCTTTCAGTTCTAATTTTGCAGTGATCTCCCCATCAACACAGGTATTAGCTCAAAGTACAGATACACGCAAGCAAGAAGCAGATAGATTATTAAAGCAAGGCAACAAACAGTTTGATACCAGTCAGTTTGCAGCAGCATTGCGTTCTTACCAGCAGGCGTTACAGATTTTTCAAAGCATTAAAGATCGTAAGGGAGAGGGAAATGCTTTAAATAGTGTAGGACTGGTTTATCTGAACTTAGGAAACTATCATATAGCGATTGATTACCACAACCAGAGTTTGATAATCGCCCAGGAAATTAAAGACCAAAAAGGAGAGGCTTATGCTCTGGGCAGCTTGGGAAATGCTTATCGTAATTTAGGGGAGTATAAACGGGCAATTGATTACCACAACCAACAATTGGCAATTACCCGGAAAATAAAAGACCAACAAGGGGAAGAAGGTTCTCTTATCGGACTGGGATTAGCTTATCGTAACTTAGGAGAGTACCAGAGCGCGATTAATTACTACAAGCAGAGTTTGGTTATTGCGCGGCAAATCAAAGACCGACAATGGGAAGGTCGTATTATTGGTCATCTAGGAAATGCTTACAATGCGCTAGAAGACTACCAGAAGGCAATTGATTACCACAAAGAGGGTTTAGTAATTGCTCGGCAAGTCCAAGACTTACAAGGAGAGGCTTATTCTCTAAGCAGCTTGGGAAATGCTTACTTACTACTAGAAGATTACCAAACGGCAATTGATTACCACAAGCAAAGTTTAAAAATTAAGCATCAAATTAAAGATCGAAGAGGCGAGGCTGCTTCTCTATGTAATTTGGGAATTGCTTATAATGCGCTAGGAGACTACCAGAGGGCAATTGATTACCAAAACCAGAGTTTGGCAATTAAGTGGCAAATTAAAGACCGATTTGGGGAGGCTGCTTCTCTTAACAATCTTGCAGCTGCCTTGCTCAATTCTGGCAATCCAAAAGCTGCTGAAGAAAATTTGCGTCATTCAATTGCAGTCAAAGAAGCCATACGAAAAGACTTAGGTGATAATGATGCTTTAAAAATCTCTATCTTTGAAACACAAGCACATACCTACCGCTTACTGCAACAAGTTCTGATTGCTCAAAATCGCACCAAAGATGCTCTGGAAATCGCGGAACAAGGTCGCGCACGAGCTTTGATAGAATTACTTGCTGTACGTCAACAATTATCCTCTGCACCTGCTTCACCTAACATTAAGCAAATTCAACAAATCGCTAAACAGCAAAACGCCACTCTGGTTGAATATTCCATTGCCTGGGATGAGTTGTATATTTGGGTTGTTAAACCAACTGGTGAAGTTACATTTCAAAAAGTTGATATCAAAAAAACCAACTTGGGTAATGTAGCAGAGGATACTCGCACTGCTGCGGCGACTTTGGCTGAAGGTCGCGGTGTCGCTACTAATATCATTACAGGCTTGGTTAACAATACTCGTGCTGCTGTGACAACAACTGAAAACACATCCCCAGAAAATAATCCAAATACTGTTCGGACTTTAGGCTGTCGGGGAAATGCTTGCTTGCAGCAAATGTACAAGTTACTAATTCAACCAATTGCCAAAGAACTACCAACTAATCCCGACTCCCGCGTTATTTTTATTCCCCACGAATCTTTATTTTTAGTTCCCTTTGCAGCTTTGCAAGACCAAGATAAAAAATTTCTCATTGAAAAACATACTATTTCGATCGCTCCTTCAATTCAAGCACTAGAACTAACCCGCGCAAGAAGATTGAAACTCCAACAAGCACAAATATCAGCTTTGGTTGTTGGTAATCCCACTATGCCCAAGGTAAGTTTTAAAATTGGTGAACCACCACAGCAACTTGACTCTTTACCTGGAGCCGAAACAGAAGCTAAAGATATTGCTGTTTTATTTCAAATTAAACCTCTGATTGGGAAAGATGCAACTAAAGCTGCTGTGATTGGGCAAATGTCACAAGCGAGAATTATTCACCTGGCGACTCACGGTTTACTTGATGAGTTGGGTGAGGGGGGAATACCAGGACAAGTAGCACTTGCTCCTGCTGGTAAGGATAATGGTTTATTGAGTGCCAATGAAGTTTTAAATTTGAAGTTAAATGCAGAGCTTGTTGTCTTGAGCGCTTGCGATACTGGGCGGGGACGAATTACTGGGGATGGCGTGATTGGATTATCGCGGGCGTTTATTAGTGCTGGGACGCCAAGTGTAATTGTATCATTGTGGCGGGTGGGGGATAATTCTGCTGCTGTTTTGATGCCGGAGTTTTATCGGCAGTTACAGAAGAGTCCGAATAAGGCACAGGCGTTAAGACGGGCGATGTTGAATACGATGAAGAATTACCCAAATCCTAGTGATTGGGCTGCGTTTTTGTTAGTTGGTGAAGCTGAGTAGTAATATCATGTCCGTTAAAATGCCTACTGGCGTGTCAAGGCTAAAATAGTGCAATAAATCTCTGATTCTTTCTCTGCGTTCTCTGCGCCTCTGCGGTTTATTAATGCAACATTTTAGTCTAGACACGCCACTACTATACAATAACCTCACCCTTAGTAAGGAGAGGGTTGGGGTGAGGTAATTTTAACGAGATTAGAATAATTTTACTGGAGTATAACTAGTGCCACAGAAAGTATTAATCTTAACTGCGATTCCTCATGGTTTGCGCTTAGATAAAGAAATTCGGGAAATTGAGGAAGCTATTCATCGATCTGCTAGACGAGATTTATTTGAGATTCGGACGAAAACTGCTGTGCGTCCTCAAGATATTCGCAGAGCGATCGCCGAAGAACGTCCGCAAATAGTACACTTTTGTGGACATGGTTTGAAGGATGGCAGTTTGGTATTAGAGGATGATGGGGGAAATAATAAGCCCGTCACCGCGCAAGGGTTAGCACTATTGTTCAAGTTACACGCAGATTACGTCAACTGTGTGCTGCTTAATGTTTGCCATTCAGCCAAACCAGCCCAAGCCATTAGTGAATATATTAATTATGCGATCGGGATGAACCAACAGATCAAAGATAAAGCTGCGATCGCATTTGCTCAGGGTTTTTATGATGCTTTGGGTTATGATAACCCAGATAATATAGATGTTTTTCAAAGAGCTTTTGATGAAGGTTTAGTTGCTGTCCAACTCGAAAATATTTCTCAGGGAGAAACTCCAGTAATTATGAAAAAGCCAACCCTCAACCAATCATCTCAATTATCTGCATCTGGGGTAAATTCCCAGCCGCAACCTTTGGCTGCTGAGGTTGAGCAAGAACTGAACGATGCAGACATCGAAACTATCAGAGAACTTTTACAATTAAGCGGACGTGCTGCACCGGAAAGACGCAAAGCATTGTGTATAGAAATTGGCATCAATCCTGGAGATTTGAGTGCTATCTGGACGCTGGCTGAAAATGACTTTGCAGTCGAATTAATTGATTCGTTGCACAGAAGAGGATTAGAAACAGCAATTTATAAACTTTGTAAAAAACTGGCATCTGACTTCCAAGGAGGAAGATACAGTACTAAATTAGCAGTGATTATGGCTAAATTTAATCGTCAGGTTTAATCTATCGCAACCCTATATAATTCGTGGGAATCGCAGAGCTTAGATCCCCGACTTTTTGCAAAAGTCGGGGATCTTGTATCTCACGAATAATTTAGGAATGCTATAGTCCTGGTAATTAATACTCCATGACACTAATTCTGATAAGTTTGTAGTGGGGACTTTAGTCCTCATCTAAGCACTAAAGTGGTTACTACGAACTTATTAATTATTAAATCACTATTAAAAATTTATATGTCTCTAAAAGACCTAAATGATTCAGATATAGAAACACTTAGAAAACTTTTAGAACGGAGTGGACGTTCTGCACCAGAAAGGCGAGAAGCACTGTGTATCCAAATTGATATTAATCCTAGAGATATTAGTTCTATTAAAGAAAGTGCTAGTAGTGATTTTGCGGTATTACTAATTAATAATTTGTTAGAAAGACAATTAGAAACCTCTATTTATAAACTTTGTAAGGAAATTAAAGATGATTTTAAACAAGGAGGATACGCACCTGAATTAGAGGCTATTATCCGCAAACTCAACAGTAATCATCACTCAGAAATCAGTGAGCAAATTTCAACCATCCAGCTTGAAAAAGAAGACTCACACCAATTAAATCAGCCAGTACTTGAGAACTTGGTGACTAAACCTGAATCACCAGTGTCAGATAAAAAAGTTAGTCATTCTTGGCTAAATAGTTGGAAACTAAGAAAGTTATTTTTTCTGAGTTTAACAGTAACAGGTGCATTAATAGGATTACGTTTTTTTGGAATTTTAGAGTGGTTAGAGTTAAAAGCTTATGACCAATTAATGCAAGCTCGATTATTGAATGAAAAAGAAGATCCACGTCTGTTAATCATTAAAATTACTGACGAAGATATTGTGGCGCAGGATAAAAGAGGAGAAAAAGGATATGGAAGTTCTTTGCGTGATCCCTCTTTGAATCGTCTATTAAAGACGCTACAACAGCATCAGCCCAGGTTGATTGGTCTAGATTTCTATCGTGCTTATCCTAATGATTCTAGTGTTCCAGGATTAGCAGAGCAACTGAGACAAAAGAACATAGTGGGTGTTTGTAAAGTACCCAAAACTGACGAGCAAGGTACTCAAATTGATTCACAAGTATCCCCACCACAGGAAGTAAAATCTTTTGGTTTTAGTGATTTTATCACAGACAGAGATAACATTCTACGTCGCCATTTAATATCTCAGGATCAGGTTCCTGGAACTGCATGTAAAACAACGCGGTCTTTTAGTTTGTTGTTAGCACATCGTTACTTGGAACAGGAACTGGGGGACAAGATTAACTACATAGACCCGATTATTTCCCAAGAGAATTTGCGCTTGGGTAATGTTATCTTTCCCCACTTGCAACCTTTTACAGGAGGTTATCAGGATGTGGATAATTCTGGTTTTCAAGTATTACTAAATTATCGTGCTACAACTTCTGGCAATGTCGCTAAATTAATGACACTAGAAGAAGTTTTAAGTAATCAAAATCTTGAAGATATCCGTAATAAGATAGTTTTAATTGGTAGTTATGCTGAACAAGAAGGGCCTCGTGATGAGTGGTTTACACCTTACGGTAAAATGCACGGTGTAACAGTACACGCCCATATGATTAGTCAAATTCTGAGTGCAGTATTAGATGGGCGACCATTATTGCATGTTTTTCCTCAAGGTGTAGAAATATTTTGGATTTGGGGCTGGTCTTTCATAGGAGGTGCATTTGCTTATTATCGACGTTCTGTGAAACCTGTAGTGATTGCTGTCATTTGCGGAGTTGGGGTTTTGTATGTGATTTGTTGGGCTAGTCTCACGGTTGCTAGTGTTTGGATACCATTAATTCCGCCTGCGTTAGCTTTAATTGGTACTAGCGCTGCTGTGATGTATTTGAATAGGGAACAGGGAACAGGGAACAGGGAACAGAGAAGGGGGAACAGTAAAGTTTACTGAATTTTTTAAGCGCAGAGCGCAGGCTACGGCAACAAAAATAAAATAGGAATTTTATATGAACAAACATATACTGATTAATACAAAAACAATTATTGCTTGTACTCTGGTTTTAGGATTTACGAATTCGCTGCTATATCTTTCACCTGTGCAAGCACAACAATCACAGAAAAAACCTACTTTAGTTGAGAAAATTAAACGTTTTTTCTTTGGTACTCGTCCCGGTGGAGTCGCTACAAATCGTAATCAAGGGGGAGCAGTACGCGGTAACTGTCCTAATTTAGGTCAGAGTAAAGCTCAACCAATTATTGCTTTAGTACCCGCAAGTGAGCAAGGAATTCCCTATGTTGAGCAGACAATTACTGAACGTCCAACTTTTTGGTTTTATGTTCCTTATTTGCCTGTTGCTCAAGTCAATGTTGAATTTGTGCTTCTTGATAACGAAGGACAAGAAGTATATTCTCAAATCTTTCCCTTAAATAAACAGAAATTGGGAATTATTGGTCTGCAATTGCCATCAACAATATCTCCACTTAAGCAAAATAACAAATATCGTTGGGCTTTTTCTGCAATTTGCAATCCCCAAAACCGTGCTGCTGATGCCATAGTTAATGGACGGTTAGAGCGTATTTCTGTTAGTCCAACTTTAAGTAATCAGTTAAAAACAGCATCAGCGCAAGAGCGTATATCTATATATACTGATCAACGATTGTGGTATGAAACCTTGACTAATTTAGCTGAACTTCAGCGCCGCAATCCCCAGGATGCAGAGATTAAATCAGCTTGGGCTAATGTGTTGCAACTGATGGGTTTACCTAAAGATGCACCTCAGAATTGGAATATTTATACTCTTTCTAATGAGTAGTTGGAAAAATTAAATTCATTCGTGGGGATAGGGAACAGTTTTGTAGTGGCGTGGCAAGCTTAAAATAGTGCATTAATAAACCGCAGAGGCGCAGAGAACGCAGAGAAGGAAGAAGAGATTTATTGCATCATTTTAGTTTTGCCACGCCACTACCAAATTCAAGCCAAGGTCGGTTATGTTTTTCGACTTGTGTGTACACCGTAGGAGGTTTACCACCAGAGGTTAAAACTGTATTGCATCCAACCAAGAACGGCTATAGAAATTGTGGCGACACGAGACTTTACCAGCAAAACAAGGGTTTAAAATCCTTGTTTTTTCATTAAACAGTTACCGCTAGTACAGCACGGCGGAAATAAACCTACCATACCCTGCGGAAAGCTGCTCCGCGTCTACAAAATGGCGCAAAAGCTGAGAATACAATTCTTTTGACTTTTGACTTCCGCGCAGCGGTCTAGCCTTTGGGAATTTGCTTCGCAGTTTGTGTAGTAACAGATTATATTCGCCCAAATTTTGTTAGTCTGGTAAACAATTATGCGGTTACGAAGCGTTAGCCTTGCCGTTTTCCTGGCTGTTGTTGCCAGTAGTGTGCCATCATTAGGTCTCAATGTTGCGGTGTTGTCCTCCTCAACACGGGTATTAGCTCAAAGTACAAATACACGCAAAGCAGAAGCAGATAGATTATTAGAGCAAGGCAACAAGCAGTTAGAAACCGGTCAATTCGCAGCAGGATTGAGTTCTTACCAGCAGGCGTTAGAGATTTACCAAAGCATTAAAGACCGTCAAGGAGAGGGAAATGCTTTCAAAAATTTGGGAAATGCTTACTTGAACTTAGCAGACTATAAACAAGCAACCACCCACTACAATCAGAGTTTAGCGATCGCGCGGGAAATCTCAAATAGACTTTTGGAGGGACAATCTCTCAATAATCTGGGACTAATTCACTCTAACTCTAGAGACTATAAACAAGCGATTAATTACTACAACCAGAGTTTGGCTATTGCTCTGGAACTTAAAAACAGACTTTTAGAGGGAAAAGCTTTAACTAATCTAGGACTGGCTTACCACTCATTAGGAGAGTACAAGCGGGCGATTGATTACTATAACCAGAATTTGGCTATAGCAAAGGCTATTGGTGACAGACTAGCAGAGGCGAATTCTCTGATTAATCTGGGAAGTGCTTACTACTCATTAGGAGAGTACAAGCGGGCGATTGATTACTATAACCAGAATTTGGCTATAGCAAAAGCTATAGGTAATAGACAAGCAGAGGCGAATTCTCTGATTAATCTGGGACTGGCTTACTATAACTCAGGAGAGTACAAGCGGGCGATTGATTACTATAACCAGAGTTTGGCGATCGCAAAGGCGATTGGTAATAGACAAGCAGAGGCGAATTCTCTGATTAATTTGGGAAGTGCTTACCACTCATTAGGAGAGTACAAGCGGGCGATAGATTACTATAACCAGAGTTTGGCTATAGCAAAGGCTATCGGTAATAGACAAGCAGAGGCGAATTCTTTAGGTGGACTGGGACT
>NZ_NAPS01000001.1:3437370-3439241 GCF_004323185.1 Westiellopsis prolifica IICB1
ATTGATTACCACAACCAAAGTTTGGCAATTAAACGCCAAATCGGTGACAGACTTGGAGAGGGGATTTCTCTCAATAACTTAGGATTAGCCCTGCTCAATTTGGGTAATCCAAAAGCTGCTGAACAAAATTTGCGTAATTCAATTGCAGTCAAAGAAGCCATACGAAAAGATTTAGGCAATAACGATGCTTTCAAAGTTTCTTTCTTTGAAACACAATCACAGTCCTACCGCCTACTACAACAAGCCCTAATTGCTCAAAATCAAACTACACAAGCTCTGGAAATTGCTGAAAGAGGTCGCGCACGAGCCTTTACAGAGTTACTTGCTGTGCGCCAACAACTATCTTCTGCACCCACCCCACCCAACATTGAGCAAATTCAACAAATTGCTAAACAACAAAATGCGACTTTGGTTGAATATTCCATCGCCTGGGATAACTTGTATATTTGGGTTGTCAAACCAACTGGTGAAGTTACATTTCAAAAAGTTGATATCAAAAACATCAAATTTGGGCCAGAGGATGTCCGCACGGCTGCGGCGACTCTGGCTGAAGGGCGTAGTGGTGTCGCTACTAATGTAATCACAGGTTTAGTTGACAATACTCGCGCTGCTGTGACAAGAAATAATAGCCAATCTCTAACAGACACCACAAATACAGTTCGCAAGCCAGGTTGTCGGGGAAATGCTTGCTTACAGCAAATGTACAAGTTACTCATTCAACCAATTGCCAAAGAACTACCAACTAATCCTGAATCACGTGTTATTTTTATTCCTCACGAGTCTTTATTTTTAGTTCCCTTTGCTGCTTTACAAGACCAAGATCAAAAATTTCTGATTGAAAAACATACTATTTCTATTGCTCCTTCAATTCAAGCTCTAGAGTTAACACGTACACGAAGATTAAATCTTCAACAAACTACTGACCAAAAACCAGGATTGGTGGTGGGTATTCCTCGCAATGCTTTGGTTGTTGGTAATCCGATTATGCCCAAGGTGAGTTTTAAAATTGGGGAACCACCACAGCAACTAGACTCTTTACCGGGAGCAGAAAAAGAAGCTCAAGATATTGCTGATTTATTTCAAATTAAACCTCTGATTGGCAAAGATGCAACTAAAGCTGCTGTTACAGAACAAATGCAACAAGCCAAATTTATCCACCTGGCGACTCATGGTTTACTTGATGAGTTGGGTGAGGGGGGAATACCTGGACAAGTGGCGCTTGCTCCTGCTGGTAAGGATAATGGTTTATTGAGTGCCAATGAAGTTTTAAATTTGAAGTTAAATGCAGAGTTGGTTGTATTGAGTGCTTGCGATACTGGGCGGGGACGGATTACTGGAGATGGTGTGATTGGGTTGTCGCGGGCGTTTATTAGTGCTGGGACGCCGAGTGTAATTGTATCATTGTGGCGGGTGGGGGATAAGTCTGCTGCTGTTTTGATGCCGGAGTTTTATCGGCAGTTACAGAAGAGTCCCAATAAGGCACAGGCGTTAAGACGGGCGATGTTGAATACGATGAAGAATTATCCGAATCCGAGTGATTGGGCGGCGTTTTTGTTGGTTGGTGAGGCTGAGTAGGGGGACAAAGGAAGGGGGACACGGGGACACGGAGACACGGAGACGCGGGGGACATTCCAAAATTAACGTTCATCACAAAAATCATTCCATCTATAGAGAACATCAACACATTTGTGACCAACGTCTTGACGTTATTTATTAATGGGAACCCATTTATTACAAACGGGAACCCATTCATCACAAACGGGAACCCATTTATTACAAACGGGAACCCATTTATTACAAACGGGAACCCATTTATTACAAACGGGAACCCGTTCGCTACAAACTTTGTCTAGTGGTATGCGAGCAACACA
>NZ_NAPS01000001.1:3439270-3476031 GCF_004323185.1 Westiellopsis prolifica IICB1
ACAAACGGGAACCCATTTATTACAAACGGGAACCCATTCATTACAAACGGGAACCCATTTATTACAAACGGGAAAGCGATCGCGATAAACTTTGTCTAGTGGTATGCGAGCAACACACCCCACAAGCTAGCAAATACTAGTTTTGATCCCGATTTTAACTTGAGCTTAATTCTTAAAGTAGAGTTAAGCAGTAATTAAAAATGCATATACTGCAATTACCAAGCAAGAAATTTTCAGCCCCTAGTCTTATATGTACTAGGAGCTTTTTTTAATTAGATTATCTATTTCAAATCAGGTGTATATCTAAAAGAATGGTAGTAATTGAAGTACTACTTTCGGCTAATTAATAGTTAATTCTGTTGGTAGATTGGATATCAATGTTGAGACTGTTAATCTGTATTTGTTAGTAGAAAACGTTTACCAAATACAGAACAATGAATATTCTTGCTTGGATTGTTTTAGGTTTAATTGCTGGTGCTATTGCCAAAGCTATCTACCCCGGTCATCAAGGCGGCGGTATTTTAGGAACAATTATCTTAGGTATTATTGGTGCATTTGTTGGTGGTAGTCTAGGCGTGTTCTTCGCTACGGGACGCTTTGCACTGGCGGCTGCTTCTCTGAGCATTCCTGGTATTTTAGTCGCAGTTCTGGGTGCAATTGTTGCTATTTTCTTGTGGAATGCATTAAATCGTCGTACTGTGTAATTAATGAAATTACACTCAATTTATAATAAAACTCAGGGAATGCATTACATTATATTTTTCCCTGAATTTAAAGAAAAAAGTAGCGTCTATCTAAATATAGGTAGGCGCTATTATTGTTTTTTAGGACTTACGCACGGGTAACAGAAAAACAAACCGCAGAGACGCAGAGTACACAGAGGAATGAGAGTTTGAGAGGTTTTTTGCGTAAGTCCTATTTTTAATAAACTTTGTGCCGACTTATATCAGGTTCGGATAATTAGTTATACTTACCACAGTCATTGCACCCCACCCCTTAATCCCCTCCCCGCGTGCGGGGAGGGGAGGTTTTGGCTTTAGACAAAACCGGGGTGGGGTTCTTCGCGAATTATAAGTAATCAAGCGAACCTGATATTATTTAATTGGCGCTGAAGACAGAATTTGTGATTGTGTTTGCTTGTACTCCAATTAGAGAAGCTAACAAATCACCAGTACTTGTCACACTGATTAGTGTGTTATTTGCATCTGCACCAATACCTTGGGTAATTGTGATGTCTGCAAAATTTAAGCCATTTAACTCGATTCGATCTTCTGTGAATCCGAAGTTTTCAATCTGATCAAATCCTTCGCCAGCAGCTAGCACAAAGGTATCACGACCACTACCACTAAATACTTTATCGAAGCCTGAACCTGAATCTATTTTATTATTACCAGCTTCAGCATAAATTACGTCATCACCATTACCAGTGGAAATTTGATCATTACCTTGACCAGCATAGATAATATCGTTACCTTCACCACTTTCTATTTGATCGTTGCCATTTCCAGCATAAATCTTGTCATTCCCAGCTTCGCCATAAAGCTTATCGTTACCTTCACCACCGTAAATAGTATCATTTCCATCACCACCATAAATGGTATCGTTGCCTTCATCACCTTCCAAAAGATCGTTACCACCTAAGCCTGTAAGAGTATCATTTTTTTCTAAACCCCGAATGCGATCGCTTGCGGCTGTTCCTACGAGATTATCATTACCTGGTGTACCAACAATCTCGTTGTATACTTGAGATAGTTTAAAGCTAGCCATCACCGGATCATGGTCACTGACTTGATCAGCAAACTCAGAGTTAATATGCACAACATCAAATTCAGAACCACTGACTAAATTGTTACTCACCAAAATGTGGTCAAGTACTTGGGAATTACCTTCAAATACGTAAGTATATTGTTCATTTACTGGTAAAGTATCAACTAAGTTAGTCAGGACACCACCCTTCAAGGTTGCAATGGGATTGGAAAACTGAAAGTCGTTGAGATCACCCATGACCACAACATTAGCGTTGGGGTCTGCTGCTAAAACGCTGTCTACAAAATTATTGACAATTTGAGCTTGTTGTGTACGTTGTGCCTCAGAACTAAGTGTTGGTGGTTGGAAGCGTCCGAATAAGGGTTGGTCGCCACCCTTAGAATTAAAGTGATTGGCTACTACAAATACTGTATTACCATTAAAGACAAACTCACCCACCAAAGGCTTACGGCTATTAGCAAAAGCATCACCATCTGAGAGGTTGGTGTCAACTAGGCGACCAGGACTAGCTGAAAGTTCGCCATTTACGACTGTTGTATCGGTCGTCGATGTCCCACCTGGACGGTCTACAAAATCTACACGGTTAGGATTATATAAGAAACCAACACGAATATTACCACCTGGTTCACCGCCATCTTGGTCATCCACCGGATTAATTTGACGGTATTCGTAAGTTGGACCACCAGCAGCTGCGATCGCATTAATTAAAGTTTGGTAAGTTAGATTTGCATCAACAACAGAGTCATTTGTAGCGCCGTTGTTGTCTTGCACCTCTTCTAAACTAATGATATCTGGTGACTTGAGATTGTTAACAATCGCATTTGCCAAGCTAGTAAACTTGTCACTACCATCACCAGGATCGAGGTTTTCAACGTTGAAGGTGGCAACAGTTAGTTTATCTTCACTGGCTGTAATTGTTGTTGTCTCCCGAGTCAAATTACCAGAAGTTACACTTGGCAAAGAAGTAGTATTTAAGAGCTTAAAGTTACCAAAGCTGTAATCGATTACACCTGTAACTGAACCATTAAAGCGATCGCCTACATTTACTTTTGGTTCATTTGTAATGATGGCATCATCAATAATAATCCGTTCTGGGTTAAAATCTCCTGGCTGGATGACAATTCCGCCACGATTTGTCCGGGTACTAGCGTTAACACCATTATCAGCAAGTACAGGGATTTCACCAAAATCATTAGTAGGGCCGACTGCTACTGCATTATTTACCTGCACTCGCATTCCTTCTACACTTTCGTAGAAGTCAATCCCATCTTGAGACGGATCAAAAGTGCCGCTAGTTTCCACATTACCAGTTGCATCGTCTTCAATCACCGTTGTGGGGATTGTTCGTCCACCGTTGCCGAGAATTGTCGCTGTCGGTAAAGTATTATCGTTTGATAATACGGTGATTGTGGGATTATTGCTAATTTGGGTAATCGAAAGATTGTTAGTACCCCCAGAACCACCAGGACGAAACTCTGTTACTGTACCACTAACTAAAATCGAAGCGCCAACGGTGACTGTGGGTGCAGAAGAAGTAAAGACAAAAATCCCTTCGGAAGTCGCATCATTGCTGTCAGGATTGGGATCTTGTAAATAAAAGCCATTAGAAACGACAGCTGTAACAATACCAGGAACATTGCTAACTGTTTGACCAACAAGGGGTGAAACGTGGCTAGCACCTTGGATATCATGAATACGGATATTCCCAGCCGTAACTTCATTATCTGTGACTGTGACGGTGGTTGCGCCGTTGGTAAAGCCCGATGCAGTAGCGTTAAGAGTAACAGTTTGTGAACCATCTGCGATCGCATCATCCACAGCAGCAATATTAAATGTTGCGGAAGTTTGTCCCGCTGCAATTTCTACTGTTGTGGGAACAGTTGCCTCACTAGTATCATTACTAGTTAAAGTCACGCTCAAGGCGTTGTCTGTGCTTCCCGTACGAGTAACTGTACCAATCGCCGCATTGTTTCCTGCTGTTTCTGAAAAGCTAGTAGGAGAAACAGTTAAACTCAGCGACGGTGTCTGACCATTTGTCGTGTAAAATCCTAAATTATCGAAAGTATCGGTAGCGTAACCATCCCACTCCACACTTGGATCAAAAACATCAAAGGGATTAGTATCACCATTGATCAAACCACTTTTGCGACGCAGGGTATTATCTGCTGTACTAGTCAGTCCACTTCCCCACTCTGTACCTGGATCAAAGCCAATTTGACCAATAGAATCAATTATTGCGCCATTGACACCACCTTGACGCAGGACGATCGCATCATCACCATTAAACCATCCTGCGCCATTGGTTTGATCTGCCTGACCAAGAATTACTGCACTGGCGCTACTTTGAGCAAGCACGAAGACATCGTTATCTGCGACTGTACCAGTGAGATTAATTGTCAAACCGGCAGAAGTGCTACCGTTGAAATATACCTGGATAACATAGCCATCCAAACTCAAGTCAATGGCTGCACCAGTACCGTTATAAATTTCTAGTGCTTTATTGTTGCTGCTTCCCTCAATATATTCCGAGAAGAACAAATTAGCCATTAATACCTCCAGGATCAAAGAAGTCAAATTGAGATTTTTCCTGACTTCATAAATGTCACTAGAAGTTTAAGAATGAATTATTTTTTGCTTAATTTTGCACTGAAAGCTCAATTTTCATCAAGTTTTCTTTCTGTCTTGGTGTCTTGGTGTCTTGGTGGTGAAGAAAATTTATTTAACCACTAATACCAATTTAATATGAAGACGCATACAAAGACCCCACCCGCGCTAACGCACACCCTCCCCGCTTGCGGGGAGGGTTGGGGAGGGGTAAAATTCTATGCAGCTTCACGAAGAATTGGTATAAGGCACAAAGACACGAAGATACCTACTTCAATCGTCTTCGTATTCAACCCAACTATTGGGGGTTTCTGACACCGCTACTTTCAGTTGCACATCTGCTGGGAGTAGTTTTTTAGTTTTGTCATAGATATATTTAGCAATCATCTCAGCAGTTGTTTCGTACTCAGGAGGTAAAATTTCGTTGAGGATGCAGTGATCAAGTCCGCCTTTAGAAACATCTTGCTTTGCCCAGCGTAAAGTTCTAAAATCAGCTACCATCACTGGGTGTGGACAATATTGAGAAGAATGTAACTTGGATGCGGTTGCTTCGATTCGCACCGTATAATTATGCCCATGCATCCGACCGCAGGGGCCATCGTAATCTTTAATGTAATGGGCGCTGTTAAACGAGAATTCAGTTACTAGTTTCCATTTGGGCATTGAATATTGCCTCGCAGCCAGTTCCGACACAAAATATAGAAGTATATCTTTTTTGATCGTAACTGTGCTTTTAGGTTTGGTGAGTGCGGCTGCATATAGAATTTAGGGCTACGCCGCCGCAGTTAATTTGATGTGCTAAGATGCCTTGACTGATATCTTGCACCAACCCCGTATCCCGCCTCAGAATTAATTCTCAGGCTAATAGCATAAGTCCGTTAAAACGCAATACGGTTCAGATAAGACCACAATCTCTTGTAGAGACGCGCCATGGCGCGTCTCTACAGGTCAAATTTTTGCACTAAAAATCCTTAACTGAACCGTATTGCGTTAAAACGGACTCAAACATCGTCCTAGTCAGATTTATCTGACTTTAGCTATTAGCCAATAAATTTATTTATTGGCGGGATGAAAAGCTGATACAAGATATGAGTTGATGAATGACCAACATTTTGCAAAATCTAAAATCCAAAATCGATAGACCACTCCCACGTCAAAAACAGATGCACATGGACACCATTGCTCTTACTGATCTTAATTTGTTGTGTTTATTGCAACTGGCTAGTCCGAGTTTACCAGTAGGCGGATATAGTTATTCTGAAGGTTTAGAAACTTTAGTTGAAGATGGCGCGATCGCTCAGAGAGAAAATCTCAAGCATTGGATAGAAATGGAATTACGTTATGGGGCGATTCGCATCGAAGCGGCTGTTATGCTCCGGGGTTATTACTCAGTACAGGCGAGAGATTTGCAGAGTTTATCTCGTTGGAATCATTGGTTGTCAGCGGCGAGGGAAACTGAAGAATTACGTGCTTCGAGTTTGGGAATGGGGCGATCGCTCATGCGTTTGCTAGTCGAATTACAACCACAAATTCAAGGGATAGCCGATGCTGTGGGTAACTGTTGTAATTATGCGATCGCTTTTAGTGTTGCTGCTGTCCATTGGCAAATAAATATACAAGCAGCCTTACTAGGATATCTATATTCTTGGGCAAATAATTTAATCACCACCGGAGTCAAACTCGTTCCTCTTGGTCAAACTTCGGGGCAAAAATTATTACTAGAACTACAGCCTTTACTTAGTCACGCCACAACACAAATTCTCAATTTAGAAGATGATGAACTTAGTTGCTGTACTTGGGGATTATCTTTGGCGAGTATGAGACATGAAACGCTGTACACAAGATTATTTAGGAGCTAATCAATTTTGGATTTGCCCAATACCCCATGCCCCATGCCCAATACCCAATGCCCAATGCCCAATGCCCAACACCAGTGTATTCACCATTTATTTTTTCAAAACTTGTTACATTAAGATTAAATCGCTTGACTGGAGTATTTATCCATGCTTGAGGCGGGGCAAATATTGCGCGTTCGCGAAGCGACTCCACAAGAGTCTCGCTACCAACTCAAACAAAAATTGGGACAAAATGCAGGTCGTCAAACCTGGTTAGCTGAGGATCTCGCAACTCAACCAGCAGAATTAGTCATAGTCAAGTTTTTAGCGTTTGGTGATCAGGTACATTGGGATGATTTGAAACTATTTGAGCGGGAAGCAGATGTTCTCAAACAATTAAATCATGCTCGCATTCCTAAGTATCGCGATTATTTTTCGATTGATGACCGTATTCTCTGGTTTGCTTTAGTTCAACAATATATTCCTGGTTCATCTCTCAAAGAATTACTCAATCAAAGACAAAAATTTACTGAAGAGCAAGTCCGAAAATTTGCCTCTGATGTTTTAGAAATTCTGATTTATTTACACTCATTAATCCCCCCTGTTTTACATCGGGATATTAAACCAAGTAATTTAATTTTGGGTGAAGATCAACAAGTTTATTTGGTTGATTTTGGTGCAGTACAAGATCGAGCCACAGCTCAAGGAGCTACTTTTACAGTAGTGGGAACTTATGGATATGCACCCATCGAACAATTTGGTGGTCGAGCCGTTCCAGCTTCCGATCTTTATGCTTTGGGAGCAACATTAATTCATTTAGTAACAGGTACTTCTCCCGCCGATTTACCACAAAGAAATATGCGGATTCAATTTAGCGATCGCACTAATTTAAGTCCTCATTTTCTGCGTTGGCTAGAAACCCTCACCGAACCAGATGTTGAGCAAAGATTTCACACAGCGCCTCAAGCTTTAGAAGTTCTCAACAGTCGTCTAACCACTTATTCTGCTGGTTTAGTTTCTCAACCTCATGGTAGCCGCATTCATCTTAAAAAAACAGTTAATTATCTAGCAATTAAAATACCAGCACGAGGAATACAATCTTCCGATAGTTTTTTATTATTTTTTGTGAGTTTATGGTATGGAATTCTGCTGTTGTTCACAGGAGGTATTTTCCATCCTTTTTTATTAATTCATTGGCTGGTTGGTTTATTACCACTGAGTATGTTGATCTTTCCTGCTTTTGGAGAAGTATATATTCGTTTTGATCATAAATACTTTTTCATGGAGTGGGAATTATTTGGTCAATGCTATCGCAGAAAGCGAGGAAATACTTCAGCTATTCACAATGTCAGTATCAACCGTGAATCAATTTCTGTGAATCATCGACCCTTAATGGCAATTAGTATTGAAGCAGGAGTTCAAAAATACAAATTTGGTGCCTTTAGTCCAGAAGTAGCTGATGTAGAACAGCAATGGTTAGTTAAAGAAATCAAAGATTGGTTGGGACTTTGAGCTTATACCTACGTGAAAAATCAGACTGTCCTAGTCGGAAAGTTCATCTTTAGCAAAATTTACTTAAAGATAGCCGTAATTATATGGTGATCTACTAGACTAGTTGCTAAAATTACTGTAAGTATAATTATCAGGTAGTCACTTAATAGTCTCCCTGTATTTACTGAGATATTTCTCTTTGCAGTATTTAGACGCAATTCATTACACACATCGTTTTCCCAATCCCCAATCCCCGATCCCCGTTACCCCTTATCCCCAATCCCCAACCATTAACTACTAACAAATAAAAATGAAAATAGCTTTCACAACTAGTGATCAAGTTCATGTCAATGCTCATTTTGGTTGGGCAAAGATGATTGATGTTTATGAAGTTTCCCAAGATGGTTATCAATTTGTAGAAACTATCAAATTTAATGGAAACCTCAAAGAAGATGGTAACGAGGATAAACTTGTTCCCAAACTTAATGCTTTAAAAGAATGCACGATTGTGTATGTTGCGGCAATTGGTAGTAGTGCTGCTGCCAAATTACTGAAAACAGGTGTCACTCCAATTAAAGCACGTTCCGAGCAAGATGAAATTGCTGATACGCTCAACAAATTAGTTGAAACTCTCAAAGGTAGTCCACCACCTTGGTTACGTAAAGCTTTGCAGCAAAAAAATCTGAATTTTGATGAATTAGAACTAGAAGAAGAAACAACTGTATGAGTGCAACAAATAGTGTTAACGGAACCGCCCCTAGTGAAGTTGTAAATTCACCTTTTTTGAAAGCGATCGTTCAACAAATTCGTGGTCAAGATACTTACGGTGTTTTCCGCAATTGGTCAGATGAATTAATCCTCAAACCCTTTGTAGTTAGCAAACAAAAGAAACGCGAAATATCTGTTGAAGGTGAGGTAGATCCAGTAACCATTGCCAGAATAATGGCATTTTATCGTGCTGTTGCTGCTCGTATTGAACAAGAAACTGGTTTGTTATCGCAAGTTGTAGTTGATTTAAGCCACGAAGGTTTTGGCTGGGCGTTAGTTTTTTCTGGTCGTCTTTTGTTGACAGTCAAAACCTTAAGAGATGCTCATCGTTTCGGTTTTGAATCGCTAGAAAAAGTAGCAGAAGAAGGAGAAAAACTAGTTCAAAAAGGCATTGAACTAGCTCAAAATTTTCCTGAAGTTGGAAGATTATGATTAGTCATTAGTCATTGGTCATTAGTCATTGGTAAAGAAAAAAGAAAAATGACGAATGACAAAGGACAAAGGACAAAGGACAAATGACGAAGATTGAAGAACTACAAACTCAAATCAAGCGCCTCAATAGTAAAGCAGGTCAAATGAAAATGGATCTGCATGATTTGGCGGAAGGGTTGCCAACAGATTACCAAAAACTTATGGATGTTGCGGCTGCGACTTATGAAATTTATCGTCAGCTGGATGAACTAAAGCAACAACTCAAAATCATGGAGCAAGGCAAATGAGTGAAGATTGGAACAAATTCCAAAAGCTTACACAGGCGGAGGAATATTTTGAATTTTTTGGTCTACCTTATGACCAAACAGTTGTAAGTGTAAATCGTCTACATATTTTGAAAAAATTCTCCCAATCTATTCAAGAAATTGATGAGAATTATACTGACCTAAATTCAGAAGAGAGATTAAATAAATATTGTGAGGCTTTACAACAAGCTTATCAGGTTTTTCTGGAATCCACACCTCAAGAACAAAAGCTGTTCAAAGTATTTAAACAGAAGCCTAAAAATGTAGTCACGCTGACAGAAATCACTTCTGATTAGGAGGTAAAAAGTGATAGACCTAACGCCTACCGAGTTAGAACGTTACAGTCGCCAAATGATGCTCCCGAATTTTGGCGAAGTAGCGCAGAAGCGTCTCAAGTCAGCAACTGTTCTGGTGACAGGTGTGGGAGGATTAGGCGGTACAGCAGCGCTTTACTTAGCAGTAGCAGGTGTTGGGCGGCTGATCCTAGTCCGGGGTGGTGATCTGCGACTGGATGACATGAATCGTCAGATTTTGATGACGCACGATTGGGTTGGTCAACCAAGAGTTTTCAAAGCCAAAGAAACTCTCGAAGCCATCAATCCTGATATCCAGGTGGAAGCAGTTCATGAGTATATTACTCAGGACAATGTTGACTCCTTGGTGAAATCTGCTGATATGGCCCTAGATTGCGCCCATAATTTTACGGAGCGTGATCTGCTAAATGCTGCTTGTGTACGTTGGCGCAAACCAATGGTGGAAGCAGCAATGGACGGGATGGAGGCTTATTTAACTACGATTATTCCTGGTGTGACGCCTTGTTTATCTTGTCTATTTCCAGAGAAACCAGACTGGGATAGACGCGGGTTTTCAGTTTTAGGTGCTGTATCTGGAACTCTTGCTTGTTTGACAGCTTTGGAAGCAATCAAGCTGATCACTGGCTATAGTCAACCTTTGTTATCACAACTACTGACAATAGATTTAACCCGCATGGAATTTGCTAAACGTCGTTCCTATCGCGATCGCTGCTGTCCAGTATGCGGTAACAATGCACCTTGGAGATACTTGCAATCGAAATCCACAGTCATTAGTCATTAGTCATTGGTCATTGGTCAATGGTCAATCGTCAATGGTTATTGAAATTGGACTGTTGACTCTGGACGCTGGACTATTGACTTTGGACAAATGACAAATTTTTAAAACTCAGGAGGTCTGATGACTGTTACTTTGACAGAGAAAGCAGAATTTCGTCTACGGACATTTTTAGCAGGTTCTGCTCCCGATGCCAATGGCGCCACAAAAGGTATCCGCATATCTGTTAAAGATGGTGGTTGCAGTGGTTATGAATATGCAATGGATGTCACCAGCCAGCCAAAATCAGACGATTTGGTCATCCAGCAAGGGAAGGTTACTCTTTACGTTGATGCTGAAAGTGCGTCATTACTAAAAGGAATTGTCATCGATTTTATTGATGGTGTAATGGAAGGCGGCTTTAAGTTTATCAACCCCAACGCAACAGAAACTTGTGGTTGTGGCAAATCATTCAAAACTAGTGATTGTCAATCAGCAGGTGTACCTTGCAACTAATAAATGAATGTTGCTGGTTCTTTGTTATTTGTTGTTGAGAAGCAACAAGTCACAAACAACTATCAACAAACAAATATCAACAAATTTATTTTTGAGGAGAACACAACAATGGCTACCTACCAAGTAAGATTAATCAACAAAAAAGAAGACCTCGACGCCACAATTGAAATTGACGAAGATACTACTATCCTAGAAGGAGCAGAAGAAAATGGTATTGAATTACCTTTTTCTTGCCACTCTGGTTCTTGCTCTAGCTGCGTTGGTAAAGTAGTTGAAGGTGAAGTAGATCAATCTGAGCAAATCTTCTTAGATGATGAGCAAATGTCCAAAGGATTTGCATTACTTTGCGTTACCTATCCTCGCTCTAATTGCACAATCAAAACCCATCAAGAACCTTATCTTGTCTAAATATTTCATTTTTTTCTCCCCTGTATTTTTCTTTCCTTAGCTCTTCTCGAAGTCATAGCTATGACACGGCTATGACTTCTTTATTAAAAAATAAAAATTTATACTTAATGAAGTGAACAGTTCATAACAATCATTTTTCAAATGTTTTTCTTAATTATAAGATAACGTATTTTTATAGTTATTTTCTTATTCTTTAGATTATTTTTATAAATAAATATCTATTTTTTGATTTTATTAATTATAGATCATTGCAATTTTTATACGTACTAATACCTCTACACTCTACCCACTAACAACCAACCACTAAGTATTAAATGTTTAACAGTTTTAGTGTCACTGGTTCCTCATTAGAATTACTAAAAATTGGAGAGCAAGGAATTATTCTGTTTTGTAACACTCAGGACGAAAAGATTCTAAATCAAGTGATATCTTTGGGTCTAAGTCCGGGAATATGCTTTACGTTAGAACAAAATTTTCCTAACGTCGTTATTAAATTCAATTCACAAAAATTAGTGATAAATAAGGAAATTGCTAGTCAAATATACGTTCGCTTATTGAATAAATAATTACATGTTTAGCACTATTAAATTCTTGATTTTATTCTTAGTGTCTTAGTGGTGAAAAAGATAATTTTTAAAACACAAAGACACTAAGAAAATTTGATTCGGTAAGTTACACCAAGATATGTACCTTTTCTTCTCAAATTAAAAATATGATTGAGAATACCGTCACACGCTACTATCACAACTTTTTACAAGTTGTTCGGAGTTACTATCAACTTACAAAACCTCGAATTATTCCTCTGCTATTGATTACTACAGCTGCTAGTATGTCGATCGCATCTGAGGGAAAATTAAATCCGATATTAATGTTAGTAACTCTGGCTGGTGGTACTTTTGCTGCTGCTAGCGCTCAAACTTTTAATTGCGTCTATGATCGCGATATCGATTATGAAATGGAACGGACGCGCCATCGTCCTTTACCTTCTGGGCGTGTCCAGCCTACTCATGCTTTAATATTTGCGATCGCTTTAGCTTGTATTTCTTTCACTTTGCTGACAGTGTTTGTGAATTTACTCAGCGCTTTGTTAGCAATGTCTGGGATTTTATTTTATGTGGGGGTTTACACCCATTTACTCAAACGCCATACTTCACTGAACATCGTCATTGGTGGTGCTGCTGGGGCGATTCCGATGTTGGTAGGTTGGGCTGCGGTAACTGGTACACTTAGTTGGACAGCATGGTTATTGTTTGCGATTGTTTTTTTGTGGACACCTCCTCATTTTTGGGCGTTAGCTTTGATGATTAGTGAAGATTATGCCAAGGTAGGTGTACCGATGCTGCCTGTAGTTACTGATAATATTACCGCCGCTCGGCAGATTTGGGTATATACTTTAATGCTTGTCCCTGCGACATTTTTATTGATAGATCCTCTGCAAAAAATGAGTGTGATTTATGGCTGTATAGCTTTTATTATGGGAGCTATCTTGATTAAAAAAGCTTGGACGCTTTTGCAAGATTCAGAGAATAAACAATCTGCGCGATCGCTCTTTCTTTACTCTATTCTCTATATGATGCTTTTATGTGCTGCTATGGTAGTTGATAGTCTACCAGTCACTCACTATTTCACTCAAATAATGATGAGATTGGTTAATTGAATTGTGTCTTTTGTTGTTTGTTGGTTGTGACAACAAACAACAAATAACTAGATGATTTTTTAATCAACAGCAACCATGACATCTGTTGCTTTCACCACAGCATAAGCTTCTTTACCTTCAGCAAGTTGAAGGCTATCTGCTGAAGATTTTGTAATGATAGCAGTTACTTCTACACCAGGTGCTAATTCTAATATAACTTCGGTGTTGACAGACCCTGGTACAACTTTTTTTACAGTAGCTTTCAGAGTGTTACGAGCGCTTATTTTCATTTTTTTGTATCTTGACCTATTTGACTCAATAATATTACTCATCCAATCAGAACATACATGTATTTCTTTAGATTGTTTTTATGTTTATTAGGTTGTAAATTATACAAGATAAAATATATTGATATACTCTGTTTTGTGACTAGTTTATAAATATAGCAAACGTAATTTATTATTGATTATTGTACCTAGAAAAATTTTGAGATTCATAGTAATAATGATATATAACTCAGAACCCCGACTTATTAAAAAAGTCGGGGTTATTGTCTCTCATAAAAATTAATTTTTAATTATTTAGTTACCTAATATACAGACAAAATAATTATTTTTATAATGATACTAACAAGCTTCCTATCAACAAAAATAATTCTAAACAAACTAAAAATTATCTACAATTATTCTTTATTAGTAGTCCGCGCAGGTGTACTAATCTGTCTGTACTAACGAAATAAAAATAATTGACAAGTCAAATGCCTTCAAGCCTGGTTTCCTTAGTAAATCTATTTATTGATAATAAAATGGGTAATATGATCAGATTTCAATAATGAGAATATTTTTTTATAGTTGTTAATTGAGATTTAAATACACATATAGCATCTGAGAGACAAGATCCCCGACTTCTTAAAGAAGTCGGGGATCTGGACTTTGCGATTTTTACAAATCATATAAGATTGCCATACTCAGAATATTTTTTATGTAAAAAGTGCTAACTTACTATAAAACTAATAATATTAATCATAAATTTACTTTTTTTTAATCGTTTTGTTAATGAATATTACTGCAAAGTTTTATAACTGAATCCTTGCCTAATTTGCTGAGAGATATAAGATATAAATGTAGGATAAATTGTTGCCTGTCAACCAAAATGAACCTGTAAAAAGTGATTATCTAATTCTCTAATTAATGATATTCTACATCTTGGCTAGATTCTCTATTTCAGACGATTAAAGATGTATTTTAGTTATTGATAATGGGTAAATGCGTAAATCTTATTCTAAAAAATAGCCAAGTTTATTTAGAAATTAGAGAACAAAAATTGGCTAAAATTAATTCATAATCACTTTTGACAGCGGTGACTTTCAGGAATTGCAATTAAGCCTAATTATTTAGATTTAAAACAGGCGTGTATCTTCAACACTCACGCAGCTAGGAAAGAATTACAGAATTGATTTCCTTACATCAAGGAAAAGGAGCAGAAATTATGAGAGCCAAGCATATTATGACTCAAGATGTAGCTACTATTCGTGGTTCAGCTACTGTGGCAGAAGCAGTCAAACTTATGAGGCTTAAAGAATTACGAGCGTTGATTGTAGAACCTCGTAACGATGCAGATGCATACGGGATTGTTACCGAAACTGATATTGTATCTAAGGTGGTTGCCTATGGAAAAGACCCCAAACAGGTACATGTTTATGAGATTATGAGTAAGCCTTGCATCGTTGTCAATCCCGACCTTGATGTGGAATATGTTGCACGGTTATTTTCTAATACGGGTGTTTGGCGTGCGCCTGTGATTCAAGGTGAATTACTTGGCATTATTTCTGTTACTGATATTATTACCAAGGGTGATTTCCTTGAAAAGCCCAAATTAGCTTTCTTGCAAAAAGAACTCCAAAAAGCCGTATCAAATGCTCGTTCAATTTCTACTAACTACGGTGGGGATTCTAAAAAAGCTGTAGAAGCTTGGGATTTTGTAGACGAACTCGAAGCAGAAGCATGTTTTTATGGCGCACCAAAACCAGAAAAAACAGCTAGACAACTATTCTGTAATGGACGTAATCCAGTAAGTGTAGGTTAATAAGGTAAGTATTAAATTATGTAGGGTGTGTTAACTAAGTCTAACGCACCCTACATATTTGATATTTACTTTGTTAATGATCTTTTTATGTAATTATATTTGAGAACTTTTATCAAAATTATTTTTATAATCAAAATACCCTTAACTAGAGATGTTTAGCTGTCGATTATAGTAATTGACAGGCTCGCAATTCGCATCTATAAGTTGGAATTTGAGAATTATTTTCTCACATTCTTGATAAATTGATTTGACATTAACTTAAAGATTGATATTTTACAAGATAATAGTATCAAGGGATTCTTTTTTTTAATATTTTCTGTTTATCATAAATCTAGCTGGAACTATCCAGAGATGAACCTAAGATTAATTTTTAATTTTAACGTCAGTAAAACAAACCTCTCATACCATTTCACGTTAATCGCGATACACATAAATAATGTAGAGACGCGATATATCGCGTCTCTACAAAAAAATATGTTTCACTTTTAAAGGAAATTGGTATGACTTCTATCTCATTATGCAAAAACAAGAGAAATTATTAATGTGAGAAACAGGTTTGTTCAGAGGGAATTTTTACCAATTCAACTCACGTTAATCTTAATAATTTTATTATCATTCATATAGTAATAATTGGAGGTTGCTATGTAACCAATATTTGTAATTTGCGAACTAAAAAAGATCTATAAGTTTGATCATATTGAGTGTAAATTATATAGACTAGTTGAGAGAGAAGGAGATGAACAAGGAATTTTTACCAAAGGATGATTTACATCCTCTTCAGCTAACTTCAGCAGATATTATATTACGGCAGCAACTAGAAAATTCTATTAGTTGTTATTTTTATAATGCTTGCGATCGCACTATTCAAAAACTATTATCTAGTTGTCGCTGGTACATTCTTAGTCACGCCAATGCTTTGACTTTAGTAGTTGAATGTCCAGACCAAATTACTAACTGGCGTGTTCTCCAAAAAATCGTGCCAATGGCAGCAATTTTAGGCGACATTATCAACAGTGCCAAAATTCGCGTTTGTCCGCCTAAAAAGCAGGGATTACCTTTTGAAATGAGAGTAGATGAGCTAGCAGTTTATCGAGATCGGGCGTAATCCGATTTTAGACTTTAGATTTTGGATTTTGGATTAAATCTAAAATCTCACTCTAGTCATTTTTGGACTTGAGAATAGTTAGAATTTCTGCAAAAACCAAGTCAGCAGATTTTTGAACAGCAGGACTCAAATCCCAACCAAAATCAAGATTTGCCGCTTCAATTAAATAAACTATCACCTCTTGCGGAAAATCATTTTGAAAGATTTTTCTACCTGCGGCTAAAGCATTATCCCAACGAAAATCATGCAAATTATAACTGGGTTCTGGTAGAGCCTCTAGTTCTTTACCAGGAACTTTAAACACAGCGCCTGGTTCGGAACCTGTTGCACTTGCATCAATAATGATTAACTGTTTACAGCCTCTTGCTTGAAACATCACTTCCATCCCAGCAGTACCACAATCATAAATTTGCACATAAGGATGGGGATGTTCAGCAAGATATTGTTGTAAGCGTTGGGCGACTATGACACCCACAGCATCATCGCTGCGGTTGAGATTTCCGCAACCAATAATTGTTATTTGTTCTTGGTCATTTGTCATTTGTTGTTCGTGAATTCAGTGGGGTGGGTAAGGCTAAACAAGTCTAACGCATGATTTTTTCCAAAACTCTTTCAGAACTATAACAAACAACTAAAATAGACATTAGTGTTTGGTCTAGTAGACTTAAAGGCAAGCCCAAAATGGTACAAGCACTATCTAAAACGCTGACATTGGCGGAGTTTCTACAATTACCAGAAACTAAACCTGCTAGTGAGTACATTGACGGTAAAATTATCCAGAAACCAATACCACAAGGGAAACATAGTGCAACCTACCGAAATTATACAGATTCAGTCTCGTTACTTATAGTACAAGGAACTTGATTCTGAGTGACATTTGTGTTGATAATTGGCTAACACTGCCTTTAAGCCGACCGACCAATAATGGTTGTTTGTCGTTTGTATTCCTAAAATTTGTAGCGACTGTTTTAAAAAGTCACGCGATCGCATGAGATTTTGTGCTTAACTTGCAGAAACGGAACTAGAGCAGAGGTGAAATATAGAACTCCTATGTGATTTTTGAAAAAAACTCAGTACACTTTCTGTTAAGAGTTCCCCGTTAAGAGTTCCCTACCTTCACGAGTAAGTTCATAAATCAAATCGGATTGCTATAGCATTTAGTTAATTCATATTGCGATTCAAACAAAGCTTATAGGTGTGTTGTACCCTAAAGCTATTTGCTTCCATGATTGAAAAGTGATGAGTTTAACCCATGAATTTTGAGTGGGATGAACGAAAAAACGAACTTAATATTGACAAGCACGGTTTCGATTTTGCTGATGCTTATCGAGTTTTTGACTTGCCGATGGCGGTTGACCTTGATGAGCGCAACGACTATGGTGAAGATCGATGGATCGGAATTGGACTACTGGATGGACGTGTGGTGATAGTTGTTTACACTGAGCCTGATGAAGCAACAATTCGTATAATTTCCTTAAGAAAAGCACTCTCACATGAAAGGAAGCGTTATGAGCAATACCTCAAAAACCGATTGGTCTAGAATTGACGAAATGACTGACGATGAAATTGACACCTCGGATATTCCCCCTCTTACAGACGAATTCTTTTCAAAGGCAAAGTTAAGAATGCCTGCATCGCCATTGGCTACAGTTGCTATTCGTGTTGATTCTGAAACTCTGGCATGGTTCCAATCAAAGGGTGAAGAAGCTGAACAGCATATGGCTGCTGCACTACGAATCTATGCAGAAGCACAAAAAAAAGCTGCTACCATGCATCAATCAGCATAACAACTCTATATCATTGGTCACAAGTTAAGCTAAAAGCACTTTTGTCAATAAGTACAAATGCTCGTATTTGTCGGAGTGAAAAATTAAAATGTGGCGCTATTTATTAAGGGAGGGTTGGAAAAAAAATTCTTCGGGGCTTCGTTGAGTAGCAGGAAAGGGGGAGACAATCAGCCTGGTATTAGGTTTTCGCTCTCGCTTGACAATTCCTAAATCCCGATTTTTGGGGTCAGCAAAATACTTAATTGGGTCTGACTCTAATCCTTTTTCATAAGCTACAGAAAAATGATACATACCTCGATAAATCATCTCTAAAGAAATATGCTCGAACGGTATTTCTAATTCATCTGCTACTCCATCTCCTAAATCTACTAAAATCGCATAAAATAGCCAAGTTCCCCAGATTTGTAATTGCACTCCATTGAGAGAACCAGTCCATAAATAACTTAAACATAGTAAGCGTTTCACCGTACAAAACGTATCCTCAATTCGCCAGCGTCTTCGATATAAATCTGCTACTACATAAGGGGGTAAAATTTGGGGTTCAAGTACACTAGTTAGATAGGAATGCCATGTCTTTCCTGACCGAATTTCTACTAACCTTACAGTGACAATAGGTGTTTTTTTTGTGCCAGAACCTATCTTAATAATACGGTCTTTGATGTCATAACTACTGGTTAATACCTGCTCTACTTGATAAGATGCCCCTTTCTTTATCCGAGTAATAAAATCAATTTTTCTGTTAATTAGTTCTTGCCAAAAAGTAAAATGATAGAAGCCTCTATCTAGCAGCAATAAGGTGTTGGCTTTCACTAATCTAAGTAAATCTCCCTCCCAATGAGTATCTGCTTGCTTGGGATTTGTCCAAAACAAAATTTCTACAGGGAGATGAGTTACTAAATCCATTAGTGTTCCCATTTTTCCCGCTAGTTGACCCTTTGGCGCATCTTCTAAACTTTTTAGTTTACAGAATAATGCTTCCAATGTTGAACCGTCTGCTATCCATATCCTTTCAAATCTTTTTAATGTAAATTGTATGCTTTCTGGTAATGGTCGAGAGCTTCTCAAAGACCATGCGTTTCTCAGATGAGGTAGTAATTCTTTAAAGACTCGTTCAAATAAAATGGCAGGAAAAGTTAAAAATCTTTGCGATAATGCTTGTTGTCTAACTTTTTGGGGTTCACACCACAAAAATCCCTCTCTGTTTAATAATCGGGTTAATTCTTGTACCCCAGGAACTTCTCGCCACAATAAAGTTAATACGGCGGCCACCATTAATGGTAGGTTGAGAATCCTGTCTCTTAATTTCAGTTGGCGGTAGTAGCTTTTTTGGGCAGCGATGGCTGGAGTTAATAGGTTTTCTAACCGACTGGCGATCGCTTCATTTTCCAGTTGCGGACGATTCTTCTTCTTCGCATGGTCTCGGTTAATGCTCTTGGTGCTACTCATGTGGGTTTAAGGGATGTCTCAATTCCTTTTTGGATATAGCTTGAGCGCCTATTTTACCGATTTTTGACATACCCCCTTGACAATTGGCTCTTTTTCTTAACTTGTGACCAATGACTCTATATTGTTTTAATTCACATCAGGTGTAAATCAAGAAAAGAGAAATATTCCCTGATGTTTTTTATTTACAAACAAAATCTAGTTTGTATTGTACCATTATTTTTAATACAAATTAAATGAAAAATACTTTTATTAATCAGCAAAAAGTTTATATTAATACATTATTAATAATAGTTCACTATTGACATTTAGTAATTATAGTTCTGATTAAAAAATACATTTTTTAGTTTTGTTTAAGAATATTATCGTTGTATGCTAATTGTTAAGTTTTAAGTCTAAAAGTTAAACTAAATTCATCCTATCCTACAACCAAGCTAATTCTTAATTAACCAGATTTCGCCGCACATAAATTATAACCAAATTGGTTAGGTATGAATGCTGGTAATGATATTTTGAGATGCCAATCTTGGAAATTGAGCTTATATGCAGTAGACATACCCAGGAGAATTTTATGCTTGAGTATCTAACGCGTTTGAACGACCACAATTTACCCTATCCAGATACAATACATCCCATCGTTGTTCACTTTGTGATCGCAATGGTATTGTTTGCCTTCTGTTGTGATGCGATAGGTTATTTTACCCGCAACTCCCGGCTATTCGAGGTCAGCTGGTGGAATATGTGTCTTGCTACCGTCGCTATCTTTGTGGCGATCATTTTTGGTCAATTTGAAGCAGGTTTGGCAACACCTTATCATCTAGCAAAATCAGTGTTAAATATACATACTCTGATTGGCTGGTCACTTTCAGGAATTATTGCTGCAATTACAGCTTGGCGTTATGTAATTCGTACGCGCAACCCCCAGAAATTACCCATTGGCTATTTGGGAGTAGGACTACTTCTAGTCACCATCGTTGGTATGCAAGTATATCTAGGAGATCAACTTGTTTGGGTGTATGGACTGCACACAGTACCGGTAGTTGAAGCAGTAAAGGATGGTATTTTGCGATGAACGCAGAACTGATTGATCAATTGGGAGCGCAACTAGGCGCGAACGGACTTCCCTACAGCATTCCTATTCATCCCAACTTAGTTCATCTGACCTTAGGTCTGTTTATCATTGCGATTCTCTTTGATATTGTCGGTGTATTTTTCCCCCTACATCAATTCGTCTACAAATATTTAGCATTACCAGTCGAACGTGCGAACTTCTTCGATGTTGGCTGGTATAACATGCTCGCCTCAGCCTTGATTACCTTTTTGACAGTTGCAGCAGGTTTTTACGAAATCATGCTTGCACAAGCACCAGTGGATGTCAAGAGCGCCTGGGGTATGCAAGCAATGGAAACAATGCTTTGGCATGGTGTGGGTGGTGTTATACTCCTAGCACTAATTGTCGGGATGACGGTCTGGCGAGGATTCCAGCGCTTTATTTGGCGCAAACACGAAGATAGACAAGTGCAGTTGAGTTATCTAGCTGTCGGAATGGCGATCATGTTTGTGATGTATGTTCACGGCACATTGGGAGCGCAAATGGCTGCGGAATTCGGCATCCACAACACCGCCGACCAATTGCTCAGAGTTGGTCAAGACCTCAACGCCATGATTAAGTAAGTCCTTTGTCCAAAGTCAATTGTCAATTGTCCAGAGTTTTGACAAATTACTATTGACTATTGACCATTGACCATTGACCCTTGACTTTTTACTATGAAAATCCAGAAATTACTAAAAATACTGACCTTTGCAACGAGTGCGATCGCACTGACTACTACCAGTCTCTGGATTGGAAAACAGGCTTATTCCTGGCTTCCTCCCCAAGCAGCTGCGGAATCATTACTCGTTGATGACTTGATTAGCTTCTTGGTAACACTTGGAGCATTTATCTTCCTGGGTGTCACCGGAACCCTGATGTATTCGGTAATTTTCCATCGGGCGAAAAAAGGTGAAATCATCGACGGGCCACCTATCGAAGGAAATATTACCCTCGAAGTCGTCTGGACAGCCATCCCCATTATGCTAGTGCTGTGGATTGCTGGTTACAGCTACCAAATCTACGAGCAAATGGGAATTCAAGGCCCAAATGAACATGTCCATTTCCGTATGCCGATGGGGATGGAATCAGCTTATGCAGCACCAAAGGAGGAAGCGGGGACACGGGGACACGGAGACACGGGGAATTTATCAAAAACACTCTCCGCATCACCGGATCTCACACCCTCCGCGTCTAACCTAGAACCTGTAGAAAAAATCGACGTTCTTGCTAAACAATGGGCTTGGGTCTTCCACTATCCAGAAAAGAATGTCACCAGTAGCGAACTGCACTTACCAGCTAATAAAAGAGTGCGTTTAGCACTGCAATCTGAAGATGTTCTTCATGGCTTATACGTACCAGCCTTTCGCCTCAAACAAGACATAGTTCCCAACCAAACTATAGACTTTGAATTCACTCCTATTCGGCTTGGTAAATATCAACTCACTGATTCTCAATACAGTGGTACATACTTTGCAACTATGCAAGCCGATGTTGTCGTTGAATCACCAGAAGATTATCATCAGTGGCTGACCAAAGCTGCAACCCGCAAGCTTACCCCAGCCAAAAATCAAGCAGCTTCTGAATATGCTCAAGCAGATGGCTGGACAACTGTCGCCCCTGCTGAACCACCTCTGGTTAATTATCCTGGTTAATAGGAAAACAAAGCGATGACGAACATTACCATCGAAAATATCGGTATCGCAGGTGAACAAACCCATCACCCCAGTCCTGATAACTGGAAGCGATACTTCAGCTTTAGCACCGATCACAAGGTCATTGGTATTCAGTACCTTGTTACCTCATTTATCTTCTTTCTTGTTGGCGGTATCTTTGCCATGATACTGCGGGGAGAACTCATCACCCCTGATTCAGATTTGATTGATCGTACCATGTACAATGGCATGTTTACCATGCATGGTACTGTCATGCTGTTCCTGTGGACATTCCCATCCTTAGTTGGTATAGCTAACTACCTCGTACCCCTGATGATCGGGGCGCGGGACATGGCATTTCCTCGCCTCAACGCTGCCGCTTTTTGGATGGTTCCGGTTGTCGGCATCCTGTTGATGGCTAGCTTTTTTGTTCCTGGTGGTCCAGCCCAAGCTGGCTGGTGGTCTTACCCGCCCGTCAGTCTCCAAAATCCCACAGGTAACTTAATTAACGGACAAGTCATCTGGTTGTTGGCAGTAGCCATTTCTGGTGTATCTTCTATTATGGGAGCAGTCAACTTTGTTACCACAATTGTCAAGATGCGCGCACCAGGGATGACCTTCTTTAGAATGCCCCTGTTTGTTTGGGCAGTATTCAGCGCTCAAATTATCCAACTTTTCGGACTCCCAGCCTTGACAGCAGGCGCAGTTATGCTGTTACTCGACCTCACCGTTGGTACTGGCTTTTTTAACCCAGCGAACGGTGGTAATCCAGTCATGTTCCAGCATTACTTCTGGTTCTATTCACACCCTGCTGTTTATGTAATTATTTTGCCCATCTTTGGGATTTTCTCAGAGATATTCCCGGTTTATGCTCGTAAGCCTTTATTTGGTTATAAAGTAGTTGCCGTTTCCTCAATTTTAATTGCCGTAGTGAGTGCGATCGTCTGGGTACACCACATGTATGTTAGTGGTACTCCTGGTTGGATGCGGATGCTTTTCATGTTGACGACTATGTTTGTCTCCGTACCCACTGGGATTAAAGTATTTGCCTGGGTAGCGACGATTTGGGGCGGTAAATTACGCCTAACTACACCCATGTTGTTTGCTTTGGGTGGATTGGTGTTGTTTGTCTTCGCCGGAATTACAGGTATCATGCTGTCTTCTGTGCCTGTGGATGTTCATGTCAATAATACTTACTTTGTTGTTGGTCACTTTCACTATGTCCTTTACGGGACGGTAACTATGGGGATGTATGCAGCCATCTACCATTGGTTCCCCAAGATGACGGGCAAAATGTACTATGAAGGCTTGGGTAAGTTGCACTTTTGGTTAGCGTTTATTGGTACTAATCTTAACTTCTTTCCTATGCATCCATTGGGTTTACAAGGGATGTTGCGTAGAGTTGCTTCCTACGCTCCAGAGTATGAGTTATGGAATATTGTTGCTAGTGTTGGTGCGTTTATGTTAGGTATGTCTACTCTACCTTTTATTTTAAATATGATTAGTGCTTGGGTAGGTGGCGAGCAAGCATCGGCTAATCCTTGGCAAGCGATTGGTTTGGAATGGGAAGTTTCTTCACCACCACCTGTAGAAAATTTTGAAGAGATTCCTGTGGTGATTAGTGAGCCTTATGGATATGGAAAATCAGAGCCTTTAGTGGCTCAAACTCATAGGCATAACTATCTGTCTACTAACCCTAATTTGACGAGTGTAGATTGATGCGGCTAGATAATGCGGAGAGTTCTGTAAGAAGATTCTCCGCATCTTCATTGAAAGAATATTGATTACAAACCGCAGAGGACGCAGAGTACACAGAGAAAGAGAGTAAGGAGAATTTCAGGAATGGACGGTTATATGATTTCAGAGGAGTTGCATCTGCATCAAGCGGAGCATTCTCACGATGAAGAAGGCAATAAAATGTTTGGCTTCGTTGTGTTTTTGTTGTCTGAAAGTGTTATTTTTCTGAGTTTTTTTGCTGGATATATTATTTATAAACTCACAACTCCTAATTGGTTACCGGCTGGTGTTGATGGGTTAGAGGTGGTTGCGCCTGCTATTAATACGGTGGTTTTGGTTGCTAGTAGTTTTGTGATTTATTTGGCGGAACGGGCGCTGCAATGTCACAATTTGTGGAAATATCGCCTGTTTTTATTGGCAACTATGGCGATGGGAATTTACTTTTTGATTGGACAGGCGATTGAGTGGAGAGGTTTGGAGTTTGGTTTTACTTCTGGCGCGTTTGGTGGAATGTTTTATCTGCTAACGGGTTTTCACGGTTTGCATGTTTTGACTGGAATTTTGTTACAGTTAATTATTTTGGTGCGTTCTTTTATTCCGGGTAATTTTGAATCTGGTCATTTTGGTGTGAATGCAACTTCACTTTTTTGGCATTTTGTGGATGTGATTTGGATTGTGTTGTTTGTGCTTCTCTACGTTTGGCAGTAAATTACCTGACAACCAAAAAACCAAAATCAACGATAAACCGTCTTGGGTGACTTATACCTCAAGCGGTTTATTTTTGTTTTGCTCTGAGTGCGATCGCGTAGCGGCTGCTTTGCAGCATTGCTTTCACTAAGCACAAAAGCTAAAGGCGATCGCACTCATATTTTTTGAAATCAATCAAAAAATTCGATTCAGAAAACGATTCATACTGCGTTTTGCTAAAGCTGTGATCGTAAGTGAAGGATTAGTACAAGCTGTCGAACCAGGGATGAGAGAACCATCAACAACAAATAAGTTGCGATCGCCATAGACAAGACCATGAGATAATAAGCAACACGCCGTCAATGCAATATATGTCAAGTAAAAGAGTATTAGGAATTTATTAAATTTATAATAACTGTCTTAACTGTCTTAACTGTCCTTGCATTCTCATTAAATATCTGAGAGAGTAAAAACAATCAAGTTTATAAACATGCATTTTAAGCGACTTCCAGCTTTGGCAAAAGTAAAGACAGACGCTTTCAGGTAGCAATTATATGTGCTGCTGCAATAGTATTGTGCATTCTCCACAGGACTAATGTCTTGTGGCGAAAATTGTTGTGTTGAGTTGTCTTTTGCGTGCCATACAGTTCTTGGAATAAAAGGAAAAACCATGAATTTATTACGCAAACCTTCCCAAGTAAGAAATTATAACAGTGGTTTTGATTTGAATCTGGTCGGCTTTATATAGCTGGCTAGATACAACTTCTGGATAATGCGGTGATTGCCTACTCATAAAAATATCTTTATGTCAAGTCTTCAGTCGCAGTTTCTTCAAAACGTCCAGAAGCTTTTGTTACTATCACTTTGCTCAAGTTGAGCCATTTTGTAACCAAAGGTAAATATATGGCAGAACTGAATTTCACGATCTACGCACAAGAAAATACTAACTGGTGCTGGGCTGGTTGTTCATATAGTGTTGCCAAGTTTTATGAGCCAGCAACCTCTTGGACGCAAGCCAAAATTGTCAATGCTGAATTAGGGCGCACAGATTGCGAAATTAATGGTTCACAGTAATCGACGCTTCTTGTTCTGCTAATTTTAACGCGATCGCACGTCCAATTAAGGGCGATGCACCTGTTACAATTGCAACTTTTCCTGCTAAAGATGGCATAATCATCCCCTGTGCAAATGGATACTGAATTTTACTAAGTTGATCTTATTTTTAAACCAATACGGTTCAGTTAAGGATTTTTAGTGCAAAAATTTGACCTGTAGAGACGCGCCATGGCGCGTCTCTACAAGAGATTGTGGTCTTATCTGAACCGTATTGATTTTTAAACAAGCTGTCGTAACGACACAAACTTCTGTCGTAACGACACAAACTTCTGTCGTAAGGACACTAACTTTTGTCGTAAGGACACTAACTTTTGTCGTAAGGACACTAACTTTTGTCGTAAGGACACTAACTTTTGTCGTAAGGACACGATAGTTTGATTAGTTCATCGCACAATACGCTTAGTGAGCAGAATAATTGATCCAGCAAAAAAATCCTAAAGACGCGCCATGGCACGTCTCTGGTGAGTTTAAATGTCAATCGAATTATCTTAATCTCAACAAATATTATCTTCTAGTAGCGCTCAAATAACTTGCTAAAGCTTCAGAACCACCGATGTGTTGACCATCAATAAATACTTGGGGAACAGTTGTTGCACCTGCGATCGCTTTTAAGGAATGAGTGGTCGCATCTTTACCCAAGACAATTTCTTCGTAGTCTAAACCATTTTGCTTGAGCATTTCTTTGGCACGCGCACAGTAGGGACAACCGGGTTTTGTAAACAGAGAAACCAATTTCGGTTTGACTGCGCTTGGGTTAATATACCTCAGCATTGTCTCAGCATCAGATACCTTAAAGGGATCTCCTGGTTCTTCAGGTTCAATAAACATCTTTTCAACAACGCCATCTTTGACTAACATTGAATAGCGCCAAGACCGTTTGCCAAACCCCAGGTCTGATTTATCGACTAGCATACCCATGCCTTCAGTAAAATCACCATTGCCATCGGGTATAAAAGTTAGATTTTCTGCTTCCTGATCCTTTGCCCATTCATTCATCACAAAGGTATCATTGACAGACACACAGACAATTTCATCTACACCATTGTCTTTAAAAGTATTCGCCAACTGATTGTAGCCTGGAACATGAGCTGATGAACAAGTGGGTGTAAAAGCCCCAGGTAGAGAAAAAACTACAACAGTCTTACCTTTAAACAGTTCATCAGTTGTCACATTCACCCACTGATCATTCTGGCGCAAACGAAATGTGGTGTTGGGAACTCTTTTTCCTTCATTATTTGGCAACATAACTAAGTTTACTCCTGGGAAGTTTGCTAATTAAAGCGTACTCGTTATGAATATGCTTGTCAACTTTCTCAAAAATGGGTGTAATAAGCTGTTATACCATTTCACAAAAAACCTGATACAAATACAGACCCTGTAGAGACGCGATATATCGCGTCTCTACATTATTTATGTGTATCGCGATTTAAGACTCCCGTCCGGAAGCCCAGGTGTCACGCCATTTCACAGTACCTTCACCAGCAATTACCCAGCGTCGAGAAACTAGATTTTCCCGTAGGGGAGAACCTCCTTCGCGCCACATGGCGTATTTGTAGCTGATTAGCTTACCAGCACTTTCATCAAAGGGAATTTCAGCAAACCAGGTGTTGGAGTTGATGTATTCTAGTGGATAGGCTTTACCGATGTCCCAGTTACCAAGTTCGGGACAATTTCCTGTCACCACGATGGTTTCTCCGGGTTGAGTGCGTACACCATTGAGTTGTACTCGGATAATAGTTTGGCCTTTGACACGTTCACCAACATGACTGATGGCGATCGCTTCTTTGGGTGCAAGTTCCAAATTATAAATCTTCCCGTCTTTAACCTCAAATTTGCGTCCGGTTAGTAAACAAGTGTGTTCCCGATCTGGTAATTCAGTGTCAACTGCCTCTACACTAACAGCATCACCTCTATTTAATGCGACAAAACAACGAGAGTCACGATAGCGGCGCACATAGCAATAAACATCTGGTGTAATATATTTTTGCCATTGACTACCCATTGATAGTGCTGGGTTAAGACGGCGTAGTCCGGAAAGTTTGCGGACATCTCGATAGATGGAGGTATCAGTATCCCAAGATTCCATCATCGGACGATTGTAGGGATCGTTATTACCGTAGATATTATCATCACCGTTAGTATCATTATGCAGGTATTGTTCTGTACCATAAAATAGGCAAGGGATACCGCGAGTAGTCATCAACAAAATCACCGCTAATCGCAAGATTTCGGGATCAGGGTTGATAGTTTGAAAACGGTGCATATCATGGTTGTCGATGAAGGTGATGAGTTCGGTTGCACCGTTATAGCGATAGTCTAGATCTAATACGTTCTGAACCAAGTAAAAACCTTGTTCATCATACTTAGCTAAACCTTGGCGAATTGCCATACACAAGCCAAAATCGAGGATACTCATCCCGGAGTTATTGACGAATTCTACAGCGCGATCGTCGTTAGGATTGCTGTAAATCCATTCGCCAAAAATAAATACATCTGGTTTGTGATTGTACATCTCACCATTAAACTCTTGCCAAAACCAGATTGGCATATGCTTAACAGTATCTACTCGTAATGCATCCACACCCCGGTCTAACCACTGTTTGATTGCAGACTTAATATAGTTGCGGTACTGAATATTGTTTTCGTTAAAAGTGGCTAGTCCTGATAATTCACAATTTTGGACTTGCCAATCGTCTTCCCAATTGGTAACTTCACCGTAATGGTGATACCAATGGTCTTTGTCATCATTAAAATCGGCAATTTTTACTCCATCATCATATAATTCGCCTTTACTACCACCAGTGTCTGGGCTACTATGATTACAAACAATATCTAACACTAGTTTCATATTGCGTTTATGCAATTCTGCAATCAGGCGATCGAAAACAGTGTTTTTCTGATCTTGAGTTTTATTGAGAGAAGGATCATCATCAGCAGCAATATAGCGGGGATTGATGCGTTTAAAATCTTTTGTCCAATAACCATGAATAGCAGCACTTTCAATAAATAATTCTTCCACTTGTTCAAACAAGGGAGTTAACCAAATCGCAGTGACTCCTAAATTCTTGAGATAATCGAGTTTGTCAATCACCCCTTGCAAATCTCCACCCCAGTATTTACCCCATTCTTCACGATTGGGATCATAAAGTTCAGCATTTATCCCTTGACTATTGTCAGGATCTCCATCATAAAAGCGGTCAACAACAATAAAGTAAAGCGTTTCTTGGCGAAATTCAATATCTCTGGTGTAGAGAAATTCCAAGTCAATTTCTGTATCTGATGGTGGGGTTTGGACAATTGCTTCGACTTCTGCTGCTGGATTTTCAACTTTGTATTGAGCATCTGAAGTTTGAGAAGGAGGATTTGCTACCATAGGTAAGTTGATAAATTAATTAAATTGATAATTTGGTCAAGAAACGCGGATTTGGAGAAATTAATTATCTGCTTGTACGCTTCTTTCCATCGCAAGTATCTATTTATTTATTCAAAAAAGACATCTATCCCTAGTTAGGGTTTTTTAGAACTTGCGATAGATTTACGAACTAAACTTGATTGTTTATATTAACTAGTTATTAACTATTATTTATTTTTGGCATTTGTATCTAGTTTAGGTATTAATGATTTTTTTATAAAACAAAAAAAATGTCATGCTACCAGAGAATGGGTTTTTTGTTCAACAGATGGATATATAGCAATCCTAAATCATTGGTTCCAGACAAGATCCCCGATTTCTATAAGAAATCGGGGATCTAAAATACTCAAATATTCAAATATTCAGAGGGTAACAATTTGCTACTACAAAGCCCAATTATTGCATTTACAATCCTGTTATTAGTCATCTTCACCGTACCACCCATTTTTGAAAAGCTACGGCTACCCGGATTGGTAGGTTTGTTAATCGCAGGTGTATTACTTGGTGAAAACGGACTCAAGTTATTAAACTCAGAATCTGAAACAATCAAGTTGCTATCGGAAATTGGTAAAGTTTACTTGATGTTCGTAGCAGGTTTAGAAATTGATCTTGAGCAGTTTCGCAAAACTAGAAATCGATCAATCGGATTTGGAACTTTAACGTTCATAGTACCTTTAATTGCTGGAATTGTTGTTGGGAGATTATTTAATTTTAGTTGGAATACTTCTGTTTTAATAGGTTCTTTACTAGCTTCCCATACTTTGTTGGCATATCCAATTGTCAGTCGCTTGGGTGTGGTGACAAATGAAGCTGTGACAGTGACAATTGGCGCCACAATTTTTACTGATACTGGTGCTTTGTTAGTGCTAGCAATTTGTGTTGGTATTCATGGTGGAGAATTTACAGCTCTGAGTTTGATTACTCTTTTAGGGGGATTAGCTATTTACTCTGCTGTTGTTTTATTTGGTTTTGACTGGGCAGGAAAAGAATTTTTTAGACGTTCTGGTGATGAACAAGGTAATCAATTTTTATTTATCTTGTTGGCATTATTTATAGCATCTGTTGGAGCGCAGGTAATTGGCGTTGAAAAAATTGTTGGTGCATTTTTAGCAGGTTTGGCTGTCAATGATGTTTTAGGACGTAGCCCTGTTAAAGAAAAAGTTGAGTTTGTGGGTAGTGTTTTATTTATCCCTTGTTTTTTTGTAGACATGGGATTATTAATTGATATTCCTGCCTTTATCAAAACTCTCAGTTCAGTTTGGTTAGCTGTGGCAATTGTAGTGGGTTTAATTGGTAGTAAATTCTTAGCTGCATTTATAGCTAAATTATTGTATCGCTATAATACACCGGAAATGCTGACGATGTGGTCATTGTCACTACCACAAGTTGCAGCTACACTAGCAGCAGCTTTAGTTGCCTATGAAACAGTTAATCCTGCGGGTGAACGGTTAATAAATGAGGGTGTGTTGAATAGTGTAATTGTGTTGATGCTGGTAACTTCAATACTTGGCCCAGTGATTACAGCACGATTTGCAACTAGGCTAACAGTTTCTCAAACTGACTGGGCAAAAGATAAACTATCTACGTGGTGGCAAAAAACAGATAGTCATGATCTGAATTTCGATGAACAAACCCAGTATCCATTCACTGTTGTTGTTCCCCTATATAATCCCCAAACTCAGCGCTATTTGATCGAAATGGCTGCACTATTAGCGCGTCACGAATCAGGAAAGATTATTCCACTAGCGATCGCCAAAGGTCATGTACAAATGGATGATCCGCGCTTAACAACAGCGCTTGATCAAAGTCAGCAACGTTTGAAGAGTGTTTTGGAAATTAGTCAAGAATTTGGTGTGGAAGTCTTACCAGCAGTCCGAATTGATGACGATGTTGCTTTGGGAATTTGTCGTACTAGTCGCGAACAAAACGCCAGCTTAGTTGTCATGGGTTGGTCACGTAACACAGGCATTCGCGCCCGCTTGTTTGGTAATGTGATCGATAGCGTGTTTTGGTCTTCTCACTGTCCGGTAGCTGTGACAAGATTGTTAAGTAGTCCGACTACTATCCAGCGCATTCTTGTACCAGTGGGAGATTTAACACCTCAAACTATAGGCGCTGTCAGGTTTGCCCAAATTTTAGCAGATGCGAATCACGCAGAGGTAGTACTCTTACATGTGGGCGATCGCAGAACACCCGAAATCCAAGTTGACAAGTTTAAGTCCGAACTGTCTGGTATAGCTTCTCAAAGTAAATTACAAGTAAATATCGACATCCAAACCACTACTGGTGATGATGTGGCTGGGATTATTATTCGTGAAGCCAAAGCATTTGATTTAGTTGTTTTGCGCTCGACTCGTTATCGTACCGCCGGTGGATTAGCAGTTAGCGAAGTGACAAGTCAGGTAATTAAAGAGTTGACTTGCTCAATTGTATTGTTGGGAGAACCTCATTCTTGATTTATACCCAAATATCAGAGGTAACATCACCACCAGGATAGCGGATCTCATGAGCGCGGGCGGGACCATTTGGTTCTTGACCAAAATCAACGTAGAAATTTTCGTTAATTTTCATCCCGCCATTTTCAGTATCACAATCAATTTGCAGTAAATAGGAACCTGTTTTAGACAAATCAGGATAAAACTGATTATCCCAACTACTAAATAGGGAGTTTGTCACATAAAGCCGCTTGCCATCAAGGCTCAGTTGTAACATTTGTGGTCCACCAGCTAGTTTATTTCCTTGCACTTCCCCAGCTTTACCTAGTAAACCACCACACCAAACTTGACCTGTGAGTTTAGGTTGGAAAGGATTACTGATGTGGTACTGGCGAATATCGCCGTGTAACCAGTTAGAAAAATAGACAAAGCGATCGTCCATTGAAATTAAAATATCAGTAATCAACGATGGCACTGGAATCGGCCAACCTTCCACTTCTACCGATGGAATGTCAATAACTTTCTCTACGTCCCAGTGTCCGTTAGCTTTATACCAATGCCAAATATTACTGCTAAGTGCTGCACCAACAAACCCGTGAGTACTATTAGGATTGTGGTGAAAGCGCACTTCCAGAGGAATTAATCCTTCTTCACCTAAGTCAACAGTTTGAATAATTTCGTGTTTTGACCAATCCCAAAAATGCAATTGATGTCCATAATTGCCAGCTGTAACATCGTTAAGGTCAAAGCCGGGATAATAAGTTTTAGGTGCGCCCCACTCACTACTTACCATGACATTATGGCGTGGTTGATACCAAAAGTCATAGTTAAACTGCATAGCATCAGCTTGGTGTTCCCAGCGTCCAGCAATTTCAAAATTCTCATCCAGCAATAAAAAGCCACCTGGACCATTACCCTCACTGTCGCCTAACATGGAAATCATCACATGACTATCAGCTAGACAGTGGACTGTGTGCGGTGCTGTTAAATTTGTTTTTTCTTTAATTGCTTCCGGTTCAATAATTTTATACAGTTTAGGGGCGCGAGCATCTATTGTATCAACAATATAAATTCGGCTAGAACGTTGCCCTGGAATTACTAAAAATCGTCGGGATTTACTGTGATCACCGTGACAAGAACTACACGCATTCCAACCAAAATGATGTAACTCATCACCAATATAAGGCATGGGTAGGCGATTAATTACTTGGGAATAGGTAGGAGAGTTAGGATCAACGTCTATAGTGGCAAGATAATCTGGTGCTGCAATATCCGTACCCGTGTAGAGGGCTATTGTATAAAGGATTTTTTCCCGTTCAGCTTTGATTGCTGCTTCTGGAGAAGCATAGCCAGGACCACAGCAAGCATGACTCATATTTTTATCTCCTAATTTCAGTAAAATTACAACCAAATTTGTAGATCTAACTGCTTTAAATATCTCAAGCCAGAAACAATCTGTTCGCGATCGCCCCAAATTTCTAAATTAAACCAACCGTCATTTTCTGTGTTGGTATCTAACAATGCTCCGGTAATATTGATAGTTAAACCACACTGAGTAACTAATCCTGCAATTATTGGAAAAGAACGGTAATTTTTGGGAATACAAACTTGAAACTTTGCACGATTTGTTTGATATTGGGCGATTTTCCCTTCATCTAATTTTTTGACATAATTGGGACATAATATTTGTAAGTCTTGGATTTTCTGTTCTGTAAGGGTTTTAAAATTAAGCTGTTCAACTTTCACACTTAATCCTCGTAGATAAGTAATACCTGATTCTAGTTGTTCAGAACTTCCTTGAATTTCTAAATTCAACCAAGCATCCTTTTTAGTTTCAATTTCAAAAGCAGCAGCAGCAATATTGACACTCAAACCGTAGCGAGAAATTAATCGAGAAACAATCGGTTGACAATGGTATTTCTCAGGAATGCTAATTTCAATGCAACCTTGGGTGGGATTAACTGTTGTAGATACATCCATCAGCTTCAATCCACTAATTCATAATATTTTTAATGTCAGCAATACATAGCCAAAATCCCTATTTTTAATCCCAACACCACTTTTGTAGTTCTGATATGCAAGCTAAACTACAGCATATTGATGGTTTTAATGTAGATTAACATAATCCAATTCCAATTTCAACGCATAACCGAAATTGTGCGCCGTATCAATACGGTTCGGTTAAGAATTTTCGTCATGATTTTGGGGTTGTACCAGTACCAGACGCGATGAATCGCGTCTCTACAGGATTTAAACTGGTTAAATTTGTTCGTTGTTGACTTTGATTACACGTGACTTATGTTGCTGTTGCAATTGATACATATGATTAAACAAATTCCAGCAATATTCTTCCGGTAATCCACAGGTAACAGCACCCCGGAGGACAACGTTGAAATACCAATCGTTCGGTGCGTGTTCTTTTGCTAACTTGTCAATTACTACGTAAGTACGGACACTTTTGTAAACTTGTCCTTGACAGTGAATGTCCACAAATTCGTGGCGATAACCTTTACGGGGAACCTCTTCTCTTTCATCTAAGCGATCGCTAATTCGCCAAGGTAGTTGGTAAAGCACGCCATGTACAGTGCTGGCTGGATCTTCAATCACATCAAGTACTCCACAGTTGCGAAATGTAGAATAGCGATAAAATCCCAGTCGATAGCCTTTGAGTATAGCAGGCCCAATTACATAACTGTGGGTATTTTCGCCAAGCGATCGCTTCAAATCTACAGGACACATACAAGAACCGTAAGCAAAATACAAAAACATTGGTTCCTGCTGTTGTTGTAGTCCCACGCCGATGTTGGCAGCACTGCTAGAATGCACCCAAGTATGATGTGAATTTCTACCCTGCTTACTCATTGATCTTAAAAGTATCAACTACAATCGGTAATTATACTATAGATTATGATTGTAAATTATAATTACATCTAAATATCGCTCAAAAAACCGTATATTAAATCTGGGATTATTGATAACTGTTCACTGATAACTAACTTAACCTTGCGCCTCTCTAAGAAGCTGATTCCACGCTGCAATTACAACTTGTAAATTCTGCGGTAAGCGATTGTGAGAAATATCGTTGTATTGAACCGTACCATCACTACTAGTCAGAGTATAAATAATGTAATCGGCTGCACCAGAAGGCGCAGGATAACTGAGATTCTGAAATTCGTTGACTCCTTTTTTTTCTAGCAATTGCTGAAACTGTCGTAACTTTCGTAAAGAAACGCGGCGAACACTACGTTCAGAATCATTAGCATCACCCATGCGAGTCCGAATCAAAAGTCCATCATCCAATAAAACAGTTTCGTAGGTTCTACCAATAAAACCACCACTAGAAATTTCACGGAAAACTACCCCACTTTCTAAAAGCGGCGGTAAATCGCTAGTGGGAATTGGCACAGATTGAAGATGATTATTATCAGTAATTTTACTAGCTTGTTTATCTAGCCTAATCGTATCTGGTTCACCAACTCGATAAACCAAACGCTGTTTTCCATCGCTGACAGTTACTCGCCAACCAGGTACAATACTTGGCGCACATAAAATCAGTGGTTCACTAATACCTAGACAGCTATCTGGCCATTCTCGTCGTTCTACTCCAACTATCCGCAGTCGAGAAAATGGTACTCCTAACTCTTCTTCTGCATCTGCCAAAATAGCATCAACTATGGATTTTGGTAAAGCGCTACTGCTTGCACTTTGATTGAGTCTGACTTGAGAACCATCACGATTAGCACGATAGACTAAACGTTGTTTTCCTGCTTGCAAGTTTACTTCCCAAGCCTGTTGGGCAATTTCAATACAGGCCTCGTCAGGACGTCCTAAACCTAAACAGCCATCTGTGGTGATTTCTTTAAAGTTAACAACGCGTATTTTAGAAGTAGGCAACTTTGTCAGTTGGGATGCAGCAGCTAAAACAGCATTTTTCACAGAAGTGGGTAAATTTTTTGATTGGTTATTTACGGAAGTATTAGGATTAGCTAAACGTAAAGAACGCCCGTTATTATTAGTGTGATAAATCCAGTTTTCAGTCCCGTTAGATACGATTACCCGCCAACCCGGAACCAAAGCTTGAGTACAAAATTCATCTGGTTTCGGCAGTCCTAAACAACCATCTGACCAAGTTTGTTGCTGATATTCAGCTATTTTCAATTTACTGGGCAAAACTCCCTGAGTGCGCGATACATCTTTCAGTACAGCTCTTGCGACTGGTAAAGGTAAACCGTTTCTTTTATGATTAACTTCTAAAATTTGATTGACTTTTTCTGGCAAAATATTTCTGGGAGCAGCTGTAGCACTCTTTAATAATGCGAAATTGCTACCAACAGATAAAATACCAGTTAATATCAAAGCGGTGAAAAATTTGATTTGTTTGGTGGTAATATAATTTTTAATGGTGGTTTTCATGGAAAATACTGCCAAATAAATTCAATCATAATTAACTACAGTCATTAGTCAAAGTTTTACTAATGACAAAAAGCAGAAATATCTAAAGATAAATCCATATATCACCCCATTGTTGAGTGAATCAGGATGTTTATTGGGTGTTTTTTGTAAACACAGATATAAAACTGGACGGAAATAGCTGGAGTTTTTGTTCCTATACAGAACATCAAAAGGCAAAGTAAAGGGTTTAAATCCTTTGCTAATAGCACAAATCGTCTTCAGACGACTTAAATCAATCAAACAGTCTGCTTAAAGCAGACTTTCACTATCAGACTGCGATTTCAATCGCAGGTGTTTTTTTGAACATTTGGGATGCTCCCTTCAAACTAATACATGATCGGGCAAATCAAATCTAATAGTTGTAGCCGCCCAGTCTTTGAGGTCTGGTGCTAATAGGATAAGTTTTCGTAGGATTTCATCATTTACCCACAGCACCAAGGGAAACTGAAACTGTTTAGCAAACTCATCGCGCATTAAATTGGTGGAAATGATGAGTTGATTAATTGCGACCACCGACTCTAAACCGTATACCATTAAAGCTTCGGGCTGGTTAGGGTTAGAACCAAGGGCGTTGGTAATAGTGGTATAGAGGGTTTGTGTGGAAGCTGACAAAGATAATTGCGCGATCGCTATTGGTGAAAATTCATGTAACAAACTTAGTAAGTGCTGTTTTTTATGAGAGTTACAGCAAGCTAAAAGTAAGGAAAATTGACCCTTGGAAAGGTTAATCGCCCTTGCTAATCTTGCGATCGCGGCTGTAGTGCTTGTCTCAACTAAGCTAATCATTGGTTCATCTAAATATATTTTTATACAGTTTTGTGAATCACTAGTAATAGGGATCGGGGATCAGGGATCGGGGATTGGGGATTGGGGATTGGGGATTGGGGATAAGGGGGAAGGGGGACAAGGGAGACAACTAACTACTAA
>NZ_NAPS01000027.1 GCF_004323185.1 Westiellopsis prolifica IICB1
GTCTGGACGATTGGCACAATAACTATGAAGGTGCGCCAACAGATGGCAGTCCTTGGTTTGACAATGAGAATAATAATCTTTCTCAAAAACAAGGAAGTGCCGTGCTGCGGGGCGGTTCTTGGATCGACAATCCTGATAACTGCCGTTCTGCGTATCGCGACGACTACGGTAGGCGCGGCACCCACGGCGACAGTATTGGTTTTCGTGTTGTCTGTGCTGCCGGGAGGATTCTTCAGTAGCCCTTTATACTTTAGCTCTTTTGTCCTTTACACTTCTTTTTTTTTGCCCTTTTTTAGCGTAGCGGAGCGGAGCGATCTAATTTTTTTATAAATACAGTGTTTGATTGGTAATTATGAGAAAAAAGGAAATATCTCCTGATTAGGGAATAATCCCTAATTAGAGGCAATATTAGCAAAAAAGAATCAAGTAAAAATAAATGCCAAAAATAGTTATAAATCGAACTGAGAAAACAGCCCAATACTACAAAGAAGACTTGGGCAATGGAATGACTCTAGAGATGGTGCTGATTCCTGATGGCAGCTTTATGATGGGTTCACCAGAAGATGAACTAGAGCGTACTGAGGATGAAAGCCCTCAGCATTTAGTAAACATTAAGCAATTTTGCATGGGTAGATACCCCGTCACCCAAGCACAATGGAAAGCAGTAGCAGCACTACCACAGGTTAATAAAGAGCTAGAAAGAGATCCATCGCATTTCAAAGCAGATAATCGACCAGTAGAGTGTGTTTCCTGGTACGATGCGGTTGAATTTTGCGATCGCCTATCCAACCACACAAAAAGACAGTACCGCCTCCCCAGTGAAGCCGAATGGGAATATGCCTGTCGTGCTGGAACTACCACACCATTCCACTTTGGTGAGACAATTACAACCGATTTAGCTAATTATCGAGGTACAGATAACGAAGAATATAAATGGTCAGGTTCCTATGGCCCTGGCCCCAAAGGTATCTATCGAGAAGAAACAACAGAAGTAGGAAGCTTTGGAGTAGCTAACGCTTTTGGGTTATACGATATGCACGGGAACGTGTGGGAATGGTGTCTGGA
>NZ_NAPS01000028.1 GCF_004323185.1 Westiellopsis prolifica IICB1
AAGAAATTTGGCGTATGCAGAACCGTCGTAACACCTAGCCCAGAAGACAGCCTTATATTGCAATGTCTTGTCGAAAGCCTGATCACTAAACTACTTAAAAACCAACCGACCAGCAATGCGTTTTTCAGTAGAAGTCATCAGACACCAGAAAAAAATTCACTTTTGCAAAAGATTATATATGGTTTACTCAGTGGAAGAAATTTGCAAAGTTCAGAATTAAAGTCGCATCAAGCTATAATTTTGTTGCAACAACTGACATAGCAAACTATTTTGATAACGTCCAATACGGTCATCTTCGAAATATCATATCAACATTTGATGATATTGAAGAGGTAACTCTTGACCTTATCTTTGGGATTTTGGAGAGCTTGTGTTGGCGACCAGATTATTTGCCAGCTGCAAATATAGGATTGCCGCAAGTTCAATTTGATGCCCCACGACTGTTAGCTCATGTCTACTTGTACGAGATAGATAGTTATTTAAACAAAGCGACCAACGGTACATTTGTTAGATGGGTCGATGACATAACATTTGCTGCAGACGACGAAGATCAATGCAAACTGATACTTAGGGATTTGGATACGCTGTTGCAAATGAGGGGCATACGCCTTAATTCTGGCAAGACTCATGTCATGCCCGCCTCGACCGCTCGACGCTTTTTTTACCAGCGCGAGAATGAAAATTTGACGCGATGGACAAGTGAATACGATAAGTCGGTAGATCAAAAATTGCCAACAGGCTCAACATTAATAAAAGTCGGCAAATCTTTTAATCGCTTCATACGTCGTGAAAAATTTGGCCATTACGATAAAATTATTAAGCGATTTATCGGATTTGCCGCAAAGTCGAAATCTGATTTTGCATTGGATTATACTCTTGAACTGCTATCCTCAAATCCAGAATTAAGAAATTATGTCTATTGGTACGCCGCCGAGCTTCCCCCAAATACGAAAACACTAAAAACGATTGAAAAATACCTTTTTAGCTCTGGAGCTCTGGATGACACCTCACAATGTCAAATTGCAAAAATGCTAACGGACT
>NZ_NAPS01000012.1 GCF_004323185.1 Westiellopsis prolifica IICB1
TATCATTTCTTGATAAAAACGCAGAATATGCTTTTTGAGCCTTACTGATGCGATCGCCTACTTTTATCCCTTTCTCTGTGGGATAAAGCGAACTAGAAGTTTTAATCGAATGGACTTGACTTTGACTTGCATTGCTAGAAGTTGAAAGCCCTTCAATTTCTAATCCGTCGTAATTCCAAGTTGTAATATAGGAGCTATAACAAACATCGTCATACTTTGTAGTTCGACTTTTCGGTTTACCTAATTGTTTGATAATTTCCGTTTCTTTCATCCCCAGCTTCATACCACCTATGGATATTTGAGATACATCAATTGCTTTTTTGTTGGACTTATCAAGAAGATTATTATGATAGTTTGAACTGTTATTCTCACCCATAGCTATAGGATTTATAGCAAGTAGTATCCCAAAACCAATTCCTGCTGCTAATTTTTTAAACATAATCTAACTAATAATGGGTATTGCTAGTTAAAAATTTTACCAGAGTGCGCTCACGCAGTGATTCCACACGAGTAGCTGCGCGAGCGCTATATTTGTTATCCTATATGTGTACACCACTTTTAGATATTTACTGTTTACACTTATGGCAGGAAGGAAGAAATTAGACCGCGTAAATTTACACGCACGGGTTGCACCGGGGACAGGGGATAAGCTCAAAGAAATCGCACATATACTAGGCTATATCTATGATCAAGAAGGCTCAACAGGTCAATTATTGGATGCGATCGCCTCAGGTGAATTAATATTAATTGCTACTAAAAATAGAAGTAATGCTGGTAAAAATGGTTAATTTTATGGATAAAAGTGGTTTAAAATAAATCTGGGGACATATTTAGTCCCCAGTTACTGAATAAAGGAGGTGATTGATTGAGCAAAAATGGTAACGGTCATCGAGGTTTTTGGAACCCGGTTAAAGTCTTTATCCGTTTAATCCAAGGAGTTTGGAAAAAGCGGGACGAAGTATCGGGTGAAACATACCTCGTAGACTCGGAAGTTGTCAGAGATGACCTGGACGATATTGCAGACGAGCCAGATTCTCAAGACAACGTTGATAACTAACATATAGTTAGTAGCCCCTAGTAAATTGCTAGGGGTTTTACTCTAAATTAAAACCTAGTTTGATTATGGCAGATTCCAACACCGCAGTTTTTTGTCCTGTTTACTATCAAATTATTCAGCGCCGAGGTAATGGCTGGGCTTTTAAACATGGTGAGCCATTTATTAACTTATTTAACGCCCCGAATTTGTCACCGGAAGAAGAGTTTGCAGCTTTTGGTACTTCTATGAAGAAAGTAGCCATTGAACTATTCCGCATTAACGGCGGCAAGCAAGGTTATTACATAGCGAATATCTTGGATAAAAAATACTACTACTGCGGTACGAAGTGGGAGAATGTGAAAACCAAACTGACTGAATTGGGAATCACAAGACCAGACCCAATGGAAGCATGAATAATATCATTTTTACAAGAAGTGCGATCGCTCCGTAGTAGCCGCTACGCGATCGCTTCCTACCGCAAGGATTTCTGACAATGATTAGACCAAAATCACATACTTGATTGTCCTAAATCACAATTAGATATCTGGAGAATTGCCTGTCTAGTTTGAAGATATTTGTAGAAATCAAAAATTGAGGTAACAAAAATGATTTTTAACTTCACTGATGCCGTTCAAGTTATTCTGATTGCTGCTGTTGCTAGCGTGGTGTTGTCTTCTGGTATTTGCTGGACATTGCCCAAAGCTAAAAAGGCATGAGGGAGTTTTAGGTTTATAAGAAGCGATCGCCTATGCATTTTGGCGTGGTATAGTCTCAGACTTTTTTTCTAATCTCGCTTAAACTCTTTTTGAGCAAAGTGGTCTTGCAGTAGCTTGTGGATGAAGCAGTAGCACGTACCTACACATTGGAGTAGCAGGTTTAAAGACTATAATGATTATATATATTTGTGTTATAGGCCACAGGCCTCTATTCGCTCAAGGAGTAACCACCCTAAAGGATACGCCCACCATCCCCAGCAAGGGCTTGGGAGATGTCCCCAAGGTGCATCTAGGTTATAGATCATTGCGGTCTCATATAACCACATTTCTCCTCTACGCCACCGTGTATGTTCACAAAAGGCATTCCATGTTTTCTCATTATTCCACAATTGTCCTAAGCCACCCATACTTTGGTATATTCTCTTTTGAACACTAAAACCAAAGTGGCCTTTGCTAGCATACACCCAAAGTTGGTCAATGATACAAAGATCCGCACAGGGAAAAGCTTTGATATCTTCTGTATCTAAATAGCTATTAGTTGGTCGTTCAGCAACCTCAAGCATTACCTTCGCTGTTTCTTGATCAGCTTTTTGCCACTCACCACTCATTAAGTAGTAAACAAGTTGACTGTATTTAGAAGGTAATTTAGACTTTACTATACGAATTCCATTCTCTGAAAATTGTTTGTCATCATCGATATAATGTTGTTTTATTTCGTCTTCAGTCGCTAATCTATAATGCGCTGCCAATTCACTTAGGTTTAGCTGGCTATCGAACCCTTGTCTTATACTCCACAATGTTAGCCATGCACAAAATCGATATGCATTTTGCCAACTTATTCCAGTAATTGGTTTTTTAGCATCTCCAGGTATGAATCTGTTAGTTTGCCAGTGTTGAGGTTGACGAGATTCATGTGTTTCTTCAAGAAATAGCTGATACTCTGCACAGGTAATGTAGTTATTATCAATTTCTAAGTTTTCATCAACACGCACCAGATTACTCAATCGCCTTGCCAGTTTAACTTCTGCTGCTAGTTTAAAGATTTCTAAATCATTTGACTCTAGTCCAGCTTCAAGCTTCTCTGTGAGTTGTTGCCTTACTTCTGGTTCAACCTTCAAACCTTCTTCCTGGCAATCAAAGGCGAGTTTTAGAGAGACAACGGTTGGATTTGCCAAAGCAGTACGAATGATATTAGTTGCATTACTTTGAGCCGCATAAAGACGAATAGTTTCATGCCACCAATCATTATTAATTTTAGAAATCAAGAACTGCTCTTTATTTGCTTCCTTAATCTGAACTGCTGCTAAATATTCCTGAAAACTCTTGTGAGCAAACTCGTATTCGTCTTTTTCTCTTTCAACTAACAAACCACATACATTTTCAATATTTTCTATAAATGCTTCTGGTTTTAAATTATTCTCTACTAGTTTGGCTAACTCAGCTTGAATTATACAACTTCCTGATTCCGGACTAAAGTCACGAGTATTTTGTTCCATTAACTCTAATGCTAATACTTGCAGCACTACTTTCTTTTGTTTGGCAGATAGCGAGTCAGGAATTCCTTTAAACTCTTGTCTTCTTCCCAACATGACATCACAAATTTCTGCATATAGTTCCACACGCCGCCCCGGTAAAGCACCACGATAACTATGTATTGTGGCAATCATTGTCAGCAGTAATGGATTGACAGCCATTGCAGCCAAGGATGGGTTATTTTTAATACGCTCAATCAAGTCATTTGATTTTGTTTGAGCCATCTGTCGTACTCCTTGGTCTTCTTGTCCTAATCGACTCATAATTTCGTTTTGCAGATACCAGTTTTGAATAAAGGTCTGCATCTGCTTCAAATTAAATGGCTGTACCTCTAAAACAGTCCTAACTTGCCGTATGGGAGCGCTGCGGTAACCAAATGGTCGTGAGGTAAGGAGAAAAAGAACATGCCGATACTCTTGGATTTGCTTATTTATCCACTGGCTAATTAATGTGCGTTTGTTAAACGACACTTCATCCAGACCATCCAGCATCACCAAACATTGCTGAGTATGCCAATCCTTATCAAGTTGTAAATTCCTCTCAAACCAATACTTGGGTGGGTTAAGCTTTTTAATAAGTTGTTGCTGCTCAATCAGTTCTGATAAGCTAAGTTCAGAATTAACAATCATCTCCTGAACATCACGCAAATAAAGTAGTATAGGAATCAGTCGTGTCGCTTTTGAGTGCTGTTTGCGTTGCTCATTTTTAGCATAGATCAATGCCAAATGTTCTAGTAGAGTTGTTTTGCCGGAACCTGGTGGACCAATGATTACTATGCTACGAAAAGTGTAAATATTTTGACTTGCTACTAACCAATCCCAAATACTTGTAGATTCAACCTTTTCTCTAAGGGAAATCATTGCACTATGTATTTGTTCTGCACTCTCTGGTGCAACCTTAAGTGGCACAAATACCTTTTCTAAATCTAGAGTGAATGGTCCCTTAGTTTTTAATCCTTGAGTTCGGTAGTCACGACAAGACTCAATTAATTGATGGTAATATTTTGTCTGAAAAATTAAAGATTTTTGCTCCCAAGGATCAAGTTTTCTTTCAAATTCGTCTGCTAAATTATTTGCAAGTTCCTGTTGCTTTCTCTCAAAATTTTGAGTTATTCTTTCTATAAATACTAAAATAAATATCCTAGTAAAATTAAGGAACATCAGCAGCAATAGCATCAAAATCAATAATAAAAGTGCTGTTTGTTTTTGATTATTTAAAATAAAAAAATACGTTAGTGTCAATCCTAAGCTAGAAATAAATAATATTAGAAGATAGTACCATTTTTTTGATAAAATACTTCTCTTTTTTATTAAAGCAAAGTTTTCTATTTGTTCTAATCTTTGCTGTCCACCCAGAATATTGATAATCCATTTGAATACGTTACCTTGAACATAATCTCCCTCAATTGATTCGTTATAATTGCCACTTTCCGTTTTGATATCGCGCTGCTCAGATTCTCTCTCTTCAGTCATAGTCTATGTCCGAACGAGTTTTATAAATTCTCAGTTAGTTGAGATGTCAAGTCATGTTCATGCCAAAATCAGCAGAAAATCCGAACTCTGCACTAAGCATTTTTCCATCCTTCGATAATCTTAATTCCCACGTTTACATAAGGATTATCTAAAAACTCTTCAATAGTCCCTTTCCCACCTTCAATAAAAGCATTAATAAGCCTTTCTTTCTTTGTTGGTGGGATAGCTGCGCTCACAAAAGCCTCTTTCTGTACTTCTGTAGCTGTAGGGTTGGTCTGTTCTAGCTGTTTGAGTAATTTCTGGATTTCGGCGGCTGCTTCGGCAAGGCTTTGTTTTTCACCAGCAGCGTATTTATTACCCTGTACATAATCGCCCTGGATGCGCTCGTTGTAATTACCGCTACCCATATTAATAGTGCGATCACCAGCCATATTTGCTTTTTTCTCCTTAGAATTAGGTATGAATAAAGTTTTAGAATTATTTCTAATTTTTATTTTTGGAGTTAAAGACTCTGGTATGCCATTGAGGTCAATATTATTGCGACCAAATTCAAAAGCATCTTGATAATTTCTTCCTGCACCAAGAGCGTCATAAAATGCTACAGAGAAATTAATAGCAGCTTTATCTGTAATAGCGCGTTCCATGCCAATAACACAGTCAATATGCTGATAAATTGCCTCAGCTTGAGCTTCAGAGTAGCAAGCATTAAGTAGCACACATTCAATAGTGTCTTTACATAACTCAAATAGAGTTGCTAGTGAGTTTGTACTAACTAGTTGCATTTGACCGGAGTTATTTTCTAAAGCTATGCCACTTGGCTGTGAATTTAAACGAATAGCATTGCGCTGATACTCTTGAGAATAATTCTTTGAATCTACACCATTATTTTTTGTAGCGTGACCAGAAAAATGTACAATTTGTGGTTCATTATCTAATAAAGCACGGCGCAAATCATCAATGCGAACTGCCCACCTGGTAATTAATTCAAATTCTTCTCTTGCTCTAGAACGTTCCAAAGCAGCTTGGATTTCCCGCACTTCCTCATCTAAACGGAGCTTATTTGTATCTTTTGGATTAGCTGATAATATTAAAATCTTTTTCATACTTTTGATAAAAGTGTAATTTATCAAATTTAAGTCATCAAAGTATTTTTATTCAGTTGATTGCTGTCTTTCTAAAGAATCTCCTTCTACATAATCGCCTTGAATATCCTCGTTGTAATTACCGCTATCCATATTTATGGTGCGATTTTCGGTGTAAAAACTAGGGCGCTCTAACGCTGTCATTACCATGTTTTCTAGTCTACGAATTTGATTCTCTTTTTCTGCTACTAATAACTTTATTTCTCGTGCTGTTAAGGCTTTAAGCTGATTGTATGTAGTGAAATACTCAGCACTCAGTTCGGATTTATTTGCTTCTGGTGCAGTTTTAGCACGGAGTAAAAATTTATCTTCACCCTTGACTTCCATCCCGACTATACGTAACTCTGCGTCAGGATTGTTTTCTGCTAATTGTTTGAATGCGATCGCGATCGCACGAGGGTCAACACCTTGGTTATGGTACAAGTCCAGTGTGTCGAAAATAGGTTTGATGAAATCCCCAAATTCTCCATCTGCAAATACCTCTTTGTTATTATCAGGTTTGCGGAGTGGGTCAGGGTTCTCTTTCGTGGGGAGTCGCATATAAACATACTCACACCTCACCCCGTCAAATTTGGTGTCAGTAGTAATACCCCAATCTTCAATGTATGCCCCGGTGAGAGTAGCCCCTGTTAAATCTGTGCCGTCAAGTTGTGTTTGTACTAATTTCGCCCTTGATAAGTCTGCGTCTTGCAAATTGGCATAGCTCAGATCTGCACCAATAAAGCTGGCATCTACCAAATTGGCTCCTTGAAAATTGACTCCTCGCAAGTCATCACGATCAAAATTCTTGTCTTGCCCATGACCTGTCGCTAGCACGCTTACCACTTGTGCTTTTTGCAGGTAAGTTATTCCTGGGCGAACACGGTCAAGTTTTTTAGTTTTATGGAAACAGGTGCGAGTCAGATTAGCTTTTCTAAAATCTGTATTTTTGAGAGTGGCTCCTGTGAAATCAGCATCAGTTAAGTTAGCGCCACGAAAGCTTGTACCTCCTGTAGCAGCAAAGGCAACAGCAATATTGTGAACCCAAGAATGTTTTTCGTCTCCTTTCATTGCTCGCCAACCAATGTAAATGCTTGTTAACACTCCGGTGACGACGAAGGCTCCAGCGACGGCTCTGGCGACGGCTCCGGCAAAGGCGAAGGGGAAGGGGACGGCTCCAGCGACGGCAAAGGGGAAGGTGAAGGGGAAGGCGAAAGGGAAGGCGACGGCTCCGGTAACGGCGACTGTGACGGTGAAGGGGAAGGGGAAGGGGAAAGCGACAGCTCCGGTGACGGCGACGGCGAAGGGGAGGGCGACGGTGACGGCGAAGGCGAAGGGGAAGGCGAAGGCGATGGCCGCGGCCAAGACTCCGTTGAAGGAGACGATGAGGCGGAAGGCGATGCCCACAGTCAAGACTCCGATGACGGTAATGGCTCCGGCGACGGCGACGGCGAAGGCTGCTACTCCTTGGCGAATTATGAGGAAAAAGACGGCAATCGATACGATTAAGGCAGTCCAGCCCGCGATCTGTTTCTCTAAGCTCTGGGTATCAAAAATTAGAGACACAAAATAACCATTGACATACAAGCATAATCCTGATAATGCCGACAACAACCATGAGACAAGAACTAGGAAAATTGCCCACCGACGTTGCAGTCCAGCCTTAGCACTCGTGAAGTTTGCCCCTCTCAAATTAGCTTTGCTAAAATCTGCACCTCGTATATCTGCGCCGCTGAAGTTTGCCCCTTTAAGGTTTTGACCTCTAAAGGAGCGTCCTTGGAGATTTTGTCCAGAAAAGTCCAGGGGCATAATTTGAAGCAGAAGATAGACTTAATCTTCTTATACAGGAATAAGACCGAAATTTCCTGAATTTTCACTTTAAATTCCACACCAACACGCCCCTAGCAGTTCTGCTTCACTGTTAGAACACGCAATTGGAGTGCGATCGCTCTGGTTAAATTCAATTTTTAGAGTGGCGATCGCATAGCGTGCCGGATGGCATATCGCACTCCAACAGATAATGACAACACCCAACTTATTAAAAAGGCGACCAACTCGTGCGATCGCCTGAATTTACCTATTTCTTTTGAGCAGGAGGTTGTAACAAAGAAGCAAACTTATCCTTCAAGTCCTCACTTACCTTGGGGGCTTGAATTGGCTGAAGCAAATTTTCGCTTATCTTGGGGGTTTGAATTGGCTCAAATAGATTTTTTGATGGTTGAGTTTGTTGTGTCATTTTTCTTAGAGGAAATGTTGAATGGGTGTGATCGCCTAAAAACTACATAATTTTAAGGAATATTGCCAGCGCCTCAAGTGCTGCCTTGAAATCTAGACAATCACCTTTATTTAAATAAGCTTCTACAACTTTAATTGCTACATCCTCAAGTTCCTCAAGTTCTTGAATAAAAAGTTGTAAATCATTGATTTTTGCTGAGTTTTCCGCTTCCATCAATTAAATTATCCCTCATCCCCGTTTTTGTACTCTAGTCCTTCACCTTCACCGGGAATCATCTTTTGAGCAGTGCCATTGAGAATTGCTGCCCACATCTGGTCAAAAGTAATATCCCGCTTTTTAGCTAAATACTCTACCCGCTCTTTGATCAACTTGTCTCGCTCCTGGAGCTTGGCACATAAAAGAGACTGTGCCTGGACGACCTTAGTACGGCCATTGACCCATGCATCCACAGTCAGCATGTCATTGTAATATTCCCCCAAAGCAGGGATAGCTAGTCTTTCATCCTTTTTGGGCATTTCATCCTTTCTGGGCAAACCTACTGCATTCATATTGCTACCTAAGTGCTTCTATTTTTCCAAATCTGCCCCAGAATTGGCACAAAAAAGGATCACCAAATTATTTTATCCCAAATTTGCCCCATTATTGGGACAAATACGCCCAATCTTTGATATTATGCAGAAGTAGAAGGATGTGAGCGCGCCCCCGGTGCTGGCACACCGGAGGACTTCCCAACCCGTAGTAGTAAAGACAGCCTACAGGAGGGCTATTAAATTATGACGAATGTTACTTGTTGTTACCGAGGCTCAAGCAGAGACAAGGTTAAACTGCTTGTACAGATAATTCAATTTTTAGCGCTTCGAGCAGAAAAATCGGTGAATGCTGGGTCAAGTTAACTCAGCATACGTTCATTGCACAGTGAAGCGTTTGTGGTAGTAAGTAACTTGCTACCACTTTCTTACTCTCAGTCGTAGTTTAGGAATTGAATGATGAGTGGTATACGTCAAAGTGGAAATAATGGAGATGCTAGTAAAAGCAATCCAGCAGAAGAATACGTACCTTTAGATGGGGGAGCGTATATGGAAAAAAGTTCTGGGCATCCGGTAGACAAAGAGGAGATTGTGCCAGAAGATAAAGGCGAAAAGGGTAATGGTTCTTCGGGTGATTCAAAGTCTAAATCTTAATTAAAATATTTACCCCTGCATTGCATTTACATCGTGCAGGGGTAAATAATAAGTATTGCAGCAAATTATAAATAAGTAGTAGAGATTTTATGGAAGCGGATATCAAAAGATACCAAATAATTAAATCTCTTGATGAATTACCTACTAAAAAAATTCATGCTCGTCCTTTTCATATAAGAACTTACTGGAGAAAAGACAACGATTTTTTTATTGAAAAGATTGTGCCGACCGTAGGCAAAGCCCTAAAGGAATCGGAAATAGAAGCTGCTAAATCGATGCACACTTCAATTGAGGAACACTTTGGGCTAACTCAAGAAGAAGTTTTTAATACATTGCTAGAGCTTTATAATGGACAACAAGGCTACTATGTTGTTGATTTAAAAAACCGTCAATACTTCCACTGTAAAAACTACGAAGATATGGAAGTAAAGTTAGAAGCATTAGGCTGTCAGTCTATTGAGTATTAATGTAAAACTTTCAATTTGAAATTTTAAGGTGGGCATAGTTGCTCACCTTTTTTAGCGTTTGCGATCGCCCTCACTGTTAGCGGGAATCCTAAATATGTAATCTATACAAGGTGTTAATTGTGGAAAGTTCAAAATTTCTCTTCTGCCGTAACTGTGGCATGAAGACTCAACACAGACGCACGCTTAAATATGATTGGGGGGCATCTCAATTTGCCAAATTTTCAAATGTAACGATACTGAGTTACCCCAATTACTAGTTCTTCCCAGGGCCATTACACGGCCAGACGGACTCTCCATCAGTACAAATCCATCTTCCTGATTTTTGCCATAAAGCTAAGATATGGCTGGGGGAGGGGGAACCAATACCACCCTGTATTGAAGACATCTCCTCTTCGGTTAGACTCACTAGTGGTAGGTTATCGGAATCAATAGAATGTAAATCGGAAATCTTGATATTAGACATTGTTTTTTCTGCTCTCCTAGATAAAGTTATTTGGAATAGGACTAGCTGTATTACGCTAATCACATTTGATAGTGATATGGAAGTAGTGTTGAGACATATAAAGCCTTTGAGTCGCTTTCACCAACATTTCTAAAACACTGCCTTCGTTGCGTTTGAAACCTGTCATCAGAGTTAATGGGGTAGGGAGTGTTTGCAAACTGCAAAATCGATTCTCTTGAGCTTCATAATCTTAATCAAGACTACGTTTTTTCTTTTAGAAAAAAGGCTAGATTTCGTATTAATTTTTTACAAATTATCTTGATGGGGTAGATATAGCGTAGACACTGTTGACGCGGCTGAAGCTTTTAATCTGGAATATGATCATCAGAAAAACCCTGATGGATATGATTTTCTGGCATGGCATCCTGAGAACCATGAGACTTTTGCAAGGATAAAACTGTAGGTTATATGAAAATAAGGCAAGTAACTGCAACTTTTAAATACTGCAATTCAGGCAGACAAGAAGAGAAAACAGTTAATTGTCTGTTTGATGAAAATGCTGAAAAGTACCAATTAACAAAGGTTTATGTGGTCGAGTTTGGTTGCAAGCTAGTTTTTTCTAAAACCGATAACACATTTTTGGTTAATGATTAGTGATTGGGGGGCGATCGCCCAAACGTTTCCTCTAAGAAATGTTCATATTCGGTATCTTATCGGAACTAGAGGGCGATCGCTCCCTTCAATTAATCCCACCCTTGATTATTTTCAGTTCTAGGGGATAATCTACTGGTTTGTAACTGCCCGTGACGACCTTGGAAAACAACCAGCTAAACCTATTTTCTGACGTGATACTTACACCAGCGCACAGAGCAGAAACACTGGTGATGAGCCACAATGCTTTGGTGCAGTGGAAATCTCAAATTTTGGACTATCAGCAGCGAGTGAGGCAGAGCAAGCCACCTCAGCAGGTGACATTATTTGACATTGCCCCAACGCACTGCGACCCAGACCAGATTGATCCGTTGCAGTTACAGGTGCGATCATTATCCTTTTACCGGATGCCAGCAGATAGCCCCGGTGACAGCTGTCTGTACTTTGTAGTTGATAATGCTGCTCACCTTATCCTCTACATTGGTGAGACGTGCCGCTCTAATAAACGCTGGAAGGGCATACACGATTGCAAAGATTACATCGCCAGCTATCAAGACTTGCATTATCAGTATGGCTTAAAGACTGCGGTTAATATTGCGTTTTGGTGGGATGCCCCGGTTGAGAGAAAAGCTCGGCAAGAGTTGGAGCAGGTGCTAATTCAAAAGTGGAAGTCACCCTTCAATAAAGAAATGTGGGAGAGATGGGGGCAACCGTTTGGGAAATAGTGATAGAAAAATAATCAACTTTTTCTTCACATGTACAAAAAATTATATTCATAAAATTCTGTTATTTATTAATTTTAATAACCAGGATATTGTTTAATTAAATAAGTAATTTATGTTAAAATATTATCAAACATAAAAAATAATAACTACTAAAAAAGCGTATGTCTCAATACTCTGAAAAATTAACTAAAGCGATTAACACAATGTTAGCAGGAATCAAAGAGTATGAATCAGATACTTTCTCTGCCTCCCGTAGTGATATGTCACAAGAAGAAGTAGAATCTATTGCAGCAAGTTTAATTTTGAATAAATTTTTTGACGAAAGTAAATGCCCTGGTTCTTCTGTTGATGGCATACTTCTTGATGATATTTTAAGCGATATTAGGGATGAAGATGAAGATTTAGAGTAGCAACTCTGCTATTTGAAAATTTCTATACTAAACCTCACCACACTGTTTGGGCAGTGTGGTTTTATATTTGTAAGCTGAAGATAAAGGCTGATTGAAATGTCTGATAATTTTCCTTTCTCCAATCCTGATCAACTACAGCAATGGCATTCGGGTATAAAAGACGCCAACCGCAATAATATTTTCTGTCATTGTCGTGCCTGTGGCTATGAGTGGATGGATTCAAGTGCCGAAGCAACGTGTGTAAAATGTAGCAGCAAAGACATAGAAAGTATCTCAGCTTGGCAGTTTCCAGATGATTGAATAGTGCGATCGCTCATGTGCATCATCACTTAAATCAAGCGATCGCACCCAAAAATGTTTCACTCAATCACGCTCGTAGAAGAATGAAATATGGTGTGGAGTGCATGAGGCGGAAATCCTTCTCTTTTGAGTTTGTGTTCATTCATATAATCGCTATCTAAAATTCCATAGTGTTTGGTTTTTCTGGCAAATTCAAACACGAATTCTCTATCAAATACCACACCAAAATAAACGCTACCTTTGTATTGCTCACCTATCCAAGTCGGGTCTATTACTTCCCCTTTTTCATTAATAAGCCAAGCGTGAGATACTGCAAGTGGTAATTCATCATCAATTGCAAATCCCTCGCAGTAGTAAAAATTTGGATACTTCAACAATGCTTGAAAGCAGTTTTCAAAGCATGATTTAGGTTCACCTTTAAATGGTGGTTTAATCTTTATAGTAAAAGGTTGTCCATATTCTAAAACTAACGTTTGGGTACTTTTATAGCGAAAATCGGAACGTTGGTTAAGTTTATCAATTAAGTCTGCTTGTTCTTTTATCTTTTCCAAGAGGCGGTCTAAATTGTTACTCATGATTCAAATACTGACTTGCTAGTTCTTTTGCTAAAACTGGGTTTCGTTTCTCTACAATTTGCATCATTGCGACCAAACGATTCATCCAATATTCACGAATTGCATCAATTTCCAGACATGCATAATTGATTGATATTTTGTCATTTGGATTGGTTGATGTAATTCCAGACGTTGCTAACTGATTAGTTTTTTTCATCTGGCTAGTACACAATGCATACTCAGCCTCTATCATTTGTTGAAATTCTTCAGCAATATTTTGCTGTTCTGTTGTCATGTAGTCTTGGTTTTGAAACACTTTACCTATCACTTCGTTATTAGCCATATTATTCAAACCTCTTAATGTTGTCAGAAGACAATTGAATATGTTATGAGAGTATTTATTCTACACGCTTAAGCCAACCTACAACTTTATAATAATAAAATTCTTCAGTTTCACAGTTAGCAACTCTCACATCTTCTTGATGATGGGGGAAAGGAAAAGAGCTAAAATATCCTTCTTTCAAAGAACCATCTTCTAGTAAAAAAAGATAGGTTCCATGATCTTCAGGTAGTCCTTCAATTAATTCAAATTTGATTTTCATTTTCTACAAGTTTATAGATAAACTCAGGTTCTAGTCCTCTACCATTTCTGATGGATGGTTGCTCAAGTGAAATTTTTTCTACTATACGTTTTTTACTTAATTTACTCAGCAATGAACTAATTGCGTTAGGGTCCATGCCTGTACTGGCAGCAATATCAGCACGAGTGGCACTACCACCTAGTTTTCTAATGGTTCTAATAATCTTCTCTTGGCTTCCACGTACATATTTTTTATCTTGAGATATTTCGATACCAATTGTTTCTAAGACTTTATTGGTAAGTTTTTCTTTAATATTATCATCAATTGAAAGTTCTTCAATTTGAGCTAACGTTTGAACAGCCAGGTTAATTGCTTGTAGTGTCTCCAAAGTTTCCATTTTAATCTAAAGGTTCATATCGTTCAAGATAAGATAGTATAGTCTGTTGTAACTCAGATTCAAGTGCATCCATTTCTCCATTAATATCAGCATACCAACCATACTGATTTAGAGCTTGAATTGCTGATTTCACTGCTAGTTTAGCTGCTTTATTACGTCTTTTTTCTAATGGGTCTATCGCATCTATCACTTCTTTATCCTGTGGTGGTGCGGAAGCCTTTTCAATAATCGCCTGTGCCTTTTCTGGTGTACACAGATAAGTTGCCTCACCCAAAGCACCTACTTCTCTTCCATTTCGGTTGTAGCGAGTACCATTTTTTAGAGTAATTGTACCACTAGATGAAATATGTATAACTTCATCAATTATGGCTTTACTACCACGCCAATCATCGTAGAAAAATACTCCTACTTTATCTCCTAATTTTAGTTGTAGTGTGTTCATTATTTTGACATTTAAGTAGGTAGGCACGAAAAAACCAAACTATGTGAAGATAAGTAAATACGGAGAAAAAATTTACCAAGGTAACTAAGATATGGGGGCGCGTTTAAGGGTATTCCTAACTCGTGAACAAGACAGAACCCTGTTAAACCTGAGAACGGCAGACGTACCACAGAAAGTTAAAGACCGAGCAGAAGTAATTAGGTTAAACGCACACGGTTGGTATGTGGAAAAAATAGCGGCTCATGTCAATTGGACTTCACAGACAGTAAGAGAAGTTTTGCACAAATGGAAAAAGCATGGTCTAGAAGGACTTTGGGAACTACGTGGTAGAGGAGGGAAAGCAAAATGGAAAGAAGAGGACATAGTGTTTTTGGAAGAATGCCTCAAAAAAGAACCACGTACATACAATAGTCCTCAATTAGCAAGAAAATTAGAAACTGAACGCTCGATTAAACTGAGTCCCGACAGATTAAGACGGGTACTCAAAAAAAGGGGGTCAATTGGAAGCGGGCAAGAAAGAGCCACAAAGGAAAACAAGACCCCATACTCCGAACGCAGAAACAAGCAGACCTAGAGATGCTGGAATTATCTGCGGCGGCCGGAGAAATAGACCTCAAGTATCTAGATGAATCAGGGTTTTGTCTGTGGAGTGAACCAGGCTATACCTATTACTTTAAAGGTGAACAAAAACGTTTGGAGCAAACAAAGCGTCGTGGTCGAAGACTAAGTATTATCGGGTTTCTCCAACCTTTGATCGGTTTTGTTTACGGTTTGGTGATCGGGGGCGTTCACCGCAAGTCTTATATCCAGATGATGGAACAAGAAGCACTTGAAGCCGAAAAGTCTGGACGCATCAGAGTAATAGTCCAGGACAACAGCCCAATACATCGATGCAAAGAGGTACAGCAGTTATGGTCGAAGTGGGAACTTCGGGGTTTGTACATCTTCTTTTTACCCAAATATTGTTCGGAAATGAACCCGATTGAATTGGAGTGGCAACACCTCAAAAAAGATGAACTAGCCTCGAAAACCTTTGAGGATGAGTTAGACCTTGCTTACGCTGTAATTGATGGAATTCAAGCTAGGGGAGAAAGAGGAAACTACAGTACGAAACGTGTCAAATTTAACTCCAATCATTCTGGTTAAATTTTCGTTACATACTTATAAATTTTCCCACCCACCTACTTACTCTTCAAAAATAAACTTGTAATCATTGAATGACAGAGGCTTTAGGTTTATATACAAACAAAATTGTATTCATAGCGATCGCCCTTGAGTTGAAAGACCCAGCCACCTGTTACTTCTTGAATCGTGACTGCACCAATGTAGTGGCGGATGTGCATGGCGGTGTCGATGTTGCCCCAGATGGGGTTTGTCATCGTTGCATCGTGTTGTAGGTATGCGCCGCTATCATTTTTAATTACATACGGGTAAGCAGTATACATAGGGAGTACCTTCACCTAATCTACTCAAAACCTGCTTGTTTTTGAAGCTCATGTGCAAATCTTATTGCTTCATCAATATCATCAAATTCCTTCTCGCCGATAAAATTTTTCCATTCCAACATAAAATTAATAACACCACCTTTGATTCCGGGAAAGAAAGTTACACTTACTGAATGCTCTCCTTGAGTTTTATTCAGTGGTTCAAGAAGTTTAAAAAGCTCATCTATTTTGGATTGTTCGTCAATCATTACATTAAAATAAGTTTTCATTTAAATAATCATAAGCAACTTCTGCCATTTCTAGCCAAACCTTAATCCTTGGATCTTCCATTTTTAGAATATCCATATATGGTTGAATTTCATAACCATTAATTTCGGCAAATTTGATTACTAATTGCTTAACTAAATACTCAAGGGTTGTTTGGGTCTTCATCAAATTCCATATCTATGCCTCAAGCAAACATAACCTAAATTTCTCACGATGGTAGCGCAACTCATTCAAGCGCGGATAATATTGCTCCTGGGCTGACAGATGCGATCGCCGTCGTTTAATTGCTAAGACGATTTGCAACAACCTCTATTAGCTTTTTATTTTGTCAGGGCTGGCATCCCATTCAATTTCTTCTATTTCTAGAAAACCTTCTTCATGTTCTTCTTGCCAAAGTTTATTATATTTTTCAAGATTCTTTTTAGCCCCTGCTAAGGTTTTCCATTTTTTACACCATGCTAAATTTCGGGTTGTGGTTAAAATAACTGTATCGTTTTTAGAGGTGTAAAGTAACCCTGCTGAGGAATTGCTTCTGTAGTAGCATCGATAAAAATAGTATTTCATACTTATAATTCTTTTCCACCCATTACTAAAACTGGCTCAATCCACACTAGTTTTCTTTGCTGCCTACCTTCTCCATAAGGTTGGTTGCGTATAAATCCTCTACGCCAATGGGGGCTTTTGGTTCCACCTTGTTTACCGCCACTGTCTTCACTGCTTTGGGTTCCCTCACGCTTGAGGCGATAATTTCCACCAATCCAAAGTGGTTGATAAAAGTCTTGTGCTTGCGCTTTGCCAAATCCTTTATTAATAGTCACTTTCTGCCTCTGTTCTTCAGGATCTACAAGTTCAGGACGGCATTCCATAATTAAAATTAGACGCAAGAAAATAGCTTGTAGATATTCATTAAATTCTTTAACTTCCTGTGGATTGAAATCTTGAGCATCAGTATATGTAAACTTTTTTAAGTTATCGTTAATTTTAAATCGGCGACAGAAAGAACTAGCTCCATCAGTTGCCGCCCAATAAAGAAAATCATCATCAAAATGCCAAAAAATTGCATCAATACTGCGTTTTTCAGGAGAAAGAATTGCACCCTTGGGCAACATCAAAAAACCCGTTTTCATTGCCCATTGCAAATTTTCAACTTCAACATCTAAATTTGATTGCATCAATGCACTTAACAAATCATTATTCACCCAATAAGCAGGACATTTGGTTTGCCCTACTTTAAAAAGCGTGTAGAGAGTAATATACCTTGAATCCTTGGGGTTGATTCTTAGTTGTTTTTCAAGCCTTTGTTCATCTACTGAAAAGTAAATATCAGCAACATAACCGCATATTTTCTCATAGCTTTCGTAACCGTCCACATGCACGACGGGGCGAATAACAATTTGCTTGTACCAACCTTTAGGCTTTTTGGTCATCAACTGCGTTCTACAATTAAGAGTTAGATTCCCTGTATATTATCGATCAAAGCGACTTTGTTGCAGTTTATCAAAGTGCGATCGCCTGGGCGCGGCTGCTCATTAAACCTACACCCTACGCAGCACGTCTCAAAAATTCCTCTCGATGCCATGCTAAAGCATCAAGCCTTGGATAATACTGTTGCTGGCTGGGTAGGATAATGCGATCGCCTCTAAATTCCCGCATCGGTTTAGCGTTGGGTGAGTCTTCGCGCAGGTTGTCAGCCACAACAATGGTGTAGTCGTCGTTAAGGGTGAACCAAAAGCGGTCAAATGCCCAGTGGTGATTTTTACACAATGAAAGCCCGTTATCAATCCTGTCATCATAGAACTGAGAAAAGGGTTTGATGTGTGACCCATCGACGATATTTTGACCCTTAGTATCAAGGATTTGTAGACCACAAAAAGCACAACGGTAATTGTAGGTAGAGACAACCAGCTTACGAAATGCACCATCCCGAACAATTACAGCTTGCTCATCCTCCAATTCTTCTGGTTTGTAAACCTTACCGCCGGAGCGTTGCAGTTGTTGTTGTAACTCAGCAAAGGCATTAACTTGTAGTAGTGGCTCTATATCCTTTGTACACTCGCTAAACCACGAATTAATGAGTGTGTGGGTTAGTACAGTGCGATCGCTCTCGTTTTGGAGAATCTGCCACAGTTCATCATCTAAGTAAACATACTCAACGGTTTCCCTGATAGTGCTGGGAGTGCGGATTTTGACCTTAGCAGCAATCAGTGATTCAAACCCCAGTTTCATTTGATAATGCCAGAAGCGATCGCTGGTGAGGTGGTAAAACGGCAACCCAATATCAGGCTTACGTTCTGGTTCTAGATGGCTCCACAGTTTGAGGAAAGTGGCAATAAGTTCGGCGTTGAAGGGGATTTGGTTTTTGGTTATCTGCCCTGTTGCTATCATTTCAATTACCGACAGCAGCAAAATCGGCTTATTGGGCGCATCAGGACTAACATTTAAGCCCATCTTGCCAACAACAGACCTGGAAGAAAATTTCTTAACATAGTAAGCTAAATCTTTTGTCATTGATAATTGTTTATGCGCGAATATCGCTGTACACGTAACGCATTATACCTGCACGACTGTCTTGGTCGAGATAACATCGAAGCCAGACAGGGACACTATATTAAGGCTGAGACAGAAGAAGCTGCATGGCAAATAATGGCAACCAGATATCCCGACGAAACCGAGGCGGGGTTTACTGTCGAGCCTTGGGAAAGATTTAATGTAAAAGTGGTAGAAGTTAAGCGGGATGAGGAAGGAAACATTATCGGGTAGCGTAGACGCTCTGCGGCTTGCTGAAAGGCATCGCCCCCCACTTTTAATGGAAGCGCTGGCTGAAGTTAGAGCTAGTGGACAGTGCAATATGTTTAGCTATGCCTGTGTCATACTTGCACTTGATGATATGGGCTATGCAGCTGAGGCAGATTGGTTAGAGCAGCATATAAATAGTTACGTCAATATTTTGGATGAGTTTTCACGGTGGTTGCAAGCCAACCCTCGCCCTTTTGGAGAATCGTTGGCTCAACGGGTAGCAAGAGAGACAGGGTTAGAACTTATTGAGGAGTAATGAAGTGACACGGAAGAAGATATTAAGCAGGTTCTTCTTGCCACCACTTAGGGTTAATTAACTCTACCTTTGATACTTCATAACTGCGACAAGTATTTAAATCAACTTTAGCTCCCTTAACATGACGTACAGCAATACTAGACAGAGAATACACCTTTAGGTCTGGGGTATCTGAATTAGAAAGTGTGGTTAACACTTCCATTGGGCTTAGGCTGGCACTTAAAGCTACCACAAATGGTTGTAGGTTTAACCAATGCAATGCCGCACTAGTAGACCAAGTTGCTGATTGTTGTTGATGATGCTCTTTGTAGCCCAACTCGAAAGCATCACAGGCTTGTTTTGGGGTTGAATAAGTTAATAAACCTTTGTTATCAGGATTTAAACACAAATATGCTCCCTCTGAAGTGTCAAAGATAATGAAATAATTGTGCTTTGTTTCCATAATTTTGTTAATTAAATCCTAAATCTCAGATTATTTACTATACTTAAACTTCGTCATTTTACTACTAATTTACAATATATAGTGTACCAAATTACTTGACTATAAACTTATTGTTATTGCAAGCATAAATGGAAATATCTCAAAGTTTACAAAACTGGTCACAAGATACTTATATCAAAGCCTACAAATTTGCAGCCCATGCACATCAAGGACAGAAAGTGCCAGGTACAAACCTGCCTTACATCATGCACTTGAGTTTTGTGAGTATGGAAGTAATTGCAGCCTTAAGTGTAGAACAAGAACATGATGGAAATTTAGCAATTCAATGCGCGATTTTACATGACACAATTGAAGATACCAATACAACTTTTGAGCAAATAAAAACTGAATTTGGTGAAGCTGTAGCTAATGGTGTACTTGCCTTAACAAAAGATAATAGTTTAGCCAAACATCTTCAGATGGCAGATAGTTTACAAAGGATAAAACAACAACCGCAAGAAATATGGATGGTAAAATTAGCAGATAGAATTAGCAACCTACAGCCACCACCACACTACTGGACTCAAGATAAAATTACTCGATATCGAGAAGAAGCTATTGAGATTTATGAAGCTCTCAAGGATGCAAGTCCATTTCTGGCTTCACGTTTTGCTAAAAAAATTGAAGATTACAAGGCATTTATCAAGTAGACATCTGCGAAAATGAACGTCAATACCCCATTTCTGGAGATGTCTAGTAGATAGATGAACTGCTAAGATACCTATTAAATTTAATTTGACGCTTGAGAGTATCGATATAATCGAATTAAGCAAGGAAAATCGCCATTTACAACAGAATATTAAATTTAATTTGACGTTTGAGAATACCCATATAAAAGCGATCGCGCAACATCAAAAAATTGCCCCAACATTTTTGCTCCTCGCTTTAGTGCCAAAGCTCGTGAATTTGCCTTATTTCTCCAAGCCCGTCTTAATTTGCTTCAACAAATCCTCATCGGAGTAGGAATTTTCCCATTCACCAGGTAGTTCGAGCCGCACCGATTTAGCGCCGCCGCTGGGTGTGCAGACAACCCAATATGTATCGCGCTCCTCATTTACTTGAGCAGCTGTGTTGTTTTCCTTTTCATCCGAAAGACCTGAATATGCCTGTGTGCATGTCCAAGTGATTCCGTCAGCATCCGTAACTTCTCGTGTCATTGTATATCTATAAAATTGCCGCCGTTCTTAAATTACCTAGTTTCTTGTTTTTACACTTCTACCCCCATGATGATTTATTTCACCAGCTATTAATTAATGCGCGAACTCCTGTGTATCATCCCTTCAATTGAGCGATTCTCCAAAGGAGACGCTACGCGAACGCACCCAGTTTTTTGTATATAAAAATAATAATAGCGCCAACCTCAATACAGGCAGGCGCTACTG
>NZ_NAPS01000004.1:0-21771 GCF_004323185.1 Westiellopsis prolifica IICB1
TCATGTATACACTTATCTATTGCATAATCTGCTTGAGTTCGATTCCATTCTACCAACAACTGCTCTTTCTCAGATTCTCTCAACAAAGGCAATTGCCCTATCTGCTCACTAGGATTGTTCACAATACCTTCAAGCAAGGTCACATAATGACCAATCATCCGCTCTATTGTACTTGCATTAAACAAGTCAGTATTATACTCCCACATCCCCACCAGCCCATCACCCGTGTTCTGCATCGATAGGGTGAGGTCAAACTTCGCTGTTGCATTTTCTATTGGCAATAAATTCAYACTTAACCCTGTTAACTCTAGGTTCTGGTTTGGCGCATTTTGAAGAGCAAACATTACCTGGAATAACGGTGTATGACTTAAGTTCCGTTCTGGTTGCAATGCTTCCACTAGCATTTCAAATGGCAAATTCTGCATTGCATACGCATCCATTGCCATTTCTCTAACCCTAGTTAATAACTCCTTAAAGCTTGGGTTCCCTGATACATCTGTTCGCATCACTAATGTATTGACAAAAAACCCTATTAACCCTTCTATTTCACTATGCTCCCGGTTGGCAATTGGTGTCCCTACTAATATGTCTTCTGTTCCTGTGTAYCTAYATAGTAGCGTGTCAAATGCTGCCAACAGCGTCATGAACAACGTACAACCTTCTTCTTGGCTCAGTTTTGTCAGTTTAGCTGTTAACTCAACAGAAAGGGCAAACTCAATATGTCCTCCACTGAAACTCTGCACTGCTGGTCTCGGTCGGTCTGTTGGTAGGGACAACAAACTTGGTGCCGAAGCTAGTTGTTGTTCCCAGTAATCTAGTTGATTTTGTAGTACATCCCCTACTAACCACTTTCTCTGCCAAACCGCGAAGTCTGCGTACTGAATTGGTAGTTCTGTTAATGGTGAATCTTCACCTAGGCAATAAGCGTTGTATAGTCCTTCTAATTCCAACACAAATACACCCATTGACCACCCATCTGATATTATGTGGTGCATACATATCACTAAGATATGTTCTGTTTCAGACAATATCAGTAAACTGCCTCTGATTAATGACTCATTTGCTAAGTCAAATCCTCTATATGCTTGCTGTTGCGCTTGTTGTGCAGCTCTTTCTCTTTCTTTTGTCCCTAGGTGTTTTAAGTCTACTACATCAAGTGTCCAGCTTCTTTGTGTGTTAATTACTTGTCTTGGTTGTCCATTCTCCGTAATCAAATTTGTGCGTAAGACTTCGTGACGTTCAATAATTTCTTGTAAGCTTTGTGATAACGCATCAACTTCCAATTTTCCTGTGAAACGCAAGGCGATAGGAATGTTGTAAAACGCACTGTTCGATTCTAACTGGTCTAAAAACCATAACCGCTGTTGAGCAAATGATAGTGGTAGTTCTGCGTTTTCTGCCCGCCTTAATATGGGTGGGATAGACTCTTGTAGATTTTGTTGCTGCAATTGCCCAATTGCTCGTGCTAATTGAGCTACTGTTGCTGCTACAAAAAACTCACGCAATGGTAGTTCCACTTTGAAACTAGTCCGGATACGTGAAACTACTTGCGTTGCCAGTAGCGAATGTCCTCCCAACTCAAAGAAGTTATCATGTATCCCTACTTGCTCTACTTTCAGCACTTGTGTCCAAACTAGGGCTAGCATTTCTTCTGTTGGTGTGCGTGGGGCAACATATTTTTCTGTGAGATCGTTTTGTAAATCAATTACTCTCAATGCACGACGATCCACTTTGCCGCTAGGAGTTAGTGGCATTTCCTCCAATATCACAAAAGCATTAGGCAGCATATACTCTGGTAGCTTTGCTTTGAGCAATTGCCGCAGTTCACTGATTATGGGTGTCCAGCCCTGATGTCCTACGATGTAGGCAACTAAGCGCTGATCACCCCTGATGTCTTCGCGGRCAATAACACAACATGTCTGCACATGTTCATGCTCCCTCAGTACTGCTTCAATTTCTCCCCATTCAATGCGGAAACTCTGTTTCTTTACTTGATTGTCAATAGATCTGAGGTATTTTATGTTGCCATCCGATAAATACTGTGCTAAATCCCCAGTTTTGTAAAGGCGTGAACCAGGGTTCGTGCTAAAGGGATTGGCGATAAATCTCTGTTGTGTTAACTCTGGTTGGTTGAGGTAGCCCCGCGCCAAAGCAACACCACCAATGTATAATTCTCCTGGTATACCCACAGGTACAGCCTGTAGATATTTATCTAAGATATATATCTCGGTGTTAGGAATGGGACGACCAATGGGTGGCAGTACCGGCCATGGCTGGGCTGAGTTAGTCAGTGTAAAAGTGGTGGCTACATGACTTTCTGAGTGTCCATAATAACTGTACAAACTACAATCATCAGTTAGTTTGCTTAACCAATAAGAAATGGTGGAAGTAATCTGCAACTGTTCGCCAGCAGTAATAATTTCCTTGAGATAATTATTAACTAATTCATTGTCAACAGCGACTTCTGCTAGTTGCTGTAATTCAACAAATGGAATAAACAGCCTTTCAACACTTTGTTGTTGCAGAAAATCTAACAAAGCTAATGGATCTTTGTGCAATTCCTCCCCAGTTAAGAATAATGTACCTCCTGAACACCAGGTAGAGAACATTTCTTGAAAGGAGACATCAGAGTTCATAGGAGCAAATTGCAGCGTTTTTGCAACCTTAGATTTTTTCAGATTTTGTAATTGCCACACTAGGAAATTGCTAAGACCAAGCTGATTCTTAGCTACACCTTTAGGTTGATCCTTAGAACCAGAGGTGTAAATCACATAAGCCAAGTTATCTGCTTGCACACCAGAGATAAGATTGTTTTGACTCAACTGGTTTAGCAGTTGCCAATTAGTATCCAAGCAAAGTATGCGTGCTTTGTGTCTAGGTAGTCTCTTACGCAGATGCTGTTGTGTCAATAGTACTGATACTTGAGCATCTTCAAGCATAAAGCTCAAGCGCTCAACTGGATATTCTGGGTCAAGAGGCACATAAGCACCACCTGCTTTGAGAATACCAAGTATTCCTACCACCATCTCTAGCGAGCGCTCCACACAAATACCCACCAGTACCTCAGGTCCTACACCCAACGACTGCAACCAATGCGCTAACTGATTGGCACGACTATTCAATTGGTGGTAGGTCAATTGTTGATTGTCATACACAACTGCTACTGCTTCTGGGGTACGCTCTACCTGCTCCTCAAATAACTCATGTATACACTTATCTATTGCATAATCTGCTTGAGTTCGATTCCATTCTACCAACAACTGCTCTTTCTCAGATTCTCTCAACAAAGGCAATTGGGAAATTTGTTGCTGAGGATTTGCCACAATCCCTTCTAGCAGTGTCACAAAATGACCCGTCATCCGCTCAATAGTACTGGTATCAAACAAGTCAGTATTATACTCCCACACACCCACCAGTCCCGTTGCGGTGTTCTCCATTAATAAGGTCAGATCAAACTTGGCAGTTGCACTTTCTACTTTGAGTCGACTGACAGTTAACCCAGCTAACTCTACTTGCTCTCTGGGCGCATTCTGAAGGACAAACATCACCTGAAACAAAGGTGTATGACTTAAGTCCCGTTCTGGCTGCAATGCCTCTACTAGCATTTCAAACGGCAGATTCTGCATTGCATAGGCATCCATTGCCATTTCCCTAACCCGAGTCAGTAATTCCCCGAAGCTGGGATTGCCTGAAACATCAGTCCGCATAACTAAAGTATTGACAAAAAACCCTATTAACCCTTCTATCTCAGAGCGATCGCGATTCGCAATTGGTGTCCCCACTAAAATGTCTTCTGTATCTGTGTAGCGGTAAAGCAAGGTATCAAATGCTGCCAACAGCGTCATGAACAGGGTGCAACCTTGCTCCTGGCTCAGTTTTGTCAGTTTAGCTGTTAACTCAACAGAAAGGGCAAACTCAATATGTGCGCCAGAGAAAGTCTGCACAGGCGGTCTGCGTCGGTCTGTGGGCAGGGACAACAAAGCTGGTGCTGAAGCCAGTTGTTGTTGCCAGTAATCCAATTGGCTTTGCAGTACATCCCCAACTAACCACTTTCTCTGCCAATTTGCGAAATCTGCGTACTGAATTGGTAGTGGTGCTAATGGTGACGGCTGACCAATGGAATAAGCATTGTACAATGCTGCTAGTTCCTCAACAAACACACCCATTGACCAGCCATCAGAGACGACGTGGTGCATACACACTAGTAGGATATATTCTGTATCCGATAACACCACTAATTTGGCTCTGATTAATGACTCACTTGCGAAGTCAAATGGTTGAATCGCTTGTTGTTGCGCTAGTTGTTGTGCAGCTATTTCAATTTCAGTTGTAGATAAATGCTGCAAATCAACGACATCGAGTGTCCAGGTAGTTTCTGTGTGAATGACTTGTCTTGGTTTGCCATCAACTGTGATGAAGTTGGTGCGTAAGGCTTCGTGACGAGTAATGATTTCTTGTAAGCTTTGTTCCAAAGCCGTGAGTTGGAGTTGACCGAAAAGACGCAAACCGACAGGGATGTTGTAAAAAGCACTGTTTGATTCTAACTGGTCTAAAAACCACAAACGCTGTTGAGCAAATGACAGAGGTAAGGCGGTATTGCGGTCAACTGCTACAATTGGGGGTGCTATTTGTTTACTAGAGTGTTGTTGTAATTCCCCTATTACTTGCCCCAATTCGGCTACTGTCGGTGCATTAAACAACCTACGTAATGGTAGTTCCACTTTAAAATTGCTGCGGATGCGTGATAGCAGTTGCGTTGCTAGTAGCGAATGTCCTCCCAATTCAAAGAAGTTATCATGTATCCCCACTTGCTCTATTTTCAGCACTTGTGTCCAAATTACCCCTAATATTTCTTCGATTGGGGTGCGCGGTGCTATAAATTTGTCTTGGAGTTGAGTTAAATCTGGGCTAGGTAAGGCGCGTCGGTCTATTTTGCCGTTCGGAGTTAGCGGTAACGATTCCAGGATGAAGAACGCATTTGGTACCATGTAGTCTGGTAGCTTCGATTTGAGGAATTGCCGTAGTTCTTTAGTTGTCGGTGTCTGCTCTGGCTGCGGTACGATGTAAGCGATTAGACGTTGGTCTGTTGGGGTGTCTGAGCGGGCGATGACGCAATTGGCTTGCACATGCGGATACTGGCTCAGTACGGCTTCGATTTCGCCCAATTCGATCCGAAATCCTCGTATTTTTACCTGGTTGTCTATACGTCCCAGGTATTCTATATTGCCATCCGCTAAATAGCGTGCCAAGTCCCCCGTTTTATATAATCTACTTCCTGTTGCCGAATCAAATGGGTTAGGAATGAATTTTTGTTGTGTTAACTCGCTACGGTTGAGGTATCCTCTTGCTAATCCCGCACCTCCTATGTGTAGTTCTCCTGCTACTCCCACTGGTACAGGTTGTTGATTTTGGTCAAGGATATAAAATTGGGTGTTGTTAATTGGACGACCGATGGAAATCAAGCTCAACTGAGATTCGATCTGACATACTGATGACCAAATAGTAGTCTCTGTTGGTCCATAAAGGTTCCACAAAGAACCACCCAAGGCAAGCAATTGATTGGCTAGATCCGAAGGTAAAGCTTCACCTCCGCAAAGTATTTTTAGCTGGTTAAATTGGTAATTGGCTTCTAAGAGTAATCTCCAAGTAGCTGGAGTTGCTTGCATGATTGTTGCCTTAGACTTAACTAGCAAGTCTAATAACTGTCTTCCATCCAAGGTCGCCTCACGAGGGGCTATGGCCAGACATGCACCTACAGTTAGAGGTAGAAAAATTTCTAACCCAGCAATATCAAAGGCAATAGTAGTGATGCCAAGGAGTATATCTTGTTTTGTTATTCCTGGGCGCTGCTGCATGGCAAATAGGAAATTGCTCACAGCCTGATGTGAAATCTGCACACCTTTGGGCTGACCTGTAGAACCGGAGGTATAAATTACATAAGCCAAGCTAGAAGTTTGGATAACAGTGATTGGATTGTTCTGACTCAACTGAGAAATCACTTGAGCGTCTGTATCCAAACAAACAAGCTGCGCTTGACACTCAGGTAGCTTGTCCAGGAGTGAATGCTGGATCAGTAGCACTTTCGGTTGAGCATCTTTGAGTATGAAATTTAAACGCTCAGTTGGATACTCTGGGTCAAGTGGCACATAAGTACCACCTGCCTTGAGAATACCTAACAGTCCCACTACCATCTCTAGGGATCGCTCCACACAAATACCCACCAGCACATCCGCTCCCACACCCTTTGAGCGCAAATAATTCGCTAACTGGTTAGCACGACAATTCAGTTCGTGATATGTTAGAGACGCGAAATTTCGAGTCTGTACATTGTCAAACATCAGCGCCACTGCATCAGGGGTACGCGCTACCTGCTCTTCAAATAACTGATGTATACATTTGTCTATTGGATAATCAGCTTGAGTATTATTCCACTCAACCAATATTTGCTGTTGTTCAGATTCTGTCAACAAAGGTAATTGGCAAATGTGCTGCTGTGGATTCGCCACAATTGCTTCAAGTAAGGTCACAAAATGACCCACCATCCGTTCAATTGTGCTTGCGTCAAACAAGTCAGTGTTGTAATTCCATGTACCTTTAAGGGAACCCGGTACATCAAGAATGGTTAAAGTTAAATCAAGCGCAGCCCCTTTAGTCTTTGGAATCATCGATTCCACAATCAACCCATCACTATCCATAAGTGACACTTCTTGGTCACTTTGGTGAGAGCGATCCCACGCCAACGCTACCTGATAGAGTGGTGAAAAGCTGGGGTCGCGGACAGGTTGCAGCCGCTCTACCAGCAAGGGAAAGGGATAATCTTGATTGTCTAAGGCATTTAACACACTTAAGCGCGATCGCCCAAGCAACTCTTGGAAAGTCGGATTTCCCTTTAGATCTGCTCGCAAGACCACAGGATTAGTAAAGTAACCAACAATTTTTTCAAAATCTGAATGGCTCCGATTCACCATTGGAGAGCCAATTAAAATATCTTCTTGATTAGTATAACGTAATAATAATATTTGTAATGTTGTTAATATAACTGTGTAAAGAGACGCACCTTCGTTTTTTGCCAATTCTGCGAGTTTTTGCAGAAGTTTTTCTTCAACAGTAAAAAAGTGAGAAGCACCATTATAAGTTTGATTCTCAGGTCTTGGTCGATCAGTAGGCAAATTAAGCAATGGCAACTCACCAGATAGTTGTTGCTGCCAGTAAGACCAGAAACGCTCCCCTTCTGAACTTGTGAGCATTTGCTCTGACCAGTTGACATAATCTCGATACTGACAGTTTTGTACAGGCAGTTGGGCTGCTACACCTGTTGTAATTGCTGCATACAAAGTTCGGAGTTCACTGACGATGATTTCCAAAGACCAGAAATCCACCACTATATGGTGTACCGTAATTAATAAAATATGTTCTTTTGTGGTTAATGTATCGGTTGTGGTGTGATTAATTAACAAATTAAAGCGCAATATCGGCCCCTGTTCTAAGTCGAAAGGGCGATCGCTTGTTTCTGACAGCCAGTTATCTACGTCATTTTGGTTCCAATGGAAAACTTCTTCTATGCTAAAGTCAACTTGCTGGTTTTCGTGAACGGTTTGCACAGGTTCGCCATCAATGGTTGTAAAGGTAGTCCTTAAAACCGGATGACGTTCAACTAGGACTTGTGCTGCTTGCTTAAGAGCTGAAGTATCTAAATTTGTGACTAATTTTGCTGCGTATGTGGCGTTATAAGCCGTACTAGTAGGTGCTAATTGATATAAAAACCAGACTGCTTTTTGACCATGAGAGAGAGAATAAGTTGAAGCATGATCACTACCTTGAGATAAAATTCGGATAATTTCCGGTTTATATCGCTTAATTTGGGTTAATAACTCAGGGGTTAATACATCTTCAGGGGCTTCATAGCATAGTTCGTCACCATCAACCCACAATTCTATACCTGTTGCTAGAAGATCTTTGAGAAGCTCTGTTAAACTCATAATTTACCTCTAATTCTGCTCTTTTTACTAGATGTAGTCGCGGGTGCAACAGATAAATTTGAAATGGGATTAATTTCAAAAATTTGTTTCGTGACGAAATTTGCTAAACCAAGAATACTCACCCCATCTAAAAATTTTGCAATGGGGATATTTATTTCCAACTCTGTTCTGAGACGATTTCTTAGTTCGACAGCCATCAACGAATCAAGTCCCATTTTGTTTAGGGGCGCATCAATATTTAGTTCAGATGTAGTTATTCCTAGAGTTCTGCCAATCTGCTGGTTCAGGTAACTAATCAAAAGTGACTGGCTTTGCTCTTGGGAACTAGCTTTGAGTTGGTCTAAAAGTTGTGGAAGATTAACTTGCTGTTGCTCTTGTGTAATAGCAAGCGGCTGTACCTGTGGAACGATTTCGGAAAAGAAACTGGGATAAGATGAGTGGGAGGATTGCTGCAAAAACTTCGACCAGTCAAGATGTATCACTCCTACCTGAGCTAGATCTTGAGTTAGCAAATTTTCCAATGCGCTTAATGTCTGCTGTGGTTCTATAGTCTTTATTCCCTTGTTTTCCCATTGATTTTCAGCCCTGTTTGCAGCAGTTCTGGCCATCCCTACCATTGACCACGGACCCCAATTAATACTTAACCCTGGTAAATTCAACGACCTGCGATAATGAGCCAGAGCATCTAAAAAGGTATTGGCAGCAGCATAATTTGCTAAACCAGCAGAACCAAGTATGGATGCAGCTGAAGAAAAAAGCACGAAGAAGTGCAAAGGTATGTCTTGGGTAAGAGTATGCAAATTCCAGGCTCCGCTTACCTTTGGTGACAAAACTTTGGCAAACACTTGCCATTGATGGTCTATTAGTAGTCGATCTTCAAGGACTCCCGCAGCATGAATAATACCCCTTAACTGTGGCATTGATGTTTTAATTTGAGTCAGTAAAGAGCTGGCATCCTTTTCTGAAGATACATCAGCTTGCATGACAACAACCCGACTTCCAGACTCTTCTAGCTGTCTCAAGGTTGCTTTAGCTACTTCGTTAGGACTGCTACGCCCTACCAAGACTAAGTATTTTGCCCCATGTTCTACTAGCCATTGAGCTACCAATAAACCAATCTCACCCAGACCACCTGTGATCAGGTAGGTAGCATCGCTTTGGAGGTGCAGCGATTGTTTAGCAATTTTATTACTGCGTACTAATCGGTTCACAAAGCGTTGCCCATTGCGAAAAGCTATGTGAGTTTCACTATTAGTTGGCTTGTATGAACAAATTTCTGCAAACAGGCTCTCGACATTGTGATTTTCTTGTGGGTCTAAATCTATCAGAGTACAGTTAAATTCTGGATGCTCATTTGTAATTACTTTTCCTAATCCCCATACAGGCGATTGGGCTATCCCTCCCAGGGTAGATTCTACACCGACTCGTTGCGCTCCTTTAGTTACTAACCATAAACTAGGAGGACGGGTAAATCCTTGATTAACTAAAGATTGGATAAGGAAAAGCACACCACCACATCCTATTTGGGAAGCAACTTCTAAATCTGTTACGGTCAGGGAATTTGCCTCAACTGCATCTAGGTTCCATAAATAAACCACTCCATGCAGTTGGGTGCTGGGTAAAGATTTGCTTCCCTGTTCAACAGTTCTCATGAACAGTAATAATCGCTGAAAGTCTTCTGGTAAGGCAGGGTTGATGGTGAATTCTTGGTCTGCTATCTGTTTATACTCAGTACCAGGGAAAACCAGGGTACAAGCTTTTTGTTGCGATCGCAATAGTGTACTTAACTCCTGACCAATACCTTGATTGTCAGCGAAAATTAGCCAATGATCTGCTTGAGGTTGTAGGCGATCGCTAATTTCTGTGGGATGTTGTATATGCGGTTGCAATCGCCAGACTAATTCGTAGCACAAGTCTTGGATATTGTCTAGTATCAGGTGTTGCTTATGTTCCCTAACTAAGACTTCCAAGATTTCGGGTATTAATTTTATCTGTTCAGGTGAGAAATTCCCCACCTTCTGCACTAGCTCAACTAATTCTTCAGTATTTCCCTGGTCAAGAAACTTAGCAATAGGAGTTTGGATATTCTCTCCAAATCCAGCCTCTGCTTGTTGATGGTGAGGTGGTGCATTCTCAATCCAATAGCGCTGTCTTTGAAACGGATAGCTCGGTAGTGCAACTTTCTTATGGGGATAGTTACCCTCAAAGGCTGACCAATCGACCTGGACTCCGGCTAGGTATAACTCAGCCAAACTAGAAAGTAGTTGTTGCCATTCTGACACTCCCGAACGCAGAGAAGGCAGCCACAGACCCTGACTGTCTTTTAAGCATTCACGCCCCATGCCTAACAAAATTGGCTTCGGACCAATCTCTAAAAAGACTTCATACCCAAGCTGATGCAACGTCTCTATACTCGTAGCAAAACGTACTGGTTGACGCACATGACTCACCCAGTAATCTGCTGTAGTAATTTGTTCATCAGCTAGTTTTCCAGTCACATTAGATACTAGTGGTATCCGGGGTTGATTGTAGGTGACATGATTGGCTACTTGCTCAAACTCCTGCAACATCGGTGCCATCAACGGGGAATGGAAAGCATGGGATACTTGTAAACGCTTCGTCTTCACTCCCTGTAGCTCTAATTTTTTACAAATGATAGCAATATCTTCCCTAGCTCCAGAAATAACCACACTTTCAGAACCATTAATCGCAGCTAGAGCCACTGTCTGAGCATAAGGAGCAATTACTTCCCTAATCCTTTGTTCTGAAGCAATCAGTGAAACCATTTCACCGCCACCTGGCAATTGCTGCATCAAGTGTCCCCGTTGGGCGATGAGTTTAAGGCCATCTTCTAGGCTGAAAACACCAGCTACAGTTGCAGCCACATACTCACCAACACTATGCCCCATAACTACATCTGGCTCAATCCCCCATGATTTCCACAGTTGAGACAAAGCATACTCAATTGCAAATAAGGCAGGTTGAGTATATGCAGTTTCATCTAAAGGGGAAACAGATAAATTTTCCCCTTCTGATAATTCGGGATACAGTACCTCTAGCAGTGAATGTTGTAGATAGGGACGCAGAATTTCATTGCACTGATCTAGAGTTTGGCGGAAGATGGGTTGGCTGTTGTAGAGTTGGCGACCCATGTTGATGTACTGGGAGCCTTGTCCGGTAAACAAAAAGGCTATTTTTGGTGACTTGTTATTGGACTGGGCGTTCTTTGCAGATACTAGTTGTTCTACTAATTGCTCTCTAGTCTCACCTACAACAGCCAGACGGTGGTTAAAATGCTCGCGTCCTGTATTTGCCGTGTAACAAACATCTGCAATGGATACATCAGTATTAGATGTCAAGAATTCCCGATAACGGTGTCGCAACTGTGCCAAAGCCTGCTCATTCTTGGCAGAGAGCGCAAGTAAATGGAATGGACGCTCAAATTTATTGTTTCCCAGTGCTATTTCTGGCGCTTCTTCCAGAATCACATGGGCATTAGTACCACCGATTCCTAAAGAATTCACCCCAGCACGACGGGGATAATCTTGAGTTTGCCAATCTTTGAGGGTAGTATTAACGTAAAAAGGAGTATTGGGTAAATCCAGTTGGGGATTGGGTTGTTCAAAATGCAAACTCGGTGGAATTTTTTTGTGGTAAAGTGACAAGACTGTTTTGATAAAACCAACCACACCAGATGCAATCTGAAGATGACCCACATTAGTTTTGACTGAACCAATACCACAAAAGTTTTTTGATTGAGTGCTAGCACGAAATGCTTGGGTTAATCCGCCAATTTCAATTGGATCTCCTAAAGGTGTGCCAGTTCCATGTGCTTCTACGTAGCTGATGGTGTCTGCATCCACTCCAGACATTGTCATTGCTTCTGTGACTACAGCTGCTTGACCATCTCCATTGGGAGCCATATAGCCGACTTTTTTACCACCATCGTTATTAACGGCTGAACCTTTTACAACAGCATAAATGTGGTCTCGATCAGCTAGAGCATCTTCGAGGCGCTTCAATACCACAACCCCCACACCGCTACCAAAAATAGTCCCCTGAGCGCGCGCATCAAAAGCTCGACAATGACCGTCTGGAGTGACAATCATCCCCTCTTGATACAAATGTCCTACTTTTTGGGGTGCATTCACAGAAACCCCACCAGCTAAAACCATGTCACTTTCACCACTCAGTAAGCTGGCACAAGCCATGTGAATTGCTACCAAGGATGTAGAGCAAGCGGTTTGTACATTTACACTCGGTCCAGTCAGGTTGAGTTTGTAAGAAATCCGTGTAGTTAAATAATCTTTATCATTGGCAACCATCATTTGCAAGCCGCCCATTGAGTCCATCGTCGCGACTTGCAGATTATCGTTAGCATCAAGAGTAAAGCGGTTGGGATAAATATTATTCAGTAAATAGGTATTCATCACCGCACCAGCATAAATCCCAATCGCACCATCATAAGTTAGAGGATTGTAACCAGCATTTTCTAAGCTTTCCCAAGCACACTCTAATAAAAGACGCTGCTGCGGGTCCATTAATTCTGCTTCTTTGCTGCTGTAGCCGAAGAAATCAGCATCAAAGGATTCCACATCTGATAATATTGGCTTGGCTTTGACGTAGTTAGGGTTTTTTACTAATGTCGGATCTACACCTGCTTTGATAATTTCTGACTCGCTGAAGAACGAAATTGATTCGACGCCGTTACATAAATTTTGCCAAAATTCATCAATATTGTTAGCACCGGGAAAACGACAAGACATCCCGATGACGGCGATATCCGATTTCTTAACAGCTTGGCGAGAACTCCTACCTTCAGCACGTTTTTGACCTTGCACTACGGAAGGTGATTCTGTTTGCTCTTGACTTAAGTATTTAGCTAAAGCATTGATGCTGGCATATTTAAACATATCCACAATGGATACTGCTCGACCGAAGGACTCCTGCAACTTACTCTGAGTCTGTACCAGAAGTAGCGAATGTCCACCTAGCTCAAAGAAGTTATCATGAATACTTATTTCTTCTAGACCCAATACTTCTTGCCAAATAGTCGCAACTTGGCGTTCAATGTCTGTTGCTGGTTGTGCTTGGTCATTGGTTGAGGTGCGTAGTAGATCGCCTTTGGTGAGTTTTTCTATGTCAATGATGCCTGCTGTGGTTAATGGCATCTGTTCTAACTGTACAAAGTTGCAAATACTAGGTGTGCCAAAGCGATCGCACACTACCAATTTGGACAATTGCTCCTCAACTAAGGAATTACTGCTAGCAGTAAAATAAGCAGTAAGTTTCTCTAAGGGGTAAGTATTTTCTACGTATTTACGAATATATTGGTTACTTTCATCCAATCCAATTAACAATTGCACCTGATTGTAGTGTAAGCCGATGAGCAAAGAATACAATCCTTGTTGTGCAGACATGGGGCGATAGCCCGCCTTTTGAGCTAACTTACTCTTTTGGTAGTCTTGGCTAATACCGATACCGTCCCAGAGACTCCAACTAAAGCAATAGCTTTTCAATCCACACACAGAGCGTTGGTAGTGTGCAAAAGTCTCCAAAAACTGGTTAGCCGCGACAAATGCGCCAACAGTAGCACCTCCCAAAAGGCTACTGACTGAAGCAAAGCTGATGAAAACTGCTTGGGGATAATCTACTAGTAATTGATTGAGTACCCAAGCTCCCCCAACTTTTGAGCGTAGGGCTGCTGACCAACTAGAGTGAGTTTCTTCGATGAGCGATCGCGCCTGATAACTTCCCGCTAGATGTAGTACCCCATCTAGTTGACATCCCCAGCTAGACTGCGCCTGTTCAACAACTTCTTGTAATCGAGGTAAATTGCAGATATCGACTGCCTCATAGATGATTTCTCCTCCCAACTGCTCTAGTTTTTGATAAGCTGCGATTTTTTGAGATACGGCGTTGGATTGTGCTATGTAAGTCTGCCATGTACTTCTTTCGGGTAGGTCAGTTCTACCAACCAACAACAGCCGTGCTTTATAATGCTTCAGCAAATAAGACGCAATTTCCACACCAACGCCCCCTAAACCGCCGCTAATCAAGTACATCCCACCTGATTTAAACGGCAACTCTTGTTTTTGTGAGGAGCGAAAATCCACTTTCTCTAATCGAGGAATCCAACGCTGTCCGTGGCGATAACCTACCTCAGACTCCCCTGACAACACATGCAATTCTTGCAGAACCAGCTTGGTATTTTCTGCATTTTCATTTATAGTCAAGTCTAAATGCCGACTAATTATTATAGGATTTTCCTGGGCAATGACTTTTAATAACCCCAGCAGAGTTGATTTTTCATAGGCAATCTCATCATTAGCTGAGATAATCTGCGTATAATTAGAAACTACTAATAAATCAATAGGATGATTAGATTTTTGGATATCAGCTAAGGCTTTAATTAAGGACAGTAAACTGTAGACACCATGAGTTTGAGACGACTCCAAGGACTCTAGACTGGAAATCTCTCTCAGGCAACTATCATAAGTCCACAGGTGTAAAATTTTATCGATTTGCCAGTTGTTAGCTGTCACAACAGACAGCAAACGCTGATAATGTTCGGGATTGTCTGGCGCAATTTGATAGCGGTTATGGCTCAGTTGCTTAAATTCTACCCCTGCTTCAATACCAATCCACGACTGACCCTGCTTTTGGAGTTCTGCACCTAAAGACTCTCCTAATCCCAATTGATCGAGGAATATCAAAAAGTGACCGCTGATGGCACTTGTTTGGGTGACAGATACTTTTTGCCGCCAAATCCGGCGATAAAACCAGTCTGGGAGTAAGTTGGGATGATCTAAATTAATGCCTAGTTGTTGAATAATCGTGTCGTATTCACCATTTTCAAACATTCGGCTCAATTGCGATCGCTGAATTTTGCCTATGCTCGTCTTGGGAATCGCTTCCTTTTTCAAGGGAATAATGTAATTCGGATTCACCCCTATATTTTTGACAACTGTCCCACGAATTTTTTTGATCAGTTTTTTCACCCTAATTGGGTCAGTCATCGCCGGACTAAAAAATATGGCCAGTCGATCAGCATTATCATCAGCTCGCACCGCACAAGCAGCTGTGTAAGAAACTTCTACACCCTCAACTTCTTCAACTACTGATTCAATCTCATGGCTGTAATAGTTTATACCGTTAATCACGATATCATCTTTATCTCTGCCAGTCAGCACAATCCGTCCTGACTGTATATAGCCGAGATCTCCGGTATTAAACCATCCATCAGAGGTAAACGCCTCTTGATTGCGTTGGGGATTTTCGTAATAACCAGAGGTAACTGAAAGCCCTTGGACTTGAAATCTCCCAATCACTCCTTCGGCAACAATTTGATTATTTTGATCAGTAATGCGAATCGAGGCTCCAGGAATGGGGGAACCAAGTTCTACAAATGACATATCGTCTGATGAATTTTCCAAAGAAAACCCCTCAGACAAAAAGGTGATACCTGAGGAAGTCTCCGACATTCCAAAGGCGGGACGAATGGCATTAGGTGGCAAACCATGTGGCTGTAGCAAATGCAGAAAGCGCCTAACCGTTTTCGGCACTATTTGCTCTCCAGCGTTGACTAGACAGCCCATGGAAGATAAATCCCATGAACGTTGGTTAATTTCACTTGCCCGTTCATTGAGTAGTGAAAAAGTGAAATTTGGTGTCCAGGAAACCGAGGCTTTATAGCGTTGAATCAATTCCAACCAACGGATGGGATTTTGCAAAATATATTCCGTTGACACATGGATTTGCTGACAACCTAAATCCACTGCTAACAGTCCCAGAGATACAATTGCCCCCACATGTTCCAATGGCATCCAGTTCAAGACGATATCTTGACTGGAGCAATTGTTCATTTGAGCTTTACCTACAGTCATGCTTAACAGATTGCGATGACTTAACATCACAGCTTTAGGAAAACCAGTACTACCTGAGGTGAGTAATAGCAGTGCTAAATCATCTTCCTGACTTTGATGAATTTTGCTATCTGGTTTGTTGTTGCGTAAATTATCTACTGTCTCTACTTGAAAATTTTCTATATTTAAAAGTGCTGGCAACTCCCGCAGGTTTTGAGCTAATCTTGAGCTTGTCAGAATAACTGGTTGCTTTAGCATTTGCCAAGCATTGTGCAATTTATTGACAGCGCTGTTAATCTGCTCATAGGCAGGAGCAATAGAAACTGGTACTGGAACAAAACCACCTAGTATACAGCCCCAAAAAGCGGGGATGAAATCTTGACTTTGGTCAATTTGAAATATTACTTTGTCTAATGGCTTTAAACCTAATTTTCTTAAACCAGCTAATATTTTTTGAGCATCTAATAGTAAGTTTTGATAAGATTGAATAGTTTCGTAACCGTCAGATTGAATATAAATTATTTCTTTTTCTGGAAATTGCAGAGCCGTTTTTTGTAGTGTTTCTGAAAGGACTTTTGAAGCATTGTTTTCTCGCTTGAATTCTCTGCCATGGCTAATAGCTAGTTTGCTTGAACTGAGAGGTTGATTGATAATTGGTCGGGAAGATTGGAATGTAACTGTCGGATTACTTTCTTCTAAGTAGACAGTTTTCCAGTTAGGAAGCAAGTCTGATAGACGCAGTGACTGTTGCTGTTGTACCTGTTCAGTCATTACCACTGCTACTTGCTTAACTTCGGGTAATAACTGGATTTGCTCAGACCATCGCTCTACTAAATCCTTGTCTTTGATTTCTAGATGACTCAGGGAATTTTCATCTATCTGTCCTAGTGCAGTCAACGGGAGAGTTGATACTGGTACAATTGCCCTCGGTATCCATTCACTAGGCACAATTGTTTGCAGGTGAGATAACAATTCTTCTCGTGTAAATATTGTTGATGGTACGACATAAGCAACTAATTCTTTTGGAAAATTTTCTATTTGCCTCTCGATCACTATACAATCGCTGACAATTAAACTCGACTTAATAGCAGCTTCTAGTTCCGTAATTTGGTTTTTTTTAGTACTCGAAATAGAGCCCAACTGACTACGATTATTTAACTCCATTATTTTCTATATCCTTCTTCAAGTCCACATTCACCCTGATTTGAACGTTAATCTCTCAACAAAAGCTAGTTTAAAAAATAAATAACACTACAAAACTCATCAATTTCTTGACTTACTTTCAGGAATATATTAACTCAATTATCCAGGGCAAAGTGAGCATCCCAAATGTTGAAAAAAACCGCCTGCAATTGAAATCTTTCATAGTGAAAGTCTATTTAAGCAGGCTATTTAATTTTATCAAGTCGTCTGAAGACGACTTGTGCTGTTAGCTAAGGATTTAAACCCAAGCCGGGTACACTGAAAAAATTTGGAATGCTCCCAGGGCAAACGCATCTCATTTTTAAAATGCTTACTGGACAAAAATTTCACTCATTTTTAGTTTTTTTTAAATTTCAATCCTTGCTGGGCAAGGCGTTTAGAATTTAGATGCGTTTGCCCTGATATTGTTAATTTAATATTAACTAATGACAATAAAATGTATTTGCCTTGATTGAAAACTATAAACTTTTTGTTGCTTTTCCTAAATTCACCTCATAAATAATCTCAGTTTTACCACTAAAATGCAATAGCAATTTCAGTATACTTAATCAGTTTTACCAAAAAACATGCAATAGCATTTAAGACATTTAAGACATTTAAGACATTTAAGACATTTAAGACATTTAAATGACACATTGCACCAATTACAATCAGCAATTCCTACGCTAATTGACCAAGACTATCCTGATAATCACATATTTTTTAACAAAAGAGTGAAAAGCTAAAATAGTTAACTGGTAAAGGTTTGAAAGATGAAAAAGAATATTGCAAAAAGAAAAATTGGAGAAAAAAGTAACAGATATTAACAATACAAGTAAACAAATGTGACATAAAATATCAATAAGTCAAGTTAAGTAAAGTTACAAATAGTGTTTGAACAGTAGAATAAGGCTAAAAGCTATGTTTAATCAGAGTTTGAATAGTTTTGAGAGTAAAAATAGAAACAAAACTTATACCAATTCTTCGTGAAGCTGCATAGAATTTTACCCCTCCGCTTGCGGGGAGGGGTCTTTATATGCGTCTTCATATAGAATTGGTATTAAAGCTTGCGCGTCTAATACCATTTCACAAAAATCTTGATACAAATACAGGCGGTGTAGAGACGCGAAATTACTCTGCGGGAACGCTAAAAGCGAACGCGTCTCTACAAGATTCATATGTATCGCCATTAACGTGAAATGGTATAAGGCGCTCTTGGCGGTTGATTTTTTATAGGACTTACGCAAAACATAACGCGCATTTGAGGTAATTCATGAATTACCTCTACGCAAGAATAAGGTTTTCGGTCACATCTTGCGTAAGTCCTGTTTTATTTATTGAGCTAAATCCTAAAATGATTAGGCGCATCTTCATACAGAATTGATATGAGACTCAAAAGTTTGTTTTCCAAAGCTCATAGGTCAAAATATTTTCAAAAATCAAACGGGATTCCTATATTTTTTCATTGTTAGCTTTTTCTCCTGAAAACAAAACATAATCATCAAATCCCATAAACCAACCTTTATTTCTTGACCAAGCCTCAATTCCTGGATTATCTTTCTGGAGATCAATTACTAAATCATGTTTACTAACCCCTTTGCCTACCTTTGCAAAATAATGAACCATAGCAGGCCAAACATATTCACTAATAGATACAGCTTGAATATTTATAAACCCATGCTTTTTAAGTTTTTCAACATAAGTATGTCGATTATATTGATTAGCGAAAGGAATACACATTTTTTTACTATTGATGCGAAGCCAAAAGTTAATATCTCGTCCTACTCTAGGTAAGCAATCTGCTAATGCAAGCTTTCCACCAGGACGCAAAACTCGAAAGGCTTCAGCAAAGAAATCCTCACGAGTATTAAAATGAAAAGCACATTCTAAAGCTGTAATTTTATTAAAAGAATGTTCTGGAAAAGGTATTTTTGTAGCCGAACCTACATGGAGATGTATTCGTTCAGCTAATCCCGCCCTAGCTATTCTTTCTTTAGCAATTTCTACTTGTAATTCCGTAGTATTAATACCAGTAATTGAACCAACATTATTTTCACGCATCCACAGTATATCTTGTTCGCCAAAACCGAAGCCAACATCTAGAACCTGATCTCCAGAGCTAAGTTCTGCAAGTTCTCCTAATTTACGAGCTAAAGCAGCACAAGCTTTGTTATAAGTAGTTTCTTCTTTCCAATAGCCAAAATTGAGCCATTGGGGAACATTTGGATCGTGAAGATTAGGATCTCGTTTTGCTATACCTGTATAAAGTTCAGATACCTGAAGGTTGTCTCGTAAAAATGATATTTCCTGAGCGGGATTGTGGATAAATTCTTTGATGATTATCCAGCGATTACGCCATTCATCGTTGAAGGGAATTTTACCGATATTTTCCAACTTTATACTCTCCTTATTTATTTTTATTTTTTACCTTTGGAATTACAAATCTTAAGCAGTACAATAGCTCTCTAATGAGCCTTTTCGTCGCACATCCAGCGTTACACAGTGAAACCCTCCTCCCAAGGTTCTTGCGTGTCTGAGTTGCAGTTGTACAACATCAACACCGTGCTTTTCCAGCTGTTTAATAAGTGGAGTTTGGGATTTATCAACGATCGCCAGATTTGGATTTACCATCAGGAGGTTGATACCAATCCACTTAGAAGCATAGGATGTTGCTGTATAACCAATATCAACAACTTCCGTCAGGTAAATCACATCCCAACCCTTGAACAGATCGGGTAGATTTTGTTCACCAACTCGTTCAGCATTTACCACAACTAAACCAGGTCGAATGAGAGCAATAGTAGTGTCTAGATGACTTCCACTGTAAATGTTGTCATAGGTATGCACCCTATACTCTTCGCCTAATATAGTTTGCAGCCAAAAAGCTCCACATCGGTTCCCGGTATCTGAAATCAAGTAGAAAATATCTTTCCCTAACCGCAATATGTTAGCTGCATCGAATAGAGGCTCATAGTTGTTGATTGCTGAAATACTAGAATCGTGAATATTGTAAATTTCATCAGCAAGTCTGGGTTTGGGGGCTGATATCCATCTAGCTCCACTTTGTAAATAATCCATCAAGATAGGTTTGAATGAAATAGTTTCAAACAATCTTGCACGTAGCGTCATTGGTGCTTCAATAATCCATGTTCCTACTGCAATGAACAGATCTCTGGGACAGTAATTGTATTGGCCGTCTGATTCCCAATCAGGGGTGCGAAACTTAATAGCATGATCGACTACGTCAGGACGCTGAACTACTATACCAAGGCTTTGTAGTGTAGACACAAGTTTATCAAGATCTTCTTCAGTTTCTTCAATTATGCGATCGCTATATTGACCAGAAGGAATATTTTCAATGCTGCCATAATCTCTATATTCGACTGCAAACAAACCTCGATCTGGACAAGCAATACGTGCATTAGCAGCACGTCCAACGATGACTTCTTCGAGTGTGTCCCATTCGTTATCAACTCTTACTTTACTCATATGTTATTTTGATCAGAAATTTTAAAAGTAAAACCTGTAGAAAAATTTATCAGCTTATCTGTGCAATGAACTAAATTTGCTTTGCTATTAGCTAGTTGCTGCTAAATATATCAGCCACATTATCGACTATTTTTGGCAACAAACCCATTTTATTGATTTAAAATCGCATTAATAATAGTGGCGTTTTGCTGAATATAGGGGGTATCAATCATCTCACGATGAACACCATAGGCATAATGATTAATTCTTTGCCCTTTTGTTGCTTGTATCCAGTCATCTTCAACATCATAGTTACCCTCAGCACGGATGAGATGAATATTGCCATTAATTTGTACATTTTTTATATCGGAATGCCAGAGAAAATTAAAGTATTCCCAGACTTGATTGTAGGTGCGATCGCGTAACTTTTGATTGTCCAAAAAGTAACGTCTTAATTCCTGGCGTTTGGGATTTAACAAGAAAGTATCAACACCTTCTTTAATTTCTGACATATCAGCTTGTTTAGCTTCACGACCACCTCTGTAGGTATCTAATAAAATGACATCAGAAACTATGCGATCGCGACTTTCCAATTTTTGAGCCATTAACATGGCCAAAAAACCACCTGCTGAATGTCCCATCAATTTTATATCTTGATTTACTGTTAGATGATCTATCAATTCTGCATATTTTTCTAAACTTGCTTCATCAGCAATATATCTGAAAGTATAGATAGTATAGTCATTTAAATAATCAGCTAAATTTGCATAAGCTGTGGCAAATCCCAGGGCTGGGGGAAATAAAAACACAGCTTGATTTCGCTGTTGATTAAAAACGATATAAGGACGTTCTTTCGGTTGGATATTCATTTCTTGAGCGTAAATGATATACTCGCTCAATTCTGCTACTGTTGGTTTGTCATAAATCATTGACAAAGGAATTTCTATCTCAAGCTCTTGATAAATTAGTGCTATGAGATTCATTGCTTGTAATGAATGACCACCCAAATCAAAAAAGTTATCATTGACTCCAATGTTGGAAACCTGTAGGACTTCTTGCCAAATGTTAGCCAAGATGCTTTCTGTTTGATTGCGTGGAGCTAAATAGGTTGATTCTACTATCGATGTCTCATCGGGTAGCGGTAATTTTTTGGTGTCTATCTTACCATTAGGATTTAATGGCAAATCTGACAACATCACAAAGGCTGAAGGTATCATGTAAACTGGCAATTTTTTTTGTAAAAATTGACGCAGTTCGCTCTGTGTTAAGGAATTGTC
>NZ_NAPS01000004.1:22871-112483 GCF_004323185.1 Westiellopsis prolifica IICB1
GCGGTCTGTTGGATAACTAGGATCTAAAGGTAGATAAGCTCCTCCTGCCTTTAAAATTCCTAGTAGTCCGACTACCATCTCAATTGAACGCTCAATAAAAATTCCCACTAATACTTCTGGTTCAACACCTTTTGCTTGCAAATAGTGAGCTAATTGATTGGCTTGTTCATTTAACTGTTGGTAGGTCAATTCTTGATCTACTCTCCGAGAAGCCGCGCAAGGCGCGTCTACAAAGATAACAGCTACTGCATCCGGGTTGCGCTCTACTTGTTCTTCAAATAGCTGATAGATTGATTTATCTTGAGGATAAGCAACTTCTGTGTTATTCCATTTTATTAGTAACTGATCCCGTTCTTCAGGAGTTAGTAAATTAATTTCTGATAATTGGCAATGAGGATTTTCAAGTACTGACTGAATGATTTGTAAAAAGTGACCGCTCATTCTGGCGATCGTCTGTTCTCGAAAAATATCTGTTTCGTACTCTATAATCAATCTCAAATTCTTACCATCTTCAAAAAAACTCCAACCTAAATCAAACTGGGCAGTTCGTGGTTGCAGAGGATATTCTTGATGTGCAAGTCCGGGAATTTTCATCACTGCTTTACTTTCTTGACTAAGCAGTGAAAACATGACATCGAATAACGGATTTCGTGATAAATCGCGTTCTAAATCGAGAGCAGATACTAATTTATCAAAAGGATAATTACTATATTCATAAGCATCGAGGCAAGTATTTGTTACTTGTACCAATGCTTCTTGAAAAGTTCCCGTTTCTGGGAGTAAAGTCCTTAAAGCTAGGGTGTTAACATAGAATCCAATTTGGTTTTCTAAATCTGGATGATTGCGTCCCGAAATAGGTATACCAATGACTAAATCACGCTGTCCAGTGTAACGGTAGAGTAATATTTTAAATAAAGTTAAGAGGGTAATAAATAGAGTTGTATGATTCTGACCAGCGAAAGAGCGTAATTTTTCACTCAGACTTTGACTGAAATCATAAGTATATACACCAGCTTGAGAAGATTTAAATTGGGGTCTGGGAAAGTCTGTGGGTAAATTCAGTATGGGAGGTTGTACAGCAAAGCGATCGCACCAATAATGGTGTTGTTCTTTGATCTCGTCACTTTCTAACCACTGATTTTGCCATGCAGCATAATCCTTATACTGCAATGATAGTGGAGGTAGGGCAGCAGTTTGTTGTTGCGTACAAGCAGAGTATAAAGTGACGAACTCTTGAAAAAGGATATCGAGCGATCGCGCATCCCCAATAATATGATGTATGGTCAAGCCAAACAAAAATTCTTCTGACTTGATCTGTATTAATAAAACTCGCATTAAAGGTAACTTCTCCAAATCAAAGCGCGAGTTTGCTGACTCTTGAATTAGTCTATCAGCTATGCTATCAGCATCTTTTTCTTCTCTTAAATCTTTAAAATTTATTAACTCTTCTGTAGATAAATTTTCATGCACTATTTGCTGAATGTTGCCTGCAACACTTGTAAAAGTAGTACGCAAAATTTCGTGGCGACTCACAAGTTGTTGAAAAGCTACGGTAAATGCCAAAATATCTAAGCTGCCATTAATTCTCATCGCCAGCCTAATATTATAAGCACTGGAATATTCACTTATGTGATGCAGAATCCACATCCGTCGTTGTGCGTGGGATACTTCATAATATTTTTGATTTGGTAGTGACTTGATCATTTTTATTGTCGTGATTTAATCAAAAGAGCTTGTGCTTTTAAAGTATTTTGAGTAAAAATTTCCCGCAATCGCAGTGTAACTCCAAAGTTGTTGCGGATGTGTGACACTAAGCGCATCGCCTTTAAACTATTTCCTCCTAATTCAAAAAATGACTGATTAGCATCACTCACATCTACCTCCAATAATTCATTCCAAATTGAGGCTAATAATACTTCTTGTTGATTCAAATTAGTAATTTTATTGCTAGTTTGAGAAATATTTGCTTCTGGTTTTGGTAGTGCTAGGCGATTTATTTTGCCATTTGGTAGTAACGGAAAATCTGCCAACTGCATCAAATAATTTGGCTGCATATAAATCGGTAATACTTGTTTTAATTGGTTGCTGATGTGTTGATAATTTATATTTTCATCGCCTTGGTAAAATGCAGTGACTGTCACTGATTCGTCCTGTTTGTGTGCAATTACCACTACTTTTTTCACACCATCAATACTAGCTAGTGCATCTTCAATTTCTGCTAACTCAATCCGCACTCCATTCAACTTTATTTGGTTATCACTGCGTCCTATTATCTCTACGGTCAAATCCGGTAGGAGTCGTCCCAAGTCTCCTGTGCGGTAAACTACATCAGTGCCATAATTCAAAGGATTAGGTACAAAAACGGAATTGGTTAAATTTTCATCTTGGTAATAACCTTTTGTTAAATAAGGTGACTTGACAAAAATTTCTCCCACTTCTCCTACAGCACAGGGACGAGTCCCATCAATGACTGCAAACGCCGCCTCTGGTAATGTTTTCCCCCCAGGAACTCGTGCATAAGTAATTTTATTCGGATCAGCAATCCTATGAAAATGTTTGACAAAAGTAGTTTCACTCGCTCCATAAATATTCACAAATTCTGTCTGAGAACCGAAAACTTGATGCCATTCACACAGTTCTTTAACAAATAAAGGTTCTCCCCCCAACACAAATACTCGTAAATTCTTGAGCAATTGGTCAGCATTGACTAAATTACGACCAATGTTTAAAAATAGGCGCATTACTGAAGGTACAGTATGCAGTAAGTTAATTTGCCATTCTCCTAATTTTAGTAATAAACGCTCCGAATCTTCCCGGTCTGTGCTATTGGGAATGTAAAGAGTTCCTCCAGAACATAAAGTAACAAGAGTTTCTCTAAGATAAGCATCAAAATTGATTTGTGCAATTTGCAGACAGCGCCAGTCTTGATTAATCCCAAATTCTTGCTTTTCCCAATTGATGAAGTGACGCAAACTACCATGACTACCAAGTATGGCTTTGGGTTCACCTGTTGACCCAGATGTAAACATAATATAGTTAGAATCATCAGCATCAGGCGTAATTAGAGCTTTTTCATCATTACTTACTACTACAGGCAACCATTCATATTTTGTGCCATCCCATTGATAGTATTCCTGAATTTCATGATTAATCACTACCAATATCTGAGGTGGTTTCGGTAGAATTGCTAATCGGGGTTTGACAATATTTAAATTTTCGTAATCAACCACTACAATAGTAGGGGATGTTTTGAGCATCATCCGTGAAAAGCGCTCTTCTGGCTCATCCAAACGCAGAGGTAAATAAATTCCCCCAGCTTTAAATACCGCTAGCATTGCTAATACTTGACGATAATCTCCTTCAAGCATTACCCCACAACTAGTATCTTTTTGAATTCCTAAAAATTTCAAGATACTAGCCCAAGAGTTAGTGATTATATCTAATTCTTGATAGCTAAATTCTCCTCCAGGATAAACAATTGATTTTTTATCGGGCGTAGCTTTTACTTGGTCGATAAAATCATGAATAATTGTGCGTTTTTCTAAGCGAGGAATTGGTTCGATAAATTTTTTAACGAAAGCTATTTCTGTTGGTGATAAAAGAGAAATTTCACAAATTGGCTGGTTAGGGTTGACAACCATCTCGGTCAGCAATTTGTCAAAATGACTTAAACATTTCTCCATCCTTTCTGCTTGAAATAAATCTGTATTGTAAATTAAATCTAACCTGAGTTCATCGTTGTGTTCACTAAACACAAAAGATAGATCAAATTTGCTAGTAGGCGTTAGCAAATCCAAAGATTCTATTTGTATTTCTTCTGTGACTCCAGGTTGATCAAAATTTTGCAGTAACACTAAAACATCAAACAATGGTGTACGATTAATTTCTCTGGAAATTGCTAGTTCTTCTACCAAAATATCAAATGGGTAATCAGCATGTTCAAATGCTTCAGTAACAGTTTTGCGAACTTTATTGAGCAGATTTTTATACCCTTGTTTTGGTTCTATTTGGTCACGGATAACTAGTGTATTTAGAAATAAACCGATTAAAGATTGTAGTTGAAGATGGTTGCGAGTAGCAATTTCTGTACCAATAGCAATATCGTGCTGACCACTATAGCGATAGAGTAATACTTTTACTGCTGCTGAGAGTGCCATAAACAAAGTGCTTTCTGTTTGTTGACAAATCCCTCGCAACTCAGAAACTAGTTCTGGTTTGAATGTCCAGCTTAGATGTGAACCATTGAAAGTCTTGATAGAAGGTCGTTGAAAATCTGTAGGTAAGTGAACACGGGGTATTTGCCCATTATCGAGCTTTTGTCGCCAATAATCTAAGTTTTTTCTATTATCTTCACTGCGTAAAATATGGGCTTGCCAGACTGCATAATCTTTATATTGTATAGGTAGTTTCTCTGGATTTGGTTGTAAGCCTTTAACAAAGTAATTGTAATAAGTTAAGCATTCTTTAGCTAATAAATCCATTGACCAGCCATCACAAATAATATGATGAATTTCTAGAAACAGAATATATTTTTGCTCTGATAGTTTATAAATATTAGACCGCAATAATGGGCTAATTTCTAAATTAAAAGGTTCTCTGTATTGTTGAATAATTTTTATGACCTGGCTTTCAGCATTAGGTTCGTGAGTCCAATCTTGAAATTTAATATGAAAATCAAAATTTGCAAGTATTCTTTGTCTCGGTTCACCATTGACTAATAAAAACGATGTTCGCAGAGATTCATGGCGAGCAATCAAAACCTGCATTGCTTTTTCAAAAGCACTAAAATCAAAGTTTCCTTCTAATTTTAATGCAGAAACAATATGGTAAGCCACATTGTTTATATCCATCTGTTGCAACACAAAGAAGCGTCTTTGTGCATGTGATGTTTCATAGGTTTCTTGCTGAGAAATATGAGGAATCAACGGAACAGTAATAGACGCACAAGCATTTAATAACTCTGCTTGTTCTGCAATTGTAGGGTGTGAAAAGACTTCTTTCAATTGAAAGGGAAGGGCTAGCTTTTCTTGAATTTGGCTGACTAGAGCAATTGCTTTGAGGCTGTGTCCTCCCAAATCAAAAAAGTTGTCATTGACTCCAATGTTGGAAACCTGTAGGACTTGTTGCCAAATGTTAGCCAAGATGCTTTCTGTTTGATTGCGTGGAGCTAAATAAGTTGATTCTACTATCGATGCCTCATCGGGTAGCGGTAATTTTTTGATGTCTATCTTACCACTAAGATTTAATGGTAAATCTGACAACATCACAAAGGCTGAAGGTATCATGTAAACTGGCAATTTTTTTTGTAAAAATTGACGCAGTTCGCTCTGTGTTAAGGAATTGTCTHTTCTGACTATATAAGCTACTAAGCGTTGGTTTTCAGAAGTATCAGTTCGCAAAACCACTACTGTTTGTTCAACATGGGGATGAGTATCTAAAACTGATTCAATYTCTCCTAACTCAATCCGTAAGCCGCGCAGTTTSACTTGATGATCAATGCGACCAAGATATTCAATATTTCCATCWGGYMGATAGCGAGCTAAATCTCCWGTTTTATATAATYTACCTTKRCCAAAGGGATTAGAAATAAAYTTTTGGTTAGTTAACTCTGGTTGATTGAGATAGCCACGAGCTAACTGCACACCCCCAATATGTAATTCTCCWRYAATGCCAATAGGAACTGGTTGCAGATATTGATCTAATATGTAAGTCTGAGTATTAGCAATGGGRCGACCAATRGGAATTACCTGATMATTAGASTGTGGTTGRSAYTGCCAAMAAGTRGYATMAAYYGYTGYTTCCGTWGGWCCGTAGAGATTATGTAATTCACAATCYAATCGCTCAAAAAATCGTTGAKTMAGTTCATAAGATAGTGYTTCTCCACCACAAAATACTCGCTTYARACAACKACAAMTTTCTAARTTTGRTTGTTGCAGAAAAACTCGCAACATYGAKGGRACAAAAAWTAYYTGTGTGACTTGTTGCTGAAAAATCAAATTTATCAAGTAAGCAATATCTTTATGACCTTCAGGTTTAGGAACTACTAGAGTACTTCCAGATGTTAAAGACCAGAAGATTTCCCACACTGAAACGTCAAAACTCAAAAGACCAATGTGGAGAATGCGTTGGCTTTGCCCACCGTAGGTATTGCCTGTTATAGTTGGGTAAGCATCGATTGTCCGCAATAAATTATTGCAAATACCTCTATGGATATTCATCACTCCCTTGGGCTTACCCGTAGAGCCAGAGGTATAAATCACATAAGCTAAATTTTCCGATGTCACCCAGTTGACAGCATTATCCTGACTATAATTAGCAATGATATGCCAATCGCTATCTAAACACACTACCTCAGCTTGATTTGCTGGTATAAAATCTACCAGAGATTGCTGAGTGAGTAAAATTGGCACTGCTGCATCGGAGATCATATGAGTCAAGCGGTCTGTTGGATAACTAGGATCTAAAGGTAGATAAGCTCCTCCTGCCTTTAAAATTCCTAGTAGTCCGACTACCATCTCAATTGAACGCTCAACAAAAATTCCTACCAATACTTCTGGTTCAACACCTTTTGTTCGCAAATAGTGAGCTAATTGATTGGCTTGTTCATTTAATTGTTGATAGGTTAATTTTTGATCTACTCTCCGAGAAGCCGCGCAAGGCGCGTCTACAAAGATAACAGCTACCGCATCAGGGTTGCGTTCTACTTGTTCTTCAAATAGCTGATGGATGCATTTATCTAAAGGATAGTTAGTGTGAGTATTGTTCCACTCTACTAATAACTGATGTCGTTCTACCTCTGTCAAGAGCGACAGATCAGCTACCTGCTGCTGGGGATTAGCGACAATGGCTGTTAACAAGGTCTGCAAATGGTCAGCCATCCGCACAATTGTATTGTTTGTAAAACGACTAGTATCGTAACTAAATTTTATGAGTAATTCTTTTTTGGGTATTGCTGCCACAGTCAAAGGATAGTTTGTCTGTTCAAAATTCTCTACCTTGCTGACTGATAATAATTGATTTGGGTCTTCTGACAAGCTATCCATAGGATAGTTCTCAAACACCACCAAACTTTCAAATAAGGGGACTCCTGGTGGTACATCACTCAGCCTTTGTACTTCCGCCAGAGTGCTATAAGCGTATTCTTGAAGTTCCGCTTGCTTTTGCTGTAATTTTTGTAGCCAAGGTATAATCAATTCTGAACTGGGGATGGATACTCGCAGTGGTAAAGTATTAATGAACAACCCCACCATGTTTTCTACTGCTGGCAAACTAGCAGGACGACCGGAAACTGTGACACCAAATAAAACTTCTGGCTCTCCACTATAGCGACTGAGTAATATAGCCCAAGCAGCTTGGAGCAAAGTTGATAAAGTCAGACCATATTGCAACCCCAAAGATTGTAAACCTTGAGTGGTAGCGCGAGATAAATTGATTTCCTGTTCTTGATAAGTTGGTTGTACCCCAGAACTATGCACCAGGGGTCTATCTACCATCAGTGGGGTAGGAGCAGTAAAGCCCTCAAGGGTTCGCCGCCAAAAATTTTTAGCCACAGACAAGTCTTGCTGCTTTAACCAGACAATATAGTCTTGGTAGGGACGAGGAGGAGGAAGATAGCAGCTTTGATCTTGATTTTCAGATTTATAGAAGGTTAAAACATCTTGATAAATGATGGGTAAGCTCCAACCATCTAATATAATATGATGCCGATTCCAAAGAAATTTATAGGTTTGGTCAGATAGCCGAATTAAATGACAGCGCATCAAAGGTGCTTGGTTGAGTTGAAACCCAGTTTGGCGCTCTGTTTGCAACAATGAATCTAGATGCTCTTGTTGCTCTTGAGGGGAAAAGTTACGCCAATCTTCATAGTTCCAAGGTAAATCCACCTGTTTTCGCACTATTTGTAGAGGCTGTTGGCGCTTCTCCCACAGAAAAAGAGTCCGCAACACCGAGTAGCGCTCTACAACTTTTTCCCAAGCTCGCTGAAAAGCAACAATGTTAATTGAGGCGGAAATGGTAATTAGAGTCTGGGTGCAATAAACTCCAGAGTCTGGAGTATATATGCTATGAAACAGCATCCCCTGTTGCATCCCAGAGAGAGGATAAATTAACTCTACATTTTTGCTTTTTTGAGATTTTTCGGCTACCATCGCGTTTTTTGTCCTTTTTAGTCAATTTCCGCCAGAATTTCGTCTAGTTCCTGTTGGTTTAAGTCTGCTACTGGAAAATCTGAGGGAGTGTATCCCCCAACTTCGGGACACAGACAATGGTCAATCAGTGTTTGCAAAGTTTGGAGATACTTCTGAGCTAGTGATTCTACTGTAGAATGCTGATGGACGTGACGACTGTAGCTCCAGTTAACTTGCAACTGCTCTTCTAGCACTCTGGCAGTAATATCTAATAGATGAGTGCGATGACCCTCCAGATTTTGATTAGACCCTTTAGACTCAGCAGCTAATTTCCAATCAACTCCTAGTAATTGTCCTTGGTCGAATTGACCGAGGTAGTTAAAACTAACTTCCCTTGGAGGTAATGCGGCTATTTGAGAACGAATTTCTTGATCCTGATTTAGATAACGTAAAATTCCATAGCCAATACCGTGTTGAGGAATGGCTCGCAACTGTTCTTTTATTGATTTGAGAGCTTCTCCCGGACGATTTTGATTTTTTAGTTGTAATATTACTGGAAATATGCTAGTGAACCAACCTACTGTTCTAGATACATCCACATCTGCAAATAAATCTTCCCGACCATGTCCTTCTAGGTCAATGCAGACTGTAGACTTTTCTGTCCATTGTGTCAAAGTTTGCACTAATGCTGTCAGCAGTACATCGTTGATTTGAGTATTGTAGGCAGAGGGAACTTTTTGCAAGAGGTCGCGAGTTTGTTCTTTACTGAGATAAACAGATACATTAGCAGCACTAGCCACTGAGTTATTTTGTTTTCCTGTCGGATCATCTACTGGCAAAGAATTTAGTTCAGACCAAGGCTGCTTTAACCAATAATCTAATTGCGATCGCACTATGGTAGCTTGTCCATATTCTTGCAAAAAAATAGCCCAATCTTTAAAAGCCAAAGTCTTAAGTGGCAATTGTATAGTTTCCTGTTGTTCTAGCTGCTGGTAAGCTGTGAACAAATCTTCTAGTAAAATCCGCCAAGAAACTCCATCGACAACTAGGTGATGGATAATGATCAGTAATCGGTTATCGTGGTTATTCCCTAATTTAAACAATACTACTCTGATCAACGGCCCAGTTGATAGATTTAGGCTAGCCTGTTGGGTGGTTGCTATTTCCTCTAAGGTTTGTGTCAGTTGCGACTGAGAAGTTTGGCCTAAGTCAATAACTTGGAAGGGAATCTTATCACAAATTCCAGAGCTTATTTGTTTCCATTTACCTTCCTCAAAATTAAACCGCAGACGCAAAGCATCATGATGCTCTAGTAATTTAGTAATAACTTGGGACAATAACTCCGGTTTCAGGTGAGAAGAAATTTGCAGTAGTACCGACTGGTTAAAATGATGTGGTTGAGACTGATTTTGCTCAAAAAACCAATGTTGAATCGGAGTCAGCGGTACAACTCCTGTAACTAAACCCTGTTCAGCTAATATCGATGTGGTGGTATCAGCTACAGCAGCTAGTTCCGCAAGGCTGGGATATTGAAATATCTGTCTGGGGGTGATTTTGATTCCTGCTTGACGAGCGCGACCGACTACTTGAATACTGAGAATGGAGTCACCACCCATCTCAAAGAATTTATCGTACCTACTTACTTGCTTGAGTCCTAACACATCTTGCCAAATAGTCGCTAAAATCTGCTCATTAGCTGTCTGTGGGGGAACAAACTCTTGTTCTCGGGTCGATTCTACTTCTGGTACGGGTAACATTTTGCGGTTTACTTTACCATTAGGGGTTAATGGCAGAGCTTCCAAGCACACAAAGGCTGAAGGGATCATATAATCTGGTAATTTCTGCTGTAAGAAACGGCGCAAATCACTAATATTTATTGATTGGCTTTGTGTGACTAAATAAGCTACCAACTTTTTATTACTAGGGATGTCTTCCCGCAGAATCACCACTGCTTGTTTGATTTGAGGATAAGTCTCTAGAACTGCTGCGATTTCTCCTAATTCAATGCGGAAACCACGCAGTTTAACTTGATTATCGCTGCGACCGAGAAATTCAATATTGCCATCGGGTAAATAGCGAGCTAAGTCACCTGTTTTATATAATTTGCGATCGCCAAAGGGATGAGAAATAAATTTTTGGGAAGTTAATTCGGGTTGGTTGAAGTAGCCACGGGCTAAACCCTCGCCACCAATATATAATTCTCCAACAGTACCGATGGGAACAGGTTGGAGATATTGATTGAGAATGTAAATTTGGGTGTTAGAAATCGGTCGTCCAATACTTGGTGGCTGAGTTGCCCCCTTTGTCACCAAACTAAATGTAGAGTAGGTTGTATCTTCTGATGGACCATAAAGATTATAAACTCGCTCAATATTTTCTTGTTGGTAAAGCCGTTGTGCTAGTTGATTTGATAATGGTTCACCTGCGAGGTTAATTGTTCGCACGCTATTTGGTATCGCTTGAATTTCTAACAATTGCGCGATCGCACTTGGTACTGTATTAATTAATGTTATATCTTGAGCAGCTTTTATACTAGATAAATCTAAGGCGTTTTCTGCAATAATTACCTTACCTCCCCAAGCCAAGGGTACAAATAGCTCAAAGACTGATAAATCAAAACAAATCGAAGTTGTCGCTAAAACACCAGCTAATTCTTCACTAGTGAATACTTCTTTAGCCCAACACAGCAGAGCTACACTACTGTGATGTTCAATAACTACGCCTTTGGGTTTTCCTGTTGAGCCGGAAGTATAAATTACATAAGCTGAATTGCGAGGATTCACCTGACTCACAGGATTTTTCTGACTCTCCAAAGAAATGGTTGCTTTATCTGTATCTAATGCCACCACATCAGCAGTGTTTTCAGGTAATCTCGTCACCAACTTCTGCTGTGTGAGCAGCACCGATACTTGGGAGTCAGCCAAAATCATTTCCAAACGCTCAGTTGGGTAGGCTGGGTCTAATGGTACATATGCTCCACCTGCTTTGAGAATTCCCAACAGTCCTACTATCATATCTAGGGAACGTTCTACACAAATCCCTACTAGTACCTCTGGTTTTACTCCTTTTGTCTGCAAATAATGAGCTAATTGATTAGCTTGCTCATTTAACTGGCGATAGGTTAGTTGTTGATTTCTAAATACTACCGCTACTGCATCAGGATTACACTCTACTTGCTCTACAAATAACTGATACAGGCATTTATTTTGGGCATGATCAGCCTTGGTGTTATTCCATTTCACCAACAATTGATGCTGTTGTGCATCTGTAAGCAGACAATGGTATTCATATAGTTCTGAGGACTGACTGGCCATTGCTGTCAGGGCTTCCCGATAATATCCGCCAATCATTTTGATCTGTTCTTCACCTAATTGATTAGCATCGTATTTCAGGGTTAACTCTACTTGAGAAGAAATGGGATGGAGACTAAAATTCGCTAGTAAAGTGAAGTTGGTTTGATTAAAAAACTTTCCACCTAATATTTCTAAATCTTTAACGTCTATGATGCTTTGGTAAACGTGGAAATGAACAAAGTTAAACGCAGTCTCAAACAACGGCTGTCCACCAAAAGTCCGTTGCAGTTCAGCCAGGGGATATCTTCGTAAATGCAAGCATTCCCTTTCAATATCAAAGGTCTGACGCACTAGATCTATCCAAGTGCCGCCATGGAGTTTTAAACGCAATGGTAAAGTATTGAGAAATAATCCTAATACTTTTTCTCCGTCATTATCCTCTAGTCTGCCATTAGATACCAAACCGGTGAGAATATCCGTCTGGTTGGTTAGTAAGCTCAATACCCGAAAATGAGCGGCTAATAAAACACTTTTGAGGGGTACTCCTGCTGTTTTACTGAGCTGTTTTAAACCCTGAGAAACCCCGGAAGATATAGGAACCGAGAATTCCCAACTGTTAATGGTAAGGTTCGATTGCGACCACCGTGGCAATTTAGTAATAGTGATGTCGTTGAGTTTCTGTTGCCAATACTCTCGGTATTCTTGAGATTGCACGGTTGTTTGCTCTAATGCTACAAAATCTCGAAAGGTTATTTTGGGTGGTGCTGACAGAGGCAGAACATTTTTGCCGAGAAGATATAAATATTGTTGCAACAATTCAGTCAGCAATGAAGCTACACTCCAACCGTCAAGAATAGAGTGGTGGAAGCTCAAGGTCAAATTAAAGGTTTCCGGGGTGCGGCGATGCACATGAAAACGCAGCAAAGGCGGAACATTCCAATCAAAATGTCGTGTTTTCTCTTGTTCAATCCAAGTATCCAGGGTTACTTCTTGCTCAGTAGTCGATAAATGACTCAGATCATCTAAGTTTAAGGGGACATCAACTTGCTGATGAACTAGTTGTAGCGGCTGTTGATAGTCACTCAGAGCATAACTGGTACGTAGCACTGCATGACGATTGACTACCTGTTTGATGGCAGTGTGTAAAATCTGGATGTTAAGAGTGGCTCGAATGTGATAGGTAAAGACATCGTGATAGATTGGGACATTAGTACTATACTCACTGTGGAAGATCATCCCTGCTTGTAGTGCTGCGAGTGGGTAAGCATCTTCCACACCCTTTGCCAAATTTAGACGCTGTTCTTCAGAGATCAGGCTAAATGCTTCTGTCTTTTGTATGGGTAAAGAACTCAATTCACGGCTAACTAAACCAGCTAATTCTTGAATTGTTTGATGTTGTAATAGCTGTGGTAGAGAAAAATCGAAACCAATTTGCCTAGCTTTAGCGATCGCCTGGATACCCCGAATTGAGTCTCCTCCTAGTTCAAAAAAGTTATCGTGGATACCCACCTGTTCAATACCCAAAACTTCAGACCAGATCAGAGCTAACATTTCCTCAATGGGGGTGCATGGTGCGACAAAGGTGTCTGCCAACTCCAGACGGATTTGTTCTGGAGACGGTAAAGCACGACGGTCGATTTTGCCATTGGTTGTTAGTGGGATCGCATCCAACAGGACAAAAGCATTTGGCATCATGTACTCTGGTAGAAGTGTTTGCAGATAACTACGCAGTTGGGGTATGAGTTGACGGTTTAACCTTGGCTGTAAAGGTTGGTTGGTATAAAATCGCCAGTCATGTTTGGTTTGCTTTTTGCTGGGAGTAAACGCTCTCACAGGGACTTGCCCCTGACTTTGGCGTTGCACAAAAATGACATCGTAGTAGTTTAATCTACTGGGATCTGACCAAGTAACAACTACAGAATAGGACAAAGCTTCAGCTAGAGCATAAAAGTCATCAGGTTCGACTCCTGATTGGGGAGCGATCGCATTTATCAGTTGATGTAATTGGCTGACTGTCTGATATTCCTGGGGATTTTCCAGGAGTGCGGCACTTTTTAGAGATGTTATTAATCTTGCATTTGGTATCCGTGTAAACCCCATAATTTCAGGTTTTGTCTCTACTAGCAGATGTCGCACCGCAGACAATGTGAGTTGTTGGTTTTGCCAGTCCAACCACTGAACATCCTGCGGAACATCCGCCGCAGCTCCCACACGCAGTAGAACATTGTAGCGAAATTGAGTTAGTTCGTTGTGGTGCTGACCTCGCTGTAGCTGGATCTGCACATGGGTAATTTGGGGAAAACGCTGCTGAATAGCTGTAAAGAAGGCTGGGTGAATGAGTAGTTCATTCTCTTGGGCAATTTGCCTGTGTACACGTTGTTGCCACTGGGCTACAGATAGCTCAGGCGGAGCTTTATGCAACTCCACAGAGGCGTGGAAAGCTTCTAGTAATTGCAGATTTCGCACATCTCCCAAGAAAATACAGCCTCCAGGGACAACTACATTCACTGCACCTTCTAAAACGCGCAACAAATAATCAATGTGAGGGAAGTACTGCACAACCGAGTTGAGGATGATGGTGTCAAATCCTTGTGCCTCTAAACCCTCAAAATTATCGGCTGCACGTTGCAATAGATTCACATGATCTAAGTTTGGCTGTAGTTGGCTCAATTGCTGCTGAATGTAGTCTATTGCCACTGGTGAGATGTCTGTACCCCAATAATGGCGGCAGTAAGGAGCAACTTGGAATAATATTAATCCTGTGCCGCAACCGATTTCGAGGACTCGCTTTGGTTGTTGAGACAGAATTGTTTCCACTTTGTCGTTGAGCCATTCACGCATTTGTACTGCTGGAATGGGCTGGCCTGTATAGCTGCTGTTCCAGCCAACTATATTAAATATCGGGTCTGGCTCTACATTAGCTTGGCTATAAGTCTGGTTGTAGAGCATTTGCCATTGCCATACTTGTTCGTCAAATAACTCTAGTTCTTGGTTATGCTCAACAGCATCATTGGGTTGAGAATTTTGGACTATGTAAGCAAGCAGGCTTTTATTCCCAGTTTCTGCCTCGTGAGCTATGACTACAGCCTGTTCTACTGCTGGGTGCTGGCTGAGTACCGTCTCAATTTCTCCAAGTTCGATGCGGAAACCACGAATCTTTACCTGGTGGTCGATGCGACCGAGATATTCAATATTGCCATCGGGTAAATAGCGAGCTAAGTCACCTGTTTTATATAATTTGCCATCACCAAAAGGATGAGAAATAAATTTCTGGGAAGTTAATTCAGGTTGGTTGAGATAGCCACGCGCTAAACCAACACCACCAATATGTAATTCTCCTGCTATACCAACAGGAACTGGTTGCAGATATTGGTCAAGTATGTAAATCTGAGTATTAGTTATGGGACGACCAATAGGAACTATCTGCTGTTGAATCTGGGGTAAACAACGGTAGTAGGTGACATCAATTGCTGCTTCTGTGGGGCCATAGAGATTGTGTAGTTCGCAATTGAAATGCTCAAAAAAACTTTGTGTTAGTTCATAGGGTAGTGCTTCTCCACTACAAATTACTCGCTTTAAGCAACTGCAATTTGTTAAATCTCGCTCTTGCAGAAACACTCGCAGCATTGAAGGCACAAAATGAATTGTAGTAATTTGTTGCTGTTGTATTAGCTTGATTAAGTAAGCACTATCTTGATGTCCTTGAGGTTTTGCTATTACTAGAGTTGCGCCTGCTAACAACGGCCAAAAGAATTCCCACACCGAGACATCAAAACTGAAGGGAGTTTTTTGCAGAATGCGATCGCTTGGTGTTAACTGATAAGTATCCTGCATCCATAACAAGCGATTACTGATACTTTTGTGGGTATTCATTGCTCCCTTTGGCTTACCTGTAGAACCAGAAGTATAAATTACATAAGCTAAATTATCCCCTTCGACTCCACTGTTGAAATTTTTCTGACTTTCTTGAGCAATAACTTGCCAATCTGTATCCAAAGACACGACTATTGCCTGATGCCTTGGTAATAATTCCGTAAGTGATTGCTGGGTGAGCAACACTTCCACTGCTGTATCTTCAAGCAGATAACTTAGGCGTTCTGTTGGATAGCTAGGATCTAATGGCACATAAGCTCCCCCTGCTTTGAGAATTCCCAATAGTCCCACGACCATGTCCAGGGAACGCTCTAAACAAATACCTACCAGTATCTCTGGTTTCACACCTAGTTTTTGCAAATAATGAGCTAACTGATTAGCCCGCTCATTTAACTGTTTGTAGGTTAATTTTTGGTCTGCAAATACTAATGCTATTGCATCCGGGTTTTGCTCTACTTGCTCCTCAAATAGCTGATGAATACATTTGTCTTGGGGATATTGAATCCCTCTATTATTCCACTTTGTCAGTAATTGCTCACGCTCTGCGGTTGTAAGAATATCAATTGCTGACAATTCACAATCAGGATGAGCCGTCACAGTTTCCAAGATTTGCTGAAAATGCCCCAGCATTCTTTGGATAAAATTTGTATGAAACGCATCTTTGGGGAAAGTTACAGCCACAGAAGTATCTTGATCATCGATTTCAAAAACTAATTGAAAGTTATTTAACAAAGAACTATGGCTGCACAATCCTTGTTGTATGAAAGCAATATCAAAAATTGTTTCTGGATTCCCACCTCTAGCCAGAAATGTTTCGATGAGAGCATCTGGATCATAGCTTTGATAACGATATCCCTCTTGCAGATGATTGCGGGTTGCTTGAAGTAAATCTTTAAATATGACGAATTGTTGGTGGTCAAATTGGGAAAATATGAGGCTATCAGATGTGTCTTGGTTTAAAGCTCCTGTGGCTATAACAAACTCTTCCTGAGCCGTATATTTAAATATTAAAACTTTAATCGCCGATAGATATAAAACCAGTTTATTAACCGGAGAGTTAGTAGTTAATTTGTGTATTTTATTATGTAAAGTCGTAGATATAGGAGTAATTATGTTATTTTTATATTTTATTTTATTAGAACTTACATTTTTAAATAAAGGTGTGACGGGCTGATTGTCTTTAATTTGTCGAATTTGGTAATCTATGGCAACAAGATTTTTTTCCTTCAATTCCATAATTTTCTCCCTAAATAAATATATTGCATCATCAAGCTATAAATAATATGTAATTAAATTGAAACTAATTATGTTAGGACTTAGGCACACTCTACGAATCCTTGGCGTTCTACCTTACGGAAGCCGCTTGCGCGTCTAAGGCCTCTTGGCGGTTAAATAAATTAAGCTTTTTGGCGACTTTTGCGTAAGTCCTATATGTATGAAGATGCCCCTAATTATATAAGGAACGAACTAGATAGACTGTAATCCAAATTGTCAAACCAAAAAACTATTGGAATTGTAGCGATCGCTAAACTCCCCAAAACGAATATAAAGTAACATTACAAAATTAATTAAACATTCTTCAAACTGTTTTTTGTTAAGAGTACTTATTACCTGACAGTAGTAAGTAGCAAAATCATAGAGATTCAATTTACACCATAAGCCTTTAAGATACAATAACTGAACCGCTACAATTTACGTCCATTGTTCACGACTTGATGAAAGCAACAGCCAGAATGCTTGTATAAATAGAATTTCATACATTTATACATTTAATTCCGTCCTAAGTTTTTTGAGTATGAGTGCGATCGCCAAATTTACTTAGACGATATTTTTTTATAATTATTTTAGTAATTAGTCTCCATACTTATGCTAATCGAATGAACAGTACTGGTTTGGGAAAATAGTTTGTCATTTTTACTTTGGCTGTAACTATCACTCAAACTAAGCTTAAGTCTAGCATAAGGGCGATTTCCACTATGATTATCCTGAGTTATTCAGAAAAATATATGAGCAACTATTTAAGACAGTTAAGACAGTTAAGACAGTTAAGTGAATAATTAGCTTGTAAGCAAGACAGTTAAGACAGTTAAGACAATTAAGATAAAATAATTTGTTCATTATTAAATTTTTACTCTAAGATTATGCTCATGTTAAAACACTATAAAATTAAACACTGCCCACACAATTAGGTAATAGTGTTGAATTCCGTATCAAAATATATGAAAATTTTTATGTTAGGATTTATATTTTATATCGAGTCGCTCATATGAAAGGTAATCCTATAGACTGAGATGTTAGGCAAAAAAGAATAAGTGGCAGGCAAAATTTTCTCTATCAAAATTTAAAATTATGTTATGAAAACATTGGGGTGCCAATCAAACTCATTATTTAGGCAGACAAGTTTAATTCAAATGTCAAAGTAAGATATATGGATATACATCGGAGCAGAAAACAAACCAAAACCTATCTGCATGAGCAATCCCATGATCAGCTTATTCAAGACGATACATGCGGAAATTCGATTGTTTTTGGTGGATATTTAGAAGATAATTTGCGAATTCTTCCAAATCTACTACTAGATGCTATCAAACATGAGAGCAAAGGAATAACATATATAAAAAATGATGAAGCCGAATATTTTCAAAGTTATAAAGATTTATATAAAGACGCTCTAGCTATTTTAAATGGACTTTATAGGTATGGACTCAAGTTAGGAGATAAAGTCATATTGCAAATTAGTATAAATCAAGATTTTATTCCTACACTTTGGGCTTGTTTTTTAGGTGGAATCATTCCTGCACCTCTGAGCGTAGCGCCTAATTATGATCTAGAAAACGCCGCAGTCAAAAAACTTTACAATGTCTGGCAGATTTTAGATAAGCCTATTATATTATCGGATTGTGAATTAATTAGCAATATAGAAAAATTAGCTACTCAACCTCATTTAAAGGGATTGCGAGTAGTATCAGTCAATAATTTACGAAGAAATCAAAATCAATCAAACCAACACTTAGCTAGAATTCCTAATTTTGCACCACGAGATCCAGCTTTGTTATTGTTCACATCTGGTAGTACAGGTGTTCCCAAAGGTGTGATGTTGAGTCATAGCAACCTCCTATCCATGTCCGCTGGTACAGTGCGGATGAATAATTTTACTCAACAAGAAGTTACACTAAATTGGATGCCCTTAGACCATGTGGGTGCAATAGTATTTTTAGGAATTATGGCTGTGGATTTGGCTTGTGATCAAGTCCATGTACCAATTGAATTGATTTTGCGTCAACCACTCAAATGGTTAGACTTGATTCAAAAGCATCAAGCGACTATTTCTTGGGCGCCCAACTTTGCATTCTCTCTAATTAATCAACACACCGAAGAACTTAATAGTTCTTGCTATAATCTCTCCTCAATGAAATTTTTAGTGAATGCAGGAGAGCAAGTTTCAGTCAAAACTATTCGTTCATTCTTAGAACTTCTGGAAAAACATCAATTGCGAGATGGAGTAATTAAACCAGCCTTCGGGATGACTGAATCTTGTTCTGGTATTACTTGGTCAGCAGGTTTAAGCAAAGATGAACTGATAGAGGAAAATAATTTTGTATCTCTGGGACAACCTATTCCTGGGGCTACTATTCGGATTGTCGATCACCAAAATCATATATTACCAGAAAATGAAATTGGCAGACTTCAAATTAAAGGGTCTTCCGTAACTGAAGGATATTACAATCACCCGGAACTCAACCAAGAAGTTTTTCAAGATGACGGTTGGTTTACTACAGGGGATTTGGGTTATCTACACAATGGGCAGTTATTTATTACTGGTAGAGAAAAGCAAGAAATTATTATTAACGGGATTAATTATTTTGCCCATGAAATTGAAACAGCTATCGAAGAATTAGAAGGTGTAGCTATTTCATATACAGCAGCCTTTGCAGTTTTTGATCAAAATAGAGAAACAGATTTATTAATTATTACTTTTAGTCCAGAATCAAATAATTTTGAGCAGTGGGTAAAACTAGTCAGAGAGATTCGCAGTTATTTAACACAAAAGATAGGAATTGCACCTGCATACGTGATTCCCTTAGAGGCTGATTTAGTTCCAAAAACATCTATCGGTAAGGTACAAAAGACTAAATTAAAACAAGATTTTGCCCAAGAATTATTTAGCGATCGCATCCAAAAAATCAATGAATATCTAGCACGCGATCGCACTAAAAATCAAACTTTACCCCAATCTGAAACGGAACGTCAAATCGCAGCAGTATGGTGTGAAGTTTTGCAACTAGAATCAGTTGGTTTACACGATAACTTCTTTGAATTGGGAGGTCATTCTCTTTACCTCATTCGTGTACAAAACCAACTCGAAAAACTTTTTCGTCGTCAAATACCTGTGGCGGAAATGTTTAAAAATTCTACAGTTGCCACACTAGCCCGTTTCCTAATTGACGAATCAAATTCTACCACAGACATATCACAAAAAAGCCGCCAGCGTGCTGAAAATCGTTCGCGTCGTAATCATGAAACTCATGACATTGCCATTATTGGTATGGCTGGAAAATTTCCTGGTGCTAACAATTTAGAAACCTTTTGGGAAAATCTCAAAAATGGTATCGAAACCATATCCTTCTTTTCAGAAGCAGAATTATTAGAATCTGGTGTTGAGCCTGAACTATTTAATCAGCCTAACTATGTCAAAGCCAGACCAATTTTAGACAACGTTGAATGTTTTGATAGCGAATTTTTTGGTTACACAGATCGAGAAGCAGAATTGCTTGATCCTCAACAACGTTTACTACTCCAATGTAGTTGGGAGTGTTTAGAAAACGCTGGTTATAATTCACACTCCTATCAGGGAGCGATAGGGATGTTTGCTGGCGCTAGTATGAACACTTATCTAATTAATAACTGTTATCCGAATCGCGGTCAATTAGACGCCAATGATGAGTTGCAACCCTTCACATTAGATTCGATGGGAGGGTTTCAAACCATGGTGGCTAACGATAAAGACTATTTAACAACGCGCATTTCCTATAAACTCAACCTGCGCGGCCCCAGTGTGAATGTCCAAACAGCTTGTTCCACGGGATTAGTTGTTGTGCATCTCGCTTGTCAAAGTCTGCTGAGTGGAGACTCTGACATGGTTCTGGCTGGAGCTGCTTCGATTAACTCTCCGCAAAAGATAGGTTATTTGTATCAAGAAGGTTTGATAGTTTCTCCTGATGGTCATTGTCGCGCCTTTGACGCTCAAGCTGAAGGAACTATCTTTGGTAGTGGGGTTGGGGTTGTCTTGCTGAAGCGATTACAAGATGCGATCGCAGATAACGACCATATCTACGCTGTCATCAAAGGTTCTGCAATCAATAACGATGGCGGGACAAAACTAGGATTTACAGCACCTGGAGGGGAAGGTCAAACTTCAGTAGCAGCAGAAGCTCTAGCCTTTGCTGGGGTCGAGGCTGATACCATTGGTTTTGTAGAAGCTCATGGTACAGGTACAAAACTTGGAGACCCCATCGAAGTAGATGCTTTAGCCAGAGCATATAGCACTGCTCATCAAGGAGAGTGTGCTTTGGGGTCTGTGAAGACAAATATCGGACATATGCAAATCGCTTCTGGGATTGTTGGTCTGATTAAAGCTGCGCTGGCCCTTAAACATCAAATTATTCCCCCGACTCTCCACTTTCAGACACCCAATCCTCAAATTGATTTCTCCAAAACTCCCTTTTACGTCAATACCCAAGCCATACCCTGGACTGCAAAGCAACGAGATGGTAAAGAATTACCGCGACGCGCTGGGGTTAACTCTTTAGGAATTGGTGGTGTCAATGTTCATGTAGTCTTAGAAGAAGCTCCCGCCATCATTCCTCAGCAGCATGATAACCAGCGTCCCCACCATTTACTCACACTTTCTGGCAGAACAGAACAGGCTTTAGTTGATTTAGCGAACAGCTATGCAGAATTTCTCGAAAATCATCCCGAAACCGATATCCACGATGTTGTCTTTACAGCTAATACTAGCCGAGTTCATTTCCAAAATCGTTTGGCGGTAACTGGTTCTCAAACAAGTGATTTGATTAATAAATTGCGTCAATTTGGACAATCAGATCAAGAGTCAATAATTTATGCTCAAGTTGATGAAAAGCAGCCTCCTAAAATTGCTTTTTTGTTCACCGGACAGGGTTCTCAATATGCAGGAATGGCTCATCAACTCTATCAAACTCAACCTACTTTTCGGCGAACTTTAGATCAATGTGAAACGATATATCAAGAACTAACTGGTCAATCTTTACTAGAAGTCATATTTGCCAATTCGGAGATAGGTTTAACTCATACATTCTATACTCAACCAGCTTTATTTGTTCTTGAAGTTGCACTAGCTCAATTGTGGCATTCTTGGGGTATTCAACCGACTGCTGTTTTAGGACATAGCTTGGGAGAATATGCTGCTGCTTGTTTTGCAGGAATTTTTGATATTGAAAGTGGTTTAAAACTAGTTATACAGCGAGCAAAGTTAATTGGTGAATTACCCGCAGACCAAGGTGCAATGGCGGCAGTTTTTACTGATGAAAAATCTGTGCGTCAAGTTTGTGAAAATCAGGAAATAGAAGTTGCGATCGCAGCTATCAATACAGATCAGCATACAGTAATTTCTGGCGAAAAACAATTAATTAAACAACTATCAGAATGTTTTACAAACGCAGGAATAAAAGTTCGCCAACTCAAAGTTTCTCATGCATTCCACTCGCCACTTCTAGAACCCGTATGCGAAGAATTTAAAAAGACTCTGCGGAAGATTAACTTTGCTAAACCTCAAATTAGTATCATCTCTAATCTGACAGGAGAAATTGCTGATGATAGCATTGTTACTTCTGAGTATTGGATTCAACATTTGTTGAGTACTGTGCAATTTAACCAAGGAGTTGTGTCATTACAATCTCTAGGATGTGATACTTTTATTGAAATTGGTCCCCAACCTGTTCTACTAGGAATTATCCAGTCATCAATATCTTTATCTAATTTGAGCTTACCGAGTTTACGCTCAGGATTTTCTGATTGGGAAGTTTTACTAGAAAGTCTTGGTAAGCTTTATGTTCGCGGTGCAAATATAGATTGGTTTGGCTTTGAGCAAGATTATCAACTGAGAAGATGCGCTTTACCAACTTATCCTTTTCAGCAACACCGACATTGGATTCCTTTGAAAACTCAATTACCAACTGCACCAGAATCATCGAGTCTCGTCAAGATGTTGTCTCAAAAAGACACAAATACTTTGATGCAGACTCTACTAGAAACTGGTAATTATTCGGAAGCAGAAAAACAGACTGTATCAGCAATTGTTCAACAATTAATTAAGCTACATCATCAAAACACAGATAATTCTAATTTTGATGAATTACTGTATCAAGTAGAATGGCTACCTTGTGCTTTATCTTCTGGTAAATTACAGAATCAAGAAAAAATAATAAATGATATAAAAGCTGATTTAGAAGAACAAATACAATCTGCACAATTTACAGGAATTTCTCTAGCGTTTGCTGAGATGGAAGAACTGAGTGCAGACTTTATTGTCAAAACTTTAAAATATTTGCAATTATTTGAACTCAATACAATCCTTTCTCCAGAAAATAGTTTTTGTGAGGCTGGGATTAAAGAAGAGTATAAAATGCTATGGAATTATTGCTTAAAAATCTTGGCAAAAACAGGCATTTTACAAAAGCATAACGCTGAATGGAAAATTATTAAAGAGCCGCGACAATCTCACCCGGATTTAATCCTAGATAACTTGATTAATCAATACCCAAATGCACGTGTTGAGCTAACATTATTTAGGCGAGTTGCCACTAATTTAGCAGCGATACTTACAGGGGAAGTTTCTCCTTTATCTATCTTATTTTCCCCAGATGGACAAGTTGGAGCAACAGAGTTTTATAAAGATACATCTTGGGCAAAAGTTCTCAATTTTACTATTTCTCAAACAGTTGAACTTTTATTATCTAATTACTCACCATTAGAACCGCTTCGGATTCTCGAAATTGGCGCCGGAACTGGAGGAACTACCCATGAAATTCTCAAAGCTTGCACCTCTCACCAAATCACCTACACATTTACTGATATTTCACCATTCTTTTTAGAGAATGCGAAAGATACCTTTGCTCAATTCCCTTTCATAGAATACAAACTTCTGGACATAGAAAAAAATCCAGAATTGCAAAATTTTTCACCCAATACCTATGATTTGATTATTGCAGCAAATGTATTGCATTCAACGCGGGATTTGCAAGCAGAAACATTACCTCACATTCGTAATTTATTGCGTCCTGGCGGACATTTGTTACTTTTAGAACTCACCAATCAATCGCGGTGGATTGATTTGATATTTGGCTTGACTCAAGGTTGGTGGCGATTTAGCGATCGCCATTTACGCCCAGATCATCCGATTATTACAGCATCTACATGGCAATCTATCCTGTTAGAATCAGGTTTTGCTAAAGTTGAATTTATTTCTCCTGACGAAAAAATTGGTAGTCCTTTATTCCAGCAAAGCATCATTATTGCCCAGAATACCGAAAAAATTAGTGATATTTCGGGGAATTGGCTAATTTGTACTGACAGAACCGATAATCTTGCTCTAGCAATTCAAGAGCAATTGAGCAAACATTATGGTTATTGTGCGATCGCTAATCCAAATAGTTCTGAACTAGAAACATGGGTAGCTACCTCCCCATCTCCGCGTGGAATTATTTATCTTTTGAATGCAGATCACAGCAATCAATATGAATCAACTTTATTTAATCGCTGTAGTTATTTCTTAAATCTGCTCCAAGCAATTAAAAACCTACCATCACCTCCCAAACTATTCCTCGTCACCCAAGGTGGTCAACCGTTTGGACTAGAACGACCATCTTTTATGACTCAATCTCCTTTATGGGCGATGGGACGTGTCATCGCTCTGGAAGAACCAGAATTGTGGGGAGGAATGATCGACCTCGACCCCCATGCAGATATAGCTCAAAATACTACCTTTTTATTTTCAGGACTGATAAACTCAGTTACAGAAGACCACCTACTCTTCCGCAACAGTCAAACTTATGTTGCGCGTCTAGTCCCAATAAAATCTCTAGCGACCAAACCAGTTATCATCCAATCTCAAGCGACCTATTTAATTACAGGAGGTATTGGTCATTTAGGATTGCAACTTGCTCACCATCTGGTTGATTTGGGTGCGAAACATCTGATTTTGACAACACGTCGTCAATTTCCTTCAAAAGCTGAATGGGAGTTAAATACAGAATTTGCAGAAATTATCCAAAATCTGAAAATATTAGAACAAAAGGGAGTATCTGTAGAAGTTTATCAAGCAGATGTCGGGAATTTTGAGCAAATGTCTCGCATCTTTACTAACATCCAAAAAACATCTTATCCCCTACGAGGTATTTTTCATCTCGCCGGAATATCAGGACGCAAAGCGAGATTAAGCGACTGCACATTAGATGACCTCAAAGAAATTTTTCGGGCTAAAGTTCGCGGTTCTTGGAATTTACATCAATTATCTTTAGAGACTCAATTAGACTACTTTGTATTATTCTCTTCCGCAGGTGCAATTTGGGGAGCTAAAGAGCAAGGTTTATACGATACTGTTAATCATCAAATGGATGCATTAGCTTATTTACGTCATCTGCAAGGGCTACCAGCTACTACTTTAAATTGGGCTTTATTAGCTGGGAATGGCATAGTTTCTCAAGACTATGAAGATTGGCTCAAACAGATTGGCATGAATGAAATTCCTTTAGATAAAGCTTTTCAAGCGATGGATACTATTATGGCATCCGATAAAACGCAAATATTACTAGCTGATGTGGATTGGATACAGTTCAAAAATATTTATCAATTTCAAGGCAATAAACCACTCATAGAAAAATTAGGTAAATCACAAACTCCAATCAAACCCGTCAAAAAATCAAAATCTCAACGCTCTTTTCTAGAAGATGTCCCTCCAACAGAACGTCGAGAACACTTATTAGAATATATTGGAAAAGAAGTAGCAAAAATCTTAGGAATAAAACATATACCCAACCCAGAACAAGGATTTATAGAAATGGGAATTGACTCTTTGCTTTCCATTGAATTCAAAAATCGTTTAGAAAAAGGATTAGAAATTGCTTTACCATCTACTTTAATATTTGATTTTCCGAATATTAGAAAATTAAATAATTATCTATTTGAGCAAATTTATGGTTGGGAAGTAAATACTACCGTGGAGACAACTGTTGATATTGTAGAAGTTAATGAAGATTTAATTTTGCAAGAACTGGCAGATTTAGAAGCTTTTCTAGGTAATTCCTAACAATACCAATTACAAAAACTAGGAGGTGTAAGCGTGTGGGGCCGCCCTGTCAAAGTGTGAGCTTTAAAACATCGTTTTCTTTGTGTCTTAGTGTCTTGGTGGTTAATAATAGATTTTTTTTCACCACCAAGACACCAAGTAGAGACGCGCTGCTTGAAGGTCAAAGCTTTAATTGACGTATTAATTCGTAATTAATTCAGGTTTATGGATATATCAGATAACGACAAATCAATCCAAACAAGAGTCTTTAAAGCACTCAATGAAGCAAAAGAGAAATTAAAGGCTGTTGAAGCTAAACAAAGTGAACCCATCGCAGTAGTAGGTTTGGGTTGTCGTTTTGGGAAAAATATTTCCACTCCTGAATCATTTTGGTCTTTTCTCAAAACTGGTGGGAATACGCTCACAAATATACCTAGCGATCGCTGGAATATTTCTGATTTTTATGACTCAGACAGAAGTAAACCTGGGAAAATTTATGTATCTCAAGGCGGTTTTCTTGATGATGTCTCAATGTTTGATCCGCACTTTTTTGGAATTGCACCACGAGAAGCTCTGCATATTGATCCCCAGCAACGGTTACTTTTAGAAGTTGCTTATGAAGCTTTAGAAAATGCTGGAATGGCTGCGCCTACTACTAGAATCGGCAAAACTGGTGTTTTTATTGGAATTACAAATAATGATTATGCTCGTTTGATTGCACCAAATGATGATTATAGCACAATTGGGGCTTATCATATCTCTGGCAACCATACAAATGCTGCGGCTGGACGCATTTCTTATCTATTGAATCTCAATGGCCCCAGCTTGGCGGTAGATACAGCTTGTTCTTCTTCCCTGGTAGCAGTACATTTGGCTTGTCGTTCTTTACGCGCACAGGAATGTCGTCAAGCTTTGGTGGGAGGAGTAAATCTGATTCTCACACCCGAAGTACCGATCGCATTGTGCAAAAATCAGATGTTAGCTGCTGATGGTAGGTGCAAAACCTTTGATGCTAGTGCTGATGGATTTGGAATTGGCGAAGGTTGCGGAGTCGTCATTTTAAAAAGGTTAAGCGAAGCTTTAGCAGATGACGATCGCATTTGGGCGTTAATTCGTGGAACAGCAGTCAATAACGATGGTGCGAGTGGTGGTTTTACAGTTCCGAATGGTCTTGTGCAGACAGATTTAATTCGTGAAGCTCTAATTGATGCTCGTTTAAATGCAGATATTATTGATTACGTTGAAGCTCACGGTACGGGTACATCTTTAGGAGATCCCATTGAAATTAAAGCGATCGCTGATGCTTTGTGTGTTAATCGCTCTCGCTCTCAACCTTTGTTAGTCGGTTCGATCAAAACAAACCTTGGTCATTTAGCAGCGGCGGCGGGAATTTCTGGTTTAATCAAGACTGTATTATCTATTTATTATTCTGAAATCCCGGCTCATCTAAATTTGCAAACACCAAACCCTCACATTAATTGGGATAGTTTACCCATCAATGTAGCGACACAAACTCGTCCTTGGACTGTTAGCAATAGTAAGATGAAAGCTGCTGGGGTCAGTTCTTTTGGAGCATCGGGAACTAATGCTCATGTGATTTTGACTGAACCTCCGCAAGTAGAATCTTCGCCTCAAAATAGATCTCCTTTACTCGTTACTTTGTCTGCAAAAGATGAAGAACGTTTGTATTTACTAGCTAATAAGTTTGTTGATTATATTGACAAAAAACCTGATATTAATTTAACAGATATCGCTTTTTCTTCAAATACAGGTCGTTTTCATCATAAACAGCGACTAGCTTTGTTAGTTTCCAATATTTCTAGTTTCCAAGAACAGCTTCGGACTCTTATCAATGGTAATAGCTGGAAAACTAATATTATTCGCGGCGAAGCGCAAGGAAATCCAAAAATTGCCTTTTTCTTTCATGATCAGCAAGCAATATTCTCTGGGATGGGAAAAGAGCTTTTTGTCAATGAGCCTGTATTTAGCGATGCTTTTAAGCGATGCGATCGCCTCTTCCAAAATTATTTTAATTTTTCTATCGAAAACTTACTTTATAAGAACCAAAATATCGATAATTACTTATCTATACAACCAATATTGTTTGCATTGCAATATGCTATTTGTGAACTCTGGAAATCTTGGGGAGTTACTCCTAGTGCGGTTTTAGGTACTGGTTTTGGTGAGTATCTCGCTGCTCAACAAGCCGGAGTTTTTTCTCTGGAAGATGCAGTCAAATTAGTTGCAACTCGTGTTCGTTTATTTAGTAATAATCAAAATCTGGATCAAGAAAAAAAATTAGCTTTTCAAAAAGTAGCTGAAGAAATTATTTATAATAACCCCCAACTGACTTTAATTAATAGTTTAAATGGTGAAGTTGCTAGTAATTATGTAAAAAATGCTGCTTACTGGGTGCAAAACTTACGTCAATCAGAGCATATATATCAAGGGATTTCTATTCTGAATGAATTGGGTTATCAAATATTTATAGAAACTGGTAATCAGCCAATTTTAACTAAAATTGAGCAGAGTAATTTACCAAGTAAAAAAATCCTGTGGTTGTGTAGTTTAGCAAAAGACGGTAGTAATGAACAGCAAATCCAAACTGTCTTGGCTGAATTATATGTACGCGGAGTCGATATTAATTGGCAAGAATTTCATCGCTCTCGCTTAGGACAGAAGATTAGTTTACCCAATTCTCCTTTCATTCGCAAACGCTACTGGGTAGACTCTGTTAGAAAACCTCATCATGATCATTCTGGACATCCCTTACTAGGCGATCGCTTTCCTTCTCCTTTATCTTCTATTCAATATCGGGCTAGTGTTAGTAAGCACAATCCAGCGTTTTTAGCAGAACATCAAGTTTTCGGTAAACCGATATTTCCTGGTGCAGCTTTTATTGAAATGATGTTAGCTGCGACAGAAGGAGAAGCTGTTGCTGTAGAAAACCTTGAATTTAAAAAAGCTTTAATCCTCCAAGATAAAGCAGATAATTTGCAACTAATTATTAATCAAGATAATGTTCAGATTTATCATCAAATTGATAATAATTGGGATGTACTTGTTGCTGGAGAAATTCAGAAGTTAAAATTAATCGATTCGGTTTTCCAAAATCTAGAACAAATAGCACTTAATTCTTCCGAACATCTGGAAATTAGTTCATTTTATGATAAATACCAAAAATCGGGAGTCAATTACGGTAGTAGTTTTCAGCTAATCAACCAACTTCAGTGCAGTCAAAATACTGCATTTGCTCAAATTAAGTTAACAGATAACCTGCGTTTAGAAGCAAAAAATTATCATTTTCATCCGGCGATGTTAGATGCTTGCTTTCAGGCGATCGCTGGGATTTTATTTCAGCAAGAATCATCTGTGACTTATGTACCGATTCGGATTGCTAAATTCCAATTTTTTAAATCTCCAGATGAGAGTATTATTAGTGCGGTTCGACTTACTAAAAGTTCTCATAATTTTGTCAAATCTGATATTGATATCTATTCTGAACAAGGAGAGTTACTAGTATCAATTATCGGATTTGAACTCAAAGCTGTTCAACGTCAAGAAATTCTTCACAATGGAACTCAACCACAATCTTATATAGAAGAGTGGATTCCCTTACCATCATTATTACCTGATGGTAGAGATACTTTACTTACGCCTGATGTCATTAAAACTCAAGTTAAACCACACCAATTTGAGGAAAAATTAGCTGACAAATTGCCTCAATATGAACGCTTGCTGGCGGAAATGGAAAGTCTCAGCGTCAGTTATATTTGGGAAGGTTTAAAACAGCTTAACTGGCAACCAAAATTAGGTCAAACTTATCAAGAGGAAGAGATTGCTGCTCAAGGTGGAGTAGTTAATTTTTATCGTCCTTTATTATCACGGTGTTTAGCTATCTTAGCTGAGGAAGGAATTTTAAACCAGCAACAAAATGGTTGGTTATTAATCAAAGAACCAGAGATATTTTCATCGCAATTACAAATTCAACACCTACGCAATAAATTTCCCGATTATCTAGCAGAAATTAATCTCATAAAACGTTGTGGTGCAGCTTTAGCTGAGGTAATGCGTCGCCAAATTGAGCCGTTAGAATTATTATTTCCTCAAGGTGATTTGAATGCGATCGCATCTGTTTATTCTGATGCGGCCGGAGCTAAGTTAATGAATGAGCTAGTTGCAGCCACTATTAGATGTGCATTAGCAAATTTACCCACAAATCGACAGCTACGAGTTCTCGAAATCGGAGGTGGAACAGGCTCAAGTACAACTGCGATTTTACCACATCTACCTCAAAAGCAAATTGAATATGTATTTACCGATATTTCTTCTAGTTTTTTAACCAGAGCTAAAGAAAACTTCAGCAATTATCCTTTCGTTAAATATGAAACTTTAGATATCGGAAATAACCCAATTGCTCAAGGTTTTATCCCAGGAAGTTTTGATATTATTATCGCTGCTAACGTCCTTCATGCTACAGCAGATATTAACAAAACACTTGAAAACGTCCGTTCTCTCATGGCTCCTAATGCTCTACTCATATTATTGGAAAGTACAGGAGCGCGTCGTTGGGTAGATTTAACTTTTGGTTTAACAGATGGATGGTGGTTATGCAGTCAAGATCCACTCCGCAATGCTTATCCTTTAATGGATACAAACGATTGGCAAGATTTACTAACCAATCACCAATTTACAGAAATTAATGTCATCGAGCCAAGCAAATTAGAGACACGCAATCTCTTACGACAAAGTGTGATTGTTGCTAAAGGGAATAGTGTTTGTAAATCTGTTTCTCATGAAATAATATTTGCTGATTCAAAAGAAAATGTTCAGAATTTAATTACTTCATTACAACAGCGAGGAGTTGCTTGTTCTGTCATTTATCCTCAAGATATTAATCCTGATCATTCCGACGACTATCTATTACTATTACAAAATTTATTAACTCCAGAAACTCGTGAAATAATCTACCTCTGGCCGTTACAAGAAAGAGTAGGCGAAATTTATCAAACAGTAGAAATTATTTGTAGACGTTTCCTATTTCTTGTCCAAGCATTATTACAACAAGAAAATCCTCCTTCACTCATTCTTGTCACTCAAGGATCTGTACCAGCCAAAGAAATTGCAACCTTAACTTCTCCAGCCCAATCTTCATTATTAGGAATTGCTCTCAGCCTTATACTTGAACATCCTGAACTCAATTTTAGAGCGATTGATGTAGATCCTCATACACAAGATTTTGGAGAAAAATTATTCCGAGAAATTTACAGCAACACACAAGAAAACCGCGTCGCTTTGCGAGGTGAACAACGCTTCTGTCCGCGTTTAATAGAACGTAAATTAGCAGAAGGTAATATCAATTTTCATCAAGATGGCTATTATTTAGTTTCTGGTGGTACAGGCGGATTGGGTTTAGCTACCGCTCGATGGATGATAGAACGTGGCGCTCGTCATTTAGTATTGTGCAGTCGCAGTGGTGCAAAAGCTGTCAATGCTGAAGTTTTAGCAAGTCTGCAATCAACTAGCGCAGATATCAAAATCAAAGATGTTGACATCACAGATGCTGAAAAATTGCACACTTTACTACAAGAATGTCGCTCTGAGTATCCTGTGCGGGGAATTTTCCACATCGCCGGCACTTTAGACGATACGATATTAATACGATTGACACCAGAAAGTTTTAACCATGTTCTAGCACCCAAGGTGAAAGGAACTTGGTTACTGCATCAACTCACCCTCAATGATCCTTTAGATTTCTTTGTTTGTTATACCTCTGCTGTATCGCTGATTGGCTCACCAGGACAAGCTAATGCAGCTGCTGCTAATGCTTTTGAAGATGCTTTTACCTATTATCGTCATGCACAAAATTTACCTGCAACAGCTATTAACTGGGGACCATGGAGTGAAATTGGTGCAGCAGTCGATCGCAACGTTTTAGAGAGATTAGCCGCGAAAGGTTATGATGCGATCGCACCTGATTTAGCACTCCAGACTTTAGAAAAAATCCTGTTTAATCAAATTGTGCGTGCTGGTGTGATTGCTATTGACTGGAAACGTTTCCCTTACATCAACCAAAGTTTTTATCAAAACTTCTTACCCCAAGGAAAAACGAAATCTTCTACTGCATCCAACATTTTAGAACAATGGCAAGCAGTATCTATCAAACAGCGTCGTGATTTACTAATCCGTCATATTAGTTTGCGAGTTTCGACTGTTTTAGGATTATCAATCGGTGAAATATATCCCCAACAAGGCTTTTTTGATCTGGGGATGGACTCTCTCACCTCTACAGAACTTCGCAATATTTTGCAAACAGATTTTAACTGTTCTCTACCTGCAACAATTACTTTCAGATTTCCCAATGTGGAAACTTTAGCAGATTACCTTTTGCGGGAAATTTTAAATATCTCTGAAGTACAAATTCCTGCACAAAAACTAATACCAGAAATCCCCCAAATCCAAGTTGAAAAATCTATTCCAGAAACACCACAACAACAAGAAGATCCAATTGTAATTGTGGGGATCGCTTGTCGATTTCCTGGAGGTGCGAATGATGTGGAATCTTTCTGGAAATTATTAGAGGAAGGAAAAGATGCGGTGGGAGAAATTCCAGGCGATCGCTGGGATAGTCGAGCTTGGTATCACCCTGATCCCGATACACCAGGAAAAATCTATTCTCCCTACGGTGCATTTTTAGAGCAAATAGATCAGTTTGATGCCGAATTTTTTGGTATTGTCCCTCGTGAAGCTGTTGCCGTAGATCCCCAGCAACGCTTACTATTAGAAACTACTTGGCAAGCTTTGGAATCAGCTGGACAAAACCCGCAGCAGTTACGCAACACTCAAACTGGGGTTTTTGTGGGAGCGATGACTCAAGATTATGCCCAGTTAAGTTATGCACCAGAAGCGATTAACGCCTATACTGGTTCAGGAACTTCTGTCAGCGTAGCTGCTGGTCGTTTATCTTATGTACTAGGCTTGCAAGGGCCATCAATGACAGTTGATACTGCTTGTTCTTCTTCTTTAGTGGCAGTGCATTTAGCCTACAATGCTTTGCGTAATGGAGAGTGTGACATTGCCTTGGCAGGTGGCGTCAACATCATTCTAACCCCGATCATTTCCTTAATTGAAAGTCGCGCTCATATGCTTGCACCGGATGGACGCTGCAAAACATTTGATGCAAGTGCGGATGGGATGGTGCGGGGTGAAGGTTGCGGAATGATTGTTCTCAAACGCTTGAGTCAAGCAATTAAGAATGGCGATCGCATCTTAGCTAGAGTTTATGGTACTGCTGTGAATCACGATGGTCCCAGTAGTGGACTGACTGTACCTAATGGTGATGCTCAGGAAAAATTATTACATCAAGCCCTGAAAACGGCGCAACTCAAACCAGAGCAAATAGATTATATCGAAGCTCATGGTACTGGGACTGCGATCGGTGATCCGATTGAATTAGAAAGTATGGCTGCGGTTTTTGGGAAACGTCCCCAAAATCGACCTTTAATTATTGGTTCTGTCAAAACTAATTTAGGACATTTAGAAGGAGCAGCTGGAATTGCTGGATTAATCAAAACTGTTTTAGCCTTACAAAACAATAAAATTCCTCCACATCTTCATTTTCAACAACCCAATCCTCGTTTTGATTGGAGTTCTGATATTTTTGAAATTCCAGTACATGGAAAAAACTGGCATTCTAGTGAACGTCAACGCATTGCAGGAGTTAGTTCTTTTGGATTTAGTGGTACGAATGCTCATATAATTATAGGAGAAATTGCCGCTAACTCTAACCGAAATTTTGAGCATAAATTTTATCTTTTACCACTTTCAGCTCGTTCCGAAAAATCTCTCAAAGAATTAGCTAAAAATTATCAATCTTCTTTTAATGAATCTGTTAATTTAGCAGATGCATGTTTTACAGCTAGTACAGGAAGGGCTATTTTTCGCCATCGATTGTGTATCTTAGCCAACTCAATCACCACAGTTCAACAAGCACTTATTGATTTTCAAACAGGTGAGGATTCTGAGAATTTAATTACACCGATCTCATCAGAAATTCAGCCCAACTTAGTCTTCCTATTCTCAGGACAAGGTTCCCAATATTCAGGTATGGGACAAACTCTTTATAATCAAGAACCCGTCTTTAAAAATACTTTAGATCTTTGTCACCAAATCCTCGAACCAATTTTAGAAACATCGCTGTTAGATATAATCTTTGAATTGCAAAATAGTGATTTGCTACAACAGACTCAAATCACCCAGCCAGCCTTATTTGCATTTGAATATTCACTAGCTAAATTATGGCAATCTTGGGGAATACAACCCTCGGCACTTTTAGGACATAGCATTGGTGAATATGTCGCTGCTTGTTTAGCGGGAGTTTTTTCTTTAGAAGATGCTTTGCAATTAGTTGTCCAACGCGGTCGCTTAATGGGAGAACTACCCCATAACGGAGCAATGGTAGCAATTTATGCTGATTATCAAACAGTATTAGAGCATCTTACTCCCTACAAACATCAAGTAAATATTGCCGCGGCTAATGGTGCAATTAATGTGATTTCTGGCTTGAGCGAAATTGTCGAACAACTAGAGAAAAGTTTCATTGAGAAAGGTTATAAAACTAGAAGTTTAGCAGTATCTCATGCTTTTCATTCTCCGTTAATGGAACCAATGCTTGATGATTTCGCCAAGATTTTAAGTAAAATTTCTTTCCATGAACCAAGCTTGAAGATTATTAGCAATCTCACAGGTAAGCCAATTGGTAAAGAAATTGCTACTCCCGATTATTGGTTAAGTCACATTCGTAATACTGTACATTTTGGTCAAGGATTTAAATACTTAATTGATAGTGGTTATCGCTGTTTTCTGGAGTTGGGATCAAAACCAGTTTTACTAGGTATGGCGCGACTAATGTATCAAACTAAAGATATATTATGGCTACCCAGTATCATACCTGGACAAGATGAACAAGCCCAAATGTACAGAAGTTTAGCAACATTATTTGTGAATGGTTATTCTGTAGAATGGACAGAGGTATTTAAACCAGGAAAGCGGATTCCTTTACCTACTTATCCATTCCAAAGAGAACGCTACTGGTTGTCAAATTCACAATTTTCCATAACTCAAATTCAAACCAAGTCACATCCTTTTATTAATGATTTCAAAAAACTAGCTACGGGAGAAATTATTTTTGAGGGAGAAATAACTTCTGAGCAGCCAGATTATCTTGCAGAACACAAGGTATTTAACAAAACTGTATTTCCGGCTACAGGTTTCATTGAAGCAATTTTAGCAGCCAGCCAGAAAATATTGACTCATGGTTTAGTAACTATCCAAAATGTGTCGATTCATCAGGGGTTAATTTTATCTTCATCTCCAACCACATTACAATTAATTTTTAAACCCAAAAACTCATCCGAATATAGTTTAGAGATATTTAGTAGTAATTCTGTAAAAGATAACTGGATTCTGCATGTTACTGGTGAGATTAAACCTCACAATCAAAAAGCACCTACATCTATAAGTAATTGGTCTGATTTCAAAGGAGAATCTATTGCTGTTCCTCAATTTTATGAACTTTATCAGCAAATGGGAATCACCTATGGTCAACGTTTTCAAGCTATTCAAGAACTACGTTATTTAGAAAATGGTTCTCAGGCTCAGATTAATATCGATCGCAGTTTAGCAGATCAGCGATATTGTCTGCATCCTGTACTTCTAGATGCTTGTTTACAAAGTATTGGCGCAGCTTTTCCAGAAATTCACGGTCAGGAATTGCATTTACCCTATGGTTTTTCTTCTTTAGAATTATTTGGAAATCCTGGTTCTCAAGCTGAAACACGCATTTTTATTAAATCTGATTCTAACAGTGAAATGCGCGTAGATGTAGAGGTTTATGATCAACAACAACAGCTTTGCGCTCGGTTTATAGACTTAGTAGCAAGGCGTACTCATCCCGCAGTTTTACAACATTTATGGCAGGAATCTGAACAAAATTGGTTTTACCAAGTTCAATGGCAAAAGTTGAATTCAGTACCAAATTTTGAAACCAATGCTAGTAATTGTTGGTTAATATTTGTACATTCTAGTACAGCATTAAATCAGTTAATCAATTTATTAAAACAAGCTGGAGAACGAGTCATTACTGTAGAACTTGGTGATGATTACAAACGCCGTTCTCAGGATAATTTTGTGATTAATTCATCTCGAAAATCTGATTTTCAACGCTTGTATCGAGAAGCATATCCATCGGGAGAATTCCCTACGGGAGTAATTTTTGCTTGGGGAAATGCACCTGTCGCAGAATATGCAGATATAGTTTACAAGAGCAGTCATGCTGTATTGAATTTAATCCAAACTATCACTACTAGCTGGCAAAAGTTACCTGATTTATGGTTAGTAACTCGCAATGCAAATCAAATACTAACCGATACATCTATACAACCTCAACAATCTTGCTTATGGGGATTAGGAGCAGTAATTAATCAAGAATATCCGCAAATGCGGTGTGTGTGTTTGGATTTATCATCAACTGAAGAACCAGATGAAGCTGAATTTTTGTTCCAAGAACTTCATACTTTCAGCAACGAATTACGCCTAGCTTTACGCCAAGGAAACCGTTATGGAGCGAGGTTAGTATCTGCAACGATTCCGCCAGCACAAAAACAGCAGTTTGTCAGCAAAGAAGGAGCTTATTTAATCACTGGAGGTTTAGGTAAACTTGGCTTGCTATTAGCTCAATGGCTATCAAAAATGGGAGCTAGTCACCTAGTTTTATGTAGCCGCAATATCAAATCTTTACCAGAAGCGATCGCATCATTAAGACAAAATGGTACACAAATTACAGTTATCGGTGCTGATATTACTTCAGCAGTAGATATACAACAAATTTTCTCACGTTTTGGTGCAGATTTACCTCCCTTGCGTGGAGTAATTCACGCAGCTGGTATTTTAGATGATGGACTTTTAAGTAATCAAAATTGGGCTAGATATGAAAATGTGATGCGTCCCAAAGTAGAAGGAACCTTATTATTAGACAACTATACCCGCAATCTATCTTTAGACTTTTTCATTACCTTTTCTTCTGCGGCTGTGATCCTTGGTTCACCTGGTCAAAGTAGTTATGCTGCTGCTAATTCTTTCATGGATGCTTTAATGCAGAAACGACAAAGTTTAGGATTACCAGGTATCAGTATCAATTGGGGAGCATGGGATACAGAAAATGAAATTGAAAAACAACGTTTTGCAAGTTGGGGTATTCAAAGCATGTCTTCTGATCTAGCTCTTAAATATCTTAGCGAATTAATTATGGGAAATGTCTCACAAGGAGTGATTATTGATATTAATTGGTCTAAATTTAATCAAACTTTTACTATCAATCAACTATTTTTGGCAGAACTGTTGATCGCAAAACAAGATATTCAAAGTAATTCTGCAAAATTATTAGAAAAATTAAATTCTATACCTATAGATGAGCGAGCAGAAAGTTTAATCCAAGGAATTGAGCAAATTTTACGTGAAGTCACTGGGTTAAATACAAATGATTTTATTCCTCAGCAAACCTCATTTTTAGAGTTAGGTTTAAATTCATTAATGGTATTGGAGTTTAAAAATCGCCTAGAAACGAATTTAGCTTGCAGTTTATCTGCTTCCATAATTTTTGATTATCCTACTCTTACAAGTTTAAGTACTTATATACGGGAAGAAGTGTTAGCCGCTTATGTCGATTTTGAGGTGAGAATAAATATGCAAGCAGATGATATTCATTCTTATGATAGTCTCAATGAAGAGGAATTAACAATACTACTTAATCAAAAGTTAGCGGAACTTGATCAATATGGTGAGTGAATATTTAGTAAAAATAAATAAGTTTTTTTAATACTTTTAACCGTAAAAATCTATGTCTCAAAATACAGATTACAAAAAACTAATAGCAACAACTTTAACAAAAATGGAGGCGATGCAGGCTCGCATTACTGAATTAGAAGGTAGAGGAACTGAGCCAATTGCTGTTGTTGGGATGGGATGTCGTTTTCCTGGTGGGATCAATTCTCCTGAAGCTTATTGGAATTATTGTCAAGCTGGATTAGATGCAATTGTAGAAGTTCCTAAAAGCCGTTGGGATATCTCAAAGTTTTATGCTCAAGAAGTTACTCCAGGAAAAATGAATACTCGTTATGGGGGATTTTTGCAGGAGGATATTACAGAATTTGATGCCCGTTTTTTCTCTATATCTGCTCGCGAAGCTATGTCAATTGATCCCCAACAAAGGTTACTCTTGGAGGTGACATGGGAAGCTTTAGAAAATGCTAATTTACCACCAAATAATCTAGCAAGCGATCGCGTGGGTGTGTTTATCGGTATCACTAGTGTCGACCACGCGATGACGGTTTACAAAAGCAACTATGAACAAATCGATTCTTTTTTTGGTACGGGAAATGCTTTGAGTGCAGCAGCAGGACGACTATCTTATTTTCTCAATCTGCGTGGTCCTTGCATGTCTATTGATGCAGCCTGTGCTTCTTCACTGGTAGCTGTTCACCAAGCTATTCGCAGCTTAAGGAATTATGAATGCGAACTAGCTTTGGTGGGTGGAGTGAATCTGATCTTGAATCCAGCCATTACGATTAACCTTTCTCAGTCGGGGATGATGTCTCCCGATGGTCGCTGCAAAACCTTTGACGCGTCTGCAAATGGTTATGTACGGGGAGAAGGATGTGGAGTTTTGGTACTCAAACGCTTGTCTGCGGCTCAAAAAAATGACGATCGCATTCTTGCTGTATTACGAGGCTCTGCGGTCAATCATAACGGTGCAGCGGCCGGATTAACAGTCCCCAGTGGCCCCGCTCAACAAGATTTACTCTGTCAAGCTCTAGCTGATGCAAGGATCACATCAGAACAAATAGGGTATATAGAAGCACATGGTACAGGAACATCTTTAGGTGATCCTATTGAAATGAATGCGATCGCCGCTGTATATGGAGAGCGATCGCAACCTCTTTATGTGGGTTCAGTCAAGACTAATATCGGACATCTAGAAGCAGCCGCAGGAATAGCGGGAATGATTAAAACAATTCTTGCGCTTCAATATGGCGAAATCCCACCGCATCTACACTTTCAAGAGCCTAATCCCTTGATTAATTGGCAAAAATATAACATCAAAATTCCAACGCAAACATCACCCTGGCCTGATAATGGCGCAGTTCGTATTGCTGGAGTCAGTTCATTTGGTTTTTCTGGAACAAATGCTCATGTCATTGTCGAACAAGCACCTATTGCAGAGATACCAGCAATTAAGCAGCAACTTCCTAGTCATTTGTTGACGATTTCTGCCCATAATCACACAGCTTTAAAAGAACTGGCGCGACGTTTTTATACTCGCCTAGAGTTTGATCCAGAAATTGGAGATATCTGCTACAGTGCGGCTATTGGGAGATCGCCCTTACCTGAACGTTTAGCGATTGTTGCAGATACATTACCAGAGTTGCAGCAAAGATTAGCAGCTTTTGCAGACGAAAAAACTCTTGATAATTCAACTTTTTATCAACGCTACACAGGAGAAAAGCAGCCGAAAATAGTTTTTCTCTTTACTGGTCAAGGAGCTTGTTATCCAGGTATGGGTGAGCAACTTTATCAAACCCAACCGACATTTCGTAAATATATTGATCAATGTGCAGCTATTTTAGCTGATCATTTAGAGTATCCTTTACTAGAGATTTTGTTTGGCGATCGCACAGATTTACTTAATCAAACTGCATATGCTCAACCAGCTATTTTTGCTCTAGAATATGCTATTGCTATGCTATGGCAATCTTGGGGAATCACACCTGGTTTACTCATTGGACATAGCGTTGGCGAATATGTAGCAGCTTGTGTTGCTGGAGTATTGAGTTTAGAAGCTGGTTTAGCATTAATTGTGAAACGTGGACAATTAATGCAAGCTGCGCCCATAGGAAAAATGGCTTCAATTTTTGCAGATGAAACCACAGTAAATTCTCTAATTCAAAACTATACTAATCAAGTTGCGATCGCTGCAATTAATCATCCTCAACAAATTGTCATTTCTGGAGCCAGCAATAATATTGATGAGATAATCACCAACTGTAAAACTCAAAAAATTGCAACTCAACATCTCTCTGTTGCAGGTGCTTTTCACTCGCCATTAATGGAGCCAATTTTAGAGGAATTTGAAACTGTTGCTCGTCGTATCTCCTACAATCATCCTCAAATTTTACTAATTTCAGGAATTGACGGACAAGTTTTCCAAAGTGCGCCCGATGCGAGTTACTGGAGACAACAATCTCGTCAACCTGTACAGTTTTTGCAGAGTTTAATCACAGCCATAAATAAAGGGTATAACCTATTTTTGGAAGTCGGGCCAAGACCAATACTAGTAGAACAAGGTCGTCGTTATAACGATGAACTTATCTGGCTAAGTTCTCTCAATAAAGGTGTAGATAATTGGCAGACCATACTGTCAACCCTTGGTCAACTATATACTCAGGGAATACATTTCAATGCTGAAAATTTCAATGCACATTACGGCTATAGAAATATTCAATTACCAAACTACCCTTTTCAAAGAAAGCGTTTTAGATTTCAAAATCACAACGAAACATCTATAGAAAAAGAAGTAATAACAATGACTCAATCAACAATATCAAACAATCAAAAATATCAGCAAGATATCCGCAATCAATTAAAATCGATTCTGGCTCTACTTCTCAAAGAAAATGAAAATGATATTAGAGATGATGAGACATTATTAAACCTCGGAGCCGATTCCATCATTCTCACAGATTTTGCTCGCAAAATTGAAGAAAAATTGGGTATTAAGATTAAGATAGATCAATTATTTACCGATTTACAAACAATTAATGATATAGCTCAATATATCGCTAATTTTGTCACCCAGAAATCATTAGAAACATCTGTTAAATTAGTAAATCATGACTCAGAATTAAGTAATTATCTCTGGGTAATTTCTCAATTACAACCAATTGTTATCGCCTATATAGTCAAAGCTTTAGCAGCATTAGGTAAGAAACTAAATCGAGCCGAAAGCTGGACAACAGAAAATTTATTACAGACTTTACCTATTGCTCCGAAATATTATATTTTAATCACTCGTTATTTAAAAACCTTAGAGCAAGCTGGAATTCTTCAAAATCAAGGTAATGTATGGACAGTCAAAAATTTGCCTACACCTGTTGATTTACCAGCAGCTATAGAAAATCTGCAACAAACTTGTCCAGCAGCAAAACCTGAGTTAGAAATGCTGCAACGCTGTGGTGAAAATTTGTCAGAAGTCATCAAAGGAAATATAGATCCTCTAGAGTTAATTTTTCCAGCTGGTTCAGTTGTTCATGCGGAAAGCATATACGGAGCTTCGCCTGTATCTCGGTTGATGAATCAACGAGTAGCTGAAGCAATTAACGATATCTTAAAGAGTTTTGATTTGAGCGATCGCTCTTACCAAATTATCGAAGTTGGAGGTGGTACAGGTGCAACTTCTGAAGCAATTCTCAATCACTTAAATCTCACTCATGCGACTTATACTTTTACTGAACTTTCTCCTGTTTTACTGAATAAAGCTCGACAAAAGTTTCAGAATAAATCTGGTCTAAAATTTCATCAATTAGATATTGAAAAATCACCAGTTTCTCAAGGATTACCAGTCCACTCTTATCACATAGTTGTAGCTGCTAATGTCCTTCATAGTACCCGCAATATTACAGAAACACTCAATCATATTCGAGAATTACTACTACCAGGTGGTTATTTAGTACTTCTAGAAACAGTAGAAAATAATTCTTGGCTAGATTTAACTTTTGGACTCACCCCAGGATGGTGGCGTTTTCAAGACAAAGAATTACGTGTAGATTCGCCGTTGTTGAGTGGTGAAACTTGGTGTACTGTTTTGAAAAGTTGTGGTTTTGCTACTGCGGATAGTTTTTCTCGAAAAAATAATATTAGTATCTATAATGGACAAGAATTAATAATTGCTTGTGCTGCGGAAGAATCAGTTAGTGAAGCTCCAAAATTCATACCTGTAGCAGCAGCAAGTTCTGGTAAGGAAGCTTTGATGATGGCTCAACTGCAATCATTAAAAGAACTCAAAGAACTACATGAGAAAACCATTATCAAGCAATTAGAAGTACTGCAATCTGTATTTGTTACACCCAAGACAGAAACATTAATCATACCACCATCTCTTCCTCAAACAAGCAAAATAGAAACTGTCTCTCCTCCTCAAACAAGCAAAACTGATACGGTAAAAAAAACTGGTTCACCTAATTTAAACCCCCTAGCTTTAAAACTGAATGAGAATAAATCTTTAACAGAAAACCAACAAGCTTTTATCCGTAATTTGCAAGTTATCTATAATCAAAAAACTGCCAAATCCAAAGCATATTCACAAAATAGCCGAAAGTCAATGGTTGATGTCAAACCTACCATTGACTTCCGTATGACGTTAAAAGAATTTCAATATCCTATTGTTTCAGAATCAGCTCAAGGTGCATATTTTCGTGATATCGATGGAAATGATTACATCGACTTAGCAATGGGATTTGGTGTTAATTTTTTTGGACATAGTCCTGATTTTGTGTTGTCAGCAATTCAGCAGCAAATGCAACACGGAATCGGACTAGGAATGCAGTCCAATATCGCAGCAGAAACAGCAAGTTTAATTAGTGAAATTTCGGGTGTAGAACGAGTTGCTTTTAGTAATACTGGAACAGAAGCAATTATGGGAGCAATTCGGATTGCTCGTTCTCGCACAAAACGCCCAAAAATAGCTGTGTTTGCTGGTTCATATCATGGTACTTTTGATGGCATTTTAGCGCGAGTTGGAGAAGAGCCACCCACCGCTCAACCATTAAGTCCGGGTACACCATTAGGAATGGTTGAAGACGTCATAGTTCTTACTTATGGAGCGGAAGAAAGTTTAGATATTATTGCTGCTCATGCTGATAATTTAGCAGCAGTTTTAGTAGAACCTGTACAAAGCCGTAAACCCGATTTACAACCGAAAGAATTTCTCAAAAGATTACGTAAATTAACTCAAGAACAAGAGATTGCGCTGATTTTTGATGAAATTATCACGGGATTTAGGATTGCTCCTGGAGGAGCGCAGGAATGGTTCGATGTTGAGGCAGATATAGTAGTTTATGGTAAGGCGATTGGTGGTGGTTTGCCTATCAGCATGATCTGTGGTAAAGCAGACTTTTTGGATACAATTGACGGCGGTTTTTGGAGTTATGGTGATCATTCCCATCCGCAAACAGAATTAACTGCTTATGGTGGAACTTTCTGTCGTCATCCTTTAGCACTTGCAGCTTGTCGTGCAGTACTTTTACATTTACGTCAACAAGGTGCCACAATTCAAAAAAGAGTAAATCAATTAACCAATAGATTAGCAACTGAAGTTAATCAATTCTTTCAAGAAATAGGAATTCCGATTCGGATTGTTCATTTTGGCTCTTTGTTTCGCTTTGAACCTTTTGGAGCTTATAGTATTTTCCTGCAACCTATCGAATTGCCACTTTTTTATTACTTGTTAAATCTTAAAGGTGTATATACTTGGGAAAAGCGAGTTTGTTTTCTCTCAACTAGTCATACCAATGAAGATATAGATAAAGTAGTGACTGCTGTCAAAGAAGCGATTATAGAATTACAGCAAGCGGGTTTTTTTGAAAATGCTAAACCACCACAAGCTAAGAAAATAGAAGTAAGCGATCGCTCTGGTGATGAAGATGGGAGGAATAATTTAAAAAAGCAATTTCCTACCAGTGAAGCGCAACGTCAACTGTGGCTAATGGGAGAATTAGATACAAACGCTTCCGCTGCATATAACGTCACAACTTCCTTAGAATTGCATGGTAATTTAGATATTTTATCTTTACAGCAAGCGATTAATGAAGTAGTCAATCGCCATGAAGCTTTGCGAACCAAAATATTAGCACAAGGCGAAATTCAAGAAGTTATTCCTCATATCAAAATTGACGTACCGTTAATCAATTTGACTGATGAAAAAAATCCTGAAACCACTACTTTAACTTTCAGAACTCAGTTTGCTCAAAAACCTTTTGATTTGTCTACAGCTCCTTTATTTGCAGCTGCTCTGATACGGTTAGCACCTGAACATCATCTGTTATCTTTAAAAACCCATCATATAGTTGCCGATGGTTGGTCACTAGGACTAATTTTAAATGAAATTGGTAAACTTTATTCTGCAAAAATCGGCGATGCTACAAATTCTTTAGCTTCACCAATGCAGTTTCACCAATATTTAGCTTTGCGACAACAAGAAGCGCAAAATCCACAGATGCTAGAGCATCGTAACTTTTGGCTGCAAACTTATGAGGGAGAAATTCCAGTATTTGAACTGACTACTGACTTTCCCCGTCCAGCTGTGAAAAATTACACGGGTGGTCGAGAAAGTAAAATTATTGCTTCCCAACTATGGAAAAATTTGCAAACTGTGGGACGCAAAAATCAAGCAACATTATTTATGACGATGTTCGCGGCTTATACAGCTTTTTTGCAACGGATTTCCGGTCGTGATGATTTAGTAATTGGTATTCCCATTTCTGGAAGACAAATTGAAGGAAGCGAAACGTTAGTTGGTTTTTGTTCGCAATTTTTACCAATACGCATACAACTAGATGTGACTACTTCTTTTGTAGAGCATTTGCGTCATACCAAAGAAACACTTGTAGCCGCTTTTAAACACCAAAATTACGCTTTAGAAGAATTACTATCAGCCCTACAATTACAACGAGACTTTTCTCGTTCTCCTCTAATTTCAGTCTCTTTTAACATGGACCCTAGTCTAACTCTACCTGGATTTGAGGGGCTAAAAGTATCACTACCACCAGAGCCAATTGGCTACACTCCTTTCGACTTAGGATTTAATTTTATTGAAGTAGATAATTACTTAATTGTCTACTGCAACTACAATGCAGAATTGTTTAAAAAAGAGACAATTCAACAGTTACTCGCAAGTTTTGAAATATTGTTAGAGGGCGTAATTAACAATATCAATAGTTTACTTTATCAGTTGCCTTTAATTACACAAATGCAACAGCAGAAATTATGGTCAGAGTTAACAGGGGAAACAATAGAATTACCCCAAGAAACAACAATTATTGATGACTTTATTGCTAAAGTCAACTCTACACCAAATGTACCAGCATTAATTGTGGGACAAACGACTCTCACATATCGAGAATTGAATGAGCAAGTTAATCGGTTAGCGAATTATTTACATCAGGAATATCGACTCGGTGCAGGGAAAGCGATCGCTCTCATGCTCGGACGTAATCAACACTTAATTATCGGTATTCTAGCAATTTTCAAAACTGGTGCGACCTATGTACCAATAGATCCCCAATATCCTAACAGTCGTATTGATTTTATTCTCAAAGATAGTGGTTGTCACGTCTGTCTCACAGAGAGTAATTTGATATCTCAACTACCTCACAATACAGAGATAATTTGTTTAGATAAAATTGTTCAAACTTTGGCAAGTTTTGACAATGATGAGCCTCAATTGAAACGGGATTCTAACCAAATAGCCTATATTTTATATACTTCTGGCTCAACAGGAAATCCTAAAGGAGTTATGGGTCGTCATATCTCGATTGTGAATGTAATTCGCAGTTTACGACTTACATTTGACTTAGATCAACATCCTGAATGGCGCTATATCTTCACTGCACCTATAACTCACGACCCATCTCTGCGGAATATTTTTCTTCCTTTATCAATAGGTGCTGCTTTATATATGTATGAAGTAGAGCATATAGGGGATTTAGTTGAGTTTTTACAAGCAAACCAAATCAATGCTCTGCACACAACTCCATCTATCTATCGGGAAATCTTGAATGTCCTCGCACCCACAGAAACTATTTCCGGTGTTGGACAAAAGGAGGGTGAAACAACGAACCGCATTCGACAAAGTCGTTCCCGGAGGGTAGACGCGAAGTACGCAAAGAAGGAGTTTTTCAAAGAGGAGAGAAATGAAAATCATCCTGCAACCATGCAATGTCCTATTTCCTGTTTAAAATATATCTCTGCTGGAGGAGAGAAATTAGATCGAGAAATAGCGATCGCTTTACGAAAACGTTTCCCATCTGCAATTATCAGCAATGTCTACGGTTCAACAGAGACTTGTGTTGGAGTTTCTCAATACACAATAGGCACAAATTTAGATACAGACGTCCCTCTGGGTCAAGTTTTTCATAACAATCGCTTATTTGTGCTTGATGAATTTAATAACACTGTACCTCTACACGTTGTTGGTGAAATTTGTGTGGAAGGTGCAGGATTAGCAGCTGGTTATCACAATCTCCCTCAAATCACCAAAGAAAAATTTCAACCAAGTTTTATTAGTGAGGAAACAACTCTTTTTAGAACCGGAGATTTAGGTAAACAAATTGCTCCTGGTGTGATTGAATTTATTGGTCGCAAAGATAATCAAGTTAAAGTTAATGGTTATCGCATACATCCAGGAGAAATTGAATATCAACTCAACCGTCATGCTGATATTGACAGAGCAATTGTCTTACCTATCGAGGTAGATAATCGAATTCAATTATCTGCTTATTGTCAAACTGCCAAAGAGATAGAAATTTCTGATATCCGAAAATTTCTCTCTCATGCTTTGCCAGTTTATATGATTCCTAGTAATTTTATTTTATTAAAGCAATTTCCTCTCACTAGACATGGGAAAATTGACTGGCGATCGCTTCTTGAACTCAAAGAAACGAGTAAATCAATACGGGTTAATTATACGGCACCACGTAATAGTTTAGATTCCAGGCTAGTCAAGATTTGGGAAAGATTTATTAGCAAACGTCCCATCGGTATTTTTGACAATTTTTTTGAAATCGGTGGACACTCTCTGCTACTTTCGCGAGTTGTAACTCATGTTCATAAAGAATTAAATGTTGTAGTCAAATTGGCTGATTTCTTTAAAGTTCCCACCATCGCCGGATTAGCAGTTTTAGTATCTCAAGCCCAATATGATTATCAAAAACCCATACCACCAATCACTCAGCAAACATCTTATCCTATGTCCCATGGACAACGCCGTCTTTGGGCTTTAGAATTTCTTGATCGTCATCACAACGCCTACGGGATGCCTAGTGCTTATCAATTTAATGGTAATCTCAATATTGCGGCTTTTGAAACTGCTTTTCAAAATTTGATCCAACGCCATGAAATCTTGCGGACTACCTTTACTCTAATAGATAATCAACCCTGTCAAGTTGTGCATGAGCAAATGAATTTTGCTCTCCAACAAATAGATTTAACAGAGTATGCAGAACCAGAACGAATCAAAATTATTGCTGAATATGTTGATAAAAATGCCAAAACTACTTTCGATTTGGAAATGGGACCTCTACTCAAAGTTAGTTTACTTAAATTAAATCAACACAGCCATATAATTTTGTTCAATATGCACCACATCATTTCTGATGGTTGGTCAGCAGGAGTTTTAATTAAAGATTTCCTCACACATTATCATGCTTATGGACAACAAGATTCAGAATTACCGTCACCTTTGAAGATTCATTATAAAGACTATTCTGACTGGCAAGAAAAGCAGTTTGAAACATCGACATTACAAGCGCAACGTGATTATTGGCTGGCTAAATTAACTCCCCTTCCCGCGCGCCTTGACTTACCTTTAGATTATGCTCGGCCAGCAGTGCAAAGTTTCCAGGGAACTGCGGTAACATGGAAACCAAATCAAGAGTTAATTAAGCGTTTTGAAGTATTAATTAAAACTCAAGAAGCCAGTCTTTTTATGGGGTTAGTGACTCTCGTCAAGAGTTTTCTGTTTCGCTATACTGAACAAAATGAAATTACAATCGGATCTCCTATTGCTGGTAGAAATCATCCTGATTTAGAAGAACAAATAGGTTTTTATGTTAATACTTTAGTTTTATGCGATCGCATAGCAGCAGATGACAGTTTTGCTAGTTTACTTACCAAAGTAAAAACAACCACACTCTTTGCATATGATAACCAAGAATATCCCTTTGACAAACTAGTATCAGATTTAAATGTCCAGCGCGATCCTAGCCGAAATCCCATTTTTGATATTGTAGTTGTCCTGCAAAATAATCAAAATGTAGATTTAGCACTAGATGGAATTACTGTGAATTTGATTGAGCAAAAAATTGTAACTTCTAAATTCGATTTAGAATTCGTTTTCTTAGACGAAGCAGAACTCTGTCTGAAGCTCATCCATAACACAGATATATTTGCTAGCGAACGTATTTCGTTGATCATAAATTTGTTAGAATCTCTTCTAGAAGCAGTAGTTAAATCTCCTGACACACCATTACTCCAGCTACCTTTTTACAGAAAAAATTCTGAAATAGAAGACAGCAATCTGTTTGGGACAGATTTTAATTTTTAATCATGAACACAGTTCAACAAGATTAATCATTGATTAGGAGGATATTTATGAATAGAAAACTACCAACACTTGGAGTTTTAGGTGGTATGGGACCTGTAGTTACCGCCGAATTTTTTAAATCGATTTATGAACACAATCAGTTTATTGACAACGAACAAGAAGCTCCTAACGTTATTGTTTTCTCACTTCCATCTGCACCTGACCGCACAAGTTCTATTAATAGTGGAAATGAAAGAGAATTTATTGATTTCATACAATTGCATTTGGAAACACTCAATAAATTAGTTGATCGGATAGTGATTGGTTGTTGTACAGCACATTATGCTCTACCTCATATTCCTGAGCATCTTACTAATAAGGTAATTTCCTTAATTAAAATTGCAGACCAACAACTGCAAGAACATGATGAACCAGCTATTTTACTAGCGGGTACTGGGACTTATCGTAAAAAATTATTTCACGAAGGTTGTACTGCTGCTAATCGCATTATTTCTCTATCTGAAAAAGACCAATACTTAATCCATGATATTATTTTTAAAGTACTAAAACGAGGGCAAGATCCACTGACAATTCTTCCAGATATCCAAGAATTGTTAGATAAATACAAGACTCGTTCTTATATTTCTGCTTGTACAGAATTTCATCTGTTAACTAAATCTCTCAAGCTTAATGGAATTGACTCTATTAAAGCCATCGATCCTTTAACTACCATCGCTCAGAATCTTTTTCAACTCTTAGAGCCAGTGACATGTAGTATTAATTCTAATTCGCTTCCAGAAAAAAAGAAAATATCTGAAAAAGTTCAAGTTCATTTATAAGATTGATTTTTTCAAGTAAAACAATTTAATTCAGGAGAAATTCTATGACAGCTATTTTTCCCCAAATTCCCACAGTGAATATTAAAAATCACAAGATTCTTTTAATCGGGAGAATGTATCATGAGACAGGTGAAAAATTTCTGCAAGAATATACAAATGTCGAGATTTTAGAAGAACCAACAAATAATCAAATTTATGATTCTATTCAAGAAGCATCCGGCGTATTTGTTCGCTATCCTACTAAATTAGATGCTCAAGCGATCGCATTAGCCAAAAATTTAAAAGTTATCAGTACATCTGGATTTGGAACTGATGCAATTAATATTGCTGCTGCAACAAAACAGGGGATAGTTGTAGTCAACAATCCTGGTTTGTCAACAACTGCTGTTGCTGAACACACGATTTGCATGATTTTAGCTTTAGCGAAAAAGCTGACTTTTCTCAATCAGTGTGTCAAAACAGGAAACTACCTCATTCGTAATCAGGTACAACCAATGCAACTCGAAGGAAAAACACTTGGAATTGTTGGTTTGGGAAGAATTGGTAGTGCTGTCGCCCATAAGTGCAGTACAGCATTCCAGATGCGAGTTTTAGCATACGATCCTTACGTCCCAGCTACTAAAGCAGAAGCATTGGGTGGAACTTTGGTAAATGATTTAGAATACCTTTTGGCTGAATCCGATTTTGTATCTTTACACCCCGAATTAACCGATGAAACCTATGAAATGTTTGCTCTAGAAACTTTTGAAAAAATGAAATCCACTGCTTTCTTAATCAATACATCTCGTGGGAAGATAGTTCGAGAAAAAGATTTGGTTGTAGCTATCCATGAAAAATTGATCGCAGGAGCAGCAATAGATGTGTTTGAGCCAGAACCCCCATCTCACGATAATCCTTTATATGACTTTGACAATGTAATTATGTCACCCCATCTCGCTGGAGTTACACCTGAAGCTGCTATAGCTGCTGCACTTTCCGCAGCTAATCAAATACTGCAAGTGCTTCAGGGTAAAAAGCCACCTCACATTGTTAATCCAGAAGTTTGGCAAAAGTTTCCACCAGACCTGCAATGATAACCGCTATATTTCTAGAACATGCAAACTGAAATTTTTCACAAGCAAAACTCAAATAATATTCCTATTATTTCAGGTTTTACTAAATTTTGGAATTATGTCAACGCGATCGCCGGTCCCTACTGGTATCCAACAGATCCAAAAGGAAGACCATTTTCCGAAGTAATACGCTCATGGGGAATGCTCATTCTCCTGATTTTATTAATCATCAGTCTTGTGGGCGTCACCGCTTTAAATAGCTTCGTCGATCGCTATTTAATCGATGTCATTGTCCAACAAAAAGAAATGTCTCTTTTTGCCAAAACGTTATCAATTTATGGTATAGGACTGCTGCTGATTACGCTCTTGACAGGATTTACTAAATTTGTCAGAAAAAAAATTGCCCTTGATTGGTATCAATGGCTGAACAGACGTATTTTAGAAAAATATTTGAGCGATCGCGCCTATTATAAAATCAATTTTAGATCTGATGTTGATAATCCAGATCAACGTTTATCCCAAGAGATCGAACCTATTGCCAGGACTGCTCTGAATTTTGCAGCTACTTTGTTAGAAAAAATCCTGGAAATGACGACTTTTTTAATAATTCTTTGGTCAATTTCCCAACTGGCTGTAGCTATTCTGCTTGTTTATACAATTATAGGCAATATAATTGCTGTGTACTTGAGTCAAGAATTAGATAAAATTACTCAAGAGGAACTTGAATTTAAAGCTAATTACACTTACAGCCTGACTCATGTTCGCAATCACGCGGAATCGATAGCATTTTTTCAAGGAGAAGACCAAGAATTAAATATTATTCAGCGCCGATTTAATAATCTGATCAAAAGTTCTGTAAGCAAAATTGAGTGGGAAAAAAATAAAGATATTTTTAACAGGGGATATCGGTCTATTATCCAAATATTTCCGTTTGTAATATTCGCACCTGCATATATTCGTGGAGAAATTGATTTCGGACAAGTTAACCAAGCAGTCATCGCTTGTAGTATGTTTGCTAATGGTCTGGCAGCATTAATAGATGAATTTGGAACTTCTGGACGATTTTCTAGTTATGTTGAGCGTTTAGCTGAATTTTCAGATGCTTTAGAATTTGTCACTAAACAACCAGAGAATGTAAGTACGATTAAAACTATTGAAGAAAACCGTCTGGCTTTTGAAAATGTCACTTTACAAACACCAAATTATGAACAAGTGATCGTCGAAGATTTGTCACTTTCTGTTCAACCAGGCGAAGGTTTATTAATTGTTGGGCCTAGTGGTCGGGGTAAAAGTTCTTTACTCAGAGCTATTGCTGGTTTGTGGAATGCAGGAACGGGTCGTTTAATGCGACCTCCTAGAGAAGATGTTTTGTTTTTACCCCAACGTCCATATATCATTTTGGGAACTTTGCGCGAACAGTTACTTTATCCAAGTACAAATCATCAAATGAGCGACACACAACTCAAAGATGTTTTACAACAAGTTAACCTTGAAAACGTAGAAACAAAAGGCGGTGGTTTCGATGCAGAAGTACCTTGGGAGAATATATTATCTTTGGGAGAACAACAACGTCTGGCTTTTGCAAGATTGTTAATTACTCATCCTCGCTTTACGATTTTAGATGAAGCAACCAGTGCTTTAGATTTAAAAAATGAAGAAAATTTATATCAACAGTTACAATCAACGAATACAACATTTATTAGTGTAGGACATCGAGAAAGTTTGTTTAAATATCATCAATGGGTTTTGGAACTTTCACAAAATTCCAGTTGGCGACTGGTTTCTATGGATGATTATCAACTTGAAAAAGTTTAATTTGAAGTTTTCCGACAAAGCTCATTTATTTTTTGGATCTGACTTCTATCTGTTTGGCGATCGCATTTACTTCCTGTGTCCAAGGATGATTGGGATAGCACAAGCTGAAAAGATCCTTACTACCCAGATAAAACATTTCTTCACAGACAGGTAAAATACCAGCTACAGTTGTGCCGTAGGTTGAGGTAATTTGTTGGCGCAAAGCTTGAAAGTTAAAGGCTGGTAAAGCCTTATTAACTACGAGCATAATATTAGGAACATTTAACTTACGTGCCACATCCACAGCTACAGCTGTACCTTGGTAATCTTGCTGGTCTGGTCGAAGGATAACAATAAGAATGTCAGAAATAATAATAGATAAGAGAGTTTCTTCGTTAATACCAGGGTGAGTATCAATAAAAAGATAGTCCAATTTCAAACGTTTGGTTAAATGCTGAAAACCATCATTAAGCAAACGTGCATCATATCCTTCACGCAGAATCCGAGAAATTTCACTTGTTTTAATACTAGAAGGAATTAGAAAAATATTACCTTTGATTCCAGCATTTTTTTGCCTCATTTTAATTAGTGGTGTGACATCGTAAGCAGCCTTTTCAATTGGACAGCGACCCCATAAATAATCATTTAGGGTGTAGCCTAACTTATCCTCCCCTAGACCGAAAAGAACATGAATTCCAGGTGATTGAATATCTGTATCAACAATACCAACTCGCTTACCAGAACGAGCAATCAGAGTCGCAACATTAGCAGTGATATTTGATTTACCCGTACCGCCACGAAATGAATGAATAGAAACAACTTTAGACATAAAATATATCCTTAAGTAAAAGTATTACTCAATATTAATTATCGATAATCAAATATGAGTCCTATATTAGTTTTTAAATTCCATTTTTAATTAATTTTAATTTTATCTATTATTAGCATTTTTATCTGTTATTCAAACTCGTTCATTAGGATTATTTTTATCCTATAAAATTAACAAAATAATAACATCTGAAAAATGTCTTAAATCTTTTTTAAACGAAATATATAAACAGCCTCTTACTTTAGTTGATTACTTAAGTAAGATTAACTATGACTAAAGTCATAGTTAATTAAATACGGGATAAAAGTATGGCATCATCAACTCTGGTTTGTCGCAATCCTGATTGTTTGAGCTTAAATTCAATCCGTTCTATAGGATCGACCTAAGGTAGTTTCAATATCAGGCGACAGTATTTTACTTGGAGGGTAAGCTGTTATGCATTTAAATTGTATATTTTGCGATCAGGTTGTCAAAAGTCAACAGTCCAGAGTCAAAGACTAGCTTGGACTTTGGACTGTTGACCCTGGACAGTCCTAACGCAAGAATATTTAATTGAAGCGCACATCAGCTTATTAATTGTGTAATTTTAGTAATCTTTGATAAAAATGTATCTCATTAGACAATTTTTATGAAAATATCTCGCTTAAACTTCAATAAATCTACCGAAAAACCGTAGTATAATGATCGGAAACTTAAAGAGTCAAAACTGTATGCTCTTGGATTTATCTGCCAAGATAGAATATGCGCTGTTGGCTTTGTTAGAACTAGCAAACCACTATGCTCATAAAACTCCCTTAACGATGGGTGAAATCACTGCTAAACAACCGATCCCAGAGCGTTATTTAGAACAAATTCTTACCAGTCTGCGGCGTGCGGGGGTGGTGCAGAGTCAACGCGGTTCCAGAGGAGGTTTTGTTTTAGCACGGGAACCGTGGCGGATTACATTGTTAGAGGTTGTAGTTCTGCTAGAAGGAAGTCAAAAAGAAAAAGAAAACTCACCAGATAATACCTTAGAAAAAACCTTGATACGGGAAATTTGGGAAGAAGCTGATCGCTCATCACAAGAGGCTTTGAAGCGCTATACGATCCAGGACTTGTGTGAACAACGAGATCAACGCTTACAGCAGAGTCAAATGTATTATATTTAGCTAGACAAAAATACTTCTATGCGAATTGCAAAGAATATTACAGAGTTAATTGGACGGACACCATTGGTAGAGTTAAACCGGATTCCCCAATCAGAAGGAGCTTTAGCGCGGATTCTGGTGAAATTAGAAAGTATGAATCCATCTGCTTCTGTAAAAGACAGAATTGGAGTCAGCATGTTGGAAACAGCAGAAACCGCAGGTTTAATCCAGCCTGGAAAAACTATTTTAGTAGAGCCGACTTCTGGAAATACAGGTATAGCTTTAGCAATGATAGCTGCTGCTAAGGGGTATAACCTGATTCTAACTATGCCAGAAACCATGAGTACAGAAAGACAAGCGATGTTGAGAGCTTATGGCGCGCAGTTAGAATTAACTCCAGGTTTGGAAGGGATGCGTGGAGCGATCGCTCGTGCTGAACAAATTGTCACAAAAATGCCCAATACTTATATGTTGCAACAGTTCCGCAACTCTGCGAATCCAAAAGTGCATCGTGAAACAACTGCACAAGAAATTTGGATAGATACCGATGGACAAGTAGATATCCTCGTGGCGGGAGTAGGTACTGGTGGTACTATAACTGGAGTGGCGGAGGTGATTAAAAAGCGCAAGCCAAGTTTTCAAGCCATTGCCATAGAACCAAGCAACAGTCCGGTACTTTCCCAAGGAAAATCGGGACCACACAAAATTCAAGGAATTGGTGCAGGATTTATACCAGACATTTACCGTTCAGAACTTGTTGATGAAGTAATTACAGTCAAAGATGAAGATGCGATCGCCTATAGTCGGCGGTTAGCAAAAGAAGAAGGATTATTATCAGGTATTTCTACAGGTGCTGCTTTGTACGCTGCTATTGCGGTATCGAAACGTCCCGAAAATAGCGGTAAATTAATTGTTATGGTTCAACCTAGCTTTGGCGAACGTTACTTGAGTACTGTACTGTTCAAAGATTTAGAAGAGTTGGAAATACCTCTACTCAGGTTAATTAAGTGAACACTTCATTATTCCAGCAAAAAAGTCTGTAAATTATCTAAAGGAAGCGTAAAAACGTAATAGATAACTCCTCCACCCAGCAAAGTCACAGCCAGACTGGAAAGAATTACCCACCGATCTGGCGGTTGATAGCTATCCTCATCAATATCTCGACGAACAGCGAAATAATGTTGAGTTGAAAGTAGTACAGTCAATATACCCACCAAAGCAAATGCTAAACCCAACTTCCAACCATTACCAGGAGGTTGGGGTGCTAAGGGCGGACGAAGGATACGCAGGCGTACAATCAAAACACCAAAACCCATGAGCGCGATCCCACTCCGCATCCATGCTAGATAGGTGCGTTCATTTGCTAAGTGATCCCGCACTCGGTCTGACCTATATTTCTGCGATTTTTCTTGTGATTTTTTTTGCGATTTTTCTATTTTTTCTACTTGCATATCCATAAGTTTAGCATCTTTAGTATAATAATTGACCTCAAAATATTTAATAATCGAATAAATATTTTTTCATCAAAGTCTATAAATATAATTATCACAAAATACAAATAATTTGAGCAGTTATAAAGATCTATTTTTTGGTTATATTAATAAATATATTTTATTAAATATTCAGTTTGTGATTTATGACTTTTTCATGACAAATCATTTTTTGATGGTGCAATCCTTCAAATTTATCTGTGGAGTAAATCCTCAATCCTTAATCTGATGACAAATATCCCCAACTTTTCAAGAGAAGTCGGGGATATTGTTCAGTTAGCTTTAGTTAATTAATCATTGATTTCTACAGTCGTAATACCTGCATCTAATGCTGCTTGCACAGTATCAGGAATAAACCAGTTAGCTTCACCAGCTTGGAAAACTTTTGCAGGCGGGACATTAAATTCTATTTCACCAGTTGTGGGGTTAGTTGTAGCTACTAAACGAGTTCCATCTACAACCTTAAAAGCTGTGGCGGGTTTGGCTTCTTGATTTTCTGTAGCGGGTGTTCCAGGAATATAAACACCATCACAATCTAACTCATCATCTGTTTCTGCACCACTAGGTAGCAGATATAATTGATTGTCGTAGGTTGAGCTAGATTTTTTAGGCTTTTGAGCATATATTAACAGTGTCTTTCCAGTTTGATTGCGACACACACCATACTTTTCACCAGTTTCCAAGATATATTTTTGGAATTTTAAGTTGGAAATATTTTCGAGAATTTCTGGTGTCGAGCCTTGGGTTTGTTTCTCCTGTAAAGCTGATTCTAATTCTTTATTAACTTCGATGTAATCTGGGTTTGAGATATATTTTTTTCCTGCCCAAGATGGTTGAGCAATCATCAGATTTACAAGCAGTAATAAACACACAATAGTTATTTTAACAAGATTTAGCTTGAAGATTTTCATAATTTTATCCTTGCAAGATTCCAAAACAAAATTTCAAAAATTGCTGACTGGCTGTTAACTATCTAATTTAGGTATGATGTTAGCAGTTTTTCATCTATAGTTAGACTCAATTTCTTTCAACTCTGGATAACACTTCTGGTTGAGGCGTTTCTAAAGAAAAGCCGTACATTTCTCGCCACATGTTCCGGCTTAAGATTAATAGATATGAACCAAGAACTACACAAACTATGACAGCCAAAATAGGTGTTTCTAAAGTGTGACTTTCCATCAAAATAGACACACCTAATCCTATCAAGATAAAGGGAATTAGAGAATTACCATAGCGAGTAATTGCAGAAGCGATCGCACCAAATCTGGTTAGATGGTAAGCAACATAGCACCATACACCCACCATTGAGAAGAACACCCCAAGAATGATGAGCAAGCTATCCCAACTTGTACTGGCAAATAATGGCATATAAATACCGATATTGTCGCCACCGTTAGCAACAGTTACCGCCGCGACACCATAAGTTTGGGGATCAAGCAGACTTGATAACCAAGATTGAGGTGGCTCTGAAGATTGGGTATCTGCTGCTGTGTCTTCATTTTCGGTATCTGGATGTAGTAAACGACTAATGGCGATCGCAATCGGAACCATACCGAGTAAACCGATCCAAGATTCTGGTAAGATATACTTACCAAAGAAACTTGGTAAACTTGCGATTACTAACGCAGCAAAACCTAAGTATTGACCAGTAAGGATATGACGATGACGAAAGCAAGCATTTACTTGGGAAAAAAACAACGACAAAACAACGATATCATCGAGATTAGTTGCCAAAAAAGCAGTCAGTCCTGTAGGAATAGCAGTTAGTAATCCGTCCATTACGTAGTATCTCCGTACTGATGTCAGCAGTTATTGCTTATTGGTTTCTGAAAATTGTTGACTGTCAACTGATAACTGATAACTGCATAGTTTTACTTTATGGCTCACTACTATTGAAAGCAAACAGTCTTTTTTGTCAAATCCATAGATGAAAGTTATGAATATTTCCCAACCATACCCTTTCTAATTATTTTAGAAAAAAACTACAGTTTTTCGGTAGATTTACCGTATAATACCTTTATTATCATTACAAATCACTATTTAACAAATTTATAAGTAGCTAAAATGACGTTGGAGCAGTTGCGAATTTTTTTAGCTGTTGCGGAAGTCTTGCACTTTACTCGCGCAGCAGAAACACTTTATATCACCCAACCAGCTGTAAGTGCTGCGATCCAATGTTTAGAAACAGAATACGGTGTGAAGTTGTTTCATCGGATTGGTCGTCATATTGAAATTACTGATGCGGGAAAATTATTGCAAGCTGAAGCACAGAAAATTATCGACCAAGTTCAATTAACTGAGCGTGGTTTGAAAGAATTAAATAATTTGCAACGAGGAGAGCTAAAAATAGGTGCAAGTCTGACAGTTGGAAATTACTTTCTCCCTGAAAAGATTAGCCAATTTAAACAACTATATCCTGGTATTTTTGTCAACTGTACACTTGGAAATGCCGAAGAAATTTGTGAAGGAACTGCTGTTGGGATGTATGATTTAGGGTTTGTGACAGGAGAGATCAAACCTACATTACAACAAAGTTTAGAACAAGAAGAGATCGGGAGCGATCGCCTACAAATTGTAGTTGGTAAATCTCATCCTTGGTTCCAACATCTAGAAATTTACCTTGATGACTTACTGAATACTAGTTGGGTAATGCGTGAGTCTGGTTCTGGCGCACAACAGATGTTTGAGCAGGCCTTACAAAATTGGGGAATTGAAACCAACAAACTAGATGTAGTACTAAATCTAAACAGCAGCGAAATGGTAAGAGCAGTAGTAGAAAGTGGTGTTGGTGCAGCTGCTATTCCTGAATCTATAGTCAAAAAAGAATTACAATTAGGGACATTACATGCCATACGAATTGTTGATTCTTCAAGAGGATATAGCAAAAGATTAGAAATTGTCCAACCTATTTGGAAATTGAAACATCGTCAACGTTTTCAAACACGGGTAGTCATAGCTTTTGAAAATTTACTTAGAGAAGACAATGTACAAGTTGCTTAGATAGAAGAGGGATCGGGGATCGGGGAAGGTAGGGGTCTCCTTTGGGGATAAGGGGCAGGTGGGGTCCCCTCTGGGGAAACTCGGGGGCCCCACTCCCCCAAGGGAGTGGGGATCGGGGATCGGGGATCGGGGAAGAGAAAATCTATTTATTATTGTTTAGAATAATTACTAAACAAATGCAACTAATTGCTAACTTAAATAAGCTTAAAGCTTCATTTTTTAAAATAATAAAACTACCAATTCCTATGAAGACTACAGGAAATATATAATTTGCATATTTACTTAATAAATTTGTAATTTTAGAGTAAGAAGTAAATTTATAAGCTAAATAACACCAAATTGCTATTAATATAAAAAATGCAACAATAATAATTAGAAAGTTACTTAAATTCCCGCTAGCAAATAACGGCACATAGACGGTGATATTATCACTACCATTGGCAATGGTAATAGCTGCTACACTGTAAATATATGGATTGAGAAAAGTTATAGTGTTTGAATCTTCATAATCTACAGGTGTGATTACAATCTCTTCAGATACATTTTCTTCTCGATTAATTAAACTGCTAATACCCATTGCTATTGGTATTAAACCTAGTAGTCCAATCCAATTTGGTGCGATAACTGATCCACTAAATAAGCCAGGAAGACTAGCAATCACCAATACTGTAAAGCCTAAATATTGACCAGTAACAATATGCCGACATCGAAAGCTAGAATCAGTTTGAGAAAAAAGAATTAATAAAATAACGATATCATCGATATTTGTTGCAATGAAGGCTGAAATGCCAACTAGTAGTGTAGAAATAAACTCATTCATGAGGAAAGATTAAGATTTAAGCAAGTCAGCGTCAAAAATTCAATGTTTGTGGTGATTAACTGTTCCCTTAGGGTAGCGCTTACTACAAACTAATTTTCGAGCTTTACTTTTCTTTACATATTTTTATAGATCTTTACATAGTTTGGTTTATTGACGCCGACTTATTTAAGTCTAGACTTTTTTTATTTTTTATCATAAACTACGGTAAGTTGATAAAGATTTAGTCATAAAATGCTGAATATTGAAAAAGTCTCTAGAGAGCAGATACCACAAGTAGCCACAGAAGACTTACCTAAAACATTTTTGCAAAAGCTCAGAGGTGGATTATTTTTAGTCCTTGGATATTTATTGTCACCATTATGTTGGTGGAATGATCTCATCTTCAATCTACCGATTGCTTATTTTTTCGGTTATGTTTGTAGTTTTTTCGCTCCTAAATTATTTATGCCTTCTGCCATTATTGGCTATTGGTTATCTAATATTATTGGTATAATTTTGATGCAAGTGGGTGCAGTTGATGTTTTCCAAAAACAACCCCAAGAACGCAACCTTAAGAAAGAATTATTAACAGGTTTAGTTTCTTCAACTGTGTATACCTTGCTAATCTTACTTTTAATTCAATTTAAAGTTCTTGATACACCCAATCTTTTCTCCAATAGTTAAGCAGATTAAATATCAGCAAAAGGTATAAACCCTTTGCTAATAGCACAAGTCGTTTGAAGACGACTTCTTAAAATCAAGCAGTCTGCTTAAGCAAACTTGAACTATAGCATTCCTAAATCATTCGCCCCAGACAAGATCCCCGACTTCTTAAAGGATGCAGCTGGCGAATAGGGGGTCAAACCCCTCGTTCGCCCACAAATTGGTTGTAGAGACGCGCCATGGCGCGTCTCTACATCTGGTGGAATGACGAAAAATCGTCGGTGAGGGGTGTCACCCCTGATTCGCCAGCTGTATCCTTTAAGAAGTCGGGGATCTAAGCTCTGCGATTTTCGCAAATCATATAGGATTGCTATATGAGGGTCTTCCACGTAGAAAAAAACGGGCAAGTTTTTATTGAAATATCTCATGTGTCCCACAAATAAATCAATTGGTTCTAAGCTTGTCCGTTTTTTGGGGACAATGCAAATGAGACTGCGATTTCAATCGCAGGCTGATACCATTTCACGTTAATCGCGATATATATAAATAATGTAGAGACGCGATATATCGCGTCTCTACAGGGTCTGTATTTGTATCAGGCTTTTCGTGAAATCGTATGATTTTTTGAATATTTGGAATGATCCCGACTTATTTGGTAAGTTGGGGTTCTTATATTATTTTTCAGATAATTTCAACAGTTCACTGAGATTAAAAAATTTCGGAGTATCTCTACTCACAATCAAAGGTAATTTACCATTCCATTTTTCTATTGCTTGTCTTTCTAGAATTTGAGGAGTCAAACTCTGATGTAATAATCTATTAACTTCAGCTTCTCCTCTAGCTAAATTCACTTGAGCTTCTGCTTTTTTTATTGCTTTTAATGCAATAAACTCTGCTCGTTTTGCATCCTGTTCTGCAATTTGTTTTGCTTCTACCGCATCACTAAATTTGTCTGAAAAATTGACATGAATCAGTGAAATATCATCAACTGCAATATAATAATCATGTAATCTTTTTGTCAAGGCTTCATCAACTCCTAATTTAACTTCTCCTCGCTTAGTTACGACTTCTTCTGCTGTGTACTTTGCTATAATAGCTTTTAAAACTTCTTCTACTGCTGGATTAATAATTTTCTCAACAACTTCTTTTTCAGTACCAATTTCTTGAAAAATCAAATTTGCTTCTTCTGGGTAAATGTGCCAATTCAGTGCTACTTCTGTAAACACATCCTGCAAATCTTTAGAATAAGCTTCCCCAGTTATTTGCTGTTTTTGAACTCTGACACTAATTTTCTTGACTGTATTGACAATTGGTATAATTACATGAATTCCTTCACCTAATACTCTTTGTTGTACTTTGCCAAATTCCATTAATACACCACGTTCTCCTGCATTTATAATTACAAAAGGTGTCAAAAGAATAGTGATTAAAAATAAAGTAGCAGTGAATTTACCAGCACTACTCATTAATTTTATTTTTTTCATATTTGTTTAAATATTTTTAGTATATTACGATAAACGGACTAGTTTACCGTGTATTATACTATTCTAATATCGCAAAAATAAGAAAAATAGGAAGAACCCCACCGCTTGCGTCACCTCCACACGCACAAGGAGGTTAGGAGGGGTCAATCGATTTTAGATTTTAGATTTTGGATTACCCTGCGGGAAGTCGCTATCGCGTCTATGGATTTTGGATTAACCTCACAGATAAATCTAGGGGCTTGTACAATCAAGGAATTATTGGTCAAAATAATGCATAGCTTCACAAAGAATTGATATCAATACACCCATCTATAAGTTTGACGTAGTTTGGCACATATTCATACAGAATTGGTATAACTGAAAATTAAGCGACTTCTAGTAGTTCACCAAATTGATTTTGATAGGTGAGCCAGATCCGCGACTTTTCAGAAAAGTCGCGGATCTGACGCCTGACAAAGAGTCAAAACCTGTGTGGTCGAGTACTAATGCAAAAGTGCAAGATATGAATTTACGCAAATTTCTATGTAATCAAGAAAAATAAACGAGAAAAATTGGCTATTAAAGATGTCCAACAACAATATACTTTTATAACAATCATCACTTATTTTTTAGTATTAACTAAGTTGATTTAACGCACCTCTTTTAGACTTTCAACTTGTTTGGTAAATAGTTCGGTAAATAAACTAATTACTCTTCGTTCTTCACGCACTTTAATGTTGGCACTAATAGACATTCCTGATTGTAAAAAAATATTTTTATTATTAATGTTTAGCGATTGTCTATCTAAGCGAATTTTGGCTGTAAAACGATAGTAAGGATGTGTTTTATTTGGTGGTAATGCATCTGATCCTACAGATATCACTTCTCCTTTTATATCACCATATTCACTAAAAGGAAAGGAATCAATCCTAACATCTACCTTCATTTTTTCTTTGATAAAACCGATATCTTTATTTGTAATTAATACTTCAGCAACTAAGTCATCTGATGGTACAATCTTGAGTATTTCTTGGCTAGTATTAGCCACAAAACCAGGATTTTTTGCTTGTAAATCAAAAATAGTTCCCGCTACAGAAGAGCGAAGTTCTTGATATTTTACATTTGTTTGAGATTGCAATATTTTACTATTGATGTCAGCCAATTGCTTTTCATTGTCAAGTAAAATTTTTGTTAATTGACTGTCAATTTCAGCAATGCGCTTTTTATTATCTGCTATCTGAATTAGAATATTTTTATTAGAAGAGGCAACAGTGTTTTTTAATTCCTGTTGTCCTTGAATAATATCAAATTCTAAGCGTTTTTGTTCCTCAAATAATTCTGCTATTTGTGCTGTCAGATTTTGTACTTTTTTTTGCTGTTGCAAATATTGCAGTTGAGCAATAGCACCTTGTTCTGCTAGAGTTTTTATTTTATTAAAAATCTCATTTTCAATAGCCAAATTTGCTTGTGTATCTTTGAGTCTAATTTGATTTTGAGTCAGCTTATTCTTGATTTGTTCAATTTCCAATTGTGCTGTTTTAGAGCGAGAATCTAATTCTATTTTTGATGTCTGAAGACGTTCTTTCTCGTCTCTTCCTAAATTAACTGTTCCAATACCAGAGTTTTTTAACTCAGTCCGTAATAAATCATTTTCTGCAAATAATGCAGCTCTATTTTTGAGTAGAAAATCTGCTTCTGTTGATAGTTTAGTTTGCAACAACTCTGCTTGGCCTGTCTCGGAAGAGCCTGCTTTGATTAAATGACGATATATTTGATTTTCTTGAGTTAATGCAGCACTAATTTTATTTAAAGCATTTAATTCACCATTGGTAGTCGTGGAATCAAAAGTAAGCAATAAATCTCCAGGTTTTACTTGTTGCCCATCTTTAACATAAACCGCTTTGACAACTCCAGGAACAGGAGCTTGAACAGCTTTTACTGCTCCTTGAGGCTTTAATTGACCTGTTGCAGGAACTACTTGTTCAATTTTCGCCAACCATGCCCAACTAATTCCAAAACAGGCTAGCGCCATCATTGTGAGCATGATTAAGCGTGAAAAGACTGGGGATTGACGTAATACAACTGATTGCTCAAGATTATTAGTTTTTGTATCAATAACAGGTGCTTTAGGAGGAGTTTTATGTTCCAAAATAACTGAATTTGAATTTAATTTTACTTCATTTTGATGATAAGTACCGTTAGTTTTATTATTCATATTGAATTTTGTTATTAGTTAATAGTTAATTATTGATTATTGAATGTGAACTAATAATCAATGAGAAATGATTAATCAAAACTTTACTGTTTGTTGATTATAAAGATAATGGTAATGACCTTTCATTTTCATTAATTCATCGTGGTTTCCTTGCTCAATTACTCGTCCAGCATCCATAACAACAATAATATCTGCGTTGACAACAGTATTAAGGCGGTGAGTAATAAAAAATACTGTACTTCCTTGAAATGCTGCTGCTAAATTTAGACAAACTTGTCGCTCTGTGGGATAATCTAAGGCGCTTGTTGCTTCATCTAAAACTAATAATTTTGGCTTTTGTAAAACAGAACGAGCAATGGCAATTCTTTGTCTTTGTCCACCAGAAAGTGCAGCACCTCGTTCGCCTACTCGTGTATTGTAACCGTTAGGCAAGTTCATAATAAATTCGTGAGCAACTGCTATTTTTGCAGCTTCAATAATTTCCTCTGTTGTTGCATCAGGATTTGTCAAAGCGATGTTTTCTTGCACTGTGCCATCAAATAATAGGGTATCTTGAGGAACGACACCAATTTGTCTTCGCAGTGAATAAAGTTCTACTTTAGCAATATCATAACCATCAATTAAAACTCTACCGGATTCTGGTTCATATAGCCTAATTAATAATTTAGTCAAAGTGCTTTTACCTGCACCACTTTGTCCAACAATACCTATAAATTTTCCAGCCGAAAAATCAAGATTGACATTGCAAAGTTGCAATGGACTACCTGTATTAAAGCGGAAGGAAATATTTTCATATTTTACTGCTCCTACAATTTCAGGTAAAAGAATATTATCACGGTCTTGTTCTGCTTCTTGTGGTGTATCAACAATATCGCTCAAACGCTCCAGAGATAAAGCAGTTTCTTGAAAGTTTTGCCAAAGTTGAGCCAATCTTAGTATTGGACTAGTAACATATCCAGAGATGATTCTAAAAGCGATTAATTCACCTAAAGTTAATTTTCCTTGGAGTACTAAATAAGCTCCCATCCATAAAATTAGCAAGCTGCTAAGTTTGTTGAGAAAATTACTAGTGGAACCAGCAAGGGTAGAAAGTATAACGTTTTTAAACCCCGCTGCTACATATTGAGAGTATCTTTCTTGCCAAGCAAAACGCGATCGCAACTCGATGTTCTGTGCTTTGACTGTTTGAATCCCCGATATAACTTCAACTAAATAAGATTGAGTTTCGGAATTCCTCTCAGCTTTAGTGCGTAACTGTTTTCTAATCGTGGGAGATGCGATCGCAGTAATAATCATAAACACTGGTATTGTGGATAAACCTACCAGTGTCAGTTGCCAACTGTAGAACACCATGACAATAATATAAACTACTGAAAATAGTGCATCTAACCCCACTGTTAAAGCAGTACCCGTCAGAAAAGAACGGATATTTTCTAATTCGTTAATTCTAGTAGCTAATTCGCCAACAGGTCGGTTTTGAAAATAGCGTAGAGGTAAACGTAATAGATGGTCAATTATTTCTGAACCTAAACCCATGTCGATACGATTAGTGGTATCGACAAACAAATAAGTACGGAGTGTGCTGATTACAGCTTCAAACACTCCAACTGCTAATAGTAAAATACCTAAAATATGTAGGGTATTAATACTATTTTGATTAATAACTTGATCAATAATTAACTGAATGACTAATGGGTTTGCTAAAGCTGATAACTGTACGAAAAAGGAAGCAAGAAAAACTTCTAAAAGTACACGGCGATAGCGCAATAAATAGGGGACAAACCACTGTAACCCGAAGCGTTCTTTTGGTGTTGTTTTGGTGGGAGACAGTAGTAATACTTTAATCTGCGGATAGTCACTTTCTTCTATGTCCAATCTAGCCAATAACTCAGCAGGTTTATACCGCTGGATTCCCTGAGATGGTACACCAATAACGACAGCGCGATCGCTCGTTTCGTATAAAACAGCAAAGCTATTACCATACTCGATTAATGCTGGTGTTGGAATACGCGTTAGTGAAGAGGTGAGTATATTGATTAATTGCGCTTTGAGTCCAATTAACTGGGCTAAGTAAGCACATAATTGAAATGAGATTGAACCTTGGCGCTTGAATTGCTCTGTGAGGATGCGGTGAATCATCTCACGGCGGAACGGGATTTGCACATGCTTCGACACCATTTGGAAACAGGCGAGCGCTGAATTTAATTGTCCTTTACCATGAAAATACGGATACTTTTTATTTTTTTCTTTACCCTTGACACGTATAGGTTTCGGTGGTAGGTATTCCTCATCAGGAGCATAAGGAATTTCAATTTCGTTGTTGAGTATCTCTGCATTCGTATCTTTGAGTTGTTGCTGTGTCGGCTCACAGTATAAAATCATTAAGTCCAGATTACGCAAACCAATCAAGCGTGCAGGATTTATCCCCACAACTTCAATCGTGTTTTGCGTATTGCCAAAATTTAAACGAGAACCCAAACCATAATTCTTAACAGTTCCACCACCACTAACAAACCAAATACTTTCACTATCGAGTTGATTAACAGAATTTTTTCCTGGTTGAAGGTAATGTACTTGCGCTTCAGCTAAAGCATTTTGAGCAAGTTCTTTGAGATTCACACCACCTAAAGCTTGCATCTGGCTTTGCATACCGACAACATCAAAAATTTCCAATAAGTGACAGCAATTTTGACGAATTTCTGCAAAAGCTGGATAAACAGCAAGCAAGCGCAAATACTCTCCGGCAGGGAATGTTAAACATGTTACCTCTGTAGAGGCGATCGCAATTTCACAAGCAACATTTCGCAACAAACTTATTTCGCCAAGAATTGCTCCCGGTTGAAGCAACTTAAGTGTAGTTGCTTGTTGTGTTCGGGGATCATGGGCCAATAAACGCGCTTTTCCTTCATAAATAATTGTGATTTGTTCAGGGATTCTTTCCTTACCAAGAATCTTTTGACCTAAACGATAGCGCCAAGGTTGAAATTGTTGTGATAATTCAATGAGTCTTTCTTTTGATAATTGATCAAACCCTTCAACTGTAGAGATAAATTCAAGAAAAGAAGTTTTAGTATAAATCATATTTTTGCAACTTTATATTTTGTATTTTTGATTTGATATTTTGTAATCTACTCGACATTATCCAAGTTTAAAAAATCTAAATTAAGAACATAAATCATGTACATATTTATAAATTAAAAATAACTTGATGACAAAGCCACTTGCTTACCAATTAAACTCAAAAATCCCGTACCAAAATGCTGAATCTCCAAAAAACTTGCTTGTTCTGACGCAATTTTATAAACTCGGAATGTCTTCATAATTCCCAAGCTTGCAGCACTTTCCAGGGGACCAACAAAACTAGTATCTCTATCTAAAAAATAAGGTTGTTTAGCCCAATAAGTCATCTGATTCGCATTCAAAAAGAAGCAGCCAGAATGAGGATTAAGAGTACGACTAAAAGTAACTGGCATCCCTAAAACTTTTCCTTTAAGTTCCGGTTGTTCATTTACATTTTGAAAACGTGCGGTTACCCGTGGATTTAGATCACCATCAATGTAAGCTTTGTTGCTCAAACCGTGGGTCGAGACTTCGTAACGATTAGGTTGAAGTAAACTCAAATCACCTGCTTGCTGAGTAAACCAGCTTAACTTAATAAAAAACCAGGGATCATGGAGAATCAGATCATCCTCTAAAAAACAGTAATAATCATAATGACCTAAGCAATCCCACAAAACTGCTTGACACTCAAATCCTAACAGCATTGGTTCTGCTTGCGTAGGATGATGTTGATAAAAATTAGAAGGTAAAGAAACTTGATCAAGAAGATGACAATCTTGAGTAGTACAAATAACAATATCTAAATCGTAACTTTGCAACTGATTAGCAGGAAAAGCCAATCTTTGCCCGATATTAATAATAGACTGAGATTTTCCAAATAACTGATGCAAGTTAGTAAGACTTTGACTCAACGCTAGTAAACGAGGTCGGGGATCTTTTCTTAAAGAAGCATGTTTACCATGATTATTTGGTTTAAAAAAATGGGCAATAGTAATAAGAATCCGCATAAATGCCCCAAAATTTTAAGACTGAAATAAAATTCCTTATACCAATTCTTCGTGAAGCTGCACAGAATTTTACCCCACCCCTTAATCCCTTCCCCGATTTCGGGGAGGGGAAATTCGAGCGTAAGCGAGAATTGGGGTGGGGTTCTTTCTCTCTAACTTCATATTAAATTGGTATTAGTGCCTTAGTGTCTTTGTGTTTCAAAAATAATTTTTAACCCACATAGACACTAAGACATTAAAAAATAAATGTACCTTTACAATAACTGGAACACGGTAATATTGGTTCTCTTCCTCAATCCTTGTTCCTAATTAGAAGATAAAATCGGTAGCATCAACATTAGTGGCAGTAAAGCTAGCCAAAGTAATCGTGTTTGCACCGAAATCCAAGCTAGAAATGACAGTGTTTGCACCACTTTGAGCCACCGTCAAAGACCCGAAATTGAAGTTGGGATTGCTAATTTTAAATGCCGTGAGGTCGATTTTGTCTCCACCATCCGCAAAATCGATAATCCGATCATTACCAAAGTCAGGTGCAAAGATAAAGATGTCATTTCCATCACCACCATTGAGGGTGTCATTACCTGCATCACCAGTCAACCAGTCACTGCCGATTCCACCATTGAGGCTATCATTGCCTAGATTACCCTGTAGATAGTCGTTACCGCCACCACCAATAAGATTATCAGCACCACCACCACCGTTGATATCATCACTACCTGCACCACCGATCAATGTGTCAGCGCCTCCTTCACCAGTCAGAATGTCATTACCAGCTCCACCGTCAAGATAATCACTACCTGCACCACCGTTGAGGTTATCATTGCCACCATTGCCAAAGAGGTTATCGCCCTCGATTGTGCCGATGAGAGTGTTGTCAGTTTCATCTCCAATATATAGACCAATGGCATCAACTGCGATCGCACCTGTAAGATCTGCTCCTACAAAGGTAGCATTGGTAAAGTTACCTTTAGATAAATCAGCGTTCACCAGGCGGGTGTTAGTAAAATTCGCACCAATGGCAAGCCCATTAATGAAGATACCTTCAGCATTGGCTTGAGTGAAGTTAGATCCACTCACATCAGTGTCATCAAATTTAGCCCCAGTCAGATTTGTAATGGTCACAGAGCCATTAGCAGCAACATAGGGACTAAAATCAGAATTCGTTAAAATGGCATCATCTGCAAGCAGTCCACTTAAATTAGCACCACGAAAACTTACATTTGATGGCTGTGATGGATCGAGTAGGACATCACTCAAAGAGACTTGGCTGAAATTAGCCAAATCAAAGTTAGAATTTTGCAGCGTTACATCCGTGAAATTAGTTAATCTAAAGTCAGCACCTCTAGCGTTTACATTCACGAAGACAGAATTTTCGAGGTTTGCTTCCAGGAAACTGGTATTTACTAAGGTAGCTCCCGTAAAATCCGCCGCTTTGAGATTGGCCTTGAATAGATCGGCTCTGGTAAAGTTAGCTCCTGTCAGGTTTGGGGGTTCCGATTGTTCACCACTGAGATTAGCTTCCCGCAGGTTCGCATCAGTCAGGTTGGCGTTTGAGAAGTTGATGAATTTTGTGTTGATGAATGACAGATTAGCCTGAGTTAGATTTGCGCCGCTGAAGTTGACATTCTCTAATGTCGCAAGGGATAAATTAGCTGGGCCAAAGTTGACATTAGGTGCAAAGATAGCATTACTAGCGTTGACATTGAGCCAAAAAGATTCACTAAAGTTAGTTCCTCTTAATTGTGTAGCAGTACCTGCATTGTTGGGATCGAACCGGACGTTTTCGAGTCTAGCTTTGAAAAAAGTAGAACCGTTGAGGTTTTGACCTCTGAAGTTATTTCCAACTAAGGTTTGCTCGTTAAAGTTTAAAGCTGGCATATGAGATACCTATGAAAATTTATAACAAATGAGGATTCAAGCTGAATGTTTGACTACTAAAGGTTGTAGTTGAGAAACTTGTTGCAGTTGTTCTTTTAACCAAGAAGAAAAAAGTTCGTTGAGCAACCGTTTCCGCATTGCTTCGTCAAATCGGGCTGGTGTAAACTTTTCCAAACGCACAATCACCCACCAATCTCCGATATAGATAGGAGGTAAGAGCTGACCTGGTTGGCTGACAGCAAGAATTTTGGCTAGATTAGGATGGGGTGTACTTAATGCTACCGGCCCCATCAAGCCACCAGTCTGAGCTTCTGAACCTTGGGAATATTGCCTTGCTAATTCGGCAAAGGGCTGCTCACCTTCTAGAAGCCGGAAGTAAAGTTCTTGAGCAATATCCGCGTCCTGAGTGCGAATCAAGGAGTAGACAACTTGATCAAGTTTCGGTTTCAATTGGCGAAAGTGAGATTCTAACTTGTTACCCCAGGTGGCTTGTTTGAATTTCTCGATTCTCAGGTTGCGGGTTGCTAGGTCTAAAAATTGCGTGTTAGTAATATTGTGCTGCTGTAACCAAGCTTGGCGTTCCACTTCTGATGACAACTGATGTTGTTCGCAAAAGTCTTGGCAACACTTGGCTTGCTCTTCGCTTGAGCAGGTAAAAGAGGCGATCGCTTCGTCAATTATGAGTTCTTGCTCAAGTTTTGGTAGCAGTTGGTATCGACTCAAGAGGGTAATAATTTCTTGAGTTGTCAACTTCTGATTATGAACTTGTAAGAGTGTTGAAGCTGATGACTTCTCTGCTTTTTGTTGTCGGCCACCAAATCCCTTGTTTTCTGGAGGGGTTAGTGACTTTAACTTCGTACCTTCCCACGGGGAGACTAGTTTACCATCTTCTGGCTGCTGTATCCATTGCAGGTGTTGGGGCAATAGTTGGGCTAAATCATAGCGCTCTAGAACTGTTTGTCTTGCTTTCGCCCTGATCGCAGCCATTTTATCTGGATGATTGAGGGCTTCTTGAATGCGATCGCATATTTCCTGCGGTGAAAAGAAATTTGCTAACAGTCCATTAACACCATCTTGAATCACCTCTGTTACAGGGGGAGTTTTGGAACCAATCAGCAAGCAGCCTGCTGATAAAACCTCCAACATTGACCAAGACAAAACAAAGGGACGGGTAAGATAAACGTGTGCCGAAGAAGCTTGAAGAACTTGCAGATATTCTTCGTAAGGCAGCCAACCTGTAAAATGAACTCGGCTAAGGTCGAGATCATATTTTTCTAGCATCACCTCTTTATAGGTTTTGCCATTACCTAGAGGCTTGCCGTAGGCTACGCGGTTTTCTCCAACAATCACAACATGACAATTAGGGCGTTGTTGTTGCAGTAAAGCAACAGCCTCAATAAACTGAGGAAATCCCCGGTAAGGCTCCATACCCCGCGCTACATAAGTTACAATTTCTTCCACCTGAGAAAGGTCTAGATTGATGCGTGGGAGAATTAACTTTGCTCCTGGTTTGGGACAAAAGAAATTAGTATCAATCCCATCATGAAGTACAGTAATCTTATTGTGATATTCTAGGGGAAATTGCTGACGTTGCCAATAGGTGGGAGAAAGACCGCGATCGCAACTATATAGATCCTGCAAAATCGGCGCATTTTTAATCCGAATCCGGGCTTCATCATCAGCAGTCAGGCGATCGCTGGGATCAAAGTCTGCATCAGAACCATGAGCGTGATAAAACCACTCGAAATAACACAATAACTTGGCTTGAGGAAAAATATCTTTGATAAATAAAGTTGGTCCCCAACCCGAATGACCATAGACTACATCCGGGACAAATCCTCGTGCTTTGAGTTGCTCTGCCAGCCGATAAACACCTTGACCCTGAAGAACAGCATTTTCCAAAGATCTGACATAGTGGTGAGTTTCAGGTCGAGCTTCTCGTTTAGGGCTATAGACGACCCGATTGACCCCAGGTAATTTACCTTCTTGGCGAGTAGTACCAAAAAAAACTTGATTATGTTTGTCTTTAGCTAAAGCAGCAGCTACATGACGAAATTGGGCTGGAAAATTGGGGTGCAAAAATAAAATTCGCATGGCTTTTGAATTACTGGTTTCCTACTCTTCCCAACTGAGGAAAACAGATTCTCAACTTATTGCAGAAATTGAGAATCTTACAAGCCAACAAACTTGATTGGTTTGTAGTTTGAGGCTTTTATGGTATCTAGAAAACTTTTCGGTCTGGAATAGTTCTGATTGCAGTAGAGTGTAGGGTGGCATTGTCCACCATATCCGGATTTTGGTGGGCAAATTCCCAACCTACGTTTATCTCTATGACCTAGTTCTCAAAATTGACTTTGAAGTACTAGAAGGAAATCAAAAGATTATAATTGAGACTTAATCGGAAAAATAGCTCAACAAGTTATCTAGACTCTGTAGCTATTTTTCATGGTTGCGGTAACTATCAGGTGTGTGCTACTTGGCTGGTACCCAAGTACACCGCCTGGTTACCGATTTCTTAGATAGGCTCAACAACGAAATCTGATGCATCGAAGGCTCCACGGTTTACCCCTGCCACAAAGGCAAGGTTTTCAGATTGAGCAGGAGTAAAGCCTTCAGTTAAAACGTAGATGTGAGTACCACTAACTCCATTAATTGTGGTGTTCTGGAACCCTAAATCTGCAAATTCAAGACCCTCAAGCAAGAAGTAGTCAGTACCATTTTGGAAGTCGGCAATCCAGTCGCCAACAGGAGGAGCAATAATTGGCTCACCCGGATCAATTGGCTCTGGTACAAAGTCTGTAAATAGTAACTGGAAGAAGTCAGTGTCAGCTCCGCCAGTCAATGTGTCGCGTGCGGTTTGGGTTTCTGAATCTTCTCCACCAAACAGAAGGTCAACGCCAGCGCCGCCGATAACACGGTCAACGCCAGCCCCACCATCGAGGAAGTCATCACCAGCGCCACCATTGAGAACATCATTACCAGCGAGACTTTCAGCTACACCGAAGTCGCCGTAGATAGTGTCATTACCACCGAGTCCGCTTAGGTTGTCAGCATCCTCGCCACCATCGATGTAGTCACCCTCAATGCCACCTCTGATGGTTTCTAAACCAGCACCACCCAAGAGAGTACTAATACCAGCGCCACCATCAAGAACGTCGTTACCGTCACCGCCATCAAGGAAGTCAACACCTTCTCCACCCAAAAGGGAGTCATTACCAGCATAGCCGTAGAGGGTATCATCGCCATCACCACCCAAGATGGTATCAGCACCGCCCGAAGCCAAGCTGTCACCTTCACCATAGAGAGTGTCATTACCCTCTGCGCCATCGATGTAGTCAGCACCCCCGGAAATGGTATCGTCTTTTGTGCCATCTCCATACAGTTCATCATTAGAGAAGCTACCAATTACGGTGTCATTACCAGCACCACCCTGTGCAGTATCCTCAAAACCACCATAGACCCAGTCAGCACCAGCACCACCATCTATAAAGTCTTTGCCGTCGTTGACATCATCAGCATCTGTACCACCATAGAGGGTGTCATTACCGCCTTCACCATAAAGTGAGTCCTCGCCTGCATCCCCAAATAATCTGTCATCACCGCCTCCACCATACAGCTCATCTTTATCGTTTCCACCTCGAAGGAGGTCATTTGCGCCTAAGCCATATAAGGTGTCATCGCCTCCAAAACCGCGTAGGGTATCGGCATTTGATGTTCCTGTAAGGGTATCGGATAATTCTGTTCCGTTTCTGATTGCCATAAGCTAATCCTTGTTTTCAAACAGTATTTTGCAAAAATACTTGAACATGCTGGATGCACAGTACAAAATCAGTTGTTGTAGTTCTCACCAGTTCCCCTCTCCTAAGTTTGGGAGAGGGGCGCCAAAGGCATGGTGAGAAGATATCCTACAAAGTCATCGAACATATATTGTATAACCAGATAATTGAACATTTTTAGTTAAAATAGCAATGCAAAGATAAAGAGTCCTAGCCTCCCAGCAAAGTTGGAGAAACACAAGACAATAAGAATGCAAACATGTTAAACAATGAGTTATAACACGTCTTTACTTAACACTTTATTTTCTTGCTGAAGGCTTGTATTTTCTATCAATCAACACTTAGATATTCAAGAATCAATCTAAATAACAAAGCCTTTTGGGTAGACTCTTTTGTAAGAGAAGGTGTTGCAATTACAAAGTAATCGCTTTATTCGGTTTATGTATTTAGCTCTAGAGCAATTAGTAATTAAAACTTTAGCCCTAGAAACAAATCATATTGACAGGTCAACGTAATCAGCACAAACTTTTATAAGTGTCAATAAGAGCAAACATAAACTTGAAGCTACATTTTTGTTTGCAGTTATTGATAGAGGATAGGATGATTTAATTTTAGCTTGGGCTTGATGAATTTTTTAAAATCTTGTTGACAGACGATGGCATAATGTATCACGTACATTGGTAATCGCATCAAAGACATTGTTTTGCACCCTTTATTTTTACAAACGAGTTCAAAAAACCCACCTGCGATTGAAATCGCAGTCTCATAGCCAAAGTCTGCTTAAGCAGACTGCTTGATTTATTAAAGTCGTCTTCAGACGATTTGTGCTATTAGCTAAGGGTTTAAAAACTTAGCAGTATATTGAAAAATTTGGAATTCTCCTGTCATAAAAGACATTCGCTAAACTAGCCCATAGAACACTACATGGTCTATTGACCTGAAGATAGCTGTCAGTTGAATCACTAGGAACGACCAAATTTGGCAGATCCACTAGAAATTCAGATGCATCTACGGACCCTAATAGCCTTAGTTGCTAGTTATAAAAAAGCGCCCTTTTTTAAGTACAAAATATTAAATTTTTGTGCCTAAAAATACGTCATGGCTAGAATTTTGTATCATATTGATACTATCTAGTAACAGTAACTGGCAACTTATGTTAATAATTAAGTTGTAGATTAAACAACTAAATAAAAATCGAAAAATAAGTACAGCTTCATTAATGATTCTGCTAAAAATATCTTTCAATTTTTAATTTCCCTTTTTATTTATTATAGATTTTTTTAGAACACGCTAATAATTCTTATGCTAACAGACTAGATTTGTCAATATATTTGATTGATTGTGATCATAAAATATATTTATTAAGACAATATGTTAGCTAACTGAGAAACTCGGCTCAAATTCAGTGCTTTGAATGTCAAAACCTAAAAAATGTTTAACTGGTAAATAAGTGAAACGGATACACAAGTTTCCTGTTTGGTATAAATTATTATTCAGTCTTCGCACACATATCCTGTTTGGCTATGTGGTGTTGATGGTGTTTTCTAGTACAGTAGCAATAATTACAATCAATCACGTTCTACTTTTCAGTCTAGAAAAGCGGATTGAGAGGTCTCTGCTGCAAGAAATTAAAGAATTCCAACAGTTGACTAGAGGAATAAATCCTAAAACTAATCAGCCTTTTGGAAATGATATTCGTTCTATTTTTAAAGTATTTCTTAATACTAATATCCCTAGTGACGATGAAATTTTGCTAACACTTTTGAACGGTAAAATTTATAAGTCCAGTCCGAGAGCAGTTCCAAGATGGTTAAAAGAAGATTCTTATTTAGTAGAATATTTAGCTCAGTTGAAAACGACAAAGCAAGACCAGTTCAAAACGAATGAAGGTATCATAATTTACCGAGCAGAACCAATTATTAGGGGAAGAATTCACGGGGTATTCGTGGTAATTCAATCCACTGCTAGCGAACGTTGGGAGGTAGCTGAGGTAATTACCATCATGGCTAAGGTGACGTTTGTTGTGGCGATTTTAGCTTCATTATTAGCTTGGATAATAGCTGGAAGGGTACTGACACCCCTACGTTTGCTTACCGAAACTGCTCGTTCGATTAGCGAGTCTGACCTGATGCGACGCATTCCTGTTAGAGGTTCAGGGGAAATAGCAGAACTAACTATTACTTTCAACGAGATGTTGCAAAGATTACAAGCAGCATTTTCTAGCCAAAGAGATTTTATTGATGATGCAAGTCATGAGCTGAGAACACCGATCACTATTATCCGGGGTCATTTAGAATTACTGGGTGATGACCCTCAAGAGCGACAAGAAACAATACAATTAGTCACTGACGAATTAGATCGCATGAGTCGGTTTGTTAATGACTTACTATTATTAGCTAAAGCTGAACGACCAGATTTTTTAAAGTTAAAAACGGTAGAACTAAGTCTACTCACCGAAGAAGTTTACACGAAAGCAAAAGCTTTGGCTGTTCGAGACTGGTGCTTAGAAACTGTAGCTAATGGTTACATTTCGGCTGATCCTCAGCGGTTGACTCAGGCAATTACCAACTTAGTTATGAATGCTACTCAGCACACCAAAGAAAGTGATGCGATCGCACTGGGATCAGCCATAACCGATAATAAGTTGCGTTTCTGGGTACGTGACACAGGTGAAGGAATTTCTCTATCTGACCAAAAACGCATCTTTGAACGCTTTGCTCGTGGTTCTAGCAATCCCCGTCGTTCTGATGGTGCTGGTTTGGGCTTGGCTATTGTCAAGAAAATTGCAGAAGCTCATGGTGGTTCGGTTGAACTGTTGAGCCGTCAAGGTAATGGCTCTACTTTTACTATAGTTATTCCTTTGAACCCAGTGAAGAAGGTCGTTGTATGAGTCGAATTTTAATCGCAGAAGATGAACCTCGGATTGCTAATTTTTTGGAGAAAGGTTTTAAGGCTAATGGGTTTACTACTACTGTAGTTTCCGATGGTGAGCAAGTTATTTTTATGGCTTGTAGTGGTGATTTTGATTTGTTGATTTTGGATATTGGTCTTCCTGGAAAAGATGGATGGGTAGTATTGGCAGAATTGCGCGGACAGGGACAACAAATACCTGTAATCATTCTTACTGCTTGTGATGCGATAGAGGACAAAGTGAATGGTTTGGAAGGAGGAGCTGACGACTATGTTACTAAACCGTTTCGATTTGAAGAACTTTTAGCGAGAGTTCGTCTGAGATTACGTAATTATCAGCCCAAGGGTGAAGATAAGATGTTGCTGAGTTTGGGTGATATTGTTCTTGACTTACGTACTCGTCAGGTGAGAGTGTATAACCAACCGATTGAACTATCAGCCAAAGAGTTTATCTTAGCTGAAACTTTTATGCGTCATCCTGGACAAGTCCTGAGCCGACAGCAACTACTTAGCCATGCTTGGGGTTATGACTATGACCCAAGTACTAATGTTGTTGATGTCTATGTTGGTTATCTCCGTAAAAAATTGGGTGGCGATCGCATTGAAACAGTTAGAGGTATGGGCTATCGGTTACGTTTATAAGAAAATTCTCATCAAAAACTTAATTCTAATTTATTGTTGTCAGCAAAAATGATAAATATTAGAACACAATAAATTTTCCCTTTTAATCCCTATTAAGACTACTAGAGTCGCAGTTAAGTATAAAGTAACTAAAAAAATCTGTTTTTTTCACAGACTTCGCACTGAGGTAGATATGTAATTTTTTTAATGCTAATTTAATACAAAATAAGCCAGGAATTGATCCCTGGCTTAAACACTCATGTAGTCAGCGTTGATTTACTGATACTGATACTGATATTGAGTAGCAATTCCTGGGGGTAAGAATGCATCTTCTAAATCAGCCCCTAGCAGGTTTGCTCCTTCTACATTGGCTGTTGTGAGATTTGTTTTTTGTAAATCTGCTTTCTGTAGATTTGCTCCAGAGAGATTCGCTCCTTGCAAATTAGCTCCTTCTAAATCTGCATCATATAGGTTTGCTCCAGATAGGTTTACTCCAGATAGGTTTGCTCTGCTTAAATCTACTCCTTGCAAATTAGCTTTTTGTAGGTTAGTTCCCTGTAAATTTGACTTTTCTAATTCTGCTTTTAGTAAGTTTGCACCTTCCAAATTAGCTCCCAGGAGGTTTATTCGTTCCAGTTGTGCTTCAATCAAGTTACATCCAACACATTCATTAGTTGTTAATAAACGTCTAACATTTGCTGCTACGGGATCTACGAACCATGTTGTTGGAGGTGTCGCAGGAGCAGGAGATACTACAGGAGCAGGTGTAGATTCTGTAGGTGCGGGTAGGGTTTCTGACTGAGCTAGAGCGTTGGGCTGGTTAAAGAAAGAAAATCCCGCTACCAATACAACAAATACAGCACTTACAATCCAGGAAGTTAATTTTTTGGAATTTGGTTTATTCATTAGTTTATTCCTCTTGAACTTGGTAATCTTTTTTATCTGCTTTGAGTTCACCTTGATTTCAAGATAGAACTAATCAAACTCTGAAAGCAAATATTATTATTTTTCCTAACTATAGACAAAAGTGATGATTTTCTTTTTCCCTGCTCCCCTGCTATCTCAATGTACAAATTCAATACCTAACAGCTTATCTCTAGAGATTTTCTAACCTATCTCGATTCACCCAACGATTGACAAACTCGTTGTTTTGTTTATGTACCCTTACTTGTATTTGCTTTGAGCCTAACTTGACTACTTCTACAGGAATTCTCTGGACGTTGTTAGAATCAGCACGAGCTTTATAAAGCCAAACTACTTTTTGTCCGATTAAGTAGTCAGGATATTTGCTGATATTTGGTGCTTCATCCGCCCATGCGCTTAAAGGACTTACTAGATTGAATAAAAGCATTAAGACGACTAAAGCCATTTGTAAAAGTTTCATAGTCTTCAACAGTTATCAGTTCTCAGTTCTCAGTTCTCAGTATAAGACGGGCTGATTGTTTTTATTGGAAGTTAGAGTTCCCTCACTTCTAAAAAAGTCCATTTCAAGAGGGGTCTAAATAAGTGTTTAAAAACTTGATAACTGTTCACTTGCCTAACGTCTATTTGAAAAGCGTTGCGACACTGGGTACAAGTTCAAAAGTACCGCTCTTCATCATAATTGAGAATCCCAGCCACATTAGCACAAATGGGAAGATTTTTCGACCATAGCGAGCCATAAGTGGAGCCATCAGAGGATTACGAGTCAGATTGTAAGAGAGTAAGCACCATAGTCCAACAGTCAAATAGCAAACACACAATATCACTCCCAAACTTGGCAGATTAGTAGTAGCAAACAAAGGTACATAAATACCAATGTTATTTCCTCCATTCGCAATAGTGACTGCTGAAACGCGGTAAGTTTGGGGATCGCGTAGAGTTGCTAATAATGATTTTTTATGACGTCTAGGTTTGAATGATTTACTAAAATTAACTGACACATCTTGTATGGTATCGCTATCGTCATCTTGACTCATCAAATTACTGATACCAATTATAATTGGCAGAATACCTAGAAGTCCAATCCAAGCTTCTGGAAGAAATAAACCGCCAAAAAAACCAGGTAAACTAGCAAATACTAATGCTGTAAATCCAACAAATTCGCCGATAATAATGTGCTTAGGATGAAAGGTGTGATTAACTTTTCCAAAAAAAGCCGTCAAGTAGATATTGTCATCAAAAGTAGTTGCAAAAGCGGCAGAGATGCCAATAATTAAAGTACCAATTAGCCAACTCATAGTTTCTGCTCACAAAAGTTCAAAATTAATTCTTTCATCCTTTTCTGCTGCTAAGAAGTGAGGGCAGTTCAGGAGACAATTGAGATGTTTTTATTTATGTGCGATCGCCATTAATTAGATTTGAGATTTATTTCTTAACAACTTAGCTTGTTTTTAATATTATGGTTTCAGCCGGATAAGAGCAAATATTCTTTTTTTTGAAAATAATAAACAGAATTTATGAAAAAACTTTGGTCTTTGGTAAGGATTTTAGGGTTATTTACTTTCTGTAATCATAGTTAGGTTTATTCCTACCAACTTACTTATCTAGCTTTTTAAGTTATGTAGAAACTGCGATTCACTGCAAACATAACTGTACAAACGGGAGAATAAATTGTAATTATCAAAATTGCTGTAATGATGAGTATTTCTGACTTCAAAAAATCAGCACAGATTATGCAGAATCCCGGAAAGCTTCTTTAGACTCTGCGATTAAACATATACTAATCAGCCCTACTGTAATTACGGTTAAACCACGATTTTCTAAAGTGTGGCTATCAATCAAAATATAAATGCCCAATCCCATAAGGATGAAAGGAACAAAATAATTGCCATAGCGCGTAAAGAGTTTGGCAAGTGTGGGGACTTGAGTAAAGCGATAAGCAGTATAACACCAAACTGCAACTAATGAAAAGAAAACTGCCAGAATTACTCCCAAATCTTCCCATGTACAACTAGCAAACAATGGCACGTAAATACTAAGGTTATCACCACCATTAGCGATGGTGACAGCAGCAACCCCATAAGCTTGAGGAGAAAACAGACTAGCTAGCCAAGAATTTGCAGTCTCTTCCGGTTCTAGTGAGGTTTGATCTTCATCACTAGCTGGATTGAGCAAACGATTAATACCAATAGCAATGGGAACCGTACCCAAAAGCCCAATCCAAGACTCTGGGAAAAGCCTACCACCAAAGAAACTAGGTAAACTAGCAAGCACAAGTGCAGTAAAGCCAAGATACTGTCCAATGACAATATGTTGATGTCGGAAAGTTGCACTCACCTGGGAGAAAAACAGTAGTAGAACTACGATATCATCTAGATTGGTGGCAGCAAAGGCAGCAAATCCAGTTGAAATCGCACCGATGAAGTCATCCATTGTGATTTTTAGATTTGAGATTTTGGATTGTGGATTTGAATTGAGAATATAGCTGCTAATTTAATGATGTAAATTCACTTTTTCAGAAGTGCAGCAGTTAACTCAGAGCGAGATTCGACTCTTTGTTGTTGGGGGTTTTTCTGAGCCGCTTTGACAATTTCATCTAACTCTAATTGAAAGAGTCTGGTATTATCGCCACCACCAGCGGAGATCCAAGGCATTCTACCATCCCATTTGGCGATCGCTTGACGTTGTAAAATTGCAGGAGTCAGTGATTCTACAATTAATCGATGGGCTTGAGCTTCTCCCTTTGCTAAATTCACTCTTGCTTTGGCTTGTTTTTCTGCTTTAATAGCCAAAAATCCTGCCCTTTTCGCTTCTTGTTCAGCAATTTGTTTAGCTTCTACTGCTTTATTAAAATTTTGGGAAAAATGAATATTTACCAGAGAAATATCATCTATTTCTATGTCGTAATTTCCTAATCGAGACGTTAAATCTTGATCAACCTTAGCTTTTACATCTGTACGTGCAGTGATAATTTCTTCTGCTGTATAGCTCGCCATTACAGACTTCAAAACTTCTTTGACAGCCGGATTAATAATTCGGTAAACAATGGCTTCTTGATTACCAATACGCTGAAAAACTATATTCACTTTTTCTTGACTAATGTGCCAATTTAAAGCCACATCTGTGTAAACATTTTGCAAATCTTTAGATAAAGCTTCCGTGGATATTTCCTGATTTTGTACTCTTACACTCAGCTTTTCTACAGTATTAACAATTGGTATGACTGGATGAATTCCTTCATTGAGAATTTCTGGTTGTACTTCGCCAAACTTTATTAAAACTCCTCGTTGTCCAGGATTGACAATCACAAAAAAGCTACAAATGATCGTCAAAACGCACAGTAACAACACTATTCTGACTATTGCTTGAATATCTTTATTTGGTTTTGAAACTGAATTGGAATGAATAAATCCCGTTTCTAAACCAGAACTCTGATTATTTCTTGTTGTTAGAGATTCGAGATTCATAATTTAAATTTCCTAAGATAAATATACTTTAGCTATGCACATCAATAGTTGATTTCTCAACTAAATTTTTGTCTTCAATCAGGTTATCTCCTATTTTTTTCATAGCTATCAAAACTCAATACTTCCTGAACTTCTGGTGTCGCCCGCTTAGAAAATCCCCAAGTAAATAGGACAACAATTAGTGTCAGCATCATCCATTGCGGTGGTACATGATCTGGAATTAATGCTTTAAACATCAATCTCACACCTACACCAAACACAGTTAAATAAGCAGCATCTAGTAAATAAGTAAACTCAGAAAGCCAACGTACAAACAAACCAGCCATAAAGCGTAGAGTAATGATACCAATAACGCAACCAGTCACAACTAACCATGTTTGACTGGAAACTGCAACTGCGGCGGTGACACTATCTAGAGAAAAAGCTAAATCTGTAACAGCAATTAAGAGAATAATTTGTCCAAATGTACAATTTGCATGTTTGGAAGAGTTATTAATTTCTTCTACTGCTGCATTAGGATCAAAATATTGCCAAAAATGCTTTCCTGATAGCCATACTAGATAGAGCGCACCTCCCAATTCAAACTGCCAAAATTGAATCACCCATGTTGCTGTAAAAAGTAAAGAAATCCGTAGAACAAAAGCAATTATTAATCCCCAATTTAAAGCTTGACGTTGTTTTTGTGGATCTTCAATATCTTGCACTAAAGCTGCTAATGCAACTGCATTATCAGCAGATAAAACTGTTTCTAAGGCAACTAGTACTAATAAAATTCCAAACGTCTTGATGGATAAATCTGCACCGTAATGTAAGTGTCCATTTAACTGTTCCAACATCCTGATTTCTCCAATAATGACTAAACTCAGATATTGAGTTATCAAACAAAAGTTCTTGTTAAGAGAATGGGGCTAGAATTGCGGACTTTAACATCTTAATTTAGAAGTTATATCAGTTCCAGCCCTATGTAATTCTCAGAAAAATTTAACTCAATCTTTAGCTAACTAGTGTTATTACAATCTCGAATTTAGCCATTATCTCCGCCAGTTAATGTATTGGGAATTCGAGAATCAACAAAAGCTTGTGATACATTGGGAATAAACCAATCCTCATCACCAGGCTTAACAATTTTGGCATTGGGAAGATTTAATTCCAATTCCGAAGTATCTGTATTTTTCTTGACTAAAAGTTGAGTACCATCCATAATCTTGACTGCAACAGCACCAGCTTTATCTAATCCTGCAACTTTCACATCACTAGGTAGGTAAACTCCTTGACAATCCCATTGATCTGGTGTAGTTTGATCATTTGCTAAAAAGTAAAGTTGATTGCTGGTTCCAGATTCTTCCGACTCTTCACCAGCATTACCGTATATTGCCAAATTACCACCACTTTCGTTACGACATTGTCCCCAAGCGATCCCTGATTCTATTGCTGCTTTTTGGAACTCTAATTCATCAATTTGGCGTTGCACATCTGCGGGGATCGTACCTTCAGCACTTTTCTTCAGTTCCTTGATCGTTTTCGTCACTTCAATATAATCTGGGTTCTTGCTAAACTTAGGTCTATCTGCCCAAGAAGGCTGGGCGATAAGTAAGTTGACAAACAGAACTGCGATCGCAAACGCAACTTTCAGAAATTTCATGATTCTTCTCCTTTCAAACTAGAGATTTTTCGGCAAACTTTAACGCAAACTTGGCGTTTGATATCTACATGAGGTTGTATTAATGGGAAAATTTGTCGTTTGATGTTGTTTGAGTCTGACTTCGTTGGAAACCTTAGTTTTACTTTAGGTTTGATTACTCATACGATCAAACGTAATTTTTTTTGGAAACAATAATCAGAAGTAATTAAATTTGCCACAAAAACTTCCCAAACTCACCGTCACCGATGCATAACACTTGATTAATACGCTGCAATAAAGCTATAGACTAGGCCAGAAAATGCCAGTAATGTCATCACTGTGTAGGTAAAGTCTCTCTGCTGTACAAAAGCAAATACCGAAAGTGCAACACGAACCACGGGAATAGCAATCAATTGTAGAAGTCCAAATATAATAATGCTATTGTGGCTACCTGATAAAATACCTGTAATTACAAGACTGGGAGCATCTAATACTGATGGTTGTCCCTGAAAAAACTGATAGTTAGCAGGTTCTGTACCATAGTAAATTAAGTATAAAATTCCACCTATTAATACTGTAGAGTAGGCAATCAAAATACCATATCTTAATAAGTTAGCAATCAACTGCTCAAACTCTTGCTCGTTGGATGCCTTTATACAGTCATTTTGACGCACAGATTTAGAAATATTTTGTCCATCATTATTGCTAGTATCAATATTATGAAAATTAGATAGATGCATTCTAAATTCCCCCAGCTAAATTGTTGTAGACCATTTTCACTGCCATAACCACCAACACTAAACAAAAGACTATTCTCAGAGTTTGAGTATTTGCTCCGACTAAGGCTTTTGCACCTAATAAAGCACCAGGTAATACACCCAACATTACTGGCATTGTTACCCCTGGTTCAATGTAACCCCATGCTAGGTACAAACTTGCCGATGCTGCTGCTGTTACACCAATCATAAAATTACTGGTACTGGTGGAAACTTTAAATGGAAGACCCATAGCCTGATCCATTGCTAAAACCTTGAATGCACCAGAACCAATCCCAAGTAACCCAGAAAGTACTCCAGCTACCAACATGATGCAAAACCCAATTGGTACGCAATTAACTTGGTAAGACATGAGTCCATCAGAAGTTGGATAAGTGCTATTGAGTTTGAGATTTGTAGCTAGGGGATCAAGTGATTTATGATCATCATGTTTAGACTTTGGTCGCCCTGATAGATAAGCTGAATACAATAAAACTATCGCCAGTACAATTGTCAGTGCTTTAATAGAAATAAACGAAGCAATGAAAGCTCCGATTAATGCTCCGCTTATGGTTGCAACTTCTAAAAACATTCCCAATCGCAGATTAGTGTAACCTTTTTTGATATAAGTAGATGCAGCCGCGCAAGAAGTTGCAATTACAGACACCAGTGAAGCACCAATAGCATATCTAATATCAATTCCAAAAACTGAAGTTAATAAGGGAACAATGACAACTCCACCTCCTAAGCCAGTTAGCGCCCCTAAAAAGCCAGCAATAAATGAGCCAATACAAATTAACAGGGAAAATTCTAGGATGTTCACAAATTATCCCTCACTTAAATAGATGTATAAAAAATTGTGGTTTTCTTAATTACTATTTTATTAACTATAAATAGTTAAAAATTAATACCAAGACAGGTAAAATATTACTTAACTATGGAAGTTGTTGCTCACCAATTTCGTTTCCAGGTATAAATGGAAACAATAATTTGAGCTTTTGGCTGTGAATAAAAATGGTGTAATACATTAAAAAACCTAGTTTTACTCTAAATTTTTTAGTATAAAGAATCAAATACTATTTTTTTTCAAAATAATAATCAAAAGTAATACCTCAGATATAGCTCTAAAGATATAGCTGTAATACTCCATCCATAACAATCATCTGAAAATTGAGTATAATTTACAACTTAATTTTCTATGCGATCGCAGAACTTTTCGGTCTACTAAGAGTCACAAATTCAGCTTAAATATTCAACTGTAATAAAAAGTAAATCAGAGTTGTTAGCAGAGAAGGAAAAAGCAAGAATTCAGTTGTTGCAGGCGATCGCTATTCAGGAAAAATAGAAGGGTATAAAATTATCTTTTTTTACCAATCGACCAGTTATTATATTTCAGCTATCACCGCCATAATATTTCTCCAACCATTCCAACAAGCCTTCCTCAACAGGTGTCAAGTAAGTCTGTCGTCCCAAAGATTCCAAGACTGTGTAGGCACAACGATCTAGTATTCCATAATCACGCAAACGCTTGATACGTTTTTTGATTTGTGGTAGTTGGCGATGTGCTTCGGGAGAATCAATTTTGTTGAGGTTTTCAGGTTTCACGTTTAGAGTAGTGTCATGAACTTCCACTTCTACACTAAATTCTTTAAGGACAACTGCGATCGCCCAACAGCCATTATATTTGCGTTCAGTACCCTCTAACCTGGTTAAGGTAAATACGTCACCTATTTGGCAAAAATCACTGGCAAGAAGCAGAGGTTTTTCCTTCAGTTGTTCTACAATTCCCTTGATAATGCGTCCGCTAGGAACTTTACCGCCTGCTTCTTCTACACCCTGTAACCATACAGCTGCTTGAAGTTCTGGTTCCAAATTCCCTTTAGCCAAATCACGTAACTGACGTTCGTTGGTCGGCATGGGAGTTTGCCGACCATTGGTCGGCAAAAAATTCTGAATATTGTCATAGACAACAGCAGCTGCAATCTTTAGGTAAGCAGTATCGCGACTATAATTAAAGCGATCGCGACAGTATTCCTCAAAAGTTCTGTGAGTACTCCGGTATAGCCGCCGTTCCCGCAGTTCCCTTAAGGCAGAACCCGCTTCAAAAAATGCCCGTTCTATTTTTAGCTCCAATCTGTGCCGATCAGCTTTTTCCTCCTCGTTTAGCTCCGACCCCACTTTGGCCGCAACAACTACAGTATCAGCTGTGGCTAATCCTGACTCTGTTGCAAATTCTTCAGAGTGTTTAGGTTGATGCTCTACTAACTCTTGGTCAGAAGAATTACAGATTGTAGTCACTGAAATTTCAGTATCACTTCTTTTGACCTGTTTCTCACTTTTGTTTACATTAACTTCTTGACCTGGTTTTAATTTAAGTTTTCCAACTGTCATAATTGATACCTTAAAAAACAGCTGAAACTTTTGTACGAAAAATTCTCAGTTCAGGATACGGTTGTTATCAGTTTTTACACTATATTTCACTCTCCTATGTTTGAGTAAAATTGAACACAAGATGCTGGGATAAATTTAACAAAAGTAAGTGTTAAATTAGCCTGATGATGCTCTTCGGATTTGTCCTTCAAAGACATGCATTGTCCCGTCTGCATCAAACAAATTAAATCTCCCGACCAAATTTGCAACACTGACACAAGCATCAATGAAATACCCACTAATCCATTCCCCCGCTGCCGTCAACACTTCGACTGGCTGAAGTTTACAATTGTTTGATTTTATACTTATATCTTTTTGGTTTACATCTTGCTCTGTCTGGGCATTAGCATTTGGAAAATTTGAGCAAAAATTCAAATTTATACTTGATTTAGCAGTAGATTGACGTACAACTCCAGATAGTACTTCTGTAGCATTACCATTTGATAGTACAGAGGTTGTTACATCATTTCCTCCAAGGAACTCGGACGAATCATCATCGTAACTATTGCCTAAAATTTCTATATTTGACCATTCATCCGTTGACAATTGACTCTCCAATTGACAGTTAGTATCAATCAAATCAGTACCTTCTTCGGTGGGCATTTGAGCGTTTGAATTGACAAATTGACATAACTCTACATCTTCCAGTCGTAATAAGGAATTTGAGTCGCAGCTAGTAAATTTCTCTGAATAAACAGGTGTTACCAGATTTGTGTCAAATGAGTCAATTTCATTGTCAAATCCAGGAGTGTTCTGGGTTTGAAGGATTGACACAGGTGTCAAATCTTTGTCAATTTTGTCAATTTCGTTTAGTGGTATACTATTTGGCACATAGACTAAGTTAGACCCTTTATTTTTAACGTGACCCCAACCAGCAGCAGCCATCATTTCCATCAGTTGCCGGATTTCAAAAGTCGGTTTTTTGCGGAAAGCGCGGATGCTACTCTTGAGCATAGAAGCTGTAGCTTCTCCTAAACGTTCAGCCACCTTCTGGATTTTCAGACCCCAAGACATTAGCCCAGATTCTGGAGAGTTTTGAGCATGAATTGATTTATGTTGCCAGAGAAAATAAGCTGCTAGCTCAATAGCCTTTTCCATCGTGTCACCACAGATGACTTGAGTTGGAGTTTCACCTCTTAAGACAGCATTGACAATGTGTAACCATAGTGCTATTCGCGCTGTGTAAGCTTCAATTTTTGGGTAGACTACCCTCAGTCCATAGGACTCCTCAGCAACTTGGGCATCTACAAGAGAATGCTGCCATGTCTCAAAAAACACAGCCGCTTGCGTACTTAAAAAGTAATCTTGTTCTGGCACTAGGCCAAGTTTTATGTAAAGCTGACGTAGTGCTTGGGAAATACCAGTATCGACAACACTACTTTCTCCAACTAACCGTAGATAACGTTTGGGAGACTTGGCAGCACAGAACAGCCATCGGGCAAAATTGCCATTGCTGTCGTTGTGATCACCCATCATATTAGCTAAAACTTCCCACTGGATACTGCCCGTACGTGAGATGGCACTTTTAGGTAAGCACACAGATTTGTCTGATCGGTCATAGATTATTGCAGCTCCATTGAATTGATCGAGTTCCTGCTCTTCATCAGCCCCTAGCCCACCGCGATATTGATTACGGGTTTTGAATAAGCCTGCTACCTCATCCCGGTAGTAGAGCAGTCCACGAGGATTTTCACTATGAATTCGCTGTAATGTTTCCAGTGTGATGTCCTTAGTTAAGTAGCGCTGGCGAGTGGGTGCTGTTGCTGGCTCCTGTTGTGAAGAGTCCTGCTTTTTTCCTTTATTGACTGTTTGTAGCTTATTGTATTCAGCCAATTCGATCCGATAGCGCTCAAAAGCCTCAGCTTCTAATTCCACCAAGGGATCAATAATTAACCGTTGCGCTGGAGTTTTCATATAACCAGAATCAGCCACAATACTTGTCCACATCACCATCGGTTGAGCGTATTTTGCAGATGGCTTGACAATTATTCGTGCTGCTGACCCAATTCGAGATGCCGCAGTTCCCAAGAGTGTCGTAAATAAAAACTCCGGGGCTGTCGGCATGGCCTGGGCGGTATCCATCAAAAGTTGAGCAAACTCAGGTTCAAGTAATCGTGTAAGGTCAAGTTCTTGGGGATGAGTTTTAAGCAGAGATGAAAGCTTTTGTGTGGCAACTAAAGTGTCAGTTTGCAAATCTGCTTCAAAAGTAAGTAGTTTAGCGAACTGCTCAATTTGCCGATAAGGACATCCTACCTCAGCAGCCAACTCCATTAATGCTCCTGCTCGTCCTGATTCGGAATCACAACTGCTCAAAATTTCTAGAATGCGTTTGTGCAGTGCGACATCTGCAATAGTCGGCTTCTTGCTAACACTGGAAACATTACCAAACCCAGGATTTCTAGGACGCCTACCAGAACTAGCCAATGAAATTTGATTCGGCTTAATACAAGTGTTCCAATACCAAGCCCGAATACAAGTTTCTACACCATTCGGAGTACAGCTGGGTTCAGGGTGGTCTTTTTGGGCTGACTTCCAGATAGCATCAACTTCTTTGGCTGGTAGTGGTGGGTGACAACGACTAGCGTAGTCTTGTAACATTAGCTGCGGATCACCGTCAAACAGCTGACCGATCTTAATAAGGTAATTGGCAGCGCCAATTAAGTCTCGTGCTAGTTTGGCTCCGTTGTTATTGCGACCCCCCTCGTTTACCCCAAAGTTGAGCAGAGTACGAGACTCTTTACAGAGGCAAACTTCGAGTGGTACTGGCACTGAAACGGGTACAGAAATATCTTCATAGCGAATGTATTGTTGTTCCTGTGCAAACGTTTGGGCTGCTGATTGCACTGCTTTAGGTTCTCGTTGGATTAACTCAGGATTCTGCGACAACGGTACAGAGGAACGCAATTTTTCATAGGTGTAGTTAATACCAGATTGGGAGATGATATCGCACCTTTGCGGCTTTTCCCTTGGTTTGATGTGCCATGCACCAGCTAATCGCATCACTCGACTGGGATTTTTGATGGCTGGGTCAGCGCCAGTGTATGTTAGTAGATCATTTTGCAACTGCTTCCATTCTTCAACCGGGATGGGTTTTTCAAACACCCAGTAAGAATGTACAGATTTGCGAGTCTGGATTTGAAAGGTTGGTTCTGGTAGCGAAAGTCTTTGCCACAAATCTTTCTGTAACTCTATTTCTAGGTCGTCATGTTCAATGAAGACCGCACGGCACAGTTGCACGTCTTCATCTTTGTGACCTCCGCCGTTAATCACAAAATATATGCCGTAACCCTGCTGCTGCCACTCTAAAATTTGTTTGAAGTTGAGTTTATTAGCTTTGCGTCCTGTGTTAGGAGCGTAACGGGGGTCTTCTTTAGGCAAGAAAGCCCGGACATAAATAGCATCACCCCGTTGGTATCCCAAAAGCTGTAGCTGTTTAATCGCTTGTGAGGTATCAATTTCAAGAAAGTCAGAAAAGTCAGATAATGCAAATTTATTAGAGCTTACTTCCATTTCACACGAACTCCGTGAATTTTTAGTTTACAGAGCCGGGGAAACAGCAAAAATAAAGTTCTGTGGGCTTACCATTTGGCCAGAATTTTGTTAAAGTCTAGATAGTTTTGTATCTAGGCTTTTGTTCAACGTAGCTGCTACTGCGTTGGACGTTTGATGACTTTAACAAAGTCCTAGTATTTAGGTTAGGTAAGTCGTAGAGAACTTTATTTTTGCTGTTCTCCTCGGCTTTTTTTTTTGACAGGCATGACGAGCAGGCTGTCAAATTTGAAACTAGCATTGAAAGATTTTAATATCAAGGGGGCAAAATCGCTTATACGCCGGAGTCACAGGTGCTTTATACGCCGGAGTCACAGGT
>NZ_NAPS01000004.1:112789-115460 GCF_004323185.1 Westiellopsis prolifica IICB1
ACATCTATACGCCGGAGTCACAGGTAAAACTGTACGCCGGAGTCACAGGTAAAAGCGTAAAAATCATACGCCGGAGTCACAGGTCTTCATGAAGATTTGTTAACTAAGAGTATTATTGATTTATTTGATTTATGGATACGATGACAAAATTAACTACACATTCTTTATCCTGTTGCTTTGCTTCCACCCATAACTGTAATTTTGCAAATTTGGTAAAATTTGCTCAATAATTAGGTAATGGTTGTGAGTAAGGAACATACTGGTTTTCCCGTGGATGGACAACTGCTGATGGTATTGCCTAGAGCAGGAGCATCAATTAGAAACCCTGATGTACAACAGCCGATTCTCCGTGCCGATGCAGATGGTTATTATTTAGAAATGCGAGTTAATGCTGATCCTAAAGACGAGAGCGAAGTCGCATTAACTCGTCGTGTTCAATTAGAGGAACTTTCTGCTCAGGAGTGGGAAGATCTCAAAGCCCAGTATGCTAATTTAAATCTGAAAGTTTGTACAGAAGAGGGAATTAGCAAAGGACTGGAGAAAATTCAGGATCGCCGAATTCAGCGTTTATTTAAGGCATTGCTGACCTTTTTAAATCCACGACAGGTTGCGATTGTGTTGTTTTTATACAAGAAAGCAAAGCAGCAGGACAACGGTTGTCTGGTTTATTTTCGTTCCAATGAGCTGTTAGAAAGCTTGGGTTATACCCGTGCAAAGGATGGTAGTTTTACAGCGAGGTCGCGATCGCAGCTTAACCAAGACTTGGTTGCTCTGCATAGAACTGAGTTAGTGTTCGCCCAATCTTTAAAAAAGGGCAACACCATAGGGGCGAAGGTCATCGTCAAAAGTATCCTCCGTATCCGAGATTACGAAATCGACAATGTGCCACGAGACTTCGATTTGGCTAAGGCTGCCGATTATACTTATGAACTGGCAGATGCTTATACCGTAGCACTGGAATTCTTTGAAGGATCAGAGCGGACGGGAGATTACATACTGTTCTCCAACAATATAGACACTAAACAAAAGCTGGGGAGTAATGCCAAGCATGACTACAAGATGAAACTGCTAGTTTATCTTGCTAGTCGAATAAAATGGGATAGGCTGATTGATGGACAATATTTAGTGATTTCTAAGCAATATCTGTTCAAAAATCTAGACCTGTTAGGTAGCAACCTGTCTAGGAACAACCAAATTCTGTGGCGGACTATAGAGGAACTACAAGCTGAAGGCTATATTTTGGATGCCCAAGAGCTACCTGGAAAGCGGAAGATGACCAGTATACAGTTTCAAATCAATTCTGATAAACTACGCTGTAATTGATAGTTATTAAAATTACCTATCAAAAAGTTTTCAGACATTCTCTCAGCAACAAAATTTATCTCATAACCAGGAATAAATTAACCAAAATAGTAAAAGTGGTTGCAATACGGTTCAGTTAAGAATTTTTCGTTATAATTTTGGGCATGTACCAGACGTGCCATGGCACGTCTGGTACAGGGTTTAGATGTTATTGATTTGTCTTATCCGAACCGTATTGAAAGTGGTTGGATAATGAGACGCAGATTATTTAAAGTATTCTTCCAGCCGGATTCATGATTCCATTGCGGATGGTTATAAAAATGCACATCACTATTTTCTTGTGCCTCAGTCTCAAGTTGACGTTTTGCCAGCCTTCACCGCTCTTCGTGTTGTTTCACTAAAATAGTTATGAACTAGCTTGATATTATAGTAATAGAAAGTTATTGCCTTTCAATTACTGTGCCTAGAAAGCCTGCTACTCATTCGATCTCACAGCTTTTCCCTCTAACTGATATCTTGCACCTACCCCATATCCCGCCAGAGAACAAATTCTCAATTCTTGTAGCACAAGTCCGTTTTAACGGACTCAAAGACTTTCCTGGTCACATTTATCTGACTTTAGCTATTAGCCAACAAATAAATTTTTTCTTGGCGGAATGAAAAGCTGAACTGGTTTAACCCATAAGCCTGTTTAATCGTTCGGTTCCGGAGTTCAGAACTAGCAAGCATCCTGAAGTGGGTCTTTATATTTGCCAGGGGTGAAAAAAATTTTACTGAGATATTGGATTTTGCTCTGTAGTGTCCAACTTTAGTCTTAGGAATATTTACTCAATCAATCAACGAAAGTCCCTGTAGTTTTATCTATTTAGTTGAGTTGAGAGTATAGACGTTTTTCAGATGTTATATTCATCGACAAAATTCTACTATGTATTCAGTCGGGAAAGCAATTAAACAGAGAAGAAAAATAAATGGTTTCCAAATTATTGCTTTTTCAACTATAAAACAACACACAAACAAAACACACAATCGAGGTAAATTATGTCTAATGAAATCAACAAAATCACTGAACTATCTGAACAAGAATTAGATGTTGTTGCAGGTGGTGCTATTGAAAGTGCAGAATTTGCAAAATTTAAAACATATCAAAATAGTTTGGATTCTACTTTAGTTGTTGGTCCTCATGGTGTTATTTCTACGACCAGCGCTGATGAATTGAATATTGAGTCTGAGGCTTTCAAAGCTATTAAAGTCGGTCAATAATTCTCTTTATCTTATTTGCAGAGGAATTGTTCATAAATTCCAAAAACGATTATCCTCTGCTTTTGTTCCAAACATACAATCATTACTCACAAAGGATTCTCTCATGTCT
>NZ_NAPS01000004.1:116644-155602 GCF_004323185.1 Westiellopsis prolifica IICB1
TACTCACAAAGGATTCTCTCATGTCTAACGAAATCAACAAAGTCACTGAATTATCTGAACAAGAATTAGATGTTGTTGCTGGTGGCGCTATTGAACTTGCAGAATTTGGCATTTTTCAGCAAGAAACTAATAATCTTGACTCAGCTTTACTAGTTGGTCCTCAAGGAACTCTGTCTGCAACTAGTGCTGATAATTTGAATATTGAAGCTGCTGGTTTCAAAAACATTAATTTAGGTAAATAGTTTACGTTATTTTTGTAAGCAGAGGTATTGTTAATAAATTTATTTTCAGCCTCTGCCTTTATGTTGCTAAAAACACCACTGACTCTGGAGTAAGTTATGTCTGATGAGAATAACAACGCAATAGAATTATCTGACGAAGAATTAGATGGAGTATCCGGTGGTCTTAATCTATCTGGATTGTTTAGAGATACAAATCAAACAAGCCTGGTAAATATAGCGAATTTCAAACAAAGTAAATTTGTTCTAGATCAGGTAAGTATTGTTAATTCTGAAGGTTCTTTTAATTCTTTACACATTGAGATTATTAATACGGAATCAACTGCTATCCAAAGTATCAATCTTAGCTAAAGATCCAATTTTTACAAAGAACAGAGAAGCTTTAAACAAAAGTTTAACTATAAATCATTCTCTGTTTTTATAAATTTAAGTTTTGAGAATAAAGGTAAAAATATATGTTAGATGAAATACCTAACGATCATCAAATTATAGAGTTGAATGATCAGGAAATAGATGCCCTTGCAGGCGGGAAGGAAAATGCTCAATATATCGCGAAGCAGCTTAGTTTGGTTCCTAATGATTTAGCACAGTCAGTTACCCAATCTGTAGATAAAATCATCTCTGCTATTCCTCTCTTAGGCTTGAATTTATAGACAATGTTGTCCTGACCAGGCTTTTCAAGAGGGTAAAAGAGATTTTACGAGTGACCTTGAAAGAGATGGTCTTAAGCTGATAATACCGAATCAGGGAATGTTGTAAAGAAACATAACATTCTTGAATCGCTGCATAAATTCCTAACCTACTTCAGATAGTTACACAAAGGTTCAAACAGAGGTTGCTCGATTTTATGCTTGCATTCTGTAACACTCTCACACCCTTAGAAAATATAAGAGAGTCTAATTATGACAGAAGTTCTACTCAAGGAACTTAGTAATAGTGATATTGATTGGATGCTAAAGACTGGTACTAAAGAAGAAATTACTACGGGCCAAGTTCTCATCCGCCAAGGCGAACCTGTCAATGCTTTATATATTCTCTTGGATGGAGCATTAGCAGTTTCTATATCTCAAGCTGACAATAATCCACTAGGACGTGCGTTTGCGGCCCTAGAAGGTGGTGAAATGTCAGGACGTGAAATCGCCAGATTATCTAGTGGTGAAATGGTAGGAGAAATTCCTTTTATAGAGTCATACTTACCTTCTACCACTGTTAAAGCACTCCAAAATTCGCAAGTTTTATCAATTCCCCAAAAACAGCTAGCAACTAAACTGAAACAAGATATTAGTTTTGCTGCTCATCTTTACCGGGCAAGTGCGATTTTACTTGCAGATAGACTAGAAAAAATAGTAAATCAACTTGGTCATAGTACGCTTGTCCTCAGCCAACCTCGCTTAAGAGAAATATTATTTATTTTTGCACAATTGCATGATAGTGATATTGATTGGTTGATTGTTGCAGGAAATGTAAACCAAATTCCCGCAGGTACTGTCCTTATTCCTAGTGGTAGGCCTGTGGAAGCGCTGCATATCCTCCTTGATGGAAAATTATCACTTTCCACCTCCGAGGACGATCGCAATCCTTTAGCTCGTGCATTTTCTAATTTGGAAAATAACGAAACTGTAGAACGCGAGTTTGCTAATTTATCTCGAGGTGACATTGTAGGAGAAACCCCTTTTGTAGAAGCTCCCCCACCCTCTATGAGTGTAAAAGCTGCGGAGGATTCAATAGTCTTGTCAATTCCTCGCTGGCGATTAGCCGCTAAACTACTGCATGATGTTGGTTTTGCTGCTCGTTTTTATCGCGTACTTTCAGTTTTGTTAGCGGATAAACAACAAGCAATCGTCAGTCGTCTCGGTTACGGTAGGCTCAGTTATAGTACGGGTCAGTCATTAAGTGAAAATACTGAATATGAAAATGAACTAGATGCCGATTTTTTAAGCCAAGTGGCGCTAGCTGGAGCTAGATTTGACTGGATGTTGAAAAGAATTAGTCGTATTTAAAACTAGTCATTTGTCGTTTGTTGTTGGTCATTTGTCATTGGTAAGAGTTTTAATTACTTGCATTCTATTTATTAAAGATAAATTACTTGAATTTTATGAATGATAATTAGTGAACAGTAATTAACTCATAATCCATCACTAAATATTAAAATTATGGTTAGTCAAAAAAATAATTTGTTTCGTAAACAAGCTTTAGATCATTCGTCTTCACCTGAGCGCTTAGATCAGTTAATGCAAGTAGTTAGTCCTACTAAGTGGCTACCTTTAATTGGTCTGGGTATTTTGGTTGCATCTGGTTTGACCTGGAGTGTATTGGGTCGTATTCCGATTACAGTTGAGGGTAAAGGTGTACTTATCTTTCCTAGTAAAGTAGTCGGATTCGACTTTCCTTCTTCAGGACAATTGCAGACATTGAATGTACGTGTTGGCGACTTTGTTAAGAAGGGACAAGTGATAGGAACAATTGACCAAAATGAACTGCAAGCACAAATCTTACAACAGCGCACTAAGCTATCACAACTACAAGCTCAAGACCAAGACGCTAATTCACTTCAAGATCAACGTACTCAACAGCAGATCATTACGATCGCTCAACAGCGCCAAAATTTAGAAGTACAGTTACAGCAAGCTCAGGCTCTAACTCCAATTCTCAAAAGCAAAAATTTGGGTGCGATCGATCAACAACGACAAAACCTTTTACAAAATTTGCGTGATGCTGAAACTTTAGCTCCTACTCTCAAGCAGAGACTTGAGCGACGTCAAGCACTCAAGAGTGAAGGAGCTATTTCAGATGATGCGGTGTTAGAAGCACAACAAACTTACCTCAATAGTCTGCAAAAAGTTTCTGAACTCAAACAACAACTTAAGCAGCTCGATATAAGTCAGGTTCAAGCCCAAAAATCTTATTTAGAGAATCTCAGCCAAATTGATAATTTCAAAACTCAATTGACAGAATTAAACACTCAACAAAAAAGCCTAGAAGAACGAAATTTCCAAACTTCAGTTACTCGCAAAAATCAGATTCAAGATTTGCAGCGTAGCATTGCCCAATTAGAATTACAGTTAAAAAACAATACTCAAATTACCAGCAATTATACTGGACGAATTTTAGAACTTACCGTCAATCCTGGACAAAGCTTGGCTCCAGGAACTCGCCTTGGCACAATAGATATCCAACAAACGCCATCTGCAAAATTACAAGCAGTTGTATTTATTCCTGTTAATGATGGCAAAAAACTGCAAAAGGGAATGAAGTTACAAATTACACCCTCTACAGTGGAGCGAGAACGTTTTGGTGGTATTGTTGGTGCGATCGCTGATGTTTCGCCCTTTCCAATCACAAAAGCAGGTGCAGCAAAAGTTGTAGGTAATGCAGACATTGTTAACAGTTTAGTAACTGCACAACCTCAGATCCAAGTCATCGCCGAACTTCAACCAGACACCTCAACCTTTAGCGGCTATAAGTGGTCTTCTTCTAAAGGGCCAGAACAAAAAATTACTTCTGGAACAACTTCCTCTGTGCGAGTCACCGTCAAAGAAGAAGCACCAATTAGTTTTGTACTACCGATTCTTAAGTCCATTGGTGGGTCTTAGGGGACTGGGGATCGAGGGTTGGGGATTGGGGATCGGGGGTTGGGGATCGGGGATCGGGGACAAGGAAGAAAATATAAAACCAAGCATTGACCAATGACAAATGACAAATGACAAATGACAAATGACTATGTTAAAGCGAAGATTACAAATATTATTTAAAAAACGTAAAGATGCTCGGCGTCGTACTCCTACCTTACTGCAAATGGAGGCTGTGGAATGTGGCGCTGCTTCTTTAGGAATTATTCTTGGTTATTATGGGCGAATTGTACCTTTGGCGAAACTCCGTCAAGATTGTGGTGTGTCTCGTGATGGAAGTAAAGCTACTAATGTTCTCGCTGCTGCTAGAAGCTATGAATTAAACGCCAAAGGTTTTAAGACAGATTTGGATGGACTGCGGGAAATGGAATGTCCTTACATTGTGTTTTGGAATTTCAACCATTTCTTAGTAGTAGAAGGATTTAGTAAAGATCGAGTTTATCTTAATGATCCTGCTAGTGGACCACGCCATGTTTCCATGCAGGAATTTAGCAATTCTTTCACGGGTGTAGTGTTAGTTTTGCAACCTGGTCCAGAGTTCAAAAGAGGGGGACACAAACCCAGCATTATTGCAGCTTTGTGGCAAAGAATGCGTTTTTCTGTTGTAGCCCTTGTATATTGTGTAGTAGCAGGATTGTTCTTGGTTATTCCTGGGATGGCAATGCCGGCTTTTTCTCAGGTATTTGTAGATAATATTTTAATTCAAGGTCGCAAAGAATGGTTGAATCCCTTGATTATAGGGATTTTATTTACAGCATTAATCACTGGATTTTTGACACTGTTACAGTTGCAGTCTCTGCGTAGGATGAAAATTAAGCTGTCTGTGGGAATGTCGAGTCAATTCCTCTGGCATATTTTACATTTGCCCGTGAGTTTTTATGATCAACGGTTTGCTGGGGAAATCAGCAGTCGTGTCCAACTCAACGACTCTTTAGCGGGTCTGCTTTCTGGTAAATTAGCTACCACTGCGATCGCAGCAATTACAGTAATTTTTTATGCAGTGATTATGCTCCAATATGACGTAGTCCTGACTTCAATTGGTATAGCTTTTGTTGCTTTTAATCTCGTCGCTTTGCAGTGGGTGTCACGACGGCGCGTAGATGCAAATATGCGATATCAACAGGATCAAGGTAAAGTTACTGGGGTGTCAATTTCTGGTCTCCAGAGTATGGAAACGCTCAAGTCATCTGGTTTGGAATCTGATTTTTTCTCCAGATGGGCTGGTTACTACGCCAAATCTATTAACGCTAAACAGGAAATGGACGTTACCAACCAAGCTTTAGGGGTATTACCTTCTTTCCTCTCTAGAATTGCTTCTATGTTACTCATCACCGTAGGTGGTCTGCGCGTGATAGATGGTCATTTAAGTATTGGGATGTTAGTAGCATTTCAGGCTCTCATGCAACAATTTATGCAGCCTGTGAACAACCTGATTACTTTGGGAAGCAGTCTGCAAGAAGTGGAAGGTAGTATTACGCGCTTGGATGATGTGTTGCGTAATCCGACGGATCGGGGATCGGGGAGCGGGGGACAGGGGGGACAAGGGAGACAGGAGACACGAAGACATCGGGAGATGAAAGATATTTTTGATAAGTTATCCGCTTTGGAGGATGAGCCAGTTCCCGCGTCACCGCGTCATCGCGTCCCCGCGTCTTTTTCTGCTCCTGTGACTAAATTGCAGGGATATGTCGAGTTACGCAATGTCACGTTTGGCTATAACCGGGTTGCTGCTCCTTTAATTGAAAATTTTAATTTCTCTCTCAAACCAGGACAGCGAGTTGCTTTGGTGGGTGGAAGTGGTTCTGGTAAGTCTACGATCGCTAAAATGATTGCTGGATTATATGAACCTTGGGAAGGAGAAATCCTGTTTGATGGTCAACCCAGGAGTGAAATTCCTCGCCAAGTTTTAGTCAATTCTTTAGCTCTAGTTGAACAAGATATCTTTCTGTTTGCTGGCAGTGTCAGAGAAAATTTGACGCTCTGGGATACCACTGTACCAGAAAGTAATTTGATACGTGCTTGTAAAGATGCGGCTATCCACGATATTGTCATCTCTTTACCAGGTGGTTACGGTGCTGAACTATTAGAAGGTGCTAGTAATTTGAGCGGAGGTCAGCGACAGCGTTTGGAAATTGCTCGCTCTTTAGTGAATAATCCTGCGATTTTAGTGATGGATGAAGCTACTAGCGCTCTTGATACTGAAACAGAAAAAATTATTGACCGGAAACTCCGCCAGCGCGGTTGTACTTGCATTATAGTGGCGCATCGACTCAGCACGATCCGCGATTGCGATGAAATTATTGTCTTGGAACGAGGAAAAGTTGTCCAACGGGGAACCCATGACGAATTAAAGCAGGTTGAGGGTAAGTATTTGGAGTTAATTCGCAGCGAGGGGGGAGCGCTTTAATTTTTGGGAATTGGGGAGCGGGGAGCGGGGATTGGGGACAAGGAAGAAAATATAAAACCAAGCATTGACCATTGACAAATGACTATTAATTAATATTATGATTAATCAAATTAGTTATGTAATACCACAGGGGCAAGAATATATATTAAAGGGTAATCAACCGATTCTTTTAAATGATCCGCAGACGGTTTGGTTGATTAAGTCTGGTTCGATGGCGTTGTTTGCGATCGCAGTTCAAGATGGTGTTCCGGAGGGTTCTCGGCGTTATTTGTTGACTCTAGGAGATGGGGACGCGATGTTCTCTACAATACCTAGTCAAGAACAGGAACAGCGCCAGATTTTAGCGGTATCGATGGAGGAGACAGAACTCCTGAAGATGTCAAAAGCTGATTTTAACAGGTTGATTGCCAATAGTAATGATGAGGCGGTGTCTTTAGTGGAGGGGTGGGTAAATCAACTAGGTTTGGCACTTTCTGAAATTGTCCCTCCAAAAATGCCTGTCAAACCAGAAGGAATTAACTTTTTCTCTTTAAATAAGGGCGATATTTTTCAACCCCAATCTAGTACTGTGTCTTGGGTAGAAATTCAGGAAGGCTATGTTTGCTGGATGGGGATTGAAGAACTAGACATTTATCCCAGTTCTGGAATTCTGCCTTTGAATGCAGATATGTGGTTGCAAGCAGATAGTATTGTTGAGCTTGCTACTACTAACACCTCGGATTTGAATAATGGAGATGTTATATTAAGTAGCTTGTCTCAATTGACAATCTATTTCCTGCAAGCTATTGATTTATTAGATCAGTCGTCAATTTCCGCAGAATTACGGAGATTTCAAGAAAGAGAACGTCTTAATTATCAAGTCATGCAGGAGGCGTTGGGTGAGCTTTCGTCTGTACTAGAAGTACGGAAATCGGCTTTTTCTTCAGAGACAAAATCAGCTGATGATCCAGATCAGGCTTTAATGATTGCTGCTGGTGCGGTGGGACGTGCTTTGGGGATTAAGATTTGTCCTCCAGCTCAATCGGAGGATCTTAGACGGGTAGCGGAACCACTAGAAGCGATCGCTCGCGCGTCACAAGTCAGGATGCGCCGGATTTCTTTGGCTGACAAGTGGTGGAAGAAAGATTCTGGTCCCATATTGACTTACACCAAAGATGATCACCCCGTAGCAATATTACCAATCTCTGATAACCATTACGAGATTTTTGATCCTCTGGAGCGGAGTCGTATTCGTGTAGATGAACACACTGCTGCTAAGTTATCTCAGACGGGCTACGTATTTTATCGACCTTTTCCTGATACAAAATTTAAAATCCAAGATTTACTCCAGTTTGCACTACGGGGACACATCAAGGAACTAATTTATATCATGCTGGCGGGAGTGATCACCAGTGTACTTGGGATGCTCACACCCCAAGCTACTGCTATTTTGATCGATAACGCCATTCCGGATGCTAACCGGGGATTATTAACGCAAATTGGCTTAGGTCTTTTGGCTGTCACCTTTGGACAAACGATGTTTGACCTGACTCAAGCATTTGCTATTATCAGACTACAGACTTTTGCTGAATCTTCTACACAGGCGGCGGTATGGGATCGGCTGTTAAATTTGCAAGCGTCGTTTTTCCGTCAGTACTCAGTTGGGGATTTGAAATCTCGCGTTAGTAGCATCTCGCAAATTCACCAGAAATTAAGTAGTACTGTACTTAAAAGCATTTTTTCTAGTTTCTTTTCTTTGCTCAATCTTGGACTTTTGTTTTACTACAGTACAACGCTTGCTTTACTTGCATGTTTTGTTGCCGTTGTCAATATTGGCATCACTATTTTTTCTGGTATTTTGACTGTGCAAAAATTCCGGCCTTTGCTGGAACTAGAAGGGCAAATCTTTGGTGTGATGGTGCAGTTGATTAATGGTGTATCAAAAATTCGAGTTTCTGGTGCAGAGACACGAGCTTTTGCTTACTGGAGTAGACAATATACTCATCAACTCAAGCTGATGTTGAGAACCCAGAGCATTGAAGATGGTGTTAGTTTTATTACTAAAGTCCTACCACCTTTAACGAATGCTCTCTTATTTTGGGTTGCTGCTAGTATGATTCAGGAGTCACCTGGAAGTGGTGGTTTATCTACCGGTATCTTTCTGGCTTTTAATGCTGCGTTTGGTAGCTTTATTGGTGGAGCGACTAGTTTGAGTACTACAGTTGTAGATATTATGCAAGTCTTACCAATGTGGAAGCGTGCTGAACCAATTCTCACAGCCATACCAGAAATTACTTCCAGCAAAACCGATCCTGGGAGACTATCGGGTAAGTTACTTGTAGACCATGTAATTTTTCGCTATCGAGATGATGGACCATTGACTTTGGATGATGTCACCATCAAAGCTGAACCTGGAGAGTATATTGCTCTTGTTGGGCCTTCTGGGAGTGGTAAATCAACTCTGTTTCGTCTGTTACTGGGTTTTGATCATCCTGAATCTGGTACGATTTACTACGATGGACAAGATTTGGCTGGGTTGGATGTTAATGCTGTGCGGCGACAGCTGGGTGTGGTCATGCAAAATAGCCGGATGATGTCAGGTTCGATCTTTGATAATATTGCCAGTGGGGCAATGATTACTATGGAAGAAGCTTGGGATGCAGCACGAGCTTCTGGTTTAGCAGATGACATCGAAACTATGCCGATGGGTATGCATACAGTAGTGAGCGAAGGTGCTACTAATTTATCTGGAGGACAACGACAAAGGCTATTAATTGCGCGAGCGTTAGTATTAAAGCCTCGGATTTTACTGTTTGACGAAGCTACCAGTGCTTTAGATAATAGAACTCAAGCAATTGTCAGTGAAAGTTTGGAAAGATTACAAGTAACCAGAATTGCGATCGCTCATCGACTCAGTACTATCCGTAATGCTCACCGCATATATGTTCTTCAGGACGGTAGAGTGGTGCAACAAGGTAGTTTCGCCGAATTAGCAAAACAACAAGGGCTATTTGCTCAGTTAATGGCGCGACAGATGTTGTGATTACAGCAGATCAGACATTTGGTGAAAAAAATGTAGATACGCGTTCGCTTTTAGCGTTCCCGCAGGTTCAGAAGGCAGAGGGCAGGAGGCACTTATGCTGAAGGAACCCACGCTTAAAAACGTGGGATTGAAACAAGGAAGCTTTATACCTCGCTGCCAGCAGTMTCGGTATAATTCTTACTTTTAAGTGGGCTTTATACCCACAACTGAAGTTTTTGTTAATACATATAACCTTCTGCCCTCTGCCTTCGTACTTCTGCCTTTCTTGGTAATTTCGCGTCTCTACAGTATTGATTTTCCGTACTAAAAATCCTTAACTGAACCGTATTGTATTATAAATTTGGAATTTTATGATTAATTATTTTTGTACCAATTATTGATTCCTCTCCATCTTTTATTTGAAACTTTGAACTGTTAATTTTAATAACTTGATACTTTTCATTCACAAATAAAGAACTGAAAGTAGCTATTAGATCTCCCAAAGAAACTTTAAAGAATAAGGGTATTTGTAGATTTAAGGGAGATTTTGGAATACTTTTAAGATTTAAATACAGTATTTTATCATTGATGAACCAAACACCGTTAAATTTGTTACCTGTAAGCAATTCTACGGGTTTAGTTGAAATAAATGTTTGTACTCTGATTTGCTCATAAGTCATATCAGATTTAAATTCAATAGAAATTTTTTCCTTAGAGGTATCAAAACGCCATTTTCCAAAAAGCAAAACTTCTATATCTATATCAGAAAGCTCACTATTACTCATATACACTCTCAACCTATTTTTGATGTTTTCTTATTATTCAAAAATATGCAGTTAATATTTAAAAAAGTTTATTAACACATTTTTACACGAGAAAAGAATAAATGCATCTGCCAAACTAACCAAGATCCTACCCTCCATGCTCCCATTGATGAATTTTCTAATGGGGAGTTTGGCGATAAGTCAGAGATATTTTGATCATAGTGTAACCATTTAGCTGGTAAGTGTCCCATTGGTGTCATGGGGGACAATTTAAAAGTTAATTGCTCATAATCTAACCAGTTTCCATCCTTTCGCCAACCAAGGCGATCGCCAAGTCTTTTTTCTGTTTCATAGTCTACTTGACCACCCATTTCGCTCCAAATACTTTGCTGAATACTGAAGCCAAAATAACCATAACTATAGTGATCCCATAATTTATCAATAATATGGAGATCTTGACAAGAAAAGTTATCAATATCTTCCTTATAAACTTCATTCCAATAATTTTTACCTATGACTTGTAACATGATTTTAGCTGTTTCTATATCAGCTTCTTTCCACTCCTGTTGAGCTAGTAAATATTGGAGTTTAGAATAATCAATATTTTTAGTACTTTGAAACTTTTTGGAAAGACTAATATCATTAGTTAGTCCTATAAGTTGCGTTTCCTCAGATAAAGAGATAGGTATTATGGAGATGCAATTTTTTTCTGATATTTCTATTACTTTTATTTGTTCAGTAAGTTCTTTTGATATATAATTAGATATTAAATCAATACCATTTTCTAAAAATGCTTCATTTTGGGTAAAATCAAAATTATGCATTCCCCAATCTGATAGTTGTGATTGCAAAAAAGCATCTTTTAATCTTGATTTTTTTTCATAACTTGTTACTAAAAAATCAAGAAACCTTTCAGAAATTACCTTGTTATCTAGGCTTAATAAATTTGACTGATACTTCAAAACATTATCTGCTAGACTTTTAATATCTCCAACGGTGGTGTAAAAATGTTCATCTATTTTAACTATTGCATCTATTAAATTTTGAAGAGGAGTAAGGTGATCTTGCAGAGAAGTTTTAAAATTGATTGCGATGTTGGCTATGTTTGCTATTTCTTGACGGACTTTATAAGCTTTTGCTTGATATTGATAAATTTCCTGGTAAACTTCCAATTCTTCAATTATTTTTTGAACAATTTGCTTTTGAGATTTGGTATCTTTTGCAATATCTTGAATACCTTTACCTAAAATTTTAACTTTTTCTATCATCAATAAATAAGCGTTACTTAACAATAAAACTGATTTCAAGTTTTCTTGTTTTTCGTATTTTAGTCTTTCAACAATTTTTGAATTAGTTTTATTTTTAAATTCTAATTTTGCTCTTTCATCTTCTAAGGTTTTTATTTCAAAATACTTTTGTTTAAATAACTTTTTCAAATCTTCTGCAAGATTTAATAAAAAGATATGATAACTATCCTTATAACTTTCCAAAAAATCAATTATATAAGTATAATCTTTAATGAATAATTGTATTTCTTCTAAAAAATTTGCTTGACTAATTTCTTCTTTTCGCTTAATTAAGCCTCCTAAAAAATGACGATATCGAACACCTTCTTTGATTAATCTATGACGCTCATTAATTTGTTTTTGAAGTTTTTTAAATTTAGAATCTTTCAGAACAGGTAACTGATAAGTTAGTTGATAAATTGTAATTGCTTTGTAATTAATTAGTTGTCTTTGCTGTTTAGTTATCATGATTTTCAAAAAAATTAGCAGGTACCGTTACTATATGATGTCTCTTTTGTCTAATTTTCATATCAATATATTAAGTAAGTTGGCACAAAGAAAGCTAGGGAGCATCCCAATTTTTTCAATATACCGCATTTGGGTTTAAACTCTTAGCTAATAGCGCAAATCGTTTAAAGACGACTTTATAAAATCAAATAGTCTGCTTAAGCAGACTTGAACTATGAGCGGGTTTTTTGAACATTTGGGATACTTTCAATTCTATAAGCTGCATTCAAACTTTTCTAGCATTTTTTTGAAGTCTTTAATTTTTGATCCATTTTAAGACCCTGGGATCTTTATCATAGCGATAGGTAATACCATTTTTGGTGGTAATCGTCTTTCCCAAACTAGCTTTGCTTCTAATAGTATTAATCGGAAAATCTGTTATTGTCTGGATTTCTTTATGAGAAAGACCTTCAACTGTATTTCTATCTATATCTATTAGTGATTTATTTTCAGATTGATTGGATAATTCATGCTTTTTAAGTGTATCCCTTGTGATGTGAGTTTTTCTGTTAGTCTTTGTGATATTTTTTTTGGCTTTTTGATTCTGATAATCCTTGATGCTCACAAGTCGCCAACTCGAATCTTGTGAAAGTTCTAATACCCACTGATGATATTTAAACAAACTTTCTCGATGTCCAACACTGATAAACGTTGTTTTTGTTGATTGTAACTGTTTATATAAATTCTCTTCATTTTCTAAATCTAATGCACTTGTTGCTTCATCCAAAATTGTAAATCGAGGATGAGTTACTAATAATCTTGCAAAAGCTAGGCGTTGTTGTTCTCCTAGGGATAATATATTTTCCCAAGGTACTTCCGCATCAAACCCACCAACTTTTTTTTCTACCTTTTCAAGATTAACTTGTTGTAAAATTTTTTCGAGTTCTTGATTATTCATTTGATGGTTTGTATGAGGATAGAGCAACTGTTCGCGTAATGTTCCTAAAATTATATAAGGACGTTGGGGTAAAAATAATACCTCTTCTAGAGGAGGTCTCACTAGACGACCAGTACCTGCATTCCACAAACCAGCGATCGCTCTCAATAAAGAACTTTTACCTCGACCACTTGATCCCACAATCAATAAACCTTCTCCTGGTTGGACAGAAAGTGACAAATCTTCGACTATGACCCGTTCATAATTTGGTGTTTGTAAAGTCACATGTTCAAAAGCTAGACGATTTTCTTCCACAGTTTTAATTGTACTGATATCTTCTGGGTGTTTAATTACTTCTTCCAACGCATTTGAAAACTCAGATAAACGCTCAACATAACTAGAAAATCGCCCAGAAGCTGCAAATTCACTGATTAATTGTCCCAAAGCATTAGAAAACATAAAGCTAACTAAACTAATTTGATTAACTTCTCCATAATCAATTTGATCTTGAATAAATAAAGGTGTAAGTATGAACATTGAGAACACACCAATAGCAGACTGATATGCTCTGTTAAAAATATCCTGATTTACTTCCCAATTTAGTCTGCGTTCATTGTTGTTGAGGATATTATTAAATTTGCGTTGAATGATATTTAATTCTTCATTTTCTCCCTGAAAAAAAGCTATTGATTCTGCGTGATTGCGAACGTGAGTTAATGCATAACTGTAATCAGCTTTAAATTCCAATCCTTTTTGATTAATTTTATTTGTTTCTTTATTCAAATAAACAGCAATTAAATTACCTGTGATTGTATAAATAACTAAAAGCACTGCAATCTGTTGAGAAATCGTCCAAATAATTATTAAATAACTTATGATTTGTAGGCTTTTCTCTAAAAAAGTAGCCGAAAAGCTTAGAGCATTACTGGTGATGGGTTCGATTTCTTGAGAGAGACGTTGATCTGGATTATCAATATCTGATTTAAAATTTATTTTATAGTAGGCACGATTACGAAAATATTTTTCTAAAATGTGATGATTAAGCCATTTGTACCAATCAAGAGCAATTTTTTTTCTCACAAATTTAGAAGATGCTATCAAACCTGTTTCCAAGATAAGGATAACCATGGAAATCCATAAAGTACCAAGATACTTAGAAAGGTCTCTTTCTTCAATGATGATATTGAGTACATAGCGATTGAAGAAGCTGCTTGAAGCTGTTACACCTACCAGTGCAACTATTAATAAAACTAGGATAATGAGCATTCCCCATGCGCTAATTACATCTGAAAATGCTCTTAATCCTGGCTTAGTTGGATACCAGAAAGGTTGAGCAACCACTCTGACATCCTCCCAAAATTGGAGAAAAGCTGAAAGAGGATTAGTTGAAGATTGATCGCGAGTCACTTGAGCTTGCATGTTGTAAAAATATAGTGGTTCTTGGTTGAGTGAAATATACTATAGTCTGTATCTATGGTCTACATAATTTTATATTAATATTTATAAAACTTAACATGATAAAATAATAATACTGCCCACTTAATATTTCCTGCAATTATAATCGAAATATCACCGCAATAATTTCAATTGTTTTTGGTGTCTGAACCTCTTCCAAACCAATACTAAGATCTTGACAAATTTGCTTTTTCAGTTTGAGTTTTAGGTCCTCGGTGATAGGTAAATCTTTAATTTCTTTAATCAAATATTTGACTGATTCAGTTTTGCTACGTTCTTCATAGATTGCTTTAAGAATAGCTTCAATTCCATATCCAGCTAGAATGTCTCCGACAACGGTTACTAGACCAAGCAAGGCTATAGCCCCTACAATACCAAATGGTCCTCCAAGTGTTGTGAGAATAGCTGCTACGGCGGCGGAACTACCCTCCGATGCAGCGGTTATAATCACAAGAATTACACCAAGAAGACCTAGACCAGCAAGTTTTTTAACAATTTCATCCATGTTAATTACCTAAAATACTAAGTAAGGCGGCATAAGAAGAAACAAACGTGTATCTAAATTAGCAAAAATCAAATAGGATTCCTATAGGAACTTTAAAACCCGCATAGGCGGGTTTAATCTATTATCTATACTAGGTGGAATTTTTATTTGCGAATAATGAACTATTAATAAATAAGAAAGCTTAAGCTGTTATGCATTTAAATTGTATATTTTGCGAGCAGGTTGTCAAAAGTCAAGAGTCCAGAGTCAAAGACTAGCTTGGACTTTGGACTCTTGACCCTGGACAGTCCTAACGCAAGAACATTTAATCTAAGCGCACATCAGCTTATTCGTTTCTAAATCATAGTACTAATGACGTAGAAACGAATATGTTTTAAACAGGTAGCTTTGATTTATTAAATAACAGAAAGCGATCGCTTTAATTGCCCATGGCAATCACTAGATTTAACGATCTTCCCAATCAGAAGGAAACTTATAAGTAAAAGGAAAAGGTTGTGGAGTCTCATCTTCTGGTTCTGACTGTTGTTCTTCCAAGAAACGAGCAAAGAATGGTAGCGCTTTGTTAGTATTTTCAGACATGCTATTTTCTCCTAGAAAATTTACTTTAACTTACATATACCAGTAATTCAACATTGTATACAAGGACATTTAAGACAGTTAAGACAGTTAATGAAAATGAAATAGATTATGAAAAATTGCTATGATGCTTGTCTGGTTGGATTAAAGGGATAATTTTTTAGTAAGCAAAACTTCAGCAATAGCTTGAGAAATAGGGAAGTGTGGAGAAAACAGCTCCATCCAGAAAAACTCTCCAACAGGGTTAATTTCAAGGAAGACGTGACGACCATCGGGGGTGACAATAATATCTATTGCTCCATAATTTAAGCCAAAGTAAGCCATGAGTTTTAAAAGCTTTTTCTCAACATCTTCGGGTAAACTGTAGGGTTCCCAATCTTTAACTAAAGCTTTCCCTTCTTTGCGCCAATCAAAAGTAGATCCTTCTAACTTCTGGGAGTTCACTGCGGCTGTAAATACATGGTGTCCTACAATAGTTGTCCGTAACTCCAGCGCCTTGGGAATGTTTTCTTGAAACGTCATCGGACAGAAACGGAGTCCTTCAAGATGCTCTAGATCCTCATTTGTAACTGGATTAGTGAAAACAACATGCTCTCGTCCTTGGTCATCATAGATTGCAAAGGAAGAAAGCATTTTCGTGACTATACCCTGGTCTTTACACTCTTGAGCAAATTGCTTCACTGCTTCTGGATTGTTTGAAGTCAGGGTGCGTGGAGTAAAAAGCCCTATTTCTCGTGCGACTTGTAACTGTAATTGCTTATTATTAGTTAGATCCACGTTTGACATTTTGTCGAAGTGAAATCCCTTGAGGCTCGCAATCATTCCCCTAACAGTACGACGAGTTTCTTCAATTGAAGCGTCTCTATATTGCTTGTCCATAGTGTTGGGGATTTTTTGTCCGTAGCGCATCCGGCGATACCAAACTGAGGACACTTCACTTAAATCTAGCTTCTGTTCGCCATCGGTAATAATTACTCGCTCAGAATCACCGGAGTAAATATCTAGTTGCACTTCGGTGGGAAATCTGTCTGTGTCAAAACGAAATGCGTTTTCTCCTCTAGCTTCAATCGCTTTTATTACTAAAGGAATACTTTCGTTATCTTGACTAAAAGTAACTATTAATACTGTCATAAAAGATTTTTCACTAAAGTGCTGAGATGAAAGAGTTCGTAGTAAGCACTTTAGTGATTAATAATAGGACTAAAGTCCTTACTACAAACCTTAATCTGTTTTTTAGGATACAAGAGCGTGTGCGATCGCACTCGAAATAGGTAAATCTAAATCTCGCTCTAACATTCCCCACTCACCTGTGGGGTTAATTTCTAAAAAGACGTATTCCCCTGATGGTGTAACAATGAAATCGAACGATCCAAACAACAGACCAAACCTAGCCATAAAAGCTTTGAGACGATCAATTATTTCATCAGGAAGTTCATGGTGTCCCCATGCGCCAACCTCAACACCTGGTTTACGCCAATCAGCTTTGGATGTTGCATAAATAGACGCATCTAGCGCTCCCACAAATACATTCCCATTTACGTACACTACGCGCAATTCTAACTGCTTAGGGATTTGTTCTTGAAAAACCATTGGACAATAGCGCAATGATTCAGCGTCAAGTAAATCCTCCTCTTTAACAGTGCTGGTGTAAAGGAAGAATGAGGATGTAGCTTCCATACTGCGGGAAAGAGCAGTTAATAGCTTGCTCACCATTTTCCCGTTGACTTGATGAAAAAATTCCCGTGCTGCTTCAGCTTTATTAGTAACAAGAGTCCGAGGAGTGATAAAACCTACTTCAGACGCAACCCGCAGTTGGCGCAGCTTATTATTTGCATAATCTATTCGTTCTAAACTATCTACCCAGCGAGCATCTTTAAGACTGTCCCAAAAACCATTCAAGGTAGCTATTGATTCTCTAACACAGGCTTGTTGAAACTTGGGATCTAATTCTGCACTAAATTTAGGCTCCCAAAGACGCCGCATCCACACAGCTTGCACCTGCTCTGTGCTGATAAAATGTTTGCCATATTCTAAGGTGTGATAGCTTCTGGATTTGTCAAAATGTGCGGTTAATTGTACTTCTAGGGGAAACTGATCAGTGTCAAGGCGAAATGATTGCGCCCCTTTTTTTAATAAGGCTTCTTCAACTCTATCTATTGTAAAAAAATCACCACTATGGGTAATAAGTAAAACAACATCACGGGAAATTTGCATATTAAATATTCACTGCTTTTAGTTTTAACAGATAGACATTAATATCAATTTTTAATTTGTAATTATTTAATTGAATAAAATTATTAACAATAAGCCTAAATATTTAATGCAAACTGTTTTTTTAATTCATTATGTAGTAGCACTTGAACGCAAAAATTATCATTACAAACTCATAAATAATTTCAAACCCGCATGAGCGGGCTTGAACTAGTTTAGCTCTGAATTTTATTTGCCAGAACTGAACTCTTTTGAGAGCAGATTATCTTCTACATATCATGGTACCAATGAAGTAGAAAATCTTATACTCTCTACAACAGTTTTCAGATCTTTAATTACTAAGAACTGTTGCCTTAACTTCAGATGAAGTCACTTTTGTTTAATATTCTTCCCAATCGGAAGGATACTTTAGAGTTGCAGGAGGAGCCTTAATACCTTTGGAGGAAGATTCATTAGTTTGTTCAACTTGTTCTTCCAAGAAACGAGCAAAGAATGGTACTGCTTGATTAGTATTATTAGACATGCTATTTCCTCCAGGGAAATTTGCTTTGACTAAGTTTATATATATCATTAGTTAAATATTCAATGCAAGGACAGTTAAGACAGTTAAGACAGTTAAAAAAAAATTAATTAGGACAGTTAAGACACAGGGTAAGCTCATCTAATTTGGTATAATGTGATCTTGATAAATTAAGCAATATAAGCATAAGCAAGGATGTAAAAAACGCAGTTGACTCCTGAGCAATATCAATGAAATGACTTCAATGCTGTTGTTGAAAATCTTCAGGAGTCAAGTTGATGTCACAGGGCTTTGAAACTAAATCTGCTGAGACTCTTCAAAATTCGCGTGGTCAGCGAAAGCTAAAAGAAATAGTAGATATAGGCAGTATTCAACAGAGTCTAGTCGAGCATTTTGCTCCTATCAAAGAGCCGAGAGTAGAGCGAACAAAAAAACATCAACTCACAGATATTTTGGTCATTGCGATTTTAGCCATGATTGCTGGAGCGCAAGGGTGGGAAAACATTGAGAATTATGCCCGACTTGCACAAATTACAAAAAGCCATGAACTAAAGTTCAGACTTAAAGCTTAAACTTATTAAAATGGGTTTAAAAATTTGGGGAGTGAATAAAAATATGGAGCCTGTGGTAACAAAACGATTAATTATACGCCGTATGGCAGAGACTGATTTGCTCGATTTTATGGCGTATCGATCTCACCCTGAAGTATTCCGCTATCTGCCAGAAGAATTACTTACTGAGGAGATAGCAATGCGCTTTCTTGCTCACCAAGCAACACTGGAAATAGGCGATCAGCGTGTCGCTGTCCCCTTTGCTATCCACCACATAGCCGATGCTAAAACCATTGGCGAGGTTAGCATCGACCTTTTGCCCAAACAACAAAATCAAGGCGAAATTGGGTGGTTACTTCACCCGGACTATCAAGGACATGGCTATGCAACCGAGGCGGTACAAGTATTACTTAACTATGTCTTTGCACAGCGCCAGTTGCACCGACTTACCTCAATTTGTGACACACGTAATACTGCATCCATGCGACTGATGAAACGTCTTGGTATGCGTTGTGAAGGGCATCTCAAGCAAAGCAAGTTTATGAAAGGCACGTGGTACGATGAGTATATCTACGCATTACTCCGGGATGAATGGCTTTTACGACAGAGTATCACCGCACAGGAGTAAAAGTTTCTTTGGTCGCGTTGCCTCTATTCTTCTACTCTCTAACAAGAGACAGTTCCGCAGACTGAACAACCTGTAGTTGATAATTCTGGAAAGAAACTTTTTGCTCACAATCCTTCGCTTGAGGTGAACCAGTCGGTTGATAGGTAACTAGTTCATAGTGGAGCCGATTATTTTGTCGCTCATATTGTGTATTGAGTAACTTATCTTGAACTCTGAATTGACTATAGAGCCTGTCCCCTACACACCACGCATCTATGAGAGTTCCGTTTTTCTCATCAATCACAAAGTGACCAGTACTCTGATCTTTGACAACTAACTCATAATTACGTACTTGCTTTTTCGCCCCTGCTCCGTAGGTAATTTGCCAAGTGTAGCGCATGGAATTATTAGAAATTGGCTGAATTCGGAGTGTCATGGGTACAGTTTGAGATCGCCCTTCCACAGAGCGGTCTAACATTGTACCGCTCCATGTGCCTTGCCAGTTTTGAGGAAAGGAATTGCTGGACAATGTAGCACCTTGCACAGCTATTACCATCATTAATATCAAAACAGATATCAGCATTTCAGCGAGGAGGCTTCGCTTGAGCATAAAGATAAGCTGCTGCATACTACATTGATCAACAAATGCGACATGCTTTCTATAGTAATTATTTTAGCGATTAATACTCGGCATAGGTTTAACTCCAAGGGTTAGCTCCCCGACTTTTTTAAAAAGTCGGGGAGCTGGCAAACTTGTCAAAATCAATATGGTGAACTAGTAGGTCGGTGTCCACAAAGCGGGCAGTTTTTTCAATTCTGGAAATTCTTTTCTTAAGTGATGTGATGCCCTACCTTTTACCCATCTTGCCACATCTCCTGTTAATACAGGCTGGAGATGTCAAATGTTTTTAATAAAGATTAAGTAAGTCGGCAGGATTAAATATTCGTATTTTCAATATGCCAACCTACTTAATATATCTTTTGTGTTTGGTGTTATTGTTTTTCTAATTTTCCCGTAGGAATACGGTAAAATTATTCCTCAACAATTTCAACTGTTCTTGGTTCTTCAACTGGTTCAGAAGAAGTAGTAACCCCTGGACTAAGATGATTTTTCAGTTTGAGTTTTAGCTCGTCTGTAATCGGTAGATCATTAATTTCTTTGAGTAGAAATCTCACGGACTCGGTTTTGCTACGTTCTGTATAGATACCCTTGAGAATCGCTTCAATTCCATAGCCTGAGATAGCATCTCCTAACACGACTGTCAAACCAAACAAAAATAGACCTCCTCCGAAACCAAATGGTCCTCCCAACGCTGTCAGAGTACCTATAAGGCTAGCGGTAGCACCTCCTGTAGCTGTCAGAATTGCTAAAAGTACTCCAGGAAGACCAAGAGCAGCAACTTTTTTTACGATTTCATCCATTGGGTTCACCTAAAATCCTTTTGTTTTTGTTCAAACATGACTAAGGGTATAAAATAGGAATCCTTATAAACAAAGAAACCTATCTATAAACCTAACGTGAGTTCGATAAATATTATTCAGACTAAGCAATCAACTCGCCAATAAATAGCTGGCTCATAGTCAAAGTCTACTGAAACTAGACTGAATAAATAAGTTCTTCAACTCACTTAAATTGTGTTTTTGCTACTAGCCAGTTATTTATTTGAGGGCGGGATGTTGGAGTAATAAAATCTATCGAACTTACGTTAAACCTAGACTAAGCTAGATTAAAAGTTACTCATCTTCAAACGGAGTTAAATTTTTACAAAATTTTTCTTTTAACCCTAGTTTGATAGTTGAGTTTTTAATCAAGAAGGTGGCTAATTTTACCTTTTATGGCCGAGATCGCCACCGTCCTTGGGGAAGCCAAATAGTTTTTACCTGTGGAATTGCCACTGTGTCCTTTAAAATTACGGTTGGTTGCATAAATTCCTGTTTATTTTTTGTTCTGACAAATGACGACCCCAACCACTTAGCTCGTCAAAAGACCACACAACTCATCAATTTCCTGAGTTTTTTTTGTAATCAGTTCATGAGCTAGGGCTTTAAGCTGACGAATATTTTCTGGCTTGGTATTATCTATGACTTCCAAGTCACTGGGTAAGAATGTTTGAAAACGATAATAAGAATTTTTAATTGCTTGCTCACTAGATGCAAACAATCGTTCTAATTCTCCGGCTATCACTTCACTTCCACCATCGAACACCATGTTTAACAGTGGTATTCCCCATTGTAGGAGTCCCCAATTTTTCACTTCATTATAAGGATAGACACTCGTCAGCGAACCCGTACCCAAGGAAACTACCAAGATTTCTTCAAGATTAAGGATTTGTTTGTTTTCTTGTTTACCCATTTGTGCTTCCAAAATAGCTAAGTGTGCTGGATTATTAGCTACCAAACCGCCATCAACTAAAGTATAAAAGCCATTGGTATTATGAGTAGTAGGAATACGATGGGGAGGAAAGTAAGTGGGAGTAGCACTAGTTGCTAATGCGGCATCTGTAAGGGTAAAACCGAGACATAATTTACGAAAATTGTGCGATCCTGTCTGTTGTTTTTCTACTTTATTAGTAAAGAAAACTGGAATTCGCTGCTCAATATCGTAGCTAGGGACAAATACTTCTGTGAGATTAGTTGCTAAAAAAGCGTCGCCAAAATATTGTTTAAAAATTTCTTCTCTACTCTGGGAAGAATATTTGGGTTGAATAAATATATCTTCTATTTTACCGAGTATTTTTTCCCAGAATGGTTCGTAAAATATTTCTGCTCCATACTCAGCAAATAATTTTACTAAATCTTCAGCACTGTATTCAGCTATTGGTGAACTATTAGATGGATCAGGATTTAATCGAGGTTTAGTTAATCCAAGTGCTAGAATTCCTCCACTGGAAGTTCCTGTAATTAAATCAAATAAACTGAATATTTGCTTTTGTGTCCGCTTTTCAATTTCTGCTAATATAAGAGCCGGAATAATTCCTCTAATTCCCCCTCCATCAATGGCAAGTATTTTATATTTGGTATTAGGTGTTGTATTCATAGTTGTTGGCGATCGCTCCTCAGTTATGATTTGTGGTTGTTGAAAATCGATTAAAACTTCGCTTTGGCTGGTTTGCTCTGTTTGATTTTCCCCTTCCTCTGGCTGTATGCTTTGAGAGGTTTGAGTATTGGCAGATTTTTCACTCTGTTTTTTTGTCCCTTTTTTACTCTTGGGGTTTGTATTTACCTGGGTCGATGTGTCAGTTTGTGAGACAGAGCAAAGTTCAATCGATTCTTGCTGCAATTCGGTTTCGTTATTAGTAGTTATTTCAAGGGAAACTTCTGTAATGGACTCAATCACCTCTTCCAAACTGCCTGTTATTTCGCTTTCATTCGATGATTGAGCGATCGCAAATGCAATCTGTGTAAAGTTCCAACTAGGATTACCACGCAATTTTCCATTATGGCCATTTCCAGTTTGATCTCGGACGGTTGTTCCTTCTCCTTCATTTAATATCCAGTAAGCTACTAATCCTGCTTCATTTCCGACTAAAGCTCCAGAACGATGGGTCTGAATTTCTACCTGAGTACAGGGATAATTCCAGATGCTAATGTTAGCTAATTGACCTGTGAAATATATATTGTTGTGTAAAGTTGCACCAAGAGTTACAGCACTAGTTGCTCTGTTTAAAGCCGAACCTGTAAGAGAACCAGTATATTCATGATCATCAAGATATATGGTTAGTTGACCCTGATTGAAAACAATAGCAAAGAAGTGCCATTGTCCAATAGTTAATTCCCCATTACCAAATGTTTTGACAACATTATCGATTTTTTCATCAATATATACATCTAGGTTTCCTTCTTCACTAATACCGAACTCAAAATTATCACTGTATCGGTCTGAAGAACGAGCAAAAAATACATTATGTACTCTATAGGTAGTGGCTTGGTTTGTGAGGTTAAGAGGATTTATCCAACCTGAAATTGTAAAGGCTGAACTCCCCTCAGCGAAAACACCGCCAATATCATTTCTGCCAAAGTCTATGTAATCATTTTGTCCATCAAATGTTAAAACTGATCGGGTGTATTGGTCATTTGTCATTTATCATTTGTCCTTTGTCATTATTCAAGATTTATATTGTGTGTATTTTTCTGATAATTAGTTATAATACTTAAAATACTAATTAATTAGATAATTTTAAATACTAGAAACTACTGCATGTTGATAAATATGTTGAACAACATTTGCTAAACTTCCCATACCAATTTCAATTTCTTGATTGCTTGCTGTCAAGCTGATACGAAGACATTGATATTTGTGTGACCAATCTTCGTTTAATCCAGGAAAGAAAAATCTACCAGGTACAACAAGTACACCTACCTGTTTTAATTGTTGGTACAAATCCCAGTCGCTAATAGGTAAATTTTCTAACCACAACCAAGCAAAGATTGTTCCCTCATTCCAATGTAGAAACCAAGGTAAGTCTTTGGGCATCAGTTGGTCAAGTTTAGCTTCGAGAACAGAAAATTTATTTTTATAAAAAGGTTTTATGACTTCATTAGATATGTATTCAAGGACACCAGAGTTAATTGCACGGGCTGCGATCGCTTGTCCATAATGGGAGGAGTGGATACACAGATTTGTCTGAAAAGATTCTAGAATTTGAATGATCCTAGAATCTCCGATTGCAACGCCAATTCGCTCTCCTGGTAAACCGGCTTTGGAAAAACTCATGCAATGTACAATGTTTTTTCCAAACACAGGGGTCATATCTTGAAAATTTAGTGCTGGAAAAGGAGGACCATAAGCAGAATCTATAAATACAGGAATGTTATGAGGTCTAGCAAGAGCAGCTATTTTTTCGACTTCATCGTTAGATAAGATATTGCCTGTTGGATTACAGGGACGAGAGAAGAGAATGCAACCAGTATTTTCTGCGATCGCTAAATTGTTGAAGTCAGGATGATACTTGAATCTGTGAGCTTTTGGATCAATATCTAGAGCTGGTTTATAGGAGACTAAAGCTTCTGGAGCTAGACTGATTGCACCGTAACCTGTGTAGTCAGGACTAATTGGTAAGAGGATTTGCTTTAAATCTCCGTCACTTGTGTAACCACCAAAAGCATTTGCAGCATAGAAATAGAGCATTTGGCTTCCAGGAGTGATCAAGATGTTCTGTTCACTCAAAGTAAGTCCGTAGCGATTATTAAAATCTTTCGCGATCGCTTGAATTAATGGGAGATAACCCTGACTCACACCATAGCGACCAACTATTTCACCATACTCAGAGCTAGCTAAAAGTTCTGCGGTACACTCTCGCCACATCTGCTCAACTTTTGGTAAAAGCACTGGATTTCCAGGACTCAAAACAATAAATTTTTGTTCTTGATTGGCTTGTAGTGTTTCCTTAATGTCCTTCATTATGCCTTTAACACCTGACATATCGGACATTTGAACACCAATTTGAGATAAGTTAAATTTCATAAGTAATTGGAGAATATTTGTAAATTATTAATCTTTTATTAACCAAAAAACCGTTGAGAACTTAGGCATTTTATTGATTTTCGTTTAGATAAATATTTAATAATATAATGATATAAAAATATCAACTTTGTCTTTCAGATACTCTCAGACTTTTCAAGAAAATGCAATAGTGTCTCACGCAATATTAGCATATTAAAATTAATATTTAACATGCTGGAAAAATTAAGACATTTAAGACATTTAAGACATTTAAGACATTTAAGTTCGTATTATAGGGACAGTTAAGACACTTAATATAATAATAAAAACAATTGACATCGCATATTTGCAGAATGAATCAGACTGCCAGAGGTATAGTAGTGTCGTAGAGGTAGTGACAGCAGAACTGTTTGATCATCAGAACAAACAGATGATCGTCCTTTTAAAAAAACTTCGTGATCTGAGTGCACCATTTGCAATCAGCTGTAAAATAAATTTCAAAGCTCAAAGCTTAAACCCATCAAAATAAATTAAAAACTTAGCCCGTCAATATATTAAATTGTATTACTTCTTCTTAGAGTATCCATGACGCAGACATAGTTCTACACTGGGGTAGTACTCTTGCAAAATTTTAGATCTACTCCTATATGATTCGTCTGTTGCTTGTAGATGACCAAACTCTGATTCGAGATGGCATTAGGGCTATGCTAAATTTAGAGGCTGACTTAGAAGTTGTAGGAACTGCGGATAATGGCGAAAATGCGATCGCACAAGTAAAAGCACTAGAGCCAGATGTCGTGTTAATGGATATACGGATGCCTGTAATGGATGGTAGGGAAGCTACTGGCATCATCAGCCAGCAGTTTCCCAATATTAAAGTGATAGTTCTAAGTACGTTTGATGATGATGAATACATCGCCGATGCAATGCGAGCAGGAGCAAAGGGCTATTTATTAAAAGATATGCCGTCTGAGGAGCTAGCACAAGCAATTCGATTTGTCCATAAAGGATATACCCAAATGGGACCAGGAGTGTTAGAAAAGATAATTGCTAAAGTTCAAGTCTCAGAACCTGTTAGCCCGAAGTTACCAGAGCCAAAATTGGACTTGCTAACTGATCGTGAACAAGATGTACTACGCTTGATTGCTGTTGGTGCTACGAATCGTGAAATTGCCCAGCAACTTTATATTTCAGAAGGGACAGTCAAAACCCATGTCACCCACTTGCTGAATCGTCTAAATCTCAAAAATCGATCGCAACTAGCGATTTATGCTAACTCAGTTTATGGCAAGTAAGTCGGTGACAATTAACAGAAGGCGGGATGCGGAAAGATTAAAAAATCTTTTATACATCCCCCAAATTTTGTTGTAAAGAAATATCAATTTATTGAATGGCAGCGTAAATCCCTGAGTTCTCTCAGATAAGTACACACAGCTTCTAAAAAAGCCGTAATTTCATGTTTCATTTTGCAATGAAATCCGGAAATTAACTAACCAATCTTGTGGGGTAAGAATATGATCTTCATTTTAAAAGGAGCAGTCTCATTAAAATTTGATATTGCAAGTAAGCAAGGCACTGTGTGGTATTGAATAGTCCGTTAGTATGAAATTAGATGGTTAATACCATGGTATCAAAGCATTATACCGATTTATTACTGCAATACAAAGAGCTAAGACAGTATCTTCTAGAAATCGAAGAGCTTGCTGCGGTACAAGAACGCAAACGTATTGCTCGTGAAATACATGATTCTTTGGGTAATGCGTTAACTAGTCTTAACATACAGTTGCAAACGGCTCGTAAACTTTGGCATATTGATCCCTCTCAAGCAGAACAGTTTCTCACAGAAGCTCAAAAATTAGGATCTGTTGCCATTCATGAAGTTCGTCAATCTGTCTGTGCTTTACGTACAAATGATACTCAAGACAAATCACTAGAAGAACTAATCACTCTTGCCGTTGAAAATTTTCATCAAACCACTAGAATTTTACCTTATACCAGCATTAGCTTGTCTACTCCTTTACCTATTAAGGTGGTGACAACTATCTATCGGATTGTGCAAGAATCTCTGACAAATATATGTAAATATGCACAAGCAACAAAAGTAGAGATTTTAGTGAATGCCAATCACAACAATGTATTACTTATTGTGAAAGATAATGGTAAAGGTTTTAGCTTATCGCAATTAAAAACAGGGTTTGGTATCCAAGGTATAAAAGAAAGAGTGATAGCGCTACAAGGTAATTTCAATATAGAAACTGAGCTAGGATATGGTTGTCAACTCACTATTGAAATACCATTAATAGAGCTTTCAATCTTAGAAGAAAAAACACCCGAATCCTTCAAAAAATCTATTAATAAACAGGAGATAAAATTAGATAATTTAGCTTTTAACGAGAGATTTATACGTCAATGTGAGCATTATCTAGCTGAATTCATTGGTCCGATAGCATCTTTTCTTGTTCAAAAAGCTATTAAAAGTAACCCTCATTTGTCCTGTCAAGAACTGGTGGAAATTTTATCAATAGAAATTTCCAACCCACAAAAAGCTCAAAAATTTCAGCAAAATCTACTCTCAAATTTAGATTAATTATCATTTTTTTCAAGGAGGTTTATAGCTATTTGCAGGCTAGCTTTCATTCGGTTAAATGCTACCCCTAATCCACCAATTTCATCATTGTATTTTTCATCAAAATCAATACTCATATTACCTACACTGACTTGTTGGGCAATTTTTTCTATGGCTTTAATTCTCTGAACAATAGCTCGTTTGATTAATAGATTCAACAAGAGAATTACAAGAGCAAAAATAGCAATCACAAGTCCCATGATCATAGACCAGCTATGATCAGCATCTTCAAAAACTTCCTCAGAGGGAACGGAAATTATTTGAGCAGCAACAATTTCATTAAGTTGCCAACCAAAACCATTTTTTGTACCATAACTTGCCAGTAAACTCTTGGGAGCTTTCTCTATTGTTGAATGACATTCAAGACAACTTGGTTGTGTAATAGCCAATGGTCTTGCAATGTAAAACACCTCTCCTTGAGGAAGATTACGAAAGCCAGTAATTTCTTGATTTTTCTGATTTTTACGAAAGCTTTGTAGAATTTTAGTTTCAAAACTATCAGCTTTATCTCGTAAATTAGTAGGATTTATTGCTGCTTCTCTATATATAAATTTTTTAAATTTTTCGTCCTTACGAAAATCTTCAAAAATTTTAATTGCAGAGAAAGCTGGTACTGTTTCTGGAATAAATTGTGTTTCTGTTTCTAGTTTAGATTTAAGTAGAGGATTGATGCGATATTGTGTATATTTTCTGACGGAGTTCATTGTATGCATGAGAATTATTGCTTTAGAAGTGACTTCATTTTGCGCTCTATGCTGTAGTAATGTTGACAGGGTTGTACTAGTCACTAGAATACTAATTATAAAAACTAGTATCAATAGTAAGTTTACTTTAGTGCCAATTTTTAAGTTGTTTAACATAGGTTTTTGTCATCCGATAGAGACACTATTTTAATATATTAATTGATAAACATTAAGTTAATTTAAATTTTCCATCACATCCAATTTAATGATTATTATTAAACATGTATAAACAAATTTCGCGTCGTAACTTTTTTCTATTTCTAGCCTCTTTAATCGTCAGTGCTTGTAAATCTAAAGCAGCGTCTGGAGGTGAATTAATTATTGGTGTCATCAACTACAGTGGTGGAGAAGAGATAATTAATCAATATGCTCAGTTTAATAAGTACTTGGGTGAAAAAATAAAAGCATACGTTCTGCTAGAGCCTGCTTTTAATGAAAATCAAGCTATTGAGCGTTTAAAAGATAGCACTTGGTCATTAGTATTTGCTCCACCTGGTTTAGCAGCTCTTGCAATTTCTCGCTATCAATATACTCCGCTTTTTCCTTTATTTGCTGATAGTAATTTGCGCTCAATTATTGTTGTACGTCAGGATAGCTCATTGAATGATTTAAAAATGCTAGAAAGTCAAACTATTGTATTAGGTCAGCCAGGTTCGGCGACAGGATATTATTTACCCCTTTACAATCTTTATGGTCTGACATTGGCTGAAATATTATTTGCACCCACACCCACAACAGTTTTAGAATGGGTGGTTCAAAAAAAAGCAAATGCTGGTGCTGTTTCAATCGCAGAGTTGAATCTCTATAACTCTCAACTAAAGCAGAATGAGCTTCGTATACTCTTCAAAGATCCTCATTCAATTCCATCTGGTATGCTTTTGGTTGGACCAAATGTGGAACGCAAACATCAAGAATATATTCGTCAAGTCTTAAATGATTACCCTTCAATTTTGGCTCAAGAAGTGAAGTATGTACCCAATGGAAAAATACCAGATTATGGATATATGATTGCTGTGGTAGACAGGGTAATGGCGATCGCTTCTCAATTACAAAACAAGCCTGCTCGCTTATTTTGAGTAGAAACACAATACTTTTGCTCTCTAAGGTATTTATAATGTATCTTAGTTAACATAAAAAATTATACAAGTAAATTTCTCTACAACTTTCGTTGATGAGAGAGCAAATACTCTAACAAAAGTCTTGAAGTTGTTATTTGCTCTTGAAATTAAATTTAAAAGATTCAAAATAAGTAGGTAACGAGGTTAGTTTAAAGCAGTAGTTACCACTTTCTATGAGTCTGTCATTTCCTGTCCGCTCAAATCCATTTCGCTTTTTACTCTACACCGAATGGGGGTTAGTGGCGACTTGCGCTGTAGCTAACTCCTTGATACCAATGATTTTTTCTCGAACTCCTAATTTATTAATTCCATCTTTGTTGATTTTGCTTGTCTTCGGCTTGATGGGGTACATACTACCTTATGGCAAGACAGTTTATAAAATACTTTATACCATCATTCAAGTTGGGTTAATTTTGTTTGGAGCAGCGTTAGGATATCTACAGCTGTGGCCCTTATTGTTGATTGTAGTAGTAATTCGTAGTAGCTTTTTGTTTGATTTATCAGAACGCTATCTGCTTGCTGGTTTGGTTTTCTTCCTGTTCTTGGGTTTACAGATTCAATCTGTTAGCAACATGACTTTATCTTTATCACCCTCGGAGCAAGAAAATTTTTGCTTGAATCAGTTAACCCATACACTCTTGTTTGGTATGGGATTATTATTTTTGCTGCATTTAGTAAATACAGTGACCAGTGAGCGCCAGATCCAACAACAGCTAGCAATTGCTCACAAGCAACTACAGCAGTATGTCGTGCAAGTTGAAGACCTTGCTGTTGTGCGGGAACGTAATCATACTGCTCATAATATTCATGATTCCCTCGGACATGCTCTAGCTGTGATGAATATTCAACTCCAGACCGCTTTGAGATTTTGGCAAGTTGATATAGAGCAAGCTTATTGTTATATTGTAGAGTCCAAACGGCTCGGTTCTTTTGCCATGCAAGAAGTTCGCCGTTCAGTCAATACATTGCGCGTAGACGTACCAAGAGAGCGATCGCTTCAGATGGCGATTACGTTCTTGGTACGAGAATTTCATCATTCCACAGGTATTTTACCTACTACTGAGTTGAGTTTACCTTTTGTATTACCTAGAGAAATTAGTAAAATAGTTTACCTTTTTGTCCAAGAAGCACTGACAAATATCTACAAACATGCGGAAGCAACAGTAGTTCATATTCAATTAAGTGCAATTCCAGAGCAAGTCTATCTCACTATTGAAGATAATGGTAGGGGATTTCAATTAGATCAGCAACTAATAGGATTTGGACTCCAAGAAATGCAACAAAGAGTTGCACTTTTAAAAGGTCAATTCCAAATTAAAACTGAGTTGGGATCTGGTTGTTGCTTAACTGTCAGACTTCCTTTATCAGCAGTTCCCAATAATATACCTTTAGAATTGGCACCAGTTCCAGGTGGAAAAAAAAATTTGGCGCAGCCTCATAAAGAAATGGTATAACATCTGTTTAAGTACAAAAAGTGTCCGTTATAGTTGCTTAAGGAGTTTTCGGAAAAATGTATCTCAGAATACGGTTTTTTTGACAACAGTCGGTTTTATAGGTATCGCTCTGTGCGCGATCGCACTCATTTTTCGGTCTACTGATATTCACAGCACATGATAAATTTACAACTTCAAAACCCGATATTGTACTCCTGTATCAAAAATCCTAGTACCTCCCCCCTCAGCTATTGTCTGACGTAATCCCTCTGGGTTGGTGACAGCAACACCTGCTAAATAATCAATTCCCATATCTGCAAAATCTAACAACCAGGGTAAAGTCGGTCCCATCAATACTAATTTTGCATTTTGCGACAACTCTACTAAACGTGGAAATGTTTTATTTACTATAGAAGTTGCTGTCAGAAACACCCAATCTGCTTCGGGTAGAAGATACTCGCAAGCTGTATCGGGTAAATCTTGAGGACTTGGTTGACGTTCAAGAACCGCGAGATTTATTTCTTGTTCATATTCAAATAGTCCGGGATAGCGGCCAATTACAACTACTCGTTTTCCCCGAATTAAAGGTAAAAAATGCTCAAAAACAGCCAAATTTGCTGAAAATTTTGGCGAAAGCGGCTCTGCTTTTAAAACAAGTGGCGAAGATGGGTTAATCACAGCATTAATCGCTGCCATACCAACAGTAGCTTGGTAACTATCCCATGATTGTAACCATGGTACTAAATCTGTTAAAGCTGTATTCACCAAAGTTCCTGACCACGATAAAGTCCGCGTTAGCTGACCAGGACTCATACACAATCCAATTCCATCTGCTTGACATAATGTCCAGGTTAACCCGATGATAACCTCCCGAACTAATTCATTTGTCTGACTTGATTTTTGCAGCAGTTCATAGATTTTTCGTGGGTGTACTTTCATAGTTTAGGTTTAATGACTTTGGTTACACTATCACAACTACCACTAAGCTCTTGTAACCAAAGATCAGTAAACCAAAAAGTTTTTCTTGAAGGACAATCGCGCTCTATTTTTTAACTACCGACTTATTTGGTAACAATAATGCAACATTATTGAGTGTATGCCTTTATATATAGTCTTAATGACAAAAAAATGCTGATAATTGCTCATCCAGTGCAGTTATCAGCAGTTTAAATACTAACCAATGTTGTCTAATATAATGTGGGTGGCACTAACAGCAGATTATGCAGTTGGTGGCAATTTAGTTTCTGGTATTTCAGGTAAGCGTCGAATTAGTTCTCTAATGATGTCTGTTAGTGGTCTTCCAGTTTCTTGGCTATATTTTTCAAGTTTTTCGATTTCACTCGATGTCAAGTTTACAGTGAGTCGCTTGACTGCCCATTTTTTGCTCATTCTCAGTTTACGTTAATGCTAATAATTTTTATATACTGTAACTAATCTACTTTTGAGTCAGTTTTGTTACACTTTGAATTAATTGCGATCGCACTAATCGTATCCCCTCAATAATTCGGGGTAGGCGGTTATTCAGGTATCCACGACCAGCCAAAACTTTACCAGTATTCCCCATGCCAGATTTATCCAACAACTAGAATATAATGTACCGCTTGTGAGAAATCCGGGGGGTGAGGGGGCATTTCGCTACAGTTAGTTAGCGATCGCCTGAAAATTTCATTGTCTTCGCTTAATCCACTTTTTGACAACTTTGTCAACCCCATTAAAGTTAATTTACGATACAAACTATGAAGTGCTGTGGCTGGTTAAAAAGCGTGGCGTTGCATAAATGCGGGATGAATCACATGAATACGGGTATTTCTTCATACCTTAAATAGTGTAGTAACAATTTAATTGAGAACTTAAGCATATCTACAGATTTGGAGTAACATAATGTTTTGCGATGTAGACGTGCCAAATAATGGCGTAAACGTGGTGCCAAACGTTTACCTCGCCGCCACCCATTTTTCCTAATCTCGGTAGAGCCGCAGTATGGACAATTCACAGTAGAACACCTAAATTCATCCCTCTATTATGCAATGCCAGAATTGGCAGTACTCATTGCAGACGTGGCAAAAAATAATCCGCATATGACTATTATTCTTGATTACTGCCACTCTGGTTCCGGAACAAAAAACCCTTTACAAGAGCTAAATATTTAGCTACTTTTTTCGTTTAAGTCCTGATATGCATAAAATTTACATACTTCCTATTTTAGTTGTCTGTAAGCAGCTAAGATAATTTCTTCTGTTTTGTTCCAACCAATACACCCATCTGTCACAGAAATACCATATTTTAATTGCTGTTCTTTAGTAGAAATTATTTGATTACCCTCATATAAATTGGATTCTAGCATCATGCCAACTATTGATGTATTACCATCAACTATTTGTTGAATTACACTTTCAAAAACCAAGCTTTGTAATTTATAATCTTTATTTGAATTACCATGGCTACAATCAATAACTATTCTTGGTGATAAATTTGCTGCTTTTAATTTTTCTTCCACTTGTTTGACATTGGCTACATCATAATTTGGTTTCCCATTACCCCCTCGCAAAATAACATGACCATAGGCATTCCCTTTAGTTTTAAATATACTCACCTGTCCCATTTGATTAATTCCTAAAAAATGGTGAGATTTTTGAGCCGATTGAAGAGCATTTAAAGCAACATTAATATTACCATCCACACCGTTTTTGAAACCAACAGGCATTGAAAGTCCACTCGCCATCTCACGATGAGTTTGTGATTCGGTCGTACGCGCTCCAATTGCAGACCATGTAACCAATTCGCTAATATATTGAGGTACTATAGGATCGAGTGCTTCTGTGCCTACGGGTAATCCCAATTCGGCAATTTTCAACAACAAGCTGCGTGCCATCAATAACCCTTTTTCTATATTAAAAGAATCATCCATGTCAGGATCATTAATTAATCCTTTCCATCCAACTGTTGTTCTTGGTTTTTCAAAATATACTCTCATCACAAGCAAGAGTTTGTCTTGAACTTGTCCAGCTAAATTTTTCAGCTTCTGGGAATATTCAATCGCTAATTTTGTGTCATGAATAGAACAGGGACCAACTACTATAAACTTCCTCCTGTCTTTAAAATCTAATATATTTTCGATTTCCTGTCTAGATTCTAAAATTTTTTGTTGAATCAATTTAGTTAAAGGTAATCTTGATTTTAACTCAGTCGGAGTTAATAGAGGGTAATAGCTTTCAATGTGAGTATTAGATAATTTATCTTGCATAGGAAATAGTACACTGTCGTTGTGTAGAACTTCAAGTATTATAAATCAAAATTAGTAACCCAAGTTGCGGGTTATCAAATACAAATTTACTATTGAATGCGATCACGCACGACCAAGTCGCGGTTTATTGGCTTGGCTAACTATATTTTCGGGGTAACGCATTGTCCCCTCCAAAAACAGGAAGGCTTGATTAGAAAAATCCGATTGGCCTATAGATAAATCAAGGGGCTTTAGGGCGTGTTTTCAAACTCGTTGTATCCTAAAAAAGATGCGATCGCTATGTTGTGATGATCAACCGAGGAGACTTAAGCAATGAACAGTCGGAGAAGTTAAAACCGTTACTTCCACAATTCAGGCAATAATTTATATCTAGAGGGACTTTTGTCTAAAATAGATGTAGAGAAAAGTTCTTCCATCAAGCTTATGAAACACTAATTGGAGTAGAAGCTGTTTCTTGATTAGCGTCTGCGGCTTGGACTGCGATCGCACCACGAAACATATTCATGCCACAGGTAAAGAGATAAGTTCCAGCTTGTTTGGGTGTAAATTCCACAGTGGTTACTTGATTAAGCGGTAAATCTGCGGCAATGTGAAAGTCTGGAATCACAACTTGTTCTAAGCAACTACTGGGATCTTTGCGTTCAAATTTAAGCCTTACTGGTTCCCCTACTTGCACCACAATCAGTAGACCGAAAAATGAGTGCGATCGCGCACAGAGCGATACCTATGAAACCGACTGTTGTCAAAAAAACCGTATTCTGAGATACATTTTTCCGAAAACTCCTTAAGCAACTATAAATAAGTAAAACTAATTAACCACCGAAAAAGTTAAGGGTAACACGCCCACCAAAAGATAGCTCTGGATCTGTAGTATGCAATTTTTGTAAAGTATGGAGGTAAAGAAGCAAAATTGAGGATTATTTAGTTTGGAATTTTTTATTTATGGTGTGTATAAAGTTAAGTTGTCAGCTATAGACGCAAGCAAGAACACTGGATTATTGAGGAGCTTTTTCAGCATTGATGATCAGGGCTGTGATATTTTAATTAGTTTGCCCAATAATCAGTTACCAGTTATCAGTTACCAGTTATCAGTTACCAGTTACCAGTTACCAGTTACCAGTTATCAAATTAAACTGTTCACTGATTACTGTCTGCCAGACACAATTAAGTTGTCTGGTGAAAGATGAAACTTGTATTGTAAAATCTGCCTAATTACTAATATCTGTCTGCCAGAAAAATCTAATTTTTAAACATCTATCTGCCAGACAATAGATTACTTATTAATTAGCTATTTTTCATACTAATTTCACATATTTTTCAGTATTAATTCTGAAAAAATATATTGAATTTCAAATCAAAGATGATTATTCCGTAAGTTTACTCTTTCTGAAAAATAAAAATATCAATGAATATGGTTTTAAGAAAAGACGAAATTGAATTTTAACATTAGTGGTGTATGAAAAAAATTCAACTAATTAAATCAGGATTAATTGCTACTACTGCACTGGGTGCGATCGCATATAATGCTTTTCCTGCTGCTGCAATTCCTTATGGCAGCAATACAGTGTATAAAGTCACAAATGAAGGCATCACGACTGTATACATCTCTGCCACTGCGAATAGTCGTGTGCTGGTGCAATTAGGAAGCATTGATCGCTCTACTGCAAGAATTGCTGGTGCTTGTGGCGAATTAAGGATTTCTGTTCCTTCTAGCGGCTCATTCGAGGGTTTAAAGGTAGATGGTACAGCAATAGATGCATCTGCATTGCCAACGCAAGTGTTACCTGCTTGTAACAATGGCACCTTCACAGAAACACGAACTGCAAACTTTAAAACCCCTAATGGGCAAGTGGTAATAGTTGGTAAGTCTCCTGGTAGTGCGGTTGCAATTACGCTTCCAAATACTGCTAGCAGAAATGTATCGATTAATGCTTGTGGCTTCGGTATACTTCGTGCTTCCAACGGCTCAACGCTGCCAGATACTTTTGATATCGGCACAACTTCTTATACTTTGGCATCTCTACCAGATGCAGGCGAGCCGCCGATTTGTCGCACAACCAATGGCGTAAGCTCGGCTTATATACCATCAAGTTGGCCTTAATTTAGTACCAAAAGAAAGCTGCTACGCGATCGCCCTAATCAACAGTTATCAGTTAAAAATTGAAACCGTGATAACTGATTACTGTTGACTGTTCACTGATTTAAGCAAGGAATGTGCGATCGCTATTTTTGGAAAATTATATCTCTGCATCTTTAATTGATAAGACCAGCAGCTTCAACTCAAAAAGATTGCGCCGCATTTTTGCCCAAGCCCGATAAGTTTGCGCCTTTGTGTTATCTAATTGATTTTGCCTAACTAAATAGGTTTCAGTGTCGCTGTTTCCACGCACATAACATGACTAACTAATCAATCAGCCCATCTTTTCTCATTTGGTTAATCACAGCATCTCGAATATACTCGCTGCGGTTGGGGAGATCTCGTAAAATTTTGTCAACGTCAGCAGGGAATATAGCACAAATGGGGGGCTGCTTACTCTTACTTCCTATGCCCTGCTTTTTAAATCGAGTTTTATAGTCTGCTCTTTCCTCACTCATAAATTCTAGCATCAATAATTGACTTCCCATATATATATGGGATATTTTATTGCTAGTTAACTTTATACACCTGAAATGTTAACGGCACTTCAGGTGTTATTTATCAACCCATTGTGAGCAGATTGACATGAATAATATAGCATTTGACCCAGAAAAATTCTATCTGGGTAAACTTTGCGTGCATGGTCATGATTGGAATGGAACTGGGCAGAGTTTAAGAAGAAAAATCAACCGTAATTGCTGTAAATGTGACGCAGAACGAACTAAAAAATGGAGGAAAATAAACAAAGAAAAAGTCTCAGAATTCAATCGTGAATATAGTCGTAAAAATCGAGTTAGGCTTAGTGATAAAAAACGAGAGAGATACCAAGAAAATCCTGAACTTGCACGTCAAAAAAGACGCTTATACTGTCAGAAAAATCGTGACAAAGTTAGAGAGTGGGACAGGAATCATTACTATAAAAACCGTCCTGCGATTCTAGCAAGGGCAAAAAAGTGGCGTGAAGAAAACAAAGACTGTATCAAGCAGTATAGAGGCTCTAATAACGGAAAAATCGCAAATATCAAGGCAATTAATAAGAGAAAATCTCTTATGATTTCCAATCACCATTTTGGCTATAGTATTCAAGAAGTTAGCACGAGATTACAAGACTTTGATTCCTCTTGTGCTTACTGTGGTTCTAATCTCAAAGTAACTTTAGACCACTTTATTCCTTTATCAAAAGGGGGACCCGACTGTATTGGCAACTTAGTTCCCGCCTGTAGCCGATGTAATACAAGCAAGCACGCAAGAGATGTTCGTGAATGGTATCAGCAACAAGAGTTCTACTCCCAAAAGCGATGGAGGAAGATACTAAAGGTTCTTGGGAAAACAGATGCTAATTACAACCAAATTCCTCTGCTTTAGTTCAAAGCTAAATTTCTGCTTCTTTAACACTAAGGACAAGAAGCTTAATTTCAAATAAAGCTCTCCTCATTTTTGCCCAGGACGAGTAAACCTGGGCTTTTGTGTTGTCTAGTTGATTTTGCCTTTGCAGGTAAGTTTCAGTGTCAGAATTCCCCCTCACGTATCTTATTTCAAATATTTGAAATTGCTGAATTGACCTTTCTGCCAAAATTTGATTTGTCTGATATTGAGTTCTKGCTTCATCAAAWKSRATYAASGCYTCKGCTACYTTCTCGCGGGTTTTTTGTGCTAATTCAGCCCTGCTTCTCTGCAATTCAGCAATYTTAATCTGTAGATCACTGATTGCGATCGCATTTCTTTGAGCATCTGCATTCCCGCCCTGAGTGCCTTGAAATAGRGGWAYSCCTATCACATTTAATAAGCCATTRATTATTCCTGTATCTCCTCTAATAATAGATGCAATATTTTCAATGAGTCCCCTTTTTTGTGGTTGTCCTGCTGTGGGAGTGGGGCCTARWARATATTGCAGTGCTGGTGTGAGRATAGAAAGCCTAATACTCTTTTGATTTCGTGATTTGGCTTCATTAATTCGGTCGTTCGCCTCAGCAATCCGGGTATCAATTTCTTTRAGTARGGGASWTTGAGCGATCGCTCTTTCTTGCAACTGCTGCAARCAYRYWGCASWWGTTTCCAAACASGGAAGCCCACCYTTGAGAATYCGCCACATATCYTCRTTRAATTCYTTYTGAATAATGGCATCRATRGAMGGYTTATKAAATGGGTTTTGCTCTGGTTTAGGAAGCTCACTATCAGCATCCTGATCTGTTTGCTGGGCTTCTTCGGGTGATACTTCCTCTTGGGTTTGCTCCTCCTGGGGCTGTTCTTCTGTTGTTTCCTCTGGCGTTTGTTCCACTTCCCCTTGATTTGGTTGTGGTTGTACGCCAAAGGTGTAACCGATGCTCAAGGCGTGAACCAAGTTAATAAAACTGGGATTAAACAGTGCAATTCCATACCCAAGCGCTGCCACAACTGCACTAGCAACTAGGCTGTGTGTACAACTGCGGTGAGGCATTTTTGATTCAAAGTAGCTACTAACCCACGGAAAGACACGGCCTGCTGGAGAGGTAGAAATGTCAATATCAGGGAGAAGACCAGCGATCGCACCCACTGCAATTACTGTTGGGCTAGCAGTTCCCAATAATAATGATGTAGCCGTGCCACTAATTAATAGATGCGAAATCCCAAGCATTATATTCACTGATAACTGTTCACTGATAACTGATAACTGATTACCGTATCCTCTGGCTTTCGCGTGGCAGATTATACAGTAGGCGTGATAGCCCTAAGAAAATAGCAGCGGCGATACCTCCAAAAATGTACAGTGCTTGGTCGCTTGTCCCCAAACCAATGAACCGCATAACGACAAATATCACACCTACTAAGAGTATTAGAGGCGTGATGTCAAAATATCTCCTGTGATCAGCTCCTTCCATCTCCAGTCCTAAGTATTCTTCGTCTACGGCTCGCATTGCCAGCATGGGATTACCCCCGGCGCGTTCTTGGAGTTTGGCCAAGTCTGAGGGTTTGAGTTCAATTCCTCGCTCTATCGCTGCTTGAATCATGATTTCTCTGATTGCGTGTTCGGGCAGAGGTTTTAACTCAATGCGCGGGATATTTATAAAGATGTCAGTACGTGGGGGGTCAGTAGCAAGTA
>NZ_NAPS01000029.1 GCF_004323185.1 Westiellopsis prolifica IICB1
GTTTGCGCCTTCAATACATACATTTATGTAAGGTTTGAAAATTTTCGAAATCTATATTTCTATGTCGCTAATATGCAAGTGACGGGACTGAATCTGCGTCGTCAAATTGTTATTCGACGAATTAAAATACTGTCGAATTCGGTGCAGAATAAGGTATCTTGAGAATTGATGTAGGTTTGAAGGTTACCGAAGTTGTCAAATGAAACGGGTGATGAACTCGTCGAGCGGAATTTGACTATAAGAGATACGTGGGGCGGGGCGGATGACGATCAAACGCTGCCCACCGAGAGATCCTCAGGATTTCTCCGCAGGAGACGAGACAAGGCTAGGAAGCGGCTGAATGAAGCGCTCGGCCGTGTGGATGCAGCCGGACCGTTTCTTCGAATGATTTGGGCCATTGATCGCATCGGCGACGGAGACCGCATGGCATTGTCTCGTTTTCCCCGTCGGAAACCAGAATTGGTTGAGTGGGCATTCAAACCACACCACATTCATAAGTGGACACTTGAGACCCTGGTTAATGCGTATTTGCGGTCGAAGCAGTTGCGACGCCGCGGTAATAGGGCTTTTCAAACCCTCGACACCCAAAATCTGGGATCTCCGATCCATCTTATGAAGCTCATGCACGAGTTGGAAAATGCTGACGACGGAATTGTCTTGCAGCGGCTAAACGTGATGGATGAATTTCATCGGCTGGCACAAAGGCAGTTTCATTGGCAACGCGGCAAGGTAAACAAGGCTGCTTTTTTCAAAACAGCGTACATCTATACATTCCCGGAAGCAGCAGAATACTTCGAGGCAAAATTTGGAGTTTCTATACACGACTTCTGCTTTTCAGGATTTGCCTTGTACGCGATGCTTCGTCATCACCCAGCAGTCCTAATGACGCCGAAGGCCAAAGAGGTGCCGATTGCTGATGAGACACTAGCTAGATGTCTATCCATGTTTGCCC